>NZ_CP063199.1:0-3996947 GCF_019904195.1 Vibrio sp. SCSIO 43132
ACAGAGCGCTAGAATTACCAACCTTTTCCAAAGAATGATTATAAGAGTGAGGGCAACGTGTCATCTTCGCTTTGGTTGCAGTGTCTGCAACAGCTACAAGAAGAGCTACCATCGACTGAATTCAGCATGTGGGTAAGACCGCTTCAGGCGGAGCTCAATGACAATACCCTGACTTTATTCGCCCCAAACCGTTTTGTACTCGACTGGGTGCGCGATAAATATTTCGACAACATCAATCGCCTGCTTCTGCAATTTTGTGGTAACGATGTACCTAGCCTTCGATTTGAAGTCGGCAGTCGACGTGTTTCCGCACCAGCTCAGGCGACCCGCTCTCAAGCAGATGTAGCGGCAGAAACCTCGGCTCCGGCGCAGCTTCAGGCGCGCAAGCCCGTGCACAAAACCTGGGAAAATGACAGCGAAGTGGTGGACATCAACCATCGCTCAAACGTCAACATTAAACATAAATTCAATAACTTCGTTGAAGGTAAGTCGAACCAGTTAGGTTTGGCAGCTGCGCGTCAGGTTGCTGATAATCCGGGCGCCGCATACAACCCGCTTTTCCTATACGGTGGCACAGGTTTAGGTAAAACCCACCTGTTGCATGCGGTTGGCAATGCCATTGTGGATAACAAGCCCAATGCGAAAGTGGTGTACATGCACTCTGAACGATTCGTTCAGGACATGGTAAAAGCCCTACAAAATAACGCCATTGAAGAGTTCAAACGTTATTACCGCAGCGTGGATGCATTGCTGATTGATGACATCCAATTCTTTGCCAATAAAGAGCGCTCCCAGGAAGAGTTTTTCCATACCTTTAACGCATTGCTGGAAGGCAATCAGCAAATCATCCTGACTTCTGATCGCTACCCGAAAGAGATCAACGGCGTAGAAGATCGTCTTAAATCTCGTTTCGGCTGGGGCTTAACCGTTGCGATTGAACCACCAGAGCTGGAAACCCGTGTGGCGATCTTGATGAAGAAAGCGGAAGATCACCAAATTCATCTTGCCGATGAAGTGGCGTTCTTCATTGCGAAGCGTTTACGCTCTAATGTTCGTGAACTGGAAGGGGCGCTGAACCGTGTCATTGCCAACGCGAACTTTACTGGTCGCCCGATCACCATTGATTTCGTTCGTGAAGCGCTGCGCGATTTGCTTGCGCTTCAGGAAAAACTGGTCACCATCGACAATATTCAAAAAACCGTCGCCGAGTACTATAAAATTAAAGTGGCCGATCTGTTGTCTAAGCGCCGCTCTCGCTCGGTTGCGCGTCCTCGCCAATTGGCTATGGCTTTGTCTAAAGAGCTCACTAACCACAGCTTGCCTGAAATTGGTGATGCGTTTGGTGGTCGCGACCACACCACGGTACTGCACGCTTGTCGCAAGATAGAGCAGCTTCGTGAAGAGAGCCATGATATAAAAGAAGACTACTCAAACCTAATTAGAACCTTATCGTCATAAGGCAAAGAGATACCAATGAAATTTACCATCGAACGCAGCCATCTGATCAAACCATTACAACAAGTCTCTGGCGCTCTGGGTGGACGTCCCACGTTACCAATTCTGGGTAACCTTCTGCTGAAAGTAGAAAACGGTCAGCTGGCAATGACGGCGACTGATCTTGAAGTAGAGCTGGTGGCCAATGTCGCGTTGGAAGGGGAATTTGAAGCCGGCAGCACTACAGTGCCTTCCCGTAAATTCTTGGATATCTGCCGTGGTCTGCCAGACAATGCGATCATCACTGTAGTGATGGAAGCTGATCGCGTACAAGTACGCTCAGGTCGCAGCCGTTTCTCACTTTCTACTCTGCCAGCCAGTGATTTTCCAAACATTGAAGACTGGCAAAGCGAAGCCGATATTACGCTGTCGCAGCAAGAGCTACGTAGCCTGATCGAGAAAACCCAATTCTCTATGGCGAACCAAGACGTTCGCTATTACCTCAACGGCATGCTGTTTGAAATCGAAGGTACGACACTGCGTTCAGTTGCCACAGACGGACACCGTATGGCGGTATCTCAAACCCAGCTCGCTTCGGAGCTGCCAAACCAGCAGATTATCTTGCCACGCAAAGGTGTTCAGGAGCTGGTGAAGCTGCTCGATGCCCCTGAAGCGGAAGTGACGCTGCAAATTGGCAGCGCTAACCTGCGTGCCGCTGTGAATAACTTTACCTTCACGTCGAAGCTGGTGGATGGTCGATTCCCTGACTACCGACGTGTGATGCCACAAAGCAGTAACAAAACACTCGAAGCCCCGTGTGAAGAACTGAAAAGTGCCTTCTCACGTGCGGCGATTCTGTCGAATGAGAAATTCCGCGGCGTTCGTGTGAATTTTAATGGCAGTGAAATGCGCATTACGGCCAATAACCCTGAGCAGGAAGAAGCGGAAGAGATGTTGGACGTCTCGTTCCAGGGGGACGACTTAGAAATCGGCTTCAACGTGAGTTACGTGTTGGATGTATTGAACACGTTGCGTTGTGATCAGGTCCGTATTTCCATGTCTGACGCCAATGCCAGTGCGTTGATTGAGAATGCCGAAGACGACAGTGCCATGTACGTGGTTATGCCAATTCGTCTGTAATGGATTCGGCAGATGCCACTCACCAGACTGATTGTTCAGCAATTTCGTAATATTGAAGCCTGTGATGTCGAACTGTCACCAGGCTTTAATTTTCTTGTGGGACCGAACGGCAGTGGCAAAACCAGTGTGCTGGAAGCCATCTATCTGCTTGGTCATGGTCGTTCATTCAAGAGCTCACTCACGGGTCGAGTTATCCAAAACGAGTGCGATGAACTCTTTGTTCACGGGCGTTTTTTGAACCCGGATCAATTTGAGCTTCCGATTGGGATTAATAAGCAGCGCGATGGCTCTACAGAGGTTAAAATAGGCGGTGAGTCCGGACAAAAACTGGCGCAGCTAGCTCAGGTTTTGCCGTTGCAACTGATACATCCTGAAGGGTTTGAATTGCTCACAGACGGACCCAAGTTTCGACGTGCGTTTATCGACTGGGGCGTGTTTCACACTGAACCCCATTTTTACGATGCATGGGGGCGATTTAAAAGGCTCAACAAACAGCGTAATGCGCTGTTGAAAACTGCTACTCATTACCGGGAGCTCAGCTACTGGGATCAGCAGATGGCAACGTTGGCTGAAAACATCAGCCACTGGCGCAAAGAATACGTTGAAAACATGGCAAAAGTGGCGGAGGAAATCTGTCGCACATTTTTGCCAGAATTTGATATCCAATTGAAGTATTATCGTGGGTGGGACAAAGATACCCCCTATCAGGATATCCTCGAAAACAACTTCGAACGCGATCAGTCACTCGGGTACACCTTTAGTGGACCCAACAAGGCAGATTTAAGAATCAAAGTGAATGGGACGCCTGTAGAAGACGTTCTGTCACGCGGTCAACTGAAACTCATGGTGTGTGCGCTAAGAGTCGCGCAGGGGCAGCATTTGACTGAAATGACCGGAAAGCAGTGTATCTACCTGATAGATGATTTTGCTTCTGAATTAGATAGCCAACGTCGCCAGCGGTTAGCCGACTGCTTAAAAGCGACGGGGGCACAAGTATTTGTAAGTTCTATTACTGAGAGTCAAATCGTTGATATGCTCGACGAAAATGGCAAAATGTTTCATGTGGAACACGGTACGATAGAGCAAGGATAAAAAGAGAGTAACTCATGTCTGAAAATTACGATTCATCGAGTATTAAGGTACTGAAGGGTCTGGATGCGGTACGTAAGCGTCCGGGTATGTACATCGGCGATACAGACGATGGCACCGGTTTGCACCACATGGTCTTTGAGGTGGTGGACAACTCCATTGATGAAGCGTTGGCGGGTCACTGTAAAGACATCATTGTGACGATTCATGAGGATAACTCGGTATCCGTTAGCGACGATGGTCGTGGTATCCCAACGGAAATGCACCCAGAAGAAAACGTATCCGCGGCTGAAGTGATCATGACGGTTCTTCACGCTGGTGGTAAGTTCGACGACAACTCATACAAAGTATCAGGCGGTCTTCACGGGGTAGGTGTTTCGGTAGTAAACGCCCTGTCTAAGCAGGTGACGCTTACCATCCATCGCGGCGGTCAAATTCATACTCAAACTTACCACCACGGTGAGCCACAAGCGCCATTGTCAGTGATTGGTGATACTGATAAAACCGGTACCCAAATCCGTTTCTGGCCAAGTGAAGACACTTTCTCTAATGTGGAATTCCACTACGACATCCTGGCGAAACGTCTGCGTGAGCTTTCTTTCCTGAACTCGGGTGTTTCAATCAAACTGGTTGATGAGCGTGAAGAAGATAAGAACGACCACTTCATGTTTGAAGGGGGTATTCAAGCCTTTGTTGAGCATCTAAATACCAACAAAACACCGATCATCCAAAAGATTTTCCACTTTGACTCTGAGCGCGAAGACGGCATCACCGTTGAAGTTGCGATGCAATGGAACGACGGCTTCCAGGAAAACATCTACTGTTTTACTAACAACATCCCTCAGCGCGATGGCGGTACTCACCTTGCAGGTTTCCGTGCAGCGCTGACTCGTACTTTAAACAGCTTCATGGATAAAGAAGGGTTCTCGAAGAAAGCCAAAGCAGCGACGTCCGGTGATGATGCTCGTGAAGGTCTGACGGCAGTTATCTCGGTGAAAGTGCCGGACCCTAAGTTCTCAAGCCAGACCAAAGACAAGCTAGTGTCTTCAGAAGTGAAGTCAGCGGTAGAATCTGCAATGGGCGAGAAACTGCAAGAGTTCCTCGTTGAAAACCCGAACGAAGCGAAAACAGTCTGTTCCAAAATCATCGATGCAGCTCGTGCCCGTGAAGCGGCGCGTAAAGCACGTGAAATGACACGTCGTAAAGGCGCACTCGACCTTGCGGGGCTTCCGGGTAAACTGGCGGATTGCCAAGAGAAAGACCCTGCGCTTTCTGAACTCTACATTGTGGAGGGTGACTCTGCGGGCGGTAGTGCCAAGCAGGGTCGTAACCGTAAGAACCAAGCCATCTTGCCACTGAAAGGTAAGATTCTGAACGTCGAAAAAGCGCGTTTTGACAAGATGCTGTCTTCACAAGAAGTCGCAACGCTGATCACCGCTCTAGGCTGTGGTATCGGTCGAGACGAGTACAACCCAGACAAATTGCGTTACCACAACATCATCATCATGACCGATGCCGACGTCGATGGTTCGCACATCCGTACGCTTCTTTTGACCTTCTTCTACCGTCAAATGCCAGAGCTTATTGAACGCGGCTACGTGTACATCGCTCAGCCACCGCTTTACAAAGTGAAGAAAGGCAAGCAAGAGCAGTACATTAAAGACGAAGATGCAATGAGCCAATACCAGGTGTCATTGGCACTGGATAATGCTGCACTGCATGTTAACGCTGAAGCGCCAGCTCTGGCGGGTGAAGCACTAGAGAAACTGGTTCAGCAATACAATGCGGGCATGAAGCTGGTAGAGCGTATGAGCCGCCGTTACCCACATTCGTTGATGCATGAGTTTATTTATGTACCTCGTATCACAGCTGAGCAGTGTCAAGACACCGCCGCGGTTGAAGCTTGGGGCAAACAGCTAGTTGACCAGTTGAATGCCAAAGAAGTAGGGGCAAGCCAGTACAGCCTGGAAATTGAGAAACACGAAGAGTTGGGTGTTAGCTTACCAAAAGTAGTGATCCGTACTCATGGTGTGACTCATGAACACGTATTGAGTGTTGATCTGTTCAACTCAAAAGAATACGGCAAGCTAGCGGATCTGTCTGAAGCTCTGGACGGTCTGATCGAAGATGGTGCCTACATCAAACGTGGTGAACGTACTCAGCCAATTTCAAACTTTGTCGAAGCGCTAGAATGGCTATTCAAAGAGTCTCGTCGTGGTTTGAGCCTACAGCGATACAAAGGTCTGGGAGAGATGAACCCTGATCAGCTTTGGGAAACCACCATGGACCCAGAAACTCGTCGTATGATGCAAGTAACCATTGAAGATGCCGTTGGCGCAGATCAGCTGTTCACCACATTAATGGGTGATCAGGTTGAGCCGCGTCGTAACTTCATTGAAGAGAATGCGCTAAAAGTAGCCAACCTGGACGTTTAGATTTATTTCTCTTCGCTGGATGAGCTGATGTCTATGTCGAAGGTGCTCATTTATGTTTATAAACTCCGCGCCTTCTTCTCGAACTAAGCTCATCCAGCTTTGATAAATATGCGAAATCACTTTAAAGACTGCCTTCTTAGGCGGTCTTTTTGATTTTTAACACTATGAAAAATAATGCTTTTAAAATTATTTTTGTCTTTTCTCTTGAAAGGCTAAGCGACTATCCACATATCTTGTTTTGAGAGGACGCCGTAAGGGTCTCTTAAAACGCTTGTCCAGTTTGTGTCTCGCCAAGAAGGCAAAAGAGAACAAACGAATACGGAAAGCACACAATTTAACTTTTGTTAGCGACCATGTCCCAAGGCATCCATTGCTCGTGGAATGGTAAGACTAACTCCTTGGCATCTATGAAAATAGCCAAGGCTATTGCTTATCATGAGGATAGTATTATGCGTAATGTAGATTTCACTCCCCTATATCGTAACGCCATTGGTTTTGATCGTCTGTTAAACCTGATGGAAGCCAACTCAGCGAAAAATTCTTCTGGCGGATACCCTCCGTACAACATTGAGCAAAAAGACGAAAACAACTACCGCATTACTATGGCTGTCGCTGGTTTTGCTGAAGAGCATCTAGAGCTAACTCAAAAAGAGAACATGCTGATTGTTCGAGGTGAAAGACAGGCCGAAGAAGGCAAGAACTACGTATACCAAGGCATTGCCGAGCGCAACTTTGAGCGCAAATTCCAACTCGCCGATTATGTAAAAGTCGTTGGAGCAAACATGGAAAATGGACTACTGCACGTAGATCTAGAGCGCGAGATTCCAGAAGCAATGAAGCCACGTAAAATTGCCATAAATGGCAAAAACCTCATCGAAAGCTGATCATTGACGAAAGAGCAATAAAACGCCCGCAATTGCGGGCGGTTTTAGTTGTAGACATAAAGAATTGACTTGAAAGTAGATTAAGACGAAGGTTTAAATAGATCTTTGTGAAGAAATAGTAGAAATATGTACTCATAATGCCAATCAATCTAAGAAAAGTATTGATACTTAACAGTATAAGCTTTGAACAGAATTTTCGATGAGAATTCACTATTAGTGTATGATAAACTCCTGCTTTGACTTTGAACTAGCAGTATCAATCTCAAAGTGTAAGGAACGCAAGTGCACAATCATAACAATCCAATAATGAGTAAACAAAATACCCAGATGACTAACAATTACCAACAGAATGACGAGATTGACTTACGTGAACTGTGTCAGTCTATTTGGGAAGGCAAATTGGTTGTGTTCGCATCTACAGCTTTAGTTGCCATTGTTGCGCTACTATATGCTCTGCTAGCACAAGAATGGTGGACTTCAAAAGCCAAAGTAGCACTTCCTCAGTTATACAACCTAGCTGAATACGAGAAGCAAGTCAGTCAATTTCAACCCATTTTTGATGTTTATCAAGAAGATGGGACTGTATTGGTGAGTGAAAAATTGGACCCTTTGAGGGATCCAGAGATCTTGTTTGCACAATTCATACAGGCATTTAACTCTTCTAACAACAAAAAGCTATTTCTATCCTCAAATCCAGAATTTGTTGAATACTTGAAGCAATATGATGAAGATGAAGATAAGGAATACTTGGATAAGTTTTATTCTCTTTGGTTTGAAAATATTTTAGCGGATAAAGAAAATAAAAAGAGCGATGATCACGTTTATGAATTAAGTTTTACAGCTAAAACACAGGAAAGTAGTGCGCTAAACTTGCAAGACTACGTTCGGTTTGTAAAATTAAAGACTCACGAGTCTGCTTTGCGAAATTTGCAATCAATTGTAGATGCAAAACAAGATGAACTTCATTTGCAAAAAAGAATTTTGGTTTCTCAAGCAGAGTCTCGTATAGAAGTTGAAATCGAAAGTGCGGAATATGCACTTAGAATGGCAGTTGCTGCGAATGTGATATCTCCTATTCAGACAAATAGTGACAAAGAGCGTTTCCATATAGATCTTGGTGTAAAAGCGTTGAAGGAGAAGGTTGAGGTTTTACGTTCTATTAAAAATTTGGGTGTAATAGAACCTAGGCTTCAGCAAGTACAAGCTAAGCTTGATTTATTAGGAAAGCTAAAAATAAACAATGACATTCAGTTTGATAATTTCCGATTACTTGATGATATAACTAAACCTGATTCAAGAGATAAACCTAAGCGAATTTTAATTGTATTACTTGGTATTATATTAGGTATGTTCTTGGGAATAGGCATTGTGCTGGTACGGACAGCATTTAAACAACCTTAGGTTTTGAATTTTATTATAGTGATCTAAGCCAACAGAACTAAACTGTTGGCTTTTTACGTTTTATCCTCTGAAAAGCTTATATATTTTCATAAGCCTTTTTTACCTCTTCTGCTATCACTCTAATTCCTTTTTGCATCGTCTCATCGTCTTGCACGTAATTCATACGTAAGCATTGGTGAGCGTGTTCCCATTCGTCTTCCTGACCGATAAAGAAATACTCTCCGGGAACGATCAGAACGCCACGGTTTTTCAGTCGTTGGTAAAGTTCCAAGGTCGTAATAGGCAACTCATCAAACCATAGCCACAAGAAAATTGCCCCTTCAGGCTTGTGGATACGAAAGCGTGGATCGTCAATCGCTTCTTGAAGAAGTTGAACCGCACGTTGTGATTTCTGCTGATAGAAAGGTTTTATGGTGTTTTGGCTAAGGTTAAGTAAATCTCCGGATTCAATCATATGCTTGCCCAGTGCAGGTCCCAAGCTGCCCGGTGCCAAGCTGATGATGCCATTCATGTTGGCTAGTGCTTGGGTGACTTCTTCATTAGCTATTACGATGCCGCAGCGAAGCCCAGGCAAACCGAGTTTAGACATACTCATGCAAAGAATGGTATTGTCATTCCAAAATGGCGATACATCTTCAAAGATGATATTTGGGAACGGAGTGCCATACGCGTTGTCGATGATCAGCGGGATGCCGTTGTCACGACCTAGCTTATCCAGTTTGCGAACTTCTTCATCCGTCAATACGTTACCTGTTGGATTGGTTGGGCGGGAAGCACAGATCGCAGCAATGGACTCATCGACTTTGAGTTGTTCAAAGTCGACATGGTATTTGAACATTCGGTTGTCCAGCATTTCGATTTCTGGGTGATAAGACACAAATATGTCGTCATCGATACCTGCATCACCATAGCCAATGTACTCAGGCGCAAGTGGCAAAAGAATCTTTTTATGCGATCCGTCTGCCTGCTGACCAGCCAGTAAGTTAAACAGATAGAAAAAGCCACTCTGGCTGCCGTTGGTCAGGCTGATGTTTTTCTCTGAAACATCCCACCCATAAGTCTCTTTTAATAAAGATGCCAATGCCGCAATAAATGCGTTTTTACCTTGAGGACCATCGTAATTTGCCATAGAGGCTACCAGTTCCCCACTTTCCAGCATTTTTGCACTGGCTTGATGAAAATATTCGAGCATCGCAGGTATGGCGGCTGGGTTACCGCCCCCGAGCATGATGGCGCCTGGTGTACGAAGACCATCGTTTAAGTCGTCCATTAGCTGCGTAATACCTGAGTATCGATTGAATTTTTCACCAAATGTAGAGAACTGCATTACTTCTTTTCCTAGTTATATCTTGTTGTATCTGTCATATATTTTTTGTATCAAATTGCTTGGCTTGTAAGGGCTATCCAGCGTTGATACAGATGTTGATAAAATGTTGTGCAAGACTGCTCAACATACCTGATCGAATCAGCAAGTGAAAGGGCATAAGAAGCTTTGTTTTTATCTATATCATCACGAGTTCTCGTTCAAATGGTGTTTCCGATATTTCAAATAGATAGAGAGTAACGGGTAAAACTCTTTGTGCTTTACTGCGATTTCATTCAATGAATCTGCAAGAGCGTTCCAACTCGCTGAAATATACTCTCCGTCATTAATCAGCAATTGGAAATATCATGAACCGTCACATTCTTTTAGCGGTATTGACCGCTCTTTCTTTGACTGCGTGCAACATTACTAACTATGACGCCGTAAAGCCCACTGCGAGTAAACAGGATATAGCGGAGGCCAAAAGTAAACTGAGTGGCATAGAAGGTATGAAAGTTACAGACGAAGGCTATATCACTTACTTTGAAATGGTGCCGCATGGCTACATGTGGGATACCCAGTCTATAAAACAAGCCAGCTATGAAGGTGCATGTGAAAATTTATACGACTTCTTGGAGATGGGGTTTGTGGTAAAAATTGGCTTCAAGGGTGAAGGTGGGCGCGAAGAACATTTTGACAAAGCACGTTGTAATGCTGAAGAGACTAACTAAAACTGTAGCTATTGACTGAAATGTTATAAATGTGTGCTTTACCTCCTTTAATGAATAGAAATTAAAGATAAAATGACGATTCATATAAAAAATTACTATGGATTGTTATGAAGTTTAAGTTAATAGCAGCAACGTCTATGTTGTCAGTTTTGGCTGGCTGTAATCTCACCAATTATGAGCCAACCCCTCCAAATGTGACGCCTGAAAATATTGAGATAGCAAGGCAAGCATTCTCTGAAGTACCTGAGCTAAAAGTATCAGATGATGGGTATATCAGTTATGTTGCCTCCCTTCCTAGCTCTGGCTATAAGTGGCAGACCACTACTATTAAGAAAATCAGTTACGAATGGTCATGTGATAATTTGTATTCTTTCCTAGAAATGGGATTTGTCACCAAGATATTTTTTAAAGGGAAAGGTGGTCGTGAAGAGTATTTTGACAAAGCACGTTGCGACGCTGAAGAAACTAACTGATTTCTAGACAGATAAACAAAAGGAAGCCATTTGGCTTCCTTTTTCATTTTTATTCAGTCAGTTACTTCTGCAACAAAGAAATATCTGCGATTTGCAGGAACAAGTTACGCAGATTGTTTAGAAGCGTCAGACGGTTCTTCTTAAGTGCTTCGTCATCCGCCATTACCATCACGTTGTCAAAGAATGCATCGACTGGTTCACGTAAGTCTGCAAGCTTGCTCAGCGCTTCTTGGTAGTTGCCAGTAGCGAATGCTGGTTCTAGCGCTTCGGTCATGACTTCAACATTTTCAGCCAGCGCTTTTTCAGCGTCTTCCTGAAGTAAAGACAGGTCGATGTCTGCTGCTAGCTCACCGTCAAACTTCGCAAGGATATTACCCACACGCTTATTGGCGGCAGCCAGTGCTTCAGCGGCTTCCAGGTCACGGAAGTGAGAAACAGCTTTCACGCGTTGGTCGAAATCCGCAGGTTTTGTTGGACGACGTGCCAGTACCGCCAGGATAATATCCACGCTGAAGCCTTCGTCTTTGTACCATGCGTTGAAGCGACCCAGCATAAACTCGATAACATCGGATTCAACATTTGCGTTGGTGAGTTTGTCGCCAAACAGAGATTTCGCTTTCGCGATAAGGTCTGTTAGGTCTAGGTTGTAGCCGTTTTCTACGAGGATACGAAGTACACCTAGAGACGCACGGCGAAGTGCGAATGGGTCAGAACCTTTTGGTGCTTGACCAATACCGAAAATACCGACGATGGTGTCCAGTTTGTCTGCCATCGCAACCGAAGAAGAGACACCTGTGCTTGGTAGGTCATCACCCGCAAAACGAGGCATGTATTGCTCGTTCAAAGCTAGTGCGACTTGCTCGTCTTCACCGTCGTGGCGTGCGTAGTGCATGCCCATCACGCCTTGCGTATCCGTAAACTCGAACACCATAGAGGTCATGAGGTCACATTTAGCCAATAGACCTGCACGTTTTGATTTTTCGACGTCGGCACCGATTTGTTCGGCAATGTAGCCAGCAAGTTCGGTGATGCGGTCGGTTTTGTCTTTAATCGTTCCCAGCTGTTTTTGGAAGATGGCTTGCTCAAGTTCTGGCAGGCGATCAATCAGCGGACGTTTGCGGTCAGTATTAAAGAAGAATTCTGCATCCGCCAGACGAGGACGAACCACTTTCTCGTTGCCTTCGATAACGTAGCGAGGTTCTTTTGATTCGATGTTGGAGACAAAGATGAAGTTTGGAAGAAGCTTCTTGCTGTCGTCATAGACAGGGAAGTACTTCTGATCGCCTTTCATGGTGTAAACCAAAGCTTCAGACGGTACTTTCAGGAACTCTTCTTCAAATTTCGCGGTCAGAACCACCGGCCACTCAACCAGAGAGGTCACTTCTTCAACCAAGTCATCTTCCAGATCGGCGACACCGCCAACCGCGGCAGCGGCTTTTTGAGAGTCGGCAAGGATAATGGCTTTACGCGCTTCGTAATCCGCCATCACTTTACCGCGCTCTTCCAGAATTGCAGGGTACTGATCTGCTGAGTCGATAGTGAATTCCTGCTCACCCATAAAGCGGTGACCGCGAATGGTGCGTGCTGAAGCAACGCCAAGGATTTCGCCTTCTATCAGCTCTTCGCCAAGCAGAATAGTCAGCGTTTTTACTGGACGAATGAATTGAGTGTCTTTGTTACCCCAACGCATTGGCTTTGGAATCGGCAGGTTTGCCAACGCTTTAGCGGCGAGGTCTACCACCAACTCCTGAACAGGCTTGCCTTTAACTTCTTGTTTGAACAGTAGCCATTCACCTTTGTCGGTTTTTAGGCGATCAGCTTGCTCTACAGTGATGCCATTGCCGCGTGCCCAGCCTTGAGCGGCTTTGGTTGCGTTACCTTCTTCATCAAAGGCAACAGAAACTGCAGGACCGCGCTTTTCTACCACTTTGTCCGCCTGACCTTCTGCAAGGCTTGCCACTTTCAATGCCAAACGGCGAGGGGAGGCGAACCACTTCACGCCTTCGTGTGCCAGCTCCGCACTTTTTAGCTCTGCTTTAAAGTTGGATGCAAAGGCTTCAGCTAGGGTACGCAGTGCCGTTGGTGGTAACTCTTCTGTACCCAGTTCAATTAGAAAATTCTTAGCCATGATTACTTCTCCTCGCCCTTTTGTTCTTGATTGCGACACATTGGGAAGCCCAAAGCTTCACGCGACGCGTAGTAGGCTTCCGCTACCCCTTTGGTGAGGTTACGGATTCGAAGGATGTAACGTTGACGCTCGGTAACCGAAATGGCTTTACGTGCATCTAGTAGGTTAAAGGCGTGAGCCGCTTTTAGAATGCGCTCATACGCCGGTAGTGGCAGAGGCTTTTCAAGCTCAAGCAGTTCTTTGGATTCTTTTTCGCATTGATCGAAGAAACTGAACAGGAAGTCGACATCGGCGTGCTCAAAGTTGTACGTCGATTGTTCCACTTCATTTTGGTGGAAAATGTCACCGTAAGTGACTGGCGTACCATCAGGACCGATATTCCAAACCAGATCGTAAACAGAGTCCACTTCTTGGATATACATAGCCAAACGCTCGATACCGTAAGTGATTTCGCCCGTTACCGGCTTACACTCCAGCCCACCGACTTGTTGGAAGTAGGTAAACTGAGTCACTTCCATGCCGTTAAGCCACACTTCCCAACCAAGACCCCAGGCACCCAGAGTCGGGTTTTCCCAGTTGTCTTCTACAAAACGGATATCATGAACTTGCGGGTCTACGCCTAGCACTTCCAATGAACCCAAGTACAACTCCTGAATGTTGTCTGGAGATGGTTTTAGTGCCACTTGGAATTGGTAGTAGTGCTGCAGACGGTTCGGGTTTTCACCGTAGCGACCGTCCGTTGGACGACGTGAAGGCTGCACGTAAGCGGTCGAGATTGGCTCGGGACCGAGTGCACGAAGACATGTCATTGGGTGAGAGGTACCTGCTCCCACTTCCATATCTAGCGGTTGAACAGTGGTACAACCATTTTGAGCCCAATAATCCTGCAGCGCGAGGATCATTCCCTGGAAGGTTTTGATATCGTAATTTTGCATAATCAGGTTCGCGCAATTCTTCTGTATGTTTCAATGAAAATAACCATTGAGTATACCCAGATAATGCCTTGCCGAGTAGAGGAAATGTCGCCTAAATCATGCTCAAAAGTCGCTTTTCATACCAAACTCGGTACAACCCTCGAAAAAAAGACGTTTTTCGAATTTTGATGTCTGTAACTTGCCAATATCCAGCCTTGAAATTACACTTTAAAAGTCTTTGGGGAGTAGCTTGCTTGTTCTTGTTGGAAGCGGAACAAGTTTGTACGTCAACATAATTGATGGATACCCATCATGGCGTATGAGACTCAGTAGCCTATAAAAAATGAAATCAGGCTGAGTTTAGCGAGACCATAGACAAGAATCACAAACCAGGGGTGGGGCGTGGGTCTTGTCTCTGGTTTTTTCTCGATGCCCTGCCCCATTGAGCATGTCGTGAGTGTATTAGCTATCTCTATTACCAGTGTCACACTGGCGGAAATTGGGGACAAAACCCAACTCCTTTCTCTTATCCTCGCCTCTCGGTATCGAAAGCCGGTGCCCATTGTTATGGCTATCTTTTTGGCTACGTTGCTCAACCATGCGCTTGCGGCTTGGTTAGGCGTGGTTGTAGCTGACCATTTATCCCAGGAAGTTCTGCGTTGGGTCGTGGTATTGAGCTTCTTAGCCATGGCACTTTGGGTGTTGATTCCCGACAACATGGAAGAAGAGGAATCGGTGTCTTTTCGTGGTCCGTTTATTGCCAGTTTCATTGCCTTTTTTATTGCGGAAATCGGAGACAAGACCCAGGTAGCGACGTCCATTTTAGGTGCGCAGTTTTCAGAACACTTAATGATCGTGATTTTGGGGACAACCGTGGGGATGATGCTGGCTAACGTGCCTGTTGTGATTTTCGGTAAGCTGAGTGGAGATAAATTGCCTTTTGTCACCATCCGTCGTGCCGCCAGCGTGCTGTTTGTATTACTCGCCATTGGTGCTTTGATTTTTGGAACGGAATAAACGAACGTAATTGTGAAAACAGGCACATACTTGGTTTTCACGAGATGGTACTTTCCCATATAGAGTGTGGAGCAGGAGGGTAAAACCATGTTAACGCGCTATATGGGCATGACCCCAGAAAGTCAGAGTTATTTGTTTACGTTTGGCTTGGCATTAACGCTGCTAGGTATGGTGTTAACGGACATGTGGCTACCCATGGTTGTTGGTGCCATCATCATGACAGGGCTCGCCGTTGAATCCTGGATTCGCGTCCAGCACTTAATCCCGATTCGAAAAGAGTTAAGAGACTTGCATCATCAAATAGAACAAGTTCAAAAGCAGCAACGCAAGCAATCAGAAGAATAGAAAAGGGCGACCATTAGGTCGCCCTTTTGCATTTGTATTGATTGAAATCTCAATCCAATCCCTTTTTGATCAGGTATTGATAAGGGAGAGATTCTGTCTGACTTCCTATCAGTTGGTGATCCATAAATCGACAGAAGCTCGGAATGTCACGCGTAGTAGACGGGTCATCGGCTTTAACCAGCAAAACATCCCCATCATTCATTGTTCTAATGGTTTTTCTTACCATCATCACTGGTTCTGGGCAACGCAGCCCTTCAGCTTCCAGTGTTTTCGTCGCGAGTGTCGGATCAAAAGTCATAGTTGTGCGTTCAATTAGATTTTGGAGGGCAAATCATACTGATGTCGAAAAAATATTCAATAACCTCTTGGCAAAGGCAAAAAATCCATGTAAGTTGGCTTTTAACAATTAAATAACATTTGAGCTAGGGGTGTGAATGCTAACGCAGTTAGACAGGCTAACAATTTACAGCGTACTGTGTTTTATTACATTTTGCGCACTGATACTTAGAAGCTCATCTGAAGTATCCCTTTTACCTCTAATTGGTTTATTTGCAACGATTTTTGGTATTTGGGTGGAAATGCATCGCTGGCAGAAACACGGCGAAAAACAGAATTAACACGACACTACTACACATTCCGACACTATCCCATTTTTCTTGGGCTTCCCCGCTGAAAGGCGGGATTTTTTTTACTTTTTATTTACAAGTTTGTTAATTTTTCACGTTAACTCACTTGATCTTGATTTGAATCTTATTTTGCTGCCTCTGGTATTATGAAGCTTTTACATCAGTCGAGTAAACGCTTTGGAACTGGAAGATATTTATCGCCGAGATTTAAATTTGCTGGTGGCACTTCGCGTGATCATTGAAGAAGGCAGTGTGAGCCGTGCTGCCGATCGACTCAACTTGAGCCAATCCGCGATGAGCCGTGTACTGGGGCGATTGAGAGACATGGTGGGTGATCCATTGTTTATCCGGCAAGGTCAGCATCTGATGCCGACCGAAAAAGCACTTACGCTGAATCAATCTCTTAACGAGCCACTTGAAGCGTTACGCTCACTCCTGACACCGGAAGAATTTGACCCGGAAACCTGCGATCAAACCTTTACCATCGCTACAACTGACTACGCCATGCAAACCATACTGCCGTTTGCACTGCCACGGATTTATCAAGAAGCCCCGCAAGTTAAGTTTGAATTCATTCCGTTACTTCATGATCAGTTGCCACAACAACTGACTCATCACGGCGCGGATTTGGCGATATGCCGCCCGATTGGTCCGGTGGAACCTTTAAACAGCGATGTGCTTGGTCGAGTGGGGGTGTCTTGCTTGGTTTCTAAGCATCATCCGATTGCAGACCAGAAAATGACGCTCACCGATTATCTTCAATATCCTCATGCGATGATTGCGATCAGCGATGGTGTGAAAGCGTTACTCGATCAGGCATTGGTGGACCAACCTTCTCGGAACATGGTTTTACGCGCCTATCATTTGGAAGCCGCTCTGGCGATTGTCGATACGTTACCACTGATCATCACAGTACCAGCCGATTTAGCCTATTTGGTCGCAGAGCGTTACGACCTAGTAGTGAAGCCACTGCCGTTTGAGTTTACGCCATTTGAATATTCAATGATCTGGCATCCCAGATGCGAACATTCTCCCGCGCAAGAATGGCTTCGTGCAGTGGTTAAACAAGAATGCAGCAAGCTGATTGCTAAGCGGGTAGAAGATTTAGGGTTGGACAGTAAAGGGTAACTAGAAATAAAAACGCCAGCATAAATGCTGACGTTTCTTAAAGGTCGAGTTTTTATGGCTTGATCACCACTCGCCCCGTTACCTGACCGTTGGTGATGTCTTCCGCGTATTTCGCTGCATCGTTCAAGGTGACTTCTGTACAAGCCTGTTCGTAGTAGCTTTCTGGCAGCAGTTCGGTCAGTTTCTCCCACGCAGCTACACGCTTTTCATAAGGGCAGTAAACCGAATCCACACCTTGAAGCCTAACATTTCTCAAAATAAACGGCATAACAGTGGTTGGCAGATCAAAACCGCCCGCCAAGCCGCAAGCGGCAACGGTGCTGTTGTAATCCATCTGTGCCAGCACTTTTGCCAGCATTTTGCTGCCCACGGTGTCGATTGCGCCAGCCCAGATTTGTTTTTCAAGCGGACGAGCAGGTTCTTCGAATTCGCTGCGTTCAATGACTCGGGCTGCACCGAGCTTTTCGAGCAAAGGTCCATTTTCTTCGACGCGACCGCTTACCGCAGCCACTTTGTAGCCGAGCACGCTCAGTAAATTGATAGCCACAGATCCGACACCGCCACTTGCACCGGTCACCAAAATCTCACCGTCCTCGGGTTTTACGCCACCGTCTAGAATGGCCTGAACACACAGCATAGCGGTTAATCCAGCAGTGCCGACCATCATAGCTTGTTTGCTGCTTAATCCTTTAGGAAGCGGAACCAGCCAGTCTGCTTTCAAACTGGCTTTTTGAGCCATGCCACCCCAGTGATTTTCGCCCACTCCCCAGCCGGTAAGAACCACCTGATCGCCATTTTGGTAGCGCTCGTCGGAAGAAGACAAGACCGTTCCTGCTAAATCGATCCCTGGCACCATAGGAAACTGACGGATGATTTTCCCTTTGCCTGTAATGGCGAGTCCGTCTTTGTAGTTTAAGGAAGAGTAATCGACCTCGATCACCACATCGCCTTCTGGCAACTGCGAATCGTCCAACGATTCAATGGTCGCAATGGTCTTTTTGTCTTCTTGGTTCAGTACGAGAGCTTGGAACATAGTCTTCTCCACAATAGTGAGGGTTGCTGGCAAAGCCAATAACGCCTATTTTAAGCTCGGTTTATCTATGAAAAAAATGACACTTTAGCATTATAGGTATGCAAAAAGTGCATGCTCATCACAGATGAAAAGATTGGTTGTCTTTGGCGAGAAAAAAAGAAGAAGAGAATTGGTTTGAATTTTCCATTGCCCAGCAGTCCAGGTCGTGGCTGATATGAATTAGCCCCATTTTGGAAATGGTGAGCTGCTGTTTGATGGACTGCGCCAGCAGGATGTCGTTGTGGTTTCGGGGTGGAGAATCCGGCATCGGCGGGTGGTTGCAATCCATCAGTACCAAATCTAGAGGTTTGTCTTTCAAAAATGCGTGTGTGTTCTTAGGCAATCCAACCGTGTCAGTGAGGTAAGCGAATGTTTTGCCTTGCCACTCGAAGAGATAACCAAAACAGGGTTTGGAATGTGAAAGCGGCACGGGTGTAATGGTGATGCCTTCCCACTCAAAAGGCTCAAACGCTTTCAGTGGCTGAAAGTCTAATAGCCCAGGGTGTTTGTATAGGTCATCGCACCCGTATTTGTCCGGTGGCGACAGCACTGGAATGGGTTGCCCTTTCCCCCAGCGCAAATCAAACAGCGATTGCACGTGGTCCATATGGAAATGGGTCAGCAAGATGGTATCGATGCTGCCCGCAGGAAAACGCTCAAGCAGGTGAGGGTGGTTGGCATCCAGCAGCAGGGTTTTGCCACTATGTTCGATATAAGCGGAGGTTTTGCCCCGTCGGAAAGCGTGTTCTTCTTTCGCCCGCTCACAGGCGATACAATCGCAGCCATAAACCGGAACATGCCCAGTATTACCCGTGCCCAATAGGGTTAGCTGCATAGACGTGTTTCCTTTTGCCATTGCTTTATATGTTTAAACTTAAGAATAAATTGTTCCACACTGCTTTGAAGTGTATCACTGTTGTCGATGACTAAGGCGTTGCTAGGCATTTTTTGCTGATATTGAATAGCGCGATCGATTCTGGCGTTAATTTCCGCCTCGCTTTCTCTTCCTCGCGCTTGCAGTCGCTGCTTCAATTGGTGAGTGTTAACATCAATCCACACAGGTTGGATACAGGTGGCAAATCGCTTTAGGGCTTCGGGGTAGTAGGCGCGTGACCCATTCAGAAAGACGTCCTGACCTTGGCTTAACCAGTGTTCGATTTCTTTTCCTACCCCGTAAAACAAGCCGTTGGCTTGCCAGTGCATGGCGAACAACTCTGACTGGACGCGTTGCTGGAACTCCTCCGGTGTTAATGCGACGTGGTTTTCACTTCCACTGTCTGCGCGCCTCGTGATGTATCGATGCGCTACTTGTACTGAGAGTCTGGCATCCTCCCGAATCGCCTGAATCACGCTGTCTTTTCCGCTTCCCGATGCGCCCATCACATAAAAGAGTGTCGCCATTGTTTTCTCCCACATTCATTGAATTAGCTTAGTACGCGATCTGTCCTTTGCACCATGCACGCTTGACGTAGGCTTGCCCTGCTACCTGCTCAACCAGAATCAGATCGGCGCGTTTGCCTTCTCGAATTTCACCGCGATCGTGCATGCCTAAAGCGTCTGCAGGGTTGGCTGTAGCGAGTTTCACCGTAGCAGGTAGATCCAGTGTGTTGCTTTCGTCTTCTGCCAGTTTGAATACGGAATCCAGCAGGCTTAACGGGAAATAGTCGGAAGAAAGCACATCCAGAACCCCCATGCTCGCCAGTTCGTGAGCGGCGACGTTACCCGAGTGCGACCCACCGCGAACCACGTTAGGTGCCCCCATCAGAACGTGTAACCCAAGCTGGTGGGAACGCGTTGCCGCTTCCACGGTGGTTGGAAACTCTGCCAGCACCAAGCCGAGATCGTGGGATTCTTCCACGTGCGCGTTGGTCGCATCGTCGTGGCTCGCCATCGGGATACCGCGTTCACGACACAGTTCAGCAATGGCTTTGCGGTTGGTATCCGACCATTGCTCCGAAAGACGTCGCTGCTCGGCTTCGTAGGTTTGCATCTCTACATCGTTTAAGCCGTATTTGCCTTGGTAATACTCGTAGTATTTTTGAAGATTGACGAATTGGCGCTGACCGGGCGAGTGATCCATCAAAGAGACCATTTTCACCTGCGGTAATCCCAGATACCGCTCCGCTAGCCCATAGGTGGAAGAGTGCGGTAGTTCGCAGCGGATATGGAGGAAATGCTCGGCGCGATTCACGCCACGGCGCTCTGATTCCACCAAAGTGTCGATCATCTTGTCGAGATAATCCTGCCTTGTCCCACCATCGCGCACGTCGCCAACGGCGACGGCATCCAGCACAGTGGTGATGCCAGAGCCAATCAGCTGTGCATCATGTGCCGCCATGGCAGAAAACTCGGGCCAACTCACTTTCGGGCGAGGGGTAAAGTACTTTTCCAGATTATCGGTGTGAAGTTCAATCAATCCTGGCAGCAACCAATGACCTTGCCCGTTAAGGCTATTGGGATCGCTGTCCAAGCCTTCTGAGACGGACGCTATGGTGTGATTATCGATTTCAACGGTGCCATACACAACCGAGTCAGGCAGCACGATATTTACGTTAGTGATTTTCATGGTATGTCTCTTCTATTGCGTTGCCTTTCTATTGCAATGTGGCGCAAGGCTGCGGGTTCAAATACGTGGTCGCGGTCTTCACATCAAAGAACTTATTGGCGACGCGCTGACGAACGTATTCATCGTGGAAAATGCCGACGATCGTGGCACCGCGTGCTTTGGCTTCCAGAATCAGGTTGATCACCACATCGCGGTTTTTCTCATCCAGCGATGCTGTAGGCTCGTCAAGCAGGAGAATCGGAGCATCGACGATAAAGCCTCGCGCAATATTGACCCGTTGTTGCTCACCACCTGAGAAGGTCGCGGGGGCTAAGTGCCACAAAGTTTCTGGCACATTAAGGCGAGTGAGCATTGCAGCCGCTTTTTGCTGAGCTTGTTCTTCATCCACGCCGCGCTCCAGTAAAGGTTGCATCACCACCTCTAAGGCGGAAATACGGGGAATAACACGCAGGAACTGGCTCACCCAGCCCAGACTGTGCTGGCGCACCTGGAGTATCTGCCTTGGGGAGGCGTTTGCAATGTCTACCCACTGTTCATTGCTGTAAACCCGAATCGACCCGCTGTTGACGATGTAGTTGGCGTACAACGCCCGAAGCAGAGTGGATTTACCCGAACCGGATTCGCCATGCAGGACCAAGCATTCGCCTTGATCGACTTCAAAGCTGACCGAATTCATGACGGGTAAGGTGATACCTTGCTGGTTGTGGAGCACAAAGCTTTTACTGATATTTTCGACTCTTAACATGGGGCTATCCTTGAAGCACAGAAGACACCAATAACTGGGTGTAAGGGTGTTGAGGATCGTCCAATACCTGATCGGTAATCCCGGTTTCGACAATGCGGCTTTCTTTCATCACGATCAGGCGATCAGCCAGTAGCCTTGCGACGGCCAGATCGTGAGTGACAATAATCACGGACAGCCCCAGATTGGTGACCAGATTGCGAATCAGGTCGAGCAGTCTTGCCTGAACAGACACATCGAGACCGCCAGTCGGTTCATCCATAAACACCAATTTGGGGTGTGTGACCAAGTTGCGCGCAATTTGCAGCCGTTGCTGCATGCCGCCGGAAAACGTAATTGGCGAGTCGTCAATGCGATCAAGTGGTATCTCCACATCGTGCAGCCACTTTTCTGCCTGTGCACGGATCTGACCATAGTGGCGATCGCCAATCGCCATTAACCGCTCACCAATGTTGCCCCCCGCCGACACGCGGGGTCTTAGCCCATCCATTGGATGCTGATGAACCACGCCCCACTCAGTACGCAGCAATCGGCGACGCTCTCGGTCGGGTTGGTTGTACAGGTCAATCACGGAGTCACCATTGTGGTAGTCCACATGACC
Organism: Vibrio sp. SCSIO 43132; assembly: GCF_019904195.1. Taxonomy (NCBI): domain Bacteria; kingdom Pseudomonadati; phylum Pseudomonadota; class Gammaproteobacteria; order Vibrionales; family Vibrionaceae; genus Vibrio; species Vibrio sp. SCSIO 43132. The sequence goes on from NZ_CP063199.1 coordinate 22,030, forward strand.
AGCATCGGGCATTTCCCTTCCCGACAATACGCGTAGCAAGGTACTTTTCCCTGAGCCGGATTCGCCGACAATGCCCAATACCTCGCCCGGATACAGTTCCAGATTGATGCTCTGACAGCCTTTGCCCGGTGAGTAGAGTTTGGATAATTCCGTAACTTTCAAAAGAGGTGATTCATTTACTTGGCTCTCGACAACAGACGAAGGAGAGACACATTCCGCGTGATTTAACATGACAATTTCTCCTGCTGTTCGGCGCAATAATCGGTATCGGAACAAACGTACATTCGGCTGCCCTGATCATCGGTCACTACTTCGTCAAGGAAGGTGTGTGTTGCTCCACAAAGGGCACAAGGTTCTTCCCAGCGTTGCACTTCAAATGGGTGGTCTTCGAAGTCGAGGCTTTTTACATCGGTAAATGGAGGAATGGCATAAATGCGCTTTTCCCGACCAGCTCCGAACAATTGCAGCGCCGACATGCGATCCATTTTCGGGTTGTCGAATTTTGGAATCGGAGACGGGTCCATGATGTATCGCTGGTTCACCTTGACCGGGTAGGCGTAAGAGGTCGAGATGTGCCCGTAACGGGCTATGTCTTCATAAAGCTTCACGTGCATGATCCCATATTCACTTAGCGCGTGCATTTTTCGGGTTTCCGTTTCTCTCGGCTCTAAGAAGCGCAATGGCTCTGGAATCGGCACTTGATACACCAGAATTTGCCCTTCTTTGAGTGGCTTTTCTGGAATGCGGTGACGCGTTTGGATAATGCTGGCGGAATCGGTTTTCTCTGTGGTGTCGGCGTGGGCGACTTTTTCAAAGAATTTGCGAATTGACACTGCATTGGTGGTGTCGTCTGCTCCTTGGTCAATCACCTTGAGCGTGTCGTCGGTGCCGATAATGGACGCAGTAATCTGTATACCGCCTGTGCCCCAACCATAAGGCATAGGCATCTCGCGACCGCCAAATGGCACCTGATATCCCGGAATGGCAACGGCTTTTAAAATGGCGCGACGGATCATACGTTTTGTCTGCTCATCGAGGTAGCCATAGTTGTAGCCCTGTATTGCCTGAGTATTGCTCGTCAGAGCAAGTTCAGGTGCGTCTTGTGTTGATGCATGACTTTGTTGCGTCGAATTACTCATGGTCTGATTCTTCCTGCTGGGTTTGGCGTAACTCGTATTCCTTCTGGAGTTTGCGTATCAGCTCCAACTCCGACTGGAAGTCCACGTAGTGCGGCAGCTTGAGGTGGGAAACAAAACCTGCGGCTTCGACGTTGTCGCCATGAGACAACACAAACTCCTGATCTTGCGCGGGTCCCTGAACGGGTTCATCCAGCTCTTCCGCTTGCAAGGCACGATCAACCAGTGCCATCGACATGGCTTTGCGCTCTGCGGCACCAAACGCCACGCCATAGCCGCGGGTAAATTGCGGCTTAACGGTTTTTGAGCCGGTGAATCCGTTGATCATCTGGCATTCCGTAAGTTCGATATCGCCAATGTCGATATCAAATCCCAGTTCTTCAGGGCAGAGAGATACCGTGACTTGCCCGGTACGAATCTCGGCAGCGAAAGGGTGGTTTCGCCCGTAGCCTCGCTGAGTTGAGTAGCCCATCGACAGCAAGAAGCCTTCATCGCTACGCATCAGCTGTTGCAATCGCGCGCTGCGGGTTGCCGGATACGTCGGAGGGTGCAGAGTAATGTCTTCTGCCGTCTCCCCTTCGTCGAGTTCTTGTCTGGCTAAGCCCTGATGCTCCAATATCGACATCACTTGCGGGCAGACTTCCAGCTCGTTTGCGATGTCTTGGGTCTCTATTTCAGAAGTGTCGTTTTCGGCTAATAGCGAGAAGTCCAACAGGCGATGGGTATAATCCAGCGTCGGACCTAAGACCTGCCCGCCGGGTAAGTCTTTAAACGTGGCGGAAATGCGGCGCTCGATTTCCATATTGCTGGTGTCAATTGGATTACTGGTGGCGAAGCGAGACAGCGTGGTGCGATAGGCGCGCAACAGAAAAATGGCTTCAATCATGTCGCCACTGGCTTGCTTGAGTGCCAGACCAGCCAACTGGGTATCGTAGATGCCCCCTTCGGTCATCACGCGATCGACCGCGCCACTCAATTGTTCTTCGATTTGGCTGACGCTCAGCTCTGCTCCTGTTCCTCGACGCTTTTTGTCTTGGAGTTTGTGTGCCGACTCAATGGCTTTCTCGCCGCCTTTTACTGCTACGTACATGGCGAACTCTCCGTGTTTAATTGGGTGATTTGGGTTGTGCGAGGCAGTGCCATCAGTTCGCAGCCGCAGGTAAGCAATACATCGATACCCAGTGGCTGCGACGAATGAATGTCTTGAATCTGTGCCAACAAATCCGGATGAATGCCTTCAACCTGAATGTTCTTGTGCCCATCAATGCCGGGACCTTGCAGAGACAAAGGTGTCCCTTTTTGTAAGCTGGTGACCTGAATCAGTAGGGTGGTGCTGGTTTCTGGAAATTCAGCGCTGCCCCAGCAAAAGTCGTTTATGTTCATGGTTTGCTGATGATCCAATAGCGCGAAGCTGACGCTTTCAGCAGGTGATGTCAGGGGTGCATTGGCGTGAAACTGAAGGTTTTGTGTAAGCTCTGTGTCTTCGAGAAAGTTTTCAGCTAACCAAATCGGTGTGGTGCTGTCAGACAACGCCAATAAAATCTGCGTAGTTGCACTGTTCGCGCCGCCAAACGATAAATCGCTTGGCATGGTTTGAGTGCTGCCAGGCATCGACACGGCATTTAAAACCAGACGGAAAACGCATTGGGCATCGTGAATCGGGTCGTTAAAACCGGGTTTTACGAATTTCATTCGTCTTCTCCTCTCACCATGGTGAAGAATTCCACTTTGCTGGTGGCGATTTGTTGGCGTCTTGCGCGTACGTGTTCTTCCATCGTGGCCATTAAGGGTTCAATAATCTGTCGTTGCAAAGCTGGGCTGTAAGTTGGGGTTTGCATCAAGGCATCGATCAACGCGGCAAGGTGCGCATGTTCTTTATTGCGACCTTTGACGTAGCTGTAACCCATCTCACCTTCCGCCAGTTTGATTACACTGCGCGTGACGGTCATGTCGCCCATGTTGAATGGGTTTCCTGTGCTGCCCATTCGGGACTGAACCTGAACTAAGCCAGTTTCCGGAGCGCGAATCACCTGATGGTCGGGTGATAGATTCAGCGGCTCCCACAGTTTTTTAAGGTGCAAGAAGTCGGTCCGAGCGAGAACTGACATCCAGCTCTGTCGCTCCGACTGTGTCGTCGTGCTCATGGTTAATGCTCCAATACGATTTCAATCATGTCCGAGCGGGTGTAGGAGCAAGAATATTCCATGACCTGTTCAGTCTGGCTTGCCACATTTACCGTTCGGAAAATAATCAGCGGAATGTTCTCCGAGAGTTTGAGTTGCTTTCGTTCCTGCCGATTGGGCATGCGTGAACGAAGCTTGGTGGATTGACGGATAAGTTCCGTATCCAATTGCTGGTGGAGGTAGTTGTGCAGTGAACCACTCTCAAAATATTGCAATGGTCCCCACCAGTCGGTGTTAGGGAGGTAATGCTCAATCAAGCTGCATGGCAATCCGTCAATCACTCTGAGTGTGGTGAGCTTGATGAGCTGAGCATCCAACTCAATGTTCAGAACTTTGGCTAGGTGTTCACTGGCGGTGATCAATTGACGGCTCAATACTTCGCACCTTGGCATATAGCCTTGCTTGGTCAGGTTGTGCGTGAAGTACGCGCCCTGATTGAGCGGGTAGGCGTAAGGCTGACGAATGACCTGGTTGCCTCTGCCTTGCTGGCGCTCAATCAACCCACAAAAGACCAGCTCATCAATGGCGCGCCTGACGGTGTGGCGGTTGACCTGAAATCGGTCTGCCAGACGCGACTCGGAAGGAAGAAAGTCGCCCACTTTAAACTGGCTGTGTACTTCCTGTTCGAGCTGTTTGGCGATGTCCATATAGAGTTGCATGGGGTTTTCCTCCGACCAACGCTGCCTGGTTGTCTAGACAAGTTCAGACAAATTTTTTAGATGTACGCCTTACGAATGTGCTGAGAGGCGAAGTCAATCAGGCTCACTGTTACAATGATGACCAGCATGATGGCGGCGGTTTGCTGGAACTGGAATCCGCGAATGGCTTCCCAAAGCAGCACTCCGATACCCCCTGCGCCCACCATGCCGACAACCGTTGCTGAGCGGACGTTGGATTCAAACCGATACAAGGTAAATGAGATCCAGAGAGGCAATACTTGTGGAATTACGCCATAAATGACTTCTTCCAGCTTGTTGGCTCCGGTTGCACGCACCCCTTCAACAGGTCCCAAATCAATGGCTTCTACCGCCTCCGAAAACAGTTTGGCAAGCACACCGGTGGTGTGGACAAACAGTGCTAAGACACCAGCAAAAGGTCCCAGACCCACCGCGACCACAAAGAGCATGGCAAACACCATTTCATTGATGGCACGTGCGGCGTCCATCAAGCGACGAGTCGGTTGATAAACCCAAGCCGGCACAATGTTGTCAGCACACATCAGCCCAAGTGGGATAGAGAAAATAACCGAGAGGACGGTGCCCCAAATCGCAATCTGAATGGTGATTAAAGTTTCTTCCACATACAGGTCCCAATGTGAAAAATCGGGGGGAAAGAAATCACTGGCGAGTTCTGCCATGTTGCTGGAGTCGGCGATGAGTTGAACCGGGTTCATCTCTGCACCTTGCCACGCCCAAGCCAGTATCAGAGCGATGACCATCAGGCTCGCAAGCTGTTTCAGCTTCTGACTGAGGCTCTGAGAGGTATTTAAGGCATCCATCGAAATATTGGTGTCCATGTTTGTTCTCATTTTTCTTTGTAAGAAGTGGGGCAGGTTCGCCCCACTTGGGTTTGAGTGTTATTCCATGGCATCCAAAGCCGCCATTTGGCGGTTCAGCGCAGCCAGTTCGGACTTCACGCTGTTGGCTTCTTCCATCTGAGATTTGTCCAACTTCTTATCGGTCGCGAGCTTGTTAAGCTGTTTAAACAGAGCCAGTTGACGGATTGGGAGAAGTTGAAGATCTGAAGAGGCTTTGAACGGTGCCCAGTCCAGCTCTTTCAACACCGCTACTTCTTTTGCGTTGCCTGTTGTGCCATATGTCATGAAGAAATCGTAAACCGCGGTTTTGGTTGCTTCTGGCAGGTTCTTACGCCATACGATTGGGTCGGCTGGAATCAGCGGAGATTTCCAGATGACTTTGATGTTCTTGAACTTGTCTGGGTTGTTGCGCTCGAAACGACGCAAGTTTTCAGTGTTGTTGGTCGCGACATCCACTTGCTTGTTGGCAACCGCAAACAGGTTCACTTCGTGGCTAGAATTCAAAGTACGCTTGAATTCACTTGGTTGAACGTTGTTTTTCGCAAACACATAGTAAGACGGAACCAGGAAGCCAGATGTTGAGTTTGGGTCGCCATTACCAAACGCTAGGTTTGAGCGGTTTTTCAACATGTCTTCAACTGAGTTAATTGGGCTGTCTTTGTGTGTAACTAACAGGCTCCAGTACCCTGGGTTCCCTTCTACATCGACAGTCTGAGCAAAAATCTCACCGCCCGCACGGTCAACAGCTTCCATGGCCGACTTATTGCCATACCATGCGATATCGACCTTGTTGAAACGCATGCCTTGAATGATGCCTGCGTAATCGGGAGCGAAGTAAGCTTTCACTTCAACGCCCAGTTTTTTGCTCATATCATCCAAAAATGGTGTCCATGATGCTTTTAGGTTTTGCTGAGATTCGGTCGAGATGATGCCGAAGTTCAGAGTTTTCAGAGGGGCTTCCTCTGCCCATGCTGGCGCAAGCGCCGTTGCTGCTAAAGCGATACCCACTGAGATCTTACGAAGTACACGTAACATGTTCAGATTCCTTTTGACTGAATGTTGACTGTAGGTTGATTAAGTTCAATTGCTGGCGAAGGAGCCGGTGAACCTGCGAAGTTGCCTTCCACAATCACGCCCGCTTCTTCTGTTTTTCCGCGATACAGCGCTTCAAGCTGGCTCGATGTCAGCCCGTTGCTACTGCCTTGGTAAAAAATGTGCCCATCCCGCAGAGCGATAACATGCTCACAATAGTTAAGTGCATGCTCGACCTGATGAAGTGTCACAATGACAGGGATGTTTTCTTGTTGATTGATCTGCTGAAGTAATTCCATCACCACACGAGACGATTCGGGATCGAGTGAGGCAATAGGTTCATCGGCGAAGATGATTTTGGCGTCCTGCATCAGTGCTCTTGCAATGGCGACGCGTTGTTGCTGACCACCAGAAAGGGTAGAAACTCGCTGATGCGCAAAGCTTGCCATGCCGACGCGATCAAGTGCTTCCAGTGCCTTGCGTTTCTGTTCTATGGTGAATTGCCCGCTGACGGTTCTCCACCAAGGTGTTTCGCTGAGCGCCCCTATCAAAACGTTGGTCATGACAGACAGGCGATTGACCAGATTGAATTGCTGAAAGATAAAGCCAGCTTGCGAGCGAGTGGCGCGGATCTGCTTATTCACTTTGCCCGACTGTTGAACGGGCTGACCCATAATACGGATGTCACCCGACGCGTCGGTTTTGTCGCCAGCCATTAACCCGTTGAGGTGGCGCAACAGAGTCGACTTTCCCGACCCCGAAGGACCTAAAAGCGCCGTCATACCACGGTGCGTGAGATCCAGATTGATACTGTTCAGTGCACGGTTTTTGCCAAATGTTTTGTTTAAATCCGTGACGGTAACGATGCTGTCCATAGAGCGAACCTTCTATTTTGTTCGGCTCTATCCTGCTAGCGTGAAATGACGGTTTTATTGCAGCGAAATGTCAGAAAAATGCAGCGAAATATTGGTAATTCGCTTAAAAGTCTGTTGTTAAAAGGCTTGATAAGAGATGTCTAGACAAGTGTGAGCAGTTGTCTAGATAGGTGTTTCATCAAAAGTTCATGGAATAGCGTGAAAAGCTTGAAGTGAAGCTGGTTTTGAAGATGCTACCTCCAACCGAAGTTGGAGGTAGCGATGTGACTAAGGGGCCGGAGTATAAGGGTCGTATCCACATTGCCCTTCGCTGGTGGCTTGGGTGTAGGTTATTGCATCGAGGTTCTCAAACTCAGAGACATAGCGGTTGAGGGAGTCTTTGGCGCTTTGTGTTAGTTGACTATCATAGACCGAAAGGCACGTGAGAAGGCTGTTTTGGCTGATATCGAGGTCCGTAAACAGGTTGGCACCTGCGTGCAGCGTTTTGAGGTTTGAGAGAGTACTTACATCAATGCTACTGAGCTGGTTACCCGCTAAATGTAAATCAGATAGCTGGGAGTAGCCGTTAAGAGAAAGGCTGGTTAGGCGGTTGTAGCTAAGTCGTAGCCAAGCGAGAGTGCCCTTTTCTGTCGGAAGTTCAATAGAAGTTAGTGGCGTTGATTTCGCTTCTAGATAGATCAATTGAGAAGCAGATGAGGCATCAATAGTATCGACTTGGGTCTCGTTGAGTCTCAGTTGTCGCAGAAGAGGCAGATTACCCAGTTCAATCGTGGTAATTGGGTTAGTCGATAAAACTAGCTTGATCAACTTAGGGTACAGTTGGGTGGCAAATGTACTCAGACCTTTGTTTGCGATAAACAACTCTGTTAGCTCTGAGAGGTGGTCAATATTGATAACCGCGCTACCTGTTTCACTGATATTCAAGTGGCTCAAAAGCGAATTGTTGGTTAAATCGAGGCTTGTTAGTGGGTTACCTTGCAAGGACAAATGAGTCAACGCCACATTAGACGACAAATCAATACTGGTGAGTTCATTCAAGGGTAAAACTAACACCTTGAGAGCTGGAAGTTGTGCTGTGTTGATGGTGATCAGTTTGTTAGATTTAATCACTACTTGTTGGAGACGGCTTGATGAAGGAAGTGTGATCGTATGGAGCTTACCATCAAATAAAGAATGACCTTTGAGATTTGCGATAACTAGCTGCTCTAAGCTTGCGTTATTACTTAGGTCTAGTGTTTCGAGCGATGATCGCATAATCGTCAATCGACGCAGTGCGGGGGTACTCGCGATATCAATTCCCGAAAGCGAAGAGGCGTCTCTGACTAAAAACGTGTCCAAGGCAGAGTTATTTGACACGTTTAAACTTGTTAGCTCGGGATTTGCAAGCAACGAAATGTAATTGAGCTGTGTGTTTCGGGATAAATCTATGGTGCTTGAGCGGACATTATCTAAGGTGATGGTTTTTAGCTTAGGGTTGTTAGATACAACGATGCTGCCTTCACCTAAGTGTTTCAGAGTAACGTCTTCAAGATTGGCATGTTGAGATAGGGTTATATTATCATTTTGAGCCGCACTTGATGCCTGACCGCTAATGGTTAGGGATTTCAGATTGTCAAATAGTGAGACATCTAAGCTGGCAGTAGCAGATTTCAGTGAACCAATATAGAGTCGGGTGAGCGAAGAAAGCTCTGCTACAGTGGCTTCATACCCACTATAACTGCAACCAAATTCAGTGACTTCATCAATGTACTTCCAACCTTTGTTTTGTGCGATGACATCCATGCAATTCTTATTGAGGTTATTTTCAAACGTCAGGTTGGAAATCAAATTACTCGCGTTCTGAACAGTCACATCAACCGTTCTCGAACCCGTTGCTCCTTCATTATCCGTCGCTGTAACTTTAAACGTCAGGGTTTCTTCTCTGTTTAGGGTTGGAGATGTGAAGCTTAAGGTTTGCGAATCCGGGTTAGCAATTGTGACGTTCGTTCCCGAGGTTTGCTCCCAGCGATAGGATTGGATGCTGCCATCTCTATCGTAGGCAGAAGCCGCAATAGTCACGGGTTGGTTAATATCTGTAGTCACATCACCAATAAAGTGAAATACAGGCGCTTGGTTAGGCTTTACATGCACCCGAGCTTGCTGGCTGGTCGTTGCACCTTGGTTATCTGTGACGGTGAGCTGAAACTCTAGCCACTCAGCTTGAGTAATTGACGGCGCAGTAAAGGAAAGTTGCGCAGTATCCGAGTTGGTCAATGTGACACTGGTACCAAATCGCTGTACCCACTGATACTTCACTATATGACCGTCTAAGTCGTAAGCGTTGCCTGTAATACTGGCACTGACATTGGGTCTAAGAGTTTGAGCCGCAATAGGAGCAATAGTTGGTGCACGGTTTGTGGAGATTGTTGCATTTACTGTGACAGTGACTGTTTCACTGCTTACTGCCCCTTGGGTATCCGTAACCGTCAGCTTGAATACCAGAGTTTGCTGTTGTGAATTAGAGGGGGCAACGAAAGACACCATAGTGCCATTGATCTCAGAAATAGTGACGGCTGGACCTGAAACTTGTTCCCATTTGTAAGAGGCAATACCGCTATCCGAGTCGGAGATGTTGGCTGACAGAATGACAGTTTGTGCACCAGATGCCACCTTGTCGCCATTTGTGGTTATCACGGGAGCCACGTTTGGTGTTGAAGGAGTACTAGGTGTAGAAGGGGTTGACGGTGTCGAGCTGTCCCCTCCTCCTCCACACGCAGAAAGCAATAAGGGCGCCGCGATCAGTGTTGCGGTTCTAATAATGTTCATGGTACCTAGCCTTTGAATACTTGAGTATTTCTAAATTTTTGATACCCGCACTTTCAGTGCCCTGTACACATAACAGGGGTAAGTGGGGGTTCAGAGCCAACAAATGATTTAGTCGTTAGAATTATTATTAGACTGCCTAACGGTGTTTTGATGATATTGCGCTTGTAACTATTTGAATTTATATGGCAATGATCAATATAAGCGCAGTTTATAATCTCTGACAGTTAGAAACTATGTTCATATCAACGGAAATGATAAAAGCGTGAAGTGACTCTAATTCGTTGTTTGATAATAGAAAGCCAGCGTTTGAACGCTGGCTTTGTTGATTCTAGGAGGTAGGTGAGCTTCAATCGACTCGTTCAAACACCGTTGCGATGCCCTGTCCGAGACCGATACACATGGTCGCAAGACCGTATTTGGCTTCTTTTGCTTCCATTAAATTGATCAGGGTTGTCGAGATACGAGTGCCTGAACAACCCAGTGGGTGACCCAATGCAATAGCGCCTCCGTTAAGGTTCACTTTCTCGTCAACCACATCCAGTAAGCCTAAGTCTTTCGCACATGGTAACGATTGGGCTGCAAAGGCTTCATTCAGCTCAATGACATCCATATCTTCAATCGACAATCCGGCACGCTTGAGTGCTTTTTTGGTCGCAGGAACTGGACCGTAACCCATGATGGATGGATCGCAGCCTGCAACCGCCATAGAGCGAATGCGCGCACGAATGTTCAATCCAAGTTCCTTGGCTTTGCTCTCACTCATTACCAGCATCGCAGACGCGCCGTCCGACAGGGCAGATGATGTCCCTGCGGTTACCGTACCGTTTGCAGGGTCAAATACTGGGCGAAGCTGAGATAATCCGTCGACGGTTGTTTCTGGGCGAATCACTTCATCGTAATCCAGCAGCATCAATGAGCCATCTGGCGCATGACCTTCGGTCGGCAAGATTTCATTTTTGAACCTGCCTTCTTGCGTGGCGGCGTAGGCACGAGCGTGAGAACGTGCTGCAAACTCATCTTGCTGCTTTCGGCTGATGCCATGAAGTTTACCCAGCATCTCAGCCGTTAAACCCATCATCCCCGCGGCTTTGGCCACGTTTTTGGATAAGCCAGGGTGGAAGTCAACGCCGTGCGTCATAGGGACGTGCCCCATGTGCTCGACACCACCAATCAGGCAGATATCGGCATCGCCCACCATGATAGCGCGCGATGCATCGTGCAGTGCTTGCATGGAAGAGCCACACAAACGGTTCACCGTCACCGCGCCTACTTCAATAGGCAAACCAGCGAGCAGCGCGGCGTTTCTCGCGACGTTAAACCCTTGCTCCAGGGTTTGTTGAACACACCCCCAGTAAACGTCTTCAATTTCAGATGGGTTAACCTGAGGGTTACGCTCTAAGATTCCTTTCATCAGATGTGCAGAGAGATCCTCTGCACGGACATTGCGAAATGCCCCGCCTTTGGAGCGACCCATTGGGGTTCGAAGGCAATCAACGATCACTACATTGTTCATTTTAAGATTCCTTTTCCAAAGAGGGTTATAACGTGCCAGCTTGTTGAGTTTGGTAGAAGCTTTCGCCTCTTTCCGCCATGTCGATCAGCATTTGTGGTGGCTGATACATAGCACCGAGGTCCGCGTATGGTTTTGCCATTGCTACAAACTCGGCAATACCGATGCTGTCTAGGTAGCGGAAGACACCACCTCGGAATGGTGGGAAACCTAATCCGTACACCAATGCCATGTCGGCTTCTTGAGGAGAGGCGATAATGCCTTCTTCTAAACACAACACGACTTCGTTGATCATAGGAATCATCATACGTTGCATGATGGTGTCTTCGTCAAAAGCTTGTTGATCAGAACAGACAGAGGAAATAACAGGGAGAATTTCATCGCTGAACGTTTTCTTTGGTCTGCCTTTCTTGTCTACGCTGTATTGGTAAAAACCTGTGCCGTTTTTCTGACCGTAGCGATCTGATTCAAACAACGCGTCAATGACATCTTTGCCTTCTTTACCCATTCGTTCTGGGAAGCCTTCTGCCATAACAGCCTGGGCGTGATGAGCGGTATCAATCCCGACCACATCAAGCAAATACGCCGGACCCATTGGCCAGCCGAATTTGCGCTCCATGACTTTGTCGACTTTGGTGAAGTCAGCGCCATCGCGCAGCAATTGACTGAATCCGCCGAAGTACGGGAAGAGCACGCGGTTGACGAAGAATCCCGGGCAATCGTTGACTACGATCGGGGATTTACCCATTTTCGCAGCGTACGCCACAACGCGATTGATGGTCTCTTCTGAGGTGTGCTCACCTCGGATAATTTCGACGAGAGGCATGCGATGTACCGGATTGAAAAAGTGCATACCACAGAAGTTCTCTGGTCGCTTCAGCGACTTTGCCAGCAAGTTGATGGGGATGGTTGAAGTGTTGGAGGTGATCACAGTATTGTCATCAACCAAAGCTTCCACTTCGCTCAACACTGCTGCTTTAACTTTCGGGTTTTCTACAACCGCTTCTACGATGACATCGGAACTCTCAATACCTGCGTAGTGCAAGCTTGGGGTAATCGAAGCCAGAATTCCAGACATCTTAAACCCGTCGATGCGACCACGAGACAGACGCTTGTTCAGCAGTTTCGATGCTTCCGTCATACCTAAATCGAGAGATGCCTGTGCGATATCTTTCATCATCACTGGCACACCTTTCAGAGCCGATTGGTAAGCGATGCCGCCCCCCATGATGCCAGCGCCGAGTACCGCGGCACGTGCTGTATCTTTCGATGCGGACTTGGCGGATTTCTTCGCCAGCCCTTTGATATATTGGTCATTCAGGAACAAACCAACCAAAGATTTGGCTTCTTCTGATTTGGCGAGCTTAACAAAGTGTTTGCGTTCAACATCAAGCGCTTCGTCTCTTGCGCTGCGAGCCGCTTCTTCAATTGCGACTACTGCTGTCATCGGTGCTGGGTAATGTGGACCTGCTTTTTGCGCAACCAGGCCCTTGGCCATGGTAAAGCTCATCATGGCTTCCATTTTGCTCAAGGTGAGGGCTGATGTTTTCTGGTGACGGCGGCTTTGCCAGTCCAGAGTGCCGTCTGCAGCTTGGGAAACGGTCGTGATCGCCGATTGGCGAAGTGATTCGGTATCTACTATGGCGTCCAGCAGTCCAACTTTTAACGCTTCATCAGCTCGGCAAGCTTTACCCTGTGTGATGATTTCCATGGCGCTGTCTGCGCCGATAACACGAGGCAACCTGACGCAGCCACCAAAGCCCGGCATGATGCCTAACTTGGTTTCTGGTAGTCCAATGCTGGTAGTGGCATCACCAATACGAAAATCGGTAGCCAGAACGCATTCGCAGCCACCACCCAGAGCGTGACCGCTCATTGCTGATAGAGTCGGAACGGGCAAATCTTCCAACTTACTGAAAATACTGTTTGCAAACTGCACCCACTGGTCCAGTTCGTCTTCAGGCTTTGCAAACAAGCCAAGAAATTCGGTGATATCCGCACCCACAATAAAGCTGTCTTTATCCGAGGTGAGAATCAGCCCTCTCAAGCCTGAATGGTCTTTAAGTGCATCCAGCGCCTGATCGAGCGATTCTAAAGTAGCAAGGTCGAGCTTATTGACTGAGCCTGGAGAGCAAAAGCTAAGCTCGGCGATGCCGTCTTTCAGTTCCTTTACTTGTAGAGTATTTGATTGGTAAATCATGTCTAACTCCGCGATACGCAATCCGAGATTGCTTGAGAGAGTGAATGTTATAGTTATGTTGTCTTATTGTTCGACTTTGTAAGTTTGCGCTGACTTTTGGTTAATTTCAATACATTTTCAAACGCGTGTTTGATTTTTGTCGAGTTGTACACTTTTTGTAATGTCACGTGATACACTTCGCTCCCCTTGAAAGCGGACCTATGTGCCATGAATTTGCTCCCATTTTTAATACCAGCCGAACCTGCGATATTCGAAGAAGAGATCAAAAAGAGTATTTTCATTACTCATCTGGCGCATACCCCTTCCATCGAACATGCCAAAGCGTTCATTGATTCAGTTAAAACAGAACACGCTTCTGCACGTCACAACTGCTGGGGTTTTGTCGCTGGTCGACCAGAAGACTCCATGAAATACGGGTTCAGTGATGATGGTGAACCGTCAGGAACGGCAGGGAAACCAATTCTGGCTCAGTTATCGGGTTCTGGTGTTGGCGAAATCAGTGCGGTGGTAACGCGTTATTCCGGCGGGATTAAGCTGGGAACCGGTGGCTTAGTGAAAGCATACGGTGGCGGTGTGCAGCAAGCCCTTAAGCTGCTTCAAACAATAGAGAAAAAAATAACCACAAATCTTAAGCTAAGGTTAGACTATTCGTTTATGCCCATAGCTCAGGCTTTAATGGAAGCCTATCAAGCGGTTCAGGTTGATGCGCAATACGGTGAGTCCATTGAGGTCATCGTTGAAATTGAAGTGAGCCAAGTGGAACGGTTTACCCAGGCTGTTATAAATAAAAGTGGCGCTAAAGCATCTGTCACACCAATAGAACATTAGGTCAACAGACCCTAGATTAGGAATCAAAGAAGCTCTGCTTCTGAAGCAAGAATGCAATTTCGTTCAATTATCCGTATCGTCGGCTTGTTACTCGCGTTGTTTAGCGTATCCATGCTGGCGCCCGCCTTTGTCGCACTCATCTATCGAGATGGTGCAGGTGTGCCTTTTGTGACCACCTTTTTCGTTCTGCTGATCGCGGGTGGATTTTTCTGGTTCCCTAATCGTCATCACAGACACGAACTCAAAGCCCGAGATGGCTTTCTTATTGTGGTGCTATTCTGGACGGTAATCGGCAGTGCGGGTGCGCTGCCTTTTCTCATCTCCGACACTCCGGACATCTCGGTAACCGACGCCTTTTTCGAATCCTTTTCTGCTCTAACCACCACGGGAGCAACAGTGCTGGTGGGGTTAGATGATTTACCCAAAGCGATACTCTTTTACCGACAGCTTCTTCAATGGTTTGGTGGAATGGGGATCATCGTATTAGCCGTCGCGATTCTTCCAGTACTGGGGATCGGTGGTATGCAGCTTTATCGTGCGGAGATTCCTGGTCCAGTCAAAGACAGTAAGATGACTCCGCGCATTGCCGAAACGGCCAAAGCCCTCTGGTACATCTATTTAAGTTTGACCATTGCCTGTGCCGCCGCATTCTGGCTGGCGGGAATGAGCTTGTTCGATGCAATCAGCCACAGCTTTTCAACTATCGCGATTGGTGGGTTTTCAACACACGATGCCAGTATCGGCTATTTCGATAGTACCGCCATTAATATGATCACCGTGGTGTTTCTACTGATTTCGGCGTGTAACTATTCGCTTCACTTTGCGGCATTTGCGTCTGGTGGCGTGCATCCGAAATACTATTGGAAAGACCCTGAGTTTCGTGCCTTCTTCTTTATACAGGGCATACTCTTCTTAATCTGCTTCTTACTTTTGCTCAAACACCACAGTTATAATTCGGTGTTTGATGCCTTTGATCAGGCACTCTTCCAAACCGTCTCTATTTCGACCACAGCAGGCTTTACCACTACGGGTTTCTCCGAGTGGCCTTTGTTCTTACCAGTATTACTTCTGTTCTCCTCTTTTATAGGAGGATGCGCAGGGTCAACCGGGGGAGGAATGAAGGTTATCCGCATTCTCTTGCTGACGTTGCAAGGTGCGCGTGAATTAAAACGCTTAGTTCACCCAAGAGCGGTGTACACCATCAAAGTGGGTGGAACCGCACTATCTCAACGGGTTGTGGATGCGGTGTGGGGTTTCTTCTCAGCCTACGCGCTGGTCTTTGTAGTTTGTATGCTGGCACTTATTGCTACAGGCATGGATGAGCTGAGTGCTTTCTCTGCTGTTGCCGCTACACTTAACAACCTTGGTCCTGGTTTGGGTGATGTGGCATTACACTTTGGCGACATCAACGACACGGCAAAGTGGGTACTTGTGGTTTCTATGCTGTTCGGGCGATTAGAAATATTTACTCTCCTAATTTTGCTGACACCAACTTTTTGGCGTAGCTAACTTCAAAAGAGCGATAAAGGGCATTCGATGGAAAAAGTACTGCTGTTGCATTCAAGCCGCGAAGGGCAAACCATCAAAATTCTACACTATATAGAAGAGAAGCTGGGTTCGGTCGATTGCACCATGATGGATCTCCATCAAATCGAAACGGTGGATTTATCTGGCTACGACAAAGTGGTCATTGGCGCTTCTATCCGATACGGGCATCTTAATAAAAAGCTTTATCAGTTTATTGATCGTCATCTTGAGGCTCTCAATCAGGCAAACGCAGCTTTCTTTTGTGTCAATCTGACGGCTCGAAAAGAAGCCGAAGGAAAAGACACTCCGGAAGGAAGTGCCTATATTAGAAAGTTCCTGACGAAGTCTCCGTGGAAACCTTCCTTGATTGGCGTGTTTGCCGGAGCACTCTATTATCCCCGTTATCGTTGGTTCGACCGTGTAATGATACGTTTTATTATGAAGATGACAGGTGGAGAGACCGATACGACAAAAGAAGTGGAATACACAAACTGGGAAAAGGTGTCTCTTTTCGTAGATTCCGTGAAGAATTTGAGTAAATAACCGTCATAAATCTCCTTTTTTGAATGCTTTTTGCCCGAACAACGAAAAAGGCGAAAAAAATAGGAAAAAAGGGTTGTCAAAGTGATGCCGATCTCTATAATGCACCCTCGCTGACACGGGATGGCTTCTAAAGAAACCAAGCGAGTCAGAGGTTAGATTAGAACGCTGAAAAGCAAACGAAATAAACTGAAAAAAAGTGTTTGACACAAATGTTTATCTCGCTAAAATAGCCGTCCGATTTGAGCAGAGCTCAAATCAATGTTCTTTAACAATATAGACCTATCAATCTGTGTGGGCACTCGTTGATGATAATCCAATGAGAAACTTCGGTTTCAAATTAGGTTTCAATGAACTGAGTGACCAATCGGTAGCAATACCGGCACAGTCAATTCAACATTACTATGTAATGTAATCAGTATTCATTGAGCCGACCAAAATCTTAAATTGAAGAGTTTGATCATGGCTCAGATTGAACGCTGGCGGCAGGCCTAACACATGCAAGTCGAGCGGAAACGAGTTGTCTGACCCTTCGGGGAACGACAACGGCGTCGAGCGGCGGACGGGTGAGTAATGCCTGGGAAATTGCCCTGATGTGGGGGATAACCATTGGAAACGATGGCTAATACCGCATAACAGCTTCGGCTCAAAGAGGGGGACCTTCGGGCCTCTCGCGTCAGGATATGCCCAGGTGGGATTAGCTAGTTGGTGAGGTAAAGGCTCACCAAGGCGACGATCCCTAGCTGGTCTGAGAGGATGATCAGCCACACTGGAACTGAGACACGGTCCAGACTCCTACGGGAGGCAGCAGTGGGGAATATTGCACAATGGGCGCAAGCCTGATGCAGCCATGCCGCGTGTGTGAAGAAGGCCTTCGGGTTGTAAAGCACTTTCAGCAGTGAGGAAGGGTGTGTATTTAATAGATGCGCATTTTGACGTTAGCTGCAGAAGAAGCACCGGCTAACTCCGTGCCAGCAGCCGCGGTAATACGGAGGGTGCGAGCGTTAATCGGAATTACTGGGCGTAAAGCGCATGCAGGTGGTTTGTTAAGTCAGATGTGAAAGCCCGGGGCTCAACCTCGGAACTGCATTTGAAACTGGCAGGCTAGAGTACTGTAGAGGGGGGTAGAATTTCAGGTGTAGCGGTGAAATGCGTAGAGATCTGAAGGAATACCGGTGGCGAAGGCGGCCCCCTGGACAGATACTGACACTCAGATGCGAAAGCGTGGGGAGCAAACAGGATTAGATACCCTGGTAGTCCACGCCGTAAACGATGTCTACTTGGAGGTTGTGGCCTTGAGCCGTGGCTTTCGGAGCTAACGCGTTAAGTAGACCGCCTGGGGAGTACGGTCGCAAGATTAAAACTCAAATGAATTGACGGGGGCCCGCACAAGCGGTGGAGCATGTGGTTTAATTCGATGCAACGCGAAGAACCTTACCTACTCTTGACATCCATAGAACTTAGCAGAGATGCTTTGGTGCCTTCGGGAACTATGAGACAGGTGCTGCATGGCTGTCGTCAGCTCGTGTTGTGAAATGTTGGGTTAAGTCCCGCAACGAGCGCAACCCTTATCCTTGTTTGCCAGCACTTCGGGTGGGAACTCCAGGGAGACTGCCGGTGATAAACCGGAGGAAGGTGGGGACGACGTCAAGTCATCATGGCCCTTACGAGTAGGGCTACACACGTGCTACAATGGCGCATACAGAGGGCGGCCAACTTGCGAGAGTGAGCGAATCCCAAAAAGTGCGTCGTAGTCCGGATTGGAGTCTGCAACTCGACTCCATGAAGTCGGAATCGCTAGTAATCGTGGATCAGAATGCCACGGTGAATACGTTCCCGGGCCTTGTACACACCGCCCGTCACACCATGGGAGTGGGCTGCAAAAGAAGCAGGTAGTTTAACCTTCGGGAGGACGCTTGCCACTTTGTGGTTCATGACTGGGGTGAAGTCGTAACAAGGTAGCCCTAGGGGAACCTGGGGCTGGATCACCTCCTTATACGATGATTATTGCGATGAGTGTTCACACAGATTGGTACGGTTTATAACGTAAGAGAGCAGAGTGTTCCCAAACACTCACAACTAGTGTCCCGTTCGTCTAGAGGCCTAGGACACCGCCCTTTCACGGCGGTAACAGGGGTTCGACTCCCCTACGGGATACCATTGGGTCGTTAGCTCAGTTGGTAGAGCAGTTGACTTTTAATCAATTGGTCGCAGGTTCGAATCCTGCACGACCCACCATTTCCTGCCACAGGAAATCAAAATATATGTGGGCGATTAGCTCAGTTGGGAGAGCACCTGCCTTACAAGCAGGGGGTCACTGGTTCGAGCCCGGTATCGCCCACCATTCTCTAAGTATTTTTGGATAATCTTTCCAAACCACTTCATTAAAACGTATGTGGTTGGAATTTTTGACGCCTATGCAGCGTAGCTGAAAGTCTTTAGAAAATGTGCTTCTTAGGAAGTGATTCGCTCTTTAACAATTTGGAAAGCTGACGAATAACAACAATCCCCTTATCTACGGATAAGCGTTGTTATTCAATTAAAAGTTCTCAAATCCTAATTCTATGAATTAGGTACCAACACACATTCAAGTGTTCTTGGAAACATCCTTGTGATGTTTATATTTGAGTCCGGCAAAATCGAATGTCTCTCGCTCATTCAATAATGAGAGACACAAACCTTGGTTGTTTGAACATACAGAAACCTCTTGGGGTTGTATGGTTAAGTGACTAAGCGTACACGGTGGATGCCTTGGCAGTCAGAGGCGATGAAGGACGTACTAACTTGCGATAAGCCCAGATAAGACAGTAAGAGTCATTTGAGTCTGGGATTTCCGAATGGGGAAACCCACTTACATAAGTAAGTATTGCTGAGTGAATACATAGCTCAGTGAAGCGAACTCGGGGAACTGAAACATCTAAGTACCCGAAGGAAGAGAAATCAACCGAGATTCCGAAAGTAGCGGCGAGCGAAATTGGATTAGCCCTTAAGCTTTTTATGCGTCAGGTGAAGCTTCTGGAAAGGAGCGCGATACAGGGTGATAGCCCCGTAACCGACAGCGGATTTAAAGTGAAATCGAGTAAGGCGGGACACGTGATATCCTGTCTGAATATGGGGGGACCATCCTCCAAGGCTAAATACTACTGACTGACCGATAGTGAACCAGTACCGTGAGGGAAAGGCGAAAAGAACCCCTGTGAGGGGAGTGAAATAGAACCTGAAACCGTGTACGTACAAGCAGTAGGAGCCCTTCGGGGTGACTGCGTACCTTTTGTATAATGGGTCAGCGACTTATATTCAGTGGCAAGGTTAACCATCTAGGGGAGCCGTAGGGAAACCGAGTCTTAACTGGGCGCTCAGTCTCTGGATATAGACCCGAAACCAGGTGATCTAGCCATGGGCAGGTTGAAGGTTGAGTAACATCAACTGGAGGACCGAACCGACTAATGTTGAAAAATTAGCGGATGACTTGTGGCTAGGGGTGAAAGGCCAATCAAACCTGGAGATAGCTGGTTCTCCCCGAAAGCTATTTAGGTAGCGCCTCGGACGAATACTACTGGGGGTAGAGCACTGTTAAGGCTAGGGGGTCATCCCGACTTACCAACCCTTTGCAAACTCCGAATACCAGTAAGTACTATCCGGGAGACACACGGCGGGTGCTAACGTCCGTCGTGGAGAGGGAAACAACCCAGACCGCCAGCTAAGGTCCCAAAGTATTGCTAAGTGGGAAACGATGTGGGAAGGCTCAGACAGCCAGGATGTTGGCTTAGAAGCAGCCATCATTTAAAGAAAGCGTAATAGCTCACTGGTCGAGTCGGCCTGCGCGGAAGATGTAACGGGGCTAAGCAATACACCGAAGCTGCGGCTGCATACTTTGTATGCGGGGTAGGGGAGCGTTCTGTAAGCCGTTGAAGGTGGTCTGTAAGGGCTGCTGGAGGTATCAGAAGTGCGAATGCTGACATGAGTAACGATAAAGGGAGTGAAAAACTCCCTCGCCGGAAGACCAAGGGTTCCTGTCCAACGTTAATCGGGGCAGGGTAAGTCGACCCCTAAGGCGAGGCTGAAAAGCGTAGTCGATGGGAAACGGGTTAATATTCCCGTACTTCTTACAATTGCGATGGGGGGACGGAGAAGGCTAGGTGGGCCTGGCGACGGTTGTCCAGGTTCAAGTGCGTAGGCTTGAGAGTTAGGTAAATCCGGCTCTCTTTAAGGCTGAGACACGATGTCGAGTCACTACGGTGATGAAGTCATTGATGCCATGCTTCCAGGAAAAGCCTCTAAGCTTCAGATTGTAAGGAATCGTACCCCAAACCGACACAGGTGGTCGGGTAGAGAATACCAAGGCGCTTGAGAGAACTCGGGTGAAGGAACTAGGCAAAATGGTACCGTAACTTCGGGAGAAGGTACGCTCTTATCGGTGAAGTCCCTTGCGGATGGAGCTGACGAGAGTCGCAGATACCAGGTGGCTGCAACTGTTTATTAAAAACACAGCACTGTGCAAAATCGTAAGATGACGTATACGGTGTGACGCCTGCCCGGTGCCGGAAGGTTAATTGATGGGGTTAGTCTTCGGACGAAGCTCTTGATCGAAGCCCCGGTAAACGGCGGCCGTAACTATAACGGTCCTAAGGTAGCGAAATTCCTTGTCGGGTAAGTTCCGACCTGCACGAATGGCGTAATGATGGCCACGCTGTCTCCACCCGAGACTCAGTGAAATTGAAATCGCTGTGAAGATGCAGTGTACCCGCGGCTAGACGGAAAGACCCCGTGAACCTTTACTACAGCTTGGCACTGAACATTGAACCTACATGTGTAGGATAGGTGGGAGGCTTTGAAACGCAGTCGCCAGATTGCGTGGAGCCGTCCTTGAAATACCACCCTTGTAGCTTTGATGTTCTAACTTGGCTCCCTTATCGGGAGTGAGGACAGTGCCTGGTGGGTAGTTTGACTGGGGCGGTCTCCTCCCAAAGAGTAACGGAGGAGCACGAAGGTGGGCTAAACACGGTTGGACATCGTGTGGTTAGTGCAATGGCATAAGCCCGCTTGACTGCGAGAATGACAATTCGAGCAGGTGCGAAAGCAGGTCATAGTGATCCGGTGGTTCTGAATGGAAGGGCCATCGCTCAACGGATAAAAGGTACTCCGGGGATAACAGGCTGATACCGCCCAAGAGTTCATATCGACGGCGGTGTTTGGCACCTCGATGTCGGCTCATCACATCCTGGGGCTGAAGTCGGTCCCAAGGGTATGGCTGTTCGCCATTTAAAGTGGTACGCGAGCTGGGTTTAGAACGTCGTGAGACAGTTCGGTCCCTATCTGCCGTGGGCGTTGGAAGATTGAAGGGGGCTGCTCCTAGTACGAGAGGACCGGAGTGGACGAACCTCTGGTGTTCGGGTTGTCATGCCAATGGCATTGCCCGGTAGCTAAGTTCGGAATCGATAACCGCTGAAAGCATCTAAGCGGGAAGCGAGCCCTGAGATGAGTCTTCCCTGATACTTTAAGTATCCTAAAGGGTTGTTCGAGACCAGAACGTTGATAGGCAGGGTGTGTAAGCGTTGTGAGGCGTTGAGCTAACCTGTACTAATTGCCCGTGAGGCTTAACCATACAACACCCAAGGGGTTTTGTGGGCTCAGATAAGAACATTGAATGTGTAAGAACTAGAACTTAAAAAAACAGCTTTCCAGATTAAAGAATTTGCTTGGCGACCATAGCGTTGTGGACCCACCTGATTCCATGCCGAACTCAGAAGTGAAACGCAATAGCGCCGATGGTAGTGTGGGGCTTCCCCATGTGAGAGTAGGACATCGCCAGGCTTCAAATTTAAAAGAAGCCCGTTTGCAAGAACGGGCTTTTTTAATCCATCGCATAAAAGAATTGAATGTGCTGGTATAGCTCAGTTGGTAGAGCGCACCCTTGGTAAGGGTGAGGTCCCCAGTTCAAATCTGGGTACTAGCACCATTAATTATTGTTTACAGATTGTGAGTCAGTCTGAAACAAAAAAGAATTTTCTTGGCGACCATAGCATTGTGGACCCACCTGATTTCCATGCCGAACTCAGAAGTGAAACGCAATAGCGCCGATGGTAGTGTGGGGTTTCCCCATGTGAGAGTAGGACATCGCCAGGTTCAATTCCCAAGCCCTGATCAGCCGATCAGGGCTTTTTCGTTTCTACACCATAAAAACTTGTTCCAAGTCACCAAAAGTGACTCCTGTAACTTTTAATATCTCACACTCTTTGTGTCTCAATGTATCCGAAAATAAAAACAATTTTTTATGCATATAGAGATAGAATAATCGCAATATTCAAATGAAGGATAGGGAAAGATGGGACAATTATCCGTTCTTGGCTTTATTGCACTAGGTGGTGCATTTGGTGCCTGCTCACGATTTTTGGTGTCGGAGTTATGTGCAAGTTTATTTGGGCGAGGGTTTCCCTATGGAACGCTCACAGTGAACGTTGTGGGCTCTTTAGCGATGGGAATGCTCATTGCCTCGTTTGAGAATGGAAGTCTTGCCACAGAGCCCTGGAGACAGATTATCGGGTTAGGTTTCTTGGGGGCGCTGACCACCTTCTCAACTTTCTCTATGGATAATGTTTTACTGATGCAGCAGGGCGCTTTTTTTAAGATGGGTCTGAATGTTTTGTTAAATGTTATTCTCAGTATCTCTGCTGCCTGGATCGGTTTTCAATTGTTGATTAAAAGTTAGTCTTTTTTACCTTTAGTCTTGGTTTTGACATAGCCTTTCCCTTATACTGGCTTCACTTGTCGGAGTGCTCGCAACACGTAGCGTGTTAAATAAAGAGCTGAGACCGCGTAGCGGGATCCGTTGAACCTGATCAGGCTAATACCTGCGAAGGGAACAAGAGAAGATACCATCACTCGAATACAATCGAGATCTATCTGATTTACAGTTGAGCACGAACTTGTTTTATCTGCTCACTGCCCTCTTGTCACAACAATCCGTCAAGCATTTTCTTCCTAGGGTTATGCCCTCAAAAATAATGATGCAAGGAAAAATGCTATGTCGAATCGCAAGCAAGCGAGACTGGAAGCCAAACAGTTTATTGATAATCTGTCGACCCAACCCTATCCAAACTCTCATAAAGTTTACGTAGAAGGTTCACGTAGTGACATTCAGGTCCCAATGCGTGAAATCAGCCTGGCTGATAGCCTGGTTGGTGGTACTAAGAAAGACCCTATATTCGAGCCAAATGACCCAATTCGCGTTTATGACACCTCCGGTGTTTACACAGATCCAAATTACGACATCGACTTGTACAGCGGTTTACCAAAACTGCGAGAGAAGTGGATTGAAGAGCGTGCCGATACAGAAATCCTTGCGGATGTAAGCTCGGTCTACACTAAAGAGCGCCTTGAAGACGATACACTTGACGATCTTCGTTACGGAAACCTTCCAAAAATTCGCCGTGCAAAAGAGGGACAGTGTGTTACACAGCTACACTATGCGCGCCAAGGCATCATCACTCCAGAGATGGAATACATCGCCATTCGTGAAAACATGCAGCGTCGTAAGTTTGCGGATGAGCAACTGAATATCGAGCATCCAGGTGAAAGCTTTGGAGCGAACTTACCGAAAGAAATCACCCCAGAGTTTGTTCGTAAAGAAGTGGCAGAAGGTCGTGCCATCATTCCTTCCAACATTAACCACCCTGAATCAGAACCAATGATCATTGGTCGAAACTTCCTGGTTAAAGTAAATGCCAACATTGGTAACTCTGCGGTCACCTCTTCAATTGAAGAAGAAGTAGAAAAGCTGGTTTGGGCAACTCGTTGGGGTGGCGATACGGTTATGGACCTTTCAACCGGTCGAAACATTCACGAAACACGTGAATGGATCATGCGTAACAGCCCGGTTCCGATTGGTACGGTTCCAATGTATCAGGCGCTTGAGAAAGTGAACGGTATCGCAGAAAACCTCAACTGGGAAGTGATGAGAGACACCCTTATCGAGCAGGCGGAGCAGGGGGTTGATTACTTCACCATTCACGCTGGATTGTTGCTTCGTTATGTTCCGATGACGGCTAAGCGAGTCACAGGTATTGTTTCTCGTGGCGGCTCAATCATCGCTAAGTGGTGTTTGGCTCATCACCAGGAAAGTTTCCTGTACACGCATTTCCGTGAAATCTGTGAAATTTGTGCCAAGTACGACGTAGCGCTTTCACTGGGTGATGGTCTTCGTCCTGGCTCCATTGCCGATGCAAACGATGAAGCTCAGTTTTCTGAGCTAAGAACGTTGGGTGAGCTGACTAAGGTTGCTTGGGAATACGATGTGCAGGTGATCATTGAAGGTCCGGGTCATATCCCAATGCACATGATCAAAGAGAACATGGACGAGCAGCTTAAGCACTGTCATGAAGCGCCATTCTATACACTTGGGCCACTAACAACTGATATTGCACCTGGCTACGACCACATCACTTCAGGTATCGGTGCCGCCATGATCGGTTGGTACGGCTGTGCCATGTTGTGTTATGTGACGCCTAAAGAGCACTTAGGTCTGCCAAACAAGGAAGACGTTAAAACCGGTCTTATCACTTATAAGCTTGCAGCTCATGCCGCTGATTTGGCGAAAGGTCACCCTGGTGCGCAGATTCGTGATAACGCACTCTCTAAGGCTCGCTTTGAATTCCGCTGGGAAGACCAGTTCAACTTGGCTCTAGACCCGGATACAGCACGTACTTACCACGATGAAACTCTCCCTCAAGAGTCTGGAAAAGTAGCGCACTTCTGTTCTATGTGTGGACCTAAGTTCTGTTCTATGAAGATTTCTCAGGAAGTCCGTGAATACGCAAAAGACACCAAACAGGTTGCGCTCGATCAGGCAATTGAGATCAAAATGCTAGATGACCCACTTGAGGGCATGCGCCAGAAGTCTGAGGAATTTAAGGCATCAGGATCGGAACTTTACCATCCCGCTAAGCAAAGCGTTTTGGAGGAATAATGCCACAGCTACTTCTTCCGCAAGATAAAGTACATCTTACGGGTTTGGTGCAGTCGCGCTTATTGCTAGCGAAAGAACAGGGATTTGATATTTCCGATATCGAGTTGGGCATTAGCCCAACTCCACTTGTTCAGTGCCATGTTGATGACAGGACGACAACACTGTTTCTTGGTGAAGGAGAAAGCGACGCCGATTTTGTTTGTCGCTTTGCTTCTGGTCAGGCTTCACCTTTGGCGATTTCTGATCTGTCTAAGCAGGCTAATTTGCTGCTGCTGGATGTCTACCATGATTTTCAGTTGGTCGACTTATGGGCTCATGAAGGTACAAACCGAGCGATTGCTTTTGAAGGTTCGCCACTCAATGAGCAAGAACAAGAGTCATATGTTGCTTGGCTACTGACGGCTTTGGTCATTGATTTTCCTATTGAGGACGCATTAGTTATTGCTCGAGCGGCAGTCCGTGAGGATGTTTCACGTGAAACATGGCCTTTGAATCTCGAGGCTTTTCCTGTCCCGGTGTTATCCGATAGCCTTTTGAATATTGATGTAGGTTGGAATATCGAGAGTGATATTCAGTTCCCGTCTACAGATTCCGAAAGACTAAAACTATACCCAGTAGTCGATACGGTAGAGTTGGTTGCAAGGTTGCTTGAGCTGGGTTTAAAAACCGTCCAGCTAAGAATTAAGGATTCGCAAGACCCAGACCTTGAGTCAAAGGTGAAACAGGCGATAGAGCTAGGGCAACAGTATGATGCTCAGGTATATATCAATGATTACTGGCAGCTAGCCATCAAGCATGGTGCTTACGGCGTGCATCTTGGTCAGGAAGATTTGGAAGTAGCAGAGCTTGATGACATCGCTGATGCAGGGCTACGTATTGGGTTGTCTACTCATGGCTATTACGAAATCTTGCGAATCAAGCAGGTCAATCCGAGCTACATTGCACTCGGGCATATCTTCCCAACGACGACTAAGGTCATGCCTTCGAGACCCCAAGGACTGGTTCGACTCGAACTATACCAAAAGCTTGTAGGGGCTTTTCCAACAGTAGCAATAGGTGGAATTGATCTGGAACGTGCTCCTTCCGTATGGAAGTGTGGCGTTTCGAGTTTAGCTGTAGTTAGAGCGATTACGCTGAGCGACGATCCAAAAGAAGTGATCGAACAGTTTCACACTTTGATGAGTAGTAGGTAAAAGAGTGGCTTCGATTTCTGATTCAGAATTTCTCCGTTATCAAAGACAGATCGCTCTTCCTGAGATTGGTGATAGTGGGCAAAGTAAGCTGAAAAAAGCGCGATTGCTGGTCATTGGATGTGGCGGGCTTGGTTGTTCTGCAATACAGCATTTAGCCTGCTCCGGTGTCGGCAACCTTGTTGTCGCCGACGGAGACACGGTAGAAATTAGCAATCTTCCAAGACAGATTCTGTACACGGAAAACGAAGTAGGTCTAACAAAAGTAGAAGCGACGAAGAAAGCCATCGCGCGTCTCAACGCATCAACTAAAGTCAGAACCATAAACAAGCGGCTCGAGGGAAGCCAACTCGAACTGGAATGTATGATGGCTGACTTAGTTCTGGATTGCAGCGATAACTTTGAAACCAGGCAAGCAGTTAATCTGGCTTGCATGAAATCAAAAACACCGCTTATCTCCGGAGCCGCAATCGGGTGGGATGGTCAACTTTCTACGTTTTTGTATCAGGATTCACAGCCCTGTTACCACTGTCTATATCCTATCAATGAATCACAACCCGACATGCGCTGCTCTGATGCCGGTGTTGTTGGACCGGTTGTGGGAATCATTGGTACTCATCAAGCGCTTACTGCCATAAGAATTATTACAACAGGAAAAGCTGTGGAAAGCAGACTCACTTTGTTTGATGGACTGTCAATGCAGTTTCATCAGCTCAAAGTCGCCAAAGACCCGGCTTGCCCTGTTTGCAATACAAACTCAGATACTCAGGAAGAATAATGAGTACTTTTACAATTATATTTAATGGTGAGTCGGAAGAGGCTGATTCAAGCACGACACTGACCAAGTTGCTGGAAAGCAAAAACATTGAACTTAAAGGGATTGCTGCGGCAATCAACCAAGAAGTTCAGCCAAAAACAACGTGGGATCAAACCTTCCTAAGTGCAGGTGATGACGTCGTCGTTTTTAAAGCAATAGCAGGAGGTTAATGATGTTAACTATCGCAAACAAGACCTTCGAATCTCGGTTGTTTACGGGAACGGGTAAGTTTTCAAACAGTCGCGTTATGAGTGAGGCAATCATTGCATCGGGTTCTCAGCTTGCAACAATGGCACTTAAGCGCGTCGACTTGGACGCAAAAGACGATGACATTCTTTCGCCGTTGATTGAGCAAAACATCGGATTGTTACCTAATACCTCCGGTGCCAAAAATGCCAAGGAAGCCATCTTCGCAGCTCAGCTTGCTCGCGAGGCATTAGAGACAAATTGGTTGAAACTCGAGATACACCCCGATCCGAAATACCTGATGCCTGACCCGATTGAAACGTTAAAAGCAGCTGAAAAACTGGTTGAGCAAGGGTTTATCGTTCTGCCTTATTGCCACGCCGATCCTGTTTTGTGTAAGCATCTTGAAGAAGTAGGTTGTGCCGCCGTCATGCCGCTTGGTGCTCCAATCGGTTCCAATAAGGGGATTGCCTCACGCGACTTTCTGGAAATCATCATTGATCAGGCTAATGTTCCAGTGGTTGTCGACGCGGGGATTGGTGCCCCTTCTCATGCGGCAGAAGCCATGGAGCTAGGTGCCGATGCCGTGCTAGTTAATACCGGAATCGCAGCAGCGGCGGATCCAGTGCAAATGGCAAAAGCGTTTAAGTTGGCTGTAGAAAGTGGTCGTTTAGCCTATGAATCCGGTCTGGCGGGGCAGGTGAATCACGCGGTAGCCTCAAGCCCTCTGACATCGTTTCTGGGGTAGAACATGAACTTTTCAGATCAGTTTGAACAGATGAATTGGGACGAAATCCGCATGTCCATCTACAGTAAAACGGCTGAAGATGTAAAGCGGGCGATAGCCAAACCCAAGCGAGATCTAGAAGATTTTAAGGCACTGATTTCTCCTGCGGCGGAGCCGTATTTAGAGTTAATGGCGCAGCAATCTTACGCCCTGACGCGGAAACGCTTTGGTAATACGATTGGCTTTTATATCCCCCTTTATCTATCCAACCTTTGCGCGAACTCTTGTACCTATTGCGGCTTTACGATGGAAAACCGCATCAAGAGAAGAACCCTTGACGTTGAAGATATTCATTTGGAAATTGACGCGATCAAGAAAATGAATTTTGACTCTGTTCTTCTGGTGACTGGTGAACATGAAACAAAAGTGGGAATGAAGTATTTCCGCGAAGTGGTACCAGAGATTAAAAAGCGGTTTAGCTATCTTGCCATGGAAGTGCAGCCCCTTGACCAGGAATGCTACGCAGAGCTAAAAACGTTAGGCTTAGATGCGGTGATGGTCTATCAGGAAACTTATCATCCTTCTACCTATGGTCAGCACCACCTGAGAGGAAACAAAACAGATTTCAATTACCGACTCAACACGCCAGATCGACTTGCATCTGCTGGTATAGACAAGATTGGGCTGGGTGCGCTAATCGGTTTGGAAGAGTGGCGCACAGACTGCTTTTATGTTGCGGCTCACTTAAGTTACATGGAAAGGACTTATTGGAAAACGCGTTACTCCATTTCTTTCCCAAGGCTTCGACCTTGCGAAGGCGCTCTTCAGCCCAAATCGGTTATGTCTGACAAACAGTTAGTGCAACTGATTTGTGCTTATCGAATGCTTAACCCTGAAGTTGAACTGTCGCTTTCCACACGTGAATCTGAGTCATTTAGAGATAATGTTTTACCCTTGGGCGTGACCAGTCTGTCAGCCGCCTCTAAAACTCAACCGGGTGGGTATGCGAACGACGACGTAGAACTAGAGCAATTCGCGATCAGTGATGAGCGTTCTGCTGCGCAGGTGGCGCAAGCTGTGAAAAATCGCGGGTTTGAACCTGTTTGGAAGGATTGGCATCATGCTTATTCGGGATAGAGTTACTGGTTTAGACCAGTGAGTGTTTCACGTGAAACACACTATGAAGAAACAAAAATGCCGCTTTTTAAAGCGGCATTTTTATCTTTAGTGAAGCCAGATTAATTAGGGTAGGACAGTGGTGACGTTGCGTCTTTCAACCACTCTAAAGCATTACCGGAAACTAGCGGGCTAATTTCATCCCAAACTTTTTGGTGGTAATCATTCAGCCATTGAAGCTCAGGACGAGTCAGCAGATTAACGTCGATGTTTCGCTTATCGATAGGACAACGGGTTAAAGATTCAAACCCTAGCATGTTGGAGTCGCCTTGTGTTTCTACATCGACAACCAGCTCTAAGTTCTCAATACGAATACCAAACTCGTCAGCGCGGTAGTAACCCGGCTCATTAGAAAGCACCATGCCTTTTAGCAAGGCAACAGTGTTAACTGCAGGAGCAATTCTTTGCGGACCTTCATGAACACTTAAGAAATGTCCGACACCGTGACCAGTACCGTGGTCAAAGTTATAACCATTGGACCATAAGAATTGGCGAGCCAGAATATCCAGCTGATGACCAGTCGTACCGTGAGGGAACACTGCATTTGCAAGTGCAATGTGACCTTTCAGAACTAAAGTAAACTGCTGAATCATTTCATCTGTTGGTTTTCCAATGGCAACGGTACGAGTGATGTCTGTTGTGCCATCTGAATACTGACCGCCTGAATCGACAAGGTAAAGCGAGTTAGGCTCAAGCTTGCCAGGTTCTGGCTGATTTAAATGATTGTAATGACACATCGCGCCATTACCTGCTGATGCAGAAATAGTATCAAAGCTTAAATCCGCAAGAGTAGGGTCTACTTTTCTGAACTCGTGAAGCTTATCAGCCAGCACTGCTTCATCGTGGAAATGTTCGGCTTCTACTTCACCGTCCAACCAGGACAAGAAGTTCACCATAGCAGCGCCGTCGCGCAGGTGGCAGGCACGCATACCTTGAATTTCAGCGTCATTCTTTGCCGCTTTAGGTAGCAAGCATGGGTCATCACCGTTGATGACTTCTGCGCCTGAATTTTGAAGAGTGAGAGTGAACCAAGCATTGCTTGTTGCTGGGTCAACCAATACATTTTTGCCCGAAAGAGCCTGTAGTCGCGCTTCAAGCTCTTGTGGAGAATAGACGGTAACACCACTACCGACGTGCTCAGAAAATGCTTCAGGCAGTCGAGCTGGATCGATGAAGAACTCTACTTGTTCATTAGAGTGAATAATGGCATGCGAAAGAAGAACAGGAAGGCAAGATACGTCTAACCCGCGAATGTTCAGTAGCCAGCAGATGGAATCCAACTGGGTCAGTAACGCTGCGTCTGTTTTGCTCTCTTTGACAAGTTCTGCGATTTCAGTGCGTTTACTTTGACTGCTTTGTCCAACAAGGTCGATGCCCATCAAGCGAGCGTCTGTTACCGTTGGCTCCGGGCGATCATCCCAAAGCGCATCAACAGGGTTATGACTAACCAATACCAGTTCAAGCTGATCTTCGAGCTTATCCTGCGCTTTTTGCAGCCATGTGTGAGAATGCATTTTAGGATCAACAGCGAGTTTCGCTCCGCTTGGCAGGTTTTCAATTGCCCAGTCTAAAGCAGGCTCTTGAATCAGGTGGCGGTATTCGAACACTTCTGCAGGCGCTTGCTTGGTGACCTGAACGGTATAACGACCATCAACAAAAATTGCAGCTTTGTCGGCAGTAATAACTGCAGCACCTGCTGAGCCTGTGAACCCAGTCGCCCAAAGTAAACGCTCGTGATGAGCAGGCACGTATTCCCCTAAAAACTCATCTTCATGAGGAATGATCAGTGCGTCAACGTTGCTTTCTGCCAACCACTTACGCAGGGCTTCTACTCTTTCTTTAATCATGACATCCATCCGTAGGAATCCTTTTACCTGTTCTTATATTCGTTTTAATGACGAAATTGCGTACAAACTATCGCTTTTTGATCCGACAAGCAATGTATTCTGCGGTAAGAAGTGCTACCAAAATTGAGGAGTTTCAGGCGTCTCACAATATAGTCTTTCCTAATCACTCTTTGAGCCTGAATCCTTGCTGTTCAAATGAAGCGTGTTGGATTTAATAATCTGATGAAACCAACTTAATGCCGCGTCTTCACTTCTGTCTTTATGCCAGAACAGGGTGTAAGCCATAGGAGGTAACTCCGTTGGTAAAGGAAGTACCACCAGATCCAGATAGCTGGAAATGTACTGCGCGAAATGCATCGGGGCTGTAAAGACAAAATCGGTGTAAGTACACAAACTGGCTGCGCTGTTGAAATCCGGGACGTACAAAGCAATATCACGCTCTAACCCGATATCCGCCAGTTTGTAATCCAACAGCCAGCGATCGTTGCCGTCGCAACGTACCTGTACATGCCTTTCAGCCAGATACGCGTCCAAATCCCAGTGTCTGCTTAAAACGGGGTGATACTTTCGCACCAGACATACCTGCTGATCCCGATAAATTTCCTGAGTGTCGATGTCTGATGGCGGAAGGAGCGTCAACGCTGCATCGTTAATATCGATATCCTTGCCTGTAATACCAAAATCAATATCACCGGACTGTAGTAACTTGAACGTATCGTCTTTCCATGGATGAGTCGTGATTTTTATACCGGGTGACTGCTGAAACATACTGGGAAGAAAGTGAGGTAAGATAAGTGGGTACACACTTTCAACTAAGGCTATATGAAATCTACGTTTTGATGTCTTAGGGTCGAAAGTTTCAGGTTGCGTTATGGATTCCAGATGGTAGATCAACGCTTCCAGTTTGGGCTTTAGGAACAAGGCTCTTGGCGTGGGATTCAATCCATGGGCACTGCGATAAAAGAGAGGATCATCAAATTGGGTTCGCAGCTTAGCTAAAGACTTACTGACTGCAGACTGAGTCAGGCACAGCCGAGACGCAGTACGCGTGACGTTTCTTTCTTCGAGCAATACGTTAAGGCAAACCAGTAGGTTAAGGTCGATTCGACCCAATTGTTCAATGTTCATAAGAAATTCCCCATCGGAATATCTGAGATGAAAATAGACCATTTCTATTCATATTGCTTCAATAATAAACTGCCACCTCAGAAAACAAAAGTGACGGTAATTATGTCGACGATAAATCCAGAAAAAGTGTCCAGGCTCCAGTTCACCATGCTGATTATGCTGGTGCTATTCAGCCCCTTGGCTATAGATATCTACCTTCCAGCGTTGCCAACCATGGCACAGGCATTTCAGGTGGATAATGGGCTGGCTAAAGACACCATTACCTGGTTCTTGTTTGCTATGGGAGTCGGGCAGTTATTTGCTGGACCTATCGCCGACAGATACGGACGTCGAGCTGTTGCATTAGGAGGCATCGCGATCTATGGCTTGAGCGCTTATTTGGCGTGGGTCGCTCAGTCTATTGAATGGATGCTGATGGCTCGGCTGCTACAAGGCTTAGGTGCGTGTGCGACATCGGTAGCGGCTTTTGCAACAGTTCGCGATATGTTTGGACCCAAGAAAAGCGGACGTATGATCAGCTACCTTAATGGTGCTATCTGCTTTATCCCTGCTTTGGCTCCTATTCTTGGAAGCTGGCTGACGCAGCAGTTTGGGTGGCGAAGTAACTTTAGTTTTATGGCTGGCTTTGCAGTAATTGTCGGGCTTTGCCTACTGGTCAACTTCAAGGAAACCAATCCAGCCCGTTCTGAAGAGCCACTATTCAGACCTTCTCGTTACCTCAGCGTACTTAAACACCAAAGCTTCATTTTCCATTCGTCACTGTGCATGTTTGCTATGGCAGTGATATTGGCGTATGTCACGTCTGCCCCCGTGGTATTAATGGAAAATATGGGTATTTCCATGAATGCATTTACTTTCTGGTTTGGTATTAACGCCGTCTTCAATATTGTCTTTTGTATGGCGGCACCAAAGCTGATGGATGAATGGGGTACACACGGTACATTGGTATTTGGCGTATCCATGCTTCTAATCGGTGGCCTTGTGATGTTGGTCATGAAGTCATGGCAGACTCCAATTGGGTTTATGCTACCTATCTTTATGTCTTCTATTGGCTTTGCTTGTCTGATGGGGGCAGGAGCTGGTAAAGCGTTGGCACCATTTGGTGACAAAGCGGGTACTGCCGCAGCGTTACTTGGATTGATGCAGATGAGTGGCTCTGGCTTAATGGTCGGTATCATGCAGCGCTTACCACTTGAATCTGAGGTATTAATTGCTTTGCATATGTGGCTTTTAGCACCGGCACTGCTAATATTATTTAGCCGCAAAGGAAAAAACTGGCATACAGAAGCAGTGAATTAATTTCTATACAAATAAATGACGAATAATTGAAATTGATTGTTTTCCCAGCAGCAAAAGGGGTGTATATTTAGCTCCTCTTATATAATTATTCCGTTCTACCTATTTGGAAGATACATAATCAATGTCGATGACAACTTATGAGATGGCTCGTATTCTTGAGCAGTTAGAAGAGTCTCCAGAAAAAGTAATGTTTGGGAAGCTGCTAAATGAACTTGGTAACCAAAGCGAAGAACGTATTCGCAGTGCGGCTAAACAAGTACCCCTTCACATGCTAAGAGATATTGTTTATCAATTTCAGCAAGTCATAGAATCGCGTAAAAGCGAAAGCGTTCAGCAGCTCGCCGCTGAATTAGCTCAACAGGGAAT
Organism: Vibrio sp. SCSIO 43132; assembly: GCF_019904195.1. Lineage (NCBI taxonomy): Bacteria > Pseudomonadati > Pseudomonadota > Gammaproteobacteria > Vibrionales > Vibrionaceae > Vibrio > Vibrio sp. SCSIO 43132. The sequence goes on from NZ_CP063199.1 coordinate 55,904, forward strand.
ATCCGCAGAAGAATTAAAAGAATTTCTTGCTAAGAAATAAATGAATTGTTCGAATTAAAAGCCAGCCAAAGTGCTGGCTTTTAATTTAATTAGTCACAGGAAAAGATAATTAAGAGATGAATATTAATTTCATTTCTTAATTTATTGGTGACAAATTCAGGTAATCGAAACTTTTAGAAAAAAAAGGCAGCCGTAGTCTGCTGCCGACGCCAATCACCGTTTTGAGGGGGAGTGATTGGCTAAATCCCTTTCTAACTAATTAAGGATATTTGCTCATATTGCTTTTGCACCGAGCCTTGGTGCATGACTGATAAACATCTGAGCAATTCGAATACATTACTAATATTGATATTAATAGAATCTTTAATCAGGTTTATAAAACATACAAACAAAAAAATGCCCCAAAAACTGGGGCAAATTGGTAGGTAGCTTACAGGTTGCTACTTTACTAAAGGGAGATTCAGTCGGTAAATTTCTTCTTCAGGATATAGTCTGCCGAGATCACACCAGCACCCCAAACCACATTCAACAGAATCATCAAGCCCCATAGCTGGTGGTCGTAGAAGCCTTTTTCCCAAAGCAGGGGATACGAAACCACGGCAATGATGTTAAACATGAACAAAGCTGCTGCCATAGGGCGGGTAAACAACCCTAATGCGAGAAAGACAGGTAGAATCAACTCTGCGGCAGTACCTGTATACGCAGCCAACTCCCAGGGAAGTAAAGGAACCACATACTCAAACTCGAACAGATAAAGAGTACTGTCCCAAGAGGCAATTTTGGTTAGCCCTGAATTGAAAAATACCCAGGCGACCCAAAGTCGGCAGAATAAAAGCAGTAAAGGGATAAACCCTGCCTGGAGCTTTTCTACGATACCGTCGTAGGCGTCGATGATATTTCTGACTGCTGAACTCATAACTCTTCCTCTAATTGTTGTTCTTTTAAGCTAAACCCATCGATATAACCTGAAGCCATCAATGTGTTCAGATGTCCTAATAATTCCGGTTCAATTTCTGCTAGTGCTAACCCCATCGAACAGGCGTTAATCAGAGCCCATACTTCTTGGGCTACTGGGTCCAGATGGAGCTGACGGTTTATGTCTAACCAGACAACTCCCTGCTCTGGTACGTTAAGTTCTAAGCCTTCAAACTCTTCTTTTTCCAAGGCTTCCCATAACGAAAAAATGGCAAAGGCACTCTGAATGTTTTGTACCTGAGGCGCGAGATGAAACACCAATGCAGGTTGTTGTGTTTCTGTTACCTCTGCCAAAGCTTCCATTGGGAAATAATTGGTCTCTTGAGTGGAAGACAACCTGTATTCACTGGTGTCTATTTTCCATTCCAGATCTGCCATATCGGATAGATAAGGCACAGCAGCTATCACCTGATCAAACTGGCGGATAGTGTCGCCAAACCCCTCACCATAACCGGATACATCCCCTTCTGTGAGTGGCTGCGTTAAAACGTGCTGTCGAGCCATCTGGTGGAAACACTCTTCTCCAACCAATGCCAACACTTTCGGATAGGTCACTTCCAGCACTTCACAAAGGCTCATGACGAAGTTATTGCGGTAGATCTGCATGCGCTCATCAGCGGTAAATACATCCGAGACCACTTCGCACGACTCCCCTGTGGCTTTGTAGTGCAGCGCTTGGGCAAACTGAGACTGCAATTTAGCGAGAGGCAGTGACATGGTTGTCTCCTTGCGCCTGAAGCAGGTAATGGCTGGCTTTACTTGCTTCCTGCAGCAAAACTTGTGGCTCAGGAATTTCCAGATCCCATTCAATCAGGGTATGCCTGTCACCGTGTTGAGCAACCCAGTTGGAAAATAGCGACCACACTTCATCGCTTACCGGGCGGCTATGGGTATCGATCCAGATTTCACCTTTGTCGAGCTGTTTAATGGTGAAGCCTGCCAAATGAATCTCATCCACCGTGTCTGCATCTATCCCCGCCAGATACTCATCAGTACTGAAACCATGATTGAATGCACTGACGTGGATGTTATTGAAATCAAGCAACAGGCGACAATCCGTTCTTTTCTGAACTTCCGCGAGAAACACCCACTCATCAATTGTTGAGTGAGAAAACTTCACATAGCTGCTTGGGTTTTCAATCAGCATGGGTCTTTTCAAATGATCCTGAACCTGTATTACGTTTTGGCAGAAAACATCCAGCGCTTCTTCGGTATAGGGCAGTGGCAATAAATCATTGTAGTAATGCCCGCCGTTTTCACTCCAGCTCAGGTGATCCGAAATCAGAATAGGGTTGATGTCGTCGATTAACCGCTTAAGACGAACGAGATGCTCGTGATTGACACCACCCACAGACCCCAACGACAATCCGATACCGTGGCAACTGATGTCGTAATTCTCGGCGATCTGATTAAGCTGCTTGCGCTGCAAAGAGTTGGGTAGAAAGTAGTTTTCGCTATGGATTTCCAACCAGCTTAGCCCTGTGGCTTCGGTGGTAAAAAAATCCAGATGAGGTGTTCTTAAACCAACGCCGACTTTGCTGTGCATGTGTGTCTCCCTGAATGGATGTTTCCAAGCCTCTTTCACAAAGCCACTCATAAATAAGGGCGACAAGCGCAGCCTATCGCCCTGGAATGGCTAAGAGGAAAAGGCTTAAGAAGAAGTGTTGCTTCCGCCCGCCAGACGGTCACACAAACCTTTTGGTACTACGATGAATGCGTCTTTCTGGAAATCTTCTTTAGACGTGCCTGCACAAGAACTTGTCTTAGTTGCACAGTCGTTTTTCCCTGCTTTCGCCACGCCATAGCATTTCTCTTTTTCTGCTGCGACCGCAGAAGTAGCAGTTAGCGTAGTACCAGCAATTGCAAGAAGACCCGTAACCGCAGCAGTAACAGCAAGATTAGACTTTTTCATATTTAAATCCTCGAACTTGATCCTTAGTTTCTTTAATAAAGACAACCCGTTTCGCGATGGACAAGCGTTTATCAGGTTGCTTATTGAATAAGATTAGAAATGAACGCCAAATCTTTCACAAAAAAGCCGATTTTTTTTCACATTTTTTTCTTAACGTCTGTAACTGGTTGATTTATAGCTGGTTAAAAAGTGGCTTTAAATTGTTAAATCGCCCTTATTCTTGCGAGGAATTCGGTTATAATGTCCAGTTATGTATAAATACACAGTAGAAAACGATGGACGCTTCCTTATTACTTGATGGCTTGAATGACAAACAGCGTGAAGCCGTAGCGGCGCCGCTTGAGAATATGTTGGTGCTGGCTGGAGCGGGCAGTGGTAAAACCCGGGTACTGGTACACCGCATCGCGTGGCTTATGGCTGTCGAGCAAGCATCGCCGTTTTCTATTATGTCGGTTACCTTTACCAATAAAGCCGCGGCGGAAATGCGCGGTCGTATCGAAGAGCTGATGATGGGCAGTGCATCAGGGATGTGGAACGGTACTTTCCATGGTATCTGCCACCGCATTCTTCGAGCACATTATCTGGACGCCAGATTGCCGGAAGACTTTCAGATCCTTGATTCTGAAGACCAGCAGCGTTTGTTGCGTCGTCTGATCAAAGCGCTCAATCTGGACGAAAAGCAATGGCCTGCAAGGCAAGCGGCTTGGTGGATTAATGGAAAGAAAGATGAAGGCTTGCGTCCGAGCCACATCGACTGCTATCAGGATCCGGTAACCAAGACCTATCTGCAAATTTATACCGCTTATCAAGAAGCCTGTGATCGTGCCGGGTTGGTGGACTTTGCTGAAATTCTTCTGCGAGCACACGAGCTGCTACGTGAAAAACAGCATATCCGTGAACACTATCAGGCACGCTTCAAACACATTCTGGTTGATGAGTTTCAGGACACCAACAACATTCAGTATGCATGGCTGAGAATGATGGCGGGTCCCGATGCGCGAGTAATGATAGTCGGCGACGACGATCAGTCGATCTACGGCTGGCGCGGAGCAAAAGTTGAGAACATTCAACGCTTTTTGAATGAGTTTCTTGAAGCCAAAACCATCCGCCTTGAGCAAAACTACCGTTCGACCAAAACCATCCTATCGGCCGCAAACGAACTGATCGCCAATAATACCGAGCGTATGGGTAAAGAGCTGTGGACCGAAGGGAACGAAGGTGAACCCATCTCGGTTTATTCGGCTTACAACGAGCTGGACGAAGCCCGTTTTACCGTCAGTAAGATCAAAGAGTGGCATGAGAAAGGCGGAGCACTGAATGACTCTGCCATGCTGTACCGAAACAACGCCCAGTCTCGTGTGCTTGAAGAAGCATTGATTCAGGCGGGGCTGCCATATCGAATCTACGGCGGCATGCGATTCTTCGAGCGTCAGGAAATCAAAGATGCGCTCTGTTACCTAAGGTTAATGTCCAATCGCAATGATGACGCGGCATTTGAACGAATCGTGAATACGCCAACCCGTGGAATGGGCGACAAAACGTTAGAAACCATTCGCTTTGCGGCGCGTGATCGCGGCGCCACTTTATGGCAAGCATCGCAAGCTCTGTTAGAAGAGAAAGTTCTGGCGGGTCGTGCCGCTGGTGCGCTGAGTCGGTTTATTGAACTCATCAATGCGTTGGAAGACGACACCTTTGAAATGCCACTACACCACCAAACCGACCATGTGATTAAACACTCTGGTCTGTTTGCGATGTACGAACAGGAGAAAGGCGAAAAGTCCAAGGCGCGAATTGAAAACCTGGAAGAGCTGGTTACCGCGACCCGACAATTTGAAAAACCAGAAGAAGCGGAAGAACTTTCCGAACTGACGGCATTTCTGACTCATGCAGCCTTAGAAGCAGGGGAAGGGCAGGCAGACGAATTCGACGATGCCGTTCAGCTGATGACGCTGCACAGCGCGAAAGGCCTCGAGTTTCCACTGGTCTTTATGGTGGGGGTTGAAGAAGGAATGTTCCCAAGCATGATGTCGGCGGAAGAAGCGGGCAGGCTCGAAGAAGAGCGGCGTCTTTGCTACGTAGGCATGACGCGTGCCATGGAGAAACTCTACATCACTTATGCAGAGATGCGCCGCCTCTACGGTCAGGACAAATACCATAAGCCATCTCGTTTTATCCGCGAGTTGCCAGAAGGATGTCTGGATGAAGTGCGGATGAAAGCTCAGGTCAGTCGCCCAGCAAGTTCGGGACGTTTTAGCCAGCAAGTGGTGAAAGAAAACTTTAACGAAACAGGCTTTTCTTTGGGAGCACGAGTAATGCATCCTAAATTCGGAGAAGGCACCATCATCAATTTTGAGGGCAGCGGTCCACAAAGTCGGGTTCAGGTTGCATTCAATGGCGAAGGGATCAAATGGCTGGTAACGTCATTTGCCAAGTTAGAAAAGCTCTAACCGACATCAGTTAGTTTCTTAAGCCCGCAAAAGCGGGCTTTTTAGTATCTACAGAACGGTTTGAATAGATAAAGAAAAACCCCGAGGGCAAAGCCCGTCGGGGTTATAATCTTACTCGCAGCAATCCGGCTACTAATGTTGCTCCATGCATCAAATCCTTGATAGCAGCGCTGTGTCCTTCAGCACAATCCTTTTCATCGCCATCCTAGCGGTGTCCAATGATCTTATCCTGATCTGCTAACAATCCTCGTTAGCGCACTCACTTGTTCCTTGAGCGGTGTCCCTTTCATCGTCCTGATGCCAGTTCCATTCCTCATCCTAGAGGTGTCCATTGCCTTCCTTGCCGTTATCATCCTAATAACGATTGAGTCTGTTCAATGTCCTTTTTTGCTCCGTGCTGGTCACTCGTCCTGAATAACCGAATCTTCATCCTGAAGATAACCAAATCCTTGGCTGTTTCCTGTTCCGTGTCAGCATCCTTCCGACAGGGTTCATATTAAGAGAATGCGGATTTTACTCAATAGACCGAGCAAATATTTCTTTGTTTAAATGATGAGCAATTGTATTTAAGTTTATATTTTTCAATTGGTTAGTATTTATGGTGTGCTTTATTGATAGAAAGGAAACCGCGTTAACTTACGCCCTTGTGAGAGATCTCTTACAAGGGCATAGGTACAACGTCTGAAATGTGCTACTTGCCGATTGCAGCACCTTCACGACGAGGGTCAGCTGCGCCTTCCAATCCGTCTTTGGTAATGCGAATTGCGTGCAAGCCCGAGTTCAAATCCCGGACATTGACTTTGTAGCCCATGCTCTCAAGAGCAGGTTTGAATGACTCCGCGCTGGTGCCTTTCTCTACATCCAACGTTCCGAAGCGGTTAACCAAATGAGGTTGGTTTATCGCCTGCTGAATATCCATACCCCACTGAGTATGAGCGATGATGGATTGCGCGACATAACCAATGATGCGGCTGCCACCTGGCGAGCCTATTGCCATGTAAGGTTTGCCGTTTTCCATAACAATGGTTGGCGACATCGAAGAACGAGGACGTTTACCCGGCTCCAGACGGTTGGCAATCGGAAATCCGTCCTTGTGAGTTCGGAAAGAGAAGTCTGTCAGCTCATTGTTCAGCAGGAAGCCTCTAACCATTAAGCGAGAGCCAAAGGCATTCTCAATAGTGGTTGTGATAGAAACGACGTTGCCTTCTTTATCGACGACGTTGAAATGGCTGGTGGATGGAAGCTCAATCGACTCATCGTTTGCCAGACGCATTGCATGGTTCCAGGGTGGCGAACCTGCACTGACGTTTTCCAACACTTTATCTGGCGTAATGAGTTTTGCACGTTCAGCAAGATAACCAGAATCCAGTAAGCCTTGAGTTGGCATAGGTACGTAGTCGCTGTCTGCCATGTATCGCCCGCGATCCGCAAAAGCCAGTCTGGACGCTTCGGAAATGATTTGCCAGCTGGTTGGGTTGTCTGCCCCAAGCTTTTTCAGATCGAATTTCTCGGTGAGCGATAGGATCTGCCCAACGGTTAAAGCGCCAGAGCTGGGAGGACCCATTCCGCAAACGTCATAAGACTGGTAGGCGGTACATACAGGGGCGCGCTCTTTGGTGCGATAGTTTGAGAAGTCCTGCAGGTCCAGTACTCCTGGATTGCTCGGAGCATTTTGAACGGTTTCGACAATGTCTTTTGCTATGTCACCTGAATAAAAGGCATTAGCCCCTTTTTCCGCCACTTGGGTGAGCGTATTGGCATATTCGGGGTTTTTCAGAAGGGTGCCTTCTGCTTTCGGTGAACCATCAGCATTGAAAAAATACGACTTGGTTGTGGCGAAACGGCTTAAACGTTCCTTGTCTTTTTCGATTAACCCCGCCAATCGAGGGCTGATAACAAAGCCTTTGTTGGCAAGGTCTATCGCAGGTTGTACGACTTGTTTCCATGGCAACTTACCGTATTGCTGATGAGTATCCCAAAGTAGCTTAACGGTTCCCGGTGTTCCAACGGATCGACCACCGACGACTGCGTCATAAAATTTCATCGGTTTGCCATCGGCATCCTGAAATAGGGTAGGTGTGGCTGCCAAAGGTGCCGTTTCACGACCATCAACCGTGGTTAGGCGGTTTTTCTTGGCATCCCAGTACACCAGAAATGCGCCACCACCAATACCAGAGGACTGCGGCTCGACTAAACCCAGCATGAGCTGAACGGTAACCATGGCATCAATGGCATTCCCACCAGCGGCGAGAATGTCTGCCCCAGCTTGAGTCGCCAGCGGGTTCGCTGCCGTTACCATCCAGTCTTTTGCATGGGTGAGTGTTTTGGTTTCTATTCCTGTGCTTGCTTCTGGTGCTACCCCATCAGCAGCCTGATTTGCATAGCCAAATGAACTGACAAGCAGAAGTGAGCACGAGGTCATTTGTGTGAGTGTTGTTTTCCATGACATAAGCTTCTCCTTTTGTGGAGATTCCAGCCTGTCAGGACAACGGAACGCGGTCTACATTATTTCGGTTGTTTTGTAAGCAATGTACCAGATTTGTTACGTCAGAAAGCCTTACGCAACCTGATACAAAATACTGATACCTATCCCAGTAAAAACCAAGCCACACAGAGCGTCAATGTACAGTGCCGCCTGTTTCAATTTTGCCTGAAAGCGCTGTGCCGACAGCACCCAAGCCAATAAGGAGAACCAAAAGAAGGAGAGCCCCCAAAGGATCAGTAAAGCGAAGCCTTTCCCCGTGAGAGACATGGAAGCGGGCACTAGCGAAGACATCAGGCTAACAAAAAACACCAGTGCTTTCGGGTTGAGAATATTGGTAATAAAACCCCGGACAAAAGCTTGCTTGCGGTTAGCCAGAATCAGGCTGGTTTCTGTGTCATCTGAAGGCTGATGGCTTTTGAAGCTGAAAATGACATACCGCAGTGCGCCTATTCCCAGATACAACAGGTAGCTCCCGCCAGCGAGTTGCAACAACCGGAAAACGTTAGGGTGCTGATGAACCAGATAACTTACGCCAGTTAAACTGAAAACAGAATGCAGAAGTATACCCACCGATAGCCCCAAAGCGATGTAGATACCGGTTTGGCGACCGTGGCGACTGGCGTTCTGGACAACCAGAGCAAAATCAGGGCCAGGGCTCAACAGTGCGATGAAATGAACAGTGGCAAGTGTCAGTAATAGAGTCAGTTCGTTCATGATCTTAGAGAGATTAAAGAAGACATACTGGCATTGTGTCGAACCTCAACGAGTACGTCTTGTAAATTAGTGACAGTTGATTTGCCCGGGCGTTGCCCCGTAGGTGGTTTTAAACGCTTTAACGAAATGGGCTTGGTCATAGAACCCCACCCGCAGTGCGACGTTTACGCTGTTGACGCCATGAAGGAGCAGGCTGAGTGCATGTTCCATTCTTAGACGAGTCAGCCACGCATAAGGCGTGATGCCCATTCGAGCTTTAAAATGGCGTTGAAACTGAGAGGGTGTTAACTGGCACATATCTGCCAATGCATTGAGGCGTATGGGCTGATCAAGGTTCTCCATCAGGTATTCTCTTAACACCTGTATGGTGGTTTTCCCAAGCGGCTGGGCGATGTTCGGTTTGATCGTGCCATATTGATCAAGCATCTGTTCGAAGCTCTCAAAAGGCAGGCAGTCTTGAGCCAACTGACTGATCTGAGTGTGCATAAGCTGTGAGTGCAGATAGGAAAGCTGGTGGAAAAGTGTCGGATCATCAATGATCAACTGAGTAAAGTGTGCAGTTGTCTGTTTATTGCTCAGATCCAGTTGATCAGTAAACCATTCAGGTCTGATCGAGAATACCTTTACCTGATAGCCGGATTTCAGTTCGGAGTGTCCGTCATGTAGCTCATCCGGCGGCATCACTATGATTTGCCCCTGACCGACCTTATGACTACTTCCTGAATGATGGAATTTCTGCACACCGCGCTGAATCAGCCCGATATGAAAATCGAGGTGATAGTGGCGTGAAAACGCAAACTTTTGGTAGTCGGCATCAATTAACTGGATGCCAGATTGCTCTGAAAGGTGGTACTTAACGCTGTCCATGCTTACTTATGTTAGATACAAAAAAAAATTGGCTATGACGACTAAATCATAACCAACTTCTCTGTGTCTTGTAAAAAATTGACAATCAGCGTGATTTCTTACTGTTTCTGATGCCGTCGATACTGAACACCAGCAAGGCTCCCCAGATAAACCCAAAGGTGACCGCTTTATCGAGGGTAAATGCTTCGCCGTACACCAGAACAGCCAGTAAGAACATCAGGCTAGGACCGATGTACTGGAAGAACCCCAGAGTAGAAAGCTTGATGCGAGTAGCTGCGCCTGTAAAACAAAGCAGAGGCAGCGTGGTTACAATCCCGGCAGCAAAAAGCAGGAGGTTAAGACTCAGGCTGTTGTTGCTCATGTCAGAAGTCGCACTGCTTGCTATAAAGAATACGTAGATTGCAGCAGCGGGCAGCATAACGAGCGTTTCGATAAACAGCCCCGTTTGCGCATCCATGTTGATTTTCTTGCGCAGCAGCCCATAAAACCCAAAGCTGAAAGCGAGGGCTATTGCGACAATAGGAACAGAGCCAAATACCACCAACTGAACCAGCACACCAATGGCGGCAAGAAAAACAGCGAGCCATTGCAGTTTTCTTAGCCTTTCTCCAAGGAACATCATTCCCAATAACACGTTGAGTAACGGATTGATGTAATACCCGAGACTGGCATCCAGCATGTGATCCGCATTGACCGCCCAGATGAATATCAACCAGTTAATACCCACCAATAATCCGGTGACAGCCAGAAGCCCAAATGTTTTAGGACGCTTGAATACAGAGACTACTGAGTGCCAATGCCTGCCTGCTTGCAGGAGAATAGCCAGAAATACAAAAGACCATATTACCCGGTGGCTGAGTATCTCTAATGCAGGGACTTGTTCTAAGGCTTTAAAGTAGATGGGTGCTATGCCCCACATGGTGTACGCGGACACCGCAAAAATTACACCTTGGCGCGATCTTTGTTGTTCGTCTGTCATTGTTATTTATCGCTTGAGGTAACAGAAAGTTACATTTGTGAAGGAGCCGCCAGTATATCTTCTCGCCCGTTAATTTGCAGTTTAATTAACAGGGAAAGCACTCTACAATATCCGGCTTTGCATCTTGCTATATTGTCCTTCAGAGAATCGAATGTCCGACTCCGCTACAGTTCAGCCTGCCGAGCCCAAAATTGATGATGCCGTCAAGGTATTGAATGAGGTCTTTGGCTACCAGTCTTTCCGAGTCGGTCAGGAAGAGGTGATTCAGTCTTCATTAGAAGGCAAAGACAGCTTAGTCATCATGCCTACGGGTGGTGGTAAGTCGCTTTGTTATCAGATTCCTGCTCTGGTCAAAGAAGGCGTGACCCTTGTGGTTTCCCCTCTGATTTCTCTGATGAAAGATCAGGTCGACCAGCTAAAAGCCAATGGCGTTGCCGCTGAGTGCATCAATTCCACCATGGAACGTGATGAACTGATCAAAGTCTACAATCGCATGAATGCCGGTCAGTTGAAGTTGGTTTATGTTTCGCCAGAGCGCGTATTGACCCGTGACTTCATGGAAAGGCTTGAACACCTCAGGTTATCGATGATCGCAGTGGATGAGGCGCATTGTATCTCCCAGTGGGGTCATGACTTTCGTCGTGAATACGCCGCGCTAGGTGAACTGAAACAGCGCTTTCCTTATGCGCCCATCATGGCACTTACGGCGACTGCCGATGAAGCGACGCGAAAAGACATTATCTCCCGTCTTCACCTTGAAGAGCCTCTTGAATACTTAGGCAGCTTTGACCGCCCGAATATCCGCTATAACCTGGTGGAAAAACACAAACCGGTTTCTCAGGTCATTCGCTTCCTTGCTACTCAGCAAGGGCAGTGTGGCGTTATCTACTGCGGCAGCCGCAAGAAAGTAGAAATGCTGACGGAAAAGTTGTGCAACAATCACATTCGTGCCGCAGGTTACCATGCAGGTATGGATGCGGATGAGCGCGCCTACGTACAAGATGCATTCCAAAAAGACGACATTCAGGTCGTGGTGGCAACCGTGGCATTCGGAATGGGTATCAATAAACCCAACGTTCGCTTCGTTCTGCACTTCGATATTCCGCGAAACATCGAATCCTATTATCAGGAAACCGGCAGAGCAGGGCGCGATGGTTTACCTGCTGAAGCCATGATGCTTTACGACCCAGCTGACATTAGCTGGCTGCGCCGAATGTTGGATGAAAAAGACGACGGGCCGCAAAAGCAGGTCGAAGCCCATAAACTCAATGCCATGAGTGCATTTGCTGAAGCGCAGACCTGTCGTCGCCAGGTATTGCTGAACTACTTCGGTGAGTACAGCGAGAAGCCTTGCGGTAACTGTGATATCTGCCTTGATCCCCCCAAACACTTTGATGGAATGGAAGCGGCGCAAAAAGCGTTGTCTTGCGTCTACCGAGTCAATCAAAGCTTCGGCATGGGCTACGTGGTGGAAGTCCTTCGCGGAATGCAGAACATCCGAGTGCGAGAAAATGGTCACGACAAGCTGTCAACCTATGGCATTGGGCGCGAACACAGCCACGATTACTGGGTGAGCATCATTCGTCAGCTTATTCATAAAGGGCTGCTAACCCAAAACATCACGCGAAATTCAACCTTGCAGCTCACCGAGGAAGCGCGTCCGGTATTGCGTAGTGAACAGCCGCTGGAACTGGCGGTTCCGAGGTTAGATACGGCGGCGAAAAGCGCCAAGTCCGACAAGCTTATCAACAAACACTACGACAAAAAGCTGTTTGCCAAGTTACGTAAACTTCGCAAATCCATTGCGGATGAAGACGGCTTACCTCCTTACGTGGTGTTCAGTGATGCCACACTTATTGATATGGCGGACATCTTACCCACGTCTTATGGCGAGATGCTGGCGGTGAATGGAGTCGGACAGCGCAAGCTGGAGAAATACGCCGATCCATTTCTCGATTTAATTCAGGAGCACATTACCCACAATGGCTGATTACGGACTGATGGAATACCAAAGGGAAGAGGGGCGCATCATTCTGACCACGCCTCGGTTTGATTATGACAGCTTCCCAGAACTGGGTGACAAGCTGGTGAAAACCTTATCTGCTTCCGTGGTTGAAAAGCAATGGGACGCAGACATTCACTCATGGCTGATAGACTTTGAAGGCTGCCAATTGTTCCTGAAATCGGAGCATTACAGCGAATCGGTTTGGTTAGAAGTGTTGAATAAAGATGAAAACCGAGAAGAGCTGGACTACCTTGCCGGGCTTTTTGAAACAGGCTTCGACGCCATCTGACCTCCCATTCACTCTCTTCCTTCCAACCTGTTGTTTCACATGAAACATCTATATAGGTGGGTTCTGTCAATTTTCTATCAGGCTAAACGATTGCCTAAAAAACGTCCTGTTGCACCATCATTAGAATGGCGTATAATCCACGACCCTGAACACTGATGAGGCATTGCCTTCCTTAAGGTATTTTGCAGATTCAGATTAATACCAATCACAGTAAGTAGGTGTTCAGAGATAGCGCAGGAAAAACGCTTGAGAACAAGGCAAAAAATTTCGATAAGTAGCTATTCTACAATCAAATTTTTTAACGTAGTTATCGAGTGTTTTAACAAGCTAGAATGAGCAATTACTTACTACGATTGGTATAACATTGGTTATGAAGCGAGTGCTTCAATTTGGGTTCCCTCGCCCCCAAATAAAACGAAAAAGGTACAGTATGAGTCACTTTACTCCTGCGCAGCAGCGCAACGCCCTTTCTTTTTTGGTTCTGTTCCACCTAATTATCATTGCATCCAGCAACTATTTGGTTCAGTTGCCGTTCACCATTTTTGGTTTTCATACCACTTGGGGCGCATTCACATTTCCGTTCATCTTTCTTGCCACTGATTTAACTGTTCGCATCTTTGGGGCGGCGATGGCACGTAAAATCATCTTCTACGTAATGTTGCCTGCATTAGCGGTCTCTTACGTGTTGTCGGTTTTATTTTTTGAAGGTCAATTCCAGGGCTTTGGTCAGCTTTCAGAGTTCAACCTGTTTGTGGCGAGAATTGCGATTGCCAGCTTTATGGCGTACTTACTGGGTCAGATTTTGGATGTGCACGTGTTCAACCGTCTGCGCCAGTTGAAAGCATGGTGGGTTGCACCGACATGTTCCACTTTGATCGGTAATGCTCTCGACACGCTAGCGTTTTTCTCCATTGCTTTTTACCAAAGCACAGATGCGTTTATGGCAGAGCACTGGACGGAAATCGCGCTAGTGGATTATGGCTTCAAACTGGTGATCAGTTTGGGTCTGTTTGTGCCTATGTACGGCGTGTTACTTAACTATCTGGTGAAAAAGCTCACTTTGGCAAAACCGGATTTAAAAGCACAGCAAGCGTAAACAAAATAGAAGAGGAGCCGAGAGGCTCCTTTTTTGTATCGATGAGATGAACGACTAACAACTTATGTTCAGCTAATTAGGATTTTCAAATCTCAATATCCGATAGCCTTTGTCTTTTGTTCTTATGTGAACTCAATAGGCAGGAATATCGATGATTGAGCTACTAGTTATTCTCCTTGCTATTCACTTTCTAAGGCGTGAATTGGGCTGTCTGCTATTTCTGATCGCTGTTTTGTGGTGGTTTGGCAGTTAACCCAACCTAAAAAGACCAGCCATCATCCAGAATATGGATGACTTGTCCCTGTTCAATAGAAGCTTGTGCTGCTAAACCAATCACTACGGCTTTCAGCCCGTCTTCCACAGTGACTTCAACCTTTGTGCCTTCAGTGATGGCTTTATGAAATTTCTGATGCTGGTAGAAGGTCGAGCCATTGTGATCGCCTGCTTCTAAAAGCTCTGGGTCAACGGGGATATCCATCTCAACAGGTCCGGTCGGGTTTCTGGGTGAGAGGACGACCTTTGGTGTGGGTGGCTCGCCCAATTCGGTATTCCAGAACCGGGTAGGACCGGGCACAAATGCTTCGACTTTACCTGAACTGCCAACAACAGAGATTTCTTCCTGATACCGTGACCCTTCGGCAAACATACACAGCTCCAGCATAGCGCGTTGCCCATTAGCAAAGTCGACCACTACATACGCATTATCAAGAATATCAGGGGCTTCACCTTGGTAGCGCTCCTCGACATGATTGGTGTGCTGGCTGCCAGAGGCGTAAACACGTACCGCTTCACTTTGGGTTTGCAGTCGCATTAAATCGAAGAAGTGACAACACTTTTCAACCAGTGTCCCGCCGGTATTGCGATTGAAGCGGTTCCAGTCACCGACTTTTTCCAGAAATGGGAAACGATGTTCCCGAATGCTGAGCTGGCTAATTTTCCCCGTACTGTTCTCTTTAACCAGATCGAGCAGCTTGGTGATAGGTGGCATATAGCGATATTCCATCGCCACCCAAACGGGAGCCGGGTGATGCTGAGCGGATTTTCGAATGCGATCGGCATCGTCCAGAGAAGTAATGACCGGTTTCTCGATCAGAATAGGTAAGGCGGTGCTTTTGATCACTTGCACCAGTTGGTCAGCATGACAATGGTTCGGGCTGGCAATAAGTATCGCGTCGAGGTCTTTGCGATTCAGCAGGTTTTCGATACTGGATTCAAATTCAATGCTGGCGTCGAGCTGATGAATCTTATCTCTCATACCCCCGTCGGGTTCATATACCGCGGTTATCGATGCATCGGGCAGCAACTGAATATTACGGATGTGCTCCTGTCCCATCATGCCACATCCTATGATGGCGTACCGAATTGCCATGTCATCTCCTTATGATTATCTGTCCCCTGAGGGAGATGTCTCAGGAGGAATCCTAAGACATTCGTGATACGTAATGACAGGTCTCAGGGTTAAACCAGGTTCTGGAGTACTCTTCGACCTTTTCATCGTCAGACCAGCTGATTCTCTCTATCCAGCCTACGGATGTCTGAGCCGGAACATCTAAAATCTGAGCTGCCCAGTGGTCTGCGACTTTTACATTGATTCTGTCTTCTACCCGGCTGATCCAAAAACCAAAGTGCTCCCGGTAATGACGATACAAAGATTCGTCCAGCTCATCAGCACCTAGTGATTCAGCATGCTCGGCACGAATCCACATCTCTTCAGCCGCGATCACCGTGTTGTTCAAAAAGCGTTGGCGCTCAATTCGCCAGAATTCTGCGGTTACTGGTGCTTTGAAGTACTGCGCCACGTCTTCGTTGCGTTCTTTACGTACCGACAGTGTATTGGCATGCGGAGTGCCGCCTCCTTCCAGTAACTCTAGACGGAACAGTTGATACACGGCTTCTTTAGGCGGGCTCTTCACATAGGTGCCGCTGCCTTGCCGGCGTTCCAGCAGTCCATCTTGTTCCAGCAGAGCCAGAGCCTTTCGCAAAGTGCCTACTGCGACTTTAAGCTCGACGGCCAATTCCGCCTCTACGGGCAGCCGTTCACCAGCGCGCCAGTGTCCCGCATTAATTTCGCGGATCAGCAGTTCACTGACCTGCACATACTTAGGTCGCTTCTTCTGTTTGCCTTGTCCGCTCTTGGATTGAAAATCAATGGTCATTTTTTTCTCGAATTATCCGCAGTTTGTAACTAGTTTGAATTAAAACAGATACGTATTTTTGCATCAATTCATTTACATTTGATTTACATCTAGAGAATACACTGCTAGGGTAATCTTGCAAACTAAAAAAATAAATGAATTGTGAATGAAAGTGATTTTATTCGGACTGGAAAGCTAAATGCCAGCAGTTAAAAGCAATTTTAACTAAAGGTGTGAAGTATTTGGAAAGCACTGCTCAACATTGCTGAAATTTCATTTTCCAGACCCTTTGGAATCGCTCGGTATCAGTAAGCGCTGATATTGCTTCTTGCTGATAACGGATTATCACTGGAGAAAGTCAATGATGAAGGTGTTGCATGGAAGCTTGCGACTTCTGGAAGCTGTCAACAACCGTATGATCTGGGTGGGTCGGCAAATTGCCTGGGTTTTAGTATTCGCGATGGTCGCGACGATATTACTGCAAGTCTTTTGCCGATACGTTTTGTCTAATGCTTTGCCCTGGCCGGAAGAGGTAGCCAGAGCATTGATGATCTGGATGATGGCGCTGGTTGCAGCAGGTGCCTACCGTACTGGTGGGTTTGTTGCGATTGAAATGCTCCATGATTTTATCCCGCAGCGTCTGGGGCAGTTTCTCAAGCTTACGCTTTTGGTGATATCTGCTCTGGTGCTCTTCAAGCTATCTACTCTGGGGCTGGAATTCTTCGACCGTGGGTTTCGCACTCGCGCAGCGTCTTTCCAACTCTCCCGCGCCTGGATATACCTCGCCATGCCCGTTTGTTTCATCACCATGCTGATGGTGAATGTGGAACTGATTCTGAAAAACTTGCTTGGTTCAAATGTCGCAAGTTCTGAAACTGAAGCGGCAAGGGGGTAACCGATGCTCGTTCTATTTTTACCTTTATTCTTGATTCTCCTGTTGGTTGGGCTGCCTGTCTTTTTTGCGACGCTATTTGCGCCGGGAGCCATGATGCTGGCTTTGGATATGGATCGCGACCTGCCCTTGCTGTTTCGCAACATCTATAACGGGATCGATTCCTTCCCATTGATGGCCATCCCATTCTTTATGCTGGCAGGTGAGCTGATGAACCGTGGTGGTATCACCCTCCAGCTGGTCAACTTCTCGCAAGCCTTTATCGGGCATGTACGTGGTGGTCTGGCGCACGTGAATATCATGTCGAGCATGCTATTTGCTGGTTTATCAGGTTCGGCCGTAGCCGACACATCAGCGCTGGGTTCAATGCTGATCCCTGCCATGGAGAAGAACGGTTACTCTCGGCGTTTTGCCGCTGCAATTACCGCTGCAAGTTCTGTTATTGGTCCTATCATTCCGCCATCTGGCATCATGATCATCTACGCCTATACCATGGAGGTATCGGTTGCTGCCTTGTTTGCCGCTGGCATTGTTCCGGGGATTTTGATTGGGCTGGCACTGATGGGGGTGACTTCCTTAATGGCGAAAAAGCACGACTTTCCCGTCGCCAGTCAGAAAGCCACCTGGCCTGAACGTGGGCAGGCAACCAGAGCGGCGATTCTTCCGCTGCTGACGCCAGTGATTATTCTGGGTGGCATAGTGGGGGGGATTTTCACGCCCACCGAAGCGTCTGCCATTGCCGTGGGGTATGCACTCTTCCTAAGCCTGTTCATGCTGAAAACCATCAAAACCAGCGAGTTGCCGGAAATCTTCGCCCGTTCGGCGTCGTCTTCTGCCGTGGTATTACTGCTGGTTGGATCTGCCTTAGCGTTTAAGACGGTTGTGAGCTTATCGCATGCGGCAGAAGACCTGGCAGGCTGGGTGTTGGGGGTGAGTGAGAACCCACTTATCCTGCTGTTTGCCATCAATATTCTTCTTTTTATCGTCGGGATGTTCCTCGACGCAGGTCCTGCCATCATCATTTTAGGCCCCATATTGGCGCCTATCTTTATCTCTATTGGTATCGACCCAGTGCATTTCGCCATCATCATGAGTGTCAACCTGACCGTTGGCTTGGCGACGCCGCCGATGGGGCTGGTGCTATTCGTGGCATCCAGCGTGTCAGGGGAGCGGGTGGAATCCATCGCTAAAGGCATTCTTCCGTTTCTGGCGGTAGAGATTCTGGTGATTTTCCTGATCACTTTCTTCCCGTCAGTATCAATGACGATTCCAAAGTGGCTGGGGCTTGTACATTAGATTTGCAGTCAGCCCGATTGGGGTGTCTGCGATAACCGACCGCAAGGTCAAAAGGGTAGGTCATTGAGGACGGGGATAACAATAAACTCAGTGCTTACCAAAAACAGGAAAGTGAAATAAGTCAAAAGGATAAGAGATTATGAAATTTGCTAAAGCAATAGTGAACAGTCTTGCTGCTCTGGTTCTTGCTTCATCGATTTCGGCGGTACAGGCTGCGGACTTTCGTCTGAGGGCTGTTGCAAACTCGAACGAAAACGACGAAGACTATGATGGGCTGGTCGTATTTAAAGACTTTGTTGAGTCCCGCTCTAACGGAAAAATCTCGGTCGATCTGTTCATTGGTACCCAGCTATGCGGCAATGGTACGGAATGTGTCCAAGCGCTGGAAGATGGCTCGATCGATATCTACGTATCCACATCCGGTGGTACCGCTAATATGTTCCCTTACGTTCAGGTGCTCGACCTGCCTTACATTCTGTCGGATGACCGTGTTGCCGAAGAGGTGCTCAGTGGGTCGTTCGTGCAAGAGATGAGAAAGGACATACTGAAAGACTCAGGCAACAAAGTTCGCTTGATGACCATTGGTAATACTGGCGGCTGGCGTAACTTTGCCAACACTAAGCGCGAAGTGAAATCACCGAATGACATTAAAGGATTGAAGATTCGTACCATCGTCGCGGATCTGCCACAAGAACTGGTTAAATCATTGGGTGCCAGCCCGACTCCTATCCCGTGGCCAGAGCTTTACACCTCATTCCAGACTGGTGTGGTGGAAGGATCAAAAAACGGCATCACCGACATCATGGGGATGAAGTTCCCAGAAGCGGGGCTGAAATACGTCACGCTGGATGGCCATGCTTACATGGCAGCCCTGTGGTTTATGAACAACCAGCAATTCAGCAAAATGCCAGAAGACCTTCGTAAAGTCGTTGTTGACGGGTTCTATGCGTTGCAACAAGCCACCTTCGCTTCACCTAAGCGTAAGTCGATCAAAGCGTATCAGGACTTTGCTAAGGCTGGAGGTAAGTTGTACGTACCGAGTCAGGCAGAAAAAGATCAATTCAAAGCCAAAGCTCAGCCCGTTTATCAATGGTTCACTAAGAACGTGAAGCAAGGCGAGAAATACTACAATCTGCTGGTATCAGAGGCAGGTAACGCTGAACAGCGTATCGCGGATACCTACGCAAGCGAATTGAAATAATTGGTCTCAACCTCTCCATTGAGTTGGAGAGGTTTTCCTGGCTTCGCCCAGTTGCTAGACGTGACTTGGGTTGATGTGATTTGTGAATGCTCTGGGCGACTTGCTCACCGGGCTCTATGTTCCCTTTCATCTATTCAAATCTGTGATTGGTTAGGTTCAGTCGCATGGAATTCGTGACCGAGATGCAAATTCATTCACAATTGATTTACATTTTAATTAATGGCTGTTAAGTTGATTTAACATTCATTTACTATTGATTCATGTTTGGAGGAAGGGATGACCCTAAATATCGGAAATATATCTGAACAAAAAATGGTGAACGGACGAGCATTTCCTTTGGTTGTCTCTCCGCCAGACTCAACGGTGGCCAGCGAACCTAGCGCAATGCTTCATTGGTTTGCAGAGGTGAAGGACGCTGTCCATGAAAAGCTGATTGAACATGGCGCTGTTTTGCTGCGTGGTTTCCCAGTAAAAGATGCCGATTTATTTGAAGATCTGCTCAATCAGTCCAACTACGAAAACATGCCATACATTGGTGGAGCGGCTCCTCGTGTTCAGGTTACGCAATCTCGAATTGTGACTGCCAATGAAGCGCCAGCAACGGAAAAGATCCCGTTTCACCACGAGATGGCCCAAGTGCCTAACCCGCCGGGCTATATCTTCTTCTATTGTGATTACCCATCAGAAACTGGCGGAGCAACTTCGATTCTGCATTCTTCTGAAATCTGTCAGAGATTCTTTGAGATAAATTCTGAGTTTGCACAAAAGATAGAAGAAGAGGGGGTGCGTTACGTACGCTACATGCCAGAAGAAACCGACAATTCTTCTCCCATAGGTCGTTCCTGGAAAGAGACCTTCAACGTGCAGACGCGTGAAGAGTGTGAAGCTAAGCTTAGGGAACACAATATGACTTGGCAGTGGGAAGACGGTGGGGTGCTGAAAACTCAGACTTCGACGTTACCTGCCATTCGGCTAGATGAAGAGACGCAGGAAAAAACCTTCTTTAACTCTATGATTGCGGTATACGACGGCTGGAACGACAGCCGGAATGTATCAACCAAAGCCGTGACCACCGGTTCGGGTGAGTTTATGGACGCCGAAGTCATGGAAGAGACCAAAGCCGCTATGGACGAGTTGTGTGTGAATTTTCGCTGGGAAGCCGGAGATGTGCTTCTCGTAAATAACTACACGGTCTTGCACGCCAGACAGCCATTTACCGGAAAGCGACGCATCTTAGCGTCAGTAGCGATTAAGTAACCTGGCTTTGATATGAAAAAAAAGACCTCGCAATGCGAGGTCTTCTGGTATTTGATATTCGTTAAGAATGTATGACTAACAGGCTTTCAGACTCAATGGCCAGCCCATATCAGACTGACGGTTGGCTTCAATTTCAAGCTCAGCTTTGGTGAGCGGGTTTGCTTCCAACCACTGGCTGTCTACGCACAGTTCCAGCCTGTCACCATCCGCATTGAGGGTCACGCGTGGCTGAAGATTGCGACAGCGACGGTGGGTGAGCAGTACAGACAAGCGCAGCAGACGAAGTACGCGTTTTGCACTCTGACCGGACAGAGCGTGCTGCTCTGGCAGGGAGCTCAATTGCTCACGATAACGCCTTGCAAGCTCTGCCAGCAGGTGCTTTTGAGCGCGTGTATAACCTGGTAAATCAAGGTTATGAAGTAAGTACGCACTATGCTCGCCGCCTGTTTTGTAATCAATAGTTAACCCGATTTCGTGCAGCTTAGCCACTGTTGTTAACAGGTATTGAGCCTGAGGCTCCGCAATCCAGGCTTCTCCACCACACTGGCTAAGAAGCTGGCTGGTGGACTCGGCTACCAGCTCGCTGTACTCCGAATCCAGCTGGTAGCGAGATTGAAGCGATGTAATGGTACGGTCACGAATATCATTCTGGCGCATTTCTGCCATCATTTCATAAACCATACCTTCACGCAGTGCGCCGCCTGCCAGAGTCATGGAATCTATTTCCAGAAGCTCAAAAATGGCAATCAGGATAGACAGACCACTAGGGAAGACCAGAGCTCGCTCAAGCGTTAAGCCATCAATATCCAGCTCTTCAAGATGGTCCGCCAGCATGGCTTGCTTCTGAAGCCGCTTTAGCTTGGCATGGGTGATCACTTCATCCATACCCTGCGCCAGCATGATTTCCTGCAACGCCTGTACAGTACCACTGGCACCGACACACACATCCCAACCAATGTCTTTGTACTGCTCTAGAATTGGAGAGAGTGTATTCTTCGCTGCTTCAATTGCGGTGCTGAAGTTGCTTGCCGTAAGCTGACGATCTTTAAAGTGCTGCTCCAGCCAGGTGACACAGCCCATTTTCAAGCTGGTCAGGGCTTTGGCATCGAAGCCTTCACCGATGATGAGCTCAGTACTGGCACCACCGATATCCACAACCAGGCGTTTACCTAAACCACCCGACGTGTGTGCCACGCCTTTATAGATGGTAGCGGCTTCTTCTTCACCCGAGATGACGTCAATTTCGTAGCCGAGTATTTCATTGGCTCTTTTCAGAAACACATCCACGTTTGTGGCGGTACGTAACGTCGCGGTACCGACAATGCGGATGTTTTCAGGCGGAATATCCTGCAGCCTTTCTGCAAATAAGCTGAGACAGTCCCAGCCTCGCTGCATAGCTTCAGCGCTAAGTTCATTTTCCTTATTTAACCCAGCGGCCAAACGTACTTTGCGTTTGATTTTGGCCATGGTCTGAACGCTGCCATCAATATGACGCACAACGAGCATATGAAAACTGTTCGACCCGAGGTCGATAGCAGCGTAGAGCGGCGAGGTAGCTGACTGACTCATAAATATTTGTAGTGTTCCTTACGACTGACGTTGGTTTCTTGGGCGCGAGTGACGCTTGCGGTTGCCGCCTGGCTTGTTGCCACCAGTATTAGTGCGACGTGGGTGCGATTTGTGACGCAGACGCAATGGCGCAGGTAAGCCGCTGATCAAAGCACTGGCATCGTAATCGGAAACCGGAATTGGGTGCTCAATGTAGTCTTCGATCGCCGTCAGGTTGATCGCGTACTCTTCACACGCAAAGCTAATGGAGTGACCACTTGCGCCAGCACGACCAGTACGACCAATGCGGTGTACGTAGTCTTCACAATCGTCTGGTAAGTCGTAGTTGAATACATGTGTCACTTGAGGAATGTGTAGTCCACGTGCCGCGACATCAGTCGCAACGAGCAGATCAACATGACCTTGAGTGAATTGTTCCAGAATGCGCTCACGCTTCTTCTGCGGTACGTCACCAGTAAGAAGACCTACACGGTGACCATCTGCAGCCAGATGCCCCCAGATGTTTTCACATTTGTATTTGGTATTGGCAAATACAATTGCGCGATCTGGCCATTCTTCTTCTATTAGTGTTTGCAGAAGCGTCATCTTGTCTTCATTAGAAGGGTAGAAAAGCTCTTCCTGAATGCGGTGACCTGTCTTTCTTTCTGGTTCAACAACAACATGCTCTGGGTTATGCATGTGCTCAAACGCCAGCTCTTGAACGCGATAAGACAAAGTAGCCGAGAACAGCATGTTCAGGCGATCTTTTGGCTCTGGCATACGACGGAACAAGAAACGGATGTCTTTAATAAAGCCGAGGTCGAACATACGGTCGGCTTCATCCAATACCACCGCCTGAATGTTGTTCAGGTTGAAGACACGTTGCTTGTAGAAGTCGATGATGCGTCCAGTGGTGCCGATCAGAATATCGACGCCTTTCTCGATCACAGCGTGCTGCTTATCGTAGCTTTCGCCGCCGTAAGCCAATGCTGCTTTAATGCCTGTCGATTCCATCAAAGGCTGGGCATCGTTGAAAATCTGGATAGCCAGCTCACGTGTTGGTGCCATAACAATCGCGCGTGGCTGCGATGGTTTACGTCCTTCGTGTTCTGGTGTGCTCAGCAGGTGGTTAAAAGTAGCAGTAAGAAACGCTAGGGTTTTACCAGTACCCGTTTGGGCCTGGCCTGCAATGTCTTGGCCGGTGAGCAGTACCGGCAACGCCAAGGCTTGAATAGGGGTACAATACTCGAACCCTTTTTTTTCAAGCCCATCAATGATTTGGGGATGTAAATCCAAATCGGCGAACTTTTGCTCTGTGATATGCGTCTTTTTCATGGCTATAGAATATCAGCTTAAGCTTGCATTACGAAAGTAAATACATTCCAATAGGGCATCTATTTACTGGTTATCATCCAACCAGTTCCTGAAAAACACAACGGAGTGGAAGATGAGTGACAAGATTTTGCAGCTAACTGATGACGGTTTTGAAGACGACGTAATCAAAGCTGCAGGTCCAGTTCTGGTTGATTTCTGGGCAGAATGGTGTGGTCCTTGTAAAATGATTGCGCCGATTCTTGACGAAATCGCAGAAGAATATGAAGGCAAGCTCACTATCGGCAAGCTAAACATCGATCAAAACGCGGACACACCACCTAAGTTTGGTATCCGTGGTATCCCAACATTGCTGCTATTTAAAGACGGCAACGTTGCTGCGACCAAAGTTGGTGCACTGTCTAAGACTCAGCTTAAAGAGTTCCTAGACGCTAACATCTGATAGCGAGTGCAAACGAGGTCATAAAACCGTGCTCTATGTCCAGATGCACGGTTTTGATTTTTTCTAATGGCTAGACTAGGCTTGATTTTAGTGCTAGTTTATCGCACGTTAATTAAACAAATGTTCATTTCTTGGTCGATCCTGTGACCAAATCTCTCTAACTAACACAACAGATCCTATTTTGACTAAACAAGTATCCACTACTATGAACCTGACAGAACTGAAGAACAGACCTGTGTCTGAGCTCGTGAAACTAGGTGAAAGCCTGGGTTTGGAAAACCTAGCGCGTCTAAGAAAACAAGACATTATCTTTGCTATTTTGAAAGCTCACGCGAAAAGTGGTGAAGACATCTTTGGCGATGGGGTTCTGGAAATTCTTCAAGATGGATTTGGTTTCTTACGTAGTGCCGACAGTTCTTATTTAGCAGGTCCTGACGATATCTATGTTTCACCAAGTCAGATTCGTCGTTTTAACCTGCGTACAGGTGACTCGATAGCAGGAAAGATTCGACCACCAAAAGACGGTGAACGTTATTTTGCCCTTCTTAAAGTCAACACCGTCAACCACGACAAACCAGACAACGCCCGCAACAAAATCCTTTTCGAAAACTTAACACCACTTCACGCCAACGAACGTATGGTGATGGAGCGTGGTAACGGTTCTACCGAAGACATCACGGCGCGTGTACTGGATTTGGCTTCACCGATTGGTAAAGGTCAGCGTGGTCTGATTGTTGCTCCGCCAAAAGCGGGTAAAACCATGCTTCTGCAAAACATTGCTCAGAGCATTGCTCACAATCACCCAGAATGTGAATTGATGGTACTTCTTATCGACGAGCGTCCGGAAGAAGTAACCGAGATGCAACGTTTGGTAAAAGGCGAAGTTGTTGCGTCAACGTTTGACGAGCCAGCATCTCGCCACGTACAGGTTGCCGAAATGGTGATCGAGAAAGCGAAGCGTTTGGTTGAACACAAGAAAGACGTAGTTATCCTTCTGGATTCCATCACACGTCTGGCGCGTGCTTACAACACAGTAGTACCTTCTTCAGGTAAAGTACTGACTGGTGGTGTAGACGCAAACGCACTTCACCGTCCAAAGCGTTTCTTTGGTGCGGCGCGTAACGTAGAAGAAGGCGGAAGCCTGACAATCATCGCAACAGCGCTGGTGGATACTGGTTCTAAGATGGATGAAGTTATCTACGAAGAATTTAAAGGTACAGGTAACATGGAATTGCACCTGAACCGTAAGATTGCTGAGAAACGTGTATTCCCAGCTATCGACTTTAACCGCAGTGGTACTCGTCGTGAAGAGCTTCTTACGAAAGCGGACGAGCTACAGAAAATGTGGATTCTGCGTAAAATCGTTCACCCAATGGGCGAAATCGATGCGATGGAATTCCTGATCGACAAACTGGCAATGACAAAGACCAATGATGAGTTCTTTGACGCCATGCGTCGTCAGTAAAAAGCGGTAATATTGTTTAACAAAACACCACCTTTCAGGGTGGTGTTTTTGTTTGCGTCTGTTCCATAATGGTTGCAGAATAAACGAAATCGTTAACAGGATGTGAATATGCGACAGGGAAAGTTAGCATGGTTTATATCGTTACTTTTGGTGTTTTCTCCGGTGATGGCAAAAGAGCTCTCACAGGATGAAGCACAGCAATGGATAGAGAACCAGCAAATACTCACCAAAGCCGATGAGCTTTATCAGTTAGTTCTGACTGATGAAGTTGATTCATTGGAATTCGCTCTCCAAAGACTCAACTTGCCACAACAGGATGTGGTTCGTTTTTTATTGCTCGAGCATATGGAAGAGAAAGACATCATCCTGACGACGTCAATGGCGAAGTTTGTTCAGAAGCAAATCGGTCGTCCTTCTCCATATAAAGTTCGCAAGCAGGGTGACGGTTACGAATTTACCATTCCAGCTTTCGACAGCGGTGCAGTAGCCAGTCGCTTATTAAAGCGTTGGCACGGCGATCAGCAGATACTGACCTTCATTCTTCAGGCAGAGCAGCAGAAACTAAAATTGTCCAAGTGGCTGACAGAAGGCAAAGACAAGCAGAACAAAGCAAGAGAAGCGCTTTTAATTCGCGAACTTGATGGACTATCTCCCAAAGCTCTGAATCACCTCACCCAGCAGCTTACTCATAATCCAGTTGCCAATTGGCTTCCATCCACCAAAGTTGTCGTTCGAATGGCGCAGGTGAGTGAAGATCCCGAGGTGTACAAAATCCTCTGGCGAATGAAAGCCGATCAACATACCAGAGCCGAGATGGTTCGCTTAGCCAAAACCAAAGACGAATTTTCCCTGCAACAGGTGATGCTCGCCAGCGAAAATCCCTCGCTGCATGATCAAGCCCTTAACGAACTGACACGTCTCGACCCACTCCCCATTGAAGTGAAAACCTTTTTGATTAAGAAACTGGAGCAATCGGATGGCGCTTCGGTGATTGCCCGCAATCTTGTTAGCCATGGTCATCGCCGATGGGTTGAACAGTTGGCAGAAAACCATCGTGGTCTGAACACCAAGTCACTGCTTAAAGCTCTGTCTGGTGGAAAAGATAAGTAGGGTCTTTTGACCTTTCGAGCTGATTTTTGCAGCGATTTGTGGGTTCTTTATACAAGGCAGCGTTTATTAGGTGTAGTCGATCTACATCAATAAGCGGTAACGCAGTAGAAAGGAACCACAAATGCTGCCCAAAGGGTTCGTTTCTATGTGCTTTACTCTTTGTTGCAAGGTATTTGCTTAGAATGACTAAGCTAAAGACCTTGCGCCGCGATTAAACCACATAGAACTCGAACAAAATTTAACCGCGAAAGGTCAACAGACCCTAGCCATTGCATTGCTACTAACTTGTAAAATGTACGTATCTTTAGGTTACCAAGTTATATTTGCTATAATGCGCGCAGTTTAACCTGCCACAAGAAAGGCTTATGAGTTTTAAGGATTTACGCGACTTTATAGATCGTCTGGAACAGGACGGTCGGCTAAAACGCATCACTCACCCGGTTGACCCTCACTATGAAATGACAGAAATCAGCGATCGCACGCTGCGTGCTGGTGGTCCTGCTCTGTTATTTGAAAACCCAATTGGTTACGACTTCCCTGTGTTAACTAATCTCTTTGGTACCACGGAGCGGGTCGCCATAGGTATGGGAAGGCAAGATGTCTCCGAACTGAGGGAAGTTGGGAAGCTCCTGGCTTATTTAAAAGAGCCTGAGCCGCCGAAAGGGTTTAAAGACGCTTTAGATAAGCTCCCAGTTTTTCGTCAGGTTTTGAATATGCCTGCGAAGCGCTTGCGAAAAGCAGCATGTCAGCAAGTGGTGTGGCAGGGCGATCAGGTTGATCTGGATAAGATGCCAGTGATGAGCTGTTGGGCAGATGACGTAGCCCCTCTTTTAACATGGGGGTTAACCGTCACTAAAGGTCCGAGCAAGAAACGCCAGAACTTAGGGATTTATCGCCAGCAAAAGATTGGTAAAAACAAAGTCATCATGCGCTGGCTTGCTCACCGTGGCGGCGCGCTCGATCTCAGAGATTGGATGGAAACCAATCCAGGTAAACCTTTTCCAGTTTCCGTCGCGTTTGGCGCGGATCCAGCTACCATCCTTGGTGCGGTAACTCCAGTGCCAGATACATTATCTGAATACGCGTTTGCAGGCTTGCTTCGGGGTAGTAAAACCGAAGTGGTGAAATCGGTCAGCAACGATTTGGAAGTACCTGCCAGCGCAGAGATTGTTCTGGAAGGCTACATCGACCCAAGCGAATATGCCGATGAAGGTCCTTATGGCGATCATACCGGTTACTACAATGAGGTAGAGAAACACCACGTCTTTACCGTCACTCACGTAACCATGCGTGAAAACCCAATCTACCATAGTACCTACACGGGTCGTCCGCCGGATGAGCCAGCGGTACTGGGTGTTGCACTGAACGAAGTGTTTGTGCCTATCTTGCAGAAGCAATTCCCAGAGATTATCGACTTCTATCTTCCACCCGAAGGTTGCTCGTATCGCATGGCCGTTGTGTCGATGAAAAAGCAATATCCGGGACATGCCAAACGCGTCATGATGGGAGTTTGGTCATTCCTTCGCCAGTTCATGTACACTAAGTTCGTTATCGTGGTCGATGAGAGTGTCAATACTCGAGACTGGAATGAAGTGGTTCATGCCATGACTTCGCAGATGGATCCTGTTCGCGATACCGTCATGATAGAAAACACGCCAATTGATTCTCTAGACTTCGCTTCTCCAGTAGTAGGGCTCGGGTCGAAGATGGGGCTGGATGCCACGATAAAGTGGGATGCAGAACTGTCCGTTTCTGCAAAACTTGAAGAAGCAATGCCTGAAGCGGAAACCGTAGATAGATTGGTTGCTCAGTTCAAACAGAATCACCCAGAGCAGATTGATCTCTATTTACCTGAAACTGCCAATGGCAGAAGCATGGCAATTATCAGTATCAATAAAAGTGAAGCCTGGCAGGGGCGTAACTTAATGAATGCGCTTTGGGAAGAGTTTGAGGCGCATATCCACCTTCAATACATCATCATTTGCGATGAAGACGTAGATGTAAGAGATTGGAACGATGTTATTTGGGCGATAACCACACGTATGGATCCTGCTCGCGATACATTAATGAAGCAAGAAGCTAATCTCCCAACAACTCAAATGGGGCTGGATGCGACCAATAAGGTCGAAGGAGAAGAGACCCAGCGTGAATGGGGTCGACCCATTAAGAAAGACCCTGCGGTAGTCGCAAAAATTGATGAGATTTGGGATCAACTAGGAATAGAATGACTCAAACCGTCACAATAATGCCCCAGCAATGGGTATTTGAAGTTTCTACTGGGCAAACAATACTGGAAGCAGCGCTCAACAATAATTATCGCTTCCCGCATCGTTGTACAGTAGGCGCATGTGCCATGTGTATGTGCAGAAAATTAGAAGGGGAAGTCAGCTATCACCTTGAGCCTATGCTTACGGAAAAAGAAATAGCTCACGGTTGGATCTTCCCATGTCAGGCATACGCCGAAAGTGATTTACTACTCACGTTCGAAAGTGAGTAAGAGGAAACCATGACAATTAAGTGCCAAGTAAAGTCCATTGAGTCTTTGGCGTGCAACACATACCAAATTCTATTGCACCCAGAAACACCAGTCAGCTTTAAAGCAGGTCAATACCTGTTGGTTGAAATGGGTGAAAAAGACAAACGTCCATTTTCTATTGCAAGCAGCCCTTGCCGTCACGAAGGTGAACTAGAGCTTCATATCGGAGCTGCGGAGCACAACGCCTACGCAAGCGAAGTGGTTGAAGCCATGAAAAAAGCGTTAGAAGAGGGTGGCGATATTGCCATCGATGCACCACATGGTGATGCTTGGGTTCGTGAAGAAAGCCAAAACCCGCTGCTATTAATCGCTGGTGGCACAGGCTTCAGTTACGTACGCTCTATTTTGGACCACTGCGTAAGTCAAAATTTGTCAAACGCGATCCACCTATATTGGGGAGCAAAAGACGAATGCCAGCTATATGCAAAAGAAGAGTTGCATGAAATCGCAAACGCGCACGGTAATATCACATTCGTACCAGTAGTAGAGGAAGCACCAGAAAACTGGGCGGGTAAAGTCGGAAACGTACTCCAAGCCGTGGAAGCAGATTTTGAAAGTCTGGAAAACGTCGACATCTATATAGCAGGTCGATTTGAAATGGCAGGTGCGGCAAGAGAGCAATTCACGCAATCTAAGCAAGCCAACCGAGATCAGATGTACGCTGACGCCTACGCATTTATCTAAATACTGAAGATAAATAGAAAGAAAAGAGGGTTTTTTAACCCTCTTTTTTTGTTTTTGATTGAATATTCATCGAAAAGGCACTTTTTTGAATTTTTTCTCAAAAAAGGCTTGCCAATGTGATTCGTGTCTCTATAATGCCGCCTCACTGACACGGCAGACGCCACAAGGCTTCAGCTGAATCAGAGAGGTGAAAAACTTCTGAGAAAATAAATTTGAAAAAGTGTTTGACTCTTCAAATTATCTCGCTAGAATGCACCTCCGCTTTGAGAGAAAAACTTCTCGAAAAGCCAAGTTCTTTAACAATATAGACCTATCAATCTGTGTGGGCACTCGTTGATGATAATCCAAATAGATACTTCGGTATCAATTTAGGTTTCAATGAACTGAGTGACCAATCGGTAGCAATACCGGCACAGTCAATTCAAACATTACTATGTAATGTAATCAGTATTCATTGAGCCGACCAAAATCTTAAATTGAAGAGTTTGATCATGGCTCAGATTGAACGCTGGCGGCAGGCCTAACACATGCAAGTCGAGCGGAAACGAGTTGTCTGACCCTTCGGGGAACGACAACGGCGTCGAGCGGCGGACGGGTGAGTAATGCCTGGGAAATTGCCCTGATGTGGGGGATAACCATTGGAAACGATGGCTAATACCGCATAACAGCTTCGGCTCAAAGAGGGGGACCTTCGGGCCTCTCGCGTCAGGATATGCCCAGGTGGGATTAGCTAGTTGGTGAGGTAAAGGCTCACCAAGGCGACGATCCCTAGCTGGTCTGAGAGGATGATCAGCCACACTGGAACTGAGACACGGTCCAGACTCCTACGGGAGGCAGCAGTGGGGAATATTGCACAATGGGCGCAAGCCTGATGCAGCCATGCCGCGTGTGTGAAGAAGGCCTTCGGGTTGTAAAGCACTTTCAGCAGTGAGGAAGGGTGTGTATTTAATAGATGCGCATTTTGACGTTAGCTGCAGAAGAAGCACCGGCTAACTCCGTGCCAGCAGCCGCGGTAATACGGAGGGTGCGAGCGTTAATCGGAATTACTGGGCGTAAAGCGCATGCAGGTGGTTTGTTAAGTCAGATGTGAAAGCCCGGGGCTCAACCTCGGAACTGCATTTGAAACTGGCAGGCTAGAGTACTGTAGAGGGGGGTAGAATTTCAGGTGTAGCGGTGAAATGCGTAGAGATCTGAAGGAATACCGGTGGCGAAGGCGGCCCCCTGGACAGATACTGACACTCAGATGCGAAAGCGTGGGGAGCAAACAGGATTAGATACCCTGGTAGTCCACGCCGTAAACGATGTCTACTTGGAGGTTGTGGCCTTGAGCCGTGGCTTTCGGAGCTAACGCGTTAAGTAGACCGCCTGGGGAGTACGGTCGCAAGATTAAAACTCAAATGAATTGACGGGGGCCCGCACAAGCGGTGGAGCATGTGGTTTAATTCGATGCAACGCGAAGAACCTTACCTACTCTTGACATCCATAGAACTTAGCAGAGATGCTTTGGTGCCTTCGGGAACTATGAGACAGGTGCTGCATGGCTGTCGTCAGCTCGTGTTGTGAAATGTTGGGTTAAGTCCCGCAACGAGCGCAACCCTTATCCTTGTTTGCCAGCACTTCGGGTGGGAACTCCAGGGAGACTGCCGGTGATAAACCGGAGGAAGGTGGGGACGACGTCAAGTCATCATGGCCCTTACGAGTAGGGCTACACACGTGCTACAATGGCGCATACAGAGGGCGGCCAACTTGCGAGAGTGAGCGAATCCCAAAAAGTGCGTCGTAGTCCGGATTGGAGTCTGCAACTCGACTCCATGAAGTCGGAATCGCTAGTAATCGTGGATCAGAATGCCACGGTGAATACGTTCCCGGGCCTTGTACACACCGCCCGTCACACCATGGGAGTGGGCTGCAAAAGAAGCAGGTAGTTTAACCTTCGGGAGGACGCTTGCCACTTTGTGGTTCATGACTGGGGTGAAGTCGTAACAAGGTAGCCCTAGGGGAACCTGGGGCTGGATCACCTCCTTATACGATACGGATAGTTTGTTTTTACTTTTTAAAGTGAAGACGAATAAGTCGCGATGAGTGTTCACACAGATTGATACGGTTTATAACGTTAAGAGCAATGTTGGGTCTGTAGCTCAGCTGGTTAGAGCGCTCGCCTGATAAGCGGGAGGTCGGTGGTTCAAGTCCACTCAGACCCACCACTATCTTCCCAAAGATAGCGGGTCAGACATTGGATCTTTATGGGGCTATAGCTCAGCTGGGAGAGCGCCTGCCTTGCACGCAGGAGGTCAGCAGTTCGATCCTGCTTAGCTCCACCATCTTTAAGTATTTTCTTGATACAGAATATTTAAAAATGGTTCTTAACGAATCATGCTCTTTAACAATTTGGAAAGCTGACGAATAACAACAATCCCCTTATCTACGGATAAGCGTTGTTATTCAATTAAAAGTTCTCAAATCCTAATTCTATGAATTAGGTACCAACACACATTCAAGTGTTCTTGGAAACATCCTTGTGATGTTTATATTTGAGTCCGGCAAAATCGAATGTCTCTCGCTCATTCAATAATGAGAGACACAAACCTTGGTTGTTTGAACATACAGAAACCTCTTGGGGTTGTATGGTTAAGTGACTAAGCGTACACGGTGGATGCCTTGGCAGTCAGAGGCGATGAAGGACGTACTAACTTGCGATAAGCCCAGATAAGACAGTAAGAGTCATTTGAGTCTGGGATTTCCGAATGGGGAAACCCACTTACATAAGTAAGTATTGCTGAGTGAATACATAGCTCAGTGAAGCGAACTCGGGGAACTGAAACATCTAAGTACCCGAAGGAAGAGAAATCAACCGAGATTCCGAAAGTAGCGGCGAGCGAAATTGGATTAGCCCTTAAGCTTTTTATGCGTCAGGTGAAGCTTCTGGAAAGGAGCGCGATACAGGGTGATAGCCCCGTAACCGACAGCGGATTTAAAGTGAAATCGAGTAAGGCGGGACACGTGATATCCTGTCTGAATATGGGGGGACCATCCTCCAAGGCTAAATACTACTGACTGACCGATAGTGAACCAGTACCGTGAGGGAAAGGCGAAAAGAACCCCTGTGAGGGGAGTGAAATAGAACCTGAAACCGTGTACGTACAAGCAGTAGGAGCCCTTCGGGGTGACTGCGTACCTTTTGTATAATGGGTCAGCGACTTATATTCAGTGGCAAGGTTAACCATCTAGGGGAGCCGTAGGGAAACCGAGTCTTAACTGGGCGCTCAGTCTCTGGATATAGACCCGAAACCAGGTGATCTAGCCATGGGCAGGTTGAAGGTTGAGTAACATCAACTGGAGGACCGAACCGACTAATGTTGAAAAATTAGCGGATGACTTGTGGCTAGGGGTGAAAGGCCAATCAAACCTGGAGATAGCTGGTTCTCCCCGAAAGCTATTTAGGTAGCGCCTCGGACGAATACTACTGGGGGTAGAGCACTGTTAAGGCTAGGGGGTCATCCCGACTTACCAACCCTTTGCAAACTCCGAATACCAGTAAGTACTATCCGGGAGACACACGGCGGGTGCTAACGTCCGTCGTGGAGAGGGAAACAACCCAGACCGCCAGCTAAGGTCCCAAAGTATTGCTAAGTGGGAAACGATGTGGGAAGGCTCAGACAGCCAGGATGTTGGCTTAGAAGCAGCCATCATTTAAAGAAAGCGTAATAGCTCACTGGTCGAGTCGGCCTGCGCGGAAGATGTAACGGGGCTAAGCAATACACCGAAGCTGCGGCTGCATACTTTGTATGCGGGGTAGGGGAGCGTTCTGTAAGCCGTTGAAGGTGGTTCGTAAGGGCTGCTGGAGGTATCAGAAGTGCGAATGCTGACATGAGTAACGATAAAGGGAGTGAAAAACTCCCTCGCCGGAAGACCAAGGGTTCCTGTCCAACGTTAATCGGGGCAGGGTAAGTCGACCCCTAAGGCGAGGCTGAAAAGCGTAGTCGATGGGAAACGGGTTAATATTCCCGTACTTCTTACAATTGCGATGGGGGGACGGAGAAGGCTAGGTGGGCCTGGCGACGGTTGTCCAGGTTCAAGTGCGTAGGCTTGAGAGTTAGGTAAATCCGGCTCTCTTTAAGGCTGAGACACGATGTCGAGTCACTACGGTGATGAAGTCATTGATGCCATGCTTCCAGGAAAAGCCTCTAAGCTTCAGATTGTAAGGAATCGTACCCCAAACCGACACAGGTGGTCGGGTAGAGAATACCAAGGCGCTTGAGAGAACTCGGGTGAAGGAACTAGGCAAAATGGTACCGTAACTTCGGGAGAAGGTACGCTCTTATCGGTGAAGTCCCTTGCGGATGGAGCTGACGAGAGTCGCAGATACCAGGTGGCTGCAACTGTTTATTAAAAACACAGCACTGTGCAAAATCGTAAGATGACGTATACGGTGTGACGCCTGCCCGGTGCCGGAAGGTTAATTGATGGGGTTAGTCTTCGGACGAAGCTCTTGATCGAAGCCCCGGTAAACGGCGGCCGTAACTATAACGGTCCTAAGGTAGCGAAATTCCTTGTCGGGTAAGTTCCGACCTGCACGAATGGCGTAATGATGGCCACGCTGTCTCCACCCGAGACTCAGTGAAATTGAAATCGCTGTGAAGATGCAGTGTACCCGCGGCTAGACGGAAAGACCCCGTGAACCTTTACTACAGCTTGGCACTGAACATTGAACCTACATGTGTAGGATAGGTGGGAGGCTTTGAAACGCAGTCGCCAGATTGCGTGGAGCCGTCCTTGAAATACCACCCTTGTAGCTTTGATGTTCTAACTTGGCTCCCTTATCGGGAGTGAGGACAGTGCCTGGTGGGTAGTTTGACTGGGGCGGTCTCCTCCCAAAGAGTAACGGAGGAGCACGAAGGTGGGCTAAACACGGTTGGACATCGTGTGGTTAGTGCAATGGCATAAGCCCGCTTGACTGCGAGAATGACAATTCGAGCAGGTGCGAAAGCAGGTCATAGTGATCCGGTGGTTCTGAATGGAAGGGCCATCGCTCAACGGATAAAAGGTACTCCGGGGATAACAGGCTGATACCGCCCAAGAGTTCATATCGACGGCGGTGTTTGGCACCTCGATGTCGGCTCATCACATCCTGGGGCTGAAGTCGGTCCCAAGGGTATGGCTGTTCGCCATTTAAAGTGGTACGCGAGCTGGGTTTAGAACGTCGTGAGACAGTTCGGTCCCTATCTGCCGTGGGCGTTGGAAGATTGAAGGGGGCTGCTCCTAGTACGAGAGGACCGGAGTGGACGAACCTCTGGTGTTCGGGTTGTCATGCCAATGGCATTGCCCGGTAGCTAAGTTCGGAATCGATAACCGCTGAAAGCATCTAAGCGGGAAGCGAGCCCTGAGATGAGTCTTCCCTGATACTTTAAGTATCCTAAAGGGTTGTTCGAGACCAGAACGTTGATAGGCAGGGTGTGTAAGCGTTGTGAGGCGTTGAGCTAACCTGTACTAATTGCCCGTGAGGCTTAACCATACAACACCCAAGGGGTTTTGATGGACTCAGATAAGAACATTGAATGTGTAAGAACTAGAACTTAAAAAAACAGCTTTCCGAATTAAAGAATTTGCTTGGCGACCATAGCGTTGTGGACCCACCTGATTCCATGCCGAACTCAGAAGTGAAACGCAATAGCGCCGATGGTAGTGTGGGGCTTCCCCATGTGAGAGTAGGACATCGCCAGGTTTTGATTCTGATTGAACTCGACAGAGTTCAGTCACCATAAGGTTTTAAACAAAAGTTTAGAATTTTATGTTGACTTACAGAGTCAATCGCGTATTATACGCGTCCTGCCTAAGTGCTAACGCACTGAAAGCAAAGCTCTTTAACAATATAGACCTATCAATCTGTGTGGGCACTCGTTGATGATAATCCAATTAGAAACTTTGGTTTCAAATTAGGTTTCAATGAACTGAGTGACCAATCGGTAGCAATACCGGCACAGTCAATTCAACATTACTATGTAATGTAATCAGTATTCATTGAGCCGACCAAATCTTAAATTGAAGAGTTTGATCATGGCTCAGATTGAACGCTGGCGGCAGGCCTAACACATGCAAGTCGAGCGGAAACGAGTTGTCTGACCCTTCGGGGAACGATAATGGCGTCGAGCGGCGGACGGGTGAGTAATGCCTGGGAAATTGCCCTGATGTGGGGGATAACCATTGGAAACGATGGCTAATACCGCATAATAGCTTCGGCTCAAAGAGGGGGACCTTCGGGCCTCTCGCGTCAGGATATGCCCAGGTGGGATTAGCTAGTTGGTGAGGTAAAGGCTCACCAAGGCGACGATCCCTAGCTGGTCTGAGAGGATGATCAGCCACACTGGAACTGAGACACGGTCCAGACTCCTACGGGAGGCAGCAGTGGGGAATATTGCACAATGGGCGCAAGCCTGATGCAGCCATGCCGCGTGTGTGAAGAAGGCCTTCGGGTTGTAAAGCACTTTCAGCAGTGAGGAAGGGTGTGTATTTAATAGATGCACATTTTGACGTTAGCTGCAGAAGAAGCACCGGCTAACTCCGTGCCAGCAGCCGCGGTAATACGGAGGGTGCGAGCGTTAATCGGAATTACTGGGCGTAAAGCGCATGCAGGTGGTTTGTTAAGTCAGATGTGAAAGCCCGGGGCTCAACCTCGGAACTGCATTTGAAACTGGCAGGCTAGAGTACTGTAGAGGGGGGTAGAATTTCAGGTGTAGCGGTGAAATGCGTAGAGATCTGAAGGAATACCGGTGGCGAAGGCGGCCCCCTGGACAGATACTGACACTCAGATGCGAAAGCGTGGGGAGCAAACAGGATTAGATACCCTGGTAGTCCACGCCGTAAACGATGTCTACTTGGAGGTTGTGGCCTTGAGCCGTGGCTTTCGGAGCTAACGCGTTAAGTAGACCGCCTGGGGAGTACGGTCGCAAGATTAAAACTCAAATGAATTGACGGGGGCCCGCACAAGCGGTGGAGCATGTGGTTTAATTCGATGCAACGCGAAGAACCTTACCTACTCTTGACATCCATAGAACTTAGCAGAGATGCTTTGGTGCCTTCGGGAACTATGAGACAGGTGCTGCATGGCTGTCGTCAGCTCGTGTTGTGAAATGTTGGGTTAAGTCCCGCAACGAGCGCAACCCTTATCCTTGTTTGCCAGCACTTCGGGTGGGAACTCCAGGGAGACTGCCGGTGATAAACCGGAGGAAGGTGGGGACGACGTCAAGTCATCATGGCCCTTACGAGTAGGGCTACACACGTGCTACAATGGCGCATACAGAGGGCGGCCAACTTGCGA
Source organism: Vibrio sp. SCSIO 43132 (assembly GCF_019904195.1). Classification (NCBI taxonomy): domain Bacteria; kingdom Pseudomonadati; phylum Pseudomonadota; class Gammaproteobacteria; order Vibrionales; family Vibrionaceae; genus Vibrio; species Vibrio sp. SCSIO 43132. The sequence goes on from NZ_CP063199.1 coordinate 92,886, forward strand.
GAGTGAGCGAATCCCAAAAAGTGCGTCGTAGTCCGGATTGGAGTCTGCAACTCGACTCCATGAAGTCGGAATCGCTAGTAATCGTGGATCAGAATGCCACGGTGAATACGTTCCCGGGCCTTGTACACACCGCCCGTCACACCATGGGAGTGGGCTGCAAAAGAAGCAGGTAGTTTAACCTTCGGGAGGACGCTTGCCACTTTGTGGTTCATGACTGGGGTGAAGTCGTAACAAGGTAGCCCTAGGGGAACCTGGGGCTGGATCACCTCCTTATACGATGATTATTGCGATGAGTGTTCACACAGATTGGTACGGTTTATAACGTAAGAGAGCAGAGTGTTCCCAAACACTCACAACTAGTGTCCCGTTCGTCTAGAGGCCTAGGACACCGCCCTTTCACGGCGGTAACAGGGGTTCGACTCCCCTACGGGATACCATTGGGTCGTTAGCTCAGTTGGTAGAGCAGTTGACTTTTAATCAATTGGTCGCAGGTTCGAATCCTGCACGACCCACCATTTCCTGCCACAGGAAATCAAAACATATGTGGGCGATTAGCTCAGTTGGGAGAGCACCTGCCTTACAAGCAGGGGGTCACTGGTTCGAGCCCGGTATCGCCCACCATTCTCTAAGTATTTTTGGATAATCTTTCCAAACCACTTCATTAAAACGTATGTGGTTGGAATTTTTGACGCCTATGCAGCGTAGCTGAAAGTCTTTAGAAAATGTGCTTCTTAGGAAGTAATTTGCTCTTTAACAATTTGGAAAGCTGACGAATAGCAACAATCCCCTTATCTTCGGATAAGCGTTGTTATTCAATTAAAAGTTCTCAAATCCTAAAACTGTGTTTTAGGTACCAACACACATTCAAGTGTTCTTGGAAACATCCATAGGATGTTTATATTTGAGTCCGGCAAAATCGAATGTCTCTCGCTCATTCAATAATGAGAGACACAAACCTTGGTTGTTTGAACATACAGAAACCTCTTGGGGTTGTATGGTTAAGTGACTAAGCGTACACGGTGGATGCCTTGGCAGTCAGAGGCGATGAAGGACGTACTAACTTGCGATAAGCCCAGATAAGACAGTAAGAGTCATTTGAGTCTGGGATTTCCGAATGGGGAAACCCACTTACATAAGTAAGTATTGCTGAGTGAATACATAGCTCAGTGAAGCGAACTCGGGGAACTGAAACATCTAAGTACCCGAAGGAAGAGAAATCAACCGAGATTCCGAAAGTAGCGGCGAGCGAAATTGGATTAGCCCTTAAGCTTTTTATGCGTCAGGTGAAGCTTCTGGAAAGGAGCGCGATACAGGGTGATAGCCCCGTAACCGACAGCGGATTTAAAGTGAAATCGAGTAAGGCGGGACACGTGATATCCTGTCTGAATATGGGGGGACCATCCTCCAAGGCTAAATACTACTGACTGACCGATAGTGAACCAGTACCGTGAGGGAAAGGCGAAAAGAACCCCTGTGAGGGGAGTGAAATAGAACCTGAAACCGTGTACGTACAAGCAGTAGGAGCCCTTCGGGGTGACTGCGTACCTTTTGTATAATGGGTCAGCGACTTATATTCAGTGGCAAGGTTAACCATCTAGGGGAGCCGTAGGGAAACCGAGTCTTAACTGGGCGCTCAGTCTCTGGATATAGACCCGAAACCAGGTGATCTAGCCATGGGCAGGTTGAAGGTTGAGTAACATCAACTGGAGGACCGAACCGACTAATGTTGAAAAATTAGCGGATGACTTGTGGCTAGGGGTGAAAGGCCAATCAAACCTGGAGATAGCTGGTTCTCCCCGAAAGCTATTTAGGTAGCGCCTCGGACGAATACTACTGGGGGTAGAGCACTGTTAAGGCTAGGGGGTCATCCCGACTTACCAACCCTTTGCAAACTCCGAATACCAGTAAGTACTATCCGGGAGACACACGGCGGGTGCTAACGTCCGTCGTGGAGAGGGAAACAACCCAGACCGCCAGCTAAGGTCCCAAAGTATTGCTAAGTGGGAAACGATGTGGGAAGGCTCAGACAGCCAGGATGTTGGCTTAGAAGCAGCCATCATTTAAAGAAAGCGTAATAGCTCACTGGTCGAGTCGGCCTGCGCGGAAGATGTAACGGGGCTAAGCAATACACCGAAGCTGCGGCTGCATACTTTGTATGCGGGGTAGGGGAGCGTTCTGTAAGCCGTTGAAGGTGGTCTGTAAGGGCTGCTGGAGGTATCAGAAGTGCGAATGCTGACATGAGTAACGATAAAGGGAGTGAAAAACTCCCTCGCCGGAAGACCAAGGGTTCCTGTCCAACGTTAATCGGGGCAGGGTAAGTCGACCCCTAAGGCGAGGCTGAAAAGCGTAGTCGATGGGAAACGGGTTAATATTCCCGTACTTCTTACAATTGCGATGGGGGGACGGAGAAGGCTAGGTGGGCCTGGCGACGGTTGTCCAGGTTCAAGTGCGTAGGCTTGAGAGTTAGGTAAATCCGGCTCTCTTTAAGGCTGAGACACGATGTCGAGTCACTACGGTGATGAAGTCATTGATGCCATGCTTCCAGGAAAAGCCTCTAAGCTTCAGATTGTAAGGAATCGTACCCCAAACCGACACAGGTGGTCGGGTAGAGAATACCAAGGCGCTTGAGAGAACTCGGGTGAAGGAACTAGGCAAAATGGTACCGTAACTTCGGGAGAAGGTACGCTCTTATCGGTGAAGTCCCTTGCGGATGGAGCTGACGAGAGTCGCAGATACCAGGTGGCTGCAACTGTTTATTAAAAACACAGCACTGTGCAAAATCGTAAGATGACGTATACGGTGTGACGCCTGCCCGGTGCCGGAAGGTTAATTGATGGGGTTAGTCTTCGGACGAAGCTCTTGATCGAAGCCCCGGTAAACGGCGGCCGTAACTATAACGGTCCTAAGGTAGCGAAATTCCTTGTCGGGTAAGTTCCGACCTGCACGAATGGCGTAATGATGGCCACGCTGTCTCCACCCGAGACTCAGTGAAATTGAAATCGCTGTGAAGATGCAGTGTACCCGCGGCTAGACGGAAAGACCCCGTGAACCTTTACTACAGCTTGGCACTGAACATTGAACCTACATGTGTAGGATAGGTGGGAGGCTTTGAAACGCAGTCGCCAGATTGCGTGGAGCCGTCCTTGAAATACCACCCTTGTAGCTTTGATGTTCTAACTTGGCTCCCTTATCGGGAGTGAGGACAGTGCCTGGTGGGTAGTTTGACTGGGGCGGTCTCCTCCCAAAGAGTAACGGAGGAGCACGAAGGTGGGCTAAACACGGTTGGACATCGTGTGGTTAGTGCAATGGCATAAGCCCGCTTGACTGCGAGAATGACAATTCGAGCAGGTGCGAAAGCAGGTCATAGTGATCCGGTGGTTCTGAATGGAAGGGCCATCGCTCAACGGATAAAAGGTACTCCGGGGATAACAGGCTGATACCGCCCAAGAGTTCATATCGACGGCGGTGTTTGGCACCTCGATGTCGGCTCATCACATCCTGGGGCTGAAGTCGGTCCCAAGGGTATGGCTGTTCGCCATTTAAAGTGGTACGCGAGCTGGGTTTAGAACGTCGTGAGACAGTTCGGTCCCTATCTGCCGTGGGCGTTGGAAGATTGAAGGGGGCTGCTCCTAGTACGAGAGGACCGGAGTGGACGAACCTCTGGTGTTCGGGTTGTCATGCCAATGGCATTGCCCGGTAGCTAAGTTCGGAATCGATAACCGCTGAAAGCATCTAAGCGGGAAGCGAGCCCTGAGATGAGTCTTCCCTGATACTTTAAGTATCCTAAAGGGTTGTTCGAGACCAGAACGTTGATAGGCAGGGTGTGTAAGCGTTGTGAGGCGTTGAGCTAACCTGTACTAATTGCCCGTGAGGCTTAACCATACAACACCCAAGGGGTTTTGATGGACTCAGATAAGAACATTGAATGTGTAAGAATCAGAATTAAAAAAAACAGCTTTCCGAATTAAGAATTTGCTTGGCGACCATAGCGTTGTGGACCCACCTGATTCCATGCCGAACTCAGAAGTGAAACGCAATAGCGCCGATGGTAGTGTGGGGCTTCCCCATGTGAGAGTAGGACATCGCCAGGCTTTACATTTGAACATCTGCTTTTGATAAGCGGGTATTCCACTGCGGAGTGGTAGTTCAGTTGGTTAGAATACCGGCCTGTCACGCCGGGGGTCGCGGGTTCGAGTCCCGTCCACTCCGCCATTTATTCAGACGAAGCCCTAGCAGCAATGCTAGGGCTTTTTCTTATCTGTCAGTTTTGCTTACCCAATGGGTATGGGTAAATGAGCTACGTTAGAATGCGCGCCCGTTCGCATGCCTTTCTAGCCTCCGCTATTTCTTTTGAACAACAATCTCAAATCCATTGGAAAGCTCGTGTTGCTCTTCGTTTAAAAGCATTTATCTACAAGAAAATGTGTAACCCCATCTTATGCCCATGCAACCACTTTGTATTACTGTAAGACCTTAGCAACGTATCACGAGAAAGTTTTTTCCTGAGAACCTATTAGTAATCTACTTTGGAACTACTTTACTAAAGAGTGTCAAATGATCTCTTTAGTGCAGTTTCGAACCCAATGAATTGAACCCAAGTTACTTTGTGAAGTATCGATATAAGATCAGCAGGGCTACAGAATAGAATCGTGTTGAACAGAAACGGTTAGAAGTGGTTACTTGTTACTGGAAGGGATTTGCGTGAGGTAATAAAAAAGCCAGTGGTTGAACACTGGCTTTGTAGAAGGGGGACGATTAGTTATTGCGGCTTATTGTCCATCAAGGACAAGGCTTTACGAGAAACGTCTCCAGCCGCTTGAGTGAGCTGTTGTTTCTCCAACACATCCGCAAGGTAAGCATAGTCGGAAATGTCCTGACGAAGCTTCAGAGCCTGCTCAAAGTGGTGTTGTGCTTCAGACCAGTTCTCCTGACGCATCAGCAGTTGCGCTAGAGTGCTGTGCACTACCGCGTTTTCACCATCCTTTTGAAGCACTCCCTGTAGCAGTACGACAGCTGGATGTAAGTCTGGCAAGTTCATTTCTGCAATCAGTGCATAGAGCTTGTCATCTGAGTGCTTCTTCAAATGATCTCGAACGATAATGTATGCTTGCGAATCTGCTTTACGCTCAATGAGCTGCTCAAGTAGGCAATACAGTAAAACATCATTCTGGCGGGCTTTACGCGGAAGAGTATTCCAATAAGCCAATAGCCCTTCGCTCCCTTTTTGTTGAGCGACATCCGCCAATAAACCGCACTGCGCTTTTTGCGTAAGCTCGTCAAACTCTTGCTGATCGATCTGTTTGGCTTTCTTCAGTTGCGGCAGTAACTCAATCAGGCTGTCCCAAAGTGATAATTTGCTATAAACCACTTTGAGCAGTTCCGTAATGACGGGGTTCGTTGCGTACTTTCTTTTAAGGTCATGAAGAGTATCAAGTGCGAGTTCATATTGACCGTCGCTGATTTGTTGCTTAGAACGTGTTAACTCAACCGCCAGATCTGAGTTTTCTTGCTTAGATGCCAGCTCCAGGTAGTGGTCACGCTTGCTCTTGTCTCCTAAACCCTGGGCGGCTTCGGAAGCGACTAAATAGCAAAGTATTGGCATATCGTGATGATTTGCCCAGCGTGTCACTTTCTTTTCCGCACCTTTCCAGTCACCTTCCAGAAGTTTAATGATTCCTTCGTTGGTGTATCGACGTGCGCGTTTCATTTTGCGCACACTGAACCAGTTCCAGGTCGCACTGCTGGTATACAGCACTTTCTTAATCAGGTACTCAATACCAAACAGTGCAGCCAGCAGGGCAACGACAAATATGACTAGTGTCGTCACGCTCATTTCAATGGTTTTGTCTGCGATCGAAATGAGGACGTAACCCTGTTGCCCTGAGAACTGAGTACCGGCATACAGCCCAACACCCAGCACGATAAAGAGGAAAATCAATCGAATCATTTGGTTTCCTCCGTGATGATGGTTGTCATTTCACGGCGTAAACGATCAGCAATGACGTCAGACAATAACTCTTGGGTCTCAAGTTTCACTGGGTAATTGACTTGGATGTTTTGCTTACCAAGTGTTTCTAGGCGCTGGTTAAACCTTTGCACTGCTGGGTTATCAAGGTTGAAGAATTGAGTAGACCATTCATGCGCGACTTTCAGAGACGTAGAGAAAATTTCACCCTGTTCCGTATACACCCCTTTCATTGCGGTTTCGATCTTCGCTTTGATGTTCTCTCGAAGGTAGAAATGCTGCTCAGGTGAGAGAAGGGGAATCACGTTTCCATCACGAGTACGGAAGGTGATGAAGTGCTCTGAAAACTCTTTCAATGATGTTTGAAGGTTTTGTTGCCAGTCGTTAATGTCTTCAGATACTTCCTTTGTCTCGACAACAGGGGCTTCAGGGAGAATGGCATTCGCAAGTGGCAGTTCATCGACCTGAAGCTGAAGACTGGTCAGTGCCAGAATTAACCCATCACGATCAATCAAGGGTAATGAGCGTAGCAGAGTGATGTCGTTCGCTAAGGCGCGGCGTAAAGGTACCAGACTTGGATCATTCAGTGCTGCAATCCTTTGATCGGCATTTTCCATCAGGGTTGTCGCACTGACAATATCGTGCTCCAGGAATAGTTTACGACCGGCCAGTTTCACTAAGTAATCCGATTCAGCCAACAGCCAGTCGTTTGGTCGGCGACCTTTTACGTCTGCCAGTGCCAGTTGTAGGCTTTCGATACTTTTCTGCTGCTGTTCCAGTTCCACCTGAGTGCGGTTATAGACGTCGCGGCTCTGCGCTGCTACTTCATTTTTGGTGGTTTCCATCTCTTGCGACAGATTTGTCTGAGTGGAAGTCAGCTGCGCTTTTAACTGGGCAATTTGCTGTTCGTGCTGGTGAGACTTCTGCTGGATAAGGTAAGTGAGTCCGCCGCCAAATATCAATGCAAGAATAATGGCAATGGTGCCCAGTTTAACGCCACGCTTGCCTTGTTTCTCTTCAAACTCAACAGGCTCTTGTTCTGGCTCTTCAGGCTTGGAAGTTACCACTTCTTCCTCAGGTTCAGTGATGGGTTCTTTGGATTCCGTCACTTCCTCTTTTGTTTCTTCAGGTTCAATGTGCTCTTTGTTGTTCTTTTTACTTACCATGCTCTTGTCCTGTTTGTTTCTTGCTGATTGCATTCAACAAGTCCGAATTTGCCGCGCTGCCTATGTTGACGATATTTTTGTATCCCAGTTCCCTGGCGATTGTCGCTATTCGCTGGCTTGGCACTAGAAGGCTTAAAGTTTGCAGCCAATTTCTTTGCATTTCACTGAGTGAACTATCCAAATATTGGAGTTGTTCACCACTTGTCAGAACTAAGGTATCAATATTGCGGCTGCGCCAATGCTGAATAACCTGTTCTGGATCGAAAGGGAGAGGTGAACGTCGATAAACTTCGACGTATTCAACTTTGGCATCCCTTTCGAGTAGCGACTGATAGATCAGTTCTCGACCGCCATTCCCTCTCAAAATAATGATGGAGCATTGAGAAACGCTTTGTATTTGAGGTAATTGCAGAAGGTGTTCGCTATCGCTGGTTGTCGGATAGTGTACTTTTTGTTGCGCTACTTTGCCTAATTTGTACGCAGTTTTTTGACCAACGGCAAGGTAAAGCTTACCTTCTGGCCAACTTAAATGATGTTGAGAAAGAATTTGGTGCGCGTAATGAACAGCATGCTGGCTTACCGCAATAATGATATCTGCGGTTTGTAGCTTTTCGAGCAGGGGGTGGTGGTCTTGGGTGGGTTGTAGTTTAATCAATGGATGGTGGATGGCATCTATATGTAGCGAAGTCAGCGCCTCGCATAGTTCGATGCCATCTTGACCAGGTCGGGTGACGAGAACTGCCATAGTCGCCTATTCGTGATCCTGATATAAGCGTTCTAGAATCTCTTTGGCGCCATCATCAAGCAGTTGATGCGCGAGAGTAACACCTAACTCACTGGCTTTATCGACAGGTCCCTTAATTTCCCCGCGTACAATTTTTGAACCATCAGGCTCACCCACTAATGCACGCAACCAGATTTTTCCGTCTTCAATGAGTGAGTAACTGCCAATAGGCACCTGACACCCACCTTCCAACGTCAGGTTCATCGCTCTTTCTGCGCTCACTCTGTCAGCGGTCGCTTTGTGGTTCAATGGTTCAAGCAGCTTGATAAGCTCTTCGTCATCCAGTCTGCATTCAATGCCAACTGCGCCCTGGCCGACGGCAGGTAAAGACTGTTCAGGTTCGATAAAGCTTTGAATGCGCTCTTCAAGTTCAAGGCGTTTTAAGCCAGCGGCAGCCAATATGATGGCGTCGTACTCGCCCGCATCCAGTTTGCCTAAGCGCGTGCCCACATTGCCTCGCAGTTCTTTTATCTGCAGATCCGGGCGATATTCTTTTAGCTGGCATTGGCGTCTCAGGCTACACGTACCGACGATTGCACCTTGAGGAAGGTCGTCAATATTGGCGTAAGTATTCGAAACAAATGCATCTCGTGGATCTTCTCGCTCGCAAATAGTGACAAGACCAAGACCTTCGGGGAAATCGACAGGAACATCTTTCATAGAATGTACCGCCAGATCGGCTCTGCCTTCCAGCATGGCGACTTCCAGCTCTTTTACAAATAATCCTTTTCCACCCACTTTGGCTAGTGGGGTGTCTAAAATGATGTCTCCCTTCGTCACCATTGTTACCAGCTCAACGTTTAAACCGGGGTGTGCTGCTTTCAGTGCATCCTTAACAAAGTTTGCCTGCCAAAGGGCAAGTGGGCTTTTTCTGGTTGCGATTCGAATGGGAGCTCTTTCTGACATAGTGTTTCCATATAGGTCAATCGGATGCGCTAATCCTACCACTCCATTCAGTAAAGTATTACTGTTTCATCACAGCAGCATAGGGCGCGACCTCTAATCTCGATATTAAGAAAAAAATATGTGATCAATATCTCAAATGTTATTCGGTCTATTATTACTATAGGGCAGAAGGGATGACACTTAGTGCGGCAGGGCAAGATGCAGGAAGAAGATGAAAGCTGATGTTTAAGATATACGCTTATTCTTTACCCTTGAGAAGGAAAGTGTTAAATTGATCACGTTTTTGTGGCGATTGTGAATACACTTTGAGCAAAAACATCAATTTAACCAAGAATTCAAGGAATCACCCCCTTGCAGGCATTTACCGAAACACTTGTTCACAGATTGGATTTGTTGAATCAACAGCGTATTGATCGAGCCCTTGCTCTGATGGATACGCAAAGTCAACGCGTATTCCATTTACTGCCTGCACTTCTGCATTTCAATCATCCATCCATTCCAGGTTATCTCGAAAGCAACGTTCCATTCGGCATTACGAATTTCTCTCTTAACGTGACTCAACAACAGTTTGTTGATGATACGGAACTGACATTAGGAGAATCTTTACAGACTGCCGAAAATCCAGGGATTCTTGCTCTGTACACCATGGGAAGTACATCGTCTATCGGTCAAAGCACTTCCAGTGATTTAGATGTGTGGGTTTGTGTATCTCCATCCATGCCAAAGGCAGAAAGAGAAAGCCTGACCAACAAATGTTTGCTGATTACTGACTGGGCGAAGAACTTAGGGGTGGAAGCCAACTTCTTCTTAATGGATGAAGAACGATTTAGAAGTAATCGTTCTGAAGAAATGACCGGGGACAACTGTGGTTCCTCGCAGCATTTACTGCTTTTAGATGAATTTTACCGCTCGGCAGTTCGCCTGGCGGGGCAGCGCTTGCTCTGGCAGGTTGTGCCGCCAGAGATGGAAGAAGCGTACGACGACTACGTAAAACAACTCGTCGACAACGGTGACATCAACCGCGATGAGTGGATCGATTTTGGTCAGCTTGACCGAATTCCTGCCGAAGAGTATTTCGGTTCCAACCTATGGCAACTTTATAAGAGCATCGACTCTCCGTATAAGTCCGTCTTGAAAGCCATTTTGCTTGAAGCCTATTCATGGGAATACCCAGCAACTCGACTCCTTTGCATTGATTCCAAGCGTCGTTTCTTCTCGCATGAGCCCGATCTCTACGGGATGGACGCGTATTATCTGATGCTGGAAAAAGTGACGCGTTATCTGGAGCGAGTGGATGACCACAGGCGTCTGGACTTAGTTCGCCGCTGTTTCTACCTGAAAACTCATGAAAAGCTTTCTCGCGAACCGGGTGTTGGTTCAGTAGCATGGCGTCGTGAAGCTCTGGGTGACATGGTGAAGAAGTGGCAATGGTCAGACAGTGTGATTGAAGAGCTGGATGATCGTCGGAACTGGAAAGTCGAACAGGTGAAAGTAGTGCATCACGAGCTGCTTGACGCTCTGATGACCAGCTACCGTAACTTAATTCAGTTTGCTCGCCGCAATGACATTACCTCGGCGATCAGTCCGCAAGACATCAGTATTCTTGCTCGAAAGCTTTACGCCGCATTTGAGGTATTACCGGGCAAAGTCACTTTGCTGAATCCTCAGATTTCTCCAGACTTGCACGAATCGGACTTAAGTTTCATTCAGGTCTCTCCGGGTCGAACCAATAAGTTAGGCTGGTATCTGTATAAGCAGCCACTTGATCCGCACGCAATCATTGGTCAGAAACATCTGGAGCACAATGAATACCTCAGTAAGCTTGTGGCCTGGTCATTTTTCAATGGCTTGATTACCGAATCTACCCGCTTGCATTCTGTGGTGCGTGAAGCTGAGCTGGATATCGACAAGTTCTATCAGATGGTCAGTGACCTGCGTAATACTTTTTCACTACATAAGCGCCGTCCGACAATGGAAGCGCTGGCGAGCCCGTGTGAAATCAGCCAGCTTGCAATGTTCATCAACTTTGAAAATGACCCGACCAGTGAACTTAAAGGCAAGTCACTCAAAGTTGATTTGAAGAACATCGACATTTTCAGTTTTGGTGAAGAACACCGCAGCTTAGTCGGCAGCGTTGATCTGGTATACCGCAATTCATGGCACGAAGTGAGAACGCTGCATTTTACGGGCGAAACAGCCATGCTGGACGCTCTGAAAACGGTACTTGGAAAAATGCACCAGGACGCGTTACCACCAGAGTCTGTGGACGTGTTCTGCTATAGCAAAAACCTTCGTGGTGTGATGCGCAATATGGTTTATCAGCTATTGGCTGAATGCATTGAGCTACGTCTCAAGCCTGTTGAGCAGGAAAAACGCCGCCGCTTTAAAGCCATTCGAATTGGTGAGCAGGTATATGGTCTGTTCTTCGAGCGCCGCGGAGTATCCGTTCAGAAACTGGAAAACTCGGTGGATTTTTACCGCAGTATCTCCACCAACAAGCTGAAAGGTTCACCGTTGATGATGCTGGATAAGGAGCAGGATTATCAGCTTCCTGCTGTAGTCGACAGCTTTGCCAGCGAAGGTCTGATCCAGTTCTTCTTCGAAGACACCGAGCAAGGGTTCAATATCTATGTGTTGGACGAAGCTAACCGCGTAGAGGTATATCATCAGTTCAGCGGTGATAAAGACGAGATGATCAGCAACGTGAACCGCTTCTATACGTCGAATCAGGACGAATTAGAGATCAGCTCTAAGTTCATCAATTTCAATTTGCCTCAGTACTACCAAATCATCAATCCAGAAGATGGTGAGACTTATGTTGTGCCATATCGAAGCGATTCCTCTTCTCAGAGTCGTTCAAATAACGCGGTGAATGCCTGAAATCAACTCAAACTAAAAAGGAGCGCCTAGCGCTCCTTTTTGCTTTTATAAAGCAGACTTATTCCCAATCAATCGATTCTTGGGCGTGCTTTTCGCACTCTTCTTTCACCATGGTGATCAGTTCAACACCTGTTTTTGAACAGATCCACTCATCGCCTTGTAGTTTGAAGTGAAAACCACCCGATTTCGACGCCAGCCAGATTTCGTGCATGGGTTCCTGACGGTTGATGATGATTTGCGAGCGATCCTCAAATTCAAGGGTCATGACATTGCCGGATGTTTCATAATCGATGTCCGCACCGGAATCATCGATGGCTTCTTCTATTATTTGTAGCTGCTCATCCACTAATTGATGAAATTCAGTATCGTTCATCCCTTATATCCTATTGCTTTTCCTGAGTGTGGTGCGATTATAGGGGGCATTGAGTTATTAATCACGAATTGCAGTATGAAAAAGTCAATCATGGCACTTTTTATGTTTGCGGTACTTGGCTTGGCCGGGTGCGGGCAAACAGGGTCACTCTATCTGCCAAGTGACTCCGAGCAAAACGAACAAACGCAACAGTAAGAAACAGGGATACTACATTGGATTACTTTAATTATCAGGATGATGGTCAGCTTTGGGCTGAAGATGTCGCACTAACTGAACTGGCAGAGCAATACGGCACGCCACTTTACGTTTACTCTCGTGCAACGCTGGAACGTCATTGGAACGCGTTTGATAAATCCGTCGGCGAGCACCCTCACCTGGTGTGTTATGCGGTAAAAGCCAATTCCAACATTGGTGTGCTAAACGTTTTAGCAAGATTGGGTTCGGGCTTTGATATTGTATCCCAGGGCGAGTTAGAACGTGTGCTGGCAGCTGGTGGCGATCCAGCTAAGATTGTGTTCTCTGGTGTGGGAAAAACTGCTTCAGAAATGCGCCGAGCTCTTGAACTGAAGATCAAATGCTTCAATGTGGAGTCTGAGCCAGAGCTTGAGCTACTCAACCAGGTGGCGAAAGAGCTTAACGTAAAAGCACCGATTTCCCTGCGCATCAACCCAGATGTGGATGCCAAAACTCACCCTTATATTTCTACTGGTCTACTCGAGAACAAATTCGGTATCGCATTCGATCAGGCACTGCGCGTCTACAAATTCGCACAAAGCCTGGAGCACCTGGATATTCATGGTATCGACTGCCACATCGGTTCTCAGCTGACTGACATCGAACCATTTATCGATGCCGTTGACCGTTTGCTTGGATTGATTGACCAACTTAAAGCTGAAGGTATTGAAATTGACCACCTAGATGTAGGTGGTGGTTTGGGTGTGGTTTACAAAGATGAATTGCCACCGCAGCCATCTGACTATGCTAAGGCGCTGCTAGCGCGTTTGGACAACCATTCCGATCTGGAGCTGATTTTTGAGCCTGGTCGTGCCATTGCGGCAAACGCAGGTATTCTTCTGACTCAGGTTGAATTCCTTAAGCATACAGAACATAAAAACTTTGCCATCATTGATGCGGCGATGAATGATCTGATGCGCCCGGCGCTTTATCAGGCATGGCAAGACATCGTGCCAGTCACCCCACGTGAAGGTGAGCCAACGAACTATGATTTGGTGGGACCTATCTGTGAAACGGGCGACTTCCTGGGTAAAGATCGTGCCTTGGTTCTTGAGCAAGGTGACTTGTTGGCAGTTCGCAGTGCTGGTGCCTACGGGTTCGTGATGTCATCGAACTATAATTCCCGTACGCGTGCCGCTGAAATCATGGTGGACGGCAAGCAAAGCCATTTAGTGCGTAAGCGTGAAGAGCTGAGCAGTTTGTGGGAATTGGAACAAGTGTTACCGGAGTAAGTTGATACACATGCACTTTCATTTTTCTAAGATGCACGGATTGGGTAACGACTTTATGGTCGTGGATTGCATTACCCAAAATGTGTTTTTTTCTCCGGATTTGATCCGCCGCCTGGCGGATCGTCATACCGGAATCGGGTTCGATCAACTGCTGGTGGTTGAAGCCCCTTATGATCCGGAAACAGACTTCCACTATCGCATCTTTAATGCGGATGGTAGCGAAGTGGAGCAGTGTGGCAACGGCGCTCGTTGTTTTGCACGCTTTGTCCGAATGAAAGGGCTGACCAACAAGCACGCCATTAGCGTTAGCACCAAGAAAGGTAAAATGGTGCTGAATATTGAAGAAGGGGATCAGGTGACCGTCAATATGGGTGAGCCTGTATTCGAACCTTCAAAAATCCCGTTTAAAGCCAAGCAGAAAGAGAAGACTTATATTCTGCGTGCCGAAGACAAGACCTTATTCTGTGGTGCCGTCAGCATGGGGAATCCGCACGTAGTCACTGTGGTTGATGATACAGAAATGGCGGACGTTGATACCTTAGGCCCATTACTTGAATCTCATGAACGTTTCCCTGAGCGAGTGAATGCCGGCTTTATGCAGGTCATCTCTCGCAATGAAATTAACCTTCGTGTTTATGAGCGCGGTGCTGGCGAAACTCAAGCATGCGGAAGTGGCGCTTGTGGTGCCGTTGCCGTTGGTATCCTGCAGGAGCTGCTGGACAACGAAGTGAAAGTTCATCTGCCAGGTGGTGACCTGAAAATTCGTTGGCAGGGACCGGGAAAACCGCTTTATATGACGGGTCCGGCGACTCATGTATTTGACGGTCAGTTAAGTTGCTAGGGTCAACAGATCCTAATACAGATAAGGAAACATTTTGTCTTACCCAGAAGCCGATGCTCTGACAGCAGAAATTGTCGCGGAATATTTGTTAGACAACCCAGATTTCTTTCAGCATCGCGCTGATTTGGTAGAGCGTCTTTCGATCCCTCATCGCCAGCAAGGCGCTGTCTCTCTGGTAGAAGTTCAGTTGAACCGCCACCGTCAGCGTATTGAAGAGCTGGAAGAAGAGATCACCCAGTTGATGTCTTTGGCGGCAAACAATGATCGTACTTTCCACGAGTTTATGGACTTGCAGCAGCAGGTGCTTCAATGCGACAACTTGAATCAGGTTGCGGAATGTATTGAAGAAAAAGCGCGTGAGTTAGGGCTGAAAGGGTGGATGAAGGTCTTCAATGCTCCCGATAGCGAGCGTGCTGTGTCTCAGGAGCAATACCAGCGCTTTGCGACCAACCACTTTAACGGTAAAGATGCCTTCTTAGGTCGCTTGAAGCAGACGGATCGCACTCTGTTATTCAGTGAAGAAACGGTCTCTGAACTGGGTTCGTTTGCCATTTTGCCTATAATCAGAAAGAAACCATTGGGAGTCATTGCGTTTTCCAGTGATGATGGCGGTCATTTCCAGCCTAATATGGATACCCTGTTTTTGCGTCATTTGACGCTGGTGGTCAGCCATTTAGTGGAAACTCTTTCCTGGCAGAATGAAGAGAGCCCTCATGTCCAATGCACCTCTTCCAAGTAGTATTCAAAAGCCTCTCGACAGCTTCTACGAATTTTTAAGAAGTGAACGGGGGCTTAGTCTTCATACCCAAAGGAATTACAAACTTCAGCTGACCAGTATGGCAGAGCATCTGGTCTCCCTAGGATTAAAAAACTGGTCACAAGTTGATGCCGCCTGGGTTCGACAGCTTGCCAGTAAAGGCATGCGCGATGGCATGAAGCCCAGCAGCATTGCAACTCGATTGTCTTCCCTTCGTTCTTTCTTTGATTTCCTCATTCTACGTGGCGATTTGCAGGCGAATCCTGCGAAAGGCGTGTCCGCGCCTCGTAAGCAACGTCCGTTACCCAAGAATCTGGATGTGGATGAAGTGGGTCAACTGCTTGAAGTGAATGAAGATGATCCGCTATCGGTACGCGACCGCGCAATGATGGAACTCATGTATGGCGCAGGCTTGCGTCTGGCAGAGCTGGTCAGCATCAACGTGAAACACATTTCGATGTCGCGGGGCGAGCTGCGTGTGGTGGGTAAAGGCGACAAAGAACGTAAAGTACCGTTCTCCGGGCTTGCCAAAGAGTGGGTGTCCAACTGGCTAAAAGTGCGCGGCGAACTGGCGTCTCCTGATGAGCCTGCTTTGTTTGTGTCCAAACTGGGGGGAAGAATATCTCACCGCAATGTGCAAAAACGCATGGCAGAGTGGGGGCAGAAACAGTCTGTTGCCAGCCACATCAGCCCACACAAACTGCGTCATTCCTTTGCGACACACGTATTAGAATCCAGTGGTAATTTACGTGCGGTGCAAGAACTGCTTGGGCACGAAAACATTTCCACCACTCAAGTGTATACCCACTTAGATTTCCAACATTTGGCTAATGCGTACGATAAGGCGCATCCCAGAGCCCGCAAGAAAGACAAAACAGACAAGGACGAATAATGCACTTCTACCGCTCTATCTCTGATATCAAAGCCATGACTTTTGATCTGGATGACACGCTTTATGACAACGTACCAGTCATCCATCGGGTAGAGAAAGAAGTACAGGCATGGATTCGAACGAATTATCCAAAATGCGGCGCTTACAATAATGACGACTGGTTTGCCTTTAAAAAACAGGCTCGACAGGAGAACCCAGAGCTTGCCAACGACGTGACTTTACTTCGCCAGCAACAGCTGAGGTTAGCGTTTATCCATGCCGGCTATGACGCTTCAGAGGTGGAAGTCGCGATTCCTAAAGTGATGGAGCAGGTAAGGTACTGGCGTCATCAAATTGATATTCCTGCAGAAACGCATCTGGTGATGGCTGAACTGGCGAAACACATGCCGCTGGTGGCGATCACTAACGGCAATGTCGATCCTGAAGAGGTAGGGCTTGCTCAGTATTTTTCCCTTGTGTTAAAAGCGGGACCTGACGGAAAGGCGAAACCTCATCCGGAGATGTTTGAACGCGCTGCAAGCCATTTAAAGCTTCCCCCTGAATCCATCCTTCATGTTGGTGATCATGGAATCAGTGACGTGTTTGGTGCGAAAGAGGCTGGTTATATGGCGTGCTGGTTCAATGATCAGTTTCCTAACATTTCAATGAACCGTCATATGCGTACTTTACCGGACGTCGAAATCCGTACGATGAGCTGTTTATTAAAACTAGTAAGGTATTGATTGCATTAATTTTAGTTAGTGGGTACTTACGCTCTATCTATTGTTTTGTTGTTATTGCTTTACATGGCGTCGCATAAAACTTGGAGCATAATCACTAAAAACTGAAATATTATTAGCTAGTTGAGAAAAAGTTGATCCGATGCGTGTTTTCCTCTGATACGCAAACGTTATAGTGGCGAAAACCTCTATCTGTTAATAATCTGTAATATGCAATGTCACTCGATTTTGGTTCAGGATCTCAGCCAGCTGCAAGCTGAGGTATTGCAGTTTTCCTGGAATCAAAGCGCCCAGCACCTGATTCAGGTCTTCTCCACTCAATCTTCCGACCTTGTCGTCGAGTACAGTCGGTTACTCCAGCAAAGATTTCCCAACGCAACTATCCTGGGTCAGAGCACCAGTCATTGCATCAAAGACGGCGATATCGTCAGTCTTGGAACTTTGGTTGTGGTTACCGAGCTGGATGAAACCCGCCTTAGCGCTTGTGTTATTCCTTACACTGGCGATCAATCCCGTGATGGTGAGGCACTGATTGAGCAGTTGCAGATTACAGAAGAAACCAAAGCCGTCATCTGTTTTGCTGAACAAGTCGATGACAAAGAAACGCTGCTGTTTGGCTCAAAGGATTATCAGGTATTTGAAGCGTTCAACGAGCTGCCTTTCGAGCTGCCCGTGGCGGGTGGTTTATCTCAGCCCAATCTCTTCGGGCGCTGGGTGTTGTGCGGTGAAGAGATTTTTCATCATGCCTGTGTTGCCGTCGCTTTGCACAATCACGATCTGAATGTTTGGCGAGGGTGTTTTGCGGAATGGAACCCTATTGGTCGAACTTTTCGGATAACCGAAGCCAAAGATGGCGTGCTTTACAAGCTTGATGGTGTGCCTGTTCAGCAGGTGTATAACCGCTATCTGGCCGATGGAAATCCGGTACCTTTTGAACAACTGTACGATTTTCCATTGATGAAAGGCGAAGCAAACGGTCAGAAAGTGTATGTGCCTGTCCGTCAGCTCGAAGATGGTGGTATAGAGTTCGATACGCATTGGCAAGAAGGTGATGAAGTTCGGTTCTGCTATAACCATCCGTCACTCACCGAAGAGCAAGTGCGCATTGGAGCAAAAAACCTGCGTCGTCATCAGCCGGAAAGTGTCTTCATATACAATTGTTCCTCGCGCCTCGACTTTATCGACGATGTAAACGAAACCCGCCCATTTGCTTCAGCAGGAAGCGTAAACGGCTCCTACTGTTTGGGTGAGCTGTACCGCGATGTGAATCAGCAGACTATCATGCATCATAGCCTAACCTATCTGGCAATGCGTGAACACGAAGTCATCACCAACGAAGTTTGCGAAGAAAGGGCAACCTATCAGCATCACGTCTCTCCACTTTTTTCCTTAATCCGCAATGCCGTCGCTGATGTGGATGACATGCAAACCAACATGGAGCAGAAGCTGCTGGAACAGGCTCGCAGGTTGACGGAAAGCTACCGCCGCGATCGTCGCACAGGCTTGCCAAACCGTTCAGTGTTAAAAGAACGTTTAGCCTCGATTCGTATTAGTGAGCACCTGCTTACGGTGAAACTGACCAATTTCAGTCAGGTAAACGAAAAGTACGGGTATCAGGTGGGCGATCAACTGCTAAAAGATCTCAGCCAGTACTTTAAAGAACAACTGTGGCAACGCTTTGGTGGCAGCGCAGAGTTGTACAGCATTGGCGTTGGAGAATGGGCAGCAGTATTCCCTTCGCATCATACCGGGCTTTATATCCGTCACCTGTTCACTGAGCTGGTGGATGCCATTGAGCATGTTAATTTTGAGCCGTTTGGTCTTCCGGATCTCGATTGCTTGTCTGTTTCTATATGCGGTGGTTTGGTCAGTCGCCGTGACTTCCCCGATACGAGTGTAGAAGAGCTGTTGATCAAATCGATTGAAGCTCGCAAGCATGGGATGAAAAACAACCGGCATATGTGTAATGCCAAACTTTTGGAAAAGGAAGAAGAAAACCGGCAAGAGCAGTTAAGCTGGCTGGCTTCAGTGAGCCGCGCTGTGCTCGACCATAAAGTCATCGCCTATGCACAGCCAATATTTGCTGCTCATAGTCATGCGAAGGTCTCTCAGGAATGTCTGGTTCGCATCAAAGATGGCAATCAGGTGATCCCTCCGGGTAAATTCTTACCCATCATCGAAGGTACTCATATCTATACGCGCCTGAGTCGTCAGATGATTAACCATGTCTTTGAAACGATGTCGCACAGTGATGAATCATTTTCCATTAACCTTTCGCCACAAGACTTAATGAGCGACAAAACTCTGTACCTTTTGGAAAGCGCCTTGCAGAAAATGGTGAGACCGGAGCGGGTAGGGATTGAAGTGCTGGAAACGGAACAAATCAAAGACTACACCCGTATGCGCGAGGTGTGTAACCACTTTAAAGGATTAGGTGCGAAGATCGTGGTGGACGATTTTGGCTCAGGTTATTCCAATATTGATGAAATCATTAAGCTCGAACCCGATACCATCAAACTGGATGGCAGCATCATTCGCAATATCGATAAAGATCGTCGCCAGCGACAGATTGCAATGCAGCTTGTGAGGTTGTGTCACGTGTTCGAAGCCAGAACGGTGGCAGAATTCGTTCACAATGAGCAGGTCTGCCGCGTTGCGGAAGACCTGGGCGTCGATTACTTACAGGGGTTTTATCTTGCAGAACCTTCACCACTGCTAGCGAAGGAGCCACTTGCATACTAGCTGGTGGATACTGCGAAACGGAGGGTGAATCATCCGCGTGGGGTAGAGTTTCTTTCTGGCGACCACGGTTCGTTGATTGCTAAAGGTTAAGTAGCCTTCTTCTCCGTGATATTGCCCCATTCCTGAAGACCCGACCCCTCCAAACGGTGCGTCCTCAGCCACCACATGCAAAATGGTGTCATTGACACAAGCGCCACCTGAGTGCGTTTTTTCCAGAACGGTTTCGACCGTCAGCTTTTCATGAGAGAACACATACAACGCCAGCGGTTTCGGGCGTTGGTTGATGTATTTGATGGCTTCGTCCAGATTTTTGTAAGCCACTATGGGAAGTACAGGACCGAAGATTTCATTTTGCATCAACTGGCTGTCTTCAGGCGCATCCATCACAAGTTGAGTCACCATTTTTCTTTGACTGCTGTCGATGGAGTATTTGTTGGCAGGTTCAATCCACGCTCCACCTTGTTCAGCTTCATCCAGCCAGCGTTGAATACGCTCAAAATGCGACTGGCTGATCACGCTTGTGTAGGCGTCACAATTCACCCCAGACGGGTAGAGATAGCTGAAGTGGTGCTTGTAGGCTTTGACAAATTCTTTGGCTTTCCCTTCTGGAATCAAGACGTAATCGGGAGATACGCAAATCTGCCCGGAATTGAGCGTTTTACCGTAAACCAGCCTTTCTGCCGCATCATCCATGGTCATGTCCGGACCGATAACCACCGGGCTTTTCCCACCGAGTTCCAGAGTTACTGGGGTCAAATTAGGGGCAGCCGATTGCATGACTTTTCTTCCCACTTCTGTCGAACCTGTAAACAGTAAGTGATCAAAAGGGAGAGAAGAGAACTGTGCGGCTACCTGCGCATCACCTTCTACTATGTGCACCAACTCGGCTGAGAAAATGCTGCGCAGCATTTTGATGAGTACCTGATTGGTTCGCGGTGTGTACTCACTCACTTTGATCATGGCACGGTTGCCGGCAGCAAGAGCGGTAATCAAGGGACCAATGGAAAGAAACACCGGGAAGTTCCACGGGGCTATAATCCCGACCACGCCCAGTGGTTGAGTCTGCACTCGTACCTGCGACAGTGCCAGCACCAAACCGGCATGGCGACGACGTGGTTTCATCCACTTTTTCAGTCGCTTATTGGTGTATTTGATTTGCTGAATGCAAGGCAGAATGTCCGTCAGCCGTGTTTCATAATGATGTTTGGCACCAAAATCTTTCGAAGCGGCTTCGCATAGCTCATCCTGATAGAGGAGCAGGGCGTCTTTCAATGCCTTCAGTCTTTGCTTTCTTTCTTCCAGGCTCGGGTACTTTTCACCCTCAAAAGCCAGCTTCTGGCGGTGAAAATGCGCAATCAAGGGGTTATTTTGAGTTGTTGTCATGTTGGTTCCCTTTCCATTGATGCCCACTCTTCTCAGCTTGATAGACATTCAGATAATGTTCAAAAAACCGACGCAGAGGTTCGTTCTTGCTGTTATTTGATAATGATAACAATTGGATGCCAACTTCCAGTGTACAGAAATGCCCCGAAGTTTGATTTCTGCGAAGCGAATAACAAGACTCGCCCGACATTTTAAGGTTCCAATGTGGCAAAGCTTTCAACCAAGGGCTGCGGTTGTACATCTTTTTGGCTTCCTGCCAGGTGCCATCCAGAACAATGAATACCTTGTGTTTGCCGTTATCTTCAAACGAAGAGGGGGTTAAAGGGAGGCTGTTTTCACCGGGAAACAACAAAAATACTTCAATCAATGGATCATCCAGCAGAGCACACAATCTTTCAGGCGGTGCTACCCGGTTCCACTCTATGATTTCGCAATGCTGAAAAGACTTTTCCAGCCATTGTCCGGTATTCGTTTCGCGGCGAAACTCATTCGGGTGAGTCAGTAATACTAAGCGCCAGCTTGTGCGGATATCCGGCAGAGCTTCACATACGCAGTTCCATGTCAGATGACACTGAGAACAAGCACTATTGTCTGAATCAGTCGGCATTACATCTTCACACCTGTTTGTGGTGGCTGAGCATCGGAAAACAAATTCACTACTGCGTTAGAGGGTGACCATAGCTCTGGTGTTGAACTTGGGCTGACTGGGTAGCTGATACCATCAAACGACAGTGAATGAACGCTTTTCTTCTCGCCATTTGTTACTTCCAGTTCCAAGTCGTGCCAGCCTAGCTTGTTATGCTGGCTGACTTTAAACGGCGTTGTTACTTGGGTGATACGGGAGTGGAACCGCCACTGATCACTGCCTTTGTTTTCAAAAATCAATAGGGTACAACCTTGAGCACCACACCAGTCCAGATAAGTGAGCAGCTCCTGTCGACCGTCCTGATTCAAGTCGTATTTTAGCCAGCGGTAACGTGTGTTTTTGGGATCAGTCTTGTGTAACGTGAAATACTGACGTACAGCTTTGTCAACTTGGTTATCGAACTGATTAGAAGAGACCACAGTGGCGTCTTTGAGCGGTGCATTAGTCTTAATGTCTGGAGCGTCTAACTGCTGAGTATAAGAGCCGCTGTCTGCGAACAGCTCTAAGCCGTCACCCTGAATGGGGTACACAATGCCATTCACCTTCTCTTTGATGGCTTTCAAGCTGGAACCTTTTCGGGTGTATATGCGTTCCGATAACAGTGGCTGGTTTTGATAGTGCGTCATGGTCACCATTACTTGATTAGGATTGAGTTGTTGCCAGTAGCCGCTCTCTTGGGTACTTGGGTCACCGTTGCTGTAATGGTAGTGAGTAAAAGCGGTGTGATCCGCATTGAGTTCAAGCTGAACTGAAAAGCCGTCTGTTTGTGTGCTTCGAGCTCGGTAGCTGCCAAGCCAGTCGTGGCTGGAGTCGCCATTTGAAAGGGCAGCACATCCCTGAAGTGCGGTGCTTTTATTGTTAAGTTCCGCTTTCCAGCTAAATACATCACCGCTTCTGTTATCGACACAATGAGCTTGCGTTAGCGTTAAATTACCGGCTTCGGAGAAGTACTCTCGCTTATTGGGTGTGATGGCTGTTCGGGTGATAGGCACGAGCGAGTCTTGCTTTCCAATTTGAGAAATTCGAAGTGCGTCTTTTTCGATAGAAGCTTTCCAGGCGGGAGCATGACCAGAGGCAAAAGTCGGATGGAGCGGTTTGGCGCAGCGAGAAGGCGACTCGGCGCTCACGTGATTAACGCCAGTTACCACAAAACGAGCGGTGAAGTCTGCCGCAAACCCTTCTTGTGGCGGTGGTGCTAAGTAGCCGATAAGTTCAGCGTACAAAGGCTGATAGGGGCGGCTCACCAAGCCTTCAACTCGCTGAAATGTATCAACGGGCATGTCCAGCCAGTATTGCTGCTTTCCACCACAGGGAGCGAGGCTTCGGGTTTCATGCCCTAGTACCATTTCTCCGTGGAGCATAAAGGTTTGTGGCATGATTTCTGGCTGATCAATGGTCACTGGCTTGGTGATTTTAGCGGGTGCTTTTGGAGTTTCAGTCTGAGCACAGCCTTGCAAAAGCAAAATACCGCCAACAACAGTCGTAAAAAACAGGGATTTCATTAAAATTAACCTTAAGCCAGCCTTCGAAAAAGTGAGAGGTATTATGTCATATTGGCTCTTTAAAACTGAACCTGACGAGTTTTCTATTGATACCCTTAGGGTTAAAAATGTGTCGTGTTGGGAGGGAGTGCGCAATTATCAGGCACGAAACATGATGCGTGACGAGGTAAAACTCGGCGATCTGGTCTTTATCTATCACTCTTCATGCAAGCATATTGGCGTCGCTGGGATTGCGAAAGTAGTGAAAGAAGCCTACCCGGATCATTTTCAGTTTGACCCTGAAAGCGATTACTTTGACCCAAAATCAGACCCGGATAATCCTAGATGGGTCATGGTGGATATCGAGTTTGTACGTAAACTTGACCGCCTGATTCCGCTGGCGAAGCTAAAGTCCTTAACTGATCTTTCGGAGTTGCCGTTGGTGAAGAGAGGGAATCGCCTGTCCATCATGCCTGTATCAGAGCAGGAGTGGCAGACGATTCTGGATCAAGAATAAGATGATTTATCTAACAGAAAGCAAATGATCTTCAAGGTAGTGAGCAACTGCATCGTTCGCGTTGCTCCCTATGACTTCATTACTCGGTAATGCTTTCTTCACTTTCTCGTGAGACGTCTCCATTACCAGACCTTTACCCGCCATTTGCAGCATTTCAACATCGTTCATGCCGTCACCAAATGCAATGCAGTCCTGCAAAGTCAGCCCGAGTTGCTTTGCTACCGCTTCGAGTGCATCACCTTTGGATACCCCCGCAGCCATCACTTCAAGGCACCAAGGCGTTGAAAACGCGACATTCAGTTTATCGCCGTAATGCTCATTTAAGGCTTCTTCGTATTGCACCAGATGCTCGTGATCCGGATAGGTAAAGAAGAGTTTTGCAATACCGTCGGTAGGAGCTTGATTAACGTCGAATCGCTGGTAAGTAAATCCAGATTCTTCATGGAAGTTCTTTAGCTTTTCATCTTCTCTGTCCAGCAACCAGAGGTCGTCCTGATACATGTGAATGATGATTTCTCTGTCTTCTTTGATGATGTCTATGATGGGTTGCACCAGGGCGCCAGGCACATTCTGGCTGTACACCAGGTTGTCTTCTGTGTCGTGAACACGCGCTCCGTTTGACGTGATCATGTAAGCGGGAATACCAACCTGACCGCGTATACCTGCCACATCAACGTGGTGTCTGCCTGTTGCAAAAATAAAATGAAGCCCTTTCTCGTGCAGTGACTTCAGAGTGGTTTTACTGAATTCGCTGAGCTGGTGGTTAGGGGCGAGCAGAGTGCCATCCAGATCGGAGGCGACGATTTGAAATTCGGAGTGGCTTACGTTGCTAGTCATAGGGAATAGAAGATCTCTTTAGTTGGGTAAATTATCAACAGCTTTAGTGTAAAACAGGAGACACACAAAAAAGAGGGTAATTCCCCATTTCCTCTTTTTTTGTTTCGATTTAAGTACTCTGTTTTGACTGGAAAAAGCCTAGAATTTTAGACAGAGCAACATTTCGAATGTGGTCACGTTCAAACAGCAGCTCATGGCGGGAGTCAGGCAATATCAGCTTGTCGTTAGGTAAATTGGCGTGCTTCAGGTTATTGATGAAGGCTGATTGAGCCTCGTTACTGACGATAATATCGTCACCAGCCTGCAGCAACAGCAAAGGTGTTTTAATGTCGGCGGCGTGTTTTACGCACTGCTGCGCCGCAATTAAGCTCTGCCAGACCCAATGACTGCTTGGCCCGCCCAGTTTGAGTTGTGGCATGGTTTCATACAGTTCACGAAACCAGGTGTAGCGGGTTTTGCTGAAGGTTAATGGGTTGTTTTCGAACGGCTTGATCCAGTACGGACCTTGCCCGGGCGCGAAGTCAGGGGCTTTTGAAAAAGAGGAAATGACGCGGCTCAGCGTTTTGGCAATAGGCTTCATGTACCAGGAAAGATTGAGTCCAAACATGGGGGCGCTGAGCGCAGCCGCCTGAAAAGGCGCGCTCGGATGCGTCTGTAAGTAGCGTGCGATGATGGCCCCTCCCATGGAGTGACCGAGCAGAAAGGACTCCTCGTAACGTTCCACGTGAAACTGCGACACCATCAAATCTAGGTCTTCAACGTAATCCTGAAATTCGACCACATGCCCTAACTCAGGGTTATCGAGCAGCCTGTCCGACAGCCCTTGTCCCTGATGGTCATAGGAATACACGTCATAACCCTGTTGGAACAAATCAAAGAAAAGCTCCTGATACTTCCAGGTGCTCTCAATTCTTCCGTTTACTACCACAATGGCTTTGGTGTGCTCTGGTGAAGTAAACGACACCCAATAGAGTTGGCGCTGGTTTTTACCCTTCGCATAGCCGTGTTGCCTTTGTTGCCAAAAAGGCGCAATCTGTAGCTCGTAATTTTGCGAAAATGTGTCTTCCTGACTGAATGGGTAATGTGAAGAAGCGGTTTCGCTCATGGTTGTCTCTATTGAATGCCTGTGTATCTCTATATTGTATACCCAAGTGACCTCAATATGCTCGGCTCAGCGAGAATTAACTGGCTTTTCAGACAAGACACCGATTTAAAGATCTAGTGGCTCTAAATCAAGAATCGGTAACGCAGTATGAAAGCCAGTTAAACTCGCCCTTGGGAGCCCATATTCTGTCCCATTTCATCGTCAAAGAACTTGGAAAGGATGGGGCATTCCACTGCGTTCTTTTCCTTGAACTGGAACAGAATCTGAGGCTCTGAGTCCTGCATCTTGAGGTCACTTGGGTATATTCTTAAATGACGCTTAGATGTAGAGTCGATAGTTCATTTGCGGTAAATACGTGTTCAGATTTTGAGCGTTTCAATCATATTGAAGAGCCAGATGGCTGGGGTAAAAGGTTGTAAGAATGGATCTCCAGATTCTTTTGATGTACATCGCAACTGCGACGATATTTAGTTTCGCTCCGGGCTCAGGAACTGTGAACTCGATCAGCAATGGTATCAAATATGGGATGCGTAAGTCGTTACCAGCAATCTTGGGTTTACAAATTGGGCTTAGTTTTCATATCGTCTTAGTGGGAGCAGGGATAGGCACCTTGGTCGCACAGTCTGCGATCGCGTTCACCGTGATCAAGTGGGTCGGTGTGGCATACCTAATCTGGCTAGGTATCCAAAAGTGGCGTGAAACCGCGAGCTTACAGATATCTGAAGAGCAAAAAACGGTATCGGGATGGCAGTTAATGAGGAACGCAGTCTTCATTAATTTGACCAATCCAAAGTCCATTGTGTTTCTAGTTGCGTTGCTTCCACCATTTATCGATCCGGCTCAGGACCAGTTTACTCAACTGGCTATACTCGGAGTAACCACGATTATTATCGATGTATTGGTGATGCTCTTTTACACGGGAATGGCTGCGCAGTTTGGCAAACTGATTCGATCTGAAAAGGTGATGTCCAAAATGAACCGGATATTTGGCTCGATGTTTATCGGTTGCGGAGCTTTGCTAGCGACAGCAAGAGCTTAATGCACAACAGACTCTAACAATTTGGACTACCGATATATGTCGAAATACGGTATCTTCTCGGACCAGTGATACCTTCAGTTTGTGGTTTTGGGTAATTATCTATGTATACCTATGTTGCTCGGCAACCTATTCTCAATAATAAATGCCAGACCATAGGCTATGAACTCCTGTTCAGAGATGGGGAACACAACGCGTTTCCCGCTCACGTTGACTCCAACCGAGCGACTTATCGACTGATTGTCGAAAACTTCCTGTCGTTTGGCAGTAAAGTGACGTCTAAAGCCTCGCGCTATTTCATCAACTTCCCTCACGAAAGCCTTGTTCGACTGCTTCCTATGGCGCTGCCCAAAGAGCAGATCATTGTAGAAGTGCTGGAGACCTGCCGCCCGACGGAGGAGCTTCTACAAGCGATTCGCTATCTGCACCGACACGGTTATGCCATCGCTCTGGATGACTTTGACTTAGGTCCTGAGTGGGAGCGCTTCGTCCCTTACGCCAAAATCATCAAAATCGACTTGATGCAGGTGGGTGTGGAGCAAGCCTGTGAATACGTTCGTCAGAAAATCGCGGCAGGATCGAAATGCAAATTTCTGGCAGAAAGGGTAGAAACCTATCAGGAATTTGAAGCGGCACGGGAAGCGGGTTTCGACTTCTTCCAGGGTTTCTTCTTTAGTAAACCAGAAGTGATTCGCAATCGGGCGGTAAAACCTGAACAAATGCTAGCGCTGGAGCTTTTTCAGGAAGTGTGTCAGGCAGACGTGGATTATGACCGAGTCGAGCTACTGGTGACGCAGGACGTAACGCTCAGCTACCAGCTTCTTCGGTTTGTGAATGGTATGACGCCGCGTATTTCTGTGCCGATTTCCTCTTTTCGTCAGGCGCTGGTGTATCTGGGGCAAGATAAGCTTAAGCAGTTTGTTTCTTTGGTTGTGGCATCTTATGTTTCCAACAAGAAGCCACTTGAGTTGCACAAACTCTCCTTGCAGCGCGCCAGATTCTGTCACCTGATGACACGCTATCAACCGTTTGATAGCCAGCGCGATCAAGCCTTTATCATTGGTCTGTTTTCTCTACTCGACTCTTTCCTCGACCACTCGATGGACAGCTTGTTAGAACAACTGCCTTTGTGTGCAGAAATCAACATTGCTTTACTGCAAAGACAGGGGCCTCTTGGGCAACTCTTAACTCTTGAAGAGCGCTTTGAAAATGCAGACTGGGATGGCGTAGAAACCCTTTGTCAGTCTCTGAAACTCAAAGTTGATGATGTTCGCAATGAACTGCACGAAGCCATGACGTGGAGCGAACATATGCAGACCATGATCCTCAAAAATACCAACTTGACGCCTCCACCCAAAGCCGTCTGCTCTTAAGGCAAAAGATAAACTTCGACTTTACTGCTCCTGAGTGAATTCATTCAGGAGCAACCTCACTCTTTTATGACAATTCCGTGAATTCAAGAAAAACTGCTTGACCCAATCGGTTTGATTTTTAATATATATGGATATGCGAATATGTTGAGATTAAGCCATGTTACCCCACCTGTTTTTTAAAATGCTGTCAGACGAAACCCGTCTGAGGTGCCTGTTGCTGCTATCTCGAGAAGGTAGCCTTTGTGTGTGTGAACTGATGGATGCGCTGGAAGAAAGTCAGCCGAAGATTTCCCGACACTTAGCGCAGTTAAGGCAGTCCGGTGTGCTGGTGGATGAGCGCCGAGGTCAGTGGGTATATTACCGAATCGCTGCAGATCTTCCGGGGTGGCTCTCCAACGTGATAGAGGGCATTGCCAAATCCGAGTGCTTAAAAACGCAATATCAATCAGACATTGAGCGGTTGCAGCGTGCAGACAGGCCTTGTCAGTAACGGCTTTGCAACGGATTAAACTTAGGTCAACAGACCAATTATCTAAATTTTTGAATGGACAAAGAACGATGACGATTAAAGTAGGTATAAACGGTTTTGGACGCATTGGTCGCTTAGCACTAAGAGCGTCTTTCGATTGGCCAGAAATTGAATTTGTACACATCAATGATGTTGCGGGTAATGCAGAAACACTTGGGCATCTGCTTGAGTTCGATTCAGTACAAGGTCGCTGGCACCATGAAGTATCGGTAGAGAACACGGATATTGTGATTCAGGGGCAGCGTATTACCACTTCGCAAAATCAATCCATTGCAGACACAGATTGGTCTGGCTGTGATGTAGTGATTGAAGCCACTGGCGTGCACCGCAAAACTTCTTTTCTAAATCAATACCTTGAGCAAGGTGTCAAACGTGTTGTGGTATCTGCACCGGTGAAAGAAGAAGGCATCGCCAATATTGTGGTGGGTGTGAATGATGAGATCTTCGACCCTGCAGTACACAAAATTGTGACGGCAGCTTCGTGCACCACAAATTGTATTGCCCCTGTGGTGAAAGTGATTCATGAAAAGCTGGGTATTGAGCAGTCTTCGTTTACCACCATTCATGATCTGACCAATACCCAAACCATTCTGGATGCGCCTCACAAAGATCTTCGCCGAGCTCGCGCTTGTGGCATGAGCCTTATCCCAACTACCACAGGCAGCGCGACAGCGATTGTGGAAATCTTCCCAGAGCTGAAAGGTAAGATTAATGGCCATGCGGTACGTGTTCCTCTGGCTAATGCCTCTCTTACCGACATTATTTTCGATGTGAAAACCGACACCACGCCAGAAGAAGTCAATACGCTTCTGAAAGAAGCATCGGAAGGCGAATTAAAAGGTATTCTGGGCTTTGAAGAGCGCCCGTTGGTGTCGATTGACTACCGAGGTGATAAACGTTCGACAATTGTGGATGCGCAATCGACCATGGTTGTGGGAACGCGCATGGTGAAAATCTACGCTTGGTATGACAACGAAATGGGCTACGCCACGCGTACCGCTGAGTTGGTTCGCAATGTTGGTCTGGCGTAAGGAGAGTAGCAATGACACATCCTACCTGGAATTTAGATCTTGAATCGGGTGGCTTGGTACTGACACCTTGCCCTGGCACCAAAGGCGTAGCGCTGGAGGCGTCTCTTCAACAGCTTAAAGATGAAGGCGTGCAAGCCGTTGTGACGGCATTGGATAACGCCGAGCTAGCCAGCAAAGCAGTCAGTGAGCTGGGTGACATTACCGAAAAACTGGGAATGAAATGGTTCCAGATAGAGATAGAAGACGACTGCGCACCCAGTGATGCATTTACAGCGAAATGGCAAAAAGCCAGCCCAGAGCTGCACAAGATACTGAATCAAGGTAGTAAAGTGGCTCTGCACTGTATGGGAGGATCGGGCAGAACAGGTCTGTTTGCTGCGCACCTTCTTCTGGAAAAAGGCTGGGAACTTGCAGACATTATCCGCGAAGTACAGGCTCTTCGCCCAGGTGCATTCACCAAACCCGTTCAGGTTGATTACATCGAATGCGTCGCAGGTTAGCAGCTTATACAGCTTATACAGCTTTTGGATCATCATGATCCAAAAGCTTGTTTAACCTCCACATTAGATCGACCAATCCTAAATCTTGGGAGTTGTCATGTTTTCAGGCTTGAGTAAAAGCGTACGCCAATACATGTTGGTGACCTTTAACTATTGGAACTTTACCCTCACGGATGGTGCACTTCGAATGCTGGTGGTGCTTTATTTCCATGACTTGGGATACAGCACATTAGCCATTGCCTCTCTCTTCCTTTTTTATGAATTCTTTGGCGTTGTCACCAATCTTATTGGCGGCTGGCTCGGTGCCCGGCTTGGGCTAAATCGCACCATGAACATCGGCTTGGGCATGCAGATAGTTGCTCTGTCGATGTTAGCCGTACCCGCAGGCTGGCTGACCATACCTTGGGTAATGGCGGCGCAGGCGTTGTCTGGTATCGCAAAAGATCTGAATAAGATGAGTGCTAAGAGCGCCATCAAGACACTGGTGCCCGATGAAAATCAAGGTGCGCTTTATAAGTGGATCGCGATTCTCACTGGTTCTAAAAACGCGCTCAAAGGGGCGGGCTTCTTTATTGGTGGGTTACTGCTTTCGCTTGTCGGCTTTAAATCTGCTGTGTTGATTATGGCGGCTGTTCTTTTCTGTGTATTGATTGGCAGCTTGATTGCGTTAGAAAGCAACATGGGTAAAGCGAAAAATAAACCCAAGTTCAGCCAGATTTTCTCTAAATCCGAGAGCATCAATATTTTGTCTGCGGCGCGCATGTTCTTGTTCGGTGCACGTGACGTGTGGTTTGTGGTCGCACTTCCCATTTATCTTGGCTCTGTTTTCGGCTGGGACCACCTATGGGTGGGAGGTTTTCTCGCCAGCTGGGTGATCGCTTATGGATTTGTTCAAGGGTTTGCGCCCAAAATCACAGGCAAAGCGCAGGGCAGGGTTCCAGATGGTTCCGCGGCGTTGTATTGGGCGCTGCTGCTGGCGGTGATCACTGGTGTGATTGCGTATTCAGTGCAGATGGAATGGCACCCACAATGGGTGATCGTGATTGGTTTGATGATATTCGGTGCGGTGTTCGCCGTGAACTCGTCACTCCACTCTTACCTGATTGTCAGCTATGCCAAAGGCGATGGGGTATCGCTGGACGTTGGTTTCTACTACATGGCAAATGCCATGGGCAGACTGATCGGCACGGTATTGTCTGGCTGGGTATTCCAAGTTGCAGGACTGGCTGCGTGTTTGTGGGTGTCGTTTGGCTTCCTCGTCCTGACAGCAATAATCAGCATTAAATTGCCAAAGCATAAGCCTGTCACCGCTTAATTGAAAAACAAAAAAGCCCGGCGTTAAGCCGGGTTAAAGAGGGGAACTCTAAAACGGGTGTCACCCGAAAAAGTGCAAGGATTAGGTTTGAATCTTGTCTTACTGGAGCCAAGCGTTCAGCATCCAGACCAGCTTTTCCTGTTCGCGGATGTAGTCGCTCATTTGGGCGGCTGTACCTTCATCTTCTGCTTCTCCGGCAAGCCCGAGAATGTCACGTTGCTGGCTGATAAGCTGGCTAAAGCCTTTCACCAAACCTTTCATGGTGCTTTCACCATCAAATGCTTGTGTGTGTTCTGCAATGGTGCTGACTTCCAAATATTCAGTGAAGCTGTGAAGAGGAGTATGACCCAGAGTCAGAATACGCTCGGCAATTTCATCCACTTTGGTTTGTAGGTCAGTGTAAATTTCTTCAAATTTTTCATGCAATTCGAAGAAAGCGTGCCCTTTAATGTTCCAGTGGTAACCACGGCTGTTCATGTACAAAACCTGGTAGTTTGCTAGAAGCGTATTTAACGCTTTTGCCAGGTCTTCAGATTGTTGTTGGTCTAAACCGATAAGTGTCGTATTCATGATGCTCTCCCAATGTTTTCAGTATTCTTTCTGTCTATGGGAGTAGAATAGCGACTTTCTGCTGTTCGTTAAAATCGATTGTAATTATAAAATCAATAGTCAAAAGCTATTATAAATAGGTCCTAATTTCGATTGAGTGTTTTCAGCACCAATTGAAGTGCGGGGTTCAGGCTGGTGTTGGTGGGATAACAGAGCCCGACACGGCGGAACATTCTAGGGCCGTTAAGCGGTTTGGTGATCAGCATATTCGAGGCTTCCAGGACGCCAGTCGGAAGAAATGAAATCCCAACCCCAGCTTGTGCTAGGTGCATGACTTGGGTTTTGTGTTCCGCTTTGGCAACTAAATTAAC
Source organism: Vibrio sp. SCSIO 43132 (assembly GCF_019904195.1). Taxonomy (NCBI): domain Bacteria; kingdom Pseudomonadati; phylum Pseudomonadota; class Gammaproteobacteria; order Vibrionales; family Vibrionaceae; genus Vibrio; species Vibrio sp. SCSIO 43132. The sequence continues at coordinate 125,050 of NZ_CP063199.1, forward strand.
GGCTAACCCATCGCATGCAAGCAGACCGACCGTTTGTTGGTGCGCTTCACAAGGCGGACATTCTACGAAGTCGTGTTGATGCAACTGATTAAGGTCAACCGACTCCTGTCTGGCGAGCGGGTGCTCTGGCAGCATACAGAGCACGTAGTCCTCTTCCCAAAGCGGAGAGAAGATCTCGTCCTCCTGCTGGAACATATCTAACGAAATACGTGCATCGTAATCGGCATTATGATCCACCAGTTCTACCAGCAGGCTCGGGGCGTGTCTGGCAAGCTTAGCCAGCAGTTTTGCCAGTTCAGACTGACTGATGTCTGGAAAAGTGGCCAGCCTGATAGGCAAGCATTGGTTGCGCTCCTGGAACAAGGTAGGCAGCTTCTGCACGTCGTGAAGCAATCGGATTGCCAAAGGGTATAAGTGGTGGGCTTCATCGGTGAGATCCACCCCTTTTTTATGCCTGACGAAGAGAGATGTATCCAGCTCTTCTTCAAGTTGTTTGATAGCATTAGAAATAGAAGGCTGGGAAACAAAGCAGCGCTCGGCTGCCAGTGTGATGTTCTTTTCTTCATAAACGGCAACAAAGCTTTTCAGCAGACGCAAATCCATAATCGACTCGTTTTCTTTTTATCTATAACTCAAACTTATCATAAACCTCAGAAAACGATATTTATCATTTATTTCTCTTATCCATATAGTGTCCTTCGTTCCGGTGAAACAAACAGAGAGAAAGAAAATGTCCAAATTAATCGTTATTACAGGTGCCAGTTCAGGTATTGGGGAAGCGACCGCGAAAAAGCTGTCTGCAGAGGGTTACTCATTGCTTCTTCTGGCGAGACGCATTGAAAAGCTTGAAGCGTTAAACCTGCCTAACACCTTGTGTCGTAAAGTCGATGTAACTGATGTAGAAAGCTTCAAAGCGGCCATCGAAGAAGCAGAAGCGCAGTTTGGTCCTGTCGATGGTTTAATCAACAATGCAGGTGTGATGCTACTGGGCAATGCTCATGAGCAAAATCCTCAAGAGTGGAAAACCATGTTTGATGTGAATGTGATGGGGCTGCTCAATGGCATTCACGTCGTACTGGCGAAAATGAAAGCCCGCAAATCGGGCACCGTGATTAACATCAGCAGTATTGCTGGCCGCAAAACCTTCCCAAGCCATGCTGCGTACTGCGGGACTAAGTTTGCAGTGCACGCCATTACAGAAAATATCCGCGAAGAAGTGGCTGATGACAGCGTTCGAATGATCACCATTGCTCCAGGTGCCGTTGAAACAGAATTGCTAAGCCACACCACAAGCGACGAAATCAAAGCGGGTTATGAAGACTGGAAAGAAGGTATGGGCGGTGTGATTGCACCAGAAGACATTGCGAATGCGATCAGCTATGCCTATAACCAGCCACAGAACGTTTGTGTGCGTGAGATCGTAATTGCGGCTACTCGCCAGCCTGCATAATGTGATGTAGATAACTGTTTCTAAACCTTCACATTCTTCTGACGGTGAGACTGATTTCCCCTCGAGATTTTACTGATATATTTCATGACAAATCGGGGGAGATTTATGCAACAACGGGTATTTTATCTGGACCTTTTACGCTGCGTCGCTGCCATCGCTGTGGTGGCGATTCACGTATTGGGTCCATATCGACATATGCTGGGAGACGCGCCACTTTCTCATTGGTTGAGTGCTGCAAGTATAAACAGTGCGATTCGATGGGCTGTCCCCATATTCATTATGATCACAGGTGCGCTGTTGTTGAGTGATCGTCGACCGTTTGACTTGCGTTACTACGTTCAACGAAGAGTCGTGAAAGTGGTCTTGCCGTTTTTGGTCTGGTCATTCTTTTTTGCCTGGGTTGCGTCTTTGTCTCCAACAGGTTCTATAGACTGGCAACTATTTCAGGAAAAAATCACGGGCTTTTTCAGTCACGAAACCTATTACCATCTTGGCTTCTTTTACTATTTCATCCCTCTTTATTTTGTCGCGCCGTTTCTTGCTCATTTAGCAAAGCATGCCGATCATTCCCCCTTGATTGCATTGCTGGTGGTCTGGCTTTCAACGACGGCGCTAAACTTGTTTTACATTGATGGTCTTTGGTCAAACGACTTGTGGCTTTTCTCTGGTTACTTGTTGTTGGGGTATCTGCTTTTTGCTCAAGAGCGCGTTTCTGGATCGTCGGTCATGCTGATGTGCGCCATAGCGATTGCAGCTATCTTGTGTAACGCCTATCAAGTTGTGACTCTCAGTTTAGAAGCGGAGCAGTATCGAGTAGGAAGGTGGCTGTCTTACAAAACCATTAACACAGTAGTGGAAGCCGCCGCGCTGTTTTTGTTAATTAGGTATCTTGCACCAAGTTTAAGCCGGAAGACTAAAGAGGTCGTGTCTTTCGTAAGCCGCCATAGTCTAGGGATATACCTGGTACATCCCTTGATTTTGCTACCTTTATATCAATGGCGTTGGTATGAGGGCAACCATGCTCTTTGGATCATTCCAGTGTGGACGGTGATCGGTTTTTCGGGTGCCCTTGCCTTAAGTTGGGGGTTGTCCAGGACGCGATATACGCGGTGGTTGGTGCCTTAGCGCTTCATCGCAAAGTGAAGAAACTTCTGACCCTGATAGGTCAGTGTGCCTTTATCGCCCGGATTCAGTGCCTGATAGTAGTGAACACCAATCTGAAATTCGCGTTTAGGTCCGACTTTCCCTTTCTGGACATAGATCCAATACTCTTGAGGTTCTTCGCCGGGCTGTGCGTCGGGGACATCAATGATTTGTTTGTCCAAAACCGTGACTTCGGCTTTCTGCTCAGGCGCATCTTCGCCTAACGTGTGTTGTTTCTGAAAGCGAACAAAATACCAGCCAGCCGCAATAGCCAGTACAAGTAGAAGAGCGAATAGAGTTACAGGCATGTGAGTATCATCTTTGAAACACAATGGAGCTCAATTTTACTCTCAGAGGCGTGTTCGTCATATAAGTGCGGCACAAAGCGTGATCTAGCTAGAGAATTTGTTGCCGTAAATGCGCTAAATTCAAACGAGGATAGCCATAAAACAGCGAGTTAGGTACTTATATACTGTCATCAGTTATGAAACTGGTTTAGAGGCATGGACAAAGTCCGGTACTTCTCTGTAAGGAGGCACTCTTATGTCAGATATCGAAAAAGTCGTGATACGAACCCGTCGTTTGGAAAAGCTGCTGCGCCAGCAGTATCACGCATCTGGCGCGAATATGGATCAGCTCATCAGCAGTTGTGAAGAACGTTTGCCTCACGATGTGATCGACAAACTTCGCTCAGTCGCTGCCACCCGGGATTCATTGGTGAATGATGAGAATGATATTGATCTGGATAATCCGGGGCAGTTTTTAAAGCTTTGTGATGAGTGTGAAAAGGAACTGACCCCAAGAAGTGGGAGATTCATATGGGGAGTCGCACTCAGCTTGATGGTGTTGATCACCTTAGCTGCGCTGAGCTTTTACTACGCACATTGGCAAGAATTAAGTAAGCATCTTTAAAATACAGATAAAACGAAAAAGGGTGACGCATTTGCGTCACCCTTTTTCGTTGGGGTATGAGTCAAAAACTTATACGTAAAGCATTGGCAGCGTCATCAAACCAACAACTACTGCAATCATCACAAGTCCTTGTCTTTGGGAAGGTGTAATCATAACACTGCTCCTAAAAATCTTTATTTAACCGTTGACAAAAAGAATAGCATTACTTTTGGGGGTTGATCAAGTTTTATTTGATCTGATTTTCAAAAGTATAAGTTTTCTATTCTTAAAGTGACCGAAAATCGTCACTTTAATGTCAGGTTTTTGTTGTTTTATATTTGTTCGATATTTGGTTTTTCTTTGAAATTTTGATTTAAATTGTTGTATTTAAATGGTTTTATTTTGTTTCTATTTTGCTCTAATAGTTGTCTTGTTTAAATGAGGTCTAGAGTGGAACTGATCGTTGTTGGTCTAATAAAACGTTGTTTTCGGTGTTTTCTATGTACTGGGTTGTTTTTAATTGAGAATAGATATCAACAACATGGTGGTCATTAAGATAGATTTAATTAAGAATGACATACTGCCTCCGTGTCTTTCTTAGAGAGTTCTTCTTAATGATTTCCATTTATATTCATTAAAAAACAATAAGTTAAATTTATTTTTAGATTGGTTTTATAAGTTCAAAATGTGATTTTTTTCTATTTGAATAGTGTTTTTATAGAGAAAATGTCAATGAGTGATGCAAGGCGAGAGATTCACAAACGTTGTTAATGTTATGTGTCAGTATGTTGAATGCCTGTTCTTATTTACTGTTTGAAGATTAATCCAGATCGAATATTGAGCATTTGTCTCTGGACTTCATTTGAGCTCTCTCTACACTGACCCTCTACTTTAAGAGTAGCTGAATTTGGCGAACGGTTATTAAGAGGTCAATAGCACGTGAAGCAAACCAACCTACTAGACATTGCAACCCAAAGCTCCGGCGATAAAAGTAACGCGATCTTCCGACCGCTTGTTGCGGCATTGCTGTGCATTGCTATTTGGGTAACTGCACCGAATGCAGATGCAACGCAATGGATGCTAGGAGGCTTTATTACCCTGTGCCTGAGCGACCTGGTTCGTGGACTGACTCTGCCCACATCCAAAGTTGCGTTTGCCTCCGACCTTGTTGGGATTGCCGCTATTAGTGGTGCATACTGGTCCCAGCTTGATAGCGAGATCATTTGGTGGTTACCAGCTTTCCTGTTTGCGTCTGGTGTAATTGTATTTCTGCTAATGCTTCCGCAGCTCGACACACTACTTGCCCCTGTGACTTTGATGGGAATGGTGCTGGTTCAGTTGCTATGGGCTTCGGGAGAAGTCTGGCTGGCGCAAATGAGCCTGTTTAGCCTGATTGGCTTTATTGGCAGTTTGGTCTTACTGGCGTCACAAATGCTTTTTGTTCTCCACCATTACAGAAAGCCCGTTCAGAACGGAGAAGCCTGGGGATCAGTCAGCTACTTTGTTGCGCTGTTTTTCATCGCTTTATCCATTATCTTTGCGTTACATCAAACAGCCTGATTGAGCTTCCATTACGCTGAACCTTCATCAGTGTAATCCGGAGGTCTTATGTCCCAATCTATTCATGCACACCAAGTGCTTAACCTTCTTGCCGAGCAACCACTTACCATTCAAGCTCTCACTCAGAAAATTGAAGCAGAATTCGGTGCGGATGCGACTTTTCATACTTGCAGCAAAGAAGGCATGACCATTGAAGCCTTATTGGAGTTTTTCATTCAAAGGCAGAAAGTGTTTATTGAAGGTGAACTTATTTCTCTGAACGCAGCGCGAGTCTGCTCCCACTAAACAAAATGCAACTAAGTCCAATTGAGGCATATACCCAAGTGACCTCAAGAAGCAGGATTCAGAGCCTCATATTCTGTTTCAATTCAAGGAAGAGAACGCAGTGGAATGATGGGTCCTTTCCAAGTTCTTTGACGATGAAGTGAGACAGAATATGGGCTCCCAAGGGCGAGTTTAACTGGCTTTCATACTGCGTTACCGATTCTTGATTTAGAACTACTAGATCTTCAAATCGGTGTCTTGTCTGAAAAGCCAGTTAATTCTCGCTGAACCGAGCATCTTGAGGTTACTTGGGTATATACTTGTCGGCATTTGATGTCGACTTGAGATTTTTGATGGATATTTTGTCCGCTGCTGTCATGTTGTTTCTGATTATGGACCCACTCGGCAACCTTCCGGTTTTGCTGTCCATACTCAAACATCTGGACCCTAAGCGAAGAAGAAAAATACTGGTTCGGGAACTGTTCTTCGCGCTGCTGATTTTGATGCTGTTCCTGTTTGCGGGTCAGAAAATTCTGAACTTCCTGCATGTCCAGCCGGAAACGTTAAGCATATCTGGGGGGATCATCCTCTTTATCATCGCGATTCGAATGATATTTCCACAGCCAGGTGGTGTAACCGGGCTTGCCGCAGGTGAAGAGCCTTACATTGTCCCTATCGCCATCCCTATGATTGCAGGACCTTCGGTGATCGCCTCGTTGCTACTTCTTTCTAACCAGGCTCCGGACAGGCTGTGGGAATGGTCAGGAGCGGTAATGATTGCCTGGGGTGCCAGCTTCCTGATTCTGATGTTCTATGATTTCTTCCATAAACTGTTGGGAGAACGTGGTCTAAAAGCCGTCGAGCGCTTGATGGGACTGCTTCTGGTGATCATCTCCACCCAAATGTTTCTGGATGGTGTTAGCTCATACTTCAAGGCTGCCTAATCTAATCACTCAGCTTAATAACAAAGAAGCCGCAACATCTGTTGCGGCTTCCTTTTATTACATCATGTATTTTCGGCGAATATCCAATAGCGAGAAAATACCAAACAGCAATATCGACCATTTTTCCCAACGCGTGGTTTGAACTTTATCGCCAAACGCACCAATGAAAATTAACATCTGTAAACCATGCATGATGAACAGAAATGCGGTCATGATGTACAGAGCAATGGCAGCTTTTCCTGGAAACGGATGAAAAATATTCACCAACAGGACCAGCCAGACAAACGCGATGGCTGCTTTCGCAAGAACCAGAAGTATCTTCATTTCTCTTCCCTTTCAAACAAACGGTAGCAAACCTGCCCCGCGGTTTTCTCGCGGTACAGCTGCCAATGAGCCGGAATGGAATCCAGAGCCAGCTCTTTTTCCGCTTCAATATAAATCATCGCATTGGCGCTTAACCAGCCATTTTGTTCAAGCAAATGTATCACAGCGTCCAACAGGTCTTTTCGAAAAGGCGGGTCTATAAACACCACATCGTGTGCCGAGCCGGTCTGTTTTAAAAAGTCCAACGTATCGGCATGAATGGCTTCAATAGAATCTGTCTTCAGCGTTTGAATATTGGCAAGCAATTGCTTGTGTGCCTGAGGATTCATTTCCAGCATAGTGACACTGCTCGCCTGACGGCTTGCTGCTTCGAACCCAAGTCCACCCGAACCTGCAAATAGGTCCAAAACCTTTGCTTGAGGGACATCCTGAGCCAGCCAGTTGAATAAGGTTTCTTTGACTCGGTCGGTAGTTGGGCGCAGCCCTTCAGCATCGTGAACAGGGAGTTTTCTGCCGCGCCAAAGCCCGCTGATGATTCTGACAAAGCCACTGGATTGTTTTTTTTGTGATGAGTTTGACTGACGACGTCTTGCCATAGATTTTTTGACCGAGAATAAAGTGATAGTATACGCGGTCAAGTGTACCAGAAAGTTTTTGATGTTTATTTAGGAACCCCGATGACAGGTAAGAAAAAACGCGGATTATTGTCTTGGCTGGGCTTTGGTGAAGAAGAGCAAAACCAGCAAGCCAACCAACAGACGCAAGATGGCGCTGGAGAACAAACAGAGCAGCCAGAAACCCCATCACAGCCTCCTGTCGCTGAAGAAATTAAGGAAGAAGCTGTTACTGAAACAGTGGATGAAACCCTAGAAGACACGCAGGACATTCCCGAGCAGGCAGAGACAACGGAAGAAATCGTTGAGGAGCCCGCTAAACCTGAAGTGATTGAGCAGGAAAAGCCAACAGAAAGCTTCTTCACTCGCCTGAAGCGTAGCCTGAGTCGCACCAAAGAAAACATCGGTGCAGGTTTCTTTGGCATGTTCAAAGGCAAGCAGATCGATGAAGACCTGTTTGAAGAGCTGGAAGAGCAGCTTCTGATTGCCGATGTGGGTATGAACACCACAGTGAAAATCATCGACAGCCTGACGGAAAAAGCCTCTCACCGCGATTTAAAAGACGGCGAAGCGCTTTATGGTCTGCTGAAAGAAGAAATGGCAGACATCCTGAGCCACGTTGAGCAGCCACTTGAAGTCGATACAACCAAGACCCCTTACGTGATCTTGATGGTAGGTGTGAATGGCGTTGGTAAAACGACCACCATCGGTAAGCTTGCGAAACAGTTCCAGTCTCAGGGCAAGAAAGTCATGTTAGCCGCGGGTGATACCTTCCGCGCTGCAGCAGTAGAACAACTTCAGGTATGGGGTCAGCGTAATGATGTCCCTGTGATCGCCCAACACACGGGTGCCGATAGTGCTTCTGTGATTTACGATGCCATTGAAGCAGCGAAAGCGCGTGGTGTAGACGTGGTGATCGCCGACACTGCGGGTCGCTTGCAAAACAAGAGCAACCTGATGGAAGAGCTTCGCAAGATTGTGCGTGTGATGCAGAAGATTGATGGCTCAGCTCCACACGAAATTATGCTAACGCTTGATGCGGGTACCGGGCAAAACGCCATCAGTCAGGCAAAACTGTTCAGCGAAGTAGCACCAATTACGGGCATTACGCTAACAAAACTTGATGGAACTGCCAAAGGTGGCGTAATTTTCGCCATTGCTGATCAATTTAAGATTCCAATTCGCTATATTGGTGTAGGCGAAGGTATCAATGACTTGCGACCATTTGAAACGCAAGAGTTTATTGATGCACTATTTAGCCGAGAAGATTAAATACGGCGAACAGATAGGAATCAGCACGCGTGATCAGGTTTCAGCAAGTCAGTAAAGCATATCGTGGCGGCAGACAAGCTCTGCAAAAGGTGGACTTCCACCTGCGCCGCGGAGAAATGGCCTTTCTTGGTGGGCATTCAGGAGCAGGGAAGAGTACCCTGCTCAAACTCATTTGTGCGATAGAACGCCCTACCGATGGCAAGATAAGCTTCAACGGGCACGACATTACTCGTATAAAAAACAATGATATACCTTTCTTGCGCCGCAATATCGGTATCGTGTTCCAGGACCACTGTCTGCTGATGGATCGAACCGTTTACGACAATGTCGCCCTCCCGATGCGTATCGAGTCTGTTTCTGAAAATGAAATCAAGCGTCGTGTGTCAGCCGCGCTGGATAAAACCGGATTGCTCGACAAAGCACGTTGCCTGCCTAATCAACTATCTGGTGGTGAACAGCAACGCGTTGGTATTGCCCGCGCCGTGGTAAACCGCCCAACTTTGCTGCTTGCGGATGAGCCTACAGGTAATCTCGATCAGACCTTATCGAACAAAGTGGTGAGTTTGTTTGATGAATTCAATCGTGCAGGTGTGTCCATATTGTTTGCCACTCACGACGTCGATTTGATGAATACGCGTCCTCAGTATCGCCGTCTGGAGCTGAATCAAGGCTTTTTGAGTGAGGTAGATTCCTATGGGCGCTAATAATCGACCAAAAACCGATGGTTTTCTAAAGCTGCACTTCAAACAGGCCAAAGCATCTTTAGTCGAATTACTGAAGAGACCGCTTGGCAACATGCTGACCTTCGCCGTCATTGCAATGGCGTTAACCTTGCCTGCAAGTTTGTATCTGGTCGGAAAAAACCTCAGCGTTGCGGCGCAGGGTATGAATACCTCTTCCCAAATTAACGCCTTTTTGATCGAACAGACCCCCGAAGCCCGTATCATGGTGCTGAAAGACGAGTTAGAAGGTTTCACTGAAATAAAAGCGGTGGAATACGTGTCTTCTCAACAGGGGCTGGAAGACATGAGCCAGCACGCGGGTCTGGAACAGGCTTTGTCATTGCTGGACGATTACGCGCTCCCTGCGGTGTTGGTTATTACTCCAAACGTAACTGACCAGTCTGAGTTATCTCAGCTTTCCATCAAGCTTCAAAATTACTCGGAAGTGACGGACGTCCGCATGGACGAAGACTGGTTAGAAAGACTAGGCGCAATCCGCAATCTGGCGTTAATTCTGGCAGCAGCGCTTGGCGTGTTGATGTTAGGTGCGGTCTTTTTGATTGTGGGTAACACATTAAGATTCAACGTGCTGGCGCACAAAGAAGAAATTCAGGTCATGAAGCTCATCGGCGCTACCGATAGCTTTATATTAAGACCCTATCTGTATACTGGTATGTGGTTTGGTGGTATCAGCGCGATTGCTGCGTGGATTTTAACTGCAATTATTACTATTGTTTTGAATGGTGCGGTGGAAGACCTCGCTGTGCTATACGACAGCCAGTTCCGTTTGATCGGGTTGAACTGGGATGAAACCGTCATCTTACTGATGATAGGAACGGCACTCGGTTTAGTGGCTGCAAAGCTTTCCGCTCAACGCCACTTGAGAGAAATTGAACCTGTGTAACAAATTTAAGTCATATATTGTGGCGAATGGCGTTGCAGACAAGATCTCTGACTTGCCAGTGACGTTTAACTATGGATAATAACTTTCCCCCTCTTGGATTTGTTCATTTTGAGTTCAAGAAGGCGAGTTTAAATTAACCATTGCTCTAAATTCAGAGACAAATGAGGAATTGAATGACTAAGCAAGCGTATCCGATGGCTCTAGTTACACAAGATAGCCTAGACAGCTATATCCGTTCAGTGAACAGCTACCCAATGCTGACCGCTGAAGAGGAGCGTGAACTGGCCGAGCGATTACACTACAAAGGCGAAATTGACGCGGCGAAAGGGCTGATTCTTTCTCACCTTCGATTTGTTGTTCACGTGGCGAGAGGTTACTCTGGCTACGGTCTTCCAATGGCTGACTTGGTTCAGGAAGGCAACATCGGATTGATGAAAGCGGTGAAACGCTTTAACCCTGAAGTTGGGGTTCGTCTGGTGTCTTTTGCTGTTCACTGGATCAAAGCTGAAATTCATGAATACGTACTGCGTAACTGGCGTATCGTTAAGATTGCGACCACTAAAGCGCAACGTAAGCTTTTCTTTAACCTGCGTAAGAACAAGAAACGTCTTGGCTGGTTTAATAACGGTGAAGTAGAAACCGTGGCTCGTGAGCTGGGTGTAGAGCCTTCAGAGGTGCGTGAGATGGAATCTCGTCTTGCTGCACAAGATGCCACGTTCGAAATGCCGACCGAAGACGACGATTCAGCTGCAGCTTACTCAGCGCCAGTGCTTTACCTCGAAGACAAGCATTCTGATGTTGCTGAAAACGTAGAAGCATCCAACTGGGAAACGCATACCAACAACCGTCTTAGCCACGCTTTGGCAACATTGGACGAACGCAGCCAGCACATTGTGCGTTCACGTTGGTTAGATGATCAGAAAGCGACGCTTCAGGAATTGGCAGATACTTACAGTGTCTCCGCAGAGCGAATTCGTCAGCTCGAAAAGAACGCGATGAAGAAGCTGAAGCTGGCAGTAGGCGAGTTCTGATTTAGTTCTTAAATTTTTAGAAAGCCGGGATCCGAAAGGACCCGGCTTTTTTGATCTTTCAAATAAGGCTGGCTTGTGGATAACTCTGTGAAAATAACTTTCGGTATAAGTGAGAAATACGGGTGTATATTGGTGTGAAGACCCTTTTGTCCTATGGGGATATGTTTACTCTTACACACAGAAAAACAAAGATCATCACTACATATTGTGGATCTAAGATCCAAAAAACACTTTATCAACGCAATCCACAGAGTTTTCCACAAATGGTGCAAAATTACACAGCCGTGGATAACCTTATTACTTCCAAGTCTAACTTTGCCTTTGGATACGTTACACTTGAGGTCATAAAAAAGTTTACTCAAAGAACGTCACATAATAAGGAATCCAATGGAGCAGTTTAAGCATATTGATGTCTTACAAGCACAGCAGAAATTAGAAAATGGCGAAGCAGTGATGGTGGATATTCGTGACCCTCAGTCGTTTGCTCTGGCACATGCACCGAGCGCATTTCACCTGACTAACGATACGATTGTGTCTTTTATGAATGAGCATGAGTTTGAGCAGCCTATTTTGGTGATGTGCTATCACGGTGTGAGTAGCCAGGGTGCAGCGCAATACATGGTGAATCAGGGTTTTGAGGAAGTGTATAGCGTCGATGGTGGTTTTGAAGCTTGGCAGAGAAGCGGACTCTCTGTTGAGACGGCATAGGACAATAAGTGATAAGACTGGCGGAAGTAGACAACCCTAGACTGGGTCAAGCCTATATTGATTATATGGCATCAAGAGATATCTTGGTTGAGATGATGCCAGAGGGCGAAGGGCGCTTTGCCTTGTGGCTGTTGCATGATCAGGACGCAGAAGAAGCCAAAGCTGAGTTTTCTGCCTTTATTCGTGACCCCGGCGATCCCAAGTATTCAGAAGCTTCCTGGAAAGTGGCGGAAAGTCGAAAGCGCCAGTTTCGCTACCATTCTCCCTCTGTCGGTTCCATGATTGCTGCAAAAGCCGGTCCGGTTACTATGATTGGGATGGTGGTTTGCGGGGTCATATTCTTTGCTCAAATTATTGGTTTTGAACGAGCACTTTTAGAGCTCTTTCATTTCCCGGCATCTTCTCAGCAAGCATTTGAAATCTGGCGTTGGTTTACTCATGCCATTCTGCACTTCTCTGTTTTACATATCGTGTTTAATGTTCTTTGGTGGTGGCAGCTTGGTGGCGATATCGAGCGAAAGCTGGGTAGTGGCAAAGTCATTCAAATCTTTTTAGTATCCGCAGCGGTTTCTGGTCTTGGGCAGTTTATTGTCGCCGGTCCTAACTTTGGCGGTTTGTCCGGAGTGGTGTATGCCCTGCTCGGATACATTTGGATGCTCAGTTGGAAAGCGCCACATCTTGGGGTTACGATCGCTAAACCGATAGTTGGTTTTATGTTGGTTTGGCTTATTTTCGGATTTGCCCAGCCTTTTATGGCAATCGCCAACACGGCACATGTGATGGGCTTAGTGGCTGGCTGTGTTATGGGGCTGGTTGACGCGCACACTAAACGTGTATTGAAGTAAAAATCACGCATAAAAAGAGGCGCTTTCACGCCTCTTCTCATCTAGCTTTCTGAGTGGTCTTTCTTACTGGTATAGATATTTGGTGAACAGCAGATCTGACACCACGGTTTTACCTGTCTCGGGAAGCAATATTTCATTCAAGTGCGCCATCAGTTGTTTGCGCAGCTCTTCTCTACCCGACAAAGACTTCACTGTGTCTTCCCCTTGTTTTCCAAGCAGTTCAATGACTGCATCTCGAATCAGAGGAGTATGTTGCTCAAGCAACGGGACAAAGGTCGCATCAGGCACCATAATATCTATACGAACTTGTAGATATCCAAGCTTCTTACCATTGGTGTGGAAGTTAGTCGTCAAGTCCGGTTGCAATGTGTAGTACGCAAATTGCGGTCCGGTCTTTTCTTCTTCAGCAGCTCCCGCAACCGAAAAGAGCAGTGCAAAAGCTAAGATAAATGGCTTTATAAGATTTCGAATCATAATGGGTCTTTTCTTTTTATGGGTAACTTGGGGATCGATAGTCTGTTACAATACTGGGTCAACAGTGACCAAAATAAAAGAAATTTTTCCAGCATCACGCTTTATTGTAATGCGTCAAATAGAATAATGGTATGGATGAGTTGAAATCGTTGTACTTAACCGCACTGAAATCAGTTACCTGGCAGAAACCCGAGCACTTTTCCTTTCGTGATGAACACTCAAAACAGTGGTTGTTGGAGTCGGGATCGCTGTCGCGTTTGCTCGCCGAGCGTTGCAATAAACTTGATGTTGATTTGTTAAATAACAGCACAATAGACACTGACCATTTAACGGGGGACGAGCTTCAGCGTTTGCCTGCGGAATCGTGCCTATTACGTGAAGTCGTTTTGTCTGGCGACAGCACGCCTTGGGTCATTGGGCGTACTTTAATTCCAACCTCTTCATTGGAAGGTCAGCAATCTGATCTCGCGCGTCAGGGGACCATCCCACTAGGGCTTACAGTGTTCAGTGCTGAAAACGTGCATCGTGATGGTTTGGAGCTTGGTTGGGCAAAACTGCCTAATGGAGAACTGATGGCAAGGCGTTCGACGCTTTGGATGAATCATAAACCTATGCTGGTGGCGGAACTGTTTTTACCCGATGCACCAATCTATACCAAGGAGAAGGTGTAAATGCTAAAGGCGAAGGCTCAGGCATACTGCCAACTGATGCGACTGGATCGCCCGATTGGCTCTCTGTTGTTACTTTGGCCGACACTTTGGGCGCTGTTTCTTGCCGCCGAAGGCTTTCCTCGTTGGGACGTATTATTGGTGTTCATCGCAGGCGTCTTTCTGATGCGTTCTGCGGGGTGTGTAATTAATGATTATGCGGACCGCAATTTTGATGGTCATGTGAAACGCACGCAAAACAGACCTTTGCCTTCCGGACTAGTGAGTGCGAAAGAAGCTCTGGCACTTTTCACCGTGCTAGGATTGGTTTCTTTCGTTCTGGTTTTGACCATGAACAGCCTGACCATTCAGCTTTCATTTGTGGGCATCGTACTCGCGTTTATTTACCCCTTTATGAAGCGCTTTACCCACTTACCACAACTCTTTTTAGGGCTTGCTTTCAGCTGGGCAATACCCATGGCGTGGGCGGCGCAGTCTGGTGAATTACCGCCGCAAGTGTGGCTGGTCTTCCTTATCAATGCGCTCTGGACGGTGGCTTATGACACCCAGTACGCCATGGTGGATCGCGACGATGACCTGAAAATCGGCATTAAATCTACGGCGATTCTGTTTGGACGTTTCGACAAACTGATTATTGGTATTCTTCAACTGATTTCCGTTGGTCTTTTGATTGCTCTGGGTATGTGGCTACAACTTGGCAGCGGCTACTACTGGGGAGTATTGGCGACAGGTGTATTGTTTGTGTATCAGCAACACTTGATGCGACATCGAGAGCGTGATGCGTGCTTTCAAGCCTTTCTCAACAACAACTATGTTGGGATGGCTATCACCATTGGGTTGGCGATTTATTACTTCTAATCGTTTGAATTCGCTACACTGTCCACTTACTTAAACATTCAGTAGACAACCATGCTCAAATCCTTTCGTTCCGACAATCAGATTATTTGGTTTGATGATGCTCTGGCAGAACCGGAGCATCATTTATTTGATCCTGAATATTGGAAAGCCTCCGGTAAGGTGATTGGCAGTGCCAAAGGGCGAGGAACCACCTTGTTTTTAGATCTTGAAGGTCAAGAGGCGGCGCTAAGGCACTACTATCGCGGAGGCTTGTTCGGCAAGTTAGTACGGGACGATTACTGGTTCTCTGGTTGGGAAAACACGCGCTGCTATCAGGAATTGAAGGTGCTGGACGAATTAAGCCAAGCTGGCGTTCGCGTGCCCAAACCCATTGCCGCGCAGGCAACGAAAAAGGGATTTCTCTACCGAGCAGATATCCTGACTGAGAAAGTCAAAGACGCTAAAGATCTGGTGGCGTTATTGGTCGAACACCCGCTGAGTTCGGATGTTTATCGTCGCATTGGGCAAGAAATCAGAAAGATGCACGACGCAGGCGTGAACCATACCGACCTGAATATTCACAACATCCTGATTGATGCGAAGAGCGATGTCTGGCTGATCGATTTTGATAAATGTGCTACTCAGTCAGGGACGGATTGGCAAGAAAGCAATCTCGCGCGCCTGTTGCGATCCTTTGAAAAAGAAAAGAAAAAACGTTCCATTCTTTGGAAACAATCTGATTGGCATGACCTGGTAGCGGGCTACCAGTTAACTGCTTCGAATGCTGCAATGGAAAACAAATAATGAATATCCTAATGGCGCTGTCTCAGCTTGAAGTCACAGGCGCGGAAGTCTACGCCACAACAGTCGGCGACAAACTCACGGAGCTGGGTCACAACGTAAAATACGTATCCGATACCCTGACTAAGCCGCACAAAGGGGAATTCTTTAAGCTTCGCTTCAACAAGCGAAGTGTATTTCGTCGCTTCTGGCACGTTGGCTACCTTATCTATCTGATTAAAAAACACAGAATTCAATTGGTGCACGCACATTCCCGAGCATCAAGCTGGAGCTGTCATATTGCCTGCAAGCTTACCAACACCCCAATGGTGACCACCGTTCATGGTCGCCAGCCTGTCCATGCTTCGCGTAAAAGGTTCCACGCCATGGGCGACAAAGCGCTTCCGGTGTGTGAAGCGATTCAAAAGCAGCTTATTGATGAGCTTGAGGTACCCGAGGCGCAGTTGGAAGTCAGCCGAAACGGCATCAATACCTCCGAATTTCAATGGGTGCCAGCGCCTCAGAATGCCAAGCCTGTTATCACGATTATCGGTCGCTTGAGCGGTCCGAAAGGCGACTTGTGTTATCAGTTGCTAAAAGAGTGTCTGGATACCGACAAGTACCACGTAAAAGTGGTGACGGGAAGCGAGGTGACAGAACGGTTCAAACCTTTTACTGAGACGGTTGAATTTACCGGTTATACCAACGACGTGGTTTCCATGCTGGCGCAATCGGATTTGGTTATTGGCGCTGGCCGGGTTGCCATGGAGTCGCTGCTTTGCGGTCGACCAACCTTAGCGGTTGGAGAAGCCAGCTTGGTCGGTTTGGTGAATCAGGAGAACATCAAGACGGCGATGTCGACCAACTTTGGTGACATTGGACCGAAAGATCTTGATATCGACTTTACTCAAGTTCCGGCGCTGGTTGAGCAGGCTGTGAGTCAACCTCATTGCGATGAAAATGTATCGCGCACCATCCGAGAGAACTACGAGCTGGATTCTATTGTTGAGCAGCTTGAAGGAATTTATCAGGATGTCACGGTCACCAAGCTGCAAAAAGAGATGCCGATCATCATGTATCACCGCTTTATTCGAGACGACTCGGAAAAAGGCATCCATGGTACATTCATGCATATCGACATGCTTGAAAAGCACTTCCAACTGATTAAGAAGATGGGTTTTGAAACCGTTACCTTTGAAGATCTGAAAGACAAGGGTTTCATTCACAGGCTGTCTCCGGGTAAGCGGTTCATCATGATAACCGTGGATGATGGGTTCAAAGACAACCACGAGTTACTGTTGCCCTTGCTGAAAAAGTACAACTTCAAAGCGGTGCTTTATGCGGTGACGGGCGAAACCTACAACCGCTGGGATGTGGAAGGGGTAGAGACACCGGATCGCAAAGTGGAGTTGATGTCTCGTGAGCAGCTAAAAGAGATGTCGGATTCTGGTTTGGTCGAAGTGGGTGGACATACACTGACGCATCCGAAGCTCAGCCAACTGGATGAAGCGCAGCAGAGGCATGAAATCAAAGCCAACAAAGAAGAGCTGGAAGCGCTACTGGGTAAGTCGCTGACTTCGTTTGCTTACCCGTATGGTGACCATAACGAAGACACAAAACGCATTAGCAAAGAATTGGGTTATGACTTCAGTGTCGCAACCAATTCCGGTCCCCATGCACTCCATCAGGATCCTTATCAAATAAGGCGAATTGCGATTTTCCCAAGAACCGATGTGTTTGGATTGTGGCGAAAAATCAAAGGTAACTATACGTTCCGAAAGGCTAAGTAATCTTTGCGAATCATTGAGGAATAAAAGAAGGCGCTGAATTCAGCGCCTTTCTATTTTCACCTTGGGAGATAATTAACGCTTCTTCGCATTAGCAAAGGCAGCAGCGAATGCACCACCCATTGCACCGTTTTGAGGCTCGTTGCGTTGCCCTTGGTTGCGGTTACGTTGATTGCTTCTGTCTTGGCGCTGACCAGAAGGGCGAGAGCTCCGGTTGTCTTGTCCCGGCTCGTCATTCAGCCTCATTGAAAGCCCGATGCGTTTGCGCTGAACGTCCACTTCCATCACCTTCACTTTGACGATGTCACCAGCTTTCACCACTTCGCGAGGATCAGACACGTAACGATCGGTCAGTGCAGATATGTGTACTAGACCATCTTGGTGGACACCGATGTCCACAAAGGCGCCGAAGTTTGCCACGTTAGAGACCACGCCTTCCAGCACCATGCCCGGCTCTAGATCCGAGACTGCATTGATACCGTCCGCGAACGTCGCGGTTTTGAACTCAGGACGAGGGTCGCGCCCTGGCTTGTCGAGCTCTTTGATGATGTCGGTAACCGTCGGTAAACCAAACGTGTCGTCAGTGTAATCAACGGCTTTCAGCGCTTTGAGGAAACCACTGTCACCAATCATACCTTTGACGTCTTTCTGATTCTTTTCCGCGATGGATTTCACTACCGGGTAGGCTTCAGGGTGAACCGAAGACGCGTCCAGCGGGTTTTTTCCATCCATGATGCGAAGGAAACCGGCACATTGCTCGAAAGCCTTAGGACCAAGGCGCGCGACTTTCTTCAAGGTTGTGCGGCTTTCAAAGCGGCCATTCTCATCACGGAAGTCGACAATGTTTTGTGCCAGCGTGCTGGATAGCCCTGCAACGCGAGTAAGCAGCGCCGGAGAAGCGGTGTTTACATCCACGCCCACGGCGTTTACACAGTCTTCCACCACGGCATCCAGACGTTTTGCCAGCAGGCTTTGGCTGACGTCGTGCTGATACTGACCGACACCAATGGATTTCGGATCGATTTTCACCAGCTCTGCCAGTGGATCTTGCAGACGACGGGCAATCGACACTGCACCACGTAGTGACACATCCATATTCGGGAATTCTTTCGCCGCCAATTCCGATGCGGAGTACACCGAAGCACCCGCTTCGCTGACGATGATCTTCTGCACTTTTAAGTTGTCGCGTTTGATGACGTCTGCCACAAAGGCGTCGGTTTCACGTGAAGCGGTTCCGTTACCAATGGCAATCAGGTCAACATTGAACTGGCGAACCAATTGCTCTACCACGTGTGCAGATTTGTCGTATTGCTTTTGAGGTGGATGAGGGTAGATAGTGTCTGTCGCCAGCACTTTACCCGTGGAGTCCACCACCGCAATTTTTGAACCTGTACGCAGGCCAGGGTCAAGACCCAAAGTGGCACGAGGTCCTGCTGGCGCCGCCATCAACAGGTCTTTTAAATTGGTGGCGAACACTTCAATGGCTTCGATTTCTGCGCGCTCTTTTAGCGCTGCCATCAGTTCGGTTTCCATGTGCATGGAAATTTTAATGCGCCACGCCCAACTGATCACTTGCTTACGCCAGCTATCGGCAGGAGCTTGGCTAAGGTGGATACCGTAATGCTCGGCAATGATGGATTCGCAGTAAGAACCGCGCTGACCTTCTTCCTGTTGCGGGTCGGCATTCATTGCCAATTGCAGGAAACCTTCGTTACGACCGCGAAGCATAGCCAGAGCACGGTGTGAAGGTGCTTTGCTGATCGCTTCATCGTGCTCGAAGTAATCTTTGAACTTCTCACCTTCACGCTCTTTGCCCTCGATAACGCGCGCGCTCAACTCGGCGTGTTTATTCAGGTACATACGTACCTTCTCTAGCAAATTTGCATCTTCTGCAATGCGCTCCATGATGATGGCGCGAGCACCATCCAAAGCGGCTTTGGTGTCTTCAATGCCTTTTTCAGTATTGAAGTATTTACTGGCTTCGCTTTCCGGATCGTGCTCTGGCTGTTGCCAAAGGGTGTCCGCGAGTGGCTCTAAACCAGCTTCAATGGCGATTTGCCCTTTGGTGCGACGTTTGGGTTTGTAAGGCAGGTATAAGTCTTCAAGGCGAGTCTTGCTGTCAGCGCCGTTGATTTCTGCTTCAAGCTCGGAGGTAAGTTTGCCTTGCTCTTGAATCGATTTCAGAATGGTCTGGCGGCGCTCATCCATTTCTCTCAGGTAAGAAAGGCGTGCGTCGAGGTTACGCAATTGAGTGTCATCTAATCCACCCGTCACCTCCTTACGGTAACGGGCGATAAATGGAACCGTGTTGCCATCGTCGATCAGGGTAACAGCGGCAAGGACTTGCTCGGTACGAACACTGAGTTCTTGAGCAATGGTTTGACAGATAGCTTGGCTCATCCGTGTGTACTCTTAGTTATTCTTTAGAATGTAGGAAAGGTCGATACGTCTAGAAGCTTAGCTCTGGTCGTACTGAATGGCATTGATAAACCATTCTTTTTCACCTTCAGGAGTGCGGACCACGCATTCGTCGTCCACTTCTTTTTTTAGTAGGGCTCGCGCCATGGGCGAGTCGATGGAGATGTAATCTTTCACTCCACCGTAAATTTCATCAGGGCCGACAATGCGAAAGCGTTTAACGTCGCCAGCTTCGTTTTCGACTTCTACCCAGGCACCAAAGAAGACTTTGCCGTCTTGCTGAGGGGCGTAATCCACTACTTTGACCTGTTCCAGTCTTTTGCGCAGGTAGCGAACCCGGCGGTCAATTTCGCGTAAACGTTTTTTGTTGTACTGGTAATCGGCGTTTTCTGAGCGGTCGCCAAGGCTGGCTGCCCACGTCACTTTCTTGGTGACTTCCGGGCGATCTTCTTTCCACAGAAAATCCAATTCTTCTTTCAGGCGGTTGTAGCCTTCGCGGGTAATTAAGTTTGTTTTCATCCAGCTTTGAGCGGTATCCGAAGTTAGGGTCTGTTGTACCACAAGTCGGTTCAAATGGAATGCATCAACTTATGGGATTTGAGTAATTTTGACATGGGATTTAATTTCAGCCACGGAATGTCGCGATTTCGACATCAAGTGCCCATTTTTTATGCTCTGATGTGGCGTAGCACGTCATTTGCTGTTTCATTTTATGTATGGAATAGAAAATGAGCCAGCAATGACAAAAAT
This sequence comes from Vibrio sp. SCSIO 43132, assembly GCF_019904195.1. Classification (NCBI taxonomy): domain Bacteria; kingdom Pseudomonadati; phylum Pseudomonadota; class Gammaproteobacteria; order Vibrionales; family Vibrionaceae; genus Vibrio; species Vibrio sp. SCSIO 43132. Next base: position 145,436 of record NZ_CP063199.1, read on the forward strand.
TAGAGCAACAGGTTCCGTCGTTCAAGTGAGAGAGCAAAGTTCCGAATCCGTCAGAAGTGTCAATCGACTCAAAATCAGCCGTGGTCATGCTACTCCTCAGACTGACACCCTAGTCGTTGAGGAGCCGCTGGCAATCTGGTTGCGCCAGAAATCAGAAGATACCATCAACGAAAAGCTCTGGATGTCGACCATGCGAACACCGGGACAAGACGAAGAAATGGTGACTGGATTACTGCTGGCAGAAGGAGTAGTAACGAGCGCTGCGGACATTCGAAGCATCAATCTGAATGAAGACTCGGATGGCAGGAATCAGTGTGCGGTAGAGATATCAGGCAAGGTCGTTGTGGATTTTGATGACCTGACGCGCTCACCTTCCTATTCAAGCTGCGGGATCTGCGGTAAATCTTCAATTCGTTGGCTGGAAACTCGTGGGGTTCCTGCCCTGCAAGGGGAGTCTGGCTGGTTGCATCTCCAAGTCGTCACCAAGTTGCCCGAGATATTGAAATCCCATCAGGCACTGTTTGCTCAAACGGGGGCATCGCACGGATGCGCATTGTTTGATGAGCAGGGAGAGTTTCTGGCGATAGCGGAAGATGTGGGTCGACACAATGCGCTGGATAAATTGGTAGGGCTGAGGGCTCGTGACCGTAAGCTTGAAGCTCAAGGTCAAATGGTAGCGCTCAGTGGGCGAATTAGCATCGAGATGATGCAAAAGATCGTAGTAGCAGGAATCCCCGTCGTGGTTTCCGTCGGCGCTCCTACTCACATTGCAGTGCAAATGGCGCATCGCTTTGGGGTGACATTGATTGGGTTTTGTCAGCAAGCGTCTTTTAACGTCTATTGCGGTGAGCATCGTTTGTCGGAAAGTATGTAGAAAATGAGACATATCTGATACGGATATCGGAGTCAGTCATGACAGTTAAAAAATACAAAGGTAATGCGGGCGGCTGGGGTGCTTTAATGAGCACGACTCAGCACTTAATGAAAAGTGAAAGCGTCATTCGCAATATTCGTAACTTACTCAGCACCAATCAGCACGATGGTTTTGATTGCCCCGGTTGTGCTTGGGGTGAATTAGAAGAAAATCGCCGCTTTAAGTTCTGTGAAAATGGCGCGAAAGCCGTGAACTGGGAAGCGACCAGCCGACGTGTGCGAGCCGATTTCTTTGCAACTTACCCTGTCTCATGGCTTGCCAAGCAGAGCGACTATTTTTTGGAAGATCAGGGACGACTTTCAGAGCCCATGATTTATAACGCAGAATCCGACCACTATCAGCCAATTCGCTGGGGAGAAGCGTTTGAACTCATCGCCAGACATTTAAAAGCCTTACCTGACCCCAATCAGGCAGAGTTCTATACCTCCGGCAGAGCCAGTAACGAAGCAGCATTCCTGTATCAGTTGTTTGTGCGCGCCTATGGCACCAACAACTTCCCGGACTGTTCCAATATGTGCCATGAAGCCAGTGGTGTAGCGCTAAAACAGTCGATCGGTGTGGGAAAGGGTACTGTCACCTTGAATGACTTCGAACATGCGGACGCCATTTTTGTATTTGGGCAAAACCCAGGGACCAATCACCCTCGAATGCTGGATACGTTAAGGAGTGCCTCATTGCGAGGGGCAAACATCGTGACCTTTAACACCTTGAAAGAACGGGGGCTGCAAAAGTTTACCAATCCTCAAGCCATGGATGAAATGCTGACAGGCGGTGGAACTCAGCTGACTCATCATTACTTCACGCCAAAGCTGGGTGGCGATATGGCGGTGGTGCGTGGAATGGTGAAAGCTTTGCTGGCGATGGAAGAAAGAGCACCGTCGTCGGTGTTTGATGCGGAATTCATAAAGGACCATACTCTTGGTTTAGAGACTTACCTAGATACCGTGCGAGCGACTCCGTGGGACAAAATCACCGAACAATCCGGGCTTAAGCAAAATGAGATAGAGCTGGCAGCGCGAATTTATCAGCAAAGTGAAAATGTGATTCTGACCTGGGCGATGGGCATTACCCAGCACCATCACTCGGTGAAAACCATTCAGGAGATGGCTAATCTTCAGTTGCTGTGTGGGCAAATTGGCAAGAAAGGCTCCGGTCTTTGCCCGGTTCGTGGTCACAGCAATGTACAGGGTGACCGAACCATGGGGATTGATGAAAAAGCCCCTGCCGCTTTGTTAGATTCTCTTGAAGCGCAGTTTGGATTTAATCCGCCCAGAAAAGCAGGGCACAACACGGTGCAAGCGATTCAGGCGATGGAAAATGGAGAAAGCAAAGTCTTCATCGCTTTAGGTGGAAACTTTGCTGCGGCGACACCGGATACAGAGCGAACTCTCAAAGCTCTGGCGTCCTGCGAATTAACGGTGAATATTGCAACCAAGTTGAATCGCACTCACGTGACTCCCGGAAAAGCCTCCTTGCTATTGCCCTGTTTGGGGCGTACGGACATCGACCTGCAAAAAAACGGGGCACAAAAAGTGACAGTCGAAGATTCATTCAGCATGGTCCATGCGTCTGGAGGGGTAGTCGAAAGCGATACCGCCAACATGCGCTCTGAACCTGTCATCGTGGCTGGTATGGCTAATGCTGTGCTGGGGAAAAGTCCGGTCGACTGGCTTTGGTTAGCCGAAGACTATGACCGAATCCGAGACTTAATCGAGCGCACCATTCCCGGGTTTGACGATTTTAATCAGCGCATCAAAGAGCCTGGCGGGTTTTATCTTGGTAACCGAGCGGCAGAGCGGATCTGGATGACGGAGAGCAATAGAGCGACATTTCATTCTCACGAGTTGCCTGACTCTATTATCAAGTGGGCGAAGCCGAGGAAAAAAAGTACTCCCGTTTTTGTGTTACAAACCATGAGATCGCATGACCAGTACAACACCACCATCTACGGGTTTAATGACCGGTATCGAGGCGTTACCGGTGAACGTAAAGTGTTGTTTATTAATTCTTCAGATATCAAACTGCTCGGGCTGGAAGAGGGCGATCGGGTAACCATTACGGCTTGTTGGGGGGATGATGTTGAGCGAAAAGTCAGCAAGTTCAAGCTGGTGCCTTACGATATTCCGGCAGGCAATCTGGCAGCGTATTTCCCAGAAACCAATCCTCTGGTGGCGTTAGACAGTCATGGGGAGCTAAGTTTTACCCCGATTTCGAAATCCATTCCTGTGACAATTGAAAAAATAGAATCATCTTCTGTGATGTAGAAGCATAATTCTCTGATAAAGAAGATTTCTCTGACAATATTCTCTCGCTGTCCGTATGAGATAAAGTATATACTCGTGCTTCTATAGATGTTTCATATATGAAGCGAGGAAATAAAGTGTAACAATTGATCGAGTGAAAAACGCTCAGTCAATGCTACCTTTATGGCGATGTTAAAAGTTGTTAGCGGAAGTAAGATCTATGCAAGAGAACTACAAAATACTAGTGGTAGATGACGATGCTCGTTTACGTTCATTGTTAGAGCGCTACTTATCTGAACAAGGTTTTCAGGTGCGTAGTGTTGCCAACAGCGAACAGATGGATCGTCTGCTAACACGTGAAAACTTTCATCTGATGGTGTTGGATTTGATGCTGCCAGGCGAAGATGGTTTGTCTATCTGCCGCCGTCTGCGTAATGCCAACAACATGCTGCCTATTCTGATGCTGACGGCAAAAGGCGATGAAATCGATCGTATCGTTGGTTTGGAAGTGGGCGCCGATGATTACCTGCCAAAGCCGTTTAATCCTCGTGAATTACTTGCCCGTATTCGTGCGGTATTGCGTCGTCAGACGATTGAAGCTCCGGGTGCGCCAAGTGCTGAAGACAAAGTGATCGAGTTTGGTGATTTTGTACTTAACCTTGGCACGCGTGAAATGTTCCGCGGTGAAGAGCCTATGCCTCTGACTTCCGGTGAATTTGCCGTGTTGAAAGCACTGGTAACCAATGCCCGTGAGCCGATGTCTCGTGACAAGCTAATGAACATGGCTCGTGGACGTGAATACTCAGCAATGGAACGTTCCATCGACGTTCAGATTTCTCGTTTGAGACGTATGCTGGAAGAAGACCCAAGCCGCCCACGCTATATTCAGACGGTCTGGGGACTAGGTTACGTATTTGTGCCAGACGGCAAAGAGATGTAATCCTAACTAAACCGTTAAGATAGGGAGTAAAGACGACACAAACGTGACGAACTTACTCCCTAACTTTTTTCATCACAATAGGTCTTCAGACCCTAATCACAACAAACATCCCAAGGAGCCTTCCATGCGATTACGCAGCTCCCGCACCCAAAGTATTTTTCTGTTTCTTACTTTGCTGATCGCCAGTCAGGTGTTCTCTTATTTTGCTGTCTACAACTACGCGCTTTTGCCCAGCCTGCAACAGTTCAACCGTATTCTTGCCTACGAAATGAACCTGATGCTGGATGAAAGTGTAGAGCTTGAATCCGGGGTGACACTCGATGCCCCTCAGCGTAGAAAGCTGTTAGAGCAGCTTGGCGTTACCATGCATACTCTGGACGAAGCCATTGTGGAAGAGTATGACCGCGCGACTGAAATCGAACTTATGAGTCAGGAAATGACAACTGCATTGGATCGGGAAAGTCACGTTCGCCTGATTCTGTCAGACGAAAGCTATGTTCTTTGGGTAAAAATTGAGTCGCTTCCCGGATTTCTTATTCGTATTCCTCTTTCTGAATTGCAGGAAGAAGACTTTGCTCCGTTTTTCCGCAATAGCCTGATTGGTGCTTTATTGATTATTGCGGGTGGCTGGTTGTTCATCCGTTTGCAAAACCGCCCTCTGATGGCGTTAGAGCGTGCCGCGAAGAGCGTAGGCCGTGGAGAGATCCCACCGCCTGTTCCGGAGCGTGGAGCGACGGAGATAAAAGCAGTAGCGAAAGCCTTTAATCAGATGTCCCGTGGTATTCAGGAACTAGAAGGCGATAGGGCGTTGCTGATGGCGGGCATCAGTCATGACCTGCGTACTCCGCTCACCCGAATACGTCTGGCAACAGAGATGATGTCTCCGGAAGATGCTTACCTTGCCGAAGGCATCATCAGCGACACGGAAGAGTGTAACGAGATCATCAGCCAGTTTATGGATTACCTGAAGCCGGTTAACAAAGAGTCGTTTACATCAATTCATTTGAGCGACATTGCGAAAGAAGTAGCAAGCTCAGAAGGCGGCTACGAAATTCAGGTCGAAACCGACTTCTTTGAAGACAGTAAACCTGTGCTCGGCAGCCCGATCGCCATCAAACGTGCGATCAGTAACTTGGTGGTCAACGCCATTCGCTATGGAGACGGCTGGGTTAAGGTCAGCTCCGGCATGACTGCAGATAACAAGCTGGCGTGGGTCTGTGTGGAAGATAATGGTCCCGGCATCGAAAAAGACCAGATTGCCAAGCTGTTTGAACCCTTTACCCGAGGCGATACCGCCCGAGGAAGTGAAGGTACTGGGTTAGGGCTTGCGATAGTGAAACGTATCATGAGCCAGCATCATGGTTCAGTAGTGGTCAACAACCGCAGCGAAGGCGGATTAAAAGTCCAGATCAGCTTCCCAACCGCGAAATAAACCGCGCAGCAGACAGAGCCTCGAAAATCGAGGCTCTGTTGTTTTCAGCCCCCTTGAAGATCTTGCGATAGCAAGTCAAACTAACTCTCTGAATCCACGTTTACTTTTCTGAGCAAGAGAGCATTCCTATGTCCCAACTGTTATCTGCCATTCCACTGACTGAGCTTTCCGGCGTGGGTGCGAAAGTAGCAGAAAAGCTTGCCAAAGTTGGGCTGCACAATGTGCAGGATCTCTTGTTTCATCTGCCTTCCCGTTATGAAGACCGTACCCGAGTCTATCCCATGGCGAAAGTCCACCCTGGGCTATGGGCGGCGGTGCAGGGGAAAGTCATGGGAGTAGACACCATATTTGGTCGTCGAAAAATGCTGGTAGTTAAAATTAGCGATGGCAATGGCACCGTTACTCTGCGTTTCTTCAATTTCACCGCAGGGATGAAGAACAATTTTTCTAACGGTAAGTTGGTACACGCTTACGGTGAGATAAAGCGTGGCGCTAACGGGTTGGAGATTATTCACCCCGAATACAAATTCCACGCGGCGGATCAAAAAGCCGAAACCGAACCCACGTTAACGCCAGTTTACCCGACGACGGAAGGGCTTCGTCAGCTCACGCTACGTAACCTGACTGATCAGGCTCTGGAATTGCTGGACAAAGCCGCTGTCACTGAGCTGCTTCCTTCCGGTCTGTACAACAATCAGATGACCATGGGGCAAGCGCTGCATATTATCCATCGACCTTCTCCTTCGATTGATTTAGAAGCCTTTGACTTAGGCGAGCACCCCGCTCAAAAGCGTCTGATTTTAGAAGAATTGCTGGCGCAAAACCTGTCCATGCTGGCGGTTCGAAGCAAAACCCAACTGGATGCCGCGTTGCCTTTGCCAAATGTGGATGGGCTCAAAAAGCAATTGCTGGATCTATTGCCATTTAGCCCAACGGGGGCACAGCAGCGCGTGGTGAAGGAAATCGAGCAGGATTTAGAGACGCCTCATCCAATGATGCGATTGGTACAAGGGGATGTAGGTTCCGGTAAAACTCTGGTTGCTGCACTTGCGGCGGTTCGGGCTCTGGAGCATGGGCAGCAGGTCGCTTTGATGGCACCAACCGAGTTACTCGCAGAGCAACACGCCATCAACTTTGCCAACTGGTTTGAACAAATAAAGCTGAACGGTGAACCAATTAAGGTGGGTTGGCTGGCTGGCAAGTTAAAAGGCAAAGCCAAAGAGAAAGAACTGGCTTCTATTGCCAGTGGCGAAGCACAAATGGTGGTGGGGACTCATGCACTGTTTCAGGAACATGTGGAATTCAAGAACCTATCACTGGTGATCATTGATGAGCAACATCGCTTTGGGGTACATCAGCGTTTGGAGTTGCGGGAGAAAGGCACCAAACAAGGCTATTATCCGCATCAGTTGATCATGACCGCCACCCCAATCCCAAGAACCCTAGCCATGACGGCGTATGCTGATTTGGAAACCTCGATTATCGATGAGCTACCGCCAGGGCGAACTCCCATTCAAACCGTCGCGATCCCAGACACCAGACGCAAAGATGTGATTGACCGGGTTCGCAGTGCCTGCCTTGATGGCAAGCAAGCCTACTGGGTGTGTACCCTGATTGATGAATCCGAAGTGTTAGAAGCGCAAGCCGCCGCGGATACTGCCGAAGAGCTGAAGCTTCAACTGCCTGAACTTAAAGTCGGGTTGGTGCACGGCAGAATGAAGCCCGCTGAAAAACAAGCCATTATGGCGCAGTTCAAAAGCAATGAACTTCACCTGCTGGTGGCAACAACAGTCATCGAGGTGGGGGTGGATGTGCCTAATTCCAGCTTGATGATCATCGAGAACCCAGAAAGGCTAGGCTTGGCACAACTTCACCAGTTACGAGGACGAGTTGGGCGAGGGTCGGTTGCCAGCCATTGTGTACTGCTTTATCACTCACCGCTTTCAAAAACAGCCCAGAAGCGTTTGGGTGTGCTTCGAGAAAGTAACGATGGGTTTGTCATTGCACAGCGCGATTTGGAAATTCGTGGACCGGGTGAACTGCTTGGAACCAAACAAACCGGATTGGCAGACTTTAAGATTGCCGATCTAGTGCGGGACCAAAAAATGATCCCGGAAGTTCAGCGTATTGCCAGACACCTGCACGAGCAATATCCAAACAATGCTCAAGCTATCATAGACCGCTGGTTGGGCGACAGAGAGCTTTATTCAAACGCGTAATAGTTATTACTATTTTTATCAAAATAGGCAGTCAGCATCATGGCTGCCTTTTTGTTATTTAATTAGTCAATAAAAAATAATCTAAGTCAAATAAATGGTAATTACATTTATTTTTATTCCTATATATTGATGTAAAGCTTTTCTTTTCCGGATTTATATCGGCTTTTTTCTTTTGTCTAGAATATAAATCTCAAGATAGATAAACCATTGGAACAGTAATTTATAATTGTTAAGTGTGTCTAACTTTCATCCAAACTTAATGTAACCCTAATTTTATTGGTGATATTTTTCGCAGTAAAAAATAAATCAAAATAATAGTGTTGTTATTAGTTTTGGTATTTATAAATGGGCTTGGAACATTAAATGGCGAATATATTACTGGCTAGCCATTGGGTGGGAGGAGATATACTTCCTTTTATTCGAATGGGCGTGTATTTAAAAAAGCAGGGACATCAAGTTCGTGTTTTCAGTCATTATGGTTATAAGGATTGGGCTGACGAAGCTGGGCTGAATTTTACTGCTTGGGAAAGTGAGCAGGAATACCAACAGCTGCAAGTGGCTATACCAGATTTCCTTGAACCCTTCACCCAGCCACAACAATTCGAAGCTTTTCGGAATCAATATTTAAGCCCAGAGCGTCGCCTTAAAGAATTCAATATTATGGTCAAATGGGCTGCTGAGCCTGATACCGTGATCATTGGGCGCTGTCGCTCCAGTATTGCTGCCATGCACTTGTCTGAGGTGCACAAGATTCCTTACGTCAACGTGTATCTTGCCCCAAGCAATTTAAGCTACATGACGCTCATCAATCAAAGCTTTAAAGCGTTAGCAGACCGTGAAATCAATGAGTTAAGAAGTGAACTTGGTCTTAGTACCCAGTCCACATGGCTGGATTACCAGTGCTCAGTACCTCACAGTCTGGCACTCTGGAGTCACCTTTCAGAGTGGAAATCTGAAATCTCGGGGCAGTTAGCACCTGAAGCCATTGGTTTTCCGTTACCTCAACCTGACGAATCCAATGAGATACCGGACAGCATTGCCCACTTTCTGTCTCAATACCCTAACCCTATATTAATTACGGGTGGAACCAGCCAACTGATTTCAAGAGATTTTTATCGAATCGCGATAGAGGCCTGTGAGCGATATGACCGAGCGGCTATCGTCGTGACAGAACACGACCACTTACTCCCTAATACTTTGCCTTCGAAGGTTTTGAGAGCCAGAAGATTGCCTTTTGATAAGGTGTTTCCACATTGCTCTTTAGTTATTCACCATGGCGGAATTGGCAGTACCGCTCAGTGCCTAGCTTCAGGTGTCCCCCAGCTTGTCATGGCTCATATGACTGACGGACCTGATAACGCCAGAAGGGTTGAATCATTGGGAGTCGGTCGATTCCTGCCGCAATCTGACTGGAATGTAGAAACGCTTCGACAATCTATCGATGAACTTAGTTCTGGCTTGTTGAATGAGCGATGTGTTGAGGTGGCTCATCATATTAATCAGGAGCAGCCGTTTTCAGCAATCAATCATCTGGTTGAAACTTTGGTATCTGAAAAAAGCGGATACGTGTCGCCACCTGAGTTATCAGAAAAAAGACCTCAACCAGAATCTAATTCAGTAAATCCTGCGATAAAAAGAAAAATTAATAAAAGAGCACTGCTAGAGCGAAGGCTTAAAGCGAATAATTAAATACCGGTATTCAGATATTTCTTAAAGGTTATTTCAAAGAGATAGCTTTACATTTATGAATAATATTACGTGGAACAAATATGATTGATGGTTGTGATCAATATCAAAATATAAGCCTTCAACGATTGTTTGAACAAAGAGTGCTATTGTCGAAAGACAATAACGCAGTGGTCTTTAATAATCAGGCAATAAGCTTTAGCCAATTAGAAGAAAAAGCAAACAAGCTTGCCAATTTACTTATCAGTAGCCAGATAAAACCACAAAACAGAGTTGCCATTTTATTGGATCGCTCTATTGATACCATCGTTTCTATACTGGCGATATTAAAAGTCGGGGCGACGTACATTCCGATAGACCTGAATTACCCAAGCTCTCGCATTGAATACATGCTTGAAGACAGTCAGTGCCATGCAGTGTTGGTTGATGAGAGCGGTTTGGAATGTATGAATGCGATAAGCGTTCAATCTGATGTCTGCGTGGTTCGTGCTTCTGAATGTGAAGCCATTTCTTCGGGTTTTGATGCGCATACCAGCCAACCTTCTGATTTGGCTTATATCATTTACACTTCCGGTTCGACAGGAAAGCCGAAAGGCGTGTGTGTTACTCATCAAAACTTACTGAACTTTAATGCCGGCATGCAGGAAAGCATTGGTCTGGACAGTGTTGCCAGTATCGCGTCACTGACCACGGTATGCTTTGACATTTTTGTGCTCGAATCGATAGTTGCTCTCCTGCAGGGGTTATCTGTACACCTTGTGTCTGACGACCAACGTAAATCCGCCACGGCACTGGCGCAGGTGACTGAATCTGTAGATGCGCTTCAAATCACGCCATCGCATCTGACATTACTTTTGGAAAACCCCATGTTTACGGTGGCGCTGTCCAAACTCAATCTACTGCTGATTGGTGGCGAAGCTCTGCCGCAGCCTTTACTCGAAAAACTGCAAAGCGCGACCTCCGCGCGCCTATTCAACATGTACGGACCCACTGAAACCACCGTGTGGTCTTGCGTTCAGGAGCTTACCCATCGAAGCCAGGTGGATATTGGCCTCCCGATTCTCAATACGCAAGTTTACCTTCTGAATGAAGAAGCTCAGCCTGTTGAAGAAGGTGAGATAGGGGAGCTTTGCATTGCAGGAATGGGTGTCAGTGCAGGGTACTGGAAAAAGCCAGAGTTAACCGCCCAAAGCTTTGTACAACATCCTTTAGTCTCCAATAGGAAACTCTACAAAACAGGCGACTTAGGCGTGCGCCAACCCGATGGCAGCTATCAGTGCTTGGGGCGCAAAGATCACCAGGTCAAAGTCAACGGACATCGTATTGAGTTGGGTGATATTGAAAGCCATATCTTAGCCGTTTCTGGCGTCCAGCAAGTCGGAGTCGTCCTTTCACAGGCTGAGTTGGTGAAAGATAGCATTGCTGCATTTGTAGTGCTCCATTCTGGCGAGTCGCTCAGCTCGGGGCAAATTCGAGAAGCATTAGTATCAAAACTTCCCGATTACATGATCCCTAGCCATATCCAGCTGCTCACCACCTTGCCATTGACCGACAATGGCAAAGTGGATCGCAAGAGCCTTGCCCTGTACCCCATTCAGTCAATAGAACCCGTCGATGTGCCGGGCGCTTCGATGCCAGAAGCTGAAATCTCCGTTCCTGAAACTGACATTGAAGAAGAAGTTCACAGACTCTGGTGTGAAGTCTTCAATCGTTCTCCCATATGTTGTGAGCAAGGCTTTATGGCGATGGGGGGGACTTCAGTTCTGGCAATTCAGCTTCTAGGGGCGGTGCATTCCGAGCTGGGTATTGAAGTGAAGTTTTCCGACTTCATTACACGCGCAAACACCATTCGAGATCTGTCCGTATGGATAGAAGATCTGATTCTGGCAGACATGAGTGACGAAGAAATCGAAGCCCTGATGGCGTCTCAGTAACCATCAATCGAAATACAGCAATGAAAACAACCAGTCAGCAATAAGGCGAGCAATGTATGAGTGGTGAAAGAAAGGGAAGACTTTCGCTTTCCCAAGAGCAAAGAAAAAAGCTTCTGGCTAAACGTAAACTCAAACCGACGAGTGGGATCTCAAAGGTCAGTCGAGAGACTAACACTTTGCCGGTGACCGAGCTGCTACAGGATATGTGGGTGCTGGAAAGCCTGAATGAATCGGTGTCGACCAGCAACATTCCTTGTATGTATAGAGTAGAGAACTTTGATGCGAATGCGGTGCGAGAAGCGATGGATAAGGTGGTTCAACGGCATGAAAGCCTGAGAACCGTATTCAGAAACCAAGAAGGCAAGCTAAAGCAATGTGTGTTACCCGAAGTTCATTACGCCATTGACCAGTCTGTTGAGCTTTCAGACCCAAACGATCTTAACCACGTCATCCAGCAATTTATTGCCGAACCTTTTGATTTACACAATGGACCACTTTTCCGAATTCACGCCCTTCAGGGTGAAGATACCAAAGTTATCTTTGTTTTCTCGCATTTGATTTTTGATGGAGGCTCGATAGCAAACTTTGAGCGTGATTTTTTCCATCACTACCATTGCGGTTCAAATGAGACAGTACTTCCAGAGCTACCGATTCAGCAAGGGGACTATGCCCACTGGTTGCAACAAGATGCGCAACAAAATCGTCGTTCAGCGCACCTGGCGTATTGGAAGCAGCAGTTAAATCAGTGTGATGTTTCGCTGTCGCTCCCTTTTGATCGAATGCCCGGGATTCAGGCGGATACGGAGGTACGCCAGTGGGAGCATGTCTTGCCTGCTTCGCTGACCCAATGGCTGAAGCAGCGTTGCACAGAGCAGGGCATATCGCTGTACTCCACTTTGCTGTCGGCGTATTCGGTATTGCTACACCGCATCACAGGTCAGTCGGATCTCGCCATCGCGTCTGCGTTAACCAATCGCAACCGTCCAGAACTTCGCGAGTTGGTAGGTTTGTTTGCCGGAGAGGCGTTACTCAGGATTCAGCCAGACCCGCATCAGACCTTCTGGGAAGTGGCTCAAACCGTTCAGAAAACGGTATTTGATGCGATTGAACACAGCGATATTTCTCTTGGCCAGATAAACCGAGAACTCAACATTACACAAGACAGTCAGGACGGGCAGGTTGCGCGCACTTTGTTTCTGTTGCGTGAACATCGAAGCCATTTAGGTGAGCAATACCAGGCAGAAGGCTGGAGCCCTTATGGTGAGGAACGTCTTGGTAATGATCAAAACCGTTACGACTTAAGCCTGATCTGTCGAGATGAGTCTGATTCAATACGTGTGGCATTTAACTATAAGCCCGCGCTGTTTGACGAAAGCACCATTGCGCGTTTTGGCGAGATATTTGAGCATATTATTCAATGCCAGATGTCTTCGTCATCGTCGGTTGGCCAGTTGCCACTGCTGGATTTATCTCGGTTACTTGCTGATTCGGAGCGTTGGAATAAAACGCAAAAACCGTATCAAAGCAGCAAAACGCTTCACGCCATGTTTGAAGCGCAAGTGGAAAAAACACCAGACAACATCGCGCTCATATTTGGTGAGCACTCACTGACGTATCGCCAGTTAAACCAGCGAGCGAACCAGCTAGCGAGATTTCTTCAAGAAAGCTACCTGAATCGAAACCGACAGAGCTTATCTCCCAACACGCCTATCGCACTTTATCTGGATCGCAGCTTAGAGATGGTGGTCGGCATTCTGGCAGTGATGAAATCGGGCGGGGCTTATGTACCCATTGCTACTGATAACCCGGTTAAGCGTACTCGCTACATTTTTGAAGACACCAAAGCGCAATTCGTTCTGACGCAGCAAACGTGGGAAAAGTCAGTTTTAGAAACCATAGAAGGGCTGGGAACCGAATGCATCTGCATTGATAGCGTCGAGACCTACGCCAAACAGCCAGTTCAGAACTTGGATTCCCAAATCACCAGCCGCGACATGGCTTACATCATCTACACATCGGGTACTACCGGGCAGCCTAAAGGGGTGATGGTGCCGCATAACGGAGTCGTCAACCGAATCGAAGCACTGCAAAGCCAGTATCCACTGAGTGAGCATGACCGGGTTCTACAAAAAACGCCTTACACGTTTGATGTGTCGGTCTGGGAACTGTTGTGGGCGAACTGGACAGGTGCCGCCATCGTCATGTCAGCGCCTAAAGCGCATCAGTCTCCAGAACTGATATTGGAGACCATTCGTCATCACTCCATCACTCTGGTTCACTTTGTTCCCCCTATGCTGACTGGGCTGAGCCACTACCTTCAGCACGCTAATCTGTCTCTGCCATCCAGTGTAAAACGCGTATTTTGCAGCGGGGATGCACTGACTCCCGAGCACATCCGCCTGTTCAATGCCATCAATCAACACGGGGCAAGCCTGCATAACCAATACGGCCCGACAGAGGCATCCATCGAAGTCAGCTATTACGACTGCCAGCTTAACGAGACGGATACCGTGCCTATCGGTCAGGCTATCCAAAACGTTCAGCTATGGGTCATGGATCCGCACAGCGAGCAGCTTCAACTGTGTCCAGATGGTTTGCCGGGTGAGCTGTACATTGGTGGTGTTGCGGTAACCGACGGGTATCTAAATCGCGAGGTGTTGACACAGGAACGCTTTGTGGACAATCCCTTTGCTTCACAACAAGACATTCAGACGGGACGCAACAAGCTATACAAAACCGGCGATCTGGTTCGCCGCCGCGAGAATGGCGATCTGGAATATCTGGGGCGCAACGACTTTCAGGTTAAGGTGCGGGGGTACCGTATTGAACTTGAAGAGATCGAATCCGCGTTGCAAGCCCACCCAAGCATTCAGAATGCGTGTGTACACACCGTGGAGAAATCCGGTGAGAAGAAGTTGGTGGGATACTACACGGAAAAAGCTGCGCAGGTATCCGATGGCAGTCTGGAAGATGATGGGGTTGCCATCTGGAAAAGCGTGTACGAAGCCGAATATAAATCTGACAATCAGGCGATTGACCAATTCGACATTCGCGGCTGGAAAAGCTCCTTCACTCAAACGCCCATCCCTGCTGAAGAGATGAGGGAGTGGGTAGATGCAACGGTATCCAGAATTGCTAATTTGCGCCCTCGTCGCGTGTTGGAAATTGGCTCTGGCTCTGGTCTGATTTATTACCCTTTGCACTGCCAGTGCGAGCACTACATAGCCACCGATTTTTCTGAAAATGCGATTAAGCGACTTTCTCATGCCGCGTCGGTGCTGGGCTATGAGAGGAACAGTGAATTTGCAAGCTGCCCGGCAGATCAGATTGCTTTGTCACTGGAAGGGCAATCCGTTGATACCATAGTGATGAACTCGGTGTCTCAGTATTTCCCGAGTCAACAGTATCTCGACAAAGTGCTGAAACAAGCCATTGAGGGTATGAGCGATAAAGGGCAATTGTTCTTAGGAGACATCCGAGATTTGCGCCTGCTTGAAGCGTTTCACCTGGCAATCTTGTCCCACCGCTCTCCAGACAAACCTGCTCGTCAATTGGTGAAGCAAGCCAAATGGCTGGCATCAAAAGAAACCGAGTTAGCCATTGCCCCCGCTTACTTTTTAGCATTGTCGAACCAGTTTGATTGCGTGCAGTCAGTAGAGATTCTGCCAAAGCGTGGGCACGCAGAGCATGAAATGAATCGATTCCGGTTTGATGTGATCATCAAAGTGGACAAAACTTTGTCAACATCTTCAAAGTCAGATCTCGACTCGTTCCGCCATGTGACTCACACGCCCGATTTTCAATTGGACGATCTGCTGCAACAAAAAGAGCTGAAATATGAAGATCTGTGGGTGAGTGGCTACCCAGATCAGCGGGTTTGTTCTGTACTGGCGAATTTGAATGCAAGACCAGTTTCATTGGAATCCATCGCGTCAATCGAAGCTCTTCATAACCAAGTTAAGCGCTACGGTTACACACTTAAGGTTCTACATGCCAATGAAGCGAATCAGGCAGGCAAGCTGCATCTGTTCTTCTCTCGCAGAGACAAGGTGAACATCACTAATCTGGATTTGGGTACAGACATTTCCAGAGAGAATCTGACCAATACGCCCAACATTGCCTCTAAATCGCTGACATTTGGTGAACTTAGCGAATACTTATCCCAGCGACTTCCGGCTTACATGGTGCCAGCGGCGTTTGTTCCAATGAAAGCTTTTCCGCTGTCGAGTGCAGGTAAGCTAGATAGGAATGCGCTCCCAGAGCCTGAATTTGTCGACCAGAATAACTATGTGGCACCCGACAATGAGCAGGAATTGGCGCTCTGCCACATCTGGAAGCAAGTGCTGGGTGTAGAAAGCATTGGGGTCAACGACAACTTCTTCCGTATCGGTGGCGACAGCATCATTGCCATTCAACTCGTGTCCAAACTTCGTCAGGCGGGGTTCTCAGTTCAGGTCAAAGACATGTTTGACTGCCCGACCGTTCGCCAATTGAGCGAGCGTCTGTCAGAAGCCGCTCCAGTTACTCAAATCATCGCGGAACAAGGCACGCTAGAAGGCGAGTGTGCTTTGCTGCCTATTCAGCAGTGGTTCTTTGATAAGAAGCTTGAGAACCCACATCACTGGAATCAGGCGTTTATGCTGACAGTACCCAGTGGCTTGGATCACCAAACCCTTGAGAATGCCGTACATAAGCTGGCGAAGCAGCATGACATTCTCAGAGCGCGATTCAATCTTTCTGATAGCAAACCCGAGGAGAGTTACCACAAAGAGATAACTTTAGCGCCACTTGGCAGGCTGAACGCCATGTCGATGACGCAAGACGCAATAAGGGATCAACTGACTTGCTGGCAAAGCGACTTTGACTTGTCCCAAGGACCTCTGTGGCGCGCTGCATACATAGAAGGGTACTCCAATGGCGAAGCCAGGTTGTGGTTTGCCTTCCACCATCTGATCATAGATGCGGTGTCTTGGCGCATTCTGGCGGATGATCTGCAAGCACTGGTAAACGGCAGGACATTAGGTGACAAAACCAGTAGTTATCGCCAATGGGCAGATGCCGTTGCTCGCTACCCAGAATCCTACCCTGCAGAGCAGGAATACTGGAACCGAGTCGTCGCCGATTACTCACCCGAAGATTATGCTCAAACACCTCAGCACAAAGCGGAATTGAGCCTGTCGGAGCAAGAGACACATCAGCTTGTACACAGCGCGAATCAGGGGTATCAGACGGAAATTAACGATCTGCTGTTGACGGCGTTAAGCAATGCGATGACTGAGACGTTTGAACAGCCCGTTCATCACATTACGCTTGAAGGACATGGACGAGAACCGATTGACGAATCATTGGATATCTCCCACACGGTAGGTTGGTTTACCACGGCTTATCCGGTCAGGCTATGTACGCATTCTGAGCTGTCAAACACACTCATCTCCACTAAAGAGATGTTACGTGCCATTCCAGAAAAAGGCATCGGTTACGGCGCATTTGCCCCCATGTTGGCATCACATTCATTGCCTGATGTTTACTTCAACTATCTCGGGCAACTGGACAGCTCAGGTCAAACGGCGCTTTGGACTGTAACAGATGATGATGCCGGTGAGGTGATTGGTCGTCAGAACCAAGATTCTGCAAGGTTGAACATCAATGGTGGGGTCTTTAACGGTCGGTTGAAATTTGAGGTGCTTTCTCAACTGCCCCAAAACCAAACCACGAGTTTTGTTGACTCGTTCAAAGCTGCGCTGAAACGTGTTTTAGCACTGTGTGAGCAAACGACAAAAGCCGGGGGTATCAAAACCGCCAGTGATTTCCAATGTCCAAACCTCCACCAGCCACAACTTGAAGCCATTCAATCTGGCGTAAGCGGATCTGCCCGTCTTGAAGCCATATACCCTGCCAGCAGTTTGCAACAAGGGTTTGTTTACCATCACATCAGCCGCCCCGATGACGACGCGTATCGCCTTCAGGTGCTGGTGGACTATGAACGACACATTGACCACTCACTTTACCTACAGGCTTGGGAGTTAACCGCACAGCAGTATCCAGCGTTGCGTCTGGCGTTTCATTGGGATGGTGAGATTGTTCAGGTGATCAGTGATAAAGCGAATGTGAGTGAACGTTTTACTCTGCATGACTTCTCTGGGGTATCTGAATCCGAACACCATATACGAATCGATGACTTGCAGGCACAAGAGCGTCGCAAGCCGTTCGATTTATCAAAAACTGGGCTGTTCCGAGTCGCATTGGTTAAGCGGGCAGAGCGCCAATACACCTTGATTCAGACCGCGCACCACAGTGTGACGGATGGTTGGAGTAATCCTATCCTGCTGAAAACGGTGCAGCAGCACTACGATGCGTTGGTTCAGGGCTTAGAAGCAAGCATCAAGAAAGATACGGTTTATGACCGTGTTCAGGCGCATAAAGTGGCGCAGTACTCGACATCTCAGCGCTACTGGCAGGAGAAAGCCAGAAACTTACAGGCGGCGAATAACTTAAGCGTATTGCTTTCTGACCCTGCTGACTTGGATGAGGTTCGCTCACTTCGGGAACCCGCAGAGCTGACGCATCGCTTAGAAGGAGGGCACTTTGCTTCGCTCAAATCGGCGTGTCAGTTGCTAGGCGTGACGACCAACGTGGCACTTCAGTTTGCCTGGCATAAGTTGATTCAAATGACAACGCAGGACTCGCAAACCATTGTGGGTACGACGGTGTCGGGGCGCGATATTCCCATCGACGGAATTGAAGAGAGTGTCGGGCTCTACATCAACACGCTTCCTTTAGCTGTAACATGGGAAGAGTCATCCACCATCGCCGAAGTGCTAAGAAGCATTCATCGAAGCATTGCTGAATTAAACAGTTTCAGCAGCATGCCGCTGGCGGATCTTCAGAAAGACGGAAAGCGTCTGTTCCACAGCCTGTTTATTTTCGAAAACTACCCATCTTACGCCGATGACACCGCCTCGGGTTTGGCAGCGGATACCGTGCCTCGCAGCTGGAGCGATAAGATGGATTACCCGTTCTCCATCATGGCGTATGAGAAAGAAGGAGCGCTCAGCATCCAACTGGGTTTTGATAAAACTTTGTTGGACAAGAGATTGGCTGCTCGATTACTTGAACAACTAGAGTCAATCTTGCTCGCGGTAGCGGCAGACAGCCAGCAGTTGCATGATCAGATAACAGTGATCAGTGAGCAAGAAGCGCAGTGCCTGATTAATGACTGGAACCAAACCGATTCAGAACTTCCTGTTGAACCTACTTGGCACCGACTGTTTGAAGCGCAGGCTCAACAAACACCAGATGCCGTAGCACTGGTGCATCAGGAAGAAGTACTGACCTACCAAGCGTTGAATGAAAAAGCCAACCAGTTGGCGAACACACTTCGGGAGACGTATCAGCAACGTTACCAATCCGAACTGAAACCCGATACCCCCGTTGCCCTATTTATGGAGCGAAGCAGTGAAATGCTGATTGCCATACTGGCGGTGCTGAAAGCGGGAGGAGCTTATGTCCCTGTTTCGCCGGAATACCCGAAAGAGCGGGCGCAGTTCATCTTTGAAGATACCGCCGCGCCTTTGGTGCTGACTCAGCAAAGCAAATTGAGTGAGCTGGACAGCTGGCTCAACGAGCTACCTGCGCTGCCTGAATTGATTGCAGTGGACAGCCCGTCAGCGTATGAGGGGCAATCAACGGGTAACCTTGACTTGTCCATATCAGGCAACGACTTGGCGTACGTTATCTACACCTCTGGCACGACTGGAAAGCCAAAGGGCGTCATGATGCCGCACTCTGCCTACGCAGACTTTATCCATCAATATCACCAGTCTCTGGGGGCAAAGCCTGTTTCCTTGGTCAGCCTGACGCAATACACCTTTGATATTTTTGGGCTGGAATACGGGTTGCCGCTGCTGTCGGGCGGCACAGTCTACCTGTCGGACATTCATCAAGCGCCTGACACGCTATCCAGCCACGCCTTGAAGACCAATGTTCTTCAGCTCACACCATCGGTGTGGTCAGTGCTGCAAGTGGCTTTGCCTGAGTCGGCCGATTTATCTCATATCACTGTGATAGTCGGCGGAGAAAGCGGCTCTGAAGCCTTGTATCAAAGCCTGTCTCAGCGTTTTCAGAAGGTGATTCAGGTTTATGGCCCAACCGAAGCCTGTATCTGGAGCACTCAGTCGGAGTACCAACGAGGTAAAGCTAACCTTATCGGAACCCCTTTAAACAACGAAAGCTGCTATGTGCTATCCACTCAAGGCAAGCTGTGCCCAATTGGTGTGCCTGGAGAACTGCACATTGGCGGAGTAGGGCTGGCACGCGGTTATCTCAACCGAGAAGCACTGACGCAAGAGCGCTTCATCACCAGCCCGATAGCAGGGCACGAAGAGCGCTTGTACAAAACAGGCGACCTGGTGCGCTGGCGTCACGATGGTCAACTGGAATACATCGGTCGAAATGACTTTCAGGTGAAAATCCGAGGTCACCGTATTGAGCTGGGTGAAATCGAAGCTGTGCTACTGGAAGAGGCAACGGTGCAGCAGGCGGTGATCATCGACCGAGAGAAAGAGGGTGAAAAATACTTATCAGCCTATATTGTCAGCGACACCACGCTGGATGTTGAACGCATCAGGCAAACCCTGTCTGCTTCCCTTCCTGACTTTATGGTGCCGTCGACGTTCACTCAGATTGATGCCATTCCGCTGACCATGAACGGTAAGTTAGACCGCCGAGCCTTACCAGAACCCGAGTGGTCTGCCAGCGACAGCTACACCGCACCGGAAACCAAACTGGAAATCGCGCTGTGTGGTATCTGGCAGGAGGTGTTGGGTGCAGAACGAGTCGGCATACATGACAGTTTCTTCCAGGTAGGGGGGAACTCCATCAACGCCATTAAAGTGGTCAGCCAGATCAATCGCCACCCCTTGGTTCGAGGTCGTCTAGAACTGATTCATCTGTTTAATTTGAAAACCATTGCTGAATTGCACGTGCATCTGCAAGCCCAACAAGACTCGGGTTTCTTAGATCAGCAAGTTAACGAAATGAGTATTTAAGCCATGTTAGATCTAATCAATAAAATCAAAACCAATGAGTTGTCTGTATGGGTGGAAGATGGCGCGATCAAACTCGCGTTTGGTGCCGATAAACCTTCCGAAGAGATGCTGGCCGCCATCAAAGCGAGTAAGCCTCAGTTATTGGAAGTTTTAGAAAACAATCAGATTTTCTCCAAGCACGACTTCTGGGGTAAAGAGATCTTCTCCGTTTCAGAGAGCAAAGGCGCGCTTTCCTTTGCTCAGGAAAGAATGCTCTTCATCGAACAGTTTGAGCAGGGAACGGACGCTTACCATATTCCCTACACCGTGGAGTTATCTGACGACATTCAGTTACCTCAACTGCTCTCGGCGTTTCAATACATCGTGGATCGCCACCCGGTACTCAAGTCCTGTTATCAGCAGAGTGAAGAGGGGCAATTCTCTTTGCATGAAAGCACTCAGCCTGTCGCAATGCCCGTGCGATTGGCAGACTCGTTTGATGCATTTAAGCAGGCGTTAGCCGAAGACGTTGCACGTCCATTTGAACTGGATAGAGAGCCACCGTTACGTCTTATCCAGTACAAGGTAGGAGACAAACAATATCTGTTGATGCTGTGGCATCACATCGCCTTTGATGGCTGGTCGACAGACATATTTCTGCGCGAACTATCCCAAGTCTATACCGCATTAAAAGCAGGCAAGCAGCCCGTATTTCCTGCGCTGGAGATCGACTATAGTGATTATGCATTCTGGCAGCGACATCAACTAGAAAGTGATGAGACAGGCAACCAAACCGAATATTGGAAAAACACACTTTCTGGTTTCGAAACCTTAGCCCTACCGACCGATTTCCCAAGACCATCAAAAGTGGATTATCGCGGGAACAATGTATCGCTGGCACTTTCCCCTGAGCTGTCTAATCAACTCAAATCCTTAGCGCGCGAACACGACACAACCTTGTATGTGGTGATGCTGAGTGCGTTTTACGTCGCACTGGCTACGTTGTCTGGTCAGGAAGATCATTTGGTGGGGACACCGTCGGACAATCGACACCTTCCTCAGACTCAAGATCTGATTGGATTCTTTGCTACCTCTCTGGTGCTGCGATCTCAGGTAAAAAGCGACAACAAAGTGTCTGACCTCATCAAGCAGGTACACGAAGTCATGACCAGCGCCAAAGCGAATCAAGACGTGCCATTCGAGCGATTGATTGATGTATTAAATGTTGAGCGCGATATGTCGCGTCATCCTCTGTTTCAGGTGATGTTTGGCATGCAAAGCTTTGGTCATCAAGAACTCAGTCAGGACGCATTGCCGTTTGAATCGGTGGATTTGGGAGACGAAGGCTTTTACTCGCCCGCGAAGTTTGATCTGACTTTGCATGTTGATGATGGGCATCAGGCTCTGAAAGTCGGGCTGGATTATGCGGTAAGTTTGTTTGAGCGGGCTACTGCTGAACGCATTCTGGCGTTGTATCAGCAAATTCTGGCCGGGTTTGTCCGTAATGCTGAGCAAAGCATCGCTGAGTTAGACGTATTAACCGACAGCGAGAAGCAGTTATTTATCGACTGGAACCAAACCGATTCAGAACTTCCTGTTGAACCTACGTGGCACCGACTGTTTGAAACGCAGGTTGAACAAACGCCAGATGCCGTAGCGCTGGTGCATCAGGAAGAAGTACTGACCTACCAAGCGTTGAATGACAAAGCCAACCAGTTAGCGAACACACTTCGGGAGACGCATCAGCAGCATTACCAATCCGAACTGAAACCCGATACGCCCGTTGCCCTATTTATGGAGCGCAGCAGTGAAATGCTGATTGCCATACTGGCGGTGCTGAAAGCGGGAGGGGCTTATGTCCCTGTTTCGCCGGAATACCCGAAAGAGCGTGCGCAGTTCATTTTTGAAGATACCGCCGCGCCTTTGGTACTGACTCAGCAAAGCAAATTGAGTGAGCTGGACAGCTGGCTAAACGAGCTTTCTGCTCTACCGGAGCTGGTTGCAGTGGACAGTCCGTCAGCGTATGAGGGGCAATCAACGGATAATCTGGATGTAGCTATCTCAGGCAATGACTTGGCGTACGTCATCTACACCTCTGGTACCACTGGAAAGCCGAAAGGCGTCATGATGCCGCACGCTGCGTACGCAGACTTTATTCATCAATACCACCAGTCTCTGGGCGCAAAGCCTGTTTCCCTGGTCAGCCTGACGCAATACACCTTTGACATCTTCGGGCTGGAATACGGGTTGCCGCTGCTGTCGGGCGGCACAGTCTACCTGTCGGACATTCATCAAGCGCCTGACACGCTATCCAGCCACGCCTTGAAGACCAATGTTCTTCAGCTCACACCATCGGTGTGGTCAGTGCTGCAAGTGGCTTTGCCTGAGTCGGCCGATTTATCTCATATCACTGTGATAGTCGGCGGAGAAAGCGGCTCTGAAGCCTTGTATCAAAGCCTGTCTCAGCGTTTTCAGAAGGTGATTCAGGTTTATGGCCCAACCGAAGCCTGTATCTGGAGCACTCAGTCGGAGTACCAACGAGGTAAAGCTAACCTTATCGGAACCCCTTTAAACAACGAAAGCTGCTATGTGCTATCCACTCAAGGCAAGCTGTGCCCAATTGGTGTGCCTGGAGAACTGCACATTGGCGGAGTAGGGCTGGCACGCGGTTATCTCAACCGAGAAGCACTGACGCAAGAGCGCTTCATCACCAGCCCGATAGCAGGGCACGAAGAGCGCTTGTACAAAACAGGCGACCTGGTGCGCTGGCGTCACGATGGTCAACTGGAATACATCGGTCGAAATGACTTTCAGGTGAAAATCCGAGGTCACCGTATTGAGCTGGGTGAAATCGAAGCTGTGCTACTGGAAGAGGCAACGGTGCAGCAGGCGGTGATCATCGACCGAGAGAAAGAGGGTGAAAAATACTTATCAGCCTATATTGTCAGCGATACCGTGTTGGATGTTGAACGCATCAGGCAAGCCCTGTCTGTCTCCCTTCCAGACTTTATGGTGCCGTCGACGTTCACTCAGATTGACGCCATTCCGCTGACCATGAACGGCAAATTAGACCGCCGAGCCTTACCAGAACCAGAGTGGTCAGCCAGCGACAGCTACACTGCACCGGAAACCGAACTGGAAATCGTGTTGTGTGGTATCTGGCAGGAGGTGTTGAGTGCAGAGCGAATAGGCATTCATGACAGCTTCTTCCAGGTAGGGGGGAACTCCATCAACGCCATTAAAGTGGTCAGCCAGATCAATCGCTATCTCGGGCATTCCCTTCGACTTGAGCTGGTGAATTTATACACCACTAAAACCATTGGTGAGCTGGCTCAGTTTATTGAAGAGAACCAGAAACATAGCTTCCTGGAAGAACAAGATAACGAAATGAGTATCTAGATATGTATGAGCTAGTCAATCGAATCAAAGCCAGCAATATGTCGGTCTGGGTCGAAGACGAAGCGATTAAGCTGGCGTTTTCTGGTGACAAGCCGTGCCCTGAATTACTGGATGAAATCAAAGCCAATAAACCTGAATTATTGGCGTTGCTCCAGTTGAATAAAGTCGCCTCCAAGTACGATTTCTGGGAGAGAGAGATACTCAGGTTGCCGTCAAAGCCCAATGTGCTTTCGTTTTCTCAGGAAAGAATGCTCTTCATTGAGCAGTTTGAACAGGGTACTGATGCTTACCACATTCCTTACGTGTTTGAGCTGGATGATGATGTTGACCTGTCGGCGTTGGAGCAGGCGTTTCAGTTTATGGCAGAGCGCCACACGGTACTGAATTCTGTCTATCTGTCGGATGAACAAGATCAGCCGTATGTGCATCACTTAAACGAGGCTGCCTCCATCAAAGTGGAGGTTCTGCCCGAAGACGCGTCATTAAAACAGACATTCGATACCGAGATTGCCCAGCCGTTTGATTTGACGGCTGAGCCACCGATGCGGCTGATTCGGTATATTGGCGCAGAAAAAAACTACTTACTGGTGATTTGGCATCACATCGCCTTTGATGGCTGGTCGACAGATGTATTTCTTGATGAGTTGGCACCTGTCTATCAAGCCTATCATTCTGGGCAGCGCCCTGATCTTGCTGAGCCAGTGCTGGATTTTAGTAACTATGCTTTGTGGCAGCGCCAGCATCTTCAAGGTGACAATTTAGATAAACAGCTCGCTTACTGGACTCGGCAACTTTCTGATGTAGAAAATCTGGCTCTGCCTACGGATCACCCGAGACCCGCCAGTGTGGATTATCGTGGGCAAGATGTGGTGTTTACCTTTGAAGGAGAGCTGTCTCGTCAGTTACGAGAGCTCGCTCGCGAACGAGACACTACCTTGTACACCGTGCTCCTTAGTGGCTTTTATACGACGTTAGCCATGTTGTCTGGGCAGAAAAGTCTTATCGTGGGTACTCCTTCTGACAATCGTCACTACCCTCAGGTAGCAAATCTGATCGGGTACTTTGTGAATACCTTGCCTTTGCGCGCAGATGTATCTCTTTCGCAGAGTGTTAAAGACTTTATCGCTGACGTTCATCGAACGGTTTTTGATGCCAAAGGGCATCAGGACCTACCATTTGAGCAAATGGTTGAAGCGCTGAACGTAGAAAGAGATATGTCCCGACATCCTGTTTTTCAGGTGATGTTTGCGGTGCAAAGCTTTGGTGAGAAAGGGCTGAAAGAGAACCCTTTGCCTTTTAAGCAAGCTCAGTTTGACGAAGTTCGCTCTAAAACCAACCCTGCTAAATTCGATTTGAGTATGTATCTGGATGACGGTGAAGACGACATCTACGGTAGCATCAATTTCGCGACTAGCCTGTTTGATGAAGCGTCTATCCGCCGTTTCATCAAGGTCTTCATGTGCGTGCTGAACGGGTTCGCTGAAAACAGCCAGCAAGCACTGGGGCAAATCGATATTCTCTCAGAAGAAGAAAAGGATACTCTGCTGAATGACTGGAATAACACTGAGGCGGACTACCCATCGCGCAATCTGTTTGAAGGTTTCTTTGAGCAGGCAGAGAACCATCCCAATGCTACCGCGGTTATCTCATCCGAAGGGGATTACAGCTATCAGGAAGTAAGCCAGCATGTGTTGTCCCTGACTCATGCATTGACTCAATCTGGTGTTCAAAGAGGGGAGCTGATCGGGGTTCTGACCGAGAAGAGTGAACTGCAGGTGGTGTCTACTCTGGGGATTATGGCTGTCGGTGCGGCTTATTTGCCGCTTAATGTTGCCTGGCCGGCATCTCGTCTTCACGATGTATTGCAAGCTGGTGGCGTATCTCGACTGGTGATCTCAAAGGCGCAATATCATCAGCTTCAAATGGCAGAAGGTTCCCAGCAAAGCACCGACCCGCATTGGCTGAACGCTTACCAGCTTATTCTTGTTGATGACGCGATATCACAGCCTGCGCCTGAAAACTGGCAAAAATCACTTCCCAACGTGCAACCGGAGGAGCTGGCATACGTTATTTTTACCTCTGGCAGCACGGGAAAACCCAAAGGGGTGGTGATCAGCCACGATGGCGCCATGAATACCATTGAAGCGGTGAATCAGACTTTCAATGTTCAGGCGCACGATCGGGTATTGGCCTTGTCTGATTTGAGCTTTGATCTGTCTGTTTACGATCTGTTTGGCACTTTAGCGGCGGGTGCTGCCATTGTGTTTCCAGACCAGTCGGAGGTTCAGAGCCCGAGCCGCTGGGCAGATCTGGTTGAGGCACATCAGGTGACCATCTGGAACTCCGTTCCTCAGCTCGCACAGCTTCTGGTGGAAGAGGCAGAACTGACTGCCAACAAACTTCGTACCCTTCGAGTGGTGCTGATGAGTGGCGACTGGATCCCTCTTCAGCTCCCGAATCAGCTTAAAGCCCTCATTCCAGGTGTCTCTCCTATCTCTCTAGGCGGAGCAACAGAAGGCAGTATCTGGTCCATCTGGTATCCAATTGAAGAAGTGAAACCCGACTGGACAAGCATTCCCTATGGCTTGGCTATGCCTAACCAGACGATGTGGGTACTGAATGAGTTTGGTGGGCATTGCCCCGTTGGCGCGACTGGCGAAATCCATATCGGCGGAGTAGGGGTTGCTAAAGGGTATTACAAAGATCCGGTTCGCAGTGAGGCGCAGTTCTTTGATCATCCAACGTTAGGTCGGCTCTACCGGACGGGTGATTTAGGAAGCTGGAATCAAAATGGGTACATCGAATTCAAAGGGCGCAAAGATTTTCAGGTAAAAGTCCGAGGGTACCGAGTTGAGTTGGGTGAAATCGAGACTCTGCTTTGTCAGCAACCATCGCTTAAGCATGCGGTAGTCATTGATGTTGAGCGCAATGGTGTAAAAACACTGGCGGCATATGTGGTACCAGAAGGCAATGGCGAGTGTGACTTTGAAACTCTGAAAACCGTCGCTACAGAACAACTGCCAGAATATATGGTGCCGTCCACTTTTACCGCCATTGAGGATGTCCCGCTCACAGCCAATGGCAAATTGGATCGCAAAGCGCTTCCCGAACCTGTTTGGCAGTCCGTGGATGTATATACACCGCCAGATTCTCCGCTAGAGCAATTGCTTGTGAACACATGGCAAGACGTTTTGAGTATCGAACGTGTCGGCACGCAGGATAATTTCTTCCATATTGGTGGTAACTCCATTGCTGCCATCCGCATGATCAGCATGCTGAATCGGGCGCTCTCTGAACATGCTGAGTTTGAACAAATTCGAAAACTAACCGTAACGGATTTGTTCAGGCATCCAAACATTGTTGGCTTGGCGACGTATCTGGAAGGTGAGGGTGAAGAAGAACATTCTGGGTTACTTCACTGCTTAAAACGCAGCAAAACCAAGAAAAAACAGCTGATCTGTGTCCCTTATGGTGGTGGAAGCCCGATTGCGTATCAGCCACTTGCCAGTTGCCTACCGGATGACTTTTCTCTATACGCCTTAAACTTTCCTGGGCACGACTTCGCAAGAGCCGATGAATCGCTTATGCCATTGCCTCTGATAGCTGAGCTGTGTGTGGAGGAGATCCTGAGTGGCATTGAAGGGGACGTATACCTGTTCGGTCATTGTGTCGGAGGCGCTCTGACGCTGGAGATTGCTCGCAGGTTGGAGTCTCAGGGAAGACAGGTTCACGGTGTGTTCCTGGGGGCGACATTCCCATTCCCTCGACTGCCTTTTGCCGCTTTAGAGTCTTTGAGGCAGTGGATTCCGTTTGACCGTCTGATTTCCAATCGCCTTCGATTTGAATCCATTCTGTCTTTAGGGGGCTTTTCTGAATCGTTAGAAGAAGACGAGCTCGACTTTATGATGTCGGCCATGCGGCAGGATGTCAGTGATGCGGAGGATTTCTACACTCAAGCGAACCTATCTCCTGAACAGTACCAAATTCAGGCACCGATTCTGTCTATCTATGGAGATAAGGACAAGAGTACGGAGTTTTTTGAAGAGAGGCACCAAGACTGGCAGGCATTTTCTTCGGATGTGGATTTGGAAGTATTGCCAGACGCAGGGCACTTTTTCATTAAACATCAGCCCCATGAGCTGAGCCGAATCTTAGACCGTCAGATAACCAAATGGCAGTCGGATAAGCACCATCCCAGCAGCGAACCACCGGAGAAAGAGCATTCGAAAAGTCAGGAAAGCTTCTCTTTTAGTGGTTGGCTACAAGGCAAGCGAGCGGAGCAAGAGACTAATCCCAGCCTAACGCTGTTTTTCATCATCGTATTTGGGCAATTTATGTCGATGCTGGGCACGGGAGTAACGGCATTTGCATTGGGTACCTGGGTGTATTTGCAAACGGGGTCGGTGACCGAGTTTGCGTACATTTCTGTGTTTGCTCTGTTGCCCGGTATTCTGATGTTGCCCTTTGCCGGGGCGCTGGTCGACCGCTGGGACAGGCGGATCATTCTGATGCTCAGCGATACCATTTCTGTCTGCGGTACGCTCTTTATCTTCTTTATGATGACTACCAGCGAGCTTCAGATTTGGCAGATCTACACTGTTGTCGCCATCAGTTCGATAGGACAAGCGTTCCAGCGACCCGCCTATATCGCCACCATTGCCCAGCTGGTACCCAAGCGCTATCTGGGACGAGCTAATGGTCTGGCTCAGTTGGCTTCGTCTACCAGTCAGGTAATCGCAGTCTTTGCGGGTGGGTATCTGTTCCTGGAAATTGGACTGAGAAACGTGTTGATGCTCGACATCACAGCGTTCTGCGTGGCGTTCACGACATTACTGCTGATTCGGTTCCCTAATCGGATGTTCAAAAAGCGCGAGTTGCCGCTGATTCAGGAAATCATGGAAGGCTGGCAATACATTCTGCAACGCAAAGAAATGGTTGCCATGGTTATTTTCTTCGCCGTTTATAACTTTGCGTTCAGTGCCATTATGGTGCTTGGCACACCGTTGATTTTATCGGTCGGTGAAGCCGATTTGCTAGGACGAGTTCTGGCGTTTGATGGCATTGGTCAGCTGGTTGGTGGATTGCTGATGGGGATCTGGGGCGGCACCAGATTGAGAGCCCACGGAATGATTGGGTTTACCCTTCTGACTGGCGTGTCGATGATGATCGCAGGCTTGATGGCGCAGCAATTCTTCTTAATGCTGGGTTTCTTCGGAATTGGTATGTCTCTGGCGCTTGTTAACGCCCACTGGCAATGTTTGATTCAAGTAAAAGTGGGGCTGGAACTTCAAGGGCGGGTCATCGCCACTAATCAGATGATGTCCTGGTCGATGATGCCGCTAGCGTATTTTGTGATTGGCTACATGGCTGAGCATGTGGTAGAGCCTTTTGTTTATGGCGATTCACCAGTGGCTGAGCTGATTTCCTCTGCATTGGGGGAAAGGGAAGGGCTTGGTGTTGGCGTATTACTGGCGGGGCTCGGGGCATTTGCTGTCTTATGGGGTATCGCAAGTTTGTTGTATCGCCCGCTGAGGTTGATGGAGCAGCGTTTGCCTGATGTGATTCCTGACGAATTACCAGTAGCAGAGGGGATTCGGTCAACTTCAATGAAAGAGAGTACTGCGTCCTAAGTTAGGAAAAGGGTGGGGTTTGAGGTAGATTTATAGCTATTGAGGCAATAAGGATATGCCGTGGCTTCCTCGAACTACCACCCCATTCAAGGCAATGTGCACATTCAGGATGGATACCAGACATTGGTGCCGCCAGAGCCAGTTTCGCAGATAGTGCAAAGCTTCTGGCAGTTGAATGTGCCCTGTGGTCGGTATGTGTACCACAGTATTCCAGATAATTGTGTCGACTGGATAACGCGAGTAGACAACCCGCAGGAGAGCGTTTTCATTCCTCCGTTTTTATCGGCAAATCCATTTCAGCTCGAAGGTCCTGTTTCCTATTTTGGCATGCGTTTTCAACTCTTGGGCTATCAGGCATTAACGGCTCATCCGCTGGAAAGTTGGGCAAGTGAAGTTCAGGGGCTATCGGTATTAGATTTGCTTCCTTCGGACTACAGTGATGCAGTTCAACGTTTTCTGGTGGAAAATCCAGACTTCTATTCGCGTTGCGGCGCTATAACGCAATGGCTTACGCGAGTTGCTTCGCCTAGTGTTATCGATGCACGTTTAGCGAACTTTCTCAATTTCTCTAGAGCAACGGCGGGGAGTATGGCACTTTCTGATGTGCACTGTCAGGAGCTTGGAATATCGTCGCGTCAGCTCAGAAGGGTAGTTCGGCATCATCTTGGCGTGTCTCCAAGAGAATTTCAGCAAGTCATGCGGTTTCAACACGCAATCAAGCAGCTTGAAAATACTCCGGAGGAGAATGCCTGGGCTGACTTCTATTACGACCAGTCCCATTTTATTCGCGACTGCCAGCGCTTTATGGGAATGACCTATCTGCAGTTTCGCAATATGTCCGTTTTGTACAATTCAGAAGAGTCCGATTAATTCACACTGAACTTGTTTACTACAGCAAGGAGAGAGTGATGATTGATGTACAAGCGATGTTTCCAGTGATGGTGGCGAATGATCTGGAAGCGCTCAAACACTTTTATGAAGTGACATTTGGTTTTACAGCCGTGTTTTATGACCCTGAATTCTATTTGCATCTTGTGTCAGAGAGCGGCATTCAATTGGGGTTCTTAGTCCCTTCCCATGCGACACAACCGGAGTTTCTTCACCCTCAAATGGGGAAGGATGGGTACGTGATTTCATTGGAGGTTGCCAATGCACAAACGGCTTATGAATGGGCGATGGAAAACAAACTCACGCTGGCGATGCCCTTAAAAGAAGAAGTCTGGGGGCAGATACATTTTATGGTGGAAGACCCGGCAGGCTTTAGAATTGATGTTGTTGAGCACGTGTCTCAGTAGATATAAAAAGAAAGTAGCTAGGGTCTGTTGACCTTTCGAGCTGATTTTTGCAGCCATTTGTGGGTGCTTTATACAAGGCAACGCTTATTCGGTGTAGCCGCTCTACATCAATAAGCGGTAACACAGTAGAAAGGAGCCACAAATGCTGCCCGAAGGGTTCGTTTCTATGTGCTTTACTCTTTGTTGCAAGGTATTTGCTTAGAATGACTAAGCTAAAGACCTTGCGCCGCGATTAAATCACATAGAACTCGAACAAAACTTAACCGCGAAAGGTTAACAGACCCTGATGACTACTTTCTTTGCATTTCTGCCCACCAAGCTTCATCAGCCACGATTTGACCTTCTTCATCAAGAGGAGGGTAAGGTAGCCCTTTGCGCTTGGCGACTTTCGCCAATACCGGATGCCCTCGTTCAAACAGAATTCGATGAATGGTTTCTTCTGGCAGGGCGTGCTCACTGCGATCGTACATTCCCGCATTCTGACGCTGACGCTGTGCTTCAAACAAGATCAGCGCACTGGCGACCGATACGTTCAGAGACTGCACCATACCGACCATAGGAATGATGATGTCCTGATCCGCCATGGATAGAGCGTGCTTGGTGATGCCATGCTTTTCGCCGCCTAGAATAACTGCGGTTGGTTTGGTGTAGTCAATCTCACGAAAGTCCACAGCCGTGTCTGACAGGTTGGTTGCCAGAATCTGCATGCCCTGACCTTTCAATACGCCTACGGCGTCGTCAATGGACTCGTGGGTATCTACTTCAACCCAGTTTCTTGCTCCTGCAGAGGTATGGCTTAGGGTACGCATTTTTGGATCCGGCCACACAGCGTGTACTTTATGAACGCCTGCGGCGTCGGCACTGCGGATGATGGCGGAGACATTGTTGGGTTTGTGGACTTCTTCCAGACACAGGGTTAAATCTGGCTGGCGCGCTTTAAGCACGGTTTGAATGCGATGGTAACGGTCTAAATTCATAAGAAACTCTGAAAAAGCCTCTTCTCATGAGAGAAGAGGCTTTAAAGCAATTAATGTTTGCGACGGCGAACCTTGGTTGCCTGTGGCATAACGCGAATGCGCTTCATGATGCCAGCTAAATGGACTCGATCTTTGGTCGTCAGCAGTACGGTGATTGTGTACAAGCGTCCGTCTTTCTCTTCAGTCGAGATGCCATGGATGTTTGAACCCGTCTGGGAAATCACGCTGGTTAGTGCGGCCAATGCGCCCTGATGGTTCTGCATGTCGATTTGAAGCTCGGTAATGAACTCCTGATCGTAATCGTTCGACCATTCAACACCCATGTATTTGTCCGGTTCTTTCTGATAACCACGAACGTTCGGGCAGGTTTCACGGTGTACCACCAAGCCACGACCCGGAGAGACGTGTGCAATGATGTGATCGTCTGGAATCGGGTGACAACAGTTGGCAAAGGTCAGCAAAATACCTTCGGCGCCACGAATCGGCAGTTTCTTCTTGGCTTTCTTCGGATCGGAGCTTTCGGTTTCCGTCAATTCATCCACATCACCTAACAGGCGACGCGCAATCACAATACTCATCAATTCACCTAGACCAATAGCTGCCAGCAAATCGTCGAGCGATTCCACTTTTAGCTCTGCCAGTACGTGATCAATGTTCTCTTGCTTGATGTCTGAAATCGAGTTGTCGCCCAATGCGTGATTGAGTAATCGACGACCAAGGGTAATGGACTCTTCACGACGCATGGTTTTCAGAACCTGACGGATCTTAGTACGAGCACGTGAAGTCACTACGTAGTTCAACCAGGCAGCGTTCGGGCGAGCACCCGGCGCACTGATGATCTCAATAGTCTGACCATTCTTCAGTGACTTACTAAGTGGGTATGGTTGACGATCAACGCGCGCACCAACACACATGTTGCCTACGTCGGTGTGCACCGCATAAGCAAAGTCGACGGCAGTTGCGCCAACAGGAAGCTCAACGATACGACCTTTCGGCGTGAAGACGTAAATCTCGTCTGGGAACAGATCAGATTTTACGTTTTCGATGAATTCGAAAGAGTTACCAGCACTTTGCTGAAGCTCTAGTAAGCTTTGCATCCAGCGCTGGGCTTTCACTTGCGCCGTTGTACCGGATTTATCACCGTTGGATTTGTAAGACCAGTGTGCCGCGACACCCTTGTCTGCCATTTGGTCCATATCTTCGGTACGGATCTGCACTTCAACCGGCACGCCATGAGGGCCTACCATCGAGGTATGCAGAGACTGATAGCCATTGGCCTTAGGGACTGCAATGTAATCTTTCATCTTGCCCGGACGTGGCTTGTACAAGCTGTGTACCTGCCCGAGTACACGATAACACATGTCGGCAGAATCGACGACGACACGAAATGCGTAGATATCCATGATGGTATGGAAACGCTGCTCTTTAGTGCGCATCTTGTTATAGATGGAGAACAGGTTCTTCTCGCGACCAAAGACACGTGCTTCAAGCCCCATTTCTTCCAGGCGACCAGAAATTTCAGAGTGTATACGCTGAATGATTTCTTTACGGTTACCACGAGCCGCTTTCACTACTTCTTTCAGAACGCGGTAGCGGTTGGGATAGAGGGCTTCAAATCCAAGCTCTTCCAGCTCCACTTTGATGTTGTGGATACCTAAACGGTGTGCCAGCGGTGCATAAATTTCCAGAGTTTCACGAGCAATGCGACGCTTTTTGTCGGGGCGAAGTGCCCCAAGCGTGCGCATGTTGTGCGTGCGGTCAGCCAGTTTGATCAGGATAACGCGGATATCCTGAACCATGGCGAGCACCATCTTGCGGAAGTTTTCGGCTTGCGCTTCTTTTCGATCGCGGAATTTAAGCTTATCCAGCTTAGATACCCCGTCGACCAACTCGGCTACCGTAGTGCCAAACTGCTCTTCCAAATCTTCTTTGGTGGCTTCGGTATCTTCGATAACGTCGTGCAGCAGGGCTGCCATCAGGGTTTCGTTATCAAGACGCATTTCTGCGAGGATACGTGCAACTGCAACAGGATGGATGATGTAAGGTTCGCCAGTAGAGCGGGTTTGCCCTTCATGGGCGTCTCTTGCTACCACATAAGATCGACTCAGAGCCTCAAGTTGAGGCTCTGTCAGATATTCTTGGGCAACTTCTTTTAGGCTTTCAAAAAGATACAAATTACGGGCCCGGAATTTTTATGAAGTGGAGCGATTAACGGTTGTGAGCGATGCTGCTAACTGCCGCCAGTTCTGCTGCTTCTTGTTCTTGCTGTTCTTGACGCTCGCGAGCATCCAGAACTTCTTTCGTGATAAGACCTTCTTCGATTTCGCGAAGTGCGATAACCGTTGGCTTATCGTTCTCTTCTGGCACTAGTGAATCTTTGCCGCCAGTTTGCATTTGACGAGCGCGGCGTGCCGCAATCAGAACCAAGTCGAAACGGTTGCCAATTTTTTCAACAGCGTCTTGTACAGTTACGCGTGCCATGAGGACTCCAATATTTAACTAAAAATTTAATATGACGAGAAATTATACAGTCTAATAGCTTATTCGGCCAATAGCGCTGTTAACATGCTGCTGTATTTAGCGGCTTGTTTGTCTTCCTTCAGGCGTTCAGCGCGAAGGATCGCTTTGAAATCGACCACTGCGGTGTCGAAGTCATCGTTTACAATGACGTAATCATACTCATTGTAATGAGAAATTTCAGATTGTGCTTCGTTCATGCGCTTGGCGATCACAGCTTCACTGTCCTGACCGCGTGCGTTAAGACGACGTTCCAGCTCTTCTTTTGAAGGTGGAAGAATGAAAATGCTCTTAGCCAGTGGCATTTGCTCGCGAATCTGACGCGCGCCCTGCCAGTCGATGTCTAAGAACACATCAATGCCTTTTTCTAGGTTTTCCTCAATCCACGGGCGTGATGTGCCGTAGTAGTTTCCGAATACTTCGGCGTATTCCAAAAACGCTTTCTGCTCAATCAGTTCTTCGAACTTATCTTTGCTAACGAAGTGATAATGGACACCATCTTCTTCACCAGGACGCATGCCACGAGTTGTATGAGATACAGAGACTTTCATTGCGTAGGTTGGGTTTTTCTCCAACAACGCTGAAATCAAGCTAGATTTACCTGCACCGCTTGGCGCTGACACTATGTATAACGTACCTTTACCCATGAAAATTCCGCTTGTTGATTCCTGGTTACCTGCCTGCAAGTTTAAATCACAGTAGGATAAGATGCCTAAAAAATGGGGCGAAAGGATAGCATTTTTTGTTCGATCATCTCAATGCTTGTCTTCGCCCTTTGAGTTTAGTTTTTCTGGCTAAATATATCCCGATATTGGGTTGTTTCACCGTTGAACAGAAGTTCTTGGGTAAGGGCATTAAAATCTCGACCTTGTTGGTACAAAGGTTCGACCCAAGGTTCTGAACAGTCGGCTTTTTGTAGAGTCACGGTGTCTTTCTGGATATGGAAACATTGTTGTAATTCGTGATTGCTGGATTCAATGGTTATCATGTTTTTACCATCGACCCAAAAGAACAGGCTGCCGTCTGAGAAGCTTGATTGCCCGTTAAAATTTTCATCCAGTAATGAACTGCCGGTAAACCAAGGAGCGGAACCCCCAAGCCAGTCAAGTATCGTTGCACCGACGTCCCGCTGAGATACTGCGGTTTTGTGGTGCAGAGCCGGTACACTGCCGTCATTCGCGTAGATAAGGAACGGGATGGAGTTTTTGGCTAGACCTGGCTCGACAATCTTCGCGGTATGATCCGACATCATGACCACTAAAGTTGGCTCTTTCACTGTTTCATGCAGTTCTTTAATGAAGTCTTTCAACGCAAGATCGGCATAATGCATGGTACTGCGACGAAGTTCAGGCATCGATTCTTTACCAAAAGTGTAATCGCTTTCGTTTGGCAAAATAGAACCATGGGTGGTGCCTGTATTTATCGTGACGAAAAATGGTGAGTCAGAATCGCTGTTCTGAATTTCTTTGATTCGATCCATTGAGAAACGATAAATGCTGTCGTCTTGGAATCCCCATTCGTTATGAGGCGCTTCAAAGTCAAAGTCTTCTTTGCCGTAAGATTCGGTAAATCCAAGAGACTGAGAATAGGCACCTACGATCCCTTTACCACTTCCCTGAATAAAACGGGTATCCCAGCCTTGTTCACGAAGCATATGCGGCAAGCATTTATATTTGCTGTTTTGAAGGTGTGTACCCGCCACGATACCACCATTTGGGTTCGGGAAGCTGCACATGCTGGCAAACACACCTTGCACAGTGCGATAGCCATCGGCATACATGGCATCTGCAGTCAGCGACTTAGCGCGTAGCTCATCGAAAAACGGTGTGGAGTGATGAGCGGGATTCTCACTATTCATATCTATAGAAACCCAGCTCTCCAGCAAAATTAAGACGACATTCGCTTTCTTCAGGTTACTGATATTCGCCTGACTTTCTTTGTTGAGTGCCGCTTTAAATACCTCTTGTACGGACTCATCTGGGCTTGCTGTTACGCGGGAAACCGATTTGTGTTTTCCATTCGCTAGATAATAGGTCACGCTGTAGGGGGCGCTCCACGCCAGATACGCCTGATCGTTGTGACCAATTTTATAGGCACTCATCGGCGATTGAGGAGCATCAAACCAACCACCACGGATAAAGGTGACGGTAAGCACTAAGTAAGACAACGTTGCCAGCGTGTATTTACCAACTGTGAGTCGGCTGGTTTTCATATTGACCCAACGGATACGCCAGCTAATAAAGACCGATACCACACTGAGCACAAGCCCCAGAATGATGAGAGGGTAGTATAAGGTGAAAGCGGTAATCAGTACCGAATCCACCAGACCTGAAGCCGTAAACAATTCAAAGGTGACATGCTTTCGTGCATCTTCGGCGTAAATGGTGTCAGATGCCGTAGTGCCGACGATCCATAAAGATGCAAGCGCCGCCCATAAGCGCACTGCCCAGCGCATATCCAAGCGAATAAAGTTCAATACCAATAAGGCTAATGCAGCAGGAGCGGTGAGTAATGCTGCGATGGTGGCATCAAATCTCAATCCGTAGAGCAGACTTAGGGCACCATCTGCACTGAAAATACTGATTGGAATGTAACTGGCAGCGGATAGAAAAATCAGTTTGCTGGAAAATGCTGTCAGCAAGAAAAATAGAAAGAGTTTTACGATGTTTCTTATCATTGTTTACTCGGGGTGTGGTCAGTATTCGCGTAGTAAGTAAGGCCAGAGTTCGTATTATGAGTTAACTGCCTGAAAAAGTTTCACATAGATTACCAGAACAAAAACAAAATCTCTCAACCTGTCTCTTTGACAAAGTAATTTCTTGCATGACTGATTAAGTTAGACACATTTTCAGGTACAAGAATGTGTGGAGTCACTCCCAAATCACAGTAGTAGCAACGAAAAAAGACGTTTTTTTAAATAGTTAGGTTAGGATCGTTTGTTTTTTAGGGACAACATGAAACATATTTATACATTGGAAGCTGATACTGTCTTTAAGCGGGTGGTGAGGCATCTTTTCTTAATACCAGTTAGCTTTTTGGCTGGAGCGGTTGGTATGCTAGTAGCACATTATGTTGCGTCATTGATAGGTATAGATCTTTCTGCCCCTACCAGTGAAACTGGAAACATTGGGTTTGTCGCATTGTTTTTTGGATGTGTAGCAACATTCGCTGTATTTTTATTAGGTTTATATCTAAGCGGCAAAGTGTGTAAAAAGCTTGGTGTGTAGCTGAAACCAATATGCCCGATGAAAACAGGTCGTTATTTTAGCGACCTCTCCCTTCTTGTTATTCGATGTTCTGGATCTACTAGCGCATTTATTCGATCAGCACTTTCAGTTCCACACCAGATGCCGTGATGTCGGTGACGTTCATTTGCAAGGCAGGCACCAATGTTTGTTAGTTGACATACAAGCCCAAATAGCTCAGGTGATTCTGGAAGCGGAAGTTTTAATGTTGGAGCGAGGTGTACTTTTTAAGCACTTGTAGGTGGTTACTTAATATGAAACACATATATACATTAGAAGCTGATTCTTTATTTAAACGAGTGGTGAGACACCTGCTTCTCATACCTGTAAGTTTTTTTACTGGCGCAGCCGGTATGCTGGCAGCGCATATTGGTGCGGAAATAATAGGTATTGATCTTTCTGCCTCAGCCAGTGAAACCGGAAACATAGAGTTTGTCGTCATGATGTTCATTGTTGGAGTAGCAACGTTTGCTGTATTACTCTTAGGGTTGCATTTAAGCGCTAAAGCCTGTGAAAAGCTTGGTGTGTAGCCGAAACGAACACCTCTAATGAAAACAGGTCACTATAATTAGTGACCCGTTTTTTGTTTGATTTATTCAATATTCTGAATTTGCTCGCGCATTTGTTCGATCAGCACTTTCAGTTCTACGCCAGATGCCGTGATATCGGTGCTGATGGACTTAGAAGCTAGGGTGTTGGATTCGCGGTTGAACTCCTGCATCATAAAGTCGAGTTTACGACCACATGCGCCGCCTTTCTTAAGAATGTTATTGGCTTCTTTTACGTGTGAATCGAGCCTGTCTAACTCTTCTGCAACGTCGGATTTTTGAGCCAGTAGAATCAGTTCTTGCTCAACGCGAGAGCCGTCCAGCTCAATCTTCGCTTCTTCGAATTTAGACAGCAGGCGTTCACGTTGCCACTCTAGAATTTCTGGCATGCGAGCACGTACTTTGACGACTTGTTCAGTGATGGCTTCCAGGCGCTGCTCGATAAGCGCTTTCATGTTCGCACCTTCGCGTCCACGAGCATCAATGAAGTCTTTCAAGCCTTCATCAAATGCGCCAAGCAACTCTTTATTGATAGCGTCCATGTCTTGCTCTGGCGTTTCCATCACGCCTGGCCAGTTCATCACCTGGAAAGGGTTAATGCGGCTTTCTTCGCCCGTCATCGACATCACTTGATTTGCAGCATTGATCACTTGCTTAGCCAAATCTTGATTGATGGTGATTTCGCCTTTGGCTGCTGGATTAGCTTCAAAGCGCAGGTGACATTCCACCTTACCGCGCGCCAATTTCTTACGAAAACGCTCTCTCAGGATAGGCTCAAGACCTCGAAATTGCTCTGGCAATCGAAAGTAAGTTTCCAGATAACGTTGGTTTACGGAGCGAATCTCCCAAACTGCGCTGCCCCAGTCACCTTTGATTTCTTTTCGTGCATAAGCAGTCATGCTGTAGATCATTGAATTATCCTTTGCTCGCGGAGATGAAAATGTCGAATGGGCGGTATAGTAGCACAGTTGTGCATCAACAGGGATAGACAACCAAAGGCTTCAAATTTAGCTTAAAGAAAAAGGCAGCGAGTGCTGCCTTTCGATGAACCTTTTGGGTAAATTATTTCCAAAACTCAAGGCTATTAAAGTTAGAGAACGTTTTCAGCGCACTTTCGTATTTGGCTTTTAATGCATTGAATTGCTGGTCTGTCATTTTTGAATTTGATGTCGACAGGTTTCCAACTGCTTCGATGGCTGTCTTTGCACTGGACTGAAGAGTGTTAACAGGAATAGCTTTGCTCGCATCATTTAGCAAAGTGGTTGAAGATACTTTCTCCGAATTCGCTCCCGCAGATCCACAGCTTGTCCCTCGGTTCCAGCCTTTGTACCAAACCACTGGCGATTTTCCATCAGCAATTTGTTTAATCGTACAAGCATCAGGACTCAATCCAACCAGTCTATTTTCATTGTTAAAAATGTAGGCAATGAGGTCACCAGGATCGGCTGCAGAGTAATTATATTTAATGGCTACACCACCCGATACAGGTTGTTGGAATTGTTGAACTTGCGATACGGTGAAGTGCTCGGCGTTTGACGTCACGGGTACTTTTTTCACGGTATCTGTTGCTGCCCAGTAATAAGGAGGAACATTCGTCGCTGACAATTGCGAAAATGTGTTTACTGTAGCGTCAGAGCTTTCGCTAAATTCGTTGGTCCATTGGTAGGCTTTGT
Organism: Vibrio sp. SCSIO 43132; assembly: GCF_019904195.1. Lineage (NCBI taxonomy): Bacteria > Pseudomonadati > Pseudomonadota > Gammaproteobacteria > Vibrionales > Vibrionaceae > Vibrio > Vibrio sp. SCSIO 43132. Next base: position 185,134 of record NZ_CP063199.1, read on the forward strand.
ATGCGTATTTATCACCATCCGCTGATCCATAGTCAGAATAATGTTCAACCGTGTAAAGCCCGGATTTTAGTGCTTTATTAACTATCGCAACTTCGCCAACCAGTTGACCCTTAAAGCTAAATAAGAAACTAGACGATAGTTTTGAACCATCAGCACTGATTCTGTCTATTGAATATTGTGCGTTTGAACCTGTGCCAAATTGCTGGTAGAAAGTCAGCCCCTTACTGGACTTCGCCATCGCTTTTGATACTTTCCCAGCGTTAAATGAGCAGCTAGTGTCGCCATCGTTGGCTTCGAAAGCAATCGTTGCTCCGCCTTTGCCAACCACACACACTTTGTTACTCAGATTAAACTTCTTGTAAGTGTCCAGATAGACTTGCCCTTTGCCATTGGCGATATCAGAAATCGAGCGAAGTGTTTGAGGAGAGTTACCTGGTGAAAGCGTTTTTAGAGCCTCATCCAGGTTCATAAATTCTACTTTGTTTTGCTGAATTTTCTTGGCTGTATGGCTAATGGAAGCTTTCGATTTGTAGTAGCCCTGTAAGTTATTCAGCTCGCTGGCAAAAGAGGCGACACTCACTATGGAAGCACCAATAAGCAAAGCTAAGGTTGTCTTATTCATGTGGGTTTTCCTTATTCCGCAATTTATTCGAAGTGTTTTGGTGATTTGAAACCAGTTTTGTTGAGAGCACTGAATGATTCAGATCTTAACTGGCTGATTTGAGCTTCTGTAAGAGCGATATCAGGACGACTTTGTATGTTGAAAGATGATTTGTTACTAGAAGAGTTTTTGTTTGAAGAAGAGCCTGAGTCATCACTGCCACCGCCACATGCGGAAAGCGACGCTGCTATCGCTACAATAAGGAATTTTTTCATGGAGTACCTCGCACTAGCTTGAAAACAAACGGTGTTTTTTTGTGCATACAAAATTACCATTGTTGGAAAGACTCACTAAGCGATCTGGCTAAACATAATTGACAAGATGTTTAGTTCCCTCTTAACACGCCATACAGGTAGGCAGCCCGAGCGATTTCCTATATACTTTGCTCCCAATCCGATTCGCCTCCCTTATAAGGTAAAGATTCCATGCGTCCAGACGATCGCGCTGCGGACCAAGTTCGCCCAATCAAAATGACTCGTAACTACACAGCGTATGCAGAAGGCTCTGTGCTGGTTGAGTTTGGCAATACCAAAGTACTGTGTAATGCCAGTGTGGAAGAAAACGTACCTCGTTGGCTGAAAGGTCAGGGTAAAGGGTGGGTGACCGCAGAATACGGCATGTTACCTCGCGCCACACACACACGTAACCGTCGTGAAGCTGCTAGTGGTAAACAAGGTGGACGCACCATGGAAATCCAGCGCCTTATTGCTCGTAGCCTGCGCGCAGTGGTGGATTTGGAAGCCATGGGTGAAATCATGGTTACCGTTGACTGTGATGTGATTCAAGCCGATGGCGGAACGCGTACAGCATCGATTTCCGGTGCAAGCGTCGCTATGGCAGATGCGTTCCAATACCTGATTGAGCAGGGCAAACTGAAAGCCAACCCGATGAAAGGGCATGTGGCTGCAGTGTCGGTTGGTGTGGTCGAAGGCAAGGCGCTGTGCGACCTGGAGTACGTTGAAGATTCCGCAGCAGACACGGATATGAACGTGGTCATGACAGAAGATGGTCGTATGATCGAAGTTCAGGGCACCGCAGAAGGCGAACCGTTCAGCCACGAAGAATTACTTGAGCTGCTGGCACTGGCGAAGACCGGTATTGGCACCATTGTAGAAACACAGAAAAAAGCGTTAGAGAATTGATTTTGAAAGGTAGCTCCTCATTGAGGGGCTATTTTTTTGAGCAGAAACCGGAGAAGGCATTGACCTTCCTTGGTTTCGATTATAACCATCATTAGAGAGCGAAAAATGAAAGCATACCAGCGTGATTTTATTGAGTTTGCACTAGAGAAAGAAGTGCTTAAGTTTGGTGAGTTTACTTTAAAATCAGGTCGTAAGAGCCCTTACTTCTTCAACGCTGGCTTGTTCAATACTGGGCGTGATTTGGCAAAGCTGGGTCGCTTCTACGCGGCTGCATTGGCAGATTCGGGTATTGAGTTTGATGTGTTGTTTGGTCCTGCATATAAAGGGATCCCAATTGCCACAACAACCGCAGTGGCGTTGGCTGATCACCACGATGTAGACACGCCATACTGTTTCAACCGAAAAGAAGCCAAAGACCACGGTGAAGGCGGTAACTTGGTAGGTAGCGCACTTGAAGGTCGTATCATGTTGGTGGACGACGTGATTACTGCAGGCACCGCGATTCGTGAGTCGATGGAAATCATCAAAGCCAACGGTGCAGACTTAGCGGGTGTTTTGGTCGCGATTGACCGTCAAGAGAAAGGCAAAGGTGAACTGTCTGCCATTCAAGAAGTAGAACGCGACTTTGGTTGTGCAGTGACCTCAATTGTCAGCCTGACAGATTTAATTACTTACCTGGAAGAGAAGGGTGGTAACCCTGAGCAGCTTGAAGCGGTAAAAGCGTACCGAGCAGAATATGGAATTTAACTAACCAAAGTTAGTCACTTTCTGGACAACAAAAAAGACAGCCTTGGCTGTCTTTTTTGATTTTTTACAAAGAGTTAATCGTTGTAAAGATGTCCGCGTTCACTGCCGTCGTGCATGGTTTTGAATCGTCTGTGCATCCACATGTACTGGTCCATACCGCGTGTAATGACTTTCTCTATAGCATGGTTCATCACAACGGCTGCGCCTTCTGGATCCCGGCGCGGGAAGTTGGCACTGATATCACTGTCGATTTCCAGGCAGTACTGGTTACCATCACGAAGGCTGGAAGCGGTAATAACGGCACATTTACCCATGTCTACCAGAAACCCGGTTCCTGAGGGTGTGCAAGCTTTATCATAAGCAAAGAATGGGACATACACGGAATTCTGGCTGCCGTAGTCTTGATCCGGCAGGTACCACAAACGTCCGCCTGATTTAAGGACTCGTACCATGCCGCGTACATCTTCGCGATCCACCATTTGATGACCAAAACGAGTGCGTCCCCAGTTCTGAATAAAATCCACCGCTGGGTTCTCGTGAGGTCGATATACCCCATACCCTGGGGCAAACAAACTAAAGGCGCGCGCGGTGATTTCAAGGTTTAGCATGTGAGTACACACCACCAGTACACCTTTTCCCTGAGCTTCAAGATCAAGAACATGCTGATGATTCTTGAAGTTGATGATGCGTTTAAACCGCCATGTTGGCCAAAACCAGGCAATACCTGTTTCGATTAAAGCGAGGCCAGAATTTTTGTATACCTCATCGGTAATGCGCTGTTTTTCCGCTTCTTCCATATCAGGGAAACAAAGCTCAAGGTTTTTGTGAGTGATTTTGGCGCGCTTTTTTATCAATGGTGCAACAAGCTTCCCCAGACCTCGCCCCAATTTCTTAAGGACCGGGTAAGGAAAAATCGTCACAATTAGGGCAAGCAGCCCAAAACCAAACCAGACAAGCCAGTATCGAGGGTGGAGTAAACCTTTGTGGAAGGTGGCAGTTTCGAATTCTTTCATGAATGAATCACTGAATCTGCGCACTAAGTAGTGCCCAGTATTCCTCAAAATTGTCGGTTGGCTGATACTTAAAATCGGAACGGACAAAGCGGTTTAAGCTACCTTCTACCTGACCAAGTAGCTGAGTCGCAAGAATGCTCTCGTCCACCGGGAAAGATTTGCCTTCACGCAATTTGCGTTCACGTAGGATCTGGCGAAGCTGGGTTTCGATGCGTTCGAACAGCTGATTGATGCGTTCTCTTAAACGCTCATTTTCAAACATCAGAGCGTGACCAGATAGAATACGTGTGAGACCTGGGTTGCGTTCCGAAAATGCCAGAATGAGCTGCATGACGAGGCGAATACGTTGAAGTGTGTCTTTTTCTTCATCAAGGATACGATTGATACGTGACATCAGAGCATCTTCGATAAATTCGATTAGCCCTTCAAACATGCGAGCTTTGCTTGGGAAATGACGGTATAACGCGGCTTCTGAGACGCCTACCTGTTTGGCTAGTTTAGCTGTAGTAATGCGGGATGCTCCATCAGCGGATTCCAGCATCTCAGCCAGTGCCTGCAGGATTTCTTCACGACGATTGGATTTTCGGTTGCCGGTCATTCAGTCCATTCCTTAATTTTGGCAGAAAATTTACAAGCCAGCATTTTAGCGCCAGCTTGCAGAGTAGGCTAGAGATGAAGTCTCGATTTTCGCTGAATAGAGAAAATCGCATTTTTCAGTAATCATTTAATACTACTGAATTTGGTGATTAGCTCAATTTCGACGCAATCTCTTTCATCAATGCTTTGCCAAGTTCAGTTTTGCTGGTGGTTGGTAACACCTTGTCGCCGTCTTGCCAGAATAGGTGGAGCGCATTGCTGTCGCTATTGAAACCAAGCCCCGAGATGGACACGTCGTTCGCACAAATCATATCGAGATTTTTCTTTGAAAGTTTACGGCGAGCATAGGTTTCAACGTCTTGCGTTTCGGCGGCAAAGCCGACGGTGAATGGTCTGTTTTCTGAAAGCTGTGCTACCGAAGCGATGATATCTGGATTTTTCACCATGGTGACGGTCATGCTGTCGCTGTCATCAGTCTTCTTAATTTTCTGATCGGCAACAGATTCCGGGCGGTAATCGGCCACGGCGGCGCAGCCGATAAACACGTCACTCTTTATAGCTTGTTCAAGCGCGGCTTGATGCATCTCGACGGCACTGTCGACATCCATTCTTTGAACGCCTACTGGTGTGGCTAAAGAAACAGGCCCACTGATTAGGGTGACATTGGCTCCCAACTTTGCTGCAGCATCTGCAATGGCAAAGCCCATTTTTCCAGAGCTGTGATTGGAGATGTATCGGACCGGGTCGATCGCTTCGCGAGTGGGGCCTGCGGTGATTACGACGGATTTACCCGCAAGTTCAGAAGGCGTGAAGAATTCCTCGCAGAACCCAACCAGTTGCATTGGTTCTAGCATTCGACCTTTACCCACATCCCCACAGGCTTGCTCACCAGAAGCGGGTCCCCAAATGTGCATTCCTCGATCGGCGAGTGTCTGAATATTGGATTGAGTGGCTACATTGGCGTACATTTGCTGATTCATCGCCGGGGATACCGCAATCGGCGCGTCGGTTGCGAGCACTAATGTCGTCAGTAAATCGTTCCCCATGCCGGCTGCCATACGAGCAATAAGATCAGCGGTAGCAGGGGCAAGCAAAACAAGATCTGCCCACTTCGCCAACTCAATGTGACCCATCGACGCTTCGGCAGCAGGGTCTAGCAAGCTGTCGGAAACGGGTCTTCCCGAGACGGCTTGCATAGTGAGCGGTGTGATGAATTCTTTGGCTGCTTTAGTCATAACAACCTGAACCGTGGCACCTCGTTCAGTCAGTCGACGTGTCAGCTCTGCACATTTATAAGCAGCAATCCCGCCGCTGATCCCTAACAGTATTTTCTTTCCAGCTAATGTCTGCATGTTTTGTTTCTCAAGCTATTCCTGTGTAAACCTTACCATATCTACCGCAGCTCGCGAGCGCTGGTGTGAATCCCAGTCATTTAAATCTCAGAGCTATGAAGTTGTCTATAAGACCTGACAGTTTGTTGTTCGCTTTCTTTCTGGGTTATTGAGGTCAATATTTGGTATTGAACCGTATATTTTTCATGTGGTTATATTTTGACCTTAATCAATAAAGGTTGAGATAAATTTCTGACTCATTAATGAGAACCACACAGGTGCATGTGAATAATTGACTGAAATTGAAGATAAATAAGCAAATGCTCATTTATTCATCTAATTTGTCGATAAATCCAATCGATTTTTTGCGTTGTTCTTTTTTTCATCACTTATTTTTAATGGCTCATACATAGTGTGGTTTTTGTAAAACAGGCTTTGTTGTCAGGTGTTTACTTGCTGCCACCTATGTGATGTCGGAATACCAAACAGACAATGTTTGGGCAATTTAAGGAAGACAACAATGAAAATAAAAACACTGGTAACATTGAGCGCGCTATCGCTTAGCGTGCAAGCCCAAGTGTCTTCACAGGAACCTGTTCAAGCGATAGAACCTGTTGAAGGCTTAAATCCATCCTTGGTGAAACTGGGAAAAAAGCTGTGGTTTGACCCACGTTTGTCCAAATCAAACGCCATCTCTTGTAATTCTTGCCATAACCTCGCGACTGGAGGGGTGGATAACCTTCCCAGCTCTATTGGTCATGGCTGGCAAATCGGTCCTATTAATTCTCCCACTGTTCTTAATGCAGAGCTGAACTTTGTCCAGTTCTGGAACGGAAGAGCGGAGGATCTCAAAGCTCAGGCCGCAGGCCCTATTGAAAACCCAAAAGAAATGGCGTTTACCCATACTTTGGCGGTCGATACCATTAAATCTATCCCGGGATACCAAGCTCTATTTAAAGAGGCGTTTGGTAAGAAGGAATTTGATATTGATGAGGTGACGGTTGCCATTGCGGAGTTTGAGAAGACGCTGAGAACCCCGAATGCCCCCTTTGACTTGTGGTTAAAAGGAGACAAAACCGCTCTGACAGATGCGCAGAAAGAGGGATATGCCTTATTTAAACAGAAAGGCTGTACCGCTTGTCACGCAGGACCTCTGTTAGGTGGGCAGATGTATCAAAAAATGGGCTTGGTGAAGCCGTTTGAAACCAATAACCCAGATGAAGGACGAAAAGCGATTACGGGGAACGACTTTGATCGCTTCGTGTTTAAAGTCCCGACTCTTAGAAATGTGGAATTGACTTACCCATACTTCCACGACGGCTCAGAGTGGGATCTCAAACAAGCGGTGAAAACCATGGCAGACATCCAGTTAGGTCAGCCGTTAACGGATGGAGAAGCGACTAAGATCACTGAGTTTCTCAAGTCTCTAACTGGGGACCAACCCAAGGTGGTGCTGCCTGCACTGCCGCCTTCAACGGTGAATACACCAAGGCCAGACGTAGGATAAGCTCGGACGGATGCGGGAATCTGTTTCCCGCATCTGAATGGAATTAACCAAATCCTCAGTTTCATGAAGTTCTAAAGTCGCTCGAAGAATCCGTAATCTGGATTGATAACATACGCTATCCCTTATCCAATACGCCCAATTCTATGATTGGAGTAGTCGGTATGAGCATTAAGCATCTTCCCTCAGAATCCCAACCCAGAGAAAAATTACTTCATCAGGGACCCAGTGCTCTAACGGATGCTGAGTTATTGGCAATTTTTTTAAGAACGGGCATTAAAGGCACCAACGTTATTGAATTGGCTTCTCTCTTGTTAAAAGAGTTTGGGTCGCTGAGGGCGTTGTTTTCTGCAAGCTTAGAAGAATTTTGTCTGCGCAAAGGCTTGGGGCAGGCGAAATACGTGCAACTTCAAGCCGTACTGGAAATGACTCAGCGTTACCTAGGCGAAACGTTAAAGCGAGGAGATGCACTGACCAGCCCAGAACACACCAAGCTTTATCTTTCGAGTATTTTGCGAGATAGGCACCGAGAAGCCTTCTATATACTGTTTTTAGACAACCAACACCGGGTGATTCAGGATGAAGTGATGTTCGAAGGCACCATTGATGCGGCTTCTGTGTATCCCAGAGAAGTGGTCAAGCGGGCGCTCCATCATAATGCTGCTGCGCTGATTCTCGCCCACAATCACCCTTCAGGTGTTGCAGAGCCCAGTCAGGCAGACCGAAGAATCACACGCCGGTTGGTGGATGCGACGGCATTGGTAGATATCCGTATTTTGGATCACTTTGTGATTGGAGATGGCGAGGTGGTGTCTTTTGCAGAAAGGGGCTGGATATAAAAGCTTATGACCTTTTTCGCATGAAAACCGTCATAAAAATAGAAAGATAGGTACCAAGGCTTACAGAGTGGGAATTTAGCCTGTGGGAAAGTCACATTTTTGTTGTCTGGTGGTCAGAATCTGCTATCATCCCCGCACTGAAATTTTTGAACCTCAATCAGCTCTGCCTAAAAAAGATCTCGAAAACCTTGAAAAAGGATCTGTTCGGGACTTGAGCAATGCATATCAAGTTAGTATAATGCGCGACCTTTGATAGCCTTGTATGGGTATTCCATAACGGTTTTTGGCCTCCAGTCTTCTAATGATAGATAGAGAGGTTCGGCCACCAAGGTTGATATCGAGCTGAAACGATTTGGAGAAGACATTCATGTCCCGAGTATGCCAAGTAACTGGTAAGCGTCCAGTAACGGGTAACAACCGTTCACACGCACGAAATGCTACCAAGCGTCGTTTTCTGCCGAACCTACAAACTCATCGTTTCTGGGTAGAAAGCGAAAAGCGCTTTGTTAAACTACGTCTAACTGCTAAGGGTATGCGTATCATCGATAAGAAAGGCATCGAAGCTGTTCTTGTTGATATCCGTGCTCGTGGCGAGAACGTATAAGAGGAATTGAACAATGGCTAAAGGCATTCGTGAGAAAATCCGTCTAGTATCTTCTGCTGGAACTGGTCACTTCTACACAACTGACAAAAACAAGCGTAACATGCCAGGCAAATTTGAGATCAAAAAGTTTGATCCAGTTGTACGCAAGCACGTTATGTACAAAGAAGCGAAAATCAAGTAATTGATTTTTAAAATCTTTGTAAAAATTTAAAACCCAGTCAACCGACTGGGTTTTTTATTGCCTGCTCTCCAAGGTGAGATTCAGGTTGCTACAAAAACGGGAACAAATACTGTTTATCTACTGATACCGCAACCCACTCTTTTTCCCAATTTTGCAATAACCAAAAGCTCGGCGTTTGATAAAACGTGATTCTCGCGGGCTCTTCGACGTTTGAGTACCAAACCTCTAGAGTTCTGGCTGGGGGAAGGTTGTCTTTTAGTTTGTTGTAAGTGGCTTGATCTACGGAAGTCCCTGTCAATTCCGTCCAGCGAAGTGCAGCTTGAAGCGGTTCAACAGACAACTGTCTGGTCGATTGCCATTCATTATTCGCATTTTCTACTGACCACTGTGCAAAGTGCAGTGCAACGGGCTTTTCATTGGGGTCCAATACATAAGGTAAAGCGCTTGTCTGCCCTAAACCAAAATGTTCCCGAAGAACACTAGGGGCATTGATGATGGCGATGAATGCCAAGATCGCTAAGATCAGAACGTTATTCCAGCCACGGCGGGATAGCTTCATTGAGTGCCTCAAACAGAAGTATTTATGTATATAATACTACGCTATTGCTACGCAGACAGTCTAATCAAGGATTTAAGATGCCAGAGTTGCCAGAAGTTGAAGTGAGTCGATTGGGTATTACGCCTCATCTAAAAGGGCAGAAGGTCAAAGCCATACACGTCAGGCAACCGAAACTCAGATGGATGGTGCCAGATAGCCTTCAATCGTTGGTTGGAGAAGAGATCGTAGACATTACTCGCCGCGCCAAGTACCTGATGATTGAAACCAAAGCAGGAAGTGCCGTGGTGCACTTGGGAATGTCTGGCAGCTTAAGAATTCTAGATGCGATGATGGAACCGGGAAAGCACGATCATGTGGATCTGGTTTTGAAAAATGGCAAAGTGCTTCGCTACAACGACCCTCGCCGCTTTGGTTCCTGGCTTCATGCAGAGCCGGGCGAACAACATGAAGTATTAAGCCACCTTGGTCCTGAGCCTCTTACTGAAGAGTTCAGCCTTGAATATTTTGTAGATAAAGCCAAGTGTAAAAAAACGGTGGTGAAGCAGTTCATCATGGACAATAAAGTGGTGGTAGGGGTGGGGAACATCTATGCCAATGAGTCACTGTTTATGTCTCGTATTCATCCACAAACTCCTGCCAATCAACTCACTGATGACGAGCTCGCATTGCTGCATAAAAATATTATTGCTGTATTGGAAACCGCAATTAAGCAAGGCGGGACGACATTAAAAGACTTCAACCAAGTGGATGGCAAGCCGGGTTACTTTGCTCAGGTGCTGCAAGTGTATGGACGTACTGGAGAGCAGTGCCAAGCGTGTGAATCAGAAATCGAAGAGGTGAAGATCGGGCAGAGAAACACCTTCTACTGCCCGGAATGTCAGCCGCTTGAGCGTTCCTGATATTTATCTTCTAGCGCTTTAGCAACAATGGCGGGAACAAACTGCTCGACATTTCCGCCATGAATCGCGACTTCTCGGACTATGGTTGAAGAGATAAACGCATGCTCTTCTGCTGGTGTTAGAAATACACTTTCCAGACCAGGTAATAGGCGGCGGTACATGTTGGTTAAACCAAATTCGTACTCAAAGTCGACCGTGGTTCTCAGGCCCCGAATCAAAACATTGGCTTGCTCATCACGGGCAAAATCTACCATGAGACCAGAAAACCCCTTTGATGTGACATTATCCAAATGTTTGGTGACTTCCTGAGTGAATGTAACCCGTTCTTCCAGGCTGAACATGGTGTTCTTACTTGGGCTTTCCGCTACGGCAACGATCACTTCATCGAACATGGTTGCAGCACGTTCAATAAGATCAAGGTGACCGTTGGTCACAGGGTCAAAAGTACCAGGGTAAATGACTCGAGAAATGCGTTTTGGCGACACTGCTTACTCACTTTTTATATTCGTTAATCTGCTGTCATCATAGCAAAAAACGCTCAAACTTCGCCATGGAAGTGGTTATCATGTGGGGCGAACCACGGCGTAGGAATCACAATGAAAAAAATACTGGTTATTCGAAACGATAAAATTGGCGACTTTATGTTGGCATGGCCAAGCTTCGCTATGCTCAAGCAGTCTCTACCCAACGTTGAAATAACCGCCTTGGTTCCAAACTACACCAAAGCTTTGGCAGAGATCTGCCCGTGGATAGATTCTGTGATGGTGGATTGTGGTTCGAAAGCCGCCAAGACAGACAAAAATGAACTCGTCGCAGCTTTACGTGCGGAGCAGTTTGATGCATCAATCAACTTGTTTTCGACGACTTATAATGCCTCTCTGGTATGGAAAGCAAAGATCCCATATCGGCTTGCACCAGCGACTAAGATCGCACAAATTTTCTATAACAAGCGAATCAAACAAAAGCGCTCTCAATCGGCGAAACCGGAGTTTGAATACAATCTGGATCTTATTCGCTCATTTCTATCGGATAATGGACACAAGATTGTTGAGCCAAGTGCGCCTTATTTGGATTTGAAAGCGGATGTTTTGGCTGCACAAAAGGACAAATTGGCAAATCAGTTGGAAATATCCCAAGACAAACCTTGGGTGTTTGTTCATGCCGGAAGCGGAGGTTCTGCTAATAATTTGTCTTTAGAGCAGTACTCCACGTTTATTCAAAACTTGCGGTTTGATGGTGAATACATTCTTACAGCGGGACCGGGAGAAGAACAAGCACTTGATCTTCAAATTTTGCTAAGTCGATTGGGCGTAGAGTCAGTCGTATACAGCAAAAATGATGGCTTAGTCGATTTCACTCAATCCATCGCCTGCGCGGATCTATTTATCGCTGGCTCAACTGGACCTCTGCACATTGCTGCGACCTTAGATGTACCAACAGTCGGGTTCTTCCCAAGAAAACGCTCCGCTACACCACTTCGCTGGCGACCTATCAATTCAGAAGGCAAGCACATTGCGTTTTGCCCACCAGAAGCCAGCAGCAAAGAACAACAAGAAGATATGTCGCGGATTGATGTGTTGGAGTGCGCGGAAGAAACCAATAAGTGGTGGGCAAATCTGAATTAGTTTACCCACGGATATTTCGTATTACAGCTTGTAGTGTTGATCGTTATCTCGTGCCCACAAGTCTGCGTATTTGATGAAGGTTGAATGCGCTGACAGCAATGCAATTAAGAAGCCTTGTTTTCCATCCAAGAATCCTCGTTTCAATACATACATTTTGATAAAACATGCCAACGCATGAACGATTCCTTGGGAAAGCGATGCTTTCTTACCTTTCGCCTGCCTTTGGTCTGCCCATGCCTTGCCGTATCCTGCTGATTTAACGAGGTAATGATTTAGATTGTTGTACGTATAGTGGTGTAGATCACCCTCAAGTGATTCAATCTTCATGTTGTCGTCGGTGATGACTTTTTCATGGACCAACGCATCGTTGTAACTGGTGAGCTTTGTTGGGTAGAGCCTAAGCACTCTGTCTGGGTACCATCCACTGTGTTTGATGTATCGACCAAACACCCAGCTTAATCTTGGTATCTGAAAAACGGTGGATGAAGGGCTTTTTTCCAATGCAATCTGAATGTTGTCTTTGAGCTCTGGCGTAACTCTCTCATCGGCATCAAGCCAGAACAGGTAATCCGATTCGACATAGGATTGAGCGAGCTGACGCTGAGGTCCAAAGCCTTTCCAGTCAGTATTCACATAGAACTTATCAGTGAACTTCTTCGCAATCTCTTCTGTGTTGTCTGTGCTTCCTGAATCCAGAATAACGATTTCATCAACCCACTCATGGACAGTTGAGAGGCACTGTTCTAGATGAGCAGCTTCATTTTTTACTATCAGTGCAACGGCAAGTGTCGGTCTGCTCACGATGATTCCTTTTTGTTTGGTAGGAGTCGGCTAACAACTGTTTCAAATCTGTTAATCACCATATCAGAAGTAATACGCTCCATGGCATTCGGATCTTTTACTCTGGTTCTCCATGGAAGCTCATCTGATGTTTTCCCTGTTTCTTCCAAAATAGCTTCGTTATAAACAGAGACAACGTTATCAAGCTGCAAATAGGGACCGGTCCTTTCAGGATTATGGTGTGCGTACAACCCTATGACCGGAGTTTGCATTGCATTTGCGATGTGCGTTGGCCCCGAATCCGGAGCAACGAGAAGATCAGCTTGGTCTATGATTGCGATCATCTGACTTATCGTAGTCTCTCCAACCAAATTATTAACTTGGGTGTCCTCAAAATGGTTCACGATGTCTTGCGCGAGTGCTATCTCGGTCTTATCAGGGCTTCCAATAAGCGTAACTTTCCAACCTAGGTTGAGAGCATGGCTTATTAAATTTTGGTAACCCTTTGTCGTCCAGTTTTTGTAAGCTTTGCTGGTTGCTGGCGCGATAACTAAGTTCGATCCTGATTCAGATAGCTGTCCTGTCGCCCAATTTTTGTTTGATTCAGAGAGCTGGAGGTTCCAAGTTGGCGTTATGTCTTCGACACCAACTGCTTCAGCAAAACCCATCATTCCATCTAGCACATGCTTTTTGTCAGAGCTTTTGATTCTTTCGTTAATGAACAAGTGCTGAAGATCTTTACTGCGGTCTTCATCAAATCCGATTTTACGTTTTGCCTTAATTCCTAAAACAACAAAGCTGGCACGCAAAGCATATTGCATGTGGAGAAGGACATCAAAACGACGGTCTTTGAGTTTTTTCCAAATATCAAAGTAGCCTCTAACACCATTATTTTTATCGAATGGCATGACTTCAACGTTAGGAATTAGCCGGATAAGGTGTGCTTCTACTCCACCGCATACCCAAGTTATTCTCGCTGAAGGGTAATGTTTCTGAATCGCTTGGACAGCCGAAACGGCATTGCAGACGTCTCCGAGAGCGGAGAGTCTGACAATGCAGATTGATTCTGATACCAGCTTATTCTTCACAATATGAATACGTTAAAATAGTGAACATAGACGTATATTACTTAACTTTTAGTCTCGGAAAAAACGGATAATTTAACAGCACCGTCTTCATCTATATCGACAAACCTTGAGTCGTAACCGTTGAGCAATCCGTTAAACAAAACGCCTTTATCGCAAGAACCAATAGGGACGTCTCTGTTTAAGGCTTTCGCTATCATCTCGCTGAAATTTTTATGGAAGAGCTTTTTACAGTCTGCATAAGGTTTGACGATGGTATTGTAGATACTCTGAGAGTCCGTTAGCACAATACCAGGAACCATATAGGATGCTGGTAAATCCAAAGAGCGACTGATTCGCTTTCCGTCAACGTGTGTACCGTGGTCGGAAGTAATGAAAATGATCCAAGGCTTAGATTTAGATTTTTCTTTAACTTGTTCTATGATCGCCTTGATATTTAAGTCTGTGTAGTACACAGAGTTTTCATACTCCTTCAACTCTGTACCGGTACCGAAGATTTTTTTATCACTAGGGGACTTCGCGTCAAACGGAGCATGACTTCCATTTGGTTGCAAGACTGCAAAAAATGGCTCTTGAAGCTCCAAGTTTGCGAACTGGTCAATGGCGAGTCTGTCGTCTGACTCCTGCCTGTCATTGAAGCGACTATCCATGAGTGGTGGGGTAAAGTAGTGGTCACTATATTTGCCTGCTATCAGCTTATAGATGTGATTCACATAGCTTTCTCCCTGTGTGCTTAGATAAGTCGTTTCATAACCAGCAAGTTTTGCGTATCGGAACAAACTTGTGTTGAATGAAGATGCCTGTTTTCTCGCATCAGGCTTATCAATCATGTGGAAAAAGCGCACACTTGACGGCATCGTAGCGGCTGCCCCAGCGACGGTTTCTTTTGATAATGTATGTATGTCGCTATCTTCAATGAGCTTACTAATTATTGGTGTTGTGTCTAAATGATAGCCATACTCTCCCATGTATTTTGAGCTTAGGCTCTCCCCAAAGTAGATAAAGATATTAGGAGTTTCAGACGAGCTGTTTCTTAAATCCTGATACTCATCTTGCCTGAAACTCGAGTATAGATTTCCCCCTGTTGCATCGGAAATCAGCATAGAAGCAAAAATACCGTATGAGTTGTGAAAAGATCGGATGAGACTGTGCGTGTCTTTCGTGAATCTCTTTTCAATTTTTTCAGGATAAAACACGCCATCTCTAATGGGTTGAAATATAAAAATTAGCAAGATGAGTGTATTGGCGATTTTGTAACCAGATGAGTCTTTAGCGAGTCTATAGCACCAATACAGTAGGGCTATTGATACGACAATAAAAGCCAAAGATTTCAATATAATTGAAAGGCTCAGCTTAGGGAGGATATTGACCACTTCAGACAGGTTTTCAAAGAACAGGTAGAGATTTACAGGATCGATCCACCCTCCATAAAAAAGTGCGTTTGAACTTTGAAAAATCAATGCGATAGAGATAAACGCAGAAAGAAAGACTTTGAATTTCTTAGTTGAAAAAACGATAAGTAAGCTAAGCACTAGAGAGATTTGTAAACTCTCAGAAATATTTTGGCTAGATGTAATATCTGTAATTGAACGCAGTAGATATTCGGCGAAATACAAGGTCGCTGAAAGCAATACAGTAAGCAATAAAGTATTACGTAGTTTGTGTTTTAAGGTCATGCTTTTTGTTCAACTTGGTTTTAATGTCTGAATATGTTGTATCGCTGGTTAGTCAGTGAAATGCTTGTCTTTCATACTACCGATTACCCTGGCAGGGTTGCCGCCCAGAATGATGTCATCCTGATTGAATGGTTTGTGAATATGCGTTGAGGTAGCAACCACGCAATTACTTCCGATTGAGGTCCCTTTGTTCATAGTTACTCTTGCGCCGAGCCACGTATTATTTCCGATAGTAACAGAGGAGTTTGGGTTTAATCTTGTGTTTTGCTTAATGTCGAAGATAGGGTGAAAGTCAGTGTCCATGATTATGGTCTGCCATGAAATAAGGCAACTTTCGCCAATATGGACTTCTTTTTCACAAACGATAGTGGACTCACCAGTGAGGTTTGTTCGAGATCTAATATTAAGTGCCCCATCCACAAATAGTTTGCAACCAGTACCGATTTTTACTCGCTCACCCAATGTTATCTTTCCGGATTTCCCTAATGACCAAAGCATGCGAGAGCGGTGACTATCAGCAACTTGAACTTGACCAAAGCCAAATCGGATTTTCCCGGTTTTTGCTGATTTGGGAATGTCTAGCTTCCCGCTTAAGCGTAAAATTCTAACTCGGTGAGATACGACGATAGGTAGCCTAATGGCTTGAGAAAACGGCAAATACCAAAAATTAAAGAGAATGCTTTTTGGTATTGCTCTGCAATAGAGGTAGATCTTTGCTAATGGTTTAACGAGACTCATGGTTACCTTTATTCTGGTTCTAGGAAACGTGTTTCTTCCACATTAAGTTCCACAATCTCATTCGACAAAAACGATAAAACCTATAGCTTTCACGTGTGATCTTATAGAAGAAGTGAACTTTTGTTTTAGCGTCCAATTGTATATGGGTGCCTAAATCATTGGGCGCAGATACTATTGGAGGCTCAATGCCAACAGAAGGTACTTTATGCAAATAAGAGCTTCCAATAAAGTAGTCAACCGAGTAACACCATCTTGAGCTTGCTTCAAGAAATGCCTTAGCACCTGCTGGAGATATAGAATAACCACCAGTTCGCATATCATTGGAGTCCCAATACACCAAATCGAAGGATTCGTCTATTGATTGAACTCTAGACTGCCTGCCTGACTGTGTTTCTAGTCGTATATAACCGTACTTAGTATGAAGTTCTTTGAGTTTATTGAGTATGCTTCTAAAGCCATCTAATGGGATGGCGTCATCTTCGAGAACAACAATAGGCTTTCCCAATTCGATACATTTTTGCCATAGCAAATAATGGCTTGCATAACATCCACGCTCGCCACTCGAAAGAGGTCGGCTTTTATACACTTTTCTAAAATGGTCATCAGGTAAACCGATAAGCTCGCTGGGTAACCCTTTGTGCCCGTTGACAGCATCAAAGATGGAATAGTCTAGCTTTGCTTCGTCAAGAATACTTGTGATTCTTGAACGTCTCTCAGTGGCTTCCGCCAAACTTATGATGAAGATGTCCATGGTCTATTAACTGTATCTGCTGACTTAGTTCGGGATGTAGTTTAACATAGCAACACAAGACCACGCATAATAAAGTTCTTCTAATTCATATGAGTAAATTGATTCATGCCATTTGGCTTGGTAACAAAATGCCCCCTCTTTCCCATGCCTGTGTTAATGACTGGAAAAAACAAGGGTATGAAGTGAAACTATGGACAGATTCGTCTGAGCAGGTTTTAAGTTGGATTGATGAATGCGAGTTTACAAAAGAGTGTTACAAGAGAGGGCTTTTTGCATTCGTTAGTGATTATCTAAGAATTCGCATTTTATTTGAGTTTGGTGGCTTGTACTTAGACACGGATGTGACGATAGTGCGAGAACCGTTTCAGTTGTTTAGTGACTGCGATTTCTGCGTTGGACGTGAAAATGATAGTTTGGTTGGCACTGCCTCTATTTTTGCAAAACGCTCAAACGAAGTTTTAAGTAAATTGTTGGATTTCTATCAAAAAGGCATAATGGAGTCTGACTTGTACATGGGACCAGATATCATGACGCGGATACTTGAGGAGTCTCAAGATGATAGTTCAGTTAAAATATTAGATACGGAGTACTTTTTTTCCTATCAGGGGCAAGCTATTGAATTTTCTCATCCAGATAATGCATATTTGATACATTGGTATCAGCATACTTGGGAAAACAATGAGATTCCTTATTTAAAATCTAAACATAAAGGACTTCTTGGCAAATTGTATGAATACCAGAAGCCCCTATTTAGATGGAAATAAGCTAGCTTTTTAACGAAGCTTGATACTTTTCGTATCTTTGGGACAAAGGAATGGTATAGATTGCAGCCATAAAGACTGTATATGTCCATAGCCCTGCCTTCATATACCAAAAAGACTCAAAAGCATTGACGACTAGCCAGTAGACTAAAAACATAATAGCTAGATATTTCATATGCTGAATATGTTCTTTGCCTTTAGTTGATTTAAATAAATCTATTATTGGGAATATTAAGATAGCAAAACCTAGTAATAGACCCAGAAGACCAAACCTAAGTAGAGTGGCTATATATGAGTTATGTACATGTTTGAACTCGACAGTGATAGGGTGTGCCAATCGAGACGATTGTTCAATCATAAACGCTTCAATTCCATTACCAAACCCTAATAGAGGGCTTTTGATGATCCATATAGCAGATTCAAACCACAGTTGAACTCTAATACCAATACTTGTATATGGAATATTAGAAAAATCTCCAGTTAGAATATAATCGGTTATAACATAAAGCTCAGACTGTAATCTTTTGTAGATAATGTCAAACTGAAGCCCAATAAGAATTAACAAAACACCGGCTACAAAAATAAATCCTATGGTTTTAATCTTTAGTTTTTCTTTAGTGTGATAGTTATAAATTTTTGAACATGCTAAAGCTACTGCAATACCAAGCAAAGCTTGGCGAGTTTGCATTACTATTTGAAGAAGTACAAGTAATAGAAGTACTAAGATAGAAGCTACGAATAGTGTGCTTTTTTTAAGATTTTCTCTACAAAGCTTAGTAAGAAAATAGGTTAAAGTTAAAGTCGATGCGCCAATAATTAAAGCACCATGTTGAGCATTTCTATAGTCAAAGTCTACTCGTTTTCCAGATAAACCTACAGAGATTTCTTCGAGCAGAGGAGAATGATAGTTGAGCGTAAAAATAGAGCCGAAAACAAAGCAAGTCAGCATAGCCCAGATATATTTTTCATTGCCTCTAAGCCAAAATGCGATAAAGAAAAAAATGAAAAACTCAAGAAATCGTCCTAATTGTGGGGAATCAGTTGCTATCTCTGGATAAGAGTGTAGGGAGTATAGCCAGCTACTTAATTGGACTACCAATGCTATAGGTAACAGCCATAAGAGTTTTTCTTTTTTAAAGAAAGACCAATGGACTGTTAGGGTTGCCAAAGACGCCAATAATAAAAAAGTTTGAAAAATATCAGCAAATAATCTCCATGAATCCTTAAATGCCGCATAAATACAAGCGCTGAAAGCCATTAGAAGGATGAACCTTTCAGAATCTAAAATTTTGGCTACTTTGTCTCTACTCATTTTTATCTAAATTTCTAGTAATTCTATATACGAGGATGTGGAGTTATTTTTAAGAACGAACTCTCTAGATATGTTTAAAAAGTCATGATTATTAGATGAAAAATGCTTATGGATTTTACTTGATAATTCATTTCCACCCACAACTTCAGTTAGACCGATAGCAATTAATTTCTCTGTAATACTCTTAAAATTGTAAAAACTCGGGCCAATTAATGAAGGGATTCCTATTGCTGTAGGTTCTAATAAATTGTGCCCACCTACCTTATCGCCAATTAAACTTCCACCCATAAAGCACACATCAGCCGCTTGCATCAGAGTGAGCATCTCGCCCATTGTATCGCCGATATACACTTGGATGGCGCTGAGATGGTCTGTGGAAGTTCTTCTTGCAAAAGAAAAGTCTTCATTAGCTACAAGCTGTGAAACCGCATCAAATCTTTCTGGGTGTCGAGGGACGAGAATTAAAGCTGCATTTGGAAGCTTTTTTATAATTTCTTTATGAGCGTTTAATACTTGCTCGTCTTCTCCCTGGTGCGTGCTAGCTGCAATCCATACTGGGCGGTCTTTGCCGATTTGCTCTCGTAACGTATTACCAGCCTGAATGTCTTCATCTGAAACCGTGATATCAAATTTTATCGAGCCAGTTACATGCAGTTTTTCTTCGGAAACACCGAGCTTTTTGAAGTTACCAGCATCTTCTAGGTGTTGGCAAAGCACTTTGGTCAAATTTTTACTGATTTCATTGAATAGAGGGCGAACTTTTTGGTAGCCACGTCGAGATTTATCAGAAAGCCGAGCATTTAATACTGAAATTGGGACACCTGCTTTGCCTACTGTATGCAAGGTATTAGGCCAAAGCTCGGTTTCAACAATGATCATTTGCGAAGGGCTGGTGACCTTTAAAAAACGCTTAACCGCAAAGCCAAAGTCAATCGGCATATAACGGTGTATAGCTATCGCAGACAGTTTTTCCGCTTGTTTTGCTCCTGTTGGGGTCGTGGTTGTCAGTAGAATAGGTGTTTCTGGCTTACGTGAATTGAGTTCCTTAATAAAGGGAGTCACTGCCAATACTTCTCCGACGGAAACCGCATGTATCCATATGGGTTGCTTATCGAAATTTAATTTGGGAGTAAACCCAAAATGTTCTTTCCAGCGTTTTCCGATTGAAGGCTTATTCGAACGCTTTCTGAACAGTCCATACAACAGAAAAGGAGCGGCTATTGCCAAGATAAAGGTGTAGAGCATTCTTACTATCATGCTGAAAGCCTAATTGAACTAAGAGCAGAAATAACACGACTTGGAGGAAGTTCGGTCAGGCATTTCATGTGTCCGTAGGGGCACGTTTTTTTGAAGCAAGGTCGGCATTCAATGTCGGTATGCAGCATCGTTAACTTTTCGGTGAGTGGTGGCGTGTATTTTGGTGAACTGGAGCCGTAAATAGCCACAATATTGCAACCCACCGCGGCAGACACATGCATTAGTCCTGAATCGTTGCACACAACGGTATCGCATGCTGCCAATAAATCTACTGCTTCAATTAAGCTGGTTTCGCCCGCCAGATCATGACAGTGAATTTGAAGACCTTCAGGTAAGGCAGAGCGAATTTTCTGGGTGACTTCTCTGTCTTTAGCGGAACCAAAAAGCCAGACCTGTTTGCCTTGCTGAATGACAAATTTTGCCACTTCAGCATAGTAATGATCTGGCCATCGTTTGGCTGGACCGTATTCTGCCCCGGGGCATAATCCTACCGCAATACGCTCATTGGAAAGGTTTAGCCGCTGCATTGCGCCGTTCTGAGATTCAGTGTCGATTGTGAGCTTAGGTGTCGGGCAATCCGGCAGAGAAACGGACTCTAACATCCTATTTTTTGAGTGAGCAAGCGCGACATAACGCTCAACCATGTATTGAAAAACTCTTCTATCCGGGCGCAAGTCATTCAAAAGACCGTAACGCATCTCCCCTTTCCAACCAATACGGTGGGGAATACCTGCAAACCAAGGAATGAGGGCTGATTTGGCTGAGTTAGGCAAAATGAAGGAATGTGTATAACCTTCCTGAGATAAAGATTTGCCAATTTTTCGGCGACCCATTAGATCAAATTGCCCATGTCCCAAAGGCATTTCGATTGCTTTGGTTATTTCTGGCATTCTCTCTAAGATGGGCTTACACCATGCGGGGGCAAGAACATCAATTACGGCTTCTGGGTGTTGATTCTTCAACTCGGTATACAGGCTTTGCGACATCACCATGTCACCTACCCATGAAGGACCAATTACCAGAATTTTCATCTTGTTGCTCACTGAATACCCATCGAAACACAATACGATATCATCTTTGAATCCTATCGCGTGATCATTTTAATGAAAGTATAGCGTCCTGATACTTTGCAGTAGTTTTTTGTACAGGCTCCAATAATCTAGAGCCTGTATACAGATATTATGCATTCACTAATTTCATATATTCTGCGACGCCCTGTGCAACCGTTTTGAATTGATGATTACACCCTGCCGCTCTTAGATTGGACATGTCCGCTTGAGTGTATTCTTGGTAAGCGCCTTTTAGGTGCTCCGGGAATGGAATGGTTTCGACCTGACCTTGACCGTGATGTGCGATAACTGCTTTAGCCACTTCTTCAAAAGATTCAGCTTGACCAGTGCCTAAATTAAAAATACCCGACGTACCGTTTTCCATAAACCACAAGTTAACGACAGCCACATCACCCACATAGACAAAGTCACGTTTGAAATGCTTGCTACCTTCAAACAATTTCGGATTTTCGCCAGCATTCATCTGATTATTTAAGTGGAAAGCGACAGATGCCATTGAGCCCTTGTGATCTTCTCTTGGTCCGTAGACATTGAAGTAGCGAAAGCCAACCACTTGAGACAATTTTTCATCATGCGATTCTGCATCTTGCCAGACTCTTCTTACATAGTTGTCGAATTGCTGCTTTGAGTATCCGTAAACGTTGAGTGCGCCTTCATATTGAGGCTCTTCCTTGAATACATCGGTTTCGCCGTAGGTAGCAGCAGAAGATGCGTATAGGAAAGGGATTTCGCGATCCAAACAGTAATGTAGGAGCTCTTTTGAATACTCATAGTTGTTGAGCATTATGTACTTACCGTCCCACTCGGTGGTTGCAGAACAGGCACCTTCATGGAATATGGCATCTATTGGACCAAAGTCATCGCCAGCCATGATTTGAGTCAGGAAGTCATCACGATCCATGTAATCGGCAATATCAAGATCAACCAAGTTTTTAAACTTTTTGCCATTCTTCAAGTTATCAACTACCAAGATATCGTTGATGCCCTTTTCATTCAGGGCTTTGATAATGTTGCTGCCAATCATGCCAGCGCCGCCAGTTACAATGATCATGTTTTCACCAAGCTTAATATTGAATTGATGCGAGTGTACCAAATAAGGCGCTAAAAAATACAGAGGCATATTGCCTCTGTATATTAGTTTAAGGTTGGGGGACAGTATTTTTCCTCGTATACCAAGGTGATGCAGAGTCAGTAATACTAAATAGGTCATGCTCTTTGTTGAGTTTCTGCCCCCCATCCCGAGTCAGGGGTTGCCAGTCGAACTTAGCGCGATTTCGGCTAGGTTTGACTGTCATGACGTCAAATGGAATGGAGATATAAAAGCCTTTGGTAAAGCTGCCTTCTCCGAACTCTTCTGCAGAAAGGTTACTCATACTTGCGTATGCTCCAACAATAACACCACTCTTGAATTGCTTAGAGAAATCACCGCGTACACCGACGTCTTGAGCCAGATACTGACCGATGTCAATTCGGAACAGTGTGTCATCTAACCAGGACCATTTTGGCATGTAATAGCCAGAAACAAATCCGGTGTAGCCTTTGTCTAGCACTTTGAATGAACGTCCGTCCTTTTCACTGAATTGATTTTCTTGCTGGTATACTCCAAACCAACTATCCGGATCTCTCTGAGTGATAAGGTTAATATCAGCCCCGATCGCCCAATTTTTACCTCTTGGACGATAGAGCCACTCAGTTCCTACACCAGCAAACATGCTCTCGAGATAACCAGCATAAGTTTGCTGATAAATACTGTCGCCAAAATTATCAAACCAGGTCAGTTGAAGGGTGTCCATGCGAACTGGGTTGTCGTGGAAGTACATTCTGCCCAGCGAGCGCACTCTTGGTGGCACTGTGGTGCCATCTGGCGGAACAATAAAATTCAGCTCAGGATAGTTGTCGTAAAGGTTTACTTGAATTGAACCAGAAGCTTGAAGGTGATTTGTTAACCAATAACGGGCTTCGCCGCGAATACCAAAGTTGAAAATGTAAAACTCCTCGGGTTCAGCGATCGACTGACGAAGGGTGGGTGAAACACCATAGTAAAGGCGTTCAGAACCATCATGTAACAAGCTGCCTGTCGTACGGGTATTTTCACTTGTCGTAGACGCATCCGAAATATGAGGGTTGATGTATTTTATATTCGCAACTTGGTCATATTTTTTAGCATCGATATCAACAGATTCTGTTGCAATGTGCTGTTGAGCATTAATCACTTTGTAGGTATCAATACTCTTTGGAAGTTGGTTGCGTAAAACTGCCGCAGCGCGCTCGTGAGCAAGTTCAGAGTCTCTGTACTTTATCTGTTCACCTTCAATGATGATGGTATTTCCATCCAAATAAGCTTTGGCATTCTCATAGCCTGCAACAACAGCAAGTTGCTTTTCTAGATCTTGCCAATCAACACCTGCCAATTCTTTTGGTTGGTTGTTACTTGGTCTCGGAATAGGCTCATCTCGCCATTGCGAAGCCAGTTCGTTGTAATTGGTGCGCAAACTGAACCCGGCTGATACCGTGTCGCCTCGCTCATAGCTTAATCGAAGGTCGATATTTCGGTGAGCGCGATAGATTAAACCAAAGTTCCATGGTGTATGCTGCGTCATGTCGACTTCGTAGAAGTCACCCGGTCTAAATCTTGTAGGGAAATCTTCGGTATAGTCGTTTGTGTCGTATTCAATTTTTAAACGCAATGGTTGGTAAGGTGTTTGGTATTCGATGCCACCATAAATCGCGGCTGGACCTTTAAACCATCGATGATAGTCTACTTCACCGCCAGTACCGCCAAAGTCCTTCGGACGTTCGCAGAATTTATCGTTGGCTTTACAAAATGGGTTGGTCACGTTGCCATGCATGCCCATGTATCCCCAGCCCATACCGACGGTGAAATCTAACACGCCATAGTTATTGGTATAGACCTTCTTAGATGCAGCAATAAATTCCCCATCAAATAGACCTGTACCGCCAAAATCTCGTATACCTGCTGCCACTTCGGGTAGCCAACGGCTTTCTTCCAACAATTGGAATTTAAAATCAATGCCTTTATCCAGATACGGGCTGTCTCCGCTGAACTCTTGGGTTCCCATTCGCTTATTTGGGACAATGGCATAACGAATGGTCGCTTCAAACCAAGGAAACAATGCGATGGAGGCGTTGTACATTCGGTATTCGTGGTTGATATTGGCACTGAGATTGAATTCGCCTTCCGGAGCCATTCTTCCAGTCGGCATCTTTATCAATCCTACACCGCCAAAGTCCATTTGGGATGGGGTATAGGTAACTGGCTGAAAATAATTACCACTTGAGGCGTTAGCGTAGAAGCATGCGAAGAATGATGCAGTGATGACAGACAAGCGCATTACGGTTTCTCCACAGCGTATCTTAGAAGTTCAGCAATTTCTCTATTCAGATTTGGATTGTCTTCTGAGCCGACAAAAATTTTAGCTCCAGGGCTAAGGTAATATCGCTTGGGTTGCCAGTATCCAAGTTCTGTTTTAATAACTGTGCCATCGGAGTGAATAATGTACAACTCATCCAAATCACCAGATGTAAGAGCTTCAATAGAATCTAGATAGTGAATTAAATCTTGGCTGCTCGCCATTGGCAGAGACTCTGAGTTTTTTACGTAACCTAAAATTTCCACTGTGTTTTTACGAGGGGAAACATACAAGTCATAGCTCCCCGATAGCAATGGGTTCAGTTCTGGATTTAAGCGAAGTTCATCAAAATCTGTGCTAACCCATTCTCTTCCAACGAATTGAAAGTCTGTGAGTTGATTAAGGACTTTTGAACTGTCGTCAGAGTTTTTTCGAGTCAGTTGTTTTGAAATCGAGTGTCTTAGCGCATCAACTTCTTCTTGTTTGCTACGACTAGCCAATATTGCTGCTGGGAAAAATAGGTTTTCTTTACTTTGAGCTTGGGTATCTGAGATAACTTGAGAGAGACGAGCAGGCGCCATGTAGCTGAGGTTTAGCCGTTGTTCAGGCAAACGAACTGTGAGTTGATGGGCGATTACCTTGGTGCTAAGAAAAAAGAGTAAAACAAAAGGAATACTTCTTAGCAGAGAGTAGAGTATTTTCATAGCGGGTTACTCATTCGGTGCAAACGTTTTGAGAATAGTCATCTCAAATTTATTCATATCAGGACCGATGTACTGAATGGACTTCATTACATCTCCATCGTTCGCAACCCAAAACAGGTTGGTAAACCCCAAACCAAGACCTTTGAAAGTGACCTTTTCTTCAATCTTTTTGGTTTCTAGCATCCACTGACTTGTTCTTAATGTTTCATTAGCAAGAAGTTTCGGGCTTACTGTTGCTTCGAATTGATAACGGTAATCTGGTGACCAGTCATACGTGGCATGCCAATCTCTTTTGTGAGACACTCCATTATTAAGACCTGTCCCAGAAAGCTGCAGTAGGTTATTGCCATCAAACCCTTGCGTCTTAACAATTCGTCCTTTTTCAGTAACGATAATTGAGCTGTCGGCTGAGACCCACTTTAATTGTGTATTTCCTGTTTGGGGATTTAAGTCGGCAAATGCCAAAACCATAAAAACTTGTCTGCCTTCGTTGATACGAACATAAGTACTGGCGTAGGGAAGCTCTGAAATTTCGTTAGATGAGAGTGTAACATCATCAGATGCTGTAAATGCTTCCGATAAGCTACTGCCAACGTCAGTCATTTTTTGCGTGCAGCCTGATACAAAAATTATCAATACAGCGAAGATTAAGAGTTTTAAAGGTCGAGATAGCACTATTCTGACTTCCTAAATGCATATATAAAAAATCGCCCTGAACAAGTCAGGGCGATTGCAATGCAGTGTGTGCTTATTGAGATACAGACGTAGAAGTCGTACCTGAATCAGCTACAGCTACTGCCACAACTGCCGCGGCTGCAACACCACCAACGATAGCAGTAGTAGTGCCAACAGCTGCGCCAGCTGCGCCTGCGCCACCAGCGGCACCACCGCCAGAAGCTGCTGTTGAACCACCCGTTTCACCAGCGGCAAAAGCGTTACCTGCAGCACCTAGTGCAACTAGCATTGCTAGAGCGATATGTTTCATTTTTTATCCTTACTAATTTACATCGATGTAATGAGGTGATGAAATTTACCTCAACCTTATTCTAGTGTACTGATTTAGAAAAAGTAAATAATCAGCAAGCAGATCAGACCAAGTTTATAAACATTTTTTGTCAAACTAGAGTGCCGTAACATCGAACTTTAGGAATGATGGATCATTTGATGGATAGTATATGAAGACAAAGTTAAAAATTGTGCTTACCGCATTGGAGCTTTTTAATGAAAGAGGGGAGAGAAATGTCACGACTAATCATATTGCTGAAAATTTAAACATAAGTCCGGGTAATCTTTATTATCATTTCAGAAACAAACAAGAAATCATCCAAAGTATCTATGATATTTACGAAAATGAACTTTTGACTTCATTTGCACCTAGAGAATCAGTCAACTCGGTTGAGCTTTTCGAAACGTATATGGGCAGTATTTTTAATATGATGTGGAAATACCGTTTTTTCTACTCCAGCCTTCCGGAGATCCTTTCCAATGATGCCGAGTTGCATGAAAGGTACTCAGCTACTCAAACGCGTTTGAGGGAGAATCTAAGACAAATCTGCCTTCAGTTTCGTGAAGCAAAGCTGTTGGAGATGAATGATAAAGAGCAGGAAACCACCATTACAACTATGCATTTAATCACTACCAATTGGTTTAACTATCAGACAGGATTGAAACATGAAACCAAAGTCATTAAGAGTGACGTAATTAATGGTATTAAACAAATGTTGAGTGTTGTTCAACCCTATGCAACTTCAAGAGGTAATTCTGTCTTGTCTGTATGTATCACCGAAGTGTTAGATAAAGGGTAGATATTACAGCAGTTTAACTAGCTTTGGTTTGAAGTGATTTGTGTTCGCATGCCTTTTGTTTTTGTTTGAAATTATATCTAAAAATTCTTTCGTATAAATAAATGGTTACACAGTTATTATGAGTAAGCGTTCTATATGAAACCAAGAGGTTATGTGGGTTGGCTGTATTTTCGAGATAAATGAATGATGTATTTTTATCAAATAGCAGATTAGGCACGTTGAGATTTGACTCGCAGTGTGGATAATGGTGACCCAAACCGTCGGCACGATATTAAGAAGATACCTATAAAGTGCCGTGTTGAATACAAATCTTGGATAGATGATACGTAATGTGGCTATACGTTCGCTAATGGGCGGTAGCGTGTCTAAAAGACGAGTTGCATTATGACAGGACGCACCCCCGTGATAAATTCTCATTGCACTTCTTTGGCTTTGACAAGATCAGCTGTAAAGCGACTAGCTGCTCTATCTTCACTATGTTTCATCCCAATGCCTTCATTTTCCTCCCCATGGTTAGAAGCTACTGACCCTTTCCTTCGCTCAGATGTTGTCTTACTTTCTGATGCTGGTCTGCTTAGTTCTTCAGTCAACCACTATCCCTTAAGATGGGCGACCATCGGCGATGATTTAAGCCGTTCTACTGATAACAATGTAGAACTAGAGCGAGCCAATGCTCATGTTGGCTACGCTTTGAACTCAGCAAAATATCTACGCGGTAATCGCGCAGCAAAAGTCATCTTGGGAAATTATGATCCCAAACTTAGTAGCTTTGGTCAGTTTAACCAAAAGAAATGGGGAGCATATGCCAGTTATGAGTCTTTGGAAGATAGCTTTGCTTTTCGCGTATCTACAGGGTATGCCAACCATACTGGTGAAAGTCAGTTTGTTTGGGATGATAGTTATCTTTCATTAAATGCTGGAAAGTGGTTGTTTTCCGTCGGTGACTTAGACCGTTGGTGGGGGCAGGGTTGGCAACACAATTTAATTTTGGGCAGCAATAGTGCTTCCAGTCCAGATTTCAGTATTAGCTATATAAGTAGTAATGATTACCTGGGTGGATGGAGTGTTGAAAGCATCATCGGTTTTACCGACGATTCTGACTATGAGCGGTACACCGCTTCTCGTTTCACATCAAAACCCAGTCGTTGGCTAGATATTGGTCTTACTTACCAAACATGGTTTGACGGAGCGAATCTTGGAAGCGGTGAGCAGCAAAGTGCATTGGATTTGAAATTCTCTCTGCCAGAGATGAATGGAATGTACCACTCTGTCTATACTGAGCTAGCGTCAACTTCTAAGACAACAAAGCTTGGTGCCTACCTTTATGGCTGGACTGGGCAGATCGATTTATTTGATCAAACATGGCGGTTGATTCTAGAAAAACAAAACTCAACAAAAGACAAGATTGAAAGTGTTGATTCGCATTGGCAACGAAACAGTTACCCCTCATCTCATAATAACCAAATGCGAAACACATATACTCTAGACAGCAGTGTTTCTGCTTCTTTGTATGTCCAGCTAGAAAATGATCACAAGCTCGGTCTTGTTGTGCAGAATTCTAAGCAAGATCAGCAGCAATGTAGTACGAGCCAGTTATCTTATCGATTGCCTGCTTTAGCGGGTATGGTTCATGCCGGAGTTGGATATAGTCAGAATGATGGTCGAGATAATCAAACCTCATTTTGGACAGGTTATGAGTTCCGTTTCTAGTTAAATGCGATATACAACCAAATAAAATAAATGACTTTTTGCTCGCGATATTAGTATCTGTGAGCTTTCAACAGTGACGTAAGTATGAAAAACTCCCTCAAAACTCGATTCTTAGCTCTGTGTATATCAACCGTGAGCTTTAGCGGGATCGCAGCATCACCAACAGCAGCCCAAGTGGCTCAATTTAAGAGTTTGCCTAAAGCACAACAAGAGCAATTGGCCCGTCATTACGGTATTGACTTAAATGCGCTTCCTGGTAATGGGGAAACGGTTTCCCATGACGTACAAGAAATGACTAATGCTCCAGAAAGAGTAACGCAGAAGATTCGTACTACTGAAACTGATGCTAAGCTTGAAGCCAACTTAGATAACGATGAACTCAAAGCATTTGGATACGATGTTCTACTTGGTGAGTCTCAAGGCTTTACGGCTATAGATAATATTCCAGTACCGCTCGACTACATAGTGGAGTCTGGTGACGAGTTAAAAGTGCAACTTTACGGGAAAAATAACCAAGAGTTTCGCTTAAAAGTTGACAGAGAAGGAAAGGTCTATTTTCCAGAGTTTGGTCCAGTAGCGGTATCTGGCCAGTCCTTTGCTCAAATTAGAGAACAAATAAAACAGCTGGTAGAACAAAAAGTACTGGGCGTAGATGTCGTTGTGACCATGGGCAACATGCGAACTATGCAGGTTTACATCGTTGGTGAAACATCGCAGCCTGGTGCATACAATGTCAACGGTCTTACAACGATGACACAGGCGCTTGTTGCCAGCGGCGGTATAAAAGAAACCGGAAGTTTAAGGAACATTCAGCTAAAACGCAAAGGCGAAATCGTTGCAACATTAGACCTTTATGCACTCCTTATGGATGGCGATACATCGTCAGATGTACGCCTTCGTGCCGGTGATACACTCTTTATTCCAACTAAGTCGTCTACGGTTGCAGTTGATGGACAGGTTTTAAGACCTGCTACCTATGAGCTTTCTGGTTCTACATCTTTAGAAAACGTATTATCGTTATCCGGTGGTATGCTGCCTCAAGCATATCTTTCAAAGATAAGTGTTCGTAGACAAACAGCTAGTGGTCAAGAGCAATTTACACTCGACATTACACAATCCTCAGGTCTTAATTTTATGGTTAAGTCAGGAGATGAAATTGAGGTTGCCACTTCCTCCAATATTCTTCAAGGTGCCGTCGCTATTCGTGGTGAAGTAGTCAGGCAAGGAGCCATTGCATATAAAAAGGGGATGAGAGTCTCAGATGTGATCGGCTCCGTAGAAAATGATCTCAAACTCAACGCTGATCTTGAATATGCGCTTATCGTCCGAGAAATCAACGCTAACAGAGATATCGAAGTTCTTCAGTTTAACCTTAGTCAAGTTATAAAAAATAGAAGATCTAAAGAGAACTTGAGACTGAAAGAACGAGACCAAATCTTTGTCTTCGATAACGGTTTAGAGATTGGATACTGGTACGACACCCAAAAGAACAAAAAAGTCCAGACTAAAAAGGGGGGGGGCGAAAAGCATCAAGAAATGATTGATGTTGAGACGGGAGCGGTTGTTATCAATGACAGCGTGAATGAAATAAACGTTCAAGAAGCGGATACGATCGCGAATGCAGACAACATCAAACAATCAAGTCGTGAACAGTTGCTCAATCCAATAATCGAGCGACTGAAGGCGCAATCAAGTTTTGAAGAACCAGCCAAGCTAGTTGAAATTTCAGGGGCAGTAAAGTTTCCAGGTACGTATCCTTTACCTTCAGGTGAAACGCTCAACAAACTACTTGAAGCAGCAGGTGGTTTGAGTGAAAGAGCTTACTTGACACAAGCTGAGGTCACTCGTAGTCAACGTACTGGTGAAAGTTTTGAGTCCCGCCACATTCCATTTTCATTGCGCGATGTTCTAGCTGGAAACTCAAATCTCGAACTAAAAGCACAAGATCATATCGTAATTAAAACTCAGCCAAACTGGCAGCAAGATATGGTAATCGAGCTTCAAGGCGAAGTCGTATTTCCTGGAAAGTATAGTTTTCAGCGTGGTGAAACATTGAGTGATGTGATTAACCGTGCTGGTGGTTTAACGGAATATGCTTATGCAAAGGGTGCTGTGTTCAGCCGTGTAAGACTTAAGCGGCAGGAGCAAGAGCGATTGAGGTTGCTTAATATGCAGCTTAAGCAAGAGATCGGTAATCTTGCACTTAGAAGGCAAAATTCATCCGCAACTTATACAACCCCGCCTGCACAGGCAATGGAGATTGCAGAAGAGCTTTCTAAAACTGAAGCGGTAGGGCGACTTGTAATCAATTTGCCTGAAGCGATGGAAGAAGACCCAATATCGGATGTAATGCTTGAAAAAGGCGATAAGCTGTACATTCCAGCGAAAAATCCTACGATCAGTATTATGGGTGAAGTTCAATACGCTTCGAACCACACTTTCCGTCCAAGCATGACAGTGGAAGAGTATTTGCAATCAGCTGGTGGTACCAAAAAACAGGCGGATACAGACCGTATCTACATAGTAAGAGCGGACGGCTCAGTAATGCTACCAAATAATTCATTCTGGTTTAGTCGAAAAGATAAACCTCTAGCACCAGGTGACACCATCATAGTACCGATTGATACGGACTACCTAGATGGGTTAAGCACACTTACTTCAGCAACTCAGATTCTTTATCAAATTGGTGTGGCTTGGAAAGCTGTCTCAGATTAATCATCGATTCCAAACTTTTTTCAAAATATGTATTTGGAGCATGATTAATTTCGCGCTCTATTTTTAGGTAACCCTATGAATCAACAATTACCGCCAAATCAACCGTATCCTCGATATTACCCCCAACCACCAGTCGCTGAAAATGATGAAATTGATTTAAGAGAACTTTTTTCTGCGTTGTGGAAAGGGAAGTGGATAATTATTCTATTCACCGTTGTATTTGCTGGTGGCGGTGTGTTTTATGCGCTTTCACAGCCCAATACTTACAAAGCAACCACGGTTTTGGCTGCTACCAGTGACAGTGGAAAGGGAGGGATGGCCGCAATGGCTAGTCAATTTGGTGGTTTGGCTTCTTTAGCGGGTATCAACCTAGGGGGGGGCGAAACCGATAATAAAGCCATGGCACTTGCGGTACTGCATTCTCGCCAATTTATTAATGCGTTCATCCATAAGCACGATTTGTTGGTGCCATTAATGGCTTCAACACGATGGCATAAAGCCAGCGGTGAGCTTGAATTGAACCCAGAGTTATATGATGTCATATCTAGTCAATGGATCCGAGAGGTATCCGCCGGACAATCGGCGATTCCGACGGATTGGGAAGCACATAAAGCGTTTAAAGCGATCCTTTCCAGCTCAGAAGATAAGAACACGGGGTTAGTTAGTATATCTATTACCCATTACTCTCCAATAATCGCTCAGCAGTGGGTTAACAGGTTAGTGTTAGACTTAAATACTTGGATGAAAGAAAAATCTCTGACTGAAACAAAACGAAATATTGGATATTTGGAGCAACAGTTAGGCAAAACCAATTTATCTGATATGAGAACTGTGTTTTTCCAATTAATTGAAGAGCAAACCAAAAATTTGATGTTGGCAGAAGTGGAAACCGAATTTGCTTTTAAAACCATAGATCCAGCTGTAGTACCAGAAGAAAAAGCTGGACCAAAGCGAGTTTTCATATACGTATTAGCCACTTTAGTTGGTGGCATGTTTGGCGCTTTGGTAGTTCTAGTTCTTCATTTCACTAAAGGAACTTGTTCTAGGGAAGCAACTTAAATACGCATATTTTCAAAGGGCTATACACAATCAACTTGAAGGTGCCGGCTTGAGCACCTGAAAATTATCATTGATTCGAGAGGTCAGTGAGCCTGCGATCTCCGGAAGAGTCACTGTAAAAAATTGGTCGATGGCTGCCTTAAAGTCACGTTTATTTTTGAAGTAAACGTTATTTCTCGACTTCTCGTTCATTACCTTCCATAGCCTTTCTATAGGATTAAGATTAGGGCTATAAGGTGGAAGATAATGAAGGCTGATATTTAGGATGAGCGCTGCATCTCTGACCAAATCACTACGATGATATCTTGCTCCATCTAAGATGATATAAAGCTTGTGCTATAATGGATAACTCTCTCTTAAATGGCAGAAAAAGCGAACGATGTTTTCACTATTAATACCTTCGTAATTGCTAGGGCGTGTTGATCTTTTGTGGGTGTTTTTTGAACAGCATGGTAAAGAGTTATAATTTGCTTCGACAAAAGTAAAACCATAACCAATACCATGCCAAGAACAATGCTAACTGATATTCGATGGGAACTGCTACTCCAAGTTATGAAAAGTACAGGTCGTATTTAAGATAAAACTGAACATCGAATGACATTTGAAGGAATACTTTATCTTATGAGGACAGGTATTCCTTGGCGAGATCTACCCTCTGAGTTCTGAGAGTGAAGTACCGTTTACAGACGATTTAATCTTTGGTCAAAGAAAGGAATTTTAGATAAGCTTTTCAAAGTCTTATCTAGTATGGCTGATTTTGAATGGGTCTTTCTTGATGGCTCTATAGTTCGAGCGCATCAGCATAGCACAGGTACAGCTACTGAAAGCTCAGAGCAAATAGGAAAAAAGTCGCGGGGGCAACTCAACCAAAGTTCACTTAGCTGTGGATGGTGGTGGTCTGCCGATTTGCTTTGATTTATCAGAAGGACAACGCCACGATATAGTGCATGCCGAAAGCTTAGTTGAACAACTCGATGAAGTTAATACCATCGTTTGTGATAAAGGGTATGAGAGCGAACCTTTCCGTACTTTTGTTAAGGAACGTGGCGGAGAAACGGTAATTGCTAAACGCAATTACGGACAAGATATAGACAAAGACAGTATGGATTGGTGTCTATACAAGTATCGTCACTTGGTCGAAAATGCCTTTGGGAGAATTAAGCATTATCGAGCAATTTCAAGTAGATATGACGAGCTAGAAAGGAATTATGCCAGCATGTTATCGCTGGCATTCATGTTAATGTGGCTACCGATGTATTGTTGAGCATGAAATGTGCAGCAAAGATCAACACGACCTAATAGTGGTCGCTCCTATATCCGATAGGTTCAGCGCACCAACAAGATTCAGTCGGCTACGATTCCCTGTCGTTTCCTACACTTTATCTTGACCTGTCCGTATCCAACCATGTGAGATTTTCGTCGAAAGAGTTGGATGAACAGCATCAATAAAGATTATCGACTCATCCTTACCACAGCTCGCTTTAAGGGCTTCATAATCTTCAATAAACGCTTGCTGTTTACCCTCATCAAACTTGTGAGGAATCCCCTTAGGTTGCTTGTAGCTGAAGTCGTTGTGATGAAGCCATTTATTCATGCTAGGAACACTGTAGTGAACCCGATAACGTTCCAGTACATAAGCCACAATGTCGTGTGAATGGTGGTATGTATTTTCAGTTAGATACTGAACCAACTCTAGGGTTTGATGAGCAGACAGATAACCTTGTGAGCCGCCCTTTTCAGACTTGAGCTTGTTCGATTGCAGGTAATCTTTGATATGTTGTCGAACAGTGGATTCATGAGTAAGAAGTGCATCAGCAATTTCCTCGGGACTCCAACCATTACTCGCGTGGATAACTGCTTTTATACGGTCACGAACTCGTGCACCACGAGTCGTTCTATGTTGGGTTTTGAGTTCTTGCTTCTGTTGATTGGTCAGAGTAATTTTCATTGCTGCTAGCATGATCCTCTATTCGAAGAAAATCAAGCACCTTTAATGATCACGGGTATATAAAGATATATTCTGTTAGTCCTCCCAAATAGTAAATAGTGGTAACTCCATGTCTAAAAAGAAAGTTTTAAGTGTTTTTGGCACGAGACCTGAAGCAATAAAGATGGCACCTTTGGTTCATGCTTTATCTGATGATAAAAGATTTGAAGCAAAGTGTTGTGTAACGGCTCAACATCGAGAGATGCTAGACCAAGTGCTTGAACTATTTGAAATCAAGCCAGATTATGACCTGGACTTAATGAGAGCTGGGCAATCACTAAACGATGTTACGGCACAAATTTTATTAGAATTAAAATCAGTATTACAAGAGTTTAAACCGGATGTAGTATTAGTTCATGGTGATACAGCAACAACATTTTCAGCGAGCCTTGCTGCATATTATGAGCAAATTCCTGTTGGTCATGTAGAGGCTGGATTAAGAACAGGAAATATCTACTCTCCTTGGCCAGAGGAAGCAAACAGAAAGTTGACGGGAGCGCTAACTCAATATCACTTTGCCCCTACAGAGACTTCACAAAACAACTTGTTGAAAGAAAACTTTGATGAAGAGAACATCTCAGTGACAGGGAATACTGTTATTGATGCTCTTTTGATGGTCAAAGAAAAAATCGATAATAATGATACCCTTCAGCAGCACCTATCTGAGCAATTTCCATTTCTTCACGAAGATAAAAAGTTGGTACTCGTTACTGGGCATAGAAGAGAAAGTTTTGGTGGTGGTTTTGAGCGTATTTGTGAAGCGTTAGCCCATACTGCGCAGAAGCATCCAGAAGCTCAAATCGTTTATCCAATGCACTTGAACCCTAATGTACGTGAGCCTGTCAATCGAATTCTTGCAGGAATAAGCAATATACATTTGATTGAGCCTCAACAATACTTGCCATTTATTTACTTAATGAATAGATCTCATATTATTCTTACCGACTCGGGCGGTATCCAAGAAGAAGCTCCTTCTTTAGGAAAGCCCGTATTGGTTATGAGAGATACAACAGAGCGTCCAGAAGCGGTAGAGGCAGGTACGGTCAAATTGGTTGGTACCAATGTAGATCGAATCGTTAAAGGTTTAACGACTTTGCTTCAAAATGAGCAGGCGTATAAGGAAATGAGCTTTGCGCATAACCCTTACGGTGATGGAAAAGCATGCCAACGAATTCTAGATGTTCTAGCAAAATAATTTAACGAGAAGTATATATGTCTTTTGAAACGATATCAGTTGTAGGTTTGGGCTACATTGGTCTGCCAACTGCAGCAATGTTCGCATCACGCAAAAAAAAGGTCATTGGTGTTGATGTTAACCAACATGCTGTCGACACTATCAATCAAGGTAAAATTCATATCGTAGAGCCAGAGCTTGATATGATCGTAAATGCTGCAGTCAAAGAGGGCTATCTAAAAGCGGTGACAACTCCAGAAGCAGCGGATGCGTTTCTCATTGCGGTTCCAACTCCCTTCTTACCTTGTAAAGAAGGTGAAGTCCCTGCTCCTGATCTTTCCTATATTGAAGCTGCAAGTAAGGCAATTGCTCCTGTCTTGAAGAAAGGTGATTTAGTTATACTAGAATCGACTTCACCAGTTGGTGCAACAGAGCAAATGGCTGAGTGGTTATCTAAAGCTCGAGAAGATCTTACGTTCCCACAGACCCACGGTGAAGATGCAGACATTAATATCGCACATTGTCCCGAACGTGTATTACCGGGCCATGTAGTGAGAGAGTTAGTTGAAAATGACCGCGTTATTGGCGGTCTTACACCTAAATGCTCACAACGATCAG
Source organism: Vibrio sp. SCSIO 43132 (assembly GCF_019904195.1). Classification (NCBI taxonomy): domain Bacteria; kingdom Pseudomonadati; phylum Pseudomonadota; class Gammaproteobacteria; order Vibrionales; family Vibrionaceae; genus Vibrio; species Vibrio sp. SCSIO 43132. The sequence goes on from NZ_CP063199.1 coordinate 221,409, forward strand.
TTGAATTGTACCAAACATTTGTTCAAGGCGAATGTGTTGTCACCAACGCACGAACAGCAGAAATGGCGAAGTTGACCGAAAACAGCTCTCGTGATGTTCAAATTGCATTTGCAAATGAGCTTTCTGTTATCTGTGATAAGTTAGATATCAATGTGTGGGAGTTGATTGCACTGGCAAACCGTCACCCTCGAGTGAATATCCTTCAACCAGGTCCAGGTGTTGGTGGCCACTGTATTGCTGTTGATCCATGGTTTATCGTTTCAAAAACACCAGCAGAAGCTCAGATTATTCATACGGCACGTAAAGTTAATGACAGCAAGCCTGGTTGGGTTGTCGATAAGACCAAAATGGCTATTGCAGACTTCCTGCAAGAGAATGCTGATAAAACGACAAAAGATATTACAATAGCCTGTTATGGTTTGGCTTTTAAGCCTAATATTGATGATTTACGAGAAAGTCCTGCTTTGGATATCACTAAAAGCTTATCGCAGGTGCATTCGGGGACGGTTGTAGCTGTTGAACCTAATATAACGGAGTTGGACCTAGAAAATGTAGATTTAGTTGATATAAATGAAGCATTAGCGATAGCAGATATTCATGTCTTACTTGTCGATCATAATAAATTCATTATGCTAAAACCTAGCTTGAGATACCTAGTTGATACAAAAGGTATCTGGTAAATAGATAACCGAATTAGAGAAATTTAAATGTTAAATAATAAAGTAGTATTAATTACGGGCGGAACAGGCTCATTTGGTAAGCAATTTATTAAGACAATACTAGAGCGTTACCAGAATGTTAAGAAGATCATAATTTTATCTCGTGATGAGCTCAAACAGTTTGAACTCAAGCAAAAGTACCCGTCAAAAGATTTCCCACAATTACGTTTCTTTATTGGTGATGTCCGTGACCGCAACCGAATGGTACAAGCATGTGAAGGCGTTGATGTAATTATACATGCGGCTGCGATTAAGCAAGTTGATACAGCTGAGTACAACCCAACAGAGTGTATACGCACAAACGTAGATGGAGCAGAAAATGTGATTAATGCTGCTTTAACTTGTGGCGTTAAGGATGTTGTAGCGCTTTCTACAGACAAAGCTTGTGCTCCAATTAACCTTTATGGTGCGACTAAGCTTGCGTCAGACAAATTGTTCACTGCGGCTAACAATATTAAAGGTTCGAAAGATATTCGTTTTAGTGTTGTGAGATATGGTAATGTGATGGGTTCTCGTGGTTCGGTAATCCCATTCTTTTTAGGTAAGCGCACGGAAGGTGTATTACCAATCACTCATAAAGAGATGACTCGTTTCAATATTTCTCTTCAAGATGGTGTGAATATGGTTATGTATGCTTTAGAGAACCACCTCGGTGGGGAAATCTTTATCCCCAAAATTCCATCTTATAAGATTCTTGATATTGCTGAAGCTGTTGCGCCAGGTGTACCGATAAAAGTGGTTGGCATCCGTCCTGGTGAGAAACTTCATGAAGAGATGATTACTGATACCGATTCTTTAAACACAATAGATCTTGGTCGTTATTACGCCATCCTTCCGTCAGTGTCGTTTACCTACACTGAAGAACAATATATTGATCATCATAAAGCGGAAAAGGTCCCATTTGGTTTTAAGTATAACTCAGGAACCAACACTGAATGGGAAACCATTGAAGGCTTGCGTGAACTGATTAAAGAGCACGTTGAACCAAACTTTACAGTGTGAGATGCAAAGTGATCCCTTACGGCAAACAAGATATTACACAGCAAGACATTGATAGTGTAGTTGATGTTTTAAAGTCTAATTTTCTCACTCAGGGCCCACAGGTGCCTGAGTTTGAAAAGTCGCTAACTGAACATACAGGTGCTAAGTATGCACTTACAGTCAATAGTGCGACATCAGCTTTGCACATCGCTTGCTTAGCTTTAGGGCTAGGTGATCGAGACTTTTTGTGGACAACGCCTGTGACTTTTGTGGCCTCTGCAAATTGCGGCCTTTATTGTGGTGCTAAAGTTGATTTTGTTGATATTGACCCAGCAACTTATAACATGTGTCCTACGCGCCTTGAAGAGAAGCTAATCAAAGCAAAAGCTGAAGGTAGGTTACCGAAAGTGGTTGTCCCAGTGCATTTATGTGGACAGCCATGTGATATGGCTGCGATTGGTAAATTAGCTAATGAGTACGGTTTTAAAGTCATTGAAGATGCTTCACACGCTATTGGTGGTCGATACCATGATGAGCCGATTGGAAATTGCATCTACTCTGATATTACGGTATTTAGTTTCCACCCCGTAAAAATAGTAACGACTGCCGAAGGCGGTGCTGCTGTTACTAACGACAAAGTGCTTGCCGATAAAATGGCGCTTCTGCGCAGTCATGGTATAACGCGTGATACCGAGAAAATGGTTGGTGAAAGCCATGGAGGTTGGTACTACCAGCAGGTCGATCTTGGTTTTAACTATCGTATGACTGAGCTTCAAGCGGCGCTTGGTATTACTCAAATGCAGCGTCTTAATGAATTTGTTGCTGCTCGCCATCGATTGGCTGCGCGCTACTACGAAAAATTGGCAAGCTTGCCGGTGGTGCTTCCTCATCAACTTGAGAACACCTACTCGGGTCTGCACCTATACGTCATCAGGTTAAAACTCGATGAAATTAAGTTGTCGCATCGTGAGGTGTTCGACGCACTCCGTGCAAATGGAATTGGTGTGAACTTACACTATATTCCGGTGCATACTCAGCCTTACTATCAAGCGAAAGGTCACCGACTTGGTGACTACCCAGAATCTGAGCGTTACTACCAAGAAGCCATTTCCCTTCCTATGTTCCATGCCATGACCGAACTACAGCAAGATGAGGTTGTTCAGGTCTTGACGAAAATCTTAGTGGAGTAATGATGAGAATAGCCGTTATCCCAGCTCGAGGTGGCAGTAAAAGGATCCCTCGAAAGAACATTAAACTGTTTCATGGTAAGCCTATTATTGCGTACTCGATTGAAGCGGCATTGGGCGCAGGTTGCTTTGATAGAGTGGTTGTATCTACTGATGACCAGGAGATCGCTGATGTTGCCCGAGATCACGGCGCTGAAGTTCCTTTTATTCGAACTCCGGAGCTGGCCGATGATTTCACGGGGACTAATGCGGTAGTTGCAGATGTCCTGCGTAGGCTCAATATCTCTGATGGTGAGGTTTGTTGTATCTATGCAACCGCGCCGTTTGTGACTTCTAAAACGTTAAATCGTGGACTGAGCACCTTGACAAAAAGCGGCGGCGATTATGCAGTGACAGTGACGTCCTTTCCTTTTCCTATTCAGCGAGCTGCCAGGGTAAATGATGCAGAGATGTTGGAGCTGAATGAGCCCGAACATCGAATGACACGTTCTCAAGATTTACCAGAGATGTTTCACGATGCCGGACAAGTGTATTGGGGTACGGCACAAGCATTTCTGCAGGATGCTCCCCTTTTTTCGGGCACCACTTCTCCTATAGTGCTACCGAGACACTTTGTGCAAGACATAGATACGCTAGAAGATTGGGTTAGAGCGGAGTCAATGTACCATGTGCTTCACTCACAGGGAGCATTTGAGTGAATATTTTCATTCGAGCTGATTCAGGTGTAGAAATCGGTACAGGCCACGTAATGCGGTGTCTGACGCTCGCTAGGGCGCTCAGAGCGGCAGGGCATACGATTGTTTTTGTCTGTAAAGATCATGATGGAAACATTGTTCGCCATCTAGAGAATGAAGAGTTTACAGTACGGCTACTCCCTGTCGATAGTAAAAACGAACGGGGCACTCTCGATCACTCAAAATGGTTAGGTGGCTCTCAACAAGTTGATGCAAGACAAACCATTGCAATGAGCCAGCAATATTTCGAGAAAGCCCCGGATTTGGTGATTGTTGACCATTACGGTATCGACAGAGAGTGGCACAAGGTAGTTAAAGCGCACTCTGACGCAACGAAGATTTTTGTTATTGATGATTTAGCAGATAGAGACCACGAGTGTGACTATCTTTTAGATCAGACATTTATGCGTTTAAATTCGGATTATTCCTCGCTTGTTCCTAAGCATTGCCAATTAATGCTAGGCACTCAATTTGCGTTGCTCAGGTCTGAGTTTGCTTTATTTAGCTCTGAAGCTAGAGATGTTCGTCGTTTGGGCTTTGATGAGGCAGCAAAGCGTATTCTCGTGATGATGGGTGGGACTGATCACCTAAATGTGACGGCGACGGTGTTAAATGCCATACAGCCGGAATCTTCAATTTCAAAAATCACCGTGGTGTTAGGTCCTACTGCACCTCATCGTGAGGCGATAGAGCAGACATTTGGATCCGATAGTCGCGTAGAGATTCTTTCTGGTGTGTCTAATGTTGCTGAGCTAATGCTAGAGCATGACGTGTGCTTTGGCGCAGCGGGGACGGCTTCTTGGGAGCGTTGCGCAATGGGTCTTCCAAGTATATTGGTTGCTTTTGCGAGCAATCAAAAGACTATCTTGTCGATGCTCAACCAATTTGGTGCGATTTCTGTTTTTGAACTCACTGATCAACCAGAGGACATAAAAGAACTATTACATCAGACCTTTGATACGAACACATACAGTAAAATGGTCGCAAGCTGTTTTAAAGTGAGTGATGGGCTTGGTACTCAACGCGTGGTAGGAGTTTTAACGCAATGAACAACATAAACACAGTCAATGTATTGGTTGATAATGACTCGTGGATACTCCCGTATGCAGTACAGTTGGTGACGACTTGCAAAGAGATGGGACTGGACGTAACTTTTGCACGCAATCAGCATCAGTTGGTTCAAAGTGATGTCAGTTTTTTTATTGGTTGTACTCAATTGGTGAGTCCGGAAAATCTGAAAAAAAGTGCGCTGAGTCTCGTCGTGCATGAAAGTGCCCTTCCAGAAGGTAAAGGCTTTGCACCGGTAGCATGGCAGATCATTGAAGGGAAACATGATATCCCCATTTGTTTGATAGAAGCATCAGAAGCTGCAGACAGTGGGGATATTTGGCTTCAAGACAACTTTTCACTTACTGGAAATGAGTTGTACCATGAGTGGAGAGCTAAGCAAGGGCAAGCCACACTCGCTCTGTGCATCAAGTTTCTAAATGACTCTCAGAGCATTACTCCTATCAAACAGCATGGCGTGGAATCTTTTTACGCCCGACGTACTCCTCTCGATAGTGAGTTGTCGATTGAGAAAACGCTAGAGCAACAGTTTGATCTATTACGAACTGTTGATAATGATAATTTTCCTGCGTTCTTTCACCATCGCGGGAAAAAATACAAAATCGAGATTTCAGAATATGACGTCGAATAATTACCTTGTCGCCACCATAAAACCTTGGAACATCGAACAATTTCAAAAAGTAAAAGATACGCTTCCTGGTAACTGGCATTTAGTTACCGATCAAACTGAGTTGACAGTAGAATTACTCGAGAAGTTAAACCCACGCTACATCTTCTTCCCTCATTGGAGTTGGATTGTACCAAGCGCAATACTTGAACGATGGGAGTGCGTTTGTTTCCACATGGCCGATGTTCCTTATGGGCGAGGTGGTAGTCCTTTACAAAACCTGATTGTAAGAGGGCACACCGAAACTAAGCTGAGTGCACTTAGGATGGTAAGTGAGTTAGATGCTGGTCCTGTTTATCGTAAACTTCCGCTTTCTTTGGAGGGGACGGCCCAAGACATTTTCCATCGAATGGCACCATTGATGCTTGAGCTGGCACGAGATATTGCCACTGATGAGCCAGAGCCGAAAGATCAAGAAGGTGAAGTCACCTTGTTTAAAAGACGGACGTCGGAGCAGAGTGTACTGCCAAGTGAAGGGGATATTAACAACGTATATGACCATATTCGCATGTTAGATGCCGAAACCTATCCGATGGCGTTTTTGGAGCATGGTGATTTTCGTTTAGAATTCAGTCAAGCAGAGATAGATGAACACGGTCAATTGCACGCTCGTGTGAGTATCATGAAGAGTAATTTGAGTAAGTAATATGAAAGAAATTAAAATTGAAGGGCGCACCATTGGCCCAAACAGCAAGCCCTACATCATTGCTGAGTTATCTGCAAACCATAACGGTTCGATCGATAGAGCGTTTGAAACAATAGAGATGGCGAAGCGTGCAGGTGCAGACGCTATAAAACTACAAACTTATACTCCTGATACTATGACCATCGACTGTGACAAACCGGACTTTCAGGTAGAAGGTGGTCTTTGGGACGGATATAAACTCTACGATTTGTATCAATGGGCGCATACTCCTTTCGAGTGGCATAAAGCGATGTTTGAGAAAGCGAGAGAAGTAGGAATCACAGTTTTCTCTACCCCATTTGATGAAACAGCTGTGGATTTGCTGGAAGAGCTCGATGCGCCAGCTTATAAGATTGCATCATTTGAACTCACCGATTTACCGTTGATCAAGCGTGTTGCTCAAACAGGCAAGCCAATGATTATGTCTACTGGTATGGCCAACTACAAAGAGATCGCTGAGGCTGTGAGCACGGCACGAGATAATGGATGCCAAGAGTTGGTTGTTTTGCATTGCATTAGTGGGTACCCGTCACCCGTTGATCAAGCCAACCTTGCGACCATTCCAGATATCGCTAAAGAGTTTGATTGTGTTGTTGGACTCTCTGACCACACATTAGGAACAGCTGTCTCAGTTGCGTCGATTGTTATGGGGGCAAGCCTAATTGAAAAGCATGTCACTCTTAGCCGTGAAGATAAGGGGCCTGATTCTGAGTTCTCACTTGAGCCTGAGGAGCTGAAGACTTTGTGCTTGGATACTGAATCTGCTTGGAAAGCGATTGGTAAAGCAGGCTACGAGCGTAAGCCGGTTGAAGAAGCAAGTATGAAGTTTCGACGTTCCATTTACTTCGTAAAACCTTTGAAAGTGGGTGAAGAGATCACGCCAGAGCATATCCGAAGAGTACGCCCTGGGTACGGGTTACCTCCGAAGTACTTTGAGGAGCTCATCGGAAAGTCAGTCAAAGTGAATGTTGATTTTGGTGACGCGACCTCTTGGGAGAACATTGAACGTGGCGAGTAAAAACACGGTTCTTGTTGTTGCAGCACACTCTGACGATGAAGCGCTGGGGTGTGCTGGCACCATCGCTAAGCACATTGACAGCGGAGATGATGTATTCGTTGTTTTCATGACAGATGGCGTTACTGCAAGAGGAAGTGCTGATGGCAGTGATGAGCGCCATGAAGCCTCAGAGGCTGCATTGTCAGTACTTGGTGTTAAAAAAGCATTCAGGTTTAGCTTTCCCGATAACCAAATGGATAGCGTTCCTCTATTATCTGTGACAAAACAAGTTGAAGCAGTACTCGCTGAAGTCTCTCCGAATATTATCTATACCCATTTTGCTGGAGATCTAAATATTGATCACCAGATTACACACAAAGCAGTGATGACCGCCTGTCGCCCGCAAGCGTGGTGTAGTGTAAAGGAGATCTATTGTTTCGAAGTGTTATCTGCGACAGAGTGGAATTCAAAGAGTGCACCTCAGTTCTTGCCACAAAGGATAGTTGATATAACCAACCAAATTGACAGGAAGATAGATGCATTAAAATGTTATGAGCAGGAGATGAGACCTAGTCCTCATAGCCGATGTTATCGGAGTGTACTAGCTTTAGCTGAATATAGGGGATTGACACATGGATTGCCATATGCAGAAGCATTTTTTATCGAAAGGTGCGTAGCTTAAATGAAATTTTATTTGTTTGTAAAACCTATTCTTAAAATAAAGAGTTTTCTAAAGCTACTATACATAGGAATTAAAAGAGCCGAGATAAAATCTAAATTTGGAAAATATGATTGTCGGTATATTTCGCACGATTTTTACTATAAGTATCCGGAAAATATAACTCTTGGGGATAATGTCAGAATATCATTAGGTGTTTCAATTGGAGCTCATAGCTCTGTTGTAATTGGGAATGATGTTACGATATCACAAGGCGTAATTATTGAAACTGCTGGTCTGAATCGTCATTCTATTAAAAGAGAGCATAAATCTAAAGATATTTTTATCTCTGATGGTGTTTGGATTGGCGCTAATGCAATTATACTTGCCGGTGTTTCTATTGGTGAAAAAGCTATAATAGGTGCTGGCTCAGTGGTTCGAAATGACGTCGAAGCGGGAGAGGTTTTTACGAATGGCTAGGTATATAGTGTTGGTGCCTAGATTGGAAGAGACTGGTCCAGTAATAATTGCTAGGGAGATAGCGAAAGGGCTCAAAGCATCCGGAATGGATGTTGAGATAAAAACTCTTAATAAGACAATAACTGGTTCTAGCGAGGGCATACCGTGTAGTAGGTTTACTCTAAAAGATATTTTACAACTTAACAAAAGCGACATTGTTCACTCTCATACATTGAGACCTGATATTATATGCGGCTTGATTTCAATTTTCACCCAAGCTAAGACCGTCACAACAATACACAGTTTTTTTGAGCATGCTTTAGCTTTTGATTACGGGGTCTTTAAATCTAAAATATCATATTTACTATGGTCTTTCTTTGTTAATCGGATAGATAAAAGGGTATTCATTTCTAATGCGATGCAGAGATATTATAAATATAAGCTAAAGAATGAAAGTAGTTATGTAATTAGGAATTGGAGAAAGTCAGATTGCCAAATTATAAACCCAGATGAAAGATATATTGATTTCCTTAATAAAAATAAAAACAGGACTATTGTTGGGTTTTGTGGCTCTCTAGATGAAAGAAAAAATATCTTGAAACTTATTGAAAATATAAAAGGAGGTATGTGCCTAGTGATCATAGGTGATGGTCATTTAAAGAGCAATGTCTTGAATATGATTGAAGCAAAGGACAATATCATATATCTAGGCAGAAAAAATAATGCACATATGTACTTTTCCCAATTTGACGCGTTGGTATTACCTTCTTTCGCTGAAGGGATACCTACGGTCTGTATTGAGGCTGCAATGCACGGTGTTCCAAGTATTATGTCTAATATTGCAGTTCATAGGGAGTTGTCGAAAGATGGGATTGGAGTTACTTTCAATCATAAGAGCTTTAGTGATTTTAATGAGAAGCTATCACTCACAAAAAGTATGTCAAGAGATGCGATTAGAGATGTTTGGACCAATAAATATAATGGCAGCCTTGGAATTAAAAAATACAGGAGTTTGATTAAAAATGATAAAAACTAGAACTTTAAAAGAAAAATTAGTCTTCAAAGCAGTAAGGCTACCAATTCCTTGGTCAATTAGGAAAGCTATAAATAATATGATAGCTTTAAACTTTATAAAAAAAGGAGATTTGAATGGCAAAGCAAAAAATATTCTAAAGGAAGGGAACTATATAACTAACGTTGAAGATGAAGGAATAACAATCGATATAGATGGCATTTTAGAGAAAACGAAACAATTACCAATGCTAGATCAGTGGTCTAGAAGTGGACAGAAATATAGTTACTCAAATATACCTGAGAATGTTAATACAGCGCTAGTCGAAATGGACCATGAGCTACACCAAATTACAGATAAAATTGGTGAGCAAATTCGAAATCACCCTGCAGTTATCGATTACTTCGGTCGTACACCTAAAATTCAAAACAAACAGATTTGGTGGAGTTTCTCTGATAGGGAAGAAAGAGAAGCACAAATGTGGCATCGAGATATTGATAACATATTCTTCTTAAAGTGTTTTATCTATTTGACTGACGTCAATGAAAATTGTGGACCACACCATTACAGTGCAGGCTCACATAGAGTTAATAGACTTCTTTCATTTGGTCGTTTTACCGATGAAGACTTGGAAAAAAATGGTTTTCATGTTCCAGAAGTTGGTATTTTAGGTAATAAAGGAAGCATGATTTTTGAAGATACGTTTGGCTTACATAGAGGAAGCTCGCCAGTTAAAGGTAATGAACGTTGTATACTACAATATCAATTTGCGCTTGTAGAAAATCCATAAAGAGAGTCTGATGGCAACTATACTTGTAGACCATCCTCATCGAGAAATACCTGGCTTCTTGATGGTTGAGAAAAAAACTAAAGATATATCTTCGTTCTATTTTGACCATCAAGATCTTTATTACCCTGTGAGTGATGATTTCGATAGCTTATTTAAACGTTTTTCAAAAGATAAAGATTTTATTTTAACACCGTCTTTTAATGTAAAAAGAACACCAAACATAGCTTTGCGTAGCAAGATTAATAGACTACCTCTTATAGTTTATCACTCTGAACAATTTTATAATAAGTGCTTCAACGATGAAAAGCTTAACCTTTCTTTTTTAGATGACTATCTTAAAGATGTTCATTATCACCTTGTTTGGGGAGAGTACTATAAAAGGAAGCTTTTAGAAATAGGCGTAGATGCAAACAAAATTTATGTTGTTGGGAGTGTTAAAGACGAGCTTGCACAGTTTAAGCGAGCAAGTGCTTCGACAGCTCAAAGAAAGAAAAAATACGATTTCTTGTTTATAGCTAATTTCGTTCTAGCGGATTATAGTAAAGAAAAATTAGAGCATTTTAGAAAGGAGTTCAGCGTTGGTTCTGAGTGGGAGCCCGCAGACTATTTCTCATCATCAAGAGAAGGTATGTTGGCTCTCGTATCAAGGATATCTAGAGAGTATCCAGAAAAAAAAATACTTATTCGTAGGCATCCAGGAGAAAACAAATCGATATACGAGTCCTTCGCTCTTGAACATTCGAATGTATCATTGAGCCAAGATAATGCTTTGATAGAAGATGTTGAACATTCTGAGTACTCGATACTTCAAGATTCAACATCTATTTTTGAGTTAGAAAGCTATGGAGCAAACTGGATTTCTGTACAATTTGGTAATGGCGATAGTGAGTATACAGGAGAGCCGAAAGAACTATTTGATCTTCACACACAAGACGATTTCATGGTTCGACTGTCTCTGGGAGAGTTACATAAGATATCAGGTTCGTCAGTGCTTAGAGATAAAGGGGCAGACTTCTATGTAGACTCGAATCACTGTGCAGAGAAAGTGGCTAGCGCACTTCTTGAAATAACTAGTAAAAATCATCGCTTCAACTATAATATGCGCTTTTTAAAAGATTTGTCTCTGATGTTGTTGAAATTTTTTAGTTCTCGGTTTGCAGTGTTCTTAAATAGAATTGGATTTAACAATTATTTATATAATCGTCTGAAATCTAGCGAAAATACTTGGAAGCAAGGTGATCATATAATTAACAAAGTTAACATGGAACATTTTCGTGAAATTACTAAAGATTAGGAAAAAGGCATTAATCGATTGGTTGTTTCTGGTTTCTCTTTCCTTTGTTTTATCTATGCTATCAATAGGGTTGAAATACCCTATTGATTTAGAGACATATACTACTCTTTCATCTTTAAATTTATTAGATTCGATAAAGGTTTTTAATTTCATTGAGCTTGGTAGTTATATTTTTATTGCTTTAGTTCCGAAGGTATTAGGATTAAACCCAGAGTTCTACCTTGTATTTTTATCAATTAGCATAGCATTATATATAACATCTCGTATTGATAGTTTTGGAGGACGAGTAGCATTCATTTTCATGAGTTTAGGATTTTATGGTTCAAATCTTATGTTTAGTCAATATAAGATGCTTCTTTCAGTGTTTTTTTTCATTATTATCAATGAACATCTTTTTTCTTATAAGCGTGCTGGCTACTCAAAAATATTGTCTTTAGGTGGGTTTTTATTTCATACTCAATCTATTTTGTATACGATTGCTGCTTGGTTTAGACTACGATGGTTGGTTGTTTTTTCGATAGCTTTATTTTTCTTATTTAAGCCTTTGCTTTTTTCATTGTTACATTATTACCCTGATGTATATGTATTTAGCAAGGTCTATACCTATCTATCTTTTGAGGTGGATGGGCTGACATATTTTTCTTATATTAGACTTTTCCTATTCTTGTCGATTTTTTCTTTGTCTTCATTTTTCTGCAAGAAAGATTTTTATCTTAAATGTTATACTTTTTGCGTGTTGATTTCATTAGCGATGTGGCCATTCCCAATAATATCTGGCCGAATAGTTTCTATGGCTTTTATACTGGAAGCCTTGGTTGTTTACAAGGGTAGATCTGCTTTAATAAAGAACGTCTATTTAATATTTGCTGTGTTTATTACTGGAGTTCGGTATTTTGGACAGATATAAGATTTTAACGATTATAAAGCTTGCTATTACTGGCTTTAAGTTTGTCTTCTTTACTCTTATAGCTGGTATATATTCTGATACAGATGTCGCATTGGTTTTCTTTTTTCACTCTTGTATTGCAATATCTGTCCAATTTATGTCTTTTGATGCTTACATTCCATTTTTGCAAAAGTTTAGTCGTACGAAACATGCTTCATATAAACTATTTATCTTATTAAACCACGTCAAGTTGTTCCTCCTAAGAGCTATCCCATTCTTAGCGATGTATTATTTACTTTATATTACCCTTGGCGTTTATTTTCCTGATTACTTCTCTTACACTTACTTTTGTTTATTCTTAGTCATTTTGATTCTAGATGGGGTAATAAATGATATAGTAAGATATTTGCAAGTTGTAGATGTTTTTGGACAGCTCATAGTTCTCTCGCTAAGAAATTTGTTTCCTTACTTACTTTTCTTGGTTTTCTCTGAAAATATTGATGAATTGTTCACAAGTATTATTTTATTTTGTGTTTTTTCTATATTGTTTGGTGTTTTTAGGCTTTTGTCTCCTTTGAAAAGAGGCTTTGGTGATTTTTCTAGGTTTTTAAAGTCACGGAATATATCACTATTTAGAGGTAAAGGTTTTGGAAAGTACTTTTCAGTGGTTTTACTGAGAGGGAGCTATTATAATATGGACAGGTTTGTTTTTGCGTTTGTTATGCTTCCAAGTATGTATAGTCAGTATGCCTTCTATGCAGCTATAGGGCAAGTTTTTCATATGATGGTACAGACTATACAAATACAACCTTTGCTACCTTCATGGTTTGGTAGAGGAGAGCGTAACAATCTGACATATAGCTTTCTTTTTAAGAGCTTCTGGATGTCAGCCGCCTTCTGTTTAGTTTCTATTATTTGCCTTTTCGTCGTGAACAAGATTATGTCCTCACACGAACTTGATTACAACTCCTTACTCGTGCTTTTGGGATATTGTATAGGTTCTTGTATATTTACTCTGGGGGCTTACACTTATTGTAGGTTCTCTTTTTTAGGGCTGGTTTCATTCCACTTTTTTGGTATGCTGTCCTTTTTTATATCTTTGGTTTCTATTTATTTTTTTAGTAATTATTTTATATTCCCTTTGGTTTTTTATTCGGTGTTTTTTTTGGTTTATTTTTTGTATTTGAGGAAATTTCATGGATTATTTGTCAGCCAATAGATATTTTAAAATTAAAAAAGTTATTAGGTATTTAAGAATTTATGGGTTAAAGAGGACGATAATAAAAATACTAGGTCAGCTCTATTATGCTAAGCGTGATAATGGATGGTTTTATAAAGTTGCATCTCTTGTTTTTAAACGTTCAAAAAATAGTCGTCGTAATAAAATAGGTTTGATTGGCCTCGGTAATTTTTGTTTTACCACTATTTCTTATTATTTGGCTAGGAATTTTGGTAATACTATTGGTCCCGTTTATGACGTAGACAGTGATCGTTCGGATATTTTTATAAATGTTTATAAAGGTTCTGTAAAGGCTCACTCTATAGATGACGTTATAAATAACAAAGATGTTGACTTAGTCTTTATTGCTTCAAATCATGCATCGCATGCCCCTTACGCTGTTGACTGTTTAAATAGAGGTAAGTCAGTTCATATTGAAAAGCCACTAGCTGTGAACTTTGAGCAAGCTGAACTATTATTTAATGCAATTGAGTTAAACCCAAATAGCAAAATATTCACTGGCTTTAACCGACCTAACTCTTCATTGTTTTTTACATTACAAGATGAACTTCATAAACAATCTGGCTCTGTGATGATTAACTGGTTTATAGCAGGCCACGAAATAGAAGATGGACATTGGTATTTCGAGGAGAAAGAAGGTGGGCGAGTTTTGGGCAACTTATGCCATTGGTTAGACTTATCTCTCGAAATTGTTGGCTTAGGTAACGCTTTACCTTGTCGTATTAGCTCAGCTTCAAATCCAAATGATAACTCTAACTTCATAGTTAATTTGAATTTCGGTGACGGTTCTTCTGCTAGTCTAACTTTTTCTGCCAAAGGGCATACCTTCGAGGGTGTTAGAGAAAAGCTAAATGTTCACAAAGGTGACTGCCTTGCATATATTAATGATTTCGAAGAACTCGGCATAGATGTTATTGATAAAAAGAGAAGAATAACATTAGGAAAAAGGGATCATGGCCACGAGTTTAATATATTGAACTCAGCTAACATGGATACCCCTGTTAGTTTGGATTACATAAGAACTACAACCCTTCTATCTTTGTGTGCGAAGCAAGCCGTCGAAAACGGGACACAAATTATTTTAGAGAAAGATTTTTCTGTCAAGGAAATTAAATGAAACAAGTACTTCAAAATATCTCCAATGGAGAAACAAGCTTGGTAGACCTCCCTTGCCCTCAAAGTAAACAGGGCACAGTGCTAGTTAAAACCTCTAAAACTCTAGTTTCCTCTGGCACCGAACGAATGCTAATTGATTTTGGAAAGGCAAATCTTTTAGATAAGGCTAGGCAGCAGCCCGATAAAGTTAAAATGGTGCTTGGTAAGATCAAAACCGATGGTCTGATGCCAACTGTTGAAGCCGTTCGTTCAAAGTTGGATCAACCCCTTCCTCTTGGTTACTGTAATGTTGGTACCGTGCTTGATAATGGTGGTACAGGTTTTGAAGTCGGTACTCGTGTAGTTTCAAATGGCAATCATGCTGAAGTCGTTCGCGTAGCTAAAAACTTATGCGCCAAAGTGCCAGAAAACGTTGATGATGAATCGGCTGCATTTACGGTACTTGGCGCGATTGGCCTTCAAGGTGTCCGCCTAATTAATCCTACATTAGGCGAATGTGTCGTTGTGACGGGACTTGGATTAATTGGACTTATCACTGTTCAGTTACTCAAAGCTAATGGCTGTCGCGTACTGGGTATTGATTTTGACTCGTCGAAATGTGAGTTGGCTCGTCAACTTGGTGCAGAAACCGTCGATCTGTCAAAAAATGAAGATCCTATTAAGGTCGCTGAAGCTTTTTCTCGTGGACGTGGTGTTGATGGCGTTATTATTACCGCATCGACGAAAAGTAGTGAGCCTTTAAGCCAAGCAGCGACTATGTGTCGTCAACGTGGCAGAATCGTTCTTGTTGGTGTAATTGGGCAAGAAATTTCCCGCGCAGATTTCTTTGCTAAAGAACTCACATTCCAAGTATCGTGCTCGTATGGCCCTGGTCGATATGATACTGACTATGAAGATAAGGGTAATGATTATCCAGTAGGTTTTGTACGTTGGACGGAGCAAAGAAACTTTGAAGCGATCCTAGATATGATGGCTGAGGGAGTTTTAGACGTTAAGCCATTAATCACGCACCGTTTCACAATTGAAGATGCATTAGATGCTTATAAGTGTTTAGATGACGGAACGTCTTTGGGTATTGTGTTGGATTACCCAAATAATGATGTTGAGGTGCTGACAGCCCGCTCAGTTCAGTTAGACTCGACTCTTGTTAATTCTTCGACATCAGCAACCTGTGCTTTTATTGGTGCAGGTAACTATGCTTCTCGTGTCCTAATGCCAGCATTTAAAGGAGCCGGTGCTTCTCTAAATACCGTGGTCACTAGTGCAGGTATGAGTGCTATTCATCACGGTAAAAAGCAAGGTTTTGTCAAAGCATCAACGGACTATGCTGATGTACTGTCAGATGACGCCGTTGATACAGTGGTTATCGCAACCCAGCATAATTTACATGCTCAGCAAACTGTCGCTGCGTTAACAAATGGAAAACACGTATTCGTTGAGAAACCATTAGCATTAGTCGAGTCCGAAATTGATGAGATTGAATCTGCTTACAATAAAAGTGAAACTAAACCAAAATTAATGGTCGGCTATAATCGTCGTTTTGCTCCTCATATTGTAAAAATGAGAGAACTGTTGGCTTCTGTCAAGGGACCCAAAACGTTTATTATGACAATGAATGCTGGTGATATCCCTGCTGAACATTGGACTCAAGACCCTGCTATTGGCGGAGGTCGCATAATTGGCGAAGCTTGTCATTATATTGACCTCATGCGCCATTTAACAGGAAGTAAAATCACCGCCTTTAAGGCGGTGTGTTTAGGTGATACCCCTGGTATCGCTATTCGTGAAGACAAAGCAAGTATTACTCTTTCGTTTGAAGATGGATCTTTTGGCACTATTCACTACTTTGCTAATGGTGGCAAAGCATTCCCAAAAGAGCGTATTGAGGTGTTTGCTAATGACGCAGTATTACAACTTGATAACTTCAGGAAGCTGACTGGGTTTGGTTGGAGAGGGTTCTCTAAAATGAAACTATCGAGTCAAGATAAAGGCCAAAAACATTGCTCTAAAGCATTTGTTGAAAGTATCCAGAAAGGAGCTGCTTCACCAATTAGCTTCGATGAAATTATTGAAGTCGCGCGTATTTCATGTCAAGTGGCTGAGAGCCTGAGATAATACATTTGTAGAAAAAGGCAGGGGGGTGTTACCTCCCTTTTTATATGAAGAAGATACACAATCTATATCACACTGTTAAGCATCTTAAATCTACCCAGCTAACAAATCGGTTTAAGAGGAAATTTTTTAAACCAAAGGTAGTATCTCTCCCCTCCAAGATATCTACACGTAATTCTGCAAACTCATGGTTAGCCGTTGAGCTATCAAAAACCTCTTACATCAATGAAAATGTCTATAACTTCTTAAACCATTCTGGGGATGTAACAGATTGGAACGATCCTAGCCAAGAAAAGCTTTGGCTCTATAATTTGCATTACTTTGATGATCTAAATGCTGAAGGTAATGCTCAACGAAGAGAGATACATCGTAAGTTAATCAATCGTTGGATTGCTGAAAATGCGCCTATAGCAGGTAATGGCTGGGAGCCATACCCACTATCTTTGCGTATAGTTAATTGGATAAAGTGGTTTATGTCAGGTAATTGCCCTGAATTAACTTGGCAGCAGAGCCTATGGCAACAGGTTTCGGTTTTAGAGCAAGATCTTGAATATCATTTGCTTGGTAATCATCTCTTTGCAAATGCTAAAGCGTTGGTTTTTTCGGGTTGTTATTTCGATGGTCCAGATGCATCTCGTTGGTTGAATACTGGGCTATTAATTGTTGATAAAGAGTTAAAAGAACAGATTTTGGATGATGGTGGTAACTTTGAACTTACTCCAATGTATCACAATACTATTCTTGCTGACGTATTAGATCTCATTAACCTCACATTTGTATATCAGCACCCTGAGCTGGTGAAGCGAATTACTAATTGGCGTAGCCTTGCTAAAAAAATGCTATCTTGGATGAACACGATGACTCATCCTAATGGCGACATAGTTTTATTTAACGACTCAGCAAATGGTATTGCTGCGACAGCCACCAAATTAAATGATTATGCTTCTCAACTTGATATTAAAATAGACAAGTGTGATAACAAAGTTGTTACTCATCTTGATAGCTCTGGTTACATAAAAATATCGATTGACCAACAAACTGCGTTTTTAGATGTAGCTAAGGTTGGTCCTGATTATATCCCTGGACATGCTCACGCAGATACGCTTTCTTTCGAATGGAATTATGGTCAACAACGCGTTTTTGTAAACAGTGGAACTTCAATTTATGGTACAGGTGATGAAAGATTGAGGCAACGTAAGACTGCGGCTCACAATACTGTTGTTGTGGATGAACTAGATTCGTCTGAAGTGTGGAGTGGGTTTCGCGTTGCTAGAAGAGCATACCCAGATATTTCAATTATTGAGTCAAATGAGAAAACTGCTAAAATCGTGTGTTCGCACGATGGGTACATGCGTTTACCCGGTAAAGTTAGCCATGAAAGAAAATGGGAGATGAATGCTGACACTTTTGTATTAACTGATAAATTGTCAGGAGTATTTTCTACTGCAAAAGCACATTATCATTTACATCCCAGTATAAAGATAAAGAAAAATTCAGATTTTATTTATTTAACTTTACCTGATGGGGTTCTTATAAAGCTAACCATAAAAGGAGCCAATGTTGAAATTTTAGATACTACTTGGCATCCAGAATTTGGACTTTCAATTGACAACAAGAAATTGGTTTTAAGTTTTAATCAACCAGAAGTCTCTTTAATAATATCCCGAGTTAATTAATGCATATATTATTTCTTACCGATAACTTTCCACCTGAAGGTAATGCTCCCGCAACTCGTACTTATGAACATGCCATCCACTGGGTGAAAGCTGGACATCAGGTGACAGTCATCACTTGTGCGCCTAATTTTCCTGAAGGTAAAGTGTTTAAAGGTTATAGAAACAAACTTTACCAAAGAGAAAATATGGATGGTATTGAGGTTGTTCGAGTAAAAACCTATATCACTGCGAATGAAGGCTTTGTCAAACGTATATTGGATTATTTGTCGTTTATGGTAACTGCTTTTTTTGCCGGGTTATTCCAGAGAAGACCTGATGTGATTGTTGCTACGTCTCCACAGTTTTTCTGTGCGTGCGCTGGCTGGTTACTATCTTTTTTTAAGAGAAAACCTTTTGTTTTTGAGCTCAGGGATATCTGGCCAGCTTCGATAACTGCAGTTGGCGTCATGAAGGAAAGCTTGGTAATCCGTTTATTAGAAAAAATTGAGCTATTCTTATATCACAAAGCGGATTCGATAGTTTCTGTGACTCATTCATTCAAAGACGAGCTTATAGAGCGCGGCATTGATAGCGATAAAATTGATGTTGTACTGAATGGTGTTGACCTAACTAAGTACAAACCGGTTGAAAGCAAAGATGAAGAATTAGCTCGATTGTATGGATTAAAAGATAAATTTGTTGCAGGTTATATTGGAACTCATGGCTTAGCTCATGGCTTAGAAGATATTGTTAGAGTCGCAGAACAGTTAAAAGACTATGATGATATCCGATTTTTATTTGCAGGCGGAGGAGCTGCGAAGCAAAAAGTTATAGATTTGGTTTTAGAAAAGGAACTAACTAACGTTATATTAATAGATCGCCAACCTAAAGAGGTTATGCCACGTATATGGAGTTTATGCGATATATCTTTGGTTCCTTTGAAAAATAGCAGCTTATTTAAAACAGTAATTCCATCTAAAATATTTGAATGTTTAGGTATGGGAATTCCAACTGTAATAAGTGTGCCTAAAGGTGAGGCAACTAGAATTATCCATGATACAAATTCGGGATGTGTTGTTGAATCTGAAAATATAGGTGAAATAATCAATTCTATTTTAACTATGAAGAGTAATTCAGAATATTATTCAACATTGAGGTTAAACAGTGTTAAGTGTGCTCCATTCTATAGCCGTGAAATACAAGCTGAAAAAATGCTGAAAATCTTAGAAGAATTAAATCTCAATCCTTAGGTTATTCTATGAAAGTTTATATTTGTAATATTTTCTAGAGTCGGGGGTGGTGATTTGTCTCCAGACATAAAGACTCATAGTGTTAAAGTTTAAGCTAGCTTATTATTCTCTACTTTAGTTGATATAGACTGCAATCTATTTTCAGGGTATGTTCGCTGAACAAGATAGAATATGTGCTAATTAATTTCATTTCTAAACAACAGTCAAAGTTACGTCATGTTACTAGAACTTATATTTGTATTTTTTTCTTCATTTGCCACACTATTTTTGATGCGGAAGGTGGCTAGGCATATTGGTTTGGTTGATATACCGAATAACAGAAAACACCATATAGGCGCAGTTCCTCTTGTTGGTGGTATTTCTGTCTGTATTACTCTTTGTCACTTTATTCTTTTCAAGCGTGACATAATTCCAAATAGCGAGCTTTTTTTGGCTTGTATCACATTCCTTACCCTTTTGGGGGCTCTTGATGATAGATTTGATATCAGCTTCAAGATAAGAATAGCATGCCAAGCTATACTTTCTTTTGTAATGATCTATTTCGGTGGATTAAGCCTATATTTTCTTGGAGATATGTTTGGTGTTGGAAATATAATCTTTGAGTCTTTATGGATTAGTGTACTCGTAACTGCTCTCGCTGTTATAGGATCTATTAACGCTTTTAATATGGTAGATGGAATTGATGGATTACTAGGAGGATTGTCAATTGTTACATTTGGTGCGATTTCACTTTTGGTAGGATTTGATGGTCATCATGACTTGGCTTATCTTTGTTTAGTTATCGTTGTTGCGATGATCCCTTACATTTGTATGAACCTAGGTTTGTTGGGTAAAACTCGTAAAGTGTTTATGGGGGATGCTGGTAGCATGTTAATTGGATTTAGTGTTATATGGATTCTTCTAATTGCAAGTCAGGATCAAGGAGCTGCTCAAGCTTCCATTAGACCTGTTACCGCGTTGTGGTTAATTGCTCTGCCATTGATGGACATGGCAGCAATTATGGTTCGCCGTATTCGAAGAGGACACTCTCCATTCAAACCTGATAGGGAACACTTACACCACATTTTTCAACGTTTGGGTCTAGGTCCAAGAAAAACACTTGTTGCTATTTGCTTGATCTCAGCTCTCTTTGCTGGGGTTGGTATCTATGGGGAAATAGAAAAAGTATCTGAAGTGATTATGTTCAGTATTTTTATAGGATGCTTCTTGGTTTATTCAGTTACATTGAGCTATATATGGAAGATAACTACATTTATACGAAGTAAACTTGGAAACAAAACTAACACTCGGAAATCTAGTGTTGTGTAACTGTTAAGTATTAAGATAGTTTTGATTCATGATGATCTCTGAATGAACTTGACAGTGTCTTCTTTTAAAACTCATACTCTCTTAGTCTTTGATTTCATCCCCGTTTCATAATCCTACCCTAATCTAGTTTGCTAGATTTACCACAAAGCTCATTGTCTTTTTCATTGAGCGAAATAAGCGTGTAATTTGCGCAAATCTAGATTGATGCTGTACTTACGATAAAGGTGCGCATCTGATTTTGTCGGTAGG
Source organism: Vibrio sp. SCSIO 43132 (assembly GCF_019904195.1). Classification (NCBI taxonomy): domain Bacteria; kingdom Pseudomonadati; phylum Pseudomonadota; class Gammaproteobacteria; order Vibrionales; family Vibrionaceae; genus Vibrio; species Vibrio sp. SCSIO 43132. The sequence goes on from NZ_CP063199.1 coordinate 242,476, forward strand.
GTAGGTATAGATGAAAATTGCGATAGCAGGGACGGGATACGTAGGTTTATCCAATGCAGTTTTGTTAGCTCAACATAACCAAGTAATAGCAGTGGATGTCATTGAAGAAAAAGTAAACCTAATCAATGACAAGCTCTCACCGATATCAGACAGTGAGATCGAATCTTTTCTTCAAGACAAACCATTAAACCTTGTTGCTACATTGGACAAAGAAAAAGCATATAAAGATGCTGAGTTTGTCGTCATCGCCACTCCAACGGATTACGACCCGGTTACTAACTACTTCAATACCTCTTCAGTTGAGGCTGTTATCAAAGACGTTATGGCAATCAATCCCAATGCGACAATGGTGATTAAGTCTACAGTGCCCGTGGGTTATACCGAACGTATTAGAAAAGAACTAGATTGTGTGAATCTGATATTTTCTCCAGAGTTCTTGAGAGAGGGACGTGCTCTCTACGATAACCTTCACCCTTCTCGTATTATTGTCGGTGAACAGAGTGAACGAGCAGAAAAGTTTGCCAGCTTGTTGGTGCAAGGCGCTGAAAAAGAAAATATCGAAGTTTTGTTCACTAACTCGACAGAAGCAGAAGCTGTTAAACTGTTCTCTAATACTTACCTTGCGATGCGCGTGGCGTATTTTAATGAATTGGATTCTTATGCAGAATCTCTGGGACTAGACACAAGACAAATCATTGAAGGTGTTGGGCTGGATCCCCGAATTGGCAACCACTACAACAACCCATCTTTTGGGTATGGTGGGTATTGTTTACCAAAAGACACCAAGCAGCTTCTGGCGAATTACCAGGATGTACCGAATAACATCGTTCAGGCGATTGTTGATGCCAACCGCACTCGTAAAGATTTTATTGCCGAGTCGATTCTCAAGAAGTCGCCAAAAGTCGTAGGCATTTATCGTCTTATAATGAAGGCGGGCTCTGATAACTTCCGCGCTTCAAGTATTCAGGGGATTATGAAACGCCTGAAAGCTAAGGGTATTGAAGTGGTCGTTTACGAGCCTGTGCTAAAAGAAGAGCAATTCTTTAACTCGCGTGTAATGACTGACTTTGAAGAGTTTAAGTCAGTCTCTGACGTGATTGTATCTAACCGTATGGTTGAAGAGCTCAACGATGTTACGGAAAAAGTCTACACACGTGATTTATTTGGTAGTGACTAAATCCGGTTATTCGACTAACTAAAAGAAAGGGAGCTTCAACGCTCCCTTTCTTTTTATCTGAATATTGGATTACCGCACCAACCAAGACTTAGGATTTTGTGCTTTGCTGTTGCGGCGGATTTCGAAGTAAAGTGATGTTTTGTCTTGCCCGCCAGTGTCCCCTGCTAATGCAATGGTTTCACCTGCGGTGACTTTATCGCCTTCTTTTTTCATCAAGGTTTGATTGAAGCCATACAGTGTCATATCCCCTTTGCCGTGGTCTAGAAGTACCAATAATCCATACCCACGAAGATATTCAGCGAAGACAACTGTACCTGGGTACACCGCTTTAACTGGCTGCTGGTGCTTGGCGGAAATCACCATGCCTTTCCAGTTTACCTGACCGGTTTGCTTAGTGCCGTAGTTGTGAAGCACTCTGCCTCTTAATGGCCATGGTAGCTTGCCTTTCTGTCTGCTTAGACCATTCATTGGAATGGAGGCGCGCTTGGCGGCTTTGGCTATCTCGGCTTTCAGGCGATTTTCGTTGCGTTGAAGTTCGGCTAGATAAGTTTTGTCGTTTTTTATCGTACTTTTAATTTTAGAAACGGTTTTCTTGCGGCTTGATTGCGATGTGGTTAGCTCTTTCTTTTTAGATTTCTGAGTCGCTAACAAGTCAGAGATTTCTTTTTGCTTTTGAGTCAGTGCACGGTGGTTGTGTTCTAAGTCGGCTTCTGTTTTTTGGAGCGCTTCTATGGCTTTAGTGCGCTCTTTAGCAAGGTGTTGAAAGTAGTGACCAATTCGATCTAATTCGGCTTTATTGTCGCTTTGAAGCAGTGTGGCGGCATCGTACTTGCGACGGGTAATGTAGTAGGTTTTGACCAGCTCTTTTAGCGTATCGCTTTGCACCTTCTGCTGGGCTTCTAATTCAGATTTCTGTTTTTGGTACTGAGTCAGGTTGCCATTGGCTTTTTTGAGGGCAGATTGAGTCTGGCTGATTGCTTTCTCTATCGCGTTGATAGAAAGCTCGTGTTTCTTTAGCGCACTTTGAAGCTGATTGAGCTGCTTTTGATTCTTGTTGAGTTGCGTCTGCTGGCGTGAAATCTCTGACTTAACGCCTTTTAACTCGGTTTGCGTTGCGGCATTGACGCTGAGAGCTGGGAAAATGAGAGCCAGAAAACATGACAAAACGCCAGTGCGAAAGGCACTGGCGTTAAATGAATGCTGTGATTGAAACAGGTTCATCCTTAACAATAATTCCGCCATAAGGGGAGGCTGAATCTCTTCAGCCTCTTGATTATGCCAATGATTATTTCAGATTAACGATTACCTGACCAGTCATCTCCGCAGGGATTTCTGTATCTGTTAGCTCAAGCATAGTTGGAGCAAGGTCAGAAAGCTTGCCACCTTCAACAAACTCAACGTTGCGCTCACCTACGTACACCAGTGGTACAGGAAGAGTAGTGTGCGCCGTGTGAACGCCACCTGTTGCTGGGTCAATCATCATTTCTGCGTTACCGTGGTCCGCAGTGATCAGAACCTGACCGCCTACTTCACGAATGGCTTCAACTACGCGACCTACACATGTATCTACTGCTTCGATAGCTTTTACAGCTGCTTCGTAAACACCTGTGTGACCAACCATATCTGGGTTAGGGTAGTTACAGATAATAGAGTCGTACTTACCAGACTTAATCGCTTCAACAAATTTGTCTGTCAGTTCTTCAGAGCTCATTTCTGGCTGAAGGTCGTAAGTTGCGACTTTTGGAGAAGCAACCAGGCTGCGATCTTCACCTTCAAATTCAGTTTCAACACCGCCGTTGAAGAAGAAGGTAACGTGCGCGTACTTTTCAGTTTCAGACATACGAAGCTGAGTTTTACCTTGCTTAGATAGCCACTCACCTAGCGTGTTGTCTAGAGATGCTGGTGGGAAAGCTGTTGCAAGAGGAATGTCTGCAGCGTATTGAGTCAGCATGACAAATTCAACAGATGGGAATACGTTGCGCTCAAAACCAGCAAAATCTGTAACGAAAGTGCGGGTGACTTGACGAGCACGGTCGGCGCGGTAGTTCATGAAGAGTACTGCATCGCCGTCTTGAATACTTGCGTCTTCTTGACCTTCTGCTTTGATTGCCGTCGCTTTAACAAACTCATCGTTTTCATCACGAGCGTAAGCCGCTTCAAGACCAGCAACAGCGCTGTCTGCGCTGAATTCTGCTTTTGATTCAGTTAGAAGCTCATATGCTGCTTGTACGCGATCCCAGTTATTGTCACGGTCCATAGCGTAGTAACGACCAACCAGAGAAGCGATACGACCTTTACCTAGCTCTGCGAACAGTGCATCAAAACGCTTTAGTGAGTTCTCTGCACTGCGTGGTGGAGTGTCACGACCGTCTAGGAAGCAGTGTAGGTAGATTTTTTCAGCGCCACGTGCTGCTGCCATTTTAACCGCTGCGTAGATGTGATCTTCATGGCTGTGAACACCACCTGGTGACATCAGACCCATCAGGTGAACTGCTTTGCCAGCTTCAACTGCTTTGTCGATAGCACTAACGAGTGCTTCTGTCTGCTCAAATTCACCATCCGCGATAGACTTTGTAATGCGGGTTAGGTCTTGGTAGACAATACGACCAGCACCAATGTTGGTGTGACCCACTTCTGAGTTACCCATTTGACCGTCAGGCAGACCCACATCCATACCAGATGAAGAGATCAGAGTGTTTGGGCAAGTGGCAAGCAGATCGTCCATTACCGGTGTATTTGCATTCGCAATCGAGTTGCTTTCGATTTCTTCACGGTGTCCCCACCCATCCAGAATAACAAGAGCCATTGGCTTCTTAGCTGACATAGTTCTAACCTCGTCAAATTCAAAGTAACTGTTAAATCAAATTAGCGTAATTTTACTACACTTCTTAGGGCAAACTGTAGCCTTAGATCAAATAATGATGAGGCTTGGCTGTTACAAGTTTTCAAAATCACCGCTATCTGCCGGGAATTATTGCGAATTATGCACCATAAAGAAAATGATTTTCATCAGTAGCGCAATTGGGGAGGGGGCGAATTCTGCTGGCTCAGTGTTACTTGTAAACATAAATGTCTATGCTATCGCAATGAATAGAGCACGCTGTCAGCGTATGGCTGCCTGTTGGCATAGAATCAAAGGTTAGAATAGATTTTTCTATCGGTACATCATTCAAATACCAGTCAACCTGTTCTATCGATGCTTTCAATTGAAAAGTTTGGTTTGGATAAGGAAAAAACTGCATCCCGCTTTGTGGGGAGAGTACCTTCACTTTTTTGGTGGCACTTTCTGTCTCGTCCGTTAAGGAAACACCTTTGGCTAAAGACCACTGAAGAAGTGGTGTCGGCCACTTGTGTAACGTGTTTAAAGGCTCCTGGAAGCGCAACGTCGGTGGCGCTTGCTCATCAATGAGCCAGGCTGGTTGTGCACTGATACAGTGCTCGCTTTCAACACTGTTTTTCATTAGTCCACTTGGCCAGCAAACCTCACCGGCAGTGACATTTTCTGGCTTGAGTATTGGTTCGCTTTCTGGTGGGAGCAGGTCAAAGATATCAAACATAATGGGCGCTGCTTGCTTGGCGCCAGTCTTTCCAACGTTAGGAGAGCCATCCGGTCTGCCAACCCATACACCGACCGTATATTTTTTGCTGACCCCGATAGACCAGGCATCGCGAAAACCGTAGCTGGTGCCTGTTTTCCATGCCACCTTTCTGCCATAGGCTGGCGCGAAACGCTCGGGTGGCGGGATCTGCGAGAGGATGTCGAAAATTACCCAGCTTGCAGAGGGGGAGAGTAATGGTGTTACATGGCTGGGTGCGTCTTTTACATATCTGGGATGAACAGCGGTGCCTTGTCGGGCAAGCGTTGAATACAAAGAAACTAATCCCGATAAGTTAGTACCCACCCCGCCAAGTGCAACCGTAAGGTTCGGGTCATTCGCTTTTAAGGGAATGTGGCTGCTGGTGAGCCAGTCGAGAAATTGTTGTGATCCCAGTTGACTTAGCACCTGAACAACAGTGGCATTTTTTGAAAGCTGCAACGCTCGGTCTAACCGAATGGGACCACTGAAATAGCGATTAAAGTTTTGCGGTTGATAGTCTCCGTGCGAAATGGGGATATCCATCAGCAAACTGCCACTGTGAACCAGCCTTTTTTCCAGAGCAAGACCATAGATAAAAGGCTTGAGTGTGGAACCAGGAGAGCGTAATGCATGAACCATATCCACATGACCATAACGACGCAGGTTATTGAAATCCGCAGAGCCTTTGTAAGCAATCACTTCCCCTGACTCATTATCTATCACTAAAACAGCGCTCGACAGCGCGGTTGACCAACTCACCGAACGCTGTGCTATCAAATCTTCAATCGATGCCTGCAAAGTATGATCAACAAAAGTGTTAAATGTTGGCTGTTCAGGGCTGGCTAAATGAAGCCTTCTTGCCAGAAGAGGGCTTAAAACGGGCGGGAAATAGCGAGAGGCATCCAGAGGTGTTGCCAACAATAGCTTCAAGGTTTCATCGGTAAGTGCTAACTCACTCTGAACGCGCTTCAACACTTTGTTTCTTGCTGCCAGAGCTCTTTCGGGGTGGCGATCTGGTCTGGTGCTGGTGGGGCGCTGTGGAAGTACCACCAGAGTCAGTGCTTCCGTTAAATTTAAATCCTGAGCCGACTTGCCAAAATATCGCTGGGCACCTGCTTCCACTCCCTCAATGTTGCCACCCATAGGGGTGTGCGTCAGGTAAAGGTCGAGAATCTCTTCCTTCGAGTAGTGAAGTTCAAGCTGGAGAGCCCGGAAAATTTGCTCAACCTTACCCCAATAAGAACGCTCATATGGGTAAAACATACGAGCGACCTGCATGGTAATAGTTGAACCGCCGGAAATGACCCGTCCGTTTACGACTTGCTGAGCAAGGGCGCGAACCAACGAAAAGGGATTAAACCCCGGGTGGTAGTAAAAATACTTGTCTTCGTACTCCAAAAGGGCGCTGAGATAAACCTCAGACACTGGTCGGCTTACAACTTCTCCCTCAATCTGATGATGGATTGGAATGCGAAATACACCTTTGGAGTTAGAAAACTGTCTGAGGACTTCACCATAGCGGCTGTAGACTGTCGTGCTGTGGTCAAATTTTTCCTCAAGATCCAGAGGAGACCAAGCATTGGCAACAAAAAAGGACAAGACTGCAAGTACCACCATGATGCCGGTGATACTTACAGTCCAAACCAATCCTTTTCTGAGTTTCAAAGCCATACCTCGGCTTAGCCTCTATGGTCGAATGGTGATCGACGGAATGGATTGATAAGGCTTGTAAATCAGCTTCTCAGGCTGATACATATTTTCCATAAACATAGCTGGAATTGCCGATTCTCCTGGGGTTTCAGCTCGCAATACATAGTTAATGCGATACTGGCTGCCCGATTTCATGTTGGTGGAAGCCACTAGGCGATCGTTGCGATACTCAAGCATGTCCCAACTGCTGCTTTTCACCACTTTCGCTGCTTTGATGATTTCTGCGCTGTTGGTGAATTGAGGGTTCTCAAGCACAAAGCCCGTCGGAAGGTACTCAACAATCAGTGCATTGTTTGTTTTTTCCCTAAGATTGTAATCGACAGACACTATCAGCTTGTCACCGACCTTGAGTGGTTCTCCCTTGTACTTATCGCCGTTTTCATAGCGGTAAGAACGGATGGCTTGTCGGAACTGAATCGTGGATTGTAAGTATTCCGGTTTAGCTAGCCCTTTGGTTGCGATCTGAATGAAAACGGGCTGATTACTCGGATTGGAAAGGGTACTTCCTTCTGCCAGCAGCTCGTGCCCAGAAGATTTCGCCGTCGACTCACGCTGAGTGCCATTTTCAGAAATCTCGATGGAAACCGATGTTCCGTTATCTTGCTTCAATGCAATACCTGCACGAACCAGCGCCATGCGTTCCTGAGTGCTGAGCCAGTTTCTCTGAGCAGACAGTTCCATAACGCGAATTGCCAGTCGGTTTCTCAGCGAAAGCATTTCAGGGCTCAGTTTAATCACCTTGCGAACGTCTTCCAGGATCGCAATCGTCATCGCCATATCACGAATTTTGCTGCCGTATTCGTAATAACGAGTCCGGCTGCGCATCGTGTCCGACTCTGTCCAACTGAAGAATTTCTCCCCCTGCTTAGTTTGACCATTCAGAAGGAATGCGCCGCCAAAATGCGCTGCGGATAAACGTGAAATGGCGTGATTCGGTTTGTCGGTCAACTGCTGCGATGTGTTGTACAGCTGAGCATTGTTGACCAGACCAGCTTTAGCTCCGAGCCATAAGGCATAGAAATGACTGGCTTGATCGGCTTTGCCATTTCGGATTAGTCGTGTCAGGTTTTCTTTTGCTCGCTCCAGCATCTTGGCAGGAACCACATCATGAAAGCGTGCATTGGCTTCCAGGAGGTATTCGGTCACGTACATGCTGAGCCAGTCGTCCGCGTCACCATGCCTGCTCCACAGAGAAAAGCTGCCGTTGCTTTTCTGCATGGTGGACAAACGGTTCATCGAATCTTCAATAATTTGACGAACGGGTTTGTCGCCCGCCGCTTTGGCTTTTATTGCCGTTAAGTCTGAATCATCAAACAACCACGGCATTGCTTTACTGGTGGTCTGCTCAGCACAGCCATACGGGTAGCGGAACAGCCCCTGAGCGTATTCAGCAATATTGACCTGAGGAGAGCGTGAGAAGGTGACAGCGGCAAACTGTTCAGTGAAGTCCTGGTAATCTTTCCACAAGTCCGGTGTAAGGGTGTAAGTGCTGCCTTCGGCTGTACCTGAATCAACAGCATCCGAACCGGGCGCTAGTGTAATCAGAGTGCGCTGGCTTGCCATCGGCTGCCCAATACGCACTGGAACATCCCAGTCACGCTGCTGGTGGTAGCGAGTACCATCATCACCCTTCGCATCTATGGTGAGTTTCAGAGTGATAACTTCTGAGTTTGATTGGATTTTGCCAATGTTGAACGGAACGGGCACACCAGTGCGTTCGCCATCCTGAAGGGTAAACTCGAACGACGTTTCCCCCGGTAAAGAGAGAATGTCTCCACCTTCTATCGAAGCTTTCACCGTCTGATTTGTACCGGAGGTATTAAACAGCTCCATATAAGTTTGACTTGAATCCTCTGGAGTCAGGAAACGTGGTACTGCCAACTCCGCCACAATAGGTGCCGAAATAGTTACATTAGACTCCGACTGACCATATTGGCTGTCGGTAAATGCCATCGCCACAACCTGAGCCTGACCATTGTAATCCGGGATATTCACGGTAATGTTGGCTTCACCATTTTGGTCGAACTGCACCAATTCAGACATAATGGTGATGGTTTTGCTTTCCACCAGATCATCGTTGCTGACGTTCAGGTCAATCTCCTGATCGCCGCCATAACGGTGACGCGTCACGAAGGAATCCGGACGAGTCTGGTAGAAGCGGGAATACATATCGATGACATCACTTTGGTAACGTCGGTGCGAGAAGAACCAGTCTGCCATCACAGGCGGCTCATACTTCGCGAGATTGATGATGCCTCTGTCTACCAAAGAAAGCGTGACCCACGCTTTTTGCTCTAAGGGTTTGTCCAGCTTGACCTTGATGGTAGCAGGCTCTAGTGGCAGCAGCTTATCTGCGTGCTCAATACTCACAGGTAAAACCCTGTCTTTGCGATCAAGCATTACGGGGGCAATAGCAAAGAAACGTCTAGGCAGAGCTTTAGCTCCTGCTTGCTGCTCAGCGGCACTGCTGACTAACGTGGCAGTGACATAAAGGTCGTGACGATTCAGGCTGGCATCAATTGGCAGAGTGAACTGATGTTCGCCTGCTTCAATCACATGACGCTGCTGCAAAAGCGACTGTCCGCCATCCAGGCTCAACTGAAGTTCACCCGCTTGCTTGCTGAATACGGTTACCTGAACGTCATCGCCTGCCGTGTAACGCTTTTTATCAAGCGTCATAGACAACTGATCAGGTTTTACAGGTTGCTGTGCACTGCCTTCATTCCAACCAGCCCAGAAAGGGAATCGTGTAACTGTACCTTGCTCGGTGGTTATCGTAAGGCGATAGCGTCCCCACTCGACATTCAGCTGAAGTGGAATGGCTTTTCCTGCTTCAGTGAGAAGGTTATCTGCTTGGACTGGTCGCCATTTATCGTCACTGCGAATATCCCAGCCACTGCTTTCGCTGTAAACCCAGTAGTATCCGCCCGCATTGCGCTCTAAAACATAATCAAGGTTGCCTGCTTGCAGGGTTTTACCATCTCCGCTGAGCAAACCCACCTGAAATTCAACGCTGCTGTATGAGTTAATGTCATCATCTGGTGCTTTAATTCCGGCTAATGGTTTTCCTGACCACAACTGACGCTGCTGATTGCGAGAAACGCTTGCACCACCCGTCTCAAACAGTTCAAACGTGAACAGAGCATTGACTGGCGACTTCATCAGTTCAGGCGCGTACAGTGGGAAGGTTAGGGAGTACTTACCATTGTCATCAAGCTTGATGTCTTCGATATCAGGAACATCGCGCCAGTAAGAAATGTTAAACGGCTGACCGACATAAAAATCACTCAGGTCGGTGTCAAAGTAATGGGTTGGCAGGTAATGCGTGTCTATCGAGACGCGATTCTGTGCTGCCGGTGAGCCAAACAGATATTGACCGTCCAGTTCTGCCGTAGTTTTAGCGGCACCTAATTCAATGGATTTAGGTATATCCACCGTCAAATCCATACGTTCTGGAACAAATTCACTCACATCAAACGTGAATGTGCTGATCGGCGCTTTGGCTTTTTTGTGCAGTTTGATTTGTGCGACCCACTTACCTAATGGCGCACTGGCTGGAATAGCGTATTCGTCACTGAAGAAGCCATTTGCTGAAGCAGGGTTTAACCAACGACTTGCGGCAATACTCTGGTCGGGCTTGATGTACTCCACATACAAGCGATGCACGTCTTGCAGTACTTCACCATCCTGATCTCGGGCAATGATATTGAGAGGCAGAACTTCTCCCGGACGGAACAGATCCCGATTGGAATAAATAAAGGCTTCATGGTCCTGATATTGTCTGCCTGCCACTTTGTAATCCGAGAGATCCAGAGGCATTTCACGAAGTGGAAGAAGGCTGACTTCTTCACCTTTCTGAACGAACAGGATATCGCCCTGTTTGACTTCGTAATCGAATTGAGCAAAACCGTCTGTCGACTTGCCAAGTGCCGTGACATTGCCGTCTCTGTGATGAACCGAAATGTTGGCATCGGTAATAGCAGATGAATCTGAGAAAGAAGAGAGGTAGACCGCCAGTTGCTTAGGAAAGACTTTGGTTTGAATACCGACATCGGTCAGTGCCACCTGAATGGCTTTTTCACTGTCGTAACTGTAGCTGCCCGTCGGTTTAACAATCAACAGGTACCAGCCATTGACCAGCTCGTCAGGTAAGAAAAGCTCAGTGTATTGGGACTGATTGGCTTTGCCAGCAGGAATATCGAAATTCAGAACCGTTATCGGAGCCGTTGAACTGGTCAGCCGGTTCAGTGCCCAGCGATCAGGTTGTGAAGAGTAATGCGAAGTGTTGAGAAACGCTGCAGGGTTAGACACCTTCAATACTTCAACTGAAACCTGTTCAACGTTCACCGTAGAAATCGGGATACTACGCTTTCCGTTGGCTGGTACCACAGGACCTCGCCCGATGACTTCCACCGTTGGGTCTTTTCGATAGATGCTGACCGCGTGTTCTGACTTATCCTCGTATTTCAGCCCCTGATTCAAAGTGAGAACGTAATTCTTCCCCACCTCGATGTCAGCATAGATAAGCGCAGTCTTGGCTTTATTGAATACCCAAGTATTCGGCAGTTCTTCACCATCTTTAGTCGAGATGGACACCGCATTCTGGAAAGGCACCTGCTCATCAAACTGAACAATAATGGCGGAAGCACCATTGTGTGTGTAATTCCCGAGGTAGCTGATTTTGGCGTCTGCCCATGACAGAAATGAGCAAAGGGTCAAAGCGAAAGCAAGCGTGATTTGAACAAGTCGTCTCATGGCGGTTCCTTTACCGAATAGTTCAACTGGTCGTATTTAATTGCAATTGTGCGCAGACTATACAATATCTCCAACGGTTTGTATAAATGTCATTGCATATGTTGTTGATTTAATTCAATAGTATCGATTTTTATGAGTTTGGTTCAAAACCCCAAAACTATTGTCAATCTTGGGTCAGAAGCCAAAGATTGGAGACCTGAAAGGTGAGCATTGCCTCTTATTTCACTTCTTTCAACAACCATTATCGAATTTCGGCACCTTCGACGTTATACTCTGCCCTTTACAGACACCCGCGTAAGCGTTGCAAGAGCGTAGGACATGCAAGAATATTTAGATTTTATTTCCAATAACACCATTCTAGTGATGGTATGGGCCGGTATTTTCGTCGCCCTTGTCGTCAATATTTTTAAGAGCAAAACCGCAGGCTACAAAGAAGTTACTGCCGCAGAAGTGACCAACATGATGAACCGCGAAGATGGTGTGGTTGTTGACATTCGTTCCAAGGACGAATTCAAGAAAGGTCATATTACAGGCGCAGTTCACATTTTGCCTTCAGATATCAAAAATGGTTCCATCGCGAGCCTTGAAAAGCATAAATCGAACCCAATCATTGTGGTATGCAAAACAGGTCAAACTGCGCAAGCAAGTGCGAATGAGCTGAACAAAGCTGGTTTTGAGAAGGTTTACTTACTGAAAAATGGCTTGATTGCGTGGAATGAAGCGAATCTACCATTGGTACGTGGTAAGAAATAAGGTTCGTGGTAAGAAATAATTTTCACAGATACCTACACAGGTTTTCATGCCTTGGCGTTGCCGGGGCAAATATATTGATTAAAGGATTTTGACAATGGCTGAAGCAGCACCTCAAGAAGCAAACCAAAACTTTGCAATTCAACGTATCTTCCTAAAAGACGTTTCTTTCGAAACGCCAAACTCTCCAGAAATTTTCCAAACAGAATGGACGCCAGACGTAAAACTGGATCTGGACACGCAAAGCCGTGAACTGGGTGAGAACGTATACGAAGTTGTACTTCGTCTGACTGTTACTGTGAAAAACGGTGACACAGAAAATGAGAAAACTGCTTTCCTATGTGAAGTTCAGCAAGGCGGTATCTTCACAGCAGAAAACATGGAAGCGGGTCAACTGGCTCACTGCCTAGGTGCTTTCTGCCCGAACATCCTATTCCCATACGCTCGTGAAACGATTTCCAGCCTAGTAGTTAAAGGTACGTTCCCTCAACTGAACCTAGCGCCAGTTAACTTTGACGCTCTGTTCATGAACTACCTACAGCAGCAAGCTCAGGAAGGCGAAGCGCAAGCTTAATCGCCTTAACCACAGCCTGAAAAGGCAGTGGAATTTTGATTGTTATGCACATCAAATCTCACGATGCGATGTGCATTTTTATTATGTACCTGCCTCACAAGCATACGGTAACGTTTTTTGAGTATACTAACTCCATACTCACGACATGTATCGGGTGGAACGATGACACAACCTCAAAGCAACCAACACAGTACCAATAATTACAATGGCAAAGAGATAGCCATGACTGTGATTGGCGCTGGTTCTTACGGCACATCTCTGGCTATTTCATTAGCGCGCAATGGTGCAAATGTGATTCTGTGGGGGCACGAGCCGGAGCACATGGCACGCCTTCAAGCCGAAAGAGCAAACCACGAATTCCTGCCAGGGATTGAATTCCCACCCACACTGATTATCGAAGACAACTTAGAGAAAGCCGTACAGGCAAGCCGAGATCTGCTGGTGGTGGTACCAAGTCATGTCTTTGGTATTGTGCTGGAAAGCATCAAACCTGTATTACGTGAAGATTCCAGAATTTGCTGGGCGACGAAAGGTTTGGAGCCGGAAACGGGTCGTTTGTTAAAAGAGGTGGCGCAAGAACAACTTGGCGAGAGTTATCCTTTAGCAGTGCTGTCTGGTCCTACGTTTGCAAAAGAATTAGCTCAAGGTTTGCCAACGGCTATTTCAGTGGCGTCTCCAGATTCAGACTTTGTGAAAGATCTGCAGGAGAAAATCCATTGCAGCAAGACATTCCGCGTATACGCCAATAGCGACTTTATTGGTATGCAGCTTGGCGGTGCAGTGAAAAACGTGATTGCCATCGGTGCTGGTATGTCTGATGGTATCGGATTTGGTGCTAACGCAAGAACAGCACTGATTACCCGAGGTCTGGCTGAAATGACCCGGTTAGGCGCTGCATTAGGAGCTCAGCCTGAAACCTTTATGGGAATGGCCGGATTAGGCGATTTGGTACTGACCTGTACCGACAACCAGTCTCGAAACCGTCGATTCGGTTTGGCACTTGGGCAAGGCAAAGATGTAGATACTGCTCAGGAAGAAATTGGTCAGGTAGTCGAAGGGTATCGCAACACCAAAGAAGTGTGGGTACTTTCAGAGCGCATGGGTGTTGAAATGCCAATAGTTGAACAAATCTATCAAGTATTGTATCAAGGTAAAGATGCGCGCATGGCGGCCCAAGACCTGCTCGCGCGTGACAAAAAAGCAGAAGCTTAAATGACTTTGTGGCAGTTGGCGCTGCCTCATTTTCAAGGAAGATCGGAATACCACAATGAAGCAATGTGAAAAACAGAAGGTCTGGAAAGCCATCGTCAGAGAGGCGAGAGAGCAATCGGAGCAAGAGCCGATGCTTGCCAGTTTCTATCATGCAACCATCATCAATCATGACAGTCTGGGGGCTGCGCTGAGTTACATCTTAGCCAACAAACTCAAGACAGCCTCAATGCCAGCCATGGCAGTACGTGAAGTGGTGGAACAGGCATTTAATTCAGATCCCGATCTGACAGCCTCTGCAGCATGCGACATTTGTGCAACGGTCAATCGAGATCCAGCGGTTGCCATGTATTCTATGCCATTGCTTTACCTGAAAGGGTTTCACGCACTTCAAGGCTATCGAGTGGCGAACTGGTTGTGGAAACAAGGACGCGTTGCGCTAGCCACCTACCTGCAAAACCAGATTTCCGTGGCGTGTCAGGTGGATATCCACCCGGCGGCGCGGATAGGAAAAGGCATCATGCTCGACCACGCAACGGGTATCGTCATTGGTGAAACCGCGGTGGTTGAAGATGATGTGTCTATTTTGCAGGACGTGACGTTAGGTGGTACAGGTAAAGAAAGCGGCGACCGACATCCGAAGATCCGCGAAGGTGTCATGATCGGAGCTGGTGCTAAGATTCTTGGCAACATCGAAGTAGGTGAAGGCGCTAAGATTGGATCCTGTTCTGTTGTCTTACAGGCGGTTCCTGAGCATACCACCGTCGCTGGTGTACCGGCCAAAATCGTCGGTCGACCAAAAAGCGACAAGCCCTCGCTCGACATGGATCAGCAATTTAACGGCAAATCCCAGACTTTCATCGGCGGAGACGGTATATAGCCCACATCGCCAACTGAACCACTTGAGTAATTGTCGCTCAAGTGGTTTTATAGTCTTTGGAGTCTGTAAACTCCTTCTTCACAATTCTAATAATAAAATCATAACGTCGGTTAAATGGAACACTCGCAACTTTTTAAAACTCTGACTCTACATGCGTTGCTGCATCTTCAGTTTCAAATTCAGTCAAACCCTCGCACTTTGCTTTCAACGGCAAAGAAAAACGAGGCGTTGGTGCGTTGGTTCAAACCCAAGTTAAAGCTCAATAAATACAAATCCATTCGCAAACAAATCAAGCTTTTTGTACAGCTAAATAAGCATTCGAACGCCAATTTAGAGCGATTTCTGGAAGGGTTGGTATTGGGTGAAGACGGAAAACCCGGTTACCCGCATCTTGATGGCTACCTGCTGCTGATCAATGAGATAGAAAAGAAACTCGGGACAACGGTTGTGCTTTCAACGCCTGAAGCGCTGGATCTCGACCACAATAAAAACGGCTGTCTGGTGGCGGTGCTTTCACAAGATTTAAACGTACACTTTAACGATACCAACCAGCTTCAGGTGGGCATTCCCATGCTGTTTCGTGGCAATCAGTCTCACCGACACACCTTTTTAGGGGCGATATACGCCAATAGTCAGTTTGATTACGACGTCGATTACGAAGACGAACATTTTATTCGCATCCTATTGAAAGTCAGTGACTAACTCCCTAGTTTCCATTGTCCTCCAGAATCATATCGGCGGCTTTTTCAGCGATCATGATAGTGGGGGCGTTGGTGTTGCCCGACACGATCTCCGGCATGATGGATGCGTCTGCCACTCTAAGCTGTTTCACCCCATGAACTCTTAAACGTTCATCCACCACTGCCATATCATCATTGCCCATTTTGCAGGTGCTGGTGGGGTGGTAAATGGTCTGGCTGAAGTTTCTTGCGGCTTCCAGTAACTCCTCATCAGTCTGATACTGGCTTCCCGGGACGAACTCTTCGAGAATGTGCTTTGCCAGCGCTGGCTGTGCCGAAATTTTTCTGGCCACCTTGATGGCGTCTACCACTGTTTTTTCATCTCTTTCATCCGACAAATAATTCGGTTGTATCTCTGGGTGCTCCGCCGGATCACTAGACTTTATCTGCACATACCCACGGCTGTACGGGCGAAGCTGACAAACCGAAGACGTAAAAGCCGAAAATGGATGTGCACCTTCACCCGGTTTATCAGCACTCAGCGGCTGCATGTGAAACTGAATATCAGGTCTGGAAAGCGATTCATTGGATTGGGTAAATACCGCCACCTGACTGGCGGCTAAGGTAAGAGGTCCAGTGCGGTTAAACGCGTACTGCATGCCTACCCACAGGCGTTTGAATACACTGTTGACCTCGTCATTTAGTGTGCGTTGGCTGGTTTTGAACACTAAGCGGATTTGCAGATGATCCTGCAAGTTTTGACCCACTCCGGGTAAGGCGTGGATCAATGGTATGTTAAGTTGAGCCATCAGATCACGATCACCAATTCCAGACAGTTGAAGAATCTGAGGCGATCCAATGGCACCAGAAGACAGGATGACTTCTTTTGAAGCTTTGGCGATGGCTTTGGATTGCTTCTGCTGGTACTCAATCCCAATCGCCGTTTTTCCCTCAAAGAGTATTCTGTGAACCTGAGCGTGCAATGCCACTGTCAGGTTCGGTCTGGAAAGTACCGGTTTCAGGAAACCTTTTGCTGTGCTCCAGCGAAAGCCCTTGTAAGCAGTTTGCTGAAAATAGCCCACTCCCTCCTGAGATGCTCCGTTGTAGTCTGGGTTTTCTGGTATGCCTGCCTGCACGGCAGCCTGAATGAAAAAATCCGCTATGGGGCGACGCAACCGCAAATCCGATACCTTGAGCGGTCCACCGACACCGTGAAACTCACTCTTTCCGCGCTCTTGATCTTCAGACTTTTTGAAATATGGCAGCACCTCTAGGTATGACCAGCCTTTGTTCCCCAGCTTTTCCCAGCGATCATAATCTTCCGCCTGACCACGAACATACAACAGACCATTGAGAGCGCTGGAACCGCCAATAACTTTCCCTCGCGGCCATTGTAATTGGCGATGATTGATGCCTTTGTCGGGGGCGGTGAGGTAACACCAGTCGGTTTTCGGATTGTGCATGGTTTTAAAATACCCAACCGGAATGTGCAGCCATGGGTTGTTGTCGTTCCCTCCCGCTTCCAACAATAGAACCTTGTTTTTGGGGTTAGCAGAAAGCCGGTTGGCTAACACGCATCCAGCGGATCCTGCCCCAACCACAATGTAGTCAAACTGCGTTTCCGATGTGCTCATTTTTTCACATTCCCTGTCATCGTGTGATGGCGACTCAGAAATTTTCGCCATCAAATCCAATAAGTCTTAAGTTTCATTTATTGAGACTAAATGGCTCAATTTTTTAAGTCAAGGGTTGTTTTTTTATTTTTTTGTGTAATAAATGAGCAACGTTGAATCAAAAAATTTAACATTTGCTTGGGTTAAAAATGGGCAATGTGAGGAGATTCAATAACTACAACGGCGTGTTGTTCGACCTATTGCAATGCTTGTGTATTGAGGTGAGAAACCCCTGAGTTTGTCGAAAAGCGGTAGTCAGAAATAGGGAAGCGCTGTTCATTTTTAGTCAATGGAGTGATAACCATGAGAGACGAAAAATTAACCCGACGTGGATTTATGAAAGTGTCTGCCCGATACGGGGCGACATCCACACTACTGGCTGCTGGCGCATTAGGTGCCGGAGCAACCTTGTCTCAGCTGGCAAATGCTGCTGAGCAAACCGCCAAAAAGCGCTATGCCGTGAAACCCAAGTTTCAGTTGAAGTTCGGTGCGTCGGGCTTTAACGAGAAAAACCTTGATATTCAGAAGTCGGGTCAGTTGTTCTTTGCCAAAGATCTGGAAGCGCGTACCAACGGTGCCATTCGGGTGGAGTTTATTGGCAGCAACCAAATCTGTGGACAGACCAACTGCATCAAGAAGACCCAGCAGGGCATTGTTGATGTCTATTCTGCCTCGACTCAGAACTCAGCCGGTGGCGCACCATATCTGAATGTATTGGATTACGCCTACATGTTTCCGTCTCGCGCGGCGCAATACCATTTCTTCTACAGCAAAAAGAGTGAGGCACTGCTTCGTGAACCTTTGCGAAAACGCCATAACGTCCAGTTCTTGTTTACCCACTGCGAATTGCGCGGCATACAGCTTGGGTTGAAGTGGCAGGACAAACCGACCGTGACATCTGTCGACCAGTTAGCGGGAACAAAGAACCGAGTCACGGGGACTCAGCTTGGGCGAATCGCCATGGAGCTAATGAACCTGAATCCGGTTCCCATTGCGTGGGAAGAAACGTTAGACGGATTGAAGCAAGGCTTAATCGATGGCGCTGAAACCTGGATGGGTGCAGTGGCGTACGCTGGTATGGCGCCGGTGGTTTCGCAATGTGTCGACTTGAAATTCTTCTGTGGTACGGAGCACACCGCCATGAACCTGTCGGTGTTCGACAAGCTGGGTTCGGAGCTGCAAGACGCGGTGATGGAGTCTGCCTATCTTGCTCAAATCTACACTCAGGGGATGAATGAGGCAGGTTTGTACGACATTGTCGGAGCAACCAACCCACAAAAGCCAGGCACCATCTTTGCCGAGAACAACGTCCGCGTGGCAACGCTGTCCGATGCCGAGTTGAGAAAAGCGGAAGAGATGTGTTCGCCAGAATTCAATCCAAAACCTTGGGAAGCATGGCGTGAGCGCCTGAACAAATGGTCGGGTGGTCATGATACCTATCAGGAAATTTATGACATTGCTCGCGAGATCCCTAAAGACATGGCTCCGGTAAATGTTGAGCCACAGCGCTGGTGGCAAAGCTAAATACAGCGAGGCGGATGTGTTGTGCATCCGCTGCCGCTTTCATTCAATGGAATACAGGATAGGGATATGACGTTTCTTCGAGTGCTTTTTCGTTGGCTGGATAACAACACCGAAAAAGTGATCATTCTGATTACTTACATTTCCATGGCGGGAATCATCTTTGTTGAGGTGATTCGACGCTTCTTATTCAACCAGCAGGTGCCATGGAGTACGACGGTTCCTGTTTTGCTGTTCTTATGGGTTACTTGGTTTGGTGCGTCATACAACATTAAAAAGCGCACTCACTTGGCACTGACTGAAATTCGGTCTCGTCTGTCGTATCGCATGCAGTTTTTCTGCTTTGTACTCGATGCGGTTCTCTGGATTACGTTCGCCATCATCGTCATTTACTACACCTACCAGCAAACCTGGCTCGCCTATGACAACTTTGCCATTGTCGGAGGTACAGACAACGTAATGGAGTGGTGGTTTTACCTTGCGACTCCTCTGGCTTGGGGGCTGATTGTGATTCGGGTGCTGCAGAATCTGATGCAGGACATTACACGTTACCGCAACAAAGAGCCGTTTGTGCTCCAAGCATCGCTATTGGATTAAGGAGTACAAATGGATAATGGAACGTTAATTACCCTGATATCGATTGGTGTCACGGGGCTATTTTTACTGGGAGTGCCGATTTTTCTGGTGATCGGTTTCTGGGTTGTAGGGTGCAGCCTGGTGATTGACTTTACACTGGCAAACGTGGGGGTCACCTTGTTTGAAGGGTTGAGCTTCTTTGGTTTGCTGGCGCTCCCGCTTTTTATTCTGACGGGCGACCTGATCAATGCCGCGGGGATTGCGAAGCGAATGTCGGACTTTGCCTATTCCATATTAGGCTGGGTGCGAGGCGGACTGGGGATGGCAACCATCGGAGCTTGTGGGATGTTTGCGGCTATTTCTGGTTCGAATGCCGGAACAACGGCCACTATCGGCTCGATCATGCAGCCTGAAATGGAAAACAACAAATACGATAAGCGATTCGCGGCGGCAACAGTGGCAGCCGGAGGGACGGTCGGAATCATCATTCCGCCCAGCATTATCTTTATCGTGTACGGATTCTTGCTCGATTTGTCGATCAGTGACCTGTTCATCGGAGGCATGCTTCCAGGCATTTTGATGGTGATTGCCATGCAGGTCACCTGCTATCTTGTCAGCCGACGCAATAACTGGGGCGACATGATTCGCTTTGAGCCGAAACGCATTGTGCGCGCAGGGTTTAGGGCGTATCTAGGGATACTGGCAATTGCGATTGTTATTTACGGCATCTATTCCGGTACATTTTCACCAACAGAAGCGGCAGGCGTAACCGTCGGTTTTTGCCTGATAGCGGGTGTGTTGGTGACACGTCAGATAAAGCTGTCTAAGTTACCTGAAATATTGCTTCGTTCCGGTCAGATCACAGGCATGCTTGCGCCTTTGATTGCGGTTTCTGTGGTGATGCAACAGTTGTTGTCTTTACTAGGGGCTGGGGAGGTAGTGAATGGCTGGATGTCGAGTATCGGCGATCCAACATTCGTGCTATTAGCGTGTATGTTCTTGGTATTAATGGCGGGAACCGTACTGGAAAGTTTGCCCAACACTATCATCTTAGCCCCTATTCTGGCACCGATTGCTTACAGTGTGGGTGTTGATCCGATTCACTTTGCAGTGGTGTTCTTAGTGGGCGATGCCATCGGGTTTATCACACCGCCTTACGGGCTAAATCTCTATGTGGCCAGTGGGATGACAGGGATACCGTACTTCACGATTGTTCGTCATGTTTTACCGTATCTGTTCGCATTGATGGTGGCTTGGCTTATTATTGCTTTCTGGCCTCCGCTTTCAACATTCCTGCTGCAATTCGGCGGAGCTGGTTAAGTCAATCACCTCCAATGTGGTGGTGCATAAAAGAAGGAAAGGCAGATGGACGGGGAACGAGCAACACATCCCACTATCATGCGAGGGTTTGTGGTTCTGGAGAAAGTCGTACAGGCCCCCAAACCCGTATCAACATCCGATTTAATTGAGGAGCTTGGGCTGCCCAAGCCCACGTTAAATCGTATTCTTCAGCAACTGGAACAGGAAGGGCTGGTGGAAAGAGAACCCGTCAGCCGACGTTACATTCCTGGTCTCAGAGCAAGGGAGTTTTCACTGGGCATCATGTCGAATCATGCGCTTAGTGCTCCAAGGCACGCCATCTTAAAAGTGCTGTCTCAGGAGGTAGATGAAACCTGCAACTGCACCATGCTGGATGGGGACCACACGGTTTATTTTGATCGCGTGGAAGCCAACTGGCCTTATCGAATACAACTGCCCGTCGGGTCGCAGTTGCCACTGCACTGTACCGCCAGCGGGAAAATGCTGTTGGCACATATGACGCCCAAAGTGCGGGATAAGCTCGTTCACGCGACGCCATTAAAGTCTTACACTCCTTTTACCTTAACGGACTCTAATCAACTGCAAGAAGAGCTGGATCAGATTCGTCGTGAAGGTATTGCATTTGACCGGGAAGAATTTATGGAAGGTATGGTGGCGATTGCCGTTCCTGTGAGAGACAAACAAGGCAGTGTCTGTTTTACCGTGTCTGTGCATGCCCCTAAAATCCGCAAATCTTTGGAAGAGCTAAGGCTTTACCTCCCCTTTCTTAATAAAGCCGCTAATGCTTTGGCAAAAGTGCAGTTTGAGTGAAGGTAAACACATACAACAAAAAAGACCAGCCGAGGCTGGTCTTTGTCATTCTGGAGGAAAAGCGAAATTAAGCTTTTGCTTCCGCTGCTGCTTTTGCGATAGCAGCAAAACCTTTAGGGTCTAGAGACGCACCGCCAACTAGAGCACCATCGATGTCTGGTTGTGCGAAGTAAGAAGCTGCGTTCTCAGGCTTAACAGAACCACCGTATTGGATGATTACTTGCTCTGCAACTGCTGCATCTTTTTGTGCGATTAGAGCACGGATAGAAGCGTGGATGCGCTGTGCATCTTCAGCTGTTGCTGCTTTACCAGTACCGATAGCCCAGATTGGCTCGTATGCGATGATTGCATCGTTTAGCGCTTCAACGCCGTAAGCGTCGATTACTGCGTTGATTTGACGAGCACAAACTGCTTCAGTTTCGCCTGCTTCGTTTTGTGCTTCAGACTCACCGATACAGAAAACTGGCTTCAGACCGTTTTCTTTTAGGAAAGCGAATTTCTTAGCAACGAACTCGTCAGACTCAACGTGGTATTCACGACGCTCAGAGTGACCGATGATGATGTGAGACGCACCGAAGTCTTTCAGCATTTCTGGAGAAGTATCACCTGTGAATGCACCGCTGTTGTTCACGTCAGTGTTTTGCGCACCTAGGATGATTTTGTTGCCGCCTTCTTTGATCAAGCGCTCAGCCAGATCAATGTAAAGTGCTGGTGGAGCAACTGCAACGTCTACGCCAGTTACGCCTTCAAGTTCCGCATTAAGGCCGTTTAGCAGCTCAGTGACCATAGTTTTGCTGCCATTAAGTTTCCAGTTACCCATCACTACAGGACGACGCATAGGAATATCTCCATTAATTAATGTAAAAAATAAACGTGATTGCGAAAGAATATAACAGATTAATACGGCTAAATCATGACTGGTGTCATGTCTTTCCGCGATCTGGCTGTAAGGTCAGATCTCATGTTGTCACTAAGAAAGTAATTTGCAGTGATCAGGCAGGCAAAATCCAGTCTGTGGTGCACCAAGGCGCTTATTTTCCTGTATGTTAAGCGCTGTCACAATGAAGAATAACAGGGATGTAGCAATGCCAAATTTAGTGATGGAGTATTCAAATTCAGTGGACGAGCGCGTTAATGTCCCTCTTCTATTGGAAGATCTGCATCAGGCAGCCATAGAGAGTGGGTTGTTTGACGTCGCTTCTGTTAAGTCACGAGCTTTCCGCTGTCACCACTGGCTGGTAGGCGATCAGGAAGATACGGTGGATTTCATCCACATTACCTTCGATCTTCTAAGTGGACGAACAGAAGAACAAAAGCGCAACCTGTCCCGTCAACTGATGGATATTCTCCAAGAGCAGGCAAGCGCCGTTCATAGTTTGACGATCAATGTCCGGGATATGGACACCAAATGTTTTCAAAAAGTGCTCAATTGAGCAAAGGTAAGAGATGTCGATTAAGCAATATTTGTTTTCTTTTCAAGGACGTGTCGGACGTCAGGTATTCTGGATCTGGAACGCGTTTTACTACTTAATAGTGATTGGATTCAGTTACGGGGCAGGAGGGCTGTTCCCAGAGCTGGGCAACGTTATCGCCATTTTCTTTTTGGCATGTATGCTTTATCCCGATCTGGCAATCACCGCAAAGCGCTGGCATGACAGAGGTAAATCGGTGTACTGGCTTGCGCTGCACATCCCAGTTATTGCGGGACGTGTTCTCGCGCCAGTTGCGGCTCCGGGCGTTCAGATGCAGACAACCGCAATCGAGACGGTTGCTTCTTTACTCGCTTTAGTTGCAGGAGCATGGATTCTTGTCGAATGTGGATTTTTACCCGGCGACCAAAAAGAGAACCAGTACGGTAAGCCACCTGAAAGGTGATTTTCCTACGAATGAAAAAACGGACCTGAATTCAGGTCCGTTTTTGTTTTCATACCTTATTGCTTGCGTTCTAGATTGAACGGAACAATATCGGCGGATTCTTTGGTGATATCACCGTGCAACGCATCTTGAAACTTGCCGATTTGAATTGTCAGCTCATTCATTAATGCCACATTGGCATGCGTTGGATTCTTGCATCGGTCGATCACTCTCTCGATATGGCTTTGCTGAGCTCTTAATCGAGGCTGCATCTCAACCGAAGCGTAAGTGATCATCTCTTCACACATCTTTTGACGAAATTCGTTAAACGCTTCTGGGTCATCCTGAGCCAGAGCGACAAGCTCCTCAAATGGAGGTAAAGTTTGATCATATTGAGCGCGTCCCATCTGCACCCTCCTACTTCTTTGTTACAGCACATGAGCAGAGCATACGATAAAATTAGCTCAAAAAATGCACTTTAATTGCTCTATTATTGTCCAGTCTCACAATTGATATATGCAATTGCACTAATAAGTAAAGCGACAAGATGAGCTTGCTGTATAAGTAAATGATACCGTTGGGAAATTATTGCGCGCTTATTTGGTAACTACACCGACGTTTACCCTGGATGATATGTTCGGTGCGCTCGATGGAGTATTCTTTTCCTAAAAGCTTACGAAAGACATTTATCTCGGAAAGGCAGAGGCTAGGACAGCGCTTTGCAGCACGACAAATTGGGCAGTGATTTTCAATTAATTCAAACCCTTGATCGTTTTTTAGCAACTCAACCATATAGCCCTCACTTTCGCGGAGCTCTGCAAGAATGTTGAGTTTTTCTTCGAGAGTCTGACAATGCGCCATGGCTGAGCGGTATTGACGAAGTGTGCTGGCTTCACGTTCGGCGGTGACTTTTTTCATCCCCTCTTTACCGAACACCGCTTCGACAGCATCAATCATGTTGATCATCAGATCGCTATGACCATCAAAGAACTGTTCATGACCTTTATCTGTCAGCGACCAGTGGCGAGTGGGGCGTCCAACTTTGGCTTTCACATCCTCAAAAATCAACAAGCCATCTTCTTCTAGGCTCTGTAGGTGCTGGCGAGCACCCATGGTAGTCATGGAAAAGTCTTGCGATAGCTTCTTTGCAGTGATGGCACCTTCACGCTTGATTTTATGTAAGATACGATCCGTTGTTTTCATTCTTCCCCTCATAGCTAGGGCATTCACCCTTGGGACTATTATGAGGTATGAAGTTAATAAAGCAAACTCTTGATTAAATCCGCAATAGTGCTGAAGCTTTGGTATCAGAACTTAAAGACGCATTAACCCGTGACCTTGATAGTTAATTTTTTCAGGAAAAATCGCCATGTTCAGGATTAAAAAAGCGCAGCCTGGCTGCGCTTTGATAACACTCGATTTGAGCCTGGGCTATAAAATGATGTCGCGGACTTCATCATCCTTTCTTTCAAGGTAATGAATCGATTTGATACGACGAATGGTACGACAACGACCACGAATCAATAGCGTCTCCGTTGTTGCAATATTGCCCTGACGAGTAATGCCTTCAAGCAAGTCACCCTTGGTGATACCTGTTGCTGAAAATACCACGTTATCGCTGCGTGCCATGTCTTCCATACGCAAAACAATGCCAGCCGTGACGCCCATTTCTTTACAACGTTCCAGCTCTTGCTCACCGTGAGCGCGATTTTCTTCCGTATCACCTTTCACTTCGTGGCGTGGCAATAAGCGACCGTGCATGTCGCCGTCTAGTGCGCGAATAACCGCAGCAGAAACCACACCCTCTGGCGCACCACCCACACAATACATAGCGTCTACTTCACTGTCTGGCATACACGTTAGAATAGATGCCGCCACGTCGCCGTCTGGCACTGCAAATACACGTACACCCATTTTTTGCATTTCTGCAATCACATCATCGTGCCTTGGTTTCGCCAAAGTGATTACCGTCAGAGTGTCCAGCGTTTTTCCGAGAGCTTCAGCTATGTTGGCTAAGTTTTCAGCCAGAGGTTTGTCTAAGTCGATCACCCCTTTTGCACCCGGACCAACAACCAGTTTTTCCATGTACATGTCAGGTGCTTTCAAAAAGCTGCCCTTTTCACCTGCCGCCAATACCGCTAATGCATTGGACTGACCCATAGCGGTCATGCGAGTGCCTTCAATCGGGTCAACAGCAATATCAACCGCATCGCCACCAATACCGACGTTCTCACCAATGTACAGCATAGGCGCATCATCGATTTCACCTTCACCGATGACAATTTCACCCGAGATTTCCGTTTTATTCAGTAGCGCGCGCATGACCTCAACAGCAGCGCCGTCCGCTGCGTTTTTATCACCACGTCCCAGCCATTTATAACCAGCCAGTGCAGCACCTTCAGTGACTCGGGAAAAAGCCATCGCCAAATCGCGTTTCATTTGAACTCCAGATACGAAACCAAAACAGGAAAGAATTGGCGGCGATTCTAACACAGCCATATTGAAACGTTTGCTATTTCATCCGTGAAACGCCCCGTGGATTGCTCAGCATCAATTTTTTCCAGTGATCGCCAATAGATTGATAGCGAACGTCAAATTTTGGTTAAAGATAGCCTTTTTTTTGACCAACCGAGCAAAGATCACCAATTTTGAACGTGTGTCGACGCGGGATGCTGAGTAGAATGTGGAATAATTTGTGAACTTTCATTCACGTAGACTGAATCAAAATAAACAGGTGGCTAACATGTCTTTAGAAGTCCTAGAGCAGCTAGAAGCAAAAATCCAAACCGCAGTTGATACCATCGCACTTCTACAAATGGAAGTAGAAGAGTTGAAAGAGCAGAACGCTCAACTTAACTCTGAAGCAAACGAGCTGAAAAACAGCCGTGAAGAACTGGAAAGCCAAAACCTTAAAATGCGTGAAGAGCATAATGCATGGCAGGAGCGCATTCGGAATCTATTAGGCAAGATGGACGAAGTGGAGTAAATCACGTCTAAGTTTGCTCTATCATTTTATAGCGTTGTCAGAAGTGCTCATTTACATGCGTAAACTCCGCGCTTCTTCCTAGCTCTAAAAAGATAGAAGCAGCACTTAGTTCATGATTTTCTGATTGAACCAATGTTTAGCTTGCAAGTAATTGGTTCAAGAAGTGAAAAAGCAGCCGATGGCTGCTTTTTTGGTATTGGGTGAACGGAAGTCTTATTCTTCGTCTTCTTCGGTGAATTCGTCTTCTTCTTCGCCTTCTAGGTCGGAATCAAGAGGTTCCTGAGAGATGATGATGCCTGTGTTGTCAGCGTAGAGGTAGTCGTCAGGTAAGAAGGTAACTCCACCAAAATTAACGGCTAGATCTTGCTCGCCAATTTCTTGCTGCGCGGCTCCTACGGGAATTGAGGCTAGAGCCTGAATACCGAGATTCATGTCTTCCAGTTCATCAACTTCGCGAACACATCCGTAAACTACAATGCCTTCCCATTCGTTTTCTTCTGCCAGAGACGCAAGCTCAGCGTCGATAAGCGCGCGGCGTAATGAGCCACCACCATCGATCAGCAATACTCGACCAACACCATCTTGTTCAAGCGTGTTACGGATCAACCCATTGTCTTCAAAACATTTGATGGTTGTAATCTGACCTGCAAATGAGGCGCTACCACCAAAATTGCTGAACATAGGCTCCACTACATCTACCTGATCCTGATAGATATCGCATAGTGCTGATGTGTTGTATTCCATAAGCAATGTCGTCTTCTGTTACACAGTTCTGTATTCGAGTATATATGCCTAGTAAGTCAATGCAATGACAAGACTCAATTAAGTCATCAGAGTTTGACCCGTGATCACGATTGAGAACAACAGGTTAGTGACCAGAGCACATTTGACGATAACTGGCATCATAGGCGCAAGCTCTGTTGGGGTCGTCGCGGCCAGTACCGCTTTACCGTGATTAACGGTGAGAAGCACCGCCAGCAGCATGGCTAAACCCCAGGCCAGCGCGGTATTGTGCAGAGCTAAAAATGCGATAAAAGGAACAATCCCGCCAGTGAGTAAAAGCAGGTGGTAGCGCTTGGCTCGCTTTGCTCCCAGACGAACGGCCATAGTGCGTTTCCCGCATGCCGCATCATTCTCAATATCTCGCATGTTATTGATGTTCAGAACGGCTACTGCCAGCAAACCGCACCCGACTGAGGGTAAAAATGTGGTGGCATCAATAAACCCTGTATGGAGGAAGAACGTGCCCGCTACGCCAAGTAGACCGAAGAAGATAAACACCGACAAATCCCCCAAACCGATATAGCCATAAGGTTTGTTGCCCACGGTATAAGCAATGGCAGCGATGATAGCCAAAAGCCCAAGCCCGATGAATGCCATGATGCTGGTGGGCGTTTGCAGGGCATAGAAGATAAGCGCGAGACCTGATGCAACAGTCAGAATAATGTTGATGATGATGGCTTGTTTCATGGTCTGTGGAGTCACCGCACCAGACTGAATGGCACGAGTTGGACCAATACGGTCCTGATTATCCGTCCCTTTTATTGCGTCACCATAGTCGTTCGCAAGGTTGGAAAGGATTTGTAGCAGTATTGCGGTAAGAAGAGCCAGTACCATGACTGGGAATGAAAAGTGACCATTAAATAAAGCAACACTGCTGCCTGTTGCGATAGAAGCAAACGCTAGTGGCAGTGTTTTGGGGCGAGCGGCATCAAGCCATACACTTAGTGATTGTCTCATGCGTCGTACGTCGTTGACCGATTTGTATCCAGTATATCAACGCGCCAGCAGAGGGGAATACCAAAAGCCCACCTAACTGAGGTGGGCTTGTTTTACATCAAATATTTGGATGTATCGAATGCAGGCTTACAGGATAAAGCGGCTGAGATCTTCGTCTTCAACAAACTCACCCAGCTTGGATTTCACGTATTCGGCGTCAATTTTCACAGCCGTTCCGCTCTTGTCGGTTGCTTCAAACGAAATCTCTTCCATCAGACGCTCCATCACAGTGTGAAGACGACGAGCACCAATGTTTTCAGTGGTTTCGTTCACTTGCCACGCGGCGTTGGCAATTTGATCAACACCTTCTTCAGTGAATGAAACGTCAACGGATTCTGTCGCCATCAGAGCAGAATACTGCTCGGTCAGAGAAGCTTTAGGCTCTGTCAGAATGCGTTTGAAATCATCACTGGTTAGCGCTTCTAGTTCCACACGAATTGGCAGACGACCCTGCAATTCTGGAATCAGGTCTGATGGTTTCGCTACCTGGAATGCACCAGATGCAATGAACAAGATATGGTCAGTTTTAACCATGCCGTGCTTGGTGGAAACGGTGCTGCCCTCGATAAGAGGAAGCAAGTCACGTTGAACCCCCTCACGAGATACGTCCGGACCTGAGCTCTCACCACGTTTACAAATCTTGTCGATTTCATCGATGAAGACAATGCCGTTGTTTTCAACATTGTAGATAGCTTGTTCTTTCAACTCTTCCTGATTGACCAGCTTTGCTGCTTCTTCTTCTGTCAGAGCTTTGAACGCGTCTTTTATCTTCATCTTGCGGCTTTTCTTGGTGTCGCCGGCAAGATTCTGGAACATGCCCTGAAGCTGATTGGTCATCTCTTCCATGCCAGGAGGCGCCATAATCTCTACGCCCATTTGCGGAGCCGCAATTTCGATGTCGATCTCTTTGTCGTCTAACTGACCTTCGCGAAGTTTCTTACGGAAGATCTGACGTGTGTTAGACTTTTCTTCAGTGGCATCGCCGGAACCCCAGCCTTCACGCGGTGGCGGAAGTAGGGCATCCAGAATGCGTTCTTCTGCCTGCTCTTCAGCGCGGAATTTTACTTTTTCCATCGCTTGCTGGTGAGTCATCTTGATGGCTACATCCGTCAGATCGCGAATGATGGTTTCCACTTCCTTACCCACGTAACCCACTTCCGTGAATTTAGTGGCTTCCACTTTCATGAATGGGGCATTGGCCAGCTTAGCAAGGCGACGAGCGATTTCTGTTTTACCAACACCAGTCGGACCGATCATCAGAATGTTCTTGGGGGAGACTTCGACGCGTAAGCTTTCTTCAAGCTGCATACGGCGCCAGCGGTTACGAAGGGCGATCGCCACAGCGCGCTTTGCTTTGTCTTGTCCGATGATGTGGCGATTCAATTCGTGAACAATTTCTCTTGGCGTCATTTCAGACATATTGAATTCCTTATGATTCTTGCGCTGCTGCGTCGAGTTCTTCGACCGTGTGGTGATGATTGGTGAATACACAGATATCACCAGCAATTTTCAGTGATTTTTCAGCAATTTCTCGGGCATCAAGCTCGGTGTTTTCCAGTAATGCGGTAGCGGCTGCCTGAGCAAAGTTACCACCAGAGCCAATAGCAATTAAGTCGTTTTCTGGCTGAACCACATCACCGTTACCTGTGATGATCAGTGAAGCGGTTTCATCCGCGACCGCAAGTAGTGCTTCGAGTTTTCTCAGTGCGCGGTCACTGCGCCAGTCTTTTGCCAGTTCTACTGCGGCTTTGGTCAGATGCCCTTGATGCATTTGCAGTTTGCTTTCGAAGCGCTCAAATAGTGTGAATGCGTCAGCCGTACCACCAGCAAAACCTGCCAGTACTTTATTATTGTAGAGGCGGCGTACTTTCTTTGCGTTGCCTTTCATGACGGTATTTCCTAAAGAAACCTGACCGTCTCCAGCAATGACGACTTTATTATTTCGGCGTACAGATACGATAGTAGTCACTTTTATTAACCTTTTGTTTCGCTCGCGATATATGTGAAATATGAGGGCAGGAGAGAAAAAAACAAGGGAGCCGGCTGGCTCCCCTGAGAATGTTTGATGTTTTGTGTTTTATACATCGGTTATTGCGATTCTTTCCAAATAGCGCACGGTTCGATTTTTGCCCGTTGTAGCTTATGGCGATCGCGCTCCGCATCGCGTTTGAAGGTGTAAGGCCCCAATACGACGCGATACCAGCTACTGCCTTCTTTCTTGCGAATCTTGCTACTGATCCCCTGAAAAGCAATATCCACTTTACGAGCTTCTGCCTGCGCCAGAGTTTTGTAGGCACCACACTGCATGATGTAAGGAATATCAGAAACCACTTGTTCTTTGGCTTCGACCTGTACTTCACGTTTGGGTAGTGATTCAACGTACTCCCACTTTTCCTCTGGTGGAGGCGGCAGTGGTTTTGGTTTGCTTACGGGCTTTTTCGGTTTTTCCGCCACTTGTGGTTTAGGCGGTTCCGGGTCCTGGCTTAGTGTATAAAGCCCATAACCAAATGCGCCAGCCAGTAATATGGCGACGATGCCTGCTTTCCACGGCTTCTTATTGGATGTTTGTTTTCTGGTAGGCTTTTTTTGCCCACGTCCTCTTCTTACGTAATCTTTATTTGCCACGGTTTAACAGCTTGCGTTCAATAAAAAACGGGTAACATGGTAATCCAGAATTACTCTGGAAAACCAGTGTTACCATTGAAAAGCTTGCAGGTGTGTCCATCTTTTGGGTCACAGACCCATGAAGCCTTAGCTTCTTGGAGGCGCTGCGCTGTCTCGGATTTTCAGTTCTGTTTCCAGTAGACGTGATCCGGCATGTACATCTCTGCCTTTGAGTATCTCAAGCAGCATCAGCATTGCCTGACGACCAATCTCATAGCGAGGTTGGGTAATCGTCGTCAATGGTGGATCACAGAACTCTGCGAACTGAATATCATCAAACCCGACAACAGACAGGTCTTGAGGTACTTTCAATCCAGCCGCTTTTGCTCCCTTAATAGCGCCGATTGCCATGGCGTCATTGTGGCAGAAAACGGCAGTTGGTGGTTCCGGAAGTGCCAGAAGTTTTGCGATTGCCTTTTGCCCTGATTCAAAGGTGAAATCGCCCATTTCTTTGTAAGTTGGATTCATGGTGATGCCAGCGCGACGTAAAGCCTGCTGATAACCTTGGTTACGGAACTGACACAATGCTGCATCGTCAGGTCCTGAAATCTGAGCAATCTTCGAATGACCCATTTGGGTGAGGTAGTTCACCGCTTCGAACGAAGACGTTAGGTTATCAATGTGCACTGTCGGCAATTCCAGTTCCGGTGCGAATTCACAAGCCATGACCAGTGGTGGCAAGTTCTTCTGTTCCGGTTTGCTGACATCAAACGGCAGGTGTGTCCCCAATAACAACATGCCGTCTGCTTGTTTGGTAAAGACCAGGTTGACCAGTGAGCTCTCTCGTTTCTTCTGCTGACCGCTGTCTCCTAACAATACGAGATACCCGTTTTCCACGGCCACATCCTCAATGCCGCGAATGATCTCTGTAAAGTAGGAGTCGCAAATGTCAGGGACGATTGCAACGATAGTTTTGGATTCATTACGTCGTAAGTTTCTTGCCAGTGAATTCGGCGAATAACCAGCTTCCAAAACGGCGCTTTCCACACGTTTACGTGTCGTCGACGAAACCTTTTCAGGATTCATCAAAGCCCTCGATACCGTTGCAGTTGAAACTCCTGCTAGCTGGGCAACATCCTTCATTGTCGCCATAATAAGTTGTCCTCTTTATTTTTCATGGCTGTATTTAAGCATCTATAACAATTAAACCTAGCGCTGACGTGAGCAACTTTTTTATTGGATATTTTATGCTCTAAATTAAGATTAATTTACGGGCAGATTAACAAATTTTGCATGAGTACCGTGACATCAATCACATAGGATCATATTCGTTTTCTCAAACTAGCTACAAAGTCTGATCCAGTAACAGAACTGACATCACATCAATTTACAGAGATTTTACTTATCAGGAGAGATCTTGCGGTTCGATGTCAGTGGTCCAGCGCACTTTTTTCGCCATCGGCAATGTGTCGATGACTGGTTTTGAACTGTACAGTAACTGTTGCATTAAAGAACGTGATGGGGCTTGCAACATTAATTGCCATCGTGATTTTCCCGCACGGCGTGCCAGAGGTGCAGGCATTGGTCCCAATACCATACATTCATCATTGAAAAGCGGATGTGATTCAATAGTTTGCCTGACCTGACGCAGGAATAATTCTCCAGCTCCTTCCTGATTCGCTTCAGCGCGAAATAAGGTCAAGAAAGCGTAAGGCGGCAGCAGCGCGAGCTTCCTTTCTTCTAAAGCTGTGCTGGCGAAATGACGATAGCCTTTATGAATGAGCGCCTGTAGAAGTTGGTGATCTGGGTGATGAGTCTGAAGGATAACTTCACCGGCTTTACTGGCTCTCCCTGCTCGTCCCGCAACTTGAATGAACAATTGAGCCAGTCTTTCTGACGCACGAAAATCTGAGCTATAGAGTGAGCTGTCCACATCGATAAGCCCTACTAACGTGACATCTGGGAAGTGATGCCCTTTTGCCAGCATTTGTGTGCCAATCAGAATCTGGTACTCCTTATTGCGAATCGCCTTAAGTGCGGTTTCCAGGCTGCCTTTTCGACGAGTGCTGTCTCGGTCTATTCGAATGGCTTTAAAATCGGGGAATAAAGTGGCTAACTGTTCTTCCAGCTGCTCTGTGCCCACTCCCACGGAAACCAGTTGTGTTGAGCCACAGCCCTGGCATTGGTGTATGACAGGATGTTGTGCCCCACAGTGGTGACAACGCATTTCACGGCTGTGCTGATGAAAGGTGTAATAAGCATCGCAGCGATGGCAATCCGCTATCCACCCACATTCATGACACATCAGAGCAGGGGAGTAACCGCGTCGGTTAAGAAACAACATCACCTGATTGCCCGCATTGAGGTGTTTACGCATTTCCGCTATCAGCGGAGCAGACAGCCCGCTTTCGAGATACAGCCCTTTTACATCCAATACTTTATTGGTGGTGGGTACGGCAGACCCTGCTCGGTTTGAAAGCGTTAAGTGATGATATTTGCCCGTTAGGGCATTGTGCAGCGTTTCGAGTGCGGGTGTTGCGCTACCCAAAACCACAGGAATCCTTTCTTTGGCTGCGCGCATCACTGCCACATCACGTGCGTGATAACGAAGGCTGTCTTGTTGCTTGTAGGAGGCATCGTGTTCTTCATCGACGATGATGATGCCCAGGTCAGCAAACGGCGTCAGGAGCGCACTGCGAGTGCCAATTACGATGCCTGCGTGCTTATCCCGCGCTGCCAACCAGGCGTTAAGGCGCTCGGTATCGTTCAGCCCGGAGTGGATGACTTCAACCGGAACCTGAAAGCGCCGTTTGAAGCGATTAATGGTTTGCGGTGTTAACCCGATTTCAGGAACCAGTACCAATGCCTGCCTGCCTTTCTCCAGAACAGGCTTGATCATATTGAGGTAAACCTCGGTTTTGCCTGAACCTGTCACCCCTTCAAGTAAGAAGCAGCCATAACTTTGATGGCTGTTTACCGCAGCAATCGCGACGGACTGTTCTTCATTCAACTTGGGCTTGTCGTCGTCACTCTCTACTTCGTTTGACCAGTTAATGGCTTTGGGCTGGCGTTCTCGCTGCTCTATCCAGCCTTTGTCCTCTAAGGTATTCAAAACGGAGCTGGAGACTTCATTATCCAGCATCGCCTGATGGGAAACCGGTCCATTTTCCAGTAATCCCATTACCTTGGCTTGCTGAACCGCGCGCCCAAAACCAGTCATCAAGCGGTCTTTACCTGCAGGAGTGATGAACCATTCTTTCAATGCAGTAAAGTCGGCGGCACGCCCTTTTCGTAACATTGCAGGCATGGCGTTAGCTAGCGTGTCACCCAGTGGATAAAGGTAAAACTGGCTGCACCACTGAAGAAGAGAATATAACGAGTCTGACCACACAGGCTTGTCATCAAGCACTTCTTTAATGGTTTTGAGCTGATGTAGAGGAAACTCCGACTGAGAAACAAGCTCGGTCACAACGCCTACCAGAGTCTGCCTGCCAAAAGGTACGCTAACGCGCCCGCCAATAACCGGGAACTGGTGGGAAGCGATAAGGTAGTCAAATTGCTTGTCTAATGGGACGGGCAAGGCGACTCTGGCAATAGAAGGGCGCATAAATCTTTTATAATGAACCTGATAGGAATGATCTGATTATAACTGAGTTAGTAAGGTCAGGTAACCTAACGGTGTTGTGTTACTGAAATTCGAATGCCTTACCCTTTAGGGTAAGGCGAAATAAAACCACACTGTTTGTGAAAATAGTTGGCGAAAAAACTGCCAAATAGGTTGATCCTACCCTCATGTTTCATTACTATACTGCGCCTTGATGATGTGGTCATTCTGCATCGAATTATCTAAACTACGTGTGGTGTCCGGCATAGAATCGGATAGCGACACGGCCCAATTTGAGGTTATCCCATGAA
Organism: Vibrio sp. SCSIO 43132; assembly: GCF_019904195.1. NCBI lineage: Bacteria > Pseudomonadati > Pseudomonadota > Gammaproteobacteria > Vibrionales > Vibrionaceae > Vibrio > Vibrio sp. SCSIO 43132. The sequence goes on from NZ_CP063199.1 coordinate 276,827, forward strand.
AGTAGGTATTCACCCAGAATACAAATCTGTTGCAGCAACTTGTTCTTGTGGCAACACGTTTGAGTTCCAGACAACTCTAGAAAAAGAGTCAATCCACCTGGACGTATGTGACAAATGTCACCCATTCTACACAGGTAAGCAGCGTATCGTTGATACTGGCGGCCGTGTAGATCGCTTCAACAAGCGTTTCGGTGCTCTAAGCAGCAAGAAGTAATTACGTACTCGTAATACTGACCAAATTTGAAAAGGACGCCCTCGGCGTCCTTTTTTCGTTGATGAAATAAATATTTTTTGATTTAGCTCTCGGTTAAGTGGTCTTAGCTCTTCCAAAATTGCCTTTCTTTAACTTAGCTAATCTATGAAGAATGCAAGTCATACTTTAGTATAACAACAGAGCTTGAGCCTTTTTTGCGGTCGGTATCAGCTCACCATGCAACAAATGCACTTTACCCCAACAAAAAACAATAATTGGAACGTCCCCACATGTCTGAAGACAACACCCTACAAGATTTTCGCCAACAAGCTCTGGACTATCACGCTCAACCTACAGCCGGAAAGATTTCTGTCGAACTGACAAAACCTGCCAATACCGTCGAAGACCTCGCTCTTGCGTACAGTCCTGGTGTGGCAGAACCAGTCCGTGAAATCGCGCAAAACGCCGATAACGTTTACAAGTACACCGCTAAAGGAAATATGGTTGCCGTTATATCTAACGGAACCGCCATCCTTGGTTTGGGTAACTTGGGTCCTCTGGCGTCAAAACCTGTGATGGAAGGGAAATCCCTTCTGTTTAAACGCTTTGCTGGTCTGGACTCGATTGATATTGAAGTAAAGCATCGCACCATCGACGAGTTTGTCGATACGGTTGCCAACATTGCCGACACCTTCGGCGGCATTAACCTGGAAGACATCAAAGCCCCAGACTGTTTCGAGATTGAGCAACGCTTGATAGAGCGTTGTGACGTGCCTGTTTTCCACGATGACCAGCATGGTACAGCTATCGTTACTGCTGCAGGTATGCTGAATGCCATCGAACTGCAAGGTAAAAAGCTGGAAGATGCCACTATCGTCTGTCTGGGCGCTGGTGCAGCAGCCGTTGCCTGCATGGAGCTTTTGATCAAATGTGGCGCGCAGCGTGAGAAAATCTACATGCTGGACCGCAAAGGGGTGATTCACACCCGTCGTGACGATTTGAACGAGTACAAGCAACTGTTTGCCAATAACACCGACAAACGCACGCTTGAGGATGTCATTGACGGTGCCGATTTGTTCCTGGGTGTATCTGGTCCTGATTTACTGCCAGCAGAAGCGTTAAAGCTAATGGCAGACAAACCAGTGGTGTTCGCGTGTTCTAACCCGGATCCGGAAATCAAGCCCGAGCTGGCGCACCAAGTTCGTGACGATTTGATCATGGGAACTGGTCGCAGTGATTACCCGAACCAGGTCAACAATGTTATTTGTTTCCCATTCATTTTCCGCGGTGCATTGGACGTTCGTGCCAGCGAGATTAATGATGAAATGAAACTGGCTGCCGTTGACGCGATTCGCCAACTGGCAAAAGAAGACGTGCCGGAAGAAGTGAAAAAAGCAGCTGGAGTAGAGAACCTGGAATTTGGCGCTGGCTATATTATTCCTAAACCTATGGATCCACGTTTGTTGCCTCGAGTGGCAAAAGCGGTTGCTCAAGCAGCGATTGATTCTGGGGTTGCGAGAATCGACATGCCAGAAAGCTATATGCAATAAAAGCCAACTGGAATAAAAAACGACTTGGATAAATTGCCAAGTCGTGCGATTCAATAAAGAAGGGACAGCATTTGCTGTCCCTTCTTTTTATTCGTCATCGTAAGCTTCGAACTCGATGCCCATTGCCGTCATAATGGCTTTCGCTTCGGTTGGAATGTCATCCGGGCGGTCCTTACGCAAGTCTTCATCCGTTGGAAGAGGCTGACCTGTGTAGGCGTGAAGAAAGGCTTCACAAAGCAGTTCGCTATTAGTCGCGTGACGCAAATTGTTGATTTGGCGGCGGGTTCTCTCGTCAGTCAGTACTTTTAGTACTTTTAGCGGGATTGATACGGTAATTTTTTTGACTTGTTCGCTTTTTTTGCCATGTTCAGCATAGGGGCTGATGTACTCGCCATTCCAATCTGCCATTGCGCACCTTCAGTTATAATTTATCTAAAATGGATGACTAGTTCGCCCAGCAAGCTGTTTTCATGTGTTTTAGCGACTTAGCCTTTCATAAAGTGGGATTTTAGCGACTTTTACCGCCATAAGCAAAGACATATGGACGTCTAGAAGTGTTGACGTCCCAAAATGATGGCGCTAAAGTGTTGCACATTAATCGTGACACTCTCAGTTAAAACACGTCACTTGCATGTTATCCAGCGTTTGTAATTGGTATAACAGATGCTCAAGTAAAACGCACCACTGGAAAGGAAGACCAACTATATGAGCCAACGAAAGCCAGCCACTATTGCCGTAAGAACTGGTATTGAAGCGGATACCCAGTATCACGCGGTTGTCCCACCGATTTATCTGTCGACAAACTATGGTTTTCCGTCTTTTGGTGAAGTACCAAAATACGATTACACCCGCTCTGGAAACCCAAACCGTGGGTTACTGGAACAAGCACTTTCTGAACTCGAAGAAGGCGCAAATGCCATCATTACCAACACAGGTACGGCAGCAATTAATCTGTGGATAACGGCATTTCTGGGTCCTGATGATCTTATCGTTGCGCCACACGACTGCTACGGCGGAACCCATCGCTTATTCAACACTCGCGCTTTGAAAGGAGATTTCAACGTTGAGTTTGTTGATCAGTCAGACGATGAGGCGCTGGCTGCGGCAATCAGCAAGAAACCAAAACTGGTATTGCTGGAAACCCCTTCAAATCCATTGGTTCGCGTGGTGGATATTGAAAAAATCTGCCAGCAAGCCAAAGCGGTTGGTGCACTTGTTGCGGTCGACAACACCTTTCTGACACCTGTGTACCAAAAGCCTTTAACGCTTGGTGCTGACTTCGTTATCCACTCGACCACCAAGTACATTAATGGTCATTCGGATGTGATTGGCGGTGTACTGATTTGCAAAGACGAAAAACATGCAGAAGAACTGGCGTGGTGGGGTAACTGTATTGGTGCAACTGGTACGCCTTTCGACAGCTACATGACATTGCGTGGATTACGTACGTTGGGCGCTCGTATGCGCGTGCATGAAGAAAGCTCAAACACGATTCTGGCTTACCTGAAAGAGCACGAGCTGGTGGGCACCATTTATCACCCAAGTTTGCCAGAGCACCCAGGTCATGATATTGCCAAAAAGCAGCAGTCTGGATTTGGTTCTATGCTGAGTTTTGAACTTAACGGAAGCGTGGAGCAGATGAAGGTCTTTGCCAGCTCGCTGACTCTGTTCTCGTTAGCAGAATCGCTGGGTGGCGTAGAAAGTCTGATCTGTCATCCAGGCTCTATGACGCACCGTGCCATGAGCGATGAAGCTCAAGCTGAAGCTGGCATTGCACCAACATTGTTGCGTCTTTCTGTCGGTCTTGAAGACGTGAATGACCTGATCGCTGACCTAGAACAAGCGTTTGTCAAAGCCAGGGAGGTGGCGTAATGACGGTTGAACGCCAATTACACAAATTCGGTGGTAGCAGCCTGGCTGATGCAGAGTGCTACCAGCGCGTAGTCAACATTCTGAAAGAATATTCTCAGCCGAACGACCTTGTGGTGGTGTCGGCGGCAGGAAGCACCACCAACCAACTGATTGCCTGGTTAGGGGCGTTAGAAAAAGACGGTCGTGTCGCTCATGAGATGTTGCAAGAACTGAGACAATACCAGACTAATCTGATTGAAAGCCTATTGCCTGAAGAGCGTGCTGCCGGGTTATTGGATGCCCTGAATACCGAATTCTCCGGATTGGGTGAGCTTTCGTTCCCACTCACAAGTGCGCAAAAATCTTCCGCAATGGGGCACGGTGAGCTTTGGTCGGCAAGACTGCTGGCTGAACTGCTGAATCACAATAACCTCGAAGCCGTCTCTCAGGATTCGCGTGACTTTCTTCGAGCAGAGCACGGTGCGCAGCCCGAAGTGGATCGCGCGCGCTCTTACCCACTTATCAAAGAGTCGCTGGCGCAGCACCGTCAGTGCCGAGTGGTGATTACGGGCTTTATGGCAAAAAACGACGATGGTGAAACCGTTTTGCTCGGTCGTAATGGTTCGGACTACTCTGCAACGGTAATCGGCGCTTTAGCTGAAGCTACTCGCGTGACCATCTGGAGTGATGTCGCCGGGGTATACAGCTCAGATCCGCGCAAGGTATCTGATGCTTGTCTGTTGCCATTACTTCGTCTTGATGAAGCCAGTGAACTGGCTCGTCTGGCTGCCCCTGTACTCCATAGCCGTACACTTCAGCCTGTCGCTCAAAGTGCGATGGAACTGCATTTGCGTTGTAGTTACCAGCCTGAATCGGGTTCGACCCGTATCGAGCGCGTTCTGGCGTCTGGTCGCGGCGCAAAAATCATTACTTCTCTGGATGAAGTGTTGTTAGTGAAGGTGGACTTCGGGCACGGTCACGATTTTGATCATCACTCGAAAGAAGTACTCACCACTCTAACTCGCGCTCAATTAAGCCCACTGGCTTTTGAAGCACAGGAAGATCAGGGCTGTTTACTTCTGGCTTACACCAGCGAAGTGGCGGGGGATGCGCTTGCCCACCTTCAGGATGTGTCGATTGGTGCCGAGATTAAACTAAAAGAAGGCTATTCCCTGGTTGCTGCTGTGGGTGCGGGTGTGACCAATAACCCGAACCACTGCTACGGTTTCTACCAGCAGCTAAAAAATGGTCCGGTGGAGTTTATCAGCGAAGCAGAATCTGGACTGAGTCTGGTGGCGATTCTTCGCAAGACCGACACTTCTCGATTGATCACCGGCATTCACAGCCAGCTATTTCAGGCGCAGAAGCGTGTGGCTATCGCACTGTGTGGTAAGGGCAACATCGGTTCCAGCTGGCTTGAATTGTTTTCAGAGCAGAAAGACGAACTGGAAAAGCGCTACGGCAAAACCTTTGATCTGGTAGCGGTAGTAGACAGTCAGACCTACTGGCTCGACTTTAGTGGCATTGATGCCAATGAAGTATTCAGTCGCTTCGACGATGAAGCGATCAGCAATGACGGCACAGAGTGGCTGGACAAACTTGCTCATCAACAGAAGTACGATGAAGTCATTGTTTTGGATGTGACGGCAAGTGAAGCACTATCCGGTCAATACGTAAGTATTGCGGAACACGGTTTTCATTTGATTTCTGCAAACAAAGTGGCTGGTTCGGCACCGGGTGAGGTTTACCATCAGGTGCAGGACGCGTTTTCAAAAACGGGTCGCCACTGGTTCTACAATGCTACGGTAGGTGCAGGCTTACCAGTTAACCATACTGTTCGTGATTTGCGTGAAAGTGGCGATGACATATTGGCGTTGTCCGGTATTTTCTCAGGCACGTTATCTTGGTTGTTCCAGCAGTTTGATGGACAGGTACCATTCAGCGACTTGGTGGACCTGGCCTGGCAGCAGGGTTTAACTGAACCTGACCCACGTTGCGACCTGGATGGCTCCGACGTGATGCGTAAGCTGGTGATTCTGGCGCGTGAATCGGGTTTAGAGCTTGAACCAGAAAACGTCAAAGTCGAATCCTTGGTACCAGAGTCTTTGAGAGATTTGCCTCTGGATGACTTCTTAGACAACGGACAAATCTTAAGCGAGCTCCTTGCAGAGCGCCTTGAAAAGGCTCAGAGAGAAGACAAAGTGCTTCGCTATGTAGCAAGGCTGGAAAAAGACGGCAAAGCCTCTGTCGGTGTTGAGGCGCTTCCACGAGAGCATGCTTTAGCGAACCTGCTTCCTTGTGACAACATCTTTGCTATCGAGAGTAAATGGTACAAAGATAACCCGCTGGTGATTCGCGGGCCTGGTGCAGGTAAAGCGGTGACCGCTGGGGCAATTCAATCAGACCTCAATAGGCTATCTGGTCTTCTTTAAGAAAAGGGCGTGCAACGCCCTTTTTCATACCCAAGTGACCTCAAGATGCTAGGTTCAGCGAGAATTAACTGGTTTTCAGACAAGACACCGATTTGAAGATCTAGTGGTTCTAAATCTAGAATCGGTAACGCAGTATGAAAGCCAGTTAAACTCGCCCTTGGGAGCTCATATACTGTCCCATTTCGGCGTCAAAGAATTTGGAAAGGACTCGTCATTCCGCTGCATTCTTTTCCTTGAACTGAAACAGTATATGAAGCTCTGAATCCTGCAACTTGAGGTCACTTGGGTATATATTCCCAATCTCTTAAAAATGCCCTAATTTTTCATGTTGAAAAATGTTCAGCAGCATCATGAATAAAATTCATAGTGATCCAGTTGACATTAAATCGGATAAAAGACATTCTTTGGACATATAGACGTCTAAACGTCGTTACGGATTAAAAAAGAGTTTTTTTGTGGTGGTGCCACAGGGAGAGAAGCATGAGTTATACCCACGCCAGTCATATAGATGCTTTGAATCAGAACGTTGCTGAACTTTCTGATGACATCAACGTTTCCTTTGAGTTTTTTCCGCCTAGCAGTGAAAAGATGGAAGAGACCCTTTGGAACTCCGTTCACCGCCTGAAAACCCTTCAACCTAAGTTTGTGTCTGTAACTTATGGTGCAAACTCTGGTGAGCGAGACCGTACGCACTCCATCATTAAAGAGATCAAAGACCAGACTGGCCTGGTTGCTGCGCCGCACCTAACCTGTATTGACGCTACTCGTGACGAACTGGTGAACATCGCGAACGATTACTGGAACAATGGAATTGAAAGCATTGTTGCGCTTCGTGGTGATATTCCACCGGGTGGCGGTGCGCCAGACATGTACGCATCAGATTTAGTTGAGCTGCTGAAATCTCAGCACGACTTCGACATCTCTGTAGCGGCATTCCCAGAAGTGCATCCAGAAGCGAAAAGTGCTCAGGCAGACTTGCTTAACCTGAAGCGCAAAGTAGACGCAGGCGCAAACCGTGCCATCACTCAGTTCTTTTTTGATGTAGAGAGCTACCTTCGCTTCCGCGATCGCTGTGTTGCAGCGGGCATTGATGTGGAAATCGTACCTGGGATATTGCCAGTGTCGAACTTTAAGCAAGCGTCTCGTTTTGCTGCCATCAACAACGTGAAAGTTCCTGGGTGGATGTCGAAGCAATTCGAAGGTTTGGATGATGATCCGACTACTCGTCAGCTAGTGGGTGCGAGTCAGGCGATTGATATGGTGCGTATCCTGAGTCGTGAAGGCGTGAAAGACTTTCACTTCTACACTCTGAACCGTGCAGAAATGACGTACGCGCTGTGCCACACCCTAGGCGTTCGCCCGCAGGGTTAATTGCTGCTCTATAGAAATAAAAAAAGGTTGGCGCATACGCCAACCTTTGTTGTTTGTGAGAGGCGAGTAATTACGCCATCGCCTCAAGTTCAGCAAGCACTTCTTCAGCCCAGGTTACCCAAGTTTCACGTAGCAACAAGTTGCGACGCAAAGTCAGGCGCTCTAAACGAGCCTGCTTGTCCAAAGTACTTGGCGTTGCGTAGTAAACCGACTCAATTTCTTTGTAGTGGTTTACTAGCTGACGGGACTCTTCAATCAAACCAGTCAACTGTTCGATATAAGAAGTAGAAGGTTGTACGGAACATGCCATTAACTTGGCAGAGAACTCATCGCGAACGGTTGGGTGTGCAGTAGGTTGGTCAAACCACTCCCCAAGTGCTCGGCGTCCTTCTTCTGTTATCGAATAAACTTTCCTGTCTGGTTTGCCCTCTTGCGGCTCAAGCACGCAAGTCACAAGTTGGTTTTGAGCCATTTTATTTAGCTCGCGGTATACCTGTTGGTGACTCGCTTTCCAAAAATAGCCAATACTGTATGAGAACTCTTTAGTGATGTCGTATCCAGTTGCATCTCGAGTGCTTAAAACAGTAAGGATTACGTGCGGTAATGACATGTCTTCAATCCAATGGTCAATCAAACTGTAAAACTTGAACGCCAATTCACCGGTTGTACTTCTACGGTACGTTTATGTTGTGTGAATTAGTGCTCATACCAATCTAAAGACAAATTTAGATGGCCCTGTCACCTTCTTAGCCTTATATCACCTAGAAAATGGCAGCTATTGAATATGAGACCTAAAAGATCAAATTCAATGCCATAGAGATGCTGCGGATAGTTATTAGAAATAGTTACAGCGATTAGATAGCTTATCAATAATAATAAGCATTAAGTAGAATAAAGAATATGATTGGTTGTAAAAACTGACAAAATTCTCAATAGTGTTTTAGTGCCATACAAAAAGCCGCATTTAGCGGCTTTTTGTCTCATTTGAAGAATAATACACTGCCTAGCCGGTGTTGCGCATTCCTGCAGCAATACCAGCAATTGTGACCATTAATGCTTCTTCAAGCTCAGATGACGGAGTTTCTGTCTGCCTTGTGCGGTATAGCAGTTCTGCTTGTAGCATATTCAACGGCTCTACATAGATGTTGCGAAGGCGTATAGATTCCAATCCCCATGGATCACTTTGCATCAAGTTTTCGTTATTCTCAACATTAAGAACAGCTTTAATATCTTTTTGCAATTGAGCTCTCAGTTTATCGCCTAAAGGCCACAATGATTCGTCTGTGAGCTTCTGATCGTAGAGGCGGGAAATCTCGATATTACATTTCGAGTACACCATTTCCAGCATGCCTAAGCGAGTCGAGAAGAATGGCCACTCGCGGCACATAGCTTCCAATAGAGACTGATGCCCTTTATCTACTGAGTACTGAATGGCTTCACCAGCACCTAGCCACGCAGGAAGAACAAGACGGTTCTGGCTCCATGAGAAAATCCACGGAATCGCACGCAAGCTTTCTACGCCACCTTTAGGGTTACGCTTGGACGGGCGAGAACCCAGTGGCAGCATGCCCAGTTCCAGCTCTGGCGTCGCAGCACGGAAGTAAGGGACGAAGTCAGGTTCACCACGTACCACGCCTCGGTAAGCTTCACAGGAGACCTCTGAAAGCACATCCATCAGATCACGCCATTCTTGCTTCGGCTCTGGTGGTGGCAACAGGTTTGCCTCAAGAATTGCGCTGGCATACATGTTAAAGCTGTTCACTGCGACTTCTGGCAAGCCCAGCTTAAAGCGAATCATCTCGCCCTGCTCCGTTACGCGTAAGCCGCCCTTAAGGCTCTTAGGTGGCTGAGACAGCAGTGCAGCGTGCGCAGGAGCACCACCACGACCCACCGTACCGCCACGACCGTGGAAGAGAGTCAGCTCAATGCCTGCTTCTTCAGAAACCTTCACCAAGGCTTCCATGGCACGATACTGTGCCCAGCCTGCTGCCATTACACCAGCGTCTTTGGCGGAATCGGAATAGCCAATCATCACCATTTGATGGTTCTGGATGAAGCCACGGTACAGGTCGATACCCATTAACTGGGTAATCACCGCTTCCGCATTGTTCAGATCGTCCAGAGTTTCAAACAGAGGACATACGTCCATACGGTAAGGACAGCCTGATTCTTGCAGAAGAAGGTGCACAGCGAGAACGTCAGATGCGGTTCTCGCCATCGAGATGACATAAGCACCGAATGCCTCACGAGGCTGGCTTGCTACGATACGACAAGTATCCAGTACTTCTTTAACAGGTTCTGAAGGCTCCCAGTCGCGTGGGAGAAGAGGACGCTTAGAGCTCAGCTCTGCGGTTAGGAAGGCAACTTTGTCCTGCTCGCTCCATTGATCGTAATCTCCGATACCAAGATAACGAGTCAATTCAGACAGTACGTCTGAGTGACGGGTACTTTCCTGTCGGATATCCAGACGAACCAGATGAATACCAAACGCTTTGATTCGGCGAAGTGTATCAAGCAGAGAGCCGTCAGCAATGACGCCCATGCCACACTCATGTAATGACTGGTAACATGCGTGCAGTGGTTCCCAAAGCTGATCAACGGATTTAAGCGGCGCTTTGACTGCTAATTGCTCACCATTGATTTTAGCTTCAAGAATGTCACGAGTTTCAGTCAGAACATCGCGAATGCGTTTCAGAATGGCGCGGTAAGGTTCGTGTTGTCCTTCGCCTGCCAGTTCGCGTAGCGCATCGCTGCACTTGGTCATCGACAGTTCGCTGACCAGCTCGTTGATGTCATTCAGGTAAAGGTCTGCCGCTTTCCAGCGAGAGAGCAGCATTACTTCACGCGTGATGGTATGGGTAACAAACGGGTTGCCGTCTCGGTCACCACCCATCCAGGAAGAGAAGTGCACTGGGCGAGCGTCAATTGGAAGCCCTTCATCCAGGTAGCCTTCGAGCTTCTCGTCGAGTTCACGCAGAAAGTCAGGAACGCCTTGCCATAGAGAGTTCTCTACAACGGCAAAGCCCCACTTTGCTTCATCAAGAGGTGTAGGGCGTTGCTGACGAATAACGTCAGAATGCCATGCCTGAGCGATTAACTGCTCCAGACGGCGCTCAGTTTTCTGACGCTCTTTGTAAGAAAGGTCACTCAGCTCCAGTTTCGACAAGCATTCGTTGATCTTCACCAGCTTGTTGATCATGGTGCGGCGCGTGATTTCAGTCGGGTGCGCGGTCAGCACAAGCTCAATGTTTAAGTCACGAACGGCTTGTGCCGTGTCGAGCTTGCTGATGCTGTTCTGGCTGAGTTTTGAGAATAAGCTATTTAAAGCGTCTGGTTCACAGACGTGTTCCTCACAATGGCGAGAAATCGTGTGGTATTGCTCTGCCATGTTAGTGAGGTTAAGGAACTGATTGAATGCGCGTGCAACTGGTGTCAGTTGCTCATCGGGCAGACTTTCAATTTCTTTGATGAGGTTCTCTCTGTCTTCCTGACCACCAGCCATCGCTGATTTTGAGAGTTTACGAATGGTTTCGACTTTCTCTAGGATCGCTTCGCCATGTGCATCTTGAATGGTATTGCCAAGCAATCGACCTAACATGCTCACATTGCTTTTTAGCGCGGCATATTTTTCATTCATTGTGTCCCGCCTCGTAAATTTATTACATCCGTTGTTGTGTGTAAGGACACAATCTAGCGAAATTGTTTGGCGTGAGTCAAATAATCCGACACTGAAAGGGCTGATTTCGAGCAACTATTGATATTGCTCACTTTTGATACGGTCAATGTAACTGCATTGTGAAATTTTCTTTCAATTTTTGCTGAGGCTTGCTGCAATCAGGTTTAGGCGTGGTTAAAAAGGGAGCGAATAAGGTCGCTCCCATTAATAACTTTCTGAAATGTTTAGAAACAGTATTGATGAATGGCTTTGTCGAGAATCTTGATGGTTGGGTCGATAAATTCAAACGCCAGAAACTCATCAGGCTGGTGAGCCTGGTCAATGGAACCTGGACCTAACACTAGAGTCGGGCAGAGTTGTTGAAGAAATGGTGCTTCAGTGCAGTAATTCACGGTTTCGCTAGGCTGCTCGCAAATTTGTTCCATGCCTTCTATAAACGGATGTTCGTGATCGCACTCATAGCCCGGTATGGGTTCATGCAGTGGTTTAATTTCTATTCTGCCCGGCCATTTGGCTTCGACCTCTTTGAGCGCTTCTCGCAACATATTGTCTAAGCCATCTAAGCTGATTCCCGGAAGAGGGCGAACATCGTAGTGCAGCTCGCAGCATCCACAAATTCGGTTGGCGCTGTCTCCACCATGAATGTGCCCAAGGTTTAAAGTTGGGTTGGGAATATCAAAACCAGGGTGATGGTACGCTTTAATCAGGTCATCGCGCAGCTTCATTAAAGCAAACAACACCTCATGCATGACTTCAATGGCGTTTACACCAAGTGCAGGGTTTGAAGAGTGACCCGAGTGACCCGTTACGCGAATGGCATTTGCGACGTGACCTTTGTGCGCACGAACCGGGACGAGACTGGTTGGTTCCCCAATGATGCAATAGTCCGGTTTGAAGGGAGCATCTTCGGTAAAGTGTCTTGCACCAAGCATGGTGGTTTCTTCGTCACAGGTTGCCAATACGTAAAGAGGTTTGGCTTGCTGGCTCCAGTCTGTCTTTTTTACTGCTTCTAATATAAAAGCAAAAAAACCTTTCATATCTGCTGTGCCCAAACCATAAAAGCGATCGTTGGCTTCGGTTAGTGCGTGTGGGTCGTAATTCCATCGCCCTTCATCGAAAGGAACGGTATCCGTATGCCCTGCCAGTAAAAGACCACCTTCCCCTTTCCCCATCTTGGCGATCAGATTGTGCTTGCCTTTTTCTACCTCGACAACCTGAGTTTCAAACCCCAGATCTTCAAACCAGGTAGCCAGCTTGGCAATAACTTCACAGTTCCCTTCATCCCAACTTGGATCACTTGAGCTAATAGAAGAGGTGGAAATTAAGCCACCGTAGATATCGATAAAACCAGGTAATTGCATATTAACTTCACTTCCACTGTTGACAGATAAAGCTGAAAACGATAAAACACATATTAAATCACAATAAGTGAATAAAAACTCAAATTGAGCTAATAATCAAGTATGGATAGTCACTTTTCACTAAATGAAGTGACCCGCGAATTGGATGTGTTGCAGATGTTAAAAACCACGATCATTGGTGCCAGCGGATATACAGGGGCAGAACTTGCCTTAATGGTTGCCAAACACCCGAATCTCAAGCTATCAGGTTTGTATGTGTCCGCCAATAGTGTCGACGCAAATAAGCCTGTCTCAGAGCTACACAAAAAACTGACCGGTGTCGTGGATATGCCTGTAACACCTCTTACTGATATTGAGGCAGTGGCTAAAGACTCTGATGTCGTCTTTCTTGCTACTGCCCACGAAGTCAGCCACGACTTAGCGCCGACTTTGTTAGAACAAGGGTGCACCGTTTTTGATTTGTCCGGCGCATACCGTGTTCAGAAAGAAAATTTTTATCCGACTTTTTATGGCTTCGAGCACAGCAATCCAGAATGGCTAGATAAAGCTGCTTACGGGCTAGCTGAATGGAATGAAGCCGATATTGCCGAAGCTCAACTCGTTGCGGTTCCGGGTTGTTATCCTACGGCTTCCCAATTGGCTATTAAACCATTGCTGAATGCAGGATTAGTCGACACCAATCAATGGCCAGTGATTAACGCGACCAGCGGCGTATCTGGCGCAGGCAGAAAAGCGACAATGACCAATAGTTTCTGTGAAGTGTCCATGCAGGCTTATGGTGTATTTGCGCACCGTCACCAACCAGAAATTGCGTCTCACTTAGGTTGTGACGTTATCTTCACGCCTCACCTTGGCAACTTTAAGCGTGGCATTCTGGCGACTATTACTATGAAGCTAAAAGCAGGTGTGACGGAGCAAGCCGTCGCTGACGCTTTCCACAATGCTTATGGCGACAAACCTGCAGTGCGTTTGTTCGGTGACAAATTACCTGCGATTCAGCAAGTCGAAAACACGCCGTTTAACGACTTGGGCTGGAAGGTACAGGGCGAGCACGTCATTGTGGTTTCAGCAATAGATAACCTTTTGAAAGGCGCATCCAGTCAGGCAATGCAATGCCTTAACCTGCGTTTTGGCTATGAGCCAATGACAGCACTGATATAAGGAATTTGATGATGAGTACACAGAATCCACTTGTCGTGAAACTGGGCGGAGCCGCATTAGAGTGCAGCGAAACGCTGGGAAAATTGTTTGGTGCCATCAAGGATTATCAGCAGTCAGCGCAGCGAGCGATAGTAATAGTTCATGGCGGCGGCTATCTGGTGGACGATCTGATGGGCAAACTCCAGTTGGAAACCGTGAAAAAAGACGGACTGCGTGTCACTCCTTACGACCAGATTCCTGTTATCGCCGGTGCTTTAGCTGGTACTGCCAATAAATTGCTGCAAGGCGAAGCCATTAAATCGGGCGTGAAAGCCGTTGGCTTAAGCTTGGCGGATGGCGGGTTGTGCGACGTAACAGAGCTGGACCCAGAACTGGGCGCAGTAGGGAATGCCACACCGGGCAACCCAGAGGTTTTGCAAGCCGTCATGAATACGGGTGCGATTGCCATCATCAGTTCCATTGGCATGACCAATGAAGGTCAGCTCATGAACGTGAATGCCGATCAAGCCGCTGTTGCCGTTGCTGGTGCTTTGGATGCTGAAGTGGTTCTGCTTTCAGACGTGAGTGGTGTGCTGGATGGCAAAGGACACCTACTGAGCAGCTTGGATAAAACCGAAGCCGAACAGTTAATTGAAGGCAAAGTTATTACCGACGGCATGATTGTCAAAGTGCATGCGGCACTGCAAGCGGCGAACGACTTAGGGCGTCCAATCCAGGTAGCCACGTGGCGCTACCCTGAAAAACTCACCGAATTATTTGCGGGCACCAACATTGGTACCCAGTTTCTACCCGAATAAAACGAATATTGTATGACCTTTTGGGCGCTGACCGCCAAGTGCAGACCCAGGGATTAGGAGAAGTAAAATGAGCAAAGTAAACGTAAATAAAGTAGTTGTAGCGTACTCTGGCGGTCTGGACACGTCAGTGATCATTCCATGGTTGAAAGAAAACTATGACTGTGAAGTTGTGGCATTCGTTGCGGATGTCGGTCAGGGCGAAGAAGAGCTGGAAGGCATCGAAGAGAAAGCCAAAGCGTCTGGTGCATCTGAATGTTACATCGCTGACCTGAAAGAAGAAATGGTCGCCGATTACATCTACCCGACACTGAAAACGGGTGCGCTGTACGAAGGCAAATACCTGTTGGGTACGTCTATGGCGCGTCCAATCATTGCTAAGGCTCAGGTTGAGGTGGCACGTAAAGTGGGCGCAGATGCTTTGTGTCACGGCTGTACAGGTAAAGGTAACGACCAGGTGCGTTTTGAAGGTGCGTTTGCTGCACTTGCACCGGATCTACATGTAATTGCACCATGGCGTGAGTGGGATTTGGTAAGCCGTGAAGAGTGTCTGGATTATCTGGCAGAGCGCAACATCCCATGTACTGCTTCTCTGACTAAGATTTATTCTCGTGATGCCAACGCGTGGCACATCTCAACTGAAGGTGGCGTTCTTGAAGACACGTGGAATGCACCAAACGAAGATTGCTGGGTATGGACGGTAGACCCAGAGCAAGCACCAAACGAATCTGAAAGTGTGACGCTGAAAGTGGAAAAAGGCGCGGTAGTTGCCGTTGACGGTGAAGCAATGACGCCATACAACGCGCTGGTTTACCTGAATGAAAAAGGTGCCAAGCATGGTGTCGGTCGTATCGATATCGTAGAAAACCGTCTGGTTGGTATGAAATCGCGTGGTTGTTACGAAACTCCGGGTGGCACCATCATCATGGAAGCGCTGCGTGCCGTTGAACAACTAGTGCTCGACAAAGCCTCTTATGAATTTCGTGAAGAGCTAGGTTTGAAGGCTTCTCACCTTGTTTACGATGGTCGCTGGTTCACACCACTATGTAAGTCCCTTCTTGCAGCAACGGAAGAGTTGGCTCAAGATGTGAACGGCGAAGTGGTGATCAAGCTGTACAAAGGTCAGGCAACCGTGACTCAGAAGCGTTCAGACAACAGCTTGTACTCGGAAGAATTTGCGACATTCGGTGAAGACGAAGTGTACGATCAAAGCCACGCAGGCGGATTCATTCGTCTGTATTCTCTGGCGAGTCGTATCCGTGCACTGAACGAAAACAAAAAATAATCGAGCACCACTTTTTCACAGTATTTAATTTTAAGCTAATTACACGCAGCAATGCGGCTCTGAGAACACTCAGAGCCACAACTCAGGAGAGACGCCATGGCATTATGGGGCGGGAGATTTACCCAAGCAGCAGACACCAGATTCAAACAATTCAATGACTCCTTGCGATTCGATTACCGATTGGCGGAGCAAGACATTGTTGGATCCATTGCTTGGTCCAAAGCACTGCTTTCCGTTGGCGTCCTTTCTGAAGGCGAACAGCAGAAATTAGAGCTGGCTCTGAACGAGTTGAAGCTGGAAGTCATGGAAAACCCAGAGAAGATCTTGCGTTCTGATGCCGAAGATATTCACAGCTGGGTTGAACAGCAGTTGATTGGCAAAGTGGGCGACTTGGGTAAGAAACTTCACACTGGGCGTTCTCGTAACGACCAAGTGGCAACGGATCTTAAGCTTTGGTGTCGCCAGCAAGGTCATCAACTTTTGATGGCGCTGGATCGTTTGCAAGGTCAAATGGTTGAGGTAGCGAAAGAGCATCAGGGCACCGTACTTCCTGGTTATACGCACCTTCAGCGTGCACAACCTGTGACCTTTGCTCACTGGTGCCTTGCGTACGTCGAAATGTTTGAGCGTGATTATTCTCGTCTGTCTGATGCCATTAAGCGTTTGGATACTTGCCCGTTAGGTTCGGGTGCTTTAGCAGGAACCGCTTACCCAATGGACCGTGAAAAACTGGCTCATAGCTTAGGTTTTCGCCGTGCGACCAGAAACAGCCTCGATTCCGTATCTGATCGCGACCACGTGATGGAACTGATGTCTGTTGCGTCCATTTCTATGCTGCACCTTTCCCGTCTGGCAGAAGACATGATCTTCTACAACTCGGGTGAATCGAATTTCATTGAGTTAGCAGACACAGTGACTTCCGGTTCCTCTCTGATGCCGCAAAAGAAAAACCCGGATGCACTTGAATTGATCCGTGGTAAATGTGGTCGTGTATACGGCTCCATGGCGGGCATGATGATGACCGTGAAAGCCCTTCCACTGGCTTACAACAAAGACATGCAGGAAGACAAAGAAGGCTTATTCGACGCGCTAGACACCTGGAATGAGTGTATGGAAATGGCAGCACTGTGTTTCGACGGCATCAAAGTAAACGGCGAGCGCACGCTGGAAGCCGCGAAACAAGGTTATGCCAATTCAACAGAGCTTGCGGATTATCTGGTCGCGAAAGACATCCCATTCCGTGAAGCGCACCATATTGTCGGTGTAGCTGTGGTTGCAGCCATTGCCAAAGGGTGTGCGTTGGAAGAGCTGTCGATTTCAGAGCTCAAAGAGTTTTCCGAGGTCATTGAAGAGGACGTCTATGACATTCTGACCATCGAATCTTGCCTTGAAAAGCGCTCTGCCTTGGGTGGTGTTTCTCCAACTCAGGTGGCTTATGCCGTGGATCAGGCGCAGCAGCGTTTGTCTCAGCGCGACGCTTCTGGAGTGAAAGTGCGTGCGGCGCGTCTGACTGACATTGATGCGTTAGATGGCATGGTGGCTTACTGGGCCGGGCTGGGTGAAAACTTGCCACGTAACCGAAATGAACTGGTCAGAGATATCGGTTCGTTTGCGGTAGCCGAGCATCAGGGCGAAGTCACCGGTTGTGGCTCACTTTATGTTTATGATTCCGGGCTGGCAGAAATTCGCACTCTTGGTGTAGAAGCAGGCTGGCAAGGTCAGGGGCAGGGCAGTGCTATTGTGGCTCACTTAGTTGAAAAAGCGCGTCAGATGGCAATCAAGAAAGTCTTTGTTCTGACTCGTGTGCCTGAATTCTTCATGAAGTACAACTTCATTCCGACGTCCAAATCTCTGCTTCCAGAGAAAGTACTGAAGGATTGTGATCAATGTCCAAGAACGCATGCCTGTGATGAAGTTGCACTAGAGATCAACCTTGCAGAACAAGTGATTACTAAGGCAAGTGTTGCATAACTTTGTGATTGGCAACGGTTTTTGAATCAGCTCAGATCTTTTTAAAGAAAATTGATCTTTTTTGGGAACTTATTGAGAGAAAGCGCGGTCATATTTGTACCACTGCTTTTTCTTAGATGAATCTAAGAAAGCCCCTAACCAAATTTGGTTTAGGGGCTTTTTCTTTTTCTGTTCCAGCTCAATGTCAAATTCATCCTACTTTTAATGAGTTGTTATAACATTACATTTTCATGAAACTTTCATGAAACATTCACCAGTTTGATACCTACGCGTTCTTTTCGGAATTTAAAGTTAGCCCGTTACTAATCATAGACTTCGGAGACTTCCCGTGAAAGGACTTCAAATCTCACTGCTGGCAGCAAGCTTAATCGCTGCGGGCACGACATACGCAAATGTTCCTCAACAATCAGACTCTTGGTACAAGGAAGCTAAAAGCGCCATTGCCGCTGCGAAAGAGCGCAAACCCATTGATGGACCGGCAAAAAACGTCATCCTGTTTGTAGGGGATGGCATGAGTGTCGGCACAATCACTGCGGCGCGCATCTACGCTGGTCAGCAACAAGGTGAAAAGGGTGAAGAGTACGTTCTGGCTATGGAGCGATTGCCACACACAGCGCTATCCAAAACCTACAATACGGACATGCAAACTCCTGACTCGGCGGGTACAGCAACAGCCATGGTGTCTGGGGTGAAAACCAAAGCCGGCATCATTAATGTGAACGACAATGTGCAGCGCGGTTTCTGTAACACCCAGAAAGGCAATGAAGTGAAAACAGCGTTCCAGATGGCAGCGGAAAAAGGGTTGTCGCTGGGGGTGGTATCTACTGCGCGTCTAACGCACGCCACACCCGCTACCACTTACGCTCACAGTGCAGATCGTAACTGGGAGAACGACGGAAAGCTGACCAACATTGCCAAAGATACCGGGTGTACAGACATCGCTCATCAGTTCGTTAACTTTGACTATGGTGACGGTTTCCAGGTGGCATTTGGTGGCGGTCGTCGAGAATTCATACCTAACACCATGACGGATCCAGAAGGTAAAAAAGGTAAGCGTAAAGATGGTCGTAACTTGGTTGATGAGTGGCAACAGCGCTACCCGGAAGGTAACTACGTTTATGATCGCACAGGTTTCGACAAGCTGAGCGGTAACACCCAGCGCGCTTTCGGGCTGTTTGAAAGCAGTCACATGCAGTACGAAGCGGATCGTGTCAAAGAAAACAAAGAGCCTTCACTGGCAGAAATGACATCGAAAGCGATCGAGATTCTGAAAAACAATAACAAGGGCTACTTGTTGATGGTGGAATCTGGACGAATCGACCATGCCCACCACGCAGGTAACGCAGCTCGTGCTTTGGAAGATACGGTGGAATATGACCGTGCTATCAAAGCGGCACTGGAAATGACGGATCCGAAAGATACCTTGATCATTGTGACCGCTGACCACGCTCACACATTGATTTCTAACGGTTATGCCGAGCGCGGCAACCCAATCCTTGGCTTGTCCCGCTCTAAAGGTAAGCTCAACAAAGACGAATTTGGTAAGAACTACACCACACTGGCTTATGGTAATGGTCCGGGGGCAGTGGAAGGTGGTCGAACCGATTTGACAGAAAAAGACGTACAAAAGTTAGGCTACTTACAACAGGCGCTGGTGAAGTTGAGTTCTGAAACTCACTCAGGTGAAGACGTGGCTATCTTTGCTCGCGGACCGCAAGCCTGGCTATTCCAGGGAGTGGTTGAGCAAAATTACATTTACCACGTGATTGATGAAGCTTTGAAGCTGACAAAATAAAAATCAGTCAAAATGAAAACCGCGCTATTCAGCGCGGTTTTTTACTGCGTTCCTGCCAAGGGAAGATTACAAACCTCATCCACAAATGCAATGCAAGCAAAAAGTTAAAGGCGAATCCCGCCATGATTAACGAGAGCGACTCAATGCTTTTGGGGGATTCTCTGAATGCAACCCACCAGATAATCCAGCAAATAACCGATAGAACGGTAAGCTGATCCAGGCATCGCTGGCAACGACCGATTTTTTTCCAGAACCAGTGTTCCTGACATGACTGACAAGCCATAAATTGCCATTTTTTACTAAACAAATCCTGTAATTAGTATAGCTAATCGTATGGTATATCGAAGAGATGAAAGTCGATATTTAGATGAAATTAATGTGAAAAGCCCCTGACTCTGGAGAAAAAAGTCAGGGGAAAAGGGGACTTAGAGTAGGGTCTGTTGACCTTTCGCGGTTAAATTTTGTTCGAGTTCTATGTGGTTTAATCGCGGCGCAAGGTCTTTAGCTTAGTCATTCTAAGCAAATACCTTGCAACAAAGAGTAAAGCACATAGAAACGAACCCTTTGGGCAGCATTTGTGGCTCCTTTCTACTGTGTTACCGCTTATTGATGTAGAACGACTACACCGAATAAGCGCTGCCTTGTATAAAGAACCCACAAATCGCTGCAAAAATCAGCTCGAAAGGTCAACAGACCCTTAGTTATTATTGTAATCGCTAGTATTGGAAATGGAGTCTTAACAACCCGGACCGCAATCCAGACAGTGCTTAATCATCTCAGGACCCAGATGCAGCTTGGCGTTCAGGTCACGTAGCGCGGTACGAACCCCTTCTTCAATGACCGGATGATAGAAAGGCATGTCCAGCATGTCAGAAATAGTCATCTTGTTTTGATGTGCCCAAGCCAGCAGGTGTGCCAGATGTTCAGCATTCGGTCCCATCATTTCAGCGCCGAGGAAGCGACCAGTACCTTGTTCACCGTACACATGCAGAACGCCCTTATTACGGAGCATAACGCGGGAACGACCTTGATTTTCAAACGATACTTCACCCGTTGCAAAACATCCGCAATCGCCCAATCGCTTAGTAATCTGGCTGTATGTTTCCCCTACCATCGCAATTTGAGGATCAGAGAACACAGCAGAGATTGCGGAGCGACGAAGGCCAGCACGAATATCCGGGAATCGACCTGCGTTATCACCTGCAATACGACCCTGATCCGCCGCTTCATGAAGCAGTGGGATCTGATTGCTTGCGTCGCCAGCAATGAAAATATTTTCTGCAGAAGTTTGTAGGGTGTAGTGATCCGCTTTAGGTACGCCGCGATCATCCAGTTCAACCGATGTATTTTGCAGATCCAACTTATCGACATTCGGGCGACGTCCCGTTGCAGCAAGCACGTAATCCGCTTTGAACGTTTCCAGATCCCCATCGTGATTTATGAACTGGATCTCGACATGGTCATCCACGCGTTTCATGCTTTCGACTTTGACATCGGCATCCAGATAGAACTCTTCGCTGAATGCCTTATTTGCGTACGCCATTACCTCTGGATCGGTCAGCGGTCCTACTTGTCCACCCAGACCAAATAGCTTCACATCCACACCTAGACGATGCAGAGACTGACCCAGTTCCAGTCCAATGACACCCGGTCCGAAAACCGCAACAGAACCTGGTAGATCACCCCAGTCAAAGACGTCGTCGTTAACGATCAGTCGATCGCCAAGCTCATTCCAGACTGGTGGATAAGCCGGACGAGAACCGGTTGCGATGACAATACGCTGAGCTTTAATTTCTGTGTGATCATCGACGATCAGAGTGTTGTCATCGGAAAACTTAGCGTAGCCTGCAATTTTGTCTTCGGCAGGGATTTCGTCTACTCCTTCAAGTACAAACCCAACAAAGCGATCGCGTTCGCGCTTTACCCGATCCATGACTTCACGACCATTGATCACAATCTCACCTTGAGGGTGAATACCAAAGCCCGGGGCTTTTTCGATCTGATGAACACTTTCTGCAGCAGCAATGAGCAACTTAGATGGCATACAACCTACGCGAGCACAGGTTGTGCCATAAGGACCGCCTTCAATCATAACGACACTGTCAGTGTGTGCTTTCGCCGTACGATAAGCGCCAAGCCCCGCTGTGCCGCCGCCAATGATTGCTACATCAACATTCAATTGTTTCATAATGGGTTCTCGTATTGTTTGGGTCGGGTATCGAAATAAAAGCCCGGAAAATCCGGGCTTAAACTAGGTAAATTGCTTAAACACGTAGTGAGTACTTATTTAAGTAGGAAGCTCTCTAGTTCTTCACTGCCACCGATATGCTTACCACCGATAAACACTTGAGGAACAGTCGCACGTCCAGAAATGGCACGCAGGCTAACCGTGGTTGCGTCTTTACCCAGAATCACTTCTTCATACTGAAGACCGTTATCAATCAGATTTTGTTTCGCCTTTGCACAGAAAGGGCAACCAGGTTTAGTGAAAACCGTGATGGATTCTTGTGTTTTGTAATTCGGTGCAATGTAGTTCAGCATGGTATCAGCGTCCGATACTTTGAACGGGTCGCCTGGCTCGTTTGGTTCGATGAACATTTTTTCTACAACGCCGTTTTTCACCAGCATGCTGTAGCGCCATGAACGCTTACCGAAACCAAGGTCATTTTTGTCTACAAGCATGCCCATGCCGTCAGTAAACTCACCATTTCCATCTGGGATGAAAGAAATGTGCTCTGCTTCCTGGTCTTCTTTCCATGCGTTCATAACGAAAGTGTCGTTTACCGACAGACACAAAATCTCGTCTACACCGTGTTCTCTGAACACAGGAAACAGTTCGTTGTAGCGAGGTAAATGGCTGGATGAACAAGTCGGTGTAAACGCACCTGGCAGGCTAAACACGATGACCGTTTTATCTTTGAAAAGCTCATCTGTTGTAACATTTACCCAAGCATCGCCTTTGCGAGTTGGAAAAGTGACCTGTGGTACAGTTTGACCTTCTTTTGGTGCGAACATGTTGGTTTCCTCTATGGATTTTTGAATTCTTACTGTGAGCCGACTTTAATCAGCGTAGTTGGCCTTTGTTCGTTCAGCCTGTTTCGTTTTGTTGAGTCCATTATTCAACGATCGTGTTGATAGTTCTAATCGTTTATTGTTATGGTATTGATAGATATTTTCTATTTAGGGTGGAAAAATGAATATTCGTGATTTCGAGTACCTGGTCGCTTTGGCTGAACACAAACATTTTCGTAAAGCTGCGGAAGCGTGTTTTGTAAGTCAGCCTACGTTAAGTGGACAGATCCGAAAGCTGGAAGATGAACTGGGCACGGCTCTGTTAGAGCGCAGCAGTCGAAGAGTTCTGTTTACGGAAGCAGGCTTACAGCTCGTCGAGCAGGCAAAGAGGATACTCGGCGAGGTAAAGGTATTCACGGATATGGCCACCCTGCAAGGCAAGGAGATGAGCGGACCGCTGCACATTGGATTCATTCCAACAGTCGGGCCTTATCTTTTGCCAAAAATCATCCCAAACCTCAAAGAGCAGTTTCCGGACTTAGAGTTATTTCTGCATGAAGCCCAGACTCATCAGTTGGTACGCCAGCTTGAAGAGGGGCGATTAGACTGTTTGGTACTGGCTTCAGTTGCCGAAACCGCCCCTTTTAAAGAGCTCGCTTTATACGATGAGCCGATGAGTGTTGCGGTGCCTTGTGACCATGAATGGGCAGAGCGAGATGAAATCGATATGCTGGAACTCAACGGCAAAACTGTGCTTGCACTGGGGGATGGACACTGCTTAAGAGATCAGGCGCTGGGATTCTGTTTTGCTGCTGGTGCCAGAGACGATGAAAGATTTAAAGCGACCAGCCTTGAAACGCTAAGAAACATGGTAGCGGCAGGGGGCGGAATCACTTTGTTGCCAGAGTTGTCAGTGCCTTCTGAGAAGAAACGCGATGGCGTTTGCTATGTGCGCGCCAGCAATCCGCAGCCCAGCCGAAAGATAGTGTTGGTGTATCGCCCTGGGTCACCGCTACGCAACCGTTTTGAGCAACTGGCAGGCAGTATTGCAGAGCTGGTGTAGATGAAAAGACATTAAAAAAGGCGCGTAAGCGCCTTTTTAGATCGAATGGAATGGATTAGAACAGCTCTTCACCATCTTCACTGTAAATGGCTTCGCTGATTGGGTCGTGCGCGTATTCACGCGGCTCTGTACCCCGGCGGAAATATTCAAACATGGTTGAACTGTCCGATTTGTTTGTCAGCATGCCAGATTCACGATCAACCCGAGTTCGAATAATACTTGGTGGCAGCTTCTTCCTTTCAACCGGAATGTCTTCCAGTGCCACTTTCATAAATTCAATCCACGCAGGTTGAGCGGTTTTCGCTCCCGATTCAGCCCCAGTGATCTGGTCTTTACCCAAGTTCGGGTTAGCGACACTGCGCCCCAGTTCACGCTGGTGGTTATCAAACCCAACCCAGGCAACCGCAACCATACCGGGTGCATAACCGTTATACCAGGTGTCTTTAGAATCGTTAGTAGTACCGGTTTTACCCCCGATATCACGACGCCCCAGCTTTTGTGCACGCCAACCTGTGCCGTTCCAGCCTGTACCCTGACGCCAGTTACCACCACCCCATACGTTGCTGTACAACATTTCACGCATTAGGAAAGCGGTTTGCTCGGAAATAACCTGAGGTGCGTAAGGTGAATCAACGTCTTGCTCATTGAATTCATTCTCCGTTTTTGCCTGCTGGCAATCGGAGTGGCAGACCACCTTCGGAGTGGCTTCAAAAATCGGGTTACCAAACGCATCTTCAACCTTAGCAATGTAATACGGGTCAACGAAGTAACCGCCGTTTGCAAATACCGAGAAGCCCTGAGCAACTTTTACGGGAGTCAGACTGCCCGCACCCAGTGCGATGGTCTCAGAACGCGGAAGCTGGTCTTTTTCAAACCCAAAACGGGTGAGGTAATCAATGGTGTTATCGAGACCCACTCTTCTTAATACGCGCACGGCCATGACGTTTTTAGACTGCGCTAAACCAATTCGAAGACGAGTCGGACCGGTGTATGTAGGCGGAGAGTTCTTTGGTCGCCACGCCGTGCCCTGACTTTTATCCCACTGATTGATTGGCGCATCGTTAACCAGGCTCGCCAGCGTCAGACCCTGATCGATAGCAGCGGAATAGATGAAAGGCTTAATGCTGGAACCGACCTGGCGTACCGACTGAGTCGCGCGATTAAACTTGCTGTGAACAAAGTTAAATCCACCCACCAGCGAAAGAACCGCGCCGTCATTCGGGCTCATAGCAACAAATGCAGTGTTTGCGTCTGGCACCTGAGCCAGCTTCCATGTCGACTGCTGTTCTAACTGTTCATCCGTAGCAGGAAGAGAGATTTTACGTACCCAGATTTGCTCGCCAGCAGTCATAATGTCTGAAGCTTTCTTTGGTGCCGCGCCCTGACGGTTGTCGCTTCTGAACGAGCGCGCCCATTTCATGGCATCCCAGTCCAAAGAAGCGTAGTTCTGATTTTTGATGTATACCTTCGCCGACTTTTCACCAACCTCAGTCACGATTGCCGGGATCAGCTTACCGTAAGTAGGCACCGTTCTAAGCTGCTTGCGCATGTTGTCTTCGGTCCAAGGCACTTCTCCGGACTCCCACAACACTTTTTCTGCGCCGCGATAGCCATGGCGCTCATCGTAACCAAGCAGGTTATTGATCGCCGCCTCATTGGCCGCCTGTTGAAGCTTGGAATTAACAGTTAAGTAGATACGAATACCAGAGGTATAAGCATCTTCACCGTAGTTTTCCAGAGCCCAGGCACGCGCAATTTCGGCTGCATAAGGCGCGCTAAGCTGGATTTCAGCACCGTGATACTTAGCGACAATCGTTTCTGCACGAGCGTTGTCGTACTGCTCTCTGGTGATGTACTTTTCTTCCAGCATACGCATCAGCACAACGTTACGACGTTTGGTCGCACGTTCCAGTGAACGGATAGGGTTAATGCTGGATGGTGCTTTAGGCATACCGGCCAATGTCGCCAGTTCACTTAAACTGAGTTCGTTCAGTTCTTTACCAAAATACACCTGCGCCGCCGCTCCAAAGCCGTAAGAGCGGTAACCAAGGAAGATTTTGTTGATGTAAAGTTCGAGAATTTCTTCTTTTGTCAGAAGCTGCTCAATGTGGATTGCGATAAAAATCTCTTTGATTTTTCGCATGATCTTCTTTTCGTTGGTCAGAAAGAAGTTTCTTGCCAACTGCTGAGTAATGGTACTCGCCCCTTGTTTTGCTGAGCCAGTGGTGGCTACAACAATGGCTGCACGCACAATACCAATAGGGTCGATACCCGGGTGATCATAAAAGCGGCTGTCTTCGGTCGCGATAAGTGCATCAATGAGCTCTTGAGGAATGTCATCGTGAGCAACAGGAACACGGCGTTTTTCGCCAAATTGTGAGATCAGCTTTCCATCTTCACTGAAAACTTGCATCGGTGTTTGCAGCTCTACATCTTTCAACGTTGCCACATCGGGGAGTTCGGGCTTTACGTAAAAGTAAAATCCAATAATTGTGGTCACTCCCAAAATGGTGCAAACCAATGAAAATATTAACAAATGCTTTATGAACTTCACCGGAGAATCCCTGTTTAGTTTGGCTATCTAGTTACATATCTATTGCTACTGCGATAAAACGTCAGGATTATTTTTTGGATATGTATTAATCAACTCGTTTTTTCCAACTTGCCGAGTGTAACACTCTTTGAGGAGCCAAATCGCCATGGGTAGATCTTTAGTAGTTGGCATCGATTTCGGTCATCACAGTATCAAAGCTGTCGCCATGAAACCCATTGGCGAGTTAATGCAACTTGTTGGTTATAATGAGCTTACTGTACCCGAAGATATTTTCTCTGAAAACCATACGCTCGATTATCAGAAGATTGTAAAGAAACTCAAAGAACTTAAAAAGGGTTTGCCTCTTTTTAGTCAACAAGTCGCAGTTTCCGTACCAGACAAGGCTGTTATCAGCAAAGTTCTGCAAATTGAACAGGATATGGATGGCAGAGAACAAGAGTTTGCCGTTCATCAGGCTTTTGGTCAGCAGTCTCCCATTCCACTGGAAGAGCTGAGTTTAGACTTCTTCGAAGTGGACCAAAAAGTCACCACGCGCAGCACCACATCTACCTTTCAGGTTTATGCAACTCGAAAAGAGGTGGTTGATTCGCGAGTTGCGGCATTAACGAAGGCTGGGTTAAAACCGTTGACGGTTGATGTGCACGCCAACAGCCTGCTAAAAGTCTGGCGTCTTGCCAGCCAGGTTCATCCGGAACGCCGACAATGGATGCTGGTGGATATCGGATTGAATCAAACGTCTTTATGCACGGTTGCCGCGGGAAGAACCCCTTTCTATAAAGAAGTGCCTTTCGGTACTCAGAACGTGGCTCAGTCACAAGAAGTTTCTGAATCCATCTCTTTAAGCAGCGATTCTCTTACACAAGGGTTTGTCAGAGAGTTAGGCGAAAAGCTGCAGCGCCATATTAGCCTTTATAACTCCGTTAATCCTCAGCAAAATGTCGACGGTATCTGGATCAGTGGTGGTGGTGCCAATCTGGTTGGTATTGCGGACATGCTAAGCATCGAACTTTCTCTGGAAGTAGCACAGCTGAATCCGTTTGGTCTAGTGGAAAACGGCACTAAGAAGTCGATAAAGCAGTTATCTGATTCTGCCGCGTATGGTGTGGCCATGGGGCTGGCAATCAGTGGAGTAGAATGGCTGAAAGGAAATCACCATGCATAGCGTTAACTTACTGCCCTGGCGTGATGAAATGCGCGCCAGATACCGCCGCCAGTTTTTTTCTTATCTGGCTGCCGCGATACTCGCCGCAGTCGGAGTGCAGTGGGGCGTTGGCGTTTATTTCTCGCAGCAAATGAGTGTTCAGGAAGAACGCAATGCTGAGCTGGCTCGTCACATCTCCTACTTAGACCAGCAACTACGCGGTTTGAGTGAGGTTCGCGATCAGCACGAGTCTATTCTTACCCGACTGCGCTCGGTCGAGGCGCTTCAAATCAAGCGTAACAAAACCACGGATTTCATGTCCCACCTGCCAGATACTATTCCACCGGGTGTTTACGTCGACAAAATTGAAATGAACGATTTTGAAGTTGAAGTGAATGGCATCAGTGACAGCACAGCCAATATCACCACAATGCTCGACAGTATGGAGCGCTCCGCCAAGCTGGCAGATGTGGAAATGCACTCCATTGTTTCGGGCAAGAAGTTGTTTGGCAAAGTATTCAAAACCTTCAAAGTATCCTTCATTTTTGCGCCTATCAAGGAAGACAAATCATGATCGATTGGCAAGAACTTGATTTCGAAGACTTACCGGAATGGCCGCTTGTTGCACAGGTTTTAGTGCTGGCGCTGTTGTTTCTGATTCTTCAAGGGGTGGGCAGCTGGTTTTATCTCTCTCCCATGAAAGCCGATCTTGAGCAGCTCAAGCAGAAAGAGCAGACACTCAAAAGCACCCTCATTATCAAAACCAATAAGGTAGCGGCACTGCCAAAATTGCAGGAGCAGCTGGATGAGCTCAATAGCCGTTATGACTATCTGTTAAAACAGCTTCCTGAACAGAAAGAGTTGGCAAGTATGCTGGCTTCTGTAAACGAGCTGGGTATTCAGCATGGCTTGACTTTTACCCGTATCGATTGGGGTAAGAAGCAGAATCAGGAGTTTCTTTATCGTCTGCCTTTGAATATTGAACTCACCGGAACTTACGAAAACATTGGTAAGTTCTCAGCGGCCATTGCCAACCTACCGCGGATCATAAACTTCGACGATGTTGACTGGCAGCGGGTCAGTCAGGAAAGCAGCACCCTTCACTTCAGGGTAAGGGCGTACACCTATCAGTTCAAACCGGAGGTGACCGATGAATAAAGCACTATTGGGAATCATAGTAGTGGTGGCTTTATCCGGATGCCGCGCCAATCAGGAACCGCTGCAGGATTTCATCTTAAAAACGCAGCAAAGTGCTTCGACACAGGTATCAAAGCTGCAGGCAGAGCAAACCTTTAAGGCCAGTGAATTCAATCCGTTGGCGACACGGGCACCGTTTGCGTTGCCTAAGATTGCGGTCGTTCAGACTCAGCCTTCACTGGTTAAAGATTGCTGGCAGCCCTCTTCACGACGCAAAAATGGCAAGCTGGAACGCTTTGCTCTCACTCAGCTTCAACTGAAAGGCGTAATGGGAAGTGGGAACTCTGTTTCGGGCATCATCCAGGTGCCTACCGGTCAGGTCGTCAAAGTGAAAAAAGGACACTATCTCGGGCTGAACAACGGCAAGATCATCAAGATAACACCTAAGCATCTCACCATTCAGGAAACCTTGCCTGATGGGTTGGGGTGCTGGCAGCAGCGTAACGTTAAGCTCGCGTTGAAATAGATTTTAGGAATTAAGATTAGAAGGGAAGAAGTAACTATGGCGGAGTTTTGTCGGGCGCATATATATCGTTGTGCTCTGCTTATCTTTATCGGGTTGTTTTCGACAACCGGGGTTCATGCCCAGTCCAACGAATTCGTTGGTATCGATTTTAGGCTCAGTAAAGAAAAACATGCTCTGCTGGTCGTGGAGTTAGCATCGAATGCGGCAGCGGTAGACATTCAGCCGATGCCAGATGGCTTAAACATCTCCCTGCATGAAACCAGCGTGGTGGACGAAAAGCTTTTCGTGGTCGACGTATCCGATTTTGCAACTAGCGTAGAAAATGTGGAAGTGTTCCGTGAGGGCTCTAACACCCGTTTATTTGCCAGCACAAACGCGGCTTATAACTACGACTACCGCTTACGGGATCGTTTTCTGGAAATCACCGTCTCTGCGAAACCCAAAGACGAACCAGAGCAGGCGAGCATTCTAGAAAAAGAAGGCAAGCTCATTTCTATTAACTTCCAGGACATCCCTGTTCGAAGCGTATTACAGCTTATCGCTGACTATAACGGGTTCAATCTGGTAGTTTCTGACTCAGTCACAGGCAACTTAACGCTTAAGGTGGATGATGTACCGTGGCAGCAAGTGCTAGACATCATCCTGAAAGTAAAAGGGTTGGATAAGCGTGTTGAAGGCAATGTAATTCTGGTTGCCCCAAAAGAAGAGTTTGACCAAAGAGAGCAGCAAGATCTTGAACAAGAACGCTTGGCGCAAGAGCTCGGTACGCTGGAATCCAAAATCGTTGAAGTAAAATTTGCCAAAGCGTCTGACATTGCGGAAATGATAGGTGGCGACGGTGAAATTTCCATGCTTTCTGAGCGCGGAAGTATTTCCATTGATGAACGTACCAATTCCCTTCTGGTACGCGACTTGCCGGAAAACATCAGCGTTATTGAAGATATTGTGGAATCTCTCGATATCCCTGTTAAACAGGTTCAGATAGAAGCTCGTATTGTGACTGTCACAGAAGGTGAACTTGAAGAGTTGGGTGTCCGCTGGGGCTTCAGTTCAACAAGTGGACCAAACTCTGTGGGCGCGACCATTGAAAATAACCTCGCGACGGTCGGTCTTTATCAGGCTGGTGGCTCAGGTGGTGATTCTGGAGGCGAAGGCGGCGGTGAAGGTGGAGGCAGCACCAGTATTGATGACTTCCTTGCCGTCAACCTGGGGGCGACAAATGCCAATGCAGCCAGTATCGCGTTCCAAGTGGCAAAACTTGGCTCTGACACCCTGTTGGATTTGGAGCTGTCTGCTCTGCAAACGGAAAACAAAGCGGAAATTATCTCCAGCCCGAGACTGATTACCACCAACAAGAAACCGGCCTACATCGAGCAAGGTACTGAAATTCCTTACCTTGAAGCTTCATCCAGTGGTGCAACTACAGTCGCATTCCGTAAGGCTGTGCTGAGCTTAAAGGTGACGCCACAGATTACCCCAGACAACAAACTGGTGCTGGATTTGAGTGTTACTCAGGACAGACCCGGCAAAGTCGTAAAAACAGGCAATGGTGAAGCCCTGGCCATTGAAACTCAAAGAATCGGTACTCAGGTGTTGGTAGACAATGGAGAAACGGTGGTTCTTGGGGGTATTTATCAACAAAGTGTGACAAATACGGTCGATAAAGTGCCACTTTTGGGTGATTTACCTCTGTTAGGTGCACTTTTCCGTCGAAGCTACGAAAATTTAGGAAAAAGCGAACTCCTTATTTTCATTACGCCAAAGGTCGTTCTACAGTAGGGTTTGGGTAAATTCTCAATCATCGACAAAAAATAAGGTTGCATTCGAGGCATCATAATTGAGATAATTTTGGGTCTGATCACGAATTTATCTGTGAGGAAAAGGTGCCTTGAAGGCTTTCATACAGTGGCCAATCCGGCTTACTTCAAGGCGATGTCATTGAATTAACGTTGTAAATAACTGCTGAACATGGCTGAAAAACGTAATATTTTTCTTGTTGGCCCAATGGGCGCCGGCAAAAGTACAATTGGTAGACACCTGGCTCAACAACTTCATATGGAGTTTGTTGATTCTGACACGGTTATCGAAGAGCGCACGGGCGCCGATATTGCTTGGGTGTTTGATGTGGAAGGTGAAGATGGCTTCCGCCAACGTGAAGAAGCGGTCATCAATGATCTGACAGAGCAACAAGGTATTGTTCTGGCGACAGGTGGCGGCTCAGTCAAAAGTAAAGAAAACCGCAACCGCCTGTCGGCTCGCGGTGTGGTGGTTTATCTGGAAACCACTATTGAAAAACAGCTTGCACGCACTAACCGCGATAAAAAGCGTCCTCTGCTGCAAACTGACAATCCTCGCGACGTACTTGAAGCTTTGGCTGGCGAGCGTAACGGTCTGTACGAAGAAGTGGCTGATTACGTGGTACGTACCGACGATCAAAGTGCAAAAGTAGTAGCCAACCAAATCGTAAAAATGCTAGAAGAACGTTAAGTTCAATTTCGGAGAGCAAACCATGGAACGGATTACGGTTGATCTTGGTGAGCGTAGCTACCCAATTTCTATTGGCGCCGGGTTATTTGATGACTCGGCGTACTTTTCTAACATCTCTTCAAAGAAAGTCGTTGTTATCAGTAATGTAACAGTGGCTCCTCTTTATGCTGAAACCATTACAAGCAAGCTTGAATCACTGGGTCATGAAACCAAGTTGTTAGAGTTGCCGGATGGGGAACAGTACAAAAACCTCGATACCTTCAATACCATCATGACCTTCCTGCTTGAAGGCAATTATGGTCGCGACGTGACGATTGTTGCGCTGGGTGGTGGTGTGATTGGCGATGTGGTTGGCTTTGCTGCTGCCAGTTACCAACGTGGTGTTGAGTTTATTCAGGTTCCAACGACTTTGCTTTCTCAGGTTGATTCTTCCGTTGGTGGTAAAACGGGCGTGAATCATGCCTTGGGTAAGAACATGGTTGGCGCGTTTTACCAGCCTCAATCGGTGGTAATCGATACCAACTGTTTGAAGTCGCTTCCAGAGCGTGAGTTTGCTGCGGGTATTGCCGAAGTGATCAAATACGGCATTATCTACGATGGTGAATTTTTTGCCTGGTTAGAAGATAACCTGGAGCGTCTGTATGCGCTGGAAGAAGAAGCGCTCACTTACGCCATTGCCCGTTGTTGCCAGATTAAAGCGGACGTTGTTGAACAGGACGAAAAAGAGTCTGGTATTCGCGCGTTGCTTAATTTAGGTCACACGTTTGGGCATGCCATCGAGGCAGAACTTGGGTACGGGAACTGGTTGCATGGTGAAGCTGTTTCTTCAGGAACTGTAATGGCTGCAAAGACCGCGCTGTTACAGGGAATGATTGATGAGCAACAGTTTGAGCGAATCCTTTCTATACTTAAGAAATCCCGTTTGCCAGTGCACACGCCTAACAGTATGAGTTTTGAAGACTTTATCAAACACATGATGCGTGATAAAAAAGTACTTTCTGGCAAGCTCCGATTGGTGCTGCCAACGGGTATCGGGACGTCAAAAGTTGTCTCAGATGTTCCAAATCATGTTATTGAGCAGGCGATCGACGCATGTCGAGTGAGTGAGTAATACGTCTGCCAATTACCTAAGGTGACGTCAATGAGTCTTGCTCATGAACTGCGAGTACTGGAATTAGAAACACAAACCGAGCTGCTGGATCGATTGCAGCTCCTGACTCGTTTTGGCTCCAACCTGATTAACATCAATGGAGTCAGTGGTTCAGGCAAAACCTGGCTTGCCCAGCGATATTTAGAAGCTTGGGCATCCGAAAAAAATCAATCTCTTCTTCTCTGTTTCCCCACGCAAACCGATGAGCAGCAACGTGCAATGATGCTCAATCAGATTGTGTCCGACCCTCTGTTTAACGAACACGACGCCATCATCGATAGCTTTTCCCGTTTGGTCGGTGACGAAGCCTGTGATGTCGTGTTTGTGGTTGATGACGCCGAACTTCTTAGTGAAGACTTACTGGCAGAATTGTGGATGCTGGTTATTGAGGCGCAAAATCACCCTAAGTGGTCAGTCAATGTGGTGCTGTTTTCCAAAGGGGATAGCTTAGAGCACATACTGACTCGCATCAGTTATGGTCAGGAAACTAAGCCGATAGATTTAGAGATCGAACCGCTTTCTGCTGACGAAGCCATCGCTTTTACTGAAGCGCTGGTAGTGCGTTATACCGTTGGAGAAGACGCCAAGAAAAAGATCAGAAAAGCCGTCGCTAAAACGCAAAAATTTCCGGGGCAGCTAATGGAATTGGGGAATAAGAAAGTGGAAAGAAGGATCATCATTCGTTCGGTCATAGAGTCGCCGATTCGTATAGCTATTGTGATTTTGCTACTGCTTCTTCTGATTGGCGGGGGATACTGGTGGTATCTTAGCCAACCCAATTTACTTGATGACCGCGACTTAGCTGCCACCGAACAAGCTGGAAACGAAAGCTCAGATAGTCAGACAGGGACGGTTGCCGGTGCGGGTAGCGAGTTGGCTCCTGGCACAAAACTGGATGACGTCACCTCAGGGAATGGTGAAGCGTCCGCTGACGATGAAAGCACAGATGATTTTGCTTCATTGCCACCCCAGGTTACGGATTTAACGGCTGAAGTTGGGCAAAGCGACGGAGGAAAACGTGTTGTCGTACCTTCGGATGTTGTCGACGCGTTGCTTCAGGAAGAAAGACCACCGCAGACTATCACCGTGATTGATTCCGCGATTGATGATGCCAGAGAAGATGCCATTACGCGGGAAGAAACTCAGGCTCAGGTTCAGGTTCAGCTGGCAGAGGATGACGTGCCTGCCGAAGAAGCGCCGAAAGCGGTGACTTTCTCTTACGCTCGTGAAGAACTGGCAGCGGTTTCCAGCCGAAACTACACCCTTCAGTTGGCAGCACTGACTTCTAAAGAAGAAGTACAGGAATTCATAGACTTGCACCAGATTCAGGAGCAGGTCCGAATTTACCCAACCATTCGCAATGGTGTGGAATGGTTTATTGTGACTTATAAAGATTTTCCTACCATTCAACAGGCAAGGGATGCCGTGTCGGAACTGTCTCTGGACATTCAGGCACTGGGTCCATGGGCAAAATCGATGGTTCAGGTTCAACGAGAGATTGAACGTGGCAAATAACGCTGAGGTTTGTCGTAAAATATGTTACATTCCGCAGCCTTATTTTGAGTAGTTGGAATTGAACGGTCGATGAAGAAACAACGCGCCTTTCTAAAGTGGGCTGGTGGCAAATATGGCTTGGTGGAAGACATCCAGCGCCATCTGCCACCTGCGCGAAAACTGGTTGAGCCTTTTGTTGGGGCTGGATCAGTGTTTCTGAATACCGACTACGAACAATACCTGCTGGCCGACATCAACCCCGACCTGATCAATCTGTACAACCTGCTGAAAGAGCACCCAGAAAAGTACATCGAAGAAGCGAAGCGCCTTTTTACTATTGAAAACAATAGACCTGAAGCCTATTACTCTTTTAGAGAAGAATTTAATCAATCTTCTGATAAGTTTAGGCGTTCTGTCATTTTTCTTTATATGAATAGATTTGGATATAACGGTCTGTGTAGATATAACAAAAAAGGTGGCTTTAATGTGCCATTCGGAAGATATAAAAGGCCTTATTTTCCGGAAGAGGAATTGGAATTTTTCGCTAATAAAGCTAAAAGGGCTACATTTGAAGTTCTTGATTTTGAAGAAACAATAAATAGGGCGACTTCAGACTCCGTAGTTTATTGTGATCCTCCGTATGCACCACTTTCGGTTACCGCTAGTTTTACTTCATATGCTGGGAATGGGTTCGGTATTAATGAACAAGTTAGTCTAGCCAAATGTGCTGAAGATGCAGCTTTTACTCGTAATATTCCAGTCCTCATCTCCAATCATGATACGAAGTTAACTCAGAAGTGGTATGAGAAGGCGAGCACAAAAACCAAGATTGAAGTAAATAGGTTTATTAGTAGCAAAGGAACAAATCGTCGAAAAGTTAACGAAATATTGGCTTTGTACAGAAATGAAACCTGAACAGTCTAAAATTTCGTTTTACCTAAATAATGTATCTAAATGTGATGCTGTTCTTTGGCTAAAGAGTCTTCCATCTGACTCTGTTGATCTAGTTATTACAGATCCTCCTTATGAGTCTCTCGAGAAGCATAGAAAGGTGGGAACAACTACTCGCCTTGCTAAAAGTAAGAGTTCAAGTAATGAGTGGTTTGAGATATTTCCCAATGAGAGATTTGAAGAGTTACTTCGGGAAATATTCCGAGTTTTGAAAAAAAACACCCACTTTTATTTATTTTGTGATCAGGAAACGATGTTTTTCCTTAAACCTATAGCGGAAAAAGTAGGTTTTAGATTCTGGAAACCTATTGTCTGGGATAAGTGTGCGATTGGCATGGGATACCACTATAGGGCCAGATACGAATTCATACTCTTTTTTGAAAAAGGAAAACGAAAGCTCAAAGATTTGAGCGTTCCAGATATCTTAGAGTACAAGAGGGTTTGGAGGGGGTATCCTACAGAAAAGCCTGTCGAACTAGTTGAATTACTTATATCCCAAAGCTCGAACAAAGGAGACGTAGTTGTTGACCCTTTTTTCGGCTCAGGAACCACTCTCGTAGCAGCAAACAAGCTACATAGATCTTTTGCCGGAACAGATATCTCTGATTCAGCCCACAATCATTTTGAAAAAAGACTAATTGTCAGTGACCACTAGCTATTTATTGATGTTATTGCACGTTGTGTAGTTTTTGTAGACTTTAGAACTTTCTTGTTTATCTAGCTTACGACAGTCAATGCAATAGCTTTGAATACCGTCTGGATTTGTATCACTTACCCGAGCTTCCGAAGTTCCGAACATGCCAGGGTACGGAAGAAAAACGTGATATTCACCATGAGTGCTTGAACACCTAGGACAGGATTTAAAGCGTCCATCTGAAGTTTTCAACGATAGGTTTAATCTTTTACCGCAACACGAACAATTAGCCATGAATGGTTCTTCCTCTGCAATATTTGTTAAATATGATACCGCTTGAATACTTCTTCAGGTATGGAAAATACAAGTAAACAGAGAAATGTTTGACCTGATTCAATTTAAAATGCTTGAACTAGGTGGAATGAATCCAAGCGATTCTGAAATTGCTAGGATTTGGACTTACGCTTATGTAAAATTGCGAGCAATTATTACTCGAAATTCTTATATTGAGGTCAGGTATGTCAGACTTTCTAATCGCTCCTTCCATTCTTTCTGCGGACTTTGCTCGTCTGGGTGAGGACGTAGAAAAAGTACTCGCGGCAGGCGCGGATGTGGTCCATTTTGACGTAATGGATAACCATTATGTGCCAAACCTGACTTTCGGTGCTCCTATTTGTAAAGCGCTACGCGATTACGGCATTACAGCGCCTATCGACGTACATTTAATGTGTACACCAGTCGACCGACTCATCCCAGATTTCGCGAAAGCGGGCGCATCGATGATTACTTTCCATGTTGAAGCAACCAATCACATTGATCGCTCTCTACAGTTGATCAAAGAGCACGGCTGTAAAGCAGGCGTGGTGTTTAACCCTGCTACACCTCTTCATCATCTGGATTACATCATGGACAAGATCGACTTGATTCTTTTGATGTCAGTGAACCCAGGTTTTGGTGGTCAGTCTTTCATTCCTAATACTTTGGATAAGCTACGCGAAGTACGCAAACGCATCGATGCTTCTGGTCGCGATATTCGCCTTGAAGTCGACGGCGGCGTGAAAGTCGAAAACATCCGAGAAATCGCAGAAGCCGGTGCGGATATGTTTGTTGCGGGAAGCGCCATCTTTGATAAGCCGGATTACCAAGCTGTGATTGAAGAAATGCGCGGTGAGCTCGCCAAAGTGAACCGTTAAGCGGTCAGATTACGTAGATTGAATGCAGTGCTCAGGCACTGCATCACTTTTTTAGGAATAGAGAAAAATATGTCTTTAAATGGAATCAAGCTGATTGCCTTTGATTTAGATGGAACGCTGCTAGACAGTGTGCCGGATTTGGCAGTCGCCGCTGATCAGGCGGTACAGGCGATGGGCTTCGCTTCAGTGACCGAAGAACAAGTCAGAGACTGGGTGGGTAATGGCGCTGATGTACTTATCTCACGCGCGTTATCCCAGAACATTAAAATCGATTCGAACCTGTCTCCTGAAACCATTCAGGATGCACGCGCCAAATTTGATGATTTCTACGAGCAGGGCGGCCATAAACTTAGCCACCTTTACGATAATGTTCGAGAAACGTTAGTGGCACTAAAGCAGTCTGGCTACACACTAGCTTTGGTGACTAATAAGCCTTCCAAATTCGTGCCCGAAGTGTTGGAGCAACATCAGATGACAGAGTTGTTCTCAGACGTGTTAGGCGGCGATGCTTTCCCAGAGAAAAAACCTAACCCAGTTGCGCTGAACTGGTTGCTTGAGAAGCATGGAGTAAAGGCAGAAGAAATGCTGATGGTGGGCGACTCAAAAAATGACATTCTTGCGGCGCAAAATGCCGGATGCCATTCGTTTGCTCTGACCTATGGTTACAACCATGGCGAGCCAATTTCGAACGCGAATCCGGATTTTGTTGCAGACAACATTGCCGAAATTTTGAATATTGTGCCAGTCACCGAGTATTCGTAACGAAATACTGCGTTTGCACTAGTAAATTACTCATCAATGAGTACACTGCTTAGACGCATGCCCTGATAGGGTATGCGTCTTTTTATATCCATTTGAATTTAGCAAGGAAACCATCCTCATGAGCAAACCCATCGTATTGAGTGGTGTTCAACCGTCAGGTGAACTAAGTATCGGTAACTACTTGGGTGCTCTACGTCAATGGCAACAAATGCAAGACGAGTACGATTGTCAGTACTGCGTAGTAGACCTTCATGCGATCACGGTTCGTCAGGACCCGAAAGCATTGCATGAAGCGACACTCGACGCACTGGCTATCTGTCTGGCTGTTGGTGTTGATCCGAAAAAGAGCACGCTATTCGTTCAGTCACACGTACCTGAGCATGCTCAACTGGGGTGGGTCCTTAACTGCTACACCCAAATGGGCGAGCTGAGCCGTATGACTCAGTTCAAAGACAAGTCGAAGCGTTATGCGAACGACGTAAATGCTGGCTTGTTTGGCTACCCGGTATTGATGGCTGCCGATATTCTGATTTATGGCGCGCATCAGGTGCCTGTCGGAAACGATCAAAAGCAGCACTTAGAGCTGGCGCGCGACATCGCGACTCGTTTCAATAACATCTACAGCCCGGAGCAGCCGATCTTTACTGTTCCTGAGCCGTACATTCCTAAGGTTAATGCGCGAGTTATGAGCCTGCAGGATGCAACGAAGAAGATGTCTAAGTCTGACGACAACCGCAAGAACGTAATCACTCTGCTAGAAGATCCGAAGTCGATTCTGAAGAAGGTCAACAAAGCACAAACTGACACAGAGACCCCGCCGCGTATTGCGCACGACATTGAAAACAAAGCGGGTATTTCTAACCTGATGGGGCTGTACTCTGCAGCAACAGGTATGAGCTTCGAAGAGATTGAAGCGAAATATCAGGGCGTTGAAATGTACGGTCCGTTCAAGAAAGATGTGGGCGAAGCGTTGGTTGCGATGCTGGAACCGATCCAAGCTGAATACAAGCGCATTCGTGAAGATCGCGCTTACATGGACAGCGTAATGAAGCAAGGGGCTGAAAAAGCGTCTGCCCGTGCTGCTGAAACACTAAAACAAGTGTACAAAGCGGTGGGTTTTGTAGCGCGTCCATAGGGTCAACCGACCTTTAAACTATATCTGGTTACCCTGAGCCCTCGGAAATTTCCGAGGGCTTTTTGCTGTCTGCTCTCTCAATTTTCTATTCTTTTTTAATTCTCCTTGCTCTCTACTTTTCCCTTCTAATTTCTCAATTCTGATTCTCTTCCAAGTCCACACATAAACTTCATCAATCATTCCTGCAATTGTCATATGGGCTAGTTACCGTTTCTGTTGAAATTTAGGGGTTGATTCAAGTATTTACTCTAACAATGCGATAGGTGTCTCGATTGAATGGGTAAACGCTTTTGTCAGTTACATAAAAGGTAAACACTTCGCACGTTGCTGGAGCCAGCAACATTCCAATTTTGTGACAAAGAACTGCTACGGATGAAAGCGGTCGACACATCCTTAGTGACAAGAGGTGGACAATGGAAACCAAAACAACAAGGACATTCCTTGCGCTTGCTATTAGTGGTGCTCTCTCCACACCCGCATTTGCAGATGTCGTGCTCTCCCAATACGTTGAAGGTGGTAGCTTTAACAAAGCTATCGAGATTGCAAATACGAGTAATGTGGAAGTCAGCCTGAATGGCTTTCAGCTTGCTAAATCAACAAATGGTGGAGGTTCGTGGACTCAGACACTGTCGCTCGATGGGAAAACCATCGCAGCCAATGACGTTCTGGTAATCTCTCACCCTAGTGCGAACGCGGCGATTCAAGCCGTAACCGACGAGAACAACGGTTCTGTGGTCAATTTCAATGGTGATGACCCAGTAGCCTTGCTGAATTCTGACAACTCCGTCCATGACATCATCGGTGTGATGGGGGACGTTGACTTCGCTAAAGACAAAACGCTGGTGCGAAATTCGGACAGCTTAACCCCTTCGTCAACTTACGTTGCAAGCCAGTGGACGGTATTGGGTAAAGACAATATTGAAGGCTTGGGCGAGTTGGATGGAGGTACACCTCCGGTCGTCTTTAACTGTACGGTAGACGGGCGCGCTCCAAGCTTTACTTCAATTCAGGAAATTCAGGGTGAAGGCGCGACATCGCCATTCATTAACGGTTACCCATACATCACCGACGACGAGTATTTTGTCCGTGGTGTTGTCAGTGCAGTAACCACTGGGTTGACCAAAGGCTTCTACCTGCAGGCAGAAACCGACGACAGCAACCCGAATACGTCTGAAGGTCTGTTTGTTTACACTGGCGAAACCAGCATCAACCTGCAACCAGGTGATGTGGTATGTGCACGCGGTAAAGTCCAAGAGTTCTACAATCTGACCCAACTGAAAGTGGAAGACGGCAACTACGTTAAGCAAAGTGAAACGACAGCGCCTGAAGCAGTAGCGATGCAAATTGCCGAATCTGACGCAAACTTCGATGAAACGTTAGAGCGTTACGAAGGCATGCTGGTGAAAACTTCGCAAGAGCTGGATATGCGCGTCACCCGCACCTTTGGCTTTGATTATGCCGCGCGTCGCAACAACATGGTACTGGCGCAGGGTCGTCCAAATATGCAGCCAAACCAGAACAACGTGGCAGGTTCTGACGAAGCGAAAGCGCAGGCGGAAGAAAATGCTCATCGCCGTTTATTCGTCGAGTCAGATGCCAAAGCGCCAAGTGGCGTAATCCCTTATTACCCAGATTTTGGTCGTACAGACGTTGATCAGGATGGCTCTACCGAAGACTACATCCGTATTGATGATTCCGTAGTCGGTCTGGAAGGGGTGGTCTCTTACAGCTTCGGTGATTATCGCCTTATCGCGACCAACACTCTGAACGATGACAACTTTGTACACAACGATCCGCGCACAGAAAAACCTAAGCTGAAACGCGGCGGTGATTTGCGCATTGCTACGTTCAATGTACTGAACTACTTCAACTCTCCACAAGGTG
The DNA here is from genome assembly GCF_019904195.1 of Vibrio sp. SCSIO 43132. Classification (NCBI taxonomy): domain Bacteria; kingdom Pseudomonadati; phylum Pseudomonadota; class Gammaproteobacteria; order Vibrionales; family Vibrionaceae; genus Vibrio; species Vibrio sp. SCSIO 43132. The sequence continues at coordinate 317,390 of NZ_CP063199.1, forward strand.
GTGACCAAAACCCACGAGGTCAAAACCGTGGTGCCAACAAACCAGGTGAGTTTGAGGTTCAGCAAGCCAAGATTGTTGACGCTATCCTGCGTTTGGATGCGGACATCATCGGCTTGATGGAAATTGAAAACAATGGCTTCGGTCAGGGTGCGGCGATTCGTCAGCTTGTTGAAGAGTTGAATAAAAACATCGACAAGAAACACAAGCAGTACCAGTTTGTTTCTCTGGATACTAACGAAGACGGCACGATTGACGAGATGGATTACGTAGGTACGGATGCCATCACTACCGGTGTGATTTACCGCAGCGCGAAAGTGAAACTGAAGAAAACTCGCGTTATCCCTATGCCTCGTCAGGATGCACCACCTGTACTGGATGATGACGGTAAAGTGATTGAAGACGGTAAGAACTTCCAGCGTGACAGCTTCGCGCCGACCTTTAAAGTGAAAGGCACGAAAGAGAAAATCACCATTGCAGTAAACCACTTCAAATCGAAAGGTTCGAAATGCTGGGAAGACGCTGCGCCGGTAGACCAAGGCGGTCAGGGCGGTGTGGATGTCGACAAACAAGGTTCCTGTGAAGCATTCCGTGTGGCTGCAGCGGTCGCGCTTGGTGACGCGATGAAAGAGATCAAAGGTCACAAAGTGATCTTGGGCGATCTGAATGCTTACGGGAAAGAAGATCCGCTGTTGGTGCTGACCGATTACTCGCAAGAGAAATACGGCAAAGAGATCAAAGCCGCGCGTAATACCGTCATCGGTGACAGCGAGCAGTTTGGTGATGCTGGTGCGGTGATCAACCAGAACTATGGTTACATCAACGCAGTAGAGATGAAGCATCCGAACAGCTGGAGCTACTCGTTTAATGACGAAGTGGGCGCACTAGATCATCTGCTGATCAGTAAGAGCCTGAAGAAGAAAGTGGTTGATGCGACCGACTGGCACATCAATGGTGGTGAATCCACATTGTTTGATTACAACAATGAGTTCAAAGGTGATTTTCCTAAGTATGAGGATCACTTCCGCTCTTCAGATCATGACCCAGCTGTCTTGGATCTGAACATGCGAGGCGCTTCTGTCGGCTTTGCTGGTTTGATGGCACTGTTTGGTCTGGGATTATGGCGTCGTCGTAAATAATCCGAGTTCCTCTTATGTAAAAGCCAGCGAATGCTGGCTTTTTTTGTTATTGAGGCTGTATTTTTTCGATCAGATAATCGATGAATAGCCTGACTCTAGGAGCCAGATTTTTACGACTCGGATACAGAATATTCATTGTCGGACCTTTTTGATAAAAGTCCGGAAACAGCCGCACTAGTGTCGGGTCGTTCACTTCCTCGACCAGGAAGTTAGCAATCAGACCAATTCCCATACCCTGCTGCACCATCGACATCGATCCCAGTGGGGCATTACATATATGTTTTGGGTGGGTTTTAACCCGGTGAATGTCGCCAGAGCCGCTAGTGAGTGGAAGTATGTCATTAGGCAGATTTGAGCGGGTCAGGCAGACCCAATTGTGTTTTTCAATGTCCTGCAATTGGCGAATCGGCGGTGCTTTGCTGAGATAATCCTGGCTGGCATACACACCCAGCTCAAATGGAGCCAACACTCTGCCGACCAATGAAGAAGCGGTGAGTTCGCCTATCCTGAGTACGATGTCCAGATTGGCTTCCACAGGATCTTGCACACCATCGTCCAGCTGAATATCAAACACCACGTTCGGGTATTGCTCCGAAAACTTTGAAAGCAGGGGCGTGAGCACGAAAGAGCCAACGTCTATCGTCGTACCAATTCGAATGGTGCCACACACTTCAGAAGCTAAGTGATTAATTGAACTAAAAGCCTCCTCCGCAACTTTTAGCAGCCCGCTACTGTATTGATAAAATGTAATGCCTTCGGTAGTGAGGTTGATTTTGCGCGTGGTGCGATGCAATAAGCGGACGTTTAATGTCGACTCTAAAGACGTTATCTGCTCACTGACCTTGGATTTCGCTAAGCCGAGGGATTCGCCTGCCATCGTAAAAGAGCCACACTCCACGACTTTGTTGAATATCGCTATACGTTTTAATTCATTCAACATGATTGTTCCTTTATCGGTAACTTTTGGTTCTTATTTTGTTATCTAGTCAAAACCCACATTTATGAAAATAATGAATACGATATTTGGATATAGAGAAGCGTCTTTGGTTTCAAAAAAATAAATAATATCGACGAAGGAGAGATTGAATTTTTAATTAATGAGATCTTACTTCCTTATTCTCTGTGCCTTAAATATATGTCATGCAATGTCAACGATCCAAAATCAAAATTTTTGTAAATATTTTCACGCTGTAAATTAGGATTTAGTAATTAATTCCCAATGGTACTTTCCATAGATAAATAAATGGATAACCGAACCCTACAAAGGTAAATAATTATGAATTACAAAATAACTCCTCTCGAACCATTTGGTGTCATCGTTGAACCCATAAGCAAAAATACCAGTGTAAAAGATCTGAATATTGAAAAGATGCGTGATTTGTTCAAACAAAGGCAACTGGTTTTATTAAGAGGCTTTGAAACCTTCGAAGAGTCCGATGATTTTGCGGATTATTGTGAAGGATGGGGGGAAATCAGTATCTGGCCATTCGGGAAAGTGCTGGATTTGATTCAGAAAGATGATCCTGGCGACCATATTTTTGACAGCAGTTACATGCCGCTTCACTGGGATGGTATGTATCGACAACAGGTGCCTGAATATCAAATCTTTCAGTGTGTGCAGGCACCTAAGCCCGGACAAGGTGGTAGAACAACGTTCACGAACACCATTATGGCACTTGAAAATGCGCCGGAAGAACACGTCGAGTTTTGGAAGAAAGTCATTGGTAATTACGAACGAAAAATGGAGTTTTACAATAGCCGAACCGTTTCCCCGATTATTACCAAACACCCGCTGCAAGAGCATCTAGTTATCCGCTACAACGAACCGCATTTCGAAGAGAGAGGCGACCTCCTTAATCCACCTGATACCCAGTTCACTGGTATTACTCAAGAGGAAGTCGAGTACTTCCATCAGACTCTTCGAGAAGCCCTTTACGACCCTCAAAACTTTTATGCTCATGAATGGCAAACCGGTGACATCGTGATTACCGATAACTTTAACTTGCTGCATGGTCGTGAAGCCTTTATTTCTCAATCGCCACGCCACATTCGACGTGTTCAGGTACTGAGCAATCCCCCGTTTGATAACCCAAGCCTGGAGTCGTATCAATGACCAAACAGACAGACATAATGATCGTTGGCGCAGGACCTGTGGGGCTCATGTGTCACTATCTGGCGCAGCAGTGCGGGCTCAGCTCAGTGGTGGTTGATAAGTCTGACGCTCCGCTTCAAGTTGGTCGTGCAGATGCATTGAATGCCCGTACGCTACAACTTCTGGAAATCGTAAACTTGTTTGATGATCTGTATCCATTAGGCAAGCCATGTAACACCAGTTCAGTGTGGGCGAATGGTGAGTTTGTATCTCGCCAGTCCTCTTGGTGGGAAGAATTGGAAGGGTGCTTTCACAAGCATTTTTTAATGCTTGGGCAGTCTTTTGTGGAGCAGCTTTTAGATAAAAATCTGACAGCTATGAAGCAAGGAGTCATGCGCTCTACGTCAATTGAAAACATCAAAACAGACGAAGATGGCTGCCTGACCACACTCACCAATGGTGAAACTATCCGGTCTCGTTATGTGATTGGAGCCGATGGTTCACAATCCTTTGTGCGTAATCACTTTAAAGTGCCGTTCGAAATTGTGCGGCCACAGATTATTTGGGCGGTGATCGACGGCGTTCTGGAAACAGACTTTCCAAAAGTGCCTGAGATCATCGTATTTCAGGCTGAAACGTCGGATGTAGCCTGGATCCCGAGAGAAGGTGACATTGACCGATTCTATATTCGTATGGATACCAAAGACTTCACCATGGAAGAAGCCATTGCCAAGATAAACCGGGCGATGTCACCGCATACGCTGAGTTTTCAAGAGGTTGTCTGGTTTTCACAATTCACGGTGAAAGAATCGGTAGCAGAGAAATTCATTGTGAATGACCGAGTATTCCTGGCAGGCGATGCCAGTCACATTCACTCGGTCAATGGGGGGCAAGGGCTGAATACCGGATTGGCGGACGCGTTTAATCTAATGTGGAAGCTTAATATGGTGCTTAATAATCATACTTCTGAAGATCTGTTAACAAGCTATGAAAGTGAACGCCAGCCTGTAGCTCGCAGTGTGATTGACAGTTCTGGGGAATTAGTACGTTCCACCAAATACTCAGACACCGGAACCCATGCGCAGGACTATGTAAAAATTGTCGAAAAGCGTGCTGGTAATATTACTGGGATGGGGATTCGCTATGGGGAATCTGGGATTGAAGGGTCACGTGTCTTTGATTTTGAAGTCTTTGATGGAGAGAGCAAAACACGGTTGTACAGCCTACTGGACTACACCAAATTCACCCTGCTCTTGATAGGGCAGAGCGACGAGCTGCTAAAAAATATCCCTGCCTGGGTTCAAGTCTTAGCGATTCATAATCAAAAAGGCAATGGAAGATTTTGGGCTAGAGACGCACATTATCAAGGTAATGCGATACTTATTCGCCCGGATGGTTATATTGAATCTATAACGCCATTAGAAAACGTCGAAATATTATTAGAACAATGGTCAATCTGACTATTCAATAATAACCATTAGCTAAATATATTCATGTCTAAATTAATGACTTGTAAATAATAGAAAGGTTCTAATTATTATCATGTTATTTATTGAATGTTGAATATATCTGAAATTAAATTCTCATCAAATTTAAGTCTTAAATATATTTTAAGGGTTAGTTATGCTAGATATTCAACGTGAGCAATGCGTGGAAAATATATCCTTTATTTTGCTCAACCAATTACTTGCACAAACCGATGCCAGCTTTCAGGGGTTGGTTAAGCTTAAACAGCAGATACGCGATTATGTTGCGAATGACGGTCAGATAAAACTGCTTCTTCCTGCTTTCCCGTGTAAAACCAACAACCTGGACAAAGTTCTGGGGCACAAACCGGATATGGGGGAGTACTTAGTACTGCGAAAATTCGTGAAAGCCATCCGCGACATTCAAGCAGTGTATAAACCGGGTGTCACTTTTTACATCTTCTCTGATTACCATACGTTTTCAGATTACATCTCAGTCGACCTTGAGCATCATTACGAATACTCGGATGAGTTAAGAAAGATGGTCGAAAGCATGAATTGCAGAGACTATCTAAAGATCGTTAATTTCGAGCATTTTGAAGCTTTTGACGGGCTGACAGACGATCAGTATTTCAGAGGACTGAAAGATAAATTTGGTGACCCTAGCTACGAGCAGAATTTTGCAGAGCTCAAACTGCGCAACAACAAAATGAACAACACCTATCTGGGTTTGAAGAAATTTATGAACCAAGACCAGAAGCATGTTTTGTCTAAATACTCGTACAAATCTCGTCGTCAGCGTTTGGCTGAAATAGCGAAAGGCATGATGGTTCAAGGCAAAGCACTGGATAGTTTTCTGCAAGCGAATTTCGGTGATTGTATACGCTTGAGCATTCATGAACACCCAATGGTAGGCAAAAAATACTCCTTGTTTCTTTTCGAAGAAAAGCAGTTCAAAACGCCCTGGCACAGCACCATGATGTTTGATTCGACAACAGGAAAGTTCGTGGTTGATTCGCGAGAAAAACATTTGAACAGTCGCGGGGTGATCATTCCTGTGATGCATCAAGAGAGAGCGTGGTGTTATCTGAAATTATCAGCCAGAACAGAGGAAATGGCTCATCAGCTCAAGCAGCTTTCTGCCACGCTTTACCATGAAAAGTCCGGTTTAGTTCTTGAAAGCAATACAGCCGACTTGCCTGTGAGTGTACTCAATCAAAAAGAGCTACGCCACCTGATGAAAGAGTTTGGCACAGTCACGTTGCGCGGGTTCGACGAGTTCAGTGAACCTACCGAAATGGAAAACTGGTACTGTGAGCGAGGCTCTGCTATTCCCTGGCAATTTGGACAGGTTCAAATCATGGCATCTCAACATACCGAGCACGCTGCGTTGCCGCTTCACTGGAATTTGATGTGTCCGCCTTCATACATGGGAGTGAATCAGGATAAATACCGTTACGAAGATTACACTCCAGACGAATTCATCTTGTACTGCCGTTGTCACTCAAACCAACAACACGATGGGGTTGGCGCCATCATTTCAGTGGATGCCGCTCTTGCTGCGATCAGTGTTCACGGTCTTGAGCGGGAAGCCCTACGAAATACCTCACTTTGTTATTCCCCTCAGACTCAACATCCAGAGCCGGAATCTATGGTTTACCCATTGGTTACCCAGTGCCCATGGAGTAAACAGGATGTTGTACGCTGGGCTCAAAGCGAAGGTGAGCATGCTCAGTCAGAAATTCTCTTTTCCATCAATGCAGAGATTGTCGCTTCGCCAACTTACGACCAGATCGCTCCTTTGGAAAATCGTATGAACCAGATATGTGGTGATGAACGATTACAAACCCGACATCAAATTCAAGAAGGCGACCTGTTACTGGTAAATAATCATTCAACACTGATGGGAGCGGAAGCCTTTATCGGAAAACGCGAATTGTGGCGAATGCAGCTCCAGCCGAAGTCGGTCAACTCTCCTTGGCAGCCACACAATATGGCTGAGTTTAACCGAGCCAGTTAGTTGTAAAACGATTTGTAAACACAAGCCAGCGTAATGCTGGCTTTCTTCATTTTTTCTACACCTCGATAACCAAATTTTATCTTTAATCAATTTCTTATACCTAAATAGCAGACAAGATATTTATAAGCTGACAAGAGAATATTCAAAATAGTGATATGCATCAGAATCCTATGAATCACTGTTTGGTGTCCATATATCGACCAAGAATTATAAGTTAGCATAAGATATTGATTGATATGCATATTGACTGGCATGTCATTTAATTAGCCAGTACCTACCTATTAAAAAATCCGTGAACACTTCGAAAGAAGCTCGGCAGATGGTTTTAAGCACTGGCTCAAATTCGACGTTCATGGAAATTCATTAACAACGTACATAGGTTTAGAAATGAAACATAAGTTATTTATCGCGTTGGGGTTGTCCTTATTTGGAACAGCCGCGATGGCTCAGAGTCTTCCACCAGCATCCATTCAAAGCCTGGGGTGCGATCAGGCAACTAACCGTTGTTCTTTGACCTTGAATTTAGAACAGGTGGGTCCGGCTGAATGTACTGCCAACCAAATCACATGGGAATCTGATAACGAGCAAGGAAAGCTAGCTGTAGCGCTGCTCTCATCTGCCATGATGACTAACCATCAGGTTGAGATCGAACTTTCCAACGCTTGTTATAACGCCCTGCCTGAACTGGCTTCTTTTAATGTACTTGCGCGCAAAAGCGTTAAGTAAGGGGGGAGTATGAGACTCAAAACTCTTCTCAGTCTTGCTTTGTTTTCCGTAGGAGTGAATGCCGCTGGTACTCATGTCAGTGAAATCAGCAATATACAGTGCGCTATGGACAGCGAGTATTGCGAAATTGTGTTGCCGAATGCACTCAATATTAAAAGTGACTGCGCAGGTAATCAGGTACTGGTTTCTACCTCTGAACAGCAAACTATTTCGGTACTAGCGTCTGCAATGTTTACGCAAACCAAAGTGAAATTTCATATATCTGAAGCGTGTGAGCAGGGCAGCCCTGTTGTTCAGAGTTATCAAATGATTAAGGGATGATCAGCTCTATGAAACTATCTAACTTATACCTTGCCGTCGGAGCGGTACTTTCAGCAGTGTCTTTCACTAGCGCTGCTAACGCATGCACGCTAAAACCCGATGAATATCCTGCCAATAAATATCCTGCTCACGCTCAGTGGTCTTGCAGTTTGGACGACTGGGTGAGTGGGAATATTACACCAACCATAAATAAAACTTTATCCTCTGCTAAGCCTTCGGTGGAATTATTTCCAGAAAACTTAGAGTTGTTGGGAAGTATAAGTGTAAGGCAAAGTTCGCCAACCTTCTTGGTTGAGAAAAAAACTCAGAACTGTTCAGAAATTTATCAATCGTTTAATCGCCAAGAAGGGAAAACAGCAAATGTAACTCATTGTGGAAGTGGCGCTTATCAGTTTGAACAGTCTTCGCATTATAGCGGGAGCCCTCATTGTCGTGTAGCCGGAAATATAGAGACTTGTATAAATAAAGAGCTGCGCGTAGAGGCAAAAAGTGTCGATCTAAGGTTTAAAGTCCCTCAAGCCAGTTTTGGTGGGGAGCTACGAGAAATAGAAAAGAAAAACCGCATTATAAAAAACCTTGGTTTGGTTCCGATCCAAGTTGGGGATATTACAACGTTTATACCAGCTGAAGTCACAAACTTATCCCCTCTTCCTACTCGAGTGACATCTCGCTGGGGAGCGAGTGGAGAGGAATTTACCTCAGAGGTTATTCCATCAGCCTACTATGAGCTGAGTTGTCCAAATAATTCAAGAGTAACGCCCCTGAAAATACCTTTGGTGTACAAAAATGACAGGTTATCAGAGATTGGCGTTCACTCAGACTCTGGGTTAAGTGGTTTCAGTTCTCAAGCGATTAGTAATTTTGCTACCGCATGTGGTACTAACCCTGCAAAGTTTACGGTTGTTAACAGTCAGGATATCAGCGAAGCGGGCTGGAAGGTACACTTAGGAATTACGGACAATTTAGGGTACATACCTGAATTAGAAAGATTAGCCAGTATATTAGTTGCCGAAGCACAGGCTGTAATAGTTGAGCGAGAATCATTAGCCACTATATCTCGTGGAGATATGAGTATAAAGGATGCAATTAAATCTCAAATTTCAGCTCTTTGGGGAACCCTTTTGGAGGTGCAAAACTTACATTTCTTTGATGGGACGCTTCTACCAGAAGAATACAGAGCTGTAGATAGCAACGGAGATTTCATATTCGGAGATAATTTCGATAAGAATAAAAACTTCGAATACTACGGATATGCTTGGAAAAAGGACTTGAAGTATGGGTATGCCTCAGCTCTAGTGGATATAACAATTAAGGAGTTAGATGCTGCTAGCAACGAACTAACTCTACCAAACTTTGAGAAACTTGAACTCTTTGCTACTCAACTAACTCAAGAGCAAGGGTTCGAAGAGCCGGTTGCTGTTGAAGCTTTATTCAATCCTGATTTTGACAGTTTGATTGACATTTATAGTTATGACCCTTACCCAGGAATTCACTATGCGACGTGGAATTTTGTTATTGATTTAGCTGAAATTAATGAAAATATCAATAATTCGAATTCAACCAATAATGAGCTTAAAGCAGTGATAGCTAGAATGCAGGAAATTAATACTAACAAAGTATTAAGCCTTTCCCGCGTTATTGATCATACTTTATCTGTTGCGGAAAAAGCACGGGAAGCCGAAAACAAGAAGATTCGTGAGCTTCGGGCGAAGCTCTTAGAGCTTTAAATAAATTGGCCACTTACAGTCAAAACTGTAAGTGGCTTCCTTATATATTACTTTTACTTCTACTGGGTATAACATGAAAGTTAGGCTAGTTGGAGCGGCTTTGCTATTGACGCTATTTCAGGGAAATGTAATTGCGGCAAACATAACCTCTGAACAGTTGGATAGTCAGCAAAAGTCTCTCAATCAAATCAATTATCGAATTGATCAAATATTACAATCATTAAGTCAATACAAACTCGCAAGAGATGAACACTATTTAGGACAAAATGGTGTGTCAGACCAAGTGTCAAATTGGTATACCGATCATAATGCTTGGATGAATAAGATGAACGACCTAAGGCGTCGTTTAAGCGACCACCAGAGCTTAGCTAAGTCTGATGCTGGAGCGTTTAAAAGTGAAATTTCTCTATTGCTAAATGAGCTTTATAAAGTAATAGATGAGTCTGATGAAATTAGAAGCAAAGCTAATCGAGGGATGGCACTGTTAAACGATATTCCTCAGTACCCAGCAGACTATGTCGCTGAGTTTAAAGCGTCAATTCCAGCACTAAACAACAATGTAACAGTTACCTATGAGGCATTTGAAGATCTTAGCAACAGCTTCACTGTAGAGAAGATGGCTAGACTTGAACAAACTCTTTTACTTACCAATGATGTATTGCAGTCTATTGTTAATCTCTCAAGGTTACAGTTTCCTGAGTTGGAGCAATCTCTATCTAAACTGAAGCAACTTTTTGCAGTACAAGCTTTAGTTGCTGAGCCAGAGAAAACTGCTTCGGCATCAGCGTCCTACATAAGATCTCAAGTGAGACGAAATTGGTTTCTTGCAGATGCGAAGTTTTTAATATTTGAGAAGAAGTACCTTAAAGATCGTGAACGAATTTTAAATAGTCCTTTAGATGCTTCTTTAAAGCAGCCCAGCATTAGTTTTATTGATAGTCAGTATAACAACGCCAAGCGCAGCTTAGCTTCTGGTAAACGTCGAGCATATATTTCACTGTATAACAATTATCGAACCACCGTGTCTCGGTATGCGCCGCAATGCAAAATTTCGGCAAACCACCAGAAATATAACTGCGCGTTACTGAAAAGTTTGATTGGGTTGGATAGAACCGCTATTCAAAAAATGACGCTTGATCAGCAGCGTTATCTGCATGCTCAGTTATCTCGCGTTCCTCAAGCACCTTTCTCGGAGGTGACACAATGATATCTACATTGAAGAAACTGCTTTGTCTCTTTGCTCTATTCACTTTCTTTAATGTGCCTTCCGTGTTTGCACAAAACGCAGGAGCACCGTCAAGTGGAGAAATACTAAAGCTAGTGTACGGTACGTTGGAGCCTAAGGAGTTTTTCCCGTTTACTGAGAATGAAATTATAGATTGGGCCAACAAGCAGCCAGAAGATGATTTAGATTTGATTGTCCAGTCTGGTAAAAACTACATACTCTTGAAGATTCCTTCACAGCCTGAAAAAGTGCGTATCGCAATAGATGAATATCTTGAGATTACAAACAGCATAGAATCTCAGATTACACCATATGGGTATACTATGCGTGATGATTCGTATGAAGACTTACCAATAAACCTATATGAGTTATATAACGATCCTAAAGCAACTCGAAAGCGGTTATTAGATGCATTGGAAATTAAAGCCTACGAAAATTTGATGCAAAAATTAGACTCTGTCGATCCTAAAAGTTGTGCTCAAATTGATGTGGATAAATTGGTTAGTAAGTTAAACGGACATATAGCGGAACATGTGGATGGTAAACTTGAAGAGTTTTTAGATAAACCATACAGATTAAAATCAGGTGATTTAACTAAATTTGATCAGTACATTCGAGCTGCTAACAACACTAATAAAATCTTTTGTGCCCTTGGATATACAGTTTACGAAGCTATGAATTTGCCAATGAAAACGGTAAATGGAGTAACTGAAGTAGATGTTGATCGGTTAGTTCAATCTATTATTGGTAATGCTGGAACTGGAACTGGAACTGGAACTGGAACTGGAACTGGAATAAATCATGCTCAGGCAGTGATTACTTATATCGAAGATAAAATCAATAGTACCTTGGTAGAAATGGGTTTTGATTTACCAGCCATTGATAGCATATTAACCTGGTCTCCATTGGTTAAAGCGATGGAGTGGGGAAAAGAATTCTTAGAGCTGGATGGTTTAAAAATAAAGTTAACTTTACCTTCTCCTGAATTCATCAAAAATACCATTAAGGATTTAGGTCTTAGCATTCCTGCTGATTGGGATATCCCAGATGTACCTTCAATTAGTTTCAACGAATCTTTTAAACCGCCAACTCGGGAAGACTTAGCTCTCAAGAAGCGCAAAGACTGGATTGGTTTTGATTTAGGTAATCGGAGCATTGCTGGCACTAAAGCATCTGCATACTATGAGATTCGCGGGTCAGAAGACCTCCAATGGGCTATTGCTTCAGGGCAAGCGGACGTATACATATTTAATAAAGAAAATAATGCGGTTGGTGCATATGCGACAGCAGAGGTTGGTCCAGAGAAGCTTGAAGGGAGAGTCTTGGTAAAAGTACTTGGTCATCAGCTGGTTAACAAACATGAAAAGAAAGATGGTAAGGATAAAAATGGGCAAAAAGAAAAAGATAGCTGGCTTATAAAAGAAAGCACGGATCTTCTTGGTGGAGGAGATGGTCATAGCTATTCTTTTAGTAAAACCAGTCAATTTACTATAGGACCGATTCCAGTTTATGTCTCAGTTGGGGTATATGCTAGTGCAAATGCAAGATTAAATTGGGGACTTTATTATACTCAAGTCTTCGCCGAGTTAATGCCAATAGCAAGAGCCGGTGCATTTGCTGAAGGAGCCGTAGGGATAAAGAAAGTCCTTTCTGCTGGGGCTAGAGGAACAATTGATGTTCTTAACTTCTCTGCTCCACTTCGTGGGAAAGGAGGTTTGTTTTTTGCCAAGACGGGAGAGCCTTATCTTAAATTGAGCTTAACGTCTGATGCGACAGTCAGGGCCATGAATGGGAGTATTAGTGGCTACATCGAATATCCGTGGATCAAGATCTGTAAAAAGAAAATAGGCTTTATAAAGATCCCTTATCCATGTATTAGAACCAAGCGTACGTCAAAGAACTTATATAGTTACGGTGGCTATTCATGGTCAAAATCTATTATGAACTGGCAACTGGTGTATGGTTATCAGGGTGTTCAGATGACCGGGTCTCTGATCGATCAGACCGACCGACGTGAAGCGGATGCGTTAAAAGGCAAAGTGAATTTGTATCAAAGACATGTCGCTCTGAATGACTATAGCTCTAAGACTCAGGTTCGAATTCAAAATACGTTTTCGAAGTTGAAAGAGGAACTTGAAAGTGCATCTGTTACCTTACTTCCTCAAAAACGTGCAGAGTTTCAGTTAAATGACCAATCGGCTAAGCAAAACCTGGAGCAGTATGAATCCTGGCTTGCGGCGACGATTGATCACAACTCGGCGCAATCGCGTGCTCAGGGTGTGATGGCTCGAAACTCCGCCGACTGGCATATGGAAGCTGAGAGCTTCAGTGATTCCGTGCCTGTAAGTTCGCTTAGTGGCACCTCATCGACTTCGGTCACTGAGCAAGAAAAAATTGATAACGCAAATGTGCTAAGAAGCCTGCACGGTTTCTTACACTAAAAACAGTTAGGTTGGTAAAGAATGACAAAAAAGGTAACGCTGTACTTGGCTGCAATGGCAGCGGTTGTTGCTTTGATTTTGATTGGGTATCTCAAAGGAACGGAGCAAAACTACTTGATCCGTTTCGAGCCCGGTAATACATACACTTACGGGTTAGAGTACACCAGTGATGCATCTGGTCATGCTTCGGGGTATGCCGAAGCTGCCAACCTTATTGCCTCTTCGATAAACGTGGATTATGCCTTCAAAGGTAAGATGCATATCCATGTTATCGAGGAAAATGCATTGGGCTATCAATTGGAATTTTCATTTGATGCAGACACTTTTAAAGCCAGTATCAACGAAGAAGTGAATTGGGTATGGCCGAAAGACATCGTTGCAACAGGTACTCTGAGTAAAGATGGTCTTTTATCCGACTTAGAGTTTCAGGAGCGCTACTTCGCTGAGTTCTCTCCTGTATTAAAGGAGTGGATAGGGCAGTTTCAGGTTTCACTTACCAACGACGGTAAAGCCAGCTGGCAGACTGTGGAAGGCGACTTTACTTCAGATTACGATGTGAGTTACCGCTTGCAGGAAGGTTCTTCTCCAACGTTAGATACGACGATCTTAAAAGAATATATTGCACTTAACCCGCAAGTCCGTATGAATCAATCCACGAATGTGGTGATCAGTCGGTTCTTTAAGCGTATCGAGCAGATTCAAACTAACAGAGAACGAAGTACCTTCTCCGCTAACCGTTTGATGGCGAAAGAGAGCATGTCTCTCAGCCTGAACTACCTCTCTCAGTCAAAAATAGCAGACACCAGAACGGCTTTGGTTGGGCAAGTCGTCCAGGATACGTTGGCTGGTCACTATCAGAAAACGCTGTTGAAGACTCAAATGTATGAAAATACCTTGTCTAACGCTGATCCTGATACTTTCAAAGGTCGTCTGCGCGCAACGCCGTCTTATGGCAATAAAGAGCGCTCTCAGTTGTTCTTCGAGCTTCGTGCCTGGGTTGCGTTGGACCCGTCAAAGCTGGCTCAGATAGAAGAGTGGATGAGGATGTACAACGCCAGCCATCCGTCTTTTCAAATGCTGAGTGCACTTCTGGTCAATATTGGCTCACCTGAAGCTCAGCAAATTCTGCTGGATGTACTCAATACCTCGTCAATATCGAAGCAACAGGCAATCATGCTAAAGCTTGCGTTCCTAAAAGAGCCGACTCCAGCAAGTGTTGATGCGGTTCAGACAATGTCTCGAACGCTCTTTAAACATGAAGATCAAGTCCAGGCAAAATTGGTTTTGGGTAGCATGGCGAATAACTTACTGGACAGAGATGAAGACAGGGCGAATAAGCTCTATGAACAGTTTGAACTTGAATTGAGTCAGGCTTCAGACGCGAGTGATATTGCTGATTCACTGAGTGTGCTTGGTAACATTGGTTCACCGAACCAAACAGACAAGGTGACGCCCTTCTTAAGCCATGAGAATAAATCCGTGCGCCATGCGGCCGTCAATTCACTCCGGTTCGTCAATACGCCAGAAGCTCAGTCTGTATTGCTGAGCTCATTGGAAGCTGAAGATGAACGTGTTCGAGAAATCGCATCAGCAGGTCTGAGTTTCACCACGCCGAGATCTGAGTTTGTTCAGGTATACAAAGAGCGCCTATTTGCTGAAACCAACCAGCAAGTGATTAAGCAACTGGTTGATTTGCTAGGGAACATGGCAGTGCAGTACCCAGAAGCGATTGAAGTACTTGAGGAGTATATCCCAACTATAGGGATCACAAGCCTCAAAAACTACGCAGAAAATGTACTGGAACAAGTCAGGATTTAACATCAACTCGCATTTCCCTTTAAAACAGAAGCTTTTGGCTTCTGTTTTTCTTTATGGCTCAAAGTGTGATCTTGTCATATCAATAGAGTTGTTTACTAAACCTGTTATTTCCTCGATAAATCGCTCAATAAAAATGTAGCCAGTTGGTGTTCGGTTTTCATTTGGTAGAAGTGACTCGGAGATATTCATTACGCTTATAGAATTCACTGCGAATAATCCATTGACTAAATTATCATTCTGCTAATTTCCTTATTTTTATGGAGCGAGAGGAATAGGAATGAAAACAAAACGTTACCTTTCAGTATTGATTGGTGGTTTGTTGTCTGCAAATGCATTTGCTGCAATGAACATCCAACCGGACCCTACAAATCCAAACGGTTACATCATTGCTCGTGCAGATATTCAAGCCGTTGAAAAATCATTAACTTCCGATCCTATGTATGCCATCTGGTCGAAAGCGCTCGAAACTCGTCCAAACACGATAGTTGAAGCGATTCAGCCAGGGCTGACGACCAACCCAGAAAACGTTAAACGTGTTGAGCGTGTCTTCCCGCAAACCGAGTGGGATTTCTTAACTCACATGGCGGCACCAGAATACTCTTACACACGTTTCCTGCGTGCGATTGGCAAATTCCCAGCGTTCTGTGGCGAATACACTGACGGTCGTGATTCAGATGCTATCTGTAAGAAATCGATTGTGACGGCTTTTGCGCACTTTGCGCAGGAAACAGGTGGTCACGTTGAAGTAAGTAATGTTTCAGATAACCCTCTTGGTCTGGAAAAGTGGCAGCAAGCCCTATTCCATGTAAGAGAGATGGGTTGGGCTGAAGGTCAGGAAGGCTACACAACAGGGTGTGGTTCTGATGATTGGCAGAACAGACGCTGGCCGTGCGAACCTGGACAAGGTTACTTTGGTCGTGGTGCGAAGCAGCTGTCTTACCACTTTAACTACGGCGCATTCTCAGAAGTGATGTTCGATGGTGATGCGACTGTGCTTCTTAAGAATCCTGCTTTGGTGGCAGATTCCTGGTTGAACATGGCTTCTGCTATCTGGTTCTTCCTGACTCCTCAGGCACCAAAACCAGCCATGCTTCATGTTATTGACCGTACATGGAAACCATCACAGCGTGAAATCGAAGCCGGTATTGGTTATGGCTTTGGTACTACCATCAATGTGATCAACGGTGGTATTGAGTGTGGTGAGCACAATAAGACAAAAGGTCAGCCAGTTAACCGCATCAGCTACTGGGAAGGCTTAGCGGCTCATTACCAGATCCCAATTGAAGCAGATGAGAAGAACACTTGCTATCAGCAAACGCCATTTGGCAGCTTGAACCTGAAAGGTTCAACAGACGTGCTTTACACCAACTGGGATGGTAATTGGAAACCACACCCAGAACGCCCGGGAGGCGCATCGTTTGAATGTGAACTGGTACCTTTCCAAACGGCTTATTCTGCTCTTGTTCCAGGTGACTACGAGAAGTGTGTGACTAACTTCTATGGTTCTCATACCATCTGGCCTGAAGTTCGAGTTGTGGATAAAGCAATTCCAGTAGAGCCTGGTGAGCCAGCAGTTGATGGCGTTGCGGGTTGGGATGTGAACAAGGTTTACAACAAAGGCGACAAAGCGGCACGTAAAGGTGTGGTTTACCAAGCGAAAAACTGGACTCAGGGTGATGACCCAGCGCTAGGCGGTGCATGGGAAGTGTTTAACGGCACAACAACACCAACACCTCCACCAACAAATCCAAATGGATTCATTGAGTGGCAAGAAGGTGTGAGCCAGGTTGCCAATGGTGACAAAGTGACTCATGCAGGTAAGTGCTATATCGCGAAAAATAACCCAGGTGTCTGGGATACTCCGGGCAGCAATCCAAACTCTGGTTGGAACTGGGACCAAATTTCTTGTAAGTAACTCGCTTATACGAGATTGAGATCATCACAAAGCCAGCAGGTACCCTCTGCTGGTTTTTTATTTCTATTTGGTCACGCTTAAACAAGAAAGCCTTGGTGGAGTACCAAGGCTTTGTATGTTTACTGTGGCTGTATTTATTCTGGCTGCTCAGCGCTGTTCACAAGCTCGACTTGTAAAGTGACACCTTTAGCTTCCAACTGAGACGCTAAGTTAAGCAGTTCAGTGGATGTAGATGCTTTCAATACAGAAATAGAACCTGCCTGAGATACCACCTCTAAGCCGTACTCCTTCGCCAGAGCTTTCGCTTGATCCTGGCTTGCTCTTACCAAAATGACACCACTGGCTTTGTGAGTCTCGATGCCCGTTTCATCAGTAAGTGCGTCACCTGCATACACTTCAACAGGGTTGTCGAAGCCTAGGAAACGAAGCAGTGAAAAAGATTCCTCTTTCTCTTTGAAAAAGGTTTGACCGTTAATAAGCACTTTTTCACCCGGCGCGGCGGAAATACCAATTTCATTTCTAATGTCTGAGTTTGCCATTGCCGATGCTGAAACCAAAACAGAGGCAAGTACAATCGCTTTAAATTTCATAGGTATCTCCTTGATTAACCTTGGTGACCAATAATACGGATTGACCAATGGTTGATCGTGCCCGGTACGCTGTTGTTTAAGTGAGGGATGTTGAAGCTCTGAGTTTCGTCATTGCGGTTGCGCAGGATCCAGTGGCTGTGCTCACCGCTGGTATCTGTCACTCGCAATGTCCACTCACCCGCAGCATCTTCACCATAGAACTTATGGCTCAGTAACAGATGATCGCGGTAACCGCGGCTTTCGTCACCAATCGCTTGTCCGATACCTTGCAGTAGAGAACGTCCAACCAGGCTGTTACGAGGAGACATCAGAACACTGCTGGTACCGGAAGGAGAGACTAATTCGATCAGCAGATCGCTGGTACGCTCGTGGTCAATATCAACTTTAACCTGAACTGACTCCACTTTAAGCGCATCATTGATGGCTACTGTATCCGTAACGGCTTGATCACCCGCGTCTGGCACAGTGATGTTTGCTGTAGTGGTCTTCCATTCAGTGAGCTGTAATGGTGGCAGAGGCTGCGCAGTGCGTGCGGCAAACATCGCTTTATCTACATCAATAAGACCGAAGCCGTAGTATGGGCTGTAGTCATAACCTGCAGCGTTGGCAGACCATCCTTCTAACCCTGTGACAGTTCGTGATACACCGGATGAAGTGGTGTAAGAAATGTCAGTATTCACGTGCTCTGCGTCGATTTTGGTTGCTGTTGTCGCCAATAGGTGGCGAATGTCACGCTGAGATAAATCTGGGCGTACGCTCATAAGCAAAGCAGCGGCACCAGATGTGTTCGGCGCGGAAGAAGACGTACCGTTCATAACGCCGTTGTAGTTACAGTTTGGATCGTCCGCTGTTCCGCCATGCAAGCCGTTACGATCTGCTCGCTCGATGGTGTTGTAACCACGATCACAACCCATTAGGTCAGTGGTAACGTGAGCTGGTTTGTCACGTCCAAACTCACCCGCAGGAGCAGTCAGGAAGACGTTACTACCAACGGAAGAGTATGAAGACAGCTTACCATCGGCATTCATCGCACTTATCGTCATATTCCAGTAGTTGGCGTTGTTGAAAGAAAGGTTACTGTTCTGCCATGGCAGCCCTTCATTAGGCACTTCTGCAGTATCGTAATCTTTTGGAAGAATGCGGAAAGTAGCGCCACTGGTGAATCGAACACTGGTGCGTCCGAAGCCATTACCAGCAGACTTAACAAACAGTGCCCCTTTGCCCTGATGTGCTGTGGTACTGACTTCTTGGTGAACCGCATCCTGAACTGCCAGGTTCAGATTATTGGTTAAGTCGTAAGGGATACTAAATAGAGGCTGAGAACCATAGCTTTGGTTGAACACGCGCACATCAGCCGTTCTTGGATCTTTACCGTGGGTAATGAGCCAGCTTTCGATAGACTGCTCATCTAGGTAGTTATAACCCTTCAGACCGGCTTGTGGAGCAACACCACGAACACCTTCATTGTTGCCACCCGCCGCTGCAATAATACCCGCTACTGACGTACCGTGGCTGGCTGACGCTTTTGTTGGCGTTGGATCGTTGGTATTTGTAACCAAGTTCCAGGAACCCGGTTTAATGTTTGGTGCCAGATCTGGATGAGCAATCTCAAGCCCGTCATCAACCACGGCAACAATCACGCCCTGACCGCCATATCCAAACAAGTGCGTTTGCCACAAGTTCAAATCATGTCCTGCAACACCACCCTGTGCTGCGAAAGCCGCCTGACCAGTGTTCAGTAAGTTCCACTGATGTTGTAATAGAGGGTCACCTGGTGTTAGCCAACGGTCGGCGTGGAATCTATCAGTTGCGCCTGCTGTGCCGGCATAAGCAATTGCTGCCCCAATTGCTAATGAGATAATCCGTTTTTTATGCATCGTACATCCTATGTTTATTGTTAGTAATATTAATCGAATCGCATAGCAATGAGATTCATATTTATTAATATCTCGAACTTGGATGTTTATGGAAGGTGCTGATAGGAGACATTGATCGTAGAACAAAGTGAAAAAGCGCTTTCTTTTCACCGACTTTGATTTCAATCTGTTGACAACCGAAGGGTTTAAAGTGTTGGAATGATGTTCGGAAAAATAACCGGATAAATCGGCGAGATTTAAAATCTTGCACCGCGATCAAAACGTATCTGACCAAGCATCCCATTCGGGTAAAATTTAACCTAGAAAGGTCAGCAGACCCAAACTAACCTGAATTTTCACTTGCCTTTCCGTGACTCTGCTGCACAATACCGCCCTTAAGTAACATGTCTATAAACTGCCTTTATGTTGTTAATCATCGATAACTACGACTCTTTCACCTACAACTTGTATCAGTACTTCTGCGAGCTGGGTGCGGATGTCAAAGTCGTGCGTAATGATGAAATCACCATAGAAGGTATCGAAGCACTGGCACCTAGCCACTTAGTTATCTCTCCCGGGCCGTGTACTCCGAATGAAGCAGGGATCTCGCTGCAGGCTATAGAACACTTTGCTGGCAAATTGCCTATATTAGGTGTGTGTCTGGGTCATCAGGCAATTGCTCAGGTATTTGGTGGAGATGTGATTCGTGCGAAGAAAGTGATGCACGGAAAAACCTCACCAATCTGGCACGAGCAGCAAGGATTGTTTGAAGCACTGAATATGCCGTTGACGGTCACGCGTTATCACTCTCTGACGGTCAAAGCAGAAACACTTCCAGACTGCTTTGAAGTGACGGCCTGGACAAAAGACGTTGACGGTGAATTCGACGAAATCATGGGCTTTCAGCACAACACTTTGCCTATTGAAGGGGTGCAATTTCACCCTGAATCCATCAAAACAGAGCAAGGGCACGAGCTGCTCGCCAACTTTCTGCGTCGTTAAAGCCTGCTTCGGGTCACTTTTCTTAACATTTTTTCCGCTTTTTTTCTTAATAGCGTTCTATGCAAAACTATTCGCAATACGATTCGCTTGTCTTCGTAACCCTTCTATCTATATATGGTTAACCCCAGCTTATTTTACGTATAAGTATAAATTGCTTCATAAAAGCATTTGGCTGGTGCATAAATACTCATGGCTCTTGGCAGCTAGCGTGTTGTTTGTTCTATAAAAAGAACAAATCACTATTGAAATAGTTAATTTAATGTAAATACAATGTTTGAGCAGTAGAAAATACCACGTGGTATCGGATTCTGGCTATTGCTCAAATACATTGGGATCGGAATGGAGTATGTGATGACAATGGAAAACAAAGTAGAACGCAGCCTGTTTAATGACGTAATGGTGCCTTGTTACAACCCGATGGAGATCATTCCTGTTCGTGGTGAAGGTGCACGAGTATGGGATCAAGCTGGTAAAGAATACATCGACTTTGCTGGTGGTATCGCTGTGAGCTGCTTGGGACATTGTCACCCCGCGATGGTTTCTGCTCTTACAGATCAGGCGAACAAAATCTGGCATCTAAGTAACGTGATGACCAACGAGCCAGCGCTACGTTTGGCGAAGAAGCTGACCGAAGTAAGCTTTGCTGAGAAAGTCTTCTTTGCAAACTCAGGTGCAGAAGCAAACGAAGCGGCATTGAAACTGGCACGTCGCTGGGCAGCAGATAAGCATGGCGAAGAAAAATCTGAAATCATCGCATTTCAACAAGGCTTCCACGGTCGCACATTCTTCACTGTAACTGTGGGTGGGCAAGCTGCTTACTCAGACGGTTTCGGTCCTAAGCCGGGTGATGTTACTCACCTTCCATATAACGACATCGAAGCGCTGAAAGCGCATATCTCAGATCGCACCTGTGCCATCATGATGGAACCTCTTCAGGGGGAAGGCGGCATTGTTTCCCCAACTCCAGAATTCGTAAAAGCGGTACGTGAATTGTGTGACAAACACAATGCGCTGCTGATTTTTGATGAAGTTCAGACAGGTAATGGTCGTACAGGCGACTTTTATGCATACCAGGGTCTTGGTATCACACCAGACATTCTAAGCACGGCAAAATCACTGGGTGGTGGTTTCCCTGTCGGTGCAATGCTGACCACAACAGAACTGGCTCAGCATCTGAAAATCGGTACTCATGGTTCAACATACGGTGGTAACCCACTGGCTTGTGCGGTAGCAGAAGCTGTGGTTGATGTTGTGAGCCAGCCAGACGTTCTGGAAGGCGTGAAAGAACGTGAAGCGCTGTTCCGTGAAGGATTGTCTAGAATTAACAGTAAGTACCCGATTTTCTCTGAAATTCGCGGTAAAGGTCTGCTGCTAGGTGCAGCTCTGAATGAAGAGTGGCAAGGTCGTGCTCGCGACATCCTGGTTGCAGCAGGTAATGAAGGGCTGATGGTTCTGGTTGCTGGTGCCAACGTCGTTCGATTTACCCCGTCTCTTGTGATTTCAAAAGAAGAAGTCGAAGAAGGGCTGGCAAGACTAGAAAAAGCCATCGCAAGCTTAGTTTAAGGCAGAAGCTCGACACATCGAACTGGTCGGGTGTGAACGTACCCGGCCTTTTTCTTGGCGCGAGATTCTGCAATAGCATCTGGAGGGAGTTGTGATGCTGGTAGTTCGTCCTATTACGAAACAAGATTATGAGGCACTGAATACCTGTGCCGTAGAATCAGGACATGGATTTACTTCTCTTCCTGTCAACGAAGAATTATTAACCAATCGCATTGACCACTCGGTCTACAGTTTCGGCAAATCTGAAGTCACCGAACCCGGAGATGAAGGCTACTTAATGGTCGGTTTCGACAGCGAAACGGGTGAAGTAGCCGGCACAACGGGCATTGAAGCATCCATTGGCTGGGATGTGCCTTTTTACACATACCACATCAGCAAAGTAGTGCATTCGTCACCCAAGTTAGGCGTGAATAACGTCGTTAAACTGCTGACCTTTGGTAACAATTACACCGGGTGCAGTGAGATCTGTACCCTGTTCTTACGCCCGCAATTTCGTCAGGGGTTAAACGGTCGCCTGATGTCCAAATGTCGTTTCTTGATGATGGCTGAGCACCCGCATCGTTTTTCAGAAACCGTATTTGCAGAGATGCGAGGAGTGTCAGACGATGAAGGCAACTCACCATTCTGGCAATGGCTGCAAGAGCATTTCTTCTCGATTGATTTCACCATGGCAGATTATCTGACGGGTATTGGTAAGAAAGGCTTTATTGCCGACCTCATGCCTAAGCTGCCTATTTACATCAACTTACTGTCACCAGAAGCACAGGCAGTGATTGGTAAAGTGCACGACAACACCCGTCCAGCGCTTCGTTTGCTCGAACAGGAAGGCTTCTCATGCCGTGGTTATGTCGACATTTTTGATGCTGGTCCGTCGGTGGAGTGCGACCTTCGAAATATTGAATCGGTACGCCACTCATTCCGGGCAAAAGTCAGCGTACAGGAACATTCAAGCGCACAGCATTATTTGATGTGTAATTCATCGTTCGAAAACTTCAGAGCGACCGCAGCGACTGCTGCGTACGACAAAGCAACCGACACCGTCATGCTGAGCCAGGAAGTGGCGAATGCATTGGAAGTCAAAGACGGTGATTACGTGCGTTTGCTCGCACAGTAACGTGAACAGGATAGAAGGATTAGCAGTATGAGCACGCACTGGATAAACGGGTCTTGGGTAGAAGGCGCAGGCGAAGCACTGGCTTCAACCAGTCCATACAATGGCGAGACGATTTGGGAAGGTAAAGGCGCGACGGAAGATCAGGTGGAATCGGCAGTTGATGCCGCACGCACCGCGTTTTTGCAATGGAAGAAACTACCATTCGTTGAGCGTGAATCCGTTGTCTTAAAGTTTGCCGAGCTGGTGAAAGAGAACAGCGAAGAAATCGCGACCATCATTGCCAAAGAAACGGGTAAACCCATCTGGGAAACTCGTACTGAAGCGGGCGCTATGGCAGGAAAAATTGCCATCTCAGTTCGCGCTTACCACGACCGTACAGGCGAAGCGCAGCGCGAAGCCGCAGGCAACCAAATTGTACTTCGCCACCGTCCACTTGGTGTGATGGCAGTATTTGGTCCTTACAACTTCCCGGGTCACTTGCCTAATGGTCACATTGTTCCAGCTTTATTGGCAGGCAACACAGTGGTATTCAAGCCTTCAGAGCAAACACCCTGGACTGGTGAATTCGCGATGAAGTTATGGCAACAGGCAGGCTTGCCTGATGGTGTGATTAACCTGGTACAAGGTGCAAAAGAAACAGGGATTGCGCTGGCGAATGCCAGAAAAATCGACGGTGTTCTTTTCACTGGTAGCGCCAATACGGGTCATGTTCTACATCGTCAGTTTGCTGGTCAGCCAGATAAGATGCTGGCGCTTGAAATGGGCGGCAATAATCCAATGGTCATCGCAGATCATTACGGCGATGTGGACGCGACGGTTTATACCATCATTCAATCTGCATTTATCAGTGCGGGCCAACGCTGTACTTGTGCTCGTCGTCTGTACGTGCCTGTCGGCGAAAAGGGCGATCTTTTGATCGACAAGCTGGTGGCTTCTACTGCTAACATCCGAGTCGATGAACCATTTGCAGATCCCGCTCCCTTCATGGGACCTCAAATTTCCATTCAGGCTGCGAGCGGTATTCTTGAAGCGCAAACCAACCTACAAGGTTTGGGCGGTGTGAGCCTGATTGAGGCAGCATCAAAAGGAGAAGCGTTTGTCACTCCGGGCATCATTGATGTCACAGAGATTGAAAACCTGCCAGACGAAGAATACTTCGGTCCCCTGCTTCAGGTGATTCGTTATGAAGGGCTGGAGTCCGCAGTGGACATGGCAAATGACACCCGATTTGGTCTGTCTGCTGGTTTGGTTTCTACCCTGGATAGCGACTGGGACTACTTTGTCGAGCACATCAGAGCTGGCATTGTAAACCGCAACCGTCAGCTAACGGGCGCAAGTGGTGATGCCCCATTTGGCGGACCGGGAGCCTCTGGCAACTTACGCCCGAGCGCTTACTACGCCGCAGATTACTGTGCGTACCCAATGGCATCTATGGAAGGGCAAGAGACAGTATTGCCAGCCACGCTCAGCCCAGGTGTCGAGCTAAAATAGTAAACAAAATAATATCGGGGCTATCCACATAGGTAATTAGCCCCTAACAATTCGAGCCAAAATAATAATAACTGGAAGTCAACCAGAACTCTGTCACAGGCTGAGGTCACCTCGGGTTGAGGTGACTGCCAATAACCCCTACCTGTCTTGGTAGATTTAACAAGGAGGCGTTATGTCGCCAGACAATTTGTTTGCTTCACTTTGGAATGACTACATCACTCGTCTTTGCCCCTCTGCACACAAAGTGCATGAGTTACTGCAAGAAGACGAGCCACTCATTAACGATCACATTGCACTGCGCACCTTTGGTGTCGAGCCATTAGGGATTGAAACGCTAGCCAAACCTTTGCTAGAGATCGGTTACAAACCTGCCGGTGACTATGTTTTTGAATCGAAGAAGCTGGTGGCCAAACACTTTGAGCATCCGGATCCTAAACAGCC
The DNA here is from genome assembly GCF_019904195.1 of Vibrio sp. SCSIO 43132. Lineage (NCBI taxonomy): Bacteria > Pseudomonadati > Pseudomonadota > Gammaproteobacteria > Vibrionales > Vibrionaceae > Vibrio > Vibrio sp. SCSIO 43132. The sequence goes on from NZ_CP063199.1 coordinate 342,334, forward strand.
AAAAGTGTTCATCAGTGAACTGGAAGTTCACAAGTGTTCTCAAACCGTTCAGGATATTGTCAATAGCCTGGTTAAACAGGTCGACAGTTCCAAGCTAACAGGCAGCGAATTTCTGTACGGTGGTCGGCTGTGGGACATTAGCCACATCGACTATAAAGAGCTGGCTAAAGAAAGCGAATACGCATCCTGGCTGGCGGCACACGGTTACGGTGCTAACCACTTTACCGTTAGCGTCAACCAACTGAATGCTTTTGAAGAAGTGAAAGGGGTGAACGATCACCTTCGTAACTCGGGCTTCACCATCAATGAATTTGGTGGAGAAGTGAAAGGCTCACCAGATGTACTGCTAGAGCAGTCCTCGACCATGGCGGACAAAGTCCCCGTGACCTTCATTGAAGGCACAGAAGTCGTTCCTGGTGGTTTTTATGAATTCGCCAAGCGTTACCCAATGGCAAATGGCGAGCTTTACCCTGGATTTGTTGCGGCATCAGCAGACAAGATTTTCGAAAGTACAGACAGTTAACATAGCGTTGTTACTTATTATTTTTACAAGGCATCGTCAGTCTCTGTCGGTGCCTTACTTTTGTCTTCGAAAATATCTATTTTAGACCTTCAAATACTCCTTGCTCTTAGCGGTGTTTTTCTATACTATTTGCCGTCCTTAATTCTCGGTCAATTTTCTTTAGTTCCTTGCTTCCTCTGGACGACCGAGCCATTTGTGGAAGCTGAATAATCCGTAAGGAGCAACCAATGCGTCATTACGAAATCGTATTCATGGTGCACCCTGATCAAAGCGAGCAAGTTGCTGGTATGATCGAGCGTTACACTGGTTCAATCACTGAAGCTGGCGGTACTATCCACCGTCTAGAAGACTGGGGTCGTCGTCAAATGGCTTACCCAATCAACAAGCTTCACAAAGCTCACTACGTTCTAATGAACGTTGAAGCTGGTCAAGAAGTGATCGACGAGCTAGAAACTGCTTTCCGTTTCAACGATGCAGTTCTACGTAACATGATCATGCGCACTAAAGCTGCTGTAACTGAGCAATCTATCATGCTTAAGCAGAAAGAAGAGCGTGCTGAGCGTGCTCCTCGTCGTGAAGAGCGTGCAGAGCGTTCTGAGCGTACAGAAGCTAAACCAGAAGCTGCTGCTGAGTAATTCATTCAATGACCAATCGAATGGAGCTGAGTGGCACTGTCGCGAAAGCACCAATTCGAAGCCAAAGCCCTGCGGGCGTTCCACATTGCCGATTTTGGCTGGAACATCGCTCCACAGTGTTAGAAGCTGACCTTCCGAGACAAGTGTATTGTCGTATGCCGGTCGTCATCAGCGGGCAAAAGTCAAAAGAATTAACTCAAGAACTCGTTATAGGCAGTCACATTAAGGTAAGCGGATTTGTCGCTTATCAAACCAGCCGAAATGGCAACGGGAAATTAGTGTTACATGCCGACAACATCATACATATTTAAGATCAGGAGATAGCCCATGGCTCGTTTCTTCCGTCGTCGTAAATTCTGCCGTTTCACTGCAGAAGGCGTACAAGAGATTGATTACAAAGACGTAGCAACTCTTAAAAACTACATCACTGAAGCTGGTAAAATCGTACCTAGCCGTATCACTGGTACAAGCGCTAAATACCAGCGTCAACTAGCTCGCGCTATCAAGCGTGCTCGCTACCTAGCACTACTACCGTACACTGATAAGCATCAGTAATCGGTCGTTTTATTAAGAAAGAGGATTAAACAATGCAAGTTATTCTACTTGATAAAATCGGTAACCTAGGTGGTCTTGGCGATACTGTTAACGTTAAATCTGGTTACGCTCGTAACTTCCTTATCCCTCAGAATAAGGCAGTAATGGCTACTAAAGCTAACGTTGAAATGTTCGAAGCTCGTCGTGCTGAACTAGAAGCAAAAGTTGCTGAGCAACTGTCTGCTGCTGAAGCTCGCGCTGAGAAAGTAAACGCTCTTGAAGCTGTTGTTATCGCATCTAAAGCTGGTGACGAAGGTAAACTGTTCGGTTCTATCGGTACTCGCGACATCGCTGACGCTATCACAGCGGCAGGTGTTGAAGTTGCTAAGAGCGAAGTTCGCCTACCTGAAGGTGCTCTACGTAACACTGGTGAGTTCGAAATTAGCATCCAACTTCACTCTGAAGTATTTGCTAAAGTTGACCTACAAGTTGTTGCTGCTGAGTAATTCAGTACCAAGCGATTTGAGAAAGCTGGCTTTATGCCAGCTTTTTTTATGCCTGTAAGAGGGAAGAGGAGCTAAAACTTCACCAACAAGTTGGCTGAGACAACCGTATCCGTGTTACTCAAATTATTAGGGACGCGATCCAAATACTGGCGAGAGTGAGTCAGCTTCAGTGCGATATTCTCCGTAATAGTGTTGGTAATACTCGCTTCATTGTCGAATCGCGTATTGGATTGACCACTGACTATTGAAATTTCTGCACTTAAAGAGAGTGAAGGAAGCATCTTCCAATCCCCCTTGAACAGACCACGAAAAATGAACTCATCCACGTTATGAGGAAAGATCAAATCGTCGTCGTCCAACTCATCCAGATTCGGCTTTTGGTGACGATAGCCCGGGCCTAATTCCATCGAAAGCTTTAAATCGTCGGTATAAGAAAACTGATAACCCAACCCGCTAGACCAAGTGTAATCTTTGAAGTAAGCACTGTATTTGGAATCGATGCCTTTGAAATTAGCATAAAGGTAAGTGCGAGAACCGAGCTTGTAATCGCTTTGCAATTGGTAGGTGGACTGACGTTTGTCTTCCTTACCATTCTTATTGAGTTTGTAAAACTTCCATTCACCGGAATGCCGGTGACGCCCTTCTGTATAAACTCCTTCAAGACGACTATTTAAAGATTCTGAATCAGAGTTACCGCTGTGTGCCTGATAGCCAAATTCCACCTCGGTTTTCAGAGGGGAGGGGCTCGACGTATCCGTGTCTGAGTTTTCCTCTGCATACAGACTGGCACTGACCACCACCAGGCTCAACGCGAGCAAATTTTTCGACACCCAATACCCCTTACAGATTCTTTTGATACGGAATTGTATTCATAGCCTTTTGGTTATGGGTCAGGTCACTGTTAATTTCTGATTTTCTTAACCATGCTTTGTATCTTGAAGTTACTTGGGTATAGAACTTAGCTATAATGAACGGTCAAGATAAGCTGTTGAGAACACCCATGTCAGAAAACCGAGATAATCGTAACAAGAAGCCAGTGGATAGCCAGGTAGACGCTATCAAAGTACCGCCGCACTCTCTTGAGGCAGAGCAGTCTGTGATCGGTGGTCTGCTATTGGACAATGAACGCTGGGACTCGGTAGCGGAAAGGGTAGTGGCAAAAGACTTCTATAGTCGCCCACACCGCATGATTTTCGATGGTGTTCGAACCTTGCTTGAAGAAAGCAAACCGCTTGATCTGATTACCTTATCTGAATTCCTTGAACAGCGAGAGCAACTCGACGATGTCGGCGGTTTTGCATACCTCGCTGATCTTGCTAAAAACACACCAAGTGCTGCAAACATCAATGCGTATGCTGATATCGTGGCAGAGCGGGCGTTGGTGCGTAACCTGATTGGTGTGGCTAACGAAATCGCAGATGCGGGTTATGACCCACAAGGTCGCAGTTCGGAAGACCTTCTGGATTTGGCAGAAAGTAAGGTTTTCGCCATTGCAGAAGACAGAACCAACGAGAACGAAGGTCCTCAAAACGTCGATAACATCCTAGAGAAAACTCTGGAGCGTATTGAGATTCTGTATAAGACGCCGCAAAACGGTGTGACAGGTGTGGATACTGGGTTCTCAGACCTCAACAAGAAAACAGCAGGTCTTCAGGGCTCTGACCTTATTATCGTGGCGGCACGTCCTTCGATGGGTAAAACCACATTCGCCATGAACTTGTGTGAAAACGCCGCCATGGTGTCGGACAAACCTGTACTGATTTTCTCTCTTGAGATGCCCTCCGAACAGATCATGATGCGTATGCTGGCCTCCCTGTCTCGCGTTGACCAAACCAAAATCCGTACCGGCCAGCTGGACGATGAAGACTGGGCACGCATTTCTTCTACCATGGGAATTCTTATGGAGAAGAAGAACATGTACATCGATGACAGCTCGGGTCTGACTCCAACCGAAGTGCGTTCTCGTGCCCGTCGTATTGCTCGTGAGCACGGTGGTTTGTCGCTCATCATGGTCGACTACCTTCAGCTTATGCGCGTGCCAGCGCTGTCGGATAACCGTACCTTGGAAATCGCCGAAATATCTCGTTCTTTGAAAGCATTGGCAAAAGAGCTGAATGTACCTGTGGTGGCACTGTCGCAGCTTAACCGTTCCCTAGAGCAACGTGCCGACAAACGCCCGGTAAACTCCGACCTTCGTGAATCGGGCTCCATCGAGCAGGATGCCGACTTGATCATGTTTATTTATCGAGATGAAGTTTACAACCCAGATAGCTCACTCAAAGGCATCGCAGAAATCATCATAGGTAAGCAGCGTAACGGTCCTATCGGCTCGGTTCGACTCACCTTCCAGGGGCAGTTCTCCCGTTTCGATAACTACGCAGGTCCTGCGTTTGACGAAGAGTAATCGCCGAACATGAGTTATATGAAAGCTGCGTCGGCGTGTATCGACCTTTCTGCACTGAAACACAACCTCAGAATGGTGAAAGAGCACGCACCGCAAAGCAAAGTCATGTCTGTGGTGAAAGCCAATGCTTACGGACATGGTCTGCTCGAAATTGCTCAGGCAGCAGAAGGGGCAGATGCATTTGGCGTGGCACGTATTGAAGAGGCACTACAACTGCGGGCAGGTGGCATCGTCAGGCCTGTTCTGTTGCTCGAGGGCTTTTACTCGCCAAGAGATTTGCCGATTCTGGTTACCAACAATATTCAAACTGTGGTGCATTGTGAGGAGCAACTTGAAGCTCTGGAGCAGGCAACACTGGAAAACCCAGTAAAAGTCTGGCTTAAGGTCGATACTGGGATGCATCGTTTAGGTGTGCGCCCCGAAGTGTATTCTGAGTTTGTTGAGCGCTTGAAAGCGTGTGAAAACGTCGCCAAACCATTGCGTTATATCAGCCATTTTGGGTGTGCAGACGAGCTGGAGAACCCGGTTACTCAAGCTCAAATTGACAACTTTCTTGCACTGACAGAAGGCTGTAAAGGTGAACGTTCACTGGCGGCATCTTCTGGTTTATTGGCCTGGAAAGAGAGCCATCTGGATTGGGTACGTCCAGGTATCATTATGTATGGCGTTTCTCCTTTCTCCGACAAGAGCGCCAAAGAACTCGGCTTTAAACCCGTCATGACCTTAAAATCGCACCTGATTGCAGTGCGAGACCTGAAAAAGGGCGAACCAGTCGGCTACGGAGCTATCTGGCACAGTGAGCGTGACACCAAGGTCGGAGTAATTGCCATTGGCTATGGCGATGGTTACCCAAGAACGGCTCCTGCTGGGACACCAGTTTTAGTGAATGGCAGGCGAGTACCCGTTGCTGGTCGGGTTTCGATGGACATGTTAACGGTCGATTTGGGACCGGACTGCGAAGACAAAGTCGGAGACGAAGTAATCCTTTGGGGGCAAGACTTGCCTTCTGAAGAAGTTGCACATCATATTGGCACCATAGCGTATGAGTTGGTGACTAAGCTTACTTCACGTGTTGCCATGGAATACACCGATTAAGTTATGTTTAAACGCTCACTCGCCACCTTTCTCGTCACGTCATTTTGCTTATCTGGCAATGCGTTCGCCTACGAATGGCTGCCTCCTTGGATGCCAGACACAGCAGCAGTACCTTTTGCGTTTTCATCCAGCACACTGGGCAACACCATTGGTGTCGCGGGGCTGCTAAAAGGCGTAGGTCAGCCTCAAACTGGGTTAATTGGCGCCGGCTTGATTTCTGATAAAGGCAGTAACATGACTTTTATCGGGCTCAACAACTATCAGGTAGGGAAAGCATGGCTGCTTGGTTTTGACGCATACAATGCCAGTTATTCTGATTTCCCTTATCATCTGGGCACTGCCGGAAGTAATGATTCGCAGTTATCCCAAAAGACTGTGACAGATGCGGATGAAGCGCAATACCATTTCACTATGCGTTATATCATCCCCTGGGGAGCAGCCGCGTTCAAAGGAGCGAGAGCAGCCTATGAACCCAAAAGGCGTATTCAGGGGGCGTCGCCAGCGACCAGCGGAATATCGACGGTTCGTATTGAGCCTTTTCTTTCCAAGCGCAGCCTGAATGTGGCAGGTGATACGTCCCCGGATTCCACATGGGGCATTAATCTAGGGTTTGAGTGGGATAACCGCAACGACGTCCGCAACCCAAGTCAGGGTGCAAAGTTGAAAATCAATGTGGCTCACGCACCGGATACGGGGAATGATAATCCATGGACCAAAGTTGAAGTCGAGCAAAGTCATTTCTTTAGCTTAGGCAAACTGGATGACGTGTTTTCTCGCCAGGTTCTGGCATTTGATATGTACATTGCAGACACGCCAACCTGGGGACTATGTGGCTCTGGGACTTGTGAGCGCCCACCGGAGTATGCTGGTGTCTCACTGGGTGGCTTGTATCATCTAAGAGGTTATTCTGCCAATCGGTATCATGGACGTAGCGCCGTACACTATAGCCTGGAATACCGGGTTATGCCGGAATGGCAGCCGCTTCAAAACTGGCCAATTTTTAATTGGTACGAAGTGCCTTGGTGGCAGTGGGTAGCGTTTGTGGATGCGGGTAGAGTCGCCAATGAGTTTGATTTCCGCGAGCTTCACAACAACATGAAATACAACTTGGGCGGCGGCGTTCGATTCCAGGTCGAGGGCATTGTGGTCAGAACCGAAATGGCATTCGGTGATGAAGAAAACATGTTCCGTGTGATGATCAATCAGCCGTTCTAAATCAGTCAATTCGAATCAAAAAACAGGCGCTCTAAGCGCCTGTTTTATTTTGTATTTACGACTAATTATTCAGTCGTACCCTGGATAGTTGCCACAATTCTTCGCGCTCCGCCGTGATCTCGGTGTTCACCTAAGTAAATTCCCTGCCATGTCCCCACAGCTAACCTTCCATTGGTAATTGGAATGGTGACGCTTGAACCTAGCGTGGAAGCTTTAATATGCGCGGGCATATCGTCATCCCCTTCATAGGTGTGCTGATAATATGGCGCTCTTTCTGGCACAAATTTATTAAAGTGTTGTTCCATATCGGCACGAACAGTCGGATCTGCATTTTCATTCAAAGTTAAGCTTGCAGACGTATGTTGTATGAAAAGATGTAAAAGCCCTACCGAGTACTGACGAATTTGTGGTAAATGTTGTTCAATTTCATCAGTAACAAGATGAAAGCCTCGGCGTTTCGCGGTGAGAGAAAAGGTAGTTTGATACCACATAGGTTGTGCCTTGTTGTTTCTAATCACTAATTGTTATAAACAATCGCATTAATAGTTGATTCCGATTAGGTACAATTGAGTTTACGTGATAAACCTCAATGTCAGTAACAACGGGTTGAGCCATAATCCGGAATCTGAAAATTTATTACGTTGTTTTGTGTCGATAGGATATAACAAACACAAAACAGACGATTCTTTATTTCGCTTAATCTGGAATTCACTCAGCATCATATAAATTTATCTGGCTGAAGAGAACACAATCGAACGAACATTGGAAAAGTAACCATGTTAAAAAACATTGACCCTACCAAGACCCAAGCTTGGAATGCGCTGACTGCGCACTTCGAATCAGCACAAGACATGGATCTGAAAGCGCTGTTTGCGGAAGATGCCCAACGCTTCGAGAAACTATCTACACGCTTTGGGTCGGATATCCTTGTAGACTACTCTAAAAACCTCATCAACGAGGAAACGCTTAAGCAACTGTTTGCTCTGGCGAAAGAAACCGAATTAAAAACCGCCATTGATGCAATGTTCAATGGTGAAGCGATCAACCAGACTGAAGATCGTGCAGTGCTGCACACGGCTTTGCGCAACCGCAGCAACAAACCTGTATTGGTTGATGGCGAAGATGTGATGCCGGCTGTAAATGCAGTGCTTGAGAAAATGCAATCTTTCACCAACCGCGTGATTGATGGCGAATGGAAAGGCTTCACAGGTAAAGCCATTACCGATATTGTTAACATCGGCATCGGTGGTTCAGATTTAGGTCCTTACATGGTGACGGAAGCGCTGGCGCCATACAAAAATCACCTGAACCTACACTTTGTTTCTAACGTAGACGGCACGCACATCGTTGAAACGTTGAAAAAAGTGAACCCAGAAACAACTTTGTTCCTGATTGCGTCTAAGACATTTACTACTCAAGAAACCATGACGAATGCTCACACAGCACGTGACTGGTTCCTTGAAGCAGCGAGTGACGAAGCACACGTAGCGAAACACTTTGCCGCTCTTTCAACTAACGCGACAGCAGTGTCAGAGTTTGGTATCGATACAGACAACATGTTCGAATTCTGGGACTGGGTTGGCGGTCGATACTCACTGTGGTCTGCGATTGGTTTGTCGATCGCACTGTCTGTTGGCTACGAAAACTTTGTTGAATTACTGGATGGTGCGCACGAGATGGACAACCATTTCGCAAGCACAGATTTGGAAAGCAACATTCCTGTGATTCTTGCGCTGATCGGTGTTTGGTACAACAACTTCCATGGTGCGGATTCGGAAGCTATTTTGCCTTACGATCAATACATGCACCGCTTTGCTGCGTACTTCCAGCAGGGCAACATGGAATCGAACGGCAAATACGTGGACCGCGATGGTAACGCAGTGACGTACCAAACGGGTCCAATCATCTGGGGTGAGCCAGGTACTAACGGTCAGCATGCTTTCTATCAGTTAATTCATCAGGGTACCAAACTGATTCCTTGTGACTTTATTGCTCCGGCGTTAAGCCACAACCCAGCAAGCGATCATCACCAAAAACTGATGTCGAACTTCTTTGCTCAAACAGAAGCACTGGCATTTGGTAAAGCTGAAGAAACAGTAAAAGCAGAATTTGCAAAAGCAGGTAAAACCGAAGAAGAAGTGGCGTCTATGGTTCCATTTAAAGTGTTTGAAGGTAACCGCCCAACCAACTCGATTCTGGTTAAGCAGATTACTCCTCGCACGCTAGGTAATCTGATTGCCATGTACGAGCACAAAATCTTCGTACAAGGCGTTATCTGGAATATCTTTAGCTTCGATCAGTGGGGCGTGGAGCTTGGTAAGCAGCTAGCGAACCAAATCCTACCAGAATTGGCAGACGATTCAGAAATCGCATCTCACGACAGTTCAACCAACGGTTTGATTAACGCATTCAAAGCATTTAAAGCTTAAGTTTAATCCCGTTAAAAATACAAAGGTCAGCAAAAGTGCTGACCTTTTTTATAGGCGTTTAAAAATAAAATCTCAGGCAACAAAAAAGGCCGTTGCCATGCAACAGCCTTTACGTATGAGTCTCTGTCTTATTCGAAACAGATCTCGATAAATGCGTTACCCCATTCAGAAGAGAAAGGCATGATAATGATTGCGCCTTCACACTTATGACGGATGGTGTGACCTTTACCTGAAACCACAACTGGCGTTGCCATATCGAAGTCAAAGCCGCTTTCTGAAAGAATACGCTTTGCACCGCCAGTTACCATGTTGGTAATTTCACCCACCATATCGGTCACCTCTTCGTTCAAACCATTTGGTCGCTCGCCCAGCATGTTCTGCATGATTTCCAAAGCCAGAGACTCATCAAAAGTAATCGACATTGAACCACGGGTTTGGTCACCGACCATACCAATCAAACCAGACACATCACCACGAGCAATTTCATCTTTCTTTACACGAGGTTTCTGGGGCTTAAGCTCCAGAGAAGCCATAGTTTTCAGTACATTCATTAATGAAGCTAAAAACGGGTTTACAAATTCAGCGCGCATAACGTTCTATCTTTTATTTATCCGTAAAGTCTGAAAAACAACTTTTGCAAGTACCGTGGGTTTCAATAACGTGATTGGTTACGTTAAACCCCTGCTTTTCACTGTTTTTTGCCAACAAGGCTACCAGTTGGTCATCCTGATGTTCGGAAACATTCCCGCACTTGTCGCATATGAGAAGATGAGAGAAGTGTTTGTGAGCACCAAACGAGCAACACGAAATAAAACTGTTCGTGGACTCGACGCGGTGGATGAAGCCTTGCTCCAATAAAAAATCCAACGCCCTGTAGACCGTTGGTGGTTTTGCCTGAGGTTCACTTACTTTCAGCTTATCCAGCAAATCATAAGCGCTGGATGCACTTTTGCTTGAGTAGATAAGTTCGAACACTCTTTTCCGCTGCGGTGTCAGCCTTACACCACGGCTCTGGCAGATGCCTTCAATTTGTTCTAGCAACGACAGCTCCAATTGGCTCACCTATTTTGGTGCACATTATTAATAATATACCATTTATCTAGCAAGTTAGGCAGTAAAGGGCGTTTTTTTTAACCCTAAGCAAAAGATGTCGACCAATCAAGCAATGAATGGATGGCGAAAAACGTTTTGTGATTGTAAATCACTTACCTATCTAGGAAATGTGCACCATGCAACAAAGTGTCACATATTTGGCATGCGTGCGGTAAGTAACTCAAGGTGGCTTTTCTACCAGATTTCTGCACGATCTCGCAATAAAAATATGGAAAAGTGTTAAACATTACAGGCTGGGTACACCAACACAAAATGAGTTACGGATATTGTAGTTAAATGAGAGCAACGAGGGGGGCAGGCAAACCGGCCTGTCCATTATTTGTACCTCTACCTTTTTCCTGAAAAATCCCATTTCAAAGTGTATAATCCGGCAGTTTTTATAGCCTTGCCCTAGAGTGGATAGAGCCTTACTGGGGTGATTTTGGTAAATGTTGAGGTAAAACAGTGTCTAAGCCAGAGAATACAAGCGATTTCCCAATGCAGCGTTTTAGTGTTGCGCCCATGCTCGATGGGACTCACTATTAAGGTTCTATAAGGCTTGATAGTGAGTCATACGTACTATATCCGTATTTCGTTACTACGAAGCCACACAAGTTGCCATTACGGCACTATTATCTGTATTGACTAGTTCTACTTGAAATACAAAATTTTTGTAAAGAGAATCATACTGCTCTGCCGATAGATTTGGCCAAATCCCCTTTATAAAAGTTGAACTAACGAAGCGCTGTTTGAATGATGCTGCAAAGTTATTACAGTCAGCTGGGTCTATGTACTTTCCTCTAGCTTCAAAACTAAATTTAAAACCAATACCCCCTTCTAGGCTTGTGCTAGCCACTTTCTTAAAACTGTATTTACTTCCTTTTAGCTTTTCACCTTTAAGCATTTTATCGAGTTCTAATGCTGTAATATCTGTGTATATACGACCCACGTCATATTGGGTTGCTGGCATAGAATTTAGCTCTTCCCATATATTCGCATGAGTTAAAATTGGCGTGCATGCCAAAAGGGTAATACCTAGCCTTAGACGTTTTTTCATTATTTATCCTTTGTATTTTATTGATTATTTAAAGTTTTCCGCCGCCCCAAACCGCTTGTCCGAGAATTTCGAAATCAGTGGATTCAATTTCTTTGTGTGTCAGTTCCCAAGGTTCATAAAACTGAGCGTTGTCACTTTTGAAGATAATTTTAGTGGGTTGGAATTGAAGGCGTTTTACCATCACTTGCCCGTTGACTCTAAATACGTATATACCGTCCCCACTAAAATCTTGTACTCGTTTGATCATCATCAGAGAGCCATCTTTTAGGGTTGGATACATCGAATCACCCTTTGCTCTCATCAAAAATACCTCGCTTGGATTAACGTGTAATTCCTCACGAAGATACCTTTCTGCAAAGCTCATATCAGTTGCAGTTTCTATTTCAATTAGAGCTCCATCACCAGCGCTAGCTTCTACATCGTAGTAGGTAAGCTCAACCATTCCTTCTGATTCTGTGATGGGATTTTGCGACACAAGTCTCGCTTTTAGGAATATGTCTTTCGGTATGTTTCCTCTAGCTCTCCAGTTTTGAATTGACCTAGGTGCAATCCCTAAAGCCCCTGCCAAATCAACGTTTTTAGCTGTTTTTGTGAGTGCCTTAAGTTCATCAATTTGTTCATCTATTGTCTTGGTCATGATGTACTCCGATGTATTTTTGTTGTTGAAAAGTGCTTCTTTGATGTTAATATCATCATAAATACATCGTAACTACTTTTGATGTACATTAGAGCTTCTTTGAGTTGCTCTAAGTGTACTACATGGAGGCACTATGAACACACAATTTGCACTTCTCGCTCGCTTCGGAAGTCCCACAATTGAACTGAAACAAGTATGCAAAGAGTTTTTTGGGATCACCCCGAAGACAGCAGAACAGAAAGCTAAAGCATGTGACTTTCCTGTACCAACTTTCAAGTTGCGTGAATCTGAACGAAGCCCAACCCTTATGAAAGTTGAAGATTTGGCGGCTTACATCGATGAAAGATACGAGCAAGCCAAAAACGAATGGCAATCGGTGAATGGTTGAGGTGGCTAAATGAATACTCCAATACACGCAATCAACATTGATTTCTCTCATTCCAGTGAAGCAAAAGAACTGTCCCAGATTGTAAAAGGGCGCTTGTCATGGTTAAGCCCTTCCTCTCCTGAGTTTGAGTTTCTGCACCCGATATATAAGCAGTTGCAAGACGCTGCCGAATTGCTGGAAAGCTTGGAGGTATAGGATGCCAACGACAAAAGGACTCGAAACACTAGAACGCTTAAAGGCGGAACATTTCCCAAAAGGGTTTCGTTCAAAGCGCCAAGGCGGCAAAGATTACCGCTTTAGCCGCAAAGGTCAGGCGGAGTTTAAGCGCGCTGCCCAACTTCAAGCCATCAAACACCGTGAGGTGATTTCATGAGTATTGACGCTTTGGGACTGTTCTTGGTTGGCATGTTCTGTTTCTTCATGGGCAGAGATTACAACCCGAGAGCGTTTAAATTTACGCTCAAAGATACAGGCGTGATGATGCTGGCGGTTTGGGCAACCATTGGGTGCATGGGTTTTATTTTCGATTGGATCCATGTGGGAGGTGTTCAGCCATGAGCACCTACATCAAAGTGCATTCCATTGGTCAATGTAAGCAATGCGCCAGTGATTCCGCTTTCTGTGAATCGACCTTGGACGATGAGCCGCAATACTTTGTTGTGTGTGACGATTGCGGTTTTGAAGGGGAAGAGTGCATCAGCGCCCCTGCTGCCATTGACGCATGGAATCGCTCATGCGGTGAGGTTGGTTAATGCAAACCGTCTTTTCCCGCAAATTCATGCCGCGTTTACCTCGCATTGTTCAAGACGATGTGAGGTTTCAAGTGTCTTGCCGAAAGCGCCGCACCAACGCCACCCAAGAAAACATAGAGCGTTTCACTAACGACGCGGTGAAACATGGGCTCAAGTGGTCAAAGTACATTGAAGACAAATACCACTTTGTGGATGAGCGCACCCACGCACCGGACAAGCCGCGCTTTCACAGCAGTGCGCGCACCTCGGTCGAGCTCAGTCACAGCGTGCTGATGTGTGATGAAGCGCTGGAGCATCTCGCCTCTAACCTCACCGAAATGTTTACCCGTCAAATCCAGATGATTGAACTGGGAGACGAGGAGTGCAGTTATCTGGAGGCGCTGCAAACCGCATTCAGAGGCATCTGCGCTGACATGCGCCGCGTCTACCTCAAGCCGCCCGCCATCAAGAAAAAACACGACACGATTGAAGACGCCGAGCGCGAGTTAGAACGCGCCATTCGCCGTTGTCTGGACATCAATTATCTGGTGCGCAAATTCAAGTTTCTGCGCACCCAATACATCGAGTATTCACAAATTGCTTTGGGGCGCGTCGGCGGTCGCAAAGGTCAGCGCCAGTACGTATCCGCGCGCACCTTTGCTCGCTGGGAAAAGAAGCAAATCGAAGTAGAGCAATTTGTGAATGCCATGGCGGTGATGAGCGACGACACCGGGCAGGTGTTCGACCTTGCCGAAGTGGTCAAGCGCACCACCGCCAACCCGGAAAACCGCCGCATTGAACTGGTGGTGCGAAGCCGGGGCGATGAAGAGCGTGCCATTGATTTGGGTTATGAAGGGGTGTTTGTCAACTGGACACTGCCGAGTAAGTACCACCGCAATTCAGACAGGTGGAACGGCTGCACCCCAAAGGAAGCGCACGAAGTGCTGATGGACAAATGGAAGCTGGCGCGCGCTTGGTTTAAGAAGCCCAAGATTGATATTCAGTGGTTTGGTCTGCGCGTGGCAGAGCCACACAAGGACGGCACGCCTCACGCTCATATGTTTTTGTATGTCCGCCCCGACCAAAAGCAAGCCCTGATTGACATTATTGAGGGCATTGCCATCGACGAAGACAAAGACGAGCTCTTTGTGAATGGCAAGCTCGACATCACGCCGCGCATCACCATTAAAGATTGCGACCCGTCCAAAGGCACGGCGACAGGCTACATCATCAAATACATTTCCAAGAACATCAACGGCGCACACATGCCGGAAACCGAAGCGGAAAAACTGGCGATGTCTGCCACTGCTTGGGCGCGTACCCACCGCATTAAGCAGTTTTCGCAATCGGGCTCGCCCTCGGTGGGGTTGTGGCGTCAATTGCGCCGCGCCAATGCCATGGACACCGCCTTTGATGACGAGCTCGACGCGCTGCGAGACCACGCCGATAACTCTCGCTGGAAAGGCTTTTGCGAACTGGGCTTCAAAGCCAAGCTCGCTTACGAAGACAAATTCAACCAGTACGGTGACCAAGTGAAACGGGTCATTGGTATCAACTGGCTCGGCACCATCATCGAAACGTGCAGCGAACAATTCAGCCTCGTGAAAAAGAAAGACGTGAATCGCCGCGCTCTGGCTCTTTCAAAGGGCGGAGCCCTTCCTTGGAGCACTGAAAATAAGTGTAACCAAGAGGCTGAAAAGCCGATTTCACCCTTAGAGCAGGCATTGATGGACGCGACCGGATGGAGCGTTAAAGGGGTGCAATGCCTGATCAAGCCACTTTCTCTCGGGGCCAGCGTCCCCATCGACAAATACACCCGTTTCCAATTGCGAAACGGACGACTCTCAACCACCTGATAACGGACAACACCATGAAAACACTTTCTCTTACCGAATGCCGCCGCGACCTTGAAGCACTGGAGGCGGCGGAGGTACTGACCTCAAACCTGAAAGGCGAAATCGAACGCTTTCGCAAGATGGACATGAAAGGGCTGATGAAACAAGCCATGCCGATGCTGATGAGCGGCAACCTGTCGCTGGAAGCCTTGGGACTGCCCAGCAATTTCTTTGAACAGCTTGAGCAGTTAGAGCGCATCAATGGCGTGGCGCGCGGCAAGCTAAGAGCGCGCATTGTTGCCGACCAGCACGAACTGGAAAGCATCGAAGAGGCGCACACCACTGAGGGGACACTGAATGCCTAAATACGACAACCCGATACGGGGAAAACTGCGCTGCCCGGTCTGCCATTCGGTGGCGACCGCGCACCAGTGCGGGGAAGGTCAGCTCATTGCGACCGGAGAGCCGCCCAAAAACAGCCGCAACATTGGTTTGCTTTACTACCGCTGCCCCGAATGTGGGAACAGCCCGATCAGCAAAAAGGTGAGTGAATACGTGGAGACCCATCGAGTGGACGAATCAACCGAACTGTTACCACTGGAAGCCGCGCCGGAGCAGGTGCGCCAGTTTGACGAGATAACCGAACCGGACACACCGACCGTAACCGAATCTGCGGGCGAGCTTGAAGCCAGTCAGGACGCGGCTTTAAACCGAGACGTCACCGATACCCCACCGCCTAAACCGAGTGGGGGCTTTCCCGTTAAGCGCGTACTGGCGGGGCTTGGGGTGCTGATGTTCATCGTCTGGGTACTGTTTCAGCTCAAACCCAAGCGCGAGCCACACACCGACATCCAAGGGGGTGAGCATGAGCCAACCTGATGGCGTCTTGCTGGACGCGCCTAACGGCGGCGATGACTGGGGCGATTTCTCCAGCGTCATCCGCCAGTTTGAGCAGGAAGAGAATCCCGCTTCAAGCGAACTGACCGAGCCACAAAGCGCCGCGCCCGAGGTGGACAAAACCGAAGCCGGGGCGGCGCTGGCAGAAACCGCACTGGTGGTGATTGAGCAGATAACCAGCTTTGCCACCGGGCTGGAATTTGAATTCGATGCTAAAGGGCGGGCGTCGGTCGCGGCGGCGGTGGGTCCGGTGCTCAATAAACACGACGGCGTGGTGGCGGGCTTAATGGGGCGCTACCTCGAAGAGGGCACGCTGATTCTCGCTATCATCGGTCTGATGTACACCGCCCGATTCAACCTACAGAAGCTCAAAGCCGAAAAAGCCAAAGAGGAACACCGTGAAAGCGCCGCTCAATCTGCCTAATCCCATCAACTCCAACCCGTCACACGATGCCGAGCACACCATCTACGTGGCGGGGACTGGTGGCGGGAAAACCTCCGCCGTGAAACACTTGGGTCTGGTGCCCAAAGCCTCACAGGCGGTGTTTTTCGACCCGTACCGCAATTACACGGGCTCAAAATTTCAGGGGCAAATGTGCCACGGCACTTCATCGCGTGCCGCCTTTTTGAAATCGCTGGTGCTGGCGCGCCGCCGCCGCGGCTCGTTTAAGCTGGCGTACAACCCAACTGGCGGGGCAACCTACGACGAGTTGGAGTTTTTCTCGTCGGTGGTGTGGGCGCTCGGCAATGGCAACGCGCCGCAACTCTTTGTGGTGATTGAAGAGCTGGCGTCGTGCGTGGAAACCGTCGGCAAACTCAAAGGGCGCGCCGGGGAGCTGCTGCGCGGGGGACGTCAGTATGGTCTGGTGGTGCACACCGTGTTTCAGCGCGGTCAGGAAGTGCCGAAAACCGTCACCGAGCAATCGAGCGTCTGGTGGATGGGAGCGGTCAACACCAAATCGGACGCCCAGTGGCTCGCCGACAAGCGCGGTTTGGATTTCAACATCATTGCCGGGCTCAAATCCGCCAAAGTCAACAAAAAGTGCATCGGCAAACCCATTGCCGAATACGTGCTGGCGCGTGATGGCATTGGCAACCTAGAGCACCGCGCGTTTCACTGCGTGACGGGCAAAAAACTCCCCCTCGACTACCGATAACCCCCCCAATGTAACCTATAGGTTAGCCGCTTAACCTATAGGTTACCCCCGCTTTTTTCTTTGCGATTTCCTTTCTATCGTTTGCCCCTCGAAACCCTGACAAGCAAGGGCTTTCTATGCACACCCTGTTTTTTAATTTGTTTATTTCCAAAGGAATATCCGCTATGCCGAAACTATCCAAAGCGCAATGGACAACCGTCATCGTTGCTGTGGTGATTGTCCTGCTTCTGATGTGGTCAATGAACAACGTCAGCGCTGTCAAAGACGTCGCTCGCAAAGCCAAAATCAAATAAGGGGGCGCTATGAACGAACAACACGCAAATGCGGTGGTGAACAAAATCAAAGGCGCGTTCACCCCAACCCCTAAAGAGCTCGATCCGTTTCGCGCCATCCAGTACGGCAAGCACGCCATCTTGGATTTAAAGGATTTGGTGGCGTACGCCGCCATTGAAATCAAAACCGACCTGCCACTGGCGCGCCTTGGTCGCGTCTCGCTGGAGCGCAACGGCTCCGAGCTGATTGGCTGGGACGCCAAGCTGTTTCACGTTCGCGATGAATACCTTGAACTGCCTGTGCAGAAAAAGGGCGTGGACAGTGCCACCCACACCCGCCTTGTGCTGGATTTCTCCGACGAGACGCTGCGCACCCTAACGGGCATTCGCCGCGGCGAGCTGGTGCATCTGGCCGGTGAACAGTTGGTGCTGAAAGTGGCGATTAAGCAAAAGCACGCCACCGACCCAAACACCCCGGAGTTTACGGCGCGCGCTCGCGTTTTGCCGTATCAGTCGGTGCGTTTTTTCCAGCAGCGTCTGACTGAGGTGGTGATTGACCACACCCTGGCAGGCGAGCAAAAGCACACTTTCCCATTGCAGGGCGGCAACGTGCGTTTGCGCCGCATGTTCTTAGAAACCGAGAACAACGACATCACCAAAGTGGAAATCCGCCGCGACAATACGCCCATTTACGAAATCAACGTGGACGACTTGAACTTCGATTTGAAGCGCTTCCATGACAAGCACGTCACGGATGACTACGTGATTGTGGACTTCATTTCTGGCGGGTGGGCAGCCGAACAGGCGTTTGTGCCGATTGCGGCGAGCAGCTTACAGCTTGTGGTGACCAAGCGCACCGCGGGCAACATCAATGTGCACTTGGACTATCTGGACATTGAACGCCAAGTCTCAATGTAAGGGGGCACTATGGGTGAAAACGAAAGCCTCGGTGAATTTGGCTGGGACATCCTCAGCCTCGCCGCCGACACCTATGTGGAAGTCGAAAAAGCCAAAGCGGGCGGCGTGGTGAACCAAGTCACCAACGACAACAACACGCTGCAAGACCAGCTCAAGACACAAAAGGCGCTCGCTCAGGCAAGCGCCAGCAAAAAAGACGAGCAGACCAAGCTGTTTTTGTATGGCGGTCTGGGGCTCTTGGTGCTGATTGTGTTGCTGGTTGTGCTGATGAAGTAAGGAGAGGACATGTTACCGCTAATTATTGCCGGGGTGGCGGCCGCCGGAGCGGCGTGGGGTGCCACGACCTACACCGCGGAAAACGTCGCCGAAGCCGCCGCCACTGAGGTGGTGGTGGGGAAAGTCACCAATCAATCGTCCCCGTCATGGTTCCAGTCGTATGGCGTGGTGATTGTGGTGGTGCTGCTCTTCATTGCGTGGCGTCGGGGGTGGTTATGATGCCGCCACCTGTGCCGGGCAGCCCTATCCCAAGTTTGCCTGAGCTCGGCAGTCTGGGCATTCAGTCCAGCTCGTCGGCGTCCAATGGCCCGTTTTCAGGCGGCGGCGCGCATCTGGGGCGCGTCACCTTTGACAACCGCCGCGGCAACTCGGGCATGAATTACGCCCTGATTGGGGTGGTGCTGGTCATGATTATCTTGCTGTTCAAATTCAAATAGGGGGTCGGTATGGGACTGTTTGGCGGAGGCAACTCCAGTTCGAGTCAGGTCAACAACACGACCACAACCAGCACCAACATCAACAACGTGTTGGATGGTGGCGTTTTTGATTTTGCCGAAAGGGTCACCGATGAGGCGTTTGACTCACTCAATGACACCACGCGGGCATTGCTCGACAGCAGCGAAACCAACACCGCGCGGGCGCTCGATACGGTCGATGACTTGGGCGATAGGGCGTTTGATTTCAGCGAATCGGCGCTCGATGCCGTCAACCTCAACGCCGAGCGGGCGGTGGACAGTGCCAGCGAAGCGCTGGAGCGGATAGCCGATTTGTCGGAGCAGGCGGGCAGCAACGCCACCCAGAGTATTGGGGACGCGCTGGCGTTTGCCACCCAAAACAGCGATGAGGCGTTTGACGTCATTAGTCAGACTACCGCTGACGCGCTGGAAAACGGCAACGAGCTCACCACCACGGCGCTGGCGACCAATGAACGACTGTTAGAGCAGGCGCTGAGCGGGCAACGGGACGCCACCGACGCCAATCAAGCTCTGTCACTGGAAGCGCTCAGGCTCAATGCCGAGAGCGCAAAGCAGTACAGCGACACCAATCAGGCATTGATTGAACGCTCGCTTAACTCCAGTGATAAGGCGCTGGACGTGGCGCTGGCGTACGGGGGCAATCTGTCGCGCGAATCGATTGACGCGCTCAAAGCGCAAAACAACGCCTCGCTCAATTCACTCAGTGAATTGCAGGCGACCAGCGCCAGCAATGAGTTTCGACTGCTTGAGGGCATCACCAGTCTGGTGAAA
Organism: Vibrio sp. SCSIO 43132; assembly: GCF_019904195.1. Classification (NCBI taxonomy): domain Bacteria; kingdom Pseudomonadati; phylum Pseudomonadota; class Gammaproteobacteria; order Vibrionales; family Vibrionaceae; genus Vibrio; species Vibrio sp. SCSIO 43132. The sequence goes on from NZ_CP063199.1 coordinate 362,182, forward strand.
TCCAATAACACCAATGGGCAGTCAGATTTGATTGACGCCAACAAAGACACCTATCTGATGTTGTCGGGTGTGGTGGTGCTGTTGGTCATCGTTTTTATGTTTAAGGGGTAAGCCATGCGTATTGAACGCCAGTTAGACGAACATCAACGCATCACGGTGGACGCGGCAGGCACCTCCCTGTATCTGGAAAAAGGGGAGTCGGTCGAAGTGACGACCGTGCCCACCGGGCGCGTGTATCAGTTGCGTGAGCGTGACCAAATTACCCTGCCCGACGGGGAGAGCTTCACCGCGCTCAACATCACCAATCTGGGCAGAAAGGGCGAGCTGTCACTGGTGCACGTCCATGGCATCTATCAGCCCTCGATTGACGGCTCGAAGCTGGAAATTGAATCCAGTCTCACGGTGAAAGATGTTCTGGTGGAGTTTTTGGGGCGTCAGCCTGTGGCGCTTCCTTCTGATCAGCACGTGAACGCCAGTGTGGACAATCTGCCCGAAGTGCAAAAGGTCGAGCTCACCAACCCCGCGCCGCCGCCGGACATTCAAAAGGTCAATGTGGTGGCGCAAAGTCGCGCCGATTTGACGCTGGTGCCCTTTGATGCCATGACCCAAAGCGGCACCATCACCGGGAACACGCGCCGCGAAGAGCTCATCATTCGCGCTGCCGATGCCAACCCGTCCACCATCTGGATTGGGGGTTTTGAAAACAAAGGCTACCCACTGCGGGCAGGGGAAGGCTGGGTATTGTCCAACGGGGCAAAACTCGACGTGCTCATTCCCACGGACTGTGTGCTTTACGTAACGGAGGTGACCGCATGAGCAGTATCATCCCACCCCCTGTCAAAATCGAATTTCCGGAGCAGGTGGCGCTCAGCAGTGCCATTGATGGCAACCGTACCAGTGTCGCCGCCACTGAAAAAGGCGTGGGGGACGCGTATCGCGCGTTAACCAGTGCCGATGATGTGCTCAATGACCAAATCACCTACGCCAGAAAGCTGGTTGGGCGCACTGCCGTGGTCACCAAAGCCGACGCCATCGCCGAGGCAAACGCCTTTACCGAAACCAAGTTTGATGAACTGCTCGGCCAGGGTACGACCGCCGCGCTCGATACCATTGTCGAGCTGGCGCGGGCGTACCAGCAAAACGCCGACTACATCGCCGCGATTCAGAGCGCCATCAGCCAGAAGCTTGGCAAAAGCGAAAAAGCCGCAAACACCGCGCTGTTTGATGGCAAAACGTTTGAAGACGTGATTGCCGAGGCGCGAGCCGGACTCTCGCCCAATACGCACCGCGGCATCACCAGCAGTCTGGCCAATGGCAGTACGTCCATCTCTCTGTCGGCGCGAGGGGGACGGGATTTAAAGAACTCGTTAAATAGCTTAACGCAGGATGTCACCAACAAAGACACCGCGCTGCGCAATGAGCTTGCCCGTATCGAGCAAAAAGCGGACGACGCCGAAGCCAACCGCGTTTACAAAGGCGCGGACGCCAATCAGACCGTTTTTCCCATTGGTCATACGCTGTCAGCGTCGCTTGCAGGCAATCAGCTCATTGCCGTGAACAAGCTGGTGACGCTTAAGAATATGCAGGGGTCGAACTGGCCCTATCGCTACGATGACAGTTTGCCTTCCGTGCTGTCTTTGGTCGGCACATGGGCATTTCGCGGCGTGACAGGCAAAGCCAACACCGGAGGCGGTGAGCTGCTTTATGGATTGTTTCAACGCGTGAGGTAACACAATGAAAGTGACCAATTTTCCACAGTGGGCAGATCCTGACCACACGATTTTGATTTTTCAAATGACCGAAGACAACGAAACCGTGTTTGATTTCGTTGCCTGCGCCAATGACTGCGAAACGCACGGCAGAGCGCTGTTTGCTCGCGCCAAAGCGGGCGAGTTTGGCGACATCCTGCCCTTTGATGAGGGTGAGGACAATGACGCTTAAATTTGCCTTGCCCGTCGTTCTGATTCTTTTATTTGGGGGAGCCCTTACCATGACCACAACGCCACGCGGTATCCGCAACAACAACCCGCTCAATATTGAGTACAACAAAAACAACCAGTGGACAGGGCAAACGGGCGTCGAACTGCTCGGGCGCTTTGCCACCTTTTCGCACATGAAATACGGCATTCGTGCAGGTGCCAAGCTCATCAAAAACTACATGACCCGATACGGCTTAATCACCGTGTTCGACATCATCAACCGATGGGCACCCGACCACGAGAACCCGACGAATGTTTACGCCGATACTGTCGCGGCAAGAATGGGCGTGGAAGTGCGCCAACCGTTAACCCATGCTCACATACCCGATCTTGTCTACGAAATGATTAAGTTTGAATGCGGGGTGTACGTTGACCGCGCTCTAGTGATGGAAGGTAGCCGACTTGCGGGGATAGTGTGATGGCGTTCCCGCTGCTTGGGGTTGTTTCCCTGATTGGCGATTTCTTCCAAGGACGGAGGGAAGAGCGCCAGCAACACGCTGAAATCAAACGTGAGCTTCACAGCAAGCGCCTTGAAGGTATCCGGCAGGGCAATATAAGCGCCAGTGACCTCGATGCCCTCAGCGTGAAAACGCGTGGCTGGAAAGATGAGTATTTATTGATTCTGACCACCATCCCCGTGTTGCTCTGCTTCATTCCTGACTACGCCCAATACGCCTACGCGGGTTTTGATGCATTGGAAAAGGTGCCGGACTATTACTGGTATCTGTTGGCGGGGATTTACATTGATACCTTTGGGTTTAGGCGGATGCTCAGAAACACATTCGAGAAATGGATAGAGAAAAAGTTAAGTGGGAAACTATGACGGACATCTTACCAATAATTGCGGATTTAGGGCTCAAGCCTACCGAGTTGCTGATTTTGTTTATGCTCTGGCAAAACATCAAGAACACGCGAAACATTCTAGACAGACTGGTGGAAAAAGTGGGTAAGCTTGAACTTAGGTTGTACTCAGACCGGAATGTAGGCTTAAAAACACATGATGAAAAATGATGTCACTCGAAAGGTAGTTAATGACGATTTACTCATGGGGTAGTGTTCGGACAAACTGTATATGTCTCGATTATGTTTTTTGTGATAACTGTAAAGGAGATAAAGAAGGAGCCGAAAGGCTCATTCTTGCTATTTAAAATCGGTAAGTATTTTCACGATATCCTTAATTCTAACTCTTATATGCCCATGCGACCTGAAGTCGTAGGAAGTCGCCAATTCTTTGATTAATAAGCGTCATACCTCTTGAATATGATACAAGTCTAGTAATTGTTCCAACAATGAAATTATAATCTATTGTTCTGAACGAATATAAGTAAGGTTGAATATGGCACCAATGAACAGAGCTGAAAGAGCAAAGTCATACTTTGATAGACTTTTGGCATCTTCCAATCCTAAAGCTGAACTGGAAAGAATATTTCGAGACATAGATAGTTTAGTTTACGCATCTTCTGAAAAGCCTCTTGATGACGCGGAAAAAATCCGAATTATCGAAGAGTTAGAGCGTCTGATAAAACAATTACCGTATCCAATTTATGAGAATCGCTCCCAGACAGATCTAGACTATTTTCAGAAAAGTGATACGACAGCTTCGGACAACAGCGACATTCTGGATGTCATCAGTGCAATGAAACGAAGCAAAGGTGGAAAATGAGTTTAGAACTATCTGACGTCATTGCATTTGGAAGCCTGTTAGTATCAATTGGAGCTGCGTACTTTGCTAAGACCTCAAGTAAGGCTGCAAATAAAATATCTAAAGAAAACCTAGATTTACAAAATGGTATGGTAGAGCTAGAAATGAGACAAGCTATTGAAAATGCAAAGTCGAAAGTCAGCGAGATATCAGTTTTAATGGCTCCTCTAGTTGCAAGAGAGGAAAATGGGCAAGATTTTAGTGCTGAGGACGCTAAAACATTGGAGATCTATCGGAAAAACTTCGATGCTGCTGTTCAAGCTTTGATGAATACATACGATGATGCTTGTTCCAAATACATAGATGGTAAGGTCGACAAAGTTAGATTTAAGAAGAACTATCGATTCGAGATACGAAATTTATTGGAAAATAAAGAGCTTAAAGGATACTTTGATTCTTTGACTTCGCGATACAAGCCAATAATTAATGTTTACACCGAATGGGAAAATATGGAGTAATAGGTATCTCAAGCGTACAAGGTTTTAAGATACTCTCCCTTATCTGAACTGATGTTACTAAGTCATGTTGGTTAACACATTTCTGCCCAAAACACGTTACGCAAATGAATGTTTGTTTTTATGTGGTCAATAACGGGTCATAAAATAAGTGAAAATTTTATTTTATAGTTACTTATTTCTATAACTAAGGCTCCGATTGGAGCCTTTACTATTTGTTGTGAAGTTTGTGAGGGAATAGCTGAGTGTATACTTGCCAGAGTATGTTCAAGTTTCGATGCCCTGTAACTTGAGCTACCTCCTCAATCGAATAGCCTTTTTCAAACAGCCTACTTGCTCCCTCTCTTCTTAAATCGTGATAGCGCAAATCCTCAATTCCAAGTGCATTTCTAACCCTTTGAAATCCTGCTGTAACACTACGTGAGTTATATGGGAAAATCAGAGCGCCGTCTTTTGGTTGTCTCATTGCAATATCAAATGATTCTGCGAGTAACGGAACAATCATATGATTTCCTTGCTTCTTTCTTGGGTCTTTTCGGTCACGAACTAGAACGGTTTTGTGTTCTTTGTTGATATCTTCCCAACGCAAACTACACACCTCACCAATGCGCATGCAGGTCAAAATACTGAAATCCAATATGTCTATAAACGGGATGCGAATCTTGCCGTTAGAGCGGTATTCTTGACGAGCTCTTAACCCTTCCTTGAGTTTTGCTAATTCTGCATCGGTAGGGCGTCGTGTACGCTTTTCGCTTTTGCCTATCAACCCCATGTCTATTAATACGGGAACCGCTTCCTCAAATACAGAAAAATTGGCGCTGATATCGAATACAGGACTCGCTTTCTTCATCACAGAACGAAGGTAAGCAATATCATGATAAATAGTGACGGGTTTTGCTCCTGCTCCCTTACGGTTTCTACAGTGCTCTATGATGTCGCTAGATTTTAGTCTGTTGCTCTCAATATTGGCTATGTCACAGTCTCGCAGCATGCGGATCACATATTGTTTTGTGCGACCTGTTCTATCCCATAAATCCCTGTCATTCATGTACATATCCAGTAGTACGTATAACGGTACGGATTTTTGAACTTCTGGCGTGGTTGACTCAAGCTCACCAACCCTTTTTAGTGCATAGGTTCTAGCGAGTTCTTTTTTCCTGAATGTTTTGGATTCTCTATGTATAATCGCCGAATTCTTTTTAACGATGATGTCTGCTGTAAAGCGAAATTCTCCGCTTTTTAGCTGGCGTTTTTTTATGCTAAATGATGCCATTGTCCTACTCTTTTGATGCGTACTATATACGTACTGATAAGAGAAATCGGGAGCAATTCTAGCAAACTAGTGTATATTTATACAGTATCCAGATTTGTAGTAAACCATGATGAAACCTGAAAACTCCAGTAAATACGACCCTTGCCGCTTTTCCGTTGCACCCATGCTCGACTGGACTGATAGACACTGCCGCTACTTCCACCGCTTAATGTCTGATAATGCATTGTTGTATACCGAGATGGTTACAACGGGGGCGATCATTCATGGCAAAGGCGATTTCTTGGCGTACAGCGAAGAAGAACACTCTGTAGCATTGCAGCTTGGTGGCTCTAACCCAGCGGATTTAGCCACTTGCGCCAAACTGGCACAGGAACGTGGTTATGATGAGATTAACCTGAACGTAGGCTGCCCATCTGATCGTGTTCAAAACGGTCGCTTCGGTGCCTGCCTGATGGCAGAGCCAGATTTAGTTGCCGAATGCGTTGCGGCAATGCGCGAAGTGGTGGATGTGCCTGTTACTGTAAAGACACGTATCGGTATTGATGATCAGGATTCTTATGAGTTTCTGACGGATTTCGTTTCCATCGTGTCTGAAAAGGGTGGCTGTGAGCAGTTTACTATTCATGCACGTAAAGCTTGGCTCAGTGGTCTTAGCCCAAAAGAAAACCGAGAGATCCCGCCACTGGATTACCCTCGCGCTTATCAAATCAAGAAAGATTTTCCAAACCTGACCATTGCAATCAATGGTGGTATTAAAACTCTGGAAGAAGCCAAAGAGCATTTACAGCATCTGGATGGTGTCATGATTGGGCGCGAAGCGTATCAAAGCCCTTATATTCTGGCATCTGTCGATCAAGAGCTTTTCGGATCCGATAAACCAATCAAAAAACGCTCTGATATCGTTCGCGCTATGTACCCTTACATTGAGAAAGAGCTGTCTAAAGGAACTTACCTGGGGCATATGACTCGCCATATGTTAGGGCTGTTCCAAAGTATGCCGGGTGCTCGGCAGTGGCGTCGCTACATCAGTGAGAACGCGCACAAGAAAGGATCTGGCTTAGAAGTAGTCGAAACCGCTTTAGCTAAAATTCCATCGGAACTGGGTGTGTAAAAATCGCTACCAGTTGGTGTATTTTGCCAAGCAGAATAATTGGAACCCTGAGGCTTAACCTTAGGGTTTCTTTTTATTTGCTTGTTATAAAAAGAAAAAATGCCATTTTTTAAAAGTTGGTCTGCTTCCTGCAATAGCTAAGACATACAGTTGAAAGTGAAATGCAAAGAGAGGCAAACAATGATTGAACTGCTATTTGTGTTGGTATTTCTGGGTGTGTTGTTTTTTACCGGCGTCACCTTAGTGTCGATTTTTGCGGCGGGTGCAGTAGCGTTCGCAGTGATGTTGGTTCTCGGAATGGTAGGCATGGTATTTAAGTTACTGCCTTGGTTGATCGTTCTGGCGGTTGCCTGGTGGTTCTTCCGAAATAAAGTCTACTGCCCACGTTAATTTTGGGTTAGCGCTGTACAAGATGGCTTTTCGTGCAGTGCAAGTATGATAGTATCCCCACTGTGTTCACGTTTGACGGGTGGGGTTTCCTTCAATGAAAAATCGCGTTTTTGCGGCTTTATTCTCCTCTTCTATAGCTTTATGTACGTTCCCTGGTTTTGCTGAGTCTGGCTTTGAAGTAACAGCCATAGCAGACGCATGGGTAGCAAAAACTGATTACAAGCATGATGCCGATGTGATTCTTTCCAGTGACAGAGATACTAAGTTCACAGGTTCATTAGCATTGAAACACGACATCTCTTACGTGCCAGATTTCCGTATTCGTTTTAGCCCTGTCGAGATGGAATACATCAGTTTCAATAAAACGGACTTCACCTTTTATTACGATCTGATTGAGCATGAACTGCTGCATTTCGATGCGGGTCTAACACTGTCTCAATATTCCAGTGGTGTTTACTCCAACCCTGTCGACCCGACTCAGGATTTCAGCAAATTGCTGTTTAGCTGGTATGCCAATGCCGCCATTACAGTTCCAGATACCAACTTAGATATTATTGGTGAATTCGATTTCGGGAACAGCGATGGCGACAAAACAGCCGATGTGACCGCAGGTATGCGCTATCGATTCGAATTTGATAAAGCAGACGTTGCTATTCGCGCCGGCTACCGAGTGATGGACTATCGCTTCAACTTATTCTCAGGTCCGAGTGACACTTATCTAACGCACGGTGCATTTGTCGGTCTGGAAGTCGACTTTTAAAATCGGTCTCTCATATTGAAACTAGAAGGCATATTGATATTAATTGATATGCCTTTTTGTTATTTGTATTAACATTGTATTTGCAATTCGATGGTTTTCCGTCATTCTTAATAACATACTTGTTAGCAAGGATTGACAGATGACGATTTCTGAATTGCGAAGCCTGTATCAAGATAACCAGCTGGTTGAAGCGATTATCGAACCCTCCATTCAAGAAGGCACCTGGATTGTGGAATTTCGCCACGCCCGGGGAGGCTTTATACTCCTTACAGATTCTCATGGTGAAGAGTGTCATTACATCGACTTAGATAAAGCATCCAAGTCTGCTTTGGCGGTTGGATTTCGCCAAGTTCGCATTGAAGAGTACTGAACTCTTACCTCCTGACCCGTTTCTTACTTCCAAAAAGTTATAAAACATGCTCATCTATTCTTTTTTATTATTAGAGGGAGTGGTTAATCTATCATCACGCAATGAATAGGGATGTCGTGACCATGTTACTTAAGGAACTTTCCGCCCTCGCAAGCCCACTTAATGATCAGCAAATAGGTCAATTACAACAAGCTATTTCTGAACTATCTCCACAGCAGTTAGCGTGGGTAAGTGGTTATTTCTGGGGTATAAGTCAAAATCAGACGGCTGGTGCTGCAGCGCCAATTAATCAAGCCGCCGCAACAGTTGCCGCAAAACCTGCGGGCAAACTAAGCATCATTTTCGCCTCTCAAACGGGTAACGCAAAAGGCGTTGCTGAAGCGCTGAAAGAAGAAGCGCAAGCAGAAGGAATTGCAGTAGAGCTATTCGACGCAAGTGATTACAAAGGTAAGAACTTAGCAAAAGAAACCCACGTTATCGTGGTAGCGTCTACAAACGGCGAGGGTGAGCCGCCAGATAACGCGATGGAACTTCACGAGTTCCTTCAATCGAAAAAAGCACCGAAACTGCCTAACCTGCAATATGGTGTCATTGGTTTGGGTGATTCAAGCTACGAGTTTTTCTGTCAAACCGCTAAAGACTTCGATGAGTATCTGTCTAAGTTGGGCGCAACGTCGTTTATCGAACGCCTGGACTGTGATGTTGATTATGAAGAACCAGCAGCAGATTGGCGTAAGAGCGCATTAGAAAAAGCCAAAGATATGCTTTCTGCAGGTGCAGAAGCAGAAGTGGTTCAGCTTCATGCTGCGGGTCAGCCAGCCGCTGCGCACAGCCAATACACCAAACAGAAACCGTACACAGCAACGCTCTTGGCTAGCCAGAAAATCACGGGTCGTGATTCTGGTAAAGACGTTCGTCATATTGAAATTGATCTTGATGAGTCTGGTATTACTTACCAACCTGGCGATGCATTAGGTGTCTGGTACGAAAACAGCGCTGAACTGGTCGATGCCATTCTTGAAAAAGCTGGGCTATCGGGCATTGAAACAATAGAAGTAGATGGCGAAAGCCTGTCTATTCGTACGGCGCTAATCAGCAAGTATGAAATCACGACTTCAAATCCTCAGCTAGTTACGAAATACGCAGAACTGTCTGGCAGTAAAAAGCTTGAAAAGCTGGTTGCAGATAAAGACAAGCTCCGTGAATACGCGGGTAATACTCAGGTTGTTGATGTTCTTGGTGAGAAGAAAACTAAGCTTTCAGCGGAAGAGCTAGTGGGTATCTTGCGTCGTCTGACACCTCGTTTGTACTCCATCGCATCTGCTCAAAGCGAGGTAGATGAAGAAGTACACCTGACGGTAGGTGTTGTGGAATACGATGTTGGTGAAGAGACTCGTTACGGCGGAGCTTCCAGCTTCCTTTCTCACCGCTTAGAAGAAGGCGGTGAAGTAAAAGTGTTTGTTGAGAACAACAACAACTTTAAGCTACCACAAGACGACAACACACCAGTAATAATGATTGGTCCAGGCACTGGTATTGCACCTTTCCGCAGCTTTATTCAAGAGCGTGATAACCGTGATGCGGAAGGCAAAAACTGGCTGTTCTTTGGTGATCGCACATTCACACAAGATTTCTTATACCAGGTCGAATGGCAGAAATACCTCAAGTCGGGCATTTTGACTCAGCTTGATGTGGCATTCAGCCGTGACCAGCAAGAGAAAGTCTACGTACAACACCGAATCCTGGAGCATGCAGAGCAAGTATGGCAATGGATTCAGGATGGTGCCTACATCTACGTATGTGGTGATGCAACGCGCATGGCGAAAGACGTGAACGATGCACTTATCACAGTGGCTCAAGATCAGGGCGGTTTAAGTCAAGAGAAAGCCGAAGAGTTCGTTAACGATCTTCGTAAAGCTAAACGTTATCAAAGGGACGTGTACTAATGAGCGATAAGAATCTACTGGGTACAGAGCTTGGCCCATTATCTGACAACGAGCGCTTGAAGGGTGAGAGTGATTTCCTTCGAGGTACAATTACCGAAGATCTTAGCGGCAAAACAACCGGTGGCTTCACTGCGGATAACTTCCAGCTTATCCGTTTCCACGGAATGTATCAGCAGGACGACCGCGATATTCGTGCAGAGCGTGCGAAGCAGAAGCTAGAACCTTTGCATAACGTGATGTTACGCGCTCGTATGCCTGGCGGTATCATCAAGCCTGAACAGTGGCTTGCCATTGACAGGTTTGCTGATGAAAGCACCATGTACGGAAGTGTTCGTCTGACAACGCGTCAAACCTTCCAGTTTCACGGTGTATTGAAGCCAAACATCAAATTGATGCACCAGACTCTGCATAAATACGGCATCGACTCCATCGCGACTGCGGGTGACGTAAACCGAAACGTACTGTGTACGTCCAACCCTGTAGAATCTGAACTGCACCAGCAGGCTTACGACTGGGCAACCAAAATTTCTGAGCACCTACTGCCAAAGACCAAAGCATATGCCGAGATCTGGCTAGACGGCGAGAAAATTGAAGGGCACCGAGACGAAGAGCCGATTCTGGGTAATAACTATCTGCCTCGTAAGTTCAAAACAACAGTGGTTATTCCACCGCAAAACGACGTCGATGTGCATGCTAACGACCTAAACTTCGTAGCAATTGAGAAAGATGGTCAGTTAGTAGGCTTTAACGTCCTTGTGGGTGGTGGTCTGGCTATGACCCATGGTGACACCTCTACTTATGCACGTCGTGCGGATGATTTCGGATTCGTTTCCCTAGACAAAACGCTTGATGTCGCTGCCGCAGTAGTCACAACTCAGCGAGACTGGGGTAACCGTTCTAATCGTAAGAATGCGAAAACAAAGTACACGCTTGATCGTGTAGGTATTGACGTTTTCAAAGCGGAAGTTGAAAAACGAGCCGGAGTGAAGTTTGAAGAGAGTCGTCCATACGAATTCACTGACCGAGGCGATCGCATTGGTTGGACAGAAGGTGTAGATGGCAAATACCACCTGGCAATCTTTATTGAAAATGGTCGTCTACTCGACTACCCAGGTAAACCACTGAAAACCGGTATGGCAGAAATCGCGAAGATCCACAAAGGCGATTTCCGTATGACCGCAAACCAGAACCTAATTGTCGCTGGTGTTCCAAAGAGCCAGAAAGCGAAGATCGAAAAGATTGCTCGTGAACACGGTCTAATGGACGACAGTGTGAGTGAGCAGCGCAAAAGCTCAATGGCATGTGTGGCATTCCCAACGTGTCCATTGGCGATGGCAGAAGCAGAACGTTTCCTTCCAGAGTTTGTCACCGACGTAGAAGACATTCTGGAAAAGCACGGTCTGCCAGAAGATGAAAACATCATCTTACGTGTGACAGGTTGTCCTAACGGATGTGGTCGCGCCATGCTTGCGGAAATCGGTCTGGTTGGTAAAGCTCCGGGTCGATATAACTTACACTTAGGCGGTAACCGTGCAGGGACTCGTATTCCTAAGATGTATAAAGAGAACATTACCGACGCTCAAATCCTAGAAGAGATCGATCAGTTAGTCGGTCGCTGGGCGAAAGAGCGTAACGAAGGCGAATGCTTCGGTGACTTCACGATCCGTGCGGGCATTATAGAAGAAGTCTTCGTATCCAAGAGGGATTTGCATGCCTGATACTACAGCAACTAAGAAACCACAGCTTTCTGAGTTACTGTCCATGACCAAGGCGGAGCAGTCGCTGCGCCTTGCGGAACTGAATGGCTACTTAGAAACACTAACAGCACAAGAGAGAGTGGCTTGGGCGATTGAGCATCTGGAAGGCAATTATGTAGTTTCATCCAGTTTCGGAATCCAAGCCGCTGTAATGCTTCATCTTGTTTCACAGGTAAAGCCAGATGTACCAGTGATTCTGACTGATACCGGTTACTTGTTTCCAGAAACATACCGCTTTATTGATGAATTGACAGAAAAGCTTAACCTCAACCTACAAATCTTCCGAGCAGAGAGCAGCCCTAACTGGCAGGAAGCTCGCTACGGAAAATTGTGGGAACAAGGTGTTGAAGGTATAGAGAAGTACAACAAGATAAACAAAGTGGAACCCATGCGTCGTGCCTTTAACGAATTAAAGGTAGGGACCTGGTTCTCTGGTTTACGCCGTGAACAGTCAAGTTCGCGAGCCAATCTTCCTATCTTAGCGATTCAAAATGGCGTATTTAAGTTCTTACCTGTGATCGACTGGACAAATAAAGACGTCCACTATTACCTCAAAGAGAACGACCTGCCTTACCACCCACTTTGGGACGAAGGCTACCTATCAGTAGGTGATACTCACACTACTCGTAAATGGGAACCTGGTATGAGCGAAGAAGAAACACGCTTCTTTGGACTCAAACGTGAATGTGGTCTCCATGAAGATGAAGGAGAGAGCGACGGCTCAGGAATCTAAATTCCACCTTTATATAGACGTATTGAAAGCTGCTTAGGCAGCTTTTCTTTTTTCAGTCTAAATAGAGCTGAACGTTTTTTGTACCAAAATGAATAACTTTGTGGATAACATGTGTTAAGTCTGGGGCAAAATATGGATAAATAAGGCGTTTAGAAAAGATTTGAAGAAAAAGGCGTTTTTTTCGGTTTTTTTCTAAAAAAGGCTTGCCAATGTGATTCGTGTCTCTATAATGCCGCCTCACTGACACGGCAGACGCCACAAGGCTTCAGCTGAATCAGAGAGGTGAAAAACTTCTGAGAAAATAAATTTGAAAAAGTGTTTGACTCTTCAAATTATCTCGCTAGAATGCACCTCCGCTTTGAGAGAAAAACTTCTCGAAAAGCCAAGTTCTTTAACAATATAGACCTATCAATCTGTGTGGGCACTCGTTGATGATAATCCAAATAGATACTTCGGTATCGATTTAGGTTTCAATGAACTGAGTGACCATTCGAATTGGGAAGCAGCCTTGAGCTGTTTTGTTTTACTTTTCAAAAGTGAAAACCAATAAGAGCACAGTCAATTCAACATTACTATGTAATGTAATCAGTATTCATTGAGCCGACCAAATCTTAAATTGAAGAGTTTGATCATGGCTCAGATTGAACGCTGGCGGCAGGCCTAACACATGCAAGTCGAGCGGAAACGAGTTGTCTGAACCTTCGGGGAACGACAACGGCGTCGAGCGGCGGACGGGTGAGTAATGCCTGGGAAATTGCCCTGATGTGGGGGATAACCATTGGAAACGATGGCTAATACCGCATAATAGCTTCGGCTCAAAGAGGGGGACCTTCGGGCCTCTCGCGTCAGGATATGCCCAGGTGGGATTAGCTAGTTGGTGAGGTAAAGGCTCACCAAGGCGACGATCCCTAGCTGGTCTGAGAGGATGATCAGCCACACTGGAACTGAGACACGGTCCAGACTCCTACGGGAGGCAGCAGTGGGGAATATTGCACAATGGGCGCAAGCCTGATGCAGCCATGCCGCGTGTGTGAAGAAGGCCTTCGGGTTGTAAAGCACTTTCAGCAGTGAGGAAGGGTGTGTATTTAATAGATGCACATTTTGACGTTAGCTGCAGAAGAAGCACCGGCTAACTCCGTGCCAGCAGCCGCGGTAATACGGAGGGTGCGAGCGTTAATCGGAATTACTGGGCGTAAAGCGCATGCAGGTGGTTTGTTAAGTCAGATGTGAAAGCCCGGGGCTCAACCTCGGAACTGCATTTGAAACTGGCAGGCTAGAGTACTGTAGAGGGGGGTAGAATTTCAGGTGTAGCGGTGAAATGCGTAGAGATCTGAAGGAATACCGGTGGCGAAGGCGGCCCCCTGGACAGATACTGACACTCAGATGCGAAAGCGTGGGGAGCAAACAGGATTAGATACCCTGGTAGTCCACGCCGTAAACGATGTCTACTTGGAGGTTGTGGCCTTGAGCCGTGGCTTTCGGAGCTAACGCGTTAAGTAGACCGCCTGGGGAGTACGGTCGCAAGATTAAAACTCAAATGAATTGACGGGGGCCCGCACAAGCGGTGGAGCATGTGGTTTAATTCGATGCAACGCGAAGAACCTTACCTACTCTTGACATCCATAGAACTTAGCAGAGATGCTTTGGTGCCTTCGGGAACTATGAGACAGGTGCTGCATGGCTGTCGTCAGCTCGTGTTGTGAAATGTTGGGTTAAGTCCCGCAACGAGCGCAACCCTTATCCTTGTTTGCCAGCACTTCGGGTGGGAACTCCAGGGAGACTGCCGGTGATAAACCGGAGGAAGGTGGGGACGACGTCAAGTCATCATGGCCCTTACGAGTAGGGCTACACACGTGCTACAATGGCGCATACAGAGGGCGGCCAACTTGCGAGAGTGAGCGAATCCCAAAAAGTGCGTCGTAGTCCGGATTGGAGTCTGCAACTCGACTCCATGAAGTCGGAATCGCTAGTAATCGTGGATCAGAATGCCACGGTGAATACGTTCCCGGGCCTTGTACACACCGCCCGTCACACCATGGGAGTGGGCTGCAAAAGAAGCAGGTAGTTTAACCTTCGGGAGGACGCTTGCCACTTTGTGGTTCATGACTGGGGTGAAGTCGTAACAAGGTAGCCCTAGGGGAACCTGGGGCTGGATCACCTCCTTATACGATGATTATTGCGATGAGTGTTCACACAGATTGGTACGGTTTATAACGTAAGAGAGCAGAGTGTTCCCAAACACTCACAACTAGTGTCCCGTTCGTCTAGAGGCCTAGGACACCGCCCTTTCACGGCGGTAACAGGGGTTCGACTCCCCTACGGGATACCATCTTTAAGCGCATTTCTTTTGAAACAGAAAGACTTAAGTGCCTTTAAAAATGGTTACTTCCTTACGAAGTGATTCGCTCTTTAACAATTTGGAAAGCTGACGAATAACAACAATCCCCTTATCTACGGATAAGCGTTGTTATTCAAATTAAAAGTTCTCAAATCCTAAAACTGTGTTTTAGGTACCAACACACATTCAAGTGTTCTTGGAAACATCCATAGGATGTTTATATTTGAGTCCGGCAAAATCGAATGTCTCTCGCTCATTCAATAATGAGAGACACAAACCTTGGTTGTTTGAACATACGAAACCTCTTGGGGTTGTATGGTTAAGTGACTAAGCGTACACGGTGGATGCCTTGGCAGTCAGAGGCGATGAAGGACGTACTAACTTGCGATAAGCCCAGATAAGACAGTAAGAGTCATTTGAGTCTGGGATTTCCGAATGGGGAAACCCACTTACATAAGTAAGTATTGCTGAGTGAATACATAGCTCAGTGAAGCGAACTCGGGGAACTGAAACATCTAAGTACCCGAAGGAAGAGAAATCAACCGAGATTCCGAAAGTAGCGGCGAGCGAAATTGGATTAGCCCTTAAGCTTTTTATGCGTCAGGTGAAGCTTCTGGAAAGGAGCGCGATACAGGGTGATAGCCCCGTAACCGACAGCGGATTTAAAGTGAAATCGAGTAAGGCGGGACACGTGATATCCTGTCTGAATATGGGGGGACCATCCTCCAAGGCTAAATACTACTGACTGACCGATAGTGAACCAGTACCGTGAGGGAAAGGCGAAAAGAACCCCTGTGAGGGGAGTGAAATAGAACCTGAAACCGTGTACGTACAAGCAGTAGGAGCCCTTCGGGGTGACTGCGTACCTTTTGTATAATGGGTCAGCGACTTATATTCAGTGGCAAGGTTAACCATCTAGGGGAGCCGTAGGGAAACCGAGTCTTAACTGGGCGTTCAGTCTCTGGATATAGACCCGAAACCAGGTGATCTAGCCATGGGCAGGTTGAAGGTTGAGTAACATCAACTGGAGGACCGAACCGACTAATGTTGAAAAATTAGCGGATGACTTGTGGCTAGGGGTGAAAGGCCAATCAAACCTGGAGATAGCTGGTTCTCCCCGAAAGCTATTTAGGTAGCGCCTCGGACGAATACTACTGGGGGTAGAGCACTGTTAAGGCTAGGGGGTCATCCCGACTTACCAACCCTTTGCAAACTCCGAATACCAGTAAGTACTATCCGGGAGACACACGGCGGGTGCTAACGTCCGTCGTGGAGAGGGAAACAACCCAGACCGCCAGCTAAGGTCCCAAAGTATTGCTAAGTGGGAAACGATGTGGGAAGGCTCAGACAGCCAGGATGTTGGCTTAGAAGCAGCCATCATTTAAAGAAAGCGTAATAGCTCACTGGTCGAGTCGGCCTGCGCGGAAGATGTAACGGGGCTAAGCAATACACCGAAGCTGCGGCTGCATACTTTGTATGCGGGGTAGGGGAGCGTTCTGTAAGCCGTTGAAGGTGGTCTGTAAGGGCTGCTGGAGGTATCAGAAGTGCGAATGCTGACATGAGTAACGATAAAGGGAGTGAAAAACTCCCTCGCCGGAAGACCAAGGGTTCCTGTCCAACGTTAATCGGGGCAGGGTAAGTCGACCCCTAAGGCGAGGCTGAAAAGCGTAGTCGATGGGAAACGGGTTAATATTCCCGTACTTCTTACAATTGCGATGGGGGGACGGAGAAGGCTAGGTGGGCCTGGCGACGGTTGTCCAGGTTCAAGTGCGTAGGCTTGAGAGTTAGGTAAATCCGGCTCTCTTTAAGGCTGAGACACGATGTCGAGTCACTACGGTGATGAAGTCATTGATGCCATGCTTCCAGGAAAAGCCTCTAAGCTTCAGATTGTAAGGAATCGTACCCCAAACCGACACAGGTGGTCGGGTAGAGAATACCAAGGCGCTTGAGAGAACTCGGGTGAAGGAACTAGGCAAAATGGTACCGTAACTTCGGGAGAAGGTACGCTCTTATCGGTGAAGTCCCTCGCGGATGGAGCTGACGAGAGTCGCAGATACCAGGTGGCTGCAACTGTTTATTAAAAACACAGCACTGTGCAAAATCGTAAGATGACGTATACGGTGTGACGCCTGCCCGGTGCCGGAAGGTTAATTGATGGGGTTAGTCTTCGGACGAAGCTCTTGATCGAAGCCCCGGTAAACGGCGGCCGTAACTATAACGGTCCTAAGGTAGCGAAATTCCTTGTCGGGTAAGTTCCGACCTGCACGAATGGCGTAATGATGGCCACGCTGTCTCCACCCGAGACTCAGTGAAATTGAAATCGCTGTGAAGATGCAGTGTACCCGCGGCTAGACGGAAAGACCCCGTGAACCTTTACTACAGCTTGGCACTGAACATTGAACCTACATGTGTAGGATAGGTGGGAGGCTTTGAAACGCAGTCGCCAGATTGCGTGGAGCCGTCCTTGAAATACCACCCTTGTAGCTTTGATGTTCTAACTTGGCTCCCTTATCGGGAGTGAGGACAGTGCCTGGTGGGTAGTTTGACTGGGGCGGTCTCCTCCCAAAGAGTAACGGAGGAGCACGAAGGTGGGCTAAACACGGTTGGACATCGTGTGGTTAGTGCAATGGCATAAGCCCGCTTGACTGCGAGAATGACAATTCGAGCAGGTGCGAAAGCAGGTCATAGTGATCCGGTGGTTCTGAATGGAAGGGCCATCGCTCAACGGATAAAAGGTACTCCGGGGATAACAGGCTGATACCGCCCAAGAGTTCATATCGACGGCGGTGTTTGGCACCTCGATGTCGGCTCATCACATCCTGGGGCTGAAGTCGGTCCCAAGGGTATGGCTGTTCGCCATTTAAAGTGGTACGCGAGCTGGGTTTAGAACGTCGTGAGACAGTTCGGTCCCTATCTGCCGTGGGCGTTGGAAGATTGAAGGGGGCTGCTCCTAGTACGAGAGGACCGGAGTGGACGAACCTCTGGTGTTCGGGTTGTCATGCCAATGGCATTGCCCGGTAGCTAAGTTCGGAATCGATAACCGCTGAAAGCATCTAAGCGGGAAGCGAGCCCTGAGATGAGTCTTCCCTGATACTTTAAGTATCCTGAAGGGTTGTTCGAGACCAGAACGTTGATAGGCAGGGTGTGTAAGCGTTGTGAGGCGTTGAGCTAACCTGTACTAATTGCCCGTGAGGCTTAACCATACAACACCCAAGGGGTTTTGAGTGGACTCAGATAAGAACATTGAATGTGTAGAAATAGAACTTAAAAACAGCTTTCCAGATTAAAGAATTTGCTTGGCGACCATAGCGTTGTGGACCCACCTGATTCCATGCCGAACTCAGAAGTGAAACGCAATAGCGCCGATGGTAGTGTGGGGTTTCCCCATGTGAGAGTAGGACATCGCCAGGCTTTATATTTGAACATCTGCTTATGATAAGCAGGTCTTCCACTGCGGAGTGGTAGTTCAGTTGGTTAGAATACCGGCCTGTCACGCCGGGGGTCGCGGGTTCGAGTCCCGTCCACTCCGCCATTTATTCAGACGAAGCCCTAGCAGCAATGCTAGGGCTTTTTCGTATTTGCCATTTAATTCCCCCAATAGGCGAATGAATCCCACTTGAACCCTCATCCAGCCATACGTCCTTAGATTCCTTGTCCCTTATTTTACAAAGCCTCAGTAGAAATTAGTGTTTATCAACTAATGGATGTACGAATAGAGGCTGGCATCTTTTCTCTAAGACGTACTTTTCGCTTTCTAAGCCAGTCTAATAGTAGGTTTGTGCTAGGTATTCGGCTTGGTAAAGAGAGTCTTTATATGAAAGACCTCAGTAGATATGCCAAGTTGGAACCGTTATATGCAATCTGATTATTAATGCTAGCCTAGTTATTCTTTATTTAAGGAAGTCTAACCGAAAGGTATATTTCCGTAGGGAAAAGGAGAAGAAAGGGGATTGCATCATCTTATTAAGTAACTCGAATTGCTATTACATACAAGACGTATACTGCGGTACTCTCTTTAACGGTATCGTTATCTGAGTATGCCAGGCACTAGACACAAGTATAAGTTTAGCCCTATAAAGAAAAGTTGGTCGGTTCCGATAGAAAGGTTCTCAACTACCGATTTATAAGTGGTGAGTGAATTAACACTCACCACTTAATTGAGAGTTATGAGTCGCTGTTCAAAGCTAATGTGGAAAGATCCTGATGATCCCAGCTCCAGTAATCATTTTGAGTTAGCTGAATTCCACCTATCCATTTTTTTTCGACGGCAGATACTGATTCGAAATTGGCATCTATTAACTCAATCGTCGCGTTTTGCCAGTCGTTTGATTCAACTCCCTTAATAGTAAGTATTGGCTCTACACCAAAGCTTAGAGGCTTGATAACAGCCCAAAACATGACATCACCTAGGTAAACTAGTGACTCTTGTTTCATGTATTGCCTGAAAAGTGCTTTAAAGCTCAGAGCGTTGTTGTTCTGTTTGAGTATTTGAATAGCAATGGATTGAGTCAAACCAAGCTTAGAATCAGTCTGAGGAAGCTCTTGTAAGTGCCTAAATATGACGGGTTTGATGTTTGGAAATAATGATTCATCTAGGTCATGGTACATTTTTACAAGTTGAGTTGGGGTGGATGAGCAAAAAGCCAGCCATATCTTCTTTGCTGCAGAGATGTGCTCTATGGTCAGCTCTTTACGTGTTTCCCATAAGGTACGTAATGCTTCAGGAGGAAGTTGACCAAGCCCTATGAAACGTTCGCTTCCTGGAAACTTATCGGTTTCGATGATCTCAATTTTTGTAAGATTCTGGTACGACAGCAAGTTAAGCACACGAATCAACATTAATTGATCGTAGTTATCATGTTCGACCCAAATAACGACTCTTCGATACTTCGCACTTTGAAGTTGTTCAGTGTTTTTTGTTTCTTCATCCTTTACTTGTTCAACCGACTTATCCAACTCACTCATTTCAGATATCAGATTATTACAGACATACTGGGCTCGTAGGGTCAGGAAGTATTCTTCATTATCAGTTAGCGGTCCAACACAGAATGGATCTATATAAGGAAGGAAGTCTCCTGAGAACCCAGATTCTTTCAAAGTGTTTTGAATATCATGACCACAACGAACATGGAGAGTGCTTATATCGCTGTCTAATGAAGGTAAAGGCTCTCCAGATAAGCTTCTGTTGCTTTCTAGTTGAGTTACATGATGTTTGAGCTTATTCCAGCTAGAAAGCCCTAACTCTCGAGCCATAGCGAGCTGTACATCCGCAAGCTTTACGCTTTCTTGAGTTATCGACTGAGATAGATGATTTTCATGTAGCCATTCGAGGTCGACATTAGACCCGGCTTTAATTGCCTTCAGGCGAGTTTTGGCTTGTTTCTTTAGATAGGTAAGGTTTAGAGAAAAAGGATTCATATATTCACCGTCTCATAGCTTCTGTACTCGCTTATCAGAAGAGAAGGTAAAACCGGATTGTGGCTTTCCCATAAGGGTAATGTTGTAAGACCTTGAGTATAACTCTTTCCGCGAGCAGGTGGCGCAGGTAACGCCTGATGAAATATATAATGAATTTGTGGTAAGTGAAAGAAGTAAAATGGCAGGTTTTTCTGAATAGAACGAAAAAAGCCAAGTCTTTCGACTTGGCTTCTTGAATGTGGCTCCCCCTGCGGGACTCGAACCTGCGACATACGGATTAACAGTCCGCCGTTCTACCAACTGAACTAAGGGGGAATTGATTATTTAGACTCTATCAAGAGTGGTGCCGACTACCGGAATCGAACTGGTGACCTACTGATTACAAGTCAGTTGCTCTACCTACTGAGCTAAGTCGGCTCCGATAAATCCAGATTAACATCTGAATTTGAAAAGTGGCTCCCCCTGCGGGACTCGAACCTGCGACATACGGATTAACAGTCCGCCGTTCTACCAACTGAACTAAGGGGGAACAATAAATGGTGCCGACTACCGGAATCGAACTGGTGACCTACTGATTACAAGTCAGTTGCTCTACCTACTGAGCTAAGTCGGCACACTTTATTCATTGTTTGTTCGTGCTAAGCACCAACAATCTAAATTGTGGTGCCCGGAGGCGGAATCGAACCACCGACACGAGGATTTTCAATCCTCTGCTCTACCGACTGAGCTATCCGGGCGACGGGGTGTATTAAAAGGCTTTTCGGCTTAGAGGTCAATATAAAATTGTAAAAAAGCTATCGTTTGATGTTTTTCTGTACTTAGTGGCACGTTTTTAGGCATTAGAGATGGAAATGCCATCAAATATAAGGTGGTTTGGGAGTGGCTTGTGAGAATAACCAGATCAAATCTTCCAGCTAAAGCTTCGCATTGGATATAAAAAAGGCTAAGAATGTAATAAACACTCTTAGCCTTGCTATTATCGTCTAGTTATCTACTTTTGAACGGTGAACTTGTTTACCCAAGTTTCGAGTTCATTCGACAGAGAAGAGAGGGTCTGAGTGCTGTTATGACTCTCAGATACAACACCACTTAGCTGGTTGCCACTTTCCTCGATCATGTTGATGCGTTTAGAAATGTCGTCGCCCACTTGAGTTTGCTCAGCCGCTGCGGTCGCGATTTGGTGGCTCATTGAGGTGATGGACTCTAGTGCTTCAACAATGTGCTGCAAAGCTTCTGAAGCGTTGCGAGATTCAACAACGGTGTTTTGGCTGGTTTCAGCACACACTTCCATCGTATTAATGGCGTTTCGAGAGCCTTCCTGCAGGTTGGAGATCATTTGTTGGATCTCTTTAGTACTGCCTTGAGTTCTTCCTGCAAGGTTACGTACTTCGTCTGCTACAACCGCAAAGCCACGACCTTGTTCACCTGCTCGAGCTGCTTCGATAGCTGCGTTAAGTGCAAGTAGGTTGGTCTGTTCAGCAATATCACCGATCACATCCAGAACTTTAGCGATATTGTTTACATCGTTATCCAGATCAGAAACGGCTTGGCTTGCGGTGCCCAGTTGAGTCGCCAGACCTTCAATGTTTCCTACTGTGCTCTGAATAAGCTGCTGTGTTACCTGGCTTTGCTTGTCTGCTTCATCAGTATTCGCTGCCGTATCACGTGCAGATTCCGCTACGTTGTTCGCAGACGAAGCCATTTCAGTCATCGCTGTTGCGATCATTTCTGTAGATTGTTGCTGAGTGTCGGTCAATCCTGCAATTGTACCAGCACGAGACTCTACATCAGACAATTCACCTCGCAGTGCAACCATTGAGGCTTCGAGGTTGGTCACTAACTGTGCCAAAGAACGACTCATTTGCTGAACGGCATGATAAATACTGCCTTCTTCGGCTTCTTCTTCAAAGTTCGCCCGGATTTTACCAGCTGCTACGGCTTGAACCGCGGTACGTACTTCTTGTGGTTCTCCACCAAGAAGTGAAATGATGCGGCGGATTGCAAAAAGAAGGAGTGCAAAAATGGCACCGCCAATGATGATACAAAGTGTGAGCTGCCACTTCGCTGTAGACCAGAATCTCTCATTGACTTCATTAAAGCCAATACCTGTACCTACATACCAACCCCAAACTTTGGATTTTTCGGCAATGGATAGCTTTTCTTCAATAGAACCGTCTGCTTGTTTCTGAGTCCATACGTATTCGGCAATGCCGTTAGGATTCTTTGCAACTGCATCTTGTAGAATGCTACCTACGCTACCGCCATTTCCATCTTTAAAGTCATGGAAACTGGTGCCGTGAAGTTGTGGATCCAGTGGCGTTGCGATGAAGTCCATATTTTCGTCAGCAACATAAACGTATTCGTTATCTTTATAGATATTGTTTCGCAATACACGCGTTGCAATAGCTTTAGCCTGCTCTTCCGTGAGGGTGCCGTCTTGCGCCATCTTTTCCATTTCGCTCAAGATACTGTAAGTACTAGTAAAGAGCTCGGTAACGCGCGATTTATTATCCAGGTTACTGGCAACTCGCAACGTCCATAGACCTGTCGCGGTCAATGCTAGCAGCGATACAAGAATGATCGCAGATAGCAAATAAGATTGAGTTTTTAGTTTCATGGTGTCCCCTCGGCAGTGTGCCTAATCAAAGTCAGCCGAAACCAAAGAGCGGTTTCTGCCTGCTGTCTCTGTATCGGCATATTAGGGTAGAGTTTAATAATTTAATAATGCTTAAATATCAAAGTATGAGTTGGATTAAATTTTTAGCGCGAAATAATTGACTTTTTGATTATTAATTAGTCATGCATACGTATTAGATTGAATGATACTGCACACATATATTATTTGAGCTTTTGTTCTATTTGGCTAAAGATAAATCATAGGATCTCTTATCTTATTTTGTTTTGATAAGAAGGTATGGTTATTAATAAAATCGTAACTTTTGGATGAGAATCAATAAAACTTACAGTAGAACGAAACGAGCTCTTAATTGTTAGATGACTTACTTCTTTTAGGATGATGACCTTTCTGATTTTTAAGAAAACAAAGAGGTTAAATTTTGATTTTAAAAAGAAAATTTCATGAATTTTTAATAGAAGAGATGTCTTGAACTGAGAGTATTTTGGAATGGTCTTTGCTTTAAACTGATGCCACCTGACGGAAGGTTTGCGTATTAAAGACAATTAGAAACGAAAAAAGCCAAGTCTTTCGACTTGGCTTCTTGAATGTGGCTCCCCCTGCGGGACTCGAACCTGCGACATACGGATTAACAGTCCGCCGTTCTACCAACTGAACTAAGGGGGAATTATTTGTGTCATCTATTAAGATAAGCACCAAATAATGGTGCCTCGAGGCGGAATCGAACCACCGACACGAGGATTTTCAATCCTCTGCTCTACCGACTGAGCTATCGAGGCAAAAGAATGGTGCCGACTACCGGAATCGAACTGGTGACCTACTGATTACAAGTCAGTTGCTCTACCTACTGAGCTAAGTCGGCACACTGTATTCTTTCTAAAACTGTTCGTGCTAAACACCAACAATCTAAATTGTGGTGCCCGGAGGCGGAATCGAACCACCGACACGAGGATTTTCAATCCTCTGCTCTACCGACTGAGCTATCCGGGCGACGGAGCGCTATTAAACGGATTTTCCGCCTTAGCGTCAACTTCTTTTTGCAAAAAAAATCAAAAAAGTGCGTTTTTGTCGAGAAAGTAAACGATACGCCACATTACCCCTTACCAGAATTAAAGTCGCGCTTAAAATTCGTCACTTTTTCAAGGTATCGCCTTGCTTCGCTGTTTGGGTGTTTTTTGGTGAGTGCCCAGTAAACCTGATTAGGCTTCAATGAGTTCAGGTCTCGCATGGCGCGTTTTCTGTCGCTTCGATGAAAAGTTTTGAGCACGCCACCAGTTCCACCGTTGTAAGCTGAAATCATACTGTATTCGAGTGATAGGGGGTGGTTTACGTCTTTCAGGTAACGATTTTTCAAAATGTAGAAATAAGCCGTTCCTGTATCGATGTTCTTTTCCGGGTCGAATAAGTATTCGGGAGTCGGTTGTCCGGGTTTCTTTTTCACGAGCTTAAATACGTCTCGACCAGCAGTTTTAGGCACAACCTGCATCAAGCCATAAGCATTTGCCCAACTGACTGCGTAAGGATTGAAACTGCTTTCGGTTTTGATGATAGCGTAGATGAGATCTTCCGGGATGTCATATTTACGTGAGGCTCGTTGGACGATATCCGCGTACTTGTAGCTACGTTTCTCGAAGTGGTCTTTCACCATTGGGATTTCAACGTAGTAAGACTTTTTGAAATCGATATTGCGGGTTTTCAATTGGTTGGCAATTAAGTAGTCCGCAAAACGGTTGGCGCGCCATGACCATTGGATGGGCTTCTTGTCTTGATCGACAACCTGTTGGTAAAGGAAAGGTCTGCCTTCCAGTTTGATACTTGAAGAAGAGTACAGGTCGACGCTGGCAGGGTCGTCCGGCGTAAGCAAAGTGGTAACGATGGCGTTCTTCAGGTGTTTTTTGGGCTCTGTTGATGAAACGGTACTTATCGTGACTTTACCCTTAGCAAAGTCGACCTCAGCGCGGCTCTGATAATTGTCGATGTACTTTACGTAGTTACTTTTTCCCGCTATTCGAATTTCAGCTTTACCCCATTTCTTTTCGATATTGAAAGAGAAGCTGTTCATCAAAGCGTCCAGGGCAGCGATGTCTTTTTGAAATTGTCCCGGCAGCTCAGCTAGATTCTTGGCAAATCGATTGGTGGGCTCGTAGTCGATATCGTAGATATTTTCGATGAATTCACGGCTGCAGCCAACCAGCAGCAAAGCGGTAAAAAAGTAGACGAGTTTTTTCATCGTTTCCCTAAAAAAAGACACCATTATTTTCAGCAATGATGTCTTTTAAAAGCATAAAGGTAAAGTGAGGTTATGCGTTTAAGTGATCACTCACTCGGTGGTGTGTAACCTTCAATGTGAACGTCTTTACCTTCAAACAGGAAGTTAACCATTTCCACCTCGAGCTCTTTGCGATGCTCTGGGTCCATCATGTTCAGCTTTTTCTCGTTGATCAGCATGGTCTGTTTGTGCTGCCACATTCCCCATGCTTCTTTAGAGATGTTGTCGAAAATACGTTTACCCAGATCGCCAGGGTAAAGCTGAAAATCAAGTCCATCGGCTTCTTTCTGCAATCGAGCACAAAAAACAGTGCGGCTCATAGCGGCTCCTTAATTAATTTCAAAAGGTAGGCTTTCAATCAGCTGCTTTACCGGAGCAGCTAAGCCAATTTCTTCAGGTTGAGACAAGTTATACCAGAGACCTTTCGTTCCTTCCATGACCATATCGGGTTGCTTGGAAAGTTTGAACAGCACTGGAGTGATATCTAGATGATAATGGCTAAAGGTGTGC
Source organism: Vibrio sp. SCSIO 43132 (assembly GCF_019904195.1). NCBI lineage: Bacteria > Pseudomonadati > Pseudomonadota > Gammaproteobacteria > Vibrionales > Vibrionaceae > Vibrio > Vibrio sp. SCSIO 43132. The sequence continues at coordinate 387,828 of NZ_CP063199.1, forward strand.
CTGAATGCGATGAGGGTTTTCTCATCTTCCACTGTGGATTCAGAAACAGAGCGATTGTCTAATTCAACTTTCAGTTCTGCATCTTCTCTTTGTGGAAAGCAGAAGAGTCCGCCCCAAATGCCACTCTGCGGGCGCTGCTCTAACCAAATGTGGTTATCATGGTAGAGCAGAGCAAACCAGGTTTCTTTTACTGGTTTCTCTTTCTTCGGCTTTTTGCCCGGGTAATCCAACTGATTCCCGTTTTTGTTGCTCTCACAAAGAGTGGAAACCGGGCAAAGTGTGCATTTAGGCTTGCTTCGGGTGCAGATCATGGCACCCATATCCATCATCGCTTGGTTGTACTTATCGACATCAGTTGATGGAGTATGTGCTTCCGCGTATTCCCAAAGTTGGTTTTCCACCTTTTTCTGCCCAGGCCAGCCTTCAACAGCGAAACTGCGTGCCAGTGTGCGCTTTACATTGCCATCCAAAATGGCGTAGGGCAGTTTATAGACAGAAGAAAGCACAGCAGCGGCGGTTGAACGCCCAATTCCCGGTAAAGCGTTCATGCTTTCCAGGTCTTGTGGGAACTCTCCGTTGTACTTATCAGCGACTTCTTTGGCGGCTTTATGAAGGTTACGGGCTCGGGCGTAATAGCCCAATCCTGTCCATAGATGGAGGACTTCATCCTGCTCCGCGTTGGCGAGATCAGTCACCGTTGGAAAACGTTTCAGAAATCGCTCGTAATAGGGGATTACCGTGGCTACCTGAGTCTGCTGAAGCATGATCTCTGATAGCCAAACCGAGTATGCGGTTTTGTTTTGCTGCCAGGGTAAATTCTTCCGCCCGTAAGCGTCATACCATGTCAGAATTGCCTTTGCGAATGGGGTCACGACTTGCTCTGCTTTTTGCTTTTATTAAGAACAAAATTGCACCACACTTACGGCTGGATGTAAAACCGACAAAATGTGTGGAAATGAAGTGTGGTTTTTCTTCGAATAACACTTGCACCAAAGCCAATTCTTTGGATAATCCCCGCTTTGATCAATTAATGCGCAGGCAATAATCAATGAGTGAAGTCACCACTAACGAATACACAGAAGACGGCAAACTGGTACGTAAAGTTCGCAGTTTTGTTCGCCGTGAAGGACGCCTTACTAAAGGTCAGGAAAACGCGATGAACGAGTGCTGGCCGACAATGGGTATTGATTACCAGGAAAAACTTCTGGATTGGAAAGAAGTGTTTGGTAACGACAACCCTGTGGTTCTGGAAATCGGTTTTGGTATGGGTGCTTCTCTGGTTGAGATGGCAAAAAATGCTCCTGAAAAGAACTTCATTGGTATTGAAGTGCACAGCCCGGGTGTTGGTGCATGTTTAGCGGCTGCGCGTGAAGAAGGCGTCACCAACCTGAGAGTTATGTGTCACGATGCGGTAGAAGTGTTTGCGAACATGATTCCTGATAGTAGCCTGACTACTCTGCAACTTTTCTTCCCTGACCCATGGCATAAAAAGCGCCACCATAAGCGCCGCATTGTTCAGCTAGACTTTGCTGAAATGGTACGTCAGAAGCTGAAGCTGAAGCTGGAAGAAGGTATTTTCCACATGGCGACAGACTGGGAAAACTACGCTGAGCACATGATCGAAGTAATGAACGAAGCGCCAGGTTTTGAGAATACAGCAGAAGGTGGGGATTTTGTTCCTCGTCCAGAAGATCGCCCGCTAACCAAATTTGAGGCTCGAGGTCACCGTTTGGGGCATGGCGTCTGGGATATTAAATTCAAGCGTGTAAGCTAAGCGACGCTTAATCCAATAGTTTTAAGAGCACATTGCCGCTTTATGCGGGAAATCGATGCTCAACAATAAAAAGCCAACGTTATGTTGGCTTTTTTGCCCTCTGTTGCAGAGGAATAACAATAAAAGGTCAAAAATGAAACCTACAAACTTGTTGCTTGCTAACATCTTAGATGAAGTGCGCCCGCTCATTGGGCAGGGCAAAGTTGCTAACTATATTCCTGCCTTAGCAAAAGTTCCGAACGACAAACTTGCCATTGCGGTGTACACCAACGATGGCAAGGTGTATCAGTCTGGTGATGCGGATGAACCGTTCTCGATTCAGTCAATTTCAAAAGCGCTGAGCCTTACGCTGGCAATGGTGCTCTACAAGCCGGAAGAAATTTGGGAGCGAGTCGGAAAGGAGCCCTCAGGGCAGGCGTTTAATTCAATGATCCAGCTTGAGATGGAGCATGGGATCCCGCGAAACCCGTTTATCAACGCTGGTGCGATTGTTGTCGCCGATTTGCTTCACAGCCGCCTATCCGCGCCCAGACAGCGTCTTTTGGAGTTTGTGCGTCAGCTTTCGGGCGACACTCATATTGTTTACGACAAAGTGGTAGCGGCGTCTGAAATGATGCATAGCGACCGAAACGCAGCCATTGCGTATCTAATGCGATCATTTGGTAACTTCCAGAATGAGGTAATACCTGTGCTGAACAACTACTTCCACGCTTGTGCCGTGAAGATGAGTTGTGTGGATTTGGCGAAAACCTTCAGTTATTTGGCGAACAAAGGGGTATCCGTTCAAACGGGTAAGCAAGTGATCACACCTACGCAAACCAAACAGTTGAATGCGCTTCTGGCAACGTGTGGGCTGTACGATGGCGCAGGGGAGTTTGCTTACCGTGTAGGAATGCCGGGCAAGTCCGGTGTGGGTGGCGGCATTATTGCGATTGTTCCGGGAGAAATGACCATCGCTGTATGGTCACCAGAGTTAGACCCGTCTGGTAACTCTCTCGCCGGAACTCGTGCGTTAGAGCTTTTGTCTGAGCGAATTGGACGCTCAATCTTCTAGTAATAAGCCAATCAGAAATAGATAAGGCAGGGTATTCCTATTCCTGCCTTATTCGTCTTCCTCTGCCATAAAGGCTTCAAGCAAATCGTTGAGAAACAGCTTTCCTTTCTCCGTTACCTGCCAGTGAGTGTCGGTTTCAGACAAATAGCCCAGATCCAATGCGTCGTTGATGGTTTCCTGAATATAGGAAATCTCTAACCCAGTGGTGTCAGGGAAATCTTGCTTTGGACAGGCTTCAAGTAACCGAAAGCGGTTCATAAAGAACTCGAATGGTCGATCTCTGTCTTCCACCTGATGCTCTTTATCCAGATAAGGTTTAACCATGTTCTGATAAGCGGCGAGGTAGCCCCTCGGGTGTTTGACTTTGGTTGTGCGAACGATTCGCCCGTCAGCAAAGCTGATTTTGCCGTGCGAGCCACAACCAATACCGAGGTAGTCACCAAAACGCCAGTAATTCAGGTTGTGCTGACATTGAAATCCCGGTTTGCTGTAGCCCGAAATCTCATACTGCACATAGCCCGCATCGGTTAACTTCTTGTGCCCTAAATCAAAAATATCCCACAAGTCATCGTCATCGGGCAGAGTCGGCGGCTTGTAGTAAAACATGGTGTTGGGCTCGATCGTCAGCTGATACCACGAGAGGTGCGGAGGATCGAGCGCGATCGCCTTATCAAGATCATCCAACGCCTGATCAATGCTTTGATCAGGCAGGCCGTGCATGAGATCCAGATTAAAACTGTTCAATCCGATCTCATGTGCGAGTTTGGCAGCATTAACGGCTTCGTCCTGCCCGTGAATACGCCCGAGCCGGTCGAGTTTTTCCTGTTCAAAACTTTGTACCCCAACAGAAATGCGCGTGACACCGACTTTTCGATACCCTGCAAACCGCTTTGCTTCAATGGTGCCAGGGTTGGCTTCCATGGTGATTTCTATATCAGGTTTGAACGGCAGTCTTTGCTCGATCCCAGAAAGCAGATCGCCAATACCCTCAGCAGAAATGAGGCTGGGGGTTCCGCCTCCGATAAAGATTGAATGCAGTAACCTTGGATTCTCATTGAGCTTGTAACGCTCAATATCTGTCTCTAAGTCTTCTAATAGGGCTGCGATGTATTCCGCTTCAGGGATGTCAGCTTTAAGAGCGTGAGAGTTGAAATCGCAATAGGGGCACTTTTGTACACACCACGGGATGTGTACATAAAGACTTAACGCTGGTGGCTGGAGCATAAAACCTTAGATGCCTTGCTGTTTAAGCTGGTCAAAAAGCTGGCTGAGGGCTTTACCGCGATGGGAAAGCTCTTTCTTGCGGCTAGGCTCAAGCTCGGCAGACGCACAGTTATCTTCCGGTACATGGAAGATTGGATCGTAACCAAACCCGTTTTCGCCATGCGCTTTCGTCAGGATGCGACCTTCCCACTTACCGTGGCACACAATAGGAGTTGGATCGTTTTCGTGGCGCATCAAAACCAATACACAGTGGAAACGCGCTGTGCGTTGTTCTTGAGGCACATCTGTCATTGCTTCAAGCAGTTTTTCAAGGTTTTGTTGGTCGCTGGCGTCTTCGCCGGCATAGCGTGCAGAGTAAATGCCCGGAGCACCTTTCAGAAAATCCACTTCCAAGCCTGAATCGTCTGCAATGGCTGGCAGACCCGTTTCCTTGGCGGCGTGGCGTGCCTTGATGATGGCATTCTCAATGAAAGTTGTACCTGTCTCGGCAACCGACGATACGTTGTAGTCGCTCTGTGCAACCACATCAAAGCCAAATTCAGCCAGCAAGCTCGCCATTTCTTTTACTTTGCCCTGATTGCCAGTGGCCAGTACCAATTTAGTCATTCGAAGTTTCCTGTCTGGTTGATTGGAAGCGGCGCAAGGATAGCATTTTTCTGCGGATGCGCTCTATTATTCTTCTACATAGAACTTCTGAGTGAATCGTATCGGTCCTTTACCGGATAAGCCGGCATCAATGTCTATGGTGAAGGTAAAGGTTTCTTCGTGGGAAATAGAAAACTCCGCCAGATAATAGGTGGCGTCGCCTTCTTTAACCTCGTGAAAAGTTAACTCCTTCATTTGCCCAAGCAGGTTTTTGGCACTGCCTTTCACTCCAGCAGTAATAGCGGGTTTGCCGACCTGAGCGTTATCCAGAATGCTGATGTTCAGCAAAGCGTGGTAGCCATCTCGGGATAAGTTGTACTGCCTTGCGATTTTTGGAGTAAGAAAAGCGGTGTTAAATGCCGAGTAATGAACTTCGACGTTTTTGATGGTTTTGAACTGACCTGCTGTTACTGGTGCGACAAGACACAGCGCCAACAGGGCGGTTAGCCATTTGCTCATGATTGCTTCCTCTAAAAAAGCCCTCAGAGGAGGGCTTGAATTTCATTGGGCAGGTTTTGCGGGGAAATGATTCGGACTTGCTTGTGTCGCCCGAGCTCTCCCTTCTCTATTTTTACTTGCCCTTTGGGAACTTTAAATTGCTTCGCCAGATATTTGATGAGGTGGCTGTTTGCTTTACCGTCGACTGGTGGTGCGCTGATGGCGATTTTTAGTTCATCGCCATGCTTGCCTACAATTTTGTCCCGGCTGGCTTTGGGTTGAATGTACAGCCGCAACAAAACCTCATCATTTTCTATTTCTAAAGCCTTGGACATTATAGGCGGAACCAGATGTCTCCGATCACGTCACCCATCATGATGTTGGCAAACTGAAGAAGGATAAAGAGTACCAGCACGCTCAAGTCGAAACCACCCATTTCAGGCAAGATACGACGAATCGGCGCCAGCATTGGCTCGGTCAGTTGGTGGAATACATACTCAATTGGGCTGCGTCCCTGACTGACCCAGCTTAAGATGGCGCGAATCAGCAGAACCCAGAAAAGCAATCCACCAGCCGCTTTCACTAAAGAAAGTGCGCCTAGGTATAGGAATTCTGCGCCAAATGCGAAATTGCCATTGGAGGAAATCGCAACAATAGCGACGAACTTAAGCACACACAGCAGGTACGCAAACAGAATCGTCGCGACATCAATACTGCCAATGGAAGGAATGATCCGACGCAGTGGACCCACAACAGGCTGAGTGGCTTTCACGATAAATTGTGAGAACGGGTTGTAGAAATCTGCGCGAGCCATTTGAAGCCAGATGCGCAATATGACCACCATGATGTATAGGTCAAACAGGGTGGATACCAGAAAATGTACAGAATTCATTCTTTACCCTTAGTGATTTAGAGTTAGCGTTAGAATAATTTTTCCATCTCTTCAGCACGGGCTACTGCCGCTTTCATTGCTTTAGAGACAATATCAGTCAATTGATGTTCGTTGAAGGTGCGCAGTGCTTCTGCGGTGGTACCACCTTTCGATGTTACTTGTTCACGCAGAGTGCTCAATTCGGTGTCTGGATTGGCGACAACCATTTCTGCAGCACCTAATGCCGACTGCTGCACGAGCAGCCTGGCGGTATTTTCGTCAAAGCCTTGCGCTATGGCTTCAGCTTGCATCGCTTCCATAAACAGGAAGAAGTAGGCTGGTGCGCTGCCCGCAGCGGCAATGATATTGTTGATACCTGCTTCTTCTTCTACCCAACATGCTTTGCCAACGGCTTCGAGAAGTTCGTGAGCAAAATTTTTGTCGTCTTCTGATACTGAGGGTAGCGCAAAAAGCCCACTCATTCCCTTACCAACAAGTGAAGGCGTATTAGGCATCACACGAACCAGATTGAGCTTAGAACCCAGCATTTCTTCCAATCGCGCAGCCGAGATACCAGCAGCAATCGAAATCACCAGTTTGTTGCTGTAATCCACTTCTTGCAGACCTTCACAAACTTCCTCCATCATCTGAGGTTTTACCCCCAACACAATGACATCGGCATCACGCGCGGTTTGCAGGTTATTCAAAGAGGTGTTTACCCCGTATTGCTCTGCCAGCAGGGCGAGCTTGGACTCTGTTCTGCCTGTTGCAGTAATAAAGTCTGACGGGTAACCGCTAGCAACCAAGCCTGCAATAATGGAACGCGCCATGTTGCCCGCACCAATGAACGCAATGTGTTTGTGTTCCATGTTCAAAAGATCCTAAATGTTAATCGGCGTTCAGAGGTTATTTCTGTCCGATTTAAATGCTTTATTGTTTGTTGCTGTAATCCCGAGCACCGAAGATGGCGGTGCCGATGCGAACCATAGTACTGCCTGCCTCAACAGCCGCTTCCATATCGCCACTCATTCCCATGGACAACACATCTACATCTGAATATAGATTTGCCAGCTTAGTTTTGAGTTCAGATAACTGATTAAAAGCAGCAAGTTGGGAATCGTAGTCGCTGACATTGGCAGGAATCGACATCAACCCTTTTAATGTGAGGTTGGGAAGGTCGTTTATCAATGCTGCCAGTTCAAACAATTCTTCTTCATTGATTCCTGATTTGGAGGCTTCACCACTGGTGTTGACTTGAATCAGCACGTTTAGCGGTGCCATGCCTTCCGGGCGTTGATCATTGAGACGTTGTGCGATTTTGGCTCTGTCGACCGAGTGTACCCATGCAAAATTTTCTGCGATAGGTCGAGTTTTGTTGGACTGTATCGGACCGATAAAGTGCCATTCGATATCTTTGTCGCTATAGTGTTCAGTAAAATACTGAACTTTATCAACACCTTCTTGTACGTAGTTCTCCCCAAATGCAACCTGCCCAGCTTCGAGTGCCTCGGCAATGGCGGCGTTAGGTTTTGTTTTACTTACGGCTAAAAGTTGCACCGAGCCAGAAGCTCTACCACACTTTTCTTCGAGACTGCGAATTTGTGCGGTGATCTGCTTAATGTTTTGTTGAATACTACACATAATTGACTTAATTAAGGATTTTTATGGATATCGCTGAGTTACTGGATTTTAGTGTAAAGCATAATGCATCAGATCTACATCTTTCTGCTGGAGTTCCTCCAATGGTCCGCGTAGACGGCGATGTACGTAAGTTGGGCGTGCCTGCTTTTACTCATGCTGATGTTCACCGGTTGGTTTTCGATATTATGAACGACGCGCAACGCGCTGAGTTCGAAGAAAAACTGGAAACGGACTTCTCTTTTGAACTGCCTAATGTTGGTCGCTTCCGTGTGAACGCTTTTAATCAGTCACGCGGGTGCTCGGCGGTATTTCGAACCATTCCAACCGAAGTGCCAAGCCTGGAGCAAATCAGTGCGCCTGATATTTTTACTCAAATTTCTAATTATGAGAAAGGGTTAGTGCTGGTAACCGGTCCTACGGGTTCGGGTAAATCCACCACACTTGCCGCCATGGTTGACCACATCAACCGCAATCACAACAAACACATTCTTACGATCGAAGATCCAATTGAGTTTGTACACCAAAGTAATAAATGCTTGATCAACCAACGTGAAGTTCATCGCGATACGCACAGCTTTAATGCGGCGCTTAGAAGCGCACTGCGTGAAGATCCGGATGTGATTCTGGTGGGTGAGCTTCGTGATAAGGAAACCATCAGCCTTGCATTGACGGCTGCGGAAACGGGTCACTTGGTATTTGGTACCTTGCACACCAGCAGTGCAGCCAAAACCGTCGACCGTATTATCGATGTGTTCCCGGGCACCGACAAAGACATGGTTCGCTCGATGCTCTCTGAATCGCTACGTGCGGTTATCTCTCAAAAGCTGCTTAAGCGTTTGGGTGGTGGTCGTGCCGCCTGTCACGAAATCATGCTGGCAACACCTGCGATTCGAAACCTGATTCGTGAAGACAAAGTCGCTCAGATGTATTCGGTTATCCAGACGGGTGGCGCTATGGGGATGCAGACCACAGAGCAGCATGCCAAACAGTTGATTGCTCAAGGGGTGGTCGATGCTGACGAGGTACGCACCAAACTTGAATCCGATTCTATGGGCTTTTAGGTGGCGACATGGAACTGAACCAAGTTTTATCAGAAATGGTGTCTCTGAAGGCATCAGACATCTACATCACAGTGGGTGCACCTGTCTTGTTGCGTGTTCACGGAGAACTGCAGCCATTGGGTGAACCACTAACCGAGGAGTCTGCCTTTCATCTGCTCGATACTATGATGGATGAAGAGCGTCGCGCGGAATTTCGTAAAGAAAGAGAGTCCAACTTTGCCATCGTTCGAGATGTTGGACGTTTTCGTGTGAGTGCGTTCTTCCAGCGTGAACTGCCTGGTGCGGTACTACGCCGAATAGAGACGCAAATCCCTACCTTCGAAGAGCTTAAATTACCGGATGTTCTGCAGGATCTTGCTATCGCTAAACGAGGTTTAGTGCTGGTGGTTGGTGCGACCGGCTCAGGTAAGTCCACCACGATGGCTGCGATGACGGGCTTTCGAAATCAGAATCGCACAGGTCATATCCTGACGGTGGAAGACCCGATTGAATTTGTTCACGAGCATAACCAGTGCATCATCACCCAGCGTGAAGTGGGTTTGGATACCGAGAGCTATGAAGTCGCACTGAAGAATTCACTCCGTCAGGCGCCAGACATGATTCTGATTGGTGAAATTCGCTCCCGTGAAACCATGGAATATGCCATGACTTTTGCGGAAACCGGTCACCTCTGCATGGCAACACTGCACGCTAACAACGCAAACCAGGCGTTGGAACGTATTCTTCACCTAGTGCCAAAAGAGCAGAAAGAGCAGTTCCTGTTTGATTTATCCATGAACTTGCGCGGTGTGATAGCGCAGCAACTGATTCGCGATAAGAGCGGGCAAGGGCGCCACGGTGTATTCGAAATCCTTCTGAATACCCCAAGGGTGTCCGACCTGATTCGTCGCGGTGAGCTGCACGAGCTGAAAGCTACGATGGCGAAGTCCAACGAGGCGGGAATGAAAACCTTCGATCAGTGTTTGTATGAGCTTCTGTCGGCAGACAAGATCACCGAGCAGGATGCAATGCACAGCGCTGACTCTGCGAATGATTTGAGGTTGATGATGAAAACCGAGCAAGGCGGAGATTTCTCAGGTGGCGCGCTTGATGGTGTGAAAATAGACATGAACTAGATGTCTGATTTCTCCAAAAACAATAAAGGGAAGGATTTTATACCTTCCCTTTTTATATTCAACCTGAGTTCCGGGTAAAAGCTTAGCCCCACTGAGCTTCAAACCAGCTTTCCAAAATCACCACAGCCGACTGGCAATCGACATTACCTTTGCTCAGCGCTTTGTATCCGCCCATAGCAAACAGCTCGGAGCGAGCTTCGGTAGTTGAAAGCCGTTCGTCATGCAATTCAACGGGTAAACCAAATCGACCATGCAGACGGTTGGCGAACTTTTTGGCTCGTGGTGTGATGGTTTCAAGTGCGCGACCGTGCAAATCGGCAGGCAAACCGACAACGATTAGATCTGGCTGCCATTCTTTGATCTGCTTTTCGATGTCATCCCAGTTTGGAATGCCATCGTTGGCTTTAAACGCTTTCAGCGGGCTGGCTGTGCCCGTGACTTCCTGACCAATGGCACTGCCAATGCTTTTGGTGCCATAGTCGAAAGCCATGATGGTTCTTGATGTCATGAATATCTCGGTGTGTCTGTTCGAGTGCTGGTATTTTCGGTTATTTGAATTAGTTAGGCGTGTCCAACCTGTGAAGAAAGCTGGCTGGCATCTATGCCTAACATCTGAACCGCTTTTTTCCAGCGCTCGTGAATTGGTGTGTTAAAGATGACATTCGGGTCCGCTTCGATAGTGAGCCAGGAGTTATCCGCTAACTCACTTTCTAATTGACCCGCTTCCCAGCCTGAATAGCCCAAAGCCACTACATAGTTGTCTGGTTCCGCTTCAGTACCTAGAACGCTTAAAATGTCCTTAGAGGTAGTAACCGCAAGTGATTGGGTCATCTGAATGCTGGACTGGTAATGATCTTTGGGTTCATGAAGTATGAATCCGCGATCTTCCGCAACCGGACCGCCATTGAGAACGGGTTTCTCTAAACTGTCGGTATTGAGCTGAGGATGCACCGGATCCACTTCAACCTGCTTCAACATGCCGCCCACGGAGATATCAATCGGAGCATTGATGACAATGCCCATAGCGCCATCGTCACTGTGTTCACATAAGTAAACCACAGTGCGCTTAAAAAACGGGTCTTTCATGCCGGGCATGGCGACCAGAAAATGATTCGCTAAATTCATAATATCTCCAGTGTGAGCCTACTTAATTATTTTTGGACTCGACGCTCGATGGCATCCATCAACTTACCTGTGATAGAAATGTCGAACGCTGCTTCGATTTCACGAATGCAGGTTGGACTGGTGACATTGATTTCAGTCAGTTTGTCGCCAATCACATCCAAGCCAACAAAGATAAGCCCTTTTTCTTTAAGTGTAGGAGCTACTGCGTTCGCTATCTGTAAATCTGTTTCACTTAATGGTCTCGCTTCCCCTCTGCCCCCTGCGGCAAGGTTTCCGCGGGTTTCGCCTTTCGCTGGAATACGCGCTAAGCAGTAAGGCATAGGCTCGCCATCCACCACCAAGATACGTTTGTCGCCGTTACTGATGTCCGGTACAAAAGTTTGTGCCATGGCGTAGTTCTGCGCGTGGTTGGTCAGGGTTTCAATGATCACCGATACGTTTGGATCACCTTGTTTCACACGGAAGATAGACGATCCACCCATACCATCCAACGGCTTAAGGATTACGTCACCGTGTTTTTCCTGAAACTCTCGGATTTTTTCCGCTTTGCGTGTAACAATTGTCGTTGGTGTCAATTCTGGGAACCATGCGGTAAACAGCTTCTCGTTGCAGTCGCGAAGGCTCTGTGGCTTGTTGACGATAAGCGTGCCTTTTTCTTCCGCGCGCTCAAGAATGTACGTCGCGTAGATGAACTCTGTGTCAAACGGAGGATCTTTTCTCATCAAAACCGCATCAAGCTCGGAAAGCTCGATAGTCTGTTCGGATTTGAATTCATACCAGCCAGTGGGATCTTCTTTTAACGAGACCACTTTGGTGTCCGCAATTGGAGTGCCCTGATCCAGATGAAGATCATTCATCTCCATGTAGTGGATTTCCCAGCCACGGCGCTGAGCTTCTAACATCATGGCGAAACTGGAATCCTTCTTGATGTTGATAGAAGAAATAGGATCCATGACTATGCCGATTTTTATCATTCGTTTGTCTCCGTTTATCCAAGGTCGCCAAAGCGGACTTGCAATGCTGTAATTGCGGTTAACGCTGCAGTTTCGGTTCTCAGTACTCGAGGGCCTAGCAACGTTTCTTCAAATTTGTATTTCTCTGTCATACCGATCTCTTCAGCAGACAGACCTCCTTCCGGACCAATAAGCAAACGCACGCGTGTCATTGGTTCTGGCAGGGTATTGATGGAATATTTGGCTCTGGGGTGCAGATTGAGTTTTAAAGCCTCGCTGGGTTCTGCGCACCATTCTTCAAGCTGCATGATAGGGCGAATTTCTGGCACCGTATTACGACCGCATTGTTCACACGCGCTTATTGCAATTTTCTGCCACTGAGCCAATTTCTTCTCGAATCGCTTGGCGTCTAGTTTTACGCCACATCTCTCTGAAATTAAAGGGGTAATAGTATTTACACCCAATTCCACCGACTTTTGAATGGTGAATTCCATTTTTTCGCCACGAGAGATCACCTGCCCAAGGTGGATGTTCAGAGGGGATTCGATACTCGATTCAATGCGCTCACGTACCTCGACGGTCACGTTTTTCTTACTCGACTCAACGATAACGGCGGGGAATTCTGCGTTGCTGCCATCAAACAATAGCACTTCCTGACCCTCGCCCATACGAAGCACTCTGCCTATATGACCTGCGGCATCGTCGCTTAATTTCACCAAGCCCAGTTCTGATATCGTTTCGGGGTGATAAATTCGAGGGATTCGCATCTACTTTTTCCTGCGTGCTATTGGTCATCAGACCCTAAGTGATTAGTGACTAACATGGATGCTACGCAGGGAAAAAACAAGGGGCGAATGCCCCTTTGGTTAGAGTTAAGAGCGATTTAGGCAGGCTTGATAAACAAAAGGATTATGGTTGCCCTGAATGCGGAAGATGCGCTCATCGCGCGTGCATTCCCATTCGTCCACAGGGAAGTGCTTGTTCCAGGCATTCATCAGATTGGTCTGCTGCTTTGAAAGTCGAAAACCGTACTCTTTACTCATGTAAAGGTAGGTGCGTGCAATGGAGCCTTTGGCGCGATCGGGTGGCATTACTTTCCGTTGCTTGAAGTTAACCTGAACTTCACACTGACCATAGGTGGCTCCATCTATCCCATTCCACTGACTGAAATTGTAGTTAGAGCGATCACCGTTTACTTCGCCAATCGCGGGTGCCAGATTGTGTAAGTCGGCTTCCATCAGTTTGAAAGTTTTGTCGTTTCGGGTGCAGTTCTTTCTGCCACCATTTTGCCAGCACTGTCTCTGGTGACCGAACTGCCAGGCTGGCACCACGTGTTCCCACTCAATTCGCGAGGCACGCTTGAGTTGTTTCCTTACTTCATAACCACAGCCATTAAGGTCGGGAATGCCCTTCTTTCCTTTCCACTGAATATCGCAGCCGCAGTAAAAACTGATGGGGTGGTCGGCGTAAATCTTCATCGCTTCTTTTTTGGCTTTAGAAAAAGAAGAGGGAGGAGCAGCATTTAAAGTAACGGGTAGAACAGCAAGCGTGATTAAAATTGGGTAGAGCTTCATAGTTATTGATAATTAGGATTATTAATAAAATGAAGTCTAGCAATGAGATGATAATTTTATCTATAGATAAGCGTTAAATTAACAAAACTAAGACAGTTGAGTGCCTGTAAATTTGAGCTCTCCCTTACAGGAACGACATTGATAGCTCGTCTGACCGCGTTGTATTTTGTTGTGCCTGCGTATCGTCAGAGCATGAACCTGACACTCGCAGCGGTACTCAAAGGTCTTCCCTTGTACGTCTTTTACATCGAACTGGTGAGTGGTATTGGCTTTCACCCCCAGCACTTCTTCCATCACATATCGCCATTCCGCACCGTGTGGTTTTACACGCCCGAATTGTTGGTAAGTGATGAGGTGCGCCACTTCATGCGGGATGACCTCTTTGTAAAACGCTTCCTGATTGCCCGCAAACAAGGTGGGGTTTAGCCGGATTTCCCAGCTTTGAAGATAAGCCTTTCCAGCCGCTTTCCCACGCACGTTGAAATTCCAGACCGGGACGGGAAAGGAGCATCCGAACTTGCTTTCAGCCTGTCGAATGCAACGCCGAATGATCTGGTTGATGGTGTAGCTGGTGGTTGGATTGAGCATAAAAAAGCAGCCTCTGTGACGAGGCTGCTATTGTACTGAAAATGCGGAGCTTGTTAATGGTGACGACGCTGTATTGTTGCCTCGTAGCCATGCCAGGTGCCAAAGCCCAGAATAGGCATGACGATCATCATACCCAGACCAAAGGTCGCAAAACCGATGATAAGCCCACCACAAATGATGAATGCCCAAACAATCATGGCTGGAATATTGGATTTCACCGCGTTGAAGCTGGTGAACACTGCGGTCATGATGTCCACTCTGCGTTCCATCATCATTGGAATGGAAAAGACAGAGATACAGAAAATGATGGTTGAAAGCACAAGCCCGATAAGGGACCCGATCACCAGAAACGGCAGGAAGTCAGCGATAGGTGCACCTTCTACAGAAGGGTAGAGCGCATGAAGTAACGCTGCTATTCGCATCCAGAATATCATGGCGATGCTGAGCATCAGGGCAAATCCCCACTGTGATACTGAATTACGTCCGATGGCGTGCATGGAATGGAGCAGCTTAGGTTTGTGTCCTTTTTCAAGTTCCCACGCTGCATCATATAAGCCAAGTGCGAGGAACGGACCAATAAGCATGTAGACGATAAGACTTGGCAGTACCACTAAGTGCGTACCTTGCCAGTACACCAGACCCACAACGCCAATTGCCGCTGCGGTAAAACAGAGACCATAAAAAGCGCTGATTAAAGGTGTTCGCATTAAGTCGTTTACAGCCATGGCAAGCCAGTGAAATGGCTCGGTGATGCCGATTTTATTACAAGGTATGGTTCTGGCGTATTCTGAATCTGGAATGACGTGTTCTTTTTTATCAGAGACGTCATTTGGACTGAGTGTACGAGGCATAGACCCTCCATGACCGATTCTGCTTGAACTCCGGAGTACTCAACGCTGGCGGAGCTTACTCACAAAACCGAGTTTGAATTTTCCCAGGGCGTGCCGACCTTTTGTGGTTCAACTTTCTCAACAGGGGTCACACACCCATCATCCATAGGTGCTCGATGCCTCGCAGGCGATCAATTTTTGTAAGCGGCGCATCGACTTTACAACGTTAACAATACCCTTTTTCTGAGAAAGGTTGTTAACATTATGTTAACTATTAACTATCCAGAGATAAATATCAAACTTCTTTCGGCTCAATTCTGGGATTTGTTATTGATCACAAGAGAGATGGGTTGACTTCAGAATAAAGTGCCTCGGAATATTTTTACAATAAGATCAGGGTTATAAGGAAAATACCAGTGAGCATATGAGGCTACCGTGGCGTGTTTTACCCATACAGGATCGGTTGGAGTTCCGTATTGAGAGAGTGGTTCAGACAGTATTTTTTCTTCGCTAACGGTCTTTGAGTAGTGAAAAGTGTGTCCGCGTAATGGCTGACCCTGGATACTGGCTTCCAAAATGCCTAGGGCAGCCAGCTTATTTTGCATGTAAGCGTTGGCATTCAAAGCGCCCACTAACTTTTTCGTCTGATCGTTCTTATCCGTCAGTGTTTTGTTCAGATATAGCATGCCGCCACATTCAGCCAGACAAGGCTTACCCTGCTTGATGTGCTCTAAGATCTGTTGATTCAGAGACTCGTTGCTCGCCAGTTTCTCCATATAAAGTTCTGGATAGCCGCCTGGCAGGTATATCGCATCACACTGGGGTAGCTCGTCCTGCGCAAGGGGCGAAAAGTATTTCAGCGTTGCGCCTAATGATTCCAGCAGGTCAATGTTCGCCTGATACAAAAAAGCAAAGCTGGCGTCGTTGGCGATGGCAATTGTCTGGTCTTTCAGTGTACCTGTGACGTCTGGTTTGGATAGAGTTGGTGGATGAAATGATTGGGGAGGAGGTAAGGGAATGTCACCAAACTCACTAATCAATTGTGCGGCGCGATCAAGCCGCTGTTCAATGTCATCCAGTTCTTGTGCCTGCACCAGTCCGAGGTGACGCTCGGGCAGTGAAAGATCCATGTCTTTCGGTAACCAACCGCAAAAAGCCGTTTCTGGTTTCAGGCTTTCTTTCAGCATTTCAGAGTGTCTTTTTGACCCCACACGATTTGCCACTACCCCAAAGACATCAACATCATCCCGGTAAGTCGACAAGCCATGCACCAAAGCACCAAAGGTTTGAGCCATTGCGCCAGCATCCACCACGGCGAGCATGGGTAACTGAAATTTGGCGGCAATGTCAGCACTGGAGCACTTGCCATCAAACATGCCCATGACACCTTCGATAAGAATGACATCTGCTTCCTGAGCCGCCTTGAAGAGCAAACGCTGGCACTCGGCTTCTCCGCACATCCATAAGTCCAGTTGATAGACTGGAGCCCCTGAAGCGAAAGATAGAAACTGGGGATCGATAAAGTCAGGACCCGTTTTAAAGACGCGAACCTTTTTTCCCTGCTGAGTCAGTGCTCGCGCCAGCGCAGCAACAACCGTGGTTTTGCCACTTCCAGATGACGGTGCCCCGACAACCAAAGCAGAGCAATAAGCGGTTTCCATATATTTTTCCTTATCTTCAGCTACCAATCACTCAGATTCATTCGTGACGATGCGCGCCTGTCGACAGGCGTGTGAGAAAGTGGGGTCATAAAGTTTAGAATCGACAAAGCTGTTGTCGCTCAGCACTTTGCTGACAATAATCATTGCGGTTGAGCGAATCCCCTCATCATGCATGATTTGAGCAATGGTGCTTAATGTACCACGAAAAATTCGTTGTTCAGGATGGCTGGCTTTCTCGACCACTGCGACGGGCCAGTCAGGAGGGTAGACATCGGACAGTTCCCTCACGACTTTGCGAATGAGTGTGGCGCTGAGAAATAAACATAATGTTGCCTCATGAGACGCCAGTGAGCGCAAGTTCTCTTTCTCTGGAACCGGCGTGCGACCTGATGCTCGGCTGAGGATAATGGTCTGACACTTTTCAGGAAGCGTCAGCTCTTGCCCGAGTGCTGCTGCGCTGGCCTGAAATGAGCTCACCCCAGGTACGACCTTCCAGTCGATTCCTAACTCATTTAAGCGGCGAGTTTGTTCAGCCAACGATGAGTAAATAGAAAGATCACCAGTTTGAACCCGGGCAACATGTTCCCCTTTCTCGTGAGCGATCTGGTAAACGCGAGTCAGATCATCCAGATCCATGTCCGCAGAGTTGTAAACCTGCGCATCAGGTCGAGCGCGATCAATGACCGCTCTGGGCACCAGGCTACCTGCGTAAACCACAACGGGGCACTCTTCGACAAGCCTAGCCCCTTTCACGGTGATCAAATCTGGATCGCCCGGACCGGCACCAATAAAATAAACCGTCATGTCAGTTCACCTCATTTTTTATTTTCAGTGAGTGTCCACGTTTCTGCCCGTCGAGTACCGAACCGTCTTTAAGCTGATATTTATTGGTGTAGCCTCTGGGTGTAATGATCCAGTCGCCAAAGCGATAGCTGTTGCTATTGCCGACCACGACTGCCGCATTCATACCAAACTCCACCTGAGTAAACTCAGCCAGAGTGGTCAGTGTGACTTGCTGATCTTCGCGGTAGGCAGCATTGACGACGGCAACGGGTGTACTTGGATCTTTATGTTTCAGCAAGATCTCACGAGCAGTTTCGATATGTTGGGTTCGCTTTTTGGATCTCGGGTTATAAAACGTGATGGCAAAATCAGCGATAGCAGCGGCTTCAATGCGCTTGGTGATCACATCCCAAGGAGTGAGTAGATCCGACAAAGAGATGGTGCAGCTGTCGTGACCGAGCGGAGCACCAACCAATGATGCACACGCGTTGGCTGCGGTAATGCCGGGAATAATATCTAACTCAATCTGCTGATTTAGCTGAGGGTTTTGCTCAAGCAGTTCCAGCACCAGTGGCGCCATGGCGTACATGCCCGAGTCTCCTGAGCACACCAGAACCACTTGCTTGCCTTTGGCGGCTTCTTCTACCGCCGCCTGCGCGCGATCCCACTCGCGTGTCATCCCACTTTGGATGACTTCCTGCTCTGCAATCAGTGCGTCGATAAGCTCAACATACGCTTTGTAACCTGCGACTACATCAGCGGTTTTAATGGCGTGCTGCGCGGCTGGCGTAACAAGTTCAATAGAGCCCGGTCCAAGACCAACCAAGGTTAATTTTGCCATGACTAGAGCACTCCTTCGGGAGCGTTAAGACGAATCAATCCTTCTTTAATTTGTCTGTCGATAACGTCCAGAAGCTCAGGTATATCCAGCATACAGAATTTGTCACCTTGAACGGGTTCGGCAATTTTCACTTCGGCATCTTGAGACAAAGCCTCTTTGATCTCGTTGAGATCATTAATAAAGTGGTTGCCTGAAACCAAAAGTAACGGAACTAAGTTAAGTACTGGCTTGCCACCACCGGTATGGAGCGCTTTTATGCGGCTGAGCATTTCATCTTTCAGCAATTGGAAAGGCCACGCTCCTTCGAGTGAACAGGCGAAGTTGCGTTCAGACAGGCTACTCAGAAAGTCAGCGCTGTAGTGAATCGCCTGATGCCCCGGGTTGTCGAGCATAGGGGCACCGTGATGAATGAACACATTAAAATGCTCTCTGGGCATGAAACGTTCGTGCAAGGCAGAAATCAGTCGGGTGGCGAGCTGGCTATGGTGCATGATGGCTGGTGTCTGTTCGATACGGGCTAAGGAGAATTGCTTGAATCCGTCGACAATGGATGTCAGGTATCGGTGTTCATCGGTCGGGAACAAGTACACGGAAACCACTAGAATTCGCTCATAACCCTGCGTATCAAGATCAGCCAGAACTTGCGGAAGGCTAAAACATTGATTGTCTTTACGCGCCAGCTTTTTGATCACCATTTTCGAGCTGGTGGCGACACGAACATGGGTGTCGGGGTAGGTCTCGCGAACACGCTCAGCCAAGTCTTCATACCGCTGCTGTTCAATCACACTGCCAAAGCAGCTAAGAACAATGGCGGTGCCTTGATTGTAATGACGAAGTCGTTTCATGGGTTAACTATCCTTATTTTTTGTATTGGTCTTATTGTTTGTTTTGGTCTTATAGCTTGTTTTGCTCATCGGCACTTTCGATAGGTGCGATGTATTGCGGAGCGAGCCATTGTTTGAGTGGCTTACGCTCGACCAGATGTGTGAAAAGTTCTTTCCAGGTCTGCTCGGTAAACTGATCAATCCCTTTCACCCATAGGCCGTTGTTGATGGGTGTTTCATTGGGTTGAAGGCGTTCGTAGATCACCATCGCCGCACGGTTTCGGCAGGTGCCTGCGCAGTGCGTACGGCTGATTTTGATTCGCTGCTCCCCACTGGCAAAACCAATTGATTTGAGTACTTGCCGTAGGTCATGGGCGAGGTTCTTACTGCCTTCTTTGGCGCAGCGCCCTCCCTCGCAGAGCAGAATGTGGTGGCGGTGATAAAGCATGGGGCGGTTGAGATCGACGTGTTTGGGTTTGCACTGGAATCCATCAACCACTTCGTTACCATGCAGGTTGATTTTGACGTCTTTGTCGAGCCAGTTTTTCCATTTCTTTTTGGCAAGAGGTTCATCATAAGTGATGCGACAGCACGCAAGAGTCATGTTGAAGCCATCCTGCTTGAACTTCCATTTAGGAACGAGGAGTTGAGTACGGGCAGAATGTTTGAGTGCAGACGCTTCTGCCACTGATGAAACACCCGTAATTTTCTTTACGTAATCTGAAGGGTTCTCAATCCCTTCCACTCCATCTAACTCGCTGGTGGAATAAGTGTGAAATGGAATCTGCTCCTGCTCAGAAAGCGCCAGAATACCTTGTTCGTCGGCTTTTAACGCGATGCTTGCCAGTGCGGAAATACTGTATTTAGACAGGTTATGCTCTTCAAGAAATTGATGAATGCCTGCCTGAAGTACCTTCAACGGTGTATTGCGATCGCATCCAATACCAAGGACTAATGACTTAGGTCGCCACAGTACAGTTTTGCTTTGCCATAACGCATAGCCCTTTGGGGTCTCCTCATCTGAGATAAGCACCAGTCCATCCCACTCAGCAGGCTCTACTTTCGTGAGATCTGCATGAGACAAATCCGGGTACGTCATGATGTGTCGGGGCATTGAGCGTTTGTGTTGCCACCAGTTTTTTTCACCAGCATGCTGAACAATCAATACACGTTTCTCGTTGACGACGGCAGCACTGGTTGCCGTGATGGCTGGCTCACATTCAGGATCGAGCGTCCAGCCAAAAGGGGCTCCCAACATATCAACCGACAGGCTGCCAGCGACATCCGATGCGGTAGTAATCACGGGTGTGGCACTAAGCGCTTGTGATATTTGCAATGCAATGGCGTTTGCTCCGCCTCGATGACCTGAAAGTATTGGAATCACAAACTGCCCGTGATCATCAATACAAATCACCCCCGGATCGGTTCGTTTGTCCCGAAGAAGGGGACCTATCATTCGGCTAACGATCCCTGCTGCGAAAAAGCAGATATGGTGGTCGTAATCGGTGAATTTTTCGGTAAAGAAACCAGATAAAGGCAGGGTAAGACTATTGGCATCTGGGTATTCTTCTTTCCCCACAGGTGCGACGAACACGTCTGCAAAAGGAAAGGTTTGTGCCAGCCTTTGAGCTTGCTTTGCGCCGTGCAAGGTAATGGCGTAAATCGCAATCTTCATCATGCTCTCCTGCTTTCCAATACGGCACAGGGTTGCGACTGCGTTGTACCCCGAAGCACTCCGCGACGCGAGCGGACAGAGAGCTGAACCATGGAAAAATAACGGTGCTCATTCGGCACATCATTGAGATCGGTGTACACCTCTTGCTGCTCGGTGGTGGCGTGAGAAACATACGTTGCGCAGTCCAGCATGTTCATCGCCTGAAGCTGTTTAGTGAGCTTAGGAATAACCCGACCGGCTTTGATGAGCATGATGGTGTCAAAATCCAGCACCAGCCTCTCAAGACATTCCAGCCCCCAAGTGGCGGGAACCACACAGAAACGCTCCTGACCGTCTGCCAGAGGGATTTTGGTCTGAGACGGGATTGCCGTAACCGAGGTAATGCCCGGAATGATTACTGGGTCGAGCTCGGGCAAAATCTCAGAAAGTTCTTCCTGAATATAAGCCCAGGTGCTGTAGACGGAAGGATCGCCCTCGGTCGCAAACGCGACGGATTTCCCTTGTCTTAGCAGGCACGCAATAGTCTCAGCGGCTTTTTGCCAGGCGGGAATATTGACATTGGGATCACGCGTCATCGGGAAGTGGAGAAACATCACTTCGCCTTGCATATCGTTTCTTCTCAGGCTGCCATCGACAATGTGTTGAGCAAAGGACTGCTGACTCCCGGCGTCTTTTTCCGGGAAGGCAACAACATCAGCCTGGCTTAAAATGCGGTGTGCTTTTAGCGTTAATAGCTCTGGGTCACCGGTACCCACACCGACCGCATACATAGTTCCTAATTTCATTTTGACTTTCTCATTATTGTATTTTTATGTTGTGTTTTCCTGACCGCGGTATTTATCCAGCCTGCGGTTTGGTGAATGTGAATAAGTGAATGGGGTTCTCTGCCTGATAACGCGTGTAATGCGCCAAAGGAACACCGTTAGAAACGTTGACCAGCTGAACGTGAGTCGGTGCATGATTCTCTTTGCTCCACTGATGAAGCTCGCAGGTAGAGTCCACCGTGACGGCAGAGCCAACAATGACGCCTCCGGGTTTCAGTGCCTCCCAGCAGGTATTCAGAATCGATGTCATATTGCCTCGGCTCCCACCAACGAAGATGCTGTCGGGTGCCGGGAGATGTTCAAGCTGGTTAGGCGCTTTATCCTTAATCAACCTGACATTGTCTGTGCCGTGAGCTCTTAGGTTGGCTTCGATCGACTCGTAACATTCCGGGTTGGACTCGATGGTGAACACCTGCCCCAGATAACATTGTTTCGCCGCTTCGATAGCGACAGAACCAGAACCAGTACCGACATCCCACACCACAGATTGGGGCTGTATGCGCATTGATGAGAGAGCTAAATGGCGAACAGGCTGCTTAGTGATTAGCCCGCGTTTGGGGGTTCGCTTCATAAAGTCATCATCACTGGCGTACTGACCCGCTATCCCCCAGGCATGAGGTTCTGCTCTGTGTAGAATCAGTACATTGAGCGAAGAAAAGTCCCCTGAACCGCATCTGGCAAGATCGTCTATCGACCATTTCGTGATTTTTTCTTCGGTTGAACCCAGATTCTCGCAAACCCAAACCAGCCAGCCTTGCTGGGTGTAGTTGATTAGATGTACTGCAATTCTTGCGGGGTGGTTGTGAGCATCAGTTAACAGGCAGTAACTTGTTCCCCACTGGATCTGGCTGGCTAGTCCTTGAATGACGTCGTCATGCTGTTTACGACCATGCAGCGAGATGGCTTTCATGTCCTGCCACGGGAGCCCGACTCGACTGCAGGCCAGTTGCATGGATGACGGGGAGGGAATAAAGCGCACTTCGTGATGAGGTAACTTATTCAATATCGACTGACCGATACCAAAGAAAAGCGGGTCGCCGGAGGCAAGCACAACAACGCCACCTTCCTCACTTTCTTCTAATACCTGAGCAAACCAAGGTTGGTAGCCCTGATTCATGGACAAACGTTCCCCTTTGAATTGTGGGAACCAGTCCAGAAGACGGTCGTTACCTGCGATGACCCTTGCCGATTCCACGGCATTCACAGCTCGGCTGGTTAAGCTCAGGCACCCGTCTTCGGGCACACCAACTACCGTGACAGCGGCATTTGGTAATGTCGCGCAAGTCATTGTATCGACTCCGCGAGCAGAGCATGGATAGTAGACACCACCAGCGGGCTACCCCCCTTGCGACCTAAGCTCGCAATGTAAGGCACTTGATTTTGCTCTGTCAGTGCTTGTTTGGATTCATCGGCTTTAACGAAACCCACGGGGATACCAATGATTAATGCGGGCTTTGCCTCGCCAGCTTCTATCATTCGAAGCAGTTCCAGCAAAGCCGTTGGAGCGTTCCCGACCCCGACAATCGCACCGTCAAGTTGCCCACTATCTCGTGCATAGCGCATGGCGTGAATCGCACGTGTCTCTCCAGTCGTTTTTGCGGTTTGGATGACTTCGGGGTGGCTGATAAAGCAGTGTGCCTGATTGCCATACACTTTTAGCCGAGCCTGATTCAGACCTGTGACGATCATGCTGACATCCGTGATGATATTGGCACCAGATTTTAGTGCGGAAATGGCTGTTTCGATGGCGTTGTCGCTGAATCGATAGAGCTGCGCGTATTCGAAATCGCCTGTGGTATGAATGGCGCGACGAACGACATTCCACTCACCCTTTTGAAATGAATGCCCTCCGTGAAGCGTCTCTATTTCGTGGTCGATGATCGAGAACGAGTCACTTTCTATTTGCTGACCTTGCTTGGTCATTTGACGCATATCGTTGGTCATTGAGCCTCCTGTTGAGTGGCATGGGTATTTGATGAGTCTGGGGTTTTCGGTATATCCCCTTTCGGACAGGCGTGTTCCGCCAGCAAATCGCCATTAAAGTCGATCAGTTTGAATTCGATACTCACAGCATGTTTCACGTAGATGGCGGCATGTTCAGCCGCTTGTTGGCACAGAACCGATAAAAACAGAGGGTTAGGAGCTGAGCGAGTGCTTTGCGCATCTTTCCAGATTTCAAGCACATGTCTTCCCGTATTGGCTTGCCTGATCTGGTTGGCAAAGTCACTCGATTCGCCAACCTGAATGGCGAGGTCAGCCAGCAGTGAAAAATCGATCGCTTTGCCTGAAACATGAGTCATCATGTGCCCTGCAACCATTTTTCCTAGCTTGCCAATCATGGCAACGACGGTCACTTTATCTACCTGATAGCGTTTGGCAGAGCGAAGCCCCACACCGACAAAGTCCCCAGCCTGAATAAAACACATAGAAGGGTAGTCGGGGAGCATGGTCATTGCTGATTTTTCCGTTCGCGACCCGGTAGTAAGCACTAAATGATTCTGCCCATTCTGCCGAGCGATCTGAACCGATTGACGGACAGACGCCGAGAACGCGGACGTTGAGTAGGGCTTCACCGTGCCGCGAGTGCCCAGAATGGAGATACCCCCGATGAGCCCAAGCCTTGGACCAATCGTTTCCTTAGCCCGATCTTCACCATCTGGAACACAAATTTCCAGAGATATGCCCGCAGCTTGTCTTTGCGATGAGGTGGACTGATTCCATTCCAGCATCACCATATCCAGAATGTTTTTGCGTGGAACCGGGTTGATGGCAGCTTCTCCAACTGGAAGCTCCAGACCGGGCAGAGTTACCCGCGCCACGCCAACTCCTCCTTCTATGGTGAACCCAGGGGTGGGTTGCCATCGAGCAATGCACTGAATGTGCGCTTCATGAGTACAATCAGGGTCGTCGCCCGCATCTTTTATAACACTGGCGGTTACTGTTTGTTCCATTGTGTGGATAAAAGCCACTTTAAACGTAGCGGGTTCACCGTTAGGTAAGGTGATGGAAATGTAGTCAGGCTGGTGGCTTGTCAACAGAGTCTGGACCGCAGCTCTGCTCGCAGCTGCGGCGCAAGCTCCTGTGGTAAATCCACTTCGGAGTTCTGACTTGTTTTTTGAGCGTTTAACTTTCGTGACCACTGTATTCTCATCTAAGCTAGCGAACTTTTTTTGAATACAGAGCGCTCCCCTGAGGTCACAAGGAAGTAAAAGGTATTTGAGTAATCCCGCTCGGTATTCATGTGTGTTCAGGTATTCTGACTTACGATGTCGAGGAACTCGCCGCGTCTTACTCCTTCCCAAATCCTTTGATTCAGTGGCTTGTAAAACGCTCATCGCTTACAGCTGCGGGTACAGTTCAGGAGTTACACCTGATTCCCTGAGGGTTGTTTACATTACAATCTACGTTTTACTGTCTTCTCCGTTTTCTAGTTACCATCTCGCTTCTCCATCAGAATCGAGATAATAAACAAGGCACCAAATGCGGTGGTGACGACGCCTAAAGGCAATTCTTGTGGTGCAACAAGCGTTCTGGCGAGAATGTCACTAAGCAGCATCACCAGCGCACCTATCAGTGCCGATGTTATGAGCAGCTTTTTGTGTAATGGTCCGGCTATTTTCTTTGCGATGTGCGGCACCATCAGACCGATAAAACCCACGACGCCGATGATCGAGACGAAGCATGAAGTCGCAAAAGCACAGACAACAAACACCACGGTTTGCAGCTTTTTGGTATTGACGCCTATGGTTTGAGCAACGTCATCTCCGGCAAGTAAACAGTCGAGCTGGCGGTAGCAGTGCGCCCCCAATATCCCCAATACTGATAGTCCGGTAATCACGATGAGAAGGTTGTCCCAACGTGCACTGCCTAAACCGCCCAGCGACCAGAAAAGGATGGAGTGAGCGGCACGTTGGTCGCCATTAAAAACTAAGAAATTCGTGAGTGCAGTGAACAGGAACGAAATCGCTAGCCCAGCCAGAACGATCTGAGATGACGCTTGCCCGCGCACTTTTCTGACCAGAAACAACACCGCGGTGGCGGAAACTATGCCACCGATAAATGAGGCGAGGGGAAGCGTCCAGATGCCTATGGTGCTCCCGATAACCGTGATGACAAATACGGCGCCGGTCGCCGCACCAGATGACAAGCCAAAGATAAAAGGGTCGGCAAGATCGTTTTTAGTGACGGTTTGCAACAGCGCCCCGACAACCCCCAGACCCGCTCCACAGATCATTGCTACTAAAGTTCTGGGAAGGCGCAAATGCAACACCACTTGAGCGATAGGCGTATCTATATTGGATTCCAATGCCTTCGAGACAACCTCGATAACCTGCGCCAGGGAAAGGTTAACGCTCCCCAGGCTCAAGGAAAGCAAGGCTAACGCCATGAACAGTACACTGAACATGGTGGTGCTCAGCGTGACTGGATTGAAAAGAAGGCTACGGCTGTTCATTGATCGCCTGAATGCGTATTGCCAGTTTCTCAATGGCATCTAGATTAGCCGGTCCCGGCGTGATTTCCTCATAGCGCAAGGGTACGTATTGACTGAATTTCACCGCAGCTGTGGTTTTCATAGCTGGGTGCTTTTCTAGGAAACGCTGCATCCCTTTGGCTCCCGTACCATTTTGATAATCCAAAAGAATAATCAAATCCGGGTTATGCAATGCCACGGATTCCCAAGAGGTTACACCCCAGCTTATGTCGAGATCTTTCATAATGTTCTCGCCACCCGCTGCTTCAATCATGGCGCTGACAATGGCGTATTTTCCTGCCGTAAAAGGCTTGTCTTCGCCTGAATCGTAAAGAAAGACTTTGAGAGGTTTTTGTCCTTTGGTGCTGTTCTGAATCTTGGTTAACTGGTTTTTCCAGTCCGAGATCAGTTGAGTTGCTTTGTCCTGTTTACCAAATAAGGTGGCAAGGCGGTTCACATCATCGAACATCTGCTCCATGGTGGCGGGCTTTTTGTTTTTCAGAATATGGCTGCAGCTTTCATTCAGGATAAGGGTATCGGTGCCAAACTCTTTCAGTGCTTCAGGTGTTACGGAGCCGCCAAGTCTCATCCCATAATTCCAACCAGCAAAAAACACATCGGGTTTGGCATTGACCAAAACTTCCAGAGAAGGGTACTTCGGCGCCAACTCTGGAATGCTGCCTTGCAACTGCTTAAAAGCTGGAGTGGTTTTGTAGTACCCACTGATGCCGGTTACGCCAATCATGTGTTCATTAAGCCCTAGCACAAAAGCCATCTCCGACATATTGATATCGTGAGTGATCAAGGTTTTCGGAGGAGTATCCAGAGTAAGCGGTGTTCCGCAGTTATCGACGGTGATTTGAGCGTGAATGGGCGCAGTAAAAAGTAAGCAGAGTGCTGAGGCGAAAATTCTTTTCATCTTAAGTCGTTCCTTGGACCAGTTCTATATCAAGAAAAGGGCTGGTGTTTAAAGTCCGTGTGTTGGTGGCATGGATGACGTCTACATCAAAAATGGATTGAAGCTGCTGTTGAGAAAGCAAGGTTTCAGAGCGACCTTTGGCGATAAGCCTGCCGCGTTCCAGTATGGCAATGTGAGTAGCAAATTTAGCGGCAAGGGTAATGTCGTGGAGCGAACAAATCAGAGTGGTGTTCTTTTGTTTGAGTAGTGATAGCACTTCACCTTGTGCACATGGGTCCAGATGATTAAGCGGTTCATCTAAAACCATAAATTCGGTTTGCTGACATAGCGCTCTGGCGATATGTGCCCGCTGCTTCTGACCTCCCGATAATTGCCCGAGCCTCTTATCCAGCAAGGAATCGATTTTCAATGCACTGGTCACTGTCTCGATAAATGGCTGGGAGGGGAGTGGCGGTGAGGAAGTCAGTCGAATGTACTCTTGCAGCGTTAAGCGACTATCGACATTACTATGTTGAGGGACATAGCTGATGAGTTTCGCTTTTTCCTCATGCTTCATGCGACTGAGCGACTTCTGATTAAAGGTCACGTCACCAGTAAACGGGAGTAAATTGGCGATGGCTTTCAGTAGAGAGGTTTTGCCAGAACCATTACGCCCGATGATCACCCAGCGCTCATTTCTTTGAATTTCAAGATCCAAAGGATGAAGCACAAGTGCCTGTTGTAACTGGACAGAAAGGTTGTGGCAATGGAGCATGAGCAGCAGAGAATGATAGTTATTTAATGCGTCTCTGCAATCTATCGGGTTAACGTTTGCGTGACTTTGATCTAGGCACGTAAAATCCCCACAAATTCAAATTAAATTAATGATGTAGCAGGTATTCGAGAGGTGAAATGGATGTAAAAAAGCCTCTGAGAATCAGAGGCTTTCGAATACGTTATTTGTCAGAAAAGGTAAGAACCTTACAGGCCAGCAAACTCACGCAGAATTACGGCTTTATCTGTCGCTTCCCATGGGAATTCTTCACGACCGAAGTGGCCGTAAGCTGCTGTCTTCTGGTAGATAGGCTGAAGCAGGTTCAGCATTTCCTGAAGACCGTATGGGCGTAAGTCGAAGTTCTGACGAACGGCTTCGATGATGATGTCGTGAGACACTTTCTCAGTACCGAAAGTTTCCACCATGATAGACGTTGGATCAGCAACACCGATAGCGTAAGAAAGCTGAATCTCACAACGGTCAGCCAGACCTGCAGCAACGATGTTCTTCGCAACGTAACGTGCAGCGTAAGCGGCACTGCGGTCAACTTTTGATGGATCTTTACCAGAGAATGCACCGCCGCCGTGACGAGCTGCACCACCGTAGGTATCAACGATGATCTTACGACCAGTCAGACCACAGTCACCCATAGGACCACCGATAACAAAACGACCGGTTGGGTTGATGAAGAACTTAGTCTCTTTGTTCAGCCACTCAGAAGGCAGTACTGGCTTGATGATTTCTTCCATTACTGCTTCACGAAGGTCAGGCGTTGAAACCGAATCACAGTGCTGAGTTGAAAGTACAACTGCATCGATGCCTACGATCTTACCTTGATCGTATTGGAACGTTACCTGAGATTTTGCATCTGGGCGCAACCAAGGAAGTGTTTCGTTTTTACGAACTTCCGCTTGCTTTTGAACCAGTAGGTGAGAGTAAGTGATTGGAGCTGGCATGAATACATCAGTTTCATTGGTTGCGTAACCAAACATGATGCCCTGATCGCCCGCGCCTTGTTCTTTAGGGTCAGACTTATCAACACCCTGGTTGATGTCTGGAGACTGCTTACCAATGGTGTTCAGAACCGCACAGGAATCTGCATCGAAACCCATGTCTGAGTGAACATAGCCGATGTCACGAACCGTCTGGCGTGTCAGCTCTTCGATGTCTACCCATGCTGAAGTGGTGATTTCACCACCCACCATTACCATGCCCGTCTTCACATAGGTTTCACACGCTACGCGAGCTTTTGGGTCTTGTGCCAGAATCGCATCAAGAACTGCATCAGAAATTTGGTCTGCAATCTTATCTGGATGACCTTCTGAAACAGACTCAGAAGTGAATAGGTGCTTTGCCATGATAGCTCCACTAAAAAAGGTGAAGAGACCGGTTTTATGTAACCCATCTCGTTTAAATACAGTATTTTTTGTAGGTGTTTCTACATCTAGACGTCTATTCTAATTTCGAAAAGGCAGATTTCAAGCAAATTTTGTACATATCTCATAACCAATCGATTGCGCAATGTTGCGTATTTTCGAAGACGTTGGCGCAGATTGTAGAAAAAGAGTAGTGAACGTCACGAAAATGGTCGGTAAATCGATTGCAGCACCTATTGTGCTTTGCGACAATACGCCCTCACAATTTCTACTTTCAATTCGCTTAATGCATTCAGGAGCAGACATGTCCTCTCGTAAACATCTGGCTAACGCAATTCGTGCTCTGAGCATGGATGGCGTTCAAGCAGCGAACTCCGGTCACCCAGGCGCACCTATGGGTATGGCAGACATCGCTGAAGTTCTTTGGCGCTCTCACCTAAACCACAACCCATCGAACCCTGAGTGGGCAGACCGCGACCGCTTTGTGCTGTCTAACGGTCACGGCTCTATGCTGATTTACTCTCTGCTTCATCTGGCGGGTTACGATTTGCCAATCGAAGAGTTGAAGAACTTCCGTCAACTGCACTCTAAGACCCCAGGTCACCCGGAATACGGTTACGCACCAGGTGTTGAGACGACGACAGGTCCTCTGGGTCAGGGCATCACCAACGCAGTGGGCATGGCACTGGCAGAGAAATCTCTGGCGGCGCAGTTCAACAAAGACGGTCACGACATTGTTGACCACTTCACTTACGCTTTCATGGGCGACGGCTGTCTGATGGAAGGCATCTCGCACGAAGCGTGTTCACTTGCAGGCACATTGGGTCTTGGCAAGCTGATTGCGTTCTGGGATGACAACGGCATCTCTATCGACGGTGAAGTGGAAGGCTGGTTCTCTGACGACACGCCTAAGCGTTTTGAAGCGTACGGCTGGCATGTGATTCCAGCGGTCGACGGTCACGATGCTGAAGCCATTAATGCAGCAATTGAAGCGGCGAAAGCTGACCCTCGCCCGACGTTGATTTGTACTAAGACCATCATCGGTTTCGGTTCACCAAATAAATCCGGTTCGCACGACTGTCACGGTGCACCATTGGGTCATGAAGAAATTGCAGCAGCACGTGAGTTTTTAGGTTGGGAGCACGGTCCTTTTGAAATTCCGCAGGAAGTCTACGCAGAGTGGTCTGCGAAAGAAGCAGGCGCAGCTAAGGAAGCAGCGTGGAACGAGAAATTTGCAGCTTATGAAGCAGCGTATCCAGAGCTTGCCGCTGAATTCAAGCGTCGAGTAAACGGCGACCTGCCAGCAGAATGGGAAGCGAAAGCGAACCAAATCATTGCTGACCTTCAGGCAAACCCAGCCAACATCGCATCACGTAAAGCGTCTCAAAACGCACTGGAAGCGTTCGGCGCTATCCTGCCTGACTTCATGGGCGGCTCGGCTGACCTTGCGCCTTCAAACCTGACCATGTGGTCTGGCTCTAAGTCACTGACGGCAGAAGATGCGTCCGGTAACTACATCCACTACGGTGTGCGTGAGTTCGGAATGACGGCCATCATGAACGGTATCGCGCTTCACGGTGGTTTTGTCCCTTACGGCGCGACCTTCCTGATGTTCATGGAATACGCGCGTAACGCGATGCGTATGGCGGCACTGATGAAAGTGCAGAACATTCAGGTGTACACGCACGACTCTATCGGTCTGGGTGAAGATGGTCCGACTCACCAGCCGGTTGAGCAAATCGCTTCTCTTCGCCTGACGCCAAACATGAGCACATGGCGTCCATGTGACCAGGTAGAATCTGCGGTAGCATGGAAACTGGCGATTGAGCGCAAAGACGGTCCTACGTCTCTGATTTTCTCTCGTCAGAACCTTGCCCAGCA
This sequence comes from Vibrio sp. SCSIO 43132, assembly GCF_019904195.1. Lineage (NCBI taxonomy): Bacteria > Pseudomonadati > Pseudomonadota > Gammaproteobacteria > Vibrionales > Vibrionaceae > Vibrio > Vibrio sp. SCSIO 43132. The sequence goes on from NZ_CP063199.1 coordinate 418,730, forward strand.
AGAGCGTGACACGGCACAAGTTGCTGACATCGCCAAAGGCGGCTACATCCTGAAAGACAGCGATGGCAAGCCTGATCTTATCCTGATTGCAACTGGCTCAGAAGTGGAGCTGACTGTTGAAGCAGCAGCAAAACTGACTGAAGCAGGTAAGAAAGTTCGCGTCGTATCTATGCCTTCTACGGATGCATTCGACAAGCAAGACGCAGCTTACCGTGAATCCGTACTGCCATCAGACGTGACTGCGCGTATCGCAGTTGAAGCGGGCATCGCTGACTTCTGGTACAAGTACGTAGGCTTCGACGGTCGCATCATCGGTATGACGACATTCGGTGAATCTGCACCAGCAGGCGAACTGTTCAAGATGTTCGGTTTCACCGTAGAAAACGTGGTTGAGACGGCAAACGAACTGTTGGCTTAATCAAGTAGCCAAAAGAAAAAAACCGAGCCAGTGGCTCGGTTTTTTTATCACTCGAATTCGTTTCCGCGATTGTCCAGCGATTTGGTGTTACACGCTTTACAGGTGACGTAGCGATTCATATCGTGGTATTCACCTGCGTTTATCCATGAATGGAGAAACAGCTTTATTCTGCCGGATATAGAATAGTCGGTATCGTAGCGGCTTGGCTTACGTACCATCATTTCTTTGTGGCTGGTGGTCGTCCTACAGGTATCACAATACTGTTCGGCTGGCCATTCTGTCATGTGCGTGTCCTTTTGGTGAAAAAATGATTTTAGAAAGCGCCAAAAGTTGCACGTGATTAATGTACTAGAATAAATTTCTAATGTTCAAAGAGTTAGATGATTTGATGCGAGTGACTTCATGTTTTTAACTTGTTGCTTTGCAAGTTCCAAGTAAGTCAAAATTGAATCCTATCATTTGTGCCATTCACAGCAAGGCATCAGGTGCGGTTTTGGTGCGATGAAGGCAGGTTCAGACAAAGGTTAACCTCAGTTAGCTTGTGAAGTTTTAGTAATATCAGTTACTATCTGTTCCACGCAATTTATGTGAGGACAGCGGTGATGCTAAAAGTCGCGATCAACGGATTTGGTCGAATTGGACGCAATGTTTTGCGTGCAGTCTATGAAAGCAATAAGAACCAGCAGATCAAAGTGGTTGCGGTGAATGAACTGGCTCAGCCTGAAGCCATGGCACACCTACTTCAATACGACACTTCTCACGGTCGGTTTTTCAAAAAAGTTTCTCACGATCAAGAGCATCTGTTTATTCATCACGAAAGTGGTGAACATGACTCTATTAGAATTCTGCATCTGGAAGACATCAACTTATTACCATGGCGTGATCTTGAGGTCGATGTAGTGCTTGATTGTACTGGCGTATATGGCTCTCAGGAAGATGGCCAGAAGCACATTGCAGCAGGTGCTAAAAAAGTGCTGTTTTCACACCCAGGTGCAAGTGATTTAGACAACACCATTATTTATGGAGTGAACCACGAATCTCTCGTGGCAGAACACAATGTGGTTTCGAATGGTTCTTGTACCACGAACTGTATTGTCCCAATTATCAAAGTGTTAGATGAAGCCTTTGGCATCGACTCTGGTACCATTACTACCATTCACTCTTCTATGAATGACCAGCAGGTCATTGATGCGTACCACTCGGACCTGCGTCGTACGCGGGCTGCGAGCCAATCTATCATTCCTGTCGATACTAAGTTACATTTGGGAATCGAACGTATATTTCCGAAATTTTCCAACAAATTTGAAGCAATTTCGGTGCGTGTTCCCACAGTAAACGTCACCGCAATGGATTTAAGTGTAACAATAAATACGAATGTGAAAGTTAATGACGTAAATCAAACCATTATTAACGCATCTCGGTGTACATTACACAACATTGTTGACTATACTGAGGCGCCGTTAGTTTCCATCGACTTTAATCACGACTCCCACAGTGCCATTGTAGACGGCTCACAAACGCGTGTGAGCAACGGACATCTTGTGAAGATGCTGGTGTGGTGTGATAACGAATGGGGTTTTGCTAACAGGATGCTTGATACGGCGTTGACCATGCACAAATTGGGCTATACAACGTAGTAAAAGTTTAATTTTGGGGCTTGAAATAAATGCAATTCGCCCCAATTTATGCAAGCAGTTTTAGAATTTATTGGCTTAGCAAGAAGCTGAGCTTTCAGACTTTATAAATTGAACGTTGAGAGGACAAATCATGTCTGTAATCAAGATGACTGACCTGGAACTAGCAGGTAAACGTGTATTCATCCGTGCTGACCTAAACGTACCGGTAAAAGAAGGCAAAGTGACTTCTGATGCACGTATCCTTGCTTCTCTGCCTACTATCAAGCACTGCCTAGAAGCAGGCGCGAAAGTAATGGTGACTTCTCACCTAGGTCGTCCAACTGAAGGTGAATACGCTGAAGAGTTCTCTCTACAACCTGTAGTTAACTACCTTAACGACGCACTAGATTGCGACGTGAAACTGGCAAAAGATTACCTTGACGGTCTTGAGCTAAACACTGGTGAGCTAGTTGTTCTGGAAAACGTTCGCTTCAACAAAGGCGAAAAGAAAAACGAAGAAGAACTGTCTAAGAAATACGCGGCACTTTGTGACATCTTCGTAATGGATGCATTTGGTACAGCTCACCGTGCACAAGCGTCTACTCACGGTGTTGGCATGAACGCGCCAATCGCATGTGCGGGTCCTCTTCTTGCGGCTGAACTGGAAGCACTAGGTAAAGCGATGGATAACCCAGAGCGTCCTCTGGTTGCTATCGTTGGTGGTTCTAAAGTTTCTACTAAGCTGACTGTTCTTGAGTCTCTTTCTAAAGTCGCAGACCAACTTGTTGTTGGTGGTGGTATCGCAAACACCTTTATCGCGGCTGATGGTCACAACGTAGGTAAATCTCTATACGAAGCAGACCTGGTTGAAACTGCACAGAAACTAATGAAAGAGTGTTCTATCCCAGTAGCGACTGACGTGGCATGTGCAAAAGCGTTTGACGAAAATGCAGAAGCGGAAATCAAGCCAGTTTCTGAAGTAGCTGATGACGACATGATCTTCGACTTGGGTCCAGACTCAACAGCTGCTCTTGCTGAAATCATCGGTAACGCGAAAACCATCCTTTGGAACGGTCCTGTTGGCGTATTTGAATTCAAGAACTTCGAAGCGGGTACAGCGGGTATCTCTAAAGCAATCGCTGAATCTGCAGGTTTCTCTGTAGCAGGTGGCGGTGACACACTAGCCGCTATCGACAAGTTCGGTATCAAGGGCGACGTTTCTTACATCTCTACAGGTGGCGGTGCGTTCCTTGAATTCGTTGAAGGCAAAGTTCTGCCTGCAGTAGCGATGCTAGAAGAGCGCGCTAAGTAAAGAATTATCGAGAGCGGGGGAGCATTCTCCCGCTTTCTTGTTTGCTGCATGCCGAATGGTTCTCTGTTAGAATACCCCGCGTTGTGAGCAAACGTTTGCAAGAATTTAAACTTACCCAGTTTTATTTTTAAAACGACAGATAAATAGGATTACATCCATGTCTAAGATCTTCGACTTCGTAAAACCAGGTGTTATTACTGGTGATGACGTTCAGAAAGTTTTTGAAGTTGCTAAAGAAAACAACTTTGCACTTCCAGCGGTTAACTGTGTTGGTACTGACTCTGTAAACGCAGTACTAGAAGCAGCAGCTAAAGTTAAAGCGCCTGTTATCGTTCAGTTCTCGAACGGCGGTGCTGCTTTCTTCGCTGGTAAAGGCGTAAAACTTGAAGGTCAAGGTGCTCAAATCCTTGGTGCTGTTGCTGGTGCGAAATACGTGCACGCTGTAGCTGAAGCTTACGGTGTACCAGTAATCCTACACACTGACCACGCTGCTAAGAAACTGCTTCCATGGATCGACGGTCTACTGGACGCTGGTGAAGAGTTCTACGAGCAAACTGGTAAGCCTCTATTCTCTTCTCACATGATTGACCTTTCTGAAGAGTCTCTAGAAGAGAACATCGAAATCTCTGCTAAGTACCTAGAGCGCATGGCTAAGCTAGACATGACTCTAGAAATCGAACTAGGTTGTACTGGTGGTGAAGAAGACGGCGTAGACAACTCTCACATGGACGCGTCTGAGCTTTACACTTCTCCAGAAGACGTAGCGTACGCTTACGAGAAACTGAACGCTATCAGCCCACGTTTCACTATCGCTGCATCTTTCGGTAACGTACACGGTGTATACAAGCCAGGTAACGTTGTACTGACTCCAACTATCCTACGTGATTCTCAAGCTTACTGTGCAGAGAAGTTTGGTATTGCTCCAAACGCTCTAAACTTCGTATTCCACGGTGGTTCTGGTTCTTCTCAAGAAGAAATCCAAGAGTCAATCGGCTACGGTGTTATCAAAATGAACATCGACACTGATACTCAGTGGGCAACTTGGGATGGTATCCGCGCGTATGAAGCAGAAAACCGCGACTACCTACAAGGTCAAATCGGTAACCCAACGGGCGAAGATGCACCTAACAAGAAGTACTACGACCCACGTGTATGGCTACGTGCAGCACAAACTTCAATGGTTACTCGTCTAGAGCAGGCATTTAAAGACCTTAACGCTGTAGACGTGCTATAAGATAGTCATTTACATACTTCAAAAACCCGCTTTCGAGCGGGTTTTTTTATGCTTGCGATCTTGGTAAAGCCAGCTAAAGTTGATGAGGGTTTATCTGTAGGGTTGCATAAGTCTTTCTTAAAAAGACCAAATTTTTAAGCCGCTGTCTCAATATTAACGAGACTATGACTTTTCATATGTTCAATTGTAAGATATTTTGTCGAAATTCTGTCGCAGAGACGTCGTTCCCTAAATTAGCAGTTCATAGCTGACGGGGAATGAAACACAACAAATCAAAATAAAACCTAGAGGTAAATAGGAATGGCAAGCGAACCATCAGTGGTTGATAACTTAAACTTAGCAGGAGGAGTCAGTGAAATGGAATCTTGGCTGACAAATAACTCGGATCTGATCATCCAGTACGGTGTGAATATTCTTTCAGCAGTTCTGATACTGTTTATCGGTAACATCATTGTTAAAGCAATCGCAAACAGCGTTGCTAAGGTAATGAAGAAGAAGAACATGGATAAAGCGGTAGTGGAGTTTATCCACGCGCTGGTTCGTTACCTGTTGTTCGTTATCGTTCTTATTGCGGCGTTAGGTCGCCTTGGTGTACAAACCGCTTCAGTTGTTGCTGTAATTGGTGCGGCTGGTTTGGCTGTTGGTCTTGCACTTCAGGGCTCATTGTCTAACTTTGCTGCGGGTGTGCTTATTGTAGCGTTCCGTCCATTCAAATCGGGCGATTACGTTGAAATTGGCGGCGTATCTGGTTCTGTTGATTCCATTCAGATTTTCCAAACGGTTCTTACTACACCAGACAACAAGATGGTTGTAGTGCCTAATGGCGGTGTTATTGGTGGTCCAATCACAAACTACTCTCGCCATCAGACACGTCGTATCGACCACGTTATTGGTGTTTCTTACGGTTCTGACCTGAAGAAAACCAAAGAGATCATTGCTGAAACTTTGGCAAAAGATGAGCGTATCCTGAAAGAACCAGGTGTGACTATTGGTGTGGTTGCGCTGGCTGACTCTTCAGTTAACTTTGTGGTTCGTCCATGGGTGAAAACTGCAGACTACTGGAATGTTTACTTCGATTCTCTGCAAGCAATCAAAGAAGCTCTTGATGAAGCTGGTATCGAAATTCCATTCCCACAAATGGATGTAAACCTAAACAAAGCCGACTAACTGTCGAGCTCAATTTTAGGGTTACTCGAAAACCAAAAAGCGCTTAACGAAAGTTAAGCGCTTTTTGATTTCAGAGCGTGCGATTCGTGTGCTGTTAAATCATGTATTGTTGCCACAAGCCTTTAGCAAGAATAAAGGCGATAGTAAACATCATAGCCGCGACGCCAATATCAATGCCTTTTTTCACCTTAGGTTTTGATAGCGTCGGTCCTAATTTGGCTGCACCCATCGATAAACTGTAGAACCAGGCGAATGACGCCAGAATAGTACCAATGGCGAAAGCAATGCGGTCGTTACCTTCATATTGCCCACCGATAGAGCCTAGTATTACAACAGTATCCAGATACAAGTGCGGGTTTAAAACAGTTACCGCCAGCGCACCTAAAACGACAGCACGTTTTCCACGAGCCGTAATTTGTGCAGTGGATTCTTTTTTCTCAGCAGATGCAAATGCGCTCTTCAGGGACATCAAACCATAGACCGTCAGGAAAGCGATACCACCAAGAGTGACTGAAGTCAGCAATACTTCATTCTGTGACAAAATAGCACCGCCGCCAAAGATGCCCAGCGAGATAAAAAAGACATCCAGCAAACTGCAAATTGTCGCGGTTGTCAGGTGATGATTACGTTTAATGCCTTGGTTTAGAACGTAGGCATTTTGCGCACCGATAGGAATGATCATCGTTGCTCCCAACCCAAAACCTTGTAATAACACCCAGAAGTTCACAGCTTTACCCTTACCAAAAAATAGAAATATCAAAAATGAGTGGCGAGGATAATTGTTTGCGCAAAATAAATTAAGCTAATAATTTTAATGATAGATAAGTTAGACTTATGTTCTGAGAAGAGCTAGGAGAAAAAGTGATGCGCGGATTAGATTATCGATGGATTGAGGCACTGGACTGTGTGATTACTCAGCGCGGATTTGAGAGGGCCGCTGAACAGCTTTGTATTTCTCAGTCTGCGGTATCACAGCGAATTAAACAACTTGAGAAATGGCTAGCGCAGCCAGTATTAGTTCGTGAGCAGCCACCCAGAGCGACTCAGGCAGGTAAGAAGTTGTTGGGGCTATACAGGCGTGTCTGCCTACTTGAAGAAGAGTTACTGCCCGAACTCAGTACCGAAAACAGTGAGCGTCCCCTATCTGTGGCGTTAGCAACGAATGCCGATAGCCTGGCAACTTGGTTACTGCCAAGTCTTTCTCCTTTGTTAAGACAAAAGCGTGTGGAGCTGAACTTGGTGGTGGATGATGAGGGGAGAACCATAGACAAGTTGCGAAGTGGGGAAGTGGTCGGAGCCATCAGCTTGGAAGACCAGCCTATTCCCGGTTGTGATGCCGATTATCTGGGGCGTGTCGATTATCTTTGTGTTGCAAGCCCAGAATTCTGCGCACTTTATTTTCCAGAAGGCGTAAATCGCGAAGCGTTAAAACGTGCCCCCGCCGTTGCTTTTGATCAGCATGACGACATGCACGAGCGATTTGTTCACCAGCACTTTAATTTGCCTACGGGTAGCGTGTTAAAGCACACAGTCCGAAGCTCAGAGGCATTTGTTAAGTTGGCGTTGAGTGGCGTAGCGTATTGTTTAATTCCAAGGCAGCAAATTGAAACCGAATTGGAGAAAGGGGTGCTGATAGACATTACGCCTGGGTTCTTTCTGTCTCACCGAATGTACTGGCATCACTGGCAATTAGAGAGTGGAGTGTTAAAAGAAGTGTCTCAATCGATCATTGACTATGCGCGTACACATTTGCCTCAGTAAAGTTTGTGTCAATTATGATTCAGAGTGGAATCAAATTAACACTTGTGCGTCTATTATAGCGAAGCAACCGAGGAGAACGGCATGAAAAAACTATCGATGATCGGCGTATTGTTGATGGGCGTGATAATGACACCCGTTAACGCAGAAGAGCTCTCTTTTCCACATATTTCTACATCGGGATACGGAGAAGTGACGGCAGTCCCTGATATGGCAGAATTTACCGTTCAGGTAGTGGAAACCATGATGACCGCGGAGCAGGCGAAGCAAGCAGTAGATAAGGCAGTCAGCTCGTTTGTTGAACGTCTAACTCAGGCAGGTGTGAAGCGAGACAACATTTCCAGCACTAACCTCTACCTGGCACCTCAATATCACTATCCCAAAAGCGGTAAAGTGGAGTTGGTGGGTTATCAGGCGTCGCGCAGTGTGACGGTTACTGTTGAGGTGTTGGAGAACCTCAACAGCTACCTAGATGGCGCTTTGGGCGATGGAATTAACCGTGTCGATGATATTCAGCTCAAAGTAAAAGATGAGTCCAAGTATCAGCAGCAAGCCCGTTTAGCTGCGATAAAAGATGCCAATGATAAAGCGCGCTCACTGGCAGAAGGTTTTGAACTTGATGTCGATAGCGTCTGGCGAATCAGTTACAACAACAGTTCTCATAGCCCGGCTTTGATGCGCAGCATGGCACTGGGTGCCGAGAAAGCGTCTAACAGTTATCAGGATTCCAGTATTGTCATTCGTGACAGAGTGGACGTGGTATACAAGCTTAAAGACTGAACTGACGCCTTTAAGTGAATCGAGTGAAATAGAAACGGGGACGCATCAAGCGTCCCCGTTTAGTTATATACGACTTGAATTAGTGAAGAATGCGGGCACGGATTGTGCCTTCAATGCTCTTCAGCTTTTTCAGAGCTTCTTCTGAACGATCAGATTCAACATCAATAACTACATAACCCATTTCTGAGTTGGTTTGTAGATACTGACCTACGATGTTGATGCCTTCTTCAGCGAAGATGGTGTTAATCTGAGTCAGGATACCCGGGCGGTTTTCGTGGATGTGAAGCAGACGAGATGCGTCCAGATGTTCAGGAAGTGATACTTCAGGGAAGTTCACACTTGATAGCGTCGAACCGTTGTCTGAGTATTTCGCCAGCTTACCTGCTACTTCCACACCGATGTTTTCCTGCGCTTCCTGAGTCGAACCACCAACGTGTGGTGTCAGAATACAGTTATCGAACTGAATGAGTGGAGATTCGAACGGGTCAGCGTTAGTTTTCGGCTCAACAGGGAATACGTCGATGGCCGCACCTGAAAGATGACCCGTATCCAGAGCGGAAGCCAAGGCTGGAATGTCTACTACCGTACCGCGAGCGGCGTTGATAAAGATCGAACCTGGCTTCATGCGAGCAAATTCCGCTTCGCCCATCATGTTCTTAGTACCATCTGTTTCTGGCACATGCAGAGTAATCACGTCACACTTGTTCAGCAGTTCGCTCATTGTGTGAACTTGGGTTGCGTTACCCAAAGACAGCTTGTTTTCAATGTCGTAGAAGTAAACGCGCATACCCAGGTTTTCAGCAATGATACCCAGCTGAGTACCAATGTGTCCGTAACCAATAATACCAAGACGTTTACCACGAGCTTCGTATGAGCTGTCTGCGCTCTTCTTCCAGATACCTCGGTGAGCAAGAGCATTCTTCTCTGGAATACCACGAAGTAGAAGCAAAATCTGACCAAGCACAAGCTCCGCAACACTACGCGTGTTGGAGAATGGGGCATTAAATACTGGAATACCGCGTTTTGCAGCCGCTTTTAGATCAACCTGGTTTGTACCAATACAGAAACAGCCAACGGCTACTAGCTTTTCAGCAGCCTGAAAAACCTTTTCTGACAGGTTGGTACGGGAACGGATACCAATGAAATGTACATCTTTTACTGCTTCGAGTAAGTCTTCTTCGGCAAGAGAACCTTTGATGTATTCAATGTTGGAGTATCCAGCCGCTTGGAATACTTCTACAGAAGAAGGGTGAAGACCTTCAAGGAGGAGAATTTTAATCTTATCTTTTTGCAGTGAAACTTTGGCCATTGATTATCGTCCTTAAACTTCGGGCTAAAAGCGATACACAGAGGAGAGACGCAAACGTTTTCCTTATGTATGTATTGAACAATAAAGTAACAAAAAATATTCGCTTTGGGTAAGAAAATTACGGAATAAGGAATAATTTCTTCTATGAAAAGAAACAAAAACGGCACCTTTTGGTGCCGTTTGTAATCAAATGACGGAAATGCATGATTGAAGGCGCATAAAAATGCAAATATCTCCAATCAAAGTATGCACTTTTACTCTTCGATTTTTGCACCTTCCGGAGTGCCAGTGATAACAATATCAGCACCGCGATGGGCGAACAGACCTACGGTGACGACACCTGCAATGCTGTTGATTTTATCTTCCATTTCTTTCGGATTTTGTATTTTCATACCGTATACATCCAAAATCACGTTACCGTTGTCTGTAAGTACACCTTCTCGGTAAACCGGATCGCCACCCAACTTCAATAATTCGCGAGCTACGTATGAACGTGCCATTGGAATCACTTCAACAGGCAGTGGGAATTCGCCTAGAGTATCAACCGCTTTCGTACCGTCGACGATACAAATGAATTTTTTCGAGATGGCTGCGACAATCTTCTCACGTGTTAACGCCGCGCCGCCACCTTTGATCATTTCGCGGTTTGGGTTGATTTCGTCTGCGCCGTCGACATAAATGTCCAGCTCAAAAACGTCATTACATTCAAAAACTTCGATTTCGAGTTCTTTCAGGCGCTGGGTAGACGCTTCTGAAGAAGATACAGCACCTTTGATTTCTTCTCTGATTGTGCCTAGCGCATCGATGAAGTGATTAACGGTCGAACCAGTACCAACACCGACAATACTGCCTTTTTCAACATACTTAAGTGCTGCCCAGCCCGCGGCTTTTTTCATTTCATCTTGAGTCATGCCTATCTCCAGAATTTAGTGAACTAATGAAATCCGCGCGATTATATACTCATTCCAACGCGATATGCAGTGATCAGCGCGAATATATTGTCTTTTTGATCATTTAAATTTTAAAGCTTAGTTCTGGTGCCATTGCCAGATTTTGGCGGGTGTGATGATGGTTTGAAGAGGAACGTCCCACGCCTCAACAGGAAGGGCACCAACCTGCTGGCAGTTATGTGCCAAACCAATGGCATGGCTATCGGATGCGGACTGCCACGTCGATAATGTCCGATCATAATAACCACCTCCCATGCCTAGACGTTGCCCACTGTCGTCAAAGGCAACGAGCGGCGTGAAAATCACGTCTATTTGTGAGGTAGGAATAATGTCCTGAGTACTGAGTTTTGGTTCATCAATGTTGTACTGATTTGGCACCATAACAGTTGTTGGTGTGTATTCTAAAAATAACAGATGACCATTTGAGAAGGGGTGAATAACCGGCAGACAGACCGTTTTATTTTGCTGCCAATACCACTCAATGACGGGCGATAAATCCAGCTCTCCGTCAACGGCAAGATATAACGCGACAGTGTTGGCTGATGTTGCCATCGGAAGCTGTTGGAATTGGAACAAAAGGTCATCAGAGGCGCGTTGTTGTTCTTGTGCCGAAAGGCTACGTCTTTTCTGACGGATTTTTTTGCGTATGGTTTGTCTTTGCTTTGCAGATTCAGCGGAAAGAGAGAAGTTTTGCATTGAGGAACCCCAGGGTGCCGTTGAGGATTGTGGCCCTTGAACCAGCTGGTTCAAGGCGGATCAGCAATGGTAACCGTAGGCTTCTCGGTTCGAGCCGAGCTTGCTCAATAGCTATCAAGTACTAACCCTTAAGTATTGCTTATCGGCTCAGGGACTTAAATCCGCTGACGCACACCCCAGGGTAAAATCGTTATTCGCGTCCTAGCTGTTTGAGCGCACCGTCTAGTGACGCCGAGAGCAGTTCCATTCGCTCTGTAATTTCGCTGGCTTGACCTTGCTTTTCCTGATTGGAGAGCTGAAGTTCGTAACAGATGTTCAATGCAGCAATAGTGAGAAGTTTTTCTGTATTGGTTACCTTAGTTCTTTCCGCCATTTCATTCAATCGCGTATTCAGATCTTCAGCGGCTTTAAGCAAGGACTCTTCTTGCCCCGGAGGACAATTCACTCGCGTCAGCTTTCCCAGAATTTCAACTTCAACTGCCTGATTACTCATTACGGTACACTCTCGACCAAACCAAAAACAGAGCGCGACTGAACGCGTCTGTCAGGGAGGAAACTATAGGTAAAGCGACTATAAGATTCAAGCCTTTCCATGATCGTTTCCCCAGATTGCGGGACTAACTACACACGAAATCGTCAATTTGGTGACTGGATTTCCAGATACCTGACGCTTTACATTTTCGCTCAGCAGCTTAAGTGATACGATTAGCCCAATTAACTTAATTATAGCGAATACTTTATGAGTGACGTGACCCATCCAACCTATCAACAACTCACCAATGAGCTCAAGTCGGCACAACTGGCGGTTTCTCCTGCGGAATTGCACGGTTTGTTAACAGGTATGCTAAGTGGTGGGTTAACAGCGAATGACAATAGCTGGCAACCACTTCTTTTTGATTACACAAACGACGGTATGGGCTGGCCAATCAGTACGGTTGGTACTGCTGAAAACCTGCTAAAAGCAACCTTGAAAGAGCTTGCTGCTAATCAGTTTGAACTCACTTTACTGCTTGCTGATCAAGAGGGTGACTTGTTTGCTACTGCCGACGGTCTATCTGATTGGATCAACCATTTCATCTCTGGTTTTGGTTTAGCAAATCAGGCTTTGCAAAAGGTTCCTACAGACGTAAAAGAAGCGCTGGGCGATTTGGAAGAGATCTCCAAGCTTGGTATTGATGAAGAAGACGACTTGAATGAGCAAGCTATTTTGCTGGAACAGGTGATTGAACACGTCAAAGCATGTGTATTGACCGTTCACGCTGAATTTGGCGTAAAACCGAGTGAAGTGAAAAAGCCGACGATCCACTAACCGGAATTAGTTATGAAGCAGTATGATGTTGTTATCGCTGGTGGAGCCATGGCGGGAGCCACTCTGGCTCTGGCATTGGAGCAACACAGCGATTCATCTTTGTCGATTGCTGTTATTGAGCCCTATAAAGTCGAGCATACCAGTCACCCTGGTTACGATGCGCGCTCTATTGCCTTGTCCCATGGCACCTCACTTTTACTTGAAAAGATGAGTCTGTGGGAACAGGTGCGTCCTCTGGCGACCCCGATCGAACATATTCATGTTTCTGACCGTAGCCATGCTGGTATTGCGAACATTGACAAAAGCGACGTTAGCCTCCCTGCTTTAGGGTATGTGGTTGAATTAGCTGATGTTGGTCGTATTTATCAGTCAAGGCTAGATGCCGCTCCAAATGTAGATTTCTTATGCCCTGAATCGGTCAAAGCTGTCGAAAGGCACACCGAAAAGGTCATCATTACACTGGCATCTGGTGAAAACATTGAAGCCAAACTGTTGGTTGCGGCTGATGGTGCTTTGTCGCCGTCGGCACAAAGCTTGAACTTGCCGCTCAGCGAGCACGATTTTGAGCAGGTGGCTTTGATCGCTAATATCAGCTTGTCGCAGCCACATCAGGGTCAGGCATTTGAACGATTCACTGACTCGGGACCGCTCGCTTTGTTACCTATGTCCGACAATCGGATGTCATTGGTCTGGTGTCTCAGACCAGACAAGGTCGAAGAAGTATTGAGCATGCCTGATGACGCGTTTCTTACTGCGTTGCAAAAAAGCTTTGGCTGGCGACTTGGCGAATTTACCAAAGTGGGGGAGAGGGCGTCGTATCCGTTGCTGATGCGGTCTCGTGATCAAATCATATCCCATCGCTTTGCTGCTGTCGGCAATGCTGCCCAGACACTTCACCCAATCGCAGGGCAAGGTTTTAACCTCGGTATCCGTGATGTGGCATCACTGGCTGAACAAATCAACAAACATTTGGAAGACCCAGGTCACTACTCGGTGCTGAGCGCCTATCGGACCCGACGCGAACAAGACAGAAACAAAACCATGGATCTGACTTCCGGGCTGGTTCACTTGTTTTCTAACGACTACGTGCCGATGCGTGTTGGTCGCAATCTAGGATTAATGGCATTTGAAGCCTCAGGGGCGGCAAAAGCATCTTTGCTCGCCAGAGCGCTAGGAATGGTAGAAAGATAATGATGCAAAGTTTTGATATCACCATCATTGGTGGTGGCATGGTCGGCCTATCAGTTGCCGCGCTGTTGCAGGATACAGATTTAAGAATCGCCGTCATTGAAGGTCGATTGCCAGATACCAAGCTATATGATTTGCCGGATGTGCGCGTTTCCGCTTTAAGCAGGGCGAGTGAAAACATTTTAAGAAATGTTGGAGCATGGCAGGGTATTGAAAACCGACGTGCTGCGCCTTACGAAGCGATGAATGTCTGGGAGCAGAATAGCTTTGCCAAGATTGAGTTTGATGCCGCTGATATTTATCAGAAAAACTTAGGGCACATCGTTGAAAACCGCGTCATTCAACTTGCTCTGCTAGAGCAGGTTGAAAAGCAGGATAACGTTACTCTGTTTGCCCCTGAACGTTGTAAAGACGTGGTGCTGGGTGAGAGCGAAGCTTGGGTCACCTTAGAGTCAGGAAGCTCACTGACCACCAAGTTACTGGTAGGAGCGGATGGCGCGAATTCCTGGTTGAGAAACAAAATCGACATTCCGCTGACGCATTGGGATTATGGTCATTCAGCCATCGTTGCCAATATTCGCACAGCAGAGCCACATCAAGGGGTAGCGAGGCAGATTTTCACGCCCGATGGACCTTTGGCGTTCCTTCCTTTAGGAGAAGCTAATTTATGTTCGATCGTGTGGTCTATCGACTCACTCAAAGCCGAATTGCTGGTGGATATGGCGGAAGAAGAGTTCAACAAAGCTCTAACCAGTGCATTTGATGGCAAGCTTGGTTTATGTCAGGTAGAAGGAGAGCGTCAGGCTTATCCACTTAAAATGCGCTACGCTCGCGACTTTGTACGTGATCGAATTGTTCTGGTTGGCGATGCTGCACACACCATTCACCCGCTTGCTGGTCAGGGAGTGAACCTGGGGTTACTCGACGCTGCTAGCCTGGTGCAGGAGATCATGCAACTATGGCAAAAGGGTGAAGATATTGGACTGAAACGCAACCTTCGCCCCTTCGAGCGATGGAGAAAAGCAGAAGCCGCAAAAATGATTGCAGCGATGCAAGGGTTTAAAGAGCTATTTTCTGGTGACAATCCGCTTAAGAAGTTTGTCCGTGGAGTGGGGCTGTCTGTGAGTAATGCGGTTCCGGTTGTCAAAAATGAACTGATACAACACGCCATGGGAATGAAAGGGCACTTGCCTGAAGCGACTAAGCTTAAAAAATCATCTCACTAAATTGAAGCAATGAAAAAGGGTCGGTAATCCGACCCTTTAGAATTCTCTGTTATGCATTTAATAATTATGCATGAGCGCATCTTAACCGCATGATTTCCTGATTGATTTCTTTCACTGCCTGGAAATGACGCTTTTCCGCTTTTTCAGGAAGAATCAATTTGCCATTGTCGAATTCAAATTTCCCTACGCCATATATATAAATTCTACCTTTAAACAACCGACTTATGTGTTTAGCTATCATACTAGGTGTATAGCGCTTAAACAGTCTCATACTTTTATCCTTATTATTTGTTGCGCCACGAATTATACGAAACTTCGTGTGACAGTATTGTGACTGAACAGGGGTTAAACACAGCTTAATGCGATGTTTTTAGCGTTTTGTGCCGCCGTCGGCATTTCGATGATATAAATGCCTTTCATCTGTGACACTCTCCTCACTTTATGCCACAAACCCCTTCAGCAAGAACTGCATTGCTTTGCCATAGTTTTATGACATTTATAAGAATAGACCATGTCAGAAATAAAAAAGTTTCAGGCAAAAAAATGCCCGATAGGAAAATCGGGCGAATAGTCACAGATGCATTACACAAAAAGTGGATTTAACTGATTGATTCAGCGGATTCACTTTCCTTGTTAAATGAGGGCTTTAAGCTCAAATGAGCAAGGGGAACTCATATTAACAAGTAACATTTACACTACATCATAATTACCGAGATCACTATTTATTCATAAAAATAAAATAAAAATTCACTTATCAAAATTACTAAATGTGACTTGTGTCAATTATTTTTGTTTTCTGAAACATGTTTATTAACTTTGAGTAAGAAATCAGCGCGTAATTTCAGCAAAAGTTGGCGATAAAAGAGACAATAGATCGCTTGTGAGCAATTCAATACCTGCCATGTTGGAGCCGCTGCTAATTGTGACACGTGTTAAAGAAGTGATTTGCCTGTCAAAAATGATAGGCATGGGGGTTGCGAGTAAGAGGGGAGTGACACATCCAAGTGAATAGCCAGTCAGGCTCTCAATTTCGGGAGCGGATGCACATGTCATTCGTCTTGAGCTCAAAACGGCTCGCACTTTTTTGGGGTCAGCTTGCTTATCTCCGGGAACGCAAGCTAGAGCAAATTGCCCGCCCATGTCTTTGAGCAGAATGCATTTGACCATGATGCGAGGATCGATTCCACGCTGATGCGCTGCGTCTTCAATGCTGACTGCTGGAGTCTGGTGAGGCAGCAGGCGAAAGCTCACCTGCTGTTTATCTAAATACTCGGTAACCTGAGTGTGGAGGTTATTCGTCATCAAGAGAGTATGGAAGTGCAGAAATGGTCCATTTGGAGTTTTCCTGACCTTTAACTCGGAGAACAGTGTCTGGTTCCAAGTTATTTGGCAATATCAGCAAGCCTTCAGCTGCGTTGTCTTCGTACTCAAATTGTACGATCAGTTTACCTGCACCACGCCAGTTTTCTCCTACCGCACGCTCTAGTTCCGCGTGTTTTGGTAAGGCTTCCTCGGTGCTGCCAGAGACCTTATACAGTGCCCGTTTGTTTGTTCCGCGATACTTTGCACGCGCAACCATTTCCTGACCTGTGTAACAGCCCTTAGTGAAGCTGATACCACCTAGTGCCTGAAGGTTCATTGCTTGAGGAATATACTGAGATTGCTCTTCTTCGTCGACTCGAGGATGCGCTTCAGAAATATCGTACTTGTCCCAGATTGTGTCAGATACGCAATGTGCTTTCTCGGCATCGAAAACCGATTTTGCGGCATCTTGGTTCAATAAAAGAACCCAGCGGACGTCGCTGACTTTTACCGCGGTTCCGCCTTCGATAGTACGAACATCGTCACGAGATTCCGTACGAGCATCAATCCAGCTTTGCGCATTAATGCCTGTCACGCCTACAAGCCATTCGTCACTTTCTTCAATCGTGACTTTTGAAAACACGGCATACTTCTTTATTTCATGCAGCTCGGTCTTCAAAGCGCTTTTTCGGTGAATCAGTGCATAACCACCATTGTGGTGGAAGATACGAAAAATGCTCCACATTTTTCCCTTAGCATCACAGTGCGCCCCGAAAGTCGACTCATTGGCTTCCAGTGAGACAACATCACACGTTACCTGACCCTGCAGGTACGACTTCTTGTCATCACCGACCATGGTAATGGTACCCCAAGAAGAAAGCGGACAAATGGCTAACTCGGGCAGCTCGGATTGTGAAGAGAGGGTAAAGGGCGTTAACGTTTCAAGCCAATCCATTGTTTCAGAACCTTAAAAGATGTTTGATGAGAGTATGGTAATCGGAGTGTGACGGTTTGTCAGCCTCCAAAATGATCAAAGCAAATCACACTCTGTGACTCGCATAATAGTTGTGACCTGATGAGATTGGTACACTTCACCTACAAAGGAGTCAGCTAAGGAATAATAATGTACACCGCCGAAGAAAAAGCACGGATTAAATGGGCGTGTCGACGTGGAATGTTGGAACTCGACGTGGTGATCATGCCTTTTTATGAAGAGCAGTTTGAAAGCCTATCAGAACAAGAACAAAAAGATTTCGTCTCCCTTTTGGAGTGCGACGATCCTGATCTGTTTACGTGGATAATGGGGCATGGCAGGAGTGATAATTTGAGTCACGCAGCAATGGTAGACAAAGTCGTTGCTTACAACCTCAGTAAAGTCCGTTAACCTCTCGTATTCATTTTATGCCCGGCTCTGCCAACTGACCTTTTTGGCATTCTTAAGCTGGGCATTTGTTGCATCACCTGCTCCACTCGTCCTCACCTGTTTTGTATTTTTAACGCTTTTTCCTTATTTTCGAAGGGTTCTTGCGGCTCGTGAACCGACCGGTTTGATGCGCTGGGAGAATGAGCGAACATTCTATGTTAATCGCGACAAACGAGTGTTAAGCCATGCCTGGACAGAGGTAGCGTTTGTTGGCGTGCTTTTGATTTTCGAAGACAAATCAAGGCTATTTGTCTGGCGAGATGCATGCAGCGATGAGGAATATCGAGAGCTGCTACGCTGCCTTGGATTATTAGGAACAACAAATCCTAAGGAGCAATAAAAAAGAGCACCGGAGTGCTCTTTGAGTGCAATTATTTATATTCAGATTAAAACTTTTCCGGAACCAGAATAGTCGGGCCGCTGTTTTCGGCAAGATTCGGGTAATCCAGAGTGTAATGGAGCCCACGGCTTTCCTTGCGTTCCATCGCGCAACGAACCATCAGCTCCGCAACCTGAAGCAGGTTTCGCAATTCCAAAAGGTTATTGGATACGCGGAAGTTACTATAATACTCGTGAGTTTCCTGTTGAAGCAGCTGAATACGACGTAGCGCTCGCTCTAAACGTTTATCCGTTCGAACGATGCCCATGTAGTCCCACATAAACAGGCGCAGCTCATGCCAGTTGTGCTGGATGACTACTTCTTCATCTGAGCATGTGACCTGGCTTTCATCCCACGCCGGTAAGCGAACGGCTAATTCTGCCTCATCCAGCTTGCTGATAATGTCGTCTGCTGCTGAACGAGCGTAAACCACACATTCTAACAGTGAGTTAGAAGCCATACGGTTCGCGCCATGCAACCCGGTGTAGCTGACTTCTCCGATCGCATAAAGATGAGTAAGATCCGTTGCGCCCTGCTGGCTGACCATCACGCCACCACAGGTGTAATGGGCTGCTGGCACGATGGGGATTGGCTCCTTGGTCATATTGATACCCAGATCTTTCAATCTCATATCGATAGTCGGGAAGTGCTTAGTGACAAACTCTGGATCTTTGTGGCTGATGTCGAGGTACATGCAGTCTGCACCCAAACGCTTCATTTCGAAGTCGATAGCACGAGCAACCACATCACGTGGCGCAAGTTCTTCACGCTCATCAAAATCTTTCATGAAGCGAGAACCGTCAGGGCGTCTTAGATAAGCGCCTTCTCCGCGAAGAGCCTCGGTTAAAAGGAAGTTACGCGCTTCCGGGTGGAACAGACAAGTTGGGTGGAACTGGTTGAATTCCATATTGGCTACCCGACAACCTGCACGCCAGGCCATCGCAATACCATCGCCCGAGGAAACATCCGGATTAGAGGTGTATTGGTATACCTTGGACGCTCCACCTGTAGCCAGCACAACAAACTTAGCTCGCACTGTTTCAACGTGCTCTTGGTTACGGTTCCAGATATAGGCACCAATCACTTTCTTCTTATCACCGCCGACTTTGTCTTCGGTAATCAAATCCAGCGCGTTGTGACGCTCTAAAACCTGAATGTTCGGGTGACTGTGTGCGTTATCTTGCAGTGATGTCTGCATTGCCATGCCTGTCGCATCAGCAGCGTGCAGAATGCGTCGGTGACTATGACCCCCTTCACGGGTAAGGTGATAGCGTGGGCTTTCATCGGAGTCATCTTCTTCGCGGTCAAACGGAACACCACCGTCTATCAGCCACTGCACACACTCTTTTGCGTTTTCGGCGATGAATTTGACTGTGTCTTCTTCACAAATGCCACCGCCAGCAATTTGGGTGTCTTGAACATGTGATTCAATGCTATCGGACTCATCAAATACTGCAGCGATACCACCTTGAGCATAATAGGTTGCTCCCTCGCTGCGCGGTCCTTTACTCAGTACGATGACTTTCCCGTGTGGCGCCACTCGTAATGCAAGCGATAGACCCGCTGCACCGCTGCCAATCACCAGCACGTCGCACTCATGTTCTCGGATATCGTTCATATAACTTTAAAAATCCCAGGTTATCTTAGAGCCTGCCCAAATTGACTCTCTTACGGCAATCAGCCTACGCCGATCCCCTGATTAAATATTTCTTCTTGGTGGTGTTTATTATCTTTATCTGCACCTGCTTGGGCAAATACAATGAAGGTTACATCACATTGCTAGATAAATTTGGCAAAAAAAATTCGTCGTGTTGAACTTTCTTTGACTATATCAGTCACAATAGTGCTCATGTAGGCGGTGGTGTCAATACTACATTTGACAGAACTTAATGTTCATACCTGCGAAGGTAAGTGCAAATAACAATAGGAGTGGACGCTCGAATGAGCGAGCAGTTAACTGATCAAGTACTAATTGAGCGGGTCCAACGAGGAGATAAACAAGCATTCAATCTTTTGGTCATTAAATACCAAAACAAAGTTTGCAACTTGATTTCTCGATACATAAACAACTCTGGTGATGTCGCAGACGTAGCACAAGAGGCTTTTATTAAGGCGTATAGAGCCATCCCGAATTTTCGGGGAGAAAGTGCTTTTTATACTTGGTTATATCGGATCGCCGTTAATACAGCTAAAAATCATATTGTTGCCCAAGGGCGCAGACCGCCAGCAACCGATTTGGATGCTGAAGAGGCAGAATATTACGAAACCGGTAGTGCATTAAAAGAAATATCGAACCCAGAAAACATTACGTTGTCCAAAGAATTGAAAAGCGTTGTTTTTGATGCGATTGAAGCACTACCAGAAGATTTGAAAACAGCAATGACATTGCGAGAACTGGATGGTCTTAGCTATGAAGAAATAGCCGAGGTTATGGATTGCCCAGTCGGGACGGTTCGTTCTCGTATATTCCGAGCTCGTGAAGCGGTTGAAAAGAAAATTCAGCCTCTTTTACAGCGTTAGGTCAATGAGTTAAATGGTGAAAATAATGGCTGACAAAGAACAACTTTCAGCACTCATGGATGGAGAAAGCGTGGATCAGGCTTTAATTTCTGAGCTTGAACACGATGCGGAAGGTCTGAAGTCTTGGCAGAACTATCACTTAATTGGTGATGTGATGAGGGGGGAAGCCCCAGAGCGCACTGATTGGGACATTGCAAACAGCGTAGCACTCGCGCTAGAGAATGAGCCTGCTCACTCTCCTGTTCATGTGAGTGAACAAGTCGTCACGCCGGCGGTTGAGTCACAGCCAACACCTGATGTTGCACGTGTCAGCATGCCTGGCTGGTTAAATCAGTTTGGTCAGGTTGCGATGGCGGCGTGTGTGTCGCTGGTCGTGATTCTTGGTGTCCAGCAATATAACGGTGAAAATGGCGCTCAATCTCAAAGTGAATTGCCTGTTTTGCAAACCATTCCAGTGATTGGCAGTGCAGAACCAGTAAGCTTAGCACGTGAATCTGCAACCCCTTCTTCTAACGAAGCTCAGCTTATGGAGCAACGTAAACGCGTTAATGCATTGCTGCAGGATTACAACATGCAGCTTCGCTTCAACAGCGCAGAAATAGAAGAAGCCGTACACCCAACTAAGTCGGATATAGAATGAAGAAAATCCTGATCAGTGTGTTGGCACTGTTCAGTTTGAATGGATACGCCGCCTCTGCAGAAGAAGACTCTGCTGAGGCGTTGTTGCATCAAATGAACGAAGCAAGCCAGCAATTGAGCTACGAGCTGTCTTATATTCAAATCAAAAAAAACAGTATTGAACCCCTTCTTTATCGTCACGGTCGTCGTGACAAACAGCAACTCGCGCATTTAGTGTATTTAAGTGGACCTTCTCGTGAGGTCATCAAGCGCAACAATGAAATCAGCTATATTGAGCCAGATGTAGATCCGTTTTCTATCGAATCTGGGCAAATGGTCGCACCGCTGATTCCACTGCTGAACACCCAGATAACCACACTCGAAGAGCACTATGATTTCGTCAAACTCGGGCGAGCTCGTGAAGCGGGCACTCCTTGTCAGGTGATTCGAGTCGTGCCAAAAGATGGTCAGCGTTACTCATACGTTTTATGGGTAGATGAACGTAGCCACTTACCATTACGAGCCGATCTGGT
Source organism: Vibrio sp. SCSIO 43132 (assembly GCF_019904195.1). Classification (NCBI taxonomy): domain Bacteria; kingdom Pseudomonadati; phylum Pseudomonadota; class Gammaproteobacteria; order Vibrionales; family Vibrionaceae; genus Vibrio; species Vibrio sp. SCSIO 43132. Next base: position 440,468 of record NZ_CP063199.1, read on the forward strand.
CGATCGCGATGGCGAAGTTTTAGAGCAGTACCGCACCATTTCTTATGCGGTGAACGATAAAATCTTTGATTTGTTGGCGGGGTTGAACGATGTCAAATTGCCTGATGTCATCACGCTTCCAGAAAACCATACGGACAATTCTTTCTGGCAGGTTGGCTGGGTACCTAATGGGTTTAAAGCTAACCCAATGAATCGTTATCGAATGGCGAGAACCAACAAAGTGGTTGAAAGCCAGATGTTCAGCGATGGTCTGTTCAGCTTTTCCGTTTATATTTCTGAAAAAGATGAACTTTCACTGAAAGGACAACTGGTTCGTCAGGGGCGCAGAACTCTGCACAGCTTTGTAAATGGTAACGTTGAAATATCCGTTGTCGGGGATATTCCTCCCTCTACCGCCAAACGTGTGGCACAATCTGTCACCATGAAGGCAACGACAACCCAATAATCTCTATGATGACGGCATTGGCGACTGTGGTCGCAAGTCACCCCTCTAAATCAGGATTTCGCATCCAACTCAGCTGTGAGCAACAAACCAGTTGCTCCAGTTGTTCATCTCAAAAAAGCTGCGGTACAGGTGTGGTGAGCAAAGCGTTTGGAAACAAAGCGCACGCCTGGTATCTGGAGAGCAAAAAAGCTCTTGCTCCTGGTCAGGTTGTTGAAATTGGCTTACCTGAAAAGCAACTGTTGCAATCTGCGGCATTGATTTATTTGTCACCCATCGCATTTCTGTTTGTTGGTGCGGCGCTTGGTCATTTCTGGCTTCAGCCACTGCTTGGCGCAGGTGAGCTTGCTGTCATTGGCATGTCTGTGTTGTTTGCATGGATAGGTACCCTCTCTGCGAAGCACTGGATAGGCAAACTTGAGCAAGAATCAGAAGAAAAAGTGTCGCTGATTCGAGTGCTGGGAAAGCCTTTGACAGGAATTGGTACATTTCAGGATAGCGGCAAGCCCTGAAATTGGGTAGAATCTGCCAACTTGATCGAAATACCAACAAATGATCGGTATTTCTCCCATCCATTTTTGTAAGAGTTTAGTCACACCAACCTATGAAGCACATTCGTAACTTTTCGATTATCGCCCATATCGACCACGGTAAGTCGACCCTATCTGATCGTTTGATCCAAGTATGTGGTGGACTCAGTGATCGCGAGATGGAAGCCCAGGTTCTTGATTCCATGGATCTTGAACGTGAACGTGGCATCACCATTAAATCTCAAAGTGTGACCCTAAACTACACAGCAAAAGATGGTGAAACGTATCAACTTAACTTTATCGACACCCCAGGGCACGTAGACTTCGCGTACGAAGTATCTCGCTCTCTGGCTGCGTGTGAAGGCGCATTATTGGTTGTCGATGCCGGGCAAGGTGTAGAAGCACAAACCCTGGCAAACTGTTACACCGCTATCGAAATGGATCTGGAAGTCGTGCCAATCCTGAACAAGATTGACCTACCAGCGGCCGATCCTGAGCGTGTATCAGAAGAAATCGAAGAAATCGTCGGCATCGACGCGATGGAAGCAACGCGTTGTAGTGCGAAAACCGGTATCGGTGTTGATGATGTTCTTGAAAACATCGTTTCTTCAATCCCGGCACCTGAAGGTGATCCTGAAGGGGCTCTGCAAGCGCTTATCATTGATTCATGGTTCGATAACTACCTTGGTGTTGTTTCCTTGGTTCGAATCAAAAACGGCGAGCTGAAGAAGAACGACAAAATCAAAGTAATGAGCACTGGTCAGGTTTGGGGCGTTGACCGTTTAGGTATCTTCACGCCTAAACAAGTTGACACTGACGTTCTCAGAACTGGCGAAGTAGGCTGGGTAGTGTGTGGTATCAAGGATATCCTTGGTGCGCCTGTTGGTGATACGCTGACTCTAGCGAAAAACGGTTGTGAAGAAGCACTACCGGGTTTCCAGAAAGTGAAGCCTCAGGTATACGCTGGCCTGTTCCCTGTATCTTCAGACGATTATGAAAGCTTCCGTGATGCATTGGGCAAACTTAGCCTGAATGATGCGTCTCTGTTCTATGAGCCAGAGAACTCAGCAGCACTTGGTTTTGGTTTCCGTTGTGGCTTCCTTGGCATGCTGCACATGGAAATCATTCAGGAACGTCTGGAGCGTGAATACGACCTGGATCTGATTACCACCGCGCCAACCGTGGTATACGAAGTTGAGAAAACTGACGGCGGTGTGCTGTATGTTGACAGCCCAGCGAAACTGCCAGCGGTGAACGACATCGAAGAAATTCGTGAGCCAATTGCCCGCTGTAACATTCTTGTGCCTTCGGACTACCTAGGTAACGTGATTACCCTATGTGTAGAGAAGCGTGGCGTTCAGGTGGATATGGTTTACCACGGTAATCAAGTTGCCGTTGTTTACGATATTCCAATGGCAGAAGTGGTTCTGGACTTCTTCGACCGTCTGAAGTCGACATCTCGTGGATACGCTTCTCTGGATTACAACTTCCAGCGCTTTGAAGCATCGAACATGGTTCGTGTAGACGTATTGCTGAATGGCGATACTGTCGATGCACTGGCGATGATTACGCACAAAGATCATTCTCAGACTCGTGGTCGCCAGCTGGTAGAGAAAATGAAAGAGTTCATTCCTCGTCAGATGTTTGATATTGCGATTCAGGCTGCGATAGGCAACCACATCATTGCTCGTTCCACCGTTAAGCAGTTGCGTAAGAACGTAATCGCAAAATGTTACGGTGGTGACGTGAGCCGTAAGAAGAAACTTCTGAAGAAACAGAAAGAAGGTAAGAAGCGTATGAAGCAGATTGGTAACGTGGAACTTCCTCAGGAAGCATTCCTTGCCATTCTTCATGTAGGAAAAGACTAAACTTTTTCGTACTTTTGCACTCAAACAAAGACTTAGGCAGAAAGGGTATCGGATACCCTTTCTTCTTTTTCCACTAAAGAATACGAAGGGAAGTAAATGGCAAATACATTTTCACTCATCCTTGTGATTGTTACCTTGGTAACTGGCATTGTATGGGCGCTTGAGAAGTTGGTTCTGGCAAAAAGACGTCAGGAAAAGCTTGGTGCGATTGAAGGTCAGACAAACGAAGGTTTAGACGCCTCTCTTCAAGCGAAAGTCGCGGCTCAGCCTTGGTGGGTAGAAAACAGTGTCTCCATTTTCCCGGTTATTGCGTTTGTGTTGGTATTGCGCTCATTCATTTACGAGCCATTTCAAATCCCATCGGGTTCTATGATGCCAACCCTTCTTGTGGGTGATTTTATTTTGGTGGAAAAATACGCGTATGGCTTAAAAGACCCAGTTTGGCGTACCCAGTTGGTGGAAACAGGTAAGCCAGAACGTGGTGATATTGTGGTGTTTAAATACCCACCTAACCCGGGTATTGATTACATCAAACGTGTTGTCGGACTACCGGGTGATGTAGTTCGCTACAGCGAAAAGAAAGAGCTTTGTGTGCAACGTAAAGGTGGCTCAAGCTGTGAAGCAATTGAGTTGTCTAATGTTCAAGAAAGTATCTTCAAGGATGAGCGCATCGGTGTACCGATGATTCAGATGGATGAAAAATTGGGTGAGGAAACCCACCAGATTCTGGTTCACCCACTGACTCGTGATGATGTGAGAGCTTACCAACCTCGCCCAGGTGTTCGTGAGTGGGTTGTGCCACAAGATCAGTACTTTGTAATGGGCGATAACCGTGACAACAGTGCTGATAGCCGTTTTTGGGGCTTTGTCCCTGAAGGCAATTTAGTAGGCAAAGCGGTCGGTATTTGGATCAGCTTTGAATTTGAACGTGATTCAGACAGCGTTCTGCCGTCTTGGATCCCAACTGGCGTAAGATTCAGTCGCGTCGGTGGTATACATTAATCGAGAGAGTATGAATACTCCTATTAGTAAGTTAGAAAAACAGCTCGGCTACCAATTTCAGGATGCTGAGCTGATTCATTTGGCGCTGACTCATCGCAGCGCCAACAGTAAGCACAATGAGCGTCTTGAATTTCTGGGCGATTCAATTTTAAGTTTTGTCATTGCTGATGATTTGTATCATCGTTTTCCTAAGGTGAACGAAGGTGATATGAGCCGCATGCGTGCAACATTGGTTCGTGGCAATACCCTTGCTGAACTGGGTCGCGAGTTTGACCTGGGAGAGTACTTAAAATTAGGTCCAGGTGAACTGAAGAGTGGCGGTTTCCGTCGTGATTCGATCTTAGCGGATGCAGTTGAAGCTATCATCGGTGCTATCTATCTGGATAGTGACATCGAAGTGGTGCGTGGCATTGTTCTGAGCTGGTATCAGACTCGTTTGGATGCCATTCAGCCTGGCGTATCGCAAAAAGACCCGAAAACTCGTTTACAGGAATTCTTGCAGGGCAGAAGAAAACCCCTGCCAGCGTATTCTGTGACTAAAATTAAGGGTGAAGCACACAATCAGGAATTCACTGTCACGTGTGAAGTAGCAGGACTGGAAAAGCCTGTAATCGGTAAAGGCACCAGCCGTCGTAAAGCGGAGCAAGCAGCGGCTGAACTGGCATTAGGACAACTTACCAATGTCTGATGAAAAAGAATTCGATCTTGACGCGTACTTTGCGTCAGAAGGTCAGGAAACCTCTACTGAAAACCAACACTGTGGTTTTGTCGCCATTGTTGGTCGCCCAAACGTGGGTAAATCGACGCTGCTTAACCAGCTTCTTGGCCAGAAGATTTCCATCACGTCGCGCAAACCACAAACGACACGGCACCGCATCATGGGTGTGGATACCGAAGGCGATTATCAAGCGATATTCGTGGATACTCCCGGTCTTCATATTGAAGAGAAGCGCGCCATCAACCGTTTGATGAACCGTGCTGCGAACAGTTCTTTAAGTGATGTAAACCTGGTTTTCTTCCTGGTAGACGGTACGCACTGGACCAGTGATGATGAGATGGTTTTCACCAAGCTGAATAAGTCGAACTTCCCTGTTGTGCTTTGCGTTAACAAGGTTGACAACGTGAAAGACCGCAACGAAGTGATGCTTCACATGCAAACGCTGTCTGAAAAGATGGATTTTGTTGACGTTGTTCCTATCTCTGCGAAGCACGATAAGAACATCGATGTGCTACGCAAGCATGTACGTGAGCACTTACCCAAAGCAACGCATCACTTCCCAGAAGAGTATGTCACTGATCGTTCTCAGCGCTTTATGGCGTCTGAAATCGTACGTGAAAAGCTGATGCGCTTTACGGGTGAAGAACTGCCTTACTCGGTAACGGTTGAGATTGAGCGTTTCGACTACAACCCCGAGACTGATGGTTTCCACATCAACGCGTTGATTTTGGTTGAGCGCAATGGTCAGAAGAAAATGGTCATCGGTAAAGGCGGCGAGAAGATCAAAACCATTGGTCGTGAAGCTCGTTTAGATATGGAAGCGCTTTTTGAGCGTAAAGTTTATTTAGAGACTTGGGTTAAAGTGAAATCTGGCTGGGCAGACGACGAACGTGCGCTTCGCAGCTTAGGTTACATTGATGACCTGTAACGCCATTCTGGTGTAAGTTAAAGGGAGTGTTGCACTCCCTTTTTTGTACCTGAATTTCACATAATGTGATCGTGGCGAAAAGGATTCGACTAAAAGTAATAATGAAGAGAGTCGTGTATGTCTGACGGGTTACAGCGGTGTTTTGTACTGCATCGCCGACCTTACAGTGAAACCAGCCTGATACTGGATGTATTCAGTGAAGAATACGGTCGTATGTCGATTATGGCGAAAGGTGCACGCAGCAAACGCTCCAATTTGAAAGGTGCGTTGCAGCCCTTTACTCCTTTGCTGATGAAATGGTCTGGTAAAGGCAGTATGCGAACGTTAAGGCAGGCAGAACCCATCAGCCTGGGGCTTCCGTTGGCCGGTATTCACCTCTATTCAGCTATGTACGTCAACGAATTGGTCGGGCGTGTACTGGAAAGCGAAACACCATACCCCGCATTGTTCCATGATTATCTCTTTGCTCTGACTGAACTGGCTCAGGCCAATAACCCTGAGCCAGCACTGCGTCGTTTTGAATTGGCATTGCTGTCAGCAATGGGGTATGGCGTCGATTTTCTCCACTGTGCTGGCACTGGAGAAATGGTCGAACCCGACATGACTTATCGCTATCGCGAGCAAAAAGGCTTCATCGCCAGCGTGCGAAAAGACAACCTCACTTTTCTTGGAAATGAACTGATTGCCATTAGTGAAAGACGCTTCACTACCAAAGAACAACTAAAAGCCGCAAAACGCTTTACACGCATGGCACTAAAGCCTTATCTTGGCGGCAAACCACTAAAAAGCAGGGAACTGTTTCTCCCAAGAACAGGCTTTCCCGGAGCACGGAGTATTGAAAAATGAGCTCAATTTTACTCGGGGTAAACATCGATCACATTGCTACTTTGCGTAACGCACGTGGCACAAAATACCCGGATCCCGTCCATGCGGCAGAGATCGCAGAACGTGCGGGTGCAGACGGCATTACCATTCACCTGCGTGAAGATCGCCGTCACATTGTGGATCGTGACGTTAGAATTCTGCGTGAAACACTACAAACACGTATGAATCTGGAAATGGCGGTGACTGACGAAATGGTCGAAATCGCGCTCAAGACGAAACCGGAATTTGTTTGTCTGGTACCAGAAAAACGCGAAGAACTCACAACAGAAGGCGGGCTGGATGTAGTTGGTCAGCTTGAGAAAATAAAAGCGGCAACACAGAAGCTGTCGGAAGCTGGTATCAAAGTGTCTTTATTCATTGATGCTGACCGCGAACAGATTGACGCGTCAAAAGCGTGCGGTGCGCCTTACATTGAGCTTCACACCGGTCACTATGCAGACGCAGAGTCTGAAGCCGAGCAGGTTAACGAGCTGAAGAAGATTGCCGCAGGTGCAAGCTACGCGGACAGTATTGGCATCAAGGTGAATGCGGGTCACGGCTTAACCTATCACAACGTTGCGCCTATCGCGGCACTGCCAGAGATCTATGAGTTGAACATCGGTCACTCGATTATTGGTCGTGCAGTGTTTGATGGCTTACACAAAGCCGTTGCCGACATGAAAGCCGTGATGGTTGAAGCTCGCCGTTAGACAATGCACTTATAGCCATTGTGGTAACACGGTGGCTACTTACAAGCGGAGCGGAGTAAAGATGTCCATATTTGGATTAGGGACAGACATCGCAGAAATTGAGCGATTTGAAAAATCCTTATCCCGGCTTGGTGAAGCCTTCGCTAAGCGGATTCTGACCACAATAGAGTTGTCGCAGTACAATTCAACCAAACAACAGGCTCGGTTTCTGGCAAAGCGCTTTGCCGCCAAAGAAGCTGCCTCAAAAGCTCTTGGCACTGGAATTGCCAAAGGCGTAACCTTCCACGATTTTGTTATTACCAATGATGAAAATGGTAAACCTCTCTTATCACTGCATAATCAAGCTCTCACTTACGCCAATGAGAACGGCGTAACTCAGGTTCATCTTTCCATTTCCGATGAACGTCATTATGCGGTAGCAACCGTAATCTTTGAGCGATAATTCCATCACTGTTCTACACTCATATTAGTGGCTCCTTAAGCACTTGAGCTGAAAACACATTGCCATGAGAAGAGTGTATGAGGTTAACAGGGACAAGTTTACTATTCGCATTGCTTTCATTTCCGGTTCTTTCTGAGGACTGGAGTTTTTCAGGGTTTGGTAACGTCGGTTATAGCTATGACACCAGTGATAGCTTTGGCTATATGCGTGATCTTACCCAAAAAGCGGATCCCGATAGCGATGGGTCTTTCCTACCGGATTCTAAAATTGGTGCTCAGGTCAACTACAACATTAATTATGAATGGGATGTATCTGCACAATATGTGATCGCCGAACGGGCAGGAAATAATGCGCTAGATGGGCTTGAACTGGCATTTCTCGCTTATCGTCCAAACCCGGATCTGGATATTCGTCTCGGTCGTCTTGGGTACAACGTTTTCTGGTTTGCCGAAACCCGGCGAGTTGATTACGGCCATTTATGGGTCCGACTTCCTCAGGAAATCTACAGTTGGATCCCACTTCAAAATATCGATGGTGCTGATATCACCTACCGGTTTTATGTTGACGACATCAGTTTTTCAGCCGCTTTCCAGTACGGGTCAACTCAAGCGACCACCGACTTGCAAGAAGGTTATGAACCCAATCGCTTTTACAGCAACAGTGCTTTATCTCTGAGCCTTGTAGCGAATTGGGATGTGTGGCGAACAAGAATTTCTTACGCACAGCTCAGAGTAGACTCTGGATTCCCTGAACAGGTTAATGTCATGCGAAACGGTTTAACTAATGTCGGTAATTCAGGGTTGGGTCCCATTAGCCGCGAAGCAAATGAGCTGAATGCCGGTTTGGACATCATCGGTAGCATGGTGCGCTACGGTCAGATTGGACTCGAATATAATGACGGCAACTGGCAGGTTCTGAGTGAACTCGTCAAAGTAAAAACAGACAAGCCCGTTCTACCTGCGGGGCAGGGTGGATACATTACCTTGGGCAAGCGTTTTGATACCGTGACGCCATATCTGACCCGTTCATGGTTCAAGCCAAGTACAGACACGTTGCAAGCTCAAAACGACTGGAGTGTCTTGCCCGACCCTCAGTTAGCACAACTCCAGAATGCAGCGATTACCTCAATCAATGCAACCCGGATCGATCAATCGGTCTGGTCTTTAGGTGCTCGCTGGGACGTGACCAATCAGATAAGCCTCAAAGCCCAGGTGGATTGGGTACACATAAGCGAAAACGGTCACGGTTTGTGGGCAACTCGATTACTAGAGCCTAAACCAGATACGCGAGCACAGGTTTATTCGTTGTCTGCTAGCTTCTTATTCTAGGTGGTGAAATGAGATTACTGAGTTTTGTTTTACTGCTGATGTCACCTGCAGCCTTTGCAGACATTTATGTCGTGGTTGGGGCTAATAGTAAATTGCAAAGCATTACAAAAGAGCAGCTCGGTAAGCTTTATCTTGGAAACAGCCGTGGGATGAAAAAGCAGCGAATCACTATATTGGATAGAGACGGTTCGTTGAGAGAAGATTTTTTCGATCAGGTGACAGGGCTTTCAATCAGTCAGGTAAATGCACACTGGGCAAAGTTGAAGTTCTCTGGTCGCGTCCGTGCACCTTTGGTGATGAAGAGCGACGAGCAATTGGTGGAGCGCTTAAGGGTAGACAAAAACGCGCTCAGTTACGTAACTCAGAAACCTGTCGGTTCAGATATAAGAGTCATACTAACGATTAAAAATGATGAATAAACAAGCGCTTGCTAATCGGCTTTTAGTTACCGTTGTCATATTCTCGCTCATGTACCTGGTATTGGCAGCGAGTTTTTTGACTCTGTTCTATTTTGAGAGAGCCAGTCTGAATGTTCGTGATATGGAAGAGAAATTGGTCCTGACGGTATCCAACTCTGCTTCTATCGCCTTGTATGTCGATAACCCTGAAATTGCAGACGAAGTCATGAGCTCGTTGCTTCTTCACGATGAGTTCAATGGGGTAAAACTCAAAGGAATCGATGGTATTGAGTTTAGCTTGTCAAAGCTCACCAGCAATCGAGAGCAATGGCAGAACCTGGAACGATTTCCGCTGGTTTCTCCGGTGAAAGATGAAGTGATTGGTCATCTGATTCTGGATGTGAATCAGGAGTATCTGGATTCGGTCACTCAGGAGAAAGTTTTCATCCAGCTAGTGATGCTGATTAGTCAGTTGCTGATGCTGCTGATTGTGACGGCGTTTGCGGTTCGAAAAGTCATTGGTTTTCCGCTTCAGAAGCTGGCTGAAAACCTGTCTAAAGTGGAGCCGGGTAAAGATGAATTACTTCCTTATAATAACGAAAACCGCGACAACGAAATCGGGTTGGTTACCGCCAGCGTAAACCGTTTTGTTGAAGCCTCGCATCAGGCTATAGAAACCGAGCGCAACCTCAGAGCCACTATCGAACGCATGGAGCGTCATTATCGACATATATTCGAAACCACGCAGGTTGGAATTCTGGTTCTCGATAAAAATGGGCATTTAATTCACAGCAACCCAACGCTGTTTGGCCGATTAATCAAAGAGAGTTTTGAGCTGACGGCTATTCTTGAAACTCAGCCATTTTTTGAACACGTTTTTCAGAACCCAGAACTCGCGTGGCAAATGTCAGAGCAGACCATATCCAGTGGTGATATGGCGTCGGGTGATTTGCGTATTAACAAACGCTACAGCGCGGACCAATGGGTGCACCTACTGCTCTCGGCTCATAAGGATGAACACAGTGGGGAATGGCTCATTGAAGGCATTATGTATGACATCACAGTGCGAGTGCAGAAAGAGAGAGACACTTTGCTGCTTGCGTTAGAAGATAATCTGACAGGTCTCAAAAACCGTCGCGGGTGTGAACGATTCGTTGCCACTCTCGCCAGCCAGAAAAAAGCCGCATACATCGCGACCATGATGCTGGATTTGGATGGCTTCAAGGATGTCAATGATACTCATGGACATGCTGCAGGCGACGAAGTGCTTTGCACCATTGCCAGGCGCTTGAAGAAAGTTGCGCGTGGCGGGCAGGATGTCATTGGGCGGATAGGGGGCGATGAACTGTTGGTGATTCTCGCCTTGGAGCAGATCAATCCGGATGTACTGGCAGGTATTGCCGAACAAATTGTAGAGATCTGCGCCAGACCGATTGAGCTGCCTTCCCGTTCAACCGTTCGGATTGGCGGCAGCGTAGGTGTCGCCTACGCTGGAGTGAATGATATTGAATTTGATGCCTTGCTTCAGCAAGCTGACGAAGCCATGTATCAGGTTAAGGAAAACGGCAAAAACGGCTATGCGTTTTATAACCCGGAGCTTCGCCGCGCTTAGCTTGTTTCGCTATCCAGATAGTGTTGCGCGCTGGCAGTCACTTTTTCCATTTCATCCTGAAGTTCAAACAACTCCGGTTCAATGGATTCCACATCTGAACCAGAACGAAGGGCTTTCTCAATGGTTGCACAAACCTGCTTCAATCTGGGCACGCCACTGTAGGAGCAACTGCCATGCAGCTTATGGATGTGATGAATAAGCTGATCGCTGTCCTGACTGTCATCGTTCAAAACACCTTCGACAAACTGATCAACCTCGCCAATGTAATCCACCAGCATCTGCAGCATTTCTTTGGCTAAGTCTTCCTTATTCGCTGCCTGTTTCAGGGCTAGGTTCCAATCGATAATGACGTTGTTATTGCTTTCGTCCTGAGTTACTTCCGGTGACGCCTGCTCACTGATCTCCAGTTTGTCGACCTGCTGTTCATCGGTGTGAGGGCTCCAGTGCACCAGAACCTGCTGAAGAATGTGCTCTTCAATCGGTTTGGTCAGATAATCGTCCATACCCGCTTTAAGTAGTCGGTCTCGTTCACCCACCATAGCGTGAGCGGTGACAGCGATAACCGGAGTATGAGAGTTGAGTTTGGTGTTTTTCACTTCCTGACACGCAGTCACGCCGTCCATTTTGGGCATTTGAATGTCCATTAGGATCATATCAAAAGCCTGTTGCTGAGCGGCCGCGACAGCTTGCTCACCATTGCTGCAAGTGACGACCTGTTCAACTCGTTCCTGTAATAGTGCGGAAATCAGCTTCAGGTTGGCAGGATTGTCGTCTACCGCCATAACTTTGAGTGGCAGCTTGCTCTCAGAGTCCAACTGATCAATGAGAGGGAGTGCAGCATCTTCAGTAATATGGCATTGGGTCAGCGACTGAAGCAGCTTTCTGCGAGAAAGAGGCTTGGTGATGCACTGTACCTGATGCTCAGACACCAGCTGTTCAGAAAGAGCGAGCTCGGTGCTTGGCAGACCAAGAACGATGTTATTGGCAATCTCTTTAGCCCGGCTGATCCATTGCTCGACAGACGTAATATCAAAGCGTTGGTTCGGCGGCAGGTTAAGCAGCACAAATTCGTGAGGTTCTATATGTTCTGGCATGTTTGAGCGATAGGTCACCAGTAACCCTTCGTTGATCAACTGCTGCTGAATCACAGAGGCAGCCTGCATATTTGGTTCTATCAGCAGGATCTTCTTGCCATTGAGCTGGTGCGTATCCACATCGCTGGCTACAGGCATATCGCTGGTTGCCAGTCTGAGTGTAAACCAGAAGGTTGAACCCTGATGCAGACGACTGGTCAGGCTGACTTCGCCTCCCATCTGTCCGACCAGTTTCTGAGTGATAACCAGACCCAATCCGGTACCGCCATAGCGTCTCGAAATGCTGGCATCCGCCTGACTGAATGCCTGGAACAATTGCGCCTGCTGGCGCTCAGAAATACCGATACCAGTATCCCGAACCATGAATTGTAATTCGATGAAATCTTCTTTCTGAGTGCGTAGCTCGACGCTGATGTCGATATTGCCTCGCTCAGTAAACTTGATGGAGTTGCCCACAAGGTTGGTCAAGACCTGCTGAATTCGAAGCGGGTCACCCACCACGCCAGCCGGAATCTTAGGATCGATCTTAAGTGTCAGTTCCAGACCTTTTTCGTGTGCGCTGGTGGCTTGCAGACTGGCGACTTCTTCTAGGCATTCCTGGAAGTCGAATGGAATGTTTTCTAGTGCCAGTTTTCCAGCTTCCAGTTTGGAGAAGTCCAGAATGTCATTGATGATGCTAAGCAGGTTATTGGCACTGCGCTCAATGGTTTGCAGGTAATCTTGTTGGCTGGAAGACAAACGGGTTTTCAGCATTTGCCGGGTAAAGCCAATCACGCCATTAAGCGGCGTACGCAGCTCGTGAGACATATTTGCTAAGAACTCTGATTTCACCCGCGCCGCTTCTTGAGCCCGCTTCTTCGCAATATCCAGTTCCACGTTCTGAATCTCAAGCTGTTCTAAAGTTTCACGCAAATCAGATGTGGCCTGATCAATACTGTGCTGCATTTCCACATGGTACTCAGACAGTGACATCGCCATCGCGTTGATGCCGTTTTTCAGAGCATCCAGTTCCCCGTGCATTTTGCCTTCAATTCGGACATCCAGATGACCGCGGCGAATGCGGTCCACCATGTTTTTCATATGAGTGATCGGCAATGTTACGTCGCGCATCAGTCGATAAGCAAAGAGGGCAGACAAACCTAAGCCAAGAAGCAATACCAGAAGTGCTGCAAAAATTTCCTGATACTGCTGCAAACGCACTGCGGATAAATCCAGCTCAATCGCAATATAACCTAATGCCTGATTCAGCTCGGTCTTGTTCCCGACGTTATTGGTGAACTGTCCTTCAGCCAAAATGGGGGTGCGGATGACCAAATCGGTATCCACCAGTTTTATTGTACTAAGTAATGGGATTGGCTGATCTTTCGGAAAAGTAAGAGACTCGAAATTTGGGTGAAAGTTAGACGTTACGAACAGTTCGTGCCGTGCATTAAATACCGCAATGCTGCGTACGATGTCAGAATTCTTTCTGTGAGCGTAGCTGATCAGCCTTCGCACGGCTTCACGGCTTTGCTGAGTCATTCCATATTCACTTGCAATTGCAATCGGTTCGATGATGCTTTTACCCGTCGAAATCAACTGAGATTCCAGATCGTTATAACGATTTGAAGTAAAGAAGGCGCTGAGCAGCAAACCAACGATAAGAGTAGGGGCTAGGGTGAGAGTTATTACGCGTGCTCTTAAGCCGTATCGTGTCATGTTCTCATTACTGTCTGGATATGGGAAAATAGCGGCAAATTATTCAAGCCGCGAGCTCTAACAAGCGTGAATGGCTTGATTACTAACATTATAAACGAATAAGCGGCTAGCTTAATCAAGTCTGCTATATTCGACAATCTCTCAGGGGTGAAATAGTGACCCTGAATGAGAAAACACTGAAGCAAAATGAGCAAATAAAATATGGCGCGTTTTTATCAGCCGAAGAAAAAGTCCGCAGTGAATACCAAGCATCAGATTTTCAATATCGAAAAGCTAGATCATCATGGTGCTGGTATTGCCTATCACAATAAGAAGCCTGTTTTCATTGATGGTGCGCTTCCCGGAGAATCTGTCATTGGGCAGTTTACCGAGCAGAAAAGCAAGTTTGCCCGTGCAAAGCTCATTAAAATCCAAAAAGAAAGTGAGCAACGCGTAACGCCTTTCTGCCAGCACTATCAAACCTGCGGTGGCTGTAATTTGCAACACTTAGCCCGTCAAAGTCAGGTTGAGCATAAAAATCAGACTCTTCAGCAATTGATGAAAAAATTCTCCGGTAGCGAATTAACGGCTGAAAAAGAAGTGACTGCAGGTAACCTCGGTTACCGACGTCGTGCCCGAATCAGCTTATTTGTCGATAAAAAGTCCCGAGAACTGCAATTTGGCTTTCGAGAAAAAATGAGCAAGCGGATCACCAATATCGACAACTGTGCGGTGCTGCATCCCGATCTGGAAGTCTTGCTTATTCCTGTTAGGCAGCTTTTAGTTGGCTTTGCAGGTCAGGAAAATCTAGGTCATGTTGAACTGGTTAAAGCGTCAAACACTCGCGTGCTGCTGTTAAGACATACCGCGGCACTCAAAAATAAAGACAAACAAAGCCTTCTTGCTTTCGCGGACGAGCACGATCTGACTCTCTATTTAATGCCTTCAGCCGATGAGCTGGAGCGAGTACGTGGCGAGCAACCCATTTATGATGAAGTAGGGGTTGAATTGCCGTTTGAACCCACCAACTTTATTCAGGTGAATGAAGAGGTCAATCAGAAAATGGTGGCGCAGGCTTTGGAGTGGCTAAACGCCAAATCCGATGAGCACATTCTCGATCTTTTTTGTGGATTGGGGAATTTCAGTCTGCCACTGGCGAAACAAGCAAGCTCCGTGATTGGTGTTGAAGGTGTGCAGGAGATGGTCGATGTTGCGACCAGAAACGCTCAGTTAAACCGAATAGAAAATGTGAGTTTCTATCAGGCAAACCTCGCAGAAGACATGACCCATTCACCTTGGGCAAAGAAACAGTTTGATAAGATTTTGCTCGACCCGGCTCGCGCTGGAGCAGCAGGTATCGTCGACCAATTTTCGCGCTTGGGAGCGAAAGCAGTCGTGTATGTTTCCTGTAATCCTGCTACGCTTGCACGTGACAGCCAAAGCCTGCTGAACCAAGGCTACAAATTAAAAAAAGTGGGCATGCTTGATATGTTTCCACACACCAGCCATCTGGAAAGTATGGCGTTATTCGAAAAAGATTAACTTCTCTAACTTAGGGTCTGTTGGCCTTTCGAACAAAATTTAACCGCGAAAGGTCAACAGACCCTAGAGAAGAACTTACGGGCAAAAAAGCTTGTATGTCTGTTGCTAGAAATTAGGAAAAAAACATGGTCGCAGTACGCGGTGCACATTTAAATACCGAAGAGTTTGAACTGGACACTTGGATCACCAGTCTGAAACAGGACGACAAA
Source organism: Vibrio sp. SCSIO 43132 (assembly GCF_019904195.1). Taxonomy (NCBI): domain Bacteria; kingdom Pseudomonadati; phylum Pseudomonadota; class Gammaproteobacteria; order Vibrionales; family Vibrionaceae; genus Vibrio; species Vibrio sp. SCSIO 43132. The sequence goes on from NZ_CP063199.1 coordinate 455,832, forward strand.
ACCAGCCGAAAATTGCTGGACGTATATCGTCACTGTGAAGACTTACTTGGTGAAAACGAACAGGCTCAGCTATTGCTGTGGCGTGGGCGTGAAATGATCGAAATTCTGATCACCCTATCCATGGATACCGCGACCTTAGTTTCTGCTCAGCTTTTCCCTGTTGTTACATCTGGCTTTTATGAACGCGAAGCGCTTGAAGAAAAGTATGGCAAAGAAACCGTCAAGCTGATTGATGGCGTTGAAGAAATGGCCGCCATCGGGCAACTGAATGTCACGCTTGACGGTGAAGCTGCTTCCAGCCAGGTGGATAATGTTCGCCGTATGCTACTGGCGATGGTGGATGATTTCCGCTGTGTGGTCATCAAGCTTTCAGAACGAATCTGTAACCTTCGTGAAGTTAAAGATGAATCCGACGAAGTGCGTCAGGCGGCCGCAAAAGAGTGTGCCAATATCTACGCACCACTTGCCAACCGTCTGGGTATTGGTCAGTTAAAGTGGGAAATCGAAGATTACGCGTTCCGCTACCAGCACTCGACAACCTATAAACAGATCGCCAAACAGCTTTCTGAACGCCGAATTGTGCGTGAGCAATACATCGAAGACTTCGTTTCTGACTTAGCAAGCGAAATGAAGACCTCACACATCAACGCAGAAGTGAGTGGTCGCCCTAAGCACATCTACAGCATCTGGCGAAAAATGCAGAAGAAAAGTCTCGCGTTTGATGAACTGTTTGATGTTCGTGCTGTGCGAATCATTGCCGACAAACTGCAAGATTGTTACGCAGCGCTAGGTGTCGTGCACACCAAATACAAACATCTTCCGAGCGAGTTTGATGACTATGTCGCTAACCCTAAACCCAATGGGTATCAGTCGATCCATACGGTGATTCTTGGTCCGGAAGGCAAAACCATTGAAATCCAGATCCGAACTAAGCAGATGCATGAAGATTCGGAACTAGGGGTCGCGGCGCACTGGAAATACAAAGAAGGCTCTTCAAGCGGTCGCAGCGGTTACGACGAAAAAATTACATGGCTTCGCAAGCTAATCGACTGGCAGGAAGAGATGTCCGACTCTGGCGAAATGCTGGATGAGCTTCGTAGTCAGGTATTCGATGATCGTGTGTATGCCTTTACCCCTCGCGGTGATGTCGTCGATTTGCCGATGGGCGCAACACCACTAGATTTCGCTTACCACATTCACTCTGAAGTGGGTCATCGCTGTATCGGTGCCAAAGTAGCAGGGAGAATTGTTCCATTCACTCATAAACTGACCATGGGCGATCAGGTAGAAATCATCACCTCGAAAGTGCCGAATCCATCTCGTGACTGGTTAAACCCATCCATGGGCTTTGTGACATCAGGCAGAGCACGTGCAAAAATCAATGCATGGTTCCGTAAGCAAAGTCGCGAGAAGAACTTAGAAGCGGGTCGAGAGATCTTAGAAACCGAACTCGCTAAGATTGGCGCATCGTTGAAAGACGCTGACCAGTACGCGCTAAAACGATTCAACGTAAACACGCCAGACGAGCTTTACGCCGGTGTGGGAAGCGGTGATTTGCGTATCAACCAGATCGTCAACCACATCAATGCGCTTGTAAACAAACCCACGGCGGAAGAAGAAGATCAGCAAGCGCTTGAACGTCTTCAAGAAACCGAGAACAAAACGCCAGCGCAAAGCCGGCCAAAGAAAGATGCGGTTGTCGTCGAGGGGGTTGATAACCTGATGACGCACCTTGCACGTTGTTGCCAGCCTATCCCTGGAGATGAGATTTCCGGATACATCACTCAAGGGCGTGGTATCTCAGTCCACCGTAGCGACTGTGAACAGCTTGAAGAGCTTCGCCATCATGCGCCAGAACGTATCATTGATACCGTCTGGGGCAGTGGTTTTGTCGGGTCTTATATCATTACAGTTCGGGTTGAAGGGTTAGAGCGTGGTGGTCTGCTAAAAGACATCACCACCTTGTTTGCTAACGAAAAAATCAAGGTCACCAGCATGCGTAGCCGGGTGGACTACAAAAAGCAGATGTCGGTGATGGATTTTGATTTGGAAGTCACTAACGTGGAAGTGTTTACGCGAGTTACTAAGCGTGTTGAACAGATCAAAGATGTGATGACGGTGAAACGTTTAGGCTAACTTTCACTTCGCATTTGCCATTTTTACTGCGTTAACGGCGCTCATTCCGGAGTGCCGGCCCAGGCTCATCACATAGCCAGCTATGCTCAGGAGTCTCACTCGCTTGTTGCCTTGTTAAAACGGCAACTGCTTTGCGAAAGAGAACAGTAAAATGAAAGGCGAGCAGTTATATTGCTCGTCTTTTTCTTTATATAACTTTGTCCAAGGAACAGAAATGAGTCATCCAATTGAACAGCTTAAGCAAATTATGGCGCAGCTAAGAAATCCTGATGGTGGATGCCCTTGGGATCTGAAGCAGGACTTTGACACCATCGTGCCTCATACCATTGAGGAAACCTACGAGGTGGTGGATGCCATTCATAAGCGCAACTGGAACAATTTGAAAGAAGAGTTGGGTGACTTGTTGTTTCATGTGATTTTCTACAGCCAACTGGCAAACGAAAAAGGCTTGTTTGATTTTGATGAGGTTGTGGAAGAGGTCAATGAAAAACTCACCCGCCGTCATCCTCATGTTTTTTCCGATGCTGAGTTTGAAAATGACGCTGAAATCAATGCCAACTGGGAGCGGGAAAAAGCTAAGGAAAAAGAAGAAAAAGGGATCACCGAAAGCAGCGTCCTCGATGCAGTTCCCGTTGCGCTTCCCGCCATGGCTAGAGCCAACAAAATTCAGAAGAAATGCGCTAAATACGGCTTTGACTGGAAAACCTTAGGTCCTGTTGTAGACAAAGTGCGTGAAGAGATCGATGAAGTCATGGATGAAGCACTGCAAGTCTCACCGAATTCGGATTTGGTGGAAGAAGAAATGGGCGATCTGCTTTTTGCGGTAGTAAATTTCTCCCGCCACCTGAATACCAATCCGGAATCGGCACTCAGCAAAGCCAATACCAAATTCGAGCGCCGCTTCAGACAAGTGGAAGAGCAGGTGCGCCAAAACGGCAAGGTACTGGAGGACTGCTCGCTGGAAGAGCTTGATTCTATTTGGGATCAGGTCAAAATCGCCGAAAAAAATAAAAAGTGACCCTAGGCGCTTGAGAACTCTTAAGCGTAAATACTGGTTTTACCATTGCCACAAAAGGGAAATTTCTTTTGCAGTAGCACGTGAAATTAACTAACTTGTTGAACTTTGCTGATTTGATTTGAAGCAAAAAATAAAAATTTTGAGTGTGATAAGTTTCACGTTGTGGCGGTAACTGGCTTCTGGTATATTTACATCCCGTCCAGAAGAAATCCATTTCCCTCATTCAACCAATTTCAGGTTAAACATGACGACAAATTACATTTTTGTTACTGGCGGGGTCGTATCCTCTCTAGGTAAAGGTATTGCTGCAGCATCTCTAGCAGCCATTCTTGAAGCTCGTGGTCTTAAAGTGACTATGATGAAGCTTGACCCTTACATCAACGTTGATCCAGGCACAATGAGCCCAACTCAGCACGGTGAAGTGTTCGTTACAGAAGATGGCGCAGAGACTGACCTTGACCTTGGTCACTATGAGCGTTTCATTCGCACCAAGATGACTAAGCGTAACAACTTTACTGCAGGTCGTGTTTACGCTGACGTTCTACGTAAAGAACGTCGTGGCGATTACCTAGGCGCTACTATTCAGGTTATCCCGCACATCACTAACTCCATCAAAGACCGTGTAATCGCAGGTTCTGAAGGTCACGACGTGGCTATCGTTGAAGTAGGTGGTACGGTTGGTGATATCGAATCTCTGCCATTCATGGAAGCGATTCGTCAGCTAGCTGTTGAACTGGGTCGTGAGCGTGCAATGTTCATGCACCTGACACTGGTTCCTTACCTAGCAGCAGCAGGTGAAGTGAAAACTAAGCCGACTCAGCACTCTGTTAAAGAGCTGCTTTCTATCGGTATTCAGCCAGACATCCTTGTTTGTCGCTCAGATCGCATGATCCCAGCGAACGAACGTAAGAAGATCGCGCTTTTCTGTAACGTGTCAGAAAAAGCGGTTATCTCAATGAAAGACGTAGATTCCATCTACAAAATCCCTCAGCTTATTAAAGCTCAAGGTCTTGATGACCTTGTATGTACTCGCTTTGGCATTGATGCGCCAGAAGCAGACCTGTCTGAGTGGGAGCAGGTAATCTACGAAGAAGCAAACCCAACAGGCGAAGTGACCATTGGTATGGTTGGTAAGTACATCGAACTGCCAGACGCATACAAATCGGTGAACGAAGCTCTGAAACACGCAGGTCTGAAGAACCGCCTGAGCGTTAAGATCAAGTACGTTGATTCTCAGGACGTCGAAAGCAAAGGCGAAGAAGCACTAGAAGGTTTAGATGCAATCTTAGTTCCTGGTGGTTTCGGCGATCGTGGTGTAGAAGGTAAGATTCGTGCAGCACAATACGCTCGTGAAAATAACGTACCTTACCTGGGTATCTGTCTGGGGATGCAAGTGGCACTGATCGAATACGCGCGTAACGTTGCGGGTATGGAAGGTGCACATTCAACAGAATTTAACAAAGAGACCAAGTACCCTGTGGTAGGTTTGATCACAGAATGGGTTGATGGTGAAGGTAAAGTCGAAGAGCGTACTGAAACTTCAGACCTTGGTGGTACTATGCGTCTTGGTTCACAGCTATGTCACCTGGAAAAAGGAACGAAAGCTCGTGAACTGTATGGTAACGCAACGATTCATGAGCGTCACCGTCACCGTTATGAAGTGAACAACAACCTTCGTCCACAAATCGAAAAAGCAGGTCTGAAAGTATCTGGTTTGTCAGCAGACAAGAAGTTGGTCGAAGTGATTGAGAACCCAGCTCACCCATGGTTTGTAGCGGCTCAATTCCACCCAGAGTTCACTTCAACACCTCGCGATGGTCACCCACTATTCGCAGGTTTCGTGAAAGCCGCTGGTGAATATCAGCGCGACGAATTAGAGAAGTAAAAGGATACGGGCAGTAGCGAGTGTAGTGCTACTGCCCTTTAAATTTGACATTTATATTTGAACGAGAGGAAACATTAATGTCTAAGATCGTTAAAGTTCTAGGTCGTGAAATCATCGACTCACGTGGTAACCCAACTGTAGAAGCTGAAGTACACCTAGAAGGCGGTTTCGTAGGTATGGCGGCAGCTCCATCTGGCGCATCTACAGGTTCTCGCGAAGCTCTTGAGCTACGTGACGGCGACAAAGCACGTTTCCTAGGTAAAGGTGTTCTTAAAGCTGTTGAAGCAGTAAACGGTGCAATCGCTGAAGCTCTAACTGGCAAAGACGCGAAAGACCAGGCTGCTATCGACGCAGTAATGATCGACCTAGACGGTACTGAGAACAAATCTAACTTCGGTGCAAACGCAATCCTAGCGGTTTCTCTAGCGAACGCTAAAGCAGCAGCTGCTGCTAAAGGCATGCCTCTATACGAGCACATCGCTGAGCTAAACGGTACTGCTGGTCAGTTCTCTATGCCTCTTCCAATGATGAACATCATCAACGGTGGTGAGCACGCAGACAACAACGTTGACATCCAAGAGTTCATGATTCAGCCAGTTGGTGCTAAGACTCTTAAAGAAGCTCTACGTGTAGGTGCTGAAGTATTCCACAACCTAGCTAAAGTTCTTAAGTCTAAAGGCTACAGCACTGCAGTTGGTGACGAAGGTGGTTTCGCTCCTAACCTTAAGTCTAACGCTGAAGCTCTAGAAGTTATCGCAGAAGCTGTTGCTAATGCTGGTTACGAGCTAGGCAAAGACGTAACTCTAGCTATGGACTGTGCTGCATCTGAGTTCTTCGACAAAGAAGCTGGCATCTACAACATGAAAGGCGAAGGTAAGACTTTCTCTTCTGAAGAGTTCAACCACTACCTTGCTGAGCTAGCTAGCCAATTCCCAATCGTTTCTATCGAAGACGGTCTAGACGAGTCTGACTGGGATGGCTTCAAGCACCAAACTGAACTACTAGGTAGCAAACTTCAGCTAGTAGGTGACGATCTATTCGTTACTAACACTAAGATCCTAGCTGAAGGTATCGAGAAAGGCGTAGCTAACTCTATCCTTATCAAGTTCAACCAAATCGGTTCTCTAACTGAGACTCTAGCTGCAATCAAGATGGCTAAAGACGCAGGTTACACAGCTGTAATCTCTCACCGTTCTGGCGAAACTGAAGACGCAACTATCGCTGACCTAGCGGTAGGTACTGCTGCAGGTCAAATCAAGACTGGTTCTATGAGCCGTTCTGACCGTGTTGCTAAGTACAACCAACTTATCCGTATCGAGGAAGCACTAGGCGAGAAAGCTCCTTACAACGGTCTTAAAGAAGTAAAAGGTCAAGCTTAATTCTGAATTGAATGATTAGCTTAGCTTTTATGCTTTAAAAAATGCCCTGCAAATGCAGGGCATTTTTGTATCGGATGCATTCTGTTTTCATGTGACCGACTTCGCGATAAGCGTCTGAATATGGTATATATACCCCGTTGACCTGAATGCGAAGACTTCAGGCAATACACCTTTCTTTTTTCTTGGATGACATCATGAGAATATTTGCCATAGTTTTAGTTGGATTGTTGATTGCGTTGCAATACGCGGTCTGGTTCAGCAAAAACGGAGAACTCGATTTGGCAACCACTCAGCGAGATATTCAGATCCAGGAAGAAGTAAACGAGAAGCTGCGCCAGCGAAACCAAGAAATGTACGCTGAAATCGATGATTTACGACAAGGTCTCGATGCCATCGAAGAGCGGGCACGTAATGAGCTCGGATTGATCAAAGACGACGAAACCTTCTACCGAATCATCGGTGATGAAAACAGACCCTAAACGAAGTAATGAACAAAACAGATTCTAATCCGAATGGCATTGTTGCCATCGTTCCTGCGGCAGGCGTGGGTAGCCGAATGCAGGCAGATTGCCCCAAGCAGTATCTCACCATTGGCTCAAAAACGATCTTAGAGCACACGCTAACCCTCTTATTGTCGCACTCAGAGATTGAGCACGTAGTCGTAGCCATTAGCGAGGGAGACGAGTATTTCCATGAGCTAGATGTCGCAAATCACCCTAAAATTACGCGAGTGGCGGGTGGCTCAGAGCGTGCGGATTCGGTGTTGTCGGGTCTGAAACACGTCAATGAGCATTTCTCCAGTACCGAATGGGTATTAGTACATGACGCCGCCAGACCGTGCGTCACCCATAAGGATATCGACAAGCTGATCAGCAAATGTCGCAGTCATTCCGTTGGGGGCATATTGGCAGCACCTGTCAAAGACACGATGAAGCGCAGCGACGCTACAAATTCTATTCAGAAAACGGTAGAGCGTGAAAACTTGTGGCATGCCCTGACACCACAGATGTTCCGCTGCCAAGATCTAAAAGACGCGCTGCAAGACGCATTAGAAAAAGGCGTTGCGATTACCGATGAAGCGTCGGCAATGGAATGGCTGGGTCATCAGCCATTGCTGGTGGCAGGACGTTCTGACAACATCAAAATCACACAACCAGAAGACTTGGCGCTTGCCGAGTTCTATTTGAACCGAAATGGTTAAGGAAACAACATGATTCGAATTGGACACGGCTTTGACGTACATAAATTTGGTGGAGAAGGTCCGGTTATCATAGGTGGCGTTAACGTTCCTTATGAACAGGGTCTGGTTGCTCACTCCGATGGTGACGTTGCCTTACATGCGTTGTCAGATGCCTTATTAGGTGCCATCGCGGAAGGTGATATTGGTCGTCACTTCCCGGATACCGACGATAAGTGGAAAGGCGCAGACAGCCGAGCTCTTCTGCGTGATGTCTACCGTTTGGTGAAAGAGAAAGGGTATGTCGTCGGTAACGTAGATGTCACCATCATAGCTCAGGCTCCAAAGATGGCTCCTCACATTCAAGCCATGTGCAAAACCATTGCAGAAGATTTAGAAACCGACATCACGAATGTGAACGTAAAAGCCACAACATCTGAACGTTTGGGCTTTACTGGTAGAAAAGAAGGCATTGCGACTGAAGCGGTTGCCTTAATTATCAAGAAATAAACCATGACAGATATTCTCGCACCCTTTGCTTATGCCTACGGCAAACCAAAATCCGACGCCAAGTTGAAAGCTCAGCCGGCGCATTTCATCGTTAAAGAAGACTTAGGGTTTGATTTTTCAGGCGATGGTGAACACCTAATGCTGTGCATTCGCAAAACGGGTGAGAACACCAGTTTTGTAGCGAATGAACTGGCAAAAGCCTGCGGTGTTAAATCAAAAGACGTAAGCTGGGCGGGCTTAAAAGACAGGCACGCGGTGACAGAACAATGGCTAAGTGCTCATCTACCGAAAGGGGAAACTCCTGATCTTTCCGAGTTTCTAACGCAGTATCCAAGTATTGAAATTCTGTCAACAGAGAGACACAACAAGAAACTGCGTCCAGGTGATCTCCGTGGTAACCACTTTGAAATCACGTTAACAGAAGTAACAGATGTTCAAGACATAGTGTCTCGTCTGGAGAAAGTAGAAAAACAAGGTGTGCCTAATTACTTTGGGGCTCAGCGTTTCGGACGCGATGGCAACAATGTTGATGAAGCGCGTCGCTGGGGCAGAGAAAACGTTCGAACTCGTAACCAAAACAAACGCAGCCTGTATTTGTCTTCTGCCCGTTCGTGGATTTTCAATCACATCCTGTCTTCTCGTATTGAGAAACAGCTCTGGACGACTCCTGTTGATGGCGACATCCTGTTAACACAGGGTGAGCAGCTAACAGTCACAAGCGAGAATTTAGACCAGAGCCAGGCTCAGGTACTCGAGGGCAGTGCAGATATCAGCATCGCGATGGCTGGCGACAACGCATTACCAACCAGCGGTGAAGCTTTGGCATTGGAGCAGCCGTGTCTGGAAAAAGAGCCTGATTTGATGGCGCTTATCCGTGGTAACCGTATGCGTCATGAGCGCCGTGCAGCCACACTCTTTGCGAAAGATTTCGCGTGGGAAGTTCAGGATAATGAGATCGTACTCAAATTCTGGTTACCTTCGGGATGTTTTGCTACATCTATTATGCGTGAATTAGTCAATGCGGTAGAAGATGAGCGACAATTTTAACCTTCTGAATGTCAGGAAAAGATTCCGATGAAAATATTGTTGAGCAATGATGATGGTGTTCATGCTCAAGGAATACATGAACTCAAATCAGCTTTGGAAGACATCGCCGAAGTTGTAATGGTGGCTCCGGACCGAAATCGTTCAGGGGCTTCGAACTCCCTGACACTCGAAAGTCCTCTAAGGGTTATCGAGCTGGAGCCCAATGTCTTTTCTGTACAGGGTACACCGACAGATTGTGTTCATTTCGCTTTGAATGAACTCATGAAGGACGATAAACCTGATCTGGTTGTGTCTGGCATTAACCATGGTGCTAACCTTGGCGACGATGTTCTGTATTCAGGAACCGTGGCAGCCGCGATGGAAGGGCACTTTCTTGGTGTTCAGGCCATCGCCATCTCCTTAGCTGGCAAGCAACATTTCAAAACCGCAGCTCATGTAGCTAAGCAGTTGGTCGAACAACATCTTTCTCATCCTATCCCGACCAATCGCCTGATTAATGTCAACGTGCCTGATATTCCAGTTTCCGAATTAAAGCCTTACAAGGTGACACGCCTTGGTGCACGTCATCATGCTGAAGACATGATTAAGCAGAAAGATCCAAGAGGGCTTGATATCTATTGGCTTGGTCCTCCGGGTAAGGAGCAAGACGCCGGAGAGGGAACGGATTTCCATGCGATTACCAGCGGTCTGGTTTCGGTGACGCCATTGCAGGTGGACCTGACGGCGCATGAATCTTTACCAAGCATGGAGAATTGGTTGAAAGGGAGCAATTGAATGAGCCATCCGCAAGCCCATAAATTAATTGAATTTCTGCAAGAAATGGGAATCCAAGACCACAAGGTATTGGAAGCCATCAAGCGCTTGCCTCGGGAATCTTTTGTTTCTGAAGCCATGATGCATCAAGCCTACGACAATAATGCATTGCCTATTGGTGCGGGTCAGACCATTTCTCAGCCCTACATTGTGGCGAAGATGACAGAACTGCTTCAGCTAAAACCTGATAGCAAGTTGCTTGAGGTTGGTACAGGTTCCGGTTATCAAACCGCGGTGCTGGCGCAGATCGTTGACCATGTATACTCCGTAGAGAGGATCAAATCTCTGCAATGGGATGCGAAACGTCGCCTGAAGCAACTGGATATCTACAACATATCCACAAAACATGGTGATGGATGGCAGGGCTGGTCAGCGAAAGCCCCATTTGATGCCATTATTGTTACAGCAGCTGCCAGTGAGATCCCAAAAGCATTGGTAGATCAACTAAATGAAGGTGGGATCATGGTGATCCCTGTCGGTGAAGCCGAACAAACTTTGATCAAAGTACAAAAAATGAATGGCAATGTAGTTACAGAACTGATTGAAATGGTTAGATTTGTACCTTTGGTCGCAGGTGATTTGGCTTAAGGGTATTGAGTGTCACTGAAACGAAAAGCGTCTCTTGTTCAAGTTATTCTCGCTACAACGCTGGTTGGATGTGCTGCGCATAATCCCGCACCCGTTACTAGCTTAGGGAAGAGCTATGATCAGGTTGAAAGAGGTAGCTATCGTGGCAGCTACTATGAAGTGGAAAAAGGTGACACGCTCTACTTTATTGCTTACGTAACAGGGAAAGACGTTAACCAACTGATTAAATACAATCGACTTTCTCCTCCTTATACCATTCATCCCGGTCAGAAAATCAGTCTCTGGAGACCTGCTTATTCTGCACCCGATTTTTCCGGTACAGGTGCTGGTGTCGCAACAGCTGCCACAAAAACCACAGCATCAACGGCAGCAGTAGCCGCAACAAGTACGGCATCGACAGCGTCTTCTGTACCGAAAACGAAAAGCTCTGAGCCGAAAAAGAAAGAATCAGCATCGTCTAAAAAAGAATCAACAAAGAAGCTTGATCAATCCAGATCAAAGGAGTATGTTGAAAATAAAAGTAAACAGGTTGTTAACAAACCTGCTCAAACAACAAAAAAGAATAATACTAAAATTTCCAAATGGTTATGGCCTACAAAGGGTCGGATCATTAAAGGTTTTTCCACAGGGGATCAAGGAAACAAAGGGATCGACATTGCGGGACAGCGAGGTCAATCCATAGTATCCACTGCGGGAGGAACAGTCGTTTATTCAGGTAATGCGCTGCGCGGATATGGCAATCTTGTCATCGTCAAACATAATGACAACTACCTCAGTGCTTATGCCCATAATGAACGCTTGCTAGTAAGAGAAGGACAAAGTGTAAAAGCTGGTCAGAAGATTGCTACCATGGGATCGTCTGGTACTAACAGCGTGAGATTGCACTTCGAAATTCGCTATCAGGGAAAGTCAGTGAATCCAAAGCGCTACTTACCCTAAAACATTTCAACGACATTGATAGTAGTAATGTCTTGCGAACTCGCCAGGGGGAGGCACTATGAGTATCAGCAATGCAGTAACGAAAGTCGAAGAAGAGTTTGATTACGAAGCGGTAGGTATGGAACAAACCACCAGGGAAGAATCTACTCTCACTCAAGAAAAACAGTCTGAACAGAAAGAAGAATTTGAGGTAAGTGCAAAAAGTTTAGACGCCACTCAACTGTATCTCGGAGAGATCGGTTTCTCACCTCTTCTCACAGCAGAAGAAGAAGTCCTGTATGCACGTCGCGCACTTCGAGGAGACGAAGCCGCACGCAAACGCATGATCGAAAGTAACCTTCGTTTAGTTGTTAAAATCTCTCGCCGTTACGGTAACAGAGGGCTGGCACTGCTCGATCTGATCGAAGAAGGTAACCTAGGGCTGATCCGTGCAGTTGAGAAATTTGATCCTGAAAGAGGTTTCCGTTTTTCAACGTACGCAACATGGTGGATTCGTCAAACCATCGAACGTGCATTGATGAACCAAACTCGCACTATTCGTTTGCCCATACACGTAGTGAAAGAGCTGAATATCTATTTAAGAACGGCTCGGGAGCTATCGCAAAAACTGGATCATGAACCAACGGCAGAAGAAATTGCTCAGCAACTTGATAAGCCCGTTGATGATGTCAGCAAAATGCTTCGTCTGAATGAAAGAGTCAGTTCCGTGGACACCCCAATCGGTGGTGAAAGTGAGAAAGCACTCCTTGATATCATTCCAGACGTCAACAACTCTGATCCTGAAGTCTGTACTCAAGACGATGACATCAAACATTCTCTGATCGATTGGCTGGATGATTTGAATCCCAAGCAGAAAGAAGTACTTGCACGCCGTTTTGGTCTTCTGGGGTATGAACCTTCAACACTGGAAGAAGTAGGTCGTGAGATCAATTTGACTCGGGAGCGTGTACGTCAGATCCAGGTAGAAGGTCTTCGTCGACTTCGTGAGATCCTTGTGAAGCAAGGTCTGAACATGGAATCATTGTTCAACGTTGAAAATGACTAAAGCATCAAAATTAGTTCATTGATATATAAGAAAGGGCGAGAAACATCTCGCCCTTTTTGTTTGTCAAATTACTGCCGCTACTTCAATCAAAGCATCTTCTTCAATCGATATAGTGCATCCAGTGCTTGTCTTGGTGTGAGATCATCAGGATCGATATCCGCAAGCGCCAATTCAATATCACTCGGCTCCGGAATCAAGCTTAATTGATTGGCTACATCCACTTGGTTTGGCGTCGTTGGTTGATCGTTAGTAAGTTGTTCCAACTGGTTCAACTTCGCCCGCGCATTTTTGATCACGGTTTTAGGTACGCCTGCCAATCCAGCCACTGCCAGACCATAAGATTTACTTGCCGCCCCTTCCTGTACAGCGTGCATAAAGGCGATAGTGTCACCGTGTTCAACCGCATCTAAATGAACATTCGCCAACATCGGGATCTGATTCGGCAGTTCGGTTAACTCAAAGTAGTGAGTAGCAAATAAGGTCATCGCACTGATCTGTTTAGCCAGCCACTCTGCACTCGCCCATGCCAGTGATAAACCATCGTAAGTACTGGTTCCACGACCAATTTCATCCATCAAAACCAGGCTTCGATCTGTGGCATTGTGCAGAATATTCGCGGTTTCGGTCATTTCTACCATAAAGGTAGAGCGACCAGATGCCAGATCGTCCGATGCGCCAATACGAGTGAATATACGATCAATAGAGCCAATGGTGGCAGACTCAGCGGGCACGTAAGAACCAATATGTGCCATCAACGCAATCAGTGCGGTCTGACGCATGTAGGTCGATTTACCACCCATGTTTGGTCCCGTGATAATCAGCATTTTACGCTGTTCACCCAGCTCAATAGGGTTAGCAATGAAAGGTTCGTCCATAACCTGTTCCACCACCGGATGGCGACCGCCCTGAATTCGAACGCCAATGTCTTCGTTCAGTGTTGGCTTACAGTAATCTAAGCTCTCTGCGCGTTCCGCTAGGTTTTGTAGAACATCCAGTTGCGACAGGGCAGAAGCCAGGTTTTGCATTGATTCCAAGTGTGGAAGCAGAAGATCGAACAGTTCTTCCCAAAGCTGTTTTTCAATCGCCAGTGCTTTGGATTTAGAATTTAAGACCTTATCTTCGTGTTCTTTCAGTTCCGGGATGATGTAGCGTTCGGCATTTTTTAGTGTCTGGCGACGTACATAATGAGGAGGAACAAGGTGGCTCTGACCACGGCTTACCTGAATGTAGAAGCCATGAACATTGTTGTATCCCACTTTTAGGGTATCAATGCCGTGGCGATCGCGTTCATCGGCTTCTAGTTTCTCAAGGTACTCAGTTGCACCGTCAGCCAGTTTTCGCCATTCGTCCAGCTCGGCGTTATAACCCTCTGCAATTACACCACCATCTCGAATCACCACAGGTGGGTTTTCTTTAATGGCACGCTCTAGCAAGTCGCAAAGTTCATCTTGTGGTGCGGTAAAACCTGCAAGCTTGCCAAGGTATGGGTGATTAACCTGACCAAGAATCTCCGAAAGTTCAGGAAGCTGCTGCATGGCATGACGAAGGCGAGCCAAATCGCGTGGGCGAGCACTACGAATTGCCAAGCGAGCTAAGATACGCTCAATATCACCGATTTGTTTGAGCACTGGATGTAAGTCGCTAAACAGCGCGGTGTCTTTGATTTCGGTAATGGCGTCAAGGCGCTGGTTAAGAGTATCGAGTTGGCGCATTGGCTGGTGCAACCAACGCTTCAGCATCCGGCTGCCCATTGCCGTTGCAGTGTGGTCAAGCACTTCTGCCAGCGTATTGTCGGTTCCGCCCGCTAAGTTTTGCGTAATCTCTAGATTGCGGCGCGTGGCAGCATCTAAAATGACCGAATGGTCTTGTCGGTCGTATGTCAGTGAGCGGATGTGAGGTAAGGCCGTGCGTTGCGTGTCTTTTACATACTGAATCAAACAGCCCGCGGCACACAGACCAAGTTCAGCGTGTTCTACTCCAAAACCGACCAGATCTTTAGTGCCAAACTGCTGGTTAAGCTGCTGTTTCGCTGTATCTAATTCAAATTCCCAGACAGGGCGGCGGCGATTGCCGTTTCGGCTTGCCATCAAATGCACCGCTTCGAAATCTTCTGGGAACAACAATTCTTTTGGAGAGGTGCGCTGCAATTCTGCCGACATCGCTTCTTCGGTTTCTGGTTCCATCAACTGGAAGCGACCCGAAGTCATGTCTAACGTGGCGTAGCCGAACTTACCATCGTGGCTGTAGATGGCTGCGATCAGGTTATCAACACGCTCAGCCAGTAAGGCTTCGTCGGTTACTGTACCTGGGGTAACAATGCGTACAACCTTTCTTTCCACCGGACCTTTGCTGGTGGCTGGGTCGCCAATTTGCTCACAAATTGCGACAGATTCACCAAGCTGAACCAGCTTTGCCAGGTAACCTTCTACTGCATGAAAAGGTACGCCAGCCATTGGGATTGGCTCGCCAGCAGAAGAACCACGCTTGGTTAAGGAGATATCCAGTAACTGAGAAGCACGTTTCGCGTCGTCGTAAAATAACTCGTAAAAATCCCCCATACGATAGAAAAGCAAGATATCGGGATTTTCCGCCTTGAGCTTAAGATACTGTTGCATCATCGGCGTGTGTTTTTGCGTCGCGGTGCTGGTGGTCACTGAATTATCCTTGTTTTAGTTATATCTGAGCTGAAGTGAATTCTCAGCAAAGGCAAATGATATTAATCAGACCGTCAGAAAGCAATGGAGTTTTGGTGTGGGTCGCAATCTTGCACAGAGGTCGTACTTCGCGGGTTAAAAACGCTTTACCAAAATTCGATTTTACAAACAGAATGGCGGACTTTATTGAAAATATTCATCAGCAAATACTTATTAAGTTATTTATGTTGAGTTCTCATTGATAATAATTTCATTAATTTTTTTTGAAGCGCATCAATAAACCCTGAAAGCAGGTTTTATTTTTCCAAAGCGTTCTGTATCTTTTTGATATTAAAATCATAGATAGAAAAATTTCAGCACGATTCGGCTTGATTGTGACTGAAATACAAGTTGGATAGGGACATGGCTTTTGAACTGTTTTTGTCGGTGTTACTTTCGTTCCCGACAAACGTATTCTTTATTCCTTTTATAATATTTTTTGTCATCATGCTTATCGATCTGATCTTCGATGTATTCGAAGGTCTTTTGGGTGAGTTAGATATTGTTGATTTAGACAATATAACCGGTGGCAGCCTGATATTACCGCCGATATTAACCAAGGTACCACTGCCTATTGCGCTGTGCGTTAGCCTGTTTATCGCGACTATTATTGAGTTTTATCTCGACACCTATCTTCTGTCTTCTCTCTCTGAAACGCTGTCACTGATTTCAGGCGTTATATCTCTTCCTGTCGTGGCGTACATAGCCTTGTATATCGCCGCTATTTTGCTTAAGCCTCTGGCTCCATTTTTCAATAAGAACAATGCGTTTGCTTCAATCGATTACGTTGGTTTGCGTGCCAAAGTGCACAGCAGTCAGGTTAGTCAGGAAGCGGGCGGTGAAGTCATTGTCGTACACAATGGCAATGAAGTGCTTCTGGACGTGATGTCACACAGCACTCAGGAAATCCGATACGGCGACGAAGTCGTCATCGTCTCTAAAGATAATGAATCGCAGCGTTATTTCGTCGCGAAAGCATAAATACAATTAAACCTCTCAAGGAGTTGGTCATGGCTTTATCCCCCAGTATGATGTTCATCTTAGCTGGTGTTGCACTATTTTTATTGGTTCTGATTTTTCTTACCTCTCGTTATAAGAAGGTAAGAATTGAAGGTGAAGCGCTTATTGTGAACGGTGTGGATCGCACCCGAGCTTCGCTAACCGGTACCTTTGTATGGCCGGTCGTGAACCGATTCGAATACATGGATATTACCCGTAAGAAGATTTCCGTCATCCGCAGTGGTCGTAAAGATCAAGAAGGCGAAGAATATGAAGGTCTTCACTGCAGCGATAATATTCGTGCGGACTTAAAAGTAGACTTCTACATCGGTGTAAATCACGAAGAAGACGACATTGTACGCGTGGCAAAACTGTTTACGGCAGTTGAAGCATCAAACCTTGAGCGTCTGAAAGAGCACTTCCAACCTAAATTCTCCGAAGCACTAAAAACCGCAGTGAAGCAGTTCGAATTTGAAGAGCTGTTGACCAACCGCCGCGCGTTCCGTGATGCTGTTGTTCAGGTTATCGGTAGCGAAATGGATGGCTTCAAAATCTACGATGTGGTAATCGACAAAATTGACCAGACTTCTCTGGAAGCCCACAACCCAGACAACATTCTTGATGTAGAAGGTATCCGTAAGATCTCTTCCATTACAGCGCAGAAGAACACGGAAACCAACGCGATCCGTCAGGATGAGCGCACCACCATTAAGAAGAAAGACGTAGAAGCGGAAGCGAACCGTCTGCAACTGGATAAACAAGAGAAAGAAAGCATCGCCCGAACTCAGCGTGAAATCGAGATCATCGAAGCGCAAGAGAATGCCCTGTCTGAAGAAAAGCGTCAGGAATACGAGCGCATTTCCTCTTTGGCGAAACTGGAAACTGAAGAAGAAGTAGCGAAAAAGCGTGAAAGCGTAGAAATGGAAGTCGAAATGACGCGTATTGCCAATAAGCGTCAGGTCGCGATTCAGGAGGAAGAACTGAGCCGTGCTGTTGAGACAGAGAAGGTTCGTACTTCTTCTGAAGTGGCTCAGAAAGAGATGGAAAAAGAAACCACGGTTGAAGAAGCGCTGAAATCTGTGGCAGAAACGCGTTCTCAGCGTGTTGAAATTGAACGTAAGATTGCTCGTGAAGAAGAAGAAACTGAAAACCTTCGAGTGAACGAGCAAGTGAACCGTAAGAAGCGCGTGTCCATGGTAGAAGCCGAAGCGGTAGCTGAAGCGAAACAGCTGGAGCTTCTGGTGGCAGCCCGCGCCGAGAAAGATGCAGCGAAAGAAAAAGCTGAACGCCTGCTGATCGAGAAAGACGCTGAACTGAAAGTGAAGACGCGTGATGCGGAAAATGAGCTGGCAGTGAAGACTCGTGAAGCCGAAGCGGCGCATATTGTTGCGACCAAGCAAGCGGATGCTGAGAAAGTGGTTCGTCAGCGTCAGGCGGAAGCAGAGCTAGAAGCGGCAGCCAAAGAAGCTGAAGCACGATACATGCTGAAAGAGCGTGAAGCGGCAGCGAAAGAGCGCATGGCTCACGCTGAGAAAGAACAAATCAGTGCGACGGGTCTGGCGCAAGTGGAAGTGGATCGTGAGCGTGCACAGGCGATTCGTGAAACGGGTGAAGCGGAAGCATACACATTGCAAAGCGCAGGTGAAGCAGAAGCACAGGCACTACGTGCGAAAGGCTTGGCGGAAGCAGAAGCGCAAACCGCTCGTTTTGAAGCGGCTCAGAAATACGATGACCAAACGCGTGAGCACGACAAGTGGGTTATGCAGCTGCAGCAAGAGAAAGAGCTGGATCTGGCGCGTATCGACGCACAAAAAGACGTGGCATCAGAGAACGCGAAAGCACTGGCACAAGCACTGGCAGCGGCCGACATCAAACTGTTTGGTGGCGACGGTATGGAACAAATCCGCCGCACGGTTATCGATTCTGCTTCAATGGATACCAAGTTTGAGGAATCTAAAGTCCTTAACCCGCTGGTGTCTGAGTACGTGAATGGCAACCGCAGCCTGCCGCAAGACATCAAGGACATCCTTGAAAATACCGAACTGAAAAGTAGTGACCTAAGCAACGTAGCTTTGGCAAGCCTGCTGAATTCACAAGGTGGCGCGACAGAGCTTCTGAAGAAAATTCAGCAGTCCGTCAGCAGCTCAGATTCTACTGAGTCTTAATCGCCCATCTTGAGTCATACACCCACACTTACCACCCGTAAGTGTGGGTTTTAAAGGTATAAGCATGTCAGAATCAACCCAGCAGGCTGTCACAGAAGGCGGTGCCTACGAGGTACTCAAGTCACGCCTTTCGCAACAAGGCAGCAAACTTAAAGACATTTCCCACCAGTTCAATCAGGAAAGGCAGCAAGTTTTCGGTGGTCAGGAGCTTTCCCTTATCGGTAAAGCCAATGTGCAAACCGAAGCGCGTTGTGTGCCTGTCGACATGGCGCAGGTCAACGAGCAACTTCTGTTTGGTTACGAAGTGCATGTGGGAATGAAAGCCCAGCCTTCCTTAGAAGACGTATTCGGGCTGTATCAACTTCATGAAAAAGATGGCACCTTCCGCATTGAACCCGTCAGCCTGGAAGGCAGCTTCCTGTCAGACACTCGTTTTGTTCACGAGTTTACCGAGCTGTTTACCTATTATCAGGATGCCAAGCTCTCTCAGATCTCTCGTCAGGAAAGCACCCTCTACATCGCATTTCAAATCGGCATGCGCGCCGAAGACCGCAAAGTATTTCGCTTTCAACTGAACAAGCATTCGATTGAGTACATAGATTCTCTCGGACATAAGTCGTTGGAATCAGCGGTTCAGCGCGACTTTGACTGGATTGAAACCACGCGAGAAGACCACGTGCTTGGTAAGCACCCCCATGTGTCTATCAAAGACAAGCTCTTTGTCGAGTGTGTTGGTGGCGACCTGACCATTAAGGTGGAAGACAACACCGAAGAAGGCAAAGGGGTTTACCGAGAAGAGGTCGAAGACCCACACCAAAGTGTGGCAGATGCCAGCATTGCCTACGCGTTTGTGGGTGATTTGATTGCCCTTCGCGTTTTGCCGAACCGTGAAAAAACGGAACGCTACTTCCTGTACAACCCATTAAATCAGACCGTGACTCGCGCTGATGCACTTGGCGTCAGTGCCAAAGAACTGCCTGAAGAGCACGGAATTTTGTACTCGCATGGTTACGTACTGGCGAATGGAGAAGCCAAACACTTTGATATGCCGTGGGCAGATCTTAAGTTCTTCCAGAAAATCGCCTCACCAAACGGCGAAGACCTGATGTACTTCTTCTTTAACATGGTGAAAGGGTATTACGTTGTTTATACCTACAACATGATAGAAAAGTCGTTTTCTGCCCCAATGGACAGCCACGGTTACAGCCTGTATCCAGACGGTCGCATGCTGGTATTCCAACTGTCTGAAAACGCAGAAGCGTCCACCATTCATCCGCTGCGAATCTGGGACACACCATTTGCCACCCCTGAGCATTACAGCCGTCACAGTGCAAAAAGTGATGCCTCCAGCCCCTTGTTTAACCTAGGGAATGCAGAGCTGGTACGTGCTTTGTCTTCCGTACTGTCAATTTGTCACTTCGCTTCGACCGAAGAAGTCACTCAAGCGGCGTATGAAGCACTGCTGAAGCAGTGCCAGGCGACTCTTGATCACTATCATTGGCTTGCTCACGATTATGCGATGGGGCTGGGGGATGCGATTCAGGATGTAATGTCAACTTCTGACAAGATCATCGATGAATTCGCCAAAGTTCAGCAGCTTCAGGCTCATGCTCAGCATGCGATTGAAGAAGAATCCGAATCCGTCGCCACTCTGATTAGCAAAGTAAAACTTGCGCCCAAAGATCAGGCGGCGAGTTTGCTAACTCTGCTTTCAGAAGTGAAAACGCAAGTCGGCAACACCATGGCTTTGCGCCAGCAACATTACATCGATATTGCTAAAGTCGATGAGTTGCTTGGTTCGCTGGACGAACAACGCCAGTATCTAAATCAGCAGTTGCTTGAGTTGCTGCAAGATGAAAAAGCCTATCAGCCATTCAAAAAGCAAATCCATACTGTGGAAGAGCAGTTGGAAACGGTTGAGAAAACTTCTGATATTCAGGAGCTTCAAGAGCAGATTGAAAAGCTTCGTGCTGAGCTGCAATTGGTGACCGAAGAAGTCACCGACATCGAAACCGAAGATCCAACTCAGTCGACCCGAATTCTGGATTTGACCACCGAAGTGTCGTCCATGCTGAATGCCGTGTCTGCCAAGCTGCGCAACAAAAACAGCGGGCTACGCAGCGACGAAGCGAAAGCGGAATTTGGGGCGCAGTTTAAGCTGCTGGCTCAGTCGGTAAACAGCGCGATGGAGCAGGCTACCACACCCGATGAGTGTGATAACCAGCTTGCGAAGTTGATTGGACAGCTAGAGAAGCTAGAATCTCGCTTTGCGGATTTCGACGAGTTTCTGGGAGAAATCTACACCAAGCGCGATGAAATTCAGTCAACACTAGAAAACCACAAGCAGCAGTTGGTGAGCGCTCAGCAGCGACGCATTCAGAATTTGCTTCAAGCGGCGAATGTTACCTTTAACAGCATCGAAAAGCGCGTAGCACGATTCGATGATGTTGCGTC
This sequence comes from Vibrio sp. SCSIO 43132, assembly GCF_019904195.1. Lineage (NCBI taxonomy): Bacteria > Pseudomonadati > Pseudomonadota > Gammaproteobacteria > Vibrionales > Vibrionaceae > Vibrio > Vibrio sp. SCSIO 43132. Next base: position 476,680 of record NZ_CP063199.1, read on the forward strand.
TCTGAACAGCTATTTTGCCACCGACGCCATGGTGATGAAGCTGCGCCAGTTGTCGGAATCCATCCGTGAACTTGGTGACAGCGTGAAAGCCGACAGCGTCGACGCTAAACTCAAATCCGTTCAGGACCAGTCACTGAGATCGCTTCGTGATAATCAGGATATCTTCGAAGACGGCGGTAAAATCCTGCGCTTGGGTAAGCACCGATTCAGCGTGAACCAGCAGCCTTTAGATGTGACGCTGGTTGAGCACGATGACGAGCTGTGTACCCACATCTCAGGCACCGATTTCTATCAGCCGATTGAAGACGAAACGTTTCTGGCACTTCAGAACATTTCGAAGCTGGATATTGCTTCCGAAACCGACGACATTTATCGCTCCGAATACCTGGCTTATCTGATTCTGCATTCTGCCATGAACCTCAGTGACGACTTCGATACCGAAGCCTTGCTGCACGCGCGAAAGTCGGGTGAGCTATTAAGCCTAGTACAACGCTTTGCTTCGCCTAGGTACAAAGAAGGCTATATCAAAGGTATTCACGATCACGATGCAGAGAAAATACTGAACCAGCTTCTCCCTGTTTTTGAACAGGCGGGGTCGCTGCGCTTTGGTCAGCAAGAGCGAGCCACCGCTTGGATGTGGTTGATAGCCCAAGATGGTAAATCGCTTGAAGATTGGAAGAGCAAAGCTAACAACGCCAACCTGCTCAAAGTGCACCTTCAGTCGCCAGACGCATACCAAAGTCTGCAATCCGAGCTAGAAAAAGAACTTGGCGAGTCGGGCAGTGGATTGTTGTCTGACGCCAGTGATTACCTGATTCAGCTGCTCGCCAAAAGTGAATCTCGAATCGAGGTCAGCCGTGATGCCATGGAGCTGTGCGATGATTACCTTCAGTTCCGCCGAAGCCTTGGCTGGTCTGGCAATCAACACTCTCCAAGTGTCAGTATGCAAGATCACCTTCAATGGCTAACAGCGTACACTCAGCAAAAATCGCTGGGCAAAGCGTTTGTGACTGAAGCGGCTGCGATAGCAGTATGGAAAGAGCAGGACAATGCGCCTCTGAGCCCGGTTGATTTCTCACTCACTTGTGAAGTGGAAGGTCTACTGGGGGAGCATCTCAATATTGAGCAGGGTAAACTGAATCTGGTATTGGATGGATTTTTACAGCGTTGTGAACAGCACCGAAGCGTAACGATTCCTCAGTTTGAATCGTACCTCAATAAACGTGCAGACCTGCTGCAAGACGCGAAATCGAATTTCCGTCTGAATGAATTCAAACCACGTCCACTGACGTCGTTTGTGCGTAACAAGTTGATCAGCGAGAGCTACTTACCACTCATTGGTGACAACTTCGCCAAACAGATGGGTACCGTTGGCGACAACAAACGTACCGACTTGATGGGTATGCTCCTGCTTATCTCACCTCCGGGTTACGGTAAAACCACCCTGATTGAATACGTGGCGCACAAGCTTGGTCTTGTGTTCATGAAGATCAACGGTCCTTCCATTGGTCATCAGGTGACATCGCTCGATCCAAAAGATGCACCTGATCAGAATGCTGCCCGTGAGATCGAGAAGATCAACTTAGCCTTTGAGATGGGCAACAACGTCTTACTGTATCTTGATGATATTCAGCATACCCATCCCGAGTTCTTACAGAAATTCATTTCTCTGTGTGATGGTACTCGTCGAATCGAAGGGACATGGCGTGGCGAAACCAAAACTTACGACATGCGTGGCAAGAAGTTTTCAGTCGTAATGGCAGGTAACCCATACACCGAATCGGGAGACATGTTCCGAATCCCAGACATGCTGGCAAACCGTGCCGACATCTACAACCTGGGTGACATGCTGTCGGATCAGAAAGCTGCGTTTGAGCTCAGTTTCGTCGAGAACTCCTTGACGTCGCATCCTGTTCTGGCACCGCTGGCGACTCGTGACCTGAACGATTTGTATCGCTTTGTCAGGATGGCTAACGGTGAAGGTATACCACTGAGTGACATGTCTCACTCGTATTCAGCAACCGAGTCTTCCGAAATTGTCTCTACCTTGCAGAAGCTTCTGACGGTTCAGCAGACCGTACTCAAAGTCAACCAGCAGTACATTGCCTCAGCGGCAACTGCGGATCAGTATCGTGTTGAACCACCGTTTAAGCTTCAGGGTTCTTATCGAAACATGAATAAGCTGGCGGAGAAGATTTCGTCTGTCATGACTGAAGAAGAGCTGCAAACGCTTCTGCAAGATCACTATCAAGGTGAAGCGCAAACACTGACCAATGGTACAGAAGAGAACTTATTGAAACTGGCTGAACTTCGAGGGGACATGACTGATGAGCAGCAGGCTCGCTGGAATGAAATTCGTGAAGGGTATCAGCGTAATCAGTTGATGGGTGACTCAGAAGACAGAGCAGGGCAGGTTGTCCAGCAACTGGCGGCATTGAACCAAACCATGAGTCGAGTGACTCAAGGGCTAGGAGAAAATAATGAATAGGGAACAACTGCAACAACTCCTCCAATCTTCTATTGAAGATCATCGTCTGGATGATTCAGAAAGGCGCGAACTTAACGACCAGTTGAGCAACGCCGAGTTAAAACAGGAAGACCGTTCATTTCTGCGTAATCAGAGCTTCAAACTGGCGCAGCAATCCCTCAAAGAGGGGGCGGACGCCAGTGACATCGTTCGTTGGTTAGAGAAAACCATCAAAGTCTTGGACAACTCAAAGTCGGATGCAGGTGGTGATCTGGTTGGGTGCTGGTTCTCTCCGGGGCGTTCCTGCGCAGAAGGCATCATTAAGCAGCTAAACCAGGCACGTCACACCATTGATATCTGTGTATTTACCATTGCCGATGACAACCTTACGGCGCACATCGTGAAGGCACACAAACGTGGCGTGAAAGTGCGCGTGGTGACCGACAACGATAAGATCTTCGATAAAGGCAATGACGTGAATTATCTGGTGGAACAAGGTGTAGAGGTTAAAGTCGATACCACGTCTTATCACATGCATCATAAGTTCGCGATTTTTGATGGCGTACGCATGCTGAACGGCAGCTTTAACTGGACCCGAAGCGCGTCTAAGTACAACGAGGAAGACATCACGCTGACTGATGACATGCGTTTTGTACAGCCTTTCCAAAAGCAGTTTGAAGAACTTTGGCAGAAATTCCCGTTCCATCAACCTGAGCTAGCATAAGGAGAATTCACAATGACAGACATGGTTCAAACCGAAGAGTTAAAAGAAGAAGCCCTGAGCCCTCAGGTATTGGAACTGGCGCAAAATTTCGACCCGTTTGATACGGTAGCGACCATCACTTTTGGTAAAGAAGCACTGGAAAGTATTACCGCATTTTCTGATAGCGTGCTTGAGCAAGTAAGAGTGCGAGACAGCGGAGAAGCTGGAGAAATCCTGCAATCCATGGTCAGCGCCATGAGCAGTGCGGAATTTGATTACCTCAAAGACAAAAGCTTTTTGGCGAGCCTGCCGCTTATCGGCGAGCTATTTGATTCCTTCAAAAAGTTCTCTGACAGCTTTGATTCCGTAAAGAGCAGCTTGGAGCAGCTTTCCGATAAGCTGGAAGCTCAGGAACTGAAACTGGGACACGACATCAATCGTCTGGATACCTTGTACGATGAGAACCTGAACCTGCTCAATGGGCTGGACAACTACATCTCCGCGGGTAAGTGGAAACTGAATCAGATGAATACGGACGTATTGCCTTCGCTACTGGCTGAAGCCGAAAAGTCCGCAGATGCTCTGGATGCACAAAAGCACCGTGACGCCGTTCAGGCAGTCGCTCGTTTGGAAAAACGGATTCACAACCTTGAATTGACTCGAATGGCGGCGATTCAAACTGCTCCTCAGATTCGCCTTTCTCAGGAAGGCAATAAGATGCTGATGGAAGACATTCAGGACATCGTGCACAACACCTTCCCATTGTGGAAGCGTCAGTTCCTGATTGCGATTTCCAATTACGAGAAAGAGAAAGCACTAAAAGTGACGCGTGCGGTGAAAGACTACACCAATGAGCAGTACGTGAAGAACGCTGAAAAGCTGAAAGTGCTGGAAGAGCAAATTTCTGAAAACTATCAGCGTGGCATTCTGGATCTGGAATCTCTGGAAACGGTCAACCAACTGACCATCGAAACCCTGAATAACACGTTATCTCGCGTGAAAGAGGGCAGAGAACAACGTGCGCATGCTCAGACGGTGATTGAGCAGGCAGAGCAAGAGCTGAAAGACGCGTTGTCGCAAACTCTCGAAAGCTAAGGCTTGTTGTTGATACCCTAAATGCCGAGAATATCGTACCGATGTTCTCGGCTTTTTAATGGAGAGAAAACATGGCGTTGATGAATCAATTAAGCCAGCAATTGGGTGAAGCGTTGCTCGATAAAGGGCTGGTCATGACCACTGCTGAGTCGTGTACTGGCGGCGGTGTTGCGACGGCGGTGACGGACATTGCGGGCAGTTCTGCCTGGTTTGACAGAGCGTTTGTGACCTACAGCAATGAAGCCAAAATGGAGATGCTGGGCGTAAATGCGTCGACACTAGAAGCTCACGGTGCGGTTAGTGAACCTGTAGTAACCGAAATGGTGGCAGGAGCACTGGTGAATTCCCAAGCTTCAATAGGCGTTTCTATTAGTGGCGTTGCGGGACCGGGTGGCGGTAGCGAAGAGAAACCAGTGGGTACAGTGTGCTTCGGATTTCAATCGGAGCAGGGCTGGCAAAAAATTGAAACTTGTTACTTTGAGGGTGATCGGGCTCAAGTCCGCAGACAAGCAGTCCTTCATGCTCTTCAGGTTTTGCTACAGTACCTAACAGAGTAATTTGGCGGATAAAGCCAGAATCGAAAAATTTTTTCATACAGGTATAGACACTGTATGAATCAACAGTATAATAGCCAGCATAATCACGAACACGTTGTGTGGAGATACGGATGGACGATAACAAACAAAAGGCGTTAGCCGCAGCACTTGGTCAAATTGAAAAGCAATTCGGTAAAGGCTCTATTATGCGCCTTGGTGACAACCGCGCGATGGATGTTGAAACCATCTCAACGGGTTCTCTGTCACTGGATATCGCTTTGGGTGCTGGTGGTCTGCCGATGGGACGTATCGTAGAAATCTACGGTCCTGAGAGTTCGGGTAAAACCACGCTAACTCTTGAGCTTATCGCAGCAGCACAACGTGAAGGTAAAACCTGTGCATTTATCGATGCAGAGCACGCGCTAGACCCTATCTACGCGAAGAAGCTTGGTGTCGATATCGAAGCACTGCTTGTTTCTCAGCCTGATACAGGTGAGCAAGCGCTGGAAATCTGTGACGCGCTGGCACGTTCTGGTGCTATCGACGTAATGGTAGTTGACTCCGTAGCAGCTCTAACACCAAAAGCGGAAATCGAAGGTGAAATGGGCGACAGCCACATGGGCTTGCAAGCACGTATGCTTTCTCAGGCTATGCGTAAGCTAACAGGTAACCTAAAGCAGTCTAACTGTATGTGTATCTTCATCAACCAGATCCGTATGAAGATTGGTGTGATGTTTGGTAACCCAGAAACCACCACAGGTGGTAACGCACTGAAATTTTACGCATCTGTTCGTCTTGATATCCGCCGTACTGGTTCTATCAAAGATGGTGACGAAGTTGTTGGTAACGAAACCCGCATTAAAGTCGTGAAGAACAAGATTGCTGCACCGTTCAAGCAAGCTGAAACACAAATCATGTATGGTCAGGGTTTCAACCGTGAAGGTGAGTTGATTGATCTGGGTGTGAAGCACAAGCTGGTTGAGAAAGCGGGTGCTTGGTACAGCTACAACGGCGACAAGATTGGTCAGGGTAAAGCAAACGCAGGTAAATTCCTTCGTGAAAACTCGAACATTGCACTAGAAATCGATAGTAAACTGCGTGAGATGCTACTCACGACGGCTCAGCCTGAAGAGCCAGAACAAGGCGAAATGCCAAAAGAAGAAGAGTTTTAATCACTCATTCAATTACCAAAAGCCCTGCATTGCAGGGCTTTTGCGTATCTGGCTAAAAACCACATCTACTGTTTTTTATTGAAGTTTTGAGTATGTATCCAAAGAAAAATCCTCCCGCCCTCTCAAGTAAAGAAGCCGCGATTCAGTTACTCAGCCGACGTGACCATGGTGAGTACGAACTTTACCAAAAGCTGGCTTTTAAAGGATACGATGAAGAGCAGATCCAAGATGCGGTGAATTTCTGTATTGATCATAATTACTTAGACGATCTTCGTTATGCCAAAAGCCAGATCAGACAACATGTCTACAAAGGGCATGGTGAACGTCGAATTCGCCAGGAACTCAGCCAAAAACGTGTATCAGAATCGGTGATTGAAGAAGCGTTGCAAGAAGAACCACAAGACTGGTTTGAACTTGCCAAAGCGGCGGCGGAAAAAAAGTTCAAAGGCATAAAAGCCAAAGATCAGAAAGAATACGCCAAGCAAGTCAGGTTTTTACAATATCGGGGCTACAGCTTTGACCAGATCAGTTACGCCTTAAGTGATGAGGAATAGTCTTATCTAAGCCTTGAACTACCGAGTTAAACGAGCCTTTTTTGGCTTCCCCATCTTTTTCTATTCTTCTCTCATGAAAAAACGGATTTTTCTGTCCATCTTCTTTTGAATCAAACCGCCTAAGATCCTGTTTTCACGTTTCTTTTATAAATAGCGATTTCACACAAGAATAAATTCTTGTGGAATCTCGCATCTTGAGGTCGGTTGGGTATACAATGTGGCAAAATTCTAACTCGACTATTTTCAGGAAGAGCTGCATGTACATGAGCACAGATGAGGTTCGTAACGCGTTCCTCAAGTTCTTTGAAAGCAAAGGACACCAAATCGTAGACAGTTCATCGTTAGTACCACATAACGATCCAACCCTGCTATTTACTAACGCAGGTATGAACCAATTTAAAGATTGTTTCTTAGGCTTAGAAAAACGAGCCTACACTCGAGCGACTACGGCCCAACGCTGTGTACGTGCTGGCGGTAAGCACAATGACCTTGAAAACGTGGGCTTTACAGCTCGCCACCATACCTTCTTCGAAATGTTGGGTAACTTCAGCTTCGGTGATTACTTCAAAGAAGATGCGATCTCGTTTGCCTGGGAATTTCTGACAGAAGTTCTTCAACTTCCGAAAGACCGTCTATTGGTGACTGTATACGAAACCGACGATGAAGCTTTTGATATCTGGAACAAAAAAGTAGGCGTTCCAGCTGATCGCATTGTTCGCATCGGCGACAAAGAAGGCGGTAAGCCATACGAGTCAGACAATTTCTGGCAAATGGGTGATACAGGTCCATGTGGTCCATGTACTGAAATCTTCTACGATCACGGCGATCACATCTGGGGCGGTCGTCCGGGCACACCAGAAGAAGACGGTGACCGTTTTATCGAGATTTGGAACAACGTATTCATGCAATTTAACCGTCATGCCGATGGCACGATGGAACCACTACCAAAACCTTCGGTAGACACGGGCATGGGTATCGAGCGTATTTCTGCCATCATGCAGGGCGTGCATTCCAACTACGAAATCGACGTTTTCCAAACCCTAATTAAAGCCGCTGCTGAGGTGACGGGTCATGAAGATCTGTCTAACCAATCGCTCCGCGTAGTTGCTGACCACATCCGTTCATGTGCTTTCCTGATCGTTGATGGTGTAATGCCGTCAAACGAAGGTCGTGGCTACGTGCTTCGCCGAATTATCCGCCGCGCTGTTCGCCACGGTAACAAGCTGGGAGCACAAGGTGCGTTCTTCCATAAGCTGGTTGGTGTACTGGCAGAGGTGATGGGTACGGCGGGTGTTGAACTTAAGAAGCAACAAGCACTGGTTGAAAAAGTACTTCGCATTGAAGAAGAGAACTTTGGTCGCACGCTAGAGCGTGGCATGTCTATCCTAAACGAAGCGTTAGATGGTTTGGACGGCAAAGTACTTGATGGCGAAACAGTATTCAAACTTTACGATACCTACGGCTTCCCAGCAGATTTAACCAACGACGTAGCGCGTGAGCGTGACTTTGCTATCGACGAAGAAGGCTTCGAGAAAGCAATGGAAGCTCAGCGTCAGCGTGCACGTGAAGCGGGTCAGTTTGGTACGGACTACAATGCTGCCATCAAAGTGGATGCATCCACCGAGTTCTGCGGATACACAAGCACCGAAGGCAGCAGCACAGTGTCGGCACTGTTCGTTGAAGGTAACGAAGTCGAAGCACTATCCGCGGGCGACAAAGCAATCGTAATTCTTGAAGAAACGCCATTTTATGGCGAGTCAGGCGGTCAGTGTGGCGATACAGGTACATTGAAAACTGACGCTGGTCTTTTCCAGGTTGAAGATACTCAAAAGCTAAACAACGCAGTTGCGCACCACGGTGTGTTGGTTGAAGGTGTTTTTGCCAAAGGTGATAGTGTTGCTGCAACCGTTGATGCCGCGCGTCGCGCAGCGATTATCCTTAACCACTCAGCGACTCACCTACTGCACGCGGCGCTTCGCCATGTACTGGGTGAACACGTTGCTCAGAAAGGCTCGCTTGTAAAAGCTGAAGGTCTACGATTCGACTTCTCTCATCTTGAAGCAATGACACCAGCAGAAATCAAAGAAGTTGAGCGTTTGGTAAACATTCACGTTCGCCGTAACCATAATATCCAGACAGACATCATGAACATCGAAGACGCAAAAGCGAAAGGTGCGATGGCTCTGTTCGGTGAAAAATACGACGACCAAGTGCGTGTTCTTACCATGGGTGAATTCTCAACCGAACTGTGTGGTGGTATTCACGCATCAAGCACGGGTGATATTGGCCTATTCAAGATTACTTCAGAAGGTGGTATCGCAGCAGGTATTCGCCGTATTGAAGCTGTGACAGGTGAAGGTGCGCTGGACGCTATCGAAGCCGAAAATAGTAAATACGAAGAGAAGCTTTCTGAAGCAGCAAGCAAAGCGAAAGCTCTTGAGAAAGAGATCCAACAGTTGAAAGACAAGTTGGCGTCTCAGGCTAGTGCAAGCCTGACTAGTCAGGTAAAAGAAATTGCTGGCGTGAAAGTACTTGTGTCTAAGCTGGACGGCGCAGACAACAAAGCACTGCGCGGCATGGTTGACGAGCTAAAGAATCAGCTTGGTAGCGGTATCATCATGTTAGGTAATGTTGCTGGCGACAAAGTTGGTCTGATCGCGGGCGTGACCAAAGATCTGACGGGCAAAGTGAAAGCGGGCGAACTGGTTAATATGGTTGCGCAACAAGTTGGTGGTAAAGGCGGTGGTCGTCCAGATATGGCGCAAGCCGGTGGTACTGATGCCAATGCACTTCCAGCAGCGCTAGACTCAGTTGATGCCTGGCTAGAAGAGCGTTTGTAACTTTTATTTTTTTGAATGCCACTGGCTGATAAAGTCAGTGGCATTTGTGTATAACGACAACGGGGATTAAGCCCCAGGAAGGTGAAGAAAGGTGACACAGTCATTACGTGAATCTCTAGTAGTTCAGAAGTTCGGCGGAACTTCAGTTGGATCTATCGAGCGCATTGAAGCGGTAGCGGATCGAATCATTAAAACCAGGCAAGAGGGAAAACAATTGGTGGTTGTGGTTTCGGCCATGTCAGGCGAAACAAACCGCTTATTAGGGTTGGCTCATCAGGTTGATGCTGTACCAACTGCCCGAGAGTTAGACGTGCTGTTGTCAGCAGGTGAACAGGTTTCGATGGCGTTGTTAGCCATGACACTGAATAAGAAAGGTGTAAATGCCGTTTCTTTGACAGGTGCTCAAGCTGGTGTGAAAACCAATAATGTTCACAATGATGCGAAAATTGAATCGATAGAAACAGAAACGATTCTGAACTATTTAGAGAAAGATCACGTGGTGATAGTTGCTGGTTTTCAGGGGATGTCTGAAAGCGGAAATATCACAACCCTGGGTCGGGGAGGATCGGATACATCTGCGGTAGCATTGGCAGGTGAACTGCGTGCGTCCGAGTGCCAAATCTTTACAGATGTGGATGGGATCTATACCTGCGATCCTCGTGTCGTTAAAGATGCGTTAAAACTGGATGTGATTGATTTCCCAAGCATGGAAGAGATGGCAAGAAAAGGAGCGAAAGTGCTTCATCTTCCATCTGTGATACATGCATGGAAACATGGCGTCCCTCTGAGAGTCCTATCTTCATTTTCTGAAGAGTCTGGAACTTTGGTGGTTGGAGAAGAGTCTGATAGTCCAATCAGTGGATTAGCGATCCAGCGTGATTTGGTGGTAGTGGAAGTCAAATCCAGTGCCAAGCAGTCTATTCTGGATCAGTGTCAGATGCTTGGTATTGAGGTATGGGCAGCAGCGGACGAATCCGGCGTAACCGATATTGTGATTCCAAACTCATCTTTGGCTAAGCTTTCACTGATTGCTGCCGATAGCATAGCTAAGTCCACACCTGTATCTGCGGTAAGCTGTGTTGGTTGCAAAGCGCAACAAGCACAACCTTTATTGACAGATGTGTTTGAACAGCACCAAATTCCACTTTTAGGTGAAGTAAAGGACGTCCGTTCTTGCACTTACTTTATTGAACCTGAGAGAATAGAAGAGATTTCCAATCTTCTTCACAGTTTTATAGTAGCTGGACATTTAGAGCTTGATGGTCATCAAAAGCTAATGGTTTCATAGTCAGAAGGGATTATGGAATTGTTAATTTTCTAAGATGGTGACATCATAGAGAAAAATAACTCAGAGATTACTCAAGGAGCACAAGAATGCTAATTTTGACTCGCCGCGTAGGTGAAACTCTTATGATCGGTGATGAAGTAACTGTCACCGTGCTTGGTGTTAAAGGTAACCAGGTTCGAATCGGTGTTAATGCACCTAAAGAAGTATCTGTACACCGTGAAGAAATTTACATGCGTATACAAGCCGAGAAGGGCAACGGTGGTTCAGTTTCTGGTAACTACTAACACTAAGAAGGTCAGCAGAAGCTGGCCTTTTTAATAGGCATCAAAATCACGCGTTCAGGGAAAAGTTTGATTTCCCGCCACTTTGATTAAATACCCAACGCTTAAGCTGTTTTTTGCTATTTTTGCCAAGAAAATGTTTGACATATTTTCGGTAAATCGTAATATGTGCCTCCGCAAGACGGTGAGGTGGCCGAGAGGCTGAAGGCGCTCCCCTGCTAAGGGAGTATACGGTTTGTAGCCGTATCGAGGGTTCGAATCCCTCCCTCACCGCCATTCTTGCACTTCTTATAAAGTTGATACTCTCAACACAAAAATAAGAATCAGCGCGCTCGTAGCTCAGCTGGATAGAGTACCTGGCTACGAACCAGGCGGTCGAAGGTTCGAATCCTTCCGAGCGCGCCATTATTCCTTATTTGGAATACTACGTCGGTGAGGTGGCCGAGAGGCTGAAGGCGCTCCCCTGCTAAGGGAGTATACGGTTTGTAGCCGTATCGAGGGTTCGAATCCCTCCCTCACCGCCATTTATTGGCCTGAGGTCAATTTTTTTGTTTCTGATGAAATGAAATGTGATATAGTTCACAACCTGCGCGCTCGTAGCTCAGCTGGATAGAGTACCTGGCTACGAACCAGGCGGTCGAAGGTTCGAATCCTTCCGAGCGCGCCATTATTTATTTGTCTGACGTCTGTCATACAAACTTCGCGTCCTTAGCTCAGCTGGATAGAGTACCTGGCTACGAACCAGGCGGTCGGAGGTTCGAATCCTCCAGGACGCGCCACTATTTAGGGCTTTACAGTCCTGATATTACTTAAAGTGATATCGAAAACAGCGCGCTCGTAGCTCAGCTGGATAGAGTACCTGGCTACGAACCAGGCGGTCGAAGGTTCGAATCCTTCCGAGCGCGCCATTAATTTTAATTGTCTGACAATCTGTCATACAAACTTCGCGTCCTTAGCTCAGCTGGATAGAGTACCTGGCTACGAACCAGGCGGTCGGAGGTTCGAATCCTCCAGGACGCGCCACTATTTAGGGCTTTACAGTCCTGATATTACTTAAAGTGATATCGAAAACAGCGCGCTCGTAGCTCAGCTGGATAGAGTACCTGGCTACGAACCAGGCGGTCGAAGGTTCGAATCCTTCCGAGCGCGCCATCATTCCTTAAGCCTCGCAATCGCGAGGCTTTTTTATGTCTTTAACAATTCTGTAGCATTTTTTTATCTTTATTATTACATCCTATTGTTTTAAAAGAATAAAAATTATTTTTTTAACTTCCTCTCAGTATTCGATACAGAATTTCATTATGTTTGGTAAAAGCCATAGTAACTATGGTGAAATTCCGGATATGTGGCGTATTTGTATGTAATAAGTACTCAAAAAAGTCGCATGTTTGTGCAGGATCTTGGTTACATTATTAAACAAAATTGACAAAATTTTACCAATCGCGATAATCCTAGACCACTTATGTCCACCATATTGAGGGAAGGTGAGCATAAGTATTGTCAGGATGACATAGAAAGGAAGCAACATGACTAATATTGGAAGCCTGCTAGGAGATGCAGCGGTTCTTATGCTTACTGGCATGGCCGTGGTATTTATCTTCCTAACCATTCTCGTTTTTCTTGTTCGGCTAATGTCCAAGTTGGTGCCTGAAGAAGCACCCCAGCCGAGTATTGCACCAGTACAAGCAAAAAAAATTCAATCCAGTACTTCTGGCGTACAGCCGCAAGTGGTTGCTGCTATTTCTGCTGCAATTCACCAGCATCGTACGTCCGCTGCGAAGTAATGTCGGATAAAAATTAAAAGGAGTTAATCAGCATGTCTAAACCACTTGCTCTTACTGACGTGGTGCTGCGCGACGCACACCAGTCTTTGTTTGCCACGCGCATGCGTATTGAAGATATGTTACCCATCGCGGCGGAACTAGATAAAGTTGGGTACTGGTCACTGGAAACTTGGGGTGGCGCTACGTTCGACGCGTGCATTCGCTTTTTAGGGGAAGATCCTTGGGAGCGCCTGCGCGAACTAAAAAAGGCAATGCCAAATACGCCAATGCAGATGCTATTGCGTGGTCAAAACTTACTGGGCTACCGTCATTATGCCGATGATGTAGTCGAGAAATTTGTCGAGCGCGCTCATGCAAATGGCATGGACGTGTTCCGTATCTTTGATGCAATGAACGATGTACGTAACTTCCAGAAAGCGGTAAAAGCGACTGTGGATGTAGGCGCGCACGCTCAAGGCACACTTTCTTATACAACCAGCCCGGTTCATAACGCGGATACTTGGGTGGATCTTGCCAAAGAATTGGAAGATCTGGGTTGTCACTCTTTATGTATCAAAGATATGTCTGGTCTTCTCAAACCATATGAAGCGGAAGAACTGATAAGCCGAATCAAAGCCTCTTGTGATGTTCCACTGGCACTTCACTGTCATGCTACAACGGGTCTTTCTACTGCAACGGCAGTGAAAGCAATCGAAGCCGGTGTCGATATTCTGGATACCGCAATCTCTTCAATGAGTTGTACTTACGGTCACACGCCAACGGAAACAGTCGTTGCAATGCTGGAAGGCACTGAACGCGACACCAACCTGAAACTTGACCAGCTTGAGCCGATAGCTGCTTATTTCCGTGAAGTGCGTAAGAAATACGCAAAATGGGAAGGTCAACTGAAGGGCGTAGACTCTCGTATTCTTATTGCCCAGGTTCCTGGTGGCATGTTGACGAATATGGAAGGTCAGTTGAAAGAGCAGGGAGCTGCGGATCGCTTAGATGAAGTATTGGAAGAGATTCCTCGCGTTCGTAAAGATCTTGGCTACATTCCATTAGTAACACCTACTTCTCAGATTGTAGGGACACAGTCTGTGATCAATGTCCTAACTGGCGAACGCTACAAGAGCATCACTAAAGAGACTGCAGGTCTACTAAAAGGTGAGTATGGTGCTGCGCCAGCAGAGCTGAACGCTGAACTTCAGGCTAAGGTGCTTGAAGGTGCAGAGCCTGTAACTTGCCGACCAGCGGATCTTCTGGAAGCAGAGCTTCACACGCTTACCGATGAATTACTAGTCAAAGCAAAAGAAGATGGCATCTCCCTTGCGGATGAGACAGTCGATGACGTACTGACTTACGCGCTGTTCCCACAAGTTGGTTTGAAATTCCTGAAAAACCGTAACAACCCAGACGCATTTGAACCAGCACCAGGAAATGAACCTGCTCCTGCTCCTGCACCTGAAGCGGCACCAGCGGCTAATACGGTAGGCAGCGTTGAAGCGTACAGCGTGAAAGTGGACGGTCAGGTATACGATGTTGAAGTTGGTCCTCAAGGTCAGCTTACTTCTGTCGTTCCTGCGTCTGCGCCTCTGGCTGCTCCAGCCGCGGCACCTGCTCCATCTGCAGGAGAAGCTGTGCCAGCACCTCTCGCTGGTAACATTTTCAAGGTGAATGTTTTGCCGGGTTCTGAGGTATCAGAAGGTGATGTGCTTTTGATTCTGGAGGCCATGAAGATGGAAACTGAAGTACGAGCTGCACGCGGCGGAGTCGTTCAGGATATCCACGTGAAAGAAGGTGATGCCGTGACAGTTGGCGCGCCACTACTGAGCCTTGCGTAAGGGAGCATCATGGAAGGATTGTTGACCTTATGGGCTGAAACAGGGATCGCTAACTTCGAGTTTGGTCAGCTATGCATGATCCTTGTAGGTTGTATTCTGCTTTATCTTGCTATTGCCAAAGGCTTTGAGCCTTTGCTCTTGCTTCCGATTGGGTTTGGTGCCGTGTTGGCAAATATCCCCAATGCGGGGTTCACCGATGAAGGCGGTCTGCTTTATTACGTTTACTACATCGGAATCGAATCCGGAGTCTTCCCGCTGCTCATCTTTATGGGCGTGGGGGCGATGACGGACTTTGGTGCCCTGATTGCTAACCCGAAAACCTTGTGGCTAGGGGCGGCGGCTCAGTTTGGTATTTTTGCCACGCTGTTTGGCGCTATCTTGCTTAACTATGTGCCTGGGATGGAGTTTTCCATGCAGGATGCATCCTCCATCGCCATCATCGGTGGTGCGGATGGTCCAACGGCTATCTTCCTGGCAAGTCAGCTGTCGCCTGATCTGCTTGGTGCGATTGCAGTGGCGGCATACAGCTACATGGCGTTGGTGCCGATTATTCAGCCACCAATCATGAAAGCGCTGACCAATCCAGAAGAACGCAAGATCCAGATGGCGCAACTTCGTCACGTCAGCAAAGTGGAGAAGGTGTTATTCCCACTTGCTGTTCTAGTTATGACGATCCTGTTCCTCCCTGCTGCAACACCACTAGTGGGTATGTTCTGTTTGGGTAACCTGATGAGAGAAGCGGGTGTAGTTGATCGTCTGTCGAACACTGCACAAAACGAGCTTATCAATATCGTGACCATCTTCCTTGGATTGGGTGTGGGTTCCAAGCTGCAGGCAGAGCAGTTCCTAAACTTTGAAACTCTGGGTATCTTGGGGTTAGGTGCTGTGGCATTCAGTATCGGTACGGGCGCTGGTGTTATGATGGCTAAGTTATTGAATAAGTTCTCTAAAGAAGATATCAACCCATTGATTGGCGCAGCTGGCGTATCTGCTGTCCCTATGGCTGCGCGAGTGGTTAACAAGGTGGGGCTTGAGTCAAACCCACAGAACTTCTTGCTGATGCACGCGATGGGACCAAACGTTGCTGGGGTACTGGGAAGTGCTGTTGCTGCGGGTATCTTATTAGCATTAGTGGGATAACGTTCAATGAATTTGCGATCTGGTGGTTAACCAATCGTCGTAAAATGGTTTATAGTCAAAGGGATGCTTCTGCATCCCTTTCTTTTTTTTGAGCATCAAGGGAACTTGTGTATGACGGACAACAAAAAAGTGGTGATAACCCAGTTTGGTGAGACTGACGTATTAGCCATTCAAAGTGAGGCTATCCCAGAACCCGCAGAAGGTGAAGTGCTGGTAAAAGTCCATTTCGCAGGTGTGAATCCCATTGATGTGAAAACGCGTAAAGGGTTGGGTTGGGCAGCCGAAGCTAATAAAGACAACCTACCCTGGACACCGGGTTACGACGTCTCAGGTGTGGTTGAGAAATGTGGTACCGGAACCAAGACCTTTGAAGTCGGAAACTTTGTTGCGGGTTTAGTTGGGTTTCCTGCCGATGCTGGCGGATATAGCCAATATATTTGTGTAAAAGAAGACTCACTCAGTCTTGTGCCAGATAGCGTCACCCTAGAAGCTGCTGCGGTGTTACCTGTTGCCGGTCAAACTGCCGCGCAGGCTTTGAACTTGGCGGGTGTTACTGCTAATGATCGCGTATTGATTCTGGCGGGAGCGGGCGGTGTTGGTCACCTTGCCGTTCAGATAGCCGTTGCGGCGCAAGCCGAGGTATTTACTACTTGTGGCGAAGACAATCTGGATTACCTTGCCACGCTTGGCGCTCACGCTATCAACTACCAATTTGCCCCTGTTTCTGAGCGTGTCGAAGACGTCGACGTGTTGATTGATCTTGTCGGTGGTGATGCTGCGCTTGATGCACTCAAGTGCCTTAAAGACAACGCTCGAGTTGTGACGGTTCCTACCATCACAGCAGATTTGATCTGCGAAAAAGCCAAAATGCTGGGCTTTGAAGCCACAGGCATGTTGGTTGAGCCAGACATCGAGCAGATGGATACCATGTTGTACATGGTCGGCGTAGGCATTTTGAAAACCGAAGTCCAGCAGATCTTCCCATACACTGATGTCGCCAAAGCTCATGATCAAGTTGAAACCGGGCACACCAGAGGCAAGATACTGCTTGATATGAAATGCTAGATGGCTTGACCGAATGGTTTAGCCAATCTGTACTCTGGGTCTTATTTTCAACAGGTTTTTTGGGGGCAACTCTCCTACCGGGAGGTTCAGAAGCCAGCTTAGTTGCCGCGCTAAAACTCAATCAATATCCAATAGCTCAGTTGATATTTGTCGTCACCATTGGCAACACGCTGGGCGGTTTAACTAACTATTGGATAGGACTTTTCTTACCAAATCGAACCCAATCGGAAAAACATGGTCATAAAGCTTTACAGTGGCTAAAGCAATATGGCTATATCACTCTTCTATTTAGCTGGCTTCCCATTATTGGCGACCCATTATGCCTTGCGGCAGGGTGGCTCAGAATGAAGTTTTTGCCTTGTTTAATTCTCATCGCCATAGGTAAAGCAATACGCTATAGCGTTATTGCGGCGGCATTCGCAGGTTTTTAAGGAGCATTCATGAGAAAAATCTGGTTTGGTACAGCTGCGTCCGTATTCATTGCGGGCTGTTCCTCTCTTGCACCTGTTTCATTTTTCTCTTCTGTACCAGAAGGGATCACCCTTGTTGAAGAAGTTAAACCACAATCTGACAAGGTTGTTATTCCCTACAGTAAATACGTACTGGACAACGGCTTAACTGTTATTCTGGCTCCCGATGAGTCTGATCCTTTGGTACACGTAGACGTCACTTATCACGTGGGCAGTGCCAGAGAAGAAATCGGAAAGTCTGGGTTCGCTCATTTCTTTGAGCACATGATGTTTCAGGGAAGTGAAAACGTAGGTGATCAAGAGCATTTCAGGTTGATCACTGAAGCAGGTGGAACCTTAAATGGTACGACGAATCGCGACCGCACTAACTATTTTGAAACCGTTCCGGCGAACCAGTTAGAGAAAATCCTGTGGCTAGAGTCCGACCGAATGGGGTTCCTGCTTGATGCGGTTTCTCAAAGAAAGTTTGAAATTCAACGTGATACCGTTAAAAACGAACGCGCCCAAAACTACGATAACCGCCCTTACGGTCTAATGTGGGAACGCATCGGCGAAGCTATGTACCCAGAAGGTCATCCTTATTCGTGGCAACCGATCGGTTATGTCGAAGATCTTGATCGTGTAAACGTCAACGACCTGAAAGCGTTCTTCCTAAAATGGTACGGTCCTAATAATGCAACGCTGACTATTGGCGGTGATTTTGATACTGAAGAGACACTTCAATGGATCAACAAGTACTTCGGTACCATTCCTGTAGGTCCAGAAGTTAAAGCCGCAGAAAAGCAGCCCGCCAACTTGACGGAAGATAAATTCATCACGCTGGAAGATCGCATTCAGCAACCGATGCTAGTTGTGTCTTGGCCAACGGAATATCAGGGGCACGAGTCTGACGCCTCTTTGGAAATGCTTTCCACAATATTAGGCGATGGCAAAAATAGTGTGTTGTACCAACAGTTTGTTCAGACGGGTAAAGCTGTCAATGCAGGTGCGTATCACAACTGTGCTGAGCTCGCGTGTTCCATGAGTGTTTATTTGATGGGCAATTCCGGAGAGAAAGGCAAGCTGAAGCCGCTTTATGATGAATTGATGGAAACTTTGTCTGACTGGTCCAAAGAGGGCGTGTCTGAATCTCAGCTTGAGACCCTGATTGGGCGTGCTGAAGCGAATGCAATTTTCAGCCTGGAAAGCGTGCGTGGCAAGGTAACGCAATTGGCGTCGAACGAAACCTTTTTTGGGCAACCAGATCGAATTGAATACGAATTGGAGCAGCTGCGTGCAGTCACGCCAGAAAGCGTTGCCACAGCTTATCAGGACTACTTAGCTAACCAGCACAAAGTGGTGCTCAGCGTTGTACCACGAAGCAAAACGAACTGGGCTGTTAAACCTGCCACTTTCACTACTCCACCTCGAACTTTACCTGAATACCAAGAAGTTAAAGAGTCAGATTTGGTATACCGCAAAGCGGTGGACGACTTTGATCGTTCAGTTATGCCGCCTGTGTCCGGCGCGGTGAAAGGAACCATGCCCGATTTGTATCGTATCTTCCTGGACAGTGGGGTTGAGATCCTTGGAACCGTCAGTGACGAAACACCAACGGTACAACTGGATATAAAACTCCCGGCTGGCAATCGATATGTCCCAGAGGGTCAGGAAGGCTTAGCAAATCTCACTGCCGAAATGATGATGGAAGGTACGGCAAAGCGTTCTGCTCAGGAAATTCAAACCGAGCTTGATCGACTAGGCAGTTACATCTCATTTGATGCAGGCTCTTACTCCACGGTGATCAGTGTTTCTGCGCTAGAAAAGAATTTGTCGGCAACTATAGAACTGGTTGAAGAAATGATTCGTCAGCCTGCCTTTGAAGAAGCCGATTTTGACAGAATCAAACAGCAGGCGATTCAGGGCATTGTTTATGAACACCAGAAGCCAAGTTGGTTAGCATCACAAGCGACCCGACAAGTACTGTTTGCAGGAAGCCGATTCAGCCGTTCCAGCGATGGAAGCATGGCGTCCATCAGCAGCCTGACGCTGGATGATGTGAAGCAGTTCTACAAGGAACACTATACGCCGCAAGGTGCGCAAGTCGTGATTGTCGGAGACATTAAAAAGCGTGAAGCCAAAAAGTCTCTGGAGTTTCTGAATAAATGGGAAGGGCATTCAGCACCGCTGTTTACACCTCAGGTGATCAAAGCGCCAGAAGGGCAGAAGATTTATCTGATAGACAAGCCGGGAGCGCCGCAAAGCGTCATCAGGCTGGTACGTCAGGGCTTACCGTTTGATACGGTAGGGGAAATGCACTTAGGACAGCTGGCGAACTATAACCTGTCAGGCAACTTCAACAGTCGCATCAACCAGAATCTTCGTGAAGATAAGGGCTACACTTACGGAGCCTACGGCTATGTCTACGGTTTGCGTGAGACAGGGCTTATCGTATTCTCAGCAGAAGTCAGGGCAGACGTGACCATTGAGTCGATTCAGGAAATCATCAATGAAATGAACGAAATCTCGACCAGTGGTCTGACTGAAGAAGAGATGCAGTTTATGAGGCTCGCTCGTGGTCAGGCGGACGCGTTAAAGTATGAAACACCGTCGAAAAAGGCTCAATTGCTTTCCAGTATTCTGACTTATTCACTGGAAGAAGATTATTTAGAGCAGCGAGATGAGTTACTTCAAACGGTTGATATCGAGACTTTGAATCAGGTTGCAGCCAAGTGGTTTGACCCTTCTGATTTCCAAATCATTGTGGTTGGTGATGCCAAAAAACTTGCACCGAAGTTGAAAAAGTTCGATCTGCCTATCGAAAAGCTTGAAATCGTCAAGTAAAGCACACATAACAGTGATCTGAGGTACTTTCTGCAATGTCAGTAGGGGCTGCTATGTCAGCAGACCCTAAGTACCTCCAGTACTGTAGCCTTTAATAAGAGATCTCTAATCTCATTTTTTGGTATTTGCTTCAATCCCATAGTAATCAATGCTTAGAATGATTATTCTAGCGAGATACTAAACAGATAAGTGAACTGAGTTTTGACTGTATTCACCGAGCGACTGCAGAAAGTTGCACAAGACCCTTCTATTTTTGAGCAGTATGGACGTGGCGTCGAAAGAGAGTCGCTGCGATACACGCCAGATGGTCACCTAGCACTAACGCCTCACCCTTACGAGCTCGGCTCAGCATTAACCAATGATTGGGTTACGACGGATTTCTCTGAGTCTTTACTGGAATTCATTACTCCAGTATCTTACTCCGTCAAAACGGTTCTGAATCAGCTTTCGGATGTGCAC
Source organism: Vibrio sp. SCSIO 43132 (assembly GCF_019904195.1). Lineage (NCBI taxonomy): Bacteria > Pseudomonadati > Pseudomonadota > Gammaproteobacteria > Vibrionales > Vibrionaceae > Vibrio > Vibrio sp. SCSIO 43132. Next base: position 497,180 of record NZ_CP063199.1, read on the forward strand.
CATTTCACTCAGAAAAAGCTGGATGGCGAAAAGCTGTGGCCGCTTTCAATGCCGTGTTTTATTCAAAATGAAGACGACATTGCATTAGCTCAGTACGGTCAGTCGAACACAGGTAAGATGAAAACACTGTATCGCGAAGGGTTGAAACGTCGCTACGGTAGTCTGATGCAGGTTATTTCTGGTGTGCACTTCAATTTCTCCTTTCCGGAAACTTTCTGGGACGCGCTTTACGGAAAGCAAGGCGAGAAAGATCGTGAGGATGCCAAATCTGAAGCTTACTTTGCCCTTATTCGAAACTATTACCGCTTTGGCTGGATGATTCCGTTTTTTTACGGCGCTTCTCCAGCTTTGTGCCCTTCTTTTATTCAAGGGCGCGACACTAAACTGCCTTTCCAGAACATCGGTGAAACCCTTTACTTGCCAGAAGCAACCTCATTGCGACTGAGCGACCTCGGCTACACCAACAGCGCACAGAGTGAACTTAAAATTGGTTTCAACAGTCTAGGTCAGTATCTCGATGGTCTGAACGCCGCTATTCATACCCCTTCTGAAGAGTTTGCAGAACTGGGAGTCAAAGTGGACGGTGAGTACCGACAGCTCAATTCAAATGTATTGCAGATAGAAAATGAGCTCTATGCTCCTATTCGACCAAAACGAGTCACCCGTTCTGGTGAAAAACCTTCTGAAGCACTGCAACGTGGTGGGGTGGAATACATCGAAGTTCGCTCTTTAGATGTCAACCCATTCAGCCCGGTTGGCGTAAACGAACAGCAGATTCGTTTTCTGGATCTGTTCCTGACCTGGTGCGCGCTTTCAGAGTCCGAAGAAATGGATAATTGCGAGCTGGAGTGCTGGCGCGATAACTGGAGCAAGGTCATCCTTGAAGGTCGAAAAGTTGGTCTGGAACTGCAAATCGGATGCAAAGGCGAACGCCTGACACTGCAAGACTGGGGTCATCGTGTCTTCAAAGATCTGCGCCAAATCGCGGAAGTGATGGATAAGCAACATGGTACTTCTGATTATCAGGATGTCTGTGATGAGCTAGAGCGCTGGATAGATCAACCAGAGCTGACCATCTCAGGTCAATTGCTGGCAGAGACGAAAGCACATGGTGGCATTGTAGGAATAGGAATGCACTTAGGGCGAGCCTACAAAGCGCATCATCAGGACCACCAATACCAAGTTTACAGCGACGACATCATGGAAAAAGAAGTGATCCGTTCGCGCGCTAAACAAGAACAAATTGAAGCGTCAGAAACTCAACCGTTTGATGAGTTTCTGGATGATTACTTTGCCTATTTGAAACAATAAATGGAATGAAAATAAAGTCGCTGTTTCTGTTATTGATTACTGGGGTTGTGTTGACAGGATGCGCGACCCCGCCGCCTAAGCAACAAGGTAACCTGTGTAACATTTTTAGGGAAAAACCAAGTTGGTATGACGATGCAAAAGACATGGAAGATGAGTGGGGAACGCCCATCCACATCGCCATGGCGTTCATCAAACAGGAAAGCAGCTTTATCCATGATGCAAGACCACCCAAGGACTATGTTCTTGGGTTTATTCCTTGGGGAAGAGTCAGTAGCGCATACGGTTACGCTCAGGCACAGGATCCTGCTTGGAGCGATTTTCAAAAAGCGACTCGTCATGGCGGCTCACGCACCAATTTCGATGATTCCATTATGTTCGTAGGTTGGTATACTCACGAAACCCAGCGGCAGTTAGGCGTTTCAAAATGGGATGCCTATAATCAGTATTTAGCCTACCACGAAGGACGAGGTGGCTTTAAACGCAAGACATATGCAAGCAAACCTACCGTTCAAAAGGTTGCCCGAAAAGTGGAGCGACAAGCGAAAGAGTACGGTTGGCAGTTAAAGCAGTGCAAAGACGAACTGGAAAGCAGCCGAAGCTGGTTCTTTTAACAGTTATTACAAGGAATTCATCCGATGCCATTACTAGATAGTTTTACCGTTGATCACACCAAGATGAATGCTCCTGCCGTTCGTGTGGCTAAAACCATGCAAACGCCAAAAGGGGACACGATTACCGTTTTTGATCTTCGTTTTACGGCACCTAACAAAGACATTCTGTCTGAGACGGGCATCCACACACTTGAGCACCTGTACGCAGGTTTCATGCGTAAACACCTGAATGGCGCTGATATCGAAATTATCGATATTTCACCAATGGGTTGTCGTACTGGTTTCTACATGAGTCTTATCGGCACGCCTGTTGAATCTCAAGTGGCAGAGGCATGGCTTGCAGCTATGCAAGATGTGTTAAAAGTTGAAAACCAGGATCAGATCCCCGAGCTGAACGAATACCAGTGTGGTACTGCTGCGATGCACTCTCTGGATGAAGCAAAAGAGATTGCAACAGCAATTATCGAAGCAGGAATTTCGGTAAACAAAAATGAAGATCTTGCACTACCAGAATCTATGCTGAAAGAGCTGAGCGTGAAGTAAACCTCATTCTTTTGATTACAAAGCCCACGTTATGTGGGCTTTGTTGTTTTTAGAGCCCCATCTGGCGTTTTCCTAGAGCAGTGAGGTCGTTTTCCGTGGCGCGATTGGTGTATGTCACTTCATGATCTTCAGGGGCGAAATCCGGGCAGCTTCTTCCTTCCAGAAAGGCAGATTTTTGTTTTGGTAAGAACTGGCGGTTCTTATCACAATCAGGTGCAGAGCCTATAAACATAACATTCGAATAGCCCTCGCCACTGTGCTTATCCTCGACAGCGTGAACCGTATCCGGATGCCACCAGACGGTATCTCCGGGTTCCATTTTGGGAATACTGACTAAACCCTTAAGTAATAGTTCATGCCACTGTTTGTTGACCGTTAGAGCCCTGCCGGGCTGAGCGCCACACAAGTCATCGTCGGCAACATCGTCTTGCAGCGCCCGAAGCAGCATGTAAGGCATGGAAAGCGTGCTGGGAATCAACTGTAACGTACCGTCTCCTGCCCCCTGAGGAGTTAGTGCTACCCAGCCCTGAAAAGTACGAAAGACGCTACATACTGCCGACGAATTGAACTCTTCCACATCAATTCGGTGTCGAGCATCGAAGGCTTGATAGTCTTGCCAGTGACCAGTGAAAACATGACGGTAAACAGAGCGATAGTTTGGCTCCAGCCAGCGCTCGATTGAGCCTGAATCAACATGTGGCGACAGCCCTAACGAGGTGTCACCCGGACTACGACGACGAACTCGGTCGGCATAGCTGACTTCCAGGTCTGGGTTGAATTGCTTTACGCCATCGTGTTCAAAATCCCAAAGTCGATTTAAGTGGCTGCGCAGCGTTGCCATATTCTGATGCTGTCTTGCCCAGATTTGAGCTTTAGACCAGTACAAGCCAAAAATTTGTGGTTTGTCTGATTTGAGCTGACTGAAATAGTTGTCTTCCACCTTTGGCGTATGGTCGTAGTAGCCATTATCGATGATGTATCGTTCCAGTTCCTGATTATGTTGTACTGCTTCTTCTTTAGGTAACGTGCCGCGTATAACGACGCAGCCTGCTTGCTGAATTTTTTGTCTTTGTTGGTCTGAAAAGCCACGTTCCACTTCTTGAAAGGAATAAACAGGAACAGAGTGACCTTTTTCCTCTTCTTCCTGAATACGCTCGACTTCCTTCTCTAACGCTTCTGAAACGGCGGTGTAAGCCTTTTGGTAGTCGGGTAGGTCGTGCTTGAGTTGTTGTTTCAACTGCTTAATTTGATCTGACATATTGTCCATAGAAAGTGTCATTTGATGCCCTCCATTGCTAAAAGCGACACGTGTCTATTTATTAGCCTTAATCATAAATCAGGTTTGCGGTATTGCTCACGCATTCGATAATTCCTGCTATTCAGTTCCTAATGTGTCTCATTTCTGACTTACTTAGGGTGAGAAAAATGAGCCAAAAACAAAACGCCCTGCAAATGCAGGGCGTTTTTGAGTGAGTGCTGAGATTACTGAGACGGATAAACTTTGACCAGCTTGATCTTGTTCTCGGTGAAATCAATGATCTCCATAGGGTGGTTAGCCACCTGCACGCTCAGCTTGCTCTCTGGAATGTCTTCTAAGTGTTCCAGAATTAAGCCATTCAGAGTTCTTGGTCCATCGGTTGGAAGCGTCCAGTCCAGCCCTTTGTTGATATCACGAATGTTGGCGCTGCCTTCAATCAGGAAGCTGCCATCATTCTGTGGCGTAATCTCTTCTGCCAGACTTGGTGCCATTGAGGTAGTGAATTCCCCCACGATTTCTTCCAGAATATCTTCCAGAGTCACCAACCCGATGATATCGCCATATTCGTTCACGATAAGACCGATACGTTCTTTATTACGCTGGAACTTTAACAGCTGGACATTCAGCGGCGTCGCTTCTGGGATGAAGTACACTTCGTCGGCGGCGCGCAGTAGCGTTTCTTTGTTGAACTCGTTTTTGTCGAGCATTAAACGATAGGCTTCGCGCAATCGGAGCATGCCGACGACTTCATCAATCTGATCACGGTAAAGAACTATTCGCCCGTGAGGAGAGTGGGTGAGCTGACGAACAATGGACTTCCAATCGTCGTTGATGTCGATTCCCGTTATCTCATTACGCGGCACCATGATGTCATTCACGGTAACATGCTCTAAATCCAGAATAGAGATCAGCATGTCCTGGTGACGGCGGGGAATCAAACCACCTGCTTCATTTACGACGGTTCTTAATTCTTCCGAGCTCAAATGATCATCATCACCATGATTGGCTCGAATACCGAGAATGCGCAGGAAACCATTGGTAATGAAGTTCACTAACATAACCAGAGGTGAGAGCAGCTTCATGAGTATCGTCAGAACGATTGAGCTGGCATACGACACTTTTTCTGGGTATAGGGCAGCAAGAGTTTTTGGTGTGACCTCTGCAAATACCAGAACCACCATGGTTAATGCACCTGTTGCGATGGCTACACCTATATCCCCATACAATCGCATACCGATAATGGTGGCAATAGCCGATGCAAGAATATTGACCAGGTTGTTGCCAATCAGAATAAGACCAATTAACCGATCTGGGCGATCCAGTAGTTTTTCTACTCGGCGAGCTCCTTTATGACCTTCCTTAGAGAGGTGTTTGAGGCGATATCGGTTTAAAGACATCATCCCCGTTTCAGAACCAGAAAAGTAACCGGAAATGACGATCAATACCGCCAGGAGGGCAAATAAGACACCCGTAGATATATCATCCAAATTGTAACTGTCCTTATATTACTTAATTGGTGAATTTATGAGCAAAGCTATCTTCCCCAACTTTTAGAGCGGTTGAAAAAGAAAAGCAAGTTAAAATCAGTTAAGAATGATCTCTCGCACAAAGCGGCTTCCGAAGTATGCAAGAGTGAGCAACGTCGCTCCACTGACCGCAAACCAGGTGACTTTCTTTCCACGCCAACCTTGCTGGTAATGCCCCCACAGCAACACGCTATACACAATCCAGGCGACGAAAGACAAAATGGCTTTATGAGCCTTGCCTGAAGCAAACATGTCTTGCACAAATACATAGCCCGTCACCAGAGTTGCCGTTAGCAACACCGTGCCAATCAAAATGATCTTGAAAAGCTGTCGCTCCACCATCATTAAAGGAGGGAGGTTAGGGTTTATGGCTAATGCTTTCTTTGCCTTGAGTTTGTGATCTAACCAGGCAAGCTGAAGGGCATACAGCGCACCAATGGTGAGTGTGGAGTAGGAGAACAAAGCCAGCGAGATGTGAATCAGTAGCTTAGGATCGTTTTCAAGATGCGTTATGTATGCACTGGGAAGAAAAGTCGCTGCAGATAAATTAATGGCAGAAAACCCATATACAACGGGCAGTAAAAACCACAATCGGGTTTTAAACATGGAAACACTCATGACCAGCGAAATGATAAAACTGATCAATGATGCAACGTTCAGAATACTGAGGTTTTGCCCGGAGCCATCGAAAATAAGGTCACTCAGCAGCCATGCATGGAAAACCAATGCAACCAAAGCACTGATGAAAACGGTACGCGTTTTTATGCCAGTTTGATTGGCAAGACCAGGGACGATAGTCGAAATGGCCAAGAAATAGAGAATAACAGCTGTAACCGCAATCAAGTTTTCCATGGTTTTCACAATTTTACTGTCAAGGTAGAGGATTATATACCCAAGCCACCTCAAGATGCTAGATTCAGCATCATGAGGTGGCTTGGGTATAGCAGTGACTTGTAACTTCAAAGATTGAGGGAAGGTTAGACAGACACTTGTCTGCATATAATGTATACTCGCGGCAAAGTATCGCATTGATTGAGCGAAGTAAGTAATGTTTGAGAATTTAACGGATAGACTATCCAGTACGCTGAAGAACATCAGCGGCAAAGGTCGACTGACCGAAGACAATATCAAAGATACCCTGCGCGAAGTACGCATGGCATTGTTGGAAGCGGACGTTGCGCTTCCGGTTGTGCGCGATTTTATCAAGCGCGTAAAAGAAGGCGCCGTTGGCGTTGAAGTTTCTAAATCTCTGACCCCAGGTCAGGAATTCATCAAGATCGTTCAAAACGAACTTGAAGCGGTCATGGGAGAGTCAAACGAGGCTCTTAACCTTGCGGCGCAACCGCCTGCTGTAATTCTTATGGCGGGTCTGCAAGGTGCGGGTAAAACCACCAGTGTCGGTAAGCTTTCCAAACTGTTAAGTGAACGCGATAAGAAGAAAGTGCTTGTTGTGTCTGCCGACGTATACCGCCCTGCAGCGATCAAACAGTTGGAAACACTAGCCGGTGATGTGGGCGTTGATTTCTTCCCGTCTTCTGCTGATCAGAAGCCGATAGACATTGCTAATGCAGCCATTGATCACGCGAAGAAGAAATTCTACGACGTGCTATTGGTCGATACCGCGGGTCGTTTGGCGGTTGACCACGAAATGATGGAAGAGATCCAAGAGCTGCACTCAGCCATCACTCCAGTGGAGACGCTGTTCGTGGTTGATGCCATGACTGGTCAGGATGCAGCAAATACTGCAAAAGCGTTTGGTGATGCTCTTCCACTAACCGGTGTGATTCTGACGAAGGTAGACGGTGATGCACGTGGTGGTGCGGCTTTGTCGGTTCGTCACATCACGGGTAAGCCAATCAAGTTCTTGGGTGTCGGCGAGAAAACCGATGCGTTAGAACCTTTCCATCCGGACCGTGTTGCATCGCGAATTCTGGGTATGGGCGACGTACTGTCTCTTATCGAAGATTTGCAGCGCAATGTCGATCAGGATAAAGCCGAAAAACTGGCGAAGAAGTTTAAAGAAAAGAAAGGCTTCGATCTGGAGGATTTCCGCGAGCAGCTTGGTCAGATGCAGAATATGGGTGGCATGATGGGAATGATGGACAAGCTTCCGGGCATGTCTCAGCTTCCTGATAATGTGAAAGACAAAGTTGACGACAAAATGTTCAAGCAGATGGAAGCCATCATCAATTCCATGACCATGAAAGAGCGTCAGCGCCCTGAAATCATCAAAGGCTCACGTAAAAAGCGTATCGCAGCGGGCTCCGGTACTCAGGTACAGGATGTTAACCGCTTGCTGAAGCAGTTCACTCAAATGCAGAAAATGATGAAGAAAATGCAGAAAGGTGGGATGAAAGGCATGATGCGTAACATGCAAGGCATGATGGGTGGAATGGGAGGCATGGGCGGCGGTTTTAATCCGTTCGGTCGATAATCCACAAACCAATTTTCAAGGGGAAGCGAATCAGTCGCTTCCCTTTTTGTTTTTAGGTTGCAAACAACAGTGAATTACGGGCTTAAAGCGCTAACCCTTGCGAGGATAAGTATTTTTTCAACTTGTTATCGACCTCACAGAAAAATGTCGACCCTACAAGTGGTGAAAAAATAGCTAAAAGCCTTGCAATACCTAGCAATAAGAGTAAAATTCCGGAGCTTTATTTTGGCACGAGACCCCAAACTGCTCAGTAAGATGAGAAGTTGCTGGGGTTAATTTTATTTTTGAGAAAGCAAAGAGGACGACATGGTAACCATTCGTTTGGCACGTCACGGCGCTAAGAAGCGTCCATTCTATCAAATCGTAGTAGCGGACAGCCGCAAAGCTGCAACTGGCCGTTTCATCGAGAAAGTGGGTTTCTTTAACCCAACTGCACAAGGTCAAGAAGAAGGTCTACGTCTAGATCTAGATCGCGTTGAGCACTGGGTAAGCCAAGGCGCAACAGTATCTGACCGCGTAGCTAAGCTAGTTAAAGACGCTAAAGCAGCGGCTTAATTCTTTTTAAAGAAGTTAATTAGTTTATGTCGATGAAGGATAAAGAAACGATGAGTGAGCAAGGCGACAAAATTGTTGTAGGTAAGTTTGGTGCTTCTTACGGCATTCGCGGCTGGCTTAAAGTTTTTTCCTACACAGACAATGCTGAAAGTATTTTCGACTACAGCCCTTGGTTTATTAAACAAAAGGGTGAGTGGGTAGAGTGCAAAGTTGAAAGTTGGAAACGCCATAACAAAGGTATGGTGTGTAAATTAGAAGGTTTGGATATCCGCGAGGAAGCCCACCTGCTAACCAATTTTGAAATTGCAATCAACCCCGCGTCATTACCTGAATTGTCAGAAGACGAGTTCTACTGGCGTGAATTGTTCGGTATGCAAGTTGTCACCACCAAAGGGTATAACCTTGGTGAGGTCGTTGACCTATTAGAGACTGGCTCGAACGATGTTTTGGTAGTGAAAGCGAATCTAAAAGATGCTTTTGGCCAAAAGGAACGTTTAATTCCGTTCCTTGAAGAGCAAGTGATCAAACAAGTTGATCGCTCGGCTCAACGGATCGAAGTTGACTGGGATCCTGGATTCTAGCTTCAAAATTTCAGAGCGAGAGAACACATGTGGGTTGGCGTAATAAGCCTGTTTCCTGAAATGTTCCGTTCTGTTACTGATTTTGGAGTAACAGGTCAAGCGGTTAAAAAAGGTCTACTGTCGATTGAGACATGGAATCCGAGAGATTTCACTCACGACAAGCATCGCACTGTCGATGACAGGCCTTACGGTGGTGGTCCTGGTATGTTGATGATGGTTCAGCCTTTGCGCGATGCCATACACACTGCCAAACAAGCCTCACCGGGTAAGACGAAAGTCATTTACCTTTCTCCCCAAGGTCGAAAGCTCGACCAGAAAGGAGTGGAAGAACTGGCTACCAACGAGAACTTGCTTCTCATTTGTGGTCGGTACGAAGGGGTAGATGAGCGCATCATACAATCTGAGGTTGATGAAGAATGGTCAATCGGAGATTTTGTGATGACGGGTGGTGAGATACCAGCCATGACGCTTATCGATTCAGTATCCAGGTTTGTGCCTGGGGTGCTGGGGGATTTTGCGTCGGCAGAGGAAGATTCCTTTGCGAATGGTTTACTGGATTGTCCTCACTACACACGTCCTGAAGTGTTGGATGGAAAAGAGGTACCAAGTGTACTGAAATCCGGTAATCACAAGGACATTCGTCGCTGGCGGTTAAAACAATCGCTGGGTCGCACCTGGATTAGAAGACCAGAGCTTCTGGAAAACCTAGCTCTGACTGACGAACAGGAATTATTGCTTGCCGAGTTCATCAGAGAATATCGAAGCAAGTAACCTATTGAATTTAGTATCAGTTTATTCTAGGAATTTAAAAAATGAGCAACATCATCAAAGCTCTTGAGCAAGAGCAAATGAAATCAGACCTACCTAAATTTGCACCAGGTGACACTGTTGTAGTTCAGGTAAAAGTTAAAGAAGGTGACCGTGAGCGTCTACAGGCTTTCGAAGGCGTTGTAATCGCAGTTCGTAACCGTGGTCTACACTCTGCATTCACAGTTCGTAAGATCTCGAACGGCGAAGGCGTTGAGCGTACGTTCCAAACTCACTCTCCTCTAGTTGACAGCATTGAAGTTAAGCGCCGCGGTGCAGTACGTCGTGCCAAGTTGTACTACCTACGTGAGCGTTCTGGTAAGTCAGCTCGTATTAAAGAGAAACTTGCTAAGAAGTAATGCTGATTGCATTCTCATAGTAAAAACGGGTTCCCATTTGGGAACCCGTTTTTTTATGCTAGGAAAACATTGAGGTCACTTGGGTATACATCTAACTGAACATAGCGCTTTCAGGGGATTTGGGTATACACTTGCAGTTGTTATACCTAACGGTAACTACCTCAACATAAAAACAAAAGGACAATGAATGAAACGTGTTCATATCGCAGCTGCGGTTATTCTGAATGCATCACGTGACCAGGTATTCATCACCAAAAGACCGGCAAAAGCGCACAAAGGCGGCTTTTGGGAGTTTCCCGGTGGTAAGGTCGAAGAAGGGGAAAGTGCTCAGGAAGCAACGGTCAGAGAGCTTTATGAAGAAATCGGTATTCATGTAACGGAAATTACGCATTTTGAAGCTCTTAAACACGACTACCCAGACAAGTCACTAGCGTTTGATTTCTTCGTAGTAACCGACTTTGATGAAGAGCCCTATGGCAAAGAAGGTCAGGAAGGAGAGTGGGTCAGGTTAGAAAAACTGAAAGACTATGACTTCCCGGAAGCCAATGTGCCAGTACTGGAAAAAGTACTTGAGACTTACGGAGCCTAACCGCCCTTTTACGCACAAAGAAAAAGAGACGTTTAATCGTCTCTTTTTTGTATTCTGGGGAAAGCCGCTGTTAGGGACGGAGCTCTCTAATAATTGTCTTCAGACCAGCCGTCTGAATCCGACATGTCTGGGGCGCCGGGAATAGACTTTTCCTCTTCTGCCCATTCGCCAAAATCAATCAGCTGGCACTTTTTACTGCAAAATGGTCGATAAGTACTTTGTTCTACCCATTGAACATCGGCTTGGCAAGTCGGACATTTTACGATGGTGATGTTGCTCATAGCGGCTTCTTTGGTCGTTTTGTTAAAGCGAGATTTTAGCACGCTTTGAGGATTCTTTAGCTACAAATTGAGAGGTCAAATTCCACGTCGTGAGGGTAAGCCTGCCCAGATTCAAAGCTCATGAACTTAATAGCAAACCGGTTTTTGTGACCCGAAATCATTGGGTATACACCGTATTCGAGAGGAATGTTGAGACGCAATATATTGGCTTCTTCTGCATCACTTTGATAAAAACCCGCGCGAGCAATGACGGGGTTATCATGACCGGTTTCCCGGGTGAGTTGCAGCCATAAGTGCAAAGCGGACGTCAGAGGTTGTAGTGTCTCTAGCCATCCTTCAATATCTCTGCGGCGGTTTTCGTCTGGTTGATGAAGCCAAAAATGCAGGGAAGGTAAATCGAAGCAACAAGAACCACCAGGAAGGTTAAATCGCTGACGGATAGTACTAAGGAATCGATCTTCTTTTAGCGACTGACCAAAACGTTCTGCTGTCATCAGGTCTTTATGCACGTCGTCGATATTGGCTAGAACTGCCTGAAGCATGTCCTGATTCACGCCTTCAACATTTAACCAGGATTTATAGGAAAGGCGCTGTTTTTCAAGATCTTTTGCCAGCTCAGCTTTCATCTGAATTTGCTCAAAGATTTCCAGCAAATCAAAAATAGGTCGGAAGAAAAGCGGGTACTGAACGGTATCCACTTTGGTGGCAGCGTGGCTCATTTGACGCAATAGCGATTCCACTCTTAAGTAAATTCGAGTTTTTTCATTCAATGGATGTTCAAATTTGTGAGTGGTCATGAAAAGTGCCTTATTGCTCCTTCCTGCATTTATTAAGCCTGCCCGCTTAAAGACATAAACTGTTGATGTAACTGAGTCACTTGAGACAGTAAATCCGAATCCGCTTGGTTATTATCAACCACATGATCGGCATGAGCCAGTCGCTCGTCGCGAGATGCTTGAGAGCTCAAAATCGATTCTACCTGAGCTTTTGCAACACCGTCTCTGTTCATTGTACGCGAAATTTGTGTGTCTCTCTCCACATCCACCACCAAAACAGTATCTGCCATGGACTGAAGGTTATTTTCTACCAAGAGAGGCACCACCAAAAGAGCGTAAGGCGACTGAACAAGCGCCAAGTTCTGTTTCATTTTCTGGCGAATCATGGGATGAAGCAAGTCATTGAGCCAAAGTTTTTCATTTTCATTCTCAAAAATTCGCGATCTGAGCTGACTTCTATCCAGCGAGCCATCGGTGGAAAGGATGTCTGAGCCAAAGTGTTCAACGATTTTTGACAGCCCTTCAGAGCCTGGTTCCACGACTTCACGCGCAATCACATCAGCATCGACGATCTCAATACCAAAGTGCTCTTGAAAGAGATTGGCTACCGTTGTTTTGCCACTGGCAATCCCACCAGTCAAGCCTACTACAAATGTCATTCGAAACCTTTTGAGTCAATATTGAGGTTAGTCTAGCGGGGATTGGTGGTTAAATGCCAAGAAAATGTGAGAAATACCAGTTAGTGATGTCTTGTCCAAACATCAGAGTAATCCACCCAGCAATCGCAAGGTAAGGACCAAAAGGAAAGGCTTGTTCGATGCCTTTCTTCTGCAGACGGAGCTGAATAACGCCAAAGACTACGCCAACCAGAGAGGACATCAGGATGATAATAGGGAGGCTTTGCCAGCCTAACCATGCTCCGAGCGCAGCCAGCAATTTAAAGTCGCCATAACCCATCCCTTCTTTGCCTGTTGCGAGCTTAAACAACTGGTAGACACTCCATAAGCAGAGATAGCCCACCATGGCACCAATGATGGCGTCGGTAAGAGAGATTGGGCTAATTTCAAAAAGAGATAACGCAATGCCTGCCCACATCAAAGGCAGAGTCAGTTGATCGGGTAACAGTAGTGTATCAAGGTCAATAAACGTGGCAGCAATCAGTACGAAGGTGAAAAAGAGCAGAGCAACAGAAAAGTAACTAAATCCAAATTGCCAGGCTACCGCGAAGCTTAGCCCTGCCGTGAGCAACTCGATTAAAGGATATCGAACCTTGATGCTATCGTCACATGCATGGCATTTCCCTTTTAAAAGCAGCCAACTCAATACAGGGATGTTATCTCGAACACGAATTGGCGTTTTACAACTTTGGCAACTGGAACGCGGGACGCTTAACGTCAGCTTTTCCTTTGGAGGTTCAATTTTGTACTCAGGAAACGATTCTGCGCACTCCTGCCTCCATTCGTTTTCCATCATTTTAGGCAACCGATAGATCACTACATTTAAGAAACTGCCAATGACCAATCCAAAGATTGCGGCCATCACAGGGAATAACCATGGGTAGTAGTGAAAAACTTCCATAAATGATCTCTAACGGGTAAACCTAAGGCGAAGCAGAATATTAGCCTAATACACTCATTAAGTTAAATACTGGTAGGTACATAGAAACGACAAGACCACCAATGACGACCCCAAGGAAAATGATGATCAAAGGCTCAAGCAACTTCCCAAGGTTATCGACTGTGTTATCAACCTCAAACTCATAGACGTTGGCGACTTTATTGAGCATGTCATCGAGCGAACCGGATTCTTCTCCAATCATCACCATTTGCAATACCATTTCCGGGAAAGCTTCGGTGTTTCGCATGGCAATGTATATGGGCATGCCGGCTGCTGTGTCTTTATAAACCTGTTCAATGGCGACTTGATAATGCAGGTTACTCGCTGTTTTGGCACTGGTTTTCAAACCATTCAATATAGGAATGCCTGCGTTAAAGCTGGTGGCCAGTGTCCGGCTAAATTTGGCGATGGCTGCCTTACTAAATACGCCCCCCACAATTGGAAATTTTAGTCCCCAGCGAGAGCTCCTCAACCGGAACTTAAAAGAACGCTTTCTTAATAGTTTAAAGCCAACGCTAAAAACAATCAGCGCCAATGCCATCTTCCAGGCATCGTTTTGGACAATGTGAGAGAGCTTGAGGACTTGTTGCGTAAACCAAGGCAATTCTGCTCCAAACCCTGAAAACATTTTTTCAAATTCAGGAATAACAAATTTGAGCATTAAGAATGTCACACCAATCGCTGTTAAGATAACCATTACAGGGTAAATCATTGCCTTGATGACTTTGGATCTTAGCTGTTCACTTTTTTCCTGATAGGTGGCAATACGGTCAAAAACTTCCGAAAGGTTACCCGTCTGCTCTCCTGTCTCTATAAGGTCAGTATAGAAACCATCAAAATGACTGCTTGATGTACTTAATGCCTTAGAAATTGGTGTGCCAGCTTCTACTGCTTTGGTGACTTGAGACAAAATGGATTTCATTTCCGCTTTGTTGTGATTATCTGACACCATCTTCAACGACTGAACAATAGGCACACCTGTTCCCATCATGGTCGCCATTTGTCTGGTGAAAACCATTATGTCTCTTTTTTTGACTTTGTGGCTGAGCTTATCAAGGAGTGAAATACCTGACTTTCTGACTTTTTTTATCTGAATTTGTTGGGTGCGAAGTTTGTCTCTTACTTCTATTTCGGTAAAAGCCAAAAACTGCCCGGACACTTTCTTGCCAGAGCTATTGATACCCTTCCATTTAAAGTTGTGCAGTTTGAGTTTTGGGGAGGATGACTGTTCCAAAATGTCTCCTTACAGATACAGAACGCGTTGGAGTTCTTGATAACTGGTTATTCCTTGTTTGAGGATCTCAATTCCAGACTGGCTTAATGTTTTCATTCCATTTTTAACTGCAAGGCTTTCTATCTCCACAATACTCGCTTTGTGAGAAATGGCTTGCTGCATATCGGTATCAAACGGCATGACTTCATAGATCCCTATACGCCCGCTATAACCCGCATTGCAGTCTGCGCAGCCTTCAGCAGAAGCTTGATAAATAGTGGTGTCTTCTGGGATTAAATGTTTTTCCAATACAGTAGAAGGTAATTGATGGGGTTGTTTGCAATGAGGGCACAGCCGCCTTGCGAGCCTTTGAGCAATAATGAGGCTCAGAGATGAGGCTAAGTTGTATGGCTCAACTCCCATATTACCGAGTCGAATAACGGTTTCAGCCGCAGAATTGGTATGTAATGTAGAAAGCACTAAGTGACCCGTTTGCGCTGCCTTGATAGCAATTTCAGCGGTTTCGAAATCTCGAATTTCTCCAAGCATAACAATATCGGGATCTTGTCGAAGAAAGGACTTAAGTGCTGCGGCAAAGGTAAACCCAATCTTAGGGCTAACCTGAACCTGATTGATTCCGGCAAGGTTGATTTCGACAGGGTCTTCGGCTGTGGAAATGTTTCTTTCAACGGTGTTGAGGATACTTAAGCCGGTGTACAAGGATACGGTCTTACCGCTACCAGTAGGTCCCGTCATCAGAATCATTCCTTGGGGGCGGCGTAAAGCTTCTAAATAAAGGGCTTTTTGCTCAGCACTGTAACCAAGCATATCTATGTTTAAATTAGCACTGCTGCTGTCCAATAACCGAAGCACCACCTTCTCCCCCCATAGGGTAGGCAGTGTGGATACACGCAGATCGATGGCGGCTTTTTCGCTTAGCCTGAGTTTGATACGACCATCTTGTGGAAGTCGGCGTTCGGCAATATCAAGTTTAGAAAGAATTTTGAGCCTAGCAGCCAAACGCCGTCCGAGCTGTGGAGCAGGGCTATTGGCCTGAATCAGTATTCCATCGCATCGCATACGGATGCGGTATGTGTCTTCGTAAGGCTCGAAGTGAATATCCGATGCACCTTTACGTACAGCGTCCAGAAGGACCTGGTGAATAAAACGACTTACGGGGGCGTCATCCTGACTCAAGTCTTCTACAGACTCAAATTCATCGTCACTGATTTGAACCAGGTCTGCTAACTCGTCTTGAGTGATCTCTTTACCACCAGTTCCGCTTTCAACTCGATTCTTACCATACATGCGACGAATACAGCTTGTAAGCTCTCTTTCGTCGCAGAGCAATATTTCTACTTGTTGGTTAGTTGCAAAGCGAAATTCCTCTTCTGCTTCAACGACAGTAGGGTCCGATAAAGCAATAAAAAGCGTGTTATTAGTGGATTCAACGGGTAACGCGTTGTAACGGGTAATTAAGTCTCGAAGTCCTAACTGCTCACATAGCTGAGTATAATCGTATTGGTTGGTTTCGATGACCGATAAACCAAAAATCTCAGCAATATGCTGAGTCAGCTCAAAAGAAGGAAGAATGCCAAGAGCAAGAATAGCTCCGGGGACACTGCCCCCGGAACTTTCAATGCGTTCGACTATAGCTTGCTCATGTTCTTCGCTAATAATATCAGCTTGGCGAAGAATGCTAGCTAAGTTGGTATGCATTATTATTGTTAACAGCCCTTGGGTTTAATGTCAGAACCAACGTCAGTAGAGCATGACCAGCCTCCAGAGCTAGAGCGAACCAGTGTTACATGTTTACCTACAACAGAAGGGCTAACACCAGTACTTTTAAACTCAAATTTGATATCACCAGCTGCACTCGCAGCATTAGGGAAGGTAATAGTGCCCAAAGCAGAAGATGGTGGAACTACTTGGGATATTGTAGGGAAAGCTCCCATTTCTACCACATAAGTTTCAACATTTGTTCTTAGGCCAGTGATGGAAGCCAAAGCTGTTGCTGCTTCTGACTTCCCTACATATTTTTGATATTGAGGTACAGCAATTGCCGCTAAAACTCCGATTACCGCCACAACAATCATTAGCTCTATCAGCGTAAAGCCCTGTTGTTTTTTATTTTTCATAAATAACTCCATTTAAAAGGTCGTATAAAAACAAGGCGAGAATATGAGCGTGCCAAGGGTAATGAAACACTAATTAAAGAATTGCTGGAGGAGGCTTTAAGAATTTTTCAGCTGTTTCATGAGGTTACGAATCTTGTGCGAGTTACTTCAAATGAGATGAGTGATGTGTCTCGCAAGGTTGCGATAGGTAACAAAAAAGAGAGCTAGGCTCTCTTTTCATCCGTTAGTTTATTTTTATAAAAGATGACAGATTTGTGATAATGGTCTACTGTGTAACTTATTGAAAACGCATGGATAAATCCATCGATTTGAGGTGTTTTGTTAGTGCGCCAACGGAAATGTAATCAACGCCAGTTTCAGCGTATTCACGGATGGTCTCCAGTGTTACGTTCCCTGAGTTTTCTAATGCGGCTTTGCCATTGTTGATTTTGACCGCTTCACGCATCATGTCAGTGGAGAAATTGTCCAGCATAATGATGTCTGCGCCGGCATCGATGGCCTGGCGTAACTCATCAAGATTTTCCGTTTCAACTTCAACGGGTTTTCCGGGGTTTAGGTTTTTAGCGGTTTCAATGGCTTTTTGAATACCACCACACGCCAGAATGTGGTTTTCTTTGATTAGGTAAGCATCAAATACACCGATGCGATGATTGAATCCTCCGCCACATGTCACGGCGTATTTCAGAGCGCTGCGCAGACCCGGAATGGTTTTTCGTGTATCAAGAAGGCGACAGCCTGTCCCCTCAAGCTTTTCTGCGTATTGAGCAACAATGGTCGCACAACCTGAGAGGGTTTGAATAAAGTTCATCGCATTGCGCTCACCCGTCAACAGAATACGTGCAGGACCAGTCAAAGTACAAAGTGTCTGGTTTGGTTCCACTTTGTCGCCATCGTTAACGTACCAGTCGATTTTTACTTCACCACCCAACTGTTTAAATACCTCATCAGCCCATGCCTGACCACAGAAAATACCGTGCTCTCGGGTGATGATTGTAGCTGTGTTTTGTGCGTCCTCAGGAATCAAAGCAGCGGTAATGTCAGCGGCAGGATCAAGTGTGCCACCTAAGTCTTCTTTAATTGTGTCTTCAACCGAACGTGTGATTTCTAGTGGCAGTTGCTGCTTCAAATACTCAAGACGTTCTTCGCTATTGTGTGTGTGTTTCATCGCAGTTTGGGAGTTAAGTGAAGTTTAATTGGTGTGAATGATACTCTTTGAGAAGTGAGAATTCAGCTATTTCTCTCACTCCTTTATACTTTGCTGACAAAACAAGAAGGGCATGGGGCGTAAAAGTAATGCAGATTGATGAAACACAATGGTTAACAGACGTAAAACGGGTACCTTCGCCTTTTTGTGATTCGCGTTCAAACGAAGAAGACATATCGTTACTTGTACTTCATCACATTAGCCTGCCTCCCAGAGACTATACGGGCACTTATATAGAAGCGTTTTTTGAAGGGAAGTTAGACAGCACCCTCCATCCCTTTTTTAAAGTAATAAAGGATTTGAATGTTTCCGCCCATTGCTTGATTCGTCGAGATGGCAATATTGTACAGTTCGTCCCCTTTAATAAGAGAGCCTGGCATGCGGGCGTGTCGAGTTTTGCTGGAAGGGAGCGTTGCAATGACTACTCCATAGGAATCGAACTGGAAGGCTGTGAGTTTGATAGCTATACCGATACTCAGTACCAGTCGCTTATCCTGCTAACCAAATTGATACAAAAAAAATACCCGCAAGTGACCGACCATCGAATTACTGGTCATCAGTTTATTGCGCCACTTCGCAAATCTGACCCTGGGCTCACATTTGACTGGCGGCATTTTCGCAAACTTCTCAATTCTGGATCGAAGTAGCACTATTTCAGTGTGTTAACTGAAACCGTCGCTTTCCCAGATGTCAAATCTATAAGTTGTGACTAAGCTCAACCTACGATTAAAAACAAATTGTCATAACTCTAATTTATGTCACACAGAACGACATATTAATTGGTAAGACCAATTTTATTGCTGTTTTAATAAGCTCTTGTTGCATTCAGGTTAATTTGTGCCGCGTTCAATGATGTGAGTCAAGTTTTATCTGGACAGTATCGTTTTAATTATGTTATTTTTTCGCCCAATTTGAAATTGGTATTACCAATTGACTGCAAGAGTAGAAGAACAATAAATATGGCTTATCAAAGGATTCGTCAGCCGAAACTCTCCGATGTCATTGAGCAGGAGTTGGAGCGGTTGATACTGGAAGGAACACTTTCTCCGGGCGAGCAATTGCCACCGGAAAGGGAGTTAGCGAAACAATTTGATGTTTCACGTCCTTCTGTCCGAGAAGCAATTCAGAGGCTGGAAGCAAAGCGTTTGTTAACCCGTCGTCAAGGTGGTGGAACCTTCGTGAGTGAATCTCTTTGGAAGAGCTTCTCCGATCCTTTACTGAATTTATTGTCCACCCATTCTGAAACTCAACTGGACTTGTTGGAAGCGCGCCATGCGATGGAAGGGCTTTCTGCATACTTTGCGGCATTACGTGGTACCGATGAAGACTTCGAGCGAATTCAGCTTTGCTTAGAGCAAATTCGCCAGGCGCAAGAGAAGAAAGACGTAGAAGCAGAAGCCTCTGCGGTAATGGCGTTTCTGATTGCCTTAACCGAAGCGGCGCATAACGTGGTATTGCTCCATATTGTGCGTAGCTTGTCTCCTTTGCTTGAGCAGAATGTCTTACAGAATTTAAAACTATTGCACCGCCGCGATGAAGTGGTGGATAGAGTCAGTAAACACAGAGCTAATATTGTGGATGCGATTGTTTCAGGTCACCCTGAGAAGGCACGTGAAATGTCTCATTCACACTTAGCTTATATCGAAGAAACATTGTTGGATTTGACTCGTGAGGAGTCACGAAGAGAACGCTCTTTGCGTCGAATTCAACGAGGTAATGAGCCGTCATAACCGGCTATTACAAGTTTAAAGTAGATCCAACCAACAGAAGGATAGATCGCCATGTCTGATATGAAGCATGACGTAGACGCACTTGAAACTCAAGAATGGCTTCAAGCACTTGAGTCAGTAGTTCGTGAAGAAGGTGTAGAGCGTGCCCAGTTCCTACTAGAGCAAGTTCTAGACAAAGCACGCCTAGATGGCGTTGATATGCCAACAGGTATAACAACCAACTACATCAACACTATTCCAGCCGATCAAGAACCTGCTTACCCAGGTGATACCACGCTAGAGCGCCGTATTCGCTCTATCATCCGCTGGAACGCAATCATGATTGTTCTGCGTGCCTCAAAGAAAGACCTGGACCTAGGTGGTCACATGGCGTCTTTCCAATCTTCTGCGGCATTTTACGAAGTATGTTTCAACCACTTCTTCCGTGCTCCAAATGAAACGGACGGTGGCGATCTCGTATACTACCAAGGTCACATTTCTCCTGGTATCTACTCGCGTGCATTTGTTGAAGGTCGTCTGACTGAAGAGCAGTTAGACAACTTCCGTCAAGAAGTAGACGGCAAAGGTATCCCGTCATACCCGCACCCTAAACTGATGCCTGAATTCTGGCAGTTCCCAACCGTATCTATGGGTCTTGGTCCAATCTCAGCGATCTACCAAGCTCGTTTCCTTAAATACCTTGACGGTCGTGGTCTGAAAGATACGTCTGCACAACGCGTATACGCGTTCCTAGGCGACGGTGAGATGGATGAGCCAGAATCACGTGGTTCTCTTTCCTTCGCTGCGCGTGAGAAGCTGGACAACCTATGTTTCCTAGTGAACTGTAACCTACAGCGTCTAGATGGCCCTGTTATGGGTAACGGTAGCATCATTCAAGAGCTAGAAGGTCTGTTCAAAGGCGCTGGCTGGAACGTTGTTAAAGTTATCTGGGGTAGCAACTGGGATGCACTACTTGCTAAAGATACGACTGGCAAGCTTCTACAGCTAATGAACGAAACTGTGGACGGTGACTACCAAACATTTAAATCTAAAGATGGCGCATACGTACGTGAGCACTTCTTTGGTAAGTACCCAGAAACAGCAGCACTTGTTGCTGACATGACTGACGACGAAATCTTCGCGCTTAAGCGTGGTGGTCATGAGTCTTCTAAACTGTACGCGGCATACAAAAACGCAGCGGACACCAAAGGTCGTCCTACGGTAATCCTTGCGAAGACTGTTAAAGGTTACGGCATGGGTGAAGCGGCTGAAGGTAAGAACATCGCGCACCAGGTTAAGAAGATGGACATGACTCACGTACTGCACCTACGTGATCGTCTGGGTCTTCAAGACATCCTAACTGACGATGCGGTTAAAGAACTTCCTTACCTGAAACTTGAAGAAGGCTCAGCGGAGTACGAATACCTGCACGCTCGTCGTAAAGAACTGAAAGGCTACACGCCACAGCGTCTGCCTAAATTTACTCAAGAATTTAAAGTACCAGAGCTAGAAGAGTTCAAGCCTTTGCTGGATGAGCAAAAGCGCGACATCTCTACAACAATGGCTTACGTTCGTACCCTTAACATTCTGCTTAAGAACAAGAACATTGGTAAGAACATTGTTCCTATCATCTGTGATGAAGCGCGTACGTTCGGTATGGAAGGTCTATTCCGTCAGATCGGTATCTACAACCCACACGGTCAGGAATACACGCCAGAAGATAAAGGCATCGTTTCTTACTACAAAGAAGCGACCTCTGGTCAGGTTCTACAAGAAGGTATCAACGAGTTAGGCTCAATGGCTTCTTGGGTTGCTGCGGCGACTTCGTACAGCACCAACGATCTACCAATGATTCCTTTCTACATCTACTACTCAATGTTTGGTTTCCAACGTGTAGGTGATATGGCATGGATGGCTGGTGACCAGCAAGCTCGTGGCTTCCTATTGGGTGCAACAGCAGGTCGTACAACACTTAACGGTGAAGGTCTGCAGCACGAAGACGGTCACTCACACATCATGGCTGGTACGGTTCCTAACTGTATCTCTTACGACCCAACATTCGCTTATGAAGTTGCGGTAATCATGCAAGACGGTATCCGTCGCATGTACGGTGAGAACCAAGAGAACGTGTTCTACTACCTAACGGTAATGAACGAAAACTACGCAATGCCAGCAATGCCAGAAGGCGCTGAAGAAGGCATTCGTAAGGGTATCTACAAGCTTGAGTCTTACGCAGGTGATAAGTCTAAAGTTCAGCTAATGGGCTCTGGTACTATCATGAACGAAGTGCGCAAAGCAGCGACTATCCTAAGCGAAGAATATGGCGTCGCATCTGACGTGTTCTCTGTTACATCGTTCAATGAACTAACTCGTGATGGTCAGGCAGCAGAGCGCTACAACATGCTTCACCCAGAAGCAGAAGCGCAAGTGCCTTACATTACAGAAGTGATGGGTACTGAACCTGCGATTGCAGCAACGGACTACATGAAAAACTACGCAGAGCAAGTTCGTTCATTTATGCCTTCTGAGTCTTACAAGGTTCTGGGTACTGATGGCTTTGGTCGCTCAGACAGCCGTGAGAACCTACGTCGTCACTTCGAAGTGAATGCAGGCTATGTAGTGGTAGCAGCACTAACTGAGCTTGCTAAGCGCGGTGATGTTGAGAAATCAGTGGTTGTTGAAGCGATTAAGAAGTTCGACATCGACACTGAAAAAACAAACCCGCTATACGCATAAGACAACGCTTAATTTAGAAGGTAGATAAGCAATGGCTATCGAAATTAATGTACCTGACATCGGTGCCGATGAGGTTGAAGTTACTGAAATTCTTGTAAGCGTTGGCGACAAGGTTGAAGAAGAACAATCTCTGATCACTGTAGAAGGTGATAAAGCTTCTATGGAAGTTCCTGCTTCTCAAGCGGGTATCGTAAAAGAAATCAAAGTTGCTGAAGGTGACTCTGTTTCAACTGGCTCTCTAATCATGGTCTTCGAAGCAGAAGGTGCAGCTGAAGCTGCGCCTGCTCCGGCGGCGGAAGCACCAGCTGCTGAAGCGGCTCCAGCTCCTGCGGCAGCGGCAGAACTGAAAGAAGTTCACGTGCCAGACATCGGTGGTGACGAAGTCGAAGTGACAGAAATCATGGTTGCTGTTGGCGACACAGTTGAAGAAGAGCAATCTCTGATCACTGTAGAAGGCGATAAGGCTTCTATGGAAGTTCCTGCACCATTTGTAGGTACGGTAAAAGAGATTAAGATTGCAGCTGGCGACAAAGTGTCTACTGGCTCTCTAATCATGGTCTTCGAAGTAGCGGGCTCAGCTCCGGCAGCAGCGCCAGCTCCTGCTCAAGCGGCTCCAGCACCAGCGGCACCGGCAGCACCAGCGCCTTCTGAAGCACCAAAAGCTGCTCCAGCAGCATCAACGGGCGACTTCCAGGAAAACAACGAATACGCACATGCGTCTCCAGTGGTTCGTCGTCTTGCTCGTGAGTTTGGCGTTAACCTGTCTAAGGTTAAAGGCACGGGTCGTAAGAGCCGTATCCTGAAAGAAGACGTTCAAAGCTACGTTAAAGAAGCGCTTAAGCGCCTTGAATCTGGTGCGGGAGCATCAGGTGGCGACGGCAGTGCACTTGGTCTATTACCATGGCCGAAAGTTGATTTCAGCAAGTTCGGTGAGACTGAAGTACAGAAGCTTTCTAAGATTAAGAAGATTTCTGGTGCGAACCTACACCGTAACTGGGTAATGATCCCTCACGTTACACAGTGGGACAACGCAGACATCACAGAGCTTGAAGCATTCCGCAAAGAGCAGAACGCGATTGAAGCGAAGAAAGAATCAGGAATGAAGATCACACCTCTTGTGTTCATCATGAAGGCTGCTGCTAAAGCACTTGAAGCCTTCCCTGCGTTCAACTCTTCTCTATCAGAAGACGGCGAAAGCATCATTCTGAAGAAATACGTGAACATCGGTATCGCAGTAGATACACCAAATGGTCTGGTTGTTCCTGTCTTCAAAGATGTGAACAAGAAAGGTATCTACGAGCTTTCAGAAGAACTGATGGCAGTGTCTAAGAAAGCACGTGCTGGCAAGCTAACGGCAAGTGATATGCAAGGTGGCTGTTTCACTATCTCTAGCCTGGGTGGTATCGGCGGTACTGCATTTACGCCAATCGTAAACGCTCCAGAAGTAGGTATCCTTGGTGTATCTAAGTCTGAAATGAAGCCTGTGTGGAATGGTAAAGACTTCACTCCTCGTCTTCAGCTTCCGCTTTCTCTGTCCTACGATCACCGTGTGATCGATGGCGCAGAAGGTGCGCGCTTCATCACTTACTTGAACAATTGCCTGAGCGACATTCGCCGCTTGGTGCTATAAGTCAATATAGGTTGAAACAGGGCGGCTATATGCCGCCCTCTAGTTACTCAAAATAGTTTGATTAAACCTTGTTCGCTACAGGCGTTTCACAATCGAACTGTTGTCTGGCTCACAGGCTAAATGGATTTACTTTTCACACCTTTAACAACTCTGTAAACTGTTTCGGTCTGAAAATAGAACGTTCTAAAAAGAATTCATTGAACACCCACTCAGCCTGTTAGGGATAATGACTACAAGAGGTCAAAATGAGCAAAGAAATTAAAGCCCAAGTTGTTGTACTTGGTTCTGGTCCTGCTGGTTACTCTGCTGCATTCCGTTGTGCGGATCTAGGTCTGGAAACAGTACTTATCGAGCGTTACACCACCCTTGGTGGTGTGTGTCTGAACGTGGGTTGTATCCCATCTAAAGCACTGCTGCACGTATCAAAAGTGATCGAAGAAGCGAAAGCAATGGCTGATCACGGTGTGGTATTTGGTGAACCACAAACGGACATCAACAAAATCCGTATCTGGAAAGAAAAAGTGGTTAACCAGCTGACTGGCGGTCTTGGCGGTATGGCTAAGATGCGTAACGTGACTGTTGTTAACGGCTACGGTAAGTTCACTGGTCCTAATTCTATCCTTGTAGAGGGTGAAGGCGAAGCAACTACAGTTAACTTCGACAACGCTATCGTTGCCGCTGGTTCTCGTCCAATTAAACTGCCATTCATCCCACATGAAGACCCACGTATCTGGGATTCAACGGATGCTCTTGAACTGAAAGAAGTTCCAGGCAAACTGCTTATCATGGGCGGTGGTATCATCGGTCTTGAAATGGGTACGGTTTACCAGTCTCTTGGCTCAAAAGTTGACGTTGTTGAAATGTTTGATCAGGTTATTCCTGCTGCAGACAAAGACATCGTTAAGGTTTACACCAAGCGCGTTAAAGACAAATTTAACCTGATGCTTGAAACCAAAGTAACTGCGGTTGAAGCGAAAGAAGACGGTATCTACGTTTCAATGGAAGGCAAGAAAGCGCCAGCAGAAGCTGAGCGTTACGATGCAGTTCTTGTTGCTATCGGCCGTGTGCCAAATGGTCTTCTGATTGATGGCGAAAAAGCGGGCATCGAAATTGACGAACGTGGCTTCATCAATGTTGATAAGCAGATGCGTACTAACATCCCTCACATCTTCGCAATTGGTGATGTTGTAGGTCAGCCAATGCTGGCTCACAAAGGTGTGCATGAAGGTCACGTTGCTGCAGAAGTTATTGCTGGTAAGAAGCACTACTTCGATCCTAAAGTTATTCCTTCAATCGCTTACACTGAGCCAGAAGTGGCGTGGGTTGGTAAGACTGAGAAAGAAGCGAAAGCAGAAGGCATCAACTACGAAACAGCAACTTTCCCATGGGCAGCGTCTGGTCGTGCAATCGCGTCTGACTGTGCAGATGGTATGACTAAGCTTATCTTCGACAAAGACACTCATCGTGTAATTGGTGGTGCTATCGTTGGTACTAACGGTGGTGAGCTACTGGGTGAAATCGGTCTGGCAATCGAAATGGGTTGTGATGCAGAAGATATCGCTCTGACTATCCACGCTCACCCAACTCTGCATGAGTCTGTGGGTCTGGCTGCAGAAGTGTTTGAAGGTTCAATCACTGACCTTCCAAACAAAAAAGCGGTTAAGAAGAAAAAGTAATTTTTCTTAATACTGAATGATGAAAACCGCTGCTTGTCAGCGGTTTTTTTGTTGTGTTGAAAACCCGATTTTGTTTAACGGAAATAAAAACGGAGGGTAAACCCTCCGTTTTTCAATTCAGCAGTATTTGATTAATGATTAGTGGTCTTGCTTGTAAATGCAAAGCATGCCAAGGAAGCTTCCAACCAAACCTTCTAAGTACTCAGGATCCGGGTTACGGTTTGCCTGTACGTACAATGAGTAGCAGATGCCGTGAAGCAGTTTCGCTAAGTCTTCGGCTTTATGCTCGTCACATACTTCACCACGCTCCATTGCTGTCAGGAACATGTCTTCAATACGTTTTTGAGACTCTTCGTTGCTAGACAGGAACAGTGGCCACACTTCTTCACGAGTGGATGTGCTCCACTCAAACCAGACTTTCATCCAGTGAGTGCCATCCAGTGCCGCTTTGATGATGTTTTGCGTTAGGCTTGTCAGGTTTTCTTCAGCTGTTGCGTCAACCTTCAAGCTTTCATTGATGAATAGCGCGTATTGCTTTTCAACCTGACTCAGTACTTCATCAACCAAATCTTCACGTGTTTGGAAGTAGTTGAATACGGTTGCAACAGAAACCTGTGCAATTTCTGCGATATCAGCGTGACCCCCGCGACCGATGCCGCGTTTTGCGAACACTTCGATAGCAATATCGTGAAGCTGTTCTTTACGCTTTTGTGGAGATAGCCTTGTTCTTGGACGTTTTTTTACTGTATCCATAGTTTTTATTTCCTTGCCAACATATAAAGTTTAATGATTATTTTATAATTAGATTTGCATTATGAGTGTAATGGTGCATATAAAAGTGTCAATGAAGAAATGTCGGAAAGTACTCATTTTCATGACCAAGTTAAAAATTTCCCTGAGTAGTTTGCAATGGTAAAATGTGTTAATGGACGCACATTAACGAAAATATAAATTTTAGATAATGTGATTTATTCTACAAAATCAGTCACTAATAAATTGAGAGCAGTATGAAACATACAGTTGAAGTCATGATTTCTGAGCAAGATGTTCAGAAGCGCGTTGTCGAATTGGGCGAGAAAATCACCGAACATTACAAGAACTCAGACAAAGAACTGGTGCTGGTGGGACTGCTGCGTGGTTCGTTTGTTTTTATGGCTGACCTTACCCGTACTATCGGTCAAAACCACACCGTGGACTTTATGACAGCATCAAGTTACGGCAATGCGATGGAAAGTTCACGCGATGTCCGCATCCTGAAAGATCTGGATGACGACATTAAGGACAAAGACGTGCTGCTGGTGGAAGACATCATCGATACAGGTAATACGCTAAGCAAAGTTTGTGAGATCCTTGAGATTCGTGAGCCTGCGTCTATTCAAATCTGTACGTTGCTGGATAAGCCTTCTCGTCGTGAAGTGGAAGTAGATGCGAAATTTATCGGTTTTGAAATCCCAGACGAGTTTGTTGTCGGTGTTGGTATTGATTACGCTCAGAAATACCGTAACTTGCCTTACATTGGTAAAGTGGTACCTCAAGAATAATTTCTTAGAGCTTAGAGCTTAGAGCTTAGAGCTTAGAGCTTAGAGCTTAGAGCAAAAAGCGCCACTTTCTTAGAAGGTGGCGCTTTTTCGTGGCTTATATTTCTTTAATAAAATTCAAGCGTCTTCTGTCTAGCTCTTCCCGGATGTTCTTTCCGGTAAACCCATCCCGAATCACATCTTGCACGTCGGCTCTTAATGCCGCTTGGTAGGCTTGATTGAAAATGTGGGTCTGAGGGTAGGGGTTGTCTTCCAAACCTAAACGTCCACGATGATCCGCCTCACAACAGATCAACAGTTGCTTTAGCCTTTCAGGTTTTCGCCATACATCCAGTTTATTGAGGATCTTGAGTTTCGTATTCGCTCGAAGTTCTTCTACTCTGTGAATGTTGGTGTGGTGTTCGCACACCACCAAAGCCGTGTCGCGATATTCATTTGGGATCTTGATGCGACTACACAGCTGCTTGATCACTTTGAGACCGGTATGGCAGTGCATTTTATGACTTGGCCATTCTTCCTCCGGTGTCACGCCTTTTCCAAGATCATGCACCTGTGCGGCGAAGCGAATGACTGGATCCTTGCTCAAATCGGCAGCCTGCCTTGCAACCATTAAAGTGTGGATCCCCGTATCAATTTCCGGATGCCATTGCGCAGGCTGTGGTACACCAAACAGAACATCCAATTCAGGAAGAACGACTTTCATAGCGCCACATTGTCTGAGCACTTCAAGAAAAACGTCAGGTCTTTCGGTAGTGAGAGACTTATGCCATTCCTGCCAGACCCTCTCCGCTGTCAGGTGTGAGAGTTCTCCGGATTGCGCTATCTTGCTCATTAATTCTAGGGTTTCATCCGCCACGGTAAATCCTAAAGGCGCAAGCTTGGCGGCAAAACGCGCAACACGAAGAACGCGTAATGGATCTTCGACAAACGCATCCGATACGTGTCTTAGCACTTTGTTTTGAAGATCTTGTTGCCCGCCATAGGGGTCGATAATAGTGCCGTCTTCATGCTGTGCCATGGCATTGATCGTTAAATCACGACGCAGAAGATCATCTTCGATGGTCACATCAGGAGAAAAGTGACATTCGAATCCGGTGTACCCATGACCTGATTTACGTTCTGTTCGCGCTAGTGCGTACTCTTCATGAGTCTTAGGGTGCAGGTAAACCGGAAAGTCTTTCCCTACGGTCTGAAAGCCTTGTGACAGCATTTGTTCAGGTGAACTGCCTACGACTACCCAATCTTTGTCGTGGACAGAAATGCCCAGTAATTGGTCACGAACGGCGCCACCGACTAAATATACGTCCAAGTTTGACTCCCTAATTTGTCGTGAGGCTTTACAAACCTCGTCACAATGGTAATTTGCCAGAATCTTAGCGAAGAGAGATGAGCATGTATAAGGATTTTTTCGGTTTTACTGAATTGCCATTCTCAATAGTACCCAGTTCAAAGTACCTGTATTTAAGCGCTCGTCATCGTGAAGCGATGAACCACCTTCAATCCGGTTTAGGTGAGGGGGGCGGTTTTGCGATGCTGACGGGCGAAGTAGGCACGGGGAAAACTACCGTGTCAAAAGCCATGTTGTCTGCTCTGGGTGAAGAGACCAAAGCAGCGTTGATTCTCAACCCTACCTATTCCAGTCAGGATTTACTTGAAGCGATTTGTGATGAGTTTGGGATTGAGTATCCAGATGAAGCTTCTCTGAAGATTCTGACTCAGTCGATTCAGCAATTCCTGCTCGACAACCATGACAACGGGTTTCAGACGCTTCTGATTATTGATGAAGCACAGCACCTCTTACCTGACGTTCTAGAGCAGCTCAGATTGCTGACCAACCTTGAAACTGACAGCCAGAAACTGTTGAAAGTGTTGTTAATCGGTCAGCCAGAACTGCAAGCCAAATTGCAAACCACAGAGCTGCGTCAGTTAGCGCAAAGGATAACAGGGCGTTATCACTTATTGCCGCTTAATCCCGCGGAAATCGGCGAATACATTGACTTTCGTCTGGCGCTGGCGAATGGGTCTTCTGAACTGTTTGAACCTGCTGCGGTGAAAACCATAGCCCGATTTACTCAGGGCATTCCAAGGTTGATTAACCTGGTGTGTGACAAGTGCCTTCAATACGCCAGCCAAAGTGGCGTGAAAACGGTGAATAAGACGATCGCTCAGGCGGCGAGTGAAGACGTGATGGCATTTCAAGCACCTGTCGAATCAGTCATAACCACAAAATCCTCACGAACTAGTGTGCTACCCTCTCTGATGTTATTGGGTTCGAGTGCTGCACTGGCAGCTTTTTCTTACTTTGCTACGCCACTTGCCCTACAAAAATGGATGCCAGAAGCGCCAAGGGAAGTACGTGTAGAAACTCAGACAGTCAAAGTGCCAGTTGAGCAGACGCTCTCTCCCATATTGTCTGGCAGTCATGATGCGATTGCAGCAACGTTGAAGCTATTTAATGTCTGGGGGCTTCAGGGCTCGGTAAGAGATTCTGAATGCGAAAGGACAGAGTCAGCCTATTACTGTACCGTTGAAACGGGCACCTTGGATGAAGTGGGCAAGCAGAATCGCCCAGTGGTGTTTGCACTGAACGTGAATAACCAACGTCATTACGCTGTGTTGTTCTCCCTGAACAACGATAACGCGCAACTGCTTCTAGGCGATGAGCGAGTGGAAATTCCCCGCTTCTGGCTAGAAGAAAAGTGGGCAGGAGAGTATCGAACAATCTGGCACGACCCTATCGCTCAGACCTTAAAGTTAGGAAATCAGGGTGGGCCTGTGGCGGCGTTAGAAGGTATGCTTTCGAAGGCTCTTGGGGAAAGCTCAGAAAGTAACAGCATTTTCGATGAAAGCCTCAAAGAGAAAGTGGAGGCGTTTCAGCGTTGGCAGGGGTTGTTTGTGGATGGAATAGTCGGAGCAAAAACATTGCAGCTTTTGGATTTGATCACCAATGAATCGGCACCCACATTAACGCCAAAGAAAGAGGAGCCAACCGATGTCTAATGTATTGCAAAGGCTCAAGCAAACAGAATCGGGGTATCAGCGTCCTCAGGCGGCTCAGGTTCGCGCAGAACCAGCACGAGCAGCAAGTGGGTCTGGATTTTTTAAAACAGTCATACTGTTCACTCCGGCGATTTTGGTTGCCAGTTGGCACTACTTAAACTACCAGCCAGACACGTCTCCTATTGTTCAGGTTGAAAGTGTGAAAGTGCAGCAGGCTAAGATTCTGGACTTTCCTCAGTTTGGTGAACTTGTGGCGCTTCCAGCGGTTGACGGGCAACTTGTTGACAATACGCCACAGGAATTTGTCTACCAACCTGTAGAAACGGAATCTGCCAAGCCTGAACGCTCAGGTGAGTCGCTGGATAATCTTGATTTGTCTGAACTCTCTCCTGAGTTGGCGCAAATGGTTCAGTCTGCGATCAGCGACACATCTACCTCCGGAAGTTCGCGCGATCGGGACGATGCTCAATATGAAGTCACAGAGTTAGTGGGGAATGAACGTCGTTTTCGTGGAAAATTACCCGCGCTGAACCTTCAGACTCACATGTACGCCTCAAGCAGTGACAGACGTTGGGTGAAGGTCAATGGTCAGGAAGTGAAAGAAGGCGATTGGGTGGATGAGCGAGTCAAGATTGAAAGTATCACTCCAAGAACCGTAGTGGTGGACTTTGAAGGGGAGAAGATAGAAATCCCTGCATTGTATGAGTGGCGTTAGCTATTCTCTTATCCCGAGAACAGGTTAAATAGCAAAAGGGCTCCGAGAGGAGCCCTTTTTAATGTCATCAGAATCTAGATAATTCAATTATGCCCAACCAGAAGGGGATTTCTTTCTACGCGGGATAAGGTGCGGAAGAATCAAACCCAAGATAAGTCCAATTCCGGCAACACCACCACCGTACATGAAGTACTTAAGCAGCAAGTCTTCTTTTTGAGTGTCTAGCTTGGCGCGCAGTTCACGTACTTCGCTCTGAGACGCGGTCAACTGCTTGTTCATGTCTGCGTAGTTTTTCTCAAGCTCTTTGATTTGTTCATTACGCGATTCAAGAGAATCCACCAGCCCTGCTTTTTCATCATCTGAATTTTTACGGGCGTTAGCCAGCTTCTCTTTTACTTCACCCAGCTCTTTTTCCAGCTTAGGTAAGCGTTCTGCCATGCTTGGTCTGGTCGATACGTATTTGCTTTCTACCCAACCCTTACGACCTTTTGAGTCAACGACCTGGCTGTATCCTGTTTCACGGTTTGTCGCGACTAAGGTAATTTTGTCGCCTGCATTTACACTGCCAATAATACGAAACTGGTTACTCGGTCCAGCGTGCATGTAAGTGAATAGGTTGTCTGAAATGTAGCGGTCTTTGGCAAAACTGACTGGTGCGGCAAGCATGCTAAAGAGGACCAGACAAATAAGTTTTTTCACGGTACGTCCCTTAACTGATGATGAGGTGGGATAACACTTTGACGCTACCCCTTTATTCTTAATTAGACACAGATAGTATGAAGTTTCAGGCACTGGTGCAACAAAAGAGGGAGGCAAAGCCTCCCTTTCTGTGCGTTTGAGTCAATAATGACATGTGGCTAACAAAAGCCTTACATAAACATCCCTTGGATTGCATAGAAGAACACAACAGCAAGCAGCGCGCCTGCTGGTAGTGTTACGACCCAGGAAGCAACGATATTACGCACTACACCTAGGTTCAGTGCTGCGATACCACGGGCGAAACCTACACCCAGAACCGCACCGACCAAAGTTTGAGTAGTTGAAATTGGCAGACCAGTACCCGATGCCAGAACAACGGTTGAAGCTGTTGCAAGCTGAGCAGCGAAACCACGGCTTGGAGTCAGTTCTGTAATGCCTGTACCTACGGTAGCCATTACTTTGTGACCCATAGTCGCCAGACCGACAACAATACCAATACCACCAAGAGGAAGGATCCACCAGGCAATAGAGCTTTTCGTGGTGATTTCACCCAGATTTTCAACTGTGGATACTACCGCTGAAAGAGGACCGATTGCGTTCGCAACGTCGTTAGAACCATGTGCAAAAGCCATGGCACACGCAGTGATAACCATCAGTACGCTAAAGATACTTTCAACGCCAGCAAAACTGTGGTCGTCTTCGCGGTGAGCAAATTTCTTCTGAATGTACAGGTAACCGCCGATCATAATTAGACCAGAGACACCGGCAGACCATAGCCATGCTTCTGTGTTGCTCAGGTGTAAGCCAACGTGTTTTAGACCTTTTTTGATAGTAACAAGCGCAATAACCATGGTGGTAATGAACATGTACACAGGGACAAAGCGTTTCGCGTTGATCAGTGGGTTTTCCGTATCGAAAATCAGGCGCTGTGCACTCACAAAGATCACGTAAGCGAAGAAACCAGAAATGATTGGCGTGATGATCCAGCTACCTACGATGCCTTGAACAGAGGCCCAGTCAACGGCTTCAGTACCAACGGAGATACAGGCGAAACCAATAATGGCACCAATGATAGAGTGTGTTGTAGATACTGGCCAGCCCATGTAGGAAGCCAATAGTAGCCAGGTACCCGCTGCCAGAAGGGCAGACATCATACCGTAGACCAAAACGTCTGGCTGATCAGCAAACAGAGAGGTTTCGATTACCCCTTTACGGATCGTATCCGTTACTTCACCGCCTGCTAAGTAAGCACCGGCAAATTCGAAAATCATCGCGATGATGATCGCTTGTTTTACAGTCAGCGCTTT
The DNA here is from genome assembly GCF_019904195.1 of Vibrio sp. SCSIO 43132. Lineage (NCBI taxonomy): Bacteria > Pseudomonadati > Pseudomonadota > Gammaproteobacteria > Vibrionales > Vibrionaceae > Vibrio > Vibrio sp. SCSIO 43132. Next base: position 529,993 of record NZ_CP063199.1, read on the forward strand.
TGAGCCGACTGATGTACCCATGGCGTTTGCTACATCATTTGCACCAATACCGATAGCCATCATGAAGCCAAATAATGCTGCAACTAAAATAATGATAGTGCCGTAGTTCGCGAGGATATCCATCGTAATACCTAGTTGTTGGATAACGTATGAGGGGAGTTTTGTACAAGCGCACAAGAAAGGCACACAAGCTCTCCGTGCGCCTTATTACAATCCCATCTCATGTTATGTGTTTCAGTTTTCGTTTATGAACGAGATAACATCAGCTCAAGCCTTGCGCCAACGCGCTGAGCTTGATCGGCGATGCCACCTACCCATTCTAAAATCTTGTATAAGAACATGATGTCGATCGGATTGTACTTCGATTCGATCGCCATAAGTTGCTGGCGCAGTTCAATCTGCATGGCATCTGTATCATCTTCGATGGCATCCAGTTGATGGATCATCTCTGCCACCAAAGTGACTTCGCGACCCTTAAAGCCAGTTTCCAGTAATTCGTCCAGTTCGTTGATCACTTTCTGCGCCTGCTCGGCAGCATCAAGGCAACGTTTGACATACAAAATGAAGTTTTCCTGAAGCGGCTCTGGAATTTGCAGCTGACGTCCGACGACGCGACCGGCAATATCCTTCGCCAGATTGGCCAGCTTGTCTTGCTGAGTCAGCAGTTCAAGCATGTCTGTGCGGTCTACAGGTAAGAACAAACCACGAGGCAGCTTTAAGCGAATTTCTCGCTTAAGGGAATCCGCTTCCTTCTCCAGATGAGAAATTTGTGCGCGAATTTCACTGGCTTTTTCCCAATCGCCCTGAGAGCAAACTTCAAAGAAATTTACCAGGTGGGAGCAGCACTCATTCACACACACAACGTGGCGTTGCAAAGGTTTAATTGGGGACTTTGCAAATAACCCCATAATTGTATTTACTGGCATGGTTATTCAACCTAAAAAATATAACCTATAGAAACTTCTGCCATAAGGCGAAATCTTGAACGATGGCTATAAAGTCGCGCATGTTAACCTAATCAATCCATCATTAAAACTGTTTTAGATCATCATTTGGGCTATATTTGCCACTTGCCGATGATGGTATTAGGCAATATGCTGTCAGGGTCATCCGTTAAAGGTAAAAATATGGAAACCGAGATAGAACTGAAGTTTTTTGTTTCACCTGAATTTTCAACGACTTTGGTTGCCAAAATAGCTGAGGAAAAAGTTCTTCAGCACAGTTGTCGAGAGCTGGGTAACACCTACTTTGATACACCGGATAATTGGTTAAGACAACACGACACTGGCCTACGGATTCGACGCTACGACGATGTCTTTGTTCAGACAGTCAAAACCGCAGGGCGTGTTGTCGCAGGTTTGCATCAACGACCTGAATATAATGCAGAACATTCCAGCAATTCTCCCGACCTGACACTTCATCCTAACGACATATGGCCAGTAGGCAAAGAATTAGACGTGCTTCAGCAAGAGCTTACTCCCATTTTTTCTACCGATTTCAAACGCGAGCAATGGCTTATCAGTATGTCTGACGGCAGTCAGGTTGAAGTCGCGTTTGATCAGGGGTGGGTGAGTGCAAGTGGCAACCGGGATGAGATCTGTGAAGTTGAACTTGAGCTTAAGTCTGGTCAGACAGATGCGCTTTTCAATCTCGCCCGCAACTTGAGTGAAAATGGTGGGATGCGATTAGGTAACTTAAGCAAAGCCGCACGCGGTTACCGACTTGCTTATGGTTATGAAGGTGACAAAGTAAAACCGCTACCTCTGGTTTCTACAGAAACTTCGCACAACGCGGAATACTGCTTCATTCAGTCGTTAGAACATGCACTGGAACATTGGCATTATCACGAACAAATTTATGTTGAGCGTGATGAATTCAACGCGCTTCATGAAATTGCACATTCCATCGGATTCATTCGTCAGACTCTTTCTGTGTTTGGCGGCATTGTCCCCCGCCGCGCCAGTGCAATTCTTCGCCAAGAACTGATGTGGCTAGAAGAAGAACTGAACTGGTTGAAAACTGCGGTTTACCTTGACGATCTGATGGAAGACAAAGGGCACGTTCTGCGTAAACTGGATGCTCGGAAATGGCTGGTGGATCAGCTTGGTATTCAACGGGACGCCCTGCCAGACAGAGAACAGGCACTTAAGTTACTTTGTTCATCGCGCTACACAGGTTTGTTGTTGGATCTGAGCCGCTGGATTCTGACCCGTGGCTGGCAGCCGTTTCTTGATGACAAAGCAAGAGAGAAAATGGCACAAGGTGTGCGACAGTTCTCGGCAAAACAACTCGACAGAACTTGGGCTGAGCTGGTTGAAGCGTTTCCACCGGAGCGTCAATTGAACCGACAGGAATACATTGACCAGCAATACCGATTGACCCGCAATCTTTACACTGGCGTCTGCTTCGCAGCTATTTATGACTTTGAAGACCGCAATGCTTTCCGGCTGCCATGGGAAGATCTCAGGCAGGGAATTGATGATCTTTTAATGTTAGAACCTTTGCATGCGTTGTTGGAGCAATTGGAAGGTGATGAGCAAGCGCAACTGGAGCGTTGGCTGATTCGCCAGGAGAACTCCATCTTGCATGCCATGGAACAGACTCGCCAGATGAGCATCGATGCCACACCTTACTGGCAATAAATAGCAAAAATCTAAAATCCATTACCCAAGTGAATTTCCATCACTTGGGTAATCTATGTGACAAGTTTAATATCAGCTCTTTATTTTTTAGCTCAATTCGAGCTCATTTCTTTATCTAACTCAAAAAGTTACTTCAGGTTTCTGTATCAATGCCGATACAAAAATCACGGGTTTCTCAACAAAATGCGTGAACAACAAGCATTGGATCACAATTAGGGCAATCCGTAGACGAAAAGTGACTGGTAGCTCAATGACTGTCTGATGTCTTTGTTATCATGCTTTTTTCATACGAGGCGTAAAATAAATCCTCAACAACGATAAAGCTACGTCTTATAAGGAATGCGGCAACGTTCGTGCCCTATTAAAAATGAACGTTCGCAATGAAAGATGAACAAAAGGTGGAGTAGGTGCGATGGCGAGCATGAAATTCAAGCCGTGGGAACGAGTCATTACTGACATTCGTTTGGTCCCAAAACTCGTAATGTTGATGGTATTCAGTACCGTTTTGATCATTGCGAAACAATTGTGGGATGCGAGCACTTTTTATGACTCCTTGGTAATTGTCCAAAAAGACCAAGCCAAAGAAGTTTCTCACGCTCAAGCTTCATTTATTGATAGCGTATTAGCGAGTAACGGTTCAGATGCCAAGTCTCTGGCAGAAAAAACAATCACCGCTCTGGTTAAGAATTCAGACAACTATCACTATGTTTATCTGGTGGAACGCAATACTGGCAAGGTATTAGGTCATCCTTCTGCCAGACAAATCTCGGATCTTTCTCAAACCACAGAAAATGGTCAACAGCTTTCCAGTCTGATTGGTAGTGCTTCTTCGGGCTTTGGTTTTGAGCTGGAAAACGGTAATCGTTTTGAATATGCCAGTAAGATCAATGGTGCCGACTGGTTTGTTGTCGCCTCGCAAAGCGGCGATGTTGCACAGATGCGTTACGACGAATACCTAATGCAAGTGTTCTGGCAAACCATTGTGATGATCATCGTATTTGTTGTATTGCTACTGGGCGCGGCAAGAATCATGCTTCGCCAGACTCAATACATCGCATCCAGCATCCAGCGTATGGCGGACAAAGATCTTTCCACACCGATCAACATGGAATGCAAAGATGAGTACGGCGATCTGGCTCGCGAGCTGGAAAAGACACGAGCTCAGTTGCAAGAAGTGATCAAGATGCAGATCGACTCATCACAAGAGTTGTCTGGTCTTACCGAAGTCATGACGATCAGCATGTCTGAGACAAAAGAATCGGCACAAGAAGAGTTTAACGAAATCGACCAGCTCGCAACTGCGATGAGCGAGATGACAACAACGGTGCAAACCGTCGCAGAGCATGCACAAAACGCTTCATCTGTGACAGAAAATGCCTCTCAACAAGCTCAGCAAGGTCAACGATTTGTTCAGGACACAGTTGGCAAAATGAGTGAGCTATCAGGAGACATTTCCGAGTCGGCACAAGCAGTTAACCAAGTGGAAGAGCGTGTTGAATCCATTGGTAGCGTAGTAGGAACGATTCAGGGGATTTCTGAGCAGACTAACCTGTTGGCATTGAATGCGGCTATTGAGGCGGCTCGTGCTGGTGAAGCAGGTCGTGGTTTCGCAGTCGTCGCCGACGAAGTTCGAAATCTTGCACAACGTACTCAGCAAGCAACAGTTGAAATTCAGGAAATGATTACTCAGCTACAAAGCAGTGCCAATTCTGCGGTAGAGCTGATGGAAAAAAGTGTTGTGGAAGCGGCTGAAGGGGTCGACCTGGTTACCAATGCTGGCACCGAGCTTGATGGTATTGTGGCTCAGGTAAGTGAAATCAACGACATGAACTTCCAGATCGCCACCGCTGCGGGTCAGCAGAGTACGGTTGCTGAAGAGATGAACCAGAACCTGACCAATGTCCGTGAACTGGTTGAAGCTTCGGTTGTGGTTGTCGGCGAGCTGCTTGAAACCTCCGAAATCATGCAGACCAATGCCGAAGAGCTGGATGGTAAAATACAGTCGTTTAATGTTTGATTGTAAAATCGCTAAATAACGCCCACATTCCATATGTGGGCGTTTTTTTATGTGATATGGTAAATCGAATAAAAACAACCTAACTCGTTGACAGGGATAGACAATGACCTTACCGACGCCGATTGCCGAACAAGCCCAACTCTCACGTCAAAAGATCGAAGAACAATACCCATCCGTGTTTGAAACCTGGCCAGAGAACAAACTGGTCGAGTTGGAACGTGTTCTTGGATTAAGCGATTTTATTTCCGACAGCTTGCAGCGAGATGAAAAGCTGTGTAAACGCCTGCCAGAGATGCTGGCGACGCAGAATCGATCGGTGGATTATCGCGATAGATTGAAGAAGCTTCTGGCGAAAACGGAAGACGAGAATGCCATGATGAAAAGGCTTCGAGAATTCCGTCGTCGGGAAATGGTCTACATTGCGTGGCGAGATTTCACTTCTTCCTGGTCATTGGAAAACAGTCTGCTTCATTTGTCGGCATTAGCAGAAGCATTGATTTTTGAAACCTACCACCATCTCTATCAAACCTGCTGCAACGAGTGGGGGACCCCATGTAATGAAAATGGTGAAGCTCAACCAATGCTCATCATTGGTATGGGAAAGCTGGGTGGCGGCGAGTTAAATTTCTCGTCTGATATCGACCTGATTTTTACCTACCCGGAAAACGGCGAAACTCAAGGTGCCAGACGCAGTATTGCTAATGCGCAATTCTTCACACGATTAGGTCAGCGTTTAATTAAAGCGTTGGATCAACAAACCTTCGACGGTTTCTGTTACCGAGTTGATATGCGACTGCGTCCGTTTGGCGAAAGTGGTCCATTGGTAATGAGTTATGCTGCTCTTGAAGATTATTACCAAGAGCAGGGGCGTGACTGGGAGCGCTACGCCATGATCAAAGCCCGTGTCATGGGGCGGGAAATGTACCCGGAATATCAGGAACTTCGAGGGATGTTACGCCCGTTTGTTTTCCGCCGTTACATTGATTTCAGTGCCATTCAGTCATTGCGTCGGATGAAGTCAATGATCAGCACCGAAGTGCGTCGTCGTGGTTTGTCGGACAACATTAAACTGGGTGCTGGCGGTATTCGGGAAGTGGAGTTTATCGCCCAGGTTTTCCAATTAATTCGCGGTGGTCGTGAGCCAAGCTTGCGTGGCCGTGGCTTGCTTGAAACGTTGAATGCTATCGAAGACAAAGCCTTGCTCAACTCAGAAGAAGTTGGGCAACTGCGCGAAGGTTATCTGTTCCTCAGAAAACTAGAAAATTTGATTCAGGCAATTGGGGACAAACAAACCCAGACTTTGCCAGACAAAGAGTTGGATAGGCAGAGACTGGCATTTGCTCTCAAAGCGGAAAGTTGGGAAGCATTGCGAGCGCAAATCAGCCAGCACATGGAGAACATTCATGGTGTGTTCGATCTGCTGATTGGCGAAGAAGAGGAAGAGACACAAACCGTCGCCAAGCACTTCAGTGAAATGTGGGATCTTGCTCATAAAGAGGAAGTGCTTACTCACATTCTGGAAGATGACTTAAAAGTCGAAGCCCCAGAGCCCATGGTGCAAACCATTGTTGGCTTTAAAACCGATCTGGCGAAAAAAACGTTGGGACCGAGAGGGCGTGAAGTTTTAAACCGCCTAATGCCGAAAATCTTCCATGCTTTGTATAACCACAAGGATGCGGAATTCGGTTTACCACGAGTGTTACACCTTCTGCACAATATTTGTACTCGTACAACCTATCTTGAACTTCTGGACGAACACCCGGCTGCACTGACTCAGCTCGTAAGGCTTTGCACTGCTAGCCCAATGATATCCGAGCAGCTTTCCCGCTACCCCATTCTTCTGGATGAGCTGCTCGATCCCCAGCACCTTTATAATCCAATCCCCTTAACGGAATACAAGTCGGAGCTGCGTGATTATCTTGCTCGAATCCCCGAGGACGATATGGAGCAGCAGATGGAAGCGCTGCGTCAGTTTAAGCAGATCTGCATTCTTCGAATTGCGGCGGCTGACATTGCTGGTGTGTTGCCCGTCATGAAAGTAAGTGACCACTTAACGTATCTTGCAGAAGCCATTGTTGAAGCGGTCGTTGGGCAAGCCTGGCTACAAGTTACGGAAAAGTACGGTGAACCTACCCACCTTAAAGACAGAGATGGAAAAGGCTTTGCGGTGATTGGGTATGGCAAAGTTGGTGGCTGGGAGCTGGGTTACAACTCGGATCTGGACATCGTGTTCATGCACGATTGCCCAGTTCACGTGTACACCGATGGCAAGAAAGAAATCGATGGTCGACAGTTCTACCTGCGCCTTGCTCAGCGAATCATCCACATTTTCTCTACTCGGACAGCGTCGGGTATTTTGTATGAAGCCGATACGCGTCTTCGCCCGTCTGGTGCGTCTGGAATGTTGGTGAGTCCAACGGATGCGTTTGAAGAGTATCAGCTTCAGGATGCCTGGACATGGGAACATCAGGCGTTAGTGCGTGCGCGCGCAATTTATAGCGATGCGCCTTTAAAAGAAGCCTTTGAAGCAACTCGCGCTAAGGTTCTGTCGCAATCTCGTGAACAGGACAAACTGAAGAAAGAAGTGGTGGAGATGCGTGAAAAAATGCGCGACCACTTAGGCGGAAAGAAAGCGGGTCGCTTTATGTTGAAGCAGGATCCCGGCGGCATCACGGATATTGAATTTCTGGTGCAATACCTTGTCCTAAACTTCAGTTCGCAATCGGAATCTTTACTGACTTACTCCGATAATGTGCGCATTCTTGAAGCCGCAGCAAACCTGTCATTGTTGCCAGCACAGCAAGCCGCGAAGTTAACGTCGGCATACACTACGATTCGGGATGAAATTCATCACCGTAACTTGTTGAATCAAGATGCGGATATTGCAGAAAATCGACTTAAAGAAGAACGTGAATGCGTTATCCATTCATGGCGTGAGTGGCTAATCGACTAAAAGACAACATGTTCAGGACTGACTGTTACGCCTGAACCCCACTTTTTTTGGTTCTGGTGGCTATGTTACTATGCCGCCGGAATTGTATTTTTGGAGACAAACATGAAACCAATTTTGCCGGATTACGCTCAATCAGGAGTGCTTATTGTTGGCGACGTGATGCTTGACCGCTACTGGTACGGACCAACGGGACGCATTTCCCCAGAAGCCCCAGTACCTGTGGTTAAGGTCGAAGACAACGAAGAGCGTCCTGGCGGTGCGGCAAACGTGGCCATGAACATTGCAGCACTGGGCGGCCATGCCCACCTTGTTGGGTTAACCGGTGAAGATGAGCCTGCAAAAGTTCTGAATGATAAGTTGTCGTCTCTGAAAGTGAAATGCGATTTTGTCGCGCTGCCTGATTTCCCGACCATCACCAAACTTCGAGTGATGAGCCGTGGGCAGCAGTTGATTCGCCTTGATTTTGAAGACAGCTTCGAAAATACCGATGCGCAATACGTTTTAGAGCGTATGGAAAAAGCGTTGCCAAACGTGAAGTCAGTGATTTTGTCTGATTATGCAAAGGGCGCTCTGGAACACGTTCAACAGTTTATCCAGAAAGCACGCGCTGCGAATGTGCCGGTTTTCATTGACCCTAAAGGGGCAGATTTTGAGCGCTATCGCGGTGCCACGTTGCTTACCCCTAATATGGCGGAGTTTGAGCTGGTTGCAGGCAAAGTCAAAAACGAAGAAGAGTTGGTTGAAAAGGGCTTAGCTCTGATCGAGGAGTTCGATTTTGAAGCTCTGCTGGTCACTCGAAGTGAACACGGCATGACTCTGCTTCGCAAAGGCCAAGAACCTTTCCACCTGCCAACACAGGCAAAAGAGGTGTTCGATGTAACAGGCGCGGGTGATACCGTTATTTCGGTACTTGCAGCGTCTGTTGCGGCTGGTAAGCCACTAGATGAAGCTTGTGCGCTGGCGAATGCAGCAGCAGGTGTGGTGGTTGGCAAGCTGGGTACATCGACGCTTTCTACTATTGAGCTAGCTGAAGCAGTACACGGCTCTCAGGACACCGATTTTGGTGTAATTACTGAAGCTGACCTAATCGATGCAGTGAAGAAAGCCCGTGCAAAAGGTGAGAAAGTGGTCATGACCAATGGTTGCTTCGATATCCTGCACGCAGGTCATGTCTCTTACCTAAATCATGCAGCAGAACTGGGTGATCGACTGATTGTTGCCGTCAATACCGATGAGTCGGTCAAGGCGTTAAAAGGTCCAGGTCGACCTGTAAACTCTACTGATCGCCGTATGGCGGTATTGGCTGGGTTGGGCGCGGTGGACTGGGTTGTGCCGTTCAGCGAAGAAACACCACAACGCTTAATTTCTGAAGTTCTGCCGAGCCTGCTGGTGAAAGGTGGTGATTACAAACCGGAAGAAATTGCGGGGGGTGAGGAAGTGATTGCTGCTGGCGGTGAAGTTCGGGTTCTTAATTTCGAAGATGGTTGCTCAACGACAGAAATTATTGAAGCCATCAAAGGTGGACGCGGTTAGTCTTCCCTTCTTTTAAAACAAAAAAACGACGCTTAAGCGTCGTTTTTTATATCTTCAATCCTAGCGATTAGCTCGCGGATTTCAAACCAGCATTGATATCTAGAATATCTTGTTCGCTCAATGTGCCGACAGCCTGACGAAGCTGTAAAACACTCAGGATGTAGTTGTAACGTGCATCAGATAGATTGCGGTTAGCATCGTACAAACGACGTGTTGAATCAAGTACATCGACAATAGTACGAGTACCAACATCGAAGCCTGCTTCGGTCGCTTCTAACGCTGACCTTGCAGAAACCACAGACTGGTTATAAGCACGGATAGCACCAATAGTTGCGTTGATGTTGTTGTAGTGTGCACGCACATCTTTCACTACCGTGCGGTAGGTTTGCTCAAGCTCTTGGCTCGATTTAACGTAATTGGCTTCAGCCTGCTTCACTTTAGAAGTGATGTTGCCACCAGTGTAAAGCGGTACGGCTAGATTAATGCCAATATTGAAGTCGTTAAAGTTATCGTTTCCACCTGGCAATGAAGAGCCAGAGTTATCTGTATACTTGTAACCACCGTCTAGAGTCAGACTCGGTAAGTGACCAGCATCTGCCAGAGAAATGGAATCTTTAGCAATATCTTGTGAAATACGTCTTGCCAGCAATGAGAGGTTCTCTTGCTGAGCTTTTTCAATCAGAGATTCTGTAGTGGACTCTGGGCGGCTTGCAGAGAAACGTTTAGTGTCCAGAATGGCGAGATTTTGGTGCTCTTCACCTGTGATTTCACGAAGCGCTTCGTAGCTATTCGCCAGAGTGTTTTCTTGCAGTACTTCCGAAGCAAGAACACTGTCATACTGTGCTTGTGCATCATGCACGTCTGTAATTGCAGACAGACCGACTTCAAAGCGTTGTTTAGTCTGCTCAAGCTGACGAGCAACCGCAGCTTTTTCAGCTCGAACGAAGTCAAGGCTGTCTTGTGCTCGAAGCACTTCGAAATAGGCTTGTGCAACACGAAGGATCAAACCTTGTTGCTCTGCTGCGTATACTGAGTCTGCCTGACGGGCAGTTTTTTCTGCTTGATCCAAGCTTACCCAGCTACTACGGTCATACAATTCTTGTTTAAAAGCAACGCCGGCAGTCAATGCATTGCCATCACGTTCGTTTTTACTGCTCTCAAGGATGTTATATCCAGCAGTGAGGTTAATTTGAGGAAGCAAGGTACTGCGAGAGCTATTCACGGCTTCAAAGGCTGCTTCACGTTGTGCGGCGGCGCCAAGTAATTGTGGGTCGTTTTGTTTTGCTAGATCGTATATCTCTGCCAGGTTATCTGCCCAGGCTGCATTACTGCTCAGTGCGGCGGTAATCAATAGTGGAAGCAGCTTTTTCATTTTGCCTATCCTGCCTTGTGAAAATAAAAATTGAAGCAATGCGAGTTTAACCTAACTCGCTTGTTTTTTATGCCTATCTTTGCATTTTTTAGCAATTAATCGCTGGAAAGCACAGCAATTAAATTATTCATTTAAATATTTTTGCAATCATTATCAAAAAAGTTGAGCGCAATCATTGGAGATTAAAGGATACAATGATTAGAATTCTCATCTCCGGAGACATGGAATGCAGCAATCAGACAACAAACATCAACAGTTTACTCCACAAGATGTAAAAATCATCTCAAGAAAATCGCTTTATCGAGGCTTTTTCTCGATGGTGAAATACACCTTCCAGCATAAATTGTTTGCTGGTGGTTGGAGCGAGCCCGTCGAACGAGAAATGTTTGAGCGAGGTCACGCTGCGGCGTTACTGCCTTACGACCCTATCGAAGATAAAGTGGTGATGATCGAGCAAATCCGAGTCGGGGCTCTGGAACACGCCAACCCATGGCAAATGGAAATTGTTGCCGGCGTTATCGATACTGATGAGTCTTCTGAAGAAGTGGTAAGGCGCGAAGCCATGGAAGAAGCAGGGGTTGAAGTTGGGAAAATTGAATCCATAACAAGTTATTATCCCTCTTCTGGCGGGTGCTCTGAAAAACTGGACGTTTTTGTTGGGCAGGTTGATGCAGCGAGCGCTCAGGGCATTCATGGCTTAGACTATGAAGACGAGGACATAAAAGTGCACGTTATGAGTCGCCAGGATGCTTATCAGCTCGTCAGAGACGGAAATATTGAGAATGGTGCCTCAATAATTGCATTGCAATGGTTGGAACTGCATCACGAAGAACTAAAATCCCGTTGGAAGTAAACCATGTTGAATAAGCCATATCACGTTGATCTCGCCGCTCTTATGAGAGTGTATGAGACCAATTACGCCAAACTGAATGCATTGCTGCCTGGGCAACCCAGCGTGGGGGATGTGCGTTCTTATCAGGTGGCGTCTATGGCTTATCAGTTAGAGGTGAGCGAAGTCACCAAGTACACAACACTCATCGACGTATGCCAATGTGACGAACAGCCCGTTTTTCCACTTCCGAGGATGACGGTGCGTCTCTATCACGATGCTCGCGTTGCAGAAGTGTGTGCAAGCGAGCAGATTTCACGGGTCTTTGCTCGTTATGATTATCCCAATACAAAAATGGCGCAAAAGGACGAAAAGTTTCAACTTAACCAATTCTTAGGTGAGTGGCTTACGTTCTGTCTAAAAAACGGTATCAGCCGAACGCCAATTTACTAAAACAGTGTAGAGAGATTTAACTGGGTTATATTTTGAAATTGTCCTTAGATTCAAGTCGCGATATCAAACTATTGCAGATTACAGACACGCATTTATTTGAGCCTGAAGACGGATGTCTGTTGAGCGTTAACACCTTTGAGAGCTTCAAGGCTGTGGTTAATGCTATCCGTTCAAATGAAATTGAATTTGATGCTATTTTGGCTACCGGTGATATTTCTCAGGACCATACTGCTGTGTCATACCAGCGATTTGAAGATGGAATCGCATTGCTAAAGAAACCATGTTTCTGGTTGCCTGGTAACCACGACTTTAAACCGGAAATGCACAGTATTCTGCCTTCTACTCAAATTCAGACCACTCAGCACGTTGTTCTTAACGATAAATGGCAGATCATTTTATTGGACAGCCAGGTAGAAGGTGTGCCCCATGGTCGACTGAGCGAGGAGCAGCTCGCCCTGCTTGACGCAAAGCTGAGCGAATACCCAAATCACAAGACGGTTGTCTTACTTCACCATCATCCTGTTTTGGTGGGGAGCCACTGGCTTGATCAACACTCTTTAAAAGACGCCGATGCGTTTTGGTCGATATTGAGCAAGTACGATAAGGTTGAAGCCGTGTTGTGTGGGCACGTACATCAGGATTTCGACGTCATTTATCAAGGCGTTCGAGTTGTTGCTACGCCATCAACCTGTGTCCAGTTTAAACCCAACAGCGATGACTTTGCGTTAGACAACCTTTCACCAGGCTGGCGTATGCTGACTCTGACTCATTATGGCGAGTTAGAACTAGAAGTAGGTCGCCTGCCCGATGGCGAGTTTCTTCCTGATTTCTCGGCTGGGGGGTATTAGTCGAATGTCTGCTAAGCCATCGCTTCTGCTTTATATTCATGGTTTTAACAGCTCTCCACAGTCACACAAAGCCAATGTGATGATTGAATGGTGCAGGGCTAATCGACCAGACATCAAAGTAGTTGCTCCGCAGATGCCATGTTACCCAAAGCTGGCAGAGTCGTTTTTGTTGGAAACCATTGAAAAATATCAGTCCGATTATCAAATTGGTTTGATTGGTAGCTCACTTGGGGGCTATCTGTCGACCTGGCTGAACAGCTTATACGGATTCAAAGCGGTGCTGGTGAACCCGGCAGTGAAACCTTATGAACTACTTGCAGATTTTCTGGGTCCACAGACTAATCCTTATACGCAGGAAGAGTATGTGTTGGAAGCCAATCACATGGATGAGCTCAAAGCGCTTGATGTGGATGAAATTAAACAACCTTCTGACTTTTGGTTACTTCAACAAGAAGAAGACGAAGTATTGGATTATCGTCAGGCTGTAGAGCGTTATAAGGGTGCCAAACAGACTGTAGAGGCGGGGGGAGATCATAGCTTTGTGGACTTTGAAAGATACCCCAAACAAATCATTCAGTTCCTCAAGCTATAGGGTCTGTTGACCTTTCGAGCTGATTTTTGCAGCCATTTGTGGGTTCTTTATACAAGGCACCGCTTATTCGGTGTAGTCGCTCTACATCAATAAGCGGTAACACAGTAGAAAGGAGCCACAAATGCTGCCCAAAGGGTTCGGTTCTATGCGCTTTACTCTTTGTTGCAAGATATTTGCTTAGAATGACTAAGCTAAAGACCTTGCGCCGCGATTAAAACACATAGAACTCGAACAAAATTTAACCGCGAAAGGTTAACAGACCCTAGGCTCTGTAGCCCATAAAATCAAACATGCATGGGTAGATAACCCAAGTGGGGATGGGGTCATAATTTTGAGGTTAACTTCTCGCAGTCACTTGACATCCCCTTGTCTGTTCCAGACTATGTTCCATCATAGTTTTATCATTGTGCTTTTGATGTCTTTTTCTCCAACTAGGCGCAATTTTCCACAATGTCACCAAAAAACTTAACAATCACGCATCAAGGTGCTGATTGCATTCTAATCATTTTGAGTATTAATCCGTATTATGACTGAACAATATAATGCGAAAGACCTGTCCGTTCTCGAAGGTCTCGACCCAGTACGACATCGTCCTGGTATGTATACCGAAACTGAGCGACCTAACCACCTTGCCCAAGAGGTTATCGATAACTCAGTCGACGAAGCACTTGCTGGGCATGCAAAGAAGATAAAAGTCATTCTCCACAACGACCAGTCACTTGAAGTGATCGATGATGGTCGTGGTATGCCTGTCGATATTCACCCAGAGAAAGGGATCTCGGGTGTTGAACTTATTATGACCAAGCTTCATGCGGGTGGTAAGTTCTCCAACGACAACTATAAATTTTCTGGTGGCTTGCACGGGGTAGGTATTTCCGTTGTTAACGCCCTGTCTAAACGCGTAGAAGTAACTGTTAAGCGTGAAGGGCATATACACGAAATCGCTTTTGAAAACGGTAATACAGTCAGCGACCTCACGGTAACAGGCACTTGTGGTCTGCGTAACACCGGGACCTCCGTTCATTTCTGGCCAGATGCCAAATATTTCGATAGTGCCAAATTTTCTGTACTTCGACTGGTTAACAACCTGCGTGCTAAAGCTGTTCTTTGTCCCGGTCTAGAAATCACCTTCAGTGACAAGGTGAATAATGAAGAACACAAATGGTTCTATGAAGATGGCTTGAAAGACTACCTTGCAGAAGGTGTAAAAGGCTACACGGTTCTTCCGGAAGAGCCATACATTGGTGAGTTTTCTGCAGAAACCGAAATGGCGAACTGGGCAGTTATCTGGCAGCCGGAAGGCGGTGAGATGATCACCGAAAGCTATGTTAACCTGGTTCCAACCAAACAAGGTGGTACTCACGTAAATGGTTTGCGTCAGGGGCTTTTGGATGCCATGCGTGAATTCTGTGAGTTCCGTAACCTCTTGCCACGTGGTGTGAAACTGACTGGTGATGATGTTTTTGACCGTTGTTCCTACGTACTGTCGATTAAAATGCAGGATCCTCAGTTTGCAGGGCAAACTAAAGAACGTCTTTCTTCACGTCAAACCGCCGCGTTTGTTTCTGGTGTCGTTAAAGATGCGTTCAGTCTATGGCTGAATGAAAAGCCTCAACTGGCAGAGCAACTGGCGGAACTGTGTATTGCCAATGCCCATCGACGCATGCGCGCGAGCAAGAAAGTGGTGCGTAAGAAAGTCGCATCAGGACCGGCATTGCCCGGTAAGCTGACCGATTGTTCCGTACAAGATCTAAATCGTACCGAAATCTTCTTTGTGGAAGGGGACTCGGCGGGCGGTTCTGCAAAACAGGCTCGTGATCGTGAGTTTCAGGCAGTCATGCCACTGCGCGGTAAAATTCTGAATACTTGGGAAGTGTCAGCAGATCAGGTGCTTGCCTCTCAGGAAGTGCACGATATTTCAGTCGCACTGGGTATTGACCCTGACAATGATAACCTTGAAGGGCTTCGTTACGGTAAGATCTGTATCCTTGCCGATGCGGACTCGGATGGTCTGCACATCGCAACCCTGCTTTGCGCATTGTTTACCCGTCACTTCCGAGCGTTGGTTGAAGCCGGGCATATCTATGTTGCGATGCCGCCACTCTACCGTATCGACTGTGGTAAAGAAGTATTCTACGCGCTTGATGATGACGAGAAAGAAGGCATCCTTGAGCGACTTTCTAAGAAAAAAGCCAAAATCAACGTGCAGCGATTCAAAGGTCTGGGTGAGATGAACCCGCTTCAGTTGCGCGAAACCACCATGGATCCAAACACTCGTCGATTAGTGCAGCTCACTATCGATGACAGTGACGCAACCATGGAAATGATGGATATGTTGCTTGGTAAGAAACGTGCGGATGACCGCCGTACCTGGCTACAAAGCAACGGCGATTTGGCTGAGGTTTAATAGATGTCGACAGAAATTACTTTTGATGGTGTTGAACAACTGCCAATGCGCAGGTTCACCGAAGACGCCTATCTGAATTACTCCATGTACGTGATCATGGACCGGGCTTTGCCATACATTGGCGATGGTTTGAAGCCTGTTCAACGACGCATTATTTACGCAATGTCGGAGCTGGGTCTTTCCGCTGCGGCCAAATACAAAAAGTCAGCGCGTACCGTTGGCGACGTATTAGGTAAATATCACCCACATGGTGACTCTGCTTGTTACGAAGCCATGGTATTGATGGCACAGCCATTCTCTTACCGCTACCCGCTGGTAGATGGTCAGGGTAACTGGGGTGCGCCGGACGATCCGAAATCATTCGCTGCTATGCGTTATACCGAAGCCAAACTGTCTAAGTTTGCTGAAGTTCTGCTTGGTGAGCTAGGTCAGGGAACTGTTGAATGGCAACCTAACTTTGACGGCACAATGAAAGAGCCGCAAATGCTGCCAGCGCGTTTGCCCCATATCCTTCTGAACGGTGTTACTGGTATCGCAGTTGGTATGGCTACTGACATCCCACCGCATAACGTTCGTGAAGTGGCGGAAGCAACGATTCAGCTGATCGACAATCCAAAACTTGAGCTGCAAGATGTAATGCAGCATGTACAAGGGCCGGATTACCCGACTGAAGCGGAAATCATTTCGCCAAAAGCCGACATTGAGAAGATCTACCGAAACGGTCGTGGCAGCATCAAAATGCGTGCGGTCTGGTCAAAAGATAACGGTGAAATCGTCATTACGGCGTTGCCTCATCAGGTATCTGGTGCCAAGTTGCTAGAACAAATTGCGAATCAGATGCGTGCGAAGAAACTGCCAATGGTGGACGATCTTCGTGATGAGTCGGATCACGAAAACCCAACACGTATTGTCATCGTACCGAGATCCAATCGCGTAGACTGCGATCAATTGATGAATCACCTGTTTGCATCCACCGATCTTGAAAAGAGCTACCGTGTAAACCTCAACATGATCGGCTTGGACAACCGCCCTCAGGTTAAAGGGCTGGTGATGATTCTGAAAGAATGGATCGAGTTCCGCCGTGCGACCGTTCGCCGTCGTTTGCAGCATCGTCTGGACAAAGTGCTTGCGCGTTTGCATATCTTGGAAGGTTTGTTGGTCGCGTATCTTAACCTGGACGAAGTGATTGAAATCATTCGTACAGAAGACGATCCAAAAGCAGTGCTAATGTCTCGCTTTGGAATTACCGATATTCAAGCCGATGCGATTCTGGACACCAAGCTTCGTCATCTTGCCAAGCTGGAAGAGATGAAGATTCGCGGTGAGCAGGAAGAGCTGGAGAAAGAGCGTGAGAAGCTGGAACTTCTGCTAGGCTCTGAGCGCCGTCTGAATACGCTTCTGAAGAAAGAAATCAAAGCAGACGCTGAGAAATTCGGTGATGATCGTCGCTCTCCAATTGTAGAGCGTGCGGAAGCCAAAGCTCTGACAGAGCGCGATCTCATGCCAAGCGAACCAATCACTGTTGTACTTTCTGAGAAAGGCTGGATTCGCCATGCTAAAGGGCACGATGTGGATGCAGAAGGCTTGAACTACAAATCTGGTGATAAATATCTGGCGCATGCGCGTGGTAAGAGTAACCAGCAAGCGGTGTTCCTTGGAACTGACGGGCGAAGCTATTCACTAGAGTCTCACTCTTTGCCTTCAGCTCGAAGTCAAGGGGAGCCGATTACTGGTCGCCTGAATATCACAGCAGGTACTACCATCAGCCGAGTCATCATGGGTGAAGAAGAGCAGCTATGGTTAGTCGGTTCTGACGCAGGCTATGGTTTTGTCTGTAAGGGCAGTGACTTGTTATCCAAGAACCGCAGTGGTAAAGCTCTGGTGAACCTACCGCAAGGATCTGAGGTGATGACACCTAGTGCGATAGCGGATCTTGATCAGGATGAAATTCTTGCGATCACTAACCAAGGTCGAATGTTGATCTTCCCAATGAAAGACTTGCCTCAGCTAAGCAAAGGTAAAGGGAACAAGATCATCAATATTCCTTCCGCCAAAGCCAAATCTCGTGAGGAAACCGTTTCTCATCTGATGTCGTTGCCAAGCGGTGTATCAGTGACCATTTATGCAGGTAAGCGCAAGCTTGGTCTTAAACCTACGGATCTGGATAACTTCCGAGGCGAGCGTGGTCGTCGCGGCAGCTTGTTACCGAGAGGCTTACAACGCGTGACCCGTATCGAGGTTGAAAACCAGGCTCAGCCTGACGAACCGGAAACGGAAAGTAACGCAGAATAAAAAAATCCCCGGCTATGACCGGGGATTTTCTTTTATGAGTTCAGGTTATTTAACCTTGTGGGTCGTCTCCGACAAGTACATTCAGCATTATCTCTTCGCCTTTTCGGAGCACTTTCATCTCTACTTCAATACCCGGACGTAAGCCGGTGACTATCTCCAGAACGCTGTCGCGACCATTCACCTTGGCACCGCCAATTTCCAGAATTACATCCTGACGCTCAAACCCTGCTTGATCTGCTGGACTGTTGGGAGTAATACCCATAACGATAATACCACCAACATATTCGCCTCCTAATAGGCGAGAAGAAACTGAGTTAATGTCTTGTCCGTCAATACCGATATAACCGCGAATAACTCGACCATCGGCGATGATTTTTTCCATCACTGCATTAGCCAGCGAGTATGGGATGGCAAAAGATATCCCATAGGTTTCTACATTTGTGGCTTGTTGGAAAGATGCGGTATTGATGCCAACTAACTCGCCTTTGGTGTTCACCAAAGCACCGCCGGAATTGCCTCGGTTGATCGCGGCGTCTGTTTGAATAAACGGCTGCCGACCATCAGCACTAATCGATGAGCGCCCTGTCGCTGAAATGATGCCAAACGTTGTGGTCTGCCCAAGGTTATATGGGTTACCAATCGCCAATACGACATCACCGACTTTTGCCTGGTAGTTTGAATTTAGTGGAATGACAGGAAGGTTATTACCTTCAATACGTAAAACGGCTAAGTCTGTTCTACGATCTTTACCCACTAGCTGGGCGGCAGAATAGCGACCGTCTTGAAGGGCAACAACAATCTGATCGGCGCTCGCAATTACGTGGTAATTGGTGATGATGTAGCCTTTTTCACTGACGATAACGCCGGAACCCAAATCTTCAACAATGAATCCACGTTGCGCGGTATCACTTTGTTTTCGGCTGTAGATATTAACGACGGCAGGACCCGCACGACGCACTGCGTGACTAAATGATACCTGAAGACTTTCAAATTCTGATGGGGAATTGGTTGTTGTGACCTCAACTGCCGCCGTCCGCAAAGAAGGAACAACCGTAAGTAGCAAACCCGCAGTAAGCAGACCTAATAATGAAGAGCGTAAAAGGACTTTCCACATATCATCCTCAGAGTGGGCGCAATAAGACTGGGGGAAACCCATAACAATTTGATTATATTAAGAAGGAAAGCATAGCACTGATTAGTAAGAGGATGCCAGTGCCCGCTATGTCAGCGGTCTGTCAATATGTTTAGCGTTTCTCCTTGTTGAATATGCATGAATAGCAGACATAAAAAAGGGAAGCAGTATTTCTGCTTCCCTTTGTGATATGAAAATCTTTACCTTACAACAAGATAAAGCGTTCTGTCCCCACGTTGAATATTGAGGGCTAACACACTTGGGTTATCTTCCAGGATAGTTCTTAGCTGACCAAGATTTTTAACGCGTGTACGGTTAACGCCAATAATGATGTCACCTTCTTTTAGCTGATAAGCATCGGCAGGTGAGCCTTTTTCTACTTTGGTGACTTTCACACCTTGTAGATCGTCACTCGCATCCGTATTGGATAACTCGGCTCCTGTTAAGCCTTCATGCAGTTTATCTGCACGAGTTTTAGTGTCACCAGCTTCTTGCAGAGTCGCGTCAAATGTCTTGTTCTTTCCGTCACGGATAACACCAATGGTGATCTCGCGACCCGCTCCCAAGGTAGCGATTTTGGCGCGTAATTCGCTGAAGGTGCTTATGGACTTACCGTTAAGCGAAACGATAATGTCGCCTGCTTGTAAGCCAGCTTCATCCGCTGCACTGTCTGGCACTACCTGACTTACGAATGCGCCTTTAATCGATTCATAACCAAGAGCTTCAGCAAGCTCAGAGGTGATTTCACTGCCTTGTACTCCCAACAGACCACGCTTCACCTCACCAAATTCAAGGATCTGACCAGTGAGGTTTTTCATCATGTTGGAAGGAATGGCAAATCCAATACCCACGTTGCCACCGTTAGGTCCAAGGATCGCGGTGTTGATACCGATCAGTTCGCCATTCAGGTTGACGAGGGCACCACCGGAGTTACCACTGTTGATGGCTGCGTCTGTTTGGATGAAGTTCTCAAAGTTTTGCACGTTGAGCCCGGAACGACCCAAAGCAGATACTATGCCCGAAGTCACGGTCTGACCTAGACCGAATGGGTTACCGATGGCGACCGTGAAATCACCGACTCGAAGTTTATCTGAATCAGCAATAGCAATTTCGGTTAGGCTTTCAGCTTTTTCCAACTTCAGAAGTGCCACGTCAGACATTTCATCTCCACCGATGAGTTCTGCGTCGTATTCACGACCATCGTGTAACTGGACACGAATTTCGTCTGCGCCTTTAATCACGTGATAGTTGGTAACAATGTGACCTTTTCCGGCGTCGATAACAACACCAGAGCCCAAGCCACGGAATGGACGTTCTTGCACCTGTTCCGCTGGGAAATCAGGTCCAAAAAAGAATCGGAATGCTTCAGGTACGCGCTGAGTCGCAACCTGTTTGCCTTCAACCGCAATGCTGACAACCGCTGGGGTTACTTTTTCCAGCATAGGGGCGAGGCTAGGTAACTGTTCACCACTTACGGCTGCAGGCAATGCCGCTGTTGCAGGCAGTGGTGCGATGATTGAACTTAAGCTTAATGTTAATGCACTTAAAACAAGCAAAGGTTTTTTCATCATAAGGCTCCTCTTTGATAGGTGAAGATTATGACTCAGTAACCTAGATAAAGTTCAATCATCGATTTTTCAAGTATGGAAGAACTAAGAAACCTTCTCTGCGGGCTCAGTCGCTGGTGAGTTCACGATTTCTTTCTCTTTATCCTTCAAAAGCCCTGTCGCTCCATGAGCATAATCTTTTGGCTGTTGCTGATCATCAGACTCAGGAACAGGCGCTTCTTCAGTATGTTGAGCGATTTTCTTCACAAACGGGTTGTCTTGCTCTGGCACACTAGGCAGTAACTCGGTTGAGGTTTTCGCCATGTGCTGATACAGCTTGGTGTAGTCTTTTCCTAGCACATCCAACATTTCGGCGGTTTGAGCAAAGTGGTCCGCCAATTCTTGTCTTTGTTGCTCTAATTCAAACTTGGACTTTTCCAGTTCCTTCTGAATGGACTTCTGTTTATTAGCGTCAGGTGTCATGAGTTTTGCCAGAAAATAACCGGCAATCAATCCGATCACAATCCCAATGACAATGTACATCCCAGGCATAAGTGCTCCTTTATCATCGTTACAGTTGGCTGTGTTTTTGTATGTAATCTGGTGAGTTGTGGCGTAGAGACGCCTAAAATACACGCAGTTATGTTATTGGTGTGTTACACAACCGAAGGCTCATGGTACTATGAGTTCAGAATACGATAAAGAAAAAGCGTCCTCTGTTTGTCCCGATAATTCGACAGTAAGCTTTTTATACGTCTTGCTATAATCTTAATAATATCAACACCATTGATGCCCCAGGACTGAATGTAGTTTCCAATGACACCGAAACATAAATACCAACAAGATATAGAAAAAAACGGATTTTCCGTTGACCCTGCCCAACAGTTAGCGGTTGAAAAGCTGGATACCCTTTACCACCAGTTCCAAGACTATTTGAGTGCGCCAGTTCAACCCATATCAACGTGGCAAAAGCTGATGGGGAAAAAGCCTCAGTCACCAGAGCCTCCAAAAGGGCTTTATTTCTGGGGAGGTGTCGGCAGAGGTAAAACTTATCTGATGGATACGTTTTATGAAGCCTTACCCACGGAAAAGAAACTCAGAGTGCATTTTCACCGGTTTATGTATCGCGTGCACGACGAACTCAGGGCTTTAGGAGAGGTGTCTGATCCCTTGGAAAAAGTGGCTGATGTATTAAAAGCAGAGGCAGACATCATCTGCTTTGACGAATTTTTCGTTTCAGATATTACTGACGCCATGATTCTCGGGACTTTGATGCAGGCACTGTTTGCCCGAAATGTTGTATTGGTAGCAACGTCCAATATTCCTCCTCATGACCTTTACCGCAATGGCTTACAACGTGCCCGTTTCTTACCAGCGATTGCATTTATTGAAAAACATTGCGAAGTACTGAACGTAGACAGTGGCATCGATTACCGGCTCAGAACGCTAGAACAAGCGGAAATCTTTCACTACCCATTGGATGAAGACGCCACACTGAACCTGAAAAAGTACTACCGACAACTGGTTGGAGACGGTCACAAAGAAGTTCTGAGTATTGAGGTGAATCACAGAGACGTGGCAGTTCTCAACTGTCATGATGACGTACTAATGGCATCTTTTGAGCAGCTTTGTGAATCCATGAGAAGCCAGAATGACTACATCGAAATGTCCCGTGAATATCACACTGTTCTTTTGGCTGATGTGAAGCAGATGGGTAAAACCAACGATGATGCAGCACGTCGTTTTATCGCGTTAGTGGATGAGTTTTATGAAAGAAACGTAAAACTCATCATTTCATCAGAAGTAGCACTCGAAGAACTGTACACAGAAGGGCATCTGAACTTTGAATTTAAACGTTGCCAGTCACGTCTAATTGAAATGCAAAGTCATGATTATTTAGCAAAAGAGCACTTACCTTAGTCAGTAAAATACCTCAGTTCACGCACTTCCAATCGCAACGAGGAAAAAAATACGTTTTTTGGTGAAAAAAAGGTGATTTTTTCCTCACTCTTCTCTATAATCCTGCGACCTACCGTTACTGCAGGCCTCTGGCAACACAGAGATTGTAGCTAAGCCGAGGGTTATCAACACTCGAAGGGGTGCTTAATGAAGCCCTTAGACAGTGGGAGCAAGTCATTGTTCCTTAAGTGTAAATTTTTTAATAGGTAATTATTAGCATGAAAACTTTCGTTGCTAAACCAGAAACTGTAAAACGCGACTGGTATGTTGTAGACGCAGAGGGCAAAACTCTAGGTCGTCTAGCAAGTGAAATTGCATCTCGCCTACGTGGCAAGCATAAAGCTGAGTACACTCCTCACGTAGACACTGGTGATTACATCATCGTTGTTAACGCTGAGAAAGTTGCTGTTACTGGTAACAAAGCTAAGAACAAAATCTACTACCGTCACTCTGAGTTCCCAGGTGGTCTAAAATCAATTTCTTTTGAAAAATTGATCGACCGTAAGCCTGAAATGGCTCTTGAGCTAGCGGTAAAAGGCATGCTACCACGTGGTCCTCTTGGCCGTGCTATGTACCGTAAGCTGAAAGTTTACGCTGGCGCTGAGCACAACCATGTTGCTCAACAACCACAAGTACTAGACATCTAATCGGGGATTATGAAAATGGCAGAGAACCAATACTACGGCACTGGCCGTCGCAAAAGCTCAGCAGCTCGTGTTTTCATCAAACCAGGCAGCGGCAACATCGTAATCAACAAGCGTAGTCTTGATGTTTACTTCGGTCGTGAAACTTCTCGTATGGTTGTTCGTCAGCCACTAGAGCTAGTTGAACTGACTGAAAAGCTAGACCTATACATCACTGTTTCAGGTGGTGGTATCTCTGGTCAAGCTGGCGCGATCCGTCACGGTATCACTCGCGCTCTTATGGAGTACGATGAGTCTCTACGTCCTGCTCTACGTGCAGCTGGCTACGTTACGCGTGACGCTCGTTGCGTTGAACGTAAGAAAGTTGGTCTACGTAAAGCACGTCGTCGTCCACAATTCTCTAAGCGTTAATCTTTCGTTATTTCGAAAGACATCGCTCCAGTTTTTACTGGATTGTGGTCCAAAAGCTCGGCATTTTTGCCGGGCTTTTTTGTTTGTTTTCATTTACCTAACTCCTTGTAACTCTTCCTTCTTCCGCCACATTTCTCCTATAACCCCATCTTTTGTGATGTAATCGCCACTTTCGGTGACGTATGTTACGAAAAAGTAGTATTACCTTGTCAAAAAGTAGGGTTTTATTTATCATTTCTTAAGCAAATAAGTATAAAAAACGCGTAATTTTTAGCCATGCTCTGTTGGAAGTCGGAAAAATAATAAGACACAGGGAGCAAATGGGAGAATGTTGGATGAGCAATGCGCCTATAAATAACGGACGCCGGCGTTTCCTGACAGCCACAACTGCAGTTGTGGGCGCTGTTGGTGGGATCGCGGTCGCCGTTCCTTTCATTAAATCTTGGAACCCTAGTGCAAAAGCCAAAGCTGCCGGTGCTCCTGTAGAGGTCGAAATCGGTAAGCTGGAAGAAGGACAAATGGTTCGCGTTGAGTGGCGAGGCAAGCCTGTTTGGGTGGTCCGTCGTGCTAGCTCAGTCGTAGAAGAACTTAAGAATCTGGATGGTCAACTTCGTGATCCTGCTTCGGCAGAAGAGCAGCAACCTGCCTATGCACAAAATGCCTACCGTTCGATAAAGCCTGAGTACTTCGTTGCCGTGGGCATCTGTACTCACTTAGGTTGTTCGCCTACTTACCTTCCTGATACTTTCGGAGAGCAAGTTCAGGGCGTGAAATCTGGATTTTTCTGTCCTTGTCATGGTTCGAAATTCGACATGGCAGGTCGTGTTTTCCAAAGCGTACCAGCACCGTTGAACTTGGTTGTTCCTGAGCATATGTACCTGAGTGACACCAAAATCCTCATCGGGGTGGATGAAGGAGGGGAAGCCTAATGCAAGCGATACTTGACTGGGTAGAAAAACGCCTGCCCGCAATGAATGCTTATAAAAAGCACCTTTCTGAATACCCAATGCCTAAGAACTTCAATTTTTGGTACCTTTTCGGTTCTTTGGCAATGCTGGTGTTGGTCAATCAGATCCTAACGGGTATCTGGTTGACAATGAACTACGTTCCTTCTGGTGATGGTGCGTTTGCCTCCATTGAATACATCATGCGTGATGTGGAATACGGTTGGTTACTCCGCTATATGCACTCAACCGGTGCTTCTGCATTCTTCGTTGTTGTGTATCTACACATGTTCCGCGGTCTAATTTATGGCTCTTACCAGAAGCCACGTGAATTATTGTGGATCTTCGGGATGCTAATCTTCCTGGTGTTAATGGCAGAAGCCTTTATGGGTTACCTCCTACCATGGGGTCAGATGTCATACTGGGGTGCGCAGGTAATCATTTCACTATTCGGTGCAATTCCTGTAATTGGTGATGACCTGACACTTTGGATTCGTGGTGACTATGTTATCTCAGGCGCAACGCTGAACCGATTCTTCGCACTTCACGTTATCGCGCTTCCTATCGTATTACTGCTTTTGGTTGTTTTGCACGTATTGGCACTGCACGAAGTGGGCTCCAATAACCCAGATGGTATTGAGACTAAACTTCCAAAAGGCACCATGGGTGATGATTACAAAACCCAGTTCAAGTTCCACGATTACTACAGTAAGAAATATGACATCATCGATTCCATTCCATTCCATCCTTATGGAACGGTGAAAGATCTGGTAGGGGTCGCTGGGTTCTTGTTCTTATTCTGCTACGTGTTGTTCTTCAACCCAGAAATGGGAGGTTACTTCCTTGAGCCGC
Organism: Vibrio sp. SCSIO 43132; assembly: GCF_019904195.1. Classification (NCBI taxonomy): domain Bacteria; kingdom Pseudomonadati; phylum Pseudomonadota; class Gammaproteobacteria; order Vibrionales; family Vibrionaceae; genus Vibrio; species Vibrio sp. SCSIO 43132. The sequence goes on from NZ_CP063199.1 coordinate 555,420, forward strand.
CTAACTTTGAAGCTGCGAACCCGCTGAAAACACCTGAGCATATCGCGCCAGTTTGGTACTTCACTCCGTTCTATGCAATTTTGCGTGCGGTTCCAGACAAACTCCTTGGTGTAGTAGCCATGGGGGCTTCAATTGCAGTGCTGTTTGTTCTGCCTTGGCTGGATCGCTGTAAAGTTCGCTCTTACCGTTACCGCAGCAAGTTCCACTTGTTCAATATCATTCAGTTCACCATCAGCTTTATTGCGCTGGGTATTTTGGGGGCGTTGCCAGCAACTCCTACCTACACATTGCTCGCGCAGATCTTTAGCTTGTGTTACTTCATGTTCTTCGTATTGCTGTACTTCTACAGCAAAAATGAAGCCACGAAACCTTTACCAGAGAGGGTGACATTCAAATGAAAAAGTGGATTGTAATGCTTTTTGCACTGTTGCCGTCTTTAGCCATGGCTGCAGGAGCAAACGTACCTTTAGATAAAGCAAACAATGATTTATCCGATCAGGCGTCACTGCAAAACGGTGCCAAGCTGTTCATGAACTATTGTTTCGGTTGTCACTCTGCGCAATACCAGCGTTATGAACGCGTCGCGACGGATTTAGGGATTCCTATCGAGCTGATGAAAGAGCACCTGATTTTTGACCCTGAGGTAAAAGTCGGTTCTTTGATGGAAAACTCTATTCCAGATAAGCAGGCAGGAAACTGGTTTGGTGCGCCGCCACCAGATTTGACTCTGGTTGCTCGTGTTCGTGGTGCGGATTGGCTATACACATACCTTCGCTCATTCTATGCAGACCCATCCAGACCATTTGGTGTGAACAATGTCGTGTTCCCAAGTGTCGGTATGCCTCATGTGTTGGAAGAGCTACAAGGCATTCCAACTGCTATCTATGAAACAAAAGTTGTCGATGGAGAAGAAAAACAGGTCGTTGTAGGCATTGAAACAGATGGTCGAGGTGAGCTTAGCCCAACGGAATATGACAGTGCGGTTCGAGATTTGGTTAACTTCTTAGAATACTCCGGGGACCCAGTAAAACTGGAGCGCCACACGATGGGATGGTGGGTCATGGCCTTCCTTGTCCTGTTGACTATTGTGGTGGTATTCCTCAAGAAAGAGTATTGGCGTGATGTTCACTAATCGTGCTATCATACATCGCTAATTTTTCTACAATGGAGGCCGTTAGCCTCCATTGCTTTTTTTATATTTAAGTGTGCTGGAGGGCTCAATGGCTGTAGCTGCCAATAAACGTTCCGTGATGACTCTATTTTCTAGTGCTTCTGACATGTACAGCCACCAGGTTCGTATTGTTCTGGCTGAGAAAGGGGTGAGTTTCGAAGTTGAACTGGTTGATGAAGCAAACTTACCAAGTGAGCTTATCGAACTTAACCCTTACAAGACGGTTCCAACGCTGGTAGACCGTGAACTAGCACTGTATAACTCCAAGATTATTATGGAGTATCTGGACGAGCGTTTCCCGCACCCGCCACTGATGCCTGTATACCCTGTTGCTCGTGGTAACAGCCGACTAATGATGTTCCGTATTGAGAACAACTGGTATTCACTGGCTGAGAAGGTACAGAAAGGTAACGCGGAAGAAGCTGAGTCAGCACGTACGAAACTGCGTAATGACTTACTGACACTAGCGCCAATCTTTGCTGAATACGAATACTTCATGAGTGAAGAGTTCAGCCTGATTGACTGCTACCTGGCTCCACTATTGTGGCGTTTGCCTGTGCTTGGTATCGACTTGATCGGTCCTGGTTCTAAAGAACTGAAAGTGTACATGAACCGTGTATTTGAACGTGATTCTTTCCTGGCTTCTCTAACAGAAGCTGAGCGTGAGATGCGTCTGGCTCGTTAATGGATATTGAGAAAATGACACCTCGCCGCCCTTATCTGGTGCGTGCGTTTTATGAGTGGTTGGTCGATAACGATCTTACTCCTCACTTGGTAGTGGATGCCACTTTACCGGGTGTCCGTGTTCCTCAGGAATTTATTCAAGATGGTCAAATTATCTTGAATATCGCCCCTCGCGCAGTGGGTAACCTGGAAATGGGTAATGATGCGATTACGTTCAATGCCCGTTTTGGAGGTCGTCCGCATTCTGTGATAGCACCTCTTTATGCCGTTCATGCCATTTATGCACGTGAAAATGGCGCGGGCACCATGTTCGAACCTGAAGAGGGCTACATGGAAGTCGAAGAGAGCGATCTTGAAGAAACTGTGGCAACTGTGACAGAAGAAGTCAGCTTCGATGTCGTCGACAGTGAGCCTGAAGTGGAAGACGCAGAACCTGAGGAAGAGGCTCCGTCCAGACCGAAAGGGCGCCCTAGTTTACGAGTGGTTAAGTAGATTTTCTCTATCGTAGAATCTAAAAAGCAGCGACAAGTCGCTGCTTTTTTTGTTTCCGCCAGACTACTGTGACTGAGTCTGAGGTTGTGAGATTTCAAAAGCTCTGATCACTTGCTTAACACCTGAAATGTTTCGAGTGATGTCGGTGGCTAGATCCGCTTGTTCAGGCGTGACATAACCCAACAGGAAAACCTCGCCATCTTCAGTGATAACTTTGATCTTTACGGTGGTTAAGTCTTCATTGGCAATCAGGCTGGTTTTCACTTTTGTGGTGATCCAGCTGTCATGAGTAATGGTTTGAAGATCCAGCAGTGGTCTCACTCTAAGTTGGTTTGAGACACTCTGTACACCTTCAACCTGATTGACCTGGCTACCAAACTGCTGTTTGTATTCTTCAGTTACTGCCTGACCAATCAATATCACTTTACCACGAAACGACGTTGCAGTTGCTTTTACGTTTCCAGTAAAAGGGGCTTTGTTGCCAAGACCCGCAACTTCAAACTCAAGCTGACTGTCTTGCCACTGCTCTTTAGTTGTTCGGGTGTCGGTGACAATATTTGCTGTTGTCGCAGCGCCAGCGACAAGTAGCCCAGCACAACCCGTCAGGCTGAGACTGCACGCAGCAGCCAAAATCCATTTCTTCATTTTGCGTACCTCTAGCAAGCCTCTAATTGGTTCCCTTACTCGTCATGAGATGGGAAAAGTACCTGATCAATCAGGTCACATAAACAATGCAGCGTTACCATGTGAACTTCATGAATACGCGCAGTGCGATGCGAAGGAATTCGTATCTCCACATCGGATTCGCCCAATAACCCAGCCATCTCACCGCCATCTTTACCTGTGAAAGCAATGATTGTCATGTCGCGAGTTACTGCCGCTTCCATGGCTTTAATGATGTTTTTACTGTTACCACTGGTAGAGATAGCCAGGAGAATATCGCCCGCCTGACCAAACGCACGCACTTGCTTTGAGAAAATCTCTTCGTAGTGATAGTCGTTAGCGACAGCAGTTAATGTGGTGTTGTCTGCCGTCAAAGCCATCGCCGGAAGGCTAGGGCGCTCAGTTTCAAAACGATTCAATAAACATGAAACAAACTGTTGTGCGTTAGAAGCAGAGCCGCCATTCCCGCAACATAGGATTTTGTTGCCGTTAAGCAAGCTGGTCACCATCGCTTGTGCAGCGTGAGTGATGTGATCTGGCAGAGCCTCAGCGGCTGCGATTTGAATCTGAATGCTTTCAGTGAAACTTTCTTTAATGCTGTCTAGCATTGATTATCCTTGAGTTATTGCATTTTTTATCCATTCGATATCGCGTCCATTGTCGTGAATTGCGACCACATCGAATCGGAAGTCAGTGTTGTACTGAGACAGGTTGTTTTTTCTGAGCCACAACATGGCTGTTTTCACGATCTTTTTTTGCTTAGCGGGTGTTACCATTTCCGCCGCATGCCCGAACCGACTTTGCTTTCGATATTTAACTTCGACAAATACCAAAGTATTTTGTTCAGACATGATTAAATCCAGTTCACCTACCTTGGTATTGAAATTGGATTCAATGAGCGATAACCCCTTACCAATAAGATGCTTACTGGCAAGGGCTTCGTATTTTTCTCCAAGTGCACGACGGTTAAATAGCTTCATGCTCCGCCCAGCTTACTTCGCGCTGAACCACACACTCGTTGTTGATCGTCAGAGTACCTGTCTGCCCTTTTACCGAATATTCTGGCATAACTTTCATTTGTGGCAACTCCAGAATCAGTTTGTAAGCATCCATACCAAGTGCGTGAAGGCGTTTTTCAACGTTTCCACTTTTCGGCCAGGTTTCTTCAAGCTGCTTTTTCAGAGCGGAGTTTTGTTCAATCAACATCGGAATGTCACTGTAGACTACGCCACTCAAATCTTCGTATTGACGCTTTTTACCGCTGTTGCTGCGTGAGTTGGAAAACAGCTTAGGCGGGGTGGTATCGGGGTTTATCGCGACTTCAATAAATGGTTTTATCAGAGTTAGCTCAGAGCTTTTGGCTACCACGTATACCGCATCCACATCACGGCGGCTACGAGGCTGAGATTCGGTCTGAATATTGATCAAGCGATTAAGCTGAGCAATACGCACCTGACTATCGGTTAACCCGAATACCGAGTTAATGTTCTTCTGAAGTTGAGAGCGGTTGCCAAAATAGCTGAAAGCTGCAGGGTTCTTGCTGTATTTTTCCCACTCTGCTTTGAATGCTTCAGTGACTCGCTCGCCAAAGCCGCCAACAGGAGCCAGGATGAGAGGGTATTGGAAACCATTGGTGAACAGATACTTCGCCGCCTGCGCGACTTCTTGCTCGGGAGAGAGGGTGAAGTAACAAACACGAGTCTCTGGAAGTTTATCGTCAGGAATGTTTAACGCCAGCATTGGAAGCTGAGTTGATTGCTGCAGGACTTCCACCTTATCTTTGACAAGCGGACCGACAACAAAGTCGACATTACGCTTTTCCAGCTCTTGCTGAATGTCTTCTGTAGAAAGCGCGGCAGAATCCAATACCGTTAACGTTGCCATCTCTTCACGATTGAAATCATCCATCATGGCGTGAATGAAACCATCACGAACCAGTTGCCCCTGTTTGCCGTACTTGCCACTCAATGGCAGAACCAGCCCGGTGTTTTTGGGTTTAACGATTTCCAACGCCAGAATAGCCTGAACTTCGTCTGGTACATAACGATTGGCTGGGTGATCCGGATGGGCGGTAAACCAAGACTCTAGTGTGCTTTTGAGCTGAGCCGGATTGCCTGCGATGGTTTTCATGTATACCGCTAACTGAATCCAGCCCTGCAGTTCGGTTTCATCTTCTTCTGTCTGCAGAGAAGCAATATCAAACTCGGAATAAGAGTTCAGGTTTAACCATAGATTTTGCAGGTTCTGAGTCTGGTCTTCTTCTGCCAAATACTGGTTGGCAGCGATGTATTCTCTGCTCGCATTAACGTGGTCAGAAAGCAGCTCAAACAAACGTGCTCGGAATTCGTGGTATTCCACCCACTGAGTATTGCTCAGTTCCCACCAAGGTTGGTAGTTCAATTGCTGGAGTGCTTCGCGAATTTCACCCTGGCGCAATGAGAGCTGAGAGCGTGACATTTGCCATTCAGACATCTGAAGTGGTGATAATGCTTGCTTAGACAGGCGTTTTACTAAATGATCGGCTCTGACCAAATCGTTCTCTTGCAGCGCAGCTTTTAAAGCCATGATCAACAGATCATTTTGAATGCCACCGTTCGCGCTGTCCGCTTGCATGATATAGGCTTGAGCACTTTGCGTCGGGTCTTGTGTGATGTCCACATTCACGGGTGTTTGTGAAGTGCTTGAACACGCCGCTAAAGTGACAGCTAGGGCGATAGGGGTCAGAAGGCGTGGTACACTAAATTTATTCTGGTGCTTCATAGCCATGAGTTCTTGTTAAACAAAATACAAAAATAGTCTCTATATTAATCGTTGAAGTGATGGTAAACAAATGACAGACAATAATTCTTCCCCGTCTGAGATCTCAACTCTTTATATTGTTCCCACCCCAATTGGAAATTTGGGAGACATTACGCAGCGAGCCATAGAGGTATTGTCCAGTGTCGATTTGATCGCGGCTGAAGATACGCGCCATACTGGCAAGTTACTCTCTCACTTCAACATTTCGACTAAAACCTATGCGTTGCATGATCACAATGAACAGCAGAAAGCGCAAGTCTTAGTCGATAAGTTGCAGCAAGGGCTGTCTATTGCATTGGTTTCCGATGCAGGAACACCTTTGATCAGTGACCCAGGTTATCACTTGGTCAATCAGTGTCGTCAGGCGGGTGTCAAGGTTGTGCCATTACCTGGTGCATGCGCTGTGGTGACTGCCTTGAGCGCCGCTGGGTTGCCATCTGACCGATTCAGCTTCGAAGGTTTTCTCCCACCTAAGAGTAAAGGACGCAAGGATAAGTTCCTGGAAATTGCCAAAGCTGAACGTACCTGTATTTTCTACGAATCCCCTCACCGCATCATGGATTCTCTACAGGATATGCTGGACATTCTTGGTCCTGATAGAGAAGTGGTGCTTGCGCGTGAGCTCACCAAAACTTACGAGACAATTCAGGGAATGCTATTAGGTGAACTGATCCCGTGGATCGAGGAAGATGATAATCGTAAGAAAGGTGAAATGGTGCTGCTTATCCATGGCTTTCGTGAACAAGCTTCCGATGAAATCCCTGATGAAGTTACCCGCACATTAACTATTCTGACAAAAGAGCTGCCTTTGAAGAAAGCGGCAGCGATGACGGCAGAGATTTACAACCTGAAGAAAAATGCCCTCTACAAATGGGGACTGGCGAACCTCGACTAGCCAAGATTGATGGCGAACTGCGCAAGCTTTGTTCGATCTCGTTGTTAAATACACCTAAAACTAATGAGTCTGTAGACAGTAGACGGCTATCTCTATACAATCCGCGGTCGGAGTTGACTGGGTAGTCGCTGCTTCGTTGATGTCCTTCGGGAGACTGACGAAGGGGAGGAAAGTCCGGGCTCCATAGAGCAGGGTGCCAGGTAACGCCTGGGGGGCGCAAGCCCACGACAAGTGCAGCAGAGAGAAGACCGCCGATGACCCGCAAGGGCACAGGTAAGGGTGAAAGGGTGCGGTAAGAGCGCACCGTGCGGCTGGCAACAGTCCGTAGCAGGGTAAACTCCACCCGGAGCAAGACCAAATAGGCTTCCACATTGCGTTGCTCGCGTAAGGAAGCGGGTAGGTTGCTTGAGCCAGTGAGCGATTGCTGGCCTAGACGAATGGCTACTGCCGCGAAAGCGGAACAGAACCCGGCTTATATGTCGACTCCACCTATTCTGAACCCATCATTACTTTACCGAGCGATGATGGGTTTTTTGCTATTTACTGACGCATATCAGACGATTCCTACTAAACTAGGCGTTGAGTTGAGACAACTAGGCGTGACTTGGATACAAATCCTCACAAATTAAGATTAAGTACTGGCAGCCTAGACCGAAATCAGTACACTAAACCATTGCTTTTTTTTGCCATTTGGCACAAGAGAACACCATGACAGAGACTTTTCAGCACATTTCCGTTTTATTAAATGAATCCATCGATGGCTTAGCGATCAAACCAGACGGCATTTATATAGACGGCACTTTTGGTCGTGGTGGTCACAGCCGAACAATCCTTTCCAAACTGGGCGAAAATGGTCGCTTGTACAGCATCGACCGCGATCCTACTGCTATTGCCGAAGCCAACAAAATTGACGATCCTCGTTTTACCATCATCCATGGTCCTTTCTCTGGGATTGCTGAATATGCCGAGCGCTACGAATTAGTCGGTAAAGTGGACGGTGTGTTGCTAGATCTTGGTGTTTCCTCCCCTCAGCTGGATGATGCCGAACGAGGCTTCAGCTTTATGAAAGACGGTCCATTAGACATGCGTATGGATCCTACTTCGGGTATTCCGGTTTCTGAATGGCTGAAAGAAGCGGATCTGGATGATATTACTTGGGTGATTCGCGAGTTTGGTGAAGACAAGCATGCTAGACGCATTGCTAAAGCCATCGTGGCGTATCGTGAAAATGAAGAAAACGAGCCAATGACTCGCACAGGTCAACTGGCTAAGTTGATTGCCGATGCCGCTCCAAAGAGTTTCAAAGAGAAGAAACACCCGGCCACCCGTAGCTTTCAGGCATTTCGCATCTACATCAATAGCGAGCTTGAAGAGATTGACACTGCGCTCAAAGGAGCTGCCGAGATTTTAGCGCCAGAAGGTCGCCTTTCGGTGATCAGTTTCCATTCTCTGGAAGATCGCATGGTTAAACGCTTTATGCGTAAAGAGAGCAAAGGACCACAAGTGCCACACGGTATTCCGATGACCGAAGATCAAATCAAGGCTCTTGGCAGTGCCCGAATGAAAACCATTGGCAAGGCACTGAAGCCTTCCTCTCAAGAAGTTGAGATGAACAGCCGTTCTCGCAGTTCTGTTCTGAGGGTTGCGGAAAAAATCTGATGTCAGAAAAAAAGCCATTTCAGCCTAACCTAGCTAAATTGATCTTTATCGACATTATTACCGTCGGTAGGGTTCCGGCTACCTTGCTGTTGCTGGCTTTTGCTTCCGCGATGTGGGTGGTTCATACCACACACGATACGCGGCAAGCCATTCACCAGAGGGATAACGCACTTGTAGAGCGTGATCGTCTGGATAACGAATGGCGAAATCTGATTCTGGAAGAAAATGCATTGGCAGAGCACAGTCGCGTGCAGGAAATGGCTCAGAAAGAGCTGAATATGAAGCGACCCGATGCAGACAAAGAGGTCATAGTTTCGTTTAAATGAGTAAGTCTAAACCTTCTTCCAAAGCTAAGAAAAACGCGACACAAGAAGCGCCAACCTTAATCCGTTGGCGTTTTGTCGTCGTGCTGGGGTTTGTTTTCTGCGCGATGGCTGCGCTCATTGCCCGTCTGGCTTATATTCAGGTTGTGGAGCCAGACAACCTGATTAAACAAGGTGACTTGCGCTCCGTTCGGGTAAAAGCATTGCCATCGGCTCGTGGCATCATTTCAGATCGCAATGGTGAGCAACTGGCGGTCAGCGTACCTGTTGAAGCGGTTTGGGCGGATCCGGTAACCATTTTTAAAGAATCTGGCTTAGAGCCCAAAGAGCGTTGGTATGCGCTTGCCGACGTACTGGGGCTGGATCGCCAAAAGCTGATTGAGCGCATCAAAAAGAATAAGTCTCGACGCTTTATCTACTTACAGCGTCAGGTGAGTCCCGCCATGGCAAACTACATTCGCGAGCTGAAACTGGCGGGTATCGGTTTGAAACAAGAGTCTCGCCGCTATTACCCATCGGGTGAGGTAAGTGCCCACTTAATCGGTGTGACCGGAATTGATGGACACGGTCTAGAAGGGATTGAACGTTCTTACGATAAGTGGCTGATGGGCGAAGCGGGTAAACGAACCATTCGCAAAGATAGATTTGGTCGTGTGGTTGAGAACATTTCTCTGGAAGAACGTGAAGAAGGTCAGCCACTGCAACTCACGGTTGACCAGCGATTACAGTCCATTGCTTATAGAGCGGTGAAACAGGCTGTCGCGGATCACAATGCAACGTCAGCCTCCGCCGTGTTATTGGATGTGAAAACAGGCGAAGTTCTGGCGATGGTGAACGCGCCTTCTTACAACCCGAATAACCGCTCTCAGCTTCAAAACTATCGGATGCGTAACCGAACCATTACAGACGCATTTGAACCCGGCTCCACCGTCAAACCATTTGTGATTCTGGCTGCGTTGGAAAATGGCGTTGCGGATGAAAATACCGAAATCGATACAGGGAACGGCATCATGCAAATTGGTGGTAGCCGCGTTCGTGACGTATCCAAAGTAGGAAAAGCCGACCTTACGACCATTCTGAAGAAATCCAGTAATATCGGTGTGACCAAACTTGCGTTAGCCATGCCTCTTGAAGCCTTACTTGGTATGTACAGCTCGGTTGGGTTTGGTGAAGTCAGCGGGCTTAATCTGGTTGGCGAAACCACAGGTATCTTCCCTTCTCGTCGTCGCTGGTCGAAGTTTGAAATTGCAACCTTATCCTTTGGTTATGGTTTGTCTGTTTCACCAATTCAGCTTGCCCATGCTTACGCAACTCTGGGCAACTATGGTTTGTATCGCCCTCTTCATATTGTGAAAAACAACCAACACGATGTGTCGCGGCAAGTTATTGATGAACGCAACGTAAGACTGGTGCTCGGTATGATGGAAAAAGTGACTCAAAAAGGTGGCAGTGCGACCAGAGCCGCCGTTCCGGGGTATCGCATTGCTGCAAAAACGGGTACGTCGAGAAAAGCGACCGCTGGTGGCTATAGTGATGAATATTTTGCTTACACCGCAGGTATTGCTCCGGTGAGTGATCCTAGGCTGGCACTTGTCGTGTTAGTGAATGAACCGCAAGGCGATCAGTATTATGGCGGTACGGTAGCGGCGCCAGTATTTGCAGAAGTTATGAAAGGCGCACTGCAAATCTTAAATGTTGCACCAGACGAAAACCAGTTTTCAGAATAATAGACACGAGAGGATTGAGCGTGCAGAACCTATCATCTTTGATTCGACCCTATATCGACAGTAAGATCCCTGAATCACTGGATTGCCCCGTCAGCAAGTTGGTCCTTGATAGCCGCAAGATTCAAGAAGGCGACGTATTTGTGGCGCTTTCCGGACATGTTTCTAATGGTCATGATTTTATTCCTAAAGCGCTGACGTCAGGAGCGGCGGCTGTGATTGCTCAGGCAAATGAAGAGCATGCTCACGGAATAATCGAAGAGATGAATGGCGCTGCTATTGTTTACGTTCAAGACTTGCCAGCTCAGCTTTCTGCGCTAGCTATCGAACTTTGTGGCGATATTGACATGCCGCTGGTCGCGGTAACGGGTACTAACGGAAAAACCACGATCACTCAGATTATCGCTCAATGGATAGAGTTACTTGGTAAAAGAGCAGCGGTGATGGGGACGGCGGGCAACGGGTTTCTGAATAATATTGAACCTGCATTGAATACAACGGGCAGCGCTATCGAAGTCGTTGAAACGCTCTCTGAACTGCGCAAACAAGGCGCTGATTTTTCCGCACTTGAAGCCTCTTCACATGGGCTGGTTCAGAACCGCATCAAAGCGCTGACGTTTGACGTTGGTGTGTTCACCAATTTGAGTCGTGATCACCTTGATTACCACAACACTATGGAAGAGTACGCGGACGCCAAATTTGGTCTTTTCCGTGACCACAAGTGCCATAAGCCAGTCATCAATGTAGACGATCCTGTTGGAGCTGAATGGGTGGCTCGATTAGATAGTGCCCTTGCCGTTTCTCTGCAAGAAAAGCCAGGTTTTGAGAAAGCACTCTTCGCAACAGACGTGCAATACAGCACTCAGGGGATTAAATTATCCTTTGATGGTTTCTGGGGTAGTGGGGAGTTAGTCGTACCTTTGATTGGTGCGTTTAATGCCAGTAACGTGTTGTTGGCTTTGGGTTCTCTTCTCGAGTTAGGCTTTGAAAAGTCTGAGTTAACAACAGTCGCGCCTAAGTTGGCACCCGTAATCGGTCGAATGGAGCTATTTCAGGCAGAAGGCAAAGCTAAAGTTGTGGTGGATTATGCACACACACCAGACGCGTTGGAAAAAGCACTGATGGCGCTCCGAGTCCATTGTGAAGGCAATCTTTGGGCGATCTTTGGCTGTGGTGGTGACAGGGATACAGGTAAGCGACCTATGATGGCAGAAATTGCCGAGCGCTTGGCTGACCACGCCATTTTGACCGATGACAATCCAAGAAGCGAATCGCCAGAGACAATCGTGAAAGACATGCTGGCTGGGATGAAAGCGCCGGAAAACGCTGTTGTGAAACACGATCGTTTCCAAGCGTGCCTTCATGCATTAGAAAACGCTTCCCACCAAGATATTATATTACTGGCAGGTAAAGGTCATGAAGACTATCAGGTGCTTGCCAGTGAAACGATCCATTATTCCGACAGGGAAACCGCAGAACAACTTTTAGGAATCAAAGGATGATCAGTTTTTCTCTTTCAGAAGCCGCAGAAATCCTGAACGGACAACTGCATGGTCAAGACAGACAGATTGATACCGTATCGACGGATACTCGAAACATCGAGGAATCGGCCCTGTTTATTGCCATTATCGGCGAACGTTTTGATGCCCACGACTTCTGTGAACAAGCGAAAGAAGAAGGGGCGGCGGCATTATTAGTTAGCCGATTGTTACCTGTTGAGCTTCCTCAGATAGTGGTGAAAGACACGACTCAAGCATTAGGTTCACTTGGTGCCTGGGTTCACAAGAAAAGTAATAGTTTCACCATCGCAATGACCGGCAGTTGTGGAAAAACAACGGTTAAAGAGATGCTGAGTGCGATCCTGAGGCAAAAAGGCAACGTTTTGGCGACGTTAGGCAACTTCAATAATGATATTGGCGTTCCGTTGACTTTATTGCGCTCAGAAGCTGCGAATGACTACTCAGTAATCGAGCTTGGAGCAAACCACATTGGAGAAATTGCTTACACCACTCGACTGGTCGAGCCAAATATCGCTTTGGTAAACAATGTAGCCGCAGCGCACCTTGAAGGTTTTGGCTCTATGGATGGTGTAAAGCAAGCAAAAGGTGAAATTTATCAAGGGCTTTCGCAGGGCGATGTTGCCGTTGTGAATTTAGATAGCAATGGCGGCGATTACTGGAGAGAGGTATTAGCCGATAAAAAAGTCATCACTCTTTCAGCAAGCGATAACAACGCAGACTTCTATGCCTCAGATGTTCAGATTTCATCAGAAGGGCTGCCTTCTTTTACACTTCATACCCCAAAAGGCGAAGTTCCCGTTACATTAACCTTGGTAGGTGAACATAACGTTGGCAATGCCGTAGCCGCGGCCGCACTTGGACAAAACGCTGGCGCTACGCTGACAGAAATCCAGTCTGGCTTGGCTAACATGACAAATGTCTCGGGTCGGGTAGAAGTGATCGAACTCAATGACAATGTTCGCCTGATCGACGACAGTTACAATGCCAGTGTCCCTGCAATGAAGGCAGCGGCCGAATTACTTAGCCACTATGAAGGGATCCGCTGGCTAATTTTGAGTTATATGGCGGAATTAGGTGATGAAAGTCTTGAACTTCATCGCCAAGTCGGACAACATTCCGCACCATTTAATTTCGAATACGTGTTGACCTACGGGGATGACACGAAAGTGATCAGTGAAGAGTGTGGAGGACAACATTTTGCCTCTCACGACGCAATGATCCAATTTATTAAGCAGCAGCTGGAAATACAAAAAAATCAAACGCACACGCTATTAGTCAAAGGCGCAAACAGCGCTGGAATGAGTATGGTTGTCGCTGCTTTGAAGGAGATTCAATAATGATCATTTGGCTTGCAGAACTACTTCAGCCATATTTTTCTTTCTTTCGTTTGTTCGAATACTTGTCATTTCGCGCCATTCTCAGTGTTCTGACTGCACTTGGTCTTTCTTTATGGATGGGACCAAGGTTGATCGAGCGTTTGCAGATGCTGCAAATTGGTCAGGTAGTTCGTAACGACGGTCCGGAATCTCACTTCAGTAAGCGTGGTACACCAACCATGGGCGGCGTGATGATCTTGGCAGCCATTGCTATCACGGTCTTGCTGTGGGCGGATCTGTCTAACCCTTATGTCTGGGCTGTAATGGCAGTCTTGCTGGGTTACGGAGCGGTGGGGTTTGTTGATGACTACCGCAAAGTGGTACGCAAAAATACCGATGGGTTGATCGCGCGTTGGAAGTATTTCTGGCAGTCCGCTATTGCTCTGGTGGTTGCTTTTGCATTGTATGCGCACGGCAAAGATACAGCGGCAACTCAATTAGTGGTGCCATTCTTTAAAGACGTCATGCCTCAACTTGGTCTGCTTTATATCGTCTTTACCTATTTTGTTATTGTTGGCACCAGTAATGCGGTGAACCTGACGGATGGTTTGGATGGTCTTGCAATTATGCCAACAGTAATGGTGGCTGCGGGCTTTGCTGTGATTGCATGGGCGACAGGTAATGTTAATTTCGCCAGCTACCTGCATATCCCTCATATTCCATACACCAGTGAATTGGTGGTGGTCTGTACTGCTATTGTCGGTGCGGGTATGGGTTTCTTGTGGTTTAACACCTACCCAGCTCAAGTATTTATGGGCGATGTGGGTTCACTGGCTCTTGGTGGCGCTCTGGGTACCATTGCTGTTCTGGTGCGTCAGGAATTACTTCTGGTAATCATGGGCGGTGTTTTTGTGATGGAAACCGTCTCAGTCATTCTTCAGGTCGGTTCATACAAATTGCGCGGGCAGCGAATTTTCCGTATGGCACCGATTCATCACCACTACGAACTGAAAGGCTGGCCTGAGCCACGCGTGATTGTGCGTTTCTGGATCATTTCGATTATTCTGGTTCTGATTGGTTTGGCTACGCTGAAGGTACGTTAATACATGAGCGTGACGGCAAAAAATAACTGGAATAATATCAACGAAGTGGTCGTTGTCGGGCTTGGTATTACGGGGCTATCCGTAGTTAACCACCTTCTTCGACAAGAAAAGCCTCTGAACATCAGAGTGATTGATACGCGAGAAAACCCTCCGGGATTAGAACGGTTGGCAGACTCGGTTGAATTGCACTCTGGAAGTTGGAACGAACACTGGCTGGCAGAAGCCGATCTGATTGTTGCAAACCCCGGCATTGCGGTAGCAACTCCAGAGATTCAAACCGCGATCAAACTGGGTATTCCAGTGGTTGGTGATATTGAGTTGTTTGGCTGGGCAGTCACTAAACCCGTTGTTGCCATCACAGGTTCAAACGGCAAGAGTACCGTGACGGATTTGACAGGTGTAATGGCGAATGCTGCTGGGTGCAAAACCAAAGTCGGGGGCAATATTGGGGTTCCTGCATTGGATTTGCTTTTGGAAGACGCAGACTTGTATGTGTTAGAGCTTTCCAGTTTCCAGTTAGAAACCACCTCTAACCTTTCACTCAAAGCCGCTGCTTATCTGAATCTGACCGAAGATCACATGGACCGCTATGACGACTTAGCGGCATATGGAAACGCCAAGCAGCGAATCTTCCTCAATGCCGAAAAAGCCATTGTGAATCAACAAGACAGTTCGACACATCCTTTTTCTGGCTTTGATGGTCAGGTCGTCACTTTTGCGCCAAGCCAAGCCGACTATCAATTGAAAGAAGTGGAAGGTACAACGTATCTTTCGAAAGGGGAAGATTCCTTTATTTCGACTTCTTCACTTAGTATTGTCGGGCAGCACAACAGCATGAATGCGTTGGTTGCAATGGCATTGCTGGATGCGGTAGGCATTGAATTTAAAAAAGCGGAAGACGCTCTAAAGAGCTATACGGGTCTAACACACCGTTGCCAGGTCGTTGCCAAATCCCATGGTGTAACCTGGGTTAATGACTCAAAAGCAACGAACTTAGCCAGTACATTGGCGGCACTGTCTGGTTTACAGTGTGATGGTACTTTACATTTGCTGGTGGGCGGAGATGGCAAAGGCGCGGATTTTTCTGAGCTAAAACCTGTGCTCGCTGAGCTTCCGGCTCAGTTGCATTGCTATGGAAGAGACGGCAGTGAATTTATGAATCTGCATTCTTCTGCTAAGCGATGGGAATCCATTGATGATGTACTGGAGAACATTGCACCAAACTTAGGCAAGGGAGATATCGTCATGCTATCCCCAGCGTGTGCTAGCTTTGACCAGTATCCGAATTTCATGACGCGTGGCGATGCCTTTACCAAGCTTGCCCAGCATTATGCGTCTTCGTGACTGGCGAGGAATTTCGATTGGGACGCATCTCCGACTTCTTCTCCGATAGCAAAAGCTGGTTATTCGAACCCGCACCTAAAGCCCTATTTGACAGACAGCTACTTTGGCTGTCTTTTGGCTTAATGCTGATTGGTTTGGTGATGGTGACGTCCGCATCTTTTCCCGTGAGTAGTCGGCTGACCGACACGCCGTTTTACTTCATGTATAAGCAGTTGGTCTTTTGTGTTGCCGGTTTGATTGCTGCGACGGTTGTCATCCAGATTCCGATGGATAGATGGTTCCGCCACAGCCATTACTTGCTTGGGTTGTGCTTTGTTCTGCTGATAATCGTCCTTGTAGCGGGTAAATCGGTAAACGGCGCATCACGCTGGATACCTTTGGGGATTTTTAACCTGCAGCCAGCCGAGTTAACCAAGCTTTCGCTCTTCATGTTTATGTCGGGCTATCTTGTGCGTAAACAAGAAGAAGTTCGCAGCACTTTCTTTGGTGGGTTTATGAAGCCCATTATCGTGTTTGGATTAGTCGCACTCTTACTGCTTGGGCAACCGGATTTAGGAACTGTGATCGTAATGCTAGTCACCATGTTTGGTTTGCTGTTTATTGCGGGAGCGAAACTCTGGCAGTTTCTCGCGCTTATGATGGTTGGAATCGCCGGCGTAGTAGTACTGATCTTGGTAGAGCCTTACCGTGTCAGACGTGTAACCTCATTCTTGGATCCATGGGATGACCCATTTGGAAGCGGCTATCAGTTAACTCAGTCTCTGATGGCATTTGGACGCGGTGGATGGTTTGGTCAGGGGCTGGGAAATTCGATTCAAAAGCTTGAATACCTGCCAGAAGCACACACCGATTTTGTGTTTGCCGTGATTGCAGAAGAGCTGGGTTTTGTCGGCGTAACCATTGTACTGATTCTGATTTTTGCCTTAGTTCTCAAAGCCATTTTGATTGGAAAGAAAGCCTTTGATGAGAAGCAGATGTTTGGAGGCTATATGGCTTTTGGTATCGGAATCTGGTTTGCTTTCCAAACGCTTGTGAATGTTGGTGCTGCCGCTGGCATGGTGCCGACCAAAGGATTGACGCTGCCACTGATTAGTTATGGCGGCTCGAGTTTAATTGTAATGTCTGTTGCCGTTGCCATATTGATGCGAATAGACCATGAACGGCGAATGGTGCAGCAACAGAATGTATCGACAAAAAAGATAAAAAATGAAACAGCATAAGAGATTACTGGTGATGGCTGGCGGTACCGGAGGACACGTCTTTCCGGGCTTGGCGGTAGCCAAATGCTTGCAAGAACAAGGATGGGAAATTCGTTGGCTTGGAACCGCGGATCGGATGGAAGCCGACCTTGTGCCAAAGCATGGTATTGAAATTGATTTTATAAAGGTGAAAGGGCTTCGTGGGCAAGGCATTCTAAAGCTGATCAAAGCGCCTTTTCAGATCCTGAATGCCATATTTCAAGCCAAGAAACACATAAAAGCCTGGCAGCCTGACGTAGTGCTCGGCATGGGTGGCTACGTGAGTGGTCCTGGTGGTGTGGCTGCATGGATGTCTGGTATCCCCCTTGTTCTTCATGAACAAAATGCGGTAGCAGGATTAACGAATCAATGGCTTTCAAAAATTGCTACTAAGGTCTTTCAAGCTTTTCCGGGAGCATTCAAAGGTGTACCCGTGGTGGGTAACCCAGTCAGGCAGGATGTTATTGCCATCAACTCGCCAGACTCTCGATTAGATGCGCGTGTAGGAGACATCCGAATCTTGGTTATGGGTGGTAGCCAGGGCGCTCGAATTTTGAATACTACGCTACCGGAATCAGCTAAGTTGCTTGGCGACGGATTTACCATTCGTCATCAGGCTGGTAAAGGCAATCAAGAGTCGGTCAAGGCGGACTATGAGAAAGCCGGTAATCAGGCAGAGGTGACGGAGTTCATTGATGACGTATCTGCTGCATATGAATGGGCAGATCTTGTGGTTTGCCGCTCTGGAGCGTTAACCGTATCTGAAATCTCTGCGGCGGGTGTCGGGGCTATTTTCATTCCTTTCATGCACAAAGATCGCCAGCAAGCTCTGAATGCCGATCATCTTGTGGAAGCTGGTGCAGCCCAGATGATTGAACAGCCTGACTTAACTGCTGAAAAACTGACTGATGCGATCAAGCAGTTAGATCGCAATGCTTTGTCTGAAATGGCAATCAAGGCTCGTGAAGCCGCAAAACCAAACGCCGATCAAGAAGTGGCTCAAGCCATCGCCCAACTGACACAAAAATCGTAAACCGATAAAGAGAAATCACCTATGACAATCGAACACAATCAAGATATCTCTCAAATCCGCGCAATGGTGCCTGAAATGAGAAGGGTGAAGTCCATTCACTTTGTCGGTATCGGTGGTGCGGGTATGAGTGGAATTGCCGAAGTACTGCTAAACGAAGGCTACCATATTTCCGGCTCCGATCTCGCTGAAAACCCAGTGACAGAAAGACTGAGCAGCAAAGGTGCCACCATCTATTTTGGTCACGATGCGAGTAACGTTGAAAAAGCCAGCGTAGTGGTTGTATCAACCGCCATTTCTCAGGAAAACCCTGAACTTGTAGCCGCTAAAGAAAGACGTATACCGGTGGTACGCCGTGCCGAAATGCTGGCTGAATTAATGCGTTTCCGACATGGGATTGCTGTCGCTGGCACTCATGGTAAAACCACCACGACGGCTTTGGTGACTCAAATTTATTCGGAAGCGGGTCTCGATCCTACGTTTGTTAACGGCGGACTAGTGAAAAGCGCAGGAACCAATGCACGCTTAGGTTCAAGCCGTATCCTGATTGCAGAAGCCGACGAAAGTGATGCATCCTTCCTGCACCTTCAGCCAATGGTGAGTATCGTCACCAACATTGAAGCCGACCATATGGATACTTATGGTGGCGATTTTGAAACGCTTAAACAAACCTTCATCGACTTCCTGCACAATTTGCCTTTCTATGGTCAGGCAATTATGTGTATTGACGATCCTGTAGTTCGCGAACTGATTCCGAGCGTCAGCCGTCAGGTAATTACGTATGGTTTCTCTGAAGATGCGGACGTTCGCATAGAAAATTACCGCCAGGAAGGGCAGCAAGGTAAGTTCACTGTCGTTCGCCAAGGGAAAGCGGATTTGGACATTACTCTGAATATCCCGGGTAAACATAACGCCTTGAATGCTTCCGCTGCGATTGCGGTTGCGACGGAAGATGATGTGTCTGATGACGCGATTTTAAAAGCCATGGCGGGCACTCAGGGAACGGGTCGACGCTTTGATCATCTTGGTGAATTCGAAACAGGAAATGGTGTCGCTATGCTGGTGGACGATTATGGTCACCACCCTAGTGAAGTGGACGTCACCATTCAGGCTGCAAGAGCTGGTTGGGAAGACAAACGCCTTGTCATGGTGTTTCAGCCGCATCGATACAGCCGAACTCGTGACTTATACGATGATTTTGCTAATGTTTTAGAGAAGGTGGATGTATTGCTCATGCTGGATGTGTATTCAGCGGGTGAAGCGCCAATTGCTGGTGCTGATGGGCGTTCACTGTGTCGAACCATCCGAAGCAGAGGAAAAATCGATCCTATATTTGTCCCGGACAGAGACAGTTTGCCAAGCGTTCTTGCCAATGTAATCCAAGAAGGCGATCTGGTTTTGACTCAGGGTGCGGGAGATGTCGGTAAGGTTGCCAAGGAGCTAGAACGCTTAGAGTTGAACGTGGAACGTATGCGCGAGAGCCAGTAGCCAAGCCGTTAATTCGCCTGTTTTTTGTCCGGTGTGTCACACTAGACCATATTTATTTCTATGGTTAATGGACTATGGGATAGCGGTCAGTATAATCGCTAGTTTGAGTAAATCAGGCGAATGATCTTTGGTTTTTGGATGTTCTGCTCCGAATTGAATAAGAATATCGTGAAAAAGTCGATTGCATTGGTATGTACTCAGTGAGCCAGGAAAACGAAATAGAAGCGTACGACATCGTCGCAGACAAAACCTCACCAAACTGGTGGGGGCTGAGTTTCTTGGTGATTGTGGTCTTGTTTATCGGCTGGCTGCTCTTTTCAACTTTAAACTGGATGTTGGATGAGCAACGGCTGCCATTATCGAAGTTGGTTTTGCAAGGCGAGTTAACCCATGTGAAGGCAGAGAATGTGCAAAGTGCATTCGCATCTCTGGAGCATATTGGTACGTTTATGTCCCAAGACGTCGACCAACTTCAAGATGCACTGTTAACGTTACCTTGGGTTTCTCACGTTTCAATTCGTAAACAGTGGCCAGACACGGTAAAAGTGTATCTGGTTGAACATGAAGCGCAGGCCATCTGGAATGGCATTTCCATGTTGAACATGGAAGGCAATGTTTTTAACGCCGATATTGCAGAACTGACAAACGATAAGATTAAACTCTACGGTCCCGAAGGGAGTCACCATCAAGTTTTGGAAGCGTGGCATAAAATTCAGGCGCAATTGAATCCAATAGATTTAGAGGTTTCTTCGGTTTTACTGAACGACAGGCGAGCTTGGCAAGTGATTTTGACCAGCGGGATACGCTTGGAGTTGGGAAAAGAATCACTTATTGAACGAATAGCACGTTTTGTTGCGCTTTATCAAAAGCTTGGTTCAAAATCGCAACAGATTAGTCATATCGACTTACGATATGATACGGGAGCGGCAATTGGTTGGTTTCCAGATCAGGATTTAGTACAAGAGAGCACAGATGACTAAAACCACAGATGACAACATCATTGTTGGTCTTGATATTGGTACTGCGACCGTTTCCGCCTTGGTAGGCGAATGTCTACCAGATGGACAGATAAATATTATTGGCGCTGGGACCAGTCCGTCCAGAGGCATGGACAAAGGCGGCGTCAACGATCTTGAATCTGTGGTTAAGTCAGTACAGCGAGCTATTGATCAAGCGGAACTCATGGCGGAATGCCAGATCAGCAAAGTATTTATTTCACTTTCTGGTCGACACATCGCCAGCCGTATTGAAAAAGGCATGGGGACAATTTCAGACGAAGAAGTGTCCCAAGACGATATGGATCGGGCGATCCACACTGCAAAGTCGATAAAAATCGGCGACGAGCAGCGAATTTTACATGTAATTCCTCAAGAATTTACTATTGATTACCAAGAAGGCATTAAGAACCCGCTTGGATTATCAGGAGTAAGAATGGAGGTAAGCGTTCATCTGATTTCTTGCCACAACGACATGGCGAGAAATATCATAAAAGCAGTTGAGCGTTGCGGATTGAAAGTCGAGCAGTTGGTTTTCTCTGGTCTCGCATCAAGTAATGCGGTCATTACAGAGGATGAACGAGAGCTCGGCGTCTGTGTCGTCGATATTGGTGCGGGTACTATGGACGTATCGATATGGACGGGCGGTGCATTAAGGCATACAGAAGTCTTTTCTTATGCTGGAAACGCCGTAACAAGCGACATCGCATTTGCTTTTGGTACTCCTGTCAGCGATGCTGAAGAGATAAAAGTGAAATACGGTTGCGCATTAAGTGAGCTTGTTTCCAAAGATGACACAGTAAATGTGCCAAGCGTTGGAGGAAGACCATCGCGAAGTTTGCAACGGCAAACACTATCCGAAGTGATAGAGCCCAGATATACTGAACTTATGGGCTTGGTAAACCAGACCATAGATACGGTTCAGGATAAACTGCGAGCTGAGGGTATTAAACACCACTTGGCTGCCGGGGTTGTATTAACGGGCGGAGCCGCACAAATTGAAGGGATTGTGGAATGTGCTGAAAGGGTATTTCGCAACCAGGTTAGAGTAGGTAAGCCTCTGGAAGTCAGCGGTCTTACCGATTACGTAAAAGCGCCGTATCATTCTACGGCAGTTGGATTACTTCATTACGCAAAGGACAGTCAATTCTCTGAAGAAGGCGACTACAACGAACCTAAGCGACAAAATAATGTCACTGGGTTGTTTCAGAAAATGCGTAATTGGATACAGAAAGAGTTTTAACCTGAGAAACAGGAAAAACGGAGATAACAAATGTTTGAACCGATGATGGAAATGTCTGACGATGCTGTAATTAAAGTCGTTGGAGTTGGTGGTGGCGGTGGTAACGCCGTCGAGCACATGGTACGTGAATCTATTGAAGGCGTGGAATTCATCAGTGTCAACACAGATGCTCAAGCACTTCGTAAAACAAGCGTCAGCAGTGTCATTCAGATTGGTGGAGACATCACTAAAGGTCTGGGTGCAGGCGCAAACCCTCAGGTTGGTCGTGAAGCGGCGTTAGAAGACAGAGACAGACTTAAAGAAATTCTCACCGGTGCCGATATGGTATTTATAGCAGCCGGTATGGGCGGTGGTACAGGTACAGGTGCAGCACCAGTAATTGCGGAAGTCGCAAAAGAGCTGGGCATTCTAACTGTAGCCGTTGTAACTAAACCGTTTGGGTTCGAAGGTAAAAAGCGTCTGGCTTTTGCCGAGCAGGGTATCGAAGAGCTTTCGAAGCATGTTGATTCTCTAATTACGATTCCAAATGAAAAGCTGCTTAAAGTACTGGGACGTGGTGTCACTTTACTTGAAGCGTTTGCAAGCGCGAATGACGTGCTGAAGAATGCTGTTCAAGGTATTGCAGAACTGATTACTCGCCCTGGCATGATTAACGTCGACTTCGCAGATGTTCGTACTGTGATGTCTGAAATGGGTCATGCAATGATGGGTAGCGGTGTTTCCAAAGGGGAAGATCGTGCGGAAGAAGCGGCAGAGACGGCAATTTCTAGCCCTCTTCTTGAAGACATTGATTTGGCAGGCGCGCGCGGTGTTCTTGTGAACATCACTGCAGGTTTGGATATGCGTCTGGACGAATTCGAAACTGTCGGTAATACTGTAAAAGCGTTTGCATCTGATAATGCGACGGTGGTTATCGGTACATCTCTGGACCCAGATATGACTGATGAAATCCGCGTAACGGTCGTTGCAACCGGAATTGGTAACGAGAAAAAGCCAGAAATTACTTTAGTAACAGGGGCTTCGAAACCACAAAACACCACGCCAGCTCAACAAGCGTCTGCTCCGGCAGCCAAAGTTGAAGAAAAAACGGCACAGCCTTTGCAAGCAAATAACTTGCCGAAAGGTGATGAGGTGAAGAGTCAGCCTGCAGCGCCAGCTAACCCTTCTACTCCTGCTCAAAGTGGTGCAAACACTGCACCTAAGCAAGAGAAAGAAAACGGTTACTTGGACATTCCAGCGTTCTTAAGACGCCAAGCTGACTGATTATTGTACGAAAATATTGATATTCGTCAGAAACGTGGTAGCATGTGCGGTCGAATTTTACGGTCGCACAGGCTGTATGCGCAGTAGGGGTAGGTAATGATCAGACAAAGAACTCTGAAAGAGATGGTGAAAACAACCGGAGTGGGATTACACTCGGGTAGAAAAGTCACACTTACTCTTCGTCCAGCTCCGGCAAACACAGGGGTTATCTATCGCAGAACGGATATGAATCCACCTGTTGATTTCCCAGCCGATCCAGAGTCCGTTCGCGACACCATGCTTTGTACCGCACTGGTTAACGACGACGGTATCCGTATCTCAACCGTTGAGCACCTAAATGCCGCACTTGCTGGCATGGGTATCGACAACGTTATCGTTGAAGTAGACGCTCCAGAGATTCCTATTATGGATGGTAGTGCGAGCCCGTTTGTTTACCTACTTCAATCAGCTGGCATCGAAACACTAAACGCTCCTAAGCGATTTATTCGTATTAAGAAGAAAATCCGCGTAGAAGACGGCGATAAGTGGGCTGAGTTGGTTCCGCATGATGGTTTCCGCATGGATTTCGAAATTGAATTCGACCACCCTGCGATTGAATCTGATGAACAGCACCTACTTTTCGATTTCTCTTCTCAGGCGTTTGTCAAAGACATTTCAAGAGCTCGTACTTTCGGTTTCATGAAAGATATTGAGTACTTGCAATCTCAAAACCTATGTTTAGGTGGTAGCTTTGACTGTGCCATCGTTTTGGATGAATACCGCATTCTCAACGAAGAAGGTCTGCGTTTCCACAACGAGTTTGTGGTGCACAAAGTATTGGATGCTATCGGTGACCTGTACATGTGCGGTCACAGCATTGTTGGTGAGTTGCGTGCTTACAAATCAGGGCATGCTCTAAACAATAAAGTCTTGCGTGCAGTGCTAGCCGATCAGGAAGCTTGGGAATGGGCAACCTTCGAAGAAGAAGTCGGCTCACCAGTTGCTTTCGGTGAACCAAATATGGTTTTGGCGTAAGCTTAAGACAGAATTAGAAAAGCCGAGCAGAAGCTCGGCTTTTTTGTGTCTTGAATTTGTATTATGACTGCTTATTTTTTTCAGCAAGCTTGGCAATATTTTCCAGCCGTTGTTTGATCTTGGGTGTTGCTGAAGGCATGTTGGCTGTGGCCTTTAGAAATTCCGCAGCAACTTCGGAAACGGGCACCTCTTGCCACTCTTCATCTTTTTCCTGATGTACTTGCCCTCGATAAAGGGCAGGGTTGATTCGAATTTCTACTCCCATTAGCTTCGCATAGCCTTTAGAGCGAAGCTGGCTCAGGATGTTCAACCTGTCGTAATTCAGCTTCATCTGCACCGATGCACTGGCAGCCTCAATCACCAGGTGATTATCTTTGATATTGGCCGCACGACAATGCTCCAACAAATTGGGAGCAAGAATAGATTTGAGCACAGTATTTAAGTCATTAATTTGACGTGCGTGCTCCTGTAATTTGCTCAGCTGCTGGGACTCAAGTAAATCTTTTGTCAGGGTTGGGCGGTGATCGCGCATAGCCACCTCTTTACAACGGTTTAGTCGAGAGTGTAGAGCACAAGTCAAGGAATACCAAGCTTCTTAGAGTTACTTGGGCATACGTATCAAGGAAACTTGAGGGTTTCTTGCTCGAACACCGAATTTTTCTATACCTGTCTCAAACAATTGCTATTAGCCATGGTTGTCAACAAGAGAATCCCTTAATATACGTGCCAAATTCGAAAATTAGGATTGGCGCTTGAATTTCCATTAAGCCGCCTCAATATTCTTACAAACATGATGTATCTCAGTATTCTTAGTTTGGAACTGGTAGAGACTGATAGTTACAAGGATAGATCGAGCACGATCTAAACAGAGAGATTCACTGAAAATGATAACTAAGCTACTGACAAAAGTGATTGGCAGCCGCAATGACCGAACTCTGCGTCGCCTGAGAAAAATAGTTAAAGAAATTAATAATTACGAGCCAGAGTTTGAAGCGCTATCCGATGAAGAACTGAAAGCGAAAACCGTTGAGTTTCGTGAGCGTCTAGAAAAAGGTGATACTCTAGACAGCCTTCTGCCAGAAGCTTTTGCGACGGTTCGTGAAGCGTCTAAACGTGTTTACGGCATGCGCCATTTCGACGTTCAGTTGATTGGTGGTATGGTTCTTAACAGCGGTCAAATCGCAGAGATGCGTACTGGTGAAGGTAAAACGCTAACGGCGACCTTGCCAGCCTACCTAAACGCACTACCTGGTAAAGGTGTTCACATTGTAACGGTGAACGACTACCTGGCTTCCCGTGATGCGGAAACTAACCGCCCATTATTTGAATTCCTTGGTATGACCGTTGGCGTCAACGTACCAAACATGCCTCCAATGGCAAAAAAAGAAGCTTACCAGGCGGACATCCTATACGGGACAAACAACGAATTTGGTTTCGACTACCTACGTGACAACATGGCTTTCCGCAGTGAAGACCGCGTTCAGCGCGAGCGTTTCTTTGCGGTAGTCGATGAGGTGGACTCCATCCTAATCGATGAAGCGCGTACACCTCTTATTATCTCCGGTCCTGCTGAAGACAGCTCTGATCTTTACACACGAATCAATACTCTCATTCCTCATCTTGTTCGTCAGGAAAAAGAAGATACCGAAGAATATCGTGGTGATGGTCACTACACTTTGGACGAGAAATCCAAGCAGGTGCACTTAACCGAAAATGGTCAGGAGTTTGTTGAAGAACTGATGATCAAAAACGGTTTGATGGAGGAAGGCGATACGCTTTACTCACCAACAAACATTAGCTTGCTTCACCATGTGAATGCCGCATTGCGTGCCCATGTATTGTTTGAGCGCAACGTTGACTACATCGTTAATGAAGATGATGAAGTTGTGATTGTTGACGAACATACTGGTCGTACTATGCCTGGGCGTCGCTGGTCTGAAGGTCTTCATCAAGCAGTTGAGGCAAAAGAAGGCGTTAAGATTCAAAACGAAAACCAGACGCTGGCTTCCATCACTTTCCAGAATTTCTTCCGTCTGTACGAAAAACTTTCGGGCATGACAGGTACAGCTGATACTGAAGCATTCGAATTCCAGTCTATTTACGGTCTGGAAACTGTGGTTATCCCAACCAACAAACCAATGATTCGTGATGACATGCCGGATGTCGTTTACCGCACCGAAACAGAGAAATTCAACGCTATCATTGAGGACATCAAAGAACGAGTCGCGAAGGGTCAGCCATCGCTGGTAGGTACGGTTTCCATCGAAAAGTCGGAACTGCTATCTAACGCGCTGAAGAAAGCCAAAATTAAGCACAACGTTCTTAACGCTAAGTTCCACGAGAAAGAAGCTGAGATTGTCGCAGAAGCGGGTACACCGGGTGCAGTTACCATTGCAACCAACATGGCTGGTCGTGGTACCGACATTGTGTTGGGTGGTAGCTGGCAGGCCAAGCTAGATAAGCTGGACAACCCATCTCAAGAGCAAATTGAACAAATCAAAGCAGACTGGAAAGAAGTTCACGACAAAGTACTTGAAGCGGGTGGTCTGCATATCATTGGTACAGAGCGTCATGAATCTCGTCGTATCGACAACCAGTTGCGTGGTCGTTCTGGTCGTCAGGGTGATGCTGGTTCTTCTCGTTTCTACCTGTCGATGGAAGATTCCCTACTGCGTATCTTTACTTCTGATCGTATGGCCAGCCTTATCCAAAGTGGTATGGAAGAAGGTGAAGCGATCGAAAGTAAGATGTTGTCTCGCTCAATCGAAAAAGCACAGCGTAAAGTGGAAGGTCGTAACTTCGACATCCGTAAACAGCTTCTTGAGTTTGATGACGTTGCCAATGATCAGCGTAAAGTAGTGTACGAACTGCGTGATGAACTGATGAACGTTGATGACATCAGTGACATGATCGAACAAAACCGTGAGGACGTGTTCGATAGCGTGATCAACGAATACATTCCACCACAATCTCTGGAAGATATGTGGGATGTTAAAGGTCTTGAAGATCGCCTGAAAGCAGACTTCGATTTGGAAATGCCAATTCAAAGCTGGTTGGACGAAGACGACAAACTGTACGAAGAAGCGCTGCGTGAGAAAATTCTTGCGACAGCAGTTGAAGTATACAAAGAGAAAGAAGGCGTGGTGGGTGAGAACATTCTTCGCAACTTCGAAAAATCTGTGATGCTTCAAACTCTGGATACGCTTTGGAAAGAGCACCTGGCGGCAATGGATCATTTGCGTCAGGGTATTCACCTTCGTGGCTACGCTCAGAAGAACCCGAAACAAGAGTACAAGCGTGAATCGTTTGAGTTGTTTGAAGGTCTGCTGGATTCTCTGAAATTCGACGTGATTACTGTATTAAGTAAAGTTCGAGTTCAGCAGGAAGAAGAAGTAGAGCGCATGGAAGCTCAGCGTCGTGCACAGGCTGAGGAAGCCGCTCGTCGAGCTCAATTCCAGCATCAGCAGGCTGAAAACCAACTCGCAGATGATGAATCTTCTGAAGGTTCACAGCAGCCAGTTCAGCGTGATGAGCGTAAAGTGGGTCGAAACGAGCCATGTCCATGTGGAAGTGGTAAGAAATACAAACAGTGTCACGGTAAGATCTAATTACCCTGAACCGAGAAAGAGCCGCAATTGCGGCTCTTTTTGTATCTGCTTTCTGTATAAATAATAAACCTTGTTTAACTGTGGTAACTTTCTGCCCTTTACGTTACATTGATCACATCGTAACAAATGGAGAACTGACGCAATGGTAAAAATTGCGATTGCAGGAGCAGCAGGCCGTATGGGCCGCAATCTAGTTAAAGCTACCCACCTGAATTCTGATGCGCAGCTCGGCGCAGCCTCTGAAAGACCAGAATCTTCCTTAATTGGCGTTGATGCCGGAGAACTGTGTGGCGAAGGTCGCTTTGAAGTCGCCGTTGTCGATGACTTTGCCAAAGCAGTTGCTGACTTTGACGTAATCATTGACTTTACCGCTCCGGTGAGCACTTTAGCGAACATCGAACTGTGTAAAGCACATGGTAAGCAAATTGTTATTGGTACGACGGGATTTACCGATGAAGAGCGTGCTCAAATTGATGAAGCCGCGAAATCCGTTCCTATCGTCATGGCGCCAAACTACAGTGTTGGTGTCAACCTAGTATTCAAGCTGCTAGAAAAAGCTGCCAAAGTGATGGGCGACTACTGCGATGTTGAAATCGTTGAAGCGCACCATCGTCATAAGGTTGATGCGCCATCAGGCACAGCAATTGGCATGGGAGAAGCAATAGCCGGTGCCATGGGCAATCAGTTAAGTGATGTCGCTGTTTATGCTCGTGAAGGTATCACAGGTGAACGAACCAAAGATGAAATTGGCTTCGCTACGATTCGTGCAGGCGATATTGTTGGTGAGCATACCGCAATGTTTGCTGACATTGGTGAACGAGTAGAAATTACTCACAAAGCCACTGATCGTATGACTTTTGCAAACGGTGCAGTCAAGGCGGCAGTCTGGTTAGCAAGTAAACCTGCAGGCTTCTACACCATGACAGACGTTCTTGGTCTAAACGAGCTTTAATTAAATAATTATGCGCCAGAGCCCTCTGGCGCATTGTGTTTCTGACACAATTCTTCTCTAAATTATCTCTGCAAACCTGTCAAATTAAGCTCTGTTTTTATCGCTATTTAAGGCTTTCCGTACAAATTCCAATCTTAATGACTTAAAAATACATTTAACTGTACTGTGATGAACGTTTGCGTTTTACAACTTATGGTTTTTACATGGTTTCTGCAAAAATGACGGTAAAATTCATGAATAGTGTGTGTTTTGAGCCGACTTACAGGTAGATAAGTTACATTTATATGGCTTTAACAGCGATTAATGTGTTTTAGCAGACAAATGATAAATTTCTTTTACTGAGAATGTTGACACAAATCACAGTGATCACTAGAATACCGCCAATTTGTCTGAATTCCCTGAAAACGCGTTTTTATCGCGAATACATGGTAGAATTTGCAATTAAATACACTAATTATGCATTTTTATTCTGGAGGTTGCCTTGAGTAAGTCAGCACTGTTAGTCCTAGAAGACGGGACTGTGTTCCATGGACAATCCATTGGAGCAGATGGCTCAGCTGTTGGTGAAGTCGTTTTTAACACCTCGATGACGGGGTACCAAGAAATCCTCACCGATCCTTCCTATTCTCAACAAATCGTTACTCTTACTTATCCTCACATTGGCAATACCGGAACAAACTCCGAAGACGAAGAATCCTCTTCAATCCACGCACAAGGCCTTGTGATTCGCGATCTCCCTCTTATCGCTTCTAATTTCCGCAACGAACAGTCTCTTTCCGATTACCTCAAGTCTCAAAACATCGTTGGCATCGCCGATATCGATACACGTAAGCTGACACGTCTACTTCGTGAGAAGGGCGCTCAGAACGGTTGTATTGTTGCTGGCAACAACCTTGATGAAGCTTTGGCTCTGGCAAAAGCAAAAGAATTCCCTGGCTTGAAAGGAATGGACCTTGCGAAAGAAGTTACTACAAAAGAAGCGTATCAATGGAAACAAGGCTCGTGGGCGCTCGAGAGTGGTCTTCCAGAAGCGAAAGACGACAGTGAATTGCCATACCACGTTGTCGCTTACGACTTCGGTGCAAAACGCAACATCCTGCGCATGCTTGTTGACCGAGGCTGCCGCCTAACGGTTGTTCCTGCTGAAACATCTGCAGAAGAAGTTCTGGCACTTAACCCAGATGGAGTTTTCCTGTCTAACGGTCCTGGTGACCCAGAGCCATGTACTTACGCTATCGAGGCGACCAAAGTGTTCCTTGAAAAGGGGCTTCCAATCTTCGGTATCTGTCTTGGACACCAGATCCTGGCACTGGCATCTGGCGCTCAGACAGTGAAGATGAAGTTTGGTCACCACGGTGCTAACCACCCAGTAAAAGATCTTGACCGTAACGTTGTGATGATTACCTCTCAGAACCACGGTTTTGCTGCGGATGAAGAGACATTGCCTGAGAACCTGCGTGCTACGCACAAGTCTCTGTTTGACGGTTCTTTGCAAGGTATTCACCGTACCGATAAGCCAGCGTTCAGCTTCCAGGGTCACCCAGAAGCAAGCCCAGGTCCACACGACGCTGCGCCGCTATTTGACCACTTCATCGACCTCATTAAACAGCACTCAGCGTAATTTGGAGTAGAGAGAAAATGCCAAAACGTACTGACTTACAAAGTATTCTAATTCTGGGCGCTGGTCCTATTGTTATCGGTCAAGCGTGTGAGTTTGACTATTCTGGTGCTCAAGCGTGTAAAGCACTTCGCGAAGAAGGCTACCGCGTCATTCTGGTGAACTCTAACCCAGCCACCATCATGACTGACCCAGAAATGGCAGATGCGACTTACATCGAGCCAATCCAATGGGAAGTGGTTCGTAAAATCATTGAAAAAGAGCGCCCTGATGCGGTTCTACCGACAATGGGTGGTCAGACGGCACTGAACTGTGCACTGGATCTTGAGAAGCACGGTGTGCTTGCTGAGTTTGGTGTCGAGATGATCGGTGCAACGGCTGACGCTATTGATAAAGCAGAAGACCGTTCTCGTTTCGATAAGGCGATGAAGTCTATCGGTCTTGAGTGTCCACGCGCCGACACCGCAAAAACCATGGAAGAGGCTTACAAAGTACTCGATATGGTTGGCTTCCCTTGTATTATCCGCCCTTCATTCACCATGGGTGGTACAGGCGGCGGTATCGCATACAACAAAGAAGAATTCGAAGAAATCTGTCGTCGTGGTCTGGACTTGTCTCCAACCAACGAACTTCTGATTGACGAATCTCTAATCGGTTGGAAAGAGTACGAGATGGAAGTGGTTCGTGACAAAGCGGACAACTGTATCATCGTATGTTCAATCGAAAACTTCGACCCAATGGGTATTCACACCGGTGACTCAATCACTGTCGCGCCAGCACAAACGCTGACGGACAAAGAATACCAGCTAATGCGTAACGCATCTCTGGCGGTACTGCGTGAAATCGGTGTTGAAACGGGTGGTTCAAACGTACAGTTTGGTATTAACCCGAAAGATGGCCGTATGGTTATCATCGAGATGAACCCACGTGTATCTCGTTCATCTGCTCTTGCATCGAAGGCAACAGGTTTCCCAATCGCGAAGATTGCAGCGAAACTGGCGGTTGGCTTCACTCTTGATGAGCTTCAGAACGACATCACTGGTGGCGCAACACCTGCATCTTTCGAACCAACCATTGACTACGTAGTGACTAAGATTCCTCGCTTTAACTTCGAGAAATTTGCTGGCGCGAACGACCGTCTGACGACTCAGATGAAGTCCGTGGGCGAGGTGATGGCGATTGGTCGTAACCAACAAGAATCACTGCAAAAAGCATTGCGCGGTCTGGAAGTTGGCGTGAACGGTTTTGATGAAATGGTGGATCTGGACTCTCCTGATGCACTATCTAAAATCCGCCACGAGCTTAAAGAAGCGGGCGCTGAGCGTATCTGGTATGTGGCTGACGCATTCCGTGCCGGTCTGTCTGTTGATGGCGTATTCAACCTGACTCAAATTGACCGTTGGTTCCTGGTTCAAATCGAAGAGCTAGTTAACCTAGAAAACGAAGTGAAAGCTGGTGGCTTTGCAGGTCTGACTCAAGAAGTCCTAAGCAAGATGAAGCGCAAAGGCTTCTCTGATGCTCGCCTGTCTACTTTACTGGGTGTTTCTGAAAGCGAAATTCGTCGTCTGCGTGACCAGTATGATATTCACCCTGTTTACAAGCGTGTGGATACCTGTGCAGCGGAATTCTCTTCTGATACGGCATACATGTACTCCTCATACGATGACGAGTGTGAAGCGCAGCCAACAGATAAAGACAAGATCATGGTATTGGGCGGTGGTCCAAACCGTATCGGTCAAGGTATCGAGTTCGACTACTGCTGTGTACACGCATCACTAGCACTGCGTGAAGACGGTTACGAGACCATCATGGTGAACTGTAACCCTGAGACAGTTTCTACAGACTACGACACATCAGACCGTCTGTACTTCGAACCAGTTACTCTTGAAGATGTACTTTCTATCGTTCGCGTTGAGAAGCCAAAAGGCGTTATCGTGCAGTACGGCGGTCAGACTCCTCTGAAACTGGCTCGTGCTCTTGAAGCAGCAGGTGTGCCAATCATCGGTACTAGCCCTGACGCAATCGACCGCGCAGAAGACCGTGAGCGTTTCCAGGCAGCAGTTGACCGCCTAGGTCTGCTACAACCAGAAAACGCAACAGTAACTACGATTGACCAAGCGGTTGAGAAATCAAAAGAAATCGGTTTCCCTCTGGTTGTCCGTCCTTCTTACGTATTGGGTGGTCGTGCGATGGAAATCGTATACGACGAGCAAGACCTGCGCCGTTACTTCAACGAAGCTGTGAGCGTATCTAACGAATCCCCAGTACTTCTGGACCGCTTCCTAGATGACGCAACAGAAGTTGACATCGATGCTATCTGTGACGGTGAACGCGTCGTTATCGGCGGTATCATGGAGCACATCGAGCAAGCGGGTGTTCACTCAGGTGACTCAGCATGTTCGCTTCCTGCTTACACGCTAAGCCAGGAAATCCAGGATAAGATGCGTGAGCAAGTTGAAAAGCTAGCGTTCGAACTAGGTGTACGTGGTCTGATGAACACGCAGTTTGCGGTTAAAGACAACGAAGTTTACCTAATCGAAGTTAACCCACGTGCAGCACGTACTGTACCATTCGTATCGAAAGCAACGGGTGCACCGCTAGCGAAAATCGCTGCACGTGTTATGGCAGGTCAGTCTCTTGAGTCACAAGGCTTTACCAAAGAGATCATTCCACCATACTACTCAGTGAAAGAAGTGGTTCTGCCATTCAACAAGTTCCCGGGCGTTGACCCACTGCTTGGTCCTGAAATGCGCTCAACTGGTGAAGTTATGGGTGTAGGTGCAACATTCGCAGAAGCTTATTCTAAAGCGGAGCTAGGCTGTGGCAATGTTTACCCAGAAGGTGGTCGTGCACTTCTGTCTGTTCGTGAAGGCGACAAGCAACGCGTTGTAGACCTAGCGTCTAAGCTGACTAAGCTAGGTTACCAACTGGACGCGACTCACGGCACTGCAGTTATCCTTGGTGAAGCGGGTATCAACCCACGCCTGGTAAACAAGGTACACGAAGGTCGTCCACACATTCTTGACCGTATTAAGAACAACGAATACACCTACATCGTCAACACGGCAGCTGGTCGTCAGGCGATTGAAGATTCGAAGGTTCTGCGTCGTGGTGCTCTGGCAGAGAAAGTGAACTACACAACAACGCTAAACGCAGCGTTTGCAACTTGTATGGCTCACACTGCAGATGCGAAAACCAACGTTACTTCGGTTCAAGAACTGCACGCGAAAGTAAAAGAAAGCCTAGCTTAAATTTTACCTTCTAGAATACGAAAGCCCGCTCAATGAGCGGGCTTTTTGTTGTCTGTATCGAAAGTTATCTTTGTTTCGTTAGCTCTTTGAGCCGTTTACGTTCTAATCGTCGATTGGTTTGGAGAACATAATAGAACTCGACAAAGTTTTTGTATGACTTTCCCCTTAATAAGAAAAAGCATAGAAGTGGAATTGCGACGTTAGACAAGGATATGTATAGCCAGACAGGTCCTGTTTTGAATAAAACCAGAGCTGTAGC
This sequence comes from Vibrio sp. SCSIO 43132, assembly GCF_019904195.1. Taxonomy (NCBI): domain Bacteria; kingdom Pseudomonadati; phylum Pseudomonadota; class Gammaproteobacteria; order Vibrionales; family Vibrionaceae; genus Vibrio; species Vibrio sp. SCSIO 43132. The sequence continues at coordinate 589,072 of NZ_CP063199.1, forward strand.
CAATTGGAAGTAACAGTTGTACATGTTAACCTGGCTAAAAAATTTCAACCCGTGGATTATCATCATTCCATTAGGGATACAGACGAGCATGATGGCTATGCCCATCATCACTACCCAGTAATAAAAATAGCCAAATCGTTCCCCGATGTTAAAAGTAGCTTCAATAAGCGACATCGTTAACGATCCACCAATGATAAGGAGTAGGATAACTGAAAGTGCGGAAGCTACGCTCTTAATCGTTAGGTGGATATGTTTATCATCACTCAAACTTTAGTTCCTCATAGACACCAATCGCGAGCGCGTTAACTGTTCCCGAACTAGCACTGCCCGTAAAACTAACCGAAGCACCAATCGCATCCTTTAGTTGTAATCTGATTGCTTTAGTGATTTCCATGTTAGAGTGTCTGCGCTTGACCAACCCAGCCTTAAGTAGTTGTTTATAAGCCTTATTTGAAACATTGTTAAGGTTTTGTCGAGAAATCTCTCTAGTTAATCTAGCTCTCTCCTGACGATTCAGACCTTTGAGCACTTCCATCGTTGACTTAGAGGTTGTACTCCTAAGATTGGCAACCATTTTTATAGTAAGAGCTCCAGAGGCAGCAACTCCACCTAGTGAAACCAAATCGAGTGCCCGCGCAGTATTCTGATACCACTCTTGGCTGTCGAGCCAATCTAGTCCTTTAGGGTTCGTCATTTCTGCAATAAATCTACCTCCGCCAACGGCGCATTGTGCAGTTGATGCAACAGCAGCTGCATAACCAAGATACGTTACTGCGGCGCTAGTACCACCAGTAATTGGAATTGCAGCAGAGCTGCCAACCACAACAACCCAGCCAATCACAGCAGATACGCAACTTAGCCCCGCACCAACGGCTTCACCAACAAGTTTGGATTCTCGATTTGAAGACTTTATTTGGGTAGCAAATTGCTGAGGTGTGATTTGTTTTGGAGGTTCTCGAAGAATAATGTTTATTGGGTTAATTCTGCAGGTAGATTGAAACTTCCTTAACTCCACTACCGTAAAATTGCTATCAATGTAAACCACCCCCGCTCCAGATGTTTCGGGTATACGATCTATTTCTTTGAAGAGCTTTTTCTTGTTTAGTGTGTAATCCAGTTTAGCGAGAAGAGCGTTTTTCTTAATATCTCTAATGGGATCTTTAATGAGTGATTGCACAATACTTTCCTTGTTGCATATTTGCAATTACAACTCAAAAAGACGTGTAAATTAAATGAGATACGGAATGTTTAGAGGTAGGTCAAAGTTTTAGATTTAAAGGGAAGAGAGTGCGCCCCACTAATGCAGAGCACACCGTGTCAAATCAAAAACTTGAAGCCACTTGCGCTGCTAACTTGGCGTTATTCAGGACAAGCTGGATGTTGGAAGCGAGGCTATTACCAGCGGTTTTTTCAGCGACTTTAGCCAGTAGGAAAGGGGTAGATTCTTTGCCTTTGATGCCCTTGCTGTCCATTTCTTCGATGGCGTGAGCAATTACCTCATCGATCTCAGCTTTGTTCATCGCGTACTGCTCGGGAATTGGGTTGGCGATGACGGCACCTCCATTTAACCCGAGTTCCCATTTGGCTTTAAGGGCAATGGCGATTTGTTCTGGGGTCTCTAAGGTGTAGTCGACGCCGAACTCACTTTCGCGGGTGTAAAATGCCGGAAGTGTGTCGATTTGATAGCCAATGACAGGAACACCATGGGTTTCAAGGTATTCCAGTGTTAAGCCAATATCGAGAATAGACTTCGCGCCAGCACACACTACAGCAACATTGGTGTTAGCAAGCTCCTGAAGGTCGGCTGACACATCAAAACTGGTTTCAGCACCACGATGAACACCGCCAATGCCACCTGTTGCGAACACTTTGATGCCTGCCATTGCCGCCAGAATCATGGTTGAGGCAACCGTGGTAGCGCCATCTGCTTTTTTAGCCACGATAAACGGAATGTCTCGGCGACTGGTTTTAATCACATCTTGCCCGGCTTTGCCCAAATATTCGATTTCTTCATGGCTCATGCCCACTTTCAGGCGACCTTGTAAAATCGCTATAGTCGCTGGAATCGCGCCATTATCCCTTACGGTTTGTTCGACTTTCAGTGCCGTTTCGACGTTTTGCGGGTAAGGCATACCATGAGAAATAATAGTGGATTCCAAAGCCACCACAGGCTTACCAGATTCGATTGCGTCAGCAACTTCAGGAGCAATATCCAAATACTGAGTTAACATTTCGTCTCCTTTAACATTCAGCTTCATTCAAAACGCGCTTAACGGCATTTTCTGAGAAATTAGGGTTGATGGTAGCGACATCCGACAAGGCAACGCTGGCGGCTGCCATTGCAAATTCGCTGCTTCGCTCGACCGACCATTTATTGATGTAGCTATGGACTAAGCCCGCTAAGAAAGCATCACCTGCACCATTGGCATTTTTGATGTCTGTACTCACAGTTGGAAAGTGCTGAGATCCTTGAGCGTCTTTGTAAAAGACTCCTTCCTCTCCAAGACTCAAAAAGATGCGCTGCGTGCCCTGATTCAAAAACCAGTCGGCAATTGTTTCGAGGTCATCGGCGTCGTGGTGCGGTAGATCCGAAAGGGATTGCGCTTCCTTGATATTGGGCTTGAGGGTATGGATATGTGAAAGATAAGGTTTGATTTTGACTGCTTTGGTACTGGAAACCGTATCCACAAAAATCGGCTTATCTGCAAACTGGCTAAAGATGTATTCCAGTACCGACTCGCTCAGGTTGGTGTCTACGACGATCACTTCCGCACGCTTTAGTACTTCAATATGCGGTTCCAGAGATTCGATGGTCAGCTTATCCAGAATCGACATATCCGATACAGCAACCTGCATGTCGCCATCTTCGTTCAGCAGTGAAAGATAAGTGGAAGTAGTACCATCGGAGAGCTTCATGACCGGAGATACATCGACGCCAGCCTGACGAGTTTTATCAATGATGAGTTGACCGTAGGTGTCGTTTCCTACTACGGAAATGAGCCGGACCTCTGTGCCTAATCGGGCAATATTTTCAGCAATGTTTCTGCCTACACCACCCGGTGAACATGAGACCACGCCAGGGTTGGAGTCCCCTTGGTGCATGGCTTGCTGTGGCTGACCTAAAATATCCATGTTGGCACCGCCAATCACGACGGCATATTTAGACTCTGACAAAATGTACCCCTTCCCTAGGATGATGCCTTTGTGGGTCATATTCATGATATGACCCGCAACAGCACTTCGGCTGATCCCGAGTTTATCCGCGATATCCTGCTGCGGGATCATGGGATCTTGCTTAATCAGTTGAAAAATTTGTTGTTCGCGTTCTGTCATATAAAAACCTAACAAAAGTTTGATTGTCGAACTTTTGTTAGGTTGATGTTTGAGCAAAAAAACGTCAATGATTTTGGTGAAGTGATTGTATGTTATGTGAGCGATAGCACCTATTAGGTTATCTTTACGACATAGCTTTCACCGTCTTCGCTGGGTACAAAATCAACGAAATGATGAATGCTTTCTATGGCGTCTTCTTCGTAATGAGAGACAAAAAGAAGCTGACTAAGGTTATGTTTTGCAATCAGTTCTAACGAATTCATTACTAAGCGTCTTCCCAGGAAATCCAAACCTTGATAAGGCTCATCAAGAATGAGAAGAGCAGGGCGCTTGATCAACGCTCTGGCAATCAACAATAAACGTTGTTGCCCGTATTCGAGTTCACGGAAAGGGTGATTGGCAATGTCACTCATGTGGAAAATGGCGAGCCACTCTTGCGCCATTTGAACTTGCGTTTTACTTGATGCTTCATAAAGCCCAATGGAGTCATAAAAGCCAGACAAAACCACTTCGATGGCTTTGCAACTGACCCGATATTGCAAGTGCAGCGCGGACGACACCATACCGATGTGTTTTTTGATATCCCAAACCGTCTCGCCATTGCCGCGCTTCATATCAAACAGTCGGATATCGTTGCTGTAACATTGTGGATGGTCACCAAAGATAAGCCCCAGTAAAGTACTCTTCCCGCACCCGTTTGGACCTCGGATCTGCCAATGCTGGTGGTGCCTGATTTGCCAGTTTACACCAGAGAAGATCTTCTGATCCGTATACTCAACCTTGCCATTTGTCAGCTCCACCAGAGGATCAGAAAACTCTGTCTGATGCTGGTACTTGTTATACAGCTCAAGCACCTGCTCACTTTGTTTCTGGGTCTGCGCATTGATCTGATTGATGATGGGGTGCTGCCGCCATTCCGATTTGGTCAATTTTTGCGTGAGTTTGCCATTATCAAAAAGGGCTATGTGCTCTATCCATTCTGGTAGCTCGTTTTCACGTGAGACCAGAATGAGTAACCGCATTTGCGCACTCAACGCTTCTAGAAAGGGAGCGAGGGCAGTTCGGTGGGCAATGTCTAACCCTGTATAGGGCTCGTCGAGAATCAGGAGGTCTGGTTTTTCCAGCACGGCTCTCGCCAGCATTAGCCTACGGGTTTCTCCTGTTGAGAGCAGACGAAAACCACGATCCAGCAGATGCTCCAGATCGAGTTGCTGGATGAGTTTTTCCACGTCTTCCTGATTGTTTTCATCGCTGAGAAGCAACTCGCGCACGGTTGAGCCATTGTCGAATCTGTCCATAAAGTCGGTGTCATCGTCGGCAAGTTCTTGCTCCAGAAGTGCTTGCTGCTGGCTGAGAGACACGTAAGCGATGCGAAGATCGGTTGCTTCACACTGCCCGCTTTTCAATTCAATGGATTGTGAAAGCACATGGTAAAGCTGCTCTCCGATGTCGCCTTTGGCGCAAAATATCCCCCAATTCTGATTCTCTTGGATTGTCCAGTTAGATATGGAAAGCGGGTGAGAACGGGTCTGGGTAACAACATCGGTGAATACAATGGGCATACGGCTTCCTTGCGTAACGTCTAATAACTGACTGCTTCTTTACAGAGTAAAAAAGCAGCAGGGAAAAGTAAATTAGACTTGGGTCGTGCTATGAGGTGCTAATTGGCATTGGGGATTTCGAGAATAGCAACAGGGGTTCCCACATCGAGTTTTCCAGATATCTTTTCAGGTTTACCAGTTTCCTGATTCAACCTCATACTGACCACCTGATTTGTGTATTGATTGCCTATCAGCATCCATTGACCATCCTGGGTTAAGGTAAAATCTCTTGGGCATTCACCACCCGTTGCAAAATCGCCTGCCCGGTTGGGTAACTGGGTTTGGGCATCGATGGTGAAATGAGCGATGCGAGATTGTCGCCTTCCAGACACGTACAGGTGCCGCCCGCTAGGAGAAAGCCGAATAGCAGAAACCGATCCTTCGGTCTCTTTATCGCAATCAAAAGCCTGGATTTGAGAATGAAAACGCCAGCCAAGATCTTCTCGAGTAAGTACCAGCAAACTTTCATCCAGTTCGCAGCAGACATAGGCGAATCGCTCATCTGGGCTGATGACCATATGCCTTGGTCCACAGCCAGAGGGGACGTCGCAAAATGCGCTGTTAAGAATTTTGCCCGAATCGTCCAGTTCGTAACTCCAGATTTTATCCGCACCTAAGTCAGAAGAGTGCAGATGATAACCGCCATCTGTGAAGGCGGAATAGTGAGCATGAGGACCTTCCTGACGGTTGGTATTCGGTCCGGTGCCCTGATGTTCTATATGTCGAATGAGTTGAGCACCTCCCTGTTCGTTAAATTGAAACAGAGAAACTTCTCCCGTCCAGTATTGAGCGGTGGTAATAAAATTCGGATTTTCATGCAAAGCGATATGACAAGGCAGTTCACCCTGAACATTCCAAACCGTGTGGGTTTCATCTGAGTGCAGGTGAATCATCGCCGGGTTCTTATGCTGAAAAACCTCGCGCACGGTGTAGAGATTTTTCACGTCAGAGGAGATAGCAAGTGCCGTGGGGTTATCGCACTTCAAATGCAAATGCGCCTGACCAAACTGCCCGGTTTCCGGATCAAAGCTGACTTTGTATATGCCTTTCCCGTTGGTGATGACTCCTTCAAGATGACTTGAATAACTGCCGATATAGAGTTCCATTTCTACCTCACATGATGCCAAATCGTTCAAACGCTTCTACGGTGCTCATTCCATTTTCAAGAGCTTTTCGCACTTCGCTTTCACCGCGCACTTTTTCCAGTGCCTTGGAAATCACTTCGTCTTCGATTTCTTTAGGGATGCAAATCACACCATCGCAGTCACCAAAAATGATGTCTCCAGGTTGAATCTGTACTTGCCCCACTCTTAGAGGGACGTTGTAGTTAATGACCTTGCCACGCGGACCTTGATCCTGTGCGTAGCATCCGCGGCTTGCGATCGGGAAATCGAGTGAGAGGATTTCATTGCTGTCACGGATGTAGCCATCCAGTATTGCGCCAGCGGCACCGAGTTTTATCGCTCGGGTAGACATGAGCCCTCCCCAGAGCGCGTAGTCCGGAGATGAGCCGGTACAGACGTATACGTCGTTGGGTTTCAGGCTATCCAATGCTTCAAACATCAGCCCAAAAGGCTTTGCCATTATTGGGTTGGCGCTTTCAGAAGAAACTTCCTCAAATACGTCAGCTTCCAATACCGTCATGGCTCTGCCAGCAATCACCATGTCTCGTCGCAAAGTGGTGAGATAAGGGGGAAAGAACTGCTGCGTATACCCCATTTTATCCATGACATCGCCAATCACGGCGCTGAATAGCTCTTCCTTGATTCTGGTAAACAAGGCGTTGTCGTTTGACATTGTTACCTCCGATTATCGTCCGTTGATATGAATTCGGGTGCCACTGAATGAGATGCCTGCCTGTCTAAGAATGCTGGTAACCGAGGTTACAGGAAATGGTTTTACAGGCGTTTTTAAGCAGTTCGAGTGCTTCTTCCGGGCTGGTTTCCTGAGCGTATTTTTGAGAAAGGAAAGGCAAAGTCGCCACGCCAACCACCCGATTTCGGTAGTCAAACAGAGGGACAGACAAATTAAGAATACCCGCTACCACTTGCGATTCCATTCGCTCATGCCCTAACTGGATGATGTTATTCAGCCTTTCTTTTAGCGCTTTTCTCTCTTTGTCTGAAGGCAAAGAGTCGTAGAACGTCTGCTGAACTTCCTGATCTGAATAAGCGATCATTACTGCCCCAGAACTGGTTTCCAGAGCCGGATAACGACTGCCTGTCGCGACAGAGTAATGCGTTCCGAGAGGGGGATCTTGCTGGTGGATGATGATGATCTCTTCACCGTTGAGAAGCGCAATATGGCAGCTTTGAAGAGTCGCTTTGCACACGGACTTAATTTCCACGTGAGCAGCCTCAACCAGAGTCTGCACCGGATAATGGCGATTGGCCACTTCAAACATTTTCAAAGACAGGTGATAGGTGGACTTGGGACCCGTGGAATAGATGTAACCTTTTTCTTCAAGCACCTGAATCACTCGATACAGACTGGTGATGGAGCGCCCAAGCAAACGCGCAATTTCTGTCTGGGTTGCTCCGTCCGGGGACTCAGACAGCAGCTCTAAAACACTGAGCGCCTTATCTACTGCCGGAACTGAATACTTACTTTCTCTGTTTGCCATTGTGCACCTGTACGAAATGTTTTCTGAACCTAAGCCGATGGTTTGAGTAACGCAGTGACTAACTGACGATCCTGATTAATTATACTGCTGAGTAATGTCTGCCGTTCTTTAGCGCTGACAAATTCCAGCCTTCTTATCCCCAGCGGATCGATCTGGTTTCTTAGTAGCGCCAACTCCTCGTCCCGTATTGGTTCCATTTCTCGGCACAGGTCAGAGAACAGGACTTTAAATCCGGTTTGCTCTGTGATGGTCTGTCTGCTCACGCCGGGCATGGTTTCCACGACCACGAGTTGCCCTTCTTCTTCATCGTATTCGAACAAACACAGATTGGTGATAAGGGTGATTTTGCCCGGTTGATAACCGTACTTCCTGCGTTCTTCTTCTGACACAAGTCGCCGACCTGCACTGCATAGCTCGACTTGTTCAACGAGTGCCTGAGGGGTGTGGCGGGGTAAGTAAACCATAAAATGCTGATGCATGTTTGCGACATCAGCCATGCCTCCTTGTCCGGGTAAACGCACGAAGCCTCCGTTGGGTTTAGAGATAGACAAGGTGTTTGTCATGCCTTTGGCATCAATCTGCGCAGTTCCCACAATTTCATGGCTGACCAGACCTCCCTGATAGGCAGTCCAGTAGGTATCTTCACCGCCGGTATGCCCTGCTGCACTTTGCGTGTCCATCGATTCCAGCAAGGTTAAGCTCATGGTGCCTGCCTGAATATCAACGGTGCCGCCGCTAAAGGTGGTGAACATCATGTCTGGTGCATGACTGGCTTTTGCCAACCGGTAAGCCACGTTTGCCAGAGGGGATACTGCCCCGGCGCTGGCGTAGCTTTCATTACTCAGCATTCTGGCAACCCGAATGGTCATGATATCGGCAGCGGTTGCTGGCGAGTCCTTCTCATCGGTTGATAAGGCGGAGTAGGAGGATAAAAGATCACTCAATGGAAGTTGTGCAGCTTGCTGGATCAGTGTTGGCACTTCGCGCTGCTGTAATTCGGATTCCAGAGGTTGCGAGCTTTGGGTTATCTCCATCAATCTTTGGTAGTCCGTGGTGTAGTAAGGCAGACAAGAACAAGGGTACGAGCCGCCTCGGACTTCCGCTATCGCGCTAATCTTATTTCGGGGAATGATGGTGTTTCTCAATCCCTTTTGTAAGGTGCCATCTGGGACGATTTCTTCTACGGTCACCAACACCTGTTTCGCCGCGCCAGCAACCAATTTGTCGAGCGAATGAGCGCCATAGAGTTCGACGTTTCCTGATTCATCAGCACGAGGGGCGTGAAGCAGCAATACATCGGTCATTTGGGCTTTGACCAGTGACAGCGTTTGCTGGCTTTCTTCATCGAAATAGGGAGTGAGTGCCGGGCAGGTTTCATTCAGTTCTGAGCCGACTGGGCTTTGCATAGGGAGAAAGGGCAGGTTTTGCTCGGCGGCTCTCAGGCTTTGAGTCAACGCCAAAGCCGGCCAGTCGGTCATCGGTATTCCCTGTTTTTCGACCGCTTGGCGAAACTTTGGCGCAAGCCCGAACACATCAAGGCTAGAAAAACAGATATCGATACTCTCGACGGCTTCCGCTTCCAGCAACATCTCAAGAGGCAAGCCACCAGCCCAGTTAAAATAGCGCAAACCAGTGACTCGTTGCTGACATACCTCTCTAATCAGAGCGATGGGCAGCCGGGCAAAATGGTGACCACCTACTGACAGTCGGCTTCCACTCTCAACCCGCGAAGCGAGCGCTTTTAGTGACGTTATTTCTGGGCGATTGGCTTTTACTAAACTCATAACGATGATTCCCCCTGCTTAGTCGACTTTAGTACCAGCTATCCGGCTTGTAACGAGCCGTAATGCATAATCCGCCATCGACGCGGATGTCCGTCCCTGTAGTGAAACCAGAAGCGTCAGACGCAAGATAAACGGCGGTTTCTGCTACCTCTTCTGGCTTGCCAATTCGACCTATTGGGTGCATGTCTACAAAGGAGCGCATAATGGATTCGCCGTCTTCACTTTCACGGATCACCTTCTCCACCATAGGAGTGCTGATGGTGCCCGGAGAAATGGTGTTAACTCGGATATTATTGGGACCAAACTCCACGGCGAGCTGCTTGCTCATGGCGATGATTCCTCCCTTAATACCTGCGTACGCACTCCAGCCTTGCAACCCATTGTGTGCCTGTGCAGACGCCATGTTGATAATGGAACCCGAGCCATTTTTTATCATATGTGGAATGGCGAACTTGCAACCTCGGAACACGCTGCTGAAATTGACGGCTATGATGTTCTGCCACTGATCTTCGGTCATTTCATTTATCGGCATGCCTCCAATGGCGACGGCAGCGTTGTTGACTAAAATATCTAACTTACCGTAGCGCTGAACAGTCTGTTCCAATAGTGCCTGCATGTCTTTTTCCTGACTCACGTCGGTTTTGATGAACAGGGCATTGCCTCCGGATTCCACAATACTTTGGGAGGCTTGCTGTCCTTTCTCTTCCTGAATGTCGGCGAGGACGACAGACGCTCCTTCCTTTGCCATGGTTTCCGCGATTACCTGACCGATACCATCGGCAGCGCCAGTGACTACCGCAACTTTTCCATTGAGTCTGGTCATAGTGTTACCTATTGTTTTTTCATTGAATCGAGCGTGACCGCAATGATGATCACGATGCCGGTGACCACTAATTGCCATTCTGTTGGGGCTCCGAGCATGCCTAAGCCATTAGAGACAAACGCCAGAATCAGTACCCCAAGAAGCACGCCAACCAAACTGCCGATTCCGCCTGCTAAACTGATTCCACCCAGCACCGCGGCGGCGACTGCCTGAAATTCGTAACCCAGACCCGCCAGGTGAACCGCCGACCCTAATCGAGATGCCAGTAGTATTCCGCCTACGGTTGAGATCAAGGCGCAGAGCACAAAGCAGGTGAACTTCACCTTTTGCACGTTGTACCCTGCAAGCCGTGCTACTTTGGCATCGCCCCCAATGGCGTAGACTTTGCGCCCGAAGCGCGTATGCCTTAAGGCAAAAGCGAGCAGGATAACCAAAGTTCCTGCAATTAGGGCAGGGTATGGGAGCACGTCCATAAAACGCCCGTTTCCGAGCTGGAAGAAAGATTCTAAATAGACTTCATCGGCAATGGCCTTTTTTCCGGTGTAGAGGTAAACCCCGCCCCGAATGATGAACAGCGTACCCAGCGTGACGATGAGAGAGTTGATCCTGAGGTAGACGACCAGATACCCGTTTATCACGCCGATGAGCAGACCGCAGGCGAGCGCACCTAAGATCCCAAGGGTCATTGATTCGGTGACATTCATCACCTCAATAAGAGGAATGGCGACGGCCGCGACCAGCGAACCAACAGAGATGTCGACTTCCCCGGAGATAAACACCAGACTGACGCCAATAGACAAGGTGAGAATGATCGACGCCTGACCAAAAACATTGGTGAGGTTCCTGACACTAAAGAAATGTTCAGACAGCAGAGAAAACACCAGAATGATCATTAAAAGAGATAGCGCCAGCGCAAACTCGTTATGCTTGATCAGCCAGCTCCAGGCAGAGTTGGGTGAGTTGGAACTATTGGATGGCTGCATCAAGTATCTTCTCCTGTGTTGCTTCACTGCGTGGGTACTCGGCAGTGATCCTTCCCTCAGACATCACATAGATCCGATCGCACAAGCCTAATAACTCAGGCATCTCAGAGGTCATGACAACAACGCACATTCCCTGTTGGGCCAGCGAATCGATCAGAGCGTAAATTTCCGATTTTGCCCCCACGTCTATTCCCCTTGTGGGTTCGTCCACCACCAGCACCGATAGCCCGTACATCAGCCAGCGAGACAGCATCACTTTCTGCTGATTTCCGCCAGACAAGGTGCCGGACAGTTGCGATAAGGAGGTGATTTTGATTTTGAATCGGTCGACAAATTCATCGCAGGACAGCTGTTCTTGGCTGTCGCTGACAAATCCGTACTGGGTGAGTTTTTCCAGCGAGGCAAGGCTCATGTTGCTTTGCACATCGGCTTCCAGCATCAACCCTTCCTCTTTGCGGTCTTCACTCATCAAGCCAATCCCCAAGGATTTTGCTTTTGAAGTATCGTGCGGTTTGAGGGGGTCTCCGTTGATGTGGATTTCGCCTTCGCTGATTGGATCGTATCCAACCAGTACTTTGGCGAGTTCTGTACGTCCCGCGCCAACCAAGCCAAAAAAGCCAACTACTTCACCGGAACGTGCATGAAAATCGATATTTTTCAGTTTTTGCCCTGCGTTCACGCCTTTGACTTCCAATCGAGTTTCCTTGGTTTGATGCTCGGTTTTCGGGAAAAGGTCGCTTATCTCTCTGCCCACCATGTCTCGGATTAGGGTGTCGTGAGTATGTTCAGACATGGCTTTGGTGGACACATGGCAGCCGTCTCGAAGCACCACACAACGCTGGGCGATCTCAAATAACTCGTCGAGTTTGTGGCTGACGTAAATCACTGCAATACCCATTGCTTTGAGCTTGTTGATGACCACAAAGAGGTTTTTGATTTCGGCCGGGCTGAGTGAAGATGTTGGCTCGTCCATCACCACGACTTTGGCGTCTGAACTGATGGCTCTGGTGATCTCGACAAGTTGCTGCTGACTGATGGGCAAGTCAGCGACTTTAGCGTCGGGATCTAAGTCGAACCCCAGTTGATCGAACAGTTCTGCGGCTTGTTGTCGAATGCTTTTCCAGCCAATGGTCCCAAATGAGGTGAGCGGGTGATTCTCCATAAAGATATTCTCAGCCACAGTAAATTCAGGGATGAGAGCGATCTCCTGAAAGACAGGCTTGATCCCGGCTTTAAGCGCATCGGAAGGGGTCTGGAAATGCATCACATCTCCACTCAGTGAAACGCTGCCTTCATCAGCGGGAAATACACCACACAGGATCTTGATGAGCGTTGATTTTCCCGCACCGTTTTCACCAATCAGCGCCAGAACTTCGCCCGGAAAAAGCTCTAGTGACACACCGTCCAGCGCTTTCACGCCAGGAAAAGACTTAGTGAGGTTATCGATTTGAATTAGTGGATTCTGCTCATTCATAAGACGCCTTCCTCCTTACTATGTCGAGGTAGACCGCGAGAATAAGAAACACGCCCGGGATGATGATTTGCCAGTCCTGATTCCAGCCAAGAATGATGATTCCGTTATCGATGATTTTTAAAATCATCACTGCCAGCACCGTCCCTAAAATAGAACCACTGCCGCCGAACAGACTGGTGCCACCTAACAGAACCGCCGCAATCACAATCAGCTCAAAGCCCTTTCCGGCGGTTGGCTGACCCGCATTCAGAAGTGATGCCAGAATGACGGCGGCAATCCCTGTTAATGCGCCCAAGATAATAAACGCGGTTATCTTAACTTTACTGGGGGAAATTCCCGACAGTTTAGCCGCATTCTGATTGGCTCCAACGGCACTAATAAGGCGACCCTGACGGGTTCGGGATAAGAGCACGCCACCAATAATGACTGCGACAATGGCAATGATGATCGGAACGGGAATGCCTAGCCAATAGCCAGTAGCGACGCTGGAAAATGCGGGCAGTTGATGGTGGTTCTGGATAGCCTCACGGGTATACAAAAAGACACCACCCTGCAGAATCATCATGGTCGCAATGGTGCCAATCAGTGAGTTTACTTTTAGGCGGGTTGTGACCAATCCATTGAAGACGCCCACAGCCACACCAAACAAAACCCCAGCCACAATACCCGCAAGCAGACTATGCGTAGCATTGAGAACATCCATCACCACACAAGAAGCAAATCCCATTGCCGCGCCAACTGAGATGTCCACTTCACCACTAATCAAAAGTAGTGTCATGCCCACCGCAACGATGAGCACCAACGATGACTGATGCAGCACTGCGACTGCATTCGCTGGCGTGAGAAATCGATCCGATGAAATGCTGAGTCCAATAATCAGTGCTGCCAGCAATATCACCAGAAACAACGACTTTGAGTGACTGATCTTCTGCCAAAATGCAGGCGAAGACGGCTTATCCATAGCCTTACTCCTACTAGTTTTTGCGAACAGGCGACAACAACTCCTGTTGCCGCCATAGCCTTTAAAGATCAGACGCGTACTTCATACACTTTTTCGCAGGGACCAGACTGTTGACGGTGTCCCACTGGATCTGACGGGACTTGCCGTCGTAAGAGTAATAATTGCTGTAGTTCGCCAGAGTCAGCGTGGTGGTTGGGCTCACAACATGCTCAGGCAGGCTTTCTTCTTTGTAGAGCGCCACTGCGGTGTCCATTGTGGTAAATCCTACTTTTTCAGGGAACATAGCCGCTTCCAGTTTTAGCGGGCTGTTTTCTTTAGACATTTCGTTCAGAAATGCCAGACCTTCACCACCTGTACCCACTACGATGAGTTGATCTTCAGACAGACCAGCCGCTCGCCATGCCTGCAAACCGCCTAACGCCGATGAATCATTGATGCCGTATATCACATTGATTTTGGCGTCTGCCGCCAGTGCCGCAGAAGAGACTTCCTGAGAGCGATCCGGGTTACCGCCTCCGTCCAGATCATGCACCATCACCGCATCAGGCAGAATGGTTTGTAAGCCGTCCATAAATCCCTGGCTGCGAAGCACGGTCGCAGAAAGAAGAGGTAGACCAACGTTCATTACTCTTACCTGTCCTTTAATGGTGTCTTTGGCGAGCTTGCCGGTTTCGACACCCGCGTTGTAACCCGTGTCGTAGTCACAGATGGCGACTAAGGTTTGCATGCCTTTGGCTGGGCTGCCTTCAAGCACTACCGGGATACCGTTAGCTTTTGCCCGGCGAAGAATAGGGACAACGCCCTGTTCGTTGACTGGCGTAATGATCAGCACATCCACGTTTCTCGCCATGAAATCTTCGGCGGCAGAGACCTGCTTCGCGATGTCCAGATTGGCGTCGATCACTTCCAGTTTGACGCCCAGTTCTTTGCCGCGCTGTTCCATCCCCTTGATCACGTTCTGATACCATTCGTGGGTGGCGTAGTTGACTATGTATCCGGCTGTTTTAGGCCCTTCAGCGGTGACAGCGATTCCTGCTGTCATCAGCGAGACAGATAGCAACGCCAGACGGCTTGCTTTGGTTATGAATCCTTTCATATTTTGCTTCTCCTAGATGGTGTTTACCTCTTGATGAGGAATACATCCGACAGCAATACGGCATAACAGCCAGAACCTACTTCCCCTGGCTTTCATGCTTCATTTGCACCGTTACATCTTCTGACTGAGTCAGTTTTTCAATCAGCTCTTCCGCGATTCCATGTTCGCGAAGGATTTCGATACTGTGTTGCCCAACTAAAGGCGCCGGGCGGTCAATCTTGGGAGGGGTTTCGCTCATGGTTACCGCGGGTGCGACCACTTTTACGTCGCCCGCAGTAGGGTGTTGATATTCAGTGATCATGCCGAGGTGCGTGACCTGCGGGTCTTCACTTGCCTGACGAAAATCCTTTATTTCGCCACACCATACGTCGGCTTCCAACAGACGTTGCATAAGTTCGGCTTGCGTGAATTTCTGGGTCTCTTTGTTGATGGCTTCCCAGATCTCATCTCGTTTATCAAACAGAACCTGAGGGTTGTCGTAGGCTGAAAGGTGGTCAGCACCTAGCACATCAATCAGTGTTGAAAACGGGCTCATGGCAATGCTGACAAAGCCATCGCTGCACTGGTAAACACCAAAAGGTGCGTCCATTCCCGGGTGTCCAATCCCTGAATCCGGGCGTTCAAAATCCTGATCTAGGTTGAGTACCGTAAGGTATTCCTGCCCCAGATGCGCCATCATTCCCGCCAGCAAGTTGATTTCCAGTTTCTGCCCTTTTCCAGTTTTCTCGCGGTAATACAGAGCGGACAAAATGGCATAAACCATGTTCATGGCACCAATTTGGTCGGCAATACCCGCGCCAGTCGGTACCGGTGGCTGGCTGGCTTGACCGGTGTTGGATGCCAGACCCGTCAAACCCTGAACCAGCATGTCCTGGCCCGGTCGGCTCAGGTAAGGTCCGCTCTCCCCGTACCCTGAACCCGAGCAATAGATAATGCGGTCATTTACTGCTTTAAAATCTTCATAACCGTAGCCCAATTTATCCAATACCCCCGGGCGGAAGTTTTGAACCACCACATCGGCCGTTTTTGCCATTTCCATGATGCACTGGTACACGTCTGGATTTTTTAAATTGACCGCCAGAGAACGTTTATTGCGGTTCCAGGCCAGGAAGTTAGGGCTTTCGCTTCCTCCTACCCACTTATTGAAAAACGTGAGGCTACGGAACAAGTCGCCCTTTCCATGTCGCTCAATTTTTATGATGTCAGCCCCCATGTCTCCTAGCATCTGGGTAGCAAACGGACCTTGAAGAAGGTGGCTGAAATCCAGAACTTTGACGCCGTTTAGTGCTTTGTTCATGCTAAAAATCCTTTATTGTCTTGGCTTGAGATGGCTGGCAGGTTTTGAATCGTTCAGATAGGTCTTTCCAAGCTTGAGATGTATTGCCAGAGTCGCTGGTCACAAGGCTGGCAATGACTGGCATCGCGCTGCGAAAGAAGGTCATAAACCCAGAGAACCTTGGGCGCAGGTAAGCTTGCTCTGTTGCCTCAAGGGTTTGAGAGAAGAAATGCCCAAACTGCTCGTCGGCTTGCTTGTTGCGCCAGGCTGCCCCAAACGCTGGCTGACCGCCCGCAAAGATGTATCCCGAACTCTGATATTCAGGAGAGCAAAGAAAGGCGAGGTACTTGGTAGCTTCTTGTGGCTTGTCGCTGTGTTTGCTTATGGCAATTCCCGCCCCACCTAATAGCCCGCAGCGGGCTGGTAATTCATTGTTGAAAGCCACAATGTTGTGAAAACTGAGCTTGGTAGAAAAAGCACTGGCAGAGTAATTCAGGTAGCCAAAACCTAAAGGGGAATAGGGAATGTCATCATGCTCGATCATATAGTCATAGCACTGGATAGGGTTCCATTCGAGCGAGTCAGGATGAGCAAATGAAAGCATCTCTTTGAGCATGCCAATGGTTTTTGAAAACGTAGTGAAATCGGTAAATGCTCCATCATCTTTCAGTGGAGAACCAAGTGCGGCACTAATGGTGAGGTAACTGCACATGATGTCGATGTCGGCAGCAGGGTAGCCGATGTAAAGCCCTTTTTTCTGCACCGCTTTGCTCAGTTCAATCAGCTCCTGATAAGTTCTGGGCAAATGCCAACCCTGAGACTCCATTATATCGGGGCGGCTGACCGCTACCTGAGAGGCCGTATCAATAGGCAAAGCGAGCAATTGCTCATTGTGGCAATAAGACTCGAACGAGGGACCAACAGCATCAAGCGAGTGAGCCTTTATTAGCCCATCTGGCAGCAGGTTTTTCAGATCGTGGAAGTAATTGCCCTCACTGGCTTCCCCGATAAAAGGGTGATCGATGATGAGCAAGTCGTACTGCTTCAGCACCTGATTCAGGTCACCTTCACCAAATGCACTGAGCGGTTGCTTGTCCCACTGGATTTCAATATGTGGGTTGTTCTTTTTAAACAAAGGGATACTGGCATCAAGCGGACCGCAGCAGCGTTCATGATCCCAGGCAAGCCCTTTTATCCTTGTCGATTTTTCGTATGACATGTCTGTCGCTACCATCCAAATTGGTTACGATAAAAGCTTTCCTATATAAATGTTGTTTTTATATATAAACAAAGTAAAGTGTCATTGTTGAGATTGGTAGGTTGTTTTTTGAACAATAAGTTGTGGGTTTCTGTCATTCCAATGTGAAAAGATCGCCAGAGCCCTTTGAAAACCTGAGTTTAGGAGAAGTGAAAACTCAGACTTGTTTGAAAGGAGAAAGTGGAGCAAAGGATGTTGCGAGTCGATATAAAATCATGAAATTTATCTTGTGCCTGCTTTTGGCAAGACTTTGTTTATTTTTTACAACCAAGAACAGATAATGGGATTGTTTAACTCTATGTTTTTAAATGGGTTGGATGCCATAGAATCAATGGGGTTTAACCCTTGGTCGATTATATAGAAGGGCAGTTACGGTATAGGTAAGTAAATGGTCGATATTGATGGTAATGAGGTTAAAGCAGGAGATGTAGTTGAAGTGCTATATATTTACCCTGAGTTTCTTGACACTTTAGACGACGATATGAAAACACTTCACAAAGATATGTTAGGTAAGCAGTACCCTATTACTGAGCTAGTTGAAGATGGTACTAAAGCTAGCATTGATATGAAATGGACTACAGATGAAGGTGTTATTTTTGGCGGGCTGTATATGATACCTTCCGATTTTAGGCTGGTTTGTAAAAATTCGCGATAGTAAGTACATAATAAATAAGTGCTGCACTGCCAAGTCCGAGTTTTTACTTTGCAGCAGAAATTGCGTTAAGTTATCAAAAAACAAAATAGCAAAAGAAAAGGGCTTCTAAACAGAGCCCTTGTTTTAAGTTCTTATCTGCGAGTTAGCGTTTTCGCCAGATGCTCATTTCAGACAAGGTGTGCTGGAACTTGCGTTGGGTTTCACGAATAACAAACGGCACTTCTTTTACTGCCACCAGTTCAAATTCGCCTATCAACGCCTCGGTTAACCCATCCAGCGTGGTGTGATTCTCCCCATTCACTTTGATACCACCAAGCCACTTACTCTTCTCAGTGTATTCTTCCAGCCAGGTGTAAGGAGAAGCAATCACAAGGTGACCACCTTGGTTAACGCGCTCGCTGATACTGGTCAGAAAAGCGTTCGGATCGTTAAGCCTGTCAATCAGGTTTGAAGCATAAACCAAGTCGTACTGAGTGTACTGAGGCTTGAGGTTACAAGCGTCGCCCTGCATAAAGTTCACTTTAGAGGTCAGGTGTGAATAACCCAGCTTCTCTAGCGTGACGCTCTTAAACTCGACGAGATCGCCTTCGGTGCGAATGGTGTAGCGTTTCTCTCCTTGCTCAGTCAGAGCGTAGGCTTGCTGGATAAAGCGTGCCGAGAAATCGATGCCATCAACATGACCGAAGTGTTTTGCCAGTTCAAAAGTGGCGCGTCCGACAGAGCAGCCAATATCCAATGCACGAGCGTTGTTTCTCACCTGAATCGTCTGCATTACCTGCGCAATGCCGTTGACGCAGAAGTTGGGCACATCGAAATATTCATCACCATAGTGGAACTCAAGGTATTGGGAGATAAGCTCATCAGTCTCATAGATGTTCATCGATACCATGTCTTGCGGATTCTGATCCGATTCGACATAACGGAAACCAGCATGCTGATAGAAAT
Source organism: Vibrio sp. SCSIO 43132 (assembly GCF_019904195.1). Classification (NCBI taxonomy): domain Bacteria; kingdom Pseudomonadati; phylum Pseudomonadota; class Gammaproteobacteria; order Vibrionales; family Vibrionaceae; genus Vibrio; species Vibrio sp. SCSIO 43132. The sequence continues at coordinate 607,884 of NZ_CP063199.1, forward strand.
GACGACGGAACGCATAGCGCGAGCCACGAATGGCTTCGTTTCCGGTTGAGATCCAAGAGCCACCTTTGATCAGGTTGTGCTTGCCATCAAAGGTTGGGGTAGAGAAATCGTCGTACAGTGGGTGAACTTCAAATCCGCTAAAGCCATCGATAGGCGTTTCAGTGTGCTGCCAGACATTACCAATAACGTCGTAAATGCCGTTGTGCCCAAAGCGATTCACAGGGCAGGATGAAGCATAAAATGCCAGTTGAAGGTTGCCCGGGACTTCATGCCAGACAGGCGCGTCTTCTTCGATATTGTCACGCAGTAATTGCCATTCTGCTTCGGTAAGCAGGCGGACAGACTTTTGGCTTTGCTCTGCTTTCCAGTTACAAAACGCTTTGGCTTCCAGTTGGTTTACTTCTACCGGCCAATTCAGCGGCAGCGGGATTTCTTCAGTCAGATTTCTCTGCCAGTAAACGCCCTCTTTTAAACGCCAGAATCTGGGCATTTCGGCTTGGGTATATTCAAGCCAGGCTTGTCCTTCTTCGTTCCAGAAACGCAACTGACGATAGCCGTCGTCTTTGACGAATTCTTTGTATTCCTGATTGGAAACCAAAAACTTAGACGCTTTAAAGTCCTGTACCTGGCAGCTTTGCTGACCGAATTCGTTGTCCCATCCATAAGTGAGGTCATCTTCACCTTTGCCTAAGGTGACGTGTTTTCCGGCAACGCTCACCAAGCTGTTTTCAGGCGCAGAACCCGTATCGGTACAGGAAGCCCAGACGGGGTGTGAGGAAACATCTTCCAGAGGAAGCTGGCGGATGATCACGGAAGAGGTTTCCAGATGGATCCTCTCGTGTTCTATTCCCATCAAGATCGCCCAGGCAGGCTGATCCTGAGTGATGGGTAGCGTCAGTTCCATCGATTGGATCGTGGATTCGATGAGTGTTTTAACCTCATCACGGTAACTTCTCACATCGTCCACGGCGGGCCAGTCGTAATGCGCGTCATCCAGATCATCCCAGGACATTTCATCAACGCCTATGGCGAACATAGACTCAAAGTGTTCATTGACGCGGTTTTCAATGATCTTGCCGAGCTTGAGTTTGTTGATGAAGAAAGTGGCGGTGTGACCGAAGTAGAAAATCAGCGGGTGGCGCAGTGGCTCCGCTTTTTTGTAATAAGCTTCATCGTTATTGATCACTTCAAACAGAGACTCATAAAGACGCCAGGTCTGGTCGAAATATTTCAGTAGCTCTTCGCGTTTTTCTTGCTCACTTTCTCCGGTTAGAAGAATGGTTTGATGATCCCGGATTAAGTCGTTTTCCATAATGACGCTCCCAGTTGGGTAGATATGACGCTAAGGTCAACAGACCCTAATAACACTAGTTCATAGAAATAAAGGCGTTATGCCGATATATGACAGACCGTCGAATTGTCAGAAAGGATACAGACGCGTTGGTAAGAATGTGAATTGGGTCACTATTGGTGTTTGAAATGTAAGCCGCCTTTACAGCGGCTTATTGGGGCAGAAAGTGGCTTAAGTTCGGGCAGCGATCATTTCAACTTCTACCTTCACATCCAAAGGTAAACGAGCTACCTGAACGCAGGAACGTGCGGGGTAAGGGACATCGTGAGCGTCGAAAAAGACTTTGTAAGCGGCGTTAATAACACCGAAATCGTCTAAGTCCTGCACAAACACCGTGGTTTTGATGACGTCCTTAGCACCTAAACCTGCAGATTCGAGGATCGCTAGCGCATTGCGCAAGGACTGTGTGGCCTGAGCTTCCGGGCTGTCCGGAATGGTTGAATTTTCTGGGTGAACAGGAAGTTGCCCAGAGGTAAAAACGAGATTTCCGATGTCTTTACCCTGTACGTAAGGACCAATGGCTTGAGGGGCAAGTGGTGTATTGAGAGTTTTCATAACGGTTCCATATCTAATCGGGTGAGTGTCATCCTGCAAATGCAGGCAAGAGGTTAAGCATGGACATAAAGTGGAAAAGGGCGGTCAGGATTCCAAAGCCCATCACTATAAAAATGAATGGTGTGCCACCGGGGGCGATGAAGCCCTCGTTTCCGTCTTCTCGTTGGCGGGATTTTCGCACCAGTAAGGCTGGAATTATGCAGGCCCAGAGCGTAGCGGCAGCGCCGGCATAGCCAATGGCCACTAAGAACCCGAACGGGAAAAGCAGTGAAAGAATCAGTGGTGGCAGAAAGGTGGCAACCCAGGTTTTGGTTCTGCCCGCTTTGGAGTCTTCAAATTTTAAAAGGTCTGCCAGATAGTCGAAGACTCCCAATCCAACACCAATAAAAGATGAAAGAATGGCTGCGATCGAGAAGGTATTGATGGCATTGGCGACTTTTTCTGATTCGATGACGGATCCCAGCGCAGAAAGAAGGGCATCGACGTTACCGCCTTGCTCAATCACAGGACCAAACTGGTCTCTGGGCAGGTTGCCGTAAATGCTCATCACCCAGAGAAAATAAAGAGACAAGGCGATCACTGTGCCGCCAAGAATGGCGTACTTAGCGCGCTTTTCTTCGCCGTAATAACAGCGCATGCTAGAAACAGAGTGGTGGTAACCAAATGAGGTAAGTGCGACGGGCAGCATTGCCATGGCATACGGGGCGTAGCTGGTTTCCTGATTGATCCGGTCAAACAGAATGCTCAGATCTACATTGGCAACCAAACCTGAAACGCCGAACACAAAGCTTAAAACCATAAAAGCAATAAGCACGACCGAGATGCGATCCACCGCTCGGGTCGAATGCCACACAAACGATGAGAACACCAGAACAAACAGAACCGAAGCGATCTTACTGTCTACCGAGAGCATGTCTTGCAATATCAAGCCGGAAGATGTGATGTAAGCGTACAGCAAGATCCCGCCAACAAAATACACCGCTACGTTATTCAGGCGGTTCATATTGTTGCCCAGCATATCTTTAGTCACGGTATTGAATGATACTTTCAGATCGTAGTGCTTAAATGCTTCCAGTAACATCCATCCTGATAGCGTCATTACTATCATGGTGAAGGCAATGGCGAGCATCGACCACCCCGTCCACGCTCCTGCTCCAGCACTGGGTAAACCAAGCATTCCTGCCCCAACACAGACGCTGGCAATAATGCATGCACCGCCTAAAATAGAGGGTTTTCCTTTCATAATAACTACCTTAAATCCTTCTTTATGGCGCGTAACAACCCCTGCCCAGCATTTGAAATGCCAAACATATTGCTAACGCGACTTTGCAGTATTGAAAAGGCACACCGAAGTGTGCCTGATTGAATTATGCTTCCGTCATAGGCATTGCCTGCTGGTCTGCTGAAGAGGTTTCCGCTTCTTCCAGTCGAGCAGTGAAGTGACGCAGAACATTTGGCTCATAGGTGAACGTCAGTCCTTTTACGTTCTGAGTGTTTTCCAGCACTTTTTCAAAGGCTTCAATGATGAAGTCCATGTGGGTTTGCGTGTAGGTTGCTCTCGGGATCGTCAGACGAAGCAGTTCCGCGGGGGATGGGATCTGTTTACCTGTTGCCGGGTCTCGCCCTAACAAAAGAGAGCCAATTTCAACGGCGCGAATTCCTGCAACTTTGTATAGCTCACAAGCTAAAGCGTGTGCTGGGAACTGATCGGCGGGAATATGAGGGAGAAGCTTACCGGCGTCAACAAATGCTGCATGCCCGCCAGCCTGTTGGCAGGTGATTCCAATGGCTTCTAGACCATTGACCAGATACTGGATTTGACCGATTCGATAAGCCAGCCAATCCTGTCGCATACCATCGTAAAGACCGACTGCCAGACGTTCCATCGCGCCGCCTTCAAGTCCTCCATAAGTAGGGAAGCCTTCCTGCACGACACATAGAGTGCGGCATTCGTTGTATACGTCTTCGAACGAGTCATCCTTAAAGCAAAGCAGCCCGCCCATTTGTACCATGGCATCTTTTTTAGCCGACATCGCTAAGCCGTCGGCGTAGCGGTAGGATTCACGGGTGATGGCTTCGATGCTCCAGTCCTGATATCCCGGTTCTCTCTGCTGAATGAAGTAGGCGTTCTCTGCAAATCGTGCGGAATCCATGATGACTGGAATGTCATAGCGTCTGGCTATCTGATAGACGGCTTTCAGGTTGGCGATAGAAACAGGCTGCCCGCCAGACGAGTTACAGGTGATGGTACTGACAATGTAAGGAACATTTTCAGCACCAGCTTCTAAAATCGCGGCTTCAAGCTTTTGCAGATCGAAGTTACCTTTGAAATCTGCGTGAATGGAAGTGTCGAACGCCTCTTCGGTATAGACGTTTTTGGCGACACAGCAATTCACCTGAGTGTGCCCCTGAGTGGTGTCGAAAAAGTAATTTGATAAAGCGACCATTTTATTGCGGTCGAGTCCTTTCTCCTTTTCTCGTTTTCGAATCAATACAGGGATATAAATTTGTTCTGCACCACGTCCTTGGTGAGTTGGGATGGTGTATTGGTATCCAAAGATGTTTTTGACCGCATCGGCTAACGCATAGTAGCTACGGCTGCCGCTGTAGGCTTCGTCACCAATCAGCATGGCTGCTTGCATCTGTTGGGTGATCGCTCCTGTTCCGCTGTCGGTGAGAAGGTCGATAAACACATCGTCACTGTCCAGCAAAAACGGGTTCATTCCTGCTTTTAAGATGGCTTGCTCACGGTACTCTTTTGTCGTGCGTTTGACGGGCTCAATAACACGAATGCGAAATGGTTCTGGTAAGTGCTTAAAATTATCCATTTTTCTGCCTTTTTAATTCACATATGTGAATGAATAGATCTATCCAGCCGTCATTTTTATTTAGGAATTCGCTATTTGAGGGATGTAGCGATGTCCACTAAATAAATAATGTCGGAATATATTTAATAAATTGAAATAATCAGAACTTAGAGAGCCAGACTAATAATAGAAAATAAACAACAGGTTTATTCATTAGCTGAAGCCAACAGCAGCGAAATCCTGAAAGGGTTCAATGCGTGAAAGGCTCAGATCTTGATTCTATTGAAGCCTATGCTCTCAAGTCAGGCTGGATTGGATTATTCAGAAGACAGGTGAAATGAAATTTGGTGATCAAGCGTATACCAGTCCAGCAAGGTGAACTGAAATTTAGATTGCCATTTAAGGTACATATTCATGAGATGTTCCTCTGCTCTTAAACAAAATACGCTTTGTTTAGAATGAATATATATTAATAATAGTATAAATAGAATCCGGTAAAAATATAAATGTGATTAGGTTAATACGGATAAATACTTTTCAATATAAAAATAGCAGATAGGTTCACATTTTATTAGGTGCAAATATGCACACAAACTCAGTCAATAAAGTGAGAAGATAACCAAGCAAATTCAGAAGTTTGTAGCACGTTGAATTTGCTTGGCTTTAGTGGTTATTTAGTCGCTAGCCTGGCAACTCTCAGACCGAGATATTGAGCCGTTTGAGCATCGTTTTCATCCACCAATTCGTCGATATGATTGTTGCAGGCAGTCAAACCGATGTTCGAACCAAGACGATTCAGACCTTTGTCGCTGGTGTGCTCTGAAGTATTCAAGCCCGCCCACACCATGCCATGCTGGCATGCCAGAACAAAAAACGAGAACAGCGTTTGTTCTTGTTCGCCATTCAGGCTGCCTCCACAGGTGAAGCCTGCTGCCCATTTGTCTTTCCAATCCTGTTCACAATACGCATCACTGCTGGTGTCCATAAATGCTTTGAACTGAGCGGCTGGTCCGCCCATGTATGTGGGTGACCCAAAGATAATGCCATCACAAGCTTTCAGTTGTTCAAATATTACGTCGTTTGTGTAGCGACCCTCGATGATGTCCTTCGGCTGAATTTCCAGTAAAACAGGCTCGGCATTGGGCACACTTCGTATGCCTCCTGCAATGTCCTCAGCAAGAGCCTTGGTTGCGCCACATTTCGAAAAATACACGATTGCGATGTTAGCCACTGACGTTTCTCCTTATTTTAAGTATTTGGGGTATTTGGGTATAAATAATCATTTCTTTCCGAAGGCTTTTCACTCAGGTACTGAACAAATTCCCACTCCATGCCGTCGTGATCGTAGAAATACAGGCGTTTGCGAAAAGGGTGTTCAGTCTCCATGTCATTTTGTCGGTAACCTTGTTCAACCAACCTTCGCTGCACTTCATCGGCATCATCCACAACAAAACCGATGTGATTGATCCCGACATGGCGATAAGGCGTACGGTTGTCATCTTCATTGATGTTGCCTTCTTGCAGGGCGATGTAGGTTGAATCCGTTCCGATATGACACCATCGATACTGACTTTTTCCTTGATGGCGAATTTCAAAATCCGGTAGCGCGGTTTGCAAAAATGCAATGGCACGTTCGATGTTGTTAACCGTTACGTTCGCGTGTTCGACATAGGTACTCATAATGACTCCTTAGCAAGGCGCATTTGCGCTGCCTTCATGCACAGAGGGGTTGGAATAATTTGGTGGATCCGATAACAGCTGTAGACCAGTTTTATGGTGTGATCATCCGGGCTGGCGCTGGCTCGTTTCATGGTGTTTTCCCATGAAGGCTCTGATGGCGAGTCAGTCAGCTCGTCACTCGGACGTTCCGCATTAGGGAGGCTGGTGCTGTAAGCGGCGATATACGCCTGCCAGAATTGCTGTAGTCCTTTATTGGGATCAGGAAGAAAGCGTTCAATATTCAGAAAAGCCTGAAATCCGGTGACACCATGCAGCAATGTAAAATCGTTAGTGTGAATAAAAGGGGTGATTACGGCTTCTGCAACTAAAGGTCTGGACAGATCGGAAGGGGAAGAAGCAACAAAACGAAACTGCTCTGAGTCAGCGACTTCCTGAATACGATCCACAATAATGCCCGGACCAAACTGGAAATCTGCATAGTGCTGATGGGCAAGTCTGAGCTGCTCTTTTAGCGTATAACCAGCGTCATTTCGCAGCTCGCCAATCGGTTGATATTCAGTTGCCAGATAAGCAAGAGCATGAGCAATTTCGCGAGTGCTTTGTGCATCGATAGCATATGAAAGCCGGATCAATCCATGAAAAGCCGCGGCGGAAACACCGTTAAACAGATCCGGTAAGTGCAGAGACAAGGTTACTTCAATACCCTGTGAGTCTAGCTCTTGCTGATAAAAATCCACCCAGTTAGGAAAGTCTGCCCGATCACCTAGCGATCGACTTTGATTGGAAGGATCACAGCAAAGTGGTTCAAGCCTGCCGACATACTCCTGATAAAACTCGGTGACTCGATTTGCTGGCGCACCACCCAGATCTAATGCGATCAAAGCCATTGTAAGGTGGTTACTTAACCTGTCTCCGTAATTTGGATCAAATTGATGTGCCTGATGGATCAAATCTAAGGTGTTGCGATTCACTTCGCTCATAGTACTTCCTGCCACTGATGTTTTATTAGTAAAGTAATTTGTTTATTAATATAAGCCTGATATTGATTAAGTAAACAAAAAACTTTACTTAATCAGTTTTAAGGGAGCGTAAATGAGAAGTTGCTCAAGAAATCATCATGAATGTTAAGGATTAAAAAAGCCCACATCAGTGATGTGGGCTCGATTCGAAAGAAGGGGTATTACGTACCCTGAGTTGAGGTTACTTATTGATGGCAAACACAGGCAGTGAAAGGTGCCATTTAATGGCTGCTAAGCGAATGGTCAGGGTGGTAAAGATACCTAACAGCAGAGCCGGGGAGTGATCTAAGCCAAGAGCAATAGCGCTGGTATGAACAATGCCCCCAATCAGGCAGGCTGTGGCATACACTTCGCTTCGAAGCACCATGGGGATTTCTCTTGCCAGAACGTCTCGTATAATCCCGCCACCGCAGCCTGTGAGCACACCCATGATTACAGCGACCAGTGCACTGTCTTGATAGCTTAAGGCTTTCTCTACGCCAATTCCGACAAACACCGCAAGACCAATCGCATCGCAGACTGGCAGCACAAACCAAGGCAGGCGCTTTGGTCGCCGGATGATCGCCATAGTGGCGACACAGGTGAACAAAATGACCCAGAGATAAGCGGTGTCTGAAATCCAGAATACGGGTGTGGCTCCCAAGAGCATATCTCGAATCGAGCCGCCGCCAATTGCCGTCACACTGCCCAGTACCACAACGCCAAATGGGTCCATCTTCAGGCGACCAGCCAGAAGAACACCAGAAATGGCAAAGACTGCCGTACCAAACATGTCAATCAGATAGAGTAATGTTGCATCCATGACGGTTCTTACTTTATGTTTTTTCTGGCTTGTTCAAAGAAATCACACACCTGTTCTACAGCGTAAACCGTGCGTGGTGTCGGGCGGTTAATCCAGTCGGAATTCAAAGACCAGACTTGCTTATGCTGAACCGCAGGCACTTGCGATGCCCAGCCATTCCAGAGCGATTCGTTCTGAACAGCATGTCGCGATGTAAAGATAACATCGGGCTGACGGATAACAACCTGTTCTTCACCTACCTGAGGGTAAGGTGATGCACTATCAACAAAGATGTTTTCGCCGCCACAGTAAGAAAACACTTCACTTGGCCAACTGTGCTGGGCAACGGTAATAATGGGTTTGGTGCTCAACTGGTAAAAGTACTTAACAGGTTGGTCGGTTGCGTAACGTTGCTTTAAGTTCGCCAGAGCCAGCTCAAAGTCTTTAGCGGCTTTCTTACCAATGGTTGGATCATCGGCGTATTGGCTTAACTGGATAAGGTTGTTTGTGATGTCTTGAAAAGTGCCTGTTTTCGATTCGTAAATCTTAAAACCGAGCTTTTTCAGTTTATCCAGTTCTTTTGCCGGGTTACCACTTGGCCAGGTAATGATGAGATCAGGTTGCAAAGCAACAATCCGCTCAAGCTTGATGCCCTGATAGTTTGCGACTCGCTCCAGCTTTTTAGCTGCGTCTGGGTAGTCACTGTGGTCGGTAGCAGCAATCAGTTTATCGCCAAGCCCCGCGGCAAAAGCGATTTCGGTTGCGTGCGGAGCCAGAGATATGATTCGTTTTACGCTGGAATCAGCCAGTAAGCTTGAGCTGAACAACACGGTCGCCAGCAAAGCAATACGATATTTCAATTTAGACACCTTGGTAAATAGCCGCCATGACCAGACTCTGGAGTAAAACCCAGACACAAATACGCCATGCCAGCAGATGTTGAATTTGAGAAAGATGATAAGAAGAAGGGGCAATACGACCACCAAGTTTTGGTCTGGCGGTTTTCTTATCGCCATAAATGGCAGGACCACCCAAAGACAGTTCCAACTTGTTGCCGACTGCTGCCATTAACCAACCAGGACCGGGAGTTGGCCAGGTTCTGCCCTGAGAAATCATGCCAGATAACGCTGCCGACATATTCTTCCCCGCTGAAACCAACAGGCTGAAGAGGCGCAGAGGGATAAATTCAATGATTGCCAGCATTCTAATAGCAGGCACCCCAAATGGAAGAAACTCGCTGCGGCTAGGTGACCAGGCTCTTGCCAGTTCCATAATCAGGCGATACATAAATGCCCCGATACCACCACCGATGGCATACCAGAACAACACGCAAACCACATTGCGTCCGTACCCCATAATCAGAGTTTCCGCGCCAGCTTTACCCAGCCCAAGCGGGGATAATGTCTTCGTCACCCGGTTGACATGTGGAGCCAGCTCCCGGCGGGCGCGTTTCTTATCTTCCCTGTATAACGCTTCCATCAAGTGTTTGGCGAGCGATTCGTTACTTCGCCAGTCGATTGCCAACAATAGCAAAGCCAGGTCAAACAGTTGAGGTTGCCAGACCAATGGTCTAAGTGCGATGAAGAAAACCAATGCCGGGAAACACATCAACGCCCAGGCTAAGCTGCCAGAAAGCATGCTCTGGTTGTGTTGCTGGTTGTTGTTGACCTTGCTGGCAAGGAGCTCTGCGAATTTATGCCATAGAGTCGCCGGATGAACGGCTTTGGGAATAGGGAGGATAAAGTGGAACAGCAAAGCGCCCCACAAAACCAATAGGGCGCCGTTGGAATACAGCTTGGTGAAAAGCGCTTCCATAGATACGCTTACTTCAGCAAGTCAGCCATTTTCAGAACCATTTCTGAAGAGCTTTTCGCCGCGAGCGGCAGGAACTCTTCAAAGCTCATTGGCGATTCTTTGTCTGCCACATCAGAGATAGCGCGAACCACAACAAATGGGACTTTGAACTGGTGACAAGTCTGAGCAATAGCAGCCGCTTCCATTTCCACTGCGATAACGCTTGGGAAGTGTTTGCGAATGAATGACTGACGTTCTGCGCTACATACAAACGCATCACCCGTGCAGATCAAACCGCGAACCGCGTGTTTTTCTTCCATTTGTGAAAGTGCTTGTTCCGCAACTGCCATCAGTTTTTCGTCGGCAGCAAATCCAGCCGGCTGACCCGCCATCTGACCAATTTCATAACCAAATGCGGTGACATCGGCATCGTGGTGGCGCACTTCAGTTGAAATAACAACATCACCAAGGTTCAGAGAAGAATCAAAACCACCCGCTGAACCTGTGTTGATCACAACGTCTGGTTTGTAACTTTCCAGTAGCAAAGTTGTTCCGACAGATGCGGCAACTTTACCAATACCAGATTGAAGCAAAACAGCCTCTACGCCGTTAATCTGACCTGTGTAGAAAGTGCAACCTGCGCGGTTTTCTTCTACGCAATTCGTCATCGCTTCTTTCAGGATAGCCACTTCCTGCTGCATGGCACCGATAATACCGATTTTCATTTGTTGTCTCTAAGTTGATGATTCAATTACAGCGGATTGTAGCAGGAATATTGTGCTCTCTCTAACCTGAAGGTGCGAAATATTTTCTGTGTAAAACCAATCGCGCCCAGCCTGTTATTAAACATGCTGGGCGCGACGTTTTATAGGAATGTTATCTGACTATTAGCTTGTCGAAGTCGATAGAGTCTGAGGAGACTCCTCGCCATCAGAGTTCATGATGTCTGCTACAAACTGAGCTTTAGAGCCTAGAATGATTTGCAAGCCATTAGAGCCTACTTTAATCACTCCCATAGCACCCAGAGCTTTGATTTCCTCGTCCTTCACTAGTGACTGATCTTTAATTTGCAGTCTCAGACGAGTGATACATGCGCCGATGTTTGTGATGTTTTCTTTACCACCAATCAGTACGGTGATTTCTTTCGCCAACTCTTCATTGCTTAGAGTGATTGCCGCGCTGTCACGGTCTTCACGACCCACTGTCTTAAAGTCAAACTTGCGGATAGCGAAGCGGAATACCACGTAGTAAATCACGGACATTGCACTACCCCAAAGGATGACGTTGATCCAGTTTGTCTTGAATCCATCCATGGCTGGCAATACGCCGAACGAAACGAAGTCGATGATACCTGCAGAGAAAGTCTTACCAATGTGAACGTCTAGCGCATAAGTTACCGCATAAGACACACCCGCCATGATGGCAGAGAACACATAAAGCAGTGGTGCAACAAAGATAAACGCAAACTCAACTGGCTCAGTGATACCTGTAACGAAAGAAGTCAGTGCAGCAGAACCTAGAATACCTGCGGCAATCTTCTTATTTTTGTCTTTGGCTTCGTGGTACATCGCCAGACAAGCAGCTGGGAATGCAAACATGTAAATAGCAAAGTTACCTGAAAGGAATTTGCCTGCTTCCTGGTATTCCGCTGTAGAGAAGCTGGTCACGCCGTCTTCTAGCATTTTGAACCAGATGGTGTGGTCACCGTTTACAACAGTACCTGCTGCAGTGGTGTATTCACCGAAAGAGAACCAGTATGGGCTGTAGAAGATGTGGTGTAAGCCAACAGGGATAAGAGCACGTTCCATAAAGCCGTAGATGAAGGTAGACACATACATGTTACCGCTGTTAGCCATATGGGAAAGGGCATCGATGCCAGACTGAATGTAAGACCAGATGTGAGGAAGTACCAGACCGATCAGGAATGCGGTAAATGCAGTGATAATTGGCACAAAGCGTTTACCAGCAAAGAAGCCTAAAAAGTCAGGCAATTTGGTCTGATAGAAGCGTTGGTACATCACTGCCGCTAAAATACCCGCGATCAAGCCACCAAACACACCGGTTTGTAGGGATGGGATACCCATAACCATGGCATAGCGTCCACCGCCCATCGCCATTTCTGGGGTAATGTTTAAAGCAACCCCCATGGTGGCGTTCATTACAACAAGTGCCACGATGGCTGCCAGTGCTGCGATACCTGATTCTTTAGTTAAACCAACCGCTGCACCTACAGCAAATAGCAGTGGCAAGTTATCAAATATAACGCCACCTGCACGCATCATTAATGGAATATCCAGTTTTGCACCAAAGGCCAGTAAAAGACCGGCCGCAGGTAATATGGATATGGGGAGCATTAACGCTTTCCCTATTAAAGAAAGCCGCGATAGGGCACTTTTCATATTCTCGAACATTGTTAAATCCTTCTATATTTCACGTTTCGATTTCTTTCTTATGTTTTGGAAGAATATCAACTTAGTCCATGCTCAAGGTTACAAATGCTTTCACTTTGTAAAAGACAAATTACAATTGGTGATTTTTGAAATTATGTATGAGAGTTAATAATGAAAAAGGCACCCGAAGGTGCCTTGAAGTAATGACCATACACTAAGGTGACTAGGGGTGATGTAATAAGCCACTACTTGTTATTTATATTCGGATTATGGCGCCAGTCTGCAGTAACTTGAACCATCACAGTGGCGATGAGATTTTACCTGACCGTATGTCGCAGGATCCCAAACATAAACCACTTCTCTTAAATTCGATGTCAGTGGACCAATATATCCGGTGTCGTATTGAGTTACGTAGTGTTTCTTAAATTTATTTAATTTAATGGTTTCATTGGTGCCAGGTTCTAATGGAATATCATAAACTTCTTCGGTAATCGCTCCATCAGGTAAACGTGATTTTAATGCCGCAATTTCTAAATTCACATTTTGTGGGTTGGCGTCTGTATAGGGTTGGTCCTGCCCGAACTTAATTTTACACTTGGCTTGGTTTCCTAATTTGTATGCTGCCGTGATCACCGCTTCTTTTGTCATGAAGTGGTCAATGTGAATCCCGTTGGCAATTGGCACAAGTAAGGTGCAGTTTTCGCGCTGCAAGATGGAAGTGAAGTTGTGCACCATCATGTTGAAAGTATCAATTTCAATCTGTCTGAAGTTGCGGAAAGTACCAGCAGGACCGCCTCCGGCAGTGACGTCCCCTACATATTTCCTCAGTGGTGCATCGTAGTAGCCGTAACTTCTGAATCTGAATTTATCCCACCCCGTAAACAGGTCAGTTAACGCATCATAGTCTTCTGCGTAGCGTGCCTTGGTGATAGTCAGTACTCTTTTATCGGTCAGTACATCTAAGTGGTTGGTAGAGTAGTTGGACGCGCCAAACATCACATCAACAATTCGCTCATCACTTTCGTTAGTGAGATTCAGGCTGGATATATAACCTGAAAAGACCAATAACGCGTCGTCGTGGTGTGGGCTAATAATGCGATATTCTTCGGCTTGAATATTGGTTGAAAGAAGTAACGCTGAAAGGCTAATTAACGTCGAGGTTAACTTCATTGTTGTAACTCCATATATCATCAAATCGGTTCGTTATTGATAGATACTAAAGAGTTACTTATGTTTAAAGGTTCAAGTTTGTAATTACTTTGTAAGTGTTTTTTTAGAAATGGATACGTTTATTCTGGATTGTAAAAAATAAGATAAAAACACTTTGTATTTCTCATTAAATATTATGGCTTAACGCACTTAAGTTGTTAATGAGTGTTTTCGTTTTAATGGAAGGATCATTAAAAAATTTATAAAGTTCTTTCGACACTGCATTTTGAATAATAGGATTGACTGCCATAGAGTCAATAAAGCTCGGCATCGCATTCCCCGTATTAATAGCCTGATTAAATTCGAAGTGCGATTTTTTTTGACACCGAGATAATGTCTCCACAGAAATGTTTTTCTGTGCTGGAATTGCACCTTTTTTTTGGCTGAATGTCAAAAGAAATTCCGGCTGAGATAATGATGTTGTGACATAACTGAGTGTTTCTAAGTCATCTTGATGCGCTTTGAAAAAGGCGAGACTGTCGATGTTGTAGATAAATCCTTTTTCAGTAGAAGGGAAGGCAATGCAGTCTATATGGTCAGGTATCGTTGAATTTGCATATAACATTTCTCCTAACGCCCAGTCTCCGGTTATTTGGAAGGCGACACGTCCTTCAATTAAAGACTGAGTTCCCTGATCCCAGCGTTTATCGCTCATGTCCTCTCTGGTTATGTTGGCGATTGCTCGGAACCTCTGTAAGGCATCTTCCGTTTCCTGGCTTTTTAGGGCTTGTGGCTCTAATTGCACAAAAGCTTTTCGGTAGTAATCTGCGCCACCGATACCAAATGCAATGTTTTCAAAAAGCTGAACGATTTGCCATTGCTCCCTACCTAATGCCAAAGGGGTGATGCCTTTGGCTTTTAGCTCGGTGAGCGAAGTGAGAAGGGAATGCCAGTCATGAGGAATGGCGACACCGTGTTGAGTTAATACTTCGGTGTTTACCCACATCCAGTTCAATCGGTGAATGTTGAGCGGGATGGCGACATAATTCCCTTCATAACGATGGATTTTCTGCACTTCAGGGTACAAAACCTGATCCCAGTTTTGAGCGTCCGCGACGGCATTAACATTGTGTAAAAAGCCTAATGCTGCCCAGGATTGTATTGCGGGGCCTTCCATCTGGGCGATGTTGGGTGGGTTGCCTGCAATGGCTCTGGCCTGCAATATGGTTTTGGCGGGTGCGCCACCCCCGCCAGTAATGGAGTCTCCAACTAAGCGAACGGGGGAATGATGAAAGCGATCTTCAATAACGGATAACGCTGCATTTTCGCCATTAGCTGTCCACCAATGCAGTAACTCGAAAGAAGGCTTTGAAAAAGCTGGCGCTGCGGTGAGCAGCAAAATAAGGCTATATCCGATTTTCATACAATTTTTGCCAGTACAATATCCACTTCCAGCCCACCATCTGGAGAATTTGACAGAGTGACATCGCCGCCGTGACTGCGAGCAATGCTTCGGGAGATATACAGCCCTAACCCAGACCCATCCACATCATCATGAATACGGTAGTAAGGTTTAAAGACTTCTTCCAACTGATCATTGGCAATACCAGGACCTGCATCGTGTAGGGTGATCTGAATAGAATCCTGATTGACGTACATGTTGATGTCCACGGTCTGACCATACTTAACGCCATTGTCGACCAGATTGAACAGGCAGCGCTTAATCGCCAGTGGTTTTCCGTATAAACGTATTGGCGGCATTTGATGCAGTCGAACCACCTCTTGATTTTGGTTGTGGACAGCAGCGCACTGTTCAACGAAGTCATTGAGATCAAACCATTCCAGCTCTTCATGAATGTCATTGTCGCGCATACATTGAAGTGCGCCATTGAGCATCAGCTCTACTTCATTAAGCAGTTTTTCGAATCGGGCTTTGGTTGGAGGATCTTCCAGCATTTCTGTTCGAAGCTTTAAGCAAGCTAGGGGGGTCTTGATGTCGTGTGAGATTGCATTGAAGAACATGTCCCGGTCGCGAAGGTAGGCTTTTATACGCCGGTTCATTTTGTTGAACGCGTGTATAGCAGCTCGCGTTTCACTGGAACCTTCTTCTTTAATTTCCTCAGTTTCCATATTGGCTCCCATTAGCGTTGCTGAACGGGCAAGGGAGCGAAAGGGGCGAATTTCCCGGCTGAGAACCACGTATGAAACCCCTACGAGTAGCACCGTCACAATCAGGAGGAAGGTGATTTGCCGACCATCGATAACGCTGTTTTTAAGGTCATTAAAAGACAGAGGTAAAACCGTGGCGAGGTAGAGCCATTTGTCCTCGGGTAGCTGGACTTGAATCACCATAATCGGCAAGTCGAGTTTGCCTAATACCAAGCTGTAGTCTTTCCAGAGAGCAGGGAGCTCATCAAGATGTAACCCAGTATTGAACAATAAAATTTCTTCACGGCTGGTGAGCGTAACCTTTAAAGATTGCGAGTGCTTTATCTGACTTTCTAGTTGCTCTATCGCCTGAGCTTCCATGGCAGGGACGAGCGCGTGTTCCACCAGAGAAGGCATAGTGAGAGCGCTATTGTTCATTGATACAAAAAATCGGGTCCCCCCGATATTACGAAGCTGCTCAAGAATCAAATGACGATAGTTAACAGGCAGGTCAGCGAAGTAGTTGATGGTTTCTGCTGCCGCTGAAGTAATGGTAGAAACCGCGATACTGGCTGATTCTCTTTTTGATGCTGATGTTGCTTTGAACCAGACGATCCCTGCGAAGACCTCAGCCAGTAGAATGACCGCAAACATGGATACGGTAATTCTAGGCACCATTGAGTGCAGCATACCTTTATGCATCATTTGGAATCTATTACCAGCATGTACCCGCGGTTACGGACAGTTAAAATAATATTGCGGCTTTCGTCTCTTAACTGTTTTCTCAGCCGGCTGATTTGAACATCAATGCCCCTCTCCATGGGTTCGGCATCGCGTCCCCAAAGAGCTTGTGCTATTTCGTCACGGCTTAGGAGGCGATTGGGTTGCTCAAGCATAAGAGAAAGTAAGCAATAATCCGCCCCAGACAAGGAAACCAGCTGACCATCGTCGTGTCTTAACTGCCTTTTCAACGTATCGAAGGTCCAGTCTAAAAACTTCAATTTCCTTTCCGTCTGATCGGCGTTAAAGGTGACCCGGCGCAGCAACGCTTTGATTCTTGCCAGCAGTTCACGTGGGTTGAATGATTTAGTGATGTAATCGTCTGCACCGATTTCCAGCCCGGCGATTCTGTCTGCATCATCAGTGACTGCGGTGAGCATAATGATAGGAACGTGGGAGTCTTGTCTTATCTTCTGGCAAAGCGTAAGACCATCATCGCCAGGCAACATAATGTCCAAAATGATTAAATCTGGGGTATGAGATTTGAGTAATTCCCACATCTGCTCCCCATCCATAGCGGTTAAGACAGAAAAGTTGGAACGTTCAAGGTATTCGCTTAATGCGTCGAGTATCTCTTGGCTGTCATCGACGATTAAGACCACTTTCTTTTCCATTATTACCCCACTATGAAACCTAATGACTAAATACTTTCTTCAATTTCCCCATTTTTTGCAAGGTGGGTGGAGTGAACTATGTTTGAATTCTGGAAAATAACTGAAAAAGAATGCCCCAGCGAATGGCTGGGGCAAGGATTCAAGGTGTATGACACTCATTGGTCATGATATGACGGAGCTGTTTTTTCGCTTTATCAGTGAAACGCAATCTGAGATTTATCATCCGTTGTTTCATGTTGAACTGTTGGAATTGGCAAGGTGAGCTCAGAGTACTCAAAAAGGTGAGAAAGGTGATCCGCCAATTTGCCACCTGTAAAGGTGAGGTTTTGATGGATTCCGTTTGGTTGAACACGAATTTGAGTATTGGGTAAGCCAGACTCTTCTGGCGTGATAATTTCTGCAGTTTGAGTGCCTCTCAGTACCTCAATAAGCGTCAGTAAGACCTGATCATTTGCTTTGCCACTCATTGAAAAGTCTAGTGTAATCGAAGGGGTATCCGTGAGCTTGAATAGCGCACTCTCGACCTGTTGTTTGAGAGAAGAGAGATCAACGGTGTTCAGGTTTCGGAAATGAATGACACCATCAGAGCCCTTACGGTAAAACACGAGGTATGGTTCAAGTGTTGGAGCAGGAGTGGCGCCTTCGTTATATTGCTTATTCATGGATTGCCATTGCTCATCAAGTTGCCCGTGATGGGAGTACTGCTCAGCAACGGTTTCCCATTCGTTTTCAAATGATTCGCGGTTTTGAGTTTTGCCTATCGAGTATTCGGATGAAAATCGAATAGCAGGGTTTGAAGCATTGTTTTCTTGAACAATCACTTTCACACGATCGCTGTTGGTACGGTCGCCACTGTCGCGAGCAAGAAGTTGAAATACGTAAGTACCTGCAATATTTGGATTCATAGCTGTTGCGGTGAGCGTATCCGCATTGAGAATGCTAAGTTGTTGGGGACCAGAGACCTGAGTCCAGGCCAGCGATTCAATTTTGTAGATACTGAGCTCAGACTTTGCGCTGCCACGCAATATTATGCTGTTTGCTGGGAGAACAATTTGCTGGTCTGCACCCGCATTCACCGTGGGCTTCTCCTGTTTTTTCACCTGTTCCGAATCCAATCCACAGCCCGTTAAAACCAACAAGATGGCAGACGCAGACACTTTTAACGCATTCAACATAAACGATTCCTTTTGTAATGACTAACCGAGGAAATACACATCAAAACAAGTCGTTAAGTACCAGGGTAGGTAGGAGGCTTGAGCGCAATTCTCGGGCTTATTTATCGGTAATCAGTTTGTGCTCAATAGATTGAATATTCGTTAGCAGTTGTTGGACGATTTGTGTCCATGACGGTCACAAATCGTTTTATCGGGTATCAGGGAAAGGTAAAAAGGGGTTAGTGGGAGTGAATAAGCCCTTTCTCAAGCAAGATTTTACGCAACTCGTCCACACGCTCGCGGTTTACGCCAAAGTCGGAATGCCCAGTTCGTGACTCAGAGCGAACAATTAAATAACCATCGCTGACTTTGATTTCCAAGTCATCGACAAAACCAAAGAAGTCACTGGTGTACTCAAGGCGTATGTAGTCGCCATCTTTTGTGGCAGTGACTGAGCCCGGCATGGTTAACGCCAGTGCTTCGATTTGTTCCAAGGTGACATCCGCAGAAGTGAGCTTAAACGGCTTAATCGCAAAATCTTCGCGCTCATCAATGGTGGACACACAGTTTGGACTGTCACCACAAGGATGCGCAGTTCGGTCTGGAATCGAGGTGGGTTCTTGGCTGCAAGCAGTAAGGAAAACCAGAGAGCCGAATAGGACGCCGAGAGTTTTCATGGAAGCATTCTCCTTATAATAAAAAAGCAAAGAGCTTGGTGCTCTTTGCTTTTAGGTTAATGAAGTGGTGTGGAAATGGCGAGTTAAACTTCTAAGAAATCCAGAATGCCTTCTGCCGCTTTTCGACCTTCATCTATGGCAGTAACCACTAAGTCAGACCCTCTTACGGCGTCGCCACCAGCAAAGATCTTTTTGTTCGAGGTCTGGAACTGGAATTCTTGATCCGCAGGCGCCTTGATTCGACCCCACTGATCCAAGTCCACGCCAAACGGTTCGAGCCAACTCATTTTGTGTGGCTGGAAACCAAACGCCATGATCACTGCATCAGCATCCAATATGTGTTCGCTGCCAGCCACAGGTTCTGGACGGCGGCGACCGGCTTCGTCTGGTTCACCCAACGCTGTTTTAACGACTTTTACGCCGACGACTCTGCCTTCTTTGTTTACTTCAACACCCAGCGGCTGAAGGTTGAACATGAAGTTAACGCCTTCTTCTTTGGCGTTCTTCACTTCGCGGCGAGAGCCGGGCATGTTTTCTTCGTCTCGACGATAGGCACAGATAACGTTACTGGCACCCTGGCGAACGGAAGTACGAACACAGTCCATAGCGGTGTCACCACCACCCAAAACCACCACGCGCTTGCCTGCCATATCGACAAACGGGTCATCGGTTTCAAGCTCCATGACTTTGTACGTGTTGGAGATAAGGAATGGC
Organism: Vibrio sp. SCSIO 43132; assembly: GCF_019904195.1. Taxonomy (NCBI): domain Bacteria; kingdom Pseudomonadati; phylum Pseudomonadota; class Gammaproteobacteria; order Vibrionales; family Vibrionaceae; genus Vibrio; species Vibrio sp. SCSIO 43132. Next base: position 627,497 of record NZ_CP063199.1, read on the forward strand.
AGGGCGTCGTATACGCCCGGTGCGTCTTCGTTTTCTAGCCCGGCGCGCATGTTTTTGTAGGTTCCGACCCCCAGGAAAACGGCATCATAATCATCCACCAGTTCCTGAAGTTGAACATCTTTGCCCACTTCAACGTTCATGCGAAATTCCACACCCATCTCGCTGAAGACTCGGCGACGATTTTCCATCACGCCTTTTTCCAGTTTGAAGGAAGGGATACCAAACGTCAGCAAACCACCGATTTCTGGGTAGCGGTCGAAGACCACGGGTTTTACGCCGTTACGCACCAGAATATCGGCGGCGGCGAGACCAGCAGGCCCAGCGCCGATGATGGCGACTTTTTTGTCTGTCCATTCCACCCCAGACATGTCTGGTTTCCAGCCCATTTCAAAGGCTTTGTCGGTGATGTATTTCTCCACATTACCAATGGTGACGGCACCAAAGTCGTCATTAAGAGTACAAGAACCCTCACACAGACGATCTTGCGGGCATACTCGCCCGCATACCTCTGGCAGGCTGTTGGTTTGGTGAGACAGTTCCACCGCTTCTAAAATTCGCCCTTCATTGGCGAGTTTTAGCCATTGCGGAATGTAGTTGTGAACCGGGCATTTCCACTCACAGTAAGGGTTGCCACAGTCCAGGCAGCGATCCGACTGTGCGGTGGCTTGTTGTTTAGTAAAAGGTTCGTAGATTTCTACAAACTCAATTTTGCGTACTTTAAGCGGCTTTTTAGCTGGGTCTACGCGTTTTACATCAATAAATTGGTATACGTTCTGGCTCATGAATCTCTCCCTGCTTACTGTGCCTGAACACGCAACTCAGCTGCGCTACGACTTTGGTGACCGAGTAATGTTCTCAGGTCAGCGGCTTGCGGTTTCACCAAGTAGAATTTAGGGATCCACTCATCAAAATTCGCCAGAATGTTTTCTGCATGGGCAGAACCTGTTTCGTCCAGATGCTCAGCGATCAATCCTCTCAAATGCTCTTGATGGATATAGAGATCCGCCAGAGAAATGGCTTCGACCGATTCGTTATTCACGCGCCCTGCAAAGTCGTCGTTTGTGTCCAGAACATAAGCAAAGCCGCCAGTCATACCTGCGCCAAAGTTTACGCCTGTTGCGCCTAAAATCGCGACCACACCGCCTGTCATGTATTCACACGCGTTATCGCCTGCGCCTTCAATAACGGCAATGGTGCCAGAGTTTCGAACGCCAAAACGTTCACCGGCTTTACCAGCCGCAAACAGCTTGCCGCCTGTGGCACCGTACAAGCAGGTGTTACCGATGATGGTGGCTTCGTTACAGGTAAATGCCGTACCCAGATGCGGCTTGATGGCAATCTTACCGCCAGCCATGCCTTTGCCTACGTAATCGTTGGCATCCCCAGTGAGGTAGAGTTCAACACCACCAGCGTTCCAGACACCAAACGACTGACCAGCTGTGCCATTGAGGTGCAGCTTAACCGGAGTGGATGCCATGCCTTGGTTACCGTAACGCTTAGCTATTTCACCCGACAGTCGTGCTCCGACCGAGCGATCCGTATTGATCACATCGTAGTAGAAGCTGGCGCTTTGTTTGGCTTCAACAGCCGCTAGGGTATCGGACATGATCTTCTGATTGAGCGCGGCGTTATCAAATGGGGTATTTGGCTGCGTCCAGTACACTGGGTGATCTTGCGGTGATACTGGCTTTTCCAGAATGCCAGACAGGTCCAGCTTACTTTGCTTAGCCGTCATACCTTCTAGCGCTTCCAACAAGTCAGTACGGCCAATCAGGTCGGTGAGTTTTTCCACCCCTAGATCAGCCATGATGGTTCTTACTTCGTCGGCTAATCCTGTGAAGTAGTTGACCACCATATCGGGTAAGCCTTTGAAGTATTGCTTGCGCAAGGTTTCATCTTGCGTCGCTACGCCAGTGGCGCAGTTGTTCAGGTGACAGATGCGCAGGAACTTACAGCCCATGGCGACCATAGGAGCAGTACCAAAGCCGAAGCTTTCTGCACCCAGAATGGCGGCTTTCACTACATCCAGACCGGTTTTCAATCCGCCATCCACTTGCAGGCGAATCTTATGGCGAAGCCCATTTGCGACCAGCGCTTGCTGGGTTTCGGCCAAACCTAATTCCCAAGGGCAACCTGCGTATTTAACTGAGGTCAGTGGGCTGGCTGCGGTGCCGCCGTCGTATCCGGAAATGGTGATCAAATCGGCATACGCTTTGGCAACACCTGTGGCAATGGTGCCTACACCCGGTTCAGACACCAGTTTGACGGACACCAAAGCATTTGGGTTAACCTGCTTCAGGTCGAAGATCAGCTGAGCCAAATCTTCTATCGAATAAATGTCGTGATGAGGTGGCGGTGAAATCAGGGTGACACCCTGTACGGAATATCGCAGTTTGGCGATTTCTGCCGTCACTTTATGGCCTGGAAGCTGACCGCCTTCACCGGGTTTCGCCCCTTGTGCGACCTTGATTTGTAATACATCGGCATTGGTCAGGTAGTGTGGGGTAACACCGAAGCGACCGGATGCCACCTGTTTGATTCGGGAGTTGCGCTCGGTGCCAAATCTACGTGGGTCTTCACCACCTTCACCTGAGTTGGAGTAACCACCCAAACGGTTCATCGCCATCGCCAAGGCTTCATGAGCTTCAGGGCTGAGTGCACCAATCGACATCGCCGCAGAATCGAAGCGTTTGAACAATTCAGTGTTTGGCTCAATCTTTTCCAGTGGCAAAGGTTTATCGGCTTTCTTCAACTTGAGCATGTCGCGAAGCATGGCAATCGGGCGTTCGTTGACTTGTTTGGCGTAGGATTGGTAATCCGATGCTTCACCCGATTTCACTGCGGTTTGCAGGGTGCCGACTACATCAGGGTTGTAGGCGTGGAATTCACCGCCGTGCACAAACTTCAACAGACCGCCGTGATCGATAGGTTTGCGTTTCGCCCAGGCTTTGCGTGAAAGGTTGTATATGTCTTGTTGGAAGTCGCTAAACGACGCCCCTTGAATTCGAGTGGTCACACCTTTAAAGCACAGGTCGACCACGTCCTGGTGTAAACCCACAGCTTCAAACAGTTGCGAACAACGGTACGATGCAATGGTCGAAATGCCCATTTTGGACATGATTTTGTACAGACCTTTGTTGATGCCGTTGCGATAGTTCTGCATCGCTTCACCATAGGTGCGATCCAGTGCGCCATCATCAATGATTTTTCCCAGCGCTTCGTATGCCAGATACGGGTATACCGCAGTCGCACCAAAGCCTAGCAACACCGCAAATTGGTGTGGGTCACGGGCGGTTGCGGTTTCCACCAAAATGTTGGCATCGCAGCGCAAGTTGGCATCAACAAGGCGTGTCTGTACTGCCCCGACTGCCATAGCAGCAGGGATCGGCAATCTGCCTTTTTGAATGTCTCGGTCAGAGAGCACCACCAGTACCGTACCCTGACGAACGACTTCTTCTGCCTGATCGCACAAGTCCAGAATGGCTTGTTCCAGAGATTTTTCATCAGGGTTAAAGCTGATGTCCAGAATAGTATTGCGGTAGTGTTCGTCGCTCAGCTCAAGCAACTGGAGCATGTCTGAGTAGAGAAGCACGGGTGAATCAAATGCCACGCGATGAGCGTGTCCATCGGTTTCGCAGAACACATTCATTTCCTGACCAACGCTGGTGGCCAGTGACATCACGTGTTTTTCACGTAATGGGTCAATCGGTGGGTTGGTTACCTGAGCGAACTTCTGGCGGAAGTAATCGGTAACCAGTCGCTCTTTGGAGGAAAGCACTGCCATAGGGGTGTCATCACCCATAGAACCGACGGCTTCTTGGCCCATATCGCCGAGCACTCGAAGGACCTGATCGACCTCTTCGTTACTCATGGCAAATTGCTTTTGGTACACCTTCAGCTCATCGGCATCGAAGCTGCGTTGACCGACTTCTTCTTCGTTTAGCTCAGCAAAAGGCGTCAGGCGGTGGACGTTGTTGTCCATCCACTCGCGGTAAGGGTGACGGCTCTTGAGATCGTTGTCGATTTCAGACGATTGCCACAGCTTGCCTTTTCGGGTGTCGATGACCAAAAGCTCGCCGGGACCAACGCGACCTTTTTCGGATACTTCATCCGGAGCGTAATCCCAGATACCCACTTCTGAGGCAAGGGTGATCAGGTTGTCTTTGGTGATCACATAACGCGCCGGGCGAAGTCCGTTACGGTCTAGATTACAGGCAGCGTAGCGACCGTCAGACAAAACAATGCCGGCCGGACCGTCCCATGGCTCCATGTGTTTGGAGTTAAAATCGTAGAAAGCGCGGAGCTCTGGGTCCATATCTGGGTGGTTTTGCCACGCAGGCGGCACCAGCATGCGCATCGCGCGGAACACGTCCATTCCTCCTGCAAGGAAGAGATCCAACATGTTGTCCAGACTGGAAGAGTCCGAGCCTGTTTCGTTCACGAACGGAGCGGCACTTTGCAAGTCCGGCAAGAGAGGAGAGGAAAACTTATAGGCGCGTGCGCGTGCCCATTGGCGGTTGCCCTCAATGGTATTGATTTCCCCATTGTGTGCCAGATACCGGAATGGCTGAGCCAGTGGCCAGCGAGGTTGTGTATTAGTAGAGAAACGCTGGTGGAACAGGCAAATCGCAGATTCCATACGCAGATCGGCTAAGTCGAGATAGAAACGAGGCAGATCCGCAGGCATGCACAGCCCTTTGTAAACGATGACCTGAGTGGACAGACTACAGATGTAGAAATCGTCATCGTCGGTTATACGTTTTTCAATGCGGCGGCGGGCAATGTAGAGGCGGCGTTCAATATCACGCTCGCGCCAACCTGCGGGCGCCGATATAAAGACTTGTTCAATCGTTGGAACGGATTCTGTTGCGATAGGGCCTAACACGTCAGTATTAGTGGGCACATCGCGCCAACCCGCAATGGTGAGCGTCTCTTTAGCCAGCTCTTCATTGATGATGGTTTTTGCTTGTTGTGCTTTTGCGGTGTCCTGGCTGAAGAAAATCATACCAACCGCGTACTGTTTACCTAGGTTCCAACCGTTTTCCTGGGCGATTAAGCGCAGATATGAATCTGGCTTTTGAAGTAAAAGTCCGCAGCCATCACCGGTTTTTCCATCGGCGGCAATACCACCACGGTGTGTCATTCTGTCGAGGGCTGAGATAGCCGTGCGGACAAGTTTGTGACTCGGCTGACCTTCCATATGGGCGATCAAACCGAATCCACAGTTGTCTTTTTCAAGACGTGGATCGTAAAGAGCCATTGCATTCTCCCTTTGCTTCCTACCTTCCTGGTAAGGGATGTGTGTAACTTATTTTTATAGTTATATGGAGTGGGCGTTGGGTGTTCTCACCCATTTATTATAGTTGCCAAACTCTCTGTTTTATTAACATTGCGGTGTCATTTTGTTTTCACCAACTTCACAACCTATAGCTAATGATAGAAAACGTCAAGTTATTGGGGATTTGTCGGAAATAAGGGTGGAATTTGGAGTTTTATTCCATTTAAATATTTTACAAACAAAGAGTTATGATATTTGCATTAACAATTAATTTACAAAAACAGGTATAAAAAATGCCAGCACATGTGTGCTGGCAAAGTTCAGGAAGGAGTTGGGAAAACCGAGAACAGTTTTCCCTATTTTTTATACTGAAAGCATCAAAGAATCCGCTTTCGCTTCTAAGTTAGTGTTACCCATCAGGTGTTCATCGATAGCACGCGCACATTCACGACCTTCGTTGATACAACGAACAACTAATGACTGACCTGTACGCATATCGCCCGCAGCAAAGACACCATCTTGATTAGTCTGGAAGTCTTGAGTCGCGACGTTGCCACGATCATCCAGTTTGATATCGAGCTGAGCCAGAACGCCGGTTGGTTCTGGGTGTAGGAAGCCCATCGCCAGGAATGCCAGATCACAAGGGATCACGCGCTCACTGCCCGCGATTTCTTCAAACGTTGGACGCTCACCCGCTTTGGCGTCTTTCCAGACGATGTCTGCAATGCGAAGCCCTGTTACCTGACCATCATCGTTGCCGATGAACTCTTTGGTCAGGATATTCCAGTGGCGGTCACAGCCTTCTTCATGAGATGTCGAAGTACGCATGATCATCGGGTATTGAGGCCATGGCATGTTTGCAGGGCGCTTCTCTGGTGGAATCGGCATGATTTCTACCTGAGTGATGCTCGCTGCTTTGTGGCGGTTAGAAGTACCCACACAGTCAGAACCTGTGTCACCACCACCAATCACGACAACGTGTTTGTCTATGGCGTGGATTTCTTCAGTTTTCAGATCCATGTCATTTGCACGACGGTTGTTCTGACCTAAGAACTCCATCGCAAAATGCACGCCTTTCAGCTCACGACCCGGAACTGGCAGATCACGTGGGACAGTAGAACCACCAGTCAGCAGAACCACATCGAAATCTTCACGTAGCTGAACTGCGTTGATGTCGACACCAATGTGCGCATTTACAACAAACTTGATGCCCGCTTTTGCCATCAGGTCGATTTTACGATCAATGACAGACATGCTGAGTTTGAAATCAGGAATACCGAAACGCAGCAGACCACCGACTTTTTCATCGCGCTCAAATACCGTCACTAGGTGACCCGCGCTGTTTAGCTGCTCTGCAGCAGACAGACCGGCAGGACCACTTCCGATAATGGCGACAGTTTTGCCCGAACGCGAGCGAGGCGTTTTCGGCTTGGCGTAACCTTCGCGGTAGGCTGTTTCAACAATGGTTTTCTCGATGTTACAGATGGTGATTGGGTCTTGGTTAATACCCAATACACACGCACTTTCACAAGGAGCAGGGCAGACGCGACCAGTAAACTCTGGGAAGTTATTAGTAGAACTTAGAATGTTCCACGCCTCTTCCCAGCTGTCGCGGTATACCGCATCGTTAAATTCAGGAATGATGTTGCCAATCGGGCAGCCGTTATGACAAAACGGCACACCACAATCCATGCAACGAGAAGCCTGAGTATTGATTTTGGTGCCAAACTCTTCGTTCAGCACAAACTCTTTGTTGTTCTCAATACGAACGCTAGGGTCGAGCTTTCTTGGAAGCTCACGACCATGCTCTAAAAATCCAGTAGGCTTACCCATTACACTGCCTCCACTTCTTGGTTTTGTTCTGCTTCCGCTTTACGCTTCTGAAGCACCGCTTTGTAGTCGCGTGGCATAACTTTCACCACGGTGGCTAAGCTGGCTTCGAAGTTATCAAGGAAAGACTGAGCAACTTCACTTCCTGTGAATTCAACGTGCTTAGTGAGCATCTCACGCAGCAAGTCTTCGTCTTCTTGTTCAATTGGGTCCAGGTCGACCAGTTCTGGGTTGAGCTTGGTTTCAAAATCACCCGCTGTATCCCAAACGTAAGCAACACCGCCACTCATGCCCGCCGCAAAGTTACGACCTGTAGAGCCAAGGATAACTGCGACGCCACCTGTCATGTATTCACAGCCGTGGTCACCCACGCCCTCAACAACGACTTTGGCACCGGAGTTACGTACACAGAATCGTTCACCCGCCATGCCGCGAATGTAAGATTCACCGGACGTCGCGCCGTAGAAACATACGTTACCGACAACGATATTGTCTTCCGCAACAATGCTGGATTTCGCGTCTGGGTATAGCACCAAAGTACCGCCAGACAAGCCTTTACCCCAGTAGTCGTTTGCGTCGCCTTCGACTTCAAACTTCACACCTTTGGCAAGGAAGGCACCGAATGACTGACCCGCACTGCCGCTGAACTTAACGTGCATTGGCTGTGGTAAGCCCTGGTCTTTGTAGACTTTAGAAATCTCGTTAGACAGCATGGTTCCGGCGCTACGGTCGGTGTTGATGATCTTCAGCTCTGCGCTGACTGGTTCACCAAACTCCAGCGCAGGCTGCGCCAGTTCGATCAGCTTACGGTCCAGTACTTCTTCAAGGTTGTGGTTTTGTTCTTTCTGGTTGAAGACACCATCTTCTTCACGCGCTTGCTCAATGTGCAGCACTGGCGTGAGGTCTAGGTTCTTGTATTTCCAGTGAGCGATGTTGTCGCGTACTTTCAGCTTCTGAGACTGACCAACCATTTCATCAATGGTACGGAAGCCAAGCTCAGCCATGATTTCACGCAGACCTTCAGCCATGTACTGGAAGAAAGTAACAACGTCTTCAACACGACCATCAAAGCGCTCACGGAGTGTCTTGTTCTGAGTTGCGATGCCTACTGGACAGGTGTTTTTGTGACACTTACGCATCATGATACAGCCTTCTACAACCAGAGCGGCTGTCGCCACGCCCCATTCTTCTGCACCCAGAAGCGTCGCAACGGCAAGGTCACGTGGCGTTTTCATCTGTCCGTCGGTTTGCACCACGATACGGTTACGCAGACCGTTTTTCAGAAGTGTCTGGTGAGTTTCTGCCAAGCCCAGTTCCCAAGGAAGACCCGTGTGACGGATAGAGGACATTGGTGAAGCACCAGTACCGCCATCAAAGCCAGCGATAAGAACCACGTCGGCTTTTGCTTTGGCAACACCAGAGGCAATCGTACCTACGCCTGCTTCGGATACCAGCTTCACATTGACGCGACCTGCGCGGTTAGCGTTTTTCAGGTCGTAAATCAGCTGCGCCAAATCCTCGATAGAGTAGATGTCGTGGTGTGGCGGTGGAGAAATCAGACCGACGCCCGGAGTGGAGTGACGAGTCGCACCGATCCAGTCGTCTACTTTATCGCCCGGTAGCTGACCACCTTCACCCGGTTTCGCGCCCTGAGCCATCTTGATTTGGATTTCATCTGAGTTGGTCAGGTAGTAAGAAGTGACACCGAAACGACCTGAAGCCACCTGCTTGATAGCAGAGCGTTCCCAGTCACCGTTTTTCTTGCGTTCGAAACGTGCTGGGTCTTCGCCGCCTTCACCTGAGTTGGATTTCGCACCGATACGGTTCATCGCAACCGCTAGGGTTGAGTGTGCTTCGTAAGAGATAGAACCGAACGACATTGCACCCGTAGCAAAACGCTTGAGGATGCTTTCGATTGGTTCCACTTCTTCCACAGGAATCGAGCCTGCCGGGTTTTTCACGAAGTCTAGCTGGCTACGCAATGTGGCAGCGTTGTCGCCTTGTGCATCAACCGCGCTTGCATATTGCTTGAACTGAGCAAAATCTTTGTTGCGAGTCGACTGCTGAAGCAATGAGATTGTTTCAGGGTTAAACAGGTGCTTTTCACCACGCTGTTTCCACTGATAAACGCCACCCACATCCAGAACCTGAACCGGGATTTCACGGGTCGGGTAACCGACACGGTGGCGAACCAAAACTTCTTTCGCGATGTCATCGATGGTGAGACCTTCGATACGAGTGACGGTACCTGTGAAGTATTTCTCTACCACAGACTTGCTGATCCCCAGAGCTTCAAAGATTTGAGCGCCGTGGTAAGACTGAAGTGTCGAGATACCCATCTTAGAGAAGATCTTAAGCAGACCGCCATTAATGGCTTTGCGGTAGTTCTCGAACAGGTCGCTGATACTGGCTTCTGGATCCAGTTTCTTAGTGCGCTGCAGCGCTACCATTGTCTCAACGACAAGGTATGGGTTTACAGCGTTTGCACCGTAACCGACCAGCGTGGCGAAGTGGTGCGTTTCACGCGCGTCACCCGTTTCCACTACGATGTCACACTTAGCGCGTAAGCCTTTGCGAATCAGGTGGTGGTGAACGGCGCCGACAGCCAGCATTGCTGGGATTGCAGCGTGGTTTGAGTTCACTGCACGGTCAGTCAGCAGGATGATTGAGTAACCATCGATAACCGCGTCTTCTGCGTATTGGCAGATACGTTTTAGAGCACGCTCAAGCTTGCCTGCATCTTCGTTCGCCTGGAATACGATATCCAGCGTTTTCGCTTGCAGGTGTTCGTTATCGATAGCGCGTAACTTTTCAAGTTCAGAGTTAGAAAGAACCGGAGATTCCAGCTCTACCTTCTGACAGTGAACAGGTGTTTCTGTCAGCAGGTTCTGATCTTTACCCAGGTAGGTATTCAAAGACATGACCATACGCTCACGAATCGGATCGATTGGTGGGTTGGTTACCTGAGCAAATAGCTGCTTAAAGTAGTTAGACAGGTGCTGTGACTGGTGCGAAAGCACTGCCAGCGGCCAATCTGCTCCCATGGCGCTAAGTGGCTCTTTGCCATCTTTTGCCATTGGAACAATGATTTCGTTCACTTCTTCCGAGCTCACACCAAACGATTGTTGTTTGTGGAGTAGTTTCTCTGGAGAAGGCTGGTTAAATTCGTTGCTCGCGTCTGGCAGCTTCTTAAGGCTAAGCAGGTTTTCGTCGACCCACTTCTCATAAGGCTGCGCGTTGGCGATGCCGTCTTTCACTTCTTCATCAGAAATGATGCGACCTTCCTCAAGGTCAGCCACGAAGATACGGCCAGGTTGCAGACGACCACGGAATTCAACGTTTTCAGGTTCAATTTCTACTACACCGGATTCTGATGCCATCACTAGGAAGTCATCTTTCGTTACTGTGTAGCGAGATGGACGCAGACCGTTACGGTCAAGTGTGGCACCTACCTGAACACCGTCGGTGAAACAAACAGAAGCCGGACCGTCCCACGGTTCCATCACGTTAGCGTGGTATTGGTAGAACGCACGACGCGTTGGGTCCATGTTTTTGTTTTCTTGCCATGCTTCAGGGATCATCATCATTAACGCATGAGGCAAGCTACGACCAGAAAGGACCAGGAGCTCAAGCGCCATGTCGAAGTTAGATGAATCCGAGCTGCCTTCCTGACAGATAGGCAGAAGCATGTCGATCTCTGCCTGAGTAAACAGGTCAGATTCCAAAATGGCTTCACGCGCTTTCATCCAGTTCAGGTTACCGCGAACCGTGTTGATTTCACCGTTGTGGGCAATGTAACGGAAAGGCTGAGCTAAGCGCCATTTCGGGAAGGTATTGGTAGAAAAGCGAGAGTGCACAAGGGCAAGCGCGGTAACCATAGTCGGGTTTTGAAGGTCCAGGAAGTACTGAGGTACTTGCTCTGTTGTTAGCTGACCTTTATAGACGATGGTTTTGCAAGACATGGAGTTGATGTAGAAATCATCACCAATGTTTGACACGCTTTCCAGACACACACGAACGGTGTAGTTACGCAGCACGTAAAGCTTACGCTCTAGCTCGTCTGGTGTTGTACCAGGACCACCAGTGACAAACACATGCTCAAACTGAGGCTCTGTGCTGAGTGGATCCGCACCAATCATTGAGTTGTCGACAGGAAGAACACGATACCCAAGAATTTCTAAGTCCAGGCGTTTCGCATTGCGTTCCAGAATGTCACGACACTGAGCGCGTTTATGTTCGTCTTTAGGAAACAGAACAACACCCACACCGTACTTTTCAAAAGAGGGGAGTTTGATGCCCTGTTTGACGGTTTCCTCTAACAGAAACTCGTGAGGCTTTTGAAGCAAAATACCCGCACCATCACCAGAGCAAGGGTCACAACCCTGACCGCCACGGTGTTCCATGCGAGCGAGCATGTCTAGAGCTTGAGTAACAACTTCATGAGATTTACGGTTTTTTAGGTGAGCGACAAAACCGATACCACAAGCATCATGCTCCAGTTCAGGAGTATAAAGACCTTGTGTCTTCTGCTCTCTATCTACCATAGATACATCCTTCCAGTTTTTTACAGGCGCAACTTACTCGCGCAAACGCACCTGTTCCTTTTTATATTTTTGAACTCGAAACCATCGGTGTTGATGGTCTTGATTCCTTTCTGCTCTTCGCGGAAGTTTAATTAGCGAAGAGCACTATTCCTTGGTGATATCCATCGTGAATTGCCTGATTATTAGGCGTTTGTATTGAGGGGAGTGGATATCTTCCGATTAATTCGCGTTCTTTATTTGGCCGACATTGCTCAAAAAAACGTGATTTGTGTAACTATCCTACATTTTTGTAATGGCAAAAGCCATTCAAAGTTTACTTGAAATGCACATTTTTTCAGCGGATTTATGCAGTTTTAGCTTAACAAAACGATAACATCTGCACTTTTTCCTGTGTTTTCTGCATCTTTATTGATTTTTGTCCGTAATCCAGCTTTTTCGTGCTTCTAAAATATGGTGATAATTTTCGGTGTTTTGTAATTTAATTACACAGATGAGAATGATTCTTGTTTGATGTTTTTTTGTTCATATGACACTGGGTTTTCAGGCTAAAAGAAGATTCTTTTGTTGAGGCAATTTGAAAAGTCATGAAGCAGTTGCATGAATCAGTAAATACACTTGGGCAAGATTTACAGCGTCGATATGGTGAGAAAGTCCATAAGCTGACCTTACATGGAGGATTCAGTTGCCCAAACCGTGACGGTACGATTGGCGTGGGTGGATGCACTTTCTGCAACGTCGCGTCCTTTGCTGATGAACAGGCACAGGTAAAAAGCATCCAGGAACAGCTAACTGATAGAGCGGGCGAGGTGACTCGTGCCAAAAAGTATCTGGCGTATTTTCAGGCGTACACCAGTACCTATGCCGAAGTTCAGGTGCTCAAATCCATGTATGAAGAAGCGCTGAAGTACGCAGACATTGTCGGGCTCTGCGTCGGAACCAGACCGGATTGCGTTCCTGATGCGGTTCTGGAACTTCTTTCTGGTTATGTGAGTCAAGGGTTTGAGATCTGGCTTGAGCTAGGTTTACAAACGGCGAACAACAGAACCCTCAAGCGAATTAACCGAGGGCACGATTTTGAGTGCTATGCTGAAATCACCAAAAAGGCACGGGCACTGGGTATAAAGGTCTGTACTCACCTAATTGTCGGTTTGCCTGGCGAAGATAAAGCCACTTGCCTGGATACGTTAGACAAAGTGACTGACGTAGGTACTGACGGTATCAAGCTTCACCCCCTTCATATAGTAGAGGGGAGTATCATGGCCAAAAGCTGGAAAGCAGGGCGAATGAATGCTCCAAAAATGGAGGAGTATGTCGACATTGCTTCTGAAATGATAAGAAGAACGCCTCCCGAGGTGGTGTATCACCGTGTCAGTGCATCTGCGAGAAAACCGACCTTATTGGCACCGGATTGGTGTGAACAGCGTTGGCTGGCGATGACGGAAATTGGTCGTTCGCTTGATAAGCTTGGTGTACAGGGCAGCTTAATCGGGACTCCGTTTGAGTATGTAAAGCCAAATATTTAAAGCTCAATAATTGAAGTTCAATTCATCAGAACTACGAATTCAATTAAACACGAATGCCTGCTTTTGTGTACAATCTTATGCCCAAGTAACCTCAAAATACTAGGTTCAGCGAGGATGGCTTGTTTTTCAGACAAGGCATCGATTTGAAGGTTTAGTGGTTCTTAATCAAAAATCGATAACACAGTATGAAAACCAAGCAAACTCGCCCTTGGGAGCTTATCTCCTGACTCATTTCTTCGTTAAAGAATTTGGAAAAGATCGCTCATTACGCTGCGTTCTTTTCCTTGAACTGAGACAGGAGATAAAGCTCTGAATCCTGTATTTTGAGGTCACTTGGGCATATCAGGCAAAACAGGCGAATATCATAATGGAAGACTTTGTTCACTGGCTCTGGGATAACACCCATGGTTTTGGAATTGATATAGTGGCAATCTTGGCTGGAGCATCATTGGCTTTGGCAGCCCGCCTGCATTTCAATAGACAGCTCATCACTTTGCTGCATGATACTCCAACGGCAATGGTTGCATTAGATGCATCATCTGGCTGCGTTCTGGATGCCAATACAGAAGCCTTACAACTTCTGGCGATTCGTCGGGTTGGCGAAAAGTATCTTTTGCCAGATACGGTTTCGAATGATGAGCTCATTAAGCTGATGAACGAGAACGCAAAGTCTCGTCAATCTACATTTCATCACAACCTGTCTCTCTCTGAACATCACGATATCGTTTTAACCTTTTCCGGACGCAAAACGCGCTATCAACGCAAAAGTGTCTGGATAACGTATTTAACTCCCTATCAGCTTTCTGAACGTGAACAGACAGAAGCTCAGCAATCTTTAGTGATCGCAAAACGAGTATTAGATTCTATTTCCCAGCCTGTTTTCTTTACCGACAAAGTGGGCGAGCTAATGGGAACCAACCGTGCGTTTGAACAGTTTTGGAAAGGTCGGGCAGAAGAAGGTGAAAACAGCGCCAGACAGCTAAGCAAACAAAGACACAGTCAGCAGCGATGGACGACCTCTGAAGACGGTCAGTCGTGCTTGCTTGAAACCCGATTGAATTCGCTCACCAACGATAACGGTGATGTCATTGGCACTATAGGTATCAGTTACGATGTGACAGACTGGCACCATACCCAGCAGGCACTTCGTGACGAAATGGAGCGCAGTAAAGACACAGAAATCGCATTGGCGCAGCGAGACACCATACTGCAGTCGATACTTGAAGCCAGCCCGGACCCTATTGGCCTGTTCAATCAAAACCGAATTTATGAAGCCTGTAACCAGCCTTATGTGGAAGCCCTTGGCGTGGCAAAGCCAAATGATCTGATTGGCAAACGAGTAGAAGAAGTTGTCTCTCGCGATGCCTACATGAGATACAAAGACAGCGATGACAAGGTCATGCAGGAAGGCACCACCTTACGCTACATCGACCGTGTTGAGCGTACCAGTGGTGACACAATCTGGTATGACGTGGTGAAAGCCCCGTATCGTAACCCCGCTTCAGGTACAAACGGTGTTCTGGTCATGGCACGCGATGTCACGGAACGCTTTTTAGTGGAAGAAAAACTGGAAAAAGCGAACCGGGAGCTGGAAAAACTGAGCTTTATTGATGGATTAACCAAAGTCGCCAACCGACGTCGCTTCGACGAGCAACTGGAATTGTTGTGGCGTTTACACGTTCGTCAGCAAAAATCCCTCACCGTTATGCTTTGTGATGTTGACCATTTTAAGGATTACAACGACAACTACGGTCATCAGCGTGGCGACTCAGCGTTAATTGAACTGGCGGCGACATTTGAAAAAGTGCTTTCACGTTCATCTGACTGTGTTGCGCGATACGGTGGTGAAGAATTTGCTTTTATTCTGCCGGATACCAGCTCTGAAGGGGCGATCAACGTTGCGCAAAACATTCAGCAAAGCGTGCACGACTTAAACATCGGCCATGACCATTCGCCAGTTTCCGACCGGATCACCATCAGTATCGGAATCGTCTCTTGTGTTCCCGCTATTACAGAAATGCCTAGTCAGCTCATTTCTATGGCAGATCAGGCGCTTTACAAAGCCAAACAAAAAGGGCGTAATCAATCCCAAATGGTTTGATTTCATTGTGTTAGCGCGGATGTGAGGCGTCATTAAGTTTCTTCTCCCAACTCCCGTTACAATACGGGTTTCTGTGCGCTGCTTTCTTCATTTTAAACGGAGCTTTCATGAAGCCGATTAAGAATCTGGCGCAATACTATGTCGACCTGCTAGTCAAACTGGGTATTGTGCGTTTCTCTATTCTTCTCGCTTTGGCACTGGTTGCCCTCGCCGTATTTGTTCAGGTTGGTATTACGCTCGCCTTACAGGGGATGGTTGATGATATCGACATAATCCGTTCCGTTTTCTTTGGTCTTCTGATTACACCCTGGGCGGTGTACTTCCTTTCTGTTGTGGTGGATCAGCTTGAAGAATCCCGACAGCGTCTGTCCAAGCTGGTTTCAAAACTCAAAGACATGCGTTCACGAGATCAGGAGCTAAACCAGCAACTGCAGGAGAACATTCTTCAGTTGAATCTGGAGATTGAAGAACGACAAAAAGTGGAAGTCGCCAGAGAGCAATTGCTGAGAGACATGGAAAGCGAGGTTTTTCAGAGAGAAAAAGCTCAGGTTGAACTGGCAGAAAGAACCGCACTTTTGCGCTCATTCATCGATGCCTCTCCAGACTTGATTTACTACCGAAACGCCAAGGGTGAGTTTTCGGGTTGTAACCGCGCGATGGAGGATTTGACCGGTAAGCGAGAGCATGACCTGGTCGGGCTGACTCCTTGGGATGTTTACAGCAAAGAAGTGGCGCAACAGGTAGTGGAAACCGATGAGCAGGTCTTCTCGAACAACAACTCGCTGACTTACGAACAGTGGCTGGAATACCCGGATGGACGCAAAGCGTACTTCGAACTGCGTAAGGTGCCTTTCTACAGCAAAGAAGGCAAACACCTTGGTCTGGTTGGGTTTGGTCGTGACATTACTGAGCGCAAGAAATATCAGGATGCGCTAGAGAAAGCGAGTCAGGACAAAACGACGTTTATTTCAACCATCAGCCACGAACTGCGTACTCCTCTCAACGGCATTGTAGGTTTAAGCCGTATGTTGCTCGACACCAAGCTGTCGCAGGAACAGCGTCAGTACATGCAGACCATCAACGTGAGTGCGGTGAGCTTGGGCAATATTTTCAATGACATCATTGATATGGATAAGTTTGATCGTCGCAAGCTCGAACTTTTCCCTAAACCACTCGATTTCACCGAGTTTGTTGCAGAAATCGAAAGCCTATCGAGCCTGATGGCTGAGCAGAAGGGACTGCGGTTTGATTTAGAAAGACTGACCGAGCTGCCATCAGGAATTGACGTAGATGCCACCAGGCTTCGTCAGGTGCTCTGGAATTTGATCAGCAATGCGATGAAATTCACCAAAGAAGGTGGCGTTGTCATGAGTGTCAGTTCCGACATTGTTGATGACCATGCCGAGATCACCATTGAGATTGAAGATACGGGGATTGGGATTCCGGAAGCGGAGTTAGAGAAGATCTTCGCCATGTATTATCAGGTGAAATCGGGTAAAGACAACCTACATGCCGTAGGCACTGGTATCGGTCTGGCCGTTTCCCGTCAGTTAATCAATATGATGGGTGGTGACATCGAAGCTGCCAGTGAAGAAGGCTTTGGCAGTACATTTACCGTGACATTGAAAGCCCCATTGGTAGAGATCGACAGTGATGAATCCATCATTGATAGCCACATTAATCAGTCTTTGCGCATCTTTATGGTGGAAGACATCGAACTTAATATCACTGTTGCTCGCTCCTTGCTTGAGAGCCTTGGTCACAGTGTGGAAGTTGCGATGACAGGTGAAGAAGCCATCGCCAAATTTGAGCCGACACAATATGATCTTGTTCTGCTCGATATCCAGCTACCAGACATGACCGGATTTGATGTGGCGTCATCGTTTCGAGAGCACTACAAACACTTGCCGCCTTTGGTTGCGTTAACCGCCAATGTTCTAAAAGACAAAGCCGATTACCTTCGCAAAGGGATGGATGAAGTCATCAGTAAACCTTTGTCTGTAAAAGGAATTAAAAAAGCATTAGCTCTGTCCGATCTTCCTTCCGTGGTTGATGAAAAAGTGTGCAATGAAGAGCCGGAAGTTAGTCCATCTTCAGAAACTCAGCTCACCAGTCAGATTTTGGATTTGGAGATGTTAGAATCCTACGTCGGTATCGTCGGTACACAACCTGTCCTTGAGAGCATTAAGCTGTTTGAAAGCATGATGCCGGGATACATGGAAGTGTTGGACTCCAATATGATGGCAAAAGATCAAGACGGCATCGTATCTGAAGCCCATAAGATCAAAGGGGCTGCTGGGTCGATTGGACTCAAACATATTCAGAGTGTGGCTCAGAAAGCACAATCACCAGAACTTGCTGCCTGGTGGGAAAACATCCATGACTGGGTTGAAGAAATCCGGGGTGGCTATAAACACGATATCGATATTCTTAAAGCGTGGTTAGAAAACGAAAAAGGAAAACAACAATGAAAAAGCTGGCTTTAGTGGCGGTGTTAGCTGTGGCTGGGTGCGCTCAACATCAAGATTCTAGCGCAGTGCCGTGGGAAAAGACGACGGCACAAGAGACAGTTGCCGGTACAACGGTTCGTATGACGGTGAACTTGTGGCTGAATAAAATGCCAGGTATAGAGGGTGAACAAGGGCATATGTTGCATGGCGCTTTGTATCTGGATGGTCGTGATGACTTGCCTGCTCACTTAGATGCTAAGGCACTGATCATCAAGCAAGGGGACATGTCTCAATGGGTTGAGATTGAGGCAATTGATGTAAGAAACCACAGTGAAAACCGCTGGGAAGTGGCATTCAGTACGGATATGCCATTGGATGAAGCTGAAAAGGTGGATGTTGGTCTACAGCTTACTGATTCGGAAAAAAACTACTGGCTGACTCAGGAAGCAGTAAAAGTAGATAGCGTTTATTAGAGCTAAAGCTCCTAGAGGATTTTCTAAATAACAAAAAAGCCGATGCAGATGCATCGGCTTTTGAATATCTGGAATCGTATTATTCTTCCAGGTCACCACAGAAGCGGTAGCCTTCACCATGAATAGTTGCGATGATTTCTGGCGTGTCTGCCACAGACTCAAAGTGCTTACGAATACGACGAATAGTTACGTCAACAGTACGATCGTGTGGTTTTAGCTCACGACCTGTCATCTTCTTAAGAAGGTCTGCACGGGTTTGAATTTTGCCTGGGTTTTCACAGAAGTGAAGCAGTGCACGGAATTCAGAACGTGGAAGCTTGTAGCTGTCACCAGCCGGGCTCACTAGCGAGCGGCTGTTGATGTCCAGTTCCCAACCGTTAAATTCGTATTTCTCAACGCTGCGTTTTTCTTCCTGTACAGCTCCGTTGGTCATCGAGCGGTTCAGAAGGTTACGAGCACGGATGGTTAATTCACGAGGGTTAAATGGCTTGGTGATGTAATCATCTGCACCAATTTCCAGACCAAGGATCTTATCAACTTCGTTGTCACGACCTGTCAGGAACATCAGGGCAACGTTAGCTTGCTCGCGAAGTTCACGTGCTAGCAACAGACCATTTTTACCCGGTAGGTTGATGTCCATGATAACCAAGTTCACTTGGTTTTCGGCAAGTACACGATGCATTTCTTCACCATCACTTGCTTCATAGACAGCATATCCCTCTGCTTCGAAAATGCTTTTCAGCGTATTGCGGGTTACTTGCTCATCTTCAACGATGAGAATCTGCGGGGTTTGCATTGGCGGTACCTAAATTGTAACTAAAACTGTGCTAATAGAATAAATTCTAGGCAGAAAAATAACATACAGGTAAAGTGTTTTTGATAATAAACGATACTACGCAAAAAAACACCACCTTCACGCGGTACGCCGTCCTTGGAAGTCTGATTTTAAGAAGACCAAATCCTATGTCATGCTTGCTTTCTGCCGATTGTTGAACTGGATTTTATATTGTTAACAGCTTGCTAACAACGCCCAAATACCAATTCCATTCACTTTGTTGATTTATATCAATAGAAGAAAACTAACAAGAATAGATAGTAAATGTATATAAAAAGTTGAATTTTTTATGCAGATTGATAGCTCCCTCATACAAGCGTATTTGGCAACATATTTTTACACTGATAAGCCGATCGCATTTCATCGGTTTTGTGTAATAACTGCCTGTAATCCAAGAAGTAAAAAGGTTTCGGATTTCGACAACAATTTAAGAAATAAGCAGTTGGAAGCCGACCTTGCAGAGCATGTTCACCAGCCAGTATTGGCCGGAGATGAAACAAAGCAGTGGTGTGAAGAAAGCTACATTGTAGAAATATCACTACAAAAAGCGATAGAGCTAGCCAAGCGCTATGAGCAGAATGCCATCTACTACATCGAGGATGGAGATCTGTTTCTGGTTTTTGTGAGCGGAGAACAAATGAACGCCGGTACGTTTAGCGAAAAAGTGAGATTCGTTCGCTAACGCCATGAAATATATAGGGCAATGGATATAACCTAATCGAATGTGAGCTTGCTCTCTATCTCACGCTATATCAAAGCGGTGAAGGTAGTTGGGTATATAGTTATAGAAGCAACATAATCTCAAGGAGGAACCATGAAAGACTTACTGCCTGATCTTTGTGATCAGTACGAAGACCAACTGACCTTACTGGATCTGCCATTGCAGAACTTTGGTCAAAGAGGCGCGTTCTGGGGCGAAATTGTCACGGTTCGTTGCTATCACGATAACTCTAAGGTTAAAGAAGCCTTGAATGAGAACGGCAAAGGAAAAGTGCTGGTCGTGGACGGAAATGGGTCAAGTGAACGTGCACTTATGGGCGATCAAGTTGCCCTCACTGCAATAAACAATCAGTGGGAAGGGGTCGTGATTTGGGGAGCGGTACGTGATGTTGGCGCCATGTCAGAAATGGACTTAGGAGTAAAAGCACTGACAACCTGCCCATTCAAAACGGAAAAACGAGACATCGGTGAAATCGATGTTGGTCTGACTATTCAGGGGCAAATGATACAACCAGGTGATTACCTGTATTCTGATTGGAATGGCATCGTTATTTCGAAGAAAGAATTGAAAGTAACTTAAGATCATCAGCCCGCTGAAAGCGGAAATACCGAGGTTGGTTTAGAAGCGAAATCCTAAACCAACTTCCACCCCACCTTTTTGAATTTCTTCATAATCTAATGTGGCATGCAAGTCGAGGTTTTCAGACAGTTTTAATCGGCTGGATACTTCGGCAGAGATAAGCTTTTGTTGAGGGTTTAGGCTGTCTTGCTCGTAAGGCTTAGTTGCACGAACGCTACTGTTCACCGAGAAAGATTCACTGAACTTGTAGTTCACACCACTTAAAAAGCCGTTATAGCGTGGGGATTCAGAGTTAGTGATACTGGCACCCACATAAACATCGACAGAATCAAACAGGTTATAGGAATAACCACTGTCTATCTGCCAGCTATCAAACTGTGTATTAGGTTGCGCTTGGCTTGAGATAAACCAATTGTGCGAGGATGGCTTTTCAGGCGTTAAACTTGGTAGGTCTTCTGCCTGAGAAATAGCAGGCATTGCAAGCAGGCTCAAAATGAGAAGTGGTTTCTTCATATCTGCCTCCTTGCTGAATAATCTACTTAGTGAATATAGCTTATCTGATGTGTACCCACGATCTTTTTTTAGAGATTGATCGCGCTTTGGGATCATACTCACTCAATCACTGCATTTTGTCAAAGAATGACGATTTTCTGACGTATGCACAATTTCAATGATTTCGTATGGCTATTGAAGAACAAGGCTTGATAATTTATTGATTGATATATGAATTAAGGCTCATCGTTCTATTTAAACTTACATAAAATACCGAGGGAAGGGTAAAAAAAATAATCTTTTCATTGACTCAGACGAGGAAAATCGGTAAACGTAAAGTTAAGCAAACACACGTACACAGTAAGATAAAAAAATTATTCATGCTTAATCACCGCACAACAGTAACCACCACCATTATTATTACCGACATTATAACTGTTGGGGCGGGCTGTTAAGCGAAAGAAATTTCAAGAAAAGGCCTGTATCCCACAAGATACAGGCCTTTTTTTATGCAGGTTTAAAATATACCGGAGGAAGGGATGCGAGTTTTAAAGTTTGGTGGATCGTCGTTGGCAGATGCTGATCGCTTTTTAAGAGCGGCAGACATCATTGCTAATAACGCGAAGCAAGAGCAGGTGGCAGTGGTGCTGTCTGCCCCAGGAAAAACCACCAACAAATTGGTGTCAGTTATTGAAGGTGCACTCAGAAATGGCGAAGCGGATCTACAAATCGCGGAGCTGGAGTCTTCTCTTCAATCGCTGTTTGACGAAGTACAGAAGCAAGTACCGAATTTGGAAAGCGCGGGTTTCAACAATCAGTTGAAGACCTCTCTGAGTCAGCTTCGTCAGTTTGTACATGGCATCAATCTTTTGGGTATGTGCCCAAATAATGTTAATGCACGTATCATCAGTAAAGGTGAGCGCATTTCCATTCAGCTAATGAAAGCTGTTCTGGAAGCAAAAGGTCATCCTTCTTTCCTGATAGACCCTGTTGAATACCTTGTTGCTAAAGGCGACCACCTTGAAGCTATGGTCGATGTTGATGTCTCAACCAATAACTTCCGTGCTAACCCTCTTCCTAAAGATCATGTTTACATCATGCCTGGCTTCACCGCTGGAAATGAGAAAGGTGAACTGGTAACCCTTGGTCGTAACGGCTCCGATTACTCTGCGGCAGTTCTGGCAGCGTGCTTGCGCGCAGAATGTTGTGAAATCTGGACAGACGTAGACGGTGTATACAACTGTGACCCTCGTCTGGTTGACGATGCAAGACTGCTTAAGTCTCTGAGCTACCAAGAAGCGATGGAGCTGTCTTACTTCGGCGCTTCCGTTCTTCACCCAAAAACCATTGCACCTATCGCACAGTTCCATATCCCGTGTCTGATCAAAAACAGCTTTAACCCACAAGGTGCGGGTACGCTGATTGGTCAGGACACAGGCGAAGACAACCTGGCGATCAAAGGCATCACGACCCTGAACAAACTGACCATGGTAAACGTGTCAGGTCCTGGCATGAAAGGCATGGTTGGCATGGCGAGCCGCGTGTTTGGCGCGATGTCATCTGCGGGCGTTTCTATTGTTCTTATTACCCAGTCTTCTTCTGAGTACAGCATCAGCTTCTGCATCGAACAGGCGGATAAAGCTAAAGCTGAACAGGTACTTAGTGATGCATTCGAACTTGAGCTCAAAGATGGCTTGCTAGAGCCAGTTGAGTTTATGAATGATGTAGCCATCGTTACTCTGGTTGGTGATGGTATGCGTACCTCTCGCGGTGTTGCGTCTCGCTTCTTCGCATCATTAGCGGAAGTGAACGTTAACGTAGTGGCTATCGCACAGGGTTCTTCCGAACGTGCCATTTCTGCGGTGATTCCAGAAGACAAAGTGTCTGAAGCCATCAAAGCGTGTCACGAAAATCTCTTTAATTCTAAGCACTTCCTTGATGTATTTGTGGTCGGTGTTGGTGGAGTCGGTGGTGAGCTGGTGGATCAGATCCAGCGTCAGCAAGCAAAACTGGCAGACAAAGGCATCGTAATACGGGTTTGTGGGTTAGCAAACAGCAAAGGCTTGCTGCTAGATAGCAAAGGTCTGCCGCTTGACCACTGGCGTGATCGAATGACTCACGCGTCGGAAGAGTTCAGCCTTGCCAGTCTGATTGCACTTGTACAGCGTAACCACATCATCAACCCGGTGCTGGTGGATTGTACGTCTAGCGAAAACATCGCTAATCAATATGCCGACTTCCTTGCAGCAGGTTTCCACGTTGTTACGCCAAACAAAAAGGCCAACACAGCAAGCATGGCGTACTACCACCAACTTCGCGATGTGGCGCGTGCGTCTCGCCGCAAGCTGATGTACGAAACAACGGTAGGTGCAGGTCTTCCGGTTATCGAGAACCTACAAAACCTAATCTCTGCGGGTGATGAGCTAGAGAAATTCAACGGTATTCTTTCTGGTTCACTGTCTTACATCTTCGGCAAATTGGACGAAGGCATGACTTTGAGTCAGGCGACTAACATTGCAAAAGACAACGGTTTTACTGAGCCAGACCCACGCGATGACCTTTCGGGTATGGACGTGGCACGTAAACTTCTGATCCTTGCCCGTGAATCTGGTTTAGAACTTGAGCTGGACGACGTCGTTGTAGAAGCGGCTCTGCCTCCGGGTTTTGATGACAGCGGAAGTGTGGAAGAGTTTATGGCTCGCCTGCCAGAAGCGGATGCGCATTTCAGTGAGTTGTCTAAGAAAGCGGCAGAAGAAGGGAAAGTGCTTCGCTATGTCGGTGAAATTCTGGACGGCAAGTGCAAAGTGAGCATTGCGGCAGTGGATGAAAACGACCCAATGTTCAAGATTAAAGATGGCGAAAATGCCCTGGCATTCTACAGCCGTTACTATCAGCCAATTCCATTGGTGCTGCGCGGATACGGCGCGGGTACAGAAGTGACTGCGGCAGGTGTCTTCGCAGATGTGATGCGTACGTTAGGCTGGAAATTAGGAGTATAAAAATGAGTGTAGTGGTTTATGCTCCTGCCTCTATCGGCAACGTGAGTGTTGGCTTCGATGTGCTGGGGGCTGCCGTGTCACCGGTTGATGGTACTTTGCTTGGTGATCGCGTCCTTGTTAAAGAGGGCAGTGAAGCATTTACTTTGGATACAGCTGGAGATTTCGTCAGCAAACTCCCAACAAATCCGAAAGAAAACATTGTTTATGATTGCTGGCGTGTGTTTGCACGCGAGCTGGATAAAAAGAACGTCGAACTGAAGCCTGTGCACATGGTTCTGGAAAAGAACATGCCGATTGGCTCTGGTCTTGGGTCTAGTGCATGTTCTATTGTGGCCGCGTTGGATGCTTTAAACCAATTCCATGAAAACCCGCTGAATGAAACAGAGCTGCTGGCTCTGATGGGGGAAATGGAAGGGCAGATTTCTGGCGGTGTCCATTATGACAACGTTGCACCTTGTTACTTGGGCGGTGTTCAGTTGATGCTGGAAGAGCTTGGTATTATTTCACAGGAAGTACCTTGCTTCGATGACTGGTACTGGGTGATGGCGTATCCGGGAATTAAGGTATCCACTGCGGAAGCGCGTGAGATTTTACCATCGCAATACCGCCGTCAAGACATCATCGCGCACGGTCGTCATCTGGCAGGCTTCATTCATGCCTGCCATTCCAATCAACCGGAATTGGCTGCCAAGATGATCAAAGACGTGATCGCAGAACCATATCGTGAGAAACTGCTTCCTGGCTTCGCTGATGCTCGCAAATACGCTGCAACAGCAGGTGCGCTGGCAACTGGCATTTCAGGCAGTGGTCCGACGCTATTTAGTATTTGCAAAGAAAAAGATGTCGCTGAGCGAGTTGCTCGCTGGCTAGAACAGAATTACGTACAAAATGAGGAAGGGTTCGTTCACGTTTGCCGTTTAGACAAACAGGGTTCGACCGTAACAGGAAGTGAGCTATGAAGCTTTACAACATCAAAGAAAATGACGAACAAGTGTCCTTTGGCCAAGCCGTGCGCCAGGGACTAGGCCGTAACCAAGGTCTGTTTTTCCCTTCAGAATTGCCCAAGTTTGAAGATGTCGATGCACTACTTGCCGAAGATTTTGTCACGCGTAGTGGCAAGATCCTCTCTGCTTTTATTGGTGAAGAATTATCGCCAGAGCAAGTAAACCAGCTTGTAGATGCCGCATTCCAGTTCCCTGCGCCAATCAAGCAAGTGAAAGATGGCGTTTATGCACTGGAACTGTTCCATGGTCCAACGCTGGCGTTTAAAGATTTTGGCGGCCGCTTTATGGCGCAATCTTTAGCAGCAGTGTCCGACGGTGGAAAAATTACCATCCTTACAGCAACATCCGGTGACACAGGTGCCGCGGTTGCTCATGCATTCTACGGTATGGAAAACATCAACGTTGTTATCCTATACCCGAAAGGCAAAATCAGCCCAATGCAGGAGAAACTGTTCTGTACTCTGGGCAAAAACATTCACACCGTAGCGATCAATGCCGACTTTGACGCCTGTCAGTCGTTGGTGAAGCACGCGTTTGATGATGCAGCACTGCGTGAAGAGATCGGTCTTAACTCAGCAAACTCTATTAATATCAGCCGTTTGATGGCTCAAATTTGCTACTACTTTGAAGCTGCAGCTCAAATGAGCAAAGAAGAGCGCGAAAACCTGGTGGTGTCAGTACCAAGTGGTAACTTCGGTAATCTGACTGCAGGTTTGCTGGCAAAAGCGCTTGGCTTACCAATCAAGCGCTTTGTCGCGGCAACCAATGCTAATGACACCGTGCCACGCTACCTGGAAACGGGTAAGTGGGATCCAAAACCAACCGTGGCGACTACGTCGAATGCGATGGACGTCAGCCAGCCAAACAACTGGCCGCGAATCGAAGAGCTATGCCAGATTAAAGGCTGGGGGCTGGATACTTTAGGTAAGGGCGCAGTAACCGACGAGCAAAGTGCGGAATCTGTACGCGATCTAAATGGGCTGGGGTATCTGTGTGAACCACACGGTGCTATCGCTTACCGCGTTCTGGACGAGCAGCTTCAAGAAGGTGAAACTGGTCTGTTCCTGTGTACTGCTCACCCTGCGAAATTCAAAGAAGTGGTTGATGATATTCTGGAAACAGACATAGATGTTCCTGGTCCGCTTGCAAAACACGCGGCGATGGAGCTGTTGTCTGAAGAATTAGATAACGACTTCGATGCATTGAAAGCTGTACTTCGTCGAGTTCAGAAGTAAACGCTTTTCAGTACTCAAATAAAAACAGCGCTCATTGAGCGCTGTTTTTTTATGTTCTTTTAATTGTCGGTCTTATAGAGACTCAGTAAATGTACGAGCAATAACGTCGCGTTGCTGCTCTTGAGTCAGAGAGTTGAAACGTACAGCGTAACCCGATACACGAATAGTCAACTGAGGGTAGTTTTCTGGGTTGTTTACTGCATCTTCCAGAGTTTCACGCTTAAGTACGTTAACGTTTAGATGCTGACCACCTTCAATACGAGGAGCGGTTTCGATTGCCACTTCGCGGCTTTCAAACTCGCCAAGATCAGAAGCCGGAACCACTTGATCTGCTTCATAACCCGCTGTTGCTGCTACACAACGAGCTTCGTTTTTCTCGCTGTCCAGTAGCCAGATAGAGTTAAGTAGATCATCGTTTGCCGCTTTAGTAATTTGAATACCCTGGATCATTCCTGTCTCCTAGTCCACTTACGTGGTGATTAAAATTGGTGTAAATTTCGGTTTTTTGTCGAGCTAGGTATTATATAGCCAATAACCTCAATCATAATATTGATTTGCGTCAAAAAACAACCAAAATCCTTAATTTTTGGAAGGTAAATTTCTTGAGTTAAATCAATTAATCTTTATAAAACATAGTATTTACAATTTATTTTAAACTATCAAAAATATTTAAACGTTAATTTTGTTGTAATATTACTACAATATGTGTTGAAGATTTCACCAGAAACCTCTGTAACCCAGTTGCTCTGGTTGGTAAGGTGAAAGGCTTTCGATAACCAATTACAAGAGAAGCTATGAAGTACATTGGAGCACATGTCTCTGCTGCTGGCGGAGTCGATCAAGCGCCATTGCGGGCGCGTGAAATAGGAGCAAACGCTTTTGCACTCTTTACAAAGAATCAGCGTCAGTGGGTTGCAAAGCCACTGGAAGAGAAAACCATAAAGGCGTTTAAAGCGAACTGCGAAATGTTAGGGTACAGCGACGAACACATTCTGCCGCACGACTCTTACCTCATTAACTTAGGTGCACCAGAGCAGGAAAAATTAGAAAAGTCGAGAGCCGCATTTATTGATGAGATGGAGCGCTGTCAGCAGCTCGGAATCAAACTTTTGAACTTTCACCCAGGTAGCCACTTGAAAAAGATCTCTGAGCAGGAATGTCTGGCAAAAATCGCGGAGTCCATCAATATTGCTCACCAAGCCGTACCGAATGTGGTTGCCGTGATCGAAAATACCGCAGGACAAGGCACCAACTTAGGCTGGCGCTTTGAACATCTGGCGGAAATCATTGAACAGGTAGATGACAAAGCTCGTGTTGGGGTATGTATTGATACCTGCCACACATTTGCAGCCGGGTACGATCTAAGGACAGCAGAAGCCTGTGAAGAAACCTTCAAGGCGTTTGATGACATTGTTGGAATGCACTACCTACGTGCAATGCATCTGAATGATTCAAAAGTGGAATTAGGTAGAAGAGTCGACAGACATCATTCTCTGGGTAAAGGTGAGATTGGCTGGGATTGCTTTCAGTATATTGCTCAGGATAGCCGGTTTGACGGTATCCCATTGATCTTAGAAACAATTGAACCAGAAATCTGGAAAGACGAGATTCAGGCATTGCGGTTATTCCATCAGAATACTGAAACAAGCTGAAAAAGTTGGCATTGATCTTTCATAGAAAATACTGAGATGAGAACAATCAGAATCAGTAACTCATATGTGAGGAGTGACTTATGAATAGTCAATTGCCAATGGGACGTGTACCCAAACCATTGCCTCTGCCTAACCGTCATCAACGCGGAACAGGACACTGGAGAACGCCTCAGCAGGGAAAACAACCTGCAAAATAGCCGGAATCCAGAAAGTACCTAAGTCAAACTGTGGCATGGGTATGGTCACCTCGCTGTACTTTTCGATAGAATATCAAGCTGATATCTAGGGTCTTTAGTCCCTAATCTTGAAAAGACAGCGAGGATACTATGAGCGAGTCACTGACTTGGCACGACGTTATTGGCGGAGAAAAAGAACAGCCTTATTTTGCCGACACTATGCAGTTTGTTCGTCAGGAACGTGCCAATGGCAAGGTGATTTATCCACCTGAGAGCGATGTCTTTAACGCTTTCCGGTTTACCGAATTTCAAGATGTGAAAGTCGTTTTGTTAGGGCAGGATCCTTACCATGGTCCGAATCAGGCGCACGGTCTTTGCTTTTCTGTTTTACCCGGGATTAAGCCGCCACCTTCATTAGTCAATATGTACAAAGAGCTGGCTCAGGATATCCAGGGTTTTGAAATCCCAAATCATGGTTACTTGAAAAGCTGGGCGGAGCAGGGCGTTCTTATGCTCAATACCGTACTCACGGTAGAGCAGGGGAAAGCGCATTCGCATTCAAAAACAGGTTGGGAAACGTTTACCGATCGCGTCATTGAAGCCGTTAACCAGCACCGAGAAGGTGTCGTATTCTTACTCTGGGGTTCGCATGCTCAGAAAAAAGGCAAAATGATTGATAGAAATAGACATCATGTTCTTGCTGCTCCCCATCCGTCTCCACTTTCCGCGCACCGAGGCTTTTTTGGATGCGGGCACTTCTCTAAAGCTAACGAGATTCTCCTAGGTCAAAGTCACAAACCGATAAACTGGCAACCAATTTCTGACTGATTTTTAATCAATATCAATGAAGGCTTCTTTTCTCGTTCCTAGACTGTATATACCCAGCATCTTGCGGTCAGTTGGGTATAATAAGAGGAAGGAAGCCATGATTATAGAAAGAATAAGGCGAGAACATGGTTATATGGTGCGTTTGTTGGCGATCCTAAATGGAAAACTGGAACAGCTGAAAAACGAAAAGCCCATTAACTACAGCCTAATCAAAGAGATCACCGATTACTTAGCGGATCACTCTCAAGCCGTTCATCACCCAAAAGAAGACATTCTGTATTTGCACTATGCCAAGCATTACGGTCAGCAACAGCAGATTGATGATTTAGAGCAAGAGCACGTAGCTCTGTCTGAAGTAACAGAAGCCTTTCAGAATACTGTTGAGATGATTTTGCACGATGCCGTTATCCCTCTCGATATGTTTGCGGATCAACTGGAAGACTTCATTTCCCGGCAGAAAAACCACCTGGAATTGGAAGAAAGGGAAGTCTTACCGCAAATCGCAAAGACATTTACGGCGGAGGACTGGAGAGTCGTCGAAAACCAGTGGCTTCACGATGATGAAGACCCGGTATTTGGTGATACGATTGCCGATCAATACCGTCAGCTTGCCGCCAGAGTCCGGCAAACCAAATATGAAGCAATCTAGGACCACGGCTTAGAGCCATGACCCTATTAGACAAAAACGAAAAAGGCACCGAAAGGTGCCTTTTAAGTTATAAATCGATGTCGTCTAAGTCGTACTCGTTACAAACATCCATCTCCATAAGTTCACGTTGCAAGCGTTGTCTGTCCTTAATCGCTTCTATTTCACGCCATTTCCTTTTAGCTGGCTTAGAGCGTGTAGAGCGTGTCTGCTGACCATCCATAGCCATGATATCTTCGAGTTGAAAGCCATCCATATGCGACCTCTCTTTTCTTGTTATAAAGACTCCTAATTGGAGACTTTTAAGTAACATAATTGGCTGCAGAATAACCTTGATGTGTTTCTCATTTGTTTCTCTTTTATGAAGGTTTTATGAGAAACCCTGCGTAAATTCACAATTTGCGCGCAATTTCAATGTACAAAAAACGCGCGATCAGCATCAAATAAAGCAAATTTCTGACATTTATTTATGTTAAAGAAGCGTCCTCGTTGGTCACAAGGGTGAATATGCGAGTCATAATTTGTTCGCGGCAAAAAAATATTGGTGGGTGATGAATGGTTGTTCATTGGTGAAATTACCGAAAAGCTCGCTACGCAAAGGGTTGCGCTATATTTGTGGCACGCAGAATTTGACCTTTAGTGGATACGTTTTTTTGTAAATAATTTTTAGGTGCTTTGTATGGTTGTTGTGCGATATATGTTGTTTGTTGTGTTAATAGTTCGTGCAAATATAGTGAAAAATAACAAATAAATGAAATTAATTGCATATTGATTTTTGCGATGCAGGTCTGCATTATCCTCGCGGTCAAAATAATCACTCTGACATTCACATGACTAGATTCGGTGAAAAGAGCAGAGGCAGTACAGAGCAAAAAATACAACAATGAGGAATCCATTCCTCTCATTCTGTACTGAAAATGGGAGCACAGCGCTATGCTGTGTCGTTGTCATAACTCTATGCGAGGTTATCGTGGCAGATTTAATTCATTTGATGAACGATCTTCTTTGGGGATCGATTCTGGTTTATCTACTTGTCGGCGTGGGTGTTTACTTCACATTGCGCCTGGGTTTCATTCAGTTTAGACACTTTGGTCACATGTTCTCCGTTTTGAAGAACAGCCGAAAGTCAGACGCAGCAGGTATCTCTTCTTTCCAAGCACTTTGTACCTCTCTGGCTGCGCGTGTTGGTACTGGTAACATGGCCGGTGTAGCGGTTGCACTGACAGCGGGTGGCCCTGGTGCCATTTTCTGGATGTGGCTCATTGCCATGCTAGGTATGGCAACATCGTTTGCCGAAAGTACTCTGGCACAGCTATACAAAACCCGTGATGCCGACGGTAACTACCGTGGTGGTCCGGCTTACTACATGGAAAAAGGTCTGGGCATGCGTTGGATGGGCGTGTTGTTCTCTATTTTCCTCATCATCGCGTTTGGTCTGGTGTTCAACGCGGTACAGGCAAACTCCATTGCAGGTGCCATGCAAACGGCATTTGGTGTTGAAGCTAAATTCGTCGGTATTGCGCTTGTTGTGATTTCAGCGTTCATCATTTTTGGTGGTCTGCGCAAGATTGCTCGCACTGCTGAGCTAATTGTTCCTGTTATGGCTCTGGCGTACCTTGTGTTGGCGTTATTTGTCATGCTGACTAACCTTGAAAAAATCCCAGCTGTGCTGTCTCTGATCTTCAAGAGCGCATTTGGCCTGCAAGAAGCGGCGGCTGGTGGTTTGGGCTACGCGATTGCACAGGCAATGATTCAGGGTATCAAACGTGGTCTGTTCTCGAACGAAGCCGGTATGGGTTCTGCGCCTAACGCAGCAGCGTCTGCAACACCTTACCCGCCGCACCCTGCTTCTCAGGGGTACGTGCAAATGCTGGGTGTATTTACCGATACCATCGTTATCTGTTCAGCCACCGTAGCGATTATCCTGATGTCTGGTGAGTATGTACCTCACGGTGAAATCACTGGTATCGAGCTGACTCAGCGTGCATTGAGCAGCCAGGTGGGTGAATGGGGTGGCATCTTTGTTGCCGTAGCGATTTTCTTCTTCGCTTTTACATCCATCATCGCAAACTACTCTTACGCGGAAACCAACCTGATTTTCCTTGAACACAATCGCAAGCAGGGCTTGATCCTATTCCGTCTGATTGTTCTGGGTATGGTGATGTTTGGTTCAATGGCAACACTGCCAACCGTTTGGGGCTTGGCAGATGTGTCCATGGGCTTAATGGCGATTGTGAACCTTGTAGCCATCCTGTTGCTGTCAGGCATCGTGGTGAAGCTGGCGAAGGACTACAACAAACAGTTGAAAGCAGGCAAAGTGCCTACCTTTGATGTGAAAGATTACCCAGAGCTGCAATCTCAGCTTGAAGATGGTATCTGGGACAACAAAGACAAAGCGACTAAATAATAGACATCGCTAATCGATACGATTGGAAAAGCCATGCTGACTTAGCATGGCTTTTTTTATATGCTTACTACATAAAAACAGCCAAACAGAGTAAAAGTCATGCTTATCGTTGTATCACCTGCAAAAACACTGGATTACGAATCACCGCTTGCGACAGAGCGCTTTACGCAACCAACACTGGTTGAGCACAGTGCTGAGCTTATCAAGGAATGTCGAAAGCTTACGCCTGCAGACATTTCAGGTTTGATGAAGGTGAGCGATAAAATTGCAGGGCTAAATGCAGCAAGGTTTGAAGAGTGGAGCGAAACCTTCACTACCGAGAATGCGCGTCAGGCGATTCTGGCGTTCAAAGGCGATGTGTATACAGGGCTAGAGGCACAGTCTTTCTCCGAAGAAGAGTTTGATTATGCTCAGTCTCATCTGAGAATGCTATCCGGTCTTTACGGGTTGTTGAAGCCGCTGGATCTGATGCAGCCTTACCGATTGGAAATGGGTACTAAGCTTGGAAATGAGCGCGGTACTAACCTTTACCAGTTCTGGGGCAACATCATTACTGAAGAAGTCAACAAAGCGCTTGAAGAGCAAGGTGATAACGTATTGGTTAACCTGGCGTCTAATGAGTACTTTAAGGCTGTGAAAGCGAAAAACGTGGATGGCACTATCATCACGCCAATCTTTAAAGATTGTAAGAATGGTCAGTACAAGGTGATCAGTTTCTTCGCTAAGAAAGCGCGCGGCATGATGGCTCGCTACATCATTCAGAACAAAGTGGATTCAGTGGAAGCGTTGACCAAATTTGACACTGCTGGCTACTACTTTGACGAAGCAGAATCCACGGCAACAGAACTTGTCTTTAAGCGCGAAGAGCAAAAATAATAGAACTGAATTTAAAAAAGCCCCGACGGTGATGACTGTTGGGGCTTTTTAGTATTGAACTCGAGTTCAGGTTATTGAGAAAGCAGCTGTCTGAGATATTGAAGGCGCGCCATGCTCTGCTTGCAGCCACCAAGACGGAACTTTTCCTGCCAGAGAATCGCATATTCCGACTCGATATCAGCCACCATTCTAACCAGTTTTCGTTTGAGCGAATTTGGGAAACTCTCCACTTCACGGCACTGATTTTGTGCATATCCGATAGCGATTTCAGTGGCCAGTTTCATGGTTTTAAGCGTCCACAGTAATTCACTTTTCAGCGTACTTTCCCTTTCCCCGTCTAACTTGCTTTCCATTGCAGTCAACGACATGATGCTTTGTTGCATCTTCTCTGTGCCTTCGAGCTGTGCTCGGCGAATGTGGCGACGCGATTTCTGATCGAACACAAATGGTCCATAAAAGGCGCAGTTGGGGGTAGTGACACCAGAGTCCAGATATGCATCTTGTACTTCTAACAAGGCATCTGTCAGGCTTTGATATTCTTTACCCCAGAAAGCGCCCAGTACTTTGCTCATTGGAATGTCCTGATGCTGGGCTTCTCCCCAGGCCATTGCCGCCCCGAACACGTATGCGGGCAGTGAGAAAGAAAACTGCTGGGCGTGCCCCATGTCGCCCCATTCAGAAATTTGATACCCCTGACCGCCGTACTTCAACGCAGAAATAGCGGCGCGTCTCATGTGCACTTGCGCCGACTTCCAGCGCCCCGCTACAGAAGCAAACGTATTGGTTGAAACCACAACCTGAAAAGGGTAACCAAACTCAGCCAGTCTGGCGTGTTCTTCATCGTATGGATGGTCTTCTTCGTATCCCCAGTTGAGCAGTTCCAGCTCTTTAGGGAGGTGAGGCAGGATTTCCGGATACCGGAACAGCATGTCACTGAAGATTTGGCAATACATTCCGCGCTGGCGTGCCAGTTCCAACACCTTATTGAGATAGTTGAGGTATACCTGACCCTGCCCGAGAGATTCACACTCCGCCTTACTGCCATCTACACCTAAATCCATGGTTTCATCAAAATTGATGTTCAATGTTTTACTGGAAAAGTTGGGCAGCAGTTCATCCAGCAGGTCAGTAATAAAGCCAGGTACATCTGGCGACACAGGGTTTAAGCCAAATGATTCCGGGCGAAAGTCCCCTCGTTGATCATAAAAACCAGACGTCTGCTCAGCTAAGTAGGTGTATTCCGGATGACACAGCCATTTTTCCATATGACCAAATGTTGCCTGATTAGGGATAAGCTCGATGCCTTTGGTTTTACAGTAATAATCCAGAGCCCGAATTTGTTGTGGAGTCAGCGGATCGTAGTCCTGCCAGACCGTGTGGTGCTGTTGGTAAGCAAAAGTGTGCTCGGTATAAAACTGTAACTGGTTGATCCGCAGAGAAGACCAGAAGTCGATCAATTCAAACAGCGTGTCCATGGTCGGGATCTTGTCACGGCTCACGTCCAGAATAATGCCGCGTTGCGGAAAATCCGGCTGATCGAACAAAGTCAGAAATGGCAATGAAGAGGCGCACTGATCCACAAGCTGATTGATCAAGTGGTGGGCATACAAGATCCCAGATTCATCTTTGTATTGGATCAACACCAGTTGTCTGGTGATCTGAATACCAAATGCCTGATCACTGAAGTCACTGCACATCTGGTATTCCACCATGGGTGATGAAATTCGCTCCCCCATGACTTTTGGGATCATGCCCTTTGAAAGACCAGGAATAAACAGCTCGCCCTGCTCAAAGGTGAGAGATTTAGGAGCGGGAAACAAAGATGGGCATTTATCTGCCATACAGACCTCGATTAAATACGGCTAGGGGAGGGCAAGACGCTAAACAGTGCAATGTCTTTAGTGATGAGTTTTTGCCAGGCCATTGCTGCGGCACCGGCTGAAACAGCCTGTGTTCCAAGCGTTGAGAAACTGATGTTAGGGTTCCAGGTTTTTGGTCCATCAGTTTTAGAAAGCTTTTGATCAATGTACGAAACCAGATTCGCACCATAACGCTGCGCTTCACCACCAATAATTAAGTGATGAATGTTCATAAGACGCCCCAAAAGCACTAACGAAGAAGCGAACTCCTGAAGAATTAAGGTCAGGTCGGCAGACTCTTTGCCATTCACTAGCTCACTTTTGTACTGACCAGCAGAAAAGTCGTCACCATAAAACAAGTCGTTGTTCAGGACGAACCCCAAACCGATCCCCAAATGTTCCGAGTCGGTGTTCCTATGGTGTGAAGTAAACAGCACGTACAGGAAATTGTCCGTCGGTTCGCGTCGGGTCTGCATCATTTCACCCCACGCCGCGCAGTTGGCATCGTTGTCGATGAAAATCGGGTACGCGAAAATCTGGCTCAATTGATCAACCAGAGCCAGAGGCTTATCAATTTCCAGAGCGTTCGACAGCGACACCTGACCGCTTTCAGGGTCAACAAGACCAGGAAGCCCGATACCGATAGCTAAAATGTTGTCGAACTTGGCTTCAATTTCTTTCAGAACAGGAGTCAAAACGTGTGCAATTTCTGAAATCACCCCACGGGTTGGCTGAAATGGAATGATAGTACGGTATACGATCAGGCACTCCACATTCACAACTGACACATTGATCACGCTGTCAGTCAGTTCGATTCCAACCAGTACTCCAATGTCACTGTTAAGTGAAAGAGACACTTTTGGACGACCGCCTTTGCTATTGGCGGGTTTAGCCGTGACTTCTGAAATCAGATCTTTCTCAGTAAGCAGACTCACAATTTTGGTGATCGTCGATTTATCCAAACCCAGCTGTTCGGCAACCTCTACCCGCGATATGCGGTTATGACGCCAGATACAATCGAGCACTCTGGATAAGTTAACAATCTTGCTGTTTTGGCTAGGCTTCATAGTTAAGTTGATGATGGAAACTAAATGATTATGTTCTTTATAGCGACTTCAATTTGAGGAATCAAGAATAAAAAGTAAACGAATTTCTTTGATTGAGTGAAGTATGATCCGTACGACCTTTCTTATTTTTCGTTGATAATTTTGTTAACTAAATGTGATCACGATCGTTGTATAGCACAAAAAATCGCCTAGATTATATGGTTAGTTTCCCGTGTAAACTAACTAGAGGATAAAACGATGAAGTTTAAGAAAGGAGTAAAAGCGCTGGTTGCACTTACGGCATTTACAGTGGCTTTACCCATCTCTGCTATTGCAGAAGAAACCCTAACCATATGGACATGGCGCAAACAGGAGCGTCCTCTATGGGAAGCAGTCTCAAAGAACATGAAAGATGTCGATATTAAAGTCGAGGTCTTTAAAGGTGTGGATTACAACTCTCGTTTACGCCTTGGTTTACAAAGTGATGGTGGACCTGATCTGTTTCAGGGGCGCCCGGGTGCTTCTTTTATTGATCAATACGCGAAAGCAGGTGTGATCAAACCTGTTGGCAGCGATGTGGATCTCTCAGGTATTTCTCCGGCAACGCTTGGGGCTGCAACGGGATCCGACGGAAAGGTCTACGGTGTACCTTTTGCTGTTCAAACCGTTCAGATCATCTACAACAAAGACATTTTCGACAAGCACAACCTGACAGAACCGAAGTCTCTGGAAGAGTTTGAGCAGGTCATGAAAACGCTGAAAGCAGCAGGTGTTACCCCTCTTGAAGTTCCGGGGCGTGCAGGCTGGGCACTTGCCATGATGAGTGCAGGTTTAGAAGCAGGCTTATCTGGCGATGAGATGGCGAAAGTGGCTACACGTGACGAGCCGTTTACTGCCAGTGGTTACCAAAAAGTGGTGGACACATTTGCGACCTGGAAGCCATACATCAACCCGTCAGCGGCAGCGCAGGACTATAACGGCATGCGTGCAAACGTGGCACTTGGCGATTCAGCCATGATTATTGATGGCTTATGGTCGACGTCGCCATTATCCACCATTGCTCAGACTAATCCGGATGCGAATTTGGGTCTAATGCCAGTCCCTGGTGCAGGTGGCAAGGTCTATGCTTTTGCTGATGGTGCGTATTTGGTGAATGCCAACAGCGAGAAAAAAGCCGCAGCAGACAAACTGCTGGCGTATACCGCAACCAAAGAGTTTGCGCAGCTTTTTGCTGACCACGTGGGCGAGTTATCAACCTACGCAAGCGGCATTAAATACGAAGGTGCTCATCAGGCTGAAGCGGCGACGTTTGTGTCTAACCAAGCTCAGGCACACCTGACCTGGAAAGGTCCTTTCAATGTTCAGTATGAGGAAGTTGTAGGTCCTGCTTTCCAGAAGTTCTTAGCAGGCAAAGTCGACAGCAAAGGTCTGTCGAGTGAAATTGAAAAAGGCTTTAAAGCTAAAAATCTGTAAAAGCCAACATCTGTAAAAACAGAAGAAAGACGGCGACCTGATAACCAGGTCGCCTACATACCGCTGGAGTCAGTATGACCGAGTTTTCCCGCCCCAAAGGATTGAGTTTCAAGCAGAAAGAAAAGATTCAGTACATGTTGCTGCTGATTCCCGGTTGCTTGTTGTATGGGGTTTTTAATCTTTTGCCCTTATTCGGCACTCTTGTGCTTTCATTTTTTGACTGGCCAGGCATAGGTCCTGCCACATTCGTTGGATTCGACA
Organism: Vibrio sp. SCSIO 43132; assembly: GCF_019904195.1. Classification (NCBI taxonomy): domain Bacteria; kingdom Pseudomonadati; phylum Pseudomonadota; class Gammaproteobacteria; order Vibrionales; family Vibrionaceae; genus Vibrio; species Vibrio sp. SCSIO 43132. The sequence goes on from NZ_CP063199.1 coordinate 664,785, forward strand.
ATTTCACTAAGTTGCTGACAGATGATTACATGAGCACGCAACTGTGGAATTCGTTTTACCAGACCGTACTATTTTTCGCGATTTGTATCTCTGTCTTCCTCATTTTAGGCACGACCTTCGCCTTGCTGCTGAGCTGGAATACTGCAGGTAAAGCCGGGTACAAATTGCTGTTCTTTATGCCTTATCCGCTGGCCGCCGTAGCGGTTGCGTTCTTAGGGCAGCTTATTGTTGATGTTCGTGGTCCGCTGAATCAACTTCTTCTGAACTGGGATGTCATCACCGCGCCTCTGATGTTCTTAGGGGATGAAAGTTCGGCGTTGCCAACCATTGCCATGTTCCAGTCATGGCAAAAACTGGGCTTTTCTATCATGTTGATTTTGTCTGCCATTCTTGGCGTTCGCTCCGACTTGTTAGAAGCGGCAGTACTGGATGGCGCAAACCGCTGGCAGTGCATTAAGCACGTGGTATTTCCTGTGCTTACCCCTGCGTTTGTTCTGATTACCATCCTTACGATGGTAGACGTATTCAATAATGCGGAATACGTGTTGATTCTTATGGGACCGGATGCTGGACCTTACTACTCCACCGACATCATGGGGACGTTCCAGTACCGAACTGCCTTTGGAACCAGTGGTGGTTCAGGAACAGCAGACCTTGGTATGGCAGCTGCAATAGGCATGGTGATATCGGTTCTGATTTTGCCAGCGTCGATTTACTTGGCACTGCGCAACATGCGTAATCGATAGGGGGAAGACATGGAACGTATATTCAAACTTAAACCCCTTGAGCAGGTCGTTGTACAGTTTCTACTACTGATATGGGCATTGATTGTCGCTCTGCCGTTTGGTTTGGCCTTCATTAACTCGGTGAAAGGCAATCTTGGGCAGGTGATTCGCTCGCCATTTGGTATGCCGCAAGAATGGCATTTCGAGAACTATCTCAGTGCATGGGAACAAGCGAATTTCAGCAGCTATTTCTTAAACTCTCTGATCATCAGCTTAGGTACGGTAGTGCTGGCGGTGGCGTTCAGTACCATGGTGGCCTTTGTTCTGGCTCGGGTTCAGTTCAGAGGCAACAAGCTGATTTTCATCCTGTTTATGCTGGGAGTGATTGTTCCGCTTCGTCTGGCAATGGCACCTCTGTTTGTGGTGGTGCAAAGCTTAGATTTGTTGAACTCTTTGCTCGGTATCATTCTGGTTCAGGCAGCGAGCATGATGCCGGTGGCGGTATTTATTCTCAGTACCTTCTTTAAGAACTTGTCACCAGAAATAGAACAGGCAGCACGGGTGGATGGTGCTCTGCCATTCCAGATTTACTGGCGCATTGTGCTGCCACTGGTGAAGCCTGCAATCGCAACGGTGGCGCTGCTTTCCTTTGTGAGTGCCTGGAACGAATACATCTTCCCACTCTTATTCTTGCAAGACAGAGATCTCTACCCACTGACGTTGGGTTTGCAGGAGTTCCAGAACGAATTTGCCATCCAGTGGCACATGATGTTCGCAGGACTAATCATCATGATGGCACCAACATTGATCGCATTCTTGCTGGCATCCAAAGCCTTTATTCAAGGTTTGACTCAAGGTGGAATTAAGGAATAACCATGGCTCAAGTAGTACTCAAAAACATCAAAAAATCGTATGGAAAAGTGGATGTTCTGAAAGGCATCGACCTTGAAATCAATGATAAAGAATTCGTCACCTTTGTCGGACCGTCTGGCTGTGGTAAATCCACTTTACTGAGAATGATTTCCGGGCTGGAAGAGCCGACATCGGGCGAGATTTTTATTGATGGACGAGACGTGACCGATGAAGCACCAGCTGATCGCGAGATTGCCATGGTGTTCCAGTCTTATGCGTTGTACCCACAAATGACAGTGCGTGAAAACATGTCGTTTGCCCTGTCTATCGACAAGCAGCCCAAAGAAGAGATCAAACAAAAAGTCGATCACGCTGGTAAGTTGCTGAAACTGGACCAGCTCTTTGACCGCTTACCCAAAGAACTGTCGGGCGGACAGCGCCAGCGCGTGGCGATTGGTCGTGCGATTGTGCGTAACCCGAAACTGTTCCTGTTTGATGAGCCTTTGTCTAACCTCGATGCTGAGCTTAGGGTCGATATGCGAATTCAGATCGCCGAGCTGCACCGCACTTTAGCGACCAGCATGGTGTACGTCACACATGATCAGGTTGAAGCCATGACACTGGCAGACAAAATTGTGGTGCTCAGAGATGGTTGTGTTGAGCAGGTAGGACCGCCGCTGGAGCTGTATTACCATCCGCAGAACCAGTTTGTTGCAGGCTTTATTGGTTCGCCGAAAATGAACTTCATTCCAGTGACCGTGCTAGAGGCGAGCGTATCGCAAACCACTGTCAGCATAGCGGATCACTACACATTGACCTTGCCAAGAAATGGCGAGCATCTGTCAGCAGGCGATCGCATTACACTTGGTATTCGTCCCGAGCACTTAACCGTTCGTGACGACGTGGAAGAAGGACGTTGCATTGTGCCTATGACCATCAATGTTGCTGAGTATCTTGGTGCGGTGTCTTACGTGCATTGCTATTCGGGTGACATTGAAAAGCTCAGCCTAATGCTGGATGGAGAAGAGGCGGTGTCCTTGAAACTGGATAACGGTCAGATTCTGCATGTGGAACTCAGAGAGCAGTATTGCCATTTGTTCGACATCGACCAGCAGGCGCTACCATTGGCGAAGTAAGAACATCATTTCAGATTGAAATCATAATAAAGCCGCCATATCAGGCGGCTTTTCTTATATCACTTTCTGATGACAGCATTTACTGGCTAAGAATCGCTTTCATACGCTCAATAACTTCTGGCGAATTCACCACTGGTGAACGCAGCATCAATAGTGCGAAGTTGTCTGCCAGAATTTCTTCCGGGTGAATAATGTAGTTGGTGTTAGTACCCACCTGCTCAAAGAAACCAGTCAGTTCGGCACGACCGACGATAACAGGCTCGTCATCATCGTAGGTCCACTCGCCATGTTGGTCTGCGACAACTAAGAATTTGAATTGCAGGTAGTTAAAGAATTCACCACCTTTTTTCAGGTCGTACTTTTCAGATACTGAATACAGGATAGGCATTGCCCAGACCTGCTCGTTATTCAAGCCGACTTTAATGGCGTAGTCGTTGACGGGAGCATCAGGGTTGGTGATTTTTCTGTCTTCCAAATCATCTGGGAATTCAATTTCCCCAACATGTTGGAAGCCAATACTGTTGTACAGTTCATCTTTCTTAACTGGGTTCAGGCGAGAGTAAATATGGAAAATTTCATGCGCCATAATTCGCTTTAGCTCGATACCCAGTTCCAACTTGTCTCTTTGAAGTATGATGGCTTTGCCTCGCGTGTAAGCGGCAGTACCTTCTTCCTTACCCGTCGTCAGAATCATTTTGATTTCTTTAGGCAGGTCGAGCGGATACTTTGCTAACTCTTTTTGCAAGTTCTCATACACTTGAGTGACTTTGGTTTTGTCTTCCGCGGTCCAGTCCAACGTGTTGGAACGAACAAAACGGCGAAATTCCGGCTTGATAACGTGATCTTCCGTTTTCATTCGCGCTTCCATATCGAACTGACTCAGACGACGCATAAAGGCGTCATTTTTTCCAAGTTCTTTGGCGGACTGTTTGGCGTTGAGAAACGTTAATTCAGGAGTGGCGAGGCTGGAAAAGCTGACGCTAACCAGAGCTGCAACCAACAGGGCTTTCATTGTTTTCAAAATTACCTCCAACTGCTTTTGAACAAATGAAAGTATTCTGAGGAGGTAAGGTCAACTTGACAGCCTTTTATTGGAAGCGGGGATCAGAAATGCGATCAATATTAAATTGAATGCATATAGGGCTGCATTATCGCAGCCCTATAGTGAAAGAAGGTATGGCTTTACTGAAGATAGGAAGACTGATTTGCTTTATCGACTTCGCTTAAGAACAGGTTCAGCAGTTCTTCTCCTTTTTTACCGTGTGTTTCTTTGATGTAAGCTTTGATCGTTGGCTGAGTTACGTCGCGCATTTGTTGGCGTTGTGCATCGGTCAATGAGTTCACTTTCATTTTCTTCTTCAACCCTTCCAATCCACGGTCTTCAGAGGCTTCAATCAGGCGAGATAAACCACGGTTGGCACTCAGAGCAATTTGCACCGCATCACGGACAATTTTTTGCTCGTTGGCAGACAAGCCATCAAAGAAATCACGGTTGATCATAAAGGTATACGGGGCAAACAGGTGGTTGGTCAGAGTCAGGTACTTCTGCACTTCGTTGAACTTGGCAAATGAAACGGTAGGAATTGGGTTCATTTGCCCGTCAATTACGCCTGTTTGCAAGGAAGAATATACTTCGCCCCAAGCCAGCGGGTAAGCTTGAGCCCCCAGAGACTGAATGATCTTCTGGTGTGTTGGCAACGTCATGGTACGAATGCGCAGCCCTTTGAAATCGTCCAGAGATTCCAGCGCACGTTTTGAGTTAGTCACCGAGAAGAAGCCACCTGTATCAGGGAAACCCAGTACGCGGACGTCTTTCATTTCAGATTCAATATCACTGGCTAATGCCTTACCAAATGCCCCGTCCAGTACATCGTAAGTCGCAGCATTGTTATTGAACGCAAAAGGTACGTCTAAGATACCAATGCGAGGGTAATAACCGGCCAATGCCCCAACGGAAGATAAAGTGCCCTGTAGCTGACCATCTTTAACCATCTGAATATGCTCTTTGGCACTGCCAAGCTGGTTACTCGGAAAGACCTGCACTTTAATTTCGCCATTAGAAGCGGTCTCAACAATGTTTTTAAACACACCAGTAAAGGCATGCGCCGGATTTTCCATCATGTCGGCTTTGTTGTCATGACCAATGCGAAGTACTTTTGCAGCCATAGAATAGGGGGCAGCCAGTAGGGAGGTGGCAAGGGTTACCGCCAGCAGCGATTTGGTTAAATGCTTCATCATTACTCCTTTAATGTTTTGGTTAGTACCCAAGCAGTCTTGGTATGAACAGGACTAAGTCGGGGAAGTACGCGATAGTGAACAGCAAAAGCAGCTGTCCGAATAAAAAGGGCATCAGCTCCTTGGATATGCCTTCTATCCGAGCGCCCGTGACCGAAGACAAGACGAACAGACAAGCGCCTATTGGTGGTGTCATCAGAGAAATATTGAGTGCCAGCACAAACACAATGCCTGCATGCAGAGGGTGCATACCGATTTCTGCCGTCAGTGGTACAAGGATGGGGGCAAGAATGATCAACATGACATTGATGTCCATGAGCATGCCGACCACCAGAAGCAAACTGATGATCAAAAACAGAATTACATTTGGATTATCGGATAGCGAGATAAAGATATCGGCGATCATTTGTGGAATCTGGTTGAAGCTGAGCCACCAACCCAGAATCGATGCAGACCCGATGATCAGATAAATTACCGCGGAAATCTGAGCCGTGCGCACCACCATTTGAAACAGTGCCGGAAAGGTGAGGTTGCGATAGATAAGAAACCCGATGATTAGAGCGTATGCTACCGCAATGGATGCGGCTTCCGTTGGGGTTACGATACCAAACACAATGCCGCCCAAAATAATAAGGGGCATCAACAGAGCCAGTGCAGAATGTCGGAAATGCTTTAACACTTCGGTCAGTGAAGACTTCTCGCTCATCTTTGGCAGGTTTTTACGCTTGCCCATGGCAGCGATGATCGCCATACAGACAAAACACACCAGTAACCCGGGCAATATACCCGTTGCAAACAGACCACCAATGGATACCCCCATTAAGGACCCGTAGACCACCATCAACCCGGAAGGTGGAATAGTGGGACCAATGATGGAACCTGCCGCAGTTACAGCGCAGGCGTACGAACGGCTGTAGCCTTGTTTTTCCATGGCAGGAACCAGCGTTCTTCCAAATGCTGCGGCGTCAGCAGTCGCGCTGCCTGTAATCCCTGAAAAGAAAACGGATGCCACCATATTGGAGTGCGCTAAGCCTCCACGAAAATGCCCCACCAACGCTTCCGCCAGATAAACCAAGCGATTAGTGATGCCCGTATGGTTCATGATTTCACCCGCGAGAATGAAAAATGGCATCGCAAGGAATGGGAAAATGTTTAAGCCGTTGAAGACTTTACTCGGAGCCAGAGACGCAAAGTGTGCTCCCCCCATTTCGAACATACCTGTTAGCCCAGCAACACCGAGCGCTATGGCAATAGGAGCACCTAGCAGCATCAATATCAGGAATAGACCACCGACTAGCATGGCGTCTCCTCCTGTGAAGCTATTTTATTGGCTGGGGGAGTGAGCCCGGCACAATCTTCAATCCAGACCAATAAAGCCTGAAAACCCGAAAGCGCAAAAGTCACCGGAACGGCTGCATAGGCATAGGACATAGGCAGAGCGAAAACCGTTGAAAGCTGATTTGCACCTTTCATGGCGAAGAAGTACCCAAGGTAGGCAATATAGAAAAAGAACAGGCAGGTGAGTAAGCCGAGTGTTCGCTTTATCAGAGTCTGTATAGGCTGGGGAAATCGTCGAACAACAAACTCCAGCCCCATATGCTCTCGTCCAGCGGTGCAGCAGGGAACGGCCATTAAGATCGCCCAGATCATGATGTAGCGGGCGAGTTCTTCAACCCACACCAGTTGCCACTGAAATACATAGCGATCAAGAACACCGATCCACACGTCCAGAATCAGCATAATCATTAAGATCCCGACGATGAACTGGTTAACTCGATTGAGAGTTTGTTTTATATGAGGTACGACAGAAAACGACATGGCGACGGCGGCTCCTTCCAGTCAGCAATGATTTTATTGATAGAGTTGTGCTTTGCTTGGAAGATAATTTAGTCACTATGATTGTTTATAACTGATAAAACGATCACAAATATGTTAGTTTCTAACATTGAATGTGGTTGTTTTGTAACTGATTGAAAAATAAAATATTGTCAGTCTACATTGTTTTGGTAAAACAAAAACTATCACGATCTAATTGATTGTTTTGTGGTCTTAATTTGCTCGTTTTTTCCTCTTGTTGCAAAAAAGTAACAACACACACATTTTGTGTTGTTATTTGAAATGGATCACGATTAGAGACCAGATGAAGTAGGTATCGTTCTTTGAGTTATTTAATCTAATTGTTTAATTAATAAAGATAAAATTGATAGTGTGTAATGGGGTTAGTCGTTGCCTTGAACGGATACTAAGCCTTGGGGATAAGCGTATTTTGTATCGCAATCTACCGACTTGAGAGGTTAGGGGTATAGATAGTGTGGTAATTATGTTAGAAAGTATCTAACCAAATGAAAACTTCATACTGAGAGCAATCCGTGTCTGTCGATATCGATATTCTTTCCAAAATCAGTGAGCGATATACCAGTCTTCGCGAAGCAGAAAAAAAAGTGGCGAATTTCATTGCTGATGATCTGGCATCTGCTGCTAACGCCAGTATTACCGAGATGGCGCAACAGGCGAGTGTCAGTGAGGCGACCATCACCCGTTTTGCAAAAGCCGTCGGGTGCATCAATGTTCGTGATCTCAAGATAAAACTGGCGCAGTCGCTGGCGGTGGGGCAGCGTTTCATTGATGAACCGATAGATCAAACTGGGATGCAGGGGATTTACGAATCCATCAAGCATTCTATGGATCTCAACCGAAAAGTCATTGATGAAGCAGACGTGAAACAGGCTGCGGAATGGATCCACAATGCTCGCCAGACTCTGGCGGTTGGAATGGGTGGTGGGTCCACTATGATATCGCAGGAATTTCAGCATCGCTTATTCCGCTTAGGCTATCCGGTTGCCGCTTACAATGACGGCTTGCTTTCACGCATGGTCGCGGCAACCGCAGACAGCAATGATGTGCTGGTGGTGATGTCGGTTACCGGATATACACCAACGATTCTTGAAGTGGCAGAAACAGCAAAGCAGTATGGCCTGAAGGTGATCGCCATTACCAGTCAGGGCAGCCCGCTTTCAGAAGTATGTGATTTGACATTGCCCATTGTCATTCAGGAAACGGATTTTATCTATAAACCTTCAGCGTCACGATACGCGATGCTGGCGCTGGTGGATGTGATTTCAATGGAACTGGCCGTCAGCCATAAAAGACGATCTCGTGATCGGTTACGCCGACTGAAAGTGGCGCTTGATTCACACCGTGGTGGTGGAGACAGGCAGCCTCTTGGTGACTAGGTCTGAAGATGAATACAAAAAGGCAGCGAAATCGCTGCCTTTTATACTTCTTTATATTTAATATTGAAGAAAAGATTACTTCTTCTTTTTCTTAGCGCCTTTTTTCTTGTCGGCTTTCTTCGCTTCTTTCTTCTTGTTCTTTTTCTTGAATACTGGCTTTTTGTGCTGCGGTCTCATGCCTTCAATAAAGCGCTCTTTGATGTCTTCTTTGGTGTAACGAGCGACGCGATCCAGCATCGGCTGGTCGTGCGCCTCAACGATAGACAACGCATTTCCTTTTTTACCAGCACGAGCGGTTCGACCAATTCGGTGCAGGTAAACATCCGCTGTACGAGGCATGTCGAAGTTGATGACATGAGATACGTCTGGCAAATCGATACCACGCGCGGCCACATCGGTTGCCAGCAGAACGTTCACTTCACCATCGCGGAAACGGCGAATGGCGTTGTTACGTCGATCTTGCGGCATCTCACCCTGAATCCACGCACAGGTAATTTGGTCACTCTCTAATTTAGAACGCAAGTCCGCCAGGCGATCGCGTGTTTTTAAGAATACAATGGAACGTTCCGCCTGTTCGGTTACCACGTGCTTAAGAAGCTGATATTTGTGCTCCATGGAGTCGGCGCGGTGATACCACTGAGTGATTTTTTTGCGTTCGCGGCGAGAAGGTTCTGCATCCAGCTCGGCTGGATTTTTCAAAAGATCCGCTGTGAAGCCTTCCACACCACGACCTTCAAGCGTTGCCGAGAACAACATAGACTGTTTACGCCAGCGACACTCTGCTGATAAGCGGTCAACTGTCGGGCCAAAACCCATATCCAGCATGCGATCCGCTTCATCCAGTACCAGCCATTCAATAGCGCGGCAGTCAAAACGCTCCGCTTCAATGTATTCCATCAAACGACCCGGTGTCGCGACCACGATATCTTGTGTGGTGGATAGAATATCCGCGTGCTCCTGATACTGAACCCCGCCAGTAATGGTGAAGATCTTCAAGTTTGTGTACTTCGCCAGAGCTCTGGCTTGATCCGCAACCTGCATCGCCAGCTCACGAGTTGGTGTCAGGATCAGAATACGTGCAGGTCCCGCTTTACGACGCGGAAAATCTTGCAAATATTGCAGTGCAGGAATGACGAAAGCGGCGGTTTTACCAGTTCCGGTAGGGGCTGACGCGAGGATATCGCGACCATCCAGTGCTTGCGGAATTGCTTCAGCCTGAATTTGAGTTGGGCGTTCGTATCCCATCTCTTCAATGGCTTCCAACAGATTTGGATCGAGTTCGAGTTCAGCAAAAGTTCTGATCACAGTGGGTCTCCACAAGCGTGTGAATGATTAATTGGGCGCGAATTATATACCCAAGTAACCTCAAGATGCTAGGTTCAGCGAGATTTAACAGGCTTTCAGACAAGGCATCGATTTGAAGATCTAGTGGCTCTAAATCAAAAATCGGTAACGCAGTATGAAAGCCAGCTAAACTCGCCCTTGGGAGCCCATATTCTGTCCCATTTCATCGTCAAAGAACTTGGAAAGGACGGGTCATTCCGCTGCGTTCCTGATTTTTAAGTAGAGAGGCTTGAACTGAAACAGAATATGAGGCTCTGAATCCTGCATCTTGAGGTCACTTGGGTATACACCCATAACCCATCAGATAAAACGCATTTTCCAGCAGGATCTTTACATCTTTAAGTAAAAGCCTTGGGTAAGAGCAATGAATTCTGAACTGTAGCCATTACCCTGGTTGATCACTAAAGAGGACTCTTGCGTTTCACACGGCTGTTTGGTCAGGGTAAAAAGCAGTCGGGTTACTGGTTTTCGAACGGTTGTCTGAACACGACAACACTGAGATAAGTGCCAGCCTTGCGCCTGTGCGATCTCGATGCATTGTTCCCCTTCAACCACAGGCAGCACAAAGCTTGCTATGCCTGTATCAGTAAGGTGTGCCCAGCAGGTTTTCATTAAAGCGCTGTGAGTTAGCGTATTGGTGTGGCGGGCGTCGGCACGACGGGTGTCTGATGCTTGTTCTCCGCTGTTGAAGTAAGGCGGATTACAGATAATGGCGTCGAATTGGGTATCGAATGACAGGTTTAATATATCGCCACAAACAGGACGTATCTTTTGGCTCCAGGGGCTGTCTGCAAAATTTAAGCTTGCAGTTTCAAAGGCATCTTGCTCTAGCTCAACTGCGGTAATCACGAGGTTGTCATCGGATCTCTGAGCGCACATTAAAGACAGTAAACCAGTCCCAGTACCAATATCCAGCAGTTGACCGGCAGGTGGGATTGAAGCCCAGGCACCCAGTAATACGCCATCGGTACTGACTGGCATTCCACTACGACCACCGCGAATCTTAAACTGTTTGAATTGAAAGTCTTTGGTTCTGTTCTTCATATGCTGGTTTGGTCGAGTGGTTAAATATATTAAATTCTTGTTATTTTAAAGATAAAGATTTTGATTAGTTATATGAGCTGAAATATCACATATAGCCAGTGATTCTATCTGCTAAATGGTGTTCTGATTGAATTTTTATTGTGTTTTTTGTCATTCTCTTGTTTCTGTTATCGCTTTTGTTCATTATTCGCCCCTTAATTCTAGAATAAAATTTCAGAATATTTGCAAACACAAGATTTTTATAAGGGTTTTAAGTGAATCAAAAACTAAAAACAACTGATGTCGTTGCTCTGGGCTTTATGCTCTTTGCATTCTTTTTAGGAGCGGGCAATATTATTTTCCCTCCTCTTGCGGGTCAATTAGCAGGTGAAAATTTGTTTCCTGCCATGTCCGGTTTTCTGTTTACTGCGGTAGGTCTGCCTTTGATCACCATTATTGCTATTGCAGTAGCGGGTGGATCTTGGGAACATCTTTCTAAGCACCTTCCTAAACAGGTAGCGACACTTATTGTCGTACTGATCTTCATTATTATTGGTCCTGCATTTGCTGCCCCACGTACAGGTTTGGTTGCGTACGAGATGGCAGTGAAGCCGTTCATTGCTAACGCAGAGCAAATGCATCTGACTATATTCTCCATTGCATTCTTTACCATTGCGATGTTTTTTGCCTGGTCTCAGGGCAAGTTGATCGACACCATTGGTAAAGTGCTAACGCCAGTGCTGTTCATCGGTTTGATTACATTAGCTGTGTCTGTATTTTTAAACCCACAAGGCGTTCCAACAGAAGCGCAGGGCGAGTATGTGACTCAGCCATTGATCAAAGGTTTCCTTGAAGGTTATAACACCATGGATACCTTCGGTGCGCTGATGTTCGGTATTCTGATTGTGGATGCACTGCGTAGCAAAGGCATTACCGAGTCCAAACCGACGACTAAATACCTGATCAGCGCAGCGGTGATCGCAGCAGCGGGTCTGGCATTTGTTTATGTGTCTCTTTTCTACTTGGGTTCTACAAGTGGTACTGTGGCTGCTGGTGCAGATAACGGTGGTGTGATCCTAAGCCTATACGTACAGGCTCTATTCGGTGCGTCGGGTCAGACGGTTCTGTCTGTGATTGTTCTATTGGCGTGTCTGACAACAGCTATTGGTCTGATCTCAGCTTGTTCTGATTACTTCAGCTCTATCACCAAAATCAACTACAAAACCTGGGTTGTGGTTATTGGAGTCGCGTGTGCAGTGGTGGCAAATGTTGGTCTGAGCCAGCTGATTTCACTGTCTGTCCCAGTTCTGTTTGCCCTTTACCCAGTAGCCATTGCTTTGGTTGCGCTGGCGTTTGTACGCGATCGCTTGCCAAATCCGCGCGTAGCGTACCGCGTAGTAGTTTTGGTGGCATTTGTGTTTGCTCTTCTGGATGCTGCGAAGGTTTCGGGTATCAATGTCAACGCATTCAATATGCTTCCACTGTTTGAAGTGGGCATGGCTTGGCTGATGCCAACTATGGCGGCGATCATCTGCATGTTCTTCATTGGCGCACCTCGTAAAGAGTTGTCGGAAGAAGCGGCATAATCGCGACTTAGTAAACAAAACAAGAAAGGGGCTGATAATCATCAGCCCCTTTTTTATAAATGTATAGAGTTACAGTGAGTCGTGGTATTCCACCAGGATTTGCTCACACCACTTTTCGATGCGCTCATCACTGAACTCGTACTGGGAATCCTCATCAAGAGCTAGGCCGACAAACTGTGATTTGTCTTCCGTAAGGGCTTTAGATGCCTCGAATTCATAGCCTTCATTTGGCCAGTAGCCAATGAATTTTACGCCTGTCGGGATCAGTTCATCATGAAGAAGCCCCATCGCATCGAGAAACCACTCGCCATAGCCTTCTTGATCGCCTAAGCCGAACAATGCGACGTGTTTGCCGTTTAGCGACACGCCACCGATGTGCTCCCATATCGCACTCCAATCTTCTTGAATTTCACCGAAATCCCACGTAGAAATCCCTAGCAATAACAGATCATAGTTGTTCATCAATGATAGTGGTGTTTCTTTTACATTAAATATGTCCACTAAATCTTCGCCGATGAAGGCGCGAATTTTTTCCGCTGCCATTTCTGTGTAGCAGGTTGTTGAGCCGTAAAAAAGTCCGATTTTCATGATCTGTCATTGTTTGTCGAAGAGATGGCAGATTCTATACCCAAATAACCTTCAGATGCTAGGCTCTGCGACAAGATGGATTTTCGGTCATAAGTATTTGGAGGGGGATGCTCATAACATACTCAAATTTGCAGGGTTTATACGATTGTAGGTGAATTTTAATAGTATTATTTTCATGCCTCACATACTCTCATGAGTGTTACCGATAAAAAGAGAGATAAGAATGACGGAAACAAGTCATCCAGATACCTACTTAATGGAGCAGTTTCTTGATGCCATGTGGATGGAGCGTGGATTGTCTGAGAATACGCTCGCTTCATACCGTAACGATTTATCCAAGTTGCTGAGCTGGATGTTGAAAGAGAACTTCCGGCTTGATTTCATCAGCGTCTCTGGGTTACAGGACTATCAAGGCTGGCTGATGGATCAAGGCTATAAACAGACGTCGCGAGCGAGAATGCTTTCGGCGATTCGCCGTCTGTTTCAGTATCTTCACCGTGAAAAGATAAGAGCAGACGACCCAAGTGCTTTGCTGGTGAGCCCCAAACTGCCCAAGCGGCTGCCCAAGGATTTGAGTGAACAGCAGGTTGAAGATTTACTCAACACGCCAGATCCTAATGACCCAATAGAGCTTCGCGACAAAGCCATGCTTGAACTTCTTTATGCGACCGGGCTTCGGGTCACTGAACTGGTTAGCCTGACGATGGAAAATATTAGCCTGCGGCAGGGCGTTGTTCGTGTAACAGGTAAAGGCGGAAAAGAGCGGTTGGTCCCAATGGGAGAAAATGCCGTTGATTGGATCGAAACCTTCCTAGAACATGGTCGTCCAAGCATTTTGGGGGAAACGTCATCGGATGTGGTGTTCCCAAGCAAGCGGGCAAGACAAATGACGCGCCAGACGTTCTGGCATCGAATTAAATTTTACGCCACGCTGGCAGAAATCGACACGGATGCGTTGTCGCCTCACGTGCTCCGACATGCATTTGCAACGCACCTGTTGAATTACGGTGCAGATTTGAGAGTGGTGCAAATGTTATTGGGTCATAGTGACTTATCGACCACGCAAATTTATACTCACGTCGCAACAGAGCGACTCAAACAGATTCACGAACAGCACCACCCAAGGGCGTAGTTCGTACATTAACTTTTAAGGTGAAAACATGCATTTCATGCGCAAACTTGGTGTTGTAGCAGCGGGCGCGCTGGCTTCATTTTCTCTATTCGCAGCAGACGCAGACACAAAATCCATCACAGAGCGTTTCAGCAAGCTTGGTCTGATGGTGACATCCGTAGATGACAGTGACATTGCGGGTCTTTACGAAGTAGAAACCAATCAAGGGTTGTTCCTTTCTACAGAAAAAGGGGACTACTTCATTCAAGGTAAAATCTATGCCCTGGACGACAAAGGTAACTTCACAGACGTGATCGCCAAGCGTTACGCAGAAAAAATCAAAGATTTCTCTTCAAGCTGGATTGAATACAAAGCCAAAGAAGAGAAGCACGTCGTGACAGTATTTACCGACGTAGATTGCGGTTACTGTCTGAAACTGCACCGTCAGATGGAAGACTACAACAAGAATGGTATTACCGTTCGCTACCTTGCTTACCCACGTGCCGGTGCACAAAGTCAGGTAGGGCATCAAATGTCACAAATCTGGTGTGCCAATGATCAGAAAGCCGCAATGGACGAAGTAAAGCTTGAGCGTACTTTCTCGCAAGAAACCAGTGAGCTGTTACAATGTCAGAACACCATCGCTGCACATCGTGATCTTGGTTCTAAGTTGGGTGTACGTGGTACACCAGCTATCGTAACCAGTAATGGTAATGTGATTGGCGGTTATCTGTCTCCGGAAGATTTGACTGCTCAGCTAGAAAGACTTAACTAATTGACCAACGGATGCCTGAGGGAAACCTCAGGCAAACGCCATTCTTATGATTGAAATTCAAAGACGTCCGCAAGACGCGCCTCACTCCTTACCTGACTCCATTCCCCCTTTATTGCAACGCATCTACGCCGCACGCGGTGTTCAAAGTATTAACCAGTTAGAGAAAGCAGCGAAAGCGCTTCACTCATACAAACTACTGGGTGGAATACAGCAAGCCGTAGAGATTTTGTTTGAATCGATTCAGAAACAAAAACGCATCATCGTCGTAGGGGATTTTGATGCAGATGGTGCAACCAGTTCTGCGTTGTCAGTGCTTGCGCTTCGGATGCTGGGTTGCCCCAACGTGGACTATCTGGTGCCAAATCGTTTTGAAGATGGCTACGGCTTAAGCCCGGAGGTGGTCGATCAGGCTCTGGAACTGGGTGTTGAAGTCATCATGACGGTCGACAATGGCGTATCGTCGATAGATGGTGTGCGTTACGCAAAGGAGAGGGGATTAACGGTTATCGTCACCGATCATCACTTACCGGGAAATGAGCTTCCCATTGCCGATGCGATTGTTAACCCCAACCTTGAGTCTTGTCAGTTTCCATCAAAATCTTTGGCTGGTGTTGGTGTTGCGTTCTACATGATGATGGCGCTTTGCGTTCACATGCGAAAGCTCAGCTGGTTTGCCTCACAGGGGATGCAAGAACCCAAATTAATGGAGCTTATCGATTTAGTTGCACTTGGAACCGTCGCCGATGTCGTGCCTCTGGATGAGAATAACCGAATTTTGGTACATCAAGGGTTACAACGCATTCGTGCGGGTAAAGCTCGCCCAGGAATTCAGGCGCTTATTGAAGTATCTAAACGAGATGCCCGTAGACTGGTGGCATCCGATTTCGGATTTGCCTTAGGTCCACGCATTAATGCGGCGGGGCGTTTGGATGACATGTCTTTTGGGGTTGAGCTTCTGATGAGCAACAATATCCACGCTGCGCGCCGCATGGCGAGTGAGTTGGATGGACTCAACCAAACCCGTAAAGAAATCGAAGAAGGCATGAAGCAAGAAGCCATGGCGTTTTGTGAACGTCTGCAATTTGGTGAAAATGCGGAGCTACCTTATGGCTTAGCCTTGTTCCAGCGAGACTGGCATCAGGGTGTCATCGGTATTTTAGCTTCACGCATTAAAGAGAAGTTTCATCGCCCGGTGATCGCCTTTGCCGACGGTGGAGAAGGCACAATCAAAGGGTCCTGCCGCTCTATTCCCGGTCTGCATATGCGAGATACATTGGACAGAATCGACACGCAAAATCCTGGGTTGATCGCTAAATTCGGTGGTCACGCCATGGCGGCAGGATTGACCATAGATGAAGTCGATTTTGAAAAATTCAGCAAGCTGTTCGATGAAGCGGTCAGGCAAGATCTTGATGAAGCCTCACTCAAAGGCGTAGTGATGTCTGATGGTGAGTTGCTACCCGAAGAATTTTCCATGCACGTAGCTGAAACCTTACGTGGAGCCGGACCGTGGGGTCAAGCATTCCCAGAGCCCATTTTTGATGGCGAATTCAAAGTCCTGCACCAAAAACTGGTGGGTGAGAAGCACCTCAAATTGATGTTAGAACCGCTGCATAAGGGACACCCGACCAATATCATGATAGATGGCATTGCGTTCAATATCGATTTACGTCGCTGGCCAGACGCGTCGGTGAAAACCGTACATTTAGCCTACAAACTGGATGTAAACGAGTTTCGTGGCAATCAGTCGCTTCAGCTGATGATCGATCATATCGAAGCCAAGTAACCTCGCATCGAGTATTGCCTTTCAACCCTGTCCCGCTGTTGATTGAGAGCAGCGGGCATCTGCAATTTCACAGCTCAAATTGCGCAAATTTTTCCTGTATCTCTGTCACATTTTTAAGTAGAATTCCTCGGTTAAATTCTACGCTAAAATGTTGAGCAAACATGTTTGAAATCAATCCAATTAAAAACCGCCTGCAGGACGTGACTGAGCGCACAAATGTCCTGAGGGGGTATCTTTGACTATGACGCCAAGAAAGAGCGTCTAGAAGAAGTAAACGCAGAACTTGAACAGCCGGATGTATGGAACGAACCAGAGCGAGCACAAGCTTTAGGTAAAGAACGTGCATCACTGGAAGCGGTGGTAGAAACCATCGACTTGCTAGACCAGGGTGTGGAAGACGTTGATGGTCTTCTGGAACTGGCGGTTGAAGAAGAAGATCAGGAAACCTTCGACGAGATTGAGCCAGAGTTGGCTGAACTTGAACAAAAGCTAGAGAAGCTTGAATTCCGTCGTATGTTTGCTGGCGATCACGACTCCTCTGATAGCTACATCGACTTGCAAGCGGGTTCAGGCGGCACAGAAGCTCAAGACTGGACCAACATGATGCTTCGCATGTACTTGCGTTGGGCTGAAGCCAAAGGCTTCAAAGCGGAAGTGATTGAAGTATCTGAAGGTGAAGTAGCAGGTCTGAAATCGGCAACGGTTCGTATTTCAGGTGAGTACGCTTACGGTTGGCTTCGCACTGAAACGGGCGTTCACCGTCTGGTTCGTAAATCGCCATTCGATTCAGGCGGTCGTCGTCATACTTCATTTGCGTCTGCGTTTGTTTACCCAGAGATTGACGAAAACATTGCTATCGACATTAACCCTGCCGATCTTCGCATCGACGTATACCGTGCGTCGGGAGCTGGTGGTCAGCACGTTAACACCACGGAATCTGCGGTACGTATTACCCACCTTCCAACCAATACTGTGGTGCAGTGTCAGAACGACCGTTCTCAGCACAAAAACAAAGATCAGGCAATGAAGCAGCTTCGAGCGAAGCTATTCGAACTTGAGCTTCAAAAGCAGAACGCAGAGAAGCAAGCCAATGAAGACGCCAAGTCTGACATCGGCTGGGGTAGCCAAATCCGTTCTTATGTACTGGATGACTCCCGAATCAAAGATTTACGTACCGGCGTTGAAAACCGCAATACGCAAGCGGTTCTTGACGGCGATCTGGACAAATTTATCGAAGCCAGCCTGAAATCAGGTCTGTAAGCTTTCACCGACAATCGACAGGATACATCGAAAATGACTGATGCTGTTCAAAATGAAACGCAACTAGAAGCCCATTCACAAGAAGAGAATAAGCTGATTGCCGAGCGTCGCGCGAAATTGGATGAAATTCGCAAGACTTGCAACGCTAACGGTCACCCTAACGACTTCCGTCGTGACAGCTTGGCTGGCGACCTTCAGAAAGAGTTCGGTGAAAAGAGCAAAGAAGAACTGGAAGAGCTGAACCACGTAGTGGCGATCGCGGGTCGTATCATGGCGAAGCGTGGTCCTTTCCTTGTAATTCAGGAAACTTCTGGTCGTATTCAGGCTTATGCAGCGAAAGATGTTCAGAAAGAACTGAAAGCAAAATACCAAGGGTTAGACATCGGTGACATCATCGGTGTGAAAGGTGCGCTTCACAAGTCTGGTAAAGGTGACCTTTACGTGAACATGGAAGAGTACGAGTTGCTGACCAAAGCACTGCGTCCACTTCCAGAGAAGTTTCACGGCCTGACGGATCAGGAAATGCGTTACCGTCAACGCTATGTTGACCTGATTGTGAACGAAGATTCTCGTCAGGCGTTCATCATCCGTTCTAAGCTGGTGTCTTCTATCCGTAACTTCATGAGTGGCAAAGGCTACCTGGAAGTTGAAACACCAATGATGCACGTGATTCCTGGCGGTGCAACGGCTCGCCCGTTCATCACTCACCACAATGCGCTAGACATCGATATGTACCTGCGTGTTGCGCCAGAGCTTTACCTTAAGCGTTTGGTTGTGGGTGGCTTTGACCGTGTATTCGAAATCAACCGTAACTTCCGTAACGAAGGTTTGTCTCCTCGTCACAACCCAGAATTCACGATGATGGAGTTCTACCAAGCGTACTCAGACTACAAGGACCTAATGGACCTGACTGAAGAGATGCTAAGTACGGTAGCGCTGGATGTTCTTGGTTCAACGTCTATGCCTTACGGTGACGAAACGGTTGAATTCGGTGGTAAGTACGCTCGTATGAGCATGTTTGAAGCTATCAAACACTACAACCCAGAGCACGAAGCAATTCAGAAACTGACAGAAGCGGATCTGCAAGACCGTGACCTAATGGTGTCAATTGCGAAATCTGTTCACGTAGAAGTGGAAGAGTTCTGGACGTGTGGTCAACTGCTTGAAGAGATTTTCGGTGAGACAGCCGAGCCTAAGCTGATTCAGCCAACCTTCATCACTGGCTACCCAGCAGATATTTCTCCATTGGCTCGCCGTAGCGACGACAACCCGTTCTTCACTGACCGTTTTGAGTTCTTTATCGGTGGCCGTGAAGTAGCAAATGGTTTCTCTGAGCTTAACGATGCTGAAGATCAGGACACTCGTTTTAAAGCTCAGGTTGAAGCAAAAGATGCGGGTGATGACGAAGCGATGTACTACGACGAAGACTACATCACAGCACTTGAGCATGGTCTGCCACCAACAGCAGGACAGGGAATTGGTATAGACCGATTGGCAATGTTATTCACAAACACGCATACCATTCGTGATGTAATTCTATTCCCAGCAATGCGACCACAGCAGTAAAAATTTTGTGTCTCAAAATTAAAGCCACCTTCGGGTGGCTTTTTTTGATCTTAATTTGAGTGCTGAAATTTTATAAATATGTGATTTTGCTCTGCAAAACGAGCGATCTTTTCACTTTATCTTTATGTGTCTCACTATTGACAACAGTTATTGGTTAGTCTGTTCATGCTTGACTGTTTAACAATCTATACTATGTCTTAACTATGAGACGTTTTATTGTCGCAAGATTAATTCATATTTAAATCGTCAAGCACCTTAAAACCACGATGAAGATCGTAACAACAATATAGATTGATTAAGGAAGTATTAATGGGTACTCAATTCCGAATGGATTCTGTACCGGGTTCACTTGTTGTTGTTGGAGGCACATACGAACCTTGGCTTGCAGTGTTAGAGCAGGTAGGTTGGCGTTGCCAGCGATGTGATGACCTTCGTGAAGCACAAACATTGTTCTCAGAGATTGGTCCTTGCATTGGGATTGTTGATTTAAGCCAAGATGAGTTCAGTCTCAATGGATTGGCTAATTTGGTCAGCAGCCACAAGCAGGTTCGTTGGCTGGCATTTATTCGGGAGTCTCAACTGAGTTCCGATACCATATGTCAGTTCATAGTAAACTTTTGTATTGATTTTTTTACTGCGCCCATACCAGACGCACAATTACTCAATACAATTGGCCACCAACTTGGAATGCTGAAACTGGAGAAAAAAGTTTGGCCGAGTTATGGTCAGACTAGTGATATGGGCATGATTGGGGAGTCAATGCCTATAAAGCGTCTGCGAGATCAGGTAAGAAGAATTGGACCTACCGATGTCAGTATTTTGATATTTGGGGAATCAGGATCAGGGAAAGAAAAAGTTGCTCAGGCAATCCACACGACATCGGCCCGTTCAAAAGGTCCGTTTTTCAGTGTGAATTGCGGTGCGATATCTGAGCAGCGAATGGAAATGGATATTTTCGGCATTGGCAGAGGCGACGACTGGGGAGAGTCCTCACTGCTAGAGCAAGCTGATGGAGGCACAATTCTGTTCAACGATATTTTGAACATGCCGCTATCTCAACAACAGCATTTGTTATTCTACTTACAGGAAGGAAAAGTCGAAACAAAAGAAGGGGCGAAAGAGGTTGATGTCAGGATTCTGGTTGCAAACCATTCCGACATGGAAAAAGCCCTTCTCGATGATGACTTTAACGAAGAACTTTACCACCGACTCAATGTACTGAGAATTAACGTTCCTAGTCTGAAAGAGCGCTCTGGCGATATCGCTGTACTGGCGAATCACTACCTGAACGTGTATTCCCGTGAATACAACGCTCAGGCGCGTAGCTTCTCTGATCAGGCTCTGAGAGCATTAACTCAGCACCATTGGCCAGGAAATGTTCGTGAGTTAATGAATCAGATTAAGCGCGTTGTACTGATGTCAGATTCAGTGGTTATTGAAGAGTCACAACTCGATTTACCAAAACGTGCTGACAACCAAAGAAGTTTGCGTAGCATACGAGAGCGATCGGAGAGGGATGCTTTAGTATTGGTATTGGAATCACATGATGGTCAGGTGACGCCAGCCGCAAAAGAATTGGGTGTATCACGAGCGACAATGTATCGTTTGCTGAATAAGCATAATCTGATTTCTGAAACCAGAGCATAAATCCTGATTCAGATACAAAACCAAAAGCAAACGCTCGCATAAACTGCGAGCGTTTTTTTATCGTATTTGCGTTTTCTTATGAACATATATTCTATTTTATAACTGAAACTTTAAATATTATTCCAGTGAATAAGCTTCGATCCAGTTGCATACAGATGTATTTGCTTTATTTATAAATAAAGTAAATAACTGCTTGAATAATATCCTTTCGGGGTTAGAATTTAACCGTGACAGCAAGTCACATCAAATCACTTCTATTTTGGATTAAGTAACTCAGGGAGGCACAAAATGCTAATCATTTTCAAAGCACAGCAAATTTGTGTCGCCACCGATATGGGCAATACCACCAACGTTCGTGGTAGTGAACTGCCTACATCTGATAGTTAATTAATCCGTAACCTTTCAGGCTGCGGGTAAGCGGTCTGACTGGGAAAGTCTCTTTTATTGAATCCTGTTTTTCCGATCGCTTTATCCAGCCTGTTTTACAATCTGGAGAAAAGTTATGCGTCACTCAATTTACATTCAACTAGCCACTTTATTAGTTAAAGCCGATATCAAACGCGAAGAGCGAGCCTGGAAACGTCGTGTTGCGAGAGCACAGCAAAACATTCCATGGCACAACGCCCACCTGTTGCAAGATATTGGTCTTGACCCAGACGGTCGTCTAGTGGGTGCGAATGAGCAACCTTCAGCTACAGCAGAACGCCGTGTTCGTCATCTTCGCCGACTAATACGAACGCGAATTCCAACGTAGTAAAAGGGGCTAAGCAGGTAGTCTGCTTAGCCCCTCCAATCAAAAAATTTCCTGTCAATCAGGGACAAGGGTTGGAGTATTGCACTCCAATCTCTTGTAGAGAGTTCAGCAACTCTTCTGACAAATTCACGTCCAAGCTGTCAATGTTACTCTTCAACTGATCCATAGTGGTTGCTCCAATGATGTTGGAAGCAACAAATGGACGCTGATTAACAAACGCTAATGCCATCTGAGCCGGATCTAGCCCATGTTCTCGGGCAAGATTGACATAAGCTTCCGTTGCTTTGATGCCATTGGGGGTAAAGTATCGAACGAAGCGTTCAAACAGAGTACAACGTGCTCCATCTGGACGGGCATCATTTAGGTACTTTCCACTTAATACACCGAATGCAAGAGGCGAATACGCCAGTAACTCGACGCCTTCATGGTGAGCGATTTCAGACAGCCCAACTTCGAAAGTTCGATTCAACAGGTTGTAAGGATTCTGTATAGAAACCGCTCTTGGTAATCCATGCTTTTCGGCTAGCCTTATATAACTCATGACTCCCCAGGGCGTCTCATTCGAAAGCCCGATATAGCGAACTTTCCCTTGCTTAACAATGTCTGCAAGCGCTTCAAGAGTTTCCAGTATCGGTGTATCGTGTTGCTCTTCCGGATAAGGGTAATTGAGTTGACCGAAGCAGTTGGTCTGGCGCTCTGGCCAGTGGATTTGATAGAGATCGATGTAGTCTGTTTTTAATCGGCGCAAACTGTCATCGACGGCTTGGTGAATGTTACGCCAGTCTAACGCCATGTTGTCCCTGATGTAGGGAATGCCGCGCGGTCCTGCTACCTTTGTCGCGAGCACTATTTTTTCGCGTTTACCGGATTTTTCAAGCCAGTTCCCAATGTATTCTTCTGTTCTTCCTTGCGTCTCTTCTTTGGGAGGAACTGGGTACATTTCTGCGGTATCAATAAAGTTGATGCCTCTTTCCAAGGCGTAATCAAGTTGAGAGAAAGCTTCAGCCTCGGTGTTCTGTGCACCAAAGGTCATGGTTCCTAAACACAACGGACTGATTTCAAGAGTTGAATGCGGTAACTTCCTTAATTGCATAAACATTCCTCGTTTTTCTTCCACTATAAACTGATTGTTATGGCAGCGGTCAAGTAAAAACTAATAATGACTTATTTAACAATAACTCAGTTGTTGACTATGCTTTACAAACCCCATAACAAAAATGCATGGCTCGAATGCCAGCCAAGGAAGGGAAAATGCAAAGAGAACAACTGAATCACTGGGTGCACGCAAAACATATTGAGCAAGGTAAAGAGCCCAAAATATTCGTCATCAGTTGTGCAAATTTGTCCAGTTATTTGCTTGCTGTGGAATACAAACACAAGCTTGAACCCATCAAAGGTAAAAATGAACCCCTGCACTTTGATTCACTGGAACTGGTGAAAGCTGCATTACATAAAATGGGTGTTCATACTGCCTATCTAAGATTACACAACGTTTACGATGAATGTGGTGAGACTGGTGTCGCTCCATATCATGATATCGAGCTGTCTATTCATTAGGTGCCTCTGAAGATGTCGGCGATACAATGTTGGCGAGAGTTATTGATCAAAGAATTGTTCGAGGATCTTTTGGGTAAAGTTTTTCTTGAGGTAGAAACCTCGAGGGAGCGTCATGATAGGCGTGCCATCGCTGCCGTAGGCCTCAGTTAAAGCACGGCTATTGGCTGCTTTGGGGCGCAGTTGCAATGCCTGACCGTGTCGGGCAGTGATTTGTTCAACTTTTCCAAGCACAATAAACTCCATGAGTTCTTCCCAGTCGTGTCTTAAGATCTTCTCTTCTTCTTCTGTGGGTGACCACAAAACTGGGCAACCGACATGTCTGTCGCCGACTGGCAATTCTCTCTCTCCTTCGACAGGGATCCAGAGAACACGAGAGAGCTTTTGTCTGATATGGCTATGTTCCCATGTCAGCCCTTGCACACCAATGAGTGGAGCGACAGAAACAAAAGTGGTTTCGAGAGGAGTACCTTTATGGCTAATTGGGATACTTTTGAGCTCAATACCAAGATCAACAAAATCCTGTTGTGGCTTGCTACCGGCACTTGCGCCTAAATGCCATTCCAGTAACTGACCAACCCAACCTTTATCGCGCCTTAAGTTTTCAGGAACATCCATGTTGGCTTCTTCCGCTAGCTCAGAAAGAGTATAGCCGGCTATGGATAACGCTCTTTCATAGAGCTCTTGTTCTGATGTTGGAGTCGGTTTCATGGAGGGGTTATTCAGTTAAAAAACGCATGTTATCACATCTGCCAGAAGATAATCCTGAGTGAATGGGGTGATCATTTAAAAAGCACTTCGGATTCCAAGGATCTTTTAATAACTTATCCACAGAAAAAATAGAAAACTCGCCAAAGCTAAAACAACTGGATCTATATTCAGGGGTTTTGTAGAACGTATTTGTTACGTTCTGGCTACATTTAGTCAGTTTTTGACCTCTTGATGTGGATAAAGGCTTGTGTGGTGGATCTTTAACCGATCTGTATTTGAATAACATTTTCGTTAATCATTAAAGATAATATTAGGTGTGTATTTAATTTAACTTTTTGTTTTTATTTTGTTTTATTTTGATCTGAACACTCAATTCTTGGAGTGGTACGCAGTAAGCAGATCTGGTTTTTCCCATTGTGTTCGGTTTCTTCACACACTTATTCACAGAAAAGGTGAATAAATGTGGCGCTGGTCTCATTCTTGTGTTGATAACTTAGGTTTTGATGAAAAGTTATCCAGTGCTGGCTTTGTCGCACAGAAAAAAACGCATTATGCGACATGTAAGTTTGCCCAAGTTGGGGATATGTGGAAAAATCACACTTAACAGAGATTTATATTAGAGGTTAGCCAGTGATCGATGGCGATGGTTACCGCTTAAATGTGGGAATTGTAATTTGTAACAACCATGGTCAGGTATTCTGGGCAAAACGATACGGGCAGCATTCATGGCAATTTCCTCAAGGGGGAATCGATGATGGCGAAACACCCGAAGAGGCAATGTTTCGTGAGCTGTATGAAGAAGTAGGTTTGACTCAAAAAGACGTAAAAGTCGTCGCGACCAGTCGTCATTGGTTACGCTATAAGCTACCCAAACGGCTGGTACGATGGGATTCAAAACCAGTTTGTATCGGACAAAAACAGAAATGGTTCCTGCTGCGTTTAGACTGCGATGAGTCTAAAATCAATATGCAACGTGGCAATACCCCTGAATTTGATGGTTGGAGATGGGTAAGTTATTGGTACCCCGTAAGACAGGTTGTTTCGTTTAAACGTGACGTTTATCGACGAGCGATGAAAGAGTTTGCCACGTTGGCGATGCCGTTTAGAGAGCGGAAAGTAAAAGGTAAGCGAAAGAATCGAAGAGGATAGATTAAATGCTCACTCAGCTGCGGGATATAGTTGAACAGGTTTCCAGAGTTGAACACATTCATGAGGCATTAGATGTCTTGGTCAACGAAACTTGTCATGCCATGCAAACTGAGTGTTGCACCGTCTATTTTGCAAACGATGAATTATCCCGCCTTGAATTGATGGCCACCAAAGGTCTGAAATTCGAAGGGGACGAAATCCACATTGGTTATCATGAAGGGCTGGTGGGTTTAGTCCGAAGAACCGCCGAGCCCCTTAACCTTGCTGAAGTATCTACTCACCCTAGCTTTAAATTCTTTCCTCAACTTGGGGAGGGCATTTATCACTCCTTCTTAGGTGCCCCTATTATTCATCGAAAACAAGTGCTTGGTGTATTGGTTATTCAGCAAAAATCACCTCGGCTGTTTTCAGAAATGGAAGAATCATTTCTCGTCACTTTGTCCGCTCAGCTTGCGGTGATCATTGCCCATGCTCAAGCGCAAGGTCACTGGCTTCTGAATGATGCCAACAGCCAGAAATTAAGCGGAATTGCGGCGTCACCTGGTGTTGCAGTCGGCGAATTCTGGTGGGACGACACGCAGCCCAAACTTTCAGACGTTTACCCGGCCAGTACTCTTGATGTTGAACAGGAGCAAGAATGGCTCGCACTGGCGATGGAAAGCGCAAAAGCAGACTTTCGCCGTTTAAGGAAGAAACTGGACAACGATATCAACAAAGATACGTTGGCAATTTTCGACCTCTTCACCCATTTATTGAACGACCCCATGCTGCGAAACGATCTGAAAGAGCAAATCCAGAAGGGGGATCGTGCAGACTGGGCTTTGCGCCAGGTCGTAGAAACCTACTCAAACCGGTTTGCTCAGATGTCGGACGTGTACTTGCGAGAGCGAGCTCAAGACATTCGTGAACTGGGGCAGCGACTGCTTTATTTTTTGCATACCAGTGAAGTGGGGGAGCTAGAGCTCAACCAGCCCGTCATTTTGGTGGTCAATGAACTTACGGCATCTACGCTCGCTAGCTTACCCAAAGACAAGTTACTTGCTGTGATATCTATTGAGGGAGCGGCTAACTCGCACGCGGCGATTTTGTCTCGTGCGCTGGGTATCCCTGCCATAATGGGGGCGAACGTCACTCCGCAAAACCTCAATGGGAAAGAAGGGATTGTTGATGGTTACAGCGGTGAAATTTTCGTTGAGCCGCCAGCGCAGTTACTGAAAGAGTATCGCTCGCTGAGAGATGAAGAATTCGAACTCTCAAAAATGGTGGAGAAAGAGCTTCATCAAGAAGCGAAAACTCAGGATGACTGTAAAGTTGACGTGCTTCTTAATGCGGGCTTGAGTGCTGACACCAACATTTCTGTTAATCAGGGAGTTAATGGTGTCGGGCTCTATCGAACTGAAATCTCTTTTCTGCTTCAGCATCGTTTTCCTTCTGAAGAAGAACAACACCAACAATATCGTCGAGTGCTCGAAACGTATCCGAACAAACCCGTAGTCATGCGGACGTTGGATGTCGGTGGCGACAAACCTTTACCTTATCTTCCTATTGAGGAAGACAACCCTTTCCTGGGTTGGCGTGGAATACGTTTTACTCTGGACCATCCCGATATTTTCCTTATCCAGCTTCGTGCCATGCTCAAAGCGAGTGATGGTCTGAACAATCTCAACATTTTATTACCCATGTTATCTGGCAACCAAGAGCTGGATGACGCACTTGCTCTGATCCAACAGGCCTATGACGAGGTGTCGCAAAGTCACAAAAATGTGTGCAAACCTCGTGTAGGCGTCATGTTAGAAGTCCCTTCTATGCTCTATTTACTGTCATTTATGGCAGATAAAATAGACTTCGTTTCGGTTGGAACCAATGACTTAACCCAATATCTTCTTGCTGTAGACCGTAACAACGCACGCGTGTCTGGCGTATATGAATCGGTGCATCCAGCCGTGATACAAGCTCTGGCACAAATCGAAAAAACGTGTCGGGCTTATAAACTCCCGGTGAGCATTTGCGGCGAGTTGGCGGGCGACCCTATTGGGGCTTTACTATTGGTTGGATTAGGGTATCGTTCTCTGAGCATGAATACCGCCAATGTAGCCAGAGTGAAATATTTGCTTCGCCAGTCCTCAGTGAAGGACCTGGAGCAATTAGCTCTGAATGCGCTTGCTCAGCCGTACGGGCAGGCGATTTACGATCAGGTATTTGATTACTTAGAACAACGAAATCTCGCAGGATTTGTCCGGGCGGGTAATAAATAGAGGTAAACTTGAACATAGAGCTGATAATTCAATTCCTGATACTGGGAAGTGTGGTTGGGGTCTTGGCAGGCTTATTGGGAATTGGTGGAGGCTTAGTGGTTGTGCCCGCGTTGCTTTGGCTGCTCCCAGCTGCAGGAATTTCTACCAATCTCGTTATGCACATCGCACTGGCTACATCTCTGGCCACCATCATTCTGACTTCCGGTTCTTCTGCTTTTAATCACCTTAGGCTAGGCAACGTCGATATGTTCGTTGTTAAATGGCTTATGCCTGGTGTCGTCGTTGGTGGGTTAGCTGGTTCTTTCATCGCTGAAGCGATTCCAACTCAGTACCTGATTAAAGTGTTTGGTATCATCGTCTTGGGGCTCGCCATTCAAATGCTGATGTCTCTAAAATCTTCAAACAGTCGCCCTATGCCTGCTGCCGGAACCACTTTGGGTTACGGTGGTCTTATTGGGGTCACTTCCAGTCTAGCGGGTATCGGTGGTGGTTCGTTAACGGTTCCGTTTCTTAGCCGTCATGGCGTGGAAATGCGTAAAGCGATTGGTTCGTCTTCGGTATGCGGATCATTTATTGCCATTGCTGGTATGACAGGGTTTGTTGTACACGGTTTGGATGCCAGCGGGCTTCCAGAGTACAGTATTGGTTATGTATACTTGCCTGCACTATTTGGTATTGCTGCGACATCCGTGTTAACGACTCGCGTGGGAGCCAAACTGGCAACCCGACTTCCTACCGCAGTATTGAAGAAAATCTTTGCGGTATTCTTACTGTTCGTCGCTGGAAAAATGCTGTTGCCGTTTTAATTCGACTCAAATTCGGCATCAGATTCATCACATTTAAAGAGATTTAAACATGAACCAAGGGTTTATAACCTTTCCTCAAATTGATCCTGTTATCTTTTCTATAGGACCTCTTGCCCTGCGCTGGTATGGCTTGATGTACCTTGTCGGCTTTGTGTTCGCGCTATGGCTCGCCAACCGTCGTGCTGATATGCCAAACAGTGGTTGGACGCGTGACAATGTCTCGGATTTGTTATTTGCTGGCTTTTTAGGTGTCGTGCTTGGTGGGCGTATTGGTTATGTTTTTTTCTACAATTTCGATGTTCTCTTAAGCGACCCACTTTACCTCTTTAAAATCTGGACCGGAGGAATGTCTTTCCACGGTGGTCTTCTGGGCGTTATCGCCGCGATGGCATGGTATGCCCGTCGAAATGGACGCACATTCTTCAGCGTTGCAGATTTTATTGCTCCACTAGTGCCATTTGGGTTGGGAATGGGGCGTTTGGGTAACTTTATGAATGATGAGCTTTGGGGACGTGTTACTGACGTACCTTGGGCTGTATTGTTCCCAAGCGGTGGATACCTGCCTCGACACCCTTCTCAGTTATATGAGTTTGTGCTTGAAGGTGTGGTCTTATTCTTCATTCTCAACTGGTTTATTAAGAAGCCGCGCCCGGCCGGCAGCGTCGCTGGGCTGTTTCTGCTAGGCTATGGCGCATTCCGATTCATTGTGGAGTATTTCCGCGAGCCGGATGCGCACTTAGGGCTCTACGGCGATTGGATCTCAATGGGACAAATTTTGTCACTGCCAATGGTGATTGGTGGAGCAGTGCTGATAGGCTGGGCTTACAGCGCAAACAAACAACCTGTTAAATCAAAAATTTAAGGTCGACAGTGAAACAGTATTTAGACTTGTGTCAGCACATCGTCGATGACGGTGTGTGGATTGAAAATGAACGTACAGGTAAACGTTGCCTTACGGTAATTAACGCCGATCTTACTTATGACGTTGCCGCGAATGAATTTCCATTAGTGACTACGCGTAAAAGCTTCTGGAAAGCCGCAGTAGCAGAGCTACTGGGTTACATTCGTGGATATGACAACGCAGAAGACTTTCGAAAACTTGGCACCAAAACCTGGGATGCAAACGCCAACCTGAACGAAGCGTGGTTGAACAACCCGTACCGAAAGGGTGAAGACGACATGGGTCGTGTTTATGGTGTTCAGGGGCGTGCCTGGGCTAAGCCGGATGGCGGACACATCGACCAACTCAGAAAAATTGTTGATGATCTCTCTAAAGGTGTTGATGACCGCGGTGAGATACTCAACTTCTACAATCCGGGCGAATTCCATATGGGGTGTTTACGCCCTTGTATGTACAGCCATCATTTCTCTTTGTTGGGTGACACCCTATACCTGAACAGCACCCAGCGTTCTTGTGACGTACCATTAGGGTTGAACTTCAACATGGTTCAGGTCTACGTTTTCTTAGCGCTAATGGCGCAGATCACGGGCAAGAAACCGGGTCAGGCTTACCACAAGATTGTTAACGCTCATATCTATGAAGATCAGTTAGAACTGATGCGCGACGTTCAGCTTAAGCGCGAACCTTTCCCTGCTCCAGAGTTTAGAATCAATCCAGACATCAAATCTCTGGAAGATTTGGAAACTTGGGTAACCATGGACGATTTTGAAGTGGTTGGTTACCAGTGCCACGACGCAATTAAGTATCCGTTCTCGGTTTAGTATTCGTTCTCAGATTAGTAGTCGAATACGCTAAAGCGCCACTCTAAAGCACAGAGTGGCGTTTTTGTATGCAAAGTGTGTACAGATTAACTATCAGTGCGTTCGACGCATTACACGTTGGTATAGCCCCATTTTTCGACTCAATACCACTCTATCTTCAAATCTATGTCTTGATCGAAAGCCAATTTCATGCGAAAGAAACAACCTAGCAAACCGATAGTCTCGATAAACCTGAGCTCAGGGTATACCAATCACTTGCTGCAATTGATATTAGATACAATAAAAATCCCCAGCATTCAGAGAATGCTGGGGATTGAATTTTTAAATCTCAAGCTTAGGCAGTCAGTGCCAGAATCGTGCCTGGCATGATGATGAACACCGCCAGCAAGTAACCCACAACAACCGCTTTGTTTTTCATCGCCATGTCCGAGATTAGGTCTGCACCTTTGATTGGCAGCTCTCTCAGGAATGGAATGCCGTAGATGAAAATGGTCGCCATCAGGTTAAACACCAGGTGTACCAAAGCGATTTGCAATGCGAAGACCGCGAATTCACCAGATACCGCTGTAGCAGCCAGCAGAGCCGTGATACATGTACCGATGTTAGCGCCCAGAGTGAATGGGTAAACATCGCGAACTTTCAGTACACCAGAACCTACTAGTGGAACCATCAGGCTAGTTGTTGTTGAAGAAGACTGAACCAATACAGTCACAACAGAACCAGAAGCGATACCGTGAAGAGGACCACGACCGATAGCGTTTTTCAGGATTTCACGAGCACGACCAACCATCAGGCTCTTCATGAGTTTACCCATCACTGTGATAGCAACAAAGATGGTTGCGATACCAAGCAGGATCAGAGTAACACCACCAGCGACATCACCAAAGGTTGCTAGCGGCTCTTTAATTGCACTTACAACAGGTTTGGTAATTGGTTTGATGAAGTTAAACCCTTTGATACTCATGTCACCAGTAGCCAGCATTGGAGAAATCAGCCAGTGAGAGACTTTTTCCAGAATGCCGAACATCATTTCCAGTGGTAGGAAGATAATGACTGCGAGCAGGTTGAAGAAATCGTGAATAGTTGCACTAGCGAAAGCGCGTTTGAATTCGTCTTTGCAACGAACGTGACCCAAGCTTACTAGGGTATTAGTCACGGTAGTACCAATGTTGGCACCCATGATCATAGGGATCGCTGTTGCGACAGGAAGACCGCCAGCAACAAGACCGACAATAATAGACGTAACAGTACTCGATGACTGAATCAAGGCAGTTGCGACAAGACCAATCATTAAGCCTGCAACCGGGTGAGAAGCAAATTCGAAAAGAGTTTTAGCGTGTTCTCCAGTAGCCCACTTAAAACCACTTCCTACCATAGATACTGCAAGTAATAGTAGGTAAAGCATGAAAGCCAAGTTAGCCCAGCGTAGCCAGCGAGCGGAACCCGATTGTGGCGCTGCTGTTGAAGTAGCTTGGTTTATCATATTTTTCTCCGTTGACCGTTCTCATTTGGTCGGTTAGTGAATCTGAGGGCGATACTAGAGATGAAATATTGCAGTTATATGACATTTAGGTTTAAGAATGCATTTTTTGCTATTTTTTCTACGCAACCGATAAAGTGGAATTATGGTTCGTGTAAGATGTTGATTTAAATAAATTAAAAACTTTACTTGATAGGGTTAATAATAGGGTTCTATTGCGAAAATTTGTGGATATTTGCAATTTGTCACATTTTCTCTTTATGACAGTGTCATAAAAGTCATGACTGTGTTCGGTTTTATTCGATATTTTTAATTTTATTCATCGGAAATACCGAAAATATAGTGTCTTATTGTGATGCGTTGTATCATATGCCTAAGGATTTGACGGATAACAAAGCATGTCTCACTTAAATTACAACCATCTCTACTATTTTTGGATGGTATGCAAGCAAGGATCAGTAACAAAGGCTGCGGATGCACTTTTTCTTACGCCGCAGACTGTCACAGGGCAAATAAAAGCTCTAGAAGAAAGAATGGATGGCAAGCTCACTAAGCGAAATGGACGCAGTGTAGAACCAACCGAATTGGGACAGCTGGTTTTCAAATACGCTGACCGGATGTTTGGACTCAGCTACGAAATGTTAGATATCGTAAATTACAGTCAGCGTTCTAATATTCTGTTTGATGTCGGTGTGGCGGATGCTTTGTCTAAGCGATTAGTCAGCCGAATATTGATGACAACCGTGCCCGCTGATAACAGTATCCATTTGCGCTGCTTTGAATCGACACATGAATTGCTTCTTGAACAGCTCTCCCAGCACAAGCTGGATATGATTTTGTCTGACTGCCCAGTAGATTCAAGCCAGAGCCCCGGACTCTACAGTAAAAAACTGGGAGAGTGCCGAATGAGCTTTTTCAGTTCCAAACCGTTAGAGAATGAAACCTTCCCATCAGTATTCGAAAACCGAAAGCTGTTGCTTCCCGGCAGCCGTACTTCCATGGGGCGAAAAGTCATGCAATGGTTTGACAGACAAGGTATTCAACCAAATGTTCTCGGAGAGTTTGATGACGTGGCTTTAATGAAAGCATTCGCTCAAGATCATAAAGACGCACTCTTTCTGGCTCCTAGTTTGTACAAATCTGAGGTGGGAGATGACGTTTCATTGCATCTGGTTGGAGAGATTAATGAGCTGAAGGAAGAATACTTTGTTATATTCGCTGAGAGGATGATTCAACACCCTACAGTGAAAAATCTTTGTGATGCTGATTTCATTCAGCTCTTCTATTAACAGATTTCATTGTATTACTTCACATTGTTGTAATAACATTTATTTGAATAAGGACTTCAACTGACATAACACAAATAACAAGTTGAAGATGCAGTAACTTACGTTTATAGCCCATGGAGGCTGCTGAATGAACTTACAGGAAATGGAGCAGAAATCTGCTCAAGCTGTCGTCCTCTTGAAAGCGATGGCGAATGAAAGACGCTTGCAAATTTTGTGTATGTTACACAACAACGAACTTTCCGTCGGAGAACTTTGTTCTCACTTAGAATTGAGCCAATCGGCGCTGTCTCAACACTTAGCCTGGCTTAGAAGAGATGGTCTGGTGCAAACAAGAAAGGAAGCCCAGACGGTTTACTACTCTTTGAGCAGTTCTGAGGTGCAGCAAATGATCAAGCTGCTTCACTCTTTGTACTGTGAAGATTAAAAACCTAACTTAAATTTTGTTAAGCAACTATGTTGTGCTGAGGCCTTGGTTGTATAGCAACTTGGTTGTGAGAGAGCGTTGTTAACGCATCAGGCAAATTTAAGATATAAAAAAACCGGCAGAAGCCGGTTTTTTTCGCAATTCTAAACTCGAATTAAAGAGCTTTGATTGCTGCTGCGAAGCGAGACTTATGACGAGCAGCTTTATTCTTATGAATAAGACCTTTAGTCGCCATGCGGTCTAGGATCGGTGTAACTGCAGTGAATGCAGCAGTTGCAGCTTCTTTATCGCCAGCTTCGATAGCTGCGATAGTTTTCTTCATGTAAGTGCGCATCATAGAACGACGGCTAGCATTGTGCTGACGACGTTTTTCAGCTTGGATAGCGCGCTTCTTAGCAGATTTACTGTTTGCCAAGGGTCTAACTCCCAAAAACTTTAGTTCGGTGACAATTTAAGGGCGAGGAATATCCCCTATTTGCGCCTAAATGTCAAATGATTTGTGCAAAAACCCGCCTCATCCAAACAATCTTTGGAATAGAAGGTCATCGCGGTTAAGATGGCGTGGATTCTAACAGCATTTTTATACCATTGCTAATAAATATGTCTGCCAGCCAAACTAATCGGAGGCGGCGGATATTCTATTGTATTTCTTAGGGGACATTTGTGAGTAAAAAGCTGCTCAAGTCTGGCTTGATCGTCAGTATGATGACTTTTATTTCCAGAATACTGGGATTGGTAAGGGATGTGGTCGTAGCCAATTTGATGGGAGCAGGAGCCAGCGCAGATGTCTTCTTCTTTGCAAATAAGATTCCCAATTTTTTACGTCGACTTTTTGCAGAAGGTGCTTTTTCTCAGGCGTTTGTCCCTGTTCTGACGGAATATCATGCCAGTGGTGATAAAGACAAAACCCGAGAACTGATCGCCAGAGCGTCCGGTACTCTCGGGGTAATCGTTACTCTGGTGACATTCATTGGAGTATTAGGCTCCGGTGTCATTACGGCTCTGTTCGGATTCGGCTGGTTTCTGGACTGGCTGAACGGAGGACCTTCTTCCGATAAATTCGAACTTGCCAGCTTTCTACTAAAAATCACTTTCCCCTATTTGTGGTTCATCACTTTTGTGGCTCTTTCTGGCGCAATACTGAACACCATCGGAAAGTTTGCGGTGTCTTCTTTTACGCCTGTTTTCCTCAACATCATGATCATTGGCTCCGCACTGGTTATCTCTCCGAGGCTAGAGCAACCTGAAGTGGGTTTAGCTATAGGCGTATTCCTAGGCGGTTTGGTGCAGTTTCTCTTTCAAATCCCATTCCTTATAAAAGAGGGAATGTTGGTTAAGCCGAAATGGGGATGGCGTGACCCTGGGGTAGTGAAAATCCGTACCCTGATGATTCCCGCACTTTTTGGAGTGTCTGTCAGCCAGATAAACTTACTGTTTGATACTTTCATTGCCAGTTTTCTTGCCACAGGTTCCATCAGTTGGCTCTACTATTCTGACCGGTTGCTCGAGTTTCCATTGGGTTTGTTTGGGATTGCTATTGCAACAGTGATATTACCCGCTCTTTCCCGAAAGCATGTGGATGCGCAGAGCGATGGGTTTGCGCATACCATGGACTGGGGCGTTCGAATGGTGCTCTTGCTTGGTGTTCCCGCTATGTTGGGGTTGATCGTCTTATCAAAGCCGATGCTGATGGTGCTTTTCATGCGAGGTGAGTTCACTCCTCAAGATGTAGAGTTTGCGTCTATGTCGTTGATTGCCTACGCCTCAGGCTTATTGAATTTTATGCTGATCAAGGTATTGGCTCCTGGGTATTACTCCCGTCAGGACACCAAAACACCCGTCAAATACGGCATCATTGCAATGGTATCGAACATGGTATTTAACGCGATTTTCGCGTGGTTTTATGGCTATGTTGGCTTGGCTATTGCCACAGCGCTTTCCGCTCTAGTTAATATGGGGCTTTTGTATCGTGGGTTGCACCGTCAAAAGGTATACCGTATCACTAAAGAAACCATTCTGTTCTCTTTGAAACTTATCCTTGCTGGTGGTGCTATGGTCACTGCGGTGCTGTGGTTAAATCCATCAATGGACACGTGGTTGACCTGGAGCTTTGGTTACCGTTGTCTGCAGCTCGCTATGATGATAGGTGCCGGAGCGTTGGTTTATCTGATTTCGGTCGTGGTGTTAGGTGTAAGAATTCGCCACTTAAAAGCCTTATCTTAATGAGTAGATTATTTTAGGAGCGAAACTCGCATCTTATTGCTATTTGGGTATATAATCCGTCGGTTTCGTGCACAATAAATTAAAAGAACAACGGCAAGTGAGCCTAAGCTAGAGATTTCATGGAGTTAATCCGAGGTATACACAATATTCAGCCCCGACATAAAGGGTGCGTTTTGACCATTGGTAATTTTGATGGTGTCCATTTGGGGCATCAGCAAGTGCTGAAACAAGTATCTGAGCAAGCTCGTAAGATGGGATTGCCTACCATGGTCATGACATTTGAACCTCAACCTATGGAATTCTTTGCCAGGCATAAAGCGCCGGCAAGGCTGACTCGCTTGCGTGATAAAGTCGTTCAGCTAAAAAAATTAAACATCGAACGACTAATCTGTGTGAATTTTAATGCTGGCTTTTCCAGCCTGACCGCTGAATGCTTTGTTAAAGATCTTCTGGTTGAAAAACTGAACGTAAAGTTCCTTGTTGTGGGGGACGACTTTAGCTTTGGAAAAAATCGTACTGGCAACTTTGAGATGCTGGAAAAAGCAGGAAAAGAGTTCGGTTTTGATGTTGTTAGCACTCAAAGCTTCAAAATGAACAAACTTCGTGTCAGCAGCACCGCAATTCGCGAAGCTCTGGCGAACGATGATTTTTCCAGTGCAGAAGAGATGCTCGGTCGACCATATAGCATTAATGGTCGGGTATCACACGGGAGAAAACTTGGTCGAACCATTGGGTTCCCAACGGCGAATATCCCGCTAAAACGTTGTGTATCACCTGTATCTGGTGTGTACGTTGTTGAAGTCCATGGCATTGACGGCAAAGCATATGGAGGCGTGGCAAATATCGGTCAGCGCCCCACGGTCAATGGTGTGAGACAACAACTTGAAGTGCATTTGTTTGATTTCAATTCAAACTTGTACGGTAAACAACTGGAAGTATCATTGCTTCATAAACTGAGAGACGAGAAAAAATTCGACTCTCTTGATGCGTTAACAGCGCAAATTGAATTGGATGCTGAGGCAGCAAGGGTGTGGCTGCATCAGCTTAATGGTTAAGTGGTTTAGTCCACCACTTAGCATAATGTCTAACTTTCGCCCAACATAACGGAATTAAGAATCGATGAGTGAGTATAAAGATACCCTGAACTTACCTGAAACAGGGTTTCCGATGCGCGGCAATCTGGCTAATCGCGAGCCAGAAATGCTTAAGCGTTGGTACAAAGAAGATCTGTACGGAGAAATCCGTAAAGCCAAAAAAGGCAAGAAGTCATTTGTTTTGCACGATGGTCCTCCATATGCGAACGGTGATATTCACATTGGTCACGCACTGAACAAGATTCTTAAAGACATTATTATTAAATCCAAAACACTTTCAGGTTTTGACGCACCTTACATTCCTGGCTGGGACTGCCACGGTCTACCTATTGAATTGATGGTAGAGAAAAAGGTTGGTAAGCCAGGTCAAAAAGTTACTGCGGCTGAGTTCCGTGATAAATGTCGCCAATACGCACAAGGCCAGGTTGAAGGTCAGAAAGAGAGCTTCAAACGCCTTGGTATTCTTGGTGAGTGGGACAAACCTTACCGCACAATGGACTTCGCAACTGAAGCCAACATCATCCGTGCGCTAGGTAAGATTGCTGACCAGGGTCACCTGCTGAAAGGCTTTAAGCCCGTTCATTGGTGTACCGATTGTGGAAGCGCATTGGCTGAAGCTGAAGTGGAATACAAAGATAAAGTATCTCCTTCAATCGATGTACGATTCAAAGCTGCTGATGAAGCCGCGCTGCTGTCTAAGTTCAACTTGACCGAAGGTCATGAAGGGCAGGGCGATATCTCCATCGTTATCTGGACAACTACACCGTGGACGCTGCCTGCGAACCGTGCTGTATGTTTGCGTGACGATCTTGAGTATGTGCTAATCCAAACAGAAGGCGATGACTCATCTGAAAACAAGGCTGAGCGTATCATCGTGGCTTCTGAGCTGGCGAAAGACGTCATGGATCGTGCTGGCATTGAAAACTTCCACAACCTTGGTTTCGCGAAAGGTGCGGATCTGGAGCTGACTCAGTTCAACCACCCGTTCTACGATTTCTCTGTTCCAGCTATTCTTGGTGATCACGTCACAACAGAATCCGGTACTGGTGTGGTTCATACAGCGCCAGGTCACGGTCAGGAAGACTTTGCAGTAGGTCAGAAATACGGCTTGGAAGTTGCAAACCCAGTAGGTTCTAACGGTGTGTATCTGCCAGATACGGAACTGTTCGCTGGTCAACACGTATTTAAAGCTAACGATGCTGTGGTTGAAGTGCTGAGAGAAAGAGGCGCATTGCTGCATCACCACGCTTACGAACACAGCTATCCCCATTGCTGGCGTCACAAGACCCCAATCATCTTCCGTGCGACACCACAGTGGTTTGTGTCGATGGATCAGGCGGGTCTGCGTGCCAAAGCACTGGAAGCCATCAAAGGTGTTCAGTGGATGCCTGAGTGGGGTCAAAGCCGTATTGAAGGGATGATTGAAGGTCGTCCTGAATGGTGTATCTCACGTCAGCGCACGTGGGGCGTGCCAATTGCTCTGTTCGTTCATAAAGAAACCGCTGAACTGCACCCTAACTCTCTAGAGTTGATCGAAAAGGTTGCTCAGCTTGTTGAGCAGAAAGGCATTCAGGCATGGTGGGACGTAGATTCTGCTGAGCTTCTGGGTGAAGAAGCAGACAAATACGAGAAAGTGTTGGATACGCTAGATGTATGGTTCGATTCTGGTGTTACTCACTTCTCAGTGGTTGATTCTCGTGAAGAATACTTGTTCCCTAGTGAAGAAAGGGGCAACAGCGCTGACTTGTATCTAGAAGGTTCTGACCAACACCGTGGGTGGTTCCAGTCATCGCTGATTTCATCCATTGCGATGAAAGGCGAAGCGCCATACAAGCAAGTTCTGACGCATGGCTTCGTGGTAGACGGTCACGGTCGCAAGATGTCTAAGTCCATCGGTAACGTTGTTGCACCGAAAGATGTGACCAACAAACTTGGTGCAGATATCCTGCGTCTATGGGTGGCTTCTACGGATTACACTGGCGAAGTTGCGGTATCTGATGAAATCCTTAAGCGAAGTGCGGACGCATACCGTCGTATTCGTAATACCTCTCGCTTCTTCCTGGCAAACCTGAGCGGTTTCAACCCAGAAACAGACATTGTGCCAGCAGATGAAATGGTGGCATTGGATCGCTGGGCTGTAGGTCGCGCACTTGCTGCACAAGAAGAGATCATCAAAGCATACGACGAGTACAACACGCACGCGGTTATGCAGCGTCTGATGCAGTTCTGCTCCATCGAGATGGGTTCTTTCTACCTAGACATCATCAAAGATCGTCAGTACACCGCGAAACGTGGCGGACACGCACAACGCAGCTGTCAAACGGCGCTGTACTACATCGTAGAAGCTCTGGTTCGCTGGATGGCACCTATCATGTCGTTCACAGCGGATGAAATCTGGAACCAGATGCCAGGCGAGCGTGGCAAGTTTGTATTTGCTGATGAGTGGTTCGATGGTCTGTTTGGTCTGGCTGAAGGTGAAGAGCTAAGCAACGAATTCTGGACTGAAATCCAACAAATCCGTGATGCTGTGAACAAGCAACTGGAATCTGCTCGTAATGAGAAAGTGATTGGTGGTGCACTTCAGGCAGAGGTAACACTTTACGCGGAAGATGCATTGGCTGCCAAAATGAACAAATTGGAAGATGAACTGCGTTTCGTACTTCTGATCTCTAAGGCAACGGTTCGAGCGCTGGCAGAGAAACCTGAATCTGCTCAGTCAACCGACGTTGAAGGTTTGTTTGTGGAAGTGAAAGCTTCTGAAGACCCGAAATGTGATCGTTGTTGGCACCATTCTCCAGACGTAGGCACAATTAAAGGTCACGAAAAGATTTGTGGTCGCTGCGTGTCAAACGTTGATGGTGACGGTGAAGTTCGTAAGTTCGCTTAATAATTGGATTGAATATGAGTGAACAAGCGGTATCGCTAAAACAATCAGGAGTCCGCTGGCTTTGGCTGGCGGTGCTCGTCTTTATTGCGGACATCGGCATCAAGTTCGTGGTGATGGAAAACATGGGGTACGGTTGGGCAAATCGCATTGAGATATTGCCATTCTTTAACCTGCTGTATGTTCACAACTACGGAGCGGCATTTAGTTTTCTAAGTGATCAAGCTGGCTGGCAACGCTGGTTTTTCACCGCAATTGCGTTTGTTGTTTCTGGTGTGTTAATACACTGGATGAGCAAACTGCCAAGTTCAGAAAAGTGGAATAACATCGCTTATGCCATGATCATTGGTGGAGCATTAGGGAATGTTTTTGATCGCCTTGTACATGGCTATGTGGTCGATTATCTAGACTTTTTCTGGGGTGACTACCATTGGCCTGCATTCAATCTAGCTGACTCTGGAATAGTACTTGGTGCAGCAATGATAATCCTTGATGGATTCCGTAAAAAGCCAGAAGAACCTGCTCAGTCATGATGGCTTAAATCGAATAACCCTAAGCGCTGTCCGTTGATTCGGACGGCGCTTTTTAATATAAAGGCTAAAAAATTGGACCGTGCGCTATTTTTTAAGTAATGCACCCAGCACCATTGCAGTCCGTATTAAAGCCAAAGCCCAATAACACAATTAAGGACAACCCTCTGTGACAACAATTACTAATGATTCGGCTGTAACGCTCCATTTTACCATTAAGTTGAACGACGGCTCTGTGGCCGACAGCACTCACAGCATGGGCAAGCCAGCTAAGTTTGCCATGGGTGATGGAAGCCTGAGTGAAAATTTTGAGAAAGCACTGCTGGGCTTGGTAGAGGGCGAAAACAAAAGCATTGAACTGGCGGCAGACGATGCGTTTGGTCAGCCAAATCCAGATAATATTCACCATATGGACAGAGCCCGATTTATCGGCGAAGAAAAAGTCGAAGTGGGCACCATCATGGCGTTTTCCGGAAAAGATGGCATGGAAATCCCAGGTATTATCACTGATATTTCAGGGGATTCAGTAACCGTCGATTTTAACCATCCTCTTGCAGGGCAAGATGTGATTTTCGAAGTTGAAATCTTAGGTGTGGAATAAGCGGTAACAAATCCCTCTATCCCTTGACTGCTGTTTGCTTGAGCGGCAATAGGGATGACGGTAAACTACGCGCCATAAAAACGATAGTACTATGAGCAATGAAATGAAAATACTGTTAGCAAACCCTCGCGGCTTTTGTGCCGGGGTTGACCGCGCCATCAGCATCGTTGAAAGGGCGCTGGAAATGTATCAACCACCAATCTATGTGCGCCATGAAGTTGTGCACAACCGCTTTGTGGTTGAGGGTTTGAAGCAACGTGGTGCTATCTTTGTTGAAGAGCTGCATGAAGTGCCAGACGATAACATTGTGATTTTCTCTGCTCATGGCGTATCACAAGCAGTAAGAAAAGAAGCCAAACGCCGCAAGTTAACGGTGTTTGATGCGACTTGCCCATTGGTAACGAAAGTGCATATGGAAGTGGCACGTGCCAGCCGACGCAATATGGAAGTGGTTCTGATTGGTCACGCAGGTCACCCTGAAGTTGAAGGCACCATGGGGCAGTATGATAGTGACACCGGCGGCATGTATCTGGTGGAGACCCCAGAGGATGTTGAAAAGCTGGTAGTGAAAGATCCAACCAACTTCCACTATGTAAGCCAGACGACGCTGTCTGTAGATGAAACGGCAGACGTTATTGAAGAACTGCGTCGTGTTTTCCCGGAAATTCAGGGACCTCGTAAAGACGACATTTGCTATGCCACGCAAAACCGTCAGGATGCAGTGCGCATTCTGGCTACTCAGGTTGATGTGCTGGTGGTCGTCGGTTCAAAAAATTCCTCGAATTCTACTCGCCTGAAAGAGCTGGCTGAAAAGCTGGGCACGCCGGGTCACCTGATTGACTGCCCAGAGGCAATTGAAGAGCATTGGTTTGAGAATGCCTCACTCGTTGGGGTAACCGCAGGAGCATCAGCGCCAGAAGAGTTGGTAAACCAAATTCTTGATCGCATTAAAGAACTCGGTGCGAACGATGTGGAAGAAGTTCTTGGACGCGAAGAGAATATGTTTTTCGAAGTGCCGCGCGAGTTACAGGTACGAGAAGTCTGAAAAATCACGACTAAATCAACAAATAAAGCCCCGAAACCTTCGGGGCTTTACTATTTTTAAAGTAGAGTAATAGGAATGATCTTGATAACAAGCATGTTGCACCGATCATCAAACCAATAAAACAGGGAGGTTGGAAACGGAATGCAGTTCAATTCGTGGTTTTCCGCTAACAGCTCGATCAAAAGAAAGCTCTGGCTAATCACTGTTTTTATACTGGCGGTGGTGTCAGTTTTTACATGGATATCCATTTCCTCACTCAGTGCCTATCAACAGGCAAATACGGAATATCGTGAAGAAGTGTCTTCACGCATCAACTTGCTTCAGCAGCTTCGGTATCAGTTAGGGTATGACGGGGCGATTCATCAATTCAAAAACTACGTACTACGTGGAAAAAACAAAGATCGCGATGCCTCTTTAGAACGCTTTAAACAGGCAAAATTGGTCATTGCTGAATACAAAACACTGAACCTAACTATTTCTGAAAAGCACGCTCTTGAAGCGGTCGATCGCGTTATCACCGAATACCAAAGTAAACTCTTCCAATTACCCGTGGAATATCATCAAAGTCTGACCATAGATCAAATTGATGATCAGGCTAGAGTCGATGATGAACCCGCGATTCATGCGCTCAATAATCTGGAACATACCGCTAAGGATCGCGAAGGGGAACAACTGACTAAGGTAAATGCGCTGTTTTCTGAAATGCGATGGAAAGTCGTGATAGCGACTATCGTGATTTTTTTGGTTTCCATTGTATGTATGACCTGGCTCTACCGAACCCTGACCCGCCGATTGAAACAGTTTGCCCAATACAGCGAAAAGCTACAAAAGAGTGTCTACCACCATGAGCCCGCTCAAAACGAAACGCTTTCCTGGGAAGGAGATGAACTGAATGAGATCGCAGGTAACCTTGAAAAAATCATCGAGCTTTTAAGGTGCGAAAAAGATCGGGCTGAGCAGTCGAGCAGATCAAAAACAGAATTTCTTGCGGTGGTGTCCCATGAAATCCGAACACCCATGAACGGTGTATTGGGAATTGCGCAGTTACTTCAAAAAACGGACTTGAGTGACAGTCAGCGAAGTCATCTGCAAAACCTCCATGAGTCAGGTGAGCACATGATGACGCTGCTTAACGAGATCCTGGATTTTTCCAAGATAGAGCAGGGAAAGTTCGAGCTTGATAATCATCCTTTTGCTTTTACTCATCTGATGGGGTCGGTCAGCAGTATCTACCAGTCGTTAGCGGAAGAAAAAGGTGTCGATCTCTACATTGATAACAAAGTTGCTCCAGACCGCTGGGTGAACTCCGACAAAGCGCGTGTTCGTCAGGTGATGTTTAACTTGTTGAACAACGCCATTAAGTTTACCGAAAAAGGCTTTATAGAACTGAAAGTTGAAGAGCAAATTGAAGGTGAAAAAACGGTTCTGACGGTTTCTATCAAAGATACCGGAATCGGTATGAGCGTAGAAACACTCAAACGCTTATTTAATCCGTTCGAACAGGCTGACAGTTCTACCACTCGAAAATACGGTGGTACAGGGCTTGGATTATCTATTGTCTTCCGGCTGGTGAAACAAATGGGTGGAGACATAAAAGTAGCCAGCGAGCTCGAAATGGGGAGCTGTTTTACCGTTACCATGCCATTGGCACTTGCAGAGCCTCAGCTTGCGGTTGTGCAAGATACCCGACCACTCAATTACAACGGACTCACAGCGCTGATTGTTGAAGACAACCGACTTAATGCCATGGTGCTCCAGTCTATGCTCAAGCAATGCGGGTTTGTAACCGAGTGCATTGAGAATGGCGAACTGGCTTATGAGCTGACAAAAACCAAGACCTTCAATCTGATACTGATGGACAACCACATGCCAGTGAAAGATGGCATTGAGGCAACGTACCTGATTCGTCAGGACTCACTCAATAAGAACACGTTGATTCTTGGCTGCACCGCTGATTTGTTTAAAGAGACTCGAGACAAGATGAAACAGGCAGGGGTCGATAATCTGATTGCCAAACCAGTGGTAGAGAGGGAGCTGCACGAGACGTTAAGCAGTTACGCGGAAAAGCTGTTCCCGAATGGGATTATCTACAAGCAAACTGAAAGCGCTAACACACATGCAGACACCGATACCGTAGACATCAATCTCATTATGCGCAAAAACGCTGTCGCTTACGACGTGATGCCAGTGTTTATTAACAATGTGATTGAAGAGGCGTTATCAGCGGTGACGGATCTGAATACAGCGCAACAAAATCAGGATTTGGAAAACATAACAGCAAGTGCGAAGGTACTCAGTAGTCTGTTCGAGAAAGTTGCCTTGTCTGGCATGGTAGTGCTGGCGGATCTGGTGGCTAAGCAGAAAAAAATGGATGACCAACAGATTAATCAACTGTTCGAGCTTACCCATCAGTGGCTTGATGAGTTATGTCTTATCGCGGAAGAATGTGGATGAAAAAAGGGCTCTGAGAGCCCTTTTAAAATTCATGTTAGGATAAGTTTGTTAAGCGGTCTTGGCTGTTGAAGAAGGTGTTTCTTCGTCTGCCAGTTCCGTTTCTCCTTTCCCTTTTGATGTCTTAATAACGTATGCGGTAATCAGCAGTGCTGTCACAATGCCACCCACCGTAGAGACGTTCATCGGCAAACCAAAACCAAGCTGGCTATTACTCATGATAAAGCTCACACATACCGTTGTCATAAAGATAGCAGGGACAGTGGTAATCCAATGCAGTTTGTTGTGACGTAGCAGGTATGCAGAAGCTGTCCATAGCATCATGGTTGCTGTCGACTGGTTTGCAAATCCGAAGTAGCGCCAGATAACACCGAAATCAACCTGAGTCAGAATACCGCCAAGAACAAACAGTGGAACAGCCATCAATAAGCGGTTGCGCAGTGTCTTCTGCTCCATGTTGAAGTATTCAGCCAGAATCAGGCGGCTAGAGCGGAACGCAGTATCACCAGAAGTGATTGGAAGAATCACCACGCCCAGGAATGCCAGAACACCACCAAATACACCAAGCAGACCAAACGAAGCGCTGTACACAACGTTACCCGGACCACCATTTGCAATGGCTTCAGATAAGGAATCCACCGAGCCGAAGAAAGACAGAGCCAGTGCACACCAGATAAGTGCAATGACACCTTCACCGATCATCGCACCGAAGAAGATGAAGCGACCGTTCTTTTCGTTTTGCATGCAGCGGGCCATCAGAGGAGACTGCGTAGCGTGGAAGCCAGAGATAGCACCACATGCGATGGTGATAAACAGTGCTGGCCACAGAGGCAAGTCATTAGGATTCATGTTAGTGAACATGTCCGTGACTTCAAAACCACCCATAACCGTATGCTCATCAGATAGAGCAATGGCAGAAATCAGACCAACCGACATAAAGATAAGCAGTGCTCCAAATACTGGGTAGAAGCGACCAATGATTTTGTCGACAGGAACAACGGTTGCGATGATGTAGTAAGCAAAAATGATCACTACCATGCTAGTCATAGTAACGGAGAAGTCCGTCTGGTCATTGATGAGGTTCGTAATCATGCCAGCGGGAGCGGAAACAAACACCACACCAACAAGCAGCAGAAGAATAATGG
The DNA here is from genome assembly GCF_019904195.1 of Vibrio sp. SCSIO 43132. Taxonomy (NCBI): domain Bacteria; kingdom Pseudomonadati; phylum Pseudomonadota; class Gammaproteobacteria; order Vibrionales; family Vibrionaceae; genus Vibrio; species Vibrio sp. SCSIO 43132. The sequence continues at coordinate 709,769 of NZ_CP063199.1, forward strand.
CAAATATATTCATAAAGTGTTTTGCGCCATTACCCAGGTAGCGACCTGTGATGCTTGGTACTGATGCTCCGCCGTTGCGTACAGAAAGCATGCCAGAGAAGTAGTCGTGCACGGCACCTGCGAAGATACAACCCAGCACGATCCACAACATGGCCGCAGGACCATACAATGCCCCCATGATTGGACCAAAAATAGGTCCCACGCCAGCAATGTTCAGTAGCTGAACCAGATACACTTTTTTGTTCGACATAGGAACATAGTCCACGCCGTCTTGTTTTGAGTAAGCGGGTGTCTGTCGGTTTTCTTTAATTCCGAATACCTTCTCTACAAACGTCCCATAAATAAAGTAGCCGCCAATCAGTGCAGCGACACACATGAGAAACCACAACATATTTCACGCCCCGTGTCTTGTTTTAACCTTTCAGACTGGATAGTACGCTTCCCTCATGTCCACTTCATTCTGCTTGGTCGTGAGTGGTGGAATAGCAAGTTAAGTGGCAGTTATCAGAAATAAGTGGTTTGAACAAAAATACAAAAACAGATAAGTCGCAGAGCTGAGAATATGGCTTGTGAAGAGAAAGTGGCTTTGTCATAACCTCATGAAAATAAGAAATATGTTGCTATAAAATCTGTCTCTATATTGAGAATTTACGAGGTGAAGCAATTGTAACCAGCCTTGAGTTTTCTCTACGGCTCGGCTAGATATGAGCATAAATAAAAAGAAAATGAGCTAATTAATAAATTGAATGCGAAAGCACGAGATTTAGCCCAACTACAAAACGTCATGGCTTGATGAGATGGATATTTGTGTAGGGGGAGAATGATGAATACCATTCCCGTAGGCGTGCTTTATTCCAGCCAAAGCCAGTATAGAAAAGTCAGTTACCAGACATTAATCGGTACTCAGTTCGGCATTGCTCAGGTTAATGCAAATCCACATTTCGACTTCAAGCTCGGAGCCGTACACAAAGATCCGTTTGGTCAGAAAAATACCTACATTAATCATGCTCGTCAGCTACAAAAGCAGGGCATTGAACACCTTTTCGGAACCACGACTATCGATTCCCGATTACGTGTGTTGGAATCGATGGAAGGCGATTCAGCTCTGCTCTGGTCTTCCGCTTTATCTGGCAAACAGCAACACTTCGATTCACTGGTTGAATTTGGCGCATCCCCAGACAGTTACTTGTTGCCACTTCTCGAATACGCCTTTCAGGAAGAAGGGACAAAGTGTGCCATCGTAAGCCCGAATGACCAGCTTGGGTGGGAACTCAGTGAGATGACGACCTCGTATGTCAAAACTGGCGGTGGGACTCTTACCTTTGACAACTACTACCGTGAAGGTTGCCGTACTTTCCACTACACCATTCGTTCATTGTTGACTCACCGACCCGACTTCGTTGTGAATCACTTGATGGGGGAGGCGAGTTACGCCTTTTTGACTGAGCTGAACAGAGACTGGGATGGACGCTCACTCACAGTACTCTGCTCACACATGAGCCGCAGCGAATCCGTGGCACTGGGCAAACTGGACAAGATTCGCGTACTCAATGCGAGTTGCTTCTTCGAGCCTGTTAACCCGTTATTTACTCAACGGGTATATCGCGATCTGTCTAAAGTTTACGTATCAGGCGGCTTTGTTTCATCCTACCTGTCTGTTCTGGCCTTTGGGTATGCGGTCAACCTTGCTAAATCGACAGAGCCAGGTGCCGTTCGTCGGGCTCTAGGTGAAGTTCATCTACCGACGCCTTTTGGCGACTCCGTTTCGGTAATCGAACAACGCATTGAGTTACCTACGTATCTGGCGGAATTGAGTGGCGACAATGTGACTTTAATTCAAGCTTCTTCCGATATCTCAATGCGTCCGGCTCATATTGCAAAATCCAATCGACTCGTACTGGAATAAATCAGGCAAAATCAGGCGTTTCATCGTACACTGATAATTCAATATAACGATCAGGTATGGCGATGAAACAACGATTAGTGGCTTTAGTGATGGGACTCTTGCTGGTCGGCTGTTCCGGCAGCGAATTCTTATCGGGTGACAGTGATTGGTATTCGATCGGTTACCGCGATGGTGTGAAAGGGCAGACCCAACGTTCTTTTCAGGATCTAGCGGAATATGGGCAGGTCAATCACGCCGATTACGATCAGGGTTACCTGGTTGGTGTTCAGGAGTATTGTAACCCGGCATTTGCGTATCAAATTGGCTTGTCTGGCAGCTTTTATGAAGGTGTGTGCGAGGGAATGCCAGATGCGCAGAAATTCCGAATGGAGTGGCAAAGAGGCTGGAATCAAAGATCGGGGAATGGCGAATAGCCTTCCCCAAATAAAACCTAAACCAGATCCTGAACGGCTTTTCTCAAGAATCCCTGCTGTTTTGATAGTTGTGCTTTTGCGCTGCTTAAATCCATTCCCGTTAATATCATCAGAATAGCCAGTTTCACATCATACTGAGTCTCAATTAACATGGTTTTCGCGTCTTCTTTACTGCATTCCGTTGCCTGAACGACAATACGTACGGCTCTTGCAATCAATTTTTCATTACTGGCTTTCACATCCACCATCAGGTTTTGATAGCTCTTACCTATTCGGATCATGCTGGCAGTCGTCAGCATATTGAGTACTAGCTTTTGAGCGGTGCCAGACTTCAGGCGGGTAGAGCCTGTCAGTGCTTCGGGACCCACAACAGGGCTGATTGCCAGTTTGGCACATTGTGCGATCGGGGACTCTGGGTTGCAGGACAGTGCAATGCTGTAAGCTCCAATGTGATTGGCGTATTCCAGACCTCCAATCACATAAGGCGTTCTTCCGCTTGCAGCGATTCCGACAACCACATCATTTGAACTGAGCGAGATTTTTTCCAGGTCTTGCTGACCAAAAGCTTGGCTGTCTTCTGCCCCTTCTTTGGCTTTGAACATCGCGTCTTTTCCGCCAGCTATCAAACCAATCACCATCTGATCAGAAACCCCAAAGGTAGGCGGGCATTCAGACGCATCCAGAACACCTAACCGACCACTGGTCCCCGCACCAATGTAAATCAGCCTTCCACTCTTTTGAAAAGCTTCAGCAATTCGGTCTACTGCTGTAGCAATCTGAGGCAGTTCCTTTTCAATCGCAGCAGGGACCTGTTTATCCTGATGATTAAGCTTTTTGACGATATCCAGAGAGGAGAGTAAATCGATGTCCATGGTTTCTGGGTTTCGACCTTCAGAGACCAAATGCGCCAAAGCAGAAAGTAATGCGTCGTTAGCCATGATGTTGCCTTATGAGCTTTAGTTTGAAGGATATATTACACCCAAAGAAGCGGGCTTGCTTGCTCCTGTGACTTCAGGAAGGTTGCTTGGCAATCCATGAATACGTCTATGAGCCAGCCAAGCAAAAGCCATGGCTTCCATGAACTCACTGTCGATACCGCGATCTTTGGTGTCCGCTACTGTCCAATCAGGAAGTAATGTACCCAGTCGCTCCATTAGGGCGGGGTTCATTGCACCACCACCGCATACCAGTAAGGTAGGAGCGGAACCTGATATGTGTTTTTCTACCTCCTGGGCGATACTGACTGCGGTTAACTCAAGTAACGTTGCCTGAATGTCTTCAATGGTGTGGTTATTTACGGACTCAAACTGTGCCAACCAGTTTACATTGAATAGCTCGCGTCCCGTGCTTTTGGGGGAAGGTAACTCAAAATAGGCTTCATTTAAAAACTGGTTGAGAAGGACTGGTACCACCTTTCCGGAACGGGCAAGTTGACCGTCTTTATCGTATGGTGAATGCGTATGTTTGAAGCACCAGGCGTCCATCAACATATTCCCGGGGCCTGTGTCGTAGCCAACTGTGGGGTGAGTTGGGTGCAATACAGAGATATTTGCAATGCCGCCAATATTCAGGATAACCGTTGTAGAGTCGCCACTGCCAAACAGCCAGCGATGAAAAGCAGGAACCAGCGGAGCACCTTGACCACCTAATGCCATGTCTTTTCGACGGAAATCAGCCACGGTATCAATCCCGGTCTCTACTGCGATGAGGTTTGCGTCACCAAGCTGCATGGTGAATCGGGGAGTGGTATCTGGCTGATGAAACAAGGTTTGACCGTGGCAACCAACCGCTCGGATGCTTTCTGAGGAGAGTTCTTTAGCCTCGATAAACGTATTCACACTTTTAGCAAACAGCTTACCCAAATCGTGGTCGAGTTCCCCAATCGCTTTCACGCTGGTGGTTTGCCCTTCGCATACCGAGAGGACTCGCTGTTTTACCTCTGGTGGCATTGGATGTACGTAGCTATCAATAAGCGTGATGTCACTTTCTGAGATTTCTACCAGCGCAACGTCAACGCCATCCAGACTCGTTCCCGACATGACGCCAATGTAGTATTCGTTTTGATTTGCCACGTAGCTCTCCCTAACGTGAAATTGACTGACTCCACGATTCAATATCTGTAATAATAAAGCGATCGTTTGAATATCAATATATTAACCTTAACTCGGGATAACAAGAGGCATACTTATGGGACCACTCTGGATAGATGTTGCAGGCTATGAGTTAGATGCAGAAGACAAAGAGATTTTGCAGCATCCGACAGTGGGTGGAGTCATCTTATTTGCGCGAAACTATCACGACAATGAACAGCTTCTCGCGTTGAATGCCAGTATCCGCAAAGCTGCCAAGCGCCCCATACTGATTGGTGTCGATCAGGAAGGGGGACGAGTTCAGAGGTTCAAAGAGGGTTTTAGCCTTATTCCTCCCGCGCAGGATTTTGCCAAACATAACCAAGGTCTTGAACTGGCGGAGCAGGCTGGCTGGCTCATGGCAGCCGAGCTGATTGCTCATGATGTCGATTTGAGCTTCGCTCCTGTTCTAGACAAAGGGCACGATTGCAAAGCTATTGGTAACCGAGCGTTTGGTGAAGATAAAGAAACCATACTGAGTCACAGCCAGGCTTATATGAAAGGTATGAAAGCGGTAGGAATGGCGACCACAGGCAAACATTTCCCGGGGCATGGCGGCGTTATTACTGATACGCACCATGAGACGGCGATTGATGAGCGCGACTCCATTTTTGAACAGGATATGGCGATATTCAAAGCGCATATCGATGCAGGTGTGATTGATGCCATGATGCCTGCCCATGTTATTTTCCCTGAATACGATCCCGAGCCAGCCAGCGGAAGCGCTTACTGGCTTAAAAAGGTGTTAAGGGAGCAGCTTGGTTTTCAGGGAATCGTCTTTTCTGATGATTTAAGTATGGAAGGTGCAGGAGTAATGGGAACGCCTGCTGAACGTGCAAAGCAGTCTCTTGATGCGGGATGCGACATGCTACTGATGTGCAATAATCGGGACTACACCGTGAGCGCATTGGATAATCTGCCGATTTCGGAAGTCCCTAATGCTCTCCATTTGCTGAAAAAGCAGAGTTTTTCGTTAGCAGATTTGCGATTGAGTCACGAGTGGAAGCAAGCATCTGAAGCCATGAAACGGATGTTAGAAAGCTAACTACTCCCCATATACTACTGCCGTGTATCATTATTCCACGGCAGTTTTCTATTGGATCCCTAACGTTTCTTTAAGACTTTTTAGGTATCGTCTGCTCACCGGAACGGGTTTCCCGCTGTGAGTGATTATTTCAGCAAGTCCATGCTCTAACAGTTTAATTTCTCGAATCGCCTGAGTGTTGACCAGATACTGACGATGGCAGCGAAGCAGCGGTGTTTTCTGCTCCAGAATTTTCAAGGTTAACTGGCTGGTGGCGGTCTGCTCAGCGGTTTTTACCTGAACCCCCGATATGTCGGTGAAAGCAAATTCCACCTCTGCGATAGGAAAAATGACAATCCGATTGTGCCCAACACAAGGCACCTGCTCCAGCTTATCTTTGATCATTGGAGAGTAATCTACGGGCTGTTTGAGTTCAGCCGTTTTTACCAGTCTGGCAACACACTTCTCAAGCCGTTTCTGTTCGACTGGCTTGAGCAAATAATCAAAAGCATTCTCTTCAAACGCCTGAATTGCGTACTGGTCGTAAGCAGTGACAAATACAACATTAGGCATAGTATCTGGGTCGAGCATTGAGAGCAGCTCGATGCCGCTGACCTGTGGCATATGGATATCGAGGAAGACCACATCGGGTTTCAGGCTGTGGATCTTTTTCAATCCTTCAATCGCATTGGACGCCTGATCGATAATTTCGATTTTTTGTGTTTCCAGGAGCAGTTCCGTTAGCTCTTCTCTGGCGAATAATTCGTCATCTATGACAATCGCGGTCAGCATTCGTGTGTCTCTGTATTCGGTAGTGTAAAACTCATTCGAGTGTATTCGTGTGGCAGACAGTCAATCTTCAATGCGGATGACTTACCCAACTGATTGGTCAGTCTTTTGTTGACGATGTCTAGCCCCAGACCAGAGTGTCCATGCTCTGGAGTGGTATACAACCCCGCATTATCCTCCACTACAATGGAGTAGTGGTTGTCGGCAAACTGGCTGTATATCCGGACTTTACCATTTTCCAATAGCTGAGAAATACCATGTTTGATAGCATTTTCGACAAGAGGCTGTAGGGTAAAACTTGGGATGATTCTTTCGAGTAAGGCATCGTCTATTGCCCATTCGACTTCGAGCCGGTCGCTGAACCGTGCTTTTTCGATCGTCAGGTAGGCATTCACATGATCGAGTTCTTCTTTTAGCCTGACGGTCTCAATGTTCTGTTTTAAGTTGCTACGGAAAAAGCGAGAAAGATGCTGGATGAGCTCTCTTGCTTTGTCAGGGTCTCTTCGGGTGATGGCACTGATGGTATTCAGCGCATTGAACAGAAAGTGAGGGTTTACCTGAGCGTGCAATAACTTGATTTCAGCTTGTGTCAGCAGGGTCTGCTGTTCTTGGTAATCCCCATACAAGACCTGACTGGAAAGCAGTTGAGCTATGCCTTCTGCCATCGACATGTTTATGGTTGAAAACAGCTTTCTCTTTGGTTCATATAGCTTGATGGTACCTATCACATCTTCTCCCGCTTTTAGCGGAATAATCAATGCTGAACCCAATTTGCAGTCGTTGGAAATTGAGCATTGGTAGGGGCGTGTGGTGCCATCTAAGTAAATGATTTTATTATTTTGAATTGCATCAATGGTGCTTTTGGATGAAATAGGGGTGTTCGGTTTATGGTGGTCGTCTCCAATCCCGACAAAAGCCAGAATTTTGTCTTTATCGGTTATCGAAACTGCGCCCACATTCGTCTCTTCATACACAATGCGGGCAATTTTGTTTGCGTTGTCTGCATTGAACCCTGAACTAAGAATACCCACCGATCGTTCGGCAATTGTTAGAGCTCTTCGGGAAAAGGCGGCTGAGTACTTCTCAAAGATGGTTTTTCTGTCTTGAAGGATACTCATGAACAGCATGGCACCCACTGAGTTTGCGATGATCATTGGTGCTGCAATGGCGCTCACTAACTGGTAAGCCTGATCGAAAGGTTTCGCGACTGCCAGAATGATCGCCATCTGAACGATTTCGGCAAATAAGGTCACAGAGAACACCACGATAGGATTAAACAGCTGGCTGGTTTTGCCCCGTCGAACATAGTAGCTGTGGAGTAATCCGCCAATAAGCCCCTCGGCAGTGGTCGAAATCGCGCAGGCAAGATCGGTGAATCCACCGAGCGAATACCGGTGCAGACCCCCAGTTAATCCAACTGCAAACCCGACAACAGGTCCGCCAAACAGCCCGCCCATAACGGCTCCAATGGCACGGGTGTTGGCGATGGCATCGTTGATCTGAAGACCGAAATAAGTGCCCATAATGCAGAACAACGAAAAAAGGACGTAACAGCTGAGTTTGTGGCTTAAGCTGGAAGAAATATTAAGCAAAGGCAAAAAGATGGGTGTTTTGCTCAGCATATAGGCTAAGACAAGGTACACGCACATTTGCTGAAGCAAAGACAAAATTAAATCCATAGCCATTCCTGAAGGAGGGTTTTCCGCTATTTTAATCGATATTCTTGCGAAGTAGGAAAAGAACCGTGTTTACATGGTGTGTAAATTTATATTTACAGCAAATGTTTTTTTAAGTTTACGCTTGAAATACTTTTTTTAGCTGTTATTTTGTTCGTTATTGGATGTATAGCTCGCTGATTGAAGTGGGTGTAATTTTAAGTTTACAGGTAATGGAAATGCAAAAAAGCGAATTAAGTAATATACACATCAGCGACGAACAGGTTCTTATCACACCAAACGCACTGAAAGAGAAAATCCCACTCAGCGAAAATGCACGACGATTCATTCAACAGTCTCGTCAGGAAATTGCGAACATTCTGGATAAAAAAGATCATCGCTTGCTAGTGGTATGTGGACCATGTTCCATTCACGACATTGATGCAGCTAAAGAATACGCCAAACGCCTGAAAGCCCTGTCTGAGAAATTGAATGATCAGCTATACATCGTGATGAGAGTTTACTTTGAAAAGCCAAGAACGACGGTTGGCTGGAAAGGTTTGATCAACGACCCGCATTTGAATGGGACGTTTGATATTGAGCACGGTCTGCACGTAGCTCGTCAGCTTCTGGTCGATTTGGCTGAAATGGAAATTCCACTGGCAACCGAAGCACTGGACCCTATCAGCCCGCAATACTTAGCGGATACGTTCAGTTGGGCTGCGATTGGTGCGCGTACCACTGAATCTCAGACTCACCGTGAAATGGCGAGTGGTCTGTCTATGCCAGTTGGCTTTAAAAACGGTACGGATGGCAGCCTGGCAACCGCCATTAATGCGATGCAGGCGGCTTCCTCTGGTCACCGCTTTATGGGGATAAACCGCGAAGGTCAGGTTGCACTACTGACCACGCAAGGTAACCCTCATGGTCATGTCATTTTGCGTGGTGGTAAGCAGACTAACTACGACTCAGTCTCTGTTGCTGAATGTGAAGAAGAAATGGCGAAGTCAGGGCTGGACGCCGCACTGATGGTCGATTGCAGCCACGCTAATTCCCGTAAGGACTTCAGCCGTCAGCCTTTGGTTGCAGAAGATGTAATTCATCAAATCCGTGAAGGAAACAAGTCGATCATCGGTCTGATGATTGAGAGCCACATCAATGAAGGCAATCAGGCGTCAGATATTCCTGTAGATCAGATGGCGTACGGGGTTTCTATCACCGATGCGTGTATCAATTGGGACACAACTGAGGCACTATTAACACATGCACACCAAGAGCTGGTGCCATTTTTAGAAGACAGAATAAAAGACCAATAAGGTAAAAGCTGAATGGCAGTTGAACTGAATGAATTGAGAGATCAAATCGACCAGGTGGATAAACAAATGGTCGATCTGCTAGCCCAAAGGCTAGCACTGGTAGAAAAAGTCGGGGAAGTAAAGAGTGAGCACGGGCTACCCATTTATGTCCCCGAGCGTGAAGCCGCAATGCTGGCTTCAAGACGCGAAGAAGCGGAAAAGCAAGGCGTACCACCTCAACTGATCGAGGACATCTTGCGTCGCACCATGCGCGAATCATATACCAGCGAAAAAGATTCAGGATTCAAGTGCCTTAACCCAGATCTGGGTTCGGTTGTGATTGTCGGCGGTCATGGTCAGCTTGGTGGTTTGTTTGGTCGCATGTTCCGGTTATCAGGCTACAACGTAAAAGTGTTGGGGAGTCAGGATTGGGAACGTGCCGATGAAATACTGGATGGAGCGGGACTGGTTGTTGTGACGGTGCCGATTCATCTGACAGAAAGTGTCATCGCAAAGCTGGGTAATCTTCCTGAAAACTGCATTCTTTGTGATTTGACCTCGATTAAAGCCAAGCCTCTGGCAGCCATGATGGATACTCATCAAGGTCCGGTAGTTGGTCTTCATCCTATGTTTGGTCCGGATGTACCAAGCCTGGCGAAGCAAGTAGTGGTGTTCTGCGATGGTCGCGGTGAAGACTCTTACCACTGGCTGTTGAAACAAATTGAGATTTGGGGCGCGAGCCTGTGTAAGTGTGAAGCCCAAGAACACGATCATGGTATGACCCTGATCCAGGCTCTGCGCCACTTTACTTCGTTTGCTTATGGTTTGCACCTAAGTGGCGAAAACCCAAATATCGATAATTTGCTTCAACTCAGTTCCCCTATTTACCGGCTGGAGCTGGCGATGGTCGGGCGTTTGTTTGCTCAGGACCCTAACCTGTACGCAGACATCATTTTATCCTCAGAAGACAATATTGAGATGATCAAACGCTTCCATCAAAGTTTTGGCAGTGCTTTGGAAATGTTGGAAAAAGCCGACAAAACAGCCTTTGTTGAGAGCTTTGAAAAGGTTGGTGACTGGTTTGGGGATTATTCCCAGCAATTTATGGAAGAAAGTCAGAAGCTGCTTAAGCAAGCCAATGACGCCATTCACCGCGGTTAAGCAACAGACAAAATGAAAAACGGCTCCTTCTGGAGCCGTTTTGTTTTTCAATGCAGTCGGGTTTAATTGACCACTTCCTTTTCTGTTGCGTTTTTAACGGTATCCACGGAGTCAGGTTCTTTACTTGGGTTCTGCGTTAACAGAACCTGCAATTTGACGACGTTACTCATCACATCCACCAGTGATGCCCATTTGATGCTTCGTTCTTTCTCAAACAAGGTATCAAAGCTGTCTGGGGTCCAGTCCATAAAGTGCTTAGGATTTAATGTTCTGCCCAAGAAACGCACTTCGTAATGCAGGTGAGGGCCGGTCGAATTGCCAGAGTTACCACAGGTTGCAACCACATCGCCTTTTTTCACGAACTGACCGCTGCGAACTTTAAAACTCTGCAAGTGCGCATAAGACGTCATAAAGCCAAAAGCGTGACGAAGTTTCAACAAGTTACCGTAGCCTTCTCTGCTTGGTCGACGCAGTTCTACCACACCGTCCGCTGGGGCAAGCACTTGCTCCCCGCGCTGACAGGTTAAGTCGATACCTAGATGACGATGGCGTTTTCCAGTAATCGGGTTCTTACGGTAACCGTAGCTTGAAGAAATACGCTGATAGATCACCGGGCTGTCGTTTGGAAGCAGTCGGAACATGGTCGCGCGTACAGCCGAGTCAATGGCAGCCGCGTCAATCCGTTGCTCCAGTGAAAGCTCAGCATAATCAACCACAGACGTTTCCTGTGTAATACCAAGGACAGATTCAACATCGTTGACACGTTTACCCAATGTCAGAATCTCGCCTTTCTTCTCTTCCAGCTCTTGAGTTAAAGAGTGGTTGGCACTTATCTGCGCTTCGTAAAGCGCCTTAAACTGATCGCTTTTCTGGTCAAGGTAATCAATCTGAGTCTGCGCGTGAACGAAGCTTTGCTCCGCTCGCGCAAGTGAACTCTCTGCATGGTCTTTTGCAGAAAGGTACTGGTAGATGGATGTGCCCAGGAAACTTGGAAGGGCAAACAGTGAAAGAAGAATACCGGCTGTCGCTTTTCTTCCCACAAAAAAATGCTGTACCCCAGACGAAGTCGGGATAGATATCTGTATTTTTCGAGACATTTATTGCTTGTTAAGCACCTAAATCAGATAGCTGCTCTAATTCTCTATGCAAAAGGGCTTCATCACCAACATTCAGTTCAACCAATCGTTTCAGGTGACTGATGCTGTCAATATCAATATGGTGGATACTTACTCGCATGAACTGGTCGTTCAGCTCCACAATTTCAGCCTCTAATGATATCACAATGTCACTTTCAGGTAACTCGATGTCGACGTCTAACATCGTGTTCTGACTGAGCTGATGGGTATCTGGCGTGCTAGAAAGCAAAAGTCCATGCAGTGACAGGTCTCGGATTTCGCTGTTTAGGGACAAGTCGCCTTGTATGAGTCTGGCAGGCGCTTGGTAGACAACACGAGAAAATCGACGGCGTTCAATCATAGTTTGCTCTCTTCGGATAAATGCTTAAATTTTGCCCTATGGTACTCCTTCTGCGGAGCAAATAGGAAAAGAGTCGGTTAAATTTGTGACGCCTAAGAAATCCAGTTCAGTGCTTCTTGATTCATTTCGTACATATAAGAAAAGACCGCCTGGGCGGTCTTTTGCTTGAAAACGTGCCGCTTTTTTACTTAGCGATACGTTTGTACTTGATTCGATGAGGCTCTGCAGCCTGAGCGCCAAGCGTTTGTTTCAACCACTCTGTATACTCAGTATAGTTGCCTTCGTAGAAGTTCACCTGACCTTCGTCGCGGTAATCAAGAATGTGAGTAGCGATACGGTCCAGGAACCAACGGTCGTGCGAGATAACCATGGCACAGCCTGGGAATTCAAGTAGCGCTTCTTCCAATGCACGAAGAGTTTCTACGTCCAGGTCGTTGGTCGGTTCATCGAGTAGCAATACGTTACCGCCTGCTTTAAGCAGTTTCGCAAGGTGGACACGGTTGCGCTCACCACCAGACAGCTCGCCAATGATTTTTTGCTGGTCAACGCCTTTGAAGTTAAAGCGAGAACAGTAAGCACGCGCAGGAATTTCGAAGTTGTTGATCTTGATGATGTCAGAACCTTCAGAAATTTCCTGGAATACGGTTTTGCTGTCGTTCATGCTGTCACGGAACTGCTCAACAGAAGCAAGGCTGACTGTATCGCCCAGTTCGATAGAACCAGAATCCGGCTGCTCTGAACCACTCAACATCTTAAACAGGGTAGATTTACCTGCACCGTTCGCACCGATGATACCAACGATGGCACCCTTAGGAACGCTGAACGACAGATCATCAATCAGAACGCGATCGCCGAATGATTTTGTAAGGTTGTTAACTTCAATAACCTTGTCACCCAGACGCTCACCTGGCGGAATGAAGAGCTCGTTAGTTTCGTTACGCTTCTGGTGATCGCCGCTTTGCAGTTCTTCAAAACGAGCCATACGTGCTTTGGATTTCGCCTGACGACCTTTCGGGTTTTGACGAACCCACTCCAGCTCTTTCTCAATGGTTTTCTGGCGCGCTTTTTCTTGAGCTGCTTCTTGCTTTAGGCGAGCATCTTTTTGCTCTAGCCAAGAGGTGTAGTTACCTTCCCATGGGATACCTTCACCACGGTCAAGTTCTAAGATCCAGCCTGCTGCGTTGTCAAGGAAGTAACGGTCGTGGGTAATTGCCACAACAGTTCCTGTGTAATCGACTAGGAAACGTTCCAGCCAAGCTACAGATTCTGCATCCAGGTGGTTGGTTGGTTCGTCGAGAAGCAGCATATCTGGCTTCTCAAGAAGCAGACGACAGATGGCCACACGGCGACGCTCACCACCGGACAGGTGCTCGATTTTCTGATCCCACTCAGGAAGACGAAGCGCGTTCGCGGCACGCTCTAGTGAGTTTTCAAGGTTGTGACCGTCTTTCGCCTGGATCAACGCTTCCAGTTCGCCTTGTTCTTTCGCCAGTGCATCAAAGTCTGCGCCTTCTTCCGCGTATGCCGCGTAAACCGCATCCAGACGTTTTAGCGCGTCAGCAACGTCAGCAACGGCTTCTTCAACCACTTCGCGTACTGTTTTCGATTCGTCCAGTACAGGTTCCTGTGGAAGATAGCCTACGTTAAGACCAGGTTGTGGGCGTGCTTCACCATCAATATCGGTATCGATACCAGCCATGATGCGTAGAAGCGTAGATTTACCAGCACCGTTCAGACCCAAAACACCGATTTTAGCTCCTGGGAAGAAGCTTAAAGAGATGTCTTTAAGAATTTGACGCTTAGGTGGCACAATCTTGCTCACCCGCGACATGGTATATACGTATTCAGCCATTGCCGATCTTTCCTGTCGTTCAAAAATTTAGGGCTGTATTTTATACCCAAGTAACCTCAAGATGCTAGGTTGCGAAGGCGATGCTTTGTTTGTCAATTTGTGCGCTTACCAGCGTTAATGGGGCAAAGCGTGTCTGGCATTTGGGATGGGAAAAGAAATTTTACAGAATAGATAGGACTTTTCCGGAACTGGCTGTTTAGATAGAAGTCTAGTGGTATACCCTTGTTTTTCGGTGCTTTCATAACAATACGCCGAATTTGTTCTCAACAAGGGAAAAACAAACCTAAAATTATTCTGAACAGTCAGGTTGTCTCTGACCTGAATATAAAGTATCACTATAAAACTTTGTTCATAAAGTCGTATTAAGATTGCCATGGATAAGCTAGGTCGTCAGAACCTAATCCCCAGGCAAAGCATTCAAAAGGACAGGTATTCATGCGAAACATTTCCAAACGGATATGTGTAGCGTATCTGGGCATTTTCTCTGCCTTTTCTGTAGTAGCAGAAAACTCAGATACGTTGATACAGAAGCGGCTGAAGTACGCTCAGGCTCAGTCGTTACTTGATGCAAGAAAAGTGGAAGAATACCAATCGATAAGACCAGACATCGCTGACTATGTGCTCACTCCCTATACCGACTATCGGGCTTTCCTAGTCGATATTGGCAAACGAAGCATTGAAGAAGTCAGTTATTTTCAAAAGCAGCATTACACTCTACCTTTTTCAAAGCGCATTCGCGCTTCCTACCTGGATGGTCTGGCAAAAGAAAAAGACTGGGAAACCATTTTTCGCTACCAGACAACCAAACCGCGTGGTGAAACCTATCAGTGTTATTACTACTACTCTCAGTTGATTCATGGCGATAAGAATCAGGCTTTAAAGGGTGCTGAGTCTCTATGGCTGAGCGGTAGCAGTGTTTCTTCAGCTTGTGATGATTTGTTTGAAGCCTGGCAAAAAGCAGGGCTAAGAACCGACGACAAAGTTTTAGACCGAATGGTGCTGGCGTACGAAGCGCGAAAAGGGCGCATGCTGACCTATTTGAAGAAGCTGCCTGAAAGCAAAAAAGCCAAAGCAGAAGCGGAGAAAATTGCCAAACTTTACCGTGCTCCACAAGAGATAGGACGCTTCGCTAAGAAGTCCTATGTTACTCCAAGAAATCAAAAGCTTGCCTGGCATGGCTACCGAAAGCTGGCGAGAGCCAATGCCGAGGAAGCGGTTAAGCAGCTCAATCTGGTTGTGTCTGGGCAGAAACTGACGTCTGAGCAGAGACAACAACTTGCGGATTACACCGCGTTCAGATTAATCAATACCGATTCAGAAGAACTCATCGCGTGGCGCGACAAAACCATTGCCAAGTCCAGCAATATTGCCCTGATTGAGAGAAGAGTGCGCTTAGCGTTGCAACATGCAGACTGGAAAGGTGTAAAAAATTGGATAGCTAAGTTACCAGACGATAAAAAGTCTGGATTACGCTGGCAGTATTGGCTGGCTCGCTCTGAGATTGAGTTGGGCGAAACTGCTTCGGGTGAGCAACGTTTAGAATCCTTGCTTGGTAAGCGCCATTTCTACAGTGTGGTGGCTGCTCAAACCTTGGGTACACCAATCAAATACGACATCAGCAAGAGTGAGCCAGACTCCGCTTTGGTAACTCAACATCAGGCGACGTTGGACAGAGTACATGAGTTGATCGCTTTAGATAAAATTGCTGCTGCAAAAAGTGAGTGGCAGTGGTTGTTGCAGCGTTCCTCTGCACAGGAGAAAAAAGCACTGGCTCATTACGCTTCCAACCAGAAGTGGTCTCATTTAACTGTAAAAGCTTCTATTGCAGCAAAAGTATGGGATGAAATTCATCTGCGCTTCCCGATCGCTCACCGCTGGTGGTTTGAGTTTTATGGCGACAAGTACAACATAGAGCCCATTACCCTAATGTCTCTGGCACGCCAGGAAAGTGCGCTGGATGTACAGGCTCGTTCTCCTGTTGGGGCACGAGGCATCATGCAAATTATGCCTGCTACAGCAAAATACACCGCCAGAAAGTTTGGTATTCCTTACAAAACGCCAAAAGAACTTCATGATGTGAAGAAGAATATCGAAATCGGCAGCCAGTATTTGAGCTACCTGCTCGACCAATACGACGGCAACCGTATCTACGCGTTTGCTGCATATAACGCAGGGCCTCACCGCGTAAAACGCTGGAGAGAAAACAGCGCACAGAAACTGGATGTTTTTGCCTTTATTGAAGCAATCCCATTCAAAGAAACCCGCGGGTATGTTCAGAATATCTTAATGTTTGAATCGTATTACCGTTTCTTAAGTGGCACGAAAGGCGATTTCCTCACTAAGAATGAAAAGGAAGAGCGATACTAAGGGCAGCAAGAAGCATTGAAGCGCAATAAAATTTGTGCTTCTTTACTGCACCTTCTAGCCACTTGAGTATAAAATGGTGAGGAAAAAGTCACTGAGAGAAATTTATGTCACCAGAGCCAGAGTATCAGGAGTGGCAGGACGTTATTGATTTGGTTGCGAGAGCAACGGAAGAAGATAAACATGGCATGTTGTTGACCATGTTAATGACTCCTGATGAAAGAGAAGCCATTCAAGCCCGAGTGAATATCTTTAATGAGCTGTTAAAAGGTGAACTGTCTCAACGGCAAATTAGCCAAATGTTAGGGGTCGGTATCGCAACCATCACCCGCGGTTCTAACGAACTGAAAAACAAGTCAGACAAAGAAAAAGCGTCGTTAGAAAACTTACTGAAAGAAGTGAAAAGCTAAACGTTACATATATCAGGCAGCAGATGCTGCCTTTTGTTTTTCACGGGAAGCAATATACAGAAAGCTATATATTGTCAGGGAAAAGCTCAGGATTGATGAATGGGATCAGCGCCAGAATTAATGCCTGATGATAGACCGAGCTTCGGGTCAGTACATTACCAGTGAGCAAGCTGATCGCCCCGCCTTTTTGTTTGATGTTATCCGTTCCGAAAGTGCTATCCATGACATCCCCGAGTTCTTTTCCAGCATGCACCTGTTCCACAACTTTTGGGGGGAGCGGAAGGCTAGATGAACGAGACTCCCCACGCTTATTTCCAGATTCAATCACCATCCAGGCAAAGGTGTCATTACCTTCGTTACCCGCTTCTAACCCTACGTAAAAATGCGCGTTAGGCTGAGCATCTCTTGCATTCTTGACCCGGTTCAGCGCGCCTGTTTTGGTCTCCTGATTCGACATGGGTTGATCGGCAACTTCGCTGGGAACAGAGATTCCTTCGAATTCGAAATGTTCTTCTGGCAGCGCTTCCGCAAACGCACTTTTTACAGCGTTGATTTTTGCTGGGTTCAAAGAGGCGACGACGACTTTTTTCATTTTTAGTTATTCCATGCTTCTAGCCAGACGCATATAGGTCTGCTTTCCATCCCTTTAACTGGTCAAGAGACATCGGCTGACCGAAATAGTATCCCTGCATATAATCGCATCCGCTTTGAAGAAGCCAGGTATGCATTTGCTGGCTTTCAACACCTTCCGCAGTGACAGAGATATTTTGCGAATGGCAAAGTTCTATCAAAGGCTTGATTATATGCTGCTTATTGGACTCCAGCATAGCCAGCAGGAAACCGCGATCGAATTTAATTTTCTGAACCGGATACTGAACTAACTGGGTAAAAGACGTGTAGCCTGAGCCAAAGTCGTCGATTGCCAGTTCAAATCCTTGAGAGGAAAGCTCATGAAGCAGTGGGTAGCCCTGACTTTCTGCTGCAAAGGTCTCAGTGATTTCAAAATCAACCTGATGATAAGGGATTTGGTATTGCTGAGCTTTCTGTTCAATGAACGTGGCAAGCTGGCAGGAGTCCAGCTCGGCAGAAGACAAGTTAACGGAAAGCTGAACTGGTTGTTCAAACAAGCTTTGTATCTGATGGAAGTTGGAAAAGGCTTTTTCAATAACCCAGCGATCTATAGTTTCAAAAAGGCCCGTCTGTTCTGCCAAGGGTATGAATTCAGATGGCTCTACTGTTCCTAGTTTTTGAGAGTTCCACCTCAACAAGGCTTCGACCCCCACCACTTTGGTGCCACTAGAATTCATATACGGCATATACACCAAAGAAAACTCGTCTTGATAATCCGCTCGGCGCAATGCGCGCTCAATACTGCTAATGCGCTGAACTTCTTTATCAAGTGCTTTGGAGTAGAAGGTGTATTGATTCTTACCTGCTCGTTTAGCCTGGTACATAGCGGTATCAGCATTAGAAAGCAGGTGTTCGATGTTGTCCCCGTCCATAGGGTAAGTGGCAACACCAATACTCACAGTAATGGGGAATGTTCCAACCGGAGAAATAAAACCAGACTGCAATGGCTGAAGTATGCTCTGGCAGAAATGATGGATGATGGAGGTTTCCAGTTCCGAGCCTGAAATATAAACGGCAAACTCATCGCCCGACAGCCGAGAGGACAGAATTCTGACCTGATGCTTGGTGGCCATTCGTTCTTCCAGCTGGTTTAAGTTCTTAGCAAACTGCACCAGCAGTGCATCACCGATCTTGTGACCGTATTTGTCGTTCACAAACTTGAAGTTATCGAGATCGATATAGAGGATACAGTGCTTTTCTTCTTCATCGGTATCCTGCGTAAGTGCCAAGGCTTTCGCCACCTGAGATTGGAAATAACGTCGGTTAGCGAGTTTGGTAAGCTGATCCATCTCAGCCAGCTGTTTGGTCTTCTGATAGTTGTCTGCCAGGCTCTGATACATCTCATAAAACTTATGAGATAGATGACCAATTTCGTCGTCAGTGTCCAGACGTTGAATGTTTGCACGCTGGCGATTTTCAACTTCCCTGAGCTGCTTGGCTAATCGGGTAATAGGGAAAATAACGTAGCGATAGAAAAGCAGGATGAGCAAAGAAACGGTGATGAAAGAGGACATGCTAAAAGCGATAAGCAGTTTGAAGAGGATTTCACCGAGTTTGTTTTCTACAACGAAGCTGGAAGGGTCTAGCGTTGCCCATCGAGTTGGAGAGAGCTGGACGCTGTGAGTGAGCTCTCGAGTGTGTGTCGGGGGTTCTGGTGCGTATGTCAGTACAGTCAGGTGCTCTCTTTCCAGTGCGTGCCTTAAGTTGTCGTATTCCGTGGTTTCTATCATGGCAACAACGACAAAGAAGTTTTCAGGGATAATGGCTTGTTTTGCTGAGGAAAATGTCTGTCTGTTGTATATATCATACTTTACTAATACTCCCCCCGCTTCCTTGTTGAATAGGTACTCTGTCTGAGACCATATTCCATTTTGAACGCCTTGCTTTACAAAAGAGGCAATCTTTTTATCCAGCCAGGAATAGGGGTCGACCTGATTTTCAACGTAATAGGTAGTGCGAAACTGATTATCCAAGATGCCTAACGCAGCAAAATTCCCATTGTGTACAGTGAGGTCGGTAAGGGTCTGGTGCAGGCTTCGGCTGAGTTCGAATTCTCGATAGGGGTTGTGGGTGTCGTTGAAAAAGCTTCGAAGTACATCACTGTGGCTGAGTGTGTAGGTATAACTATTGAGAAAGTTGGCGGCTCTTGAATAATGGCTGGCAAGCTTCTCCATATTGAGCTGGATGGAGCTTTTCTCAAGCTTGATTAATGCCGTGTGCTGCCCGAGGTAAATGATATAACTTGATATTGCGGCACTGAGTACAACGACGGGAATTATTAAGAGTAAGGTTCGTTTGCTTAACTTCATTCTTTATTTTTACGTTTCATCAATGAATACGACCTACCCAAACTGAGGTAATGCGCGCTGAATAAGGTTGGGTTTTCACGCAATGCGGACGCTGAATTTTAGGAGCAACTTACCTTAATTTACTGGCTTTGTAGTGTGAGAAATGACTTAACTTTAAGAATTTGGGGGCGTTATTCGCGGAATATGCGTGCAAATGGAAGTAAGCTCACTCTTATATGAAAAGAGTGAGCGAAAGTGAAATTACATAGAATTTAGGGTGTTAAATGGGTTCAGTTTTACAATTAACCCAGAGAAACCTGAGTGGCTTCGACATTTTCAATTGGATAGCAACCCAGCACTTTCAGATGAGTGGTCAACTTGATCAACTCTGTGATGGCGCTGTCCATTTCATCGGAATCAAGGTGCGCTTCTAAATCGACATAAAACATTTCTTCCCACGGGTTACCCATGATTGGGCGAGATTCCAACTTGGTCATGTTGATGCCGTAGCGTTGAAGTACCAATAAGCTTTCAACCAGAGAGCCAGCTTTTTGAGAAGTAGACATAATCAACGTTGTTTTCGCAGGAATTTGAGTCGAAACTTCCACGGGTTTACGCGCAACGACGATAAAGCGAGTGTGGTTTTCGGTTTGATTTGCAATGTTTCCCTGAATTGGCTGTAGCCCATATAGCTTGCCACTTGATGCGTTGCCTATTGCTGCGACGTCTTTGCGATCCAACTCTTTTACTTTCTGCATGGCATCGGCAGTACTGACACAAGATTCAAGTGCAACGCCTTTCATTCTGGATAAAAATTCACTGCATTGCTGATGTGGTTGCGGGTGCGAATACAGGGTTTTAATGTCTTCCAGTCGAACATCAGAAGTCGCCACAAGACAGTGCTCAATTGGCAGAGTAAGTTCACCAACGATATAAAGAGTCGTGTGTTGCAGTAAGTCGTAGACTTCATTGATGGAACCCGAACTGGTGTTTTCAATTGGTAATACACCGTAGTCCGCGTGACCAGACTCTACCGTGGACGCCACTTCTTTGAAGTGTTCGCAATTAAGCTCAATCAACTCAGTATTTTTACGGCTGAAATACTGATGACTGGCGAGGTGTGAATATGAACCTTTTGACCCTAAGAATGCGACGCGGGCTAAAGGCTTACGGCTTTCACTTGGGTTAAGTAGATTCTGCAAGTATGCCTGCTGAAGGAGCACCGAATCTTCAATAATGGTGTGAAAAATTTTGGTGATGTAGGGTGCATCCAATTGATATTTGTCTTTGCCGTTATTGATAAGCTTGACCAGCAGTTGTTGCTCACGTTTCGCGTCTCGCACGGGCTTTGAAGTTTCGACTTTGCTCTTTGCCACTTCAATGCTGAGTTCACGTCTTTCCGAAAGCAGCTTAAGAAGTTGGTCATCCAGTTGGTTAAGACGTAATCTGATAGCGTCTAATCTGTCTGTCATTTGATTATTATCCTTATTAAAAAAGCCTCCCGTTTGGGAGGCTTTCTGTTCGTTTTTGACTTTTCTTTCAGTAAACGACTTCTGCCCCCAATGCTAGGAGATAAAAAAGAAGTCAAAAAAGAACAGGTTAGTTGAACGCATAAATACTTTTCATTGGTGAGTGTTTATACACAATAAGCAAAGCGGCTATCTATCGTCAAGTAAAAAAAGTGGCACCTATTGGTGCCACTTCTTCATGAATCTAAGTTGGGTTTATTCTGCCTCTTCCAATTCAGGCTTATTCGAATGGCTTGCACGCCTTGCGTCTGGTTTATGGCGCAGTTTATTCAGTTGTCTCTCTAGTTTTTGTTCTACTTCATTGACTGCGATGTACAGATCTTCGTGCGTTGCAGAAGCAATAAGTTGACCTTTTGGTACTGAAATAACGGCTTCAATCTTCTTCTGCTTATTTGGCTCTTCGCTGATGGTTGCCTGGCAACCAATGAATTCAACTTGCCACTTCTCTAGTTTTTTAAATTTACCCTCAATGTGATTACGGATGGCAGAGGTGATGTCGATGTTTTTACCAGTGATGTTTACTTTCATATTTGTTTTTCCTCTGTTTCGTCCCTCATGGGTTAACTCCAGATTACTTATTGGGCTCGAAAAGAATGTGATTAAGATCAATTTCTGTTTGAGGAAATTCAACTTCGAATACGAATGTGATCTCAGGCAAAAGGCTGATTAAATTCTGAAAAAAATGCTTGTTGAACAGAGAAAAGTGAGTAGATTGGTAAGAGTCAGCACGCTAAAAATACTCTATTTTTAGGGGCTCAGTACGATTCTCAAAACCTACCTGATTAATCTTTACTCTAAGTTCTTTTGTGATGTATGTCACCTTATAATCTTGTGCTTAATTTCCAGTGAATACAAAAAAAGCAGCCGAAGCTGCTTTCTAAAATTGTGCTTCCCTAAACAGGGTTCAATTCGATGAGTTGCTGTGTACGGTCAATCGCATCTTGCAGCCCCAGCATCTTGTACGCCTCTAACTGAATAAGCAAAGATTTACGTGCAGCTTCTGTATCGGGGAAGGTCTTCTGCAATTCCTGACAACGGTTGATGGCGGCGATCCACGCTTCTCGACGCAGATAAAAGTCCGCTGTTGCTAAATCGTATTCTGCCAAACGGTTTTTAAGCGCAAACATACGCTGCTGCGCATCTTCTGCATATGGGCTGTTCGGATAACGTTGCAATAAACGTTTGAAATCTGTGAATGCCGACTTTACCGGTTCAGGATCTCGGTCAGAACGATCTACGTTGAATATATCGTGCATGAAGTTCCGATCCTGCGCCATGTGAGTTAAACCGCGCATGTACAAAACCCAATCTGATTTTTCATGAGTTGGATTTAAACGGGTAAAACGAGCGATAGTCGCCAGCCCTAAAGCCAGATCGTTGTTTTTATAGTACGCATAGATCAAATCTAGCTGTACTTGCTCTGAGTAAGGTCCAAACGGGTAGCGTGAATCCAGTGCTTCCAGTTTGTCTATTGCGGTCCGCCAGTTACCTGTTTGAAGCGATACTTTCGCATCAGAGTACAATTCTGCTGGTGGCACATCAGGCACAACCTCTTTGCTGCTAGAGCATCCAACCAGAAGCCCTAAAGCCAATAAGCCCGACAATGTATGCTTTTTCATGTCCGCACTTCGTTCCTTACAGTAAATATTTCTTAGTGTCCGTTACTTTCTTTTCTGTTAACGGATACAATGACGCAATTCTATTATTTTATCCATACTAGTGGGTATTAGTCTCACGGTTTTTAAAAAAGTTCGATATGGCTCAGCAGATTGAATTAACAAGTACAGTAAAAGACAACCAATTAGGTCAGCGTTTAGACCAGGCGGTTGCAGAACTCTTCTCCGATTTTTCTCGTTCTCGACTTAAGGAATGGCTGAAAGAAGGAAAGATTCAAGTGGATGGCGAAGTTGTCACCAAACCTCGTTTGAAGGTGATGGGCGGCGAGGAAATCATTCTCCACGCAGAGTTAGAAGATGAAGAGCGCTGGGAAGCGCAAGACATTCCTCTGAATATCGTTTATGAAGATGACGACATCTTAGTCATCAATAAACCGAGAGACTTTGTCGTTCACCCAGGGGCGGGTACGCCTGATGGCACGGTTTTAAATGCATTGCTGCACCATTTCCCAGACATCGCGGAAGTGCCTCGTGCTGGTATTGTGCACCGTCTTGATAAAGACACCACGGGTCTGATGGTGGTTGCGAAAACGGTTCCTGCCCAGACTCGTCTAGTTCGTGAACTGCAAAAACGTAATATCACGCGAGAGTACGAGGCAATTGCCATTGGTCGCATGACTGCTGGCGGTATGATTGAAAAGCCAATTGGTCGCCACTCAACAAAACGTACCTTAATGGCAGTGAACGAATTGGGTAAACCGGCGGTAACCCATTACCGCGTTGCGGAACATTTCCGTGAACATACGCGTATTCGACTTCGTCTTGAAACAGGTCGTACTCACCAGATTCGTGTGCACATGTCTTATCTTCAGCACCCACTTCTCGGGGACACGCCATATGGCGGTCGTGCGCGAATTCCAAAAGGTGCATCTGAAGAGTTAACGGAGATGATCCGTGCTTTTGACAGACAGGCGCTGCACGCAGTGATGCTTCGATTCGCTCACCCGGTGACAGGTGAAGAGCTGGAATTCCATGCTCCCGTTCCTGATGACATGGTCGCAATGGCGGAAGCACTGCGCATAGATACTAAAGAGAATCCTCTAGACGACTATTAGTAAGAATTGATAGTAGTAAGAGACTAAAAGCATGGAACTGATTTATCCAAACTGGGATGCCCCTTCAAACGTCAAAGCCGTGAGCTCGACCCGCATCGGCGGTGCATCGTCTTCACCTTACCGAGGGCTTAACCTAGGTACTCATGTGGGAGATGATGAGCGCTTGGTCGACGAAAATCGAAGTCGGCTTATATCAAAGGCATCGATGCCAACGGCTCCTGTTTGGTTGAATCAGACCCATTCCACTCGAATCGTAAATTTAGTGGAACCCACCGATAACATCCTAGATAGCGACGGTGCAGTCACCAATCAATCTGGTATCGTATGCTCAGCCATGACAGCCGATTGCTTACCTGTTCTATTAACAGACACCCAAGGAACACAAGTTGCTGCAGTTCATGCTGGTTGGCGCGGATTGGCAGATGGCATTCTAGAAGAAGCGTTATCGCATTTCTCTGGCAATGTGATGGCGTGGCTGGGACCCGCAATCGGGCAAAATGCCTTTGAAGTAGGTGAAGATGTTCGAACCGCGTTTAGCGATGTACTACCTCAAGCGGTTGATGCTTTTTCTGCAGGAGAGCTAGAAGGTAAGTGGTTTGCGGACATGAACTTACTGGCAACACAAAGGTTAAATAAAGAAGGCGTTTCACGAATCTTTAAATCTGAACTTTGTACTTACAGCGACCCTCAATATTTTTACTCCTATCGTCGCGATGGTATTACTGGTCGAATGGCTAGTTTTATCTGGCTTGAATAAAAAACCTCTCTTATTTAGCTAAGGAATGGATGTGCATCCACTTACTTAGTTTGCCCCCTTGAAATTGTCGAATGGCGTACCTATCTCCTAACCTAGTTAAAGAACAATAAAAGGTTGGAGGTTGTTATGCGTCTCGATCGTTTTACCAGCAAATTCCAGGTTGCTATTTCTGACGCACAATCCTTAGCACTCGGTCGCGATCATCAGTACATCGAGCCTGTTCATCTTATGGTGTCACTACTTAATCAGGATGGCAGTACCATTCGTCCACTGTTAACTATGCTAAATGTGGATGTGGTTCAGCTTCGCTCAAAGTTAAGCGAAATGATGGATCGCCTACCCAAAGTCAGTGGAATTGGTGGTGACGTTCAACTGTCATCGGGAATGGGTACGCTCTTCAACATGTGCGACAAAGTGGCACAGAAGCGGCAAGACGCCTATATCTCCTCTGAAATTTTCCTTCTCGCAGCTATCGAAGACAAAGGCCCTTTAGGGATCCTTTTGAAAGAGCTGGGCTTAACCGAGCAAAAAATCTCGGGGGCAATTGAAAAAGTGCGTGGAGGTCAGAAAGTAGAAGATCCTCACGCCGAAGATAAACGCCAAGCGCTCGAAAAATTTACCATTGATCTGACTGAACGTGCGGAACAGGGCAAGCTAGACCCGGTAATTGGTCGAGACGATGAGATTCGTCGAACCATACAGGTCCTTCAGCGCCGTACCAAGAATAACCCAGTAATTATCGGTGAACCTGGTGTCGGTAAAACGGCCATTGTTGAAGGGCTTGCTCAGCGCATCATCAATAATGAAGTTCCAGAAGGGCTTCGCGGACGTAGGGTTTTGTCTCTGGACATGGGCTCTCTAGTTGCCGGTGCCAAATATCGTGGTGAATTTGAAGAAAGGCTGAAGTCGGTTCTCAACGAACTTTCCAAAGAAGAAGGCAATATCATTCTTTTCATCGATGAACTGCATACCATGGTAGGGGCAGGAAAAGGTGAAGGCTCTATGGATGCAGGAAATATGTTGAAGCCTGCATTGGCTCGCGGAGAACTGCATTGCGTGGGTGCGACTACTCTGGATGAATACCGCCAATACATCGAAAAAGATCCCGCACTTGAACGTCGTTTCCAAAAAGTGCTGGTGGACGAACCGTCGGTGGAAGACACAGTTGCCATTCTTCGTGGGTTAAAAGAAAGATACGAATTGCACCACCACGTGGAAATTATCGATCCAGCTATTGTTGCCGCAGCAAGTTTGTCACACCGCTATGTATCGGATCGACAGCTGCCTGACAAAGCGATCGATTTGATTGATGAAGCAGCTTCAAGTATTCGAATGCAAATAGATTCCAAGCCTGAGTCATTGGATAAGCTGGAACGAAAAATCATCCAGCTTAAGATAGAGCAGCAAGCACTGGTCAATGAACACGATGATGCCAGCTCAAAGCGCTTAAAAGCCCTGAATTCAGAACTGGAAGAAAAAGAACGAGATTACTCTGAGCTTGAAGAAATCTGGAAGGCAGAAAAAGCAGCGCTTTCTGGTACTCAACATATAAAGAGTGAGTTAGAACAAGCGCGCATGGATATGGACTTTGCTCGCCGAGCTGGTGACTTGAACCGTATGTCCGAGTTGCAATACGGACGTATTCCTGAGCTAGAGAAGCAGCTAGATCTGGCAACCCAAGCGGAAATGCAAGAAATGACGCTGTTGAAGAACAAAGTGTCAGACGCTGAAATTGCAGAAGTGCTCTCCAAGCAAACAGGGATTCCGGTATCCAAAATGTTGGAAGCGGAAAAAGAGAAGTTACTTCGAATGGAAGAAGTGCTTCATAAACGTGTGATTGGTCAGCAAGAAGCCGTTGAAGTGGTGTCCAATGCCATTCGACGCAGTCGTGCAGGTTTATCGGACCCAAATAAGCCGATCGGTTCCTTCTTGTTCTTAGGTCCGACTGGTGTGGGTAAAAC
The DNA here is from genome assembly GCF_019904195.1 of Vibrio sp. SCSIO 43132. Taxonomy (NCBI): domain Bacteria; kingdom Pseudomonadati; phylum Pseudomonadota; class Gammaproteobacteria; order Vibrionales; family Vibrionaceae; genus Vibrio; species Vibrio sp. SCSIO 43132. Next base: position 736,139 of record NZ_CP063199.1, read on the forward strand.
CGAACTTTGCAAAACCTTGGCAAGTTTCATGTTCGACAGTGAAGATGCGATGGTACGTATCGATATGTCGGAATTTATGGAAAAACACTCGGTTGCAAGATTGGTGGGCGCGCCTCCTGGTTATGTCGGTTATGAAGAAGGTGGCTATTTAACAGAAGCCGTTCGCCGTAAGCCTTATTCCGTGATTCTTCTGGACGAAGTCGAAAAAGCACATCCAGATGTATTTAATATCCTGCTTCAGGTTCTCGACGACGGTCGACTAACGGATGGACAGGGAAGAACTGTCGATTTCCGCAATACCGTAGTAATCATGACATCGAATCTTGGTTCCTCTCGTATTCAGGAGAACTTCGCGACCTTGGATTACGATGGAATGAAAGAAGAAGTAATGGAAGTGGTCAGCAAGCACTTCACACCTGAATTCTTAAATCGTGTTGATGAAAGTGTGGTGTTCCATCCTCTGGGTAAAGAGCATATCAAGTCGATTGCTTCTATACAGCTCACTCGTTTAGGCAACCGAATGGCTGAAAAGGGATATGAGTTAGAAGTGTCGGAGAAAGCGTTGGATCTTATTTCAGAAGTCGGCTTTGACCCGGTTTATGGTGCGAGACCTCTTAAGAGAGCGATTCAGCAGAGTGTCGAAAACCCACTAGCTAAAGCAATTCTCGCTGGAAAGGTGAATCCAGATAAGAAAGTCCAGCTATTAGTGAATAAGGACAGAATCATTGCCCACCAAGCTTAGATTCGAAAAGTGTGATTAGTAAAAGAGGGATTTATCCCTCTTTTTGCTTATTTGCAGCGCGCTTTGATGTAATTCTGAGCAATCAAACGCTCGGCATGAACTTTTTTCAAATTTGGGGTTGCGCCATTAAACGAAGTCCCTATAATGCCGCCTCGTTGTCACGGATTAATCGCGATAACAGGGCAAATTAACTGAGTTGAAAAAAGTGTTTGACACAACAACTTAACTGGCTAAAATGTCCGTCCGCTTTGAGAGAAAAACTTCTCGAAAAGCCAAGTTCTTTAACAATATAGACCTATCAATCTGTGTGGGCACTCGTTGATGATAATCCAAATAGATACTTCGGTATCAATTTAGGTTTCAATGAACTGAGTGACCATTCGAATTGGGAAGCAGCCTTGAGCTGTTTTGTTTTACTTTTTCAAAAGTGAAAACCAATAAGAGCACAGTCAATTCAAACATTACTTTATGTAATGTTCAGTATTCATTGAGCCGACCAAATCTTAAATTGAAGAGTTTGATCATGGCTCAGATTGAACGCTGGCGGCAGGCCTAACACATGCAAGTCGAGCGGAAACGAGTTGTCTGATCCTTCGGGGAACGACAACGACAACGGCGTCGAGCGGCGGACGGGTGAGTAATGCCTGGGAAATTGCCCTGATGTGGGGGATAACCATTGGAAACGATGGCTAATACCGCATAATAGCTTCGGCTCAAAGAGGGGGACCTTCGGGCCTCTCGCGTCAGGATATGCCCAGGTGGGATTAGCTAGTTGGTGAGGTAAAGGCTCACCAAGGCGACGATCCCTAGCTGGTCTGAGAGGATGATCAGCCACACTGGAACTGAGACACGGTCCAGACTCCTACGGGAGGCAGCAGTGGGGAATATTGCACAATGGGCGCAAGCCTGATGCAGCCATGCCGCGTGTGTGAAGAAGGCCTTCGGGTTGTAAAGCACTTTCAGCAGTGAGGAAGGGTGTGTATTTAATAGATGCGCATTTTGACGTTAGCTGCAGAAGAAGCACCGGCTAACTCCGTGCCAGCAGCCGCGGTAATACGGAGGGTGCGAGCGTTAATCGGAATTACTGGGCGTAAAGCGCATGCAGGTGGTTTGTTAAGTCAGATGTGAAAGCCCGGGGCTCAACCTCGGAACTGCATTTGAAACTGGCAGGCTAGAGTACTGTAGAGGGGGGTAGAATTTCAGGTGTAGCGGTGAAATGCGTAGAGATCTGAAGGAATACCGGTGGCGAAGGCGGCCCCCTGGACAGATACTGACACTCAGATGCGAAAGCGTGGGGAGCAAACAGGATTAGATACCCTGGTAGTCCACGCCGTAAACGATGTCTACTTGGAGGTTGTGGCCTTGAGCCGTGGCTTTCGGAGCTAACGCGTTAAGTAGACCGCCTGGGGAGTACGGTCGCAAGATTAAAACTCAAATGAATTGACGGGGGCCCGCACAAGCGGTGGAGCATGTGGTTTAATTCGATGCAACGCGAAGAACCTTACCTACTCTTGACATCCATAGAACTTAGCAGAGATGCTTTGGTGCCTTCGGGAACTATGAGACAGGTGCTGCATGGCTGTCGTCAGCTCGTGTTGTGAAATGTTGGGTTAAGTCCCGCAACGAGCGCAACCCTTATCCTTGTTTGCCAGCACTTCGGGTGGGAACTCCAGGGAGACTGCCGGTGATAAACCGGAGGAAGGTGGGGACGACGTCAAGTCATCATGGCCCTTACGAGTAGGGCTACACACGTGCTACAATGGCGCATACAGAGGGCGGCCAACTTGCGAGAGTGAGCGAATCCCAAAAAGTGCGTCGTAGTCCGGATTGGAGTCTGCAACTCGACTCCATGAAGTCGGAATCGCTAGTAATCGTGGATCAGAATGCCACGGTGAATACGTTCCCGGGCCTTGTACACACCGCCCGTCACACCATGGGAGTGGGCTGCAAAAGAAGCAGGTAGTTTAACCTTCGGGAGGACGCTTGCCACTTTGTGGTTCATGACTGGGGTGAAGTCGTAACAAGGTAGCCCTAGGGGAACCTGGGGCTGGATCACCTCCTTATACGATACGGATAGTTTGTTTTTACTTTTTAAAGTGAAGACGAATAAGTCGCGATGAGTGTTCACACAGATTGATACGGTTTATAACGTTAAGAGCAATGTTGGGTCTGTAGCTCAGCTGGTTAGAGCGCTCGCCTGATAAGCGGGAGGTCGGTGGTTCAAGTCCACTCAGACCCACCACTATCTTCCCAAAGATAGCGGGTCAGACATTGGATCTTTATGGGGCTATAGCTCAGCTGGGAGAGCGCCTGCCTTGCACGCAGGAGGTCAGCAGTTCGATCCTGCTTAGCTCCACCATCTTTAAGTATTTTCTTGATACAGAATATTTAAAAATGGTTCTTAACGAATCATGCTCTTTAACAATTTGGAAAGCTGACGAATAACAACAATCCCCTTATCTACGGATAAGCGTTGTTATTCAAATTAAAAGTTCTCAAATCCTAAAACTGTGTTTTAGGTACCAACACACATTCAAGTGTTCTTGGAAACATCCATGCGATGTTTATATTTGAGTCCGGCAAAATCGAATGTCTCTCGCTCATTCAATAATGAGAGACACAAACCTTGGTTGTTTGAACATACAGAAACCTCTTGGGGTTGTATGGTTAAGTGACTAAGCGTACACGGTGGATGCCTTGGCAGTCAGAGGCGATGAAGGACGTACTAACTTGCGATAAGCCCAGATAAGACAGTAAGAGTCATTTGAGTCTGGGATTTCCGAATGGGGAAACCCACTTACATAAGTAAGTATTGCTGAGTGAATACATAGCTCAGTGAAGCGAACTCGGGGAACTGAAACATCTAAGTACCCGAAGGAAGAGAAATCAACCGAGATTCCGAAAGTAGCGGCGAGCGAAATTGGATTAGCCCTTAAGCTTTTTATGCGTCAGGTGAAGCTTCTGGAAAGGAGCGCGATACAGGGTGATAGCCCCGTAACCGACAGCGCATTTCAAGTGAAATCGAGTAAGGCGGGACACGTGATATCCTGTCTGAATATGGGGGGACCATCCTCCAAGGCTAAATACTACTGACTGACCGATAGTGAACCAGTACCGTGAGGGAAAGGCGAAAAGAACCCCTGTGAGGGGAGTGAAATAGAACCTGAAACCGTGTACGTACAAGCAGTAGGAGCCCTTCGGGGTGACTGCGTACCTTTTGTATAATGGGTCAGCGACTTATATTCAGTGGCAAGGTTAACCATCTAGGGGAGCCGTAGGGAAACCGAGTCTTAACTGGGCGCTCAGTCTCTGGATATAGACCCGAAACCAGGTGATCTAGCCATGGGCAGGTTGAAGGTTGAGTAACATCAACTGGAGGACCGAACCGACTAATGTTGAAAAATTAGCGGATGACTTGTGGCTAGGGGTGAAAGGCCAATCAAACCTGGAGATAGCTGGTTCTCCCCGAAAGCTATTTAGGTAGCGCCTCGGACGAATACTACTGGGGGTAGAGCACTGTTAAGGCTAGGGGGTCATCCCGACTTACCAACCCTTTGCAAACTCCGAATACCAGTAAGTACTATCCGGGAGACACACGGCGGGTGCTAACGTCCGTCGTGGAGAGGGAAACAACCCAGACCGCCAGCTAAGGTCCCAAAGTATTGCTAAGTGGGAAACGATGTGGGAAGGCTCAGACAGCCAGGATGTTGGCTTAGAAGCAGCCATCATTTAAAGAAAGCGTAATAGCTCACTGGTCGAGTCGGCCTGCGCGGAAGATGTAACGGGGCTAAGCAATACACCGAAGCTGCGGCTGCATACTTTGTATGCGGGGTAGGGGAGCGTTCTGTAAGCCGTTGAAGGTGGTTCGTAAGGGCTGCTGGAGGTATCAGAAGTGCGAATGCTGACATGAGTAACGATAAAGGGAGTGAAAAACTCCCTCGCCGGAAGACCAAGGGTTCCTGTCCAACGTTAATCGGGGCAGGGTAAGTCGACCCCTAAGGCGAGGCTGAAAAGCGTAGTCGATGGGAAACGGGTTAATATTCCCGTACTTCTTACAATTGCGATGGGGGGACGGAGAAGGCTAGGTGGGCCTGGCGACGGTTGTCCAGGTTCAAGTGCGTAGGCTTGAGAGTTAGGTAAATCCGGCTCTCTTTAAGGCTGAGACACGATGTCGAGTCACTACGGTGATGAAGTCATTGATGCCATGCTTCCAGGAAAAGCCTCTAAGCTTCAGATTGTAAGGAATCGTACCCCAAACCGACACAGGTGGTCGGGTAGAGAATACCAAGGCGCTTGAGAGAACTCGGGTGAAGGAACTAGGCAAAATGGTACCGTAACTTCGGGAGAAGGTACGCTCTTATCGGTGAAGTCCCTTGCGGATGGAGCTGACGAGAGTCGCAGATACCAGGTGGCTGCAACTGTTTATTAAAAACACAGCACTGTGCAAAATCGTAAGATGACGTATACGGTGTGACGCCTGCCCGGTGCCGGAAGGTTAATTGATGGGGTTAGTCTTCGGACGAAGCTCTTGATCGAAGCCCCGGTAAACGGCGGCCGTAACTATAACGGTCCTAAGGTAGCGAAATTCCTTGTCGGGTAAGTTCCGACCTGCACGAATGGCGTAATGATGGCCACGCTGTCTCCACCCGAGACTCAGTGAAATTGAAATCGCTGTGAAGATGCAGTGTACCCGCGGCTAGACGGAAAGACCCCGTGAACCTTTACTACAGCTTGGCACTGAACATTGAACCTACATGTGTAGGATAGGTGGGAGGCTTTGAAACGCAGTCGCCAGATTGCGTGGAGCCGTCCTTGAAATACCACCCTTGTAGCTTTGATGTTCTAACTTGGCTCCCTTATCGGGAGTGAGGACAGTGCCTGGTGGGTAGTTTGACTGGGGCGGTCTCCTCCCAAAGAGTAACGGAGGAGCACGAAGGTGGGCTAAACACGGTTGGACATCGTGTGGTTAGTGCAATGGCATAAGCCCGCTTGACTGCGAGAATGACAATTCGAGCAGGTGCGAAAGCAGGTCATAGTGATCCGGTGGTTCTGAATGGAAGGGCCATCGCTCAACGGATAAAAGGTACTCCGGGGATAACAGGCTGATACCGCCCAAGAGTTCATATCGACGGCGGTGTTTGGCACCTCGATGTCGGCTCATCACATCCTGGGGCTGAAGTCGGTCCCAAGGGTATGGCTGTTCGCCATTTAAAGTGGTACGCGAGCTGGGTTTAGAACGTCGTGAGACAGTTCGGTCCCTATCTGCCGTGGGCGTTGGAAGATTGAAGGGGGCTGCTCCTAGTACGAGAGGACCGGAGTGGACGAACCTCTGGTGTTCGGGTTGTCATGCCAATGGCATTGCCCGGTAGCTAAGTTCGGAATCGATAACCGCTGAAAGCATCTAAGCGGGAAGCGAGCCCTGAGATGAGTCTTCCCTGATACTTTAAGTATCCTGAAGGGTTGTTCGAGACCAGAACGTTGATAGGCAGGGTGTGTAAGCGTTGTGAGGCGTTGAGCTAACCTGTACTAATTGCCCGTGAGGCTTAACCATACAACACCCAAGGGGTTTTGATGGACTCAGATAAGAACATTGAATGTGTAAGAACTAGAACTTAAAAAAACAGCTTTCCGAATTAAAGAATTTGCTTGGCGACCATAGCGTTGTGGACCCACCTGATTCCATGCCGAACTCAGAAGTGAAACGCAATAGCGCCGATGGTAGTGTGGGGTTTCCCCATGTGAGAGTAGGACATCGCCAGGCTTTATATTTGAACATCTGCTTATGATAAGCAGGTCTTCCACTGCGGAGTGGTAGTTCAGTTGGTTAGAATACCGGCCTGTCACGCCGGGGGTCGCGGGTTCGAGTCCCGTCCACTCCGCCATTTATTCAGAGTGTCGACTCTTTAAAATCGAACTACAGGGGTGTAGCTCCAATTGGCAGAGCAGCGGATTCCAAATCCGCGTGTTGGGAGTTCGAATCTCTCCACCCCTGCCATACAGAAAGCCTCAGCAGAAATGCTGGGGCTTTTTTGCATCTATTGCTTTTGTATACTTCCCTTCTGACAATAGACGATATCAGCCAATCTTTGTCGTTTAGTCACTTTTGTAATCTAGTGAGTCTTAGATAAAAACACATCAGAAGTTTTTCTAGATACTTCTCCATTCCCCAAAACTTAGTGTTCATACTGACTTATGAAAAACTGTCCATATCTCTGGAAGTTATCTTTACAAATCTGTCAAATGTAAAACTTTAGAAAGTTAATGAAAATTATTCCCATCTTTGATTTAATAATCGCCTTATTGTTATACACCAATTCTTAAACTCAATGACCTGTTCAGGAAATTGCTGTGAGCTTGGAATTGTTATCCATTCATATCATATGTGGTAGACGACATGGATTCGTCTAAGAGTTACTAATGAAAGATATCGTTTCTAAAGGGGTTAAAGCTTTGGCAGTCACTATTGCTGCTATGAGTGTTTCCACTACATCGCTGGCTGATGATCTAGATAAAGCCAGAGCAATTGAGAAAAAAACCAACAAGACTATGCAAAAGGCTCAGGCAAATGTTGATGCCAATGTTGAAGCATCGTTTACCTTGCAATCGGAAATAGAGCAGTTGGAAACTCAGATTGAAAACCTAACGCTTTATAGAAATCATCTTCGCAAACTAGTAACAAGTCAGAACACTGAATTGGATAGCCTTGAACAGCAGTTAAAAGACATTGAAGATACTCGTCAGGGCATTGTACCGCTAATGTACCGAATGATTGATGGGCTTGAGTCTGTACTGACTAGCGATGTTCCCCTTCGACATGAAGCCCGCCAAAAACGTCTGGACGATATCAAACTTCTTATGGGAAGGGCTGATGTAGCCGAAGCAGAAAAATACCGTAGGATCCTAGAGGCGTACCAAATCGAGATTGATTACGGAACAAAGCTTGGCGCTTATCCGGCAGAAATCGAACTCAACGATGGGATTCGTCAGGTCGAGCAACTCTACTTTGGTCGGGTTAGCTTGGTTTCCCGTAGTCTCGACAACCAAAAATACTGGGTGTGGAGACAACAAAATAAAACGTGGGAAGAACTTCCAAAAGAAAAGGGTATAGAAATCAATAAAGCATTTGCGATGGCTGCAAAACAGCAGGCACCTTCTGTGGTGACATTACCTCTGTCTATCACTACGTCTGAGAAGGAGCTGTAATATGAAGCACTTATTTAATGCCCTAGCGATTGCATCACTGTCAGTGACATTATCAGTTAATGCGGAGCAAAGCTTATCTCAGATCGATAATACTGCGAATAAGGTGTATCAAGCTGAGCGTGCTAACAGTGCTGAGAGGGTACAACTTACCAAGGAACAGAAAGCAGCACTTGCCAAGAAAAAATCACAGCTTGAAAAAACGCTGGCTGCTTTGGAAAAAGAAAACCAAAGCTTAAGTGAGCAGTTCAGTGAAAACGAGCGGCTGCTTTCTGAAAAGGAAAAACAGCTCCAGATTGAAACAGGCAGCTTAGGCGAATTGTTTGGTGTTGTCAGACAATCGGCGAAAGAGGTGAAGCAAGACTATCAGAACTCCTTTATTCCTGATGCTTCTGAAGAGCTCGCTCTGATTGAGCGAGTGATAAGTACGGAAGCTTTGCCATCGCTCAATATGCTTGAAGGGTTTTGGAAAGCGGTCGAATACAAGATTTCAGCCAGTGGTTATATTTCTGAAGTCAAAGTGCCATTTGTTAATGGAGATGGTAGCCAATCTCAGGAAACAGCGGTCCAAGTGGGTGATATGGCACTAGTTTCCAAGTTTGGTCATCTTAAGTGGGACTCACAAAACCAGTTTGCTACTCAGTACCAAGCGCTTCCAAAGAACTCGACTGTGGCTTCCCAAGTGACTCAAGGTTCAGATGTTTTGCTTGATCCTACCCGTGGCTTGTTACTTGAGCAGTATGCCAATCAGCCCAACTTGTGGCAACGCATTGAGCAAGGTGGCGTTGTCGGTAAAATTATTATTGCTTTACTAGCATCAGGCCTAATTATTGCGCTCTATCGAGGCATTGTTCTTCTTATTATTCAAGCCAAGATTTCTAGTCAATTGAAGAAGCCTGAGCAACCGGGTAACAACCCTATGGGGCGTATCCTTCAGGCTTTTGAAAGTGACAAGCAACAGTCGATTGACTCTATTGAGCTGCGGCTATTGGAGCGTATTCTGGATGAGCAACATGGTCTGGAGCGTGGGTTGTCAATGCTTAAGTTGATGGCTGCGCTGGCACCAATGCTTGGCTTACTGGGTACCGTGACGGGGATGATCGAAACATTCCAAGTCATTACCCAATTCGGCAATAGTGACCCCAAAGTGATGGCCGGTGGTATTTCTATGGCACTTGTCACGACCGTCATGGGGTTGGTAGCCGCAATGCCATTACTGCTGGCACATAACATTCTTTCTAGCCGCGCTGAAGCGATTAAAGGCACATTAGAGAAACAAGGTGTAAGCCTAGTTGCCCAACGTGCAGAATCAGAGACGCTAGCCGAGGCAGCATAGGTATGATTGAGAACCTAGCACTCGTTTATCACCAAACCGAAGTCAACACCCTTGCTGAATTTATGGCAAGAGGTGGTCAGGTTCTGTGGTGGCTGGCGGGCGTTGTATTCCTATGTTGGTTACTGATCATCGAACGCGTTTTGTTTCTCAGTTTCAGTTTTGGCAAACAAAAGCAGAAGTGGATTCAGGATTGGAATGAACGTGTTGAACATGAGTCTTGGTACGCATTAGCTCATAAAGATGGTGTTATGCATAAGGCCACGCTCCAGTTGAATCAGCATTTGGATTTCATCAAAGCATTAGTGAGCTTATGCCCCATGCTCGGCTTGTTAGGAACCGTTACCGGGATGATCGCCGTTTTTGATCTTATGGCTCTAGCGGGCAGCAGTGAGCCAAAACTTATGGCTTCGGGCATTTCGATGGCTACATTGCCAACAATGGCCGGCATGGTAGCCGCATTAGCAGGGATGTTTGCCCATTCGCGTTTGGTTAAGATGGCAAACAAAAAAGCATTAAAACTTGAACAACAATTAAGGAGTGGCGAATGAGATTGGTTCGTCCCGCTAAAGCAAAAGAAGAAGCCACGGTCGACTTAACGTCCATGTTGGACATCGTGTTCATCATGCTGATCTTCTTCATTGTAACCAGTTCGTTTGTAAAAGAGTCTGGGGTTGAAGTCAATCGACCACAGGCAGCGCACGCCAGCAGTCAGAAAGATGCGGGTATTTTTATCGCTATTACGGCATCCAACGACGTCTTTATCGATAAACGTCGAGTCGATGTTGAAAGAGTTCAGGCTGCGCTGGAAACGCTTCTTTTAGATAAGCCCGACGCAAGTTTAGTGATTCAGGCTGATAAGCACTCTTATAACGGCACGGTTGTGGAAGTGATGGATGCCGCCAAAGGAGCGGGTGTCGATAAAATTGCTTTGGCGACAGAAGAGAAAAGGTAAGTTCGAAGTCATGAAAAGACTGTTTCTCGCATTACCTGTTGCTTTCATCGTTTCAGCATCGCTTTTTTACTTTATGGCATGGATGGTCAGCAGCCAAAACGGAAAGCTAGAGGAATCCAAACCTTCGGTTATGTTTGATCTCGTTATGCAGGAGCCGGAGGCTAATGTTCAAAGACGTCAGAGAGAGCTTCCCGAGCCGCCTAAGTTGCCTGACCAACCTAAACCTTTACCAACTTCTACACCGAATGTAGCAAAGGCACAGGTTCCTCAAACATTAACCGCCCCCAAACTGGCTCTGGCTAATTTAGGTGTCGCGGTATCTATGCCTTCTTTGGATGGAATCGGTCAGGATCAGCAAGCCCTACCTTTATATCGGGTTGAGCCTAGATATCCGCCTAGAGCTCAAAAGCGCAGAATGGAAGGTTATGTTGTCCTGAGTTTTACCATTGACGAACAAGGACGACCAGAAGACATCAATTTGGTTGAAGTCCACCCGAACAAAATTTTTGTACGTGAGGCAATGAACGCCCTGAAACGTTGGAAATATCAACCTAAGCTCGAGGGTGGGAAAGCCGTCAAGCAACTTGATCAGCGTGTGAAAATTGAATTTAAGATGAGCAAATAGGTATGAAACGCATTCTTGCAGTGACATTAGGAACCTGTTTACTGTTCTCGAGCCTTAGTGTTCAAGCCAGTAAGCTCTCTAATTATGCCGGTAAAAAACTGCATCAGGCCAGCGAACTTCAACAGGAGGACAAGCTTAATGAAGCTATTGTTCTTCTGGAAGGTATGTCCTTAAAATCTGATTACGACAAAGCATTCACCAAGCGAATTCTGGGTGTATATTACTGGCAATCTGAAAATGCGGCTAAAGCAATAAAGTCACTGGATGTGTCTGTAAAAGTGAATGCTTTGCAACCTGTAGACCAGTGGAAGACACGTCAAATGTTGGCTGATATTTTGTTCTCAGAGCAAAAATTTAAACAAGCCATACCGCATTATCTGGTGTTGTTGAAAACGGACTATCCAGCGTCAGATAACAACGTAAAAAAACAGTTAATAAAAGATAAAAATGCCATTCAGCTCAGAATGTCTATGGCGTACTACCAGCAGCAAAACTGGAAGTCTTCACTTGCTCGAATTAAGCAGTACAAGCCGAGCAACTCGCGTGAAACATTACAAGCACTTAAGATTCGAGTCGTTTCTGAGCTTCAGTTAGAGAGATGGAAAGACGCAGAGAAAACGGTGAATCGAATACTCCGATTCGAACCGAATCAAAAGTCTTGGTGGCAACAATTAGTCTCGACACAATTGCAGCAAGGGAAACAGCAAAGCGCGCTCGAAACTTACGCTTTAAGTAAGCATCAGGGGATTCATTTCACCATAAATGAATACATCGTGATGGCACAGCTCTACGGGCAACATAGAATGCCTGAGAAAGCCGCTCGAATACTAAAAGAAATGTTTGCTAAGTATCCAAAGTCGAAGAGTGAAAAAAACTTGAGGATGCAGGCGAATTACTGGCAAGTGGCCAAAGAGTGGGATAATGCCATCAGTGCATGGCAGACGGTTTCGAAAATAAATCCGAAGTACCACTGGCGACTAGCGCAATTGCTGATTCAGCAATCTCGTTACCAACAGGCAATTGGGATTATAGATAAAGCGAGACCTTACGCAGATAGACGCGACTTTTCTCTGGCAAAGATTCGTTTATTGTACAAATTAAACCGATTCCAAGATGCCTTAGCAGAAGCCAAAAGGCTGAATGAAAAAATTCCTTCCGATTCCGCCAAGGGTTGGATCAGTTATCTCAGTAACAAGGTTTCTTCATAACAATCTGATAACTCATGAATAGAACCGTGATATGCTTTCTACCAAATTAATAATAGGAAGCATGTCATGCCGCATTTGCGTTTTCGAGCTGTAGAGCCACAAACTGTACAAACACTTTCCGAAGTCTTGTTAGACGGCCTACAACCTCTAATGGATTGCCCAAACGAAGATTTTACCTTCGAATACATCTACTCAACTTTCTTCCACAGTGGCAAAGTTGAACCCGCCTACCCATTTGTAGAAATTTTATGGTTCGATCGTGGTCAGGAAACGCAAGACAAAGTGGCTAAAGTCGTTACTGAACATCTGCGTCAAGTTGTTGGAAGTGATGTGGATGTTGCGGTGATATTTACAGCATTGAAGTCAAATGAATATTACGACAACGCAGAGCACTATTAAGCGTTTATTTTATTTAATGGTCACAAAAAATAACCCGGTTAAATCCGGGCTATTTTTTTATTATTTAGTTTGTTTCAATAGCGGTTAAGCCAATCCTTGAATGATGACAAACTTTTCAAGTAACTGCTCATCCGTTTCGACATGATTGGGGTCTACCACGATACATTTAGTGATTGGGCAAACGGACTGACACGTCGGCTTTTCATAGTGCCCTTTGCATTCAGTACACAAGTCAGGGTCGATCTCGTAAATACTGTCACCCATGGAAATAGCACCATTCGGGCATTCCGGGTCACACATATCGCAGTTGATGCAGCTGTCTTTAATCAGCAACGCCATTGCTTACTTACCTGTTGGGTTACGGGTATCTTGTCCTGAGTTTAGATTACGCATAAGCAGTGCATAGTCCAGGTCCACTTCTTCCGGAACCGGAATAAATACGAAGTGCCCATTACCTTTGGCGTCATCAACAGCTTGGGATTTACGGTTTTCCATCGCTTCGAGCGTGAAGGTAACGTTTCCTTGCGGTGTCATTAGCTCTAACGTATCGCCGAGTACAAATTTATTCTTCACTTCGACTTCAGCCAGATCGCCACGACGCTTACCCGTAAACTCTCCCACAAATTGCTGAGAATCAGAGACTGAGTATCCGTAGTCATAATTTTGGTATCGATCGTGAGTGTGCCTGCGAAGGAAACCCTCTGTATAGCCGCGGTGAGCAAGACTTTCCAATGTGCCCATCAGTGTTTCGTCGAACGGCTTGCCCGCGACGGCGTCATCGATAGCTTTGCGGTATACCTGAGCGGTGCGCGCACAGTAGTAGAAAGACTTAGTACGACCTTCGATTTTCAGTGAGTGCACACCCATTTTAGTCAATCTTTCGACATGCTGAACCGCACGTAAATCTTTCGAGTTCATGATGTAGGTGCCGTGTTCATCTTCGAATGCCGCCATTTTTTCCTCCGGACGATGGCTTTCAGATAAAAGAACCACTTCATCCGTTGGCTTACCTAGGCCTAGAGTGTTGTCCGGGCGTTCGTCCTGCACTTCAATGCTTTGCGCTTCTGTAGGGTCAAATTTTTCTACGATCTGACCAGATTCGTCTTCTTTTCCTTGCTCTACGTTGTATTCCCATCGGCACGCATTAGTACAGGTGCCTTGGTTAGGATCACGTTTGTTCATGTAGCCAGACAGCAGGCAGCGTCCGGAATATGCCATGCATAATGCACCATGAACGAAGACTTCTAATTCTGTTTCAGGGCAATGTTCACGAATTTCTTCAATTTCTTCTAACGACAACTCACGAGATACAATCACGCGTTCAACGCCATTCGCTGCCCAGAATTTTACCGTTGCCCAGTTTACCGCATTAGCCTGAACCGACAGATGGATTGGCATGTCAGGAAACGCTTCACGTACCATCATGATAAGACCTGGATCCGACATGATAAGGGCATCGGGATTCATCTCTACTACAGGCTTTAAATCGCGGATAAAGGTTTTGAGCTTAGAGTTGTGAGGCTGAATGTTGCAGACGACATAAAGCTTTTTGCCTTGAGCATGGGCTTCGTCGATGCCTATTTTCAGGTTCTCATGATTGAATTCATTGTTACGAACACGAAGGCTGTAACGGGGTTGACCGGCATATACCGCATCGGCTCCATAGGCAAATGCGTAACGCATATTTTTAAGGCTTCCTGCCGGCGACAGTAATTCTGGTTTGAACATTGCTTCTTCTCTATTTCTGATTTCAAGTCAGACCGATGCCACCCAGTGGCATCGGAGGGCGCAAATTTTACGCTTTCTGGAAGGTTCTTACCAGTATAAATATTAGGGATAAGGCAGTTAGCAGGTAAGAAAGTCGGGATTGTTCTTCAGAATAGACAATAGGCACCATTTGGTGCCTATTCATTGAAAGTTAATCACTATGTGGCAAACCGCCCAAAGCGTTATAAAGTGATGGAAGGAAAGCACTGAATTCGCCGCACATTAATGAGAAGTCTGCATCGAATCGTGCCGCCTGATCTTCTCTTGGAATGTCTTCGTTCTGGTCTTTGAGTTCATCACTGAATTTCAGGCGCTTGATACTGCCATCATCGGCGAGAATGAACTCGATTCTGTCTTCCCAGTTCAGTGCAAGCTTGGTCACCAGCTTGTTGGCCTCAATGTGAGACAGGATTTCATCTGCGGACAATTCTTGCTTCTTACAGCGAATCACACCGCCATCTTCCAGTACGGATTTTAGTTCTGCTTCATCTAGCATAGTGAATCCTGTCGCGGTGTTCGATGTTTTCACCCATTCAGTCATGGTGGATTCAACCGCCTGCTCTGGAATGGCTGGAATAACGGGCAAACTGCCCATGGTTTTACGCAGTAATGCCAGCACATCTTCTGCTTTTTTGTAGCTGCTTGCGTCGACAAGGATAAAGCCATCTTTAGGCATAATCAGTACAAACGTGACATTACTGCGGCTGAACGCTCGCGGAAGAAGATCGATGATGATGTCTTCTTTTAGCGTGTCCTTCTCTTTCTTTTTAAGAGGGCGACCTTCTTCGGCTTCCATTGCTTCAACTTTGGCATTGAGCGATTCTTTAATGACAGAAGCGGGCAGCATCTTTTCTTCTTTTTTGGCACAGATAAGGATCTGATTGTCAGACACGTGGGTCATCATATCGCCGTGTCTGCCCATGGCTGTCGTCCAGCCAAACTTTTGTTTGTCCTGGCTGCCACACGGTGTGAAGCGAAACTCTTGCAACTGTTCTTCTAATTTTTCGGCGTTAAATTCGATATCGCGATTAAAGCGATATACCAGGCAGTTTTTAAACCACATATCCATTCTCGTCTTATTCTGTTTAGGGGGCTGATGATAGGGGATTTTTCCGAGTTTGTCCTGAACGAAACTGGAAATTGCACAATGAAACTTATGTGAAAATTTGTTTTCAAGGGTCACAAAAGTGTCATAATTAATCACGATAATGCATGACGTTGATTAAATTTAAAGGTAATTCAATTATGTCTAGAAGGATTCTGGTTGTTGAAGATGAAGCACCTATCAGAGAGATGTTGTGTTTCGTACTTGAGCAAAAAGGTTACCAAGCTGTCGAAGCAGAAGATTACGATACTGCTATCAGCAAACTTTGCGAACCCTACCCAGATCTGATTTTACTGGATTGGATGCTGCCAGGCGGTTCTGGCATTAACTTTATCAAGCATCTGAAACGTGAAGAGCTGACCAAGAATATTCCAGTCGTGATGCTTACCGCTCGCGGTGAAGAGGAAGACAAAGTTCGTGGTCTGGAGGTCGGTGCGGATGATTACATCACCAAGCCTTTCTCCCCAAAGGAGCTTATCGCTCGCCTGAAAGCGGTTATTCGCCGCGTCACTCCAACTGCCTTAGAAGACGTAATCGATGTTCAAGGTCTGAAGTTAGACCCGGTTTCTCACCGAGTCACTGCCAATGAACAGGCGTTGGATATGGGACCAACCGAATTCAAGATGCTGCATTTCTTTATGACCCACCAAGAACGTGTTTACAGCCGGGAACAGCTTCTAAATAATGTTTGGGGAACCAACGTTTATGTAGAAGACCGCACAGTAGATGTTCACATTCGTCGCTTGCGAAAGGCGTTAGAAGGTGCGGGTCACGACAAATTAGTACAGACCGTGCGTGGCGCGGGTTATCGATTCTCTACAAGAGCATAAGGTCAAAAGACACGTGGAGAGCGAATGGTAGAAAGGTTAACCTGGAAAAAGCTAGCCTGGTCGCTGGCTTTTTTTTACCTCCCTTGGGTAGTGATAGGGTGGATATTTGGATACATGCCGTGGTTGCTGTTAGCAGCCACGGCGATTCAGCTTGGGTGGCAGTTACATAACCAGGTAAGACTGTCGACCTGGCTCTGGGATGATAAGAGGCTCACTCCTCCTGCTGGTACAGGAATGTGGGAGTCGTTATTCAACGGCATTTACCGCATTCAGCAACGTCAGCGAAAAAAACGCAAAGAGTTGACCAACCTGATTCGCCGTTTCCGAAATGGTGCGGAATCCTTACCCGATGCGGTTGTTGTATTTCGTGGTGAAGGCAACATTGTCTGGTGTAACAAGTTAGCTCAGCACCTTTTGGGATTCCGTTGGCCGGACGATTCTGGACAGCCTATTTCGAATCTGATCCGAACCCCAGATTTCATCAAATATCTCAATAAACAAGATTTTTCAGAACCTTTAGAAATGCGTTCTCCGCTTAATGTGGAGCGTATTCTGGAGCTTCGTATTGTGCCTTACACCGAAGGTGAGCACCTGATGGTGGTACGCGATGTTTCTCAGGTTAAGCAGCTAGAGGGTATGCGTCGTAATTTCTTTGCCAATGTTTCCCATGAGCTGCGCACACCAATGACCGTGCTTCAGGGTTATCTGGAAATGACTCAGGATCCTGAGATGCTGGTGGGTCCGATGTGGGGTAAAGCGCACGGAGTGATGACCGAGCAACTCAACAGAATGAATAGCTTGGTTAACCAATTACTGACTCTATCCAAAATTGAAGCTGCACCAATGCACGAACTGGATGAAGTAGTCAATGTGCCCGGTATGCTGGAAGTGTTAGAGAAAGAGGCAACCACGCTCAGCGGTGAAGATGGGCATGTATTTAAATTTGAAGTGGATGACAAGCTCCATGTGTATGGCGATGAAGATCAGCTTCGCAGTGCCATTTCTAATCTGGTTTACAACGCAGTGAAGTACACCCCTCCGGGCGCAGAGGTGTCCGTACTCTGGCATCAAACTTTGGAAGGTCCGGAATTGAAAGTGGCAGACACAGGTGATGGTATCGAACCGCAACATATCCATCGACTGACTGAACGATTCTATCGGGTAGACAAAGCGCGTTCTCGTGAAACAGGTGGCAGCGGATTAGGGCTGGCCATCGTGAAACACGCCTTAAGCCATCACGATTCACATCTGAACATTCATAGTGAAGTAGGCAAAGGCAGTTGCTTCTCGTTCGTTCTGCCTAAAAGGCTGTCGGTAGAGTCTAGACTATGAAGCTTCTGATATTCGTTTTATTTGGGCTCTTCATGCCATTTGCTCAAGCCGAGGAAAAACTCGAACCCTACCAAAAGGTCAATGGTATCTCGGGCAACCTTTCGTCTGTAGGGTCGGATACGCTAGCCAGCATGATGACGCTCTGGGTTGAAGAGTTTAACGACATTTACCCCAACATAAACGTTCAGGTTCAGGCGTCAGGTTCCTCTACGGCAACGCCTGCTCTGGTGGAAGAAACGGCACAGTTTGGTCCTATGAGCCGTCCGATGCGGGCGCGAGAGGAAGAAGCGTTTGAGCGTCAGCATGGTTACAAACCAACGGCACTGAGAGTCGCGATTGATGCTATCGGAATCTTTGTCCATAAAGACAACCCTATTGAAGGGCTGAATTTCACGCAGATAGACAGTATCTTTTCTTCTACCCTTCGTTGTGGTTCAAATGAATCCATAGAGAACTGGAAGCAGTTGGGTATTGAGCAAGACTGGGCAAAGCGAAGGCTACAATTGTTTGGGCGAAACTCGGTTTCTGGAACGTACGGATACTTTAAGCAAAATGCTTTGTGTGGCGGTGACTTCAAACGCAATGTGAATGAACAGCCCGGTAGTGCGTCTGTTGTTCAGTCCGTCGCATCTTCAATCAATACCATTGGTTACTCTGGTGTAGGGTATTTGGTATCCGGTGTTCGATTGTTACCGATTTCAGGAAACGGTGGAGAATACATCTCTGCCAGCCGAAGCAATATTTTGTCTGGTATCTACCCCTTATCTCGTTTTCTCTACGTTTACGTGAATAAACACCCTACTAAGCCGCTCAGCCCATTGGAAGCAGAATTCATTCGCTTCATTTTTTCAGAAGAAGGGCAGGCTTTGGTTTCTAAGGATGGCTATGTTCCAATCTCCCCAGAAATGGCTGAGCAGGAATTAGAGAAAGTCGGGCTTTAGAGTCAAAACCCCAGTATGAAATAGAAAAACGCCGAGTCTAAGGTCAACAGACACTAACCACTCGGCGTTTTTGAACCTGAAACCGTCAGAACTTCAATGTCCAGTCTGCCGTTTTCCATATGTCTCTTTCTAACTCTAAGTCTGCCTCAAGGAGTTTGTTGTCCTCTAGCCAGTTTTCCTCATCACAGCTCAATGTCCACGTATCGTCATTCACCTGTATTTGAATGTCAGGTAATGGCGTTTCATTGCGCTGCCCATTAATGAGAACAGCTAAGCGCATAATTCGAATAAGTGGCAAGATATGTTTGGTTTTGAAGAGTGCAAATTCCGGCAGTTCATGAAGCTTAAGCGCTTTTCTTTGAAAGCGAGCCAATGAAGCCAACACCAGTTGTTGTTCCTGATTGAACCCTGGCATATTGGTGTTTTTCAGAATGTACTCGGAGTGGCGATGAAACCCCTGATAGCTAATGCTGAGACCGACTTCATGAAGCATGGCGCTCCATTCCAGAAGGTCAAACAACTCGCTAGACTTCTTAATGCCTAAATCGGGAGCTAACTGCTCGAGAAATTTTCGGGCTTGTTTGCGCACCTTATCTGCGTGCTCCAGATCCACTAAATGCTTGCGGGCGAGGTTTTCAGTCGTACGCATTCGAATGTCACTGCGCTCGAAACGCTCTTCCATCTCATATAGCAAGCCTTCACGCAAAGCGCCCGGAGAGAAGTGAAGTTTGTCTATGGACAGCGCTTTGAAAATACCTTCTAAGATAACCACGCCAGCTGCAAAGACGGGTTGCCGCTCTTCAGTCAGACCGGGCAGCGACACATCATCAATTTGCTCAAACTGAAGCAGCTCATCAATCAGCTTTTGTAGGCGTTTAAGGGTGATGATGCCATCTTCAAAGCCCATATTAATCAGTACTTCACGGATCGCTTTTGTGGTGCCAGAAGAGCCAATGGCAACGTCCCATCCGTGTTTTATGTATTTGTTGGTTAGAGACTCTAGCCGCTGTTCGACCGCGATTTCAGCCTTGTTGAAGTTCTTCCGATTTAGCTTACCGTTTGCAAAATATTTGTCGGTAAAGCTCACGCAACCCATTCGCTTACTGTTGATCATCTTAGGTTCAAACCCGGTTCCGATGATCATCTCTGTACTGCCACCGCCAATATCAATAACCAGCTTGGTTTCCGATTCAGGTTGAGTATGGGCGACGCCGGTATAGATAAGGCGTCCTTCTTCAAGGCCAGAGATCACTTCAATGGGAAAAGGGAGTATTTCAGCCGCTCGCTGAATGAAAATGTGAGCGTTATTAGCTTGCCGAAGTGTGTGAGTTGCGGCTATCCGAACGTTTTCTGGTTCAAACCCCTGCAAACGTTCCGCGAAGATTTTGAGGCAGTCTAATCCTCGTTGGATGGCGCTGTTGTCAAGGTTGTTAAGGCTATCTAAGCCAGATGCCAGTCGTACTCTTTGTTTGTGTCGGCTGACTATTTGCAGGTCTTGCCCGACAACCTTGGCGACGACCATATGAAAACTATTGGAGCCAAGGTCTATTGCTGCGATATCGCGTGATTCAATCTCAGTCATGACTTATTGTTGATTGCCATTTTTTCCTTTCCTGTTTTTCAATGTGCTTCAAATATTCATAAATAGCAATTTGTGAGCGGACTTTTCTCTTATTTCCGCGCGGTACGTAGGCATTACTCATTTCTTTATCGAACCACCGTGCTTTCACCGTATCGGTAAAATGAATATTCACTATATCGATAATTCTTTGTTTCAGCCTTGGGTCCTGAACTGGGGCTGCAACCTCAATGCGATGATCAATATTTCGGGTCATCCAGTCTGCCGATGAAATATATACCAAAGGATCGCCATCATTTTCGGTGATGAATACTCTCGGGTGCTCCAGAAACCTATCGACAATGCTAATGATCTTAATGTTTTCACTAACCCCTTCTATTCCCGGAACCAGCGAACACATACCTCGTATGACCATTCGAATGCTCACACCTGCGTTGTTTGCGCCATAGAGTTTATTGACTAAACCTTTATCGACCAGATTGTTTACCTTTAGGGTGATGCTCGCTTTTTTGCCCATTTTGGCATTAGCAATCTCACCATCGATCAGGCGATAAAGTTGCTGGCGAGAGTTTCGCGGCGACACAATCAGTTCTGTAAATTTCACCGGACGATAAGGGTTTTCTATGTAGCCAAAAACGTTGCGAACTTCATTGGTGATTTCTTTTTGCGCCGTAAGCAAAGAAAAGTCGGTGTAAATTCGGGCTGTCTTCTCGTGGAAATTGCCTGTGCCGATGTGAGCATAACGGGTGATGTCTTCACCTTCCCGGCGACTAATGAGCAAAAGCTTGGAGTGAATCTTCAAGCCCGGCGCACCAAACACCACGTGTACACCAGCTTCGGTGAGCACCCGAGACCATTCAATATTGGCTTCCTCATCAAAGCGAGCCTGAAGTTCTACCACTACCGTAACTTGTTTGCCGTTATGAACCGCATCGATCAGCGAGTTCATAAGCTTGGAATTCTTGGCTACCCGATAGATATTGATTTTGATGGACAGCACTTTCGGGTCGAAGGAGGCTTGCCTGACCAGCTCAGTCATGTGGTCAAACGTATGGTAAGGGTAGTAGAGTAAAATATCCTGAGCGCGAATGGCTTCAAATGCGTTAGGGAAGCGGTCGAAATCCGTACAACGGAGTGGTGGTAACGTTTTGTTTTCTAAATACTCTCGCCCTACGTTCGGGAAACCGATAAAGTCTCTGAAATTATGGTAGCGTCCGCCAGGAATAAGGCTGTCGAAGCTGGACATTTGCAGCTTCTTACACAAGATGCTCAGCATCTCTTCTGGCATGTCTCTCTGATAAACAAATCGCACTGGCATTGCGGTCAGGCGCTGACTCAAGCCTTCAGACATTTGTTCCAGCAAGCTGTGTTCAAGCTCGTGGCTTAGGTCGTACTCTGCATCTCGCGTCATCTTCATCGCATAGCAGTTCAGTTCCTGATATTCAAAAAATCCTCGGAATATGTCGTCCAGACAAAAGCGAATGATGTTATCGAGCAGGATTATGGTTTTGCGGCGTTTTCCTTTCTGCTCAGGCACCATCACAAAGCGCGGAAGAATGTCGGTTGGGATTTCTAACAAAGCATAAAGGGAAGATTCATCCCGCTTCATTTCGACGCTTAAATAGGAGTATTCATCTTTTAAAAACTGTAGGACATCGATTTCTTCAGTAATCAGAAGCGGAGTGATGTGCGGAAGAACGTCTTTGAGGAAATACTTTCGAATCCATTTTTCCTGATGTTCATTCAGTTGAGTTTCATTGACTAAGAAAATCCGGCGGCGCGCCATTTCGAGAATCAGTTCGTTGTACAGTTCATCAAAGTCTTGATTAAGCTTGAGGGCTTTCGACTGCATTTTGCTGAGCAGGTGGCGCGAGTTGTCGTTGCCGCCGCGCTCCTGGTTGATGAGAATTCGGCGTTTAACGTCAGCAAAACGGACTTTGTAGAATTCATCCAAATTGTTGGAGAAGATCCCAAGAAAGCGTACCCGTTCTATTAAAGGTACCGTTTTGTCTGCGGCTTCCTGAAGGACACGCTCGTTGAACGAAAGCCAGCTAAGTTCCTTTTCTATATACAGTTTTTCCGCACTCATAGTACTGTTCCAACGTTGACGTCGTGTTGAGAATGAACTCAATGAAAGTAAAATGTTTTTATGACATTTTTATTTCAGCATACAATTGCATTAGGCGCGATTTAG
Organism: Vibrio sp. SCSIO 43132; assembly: GCF_019904195.1. NCBI lineage: Bacteria > Pseudomonadati > Pseudomonadota > Gammaproteobacteria > Vibrionales > Vibrionaceae > Vibrio > Vibrio sp. SCSIO 43132. The sequence goes on from NZ_CP063199.1 coordinate 758,349, forward strand.
CAGATTTCAAGGATTTATCGGATTTCTGTAATATTTTTGTCATCCAATCGACATATTATGGCATTGACTATAAAAAGGTAGAACAAAGAGATGCTCCACACCGAATTTTCATTAAAAGAACGTGATCGTAAACGGTTGATAAAAAACCGTTTTATGCGATACGTAGTGAAAGCTGGTGGCATCAGTGTATTAGTCGCCCTGTTATTGATATTTTTCTATCTTTTACTCATGGTTCTGCCTGTTTTTTCCTCCGCGAAAATTGAACAAATCTCCTCAGTTCCTTTTGATGCTCCAAGCCAGACGTTTGCTTCAGGTGTTGATGACTACGGTCAGCTTGGGTACGTGCTTTCTGAATCAGGCACGCTGACTTATGTAGACCTGAAAAGTGGTATTACCGAGCAGTCGCGCTCAATCCAAACTTCTCCTTTAGCGCACGCCAGAATGCCAGCAAGTTCTGGTTGGTTTGCGTTTTTGAATTCAGATGGCGAAATTCAGTCGGTTAAGCCCAGTTTTGCGGTGCAATTTAATGGTCAGGGAAGAAGTATTTCTCCAAGGGTAGAGTCACGCGAATATCGGATGCCAGAGAATTTGGCAGCAGCACCATTGAGTGTCCAGCAATTTGCGTTTGCTATCAGTAATGAAAGTGCCACATTTGCTTTTGTGAATGAGCAAAAGCAGCTGGTTACGTGGCAGGAGTTTGACGGTTTATACACCAGTAAGGTGATTCAGGGACCTTTTGAAGACCTGATTGGCATGAATATGACGCCAGATGGCAGGCAGTTATTCCTGTTGTCTGAGAATGATCTCGTCGTCATGGTGTGGAAGCACAATCAAGGGTTTGTGGTTCGGGAAGTGGTGGACATCACGCAAGGCGATGAACGTGCGATAGCAAAAAGCATGACTCTACTAGCGGGGGCGCAATCATTATTGGTTCATCACCAGAACGATACGGTCTCCCAATGGTTTGATGTGTTGAAAGAACGCCAGAGAACCCTTTCCTACATCCGCGAATTCTCGCTACCTGATTCTACTTCATTAATTGTCCCGGAATACTACAGAAAAGGGTTTTACGTTTTCTCTGATAGAGGGCAGGTTGACAGCTTTTACACCACCAGTGAAGAGCGTACCTTGACACAATTGTTGTTGAAGCAAGCGCCAGTGATAGCGGCTGTTTCCAGCAACGAGGACAGACTGCTTACGGTGGGTGAACGCTCACTACAGGTATTTACTGTTGATAACGAATACCCGGAAATTTCTTTGTCTGCCTTGTGGCAATCGGTTTGGTATGAAGGCTATCCAGAACCTCAGTATGTCTGGCAGTCCACCTCGGGCAGCGATGATTTTGAAGCCAAGTTCAGTCTGGTACCCATTGCATTTGGCACGTTGAAAGCAGCGTTTTTTGCCATGTTATTTGCCGTTCCTATTGCCGTTCTTGGAGCGATTTATACCGCTTACTTTATGTCTGCACCGATGCGCAAAGTCGTAAAGCCGGCCATCGAAATAATGGAAGCGTTGCCAACGGTTATCATTGGATTCTTAGCGGGGCTCTGGCTGGCTCCTGTCATTGAAACACATTTGCCATCGACCATTGCTTTAATAATACTGCTCCCTGCTTCGACAATATTGATTGGCTGGATTTGGCATAATTTGCCTGCGAAATGGTTAGACCGAGTGCCGAGCGGCTGGCATGGGCTGATATTGATTCCCGCACTACTGGCGCTTTCACTGGTGATCATTTCATTCAGCCATGACTTAGAACGTGCATTGTTTGGTGGCGATGTGCGTGTTTATCTGGCGAATATTGGGATCGATTATGATCAGCGAAATGCACTGGTTGTCGGTTTGGCTATGGGATTTGCCGTTATCCCGACCATCTTCACCATCGCGGAAGATGCGATATTTTCTGTACCCAAACATTTGTCGGATGGCTCATTGGCGTTAGGAGCCACCAAATGGCAAACGCTGATTTACGTGGTCTTACTGACGGCAAGCCCAGGCATATTTTCAGCGGTCATGATGGGGCTTGGGCGAGCGGTAGGCGAAACCATGATTGTTCTGATGGCAACGGGTAACACCCCTGTCATGGACTGGAATATTTTTGAAGGGTTGCGCAGTTTGTCCGCGACCATTGCGATAGAAATGCCGGAATCGGATGTGGGCAGTTCCCACTACCGATTGCTATTCTTAGCGGCATTGATTCTGTTTATGTTTACGTTCTTTGTTAACTCTCTGGCTGAATGGGTAAGACAGCGATTGAGGGACAAATACAGCGCACTTTAAAGGCGCGTTTAAGAGAGATTTTGGTGTCAAATTGGTTTAAATCAGGAGCCCCATGGATATGGCTAACGGCTGGTGCAGTCAGCGTCAGTCTGGTTTCTGTGTTATCGGTGCTGTTATTGATTGGCTGGAAGGGGTTAAGTTACTTCTGGCCCGCACCTCTGTACGAGTGGAGTACGCCAAACGGTCAGAAGTTGATTGGTCAGTTGTATCAGCGTGAGTCGATGTCAGTCGAGCGGTTGAGTCAGTACTCTGCTCAGGCAGAGTTATTGGCTGATGAACAAGATACCGTTGAAAGGTTGAGCATAAAAATTGCCAACCGAGACCGAAACACACTCGATTTCATTTCTGTGTTCGATTTTGAACTGAGTGAGCCAGTTAAACCTGCTGGCTGGGCAGTGATAGAGCGCAGTCAGGAAGGAGACTTCTATGGGCGCCCAGTCGGTTTTGAAAGCAAGCTGTTTACCAATCAGTCTGTTGAGTCTTTCTTAGAACAAGGCATTTCAGCCGTTGAGGATGTGCGCAGTAAAGTGGCGTCGCTGACTCACTCTCAGCTCAGGTACTACAACCTTCAGTTGGAAAAGCTGCGTCTGGAGAAGAAAAAATTCGAGCTCAACGGCACACTGGACGATGAAAAAGCGGCGGAGCTCGCTGCCAGAATGCAGAGCATCGATTCGCACTTAACTCACCTTGAAGAAAAACTGACTACGCTCAGAAATCAGTTTGTTGGTGAAACACTGATTGTCGAAGACATGAATGGCACTCAGGTGAAACTGCCACTGACAGACATTTTAGACGTTTGGTATCCAAATGATATGTCAGTGATTGACAAGTTTGTTCACTGGCTGGGGCAGGTCAAAAAGTTCCTGACAGAAGATCCGCGAGAGGGCAACTCAGAAGGGGGAGTTTTCCCCGCTATTTTTGGTACAGTTTTTCTTGTGATCGTCATGTCGATAGTCGTCATGCCATTAGGTGTAATTGCAGCTATTTATCTGAATGAATACGCCAAAAACAACGCTCTGACCAGAACGATTCGTATTGCCGTGATAAACTTGGCGGGCGTTCCATCCATTGTTTATGGTGTATTTGGGCTTGGCTTCTTTGTCTACAGCATTGGTGGTTCGATAGATAGCTTGTTCTATTCAGAAAAACTCCCTTCTCCGACATTTGGTACACCCGGTCTGTTGTGGTCTGCATTAACATTAGCGTTGTTAACACTGCCAGTGGTGATAGTCGCAACTGAAGAAGGGTTGGCTCGAATTCCCGGCTCGGTAAGACAAGGGTCTCTTGCGTTGGGGGCTACCCAGTTTGAAACTTTGTGGCGTATCGTTTTACCTATGGCAAGCCCAGCGATAATGACTGGACTGATTCTGGCGGTAGCGAGAGCTGCCGGGGAAGTTGCTCCCCTTATGCTGGTGGGCGTAGTGAAGCTGGCGCCAAGTTTACCGATTGATGGTGAGTTTCCGTTTATCCATCTGGATCGCAAGTTCATGCATCTTGGATTTCATATTTACGATGTCGGTTTTCAGTCTCCAAATATTGAAGCTGCCAGACCATTGGTTTACGCCACTTCATTCCTGCTGGTAACGGTGATTGTCGGGCTAAACTTAACCGCTATTGGTATACGTAACAACTTACGCGAGAAATATCGCACCTTAGGACAAGATTAAACATGCTTTCAATCAACTCGACATTTGGTTACGAGAATATTCTGGATGTAAACAACCTGACTCCGGAGCAAACCGCCATTTCTATCGAGTCTTTAAACTTGTTCTATCAGCAAACCCAGCAGGCTCTGTTTGATATCACCATGAACATCCCTAAGGGGCAGGTCACCGCTTTCATTGGACCGTCTGGCTGCGGTAAATCGACCTTGCTGCGTTGCATTAACCGAATGAATGACCTTGTCGAAGGTTGCGCGGTAAATGGCAAGGTGAGGCTGCATGGCAAAAACATCTATGATCCGCAGGTGGATGTCCCGACTTTACGCCGCCGTGTGGGAATGGTCTTTCAAAGACCTAACCCGTTCCCTAAATCCATTTACGAGAACGTAGTTTATGGTTTGAGGCTTCAGGGTATCAGCAATAGCCGGACTCTGGATGATGCCGTTGAGCAGGCCCTTACCGCGGCTGCATTGTGGGATGAAGTTAAAGACCGGCTGCACGAAAATGCGTTTGGTTTGTCCGGTGGCCAGCAACAAAGACTGGTAATTGCGCGCGCGATTGCTATCGAGCCTGAAGTTCTCCTTCTCGATGAACCTACGTCTGCACTTGACCCTATTTCGACTCTGACCATTGAAGAGCTGATCAACGAGTTGAAAACCAAATACACCGTCGTGATTGTTACTCATAACATGCAACAAGCAGCGCGAGTCAGTGATCACACCGCGTTTATTCATCAGGGTAAGCTGGTGGAATATGGCGATACAGATTCTATCTTTACATCGCCAATTAAAAAGCAAACCGAAGACTACATCACAGGTCGCTACGGCTAATTGGTGGTTGCCCACTTTTCGCCGTAAAATTGAAACACGTCATTCAAGAAAGGAATTCATACACCTATGCAGTTTGGTCGCCACATATCCGGTCAGTTTAACGTTGAGCTTGAGTCCATCCGTACCCACGTTTTAACCATGGGAGGTTTGGTCGAGCAGCAGTTGTCGTTTGCAATGCAGGCGCTGCACAAACAAGACCTGGAGCTGGCGAGAAAAGTGGTAAAAGATGACCACAAAGTGAACTCCATGGAAGTGGCAATAGATGAAGCGTGCACCCGCATCATCGCCAAGCGCCAACCCACCGCCAAAGACCTGCGTTTGATTATGGCGATCATCAAAACCATTACCGACCTTGAACGCATTGGTGATGTCGCAACCCGCATTGCCCGTGTCGCGCTGGAATCCGAATCGAGCAAAGAAAGAACCTGGCAGGTTTCTCTTGAGCCGTTAAGCCGTCAGGCAATCAGCATGCTCCATCAGGTGTTGGATGCCTTTGCCCGAATGGACGTGGATTCAGCGGCAGAAGTTTACAAGCTGGATGACAAACTGGACGCCGAGTATGAGGCGGTCATTCGCCAGTTGATGACCTACATGATGGAAGATCCTCGCTGCATTCCTGCTGTGCTTCAGGTGATGTGGTCAGCTCGGGCTATCGAGCGAATTGGTGACCGCTGCCAGAATATCTGTGAATACATTATTTACTTTGTGAAAGGTAAAGACGTTCGTCATCTGAGTGAACAGGATATCGACGATATTATTAAGTAATCCGATCTCGGGTTAAGTGATCTTGGCAAGCTGAGTTCTGAGGGTAGGGAAGAATAAAAAGAACCTCTGGAAGGGCAGAGGCGAGAGCTACCAAAGGTAAAATACTCAAACGTGTCACAGCACAAAAGACAGAAAAATAAAACCTGGCTCCCCTCCGAGCCAGGCTACAAAATAAATCAGTTAAACTTGAATTGAACGCCGACTCCGCCTGCTACTTCTGATGAAGAATGTTTGCCTGATGACTCGTAGTGGAAGGTGCCTGAAATGCTGACTCTGTCAGACAAACCGTAAGCTCCACCCAACGCTACTGCTTCTTTACTTCCAGAGAATCCAACACCAGCCCCCATCGCAAACTCACCTGTTGTAACAAAAGGACGAGCATTGGTTACGGCGTGCAAGCCAGCGCGAATACCATGAATCTGCTCAGATTGTTCATCAAATCTTTCGTTCATCTCCTGAGCAAGTTCGTTGAAAGCAACTTCTAAGTCACCCACTCCGATAGCTGGCACTCCCCAGTCTGGCGTGTCACCGAAATCTGGCTGAGGTCGTTCTGGAGAATTATCTATTGGTGGCTGCTCAGGCACTGCGACACCAAAATCTGGGTCGGCTGGCTCTGGGCGATCCGGCGACGTGTCTGGATGTGGTCGCTCAGGTGTATTGTCCACTTCTGGTAAAGAAGGTTCATCGCCAGGTAGGTGTACCGGAACTTGAATACCGAAATCAGGATCCGCTGGCTGAGGTCTGTCTACAGGCAGTTCAATTCCGTTGTTTGGCAAGTCAACCTCTGGCAAGTGGCTAGGGCTTGCGAAGGCAACTGCTGGGAAAAGGGCAGAAATAGTGATGGTCAGAATCGTCTTTTTCATAATGTAACTCTCTTAAAATTCATGTGAAAGGTCATCAGCATCCTGCTTGGCGACATTTGTATGTCGTTGTCTTTCCTATGGGATGAATCTTAAAGAGTTCTAAATCTTATCACTAATCACTAGGTGTTATTGTGATAATAAGTATTGCTTATTAAATAAGTGGGTTATCGTTCTGACAATAATGTTTTCAGGCACTCCTGCAGCCAGTTAACAATTGGGTTGTTGCGGTTCTTTAGGTGATAGTAGCCCTCTAAAGGGTAGCCATATAAGTGTTTGTCCTCGATATCGATTTCAATAGCGCGAAGGTACGGGTATTCCTCGACCGGAAAAAGAGAAATAGATGGAAAGCACATGTCGGTGTTTCTGACCACATCGATAACTGCAAAGGGGAACTCGCTTCTGAAGGCAATATGGTGCTTTAGACCTCGAGTCTTAAGAATTCTCGATGATGCGGCTTCATTATCGCTGACGTCAGGAATGATCAATGACGCAAGCGGATATTGGACGGCTTCTTCCGGAGTCACTGTTGAAGCTTTTAAAGGATGCTCTTTTCGAACTAAAAGCACTGCTTTTGTGTCCGCTAGATGCCGTGAGTAAATGGTCTTGGACGTTTTTATATCTTGATAGTTCACCCCAAAAAGAACTTCGCCTTTTTCTATTTCCTGACAGGTGTTTTTACCCCAGTTTAGAAATTGGATATCGGCATTCGGGGCTTCTTCATTGAGTTTTTGATACAGCTTTCCTGCGACTGAAAACAAAACAGGAGAAGACAGCGCAATTTTTATGGTGTGGTCAAGTTCGCGAGGATTGAACTCATGCGAAAGGTTAACTGCGTTCGCCAGCCCATCTAGGTGTGGCGTGATGCGCTCAGCCAGCTCTTCTGCAAACGCCGTTGCTTTCATGCCATTGCGACTTTTTACAAACAGTTCGTCATCAAAATGGTTACGCAGCTTCTGAAGTGCCTGACTAATCGCGGGTTGAGAAACGAAAAGCCTCTCTGACGCTTTGCGCATATTCAGTTCCTGAGACAATATCAGGAAAGTTCTTAATAGATTGAGATCCAGAGACGCGAATAAATCTTTTGCCATGTCTAACGCTGCCCTTACCGTTGCATGGGCTTCATAGTATCAGCCGAATCAAGAAATTAAAGGGCTAACGCGATTGTAGTACTTCCGATACGGCACGTATCGCGTCGATACTGGTAACGGGGATAGCGAAATCGTCGACCTCTTCACTTCCCATCTGCGCTGCGCTGGAGATGAACTCCATATGGCTTTTACGGCTGGATTTGCCTGAAAGGTGAACCTCAGACGAGCCAGTTTCATCGAGAATTTGACTGACGTTTTGAGCATTCACACCAGCACCAACCATGATGCTTAACTTGTCTCCGGCTAAGTCTCTCATCTTTCGAAGCATATCAATACCTGACAATGCGTCTTTAGCCTGTCCGGACGTTAATACTCGCTCGCATCCTAGTTCGATAATGCGTTCAATAGCTTGTTCCACGTCTCGACACTGGTCAATTGCACGGTGGAAGGTGATGCCCATTCGGTCTGCTGCAGAGACGAGTTTTTCACACGTCTCCGTATCGATCTGACCATCGGCGGTTAATGCTCCTATCACTATGCCATCCATACCTGCATCTTTTGCCATTTCGATGTCATCCAACATACATTCAACGTCAGCTTCGTTAAATAAGAAGTCCCCCTGTCTGGGGCGAATCATGGCATATACAGGAACACTCGACAGGCGAGAAGCTTGTTTCATAAGTCCTGCACTGGGTGTTAAGCCTCCAAGGGATAACGACGAGCAAAGTTCAATTCGGGTGGCTCCGCCTTCTAAAGCGTTTTGAAGAGATTCCAGGTTGTCGATACAGACTTCAAGTTGGTAGGTCATAAGTGAAGAGGCACCTATAGCTAAGGATTGGAATTTTTAGCATAGCCAAATCAAAATATTGAGGATGTGAGTTGGGGCTCATGACCATAAAAAATAAAGCCCAGAGTTCTCACTCTGGGCTTAAATTAGGCTAACTACGACTTTATATTTGGCTGATTGCTATTTGCTATATTTTCCAGCCACACTCACCGTTGAGCTTGGTGAGGTTAAGTGGCAATTACTTTTCTAGGTCTGAAGTGTGCTCAGACAGGTATGCTGCAACACCTTTTGGAGATGCGTCCATACCAGATTTACCTTCTTCCCACTGTGCCGGGCAAACTTCACCGTTTTTCTCGTGGAAGTTCAGTGCGTCAACCATACGTAGCATTTCGTCGATGTTACGACCTAGAGGAAGATCGTTCACTACTTGGTGACGAACAACGCCTTCAGCATCGATTAGGAAAGAACCACGGAAAGCAACGCCAGCTTCTGGGTGCTCAACGTCGTAAGCTTTACAGATTTCGTGCTTAACGTCAGCGATTAGAGGGTATTTAACTTGACCGATACCGCCATCTTCAATAGCAGTGTTACGCCATGCGTTGTGAGAGAATTGAGAATCGATAGATACACCAATTACTTCAACGCCTTTCGCTTGGAAGTCTTCGAAACGCTTATCAAAAGCGATTAGCTCAGATGGGCAAACGAATGTGAAGTCTAGAGGGTAGAAGAATACTACTGCTTTCTTACCTTTTGTGAATTCTGCAAAGTTGAAGTTTTCAACGATTTCACCATTACCTAGAACAGCTGCAGCAGTAAAATCCGGGGCTTGACGACCTACTAGTACCATTTTTTTGCTCCTAAAATAGAGTTATTTGCCAACCATTGTGAATTGGCTCCATGTTTCAACGAGACAAACTATAGTACATAAAGTAGGATAGAAAAAAGCGAAATAAATAGATTAAGTTAATCGAAAAAAACGATGAGCTCATTTCGTAATCAATTCATAAAACTCTCATAAAAACGTAAACATATCATATGAATAAGTGGCCAAGTTTAAAGCAGCTGCATTACCTGATTACACTCTTTGAAACCCGACATTTCGGTGAAGCAGCAGAGAAGTGTTTTGTAAGCCAATCAACGCTGAGTAAAGGGATTCAAAACCTTGAAGAGTTGATTGGTTGCCCACTGTATGAAAAGAAAGACAAAAAGAGCCCGCTGGTTTTTACGCCAGTCGGTGACAAAGTTGTGCAACAAGGGCGAGAGCTTTTAGCCAAAGGGCAAGACTTAGTTGAACTGGGCAGCTTGTGTCAGGGGGAGTCAATGCAAGGGCAGCTCAGAGTTGGGTGTATTCCGACCATCGCGCCTTTTCTACTGAGTGATCTGGTTCAGGAAGTGAATCAGCGCTATCCGCAACTCCATCTTTTATTACGTGAAGATACCACCTCCAATCTGCTTACTGCCCTTCGACATGGCGAGTTGGATGTATTGATACTTGCTCTGCCAGTCGATATTGGCGGAATGGAAAGTAAAATTGTCGGAAAAGACCCATTTAGAATGGTCATCAGCGCCAATCAAGCCTCCAACATTCGCGTTCCTATTCGTTACGATGAATTGCCCGATGAGTTTGTGTTTTTGCTTGAGAATGAACACTGCCTGACTGAGCACGCTGTGTCTGCGTGTAAGTTAACCAAGAAAGAGAAAATCAATCCGTTTACCGCGACCAGTTTGCATACATTGGTTCAAATGGTTGCCAATGGTTTGGGTACCACTTTTATTCCTCAAATGGCGATTGAACATGGTTTGCTTGAGAACCAGAACCTTGTTGTGATTGAGCCGCCAGGTCAGCATGCGTATAGAGATATTGGGCTTGTCTGGCGACCAAGTTCCTCACGTCTGGAAAGCTTCCATGTTCTGGCAGATCTTGTGTCTGAAATGCTTTAGAACCAGTCAATCTCCCTTAAACGCATCTTTCAAATTATTCATTACGCGGAATTCCATGTCTGAAAGCTGTTCGAGTAAAGAACAAGCTTTCAGCAAGTGGTGCTCATCTTTCCCTCTTCCTGCGTTGTCAATGTGATACGCAACTTCTGTCCAGTTTTCAGCGATGCTTTTAAAGGCATTGTGCGCGTCTTTGATAGCAGCAATACCAGTCCTTTCATAAGCTTCCAGTAAAAAATCACGATAGAGGTTTCGGAAGATAGCCCCACCAGTGCCAGCTTTTTCCATCAACATGGCGGTTGTTGTGAATTCATATTCCAGGTTGTCACTCTGCCTGAACCATTTTTTTAACTCATGGCTGGTCTTTAATATGCCCTGATAACCAAAGTTTTTGATCGGAGGTGAAAGATGCGTATTGGCGTTGTTGGTAATCGCGACTCGTAGCGCTTCGTCAATCTTCAGTGGCTTATCACTGGCAGAAATTGTGAACATGCGATTTTTCGCCGACATGGGTCCCTTTTCGTTTCGCGCTTTTTCTAAATTGCTTAACGTACACTTCACTTTCCCGTGCTTGGGCTGAGTATCTATCATGTAAGCGAAGTCATCATCAAAGCCATACATGGCAGCGAAATGACCAGCAAAATGGACTTTGGCACCAAAGTAGTCGAGGTGATAACAGTCCAGTTGTAATCCAACCGCAGAGCCCGACTCTAATGCTTGTTGGACATTCTTCCACGCTTTTTGGGTTGAACCAGTCTCTTTAAACTCGACATTCAAATCGAGGTTTTTCGCAAGTCGTTGAGTGATTTCAGCGGGTTTAGTACGACCACCAATGAAAGGAAAATCCATGCCTTTCATATTCCAGTATATGTACCCAAGCCCTTCTCCAAGCCCGAAAAGCATAGGTTCAGAGAGCTCAATATCAATGTGCTTCAATAAATTGCCTATCGCATTGGTTTCACAGTGAACGCCATCAAAAGATTCAAAAGGGGTGAGAATAGCCATGGGATCAAGCCTCGCTCAAATCACGTAATAGTTTATCTGCGAATGCGATTTCCATTTGCAGAGAGTCGAATGAATATTGAAACTGCCAACGTGCTTCTAATGGAAGAGAATCGCCTCCTTGCTGAGGGTATATCTCGCTTTGAAGGCGATATAAATGCGATTCCAATGCCGATTTTCTCGAATTTAATAGTTCCATTCTGGCTTCGGGGGCGAACAGGGATATGGCTGCCAGCCCCAACCTGAATCGTGATTTTTGCTGAGAAACTGTAGTTACCGCTGAATACACTTCGTCGGTTAAGGTTCGAATACCGGGCACTTCCAGTGAATAAATCTTTGGAATCGGTCCTTTACCTTTCTTGCTGGTATCCAGTTGAAAGCTGACGTATTCCTTTTTCAGTAGCTTGTTTAAGCTGACGTAAATGGAAGTCATGCCTACATCCGCCCACTCACGAAAACCACGTTGTTCAACTAGCCGGTTTATCTCATAGCCGGACATTGAACCTTCACTTTCTAAAAGATGTAGGAGCATCAGCTCTGCATTGGAAATCATAAAACACGTAATCTATCACTAATACACTATTTAAATATAACACTAGTGAAATATTTAAATAGAGATTTATTGTTTCATTTGTAAGAAGTGAAGTAGATAAGAGCGCTGACGATGTGTCAGCGCAGGTTGTTTAAGGTCAACAGCTCCTAGGTATAAGAGAGCACTTAAAAGTCTGCTGCTTCTGGCTCTGTTTCTTCCTCAATTTCCAGCAAGTTAATGGCAATGCCTACAAAATCCGTATCGGTAATGATACCGACCAAGATGCCTTGCTCTACAACAGGCAAGCATCCTATTTTGTGTTTTTGCATGTAAATGGCACTTTCTTTTAAGCCAGCTTTAGGGGCGACCGTTATGACATTTGTCGCCATCACTTTGTCTAACGGTGTTGTCAGTGTGTAGGAATCTGATGTGGCTTTTTGGGTCAGTACCGATTCCTGAGCGGCAAGCACATCACGTTGGGAAACAACGCCTAAAAGTCTGGCGTCGGTATCGATTATCGGAACATGTCGAATATCATGTTCTGCCATTAGGTTTTTGGCATTTAGTAGGGAATGAGACCGCAAAAGAGTATGAGGGTTGCGAGTCATCATATCTTCAATTTTGATCATCTCGACCTCCTGCTTATTGTCTTCCTACCTTCAATATAGGTAGGAATCTGCATATGAACTGGGAGGTGAATCTCTATTTTAGGTTAATTTTTCAAAAGAATCGGGGAGGGATAATCGGGATCAATTTACCGAACAAAACTATCAATTAGCCCAATTAATTTCATGCAGTTGATCGCATATTTTTGTATCAGTGCTTCGATGCATTCTTCGGGATAAATCAGACTCTGAAGGGGTAGGGCTACGTGCTACAAAGCACGTATTCAATACCAATAAATGGATTCAAGGAATACCTTTCCCAATAACAATGAAGGACTGACATGAAAAAGATACTCTCACTGGCGGCACTCTCAGTGCTCGTCAGCAGCTTACCTGCCTACGCTAATGAACAAGAACCTCAACTGCCTGATGTACTGCTTAACCTTTACCTGTCTGGACAACCGACAGCACCAGGAAAGCATTGGGATGCCAGTATGGGATACCTGAAACACCATGATGCTCGTTTGCAGGAGCTACTTCAGAACCCTGAAAATAACCCCGAACTTGAGTACCTGAAACAGAACGCAGCGTACTGTTTTCGCGCGGTGTACGCTCAAAATGGACCTGAATTTTTGCCTAAGTTGTACCAAAGACATGGTCAGTGTCTGACAGTTGATGCTGCAAATGCAGGTCGAGACTGGTACTACTCTGACAGCCAATGTCAGAACGGTTTGGAGTACAAGAATGAAGCTGCGGTAAATTACTGTGTCAGAGACTTTGATTACCGGGGTGAAAATTACGGTAACAGTCAGAATTTAAACTACGTTCAGGATGCGTGGATGCCAGGTCATCACGCCGCACTCCCAATTTCAACGCTTGATCACGATCTTACTGAACTTCCTTTATTGCAACGCAATACCTACAAAACCACTTATGGTGATCGTGGAGCGTGTCATCTGGAAATGCGCGTGTATAAAAATGCAGATCTGCAAAATGGTACGCCTCTTGTGATGATTCACGGTGGTGGATGGCTACAAAGGCTTGAAACAGGTCGTTCTGCTGAAACTCAGATTGCTCACTTTACCAAAGCTGGTTTTGTGGTTTACATGCCGTTTTACCGAATTGCTGGCGAGCTTGGAGATGCGGGACCTGCGTGTAATGGTGTCACCATTGAAGACAGTAAACAGGATATTAAAGACGCGTTTCGATGGGTTCAGGCAAACAATTACAAATTCACCCAGAGTGATAAATCTGTCCGGGTCATGGGGCAGTCTGCTGGTGGTCATATGTCTGTATGGCTTGCTCAGCAATTCCCTGGCGTGATTGAGAAAATTGCGCCAATGTTCCCGGTTCCCGATTTCGCGCATCAGTTGAAAGAAGTTCAGAACCACGAGTATCTTTCTCGATGTGACTCGGCAGATAAAAATACGCTGGACTGTAACTACATTGGCTGGATGATTACAACGCTAACGGGCAAGACTCATTGGGATGAATTAACGGGTTCAGAGCCAATCATCACGAAAAACAGCCTGCTGCAAGCTGTCGAAGCGGATCCTCAAAACACACCAGCAATGTTCATTACACATGGGATGGCGGATGAAATTGTGTCGGTGAGTCAGGCATTGAGACTATGTAACGCAGTAAGTGGAGATATTGAGAACGGACCAGCGCAGAAAGCCAATTTGCAATTTGTTGATCAAAGAGAAGTGATTCAGTGTGCAAATGGCAGTGAGCTGCACTTGCTGGAGAAAGCAGGTCATCACTTTGATACCTGTGGTAACGGACTTTGTGATGTTGGTGGAGAGGTAGGTGTTACGGCAGCAAGGCAGACTCTGACAGACATGATTGAATGGTTGAAATAGACCAATCTTCAATGCCCTCCAAAGGAGGGCATTTTTGCGACTCATAAAGCGGTTTTGTGAAAATTTTTCTTTTTATAAACAAGCGATTATATGTCACGTCTCGCATAAGTATTTTTTGATGGTTCTTTGCACAAAATGAATCTTTCACACTGTGGCCAGAAAGGTTAGTTCAAGGCATAAACATGAAAAAAATTCTAGCAAGTATGGCTATAGCGTCTGGTTTATTAAGCACAAGTGCGTCTGCCATAGTTGAAGGTACAGTGGTAGCCGATGCGACATCGGGAAACCGTGTTTCGATTCGCTCGGGTGACATGGCAGAAATGCCGTTTTGTGGTGGTACATTAGTGGCTGAACATTGGGTTCTGACCGCTGCCCACTGTGTCGTTTTTCCACTGGATAACGGGCAATATAAAGTCAGCCACCCCAGCGACATTACAGTTACGGTCCGATCCAAATCTTTGAAAGGGGCTGTAGCGCGTGATTTTTACATGGCGAGCCATGTTGTTGTGCACCCGCAATACAGCGATGCAGCAAAAATCATCAAAAAATCGGATGGAAGCAGTATAGTGGAGCGCCTGGCGCTGGACAATGATGTTGCTTTGATTCGTCTTCAACTACCTGTTGCCGATGTTACACCAGTTAAACTGGCATCTTCTGCAGAAATGAGTGAAATAGAAACTCGTTTAAATAAAGAATGGGAAGATGCTCAGACGCCCGAAAACACAACAAACAATAATAACCGACCATCCAATACCGATGCATTTGGATGGGGATATACCGATCCAAGTGCCAGCAAGCGTACGGATGAGCTGTTAACAACCCGCCTGGCGTTTTACCCAACGGCGGAGTGTTTTGTCAGACTGCTCACCATTCCAGAGCTTGCCTTTATTATTGATTCAGGCGCTAACCAAACCAAGATTTGTACCCTTCCAACACAAAAATTCACGCTGGATGAAGATGTAGGTACTGTTTACGGCAATGATACCTGTAAAGGTGATAGCGGTGGTCCGCTGATGGCGAAGAAAAACAACGGTGACGATGTTCAGGTCGGCATAGTGAGTGGCGGACCGTTCGTTACGCCAACATGTGGGGCGTTCACCAAGCCTGCGTTTTACTCGAAAGTCAGCACCTACTATTCTTGGATCTACGGCTACGTCAATGCCACAAGCCTGCCGGGTAGTGCCGTTACTAAACCCAACATTGTGATTGAAGCGGAAGAACAGGCAGACAAAGAATCGAAATGCAACAACAGCATCTCTACAGCAAATTGCAATTTTAAACAGCCGGACGGGGCTTCTGCTCCAGGGTTGTGGTTCCTGATGGCAATCGGTCTTCTTGGCTGGATTCGCCGAAAATAACTCTTCATAACGCCACTCTCGGGAGTGGCGTTTTTCATCGACCAATCAACGCACTGTCAATGACGGGATACGCCCGTTTACAATAAAGCACTGCGCAAAGCTTGCTATTGACTTTATCACGCCTATACTACCTGTCCTGCGTAATTCTCAGTCATTTTTATAAAGACCAAAAGCAATGCAAGTATCCGATTTTCACTTCGAACTTCCAGATGAGCTTATTGCTCGTTACCCTCAGCCTGAACGTACGGCTAGCCGACTGCTTCAACTCGACGGAAACAGCGGACAAGTCACCGATGGCACTTTCAAAAATGTACTTGAACAGGTACAGCCAGGCGACTTATTGGTATTCAATAATACCCGTGTGATTCCGGCACGCATGTTTGGTCGCAAGGCATCGGGAGGTAAACTCGAAGCGTTGGTTGAGCGTGTACTGGACGAACACAGCATTCTTGCGCACGTTCGCTGCTCTAAACCGCCAAAGCCAGGTACAGAATTGTATTTGGGTGAAAATGACGAATATCTGGCAGAAATGGTGGCTCGCCATGACGCTCTGTTCGAGATCAAGTTCAAGTCCGAGAAAAATGTGCTGGATATCCTAAACGATATCGGGCACATGCCATTGCCACCATACATTGACCGCCCGGATGAAGATGCAGATAAAGAGCGGTACCAGACGGTTTACAACGAAAAACCGGGGGCTGTTGCTGCGCCAACTGCTGGTTTGCATTTTGATGAAGAATTACTGGAACAAATCAAAGCAAAAGGCGTCGAATTTGCGTATGTTACTTTGCATGTCGGCGCAGGAACCTTCCAGCCTGTTCGCGTAGAGAACATCAATGACCACCATATGCATGCGGAGTATGTAGAGGTACCGCAGGAAGTGGTGGATGCCATTTCTGCAACCAAAGCACGTGGTGGGCGCATTGTCGCGGTTGGGACAACATCGGTTCGCTCACTAGAAAGTGCAGCTCAAGAGTCCATCAAGAAAGGAACAGAACTCGCGCCTTTCTTTGGTGACACGGAAATTTTCATTTACCCGGGTTACGAATACCAGTTGGTGGATTGTCTTATTACTAATTTCCACTTACCTGAATCCACTCTCATCATGTTGGTAAGTGCCTTTGCTGGCTACGACAACGTAATGAAAGCTTACGAGCATGCTGTGAAAGAAAAATATCGCTTCTTTAGTTACGGCGATGCGATGTTTATTTCCAAAAAGCGTGGCTAATCAGACATTCAACGGGAGTATTTCGATATACTCCCGTTTGTTTCACTCAAGGAGCCAGTGAAATTCATTAGGAAAGGATAATCCTGTCATACTCCGTCCATAGAGTATGAAGGAGCGCGACCAGCTAAAGCTGATTGGCGCACAGTAAGTAAATAGTCAGATTGTTTCTCTGGCGTATTGGAGGCTTCGTGAAACTTAAGTACGAACTAAAAAAAACAAATGGCAATGCTCGTCGTGGTCAACTGACCTTTGAACGCGGCTCAGTACAAACCCCGGCATTCATGCCAGTGGGTACCTACGGTACTGTGAAAGGGATGACACCGGAAGAAGTGAAAGGAACCGGTGCTGAAATCCTGCTTGGTAACACTTTCCACTTATGGCTTCGCCCTGGTCAGGAAGTAATGAAAATGCATGGTGACCTGCACGATTTCATGAACTGGCACGGTCCTATTCTTACCGATTCAGGCGGTTTTCAGGTATTCAGCCTGGGTGATATTCGCAAGATTACTGAAGAAGGGGTGCATTTCCGTAACCCGGTAAACGGTGACAAGATCTTCATGGATGCAGAAAAGTCCATGGAGATTCAAAAAGATTTGGGTTCAGATGTCGTGATGATTTTCGACGAATGTACGCCATACCCAGCGACTCATGACGAAGCTAAGAAGTCGATGGAGATGTCATTACGCTGGGCACAGCGCAGCCGTGATCACTTCGATAAGCTGGAAAACCCGAACTCACTGTTTGGTATTGTTCAGGGCGGCGTTTACGAAGACCTGCGTGATGTCTCCGTTAAAGGGCTGACGGACATCGGCTTCGACGGTTATGCTGTTGGTGGTTTGGCGGTAGGTGAACCAAAAGAAGACATGCACCGAGTGCTTGAACATACTTGCCCTCAATTACCGATAGATAAGCCTAGATACCTGATGGGCGTTGGTAAACCAGAGGATTTAGTGGAAGGCGTACGCCGTGGTATCGACATGTTCGACTGTGTGATGCCTACACGAAATGCGCGTAACGGACACTTGTTTGTCACTGGTGGTGTGATCAAGATCCGTAATGCGAAACATAAAACGGATACAACACCTTTGGATCCTGAGTGTGACTGTTACACTTGCAAAAATTATTCAAAGGCATACCTGCACCATTTAGATCGCTGTAATGAGATTCTGGGTGCAAGGCTGAATACTATCCATAACCTGCGTTACTACCAACGCGTAATGGAGAGTATTCGAAACGCTATCGATGAAGATCGCTTCGACCAGTTTGTTGAAGAATTTTACGCACGTCGCAATCGCGAAGTGCCACCGTTAAATAAATAGTTGTTCGTGCTGCCTGGCTCTTGAAAGCCAGGCAGTGTGTCCCAATTTATTGACTACTAAATAAAATAATATAGAGGATGTTTCTCAATGAGTTTAATTTCTGTTGCACACGCCGCGGGTGAGGGTGCTCCACAAGGTGGTGGTTTTGAAATGATCATCATGTTGGGTATGTTTGCGGTGATTTTCTACTTCATGATTTACCGCCCGCAAGCCAAACGTGCAAAAGAGCACAAGAACCTGATGGCTGGTATGCAGAAAGGTGATGAAGTGCTAACGAATGGCGGTCTGGTTGGTAAGATTTCTAAAATCTCTGAAGACAACGACTACATCTCGATTGCACTGAACGACAATAACGAAGTAACCATCAAGAAAGACTTTGTTACCGCTGTGCTGCCAAAGGGTACACTGAAATCTCTATAAAACAGCTAAAGGATCCTCGCTGTGTTAAACCGTTATCCATTGTGGAAGTATCTGATGGTGGTGCTCGTCATCCTCGTCAGCGCATTGTATGCACTTCCAAACATTTATGGTGAAGATCCGGCTATTCAAATTACTGGGGCACGTGGTGCCTCAGTCGATATGTCAACGCTGGATGCTGTTACCGAAGTTCTTGAAAAAGAAAATCTCCCTAAGAAATCCATCGCGCTTGAAGATGGTTCCATTCTTGTTCGCTTTTTAGATACCGATACTCAAATCAGTGCGCGTGACGCGATCAACTCTGAGCTAGGCAAAGATGCCATCGTGGCACTGAACCTGGCACCAGCGACTCCAGAATGGTTGGATGCCATTGGAGCGACTCCAATGAAGCTGGGTCTGGACCTGCGTGGTGGTGTTCATTTCCTGATGGAAGTGGATATGGACGCAGCGATGGAAAAGCTGGTCGGTCAGCAAGAAGAAGCTTTCCGTAGTGAGCTTCGTGAAGAACGTATTCGTTATCGTGCAATTCGAAAATCTGGCAATGAAGCTGTTGAAATTGTTCTGCGAGATGAAGAACAGTTAGAACAGGCTGAGCGTCTTCTTAAACGAACGCATCAGGACATGATTTTCATTGATACCAGTACAAGCAGTCGCTTCTCCCTTCGTGCGACCTTTACTGAAGAGCGTTTGCAGGAAATCCGCAACTACGCCGTTGAACAGAACATCACTATTCTTCGTAACCGTGTAAACGAACTGGGTGTTGCTGAGCCATTGGTTCAGCGTCAGGGCGCAAGCCGCATCGTGGTTGAATTACCGGGTGTTCAAGACACGGCACGTGCTAAAGAAATTCTGGGTGCGACCGCAACGCTTGAATTCCGTGAAGTCGATGACAAAGCTGACCTTGCAGCCGCTGCACGTGGTCGTGCGCCAGCAGGCAGTGAAATCAAGTTTGATCGTGATGGCAGACCTGTTGTTCTGAAAAAACGCATCATTCTTGGTGGTTCAAGCATTACTGATGCAAGCTCCAGCGCTGATGAATATGGTCGTCCACAGGTTAACATTAACCTGGACAGCGAAGGCGGCAGCAAGATGTCCAGCTTCTCTAAGAAGAACGTGGGCAAGCTGATGGCTACCGTATTTGCTGAATACAAAGACAGTGGTCGCCGTACTCCAGAAGGCAAAGTCATTCTGGATAAGCACGAAGAAGTCATCAACCAGGCAACTATCCAGACTGCTCTGGGTCGTAGCTTCCGAATCACCGGTATCGATTCTGCTGCCGAAGCACACAACTTGGCGTTGTTACTTCGCGCAGGTGCGCTGATTGCGCCTATCTCTATTGTAGAAGAGCGTACAATTGGTCCATCAATGGGTCAGCAAAACATCGATATGGGTATTCAGGCATGTATCTTCGGCTTAGTCGCTGTAATGCTGTTCTGTCTGGTTTACTACCGTAAGTTTGGTGTGTTTGCCAACCTGGCTCTGATTGCCAACATCATCCTTATCATTGGTGTGATGTCGATGATCCCTGGCGCAACCATGACGCTACCGGGTATCGCAGGTATCGTACTGACGGTTGGTATGGCGGTGGATGCTAACGTACTGATCTTTGAGCGTATCCGTGAAGAATTGCGAGATGGTCGTAACCCTCAGCAAGCGATTCATCAGGGTTATGCGAACGCATTCAGTACCATTGCCGATGCCAACATCACCACTCTGATTACAGCAATTATCCTATTTGCTGTTGGTACAGGTGCTATCAAAGGTTTCGCCGTTACGCTGTCTATCGGTATTCTGACCTCCATGTTTACTGCCATTATTGGTACACGTTGTGTCGTGAACCTGCTTTACGGTGGTAAGCGAATCAACAAGTTGTCGATCTAAGGAATTATCATGTTTCAGATATTGAAAACGGAAAAAACGATCGACTTCATGCGTTGGTCGAAAGGGGCATTTTTCCTTTCAGTAGTTTTGATCATCGGTGCAATTGGTACTCTGGCAAGTAAAGGGTTGAACTGGGGCTTAGACTTCACTGGCGGTACGCTGATCGAAGTCGGCTTTGAGCAACCTGCAAACCTTGAAGAAGTACGTGCGGCACTTGAAGCGAAAGGCTTTGGTGATGCCACTGTGCAGAACTTTGGTTCATCTCGTGACGTAATGGTTCGCCTTCGCCCACGTGATGACGTAAAAGGTGAAACGCTGGGCAATCAGATTCTGGATGCCATTAAAGAAGGCACAGGTGAAAACCTGGAAATGCGTCGTATCGAATTTGTTGGTCCTAACGTTGGTGACGAGCTTACCGAAGCGGGTGGTCTGGCAATTCTGACGGCGTTGATCTGTATTCTGATCTACGTATCGATTCGATTCGAGTGGCGTCTGGCTGCTGGTGCGGTATTGGCACTGGCACACGATGTCATCATCACCTTAGGTGTGTTCTCCTTCTTACAAATCGAAGTAGACCTAACCATTGTCGCCGCCTTGCTCACCGTAGTCGGGTACTCGTTGAACGACACCATTGTTGTATTCGACCGTATCCGTGAAAACTTCCGCAAAATGCGTAAAGGTGAGCCTGCTGAAGTGATGAACAACTCCGTAACTCAAACACTAAGCCGTACTTTGATCACCTCTGGTACAACGTTGTTTGTGGTTATCGCCCTGTTCACACAAGGTGGTGCAATGATCCACGGATTTGCAACAGCACTTCTACTGGGTATTACCGTTGGTACGTATTCTTCTATCTACGTTGCATCGGCACTGGCACTCAAGCTTGGCATCACTCGCGAGCACTTAATGCCACCGCAAATAGAAAAAGAAGGCGAAGAACTGGAAGAGCTGCCTTAAAGCGCTTTCCATCCGATTCTGGGCTGATTTCGGTTCAGAATCGGTAAACAGTTTATTACTGATTTTGTAAAAAGGTCTGATTTCGATGTTTCTCGAAATCAGACCTTTTCCGTTTTGAGGGATATAGATTTTAGCTAACAGTATTCAAACCAGCGATTTGATGCCAGTAGCCGTTGCAGTCTCGGTTATTAAGCGACACAGGTTGTGTGCCATCTTCATTATTTTTGAATTGTTCGATGACCTTGAGTGATTCCATACCAAGCGGACTAAGGCGAACCACGTCGACCAGATTTTGCATGCCAGCCAGATCGTTTATCAGGTTGTAGCAGTAGCCTGATTGAGTCTGAATGCCATTTAATGTAAAGACTTCTTGCCCTTCCTGACTACTGACTTTTAATCCGTTCGGGTATCGGATACAACAGGTCTCGCATTCATCTTTGGGGCGGTTTTCCGCTCTTGCCGTGAAGCATCTTGCGGAATAGGCGAGGGGAAGATACCCGTGACCAAACACCTCCACTTCAAACTGATTGCGAATACCGAGTTGCTCTGATTGCTGAAGGACATTGTTCAGCCAGTCTCGAGACAGTTCCACGGGCATACACCAGCGAATCATCCCTTGTTTAAGAAACAGTTTCAGAGTGTGCGCGTTGTATGCGTTGATAGCGGGACCGACAATAAAAGGAACGCCTTTCTCCGATGCCAACTGAATGGCAGATACGTCATTCGCTTCAATCGCAAAATCACCATTGTCGACGTATTTTTTCATGATATTGACTTCGCTAGGCGCTTCCAACAGTGCCATGGTCGACAACACTACCTGCTTTCCTGAGCCAGCAAGGTCTTTGGCCATTTCCAGCCAGTCTTTCATTTTTACCAGCCTGCGCTTGGAGCAGACACTCTCACCAAGATAAACGATGTCCGCCTGACTAGACTGGGCTTGGTGATAAAAACTTTCGACGTCATCCTTCTGCCAGAAATACAGCAGGGGACCTAGAGCATATTTCATTGTTGTTGATTCCTGCTTACTGCCATTTTCGATGGTAAGCGCCCAAAGTTGTTTGGGTGCCTTCAGATACGTTTGCTAACGCCGCGTCCCATGATTCTTCTACTCGGTATAAATCAGGAGAGGCTTGATAGCGATCGATGGCAGCGCGCCAGGTTCGGGTAACTTGCTCGACATACGCAGGGCTTCTCTGGCGTCCTTCAATCTTGACGGAAGATACATTCGCGGCAAACAGCTCTGGAATCAATGAAAGAGTATTCAGGCTGGTTGGTTCTTCAAGTGCATGGTAGCGCTTGTGCTCGCCATCGATTTCCGCATCAAACCTGCCTTTGCATAATGTCGGATACCCGGCATTTTCACCTTCACCATAACGGTCAATCAGGATGTCATTTAAGCGTGACTCCAGACCTTTCTCGGTTTCCTGCCAGCGGACAAATTTGGCAGGTGAACAGGCTCCCACCGTATTTGGAGATTCCCCCGTCATGTAAGAAGACAGATAGCAACGACCTTCCGCCATAATGCAAAGGCTGCCAAAAGCGAACACTTCCAGTTCGACATCACTGGTCATATTACGAGCCAGTTGTTTGACCTGATGAATGGACAGAACGCGAGGCAAGACCACCCGCTTCACATTGAAGTTTTTATGATAAAAATCGATGGACGCCACATTGGTCGCCGACGCCTGAACGGACAGGTGAAGTTCCAGGTGCGGATATTTAGAAGCCGCGTAGTCGAGCACTGCAATATCCGCCACGATCAGTGCATCAACTCCGAGTTGAGCGGCAGTATCAACAGCCGTTGTCCACCTTTCAAACCCATTAGGGTGAGCGAAAGTGTTTAGCGCGACATGAATCTTTTTGTGATTGTCGTGCACATACTGCACGGCTTTATCCAGTTTTTTTCCAGTGAAATTCAGACCAGCGAAATGTCGGGCGTTGGTGTCGTCTTTGAACCCGATATAAACCGCATCGGCACCACAGTCGATGGCGGTTTTCAGAGCGGGTAAATTGCCAGCAGGGCATAGCAGTTCCATACGCTCGTTACCTTTGATTTTAATTGTTAGTAATCGAGCATTTTAAAAGCTTTGGCAGGACGGGATTTGATATAAGGCAGTTTTTACTCAGATTCGCTTGGGAGATATCAATTCTTGTGTCGGCGGTTCTGAACCAGCAATTCTTCGATGTCTTGTTTTGGTAATGGACGGTAGAAGTGGTAACCCTGAATGGAGTGACAGTTCAGATTAGAAAGCAAAGTTGCCTGCTGAGTGGTTTCGACACCTTCCGCTACCACAACCAGGTTCAGAGACTTGCCGAGATTAATGATATTTTCAATTACGGTAAGCTGTTTTGGCAGCGTGTCTAAATCGGTAATGAAGGCTCGGTCTATTTTCAATTCGTCCAATGGGAATCGGGCAAGATAAGACAAAGAGGAGTAACCCGTACCAAAGTCATCAATAGAAAGGGCAAAGCCAAGATTTTTGATGGCGTTAAGCATTTGCAGTGTGTGGTCACTGTCACTCATCACGGCACTTTCTGTCAGCTCGAACGTAATGCAGCTTGGATCAAGTTCCGTAGTGCTAAGCAGCTTTTCCATGTAGTCGATAAGCTTAGGGTTACCAAACTGTTCAGGGGAAAGGTTGATCGCCACTCGACCGGGTAAAATACCCTGCATTTTCCAACGCTTAACCGTTGAGAATACTTCGCGCATCACCACACGACCCAAGTGTTCAATCAAGCCAGCCTTTTCAGCGACTGGAATGAATGCGCCCGGGCTGATGTAACCCTCAACCGGGTGTTTCCAGCGAACCAGTGCTTCTGCGCCATTGATGCTGAAATCACGCGCGTTTACTTTAGGTTGATACCAGACTTCCAAACCGTTCTGTTGCAGCGCTTTTTGCAATTCAATTTCCAGCCACAGACGCATGCGCGCTTCTTTGTTCATCTGGTCGTTGAATTTGATTAAGCGGTTGCGACCTCTGTCCTTCGCTTCGTACATCGCGGTATCGGCGTTTTGCAGCAAAATACGCGCATCATGCCCGTCTCCTGGGTAGCACACGCTACCAATTGAGCAGGCTAAACGCTTACTAAAGTGGTGAAGGTCAAAAGGCTGGTTAATCAGAGAGATAATGCGTTCCGCAAGTTGATCTACTGTGCGGTTGTGGTCTGGTTCAGGAAGGATGATGCCAAATTCATCTCCCCCTAAATGACCGAGTACCGCTTGCACTGGCAGAAGACGTTGTAAACGGGAAGAAACTTCTTTGATGACTTTGTCGCCAATGTGATGACCGAGGGAGTCATTGATGTTTTTGAAGTTATCAATGTCCAGATACAGCATCACTAATGGCGTTTCGTTTTGAATAAATTGCTCTAAACGTTTAGTGAAACCAAAGCGGTTGTAGAGCTTGGTCAGTGAATCGATATGCGTTTCGTTCTGACCGATGGAGGAGTCATTTGCCGCTTCATCCAGCCCCTGTACCAATACAATATGAGATTGGTTTCCTAGTAAGCTGGTGAGCTCTGCCTGTAATGAAACGCGTCTTTCAATGCCGCAACGGGCACCCGTTAAACAGGTCAGGTGAGTTTCAGCCACCATGTTGACGAGTTGATTGCCAAAGGTACGCTTGGTTTTTTCATCAATAAACAATCGGCTTAGTTCTTCACCCAACAATTCGGTAGAAGAGTTAAAACCAAGCAAACGCGCTGCCGAAGCATTGGCGGAAATGATGCAGCCATCTTCAACTAACAAAAGCCCGTTAGGAAGCAGTTCTGTCAGCTTTGAAAATTTGTTTTCAGATTCTTCTAAAGAACGTACAAGTATTTGTTTTTCAGAGGTATCTATCGCATGAAATGCAATGTATTCGACCGTGTGATCACCGATAACCGGAGAAAGACTGAAGTGAAGACTGGTTTCCAAACTGTGGTCATTCAAAGTGATTTCGGCTTCCACCGATTCCCCTTCAAATGCGCGTTCGTAGTACGGTTTCAGATTGCGGTAAAAGGCTTCGCCAAGCACTTGCGTGTCTCGCATGCCAACCAATTCATCGCTTTCTAAGCCTGCAATTTCACAATATCGGGCATTCACCATGCGGTAATTGTGTTGCCTGTCCAAAATGGCAAAGAAAAACGGACTGTGATCAGTGAGTTTTGAAAACCAGTGTTGTAATTGTTCTGTTGGCATCAATCTGTTACCGAGTCTCCGGGGGAGGTAAAGCGAACACCTACGGGTGCGGGTCGATAAGTTAACTATAACCTTGATATACGAGATGTTAAAGCGATCCAAGGCCTAGCTGAGCTTTTTTTGATACATAACATAAATTCGAGACAAACATTGCTCTACTATTGCATGGATATGGCATTTCAGAGAGATATTATCGTGTTTAACCTATTGCGCACCAAGTTAGTGCATAACGCTGCTTCCATTTTGAGATCTCCAGTCCAATTCTTACCTGAAACACTACAAAACAAGGCGATGCTAGAAGGCTTAAAACAAGTCTTCCAAGAAGCGCTGGAAGACGGCGATTTTGAATTTTTACAAGACAAATGGCTGAAAGTTGAAGTGACGGATTTGGGGCTTCAATGGTTTATCAGCTATAACAATGATGCGCTGGTCGTAAAACGAGACTCTGAGTGCCAAGATGTAAGTTTCAGTGGTTGCCTGAATGATTTGGTTCTCATTGCCGGAAGAAAAGAAGACCCTGATACCCTGTTTTTCCAGCGCAGATTGAAAATCGAGGGTGACACCGAGCTCGGTTTGGAAGTAAAAAACTTAATGGACAGTGTGGATTTGGATGCGTTGCCGAAACCACTTAACACTTTGCTAAATCAATTAGCCGACTTTGTACAAAAAGGGCTACAATCACCGCCCGACAACAAAGAGGTGATGAATGCTTATTCGAACTGAAGCACCGGCAGACATTCTGCCAATCCAACAACTGATTAAACAAGCGTTTCCGACTCACGCTGAAGCAGAGCTGGTTAGCCGTCTGATGGAAAATGGACAAAGAACGCTATCGCTGGTGGCATGCAGTGATGAAGGTGAAGTTGTGGGTTACATTCTGTTTAGCCCGGTTACTCTGGATCAGCAAGATTTCAACTGGCAGGGACTGGCTCCACTGGCGGTTAAAGAAGAGTACCGCGGTCAGGGAATTGCTTCGGAGTTAATTAAAGAAGGCTTGTCTT
Source organism: Vibrio sp. SCSIO 43132 (assembly GCF_019904195.1). Classification (NCBI taxonomy): domain Bacteria; kingdom Pseudomonadati; phylum Pseudomonadota; class Gammaproteobacteria; order Vibrionales; family Vibrionaceae; genus Vibrio; species Vibrio sp. SCSIO 43132. The sequence goes on from NZ_CP063199.1 coordinate 784,903, forward strand.
CTCTGGCAGAGCTGGGATACCCAGTATGTGTCGTGCTTGGTGAGCCTGAGTTTTACGGTCGCTTTGGTTTTGAAAGTGCAGCTAAATATGGCATGGACACTCAGTGGGAGTTACCGGAAGGCGCTTTCCAAATTCAGGAACTGAGGGAAGGCGAATTAGACGGGAAGTCGGGAAAAATCTTTTACAGCCAAGAGTTTTCAGAATTGTAAAAGCATCAGAATCATTCAGAAGGGAGCCGATTGGCTCCCTTTTTCATTGATGTACAAGACGCTAGGTGTGTTTTAGTAAGTCGAAACGCTCCGACATAGCTAGAATCTTCTCGCGTTGGAGCTGAACGAAGTCTTGGTCGGGTTGCTGAGCACAAATTAAATCCAGTAACGGGTCTTCAACGCCTGTTCTTATATCGGTCATTGCTTCCATGACGGCGAGCCCGCAAAATGGCACATACGCTTCTGAATAGCCGCCTTCGTGAACCACAATCAACCTGTTCTCGCAGTGTTGATTCGCAACCTCCATCGTCATTTTCGTCATTTGACGATACGTATCGCTGTGCGCCAGCATTCTGGCTAGTGGGTCGACACCACTAGCATCGTAACCGGATGCAACAAAAATCAGTTCAGGCTGATACGCATGAAGCGCCGGAATCACGATGTTTTCCATGGCATCCAGATAACTTTGGTGACCACCACCCGGCATCAGCGGAACGTTGATGTTCTTTCCTTGCCCATTACCTGACCCTGTATCTTCCACACCGCTGTAACCTGGTGGAAAGCAGCCTTGCTGATGGATAGATATCGTCAGCACATCGGAACGCGAATAGAAAATATCTTGTGTGCCGTTCCCGTGGTGAACATCCCAGTCAATAACCGCTATGCGATTTACTCCGTATTCAGATATCGCGTGTTCCGCTGCAACGGCGATGTTGGCAAGCAGGCAAAAGCCCATAGCTTTATCGGCTAAGCAGTGGTGACCTGGTGGTCGCGAAAGGGAATAGGCGTTTTTCCATTCACCTCGCATTACCCTGTCTACGGCTGAACACGCTAATCCTGCCGATTGGCTGGCAATCTCATAGCTCCCCTTGCCAAATGGGGCGTACAGACCAAGCTCGCCCCCTTTCTGGTCACTGAGCGATTTAAATTCATTCAGGTAGTGCTCTGGATGAACTTTAAGAAGCTGTGCCTCAGATGCGGGTGGGGCGCTGCTCATTGCTAAGTGCGACGATAGCCCAGAAGCTTCTAACAGATTTTTAAAGCGTCGCTTTGTTTCGGGAGACTCGGCATGACCGCCTGCAGCCATTGGTTGCACCCAGTCGCCAATAGGAAGAATCAGTGCATGCTCACCAGCGGTATGCCAGAAACAGCGTTCGTCATAGAGAAATCCGGTTTTACTGCTCATGTTGGGCTCCTTTGATAGGTTGAGAAGAAGAGTGAGTGGCGTTTTGGACAAAAACCAAAAGTAAGAAAGAAATGAGCGCGGTAATGCAGGCAACAATAATCAACTGGTCGATGGTTACACCTGCTTCAAGCATGTGTCCAAATATCAAAGGTCCTATTGCCAGCCCTCCGCCAATCACCAAATTGGTACTGTTCATCAGTTGTCCTTGATGATCGATTCTGGCAAGCGTGGCTAAGATAAAGGGCAGGGCAAGAGTCCAGGCGAACTTGAAAAGAAAAGTGGCGTTAGAATATATGAGCTCACTTTGTTGCCTGAGCAGGTAGGTTCCAGCGATCATCATGCCAAACCCGGCAAACAAAGGAAGAAAGCGCCCCCAGCGGTCACCAACCCAGGAGGCGCACAAAGCGCCAGCAATTCCGAAAATCGTGGCAATTGCCAGAATGTCACCAGTTCGTTCCGCAGACAGAGACAACCGCTCAGCGAACATACCTGAAAACGTCCACACGCCATTCAGACTCACGTAGAAAAGAAGCACGGCAGCGAGTCCTGCAAGCGCCAGCGTCCCCAGCTTTTGTCCGGAAGCTTCTTCTTTCTGCTGGCTGCTTGTCACAAATCGATGGCTCAGGGGCAAACAGCACAACACAATGGCTGCCAATATCCAGTAGCCCACCTTAAGACCATAGCTTTCAAACAATCCCGGTAAGAAAGCCAGCCCAATGGCACCGACGACAAGTTGCCCGAGCACCCACAATCCGTAAACCCGGTCTGGGTTTTGGGTGTGAGATGCCGCCGACAGGCAAATGATCATTAGCGAACCGCCCGCCAGCCCACTCGCAAACCTCATTGCCATCAGGCTTTCAGCACTGCTCATCCACCCGCTGATGACGTTACATAAGACAAATACAGCTATCCAGACTCGAACCAGATTTGACCAGCTAAACCTGTGCAGCCAATACCAGGCTGGCAAAGTAGCGAGGCTCATTCCCGCCAGTTCGGAGGAAATCACACTGCCGATTTGGGCAGGACCTAACTGATATTCTTGCGCCAACTGAGCTGCGATTGCAGGGGCAACCATCAATATCGTTGGCATGAAAGCGGCAATGATCACCAGAGCGGTAACCATGCGAATTTCATCTGGGGCGGAACTTGTGTTTCTCATAGCGTTGTCGTTTTTGCTGATTTCAGAGTGCACGAACCCTTAGCAAGCCAAAGGCGTTGCTATGATTTGTGTTTTGTTGATTTAGGTATTCTTGCGTGGAATGCGTTTAATGCAGAGACGATTGCATCAGTCGCACTAATTCTGCTTTGTTATGCACATTGAGTTTTTGATACATAGAACGGATATGATGCCGAACTGTGTTGGGTGCGATGTCGAGTTCTCTGGCGATCATTTTGTAAGTCATGCCTTCATTCATTAGTCTGGCAACACTCATTTCCCGGCTGGACAAATGGTCTGCCTGATCTCTTAGTCTGGCTTGAAGCAATAAGAGCCCGCCTATGCGATCAAGGCTGATTGAGATGTGTTGACCAGAGAATTCAGACTGACACCACTCCTGAGGTAACTGCGGACCTTTCCAGTCTGGAATTTCCTGCAATATAAGCTGAGTGAAGGAAGGCTCAGACATTTGCAGAATACCTTTGTTATCGCAAATGGCGAACGCCACTCTCTGAGGATTGACGGATTCACGAAGGTTGTACAAAGTCCGAAGCTGATTGGTTGCCATTGCAGAAACAAGATGAGGCATCAGGTTACTAAGAAGCGCAATATCCTGTTGAGTGAAATCCGGTTCATGACGTTGTCGGTACAGAGCCAGGTGATCACAAAGCTGAGTAACGGGATCAATCGCGATAACACAAAGTAATTGATCAATATGATGATTTCTCCCTAGCTGCTTGAGCTCTGCTGGAGTTTCATCGTCAGAAAAATCAATGATAATGGCTTTTCCCGGAGCGTCGAACACTCGCTCAACCGTGATGTCATTTTCACGCATCGCTTTCCATTCTGTCAGGTATGCGTCGGTCAGGTTTTTTAGATGAGTACTGTGCAGGTGAGGTCCGTCATTATGAATGGAGGCTCTTCCCCACCAGGCGCTGGAATGCGGCAAATGCAGTTCAATCTCTTCCAAAACGTTACGCTGGAAATCCTCCAGACTGGAGTGACGAGCGATATCGTAGATCGCAAGGAGCGTTTCACTAAAGGCGGTAAGATGACAATCTTTTAACTCAGAATTGCTCGCCATTTTTGACTCCTTATCCAGACAATTTTCGATGTTTAGTCAGAAAGTTTGTTTAACATTTTGTTTACACTAGCACGTAAGAAAATTGCACACTATCGTTCAAATGCAGGATGCCTTTTCTCGCTTATTTAGCATGGCTTTCTGTGCGTTCGGAGCTCAAATTTTTTTCAAGATTTAATTTGATAGTAATCAATTTCTTATTCACTTTAAGTGAAATTTTCCTCAATCTTCTCTCTCAAGCTCAGTCTATTGACTATACTGTTTTAGCGGTTGTGAACGGTTTGATTGGGAAATAGGGAGAGGTTTCTATGCTGGCTAGACATTTAGATTGTGCTCTGAACGATGTGTCTCATTCCAAGGCACACATTGAAGTTAACCCGATTGGTACGGTGGCAGTAGAAATTAAAGAAAGCCACCAGAGCCTGAAAACTGAATTTGATTCATTGCGATTCGAACGTAAAGGAAATGTTACGGAATTGGTTGGGCAAACTCCCAACGCAAGAACGGGCAAAACGTGGCGGCTACCACTTTGCCACCGTGACGCACGAGTTCTTCAGGAATGCATTGATGATGCAACAGAAGAGTTCGAAATCCTGATGCGCGATCTCTAACAACGTCATTTATTCTCTATGTTTGGAGCACTTCGGTGCTCCTTTTTTATGCCCATTTTTCAGCAAGCTTCCTTTTTCTGTCTCTGATTTAGTTTAGAAATTCTAAACAACTGGTCACTTTTCTTAGCTTTTTTCCCATTCTTCGATACGCAAAGATAAATGCAATGTTAACGGTTTATTAACAAGTTGCCTGTGAGGAAGCGAGCGCTGAGTGTTCAGTGGCAAATCGCACAGGGCGTATTCCAGCCGTTAGCTTTGTATTCAAAGTAAGGACAACGAAAAAATGGAATCTAAACAAGCAGATATTCAAGCGTTAGAGCATCGTGCCTACAAGATTCGGCGCAATGCGCTCCGAATGGGGCAGGTACAGGGGCAAGGTTACATTGCGCAGGCGCTGGGCTTTTCCGATGTGTTGGCAGTGTGTTATTTCCACGCGCTCAACTATCAGGCAGATAACCCAGAATGGGAAGGAAGAGACCGACTTTATCTGTCTATCGGTCACTACGCCATTGCGCTTTATGCGGCGATGATTGAAGCCGATATTCTTCCAGAAAATGAGCTGGAAACGTATGGATGTGATGACAGCCGAATGCCGATGTCGGGCATGGCAGCGTACACACCCGGAATGGAAATAACAGGCGGGTCACTCGGACATGGGCTAGGCATTGCGGTAGGGGCAGCGCTTGGCTTGAAACGAAAACAGTCCGAGTCGTTTATCTACAACCTCCTGTCCGACGGGGAACTTGGGGAAGGCTCCACCTGGGAGGCTGCCATGTCCGCATCGCATCATAAACTCGACAATATTATCGCGGTGGTCGATTTTAACAACCAGCAGGCTGATGGTCCGTCTCAGGACATGCTTTGCTCCGAGCCTCTTGATGACAAGTGGCGCGCATTTGGCTGGCATGTTCAGCGTATTGATGGCAACGATCTTTCTGAAGTGATCAAAGCGTTCGATACTGCGCGCAATCTGGATGCTGCACAGCCCAGAGTGATTATCTGCAATACCAAAATGGCCAAAGGTGTGCCGTTTTTGGAGCAACGAGAAAGGAATCATTTCCTGCGTGTGGAAGCAGATGAGTGGGATAAAGCCATCGAGATTTTGGATGCAGGGAGATCATAATGAGAAAGTCCAAGTATGAACCAAGAACACCTGCACCTGCTGGTGAAAGGCAACGCACCTCGGCGATGATAGCGTCGCTGGCGGCGGAAGGTATGCCAACCATCGCTGCGCCATTTGGCCATGCTCTGAATGAGGTGGCGAAAAATAATGACAAAATTGTCGGGCTGACAGCGGATCTGTCCAAATATACCGATCTGCATGTTTTTGCCAAAGAAAACCCAGACCGTTTCTACCAGATGGGCATGGCAGAGCAGGTGATGATTTCCGCGGCGGCGGGGCTTGCGAGGGAAGGATTTACACCTTTTGCCACGACCTATGCCGTATTTGCTTCACGCCGAGCTTACGACTTTATCTGCATGGCGATTGCGGAAGAATCGCTGAACGTGAAAATCGTCTGTGCGCTGCCGGGGCTGACGACAGGATACGGTCCAAGCCATCAGGCAACAGAAGACATTGCGATATTCCGTGGTCTGCCAAATCTGACCATTGTGGATCCTTGTGATGCCACTGAAATTCAGCAGGCGACCCATGCCATCGCCGAATATCAGGGTCCGGTTTACATGCGTTTGCTACGCGGGCAGGTGCCGGATGTCCTCAGTGAATACGGTTACCAGTTTGAGCTGGGCAAAGCCAAAACCATTATTGATGGGAGTGATGTGCTCTTTATTTCGACCGGGCTGATGACCATGCGTGTTCTGGAAGCGGCCAAACAATTGAAACAAGACAACGTTTCCTGTGGCGTATTGCATGTGCCAACCATTAAGCCGTTGGATGTTGAAACCATTAAGCGCGAAGCCAGTAAATCCGGGCGATTGGTGGTGATCGCAGAAAATCACAGCCGGGTCGGTGGTTTAGGTGAAGCCGTGATGAGTGAATTACTGCTCAATGGCATTCACGCTCCATGCCGCCAAATCGCATTGCCAGATGCTTTTCTGGATGCGGGGGCTTTGCCAAGCCTGCATGATCAGTATGGCTTGTCGGTTTTGCGAGTTGTTTCGCAGGTCAAGGACTGGTTAGGTGACTGATATGACGGCACAGGTTTCATTAATCGGGCTTGGCTCCATGGGACAAGGCATGGCACGCAACATTATCGGCAGCGGTATTGCATTGCGTGGATATGATGTGTCTTCCGACGCACTCACGCGCTTTCAGTCTATCGGAGGCTCTCCCTGTTCTTCTGTGTCCGACGCTGCTGAGTATTGCGATCTGTTGGTGCTGATGGTGGTGAATGCGGTTCAGGCAGAAGAAGTCCTGTTTGCTCAGGGCGCAGCCAAAAACATGGCAAAAAATGGGGTGGTGATGCTGTGCTCTACAGTCTCGCCATCCGACACTCGCAAAATAGCGGCTCAGCTCACCTCTTACAATCTGGTGTTATTAGATGCGCCAGTATCTGGCGGAAAAGTGGGGGCAGACTCAGGCACATTAACCGTCATGGCATCAGGGTGTGAGCACGCATTCCAGCAGGCAGATGGTGTGTTAAATGCCATCAGCAAAAAAGTGCATCAACTTGGTATTGATCCCGGAATGGCCTCCACCTACAAAGTGGTGCATCAACTGGCGGCTGGCGTGCATCTCGTGACTGCGGCAGAGCTGATTGCCCTAGGGGCGAAAGCGGGGTGCGATGTAAAAACCTTGTTTGATATTGTGTCGACGTCAGCGGGGAACAGCTGGATGTTCAGTGACCGTGTGCCTCACATGCTGGACGAAGACTTCACACCTCGCTCCATGGTGGACATTTTTGTCAAAGACTTGGATTTGGTGCTGCAAACCGGAAAAGATCTTCAGGCGGCTCTGCCATTGAGTTCTGCTGCACATCAAATGCTGGTGGCCGCTTCGGGGATGGGGCATGGCAAGCTCGACGATTCTGCTGTGGTGAAAGTGTATGAAGCCTTGATGGACCATTCGCTCAATTCGGCTCAAAACTCGGAGGTGAAGTCTTGAAACGCATCGTATTTCTTGATCGGGACACCATAGGACCCGGCGTTGAAATGACCAAACCCAGCTTTGAGCACCAGTGGGTTGAGTATGGAAAATCGCGTCAGGATCAGGTTGTTGAGCGCTTAGCCGACGCCGATATTGTTGTGACCAATAAAGTGCCCATTCGTGAAGAAACTCTTGCGCAGCTTCCCGGTTTAAAAATGGTGGCGGTGGCAGCAACGGGCTACGACGTGATTGACCTTGATGCCTGTAAAGCCCGAGGCATCACGGTTGCCAATGTTCGTGGTTATGCTGTGAATACCGTTCCCGAGCACACTTTTTCACTGATTCTGGCTCTGAGACGCAGCTTGGTCGGATACCGTCAGGATGTGATTGATGGCGAATGGCAAAAGAGCGAGCAGTTTTGCTTTTTTAACCATGATATTCAGGATTTGGCGAACTCAAGACTTGGCATTATTGGCTCTGGTGCGATAGGACAAGCTGTGGCAAAAATCGGTCGTGCGATGGGCATGGAAGTGGTGTTTGCTGAACGCAAAGGGTCGGAAATGTGCAGGGAAGGCTATCTGCCATTTGGGGAAGTCATTGAAACCAGTGATGTGATTTCTCTGCATTCGCCGTTAACACCAAATACACGGGATATGATCAGCGAAAAGGAGCTGACATGGATGAAACCGTCGGCGATCTTGGTCAATGCGTCACGTGGAGGGCTGATTAATGAGTCGGCGTTGGTGAAAGCGATCAAAGACAAGCAGATTGCCGCTGTCGGCTTGGACGTTCTGACTCAGGAACCGCCTCGCAACGATCACCCTATCTTCGAAATTGCCTCATTGCCCAATGTGATAGTGACACCGCATACAGCCTGGGCATCTCTGGCAGCGATGCAGGAGGTGTGGCGACAGGTTATCGATAACATCGAAGGACATGTCGAAGGTCGTTCTACGGGGAATGAAATTTAAGTTTCCTCAACTCCCACAACTCTCTCTGCTCCGGTTTAGCTTGATATTACTTCAGGCTGAAAAGGAGCAGAGCCAGTGACCCCAAGTGTCGTCAGTATGCTTTGTTTTTCGGATTCATGCTGGTTGGCTTCGGACTCTATCCACTGGACGAAGCGTTTCACTGAGGTGTGATTGAGGTAGCGAGCCGGACAAATCAGCCAGTAGGTTTCAAAGTCCAGGGTGCCGAGGTCGGGAAACAGTGGAACCAGAGTACCGGACTTTAACTCTTCCATTGCCAGAGTTGCGGTTTCCAGTACCACGCCCAACCCGTCTTTGGCAGCTTGTAAGGACATGGAAGAACGATCAAATCGCAATCCGTGAAGGTCATCAACATCGGCGATTTTTTTCGCCTGCAGCCAATTTCGCCATGTTACTTCCGCCTTCACTGTGTGGATCAGGCTGCTGCTCGCGAGTAGCTCACTCGGCGATTCCCCTTGATTTTTCTGCGCAAACTCAGGGCTGCACATCGGCAATACGCGATCTGTAATTAACGACTGACTGTAAAGCGTTGGGGGCGGAGCAAGACCATAGCGAATCTCTAGATCGACTTTTTCTTTGTCGAAGTCCGTCAGCTCAGAGGTCGCATCAATGTGCAAATCCATATCGGGATTCGACTGCACGTAGTGCGACAGCCTTTTGCTGAGCCATCGAACTCCGAAACTGGCGGAAACGCGGATCATCAGGCGTTGGTATTCCCGCTGGTTAGTCAGCCGTATCTGAGCATCTTTGATCATTCGAATCGACCCGGAAGCTGCGTGGTAAAAGCGTTCTCCCTGTTCCGTCAGAATCAGACGTTTCTTGACCCGGCGAAACAGCATCACGCCCATTTGCTCTTCCAAGGTTTTTATTTGCTGGCTCACTGCTGAAGGGGAAACCTGCAGTTCTTCAGCCGCCAGATTCACACGCGAATGCCGGGCGACGGCTTCGAAATACATCACAGCATTCATGTTTAAGTGTCTCGACATACCCATCTCTTTTAAGAATTTCTTAACTGATTCTGGATGAAAAAGGTAAAAATGTTAAGTATAAGTTAATATATGGTTAATATATTGATGTTGATAAGGCATGGGTGCAGGGGTGTAATAAACAGTGCAATACCGAGAGTTTTCTCGTGATAAAGAAACCGCCTGTGGCGCTCATGAATAAGGAAATTATTATGAAATCCAAGATTTTAGGACTTGCAATGGCTTGCAGCGTAGCGATCAGTGGCTATGTTCAGGCAGACGACATCGTTATCGGTACTAACGGTAAACCGGGGAACCCACGTGTAACCAGTGCACAAATGTTTGGAGACTTGCTGCATCAGGCGTCACGCGGCAAATACAACGTGAAAGTTGCCCACTCCGCCACACTCGGAGATGACCGCCAAATGCTGAAATCTGTTCGTCTGGGGACCATGCAAATCACGGTGAACTCGGATGGTCCTGTGGCTGAAATTGTGCCGGAGCTGAGTGCATTTGGTTTGCCTTACCTGTTCTCTAGCCTGCCTCAGGCCTGGGAAGTTCTGGACGGTCCTATCGGTGAGCGAATTGCCGAGAAGCTTGAGAAAAAAGGCTACATCGTACTGGCTTGGTGGGATAACGGTATTCGTAAAATCACCCACGTGAAAAAAGCCATCAAGCATCCCGACGACATTAAAGGCATGAAAATCCGTACGCCACAAAGTCAGGTAACGATTGATGCGTTTACTGCTTTAGGTGCCAACCCAGCACCACTGGCGTTCTCTGAATTACCTGCGGCTCTGCAATCTGGTGTATTTGAAGGGCAGGAAAACCCACTTGCGAATATCTACTCTTCTAAGCTTCATGAGCTGACGCCTTACATCGCTAAATCCAACCACAAATATGAAATGGCGCCGATTCTGGCTTCGAAAAAGTGGTGGGATAAGCTGAGCGCGGATGACAAAGCCATGATCCAGAACGCGATGAATGCCGCCACCTGGTACAACCGTGGTTCGTTCCTGATTGATGATGCAAGACTGGAACAAACACTTACGGCAGAAGGCGCTAAGCTAAATGAAGTAGATACTCAGGCTTTCAAAGATGCAACCAAAGGTGTGTACACCAAGTGGGAGCAGAAGATTGGCGATATTGTACCGCAAATTCAGAAAGCCGCTGCGGATGCTGAGGTTAGTAAGTGAAACAATCTGAAGTAAAGGCGCTGCTTACAGCGCCTCCTTGTTCGGGGTGGTTAAGCCCCGTTGTTCAAAAAGTGGATACTCTGATTCGATACTTGTGTGCGTTGACCTTGTGGGTGTCCTTTGTGGTGATGCTGGCTCCTACATTTTTCAACGCCGTACTGAGGTACGCCACAGACTCCAGCCTGAACTGGTCGGTAGAAATCATTCAACTGGTGTTTCCCTGGTTCATCATGGCGGGCGCAGTGCTGGCGGCGCAACATGGCAGACACATCGGCGTATCATTTATTTTGACCGTCTGTTCTCCCAGAGTCGCGAAGGTTATGACGCTTATCGTCCAACAGCTTATTTTGGTTGGGTGTATTACGGTCGGGTATGTCTATTTAGGCTTTGGTGAGTTTGAAGGAGGCATGGCATTTGCCGCTGGTGATGTCGCATTCACCTCGCTGGGTGTTGCTCAGTCCTGGAGTTACCTCGCTCTTTTGGTTGGTTATACATTGATAGGGCTGACTGCACTGACGACGTTTTATCGCATTCTTGTCGACAGTGATTTGAATTTCGAAAGTACGGATATTTCATAAGGAAGTGAATTATGTCTTCAACGGCTGCCATTGCGTTTGTTTGTCTGTTGTTACTTGCGACCCCCGTCGCACATGCGCTGCTTTTGGCAAGCGGGCTGACTATGATGCTCGACGAGCCTCTTTATTTGTTCGAAGCCATCCTAAATTTGTATCAACCGACGTCCAGTTTCCCAATGCTGGCGATCCCGTTTTTCATCTTGGCGGGCGATATCATGATGTCTGGTCGATTTGGTGAGTACCTGATCAAGTTTTCTAAAATGCTGGTGGGCGGCATGAAAGGCGGTCTGTCACAGGTGAGCGTACTTGGTTCACTGTTTTTTGGCGGCGTATCCGGAAGCGCAGTGGCAGATGCATCGGCTATGGGTAATGCGCTGATTCCTGTTCAGAAGAAACAAGGCTACCCACAAGGCTTCTCGGCAGCGGTCAACGCTTCTTCATCCACGATTTCAGTACTGATTCCACCATCCATTCCTTTGATTTTATATGGCTTAGTCACGGAAACGTCGATCCCTAAACTGTTTCTGGCGGGCATTGTACCCGGAGTGATGCTGACGGTTCTGATTTTCCTGATTTGTTTTGCTGTCGCTCAGGTAAGAAACCTCCCTCGTTCACCTCTGGAAGAGGATGGGCAGCGCATGACCATTGATGGCAAAGTCGTTCGCAATAAGAGTAACTGGGTGAAAGCGATTCCGGCGTTAATGATGCCAATTTTGGTGGTGATTCTGGCACGTGGTGGCGTGGTCACGCCAACGGAAATCAGTGTATTTGCCGTGGTGTATGCGTTAATCGTTGGTACATTAATCTACCGAGACCTAACGCTGGATGTGCTGCTGCGATGCGTGCTAACCACGGGTATGATGACCGGGGTAATTATGCTGGTCATTATGGGGTCGAGCGTCCTTCAGTGGATCATGTCTTTCGAAAGTGTGCCAGAGAATCTGGCTAATTGGATGCTCAGTACTCTGCAATCGCCCTGGGCGATCATTCTAGGCATGAACCTGCTCATGATTCTGATAGGTACGTTCCTTGATTTACCTGCCGCTGTCTTGCTGCTTGCGCCTATCTTTATGACAGTAGCCGCTAAAATCGGTCTGGAGCCCATACAGCTCGGAGTGATGATGGTGGTGAACCTGACGATTGGTTTATACACGCCACCGGTCGGGACCACGCTGTTTGTCTCTGTCGCCATAGAGCGGGTGCCGATGGGCAAAGTGGTTGTTCATCTGTTGCCATTCTATCTCGTCGCTTTACTCGTATTGGCGTTGGTCAGCTTTGTACCAGGGCTGACTTCTTGGGTTCTTTAAACATTCCACATCATGACGAGCACAGGTGGATTTGATACTATCAGCGCATAAATCAAATCAACCTGTGCCTGTTTTATGAGTAACGCTTCTTTCCTTCAAGAAATGCAAATTGATCAATGGCAGCTTCGCCATCCTGAAAGGCTGGAAGGTGTGAGCGTTGCCACTGTTGCGCTACCTGAGCAGTGCCGTTTACTCCTGCTTTCTCCTGTTCAGCCCAATCAAGAAGAAGTTGCGTTTCTTACCAAGGTGTTGGGCAGCTTTAGTCTCACCATTGATGACGCGTTTTTTCTTTCGCCAGAGCATCTGAATCGAGTCGAGTTAACTCACGTTGAATGGGTGTGGTTCTGTCAGTGTCCACCTTCTGAGCTTGAAGATGTGAAGGTATTGCACTCTCCGGCGCTGTCTTTGGTTGAATCGGAGACAGAACACAAACGGGCACTCTGGAAGCAAATCAAATCTTATGAATAAAACCCCAACCTTATGAATCAAAACATAGTGCCACTTCAAGCCGAGCATTTAGACTCGGTGTGGGCAATCGAACAAACTGCACATTCCCACCCATGGAAAGAGTCCATGATTCGCGACCTCAATTCGCGTGGTGCTTGTCACCACGCTCTGCTGGTTGACGGAGTTCTGGTGGGGTATTTTTACGCTCAACACGTCGTTGGGGAAGTGACATTACTGAATATCGCGGTTGCCCCAGAGCATCAGGGAAAGGGCTTTGGCAGAGTGTTACTGAACGCTTTTTTAGAACAATGCGAAGCGATGAAGGCAGAAAGCGCCTGGCTGGAAGTTCGGGAAAGTAATCAAGGCGCTTTCGCTTTGTACGAGTCTGAAGGCTTCAATGAAGTCGACAGACGCATCAATTACTACCCGACAGCAACAGGCAAAGAAGACGCCATCATCATGAGCTATCTGTTTTTGTCGTTTTAAGCGTTCTTTTTAGAAGGTTTAAGCTCTTTCTGGATGCGGTCTTTATATTGCGGATTTCGCATCCTCTCTTCCATCCCCTGTGCGTCTAACGGCTTATCAAAGAAATACCCCTGAAACTGCTCACAGCCCAATGAAGTCAGTGCTTTTAGTTCTTCTGGATCTTCCACACCTTCCGCTATGACTTCCAGTCCCAGACGCTCCGACATCAAAATGATGGAGTCCACAATTGCCGTATCATTCTGATTCAGATGCAGTTCCGTTACGAAAGATCGGTCGATTTTCAGTACATCCAGTGACAGCCTTTTCAGGTACTTCAGAGATGAATAACCCGTGCCGAAATCATCAATGGCGATCTTAAATCCACGCTGTTTCAGTTGTGCCATTTTGACTACACAGGTATCAATGTTCTTCAAAAGCATATTTTCGGTCAGCTCAAGCTCGATATCCTGTGGGGATATGCCCGAGCGTTCAACTGCACCTGTTACGTCTTCAACGAAGTTTGCCTGAGAAAACTGCAACGGGCTGATGTTTATCGCAAGCCGGTTGAAGCTCTCCGGTACAATATCGTTCTCTTTCCAGTGTGCCATTTGCAGGCAAGCCTGTTCCAGAATCCAGGCTCCCATAGGGATAATTTGCCCGGTTTCTTCCGCTATCGACATAAAGGTATCCGGCGGCACGATTCCCTGTTCCGGATGGTTCCAGCGAATGAGTGCTTCCGCGCCAACAAGCTCGCCGTTACGGTTTACCTGAGGCTGGTAGAAAAGTTCGAACTGATTCTGATTGAGTGCCTCGTGCAGGCCTTTTTCAATCGACAGAAAAGAGTCCACCAGCTTACGCATTTCTGGCTCGTAGACTTTGTAAGTATTACTGCCCGCGGATTTAGCGCGATACAGTGCGGTGTCAGCCTGACGAAGCAATTCCAGTGCGCTGGTGTCTGGATCTGGAAAGGTGGTGATCCCCACGCTGATACTGCAATACAGGTGGTGAGACTCCACCACATACGGAGAACTGGCGAGAGACAGTATGTCTTTGGCGTGCAGTTCTGCCTGCGTTAAGGTGACATTCGGCATCAAAATCGCAAATTCATCCCCACCGATTCTGGCAAACAGATGAATCGGGTCGAGCAGTTTCTGCATTCTCAGTGAAACAGCTTGAAGCAGTTGATCCCCAATGGCGTGACCAAGAGAGTCGTTAATGGTTTTGAACCTGTCGAGGTCAAGGTACAGCAACGCACCGGACTCACTGGTCCGATACGATTTATTCAGAGATTCATCCAGCCTGTCGAGTAGGTGCTTTCGGTTGGGTAAGCCAGTTAATCCGTCGTAATACGCCAGATTGTGAATTTGCACTTCTGCTTGTTTACGGCGAGAAATGTCACGGGCCTGAACCAGAAACATTTGAGCGTCGTTCATGGTCAGCTCAATAGCGGTGGCTTCTACAGGGAAGGTTTCCCCTTCTTTTTTTCTGTGGATGGCTTCGAATAGCGTGGGTTGGGTATCAGAAGTCTGTTTAACCTTGAAGTCCAGATAGTCGACCGAATAGCTCACACTGATGGTTACCGCAGGTGAGTTAAGCAGTTCTTCCCGGTCATAGCCCAGCAAAAAACAAGCGTTCAGATTAACGTGAGTGATTTTTCCTTCACGGTTTATTAGCAGAAGAGCATCACTGGAGTTGTCCATGATAGTACTGGCAAAGTGCTCGCTCTTCTCCAGTGCTTCAATATTTTCATTCAGCTGCGAAGTGACCAGCTCTCGTTCATTCCACATGATCTCGAAAGACTGCGCGAGCTGACCGAGTTCGTCGTTGCGAAGCGCCCCCGGGAGTTTTTGCTGAGCGCCCTGAAACTGTAAAGAACGCACCCAGTAAGTCAGGTCGGTCAGTGGTTTGGACAGTTTTTTGTAGAAGAAGACCATTAAGATGCTGGCTAGAATCACGTTACGTAGCAGGTCGAACATCAACAGAGATTTGGCGCGTTCAAGAAAACCACTGGCAGAGGCAATTCCGTTCACGGTAAAGCTAAGAATACCCACAGCCTGCTGAGTTCCGGGTTGGTGCAGCTCCATGGTATAAACTCGCTCCTGAGCGAACAACCACTCAGCCAGAGCAAGATTTAATTGGCTTTGTTTATGAAAGGTGCGGGATTCTTCCGCCAGAATGTCATTAAAGTCATCGGTGATGATGACGTGCCGAATGGCTTTGTCATCCATAATGCTGTCAGCAACCTGTCGAGCCAGCAAAGAGCTCACGTGATAGGCCGCTTGGCTGGCATTTTCGTAGTTTTGTTCCAGCTTTAAATTGTATTTGGCAACGATCTTTTCGCGCTCGCGGTGAAAGTCGAGCACGATTTGATAAAAGCTGAACAACAGCCCCAAAGCTACGGCAACCAGAAAAACGGTTTTTGTCTGGCGGGTGGCGAGTGACTTTCTAGACTGATGCTGCAAATCTTCTTCCTTGACGTTATTGGTGTTCTTATTTTTTGTTTTTATTGTATTGTGCGAGATCCTGATTAAATCTCGTCATAATAGATTCTGCATTTCGCGTCTTTTTTCCCAAACACATATGCAGTGTGATGGGTGGTCTTTCTTCAAACAATACGACTTTCAGCTTATTGCCGAGTTGAGCTTGTTTGGCAAAATACGTAATGCTCTCAGTACCGCTGTAAATCGCATCGAAGTTTCGCATCAAAAGCATATCCAGTGCCTGAGGAATGGAGTTGGCCTGAGCATGGGCAATACCATGATTATTTAGCTCGGTCTGAGTGTTCCATTTGTGGATCGCGATGAGTTTTAACCCGCGTAGATCTTCAATGCTTTTAGGTGGGGAAATATTAGAGTCGTTCTTGACGATGAGCCCGTTATTGATTTCATTGATGGGTTGCGAGAACAACATATACTTAGCTCTATAGTTGTTTTTTGTACAGCTCACTAAGCCATCGATTTTCCCATGCTCTACGCTCTTTAGTGCCCTGGACCAAGGGGGATTCAGTATGTGAGCGCGGGTGTTTTGCATGGCAAACACTTCTCTGACCAACTGGGCGTCAGTGCCGTTTATTTCACCGTGTTTGCTGACAACGGTATACGGCGGATAATGAATGGCAGCCAGAGAAAGTTCTTTGGAAATAACAGGTAATGAAAAAAACATCACGAAGAAAAAAACTCGCAACTGGTCCTTGAGCATGATGTCTTTCTTCCTGATTGTTATAGAAGCGTGAAGTTTAGATTTTAGAGTGTTTACAACATATGTGAATGATAAATATCACAAATACCCTAAATCTTTTACAAAATAGTACTCAGGAAGATCTTTGCCAAACCTATTATCTTAGTATGAAGTGCTCTTACTACTTTTCTCATTTATTAAAAAGCTCAAAAATAAGACTCTTCGTCGAACTTCAATTGCTCCTGACGTGTCTGCGCAATATTCGGGACTTTTCTGCCTGAACGGCAGGGTGATTACGAAAGCCCCAAAGCCTTTCTCTTGCCTGTCTGCCGGTCTGTTCAATATCAATCACGGGGAACGGATAATCTTTAGGGAGTGACACCCCATACATGAGTTCTTCCATTGGTGTAAGTATCCATGGGGTATGAATGAGTTCATTAGGGAGCGGGGCGAGTTCGGGAACCCATTGGCGAATAAAAGAGCCTTCCGGATCGTGTTCCTGAGATTGTTTTACCGGGTTGTAGATTCTTATGGTGTTCGTGCCCGTAATGCCAGCCTGCATCTGAAACTGGGGGTAATGAATCCCGGGTTCAAAATCTAGAAATAACCGGGCAAGGTGATGAACCCCTGTTTTCCAGTCGATATTCAGGTGATGGCAGAGGAAGCTGACCAGCATCGAACGCATTCGAAAATTGAGATAACCCGTCTGGGTCAGGCAACGCATGCAGGCATCTACCATTGGGTAACCCGTATTTCCTTGTTGCCACCGAAGCAGGTGATGTTCGGTTTCGCTGTCTTCTCGGTAGGGAAATAGTTCATACCCTCGGTTAACGGGGCGAAATTCCATCTGAGACTCGCTTTCAAATTTCTGAATGAAGTGGCAGTGCCAGTGAAAGCGAGAAGCCAAAGCGCTTAATGCCCGTCTCCACCCGGTGGTATTCCAGTGGGCAAGCAAATGCTGATAAGCCTGACGTAAGCTGAGATTGCCCCATGCAAGATAGGGTGAAAGGCGGGAACAGCTCTGTTGTGCGAGCTCAGGTTTGGAAATGTGTCGGTGATACTGCTTTCCCCGAGACTCGTAAAACGAATCCATCACTGCGTTTGCCGCACTTGGTCCACCAGCCTGCATATCATCCACTGGCTTTTTCCAGCTTTCAGGAATGTGAGCGCTTGTGGCGGTCAGTGTCACCGGAACCCAACGTTGATATTCGGGTGCGATAAGTGGCGCTCTCATCACTTTCTGCCAGTTTTTATCCCAGTCATCTCTGTGTGAGGCTGCGCGAATTACTCCAGCGTAGGGTGTTTCGTGCCATGGAATGGCGAGAGACTGACACCATTTCGCGACGTATCTGTCTCGTTCAAAAGTCCGACTTATTCCGACTTCTTCATGGGAATACAAACCTGCTATGGGGTGCTGTTTATGGATATTCCGAAAAACATCCAGTACGTTGCCGAACGCTACTTCGACTTTACCGTCATATTGAGCGAGCTGTTGGTTAATGTCTTTAATGCTCTGCCAGACAAATCGCCAGTGCCTTTCATCGTAATGCGGGTCGTTAAGCAAAATGGGTTCAAACACGTAAAGAAAACAGGTAGGCAACCCTGATTGAATGGCATCGGCTATCGGTGCGTGGTCGTTCAGGCGCAAATCTCTTTTGAACCAGACTAAATTGATGGCAGACATTTCTTCACCCCTCAGAAAACCGTTCTGTTTCTACGCAGCGATAAGCTAAGAAGATCATTGTGTTAGCGTTTGTATTGCGTGGGGCAATAGGCACGGGTGATATCAGGTGAACGCAGTTTTTGATGTTTGGTTTTCCTGCCGGAGACTCGCTTTCTCCACAAACGGAAAGAAGAGGCTTGGAGGTTTCGCCGCATAAACGCGATCAACTGTTTCTCATTGATGTCGTAGGTTTTAAAGATGACGTCGAAGGTGGTCCTGTCTTCCCATGCCATCTCGATGAGTCTGGAGGAGTCTGCCTCGTTTAATGCGTTGAGAGTATGGATTGGTTTCATTCGTTTCTCGGGGCTTAAAATCAAATTGGTTACGGTCAGCAAAGAAATTTCGATCACCGAGCCAATCCGCAGAGGGCGAAAATACGTAAATCAAATAAACAGTCACATTGGTTTAAAAGAATTATGTCGAATGCTGTGTATTGGTTTACTAACGACCTGAGAATAGAAGATAACCCCGCTCTGATTCGGGCTTTGCAGACGGAAAACACCTTACACTGTCTGTATTGCCTTGACCCCCGTTCCCTAAAACCAGGTAGGTACAGTACAAAACCCATCGGAGAGAAACGGCTGAGTTTCTTATTGCAATCTCTGGCTGAACTGGACGAAACACTCCGAGTTCATGGTCAACACCTGCATGTGTATCTGGAAAATCCGGACGATCTGTTTTGCCGCCTCTATCAGCAGTATTCGGTTCATCGGGTGCACCACAGTGTGAATGCGGGGCTATACGAAAAGGCATTTTTTAGCAGAGTCTCGCAGCGCCCTGATGTGGTTCTAAATGCATCGCACAGCCACACTCTGTTTGATCCCGAAACCTTGCCATTTGATTTGAACGACCTGCCGGAAACCTTTTCCAAATTTAGAAAACTGGTCGAGAAAGAGAAGCGACGGCTCGTCGCCCCAATGCTTCCCCCAGCTTCGTGGCCTGAGCCTTTGTGTGCCAACAGTTCGGAATGGAAAACTCAGTTGGAAACGAATACTGGCTCGGAAGCGTTCTCCGGAGGGTGTAAATCGGCACTGCGTCATTTGGATAGCTATTTTTCTACCGATAACGCAAGCCGCTACAAAGAGACTCGTAATGCTCTGGACGACTGGTCTTCGTCTACAAAGTTTTCCCCATGGCTTGCCAATGGATCACTATCCCCTAATCGTGTGCTGTGGTTACTCAAGCAATATGAATCGACCAGCGGAGCAAACGATTCGACCTACTGGATAGAGTTTGAACTTCTGTGGCGAGAATACTTCCAGTGGTATGCCCACAAACATGGTGCTCATCTTTTCCGCTTTGAGGGCATTCGTGGTCAAAAGCCTTTGACCACGTTTTACCCCAGCCGATTTAAGCAATGGTGTCAGGGAGAAACACCTTACCCGATAGTGAATGCCTGCATGAAGCAACTTAACGACACTGGCTATATGTCCAACCGCGGTCGTCAGTTGGTTGCCAGTTGTCTGGTACATGAGTTGCAACTGGACTGGCGCTATGGCGCTGCTTATTTTGAACAACAATTAGTGGATTACGATGTGGCTTCAAACTGGGGGAACTGGCAATACTTGGCGGGGGTAGGAGCGGACCCTCGTGGTAACCGACAATTCAATCTGGAAAAACAGACTTTAATGTACGATCCAAACCGAGAATTCATTCATCGCTGGAATGGAGAGGCAGGCACAGAGCTGAGTGGAGAATCGGTAGATTATGTCGACTGGCCGATCGTGCCTTCTGTGAATTCATGATATGACTCATAAGAAACCGTATCTGGCAGAAAAAATCTGCCTGACATGCCAGCGACCCTTTACATGGCGAAAAAAGTGGGAGAAAAACTGGGATGAAGTGAAGTATTGTTCCCATCGGTGCAGGCGACAAAAAAATCGATAACAGTTCATACCAGTTAGTGTCCTGCATGGGTGATTTAATTCAGAATAAGTGAGACAAGACCGTACAAGGGCTAACGTTATTTCTCGGTGACTGGCTGTCTAAAAACAAAATCAATAAAAATGAGATTTATTATCATTTGATGTAGAAAGTCCCTTCCGCGACAACAGGAAGGAAAATTTCATGGACAAAGTCCTCAGCCGAACGCTTATATCTTCTGCGATATTAGGTTCTTCCCTTGCCCTGACCGGATGTGGTTCAGGCTCCGACAATTCCGACAATTCCGTCGATTCAACTACCGGACCAAAACAGTCGGTTGCCGGTGTGGTTTCTGACCCAGCAATTGCCAATGCAAAAGTGACCCTGTTTAATCAGTCGGGTGTTGCACTGGCAACAGCGACGACGAATCAGGTTGGTCGTTTTGCTCTGGAATTCGATGGTTCTCTTAACCCAAATGAACTGTACCTTTCTGCTACAGAAGGTAAAGACACACAAACCGGGTTGTCGTTCAAAGGGATTAAATTATCAGCACCTATCAAGGCATTTGCTGATAATTCCAAGCTGGTGGTTTCTCCATTAACAACACTTCTTGGCAGCACGCTCGAAGCTGGTGAACTCCAAAGTCTAATAAACAAGCTAGGTAACGCAGAACTGCTACTGGATCCGGCAAGTAAATCCGAGCTGCAGAAACTCGCATTCAAAAT
This sequence comes from Vibrio sp. SCSIO 43132, assembly GCF_019904195.1. NCBI lineage: Bacteria > Pseudomonadati > Pseudomonadota > Gammaproteobacteria > Vibrionales > Vibrionaceae > Vibrio > Vibrio sp. SCSIO 43132. The sequence goes on from NZ_CP063199.1 coordinate 805,624, forward strand.
CACATTACTTCTGAAATCCGGAGTGCCGTATTCACAAATTGTGGCGGGTCTGGATGAAGTTTCTGGTCTGTCACTGTCTGATCTGGATGTGATTTTAAAAGACAGGGAAGCAACTAAACACAAGTTGGAAAGCGTATATCAAGGCATTGAGACCGCAAACAGCGAACTTGTGACGACTTTCATTAAAGCCAACATTCGCTCTACGATTTTAGATATTGCAAATATCACGATTGACCCAGCTTCTCCACTGCCAGAAGTTGTAGAAAGAAATATTACCGCACTTGTTGAACACTTCTTATCTCTTGCTGTAGCAAATAGCAGAGTCACACTTCAGCCAGAAGAAATATTGGCTTCTATAAAGTTCGGTATAGATCCTAGTGAAAAGCGTTTGACGTTATCGAGTTTGAGTAAAGAAACGTTTGATGTGACGAAGTTTCCATTTATATCTCTGGATACAGACACCACTGCAAACAACAACTTGAGCCTGATGTATTACACGGTGCCTAATTCAGTCACCAACAACAAACAGCTTATCGTTCATAACACCGACAATAATACGCAAAGTGTTGTGAAAACCAATGTGATAACGGGTAACCGCGCATTTATCTTCAACGGCGAGCGACAAGGCGGAAAAACAGTCTTCCATTCTCGCGCTTATGGCATCGTTCTTGATCCTGATACTCATCAGGAAACCCGCACCGCAAAAGACTATATGGGGAAAGATTACGAGTACCAATTCTCGTTTGATAACGCACTTTTGTCTTATGACGTTAATAGACCTTCTCAAGACTGGACCATTTTCGACTCAAGCATGATTCCTGCTGCGATAACAGACCGCGTAAATGTGGTCGGAAAGTCCTTCCGTGTGGTGGATAATCTGAATGATAAGTTTAACTCTTATGTTCAGGTAACGGCATTTGAATCTTTGGCGGATCCACTTCGTGGTGAGTTGTCTAAGGACAAGTTACATGCCGAACTGACGGTCAGATTGTCTGATGGTAAGGCAACGACAGGTCGCCCGCTGACCATTCTGACTAACGACCAAGGTAAGACAGACAAAGTACTGGTAAGCCATGAAGCTCCGCATACCGCATCTACCTATCCTTCAGGTCATGACGATAGACGTTACCTAAAAATGTGCGATACGCATTTGGAGAACTGTCGTCCAATAGCTGATGGTGATTTTTACCACACGGCCACCAATAACACACACGTATACTTTACTAAGCATGGCAGCAACAAGTTCTATGCTTTAGACAAGGTCACTGAAACCTTTACCGAAGTTACAGGTGCAACTTACCCAGCTGAGTTTGATTCTGAGCACCATCTCATCAGTTCAGATGGTCACGGCGCTGGTGTAATCCTAAATAACTTTACTGCTTTGTCAGGTATTACAACTCGTCTTCAGCAGGGAGATAATGCGTTTGCTGCGATCAACTACGATCTAGACATCGACACACCGATCGACACCATTTTCAAAGGTACGCCATATGCGATGGCGCTCAATATGCACAAGAATGGTCAGGTAGTGAAGTTTACTGGTACTGAGGCGGTAAAACTATTTGATACCGGTGATGGTATTGATCAAGGGAACAACTCATACGGTGAAGCCATTGGTGGACATATCAACCTGATTACCGCCGAGCATGGTCGTGTATACCTTGAAATTGCAAGTTACGACGGTATTCCGGGTGGTGGTTCCTGTACGCCAGATCGTGGATTTGGTTGTTTCAACCTAGATTACGGCTACGTATTCGATTCATCGAATGGCAGTAAAGCGATGGATGGTCTTCTCGCCAGTAAGCGAAATATTAAATACTTTGTTGCACGCCGTTTACCTCCTTTCAGCATCAATGGCGTACTTTACGTCAACATCCTGAAACAGCCAGGCGGATGGGGTGTTGGCCATCAATACACCTTATACGGCTTCAATACAGAAACTCAGAAAAAAGTGTCTGAAACGGTTGGCCGAAGCTACTTTACCTTGTCTGCTCGCTACGACGACGGACGCATAGAAGGGCAAGTTCTGGCTTGGGACGCTGTAACTGGTGAGCTTAAAAACCTGACAACCGATACTGTCATTGACACCAATATTGCTGAACATGCTCCGGGAGCGCCTGTCCAGTCAGTACTTGGTGCCGGATCTGGTTTACCTATTGCCGGGCTGGGAACAGCCTTCGGATTACGAGTAGATCCTGGTCGACACCAGTGGTTTATGGTGGCGGGGCAGGCAGACAATCCTGGCAGTGTAGACACCATCGACCAACTCCCATTTGCATCCTGGCTGTACTACTAAGTCACTAACCCTAATTATCTAGCCTCCCTCGGGAGGCTTTTCTCTTGGATTGAATAAATGAAGTATGTAATTCCACTTTTTTTATTGTCTGTGCCTCCTACTGTTCTGGCGAACAGCGACGAGCCTGTCGAGAAGGTAACCGTTGTGGGAACCGCAGTTCCAAACGATGATGCGTGGACCAAAAACACAGAAGTGTTTGAGCAAAGTTTTTCTTCTGAGTACATCGGCAGACAAGAGTTGGATGAGAAATCCGCTGGTGATATTAAGGATGCACTGCGCAGCGTGTCTAATGTTCGGGTAACCGATCAGGGGGCATTTTCCAAACAGGTCAGCATCCGCGGATTATCCGGAGAGCGGGTCCTTTATGTGGTTGATGGGGTGAAAATCTCGAATCAGGGTATGACGCACAATGGGGGTGGAGAAGGAAACCTGAACGACATTAACACCGTGGAGTCCATTGAAGTCATCAAAGGTAGCCCGGCTGTCATTTATGATCCGGGTGCTTCCGGGGGTATTGTTAACATCAATACTTTGCAGGACAACACTGAAGATCATCTTAAGGGACAGCTTAAGTTTGGTTATGACGAGGGGTACAACAAAACATCGCAACATGCGGGTGTTTCAACGGCATACAACGGTTTTGGGTTGCGATTGTCTGGTAGCAAAAACGTCGCCAAAGGTTACAAAGTTGCTGACAAAGGCAAGCTAGATAAAACGTTAGAAGACAGTAATCTGATTCAGGAGAGGGAAGGGGATAACCAGATTCTCGATCTTGGATACAAAGACAAAGCCGCAGCGTTGAATGTATTTTACGATGGCGGACAGCTTGGTCGTGTAGATGCTTCTTATGCCAACTATCAGGGTGAAGACATTAATTTCACTCATGGCTCTAGCGCTAGTGTATTAAGAACGGATGAACTAAAACGCGACAGCATCAGTGTGACCTATCGGCTGCCTCAACTTTATCGCTTTGAAAACCTGATTGTTTCGTACAACCGAAGTGAAATCAATTCGGTGACCAATACGGTGGAAAACACCTTAACGAGCGACACTTTTGGTCTTCGTGCCGAGCTTAACTGGCTGGGGGGAGACCATATCTTTGGCGGAGAGCTGATCAAAGATACGGCAGACAATAAAGTCAGTGCCTCGCAGGATTATTACGCGGCATTCTGGTCGTCAAACTGGTACTTCGGTGACCTGACCGTTACGCCGGGTATCCGTTTCAATCACTGGAAAATCAATAAGACTTTTCGAAAAGGTGAAAACAAAGAACTTCGCTGTCAGTTAGAAGGGTTACTTGGATGTTTGCCAGAGCAGACAGACTCAACACCAACCTATTCGTTGGGTGCGGTTTACTCGCTCACACCCAATCAGAATGTGACGGTTAACTACGCGAAAACTCATCGCCAACCGAGTGTTTACGAACGCGTTGCGTTTGATCACTTCAGAGGGTGTTTCGATAACTGTGAAGCAGAAAGTGCTGATAACTATGAACTGGCGTGGAAATATCTGAGCGACAACTTATTTGTGTCTGCAGCGATCTTCCAGAATGATTTCTCATCTTTTATCAATACAAAAGAAAAAAGAGCAATTAAGAATCAGGCAGCTTTAGAACTGTGTATCCAGCTAGGTAAATGTGACCCGTTAACGGGGGACTTTAACAATCAGGAGCGCGACTTTTTCGAAACACACATCGAGTTCTACAACGCCAAAAATGTCACTAACAAAGGAGCTGAGTTATTAGCGCATCACAAGCTGTCTCGTCAGTTCGAAATTCTGGGTAACCTGTCTTACAACGAGATGTCTTCTGAAGATCCTTTTGTCGGGCACCAATCCAGGCCTTGGGAGTTAATGACCGAAGCTACCTATCGGTTTGATAATCCCGATTTTCGCCCCTGGATCAAACTTAATGCCAGATGGGTGACAGACAAACCAGAGGTTAAGCAAGTGGATGGTTTCGATGCATTTGATCTCTACAACCTGTACTTTGGTTTCAGCTATAAAGCGGCAAAACTGAATGCGGGTGTTCGTAACCTGACCAACAAGGTTTACCATGAACCTTATGGTGCTCTTGATGGTTTAGGTCGTTCATATTTCGCTAACCTGACTTTGTCTTACTAGCATAACTCTCCTCGCACCCAGTCCTTCTGGGTGCGAATAATAGTCCTCTCAGTTCATATGTAAATTTCGCATAACATACTGAATATAAAAGATATAACTCTTCTGTCTTAATATGAAATCGAAATTCCAATAATGAAATTGATTCTCATTAACATCTAAGTGGATTCACGTAAATTAAGGTGGATTTTTTAGTTGCTTGAGGATAGAAGCATGACTTTCAGATACTGGCCACAGTTCAAATCGACCTCGATTGCTCTGGCTGTCAGTACCGCACTGGTGGGATGTGGGGGCGGTGACTCGTCTTCTTCAGCGGTACCCGATACCCCGGTTACGCCACCGACATCAACCAAACAACCAGTAAACGTGCCACCAACACTTGCGATTTCGGCACCCGAACGCCAAAGCGAAGGTTCGATCGTCAGTATCCGTGTTGAAGCCAAGGATGCGGAAGATGACAAACTGGACATTCGCTGGGGACAAAAAAGTGGTCCTGCTGTGCCACTTACTAAAGTCAATGACACACTGAACTTTGAAGCGCCGGATGTGCAGCAAGAAGAAACGCTTGTTTTTGAAGTCAGTGTCAATGACGGACATAACTCGGCAGTGAAGCAGGAAGTGGCCGTTACTGTTTACCCATTTGGTGCGAAACCAACGGTTGTGGTTTCTCAGAATGGGGAAGTTGATGGTGGGCACAACTTTGAACTGGTTGGGTCGGCGACCGATGATGGTGAAGTCGTATCTCTGGCATGGGAGCAGGTGATTGTCGGTGAAGAACCAACGGTTGAGCTGATCGTTGGTGAGACTGGTAAAGCGACCTTTGCGACACCAAATATCGGGCACAATCCGCCAGTGGAACTGACGTTCAAGTTATCTGCGACGGATAATGAAGGTTTTGTGTCTACAGAGACACAGCTTGTCACTGTGCGCCCGCTACCTCCAGAAGTAGCAGCATCTGCACTGGGTAATCACCCTGGTGGTGTTGAGATTGCGATGCCGCTTGTTGTGACCAGTTATGCAGATCCTGCAACACTGACTTACAAATGGGAGCAGGTCGGTGTGGGACCAGCGGTGTGGTTGAAAGACACCGAAACCCCACAAGCAACAGCCGTTGTTCCTTACTCAAACACGATTGCAGATATCGCCATTCGAGCAACAGCAACGGATGCGTTCGGTCGCAGTGCTTCGGCGGAGTTTACCCTGACAGTAGAGCCGACCGATCGCCCAGCGCCTGAAGGTGACTTAATACTGAACGATACCGGGGCTAATCTGTGTGCAAACGATGCTTCAGACATCATTGTTGCACCTATTCCGGGCGGCGGTCCTGTTGAATTTAAAGACAATAACCGTGTTGACTGCACCTTGCTGACAGATGACGAAGGCTTATCCATTCCTGCAAATCAGGATGGTCACTTCGGTCGTGACGTGCTTGCAAAAGAAGGCAGGCTGGCAAAAGTTGGCAGTGGTCGAGCAGGGTTTGATTTCTCTAAGCTGGACAACGAAGGGAATGCTCTACCGGTATCCGCAACAGAATGGGATTGTGTGAAAGATAACCACACTGGACTTATCTGGCAGGTCAAGAGCGACAAAACCGGTTTGCATGACAACACCAATACCTACACTTGGTATAACCCGGATCCAACGCGAAATGGCGGTAACGAAGGGCTTCAGAATGGCGGTTACTGTTCAGGTTCTGACTGCGATACTAAGGCTTACGTTGAAGCAACAAATGCCGCTGGTTACTGCGGCATTAACACCTGGTCATTACCCACCTTCTATCAGTTAATTTCTATTGTGGATTTTGGTGCTGAAAAGAATACCGCAATGATTGATACGGATTTCTTCCCAGATACCAAAGATGGGACCTACTGGACTTCTCAGGCAACTCGTGGCCAGTACCAATACCCTTCGTACGTTGGGAATATTGTCAAAGTTTTCCATTTCTATGAAGGTCTGCCAAACCAGTTCAAAGATGATCGTAACTACATCCGTTTAGTTGCGCAGCCAGAGCAGAATGCAGGAGGAGCACAGTAATGAACCTGAAATGGATTGCGCCAGTGGCGTTAATGATTTCTGCGGCTGCAGGCGCGTGTGAATACCAGGAGAACCTGGAAGCTACCGCAACGGCTAACCGATTCACTCTGGGTGCTGATGGCACTGCCGTTGATAACATGACCAACTTGATGTGGACGCGTTGCACTCTGGGCAAAGAGTGGGACAACACGACTTCTGACTGTGTCAAAGTGGGTGATGTTCACCATAAGTGGTTTGAAGCACTAGAGAGCGCAGAAGCCTCGACTTATGCTGGTTATTCTGACTGGCGATTACCTAACATTAAAGAGTTGGTTTCTATTGTAGAGGTCGGCTGTTCTCGCCCAGCGGTGAATACAACGGTATTCCCAAGTATTCATGAAAAAGCGAAGCTTTGGAGCTCTACACCCGCTCAATATTATCAGAGTCTCATTTGGCAAGTTGACAATATTGGAGATATTGGAGCGGTCAATCGAAACAACGGGCCCGGTAGCCGAGTCTTGTTCGTTCGGGAAGTAGTACCAGTACAATAATCAGAGTCAAAAAGAAACCCTCGCAGCAATGCGAGGGTTTTTTATAGGTAACACAAAATACTGGCAGCCAACTTAAGCCAGTAAAGTGTAGAGTCTGTTTTGCGTGTAACGTGATTTGTGATTCGGTTAATTCAGTTTTTTCTTGCAAATCCCGTTAGCATAAGGGCAGCCGTATTGGTGGAAGTGTTCAATCATTTCCGTCCTGTATTGAGAAGGTCCGGTGCCAAAGACGCGCTTAAATGCGTTGCAAAACGTCGCGGGGTTTTGGTAACCACTAGACAAAGCAACAGCCTTTACCGATACGTTCTCGTGACACAGCATCCTGCTGGCGATATGAAGTCTCATTTTATTTAGGTATTCGCAATACGTCGTATCCAGATAACGACGAAAATCGCGTTCGAGTTTTTTCCGATTTGGATAAGCGAGCTGTTCAACCAGCCAAGGCATATGGATCTTCTCGCCAGATGAAATAGCGTCATTCAGAATGCTATCGATCCGCTCTTTCCATTGTTGAGCTTCAGGCGTGTTCATTTCCATGTCGGTACTCCAAATTTTTATTGTTATACGTTTATGCAAAAGGGCAAGCCCGCTAGGACTTGCCACTTTAGATGTTTCAATTAGTGCGCGATAAAGCGCTTTTCATCGGTTTCTATTCGAACCTTTCGGACTCGCTCGTCTCGGGTGAGACGAGCCTGTAGCTCATTGAGATCCACTTGCCTGGAAGCGGTGAATACTCCTAGCTTAGAGCCGGGGGTATAGCTTGAAAGCAGCAACCCGAAGTCATGAGCGATCTGGCGAAGTTCGGATTCTTCCTTCACCAGAATCAACAGTTTTCCGGTAACCGTAATGGTTTCCTGAGTCTGGGTGTTCAGAATACGGGTGCCTTCAACCAGTCGAGTTTTATCGTTGATAGCAGTTTCAGTGTGCCCTGCTGGTACAAAATCCGGGTGCAGTTGGTAAACCGGGTTTTGGGCAAATACACCCCAGCTACCCAATACAGCGGAAAGCAATAATAGATTTTTCATATTAGTGACCTACGACTCTTAGGTTCGCCTTCTTGACCAGCGAATTAACCGTGTTATTGAAGTAAGAAGAGTGGAAGTTACTTGCTTCATTGATGCCGCTACCCGACGTGTCCAAGAAGCGAAGTTTCCACTTACCTTTAGCGTTTTCTCCGTAGAAAGCGTTTGCTGCAATCAGAGAATCTTTCAGGATGTATCCGTCTGCATACAGAGGGAATGGGCTATGGGCCGTCTGAACGGGTTCCAGAATGGCCTGACGAGAACTCAGAAGAATGCTCTTAGTACCGGCTGGTGACGTGACTTCAATGGCTAAGTCAATACCTGCTGTAGACTGGCGTCTACCGTTGATGTAGGTGTCTTTAATGAATTCCTCGTTGTAGATATCCAGCATAAACTGCATGCTTTCGATGGTGACGTTGTCCGCGACTTCGACAATGAGTTCAGCACCGCTGGCGTTGTTATCAGGGATGGTGATCGGATTGACAGGTTGACCGTCAGCATTTTGAGCAATACCTACAGTCCAGTCAGTTTTGATCTGCGCTGGTAGTGGCTGCTTGTAATCCAGAGCCAGTTTCACCGCTTCACCCGCGTTAACGCGACCGAAACCGTAATGGTTGTTGAATTGGTAGCCCGCACCATTCTCAATCCAGCCCAGGTGAGCCACAAAGTTTCCGTTACCAGCCGGGATAGAAACTGTTGGATCTTCTGGGTTATTTCTGTCTGATGTGCTGGCTAGAACGTGCTTAATATCACGCCAGCTTAGTGACGGGTTTGCAGAGGCAATCAGTGCAACCACACCAGATGTGTTTGGTGCCGCCGAAGACGTACCATTGAACGTGTTGGTGTAGTGGCACGTTAGGTTGTCTTCTTCCTTTCCTGCATTGAATGGGTAAAGGTCATGTGCAATTGCGTATTCAAATACGTAGTTATCCAGAACATCGAGTCGGTTCCTACCTGCATAGCCACGAAGACAGGTACTCTGGTCCGGAGTGATCATCGCCGGTTCCCAGTCGCCGTTTTCGCCAGCTGGAGCCGATACAAAGATGTTCGCGCCCGCTGTGGAGTAACTCGACTTAGTACCGTCCGCATTTACCGCACCGATAGCAATGTAGTGCTCAAAAGAAAGGTTGGATTCTAATGCAGAGTTAGTACAGGTCAGACCGTACTCAATCGCGCCAGTGTGTTGACAGAAATCTCCAGTAGAACCAGATGAAACAAAACTGTTCCCCGAAGACTTAACGTTAAGCGCACCTTTACCATCGCGAAGGTTGTTAACCGTGTGAGCGGTCATTTCAGCATCAATTTCGTCGTAGCTTTGGAAAGAGACCAAATCGCGTCCGTAGCTTCGGTTGAACGCCACAACAGGTTCTTTGACGGAAATACCACTTCCCGTCATACCATGACCGATCATATTGTCGGAATCAGACTGAGTCTCCAGGAAGTTCATGCCAATCAGACTGGCGTCAGGCGCAACGCCACGACCACCAAGGTTGTTCCAGCCTTTAGCTGCAATCAGCCCGGCAACTGACGTACCGTGATCGCCATTAACTCCCGTGTAAGTTGGATCTGTAGGAGAATGCGCCGCACGCTTGAAGTTCAGAGAGCGGTTTGGCAATACGTTGTCGACCAGATCTTCGTGAGCGATCTCAAGACCGCTGTCTACTACTACTACAATGGTGTCTTTACCTGTTACGCCCAAAGCAAAGGCGGCTGGCACATTCATGTCTTCACCAGCAACGCTGGCAGGGCGCGCTTGTAGCTCTGCGATTTTTTCATCGGCTCGTTCACGTGAATAACGCAGTTTGCTGTTCATTAGGTAGTCGTGCCAAAGTTCCGCGATACCTTCTGGCTGGGCATAAGCCATCTGACCCGTGTTATGCAGATGCCATTGTTGATCTGCCAGTGGATCACCCAATACCTGGTCAATTTTGATGGTGACTGTTTCAGTTTGAGTGCCTGAATCGTTCTTCAGTGTGAACGTTTCTGCCTGTGCACTTTGCGACACATAGACAAGCTGATCACCACGTTTGATAACGTGACCATGCTGAGTTTCGATAACACCTTCCGTTGCTGTCAGTACTTTGCCTTCTTGCTCGATCGACCAAGTTGACAAATTCTCAGACAAGTAACGGTTCAGCCCGTGTGCTTTCCAGTGCTGCACATCTTGTGCTACCACATTTTTTTCCGCGTTTTTAGCGGCAGCAACGGGGGCCGTATTCTTTGTTGTACTGGACGTGCTATCGCTGTCATTACAGCCAGCAAGTGCTGAAGCAATCATTAGCGCTAACGTCGCTTTCCTGTACCTGTGTTCGATTTTCATTGGTTCCTCTGACATCAACAAATAAATCGGACACATGTTAATGGGAATAACTATCATTTACATTTGGATGTGATTTCAGAATGCGACAGTTTGTGTAACAAGAACTTTCATTTGAGACATTTTTATCCAATTGCGACGTGAAACCGTCAAATTGACGTTTTTGAGGGTGTTATGCGGTATTTTGTCGACACGTTCGTGACGTTTGTAACACTATTGTAAAGTTTGATGGTCCTCGCAATAAAGTAAAATGGGTAAACAGAAAAGCCATTTTGTAAATGGTGTGATGACTTATTAATATTTGAAAAGAGGTGAAATTTCAGAGCAAACCATGAATATTTCTGAACATTAATCACCGGTCATTCAGGAGAAGAGCGCTTTAGATTGGTTCTCCAGTAGAATACAAATGGTAGGAGCTCTAATTGAATACTTAGTAAGAGGTTATGTGTAAGTAAAAAATGAAAGAAAATAGCGCCGTCCCTCGATAAGGAACTGCGCTATGGGTTACCTGTTGTAGAACGCCCTTTTTAGATGGTTTTTACACCCACACAAATTATTTCTGCTCAACAACGTTAAAGACAACTTCTCTTCTGCCAAATTTATGAGATTCGATTTCGAGCACAGCCATACCTGCATCCTTTGCCTCAACCCAAAACCCTGTTGTTCCTGCCTCGAGAATAATTTTCTTTGGTCCGATAACTTCAAGATTATCTGAAACTTCAAGTGTTAAGAAATCAGAAAAGTAGGGAAGAATGTTTCCTGACGTATCAATGGCTTCAATAAGAACCCTAGCAGTGTCGCGACAGTTCTCATTAAGTTGAGATTTTTGAACATTAATTTTTATATCAGAAGGTATTTTTGAGGCACTGAACTTTCGTTCGGACACGGCTTCGCCCTGAAAGTAGCCGGTAAAAGTTACATCTTGCCAGCCACCACCCCAAGAATATTTGCCAAACAAGTCATCACCAGACTCTGCCTCAATAATCACAGGTGGATACGGCAAATGTGGATACTGCTCTTTCGCAGGGTAAAATTTACTTTTTACACCATTCTGAAGAGTGACCTCGACGCAGTCACAGTTAGTGAGGATTATCAATGGAAGCACACCAGCAGCACATCGCTCACCAACCGTCCAATACGAAACCGGCTCCATCACTGCTTTCTTACTTGGATTGATTTGGCTTGAATACACATACGCGGCGAATTTAGGATTGCGGAAAACGTCACTGACTCCGTGATGGCAGATCATATCACCGCTACCGAATTCCTTGTGCGTGTTGTAGTCAGATAAACACCAGGTGATTACTCCGGAAATATTGTCATTTGAGTGAGCTTCGTTAAGGACTCTTAAATGGCGGGTTACGTGTTCAACCTGCCAGTTTTCGTTGTCAACTCGTTTTGTAGGATACATATGTCCGTTGTATTCCGTAACGAGATAAGGGATGTCATAGTCCTTACCGTGGGAATCAAAAGGTTTACGTAGAGGCTCGTTCGTATCGCCTAAAACAAAATCATTGAAGGTAAAAACATCCTCTTGGAAGTCGCCCTTCATACTGCAGCGTACTCCCCCTGTTTGTCTTGTTGAATCAAGTGCTTTGGCCTGCTGATTAGTTTTTTCGTAAAAGTCGAAGTTGTCATCTGATTCATTGATACGAACACCCCACAAGATAATGCTAGGGTGGTTCCAGTCTCGTTGAATCATTGCTTTGACGTTATCAACTGCTTTGCTTTGCCAGTCTTTATCTCCTATATGCTGCCAGCCCGGTATTTCCTCAAAAACAAGCAGACCAATTTCATCACATCTGTTGAGGAAATACGGAGACTGCGGATAGTGCGACGTTCTGACCGTATTAAATCCAAACTCAAAACGTAATATGTCAGCATCCAACTCCTGACCGGACTGCCCCATGGCATAGCCAATGTAGGGATAACTTTGGTGGCGGTTTGCACCAATTAGCTTCAAACGCTTGCCATTTAGAAAAAAACCTTCTGTTGTAAACTGGATATCCCTAAATCCGTGTCTGAATTCGAATGTGTCACGCGAATGTTCATCAATAAGGCGTACTTCAATCTTATAGAGTTCAGGGTTATCTATGTCCCAAAGCACAATTCCTTTCAAATCGTTAATGAGTAAGGTGGAGAAAGATTCACCATAAAATCTGCCGACATCTTTCACTACTTGCTTAATAACCTCGCCGTTTTTGTCACTTATGATAACGTCAAGAGTTCCAGAACTTCCTTCGTTGAGGAAAGACTCAAGATAGACGTCCAGTTTTAACGTTGGTGAAGTGAGGATGTTTAACGATTCTGCTTTAACATTGAAAACTCTGCAGCTTGAATAAGTACGCAAGTAAACATCTCGATAGATTCCAGGGAAACATAGGTAATCAATTTGACCACCAAACGGTGGGATTGATGGGTTTTCCTTACCTGAAAGTGTCACCGTAATGCGGTTATCTCCACGGTTTAGGTACGGGGTGATTAGAACCTCAAATGGTGTATAACCATCTGAGTGTAGACCTGCAAGCTCCCCATTTACATACACTTTCGCGTCACACATTACTCCTTCAAAATACAAGTACTGTGTTTTTGAAAGATCACTATCTGTTATTGAAAGTGTTTGTTGATACGTGAAATCTTGGTGAAGACTCTTTTCTGAAAAATAGTTCATGGGCAGTTCAACCGAACTATGAGGAATCTGAACGGTTTTTACGGATGGAATTTTCGAGATATCCAAATCACAATAGTGGTTTTCGCAAAAGAGCCAATCACTATTTAGAATAGTCGAATTTATCACGGTTTACTTCTCCAAAGTTAAAGATTGAAAAGTGTGGTTGGCGGTTTTTATATATTACGCTGGAACACCAACACAGATTTCTGTTTAATTTGTCAGAGTATTTCTTTATCTTTCTGACAGCGCTGTTAAAGTTCTTAAGGGGAATCAATTCACCCTCAATATGGTGGATAATCTGTTTTCTATTTGTTTAAATCTATTTGTGATTGTTTTATAACGGTTTTATTTGCTAAGAGTTGTTTTTTAATAGCCATAAACCTACGTCTTTACCTGATGATGATGCATTTACGGTAATGATGAAAATCACCATTAATAAATAATGGTGATCGATGTCATATGAGTAATGAGATAATTGTTTTTTATTAGATGTTCCTAGCATTAAAAGAGTAAATATTTACCAGGTAAATTGATCGAACTCGATTGCTTCTGAAGCTATTCGATATTTTATTGAAGATTAAATATTTTGTATTTAATATCGGCATGGAATTTTTAGCAAGCCCATTGATATATGATTGATTATCAATGATTATTCTATTTTTTATTTAATGGAGTTTTTCTTTATGGTGAAAAATACCAAAGAAGTCAAAATTATGTAATTTTGTCCCTGTTTCTTATTGAGCAATTATAGTGAACAGCCATGAAAAATAGATAGCTAAACTTGCCTAGGGGGCAATCATCAATACATAACCATGTTTCTATGTGATTCAAGTGTATATTTCATCGACAGCCTATTTGAATATCTTGCTGGAAGCGCTATTTTTAAAGGTGTACGTACAGTCCCAAAGTTTTGCGTATTGTCGTGCAAACCGAGGTTCGTTGGTGTTCGATATTGTCTTTATCAATACGCGCTTCAATGTCATTTCTCCCCGATTGTAAACTTAGCCCAAACAGTACGAGGGATCTTATGGCGACAATAAAAGATATAATGCGTCTGGTTGGAGTCTCGTCCGCTACAGTATCCAGAGTATTGAGCGGGGATGAGTCATTTTCTATTTCTGAAGAAAAGCGTTTGAGTATCATCAATGCTGCTCGTCAACTCGGATACAAAACTCCTAGGCAGAGAAATGTCAAACTCAATAACTCGTTGAGTTTGTTATCCGAAAACAAAAACATTGCGGGTTCTCTCTCCCAAAAATCTCTGACAATTATTAACTATCTTTCACAAGATGATGAAATCAGTGACCCTTACTACACCTCTATTCGTATGGGCATCGAACAAGCCTGTATGAAACATTTCGTCTCTCTGAGAAATGCCTTTAGAGGCAACAACTCTGTAGACGCTAATGTTGTGACTGGTAGTGATGGTGTGATTGCCGTTGGTCCCATACCTCTGGATGAAATAAATGAGGTTAGAAAGGTTAATGAAAACATTGTCTTAATTGATCCTGTGACGAATGATAGTCAAATTGACGTTATCACATTCGACAAAGCTGCTGCACTGCGAGAACTTTTCACAAATATTATAAATTCGGGTGCAAAAGACATCGCACTTACTGACTTAAACGATGACAAACTTCAAATCGGAGTTAAATCTGTCGAAGGTTTCAATGATGGAATCAATAGTCATTTTGAACAAATTAATCACCTTAGCATCCAGGAGGGCTACGACGCGGCTTTTCGTATACTAGAAGCCACGAAAAAACCGGATGTGATACTGGCAGCCAATGATATTGTTGCAATTGGTATTTTACGTGCCCTCCATGAAAAAGGTGTTCAAGTTCCTGAGGAGGTTGGGGTTGTCGGGATTAACGATATCGATGTTGCCAAGGTTCAGTCTCCGCCTCTCTCAACTCTCAAGTTGTATCCTGAGGAAATGGGGCAAGCTGCGATATCGTTATTATTTGAAAGAATGGAAGGGAGAAAGATTGAAAAAACGGTAATCGTTGGATACAGATTTATCCAACGAGAAAGCCTTAAATCTGTTGAATGACATCAATTAATAACCAGTCTCATAGTTACTTGTTGTATATCAGCTATTTACTTGCAAAGAATGTATGATCTCATCTCCCAAAACATACGGGGTATCTGAATGTTTAATGAATCAATTGTAAACGTTTACAATACTTGTGTTAATTTTGAACTTTAAACGGTGAAGAGAATTCTCATCGATAGGATTTAGTTGATTTAAATTGATGGTAAACAGCTTGTTCATAAAAACATTTCCGGAACCAGAGGTTCCTAGTCCCTCAGTTTACCCTTTCCTAAATCTTGTAGGTATACATCATCGCTTCATTGAAGAGATAGGCGAAAAATTGCGGTTAGTTCTTACCAGCCAATTAAGACTGTTTTAATAAGATAGAGTGAGGTTGCTAATTTGTATTTGAATATAAATCCAATTTAAACAATGGCATAAAATGTTTTTTGTTTGTGGGCTGTAAGATTTTAGTGCGATTATTTTGCTCGATACTTTAAATGATTGGTAATAGGCAAGTTACGATTTTTATGTATTTCTCTTTTCGTTTTCTTTTGGTCCTAGATTGGTTGTACCTGTCCAACCAAACGTAAATGTGATTGTTGCCACATTGTTAACTAAATATTAGTAAACTAAACTCCTAGGTGATTCTAATCACAAACTCGTAATACAATATTCATTAATAATAAATGATAACGTTTACTTTTTTGTAATCGATGTTACGTGGAAAGAGGATTTTAACGTGTTACAAAATAAAATTTTAAAAGAAGCTGCTTTGTGTTTAAGCCTGATTACAACGACTTTAACGGCAAATGCAAATGAGATAACTGTTTGGGCTTGGGATCCAAACTTTAATATCGCAATAATGGAAGAGGCAGCAAGTCGTTATAAGAATATAGACCCAAATGTGACAATTAACGTTGTAAGTTATTCAAAACTAGACCTTGAACAGAAGCTCCATACGATGCTAGCAGCAGGGGTAGACAGAGGTTTACCGGAAATTGTACTTGTTGAAGATTACAACGCGCAATTATACCTCAGTGCTTATCCTGGTTCTTTTGAACCCTTAACCAATTCAATCGACGTAAACAAGTTTTCCCCATACAAATCATTGCTGGTCAGTAAAAAGGACGAGCTTTATGGTGTTCCATTTGACAGCGGAGTAACTGGTCTTTTTTACCGAAAAGATCTGCTTGAGCAGGCTGGCTTTACCGAAAAAGACTTACAGAATATCACTTGGAAGCGATACATTGAGATCGGTAGACAAGTAAAAGCCAAAACTGGTGTAGCTATGCTTTCGGTAGACCCTGAAGATTTAGGTTTGGTGAACATTATGATGCAGTCTGCCGGTGTGTGGTTTACTAACGCTGACGGCTCTCTTAATATCGCTGGAAACAAAGCTCTTATAACCGCAATGGAGAACTTTAAGCAGTTGTCTGGTCGTGACGTATCTCGTCCGATTTCAGGTTGGGGGGGCTTAGTTAGTGGAATAAACCAAGGTCTAGCTGCAACTGCAGTCAAAGGTGTCTGGTTTGTTCCAGCTGTCACTTCTGAAAAGTCACAACATGGGAAATGGGCGATTGCTCCTACACCTCGTCTCTCTGTTGATGGGGCTGTTAACGCTTCAAATTTAGGTGGTTCAAGTTGGTTCGTACTTAACGAGTCTACAAACAAAAAAGTCGCAATTGACTTTCTTCAAAAAATATTCGCTTCTGATTTGGATTTTTATTCACAAATGCTAGTTGAACGTGGAGCCGTCTCTACCTACATACCTGCATCAGAGAGTGAAGGTTACAACAAGAGCATTAGCTATTTCAGTGGGCAAAAAATATACAGAGATTTTTCAGGCTGGCAGCTTGAGGTTCCTGATGTTGATTATGGCTCATACAGTTATGAAATTACTGATGCACTGAAATCTGTCATGCCCGATATTTTTAATGGTCGACCAATTGAAGACGCACTTAAGCAAGTTGAAAAGCAGCTTGAATTCCAACTTCAATAACTAGCTAAAGTTTGGCACCTCATTTTCGGGTGCCATCAGAACAACAATGCTTTAGGAGCTAAAAATGGGCACATTTGCCAGTACTGGCCAAATAAAAAAATCAAAGAAAAGTTTTCATCGATTTTATAATATAAATGGTTGGGCGTTTGTTTTACCCTCAGTCACTCTTGCCGCAATATTTATGATTTATCCCATTCTCAACTCACTCTGGATGTCTCTACATTCTGGGCGTGGGGTTGTTCAGGAATTTGTGGGGTTTGGAAATATATTAAGGCTTTTTAACGACCCTTTTTTCATCAAAGCTCTTTCGAATACATTTTTCTTTCTAATTATCCAAGTTCCTATGATGATTTTTTTGGCCTTGGTTATTTCATCTTGCCTAAACGTTAAAACACTTAAGTTCAGGTCGTTTTTTAGGCTGGCGATTTTTTTACCTTGTGTAACTTCACTTGTTGCTAGCTCAATGCTTTTTAAGAGTATGTTTGCCTACGATGGAATTGTGAATGATTTTTTATTTTCGATGAGTATTATCTCAGAACCTATTCCGTGGTTAACAGATCCATTTTGGGCAAAAGTAACAATTATCACTACTATTACTTGGCGCTGGGCTGGTTATAATATGATTTTTTACCTTGCAGCCCTTCAGAATATTGATAAATCAATTTATGAGGCTGCGAGAATAGATGGTGTTTCACCAATCAAGCAATTCTTTTTCATTACTATACCTCTTTTAAAACCAGTTATATTATTTACGACAGTTATGTCAACAATTGGAACGTTACAGCTATTTGATGAAGTGATGAATATTACAGCTGGCGGTCCGAGTAATGAAACATTAACATTGTCTCTTTACATCTATAATCTGCTGTTCACTTACTCTCCTAACTTCGGTTATGCGGCAACCGTATCTTATGTCATTGTATTCTTTACCGTAATATTAGCACTGCTCCAATTCCGAATTGCGAGGGAAAAGTAATGAAATTACGATTTTCAATTTCAAAAACTATCATGTATACCTTCTTGTCTTTTATGGCATTTATATCTATTTTTCCATTTTATTGGTTAATTGTTTCTGCAACGAATACAACTAATGATATTAATAAGGGGAAGCTGACTTTTGGCGATCAAATTTTAATTAATTTCACCAAGCTCAACGAACATGGTGACTTATTACTTGTTTTTTGGAATACAGGGAAAATTGCAATTCTTACCGCTGGTTTCACATTACTTATTTGTTCTATGGCTGGTTATGGATTTGAAGTTTATCGAAATAAAAGTCGAGACAAAGCATATAGCTTATTACTACTCACAATGATGATCCCTTTTGCAGCGTTGATGATCCCTTTATTTACGATGACGGCAAAATTCAACATGCTCGATACGCATCTAGCCGTTATTTTGCCTGGGTTAAGCGCCGTATTTATCATCTTTTACTTTAGGCAGTGTACCAAGGCCTTTCCAAGAGAATTGATTGATGCTGCGCGTGTAGATGGCGTTAAAGACTGGAAAATATTTCTGTACATTTATATGCCTGTTATGAAAAACACTTATGCAGCAGCATTTATCATTGTATTTATGGGGTCTTGGAATAATTTCTTATGGCCATTGATTGTGCTGCAGTCACCTGAAAAGAAAGTTATCAATCTGCTGTTGTCTTCTCTAGGTTCTGCTTACTTTCCAGATTTTGGAGTAATTATGCTTGGTACTCTTATCGCGACCATACCTACGCTGCTGGTTTTCTTTGTCATGCAAAAGCAGTTTGTAGCCGGAATGACGGGCTCTGTGAAGTAATTTACAACGGACATAAAAATTTACAAAAGGGAAGTATGCTGTTATGGCAAACATAAAACTATCTAATGTCGTAAAAAAGTATCCAACATCCACTGTTATTCATGGTGTTGATTTGACGATAAATAAAGGCGAGTTCGTTGTATTTGTTGGACCTTCAGGTTGTGGTAAGTCAACATTATTGCGCTTAATTGCTGGGTTAGAAGAAATATCAGAGGGCACTTTAGAAATAGATGATTCTATCGTTAATCACGTAGACCCCGCTGAAAGAGGTATTGCGATGGTATTCCAATCATACGCTTTATATCCTCATCTGAGTGTCGAACAGAACATGGGGTTTGCCCTCCGCATGAATGGTACTCCGAAGAAAGAAATTCAGGAGCGTGTTGATCGAGCTGCCTCGGTTTTGCAATTAGAGCACCTTATGAATCGCAAACCCAAAGCACTTTCTGGTGGGCAAAGGCAACGGGTGGCAATAGGTCGTGCAATCATTCGTAACCCCAAAGTGTTTCTGTTTGATGAGCCATTATCAAACTTGGATGCGGAACTTCGGGTAGATATGCGGCTACAAATTGCCAAACTGCATGATGAGCTTAAATCGACAATGATCTATGTAACGCATGATCAGGTTGAGGCAATGACACTTGCGGACAAAATTGTTGTATTAAGAGACGGTAGAATAGAACAAGTAGGTTCTCCATTGGAGTTATATCGATCACCGGCTAACGATTTCGTTGCCGGTTTTATTGGTTCGCCAAAAATGAATATGCTTCCAGCGAAGGTAATTAGCAAAAATCAAGATACTGTATTGATTCAGTTGCCAAATGCATCGGAGATTACTGTTAAAGCAGACTCAAACGCTATAGATATTGGCAGTGAAGCGTTGTTTGGTATCCGACCTGAGCATATCTATGTTGATCAAGAATTAGAAAACGAAGTTCGATTTAAAACTGATGCCGTCGAGCGCCTTGGCAACAGTACCTACCTATTTGGAGAGTTCGGCGGTTATCATGATTGCCGCATCCATCTCCCTTGGGATAAAGAAGTACGTAGAGGTGAAACGCTCACTCTTACATTCAACTCTTCAGACTGTCATTTGTTCCACGATGGAATTTGTATCTCGAATGTGTAAATACGCTCATAAGTAGTGTAGGCGGAGACCTGAATACGAAACCCTTCTTCGGAGCTTTGGAAAGTAAAAGCTCCCCCTTGAGAGCCCATATTCTGCCCCACTTCATCGTCAAAGAATTTGGAAAGGACTGCTCATCCTGCTGCGTTCCTGATTTTGAAACGGAGAGGTTTGAGTTGAAACAGAATATGAGGCTCTGAATCCTGCACCTTGCAGTCACCTGGGTATGTGACTTATTCATGTTCGAAAAGCCGGTTTTCGGCAGCGTTCTCTTCGCCTTGTTTTTGCTCTTTCGATAACCAACTGGAAAGCTGAGCGTGGATCTCATACAATTGCGCCATTTCCTCACGCCTGATCATAAGACCGATGTAATAACCTGAACGTCTACAAGACAGATTATTCCTCGCTATATGTGCCCGAGCCCCAGTTTATGTGGCTTATCAGGCGTGTTGTGCACCCAGTTTTTTGTGTTATTGCCTACACAAGGCGGTAAACCAGTAAGAAGATTATTGAAATGTCTAATTCTCCTTTTGTTCAAGAAGTGTCGAAGCGCAGAACCTTCGCCATCATCTCTCACCCGGATGCGGGTAAAACCACCATTACAGAAAAGGTTCTTTTGTTCGGACGCGCGATTCAGTCTGCGGGTACAGTAAAAGGTCGTGGCTCTAGCCAGCACGCTAAATCCGACTGGATGGAAATGGAAAAAGAACGTGGTATCTCGGTGACCACGTCGGTGATGCAGTTCCCATACAACGAATGTCTGGTTAACCTGCTCGATACTCCGGGACACGAAGATTTCTCGGAAGATACCTACCGTACACTGACTGCCGTTGACTCCTGTTTGATGGTGATCGACGCAGCGAAAGGTGTCGAGGATCGTACTCGTAAGTTGATGGAAGTTACCCGTCTGCGTGATACGCCAATCGTCACTTTTATGAACAAACTGGACCGCGACATTCGCGATCCAATGGAATTGCTGGATGAAGTGGAAAGTGAACTGAATATCGCTTGCGCTCCTGTATCCTGGCCAATTGGTTGTGGTAAAGAGTTCAAAGGCGTTTACCACATTCACCGCGACGAAACGATTCTGTACTCAACAGGTCAGGGTCACACCATTCAGGAAGAGCGCATCATCAAAGGTCTGGACAACGCAGAGCTAGATGAAGCCGTCGGTGCTGAGCTGGCAGAACAACTTCGTGAAGAGCTGGAACTGGTCGTGGGTGCTTCTCACGAATTCGATCGCGAATTGTTCCTGAGCGGTGAGTTAACGCCTGTGTTCTTCGGCACAGCATTGGGTAACTTTGGTGTTGACCACATGCTGGATGGCTTGACCGAGTGGGCTCCGCTGCCACTTCCTCGTCAGGCGAATGAGCGTGAAGTTGAAGCGCAGGAAGAAAAGTTCTCTGGCTTCGTCTTTAAGATTCAGGCAAACATGGATCCGAAACACCGTGACCGCATTGCCTTTATGCGAATCGTATCGGGGACTTACAAGCAAGGCATGAAGATGAACCACGTTCGTCTTGGCAAACAAGTGAGCATCTCAGACGCCGTGACCTTTATGGCGGGTGACCGTTCTCGTGCAGAAAACGCATACGCGGGCGACATCATCGGATTGCACAACCACGGTACGATTCAGATTGGTGATACCTTTACACAAGGTGAAGCGCTGAAGTTCTCGGGCATCCCGAACTTTGCGCCAGAGCTGTTCCGTCGTATTCGCCTTAAAGATCCATTGAAGCAGAAGCAGCTTCTGAAAGGTCTGGTTCAGCTCTCTGAAGAAGGTGCGGTGCAGGTATTCCGTCCACTACAAAACAACGACCTTATCGTTGGTGCGGTTGGTGTGCTTCAGTTTGATGTGGTTGTGGCTCGCCTGAAATCTGAGTACAACGTTGAAGCGATTTACGAGAGCGTAAACGTTGCAACGGCTCGTTGGGTAGAGTGTGACGACGACAAGAAACTGGATGAGTTCCAGCGTAAGAACCAGACCAACCTGGCCTTGGATGGCGGTGACAACCTGAGTTACATCGCCCCAACCATGGTGAACCTGAATCTGGCTCAGGAGCGTTTCCCGGATATCAACTTCCGCGCTACTCGCGAACACTAATTAGTTTTTTGAAGCCAACGAAAAACGTCGCCTTTTAGGGCGACGTTTTTGTTTTAAAGGTGTTAGTTCACATGGAGGTACTTCCCAAAAAGTGAGTTTTTTATTGTGAATCGTCACGACTGACCCTGATAGTATTTTTCCAAGGCATCCCGGGTCAGCTCTAACGATACTTTTGCTTCTTTACCGCGGCGGAACATCAATGCCAGATAAATCAGATCAATCAGGTATAGCTGACAGACTCGCCCTTCAAGGAAGTCGCCATATAGGGGAACTTGTCTCGGGTTGAGGTTGTGCCAGGTCAGTAAGGTGTGATCAGCACTTTGTGCGACGATAGAATCTTTTGCGCTAGTAATGGCAACGGTGCTTGCACCGTTATTTTTTGCCTGAATCAGAGCCTTAGCAACGGTTTCCGTTTCGCCAGTGTGTGAGATCCCAATCATTACCGCGTCAGAAGGCAGAGTAGAGGCGACGATGGTTTGGGTGTATCCATCGCAATAGCTGGCAGCATCAATACCGATTTTCAGTAGTAAGTGCACCGCCTCATCACATACTTCTGCAGCGCCACCCACACCAACCAACACAACTTTGCTGGCGTTATGAATGGCATCAACGGCATGTTCAAGGTTTTCATAGTCCAGATTTTTCTGAGTCGTGCCCAAACCGTTGATCAAAGCATTCATCAGTTTCTGGCTCAAGACAACCAATGAGTCTTTTTCTGATAGCTCGCTGGGAATGTTAGGAATGGTATTTTCTTCAGCGATGCTACTGGCTGCCGCCATCGACAATTTCAGGTCGGAATAACCTGCATAGCCTATGGAACGCGTGAATCGGCTTATCGTCGCTTCACTGATTTCCAGTTTGTCTGCAAACTCTGTGATTGAGTAGTTAAGCCTTTTTCCTAAATGGCTCAATATAAAGTCTGCGACCAACCTTTCCGATTTGCGCAACTTTTCATAATTTGAGTGGATCCGTTCCACCAGTTCGGTGCCTGCTTGCTTGTCCATTCTGTTCATCTTCTCATTCAGTCATTGGGCTATTCAAACACAAAATACAAATGTAAGTAATTTTTAACATCCATAATCCTACGGAAATTTCCGTAAGTCAATTTTCCAGCTCACAGCCTTTTTAAATAAATCAGTAAAATAATTTTCATAAATTGTGATCTTTCTCGGGTTTGGTTATTTAATTTAATAAAAACAATTAATTATATTTATTTTTGCAATCTTTTTAGTAAATGAAAAATGGCTTGCATCGACTCTAATTGCTTATATTTTATACTGTTTGTGTGATTGTAATTGTATGGTTTTCGGAATGTGTGAAATTATTTACATTTAAAATTGTACGATCTATAGTCAGTTCCATATTGAGAAAACACCACGGAAAACAGGTTTAAGTAAAGAGTTGGGTAACGACATGGACGCGACGAAAATACAAGCGGAAACACAGGTCTCCAGCGAGACTTTGAAAAAAATTTTCACAAGCTGCTACAAAACGCGCTTGTTCGAAACTGAAGGGATCAGGCTTTATCGACAGGGTCACGTAAGGGGGTATTTTCACCCTTACTTAGGGCAGGAAGGTATTGCTGCTGGGGCGTGTGCTGCGGCGGATCAAAGCATTGATTTCATCGCTTCTACACACAGAGGGCACGGTCACTGTATTTCCTGGGGCGCGGATGTGAAACGCATGCTTTCAGAGCTTTTGCAAAAGAAAGAAGGGTATTGCAAAGGCTACGGTGGCTCAATGCACATTGCAGACATTCAGTCCAACAACCTGGGAGCTAACGGCATCGTGGGTGCAGGGACACCTATTGGTGTAGGAAGTGCACTGGCCAATCAGGTGAAAGACAGCGATGCCGTCACCATAGTGTTTACCTCCGATGGCGGGGTAAACAACGGAACATTTCTGGAAGCCCTAAACCTTGCCGCTATCTGGAATCTCAACGTGGTACTCATCATCGAGAACAACCAGTACGCAGTATCGACGCCGATTGAAGAATCAACAAGACAAACCGAGCTGTATCGACGGGGCGAAAGCATTGGTGTTCCCAGTTATCTGGTGGACGGAAACGACCCACTGGCGGTTTACGAACGGGTGTCGGAGGCTTGCGATTTATGTCGTGCAGGCAAAGGTCCCGTCTTAATCGAAGCCAAAACGTATCGTCATTCCGGGCACCACGTGAATGATCCGGGCACCTATATGCCTGAAAACAAACTCCAGTATTACAAAGACCGAGATCCGGTTATTTCAGCCCGCGACAACCTTAAAACTCTGGGCGGTTACACCGAAGAACAGGTAACGGCACTGGAAGAGCAGATTGAGTCTGAACTGGAAGAAGCACTGTCGTTTGCCTTAGCCGGTACGCAGGTCAGTGTGGAAGAGTTTAAGCAGGTGATTGAAGACTATTAAGCGAACCGGACAAACCGATTCAAAGGAATGAAACATCAAAGGAGAGATGGTTTTGGCTAGCAGAGAAATGATGTACCGGGAAGCGCTTCGAGAAGCTCTCGACGAAGAAATGGCAAGAAACAGCGACGTATTCATTATTGGTGAAGGGATAGCGGAACGAGGCGGTTCATACAAAGTCACCGAAGGGCTGCTTGCCAAATACGGTGAACGACGGGTTCGTGATACGCCAATTTCAGAAGCCAGCATGATTGGTGTGGGCGTTGGCGCTGCCATATCGGGTGCGAGACCGATTGTAGAAATTCTTTATGTCGATTTCGCCATGTTAGGCATGGATCAGATCGTCAATCAGGCAGCCAAGTTCCGGCTTATGACTGGCGGTTCGGGAAACGTTCCGTTTGTGCTTAGAACTCAGGGGGGCGCTGGTGGCGGAGTGGCCGCTCAACACTCACAGAGTCTGGAAGCCCTTTTCTATCACATTCCCGGTTTGCGCGTGGTCATGCCGTCCACACCCCGTGACGCCAAAGGGTTGCTGAAACACGCACTCAGACAGCCAAACCCTGTGATGTTTATTGAGCACAAGCATCTCTACATGACCAAAGGAGATGTGCCTGAAGAAGAGTACGAAATCGAATTTGGACAGGCGGATGTGAAACGCGAAGGGGCGGACGTCACTTTGGTTGCCTGGTCGAACATGATTCCTCGTTCACTGGAAGTCGCGGAAGAGATGGCAAAAGAGGGCATTTCTGTGGAAGTCATCGACCCAAGAACTCTGGTTCCGCTGGATGAAAACACCATCATTGAATCCGTTAAGAAAACCAATCGGGTGGTGATTGTGCAGGAAGCAGTACGCCGCGGTGGAGTGGCGTCAGACATCTGCTCCATCATTCAGGACAAGGTGTTTTATTACCTCGATGCGCCGATAGAAATCGTGGCCGGGCTGAATACCCCAATCCCATTCAATCTGGAGTTGGAAAAAGCATCGATTCCGCAGAAGGAACAGATCCGAGAAGGCATTTTGAAAGTGGTGCACAGCACGGTTCAGAGCGAAGCCGGTTAACAGGAACATTGGACGAATCGCGCAACTTAGCGCGCAGACAGGGAAGTGAAATTATGGCGACTCCGGTATTGATGCCACAGGTTGGTCAGGATCTGGAAGAAGGCACGCTAACAGAGTGGATGGTAGCGGTTGGGGATACCGTTAAAAAGGGCGACGTTGTGGCGGTGGTTGAATCTGAAAAGGCGTCGTTTGAGGTAGAAACCTATCAGGAAGGCGTTGTGTTGGAACTGCTTTATGAAGAAGGTGATACCACCACAGTGTTAGAGCCCATTATGTATATCGGGGATCCTGACGAAGTGGAAAGTCCGGAGCAAGCGGAGCCACAGGCTGAAGCGGTTCCCGCCGCGAATAACACTTCTGATGCTCAAAGCAGTGCAGAAATCAAAGCGCAGCCTCAAAGCTCAACGGAGTCCGTCAATCATGGTCAGTTGGGAGCTTCGCCCTTGGCGAGAAGAATGGCTGCCAACCGAAACATTGATTTAACCGCGGTGAACGGTAGCGGTCCCGGAGGGGCTGTTCTGGAAAGAGATCTCGCAGATGCCGAGCCGAGTTCCGATAAAGAGTATGGAGACCAGCCTTATTCAAAAGTCCGACAGGTGATTGCTGACAGAATGAGTGAGTCGAAGCAGACCAAGCCTCATTTTTATCTGCGTACCGAAGTCGATGTAACGGATTTACTGGTGAAGCGAAACGCCTACAACCAATCAAACCAAGACAAGGTGTCGATTAACGATCTGGTTATCTTCGCGGTCTCTCGTCAGTTAAAACACTACGGCAAACTGAATTCTCATGTCTTTGAAGACCGCTGCACATTGCTGGAAGACGTTCATATTGGCATGGCTGTGTCTGTGGATGAAGGTTTGCTGGTTCCGGTGATTGACCATGCCGACCGCAAATCCCTGAAAGAAATCAATCAGGCTTCTCGCTCTCTGGCAGAAAGTGCGCGAAACGGCGTGATCAAATCCAAAGCCCGCGGCTCTTTCACCATCTCAAATATGGGCAAATGGGACGTAGAACTTCTCCCTATCATCAACCCGCCCGAAACCGCCATTCTTGGTGTAGGCGCGATCAACAAACGCGCTTGCTGCATTAATAACGAACTCGGATGGCGAGACTTTATGGTACTGACGTTGTCGGCGGATCATCGAGCAGTCGATGGTGTATATGGCGCCGAATTTATGATGAAGCTTAAGGAAAGCATCACCAACATGAATGTATGAATTACGCCGAAGCGCACAAGTGACTCGGCATTAAAAATAGACACTCTCTGAGGAGAATCGATTATGCCTTTAATCTCAATGAAGCCAATGTTGCAGGATGCAAAGCGAGACGGTTACGGTATCGCTGCCTTCAACATTATTGATTACAACAGCGCACGCTCTGTGATCACTGCCGCTCAGGATCTGAATTCGCCAGTCATTGTTCAGCTTTCGGTGAAAACCATCCGTTTATGGGGGTACGACGCCATTGCGTCCTGGGTGAAAAGTCTGGCGCAAAACGTGGATGTGCCCGTGGCATTGCATCTGGATCACTGCGCCGATTTGGAAGTCATTCAGCGTTGTATTGATGCGGGTTGGACATCGGTGATGTTCGATGGCTCCGACATGCCTTTTGAAGAAAATCTGACCATGTCACTCAAAGCCTACAAGCTGGCAACCGACGCCAATGTTGGGCTGGAAGCCGAACTTGGTGCCATTGGCGGGGTAGAAGACGACAAAGTGGTATCACAGGAGCATGCCATGCTGGCGGATTATCAGGAATGTTTGCAGTTCTGCGCGGAAATGCCGGAACTGGCCGCGTTCGCACCAGCTATCGGCACGGCACACGGGCAGTACAAAGGTGAGCCTGTCATAGCTTATGACCTGCTGGAAAACATTACAGAGAACATCGATATTCCTATCGCTCTGCACGGCGGAACGGGTTTAGCCGATGCTCAGTTTGAACGTTGCATCCAGTCTGGCTGCGCTAAGGTCAATATTTCAACCATGCACAAGCATCAGTTTATCGAAGGGTTTGTCACTCTTGCTCTGCAAAAACCGGGCATTAAAGAGCCAATTCCTTACATCGAAGCCCAATACCAGACACTGAAAGAAGGCGTGGAGCTGATGATGTCAAAATTTGGTTCTCAGCAAAGGGCAGAGTCATGGACGCATTGATATTTGATTGCGATGGCGTTCTGGTGGACACCGAATGCGACGGACATCGGGTCGCGTTTAATCAGGCGTTTCAGGAGAAAGGGCTGCTCGATTACTGGTCGAAAAGCCGATACGAAGAACTGCTCAGTGTCGCGGGTGGGAAAGAGCGTATGTCTTACTACTTCAATACCGTGGGATGGCCAGAAACCGCTCTCAGCCGGGACGAGCTGATCAAAAATCTTCATCAGCTAAAAACTTCAATTTTTATGAACCTGATTAACTCCGGCGAGCTTGCCCCCAGACCTGGGGTCAAAGCCCTGATTACAGAAGCGTATGAGCAGGGTGTGCCGTTGGCGGTGTGTTCTACCTCAAATGAAAATGCGGTCAAAACAGTAGTGAAAACCTGCGTCGGGGACGAGATTGCCAAAAATATTCGGGTGTTTGCAGGGGATGTGGTGTCAGCCAAAAAACCAGACCCGGCGGTATACCGATTGGCTGCAGAAAAGATGCAGCTAACACCGAATCGTTGTCTGGTGGTCGAGGACAGCAACATTGGTATGCGAGCGGCGTTAAGCGCAGGTATGAACTGTCTGGTGACCAAATCTTTTTACACCGCTGAAGAGGATTTCACCGGAGCAAACCGAGTTGTGGACAACCTTTCTGAGGTCGACCTAAACGTCTGCCGTCAGATAGTAGGGTAGGAAGAAAGCTTTCGGGGCTCATTTGTGCATTCAGCCTTTCACACCAAATGGGCACATGGACTTTTCCGAGTATGAGCAGGATCGGAAACAACACTATAGGACGTAGTGGTACTGGAATAAGGAATTGAACATGAAAGAGCGCATCAACAAGGGTGTCAGCGAATCTGATACTCAAAATACAGAGCAGATTACACACGAATCCAACAGCGATTTATCACCGATTGGTTTGTCCCGTCGAAGAATGATGCAACTGAGTATGGGGACTGCCTTTGCCGTTGCAACTATGGGACCGATGACCTTCAGCCCAGCTATGGCGGCATCAGGCAAGAAACTGAAATTCGCTGCGGCACTGGGCTGGACAGCTTTCGACTCCGGGGCAGCGTTGCATCAGGGGTATAAAGATGCAGTTGAGTTGCTGGGGGGCGAACTGACCATTACTGACGCAGGTTTTGACCCGAAGAAGCAGACAGAGAACATCGATGCTTTCATTGCCAGTAAACCCGATGCGCTGTTTATTACGCCAGCTGATGCAGCGGCAATCGCCCCGGCGGTACAACGCGCGATAGATGCAGGTATCCCTGTCTTTGCTGGCGATAGTCAGGTGCCGGGCGTGGCAGTTCACAGTACGGCTATGTCGAGTAACTACGCCATGGGTTGGTTTACCGCAGAGTGGCTTGCGGAGCAGCTTGGCGGTAAAGGTAAAGTCGCGATTGTGACCCTGCCACAAAACGAAAGCTGGGATCAGCGTACGCTTGGTATGGAATGGGCACTGCGTGAACACCCCGGTATTGAAGTGGTTGCCAAATGGGCATTTAACTTTAATGCCAGTACCACACCGCGTCAGGCGGTCGACAACATGCTTACGGCGCGAGATGACATTGATGCCATCTGGTGTGCCTGGGATGGTGCTGCCATTGAAGGTGCACTTGCAGTGCGAGCGGCGGGTCGTAAAAACATCTTCCTGACGGGTATTGATGGTGGTCCTCAGTCGTTTGGTTACATCAGTGGCGGCTCTGCCTTCAAGATGAGCTGTGCCCAAAGTTTCTACGAGATGGCGTTCTCTAATGTGTTCTATGCCCATGAGTACGCTGCTGGAAGAAACATTCCTCGCCTGGTTATCACGCCTTGCTACAAAGCTACCGAGGAAACGCTGCAAGGGCTGGGTGAAAAAGCCGCCGACTACGACAGACCGGGTCGAGCGAAAGAGCTGGGCTGGGTTCGCGTCGTTTAACTGGAGAACATTATGAACAGCAACGTTATTTCGATGTCAGGGATAGACAAGAAATTCGGTTCTGTCACTGCCCTTGATAATGTGGATTTTGAACTCAGGAAGGGTGAAATCCACGCACTGCTCGGAATGAATGGGGCAGGGAAGTCCACGCTCATTAAGATCCTTTCCGGTATTTACCAGAAGGATGGCGGGCAGATAGAAATTGAAGGGCGGGAAGTTCAGCTTGGTACCCCAAGCGCGTCGCTGCAACAGGGCATTGTCTCTGTGCAGCAACACCCCGAAATGATTGATGATTTCACCGGTTATGAAAACATCTTTCTGGGCAGGGAAAACAGCAGCTTCGGGCTTTTCTCACTGTTCAACAGTGACGACCTTAAGCGTCGAGCCGATGAGTTGCTGGAAAAACTGCCCATCCCGGTCAATCTGGACAGAACCATTGCCGAGATGAATCCGGTTGAAAGGGAAGCCACCGCCATTCTGCACTCCATGGTGAACGACAAAATCACCGCGCTTATTCTGGATGAGCCAACGTCCACACTAACGGAAAAAGAAAAGCAGTATCTGTTTGAGCTGATGTCGATTCTGAAATCCAGTGGCGTATCCATCATCTACATTACTCACCGTCTGGAAGAGGTGAAGCAGATTGCGGATCGCTTTACTGTATTTCGAAACGGCAAAAATGTCGGGTGTCATGATGTGGCTCAGGAAGCCCTTTCTCCAGCGGCGATAGCCGAACTCATGTTGGGGAAATCGGTCTCCAACATGTTTCCACCTAAACTGGAGGAAGCGTGCAACGGCGACGCATACCTTCAGGTCGAAAACCTCTCTTTCGACTCATTCAGTAATGTCTCTTTTGAAGCCAGAAAAGGCGAGATTTTGGGGATCTTTGGGCTGGTGGGATCTGGCATTGAAGACCTCTCCAAAGTGATTTTTGGTGCTCGCATCAAAGGGGGCGGCAATATTCGTATTCACGGCGAAAAGGTGGAATTTGAAACCACGCAAGATGCCCTGAATCACAAA
The DNA here is from genome assembly GCF_019904195.1 of Vibrio sp. SCSIO 43132. Classification (NCBI taxonomy): domain Bacteria; kingdom Pseudomonadati; phylum Pseudomonadota; class Gammaproteobacteria; order Vibrionales; family Vibrionaceae; genus Vibrio; species Vibrio sp. SCSIO 43132. Next base: position 836,220 of record NZ_CP063199.1, read on the forward strand.
CTGTTTTTACTCCCCGGAGACCGGTTAAAAGAAGGACTGGTGCTGGAAGAAAATGTGGTGTTCAACATTTCTCTCGCCAATCTTGATCGAGCTTCGTCTGGATTGGGGGTATTGAATTCTGAACAAACCCACGAAGACAGTCTGGAACTGGTCAGCCTGACCGAGCTTCACCCCGTCGAGCTGGACGAAGCCGCCAGTCATTTTAGTGGGGGCAATCAGCAGAAAATCGTCATGTGCAAAGGCTTATACGCTGAAGCTGAAATTTACCTGTTTGTCGAACCTACCATTGGTGTCGACATCGGCGCGCGAGCCACCATTTATCGACTGCTGAGAAAGCTCTCTCAAACCGCTGCCGTGGTAGTGATGTCGTCGGATTGTGATGAAGTACATGGGGTGTCAGACCGAATGTTTGCTCTCTACAAAGGCGAGCAGGTTTCCGCTCCGGTGAGTGATATCAGCCGGGATGAACTCCTCATCGCGGGTATATCTGGGGAGAGCAAAGCATGACCAAGACCAATGCCAAAAGAGCGGCTTTTATTCGCGTCGGGCTTTATCTGGTAATTGTTGCAGCGATTACCCTAGCGTTCTACATGGTCGAGCCCAGATACGTCACGTCTTCAAACATTACGGCTATTTTGCGCCATTTAGCTGCCACGGGGCTGGCGGCGTTAGGGCTGACGTTTGTGGTGGTTCTGAAAAAGTTTGATCTCTCCTTCCCCGGTATCATCTCTTTTGTGGCGATGACGATTGGGTATGGCATCGCCGCAGGCATTGACCTCTACTTGTCCATTTTCATCGGGTTACTGGTGAGCATCGCATTTGGGGTGATCAACGGTTATGCCGTGAGTTATCTGAAACTGCCCGACATAGTCACGACCATCGCGGTGGGGTCAATCGCGGGCGGAGCGGCATTTCTGTTCAGTGGCGGTCCGTCTATTTTTCGCAACTTCTTCACTTCTGGGCTACTCGACATCAACGATGGACGCTGGTTTGGGCTGAACTACTCAACTTATCTTCTGGTTGCTATGTACGCGCTGTCGTGGTTTTACCTTCATCGCTCGCGGTTTGGAAACAGCCTCTATGCAGTCGGGTATAACGAGAAGTCGGCGTTTTACTCCGGGGTGAATGTACGCAAGTACACCTGTATTGCTTATGTGCTTTGCTCAACCCTGATGCTGTTTTCTGCCTTGTTAGTGATTGCCGAAACTGGCAAGTCTGAACCCATCGCGGGTAATGGATTTTTAATGCCAGCTTTCGCGTCGGTTTTCATCGGAATTGCGTTTTTCGGCAGGGCATCTGTACTGGCGACGCTGGCAGGGACGGTGTTGATTTCAATGGTCCTGAATGGATTCACTCTGATCAACATTCCTTATTACTGGAGCGATGGCGCGACCAGTATGCTGATGCTGGTGGGCAGCATTCTGTTTAGCCCGGACACCAGAGACAAAGTGACAGGGTGGATCAAAGCCGGATTCCATCAGGTTACCCACGCCTGAATTTCACAGAGATGAGGTTTTTACGATGAGTAATAGTAAAAGAATGACCACCTGGCTGATGAAATATGGGGTACTGATAGGGCTGTTTTTGCTTCTGTTTGGGTTCGCTTTTGTCAGACCTAACATCCTTCTGCCACAGAACATTACCACCATATTTGCGGCGGCGAGCATCTCTTTCATTATGTTTGCCGGGGTTACCTGGATATTTTCGATTGGAGAAGTGGACGTCAGTTTTACCAACATAGCTGCGCTCTCAAACGTAGTGACAGCTTGGTCGGTTCAGCAGGGCATGGGATGGGGAATCAGTATTGTCGCGGGTCTGATGGTTGGCGTGGTGTTTGGCATCCTTAATGGTGTGTTAGTTGGGTATTTGCGCTTGTCGTCACTGGTGACCACGATAGCGACGGGTGGCCTGACTCTCTCTATCGCGAAAGCCATTGGCGCAGGCGCATCTTTTCGAATTGACGACACCGGATTCATGGGGGACTTGGTGAATGCTTCATTTGGCATTTTTCCGGCAACCATGGTTCTCGCCCTGTTTATCGCCTTTGTCCTATGGGTGTGTCAGGAAAAACTGCTGCTGGGACACTATATTTATGCTCAGGAGTCCAATTATAAAGCGGTGCATGAAGCGGGTATCCCGGTCAAAAAACTGAATGTGTATCTCTTCCTGTTTGCCGGTGTGATGGCGGCATTATCGGGGTGTTTTATCGCCGCGAGCCTGTCGTCTGGTCAGCCCGGTATCGGTAATTCCTACTTCATTGACGGGTTGACCGCCATATTCTTGGGCAGTCTGGCTTTTCGACAAGGGAAAGCCAACGTATTGGGCACGCTGATCGGGGTATTGATTCTGACTGTGCTGACCAACGGAGCCGGTTTGTCAGGATGGGCAAACTACGAAAGGGATATGGTGAAAGGGGGGCTGTTGCTGCTTGGAGTGTTTGTGCTGATCCGCGGAGGACGCATTCACGCACTAAAGGCAAAGGAAAAACAGCCCTACGAAGCCGATAAGTCGGTGCTTTCGTCAAAATAACAGGAAGGTCTACAGATCATAGGGACGGTGAAACATGCAAAACACGAGTCGATTCGACGGTCGGACGGTCATCATAACCGGAGCAGGAAATGGTATCGGGCGAGCGTGTGCACTTAAGCTGGCAAAGGATGGCGCAACAGTTCTGATATGCGACATCAACCGCCAGGGGTTGGAAGAAACTCAGACGCTCATTGGAACTGAAAGCGGTCGTTGTCACCTACAGGCATTCGATATCTGTAATGAAGAACAGGTAGCTGAATCCATCGGTCGATGGGTCTCAGAGCACAAGGTGGATACCTTAATCAACTGTGCAGGGATAGTGCAGGAAAGCAGCTTCGTTGATATCTCGCTTGCCGAATGGGAGAAGGTGTTTTCCGTAAACCTGACCGGGGTGTTTCTGGTCACACGTGCCGTGATTCCAACTATGCTGGAGAATGCTTACGGTAAAATCGTCAACATCTCATCTCAATCTGGGATTTTCGGCAGACCAAGACGTGTGGCTTACAGCGCGTCCAAGTTCGGTCTGAATGGTTTAACTCAGGCACTGGCGTTGGAGCTCGCACCTCATAACATCAATGTGAATGCCATTTGCCCTAGCCGAATCGAATCTCGAATGACTGAAGAAATACTGGAGTCTCGGGTGGAAACCACCGGGGAAGACTATTCGACCGTGCGCGCTAAATATGAAAAGAGCGTACCCATTGGCCGGTTGGGTACACCAGAAGATGTGGCGTCTCTGGCGGCGTATCTGATGAGCGATGAATCTTCTTACATCACCGGGCAGTTTATCTCTACTTCGGGTGGACGCTAAACGCTTTAGGTCGAGAGAGCCTACGCTTTCGTTTGTTAGACGTTATCTTTTTAAAGGAATAAATGGATATGAGCGCAGACAAAATCACAGAACCTTTGGTCATGGGCATTGATGCAGGTACAGGTGGCTTGCGAATTGGTGTATTCAACGCCGATGGGGACTGTCGGTACTTAAAAAATCAGGATTACTCTACTCATTTCCCCCGTCCCGGATGGGCGGAACAAAGCCCGGAAGACTGGTGGAATGCGTTAGTCGGTTCTGTTCGGGCATTGTTTGAAGAAACGGACATCAGCCCTGCGCAGATCCGCGCTGTTGCAGTGGATGGAACCGCAAGTACCGTAGTCTGTGTTGATGAGCACGGTGAGTCTATTGGCCCCGCGATCTTATGGATGGACGCTCGCGCCAGCGATCAGGCAGAAAACATTTTCCGCACTGGTCACCCTGCTCTGGAGCGCTCAAGTGCCGGAGTCAGTTCAGAGATGATGCTGCCCAAGCTGTTGTGGCTGAAAGAACACGATCCAGAACGTTTCGCTCAGTCTCGCTACTTTATGGAAGAAGTGGATTTTCTGACCATGAAGCTCAGTGGTGTGCCTGCGCTGAGTATCAACCATATTACCCATCGCTGGTTTTATAATCCTCGTACGGGTGGCTGGCCGCACGATTTCTATCAGCATATCGGGCTGGAGAATATTGTTGAGAAATTCCCTGAAAGAGTGCTGCCGATGGGAGAATCCGTCGGCAATATTTCGGCTGAGGTGGCGGCACTAACCGGGCTGTCGCCAGATACCATTATCGCCATGGGCGGCTGCGATGCTTATGTCGGTATGCTCGGGCTCAATGCAGTCCGAAAAAATCAGGCGGCGCTGATTACCGGTTCCTCCCACGTATTTCTTCCCATGTCTGACAGCGAAACTCCCATCAAAGGCGTGTTTGGTCCTCATCCGGATTGTGTCATTCCCGGATTAACGGTTTACGAAGGTGGTCAGGTGTCGAGTGGTTCCATCATCAAATGGTACAACGACAACTTTATTCACGAAGCCATGTTCGACAACCCCGGATTACCAGAAAAAGACACCGACAAACTGGAAAAGCTCACTCAGGAAGCCAAACGCATTCCGATTGGTTCTGAAGGTTTGATTGTTCTGGATTACTGGCAGGGGAACCGCACGCCACATACCGACTATAAAGTGCAGGGCGCGGTCTGGGGGCTGACTCTGAAACACGGCAAAGCCCATGTGTATCGGGCGATCTGCGAATCCATTGCCTACGCGACTGAAAGCATGCTCACCCGGCTTAGAAAAAACGGTGTGCACATCAACGCAATGTATTTTGGTGGTGGCTTTTCAAAAAGTGAGTTCAGCCTGCAGCTTCATGCCGATGTCAGCAATGTGGAAATCCATATCCCGGAATTCACCGAAGCTACTGTTTTGGGCAGTGCCATTTGCGCCGCAAAAGCCGCAGGGTTTTATGACGATCTGGTCTCGGCATCCGACAACATGGTCACCATTACCAAGGTCATCAAACCTAACCCGAAATCCCATCAGAACTATCAGTTCTATTTCGACTTATACGAAAGAACCTACGACGCCATGATGCCTTTGATGCACGAAATGGCGGAGCGACCAGATTCTTAACTTTCCTTTTATCGACGTGAGGTCTGAATGAAAGCGCTAGTGAAAACCCAATCGGGAGTCGGGAACCTGAGGTTATCTGACGTCCAGAAACCTACTCCAATGCCAGATGAAGTGTTGGTCAAAGTCAGAGCCGCAGGTATTTGCGGAACCGATCTGCACATTAAAAAAGACACCTTCATCAACTTCCCTCCAGTCACTCTGGGGCATGAATTCTCAGGAGAAATTGTATCCGTTGGAGAGGCGGTCACCGGCTTTCAGAAAGGAGACCGCATTGTGTCTCAGCCCCATAAAGGTGGGTGTGGACATTGCCGCTATTGCAAAAACGGACAGGTCGAAATTTGCCCGGATAAGAAAGCCATTGGCTATAAGATTGATGGCTGTTTTTCAGAGTTTATCTGCATGCCCGCCGCCTCATTGCACCGAATACCCGATTCGTTGTCTTTTGAAGAAGCCGCATTAGCAGAGCCGCTCGCCGTAGGGGTGAAAGCGGTGTTAGAGCGCAGCAAAGTCGAGCCTAACGACGTTGTGGTGGTGTTAGGTTGTGGCGCAATAGGGCTACTTGCCGCTGCGGCAGCCAAAGCCAGTGGAGCCAGAAAGGTTCTGGTGACTGGAACAGATAACGACCTTGATGTTCGGTTAAGAATCGCCAAAGAGATGGGCATGGACGATGCAATAAGCGTTCAGCAGGTGGACATCAAACAGAAGGTTGCGGAATGGACACATGGGCTAGGTGCCGATCTGGTCGTGGAAGCCAGCGGCGCACCAGCGGCAATTCATCAAGCGTTCGATTTGGTGCGTCGGGATGGTCGAATCTGTGCCATAGGGTTAACCGGAAAGGACTCAGTACCCGTGCCGTGGAATCTGGCGATGCACAATTCGGTGACCTTATCTTGCAGCTACAGCACCAGTTGGAGCAGTTGGGAAACCGCGATTGATTTGCTCGATTCGAAGCGAGTCAATGTTGCCCCCTTAATGTCTGGGACCTATTCATTGCAGGATTTTGAGAGTGCTTTTCAGCAGCTAGAAAACCTGCAAGCGGTTAAAAACCTGTTCGTTTTCTGAGAGTTTGAGGGGGTAGCATGGACAAGAGTGAAAAGTTGCTGATAGGTGTTGATAGCAGTACCAGTGCAACCAAGGTGATTGTGTTTTCTATGTCGGGGAAAATCATTGCTGAAAGTGCTCATGGCTACCCTCTCATCATGCAAAGACCGGGGTGGGTAGAGCAGAACGCTGACGACTGGTGGAATGCGTTCATTGCCGGTTGTCTGGAAGTGATGAGCCACCCGGATGTGGATGGCAGCAAGATCGCAGGTATCGGTATCACCCATCAGAGGTTTACTTTTGTTCCGGTCGATTCTGATATTCGACCGCTCAGAAATGCCATCTTGTGGAATGACATCCGATGCAGTGAGGAAGCGGAATTTGCGGGGCAGGAGGTAGGTGCCCAGCAGATATTTGAAAAAACCGGGTATGCGCCCGGTCAGTGGACGCTTTATAAGGCGCTGTGGCTTAAGCGGCATGAGCCAGACGTGTATTCGCGAACCTACAAACTGATGCTGGTACAGGATTATCTGATTTATAAACTGACCAGCCAGTTGGTGACTTTGAGCGGCGCAGCGACAATGACCGGAGCTTTGGATATTGAGCACGGCGCGCAATGGGCGAGCGGTATTATTGATTCGCTGGGGGTTAGGCAAGACATCTGGATTGATACAATTTTACCCGGATGCAGCACCGCCGGTTTTGTCACCGCGAAAGCCAGCCAGATAACGGGTCTTCCACAAGGGATACCTGTGGTCGTAACAGCAGGGGATCAACCTTGCGGCATTCTTGGTGCGGGCGTCACCGAGCCCGGAGAAATAGGCATCAATGGCGGCACTTCCTGTACCAATGAAATGTTGGTGAACAATGTACCTTCACGGGCAAAGCAGGATTACGTCATCGAAATCAGCCCGTCTGGCAACTATGTGATGGAAAATTACATTCCCAGTGGAGGCTCTGCACTCATGAAATGGTATCGCGATCACTTTTGCCTCAATGTCGGGAAGGACGAAGCCTGCCCAGACTGGAGTGACGTGTACCGAAGCGCTGAACAGAGCCCGGTTGGCAATATGGGCATGATGATACTGCCGTATTTTCAGGGGGCAAACGGACCGTATTGGGATTTGAATGCACGGGGAATGGCGTTTGGGCTTCATACCGAACATGGTCAGCCGCAAGTGGTGCGTGGGATCATGGAAGGGCTGGCTTACGAGTCGCGAAGGCAGGGCGAATTGATGGAAGCGGGGGCCAATACCGATATTGAGCAGATCAAAATGTACGGTGGTTCTGCGAGGAGCGACGTCTGGAACCAGATTTTTGCCGATGTATTTAACAAAACCCTGTTGATCCCGGAAACGTCAGAAACCACCGCGCTGGGGGCTGCCATTAGTGCAGCGGTTGGATGCGGTGAATATTCTAATTGCAAAGCTGCAGCGCGACGCATGGTTTCCATCAAACACGGCTTTAAGCCCAACGCCAAGAATGTGGATGTTTACAACGATTACTATCAAAACGTCTACCTGCATCTGCACGACTCAGTGAAAGCACTTTCTAAGGTCAATGCCAAAATCACATCCAGCCTTGTTAATCGGACTTAACACTTCGTGACCACACGGGTATAAACTAAGCTCTGAACTCCTTATTGGTGCAGCCAGATTATGTCCCGACTTTTTGATACCCACTGTCATTTTGATTTTGATGCCTTTTCCAATACCGATGAAGCGTTAGCAATCGCTAAGCAATCGGGTGTGGCGCGTATCCTGATCCCGTCAGTCGGATTATCGAACTGGGATAAAGTCAGCGAACTTGCCTCAAGCCATGATGAAATCTATTTCTCACTCGGGCTTCATCCTTATTTTATTGACCAGCATCTTGATACGCATCTCGATTTACTCGATGACAGGCTCAGTCGTCGTGGAGGCAAATGCGTTGCCGTTGGAGAGTGTGGGCTGGATTTATATTCTGGAAATGACACTCAGTCAAAACAGGAAGCATTGTTCAGAGGGCAGATAGAACTGGCGAATAAGCACAAGTTGCCTTTGGTGCTTCATCAGCGAAAATCTCATCAGCTGATGACCTCTACACTAAAGAAAATGCGTTTCGATCAAGGGGGCGTGATTCACGGATTCAGTGGAAGTTATCAGCAAGCCAAAGACTGGCTCAATTTAGGCTTTGCGATTGGAGTAGGCGGGACGATTACTTACCCAAGAGCTCAAAAAACGCGCAATACCATCGCCCAAATACCGATAGATGCCATGGTGCTCGAAACCGATGCGCCAGATATGCCATTGAATGGATATCAAGGTTTACCCAATCACCCCAAATTTTTGCCTGAGATTCTGGAATGTCTTTCTGAGCTCAAAAAAAGACCAAAGCAAACGATTGCGCCACAGCTATGGTCTAAAAGCAATTTAGTGTTCGGAATTTGTGATTAATCGCTATCTTCTGTGAAAGTTCCGCAAGTATACGTTTGCGTAACGTGACTATTATCACATAATTTAATGATACAAGAGTGAATAAGACTACAAATTGTGACCATGCCATTACTTTATTGATTGAGGGATGATTATAATGCCCACGCTTCAAATACGAGCCAATTTGTAACACGCCAATAAATAACTAATAAGGAAGTCATAAACTATGAGCCTGTTTATGAGCCTCGTCGGTATCGTAGTACTACTAGGAATTGCAGTACTATTATCCGGCAACCGCAAAGCAATTAATTTTAGAACTGTAGGTGGCGCTTTTGCTATCCAATTTGCACTTGGTGCTTTTGTTCTATACATCCCTTGGGGTCGTGACCTTCTGGCTGCATTCTCTGCAGGTGTTCAGAACGTTATCGACTACGGTAAAGACGGAACAGGTTTCCTGTTCGGTAGCCTGGTTAACTTCTCTGTTGACGGCATCGGCTTCATCTTCGCATTCCAAGTACTGCCAACACTGATCTTCTTCTCTGCGTTGATCTCTGTTCTTTACTACATCGGTGTTATGCAGTGGGTTATCAAGATTCTTGGTGGTGCACTTCAGAAGGCACTGGGTACTTCTCGTGCGGAGTCCATGTCAGCAGCAGCTAACATTTTCGTAGGTCAGACGGAAGCGCCTCTTGTTGTTCGTCCGTTCGTACCTAAGATGACTCAATCTGAACTATTCGCAGTAATGTGTGGTGGTCTGGCATCGGTTGCGGGTGGTGTACTAGCAGGTTACGCATCTATGGGTGTACCTCTAGAATACCTAGTTGCAGCATCATTCATGGCAGCACCAGGTGGTCTACTATTCGCTAAGATCATCATGCCTGAAACTGAAGCGCCTAAAGACGACATCGACGCAGACATCGACGGTGGCGACAATAAGCCAGCGAACGTTATCGATGCAGCGGCAGGTGGTGCATCTGTAGGTCTTCAGCTAGCACTTAACGTAGGTGCAATGCTATTGGCATTCATCGGTCTTATTGCTCTAGTCAACGGCGTTCTTGGTGGCGTTGGTGGTTGGTTCGGTATGCCTGAGCTGACTCTGGAACTTGTTCTAGGCTGGGTATTCGCTCCTCTTGCATTCGTTATCGGTGTGCCATGGGAAGAAGCGACACTGGCGGGTTCTTTCATCGGTCAGAAGATCGTTGTGAACGAATTCGTTGCTTACCTGAACTTCACTCCTTACATCGGTGAAGGTGCGAAAGTGGTAGCAGAAACAGGTCTGCCAATGTCTGAGAAGACAACAGCAATCATCTCGTTTGCTCTGTGTGGTTTCGCGAACCTTTCTTCTATCGCGATCCTACTAGGTGGTCTGGGTAGCCTTGCGCCAAATCGTCGTCACGACATCGCACGCATGGGGGTGAAAGCGGTAATCGCTGGTACGCTATCTAACCTGATGGCAGCGACAATCGCTGGTCTGTTCCTGTCTTTCTAAGTTAGTAAGAGAAAGATTATATAGACGCCACGAAAACCAACCCCGTAGCAAGAGATTGCTGCGGGGTTTTTTTGTTTTAAAGAGAAAAATTTTTGTAATTAATGGACTGAGTTTTTTGAGATACAAACCGTTTGCGTCAACCGGAATGCTATTGTTTTGAACAAATAATGCGTATTGTATAAATTACCAAATGGTCAGACCTTTGCAGGAAGCAAAGAGACCAGATTTGTAAAAACGTTAGCCACGATGAAAGGAAAAAACTAGAGTCGTGCCATAGACCAAATAGGTACTGTGCGGTGACAAGGATAGCAATTGAACTTATAACGAGTTCAAGTCTTCAGGGAACCAAGTCCGTTCATGTTGTGATGGATTGCCAAGGGGTAAGCCATCTAATCATTGAATAAACTGATCGGAGATAGAAATGAGCGATTTAAAAGCAGCTGCTCTACGTGCACTTAAACTTATGGACCTGACAACGCTGAATGACGATGACACAGATGCAAAAGTCATCTCGCTGTGTCACGACGCAAAATCAGCGGTTGGCAATACTGCTGCCATCTGTATTTACCCTCGCTTTATTCCTATTGCTAAGAAGACACTTCGTGAGCAAGGTACGCCAGACGTTCGCATTGCGACCGTAACTAACTTCCCACACGGCAACGACGACATCGAGATTGCAGTGGCGGAAACCAAGGCTGCAGTCGCTTACGGTGCAGACGAAGTTGACGTCGTTTTCCCATACCGCGCACTGATCGCGGGTGACGAGAAAGTGGGCTTCGAACTGGTGAAACAGTGTAAAGAAGCATGTGGCGATATCCTTCTTAAAGTCATCATCGAAACGGGTGAACTAAAAGAAGAAGCACTCATTAAGAAAGCGTCTCAGATTTGTATCGAAGCGGGCGCAGACTTCATCAAAACATCTACAGGTAAAGTGCCTGTGAATGCCACTCCTGAATACGCTCGCATGATGCTGGAAGTGATCCGCGACATGAGCGTAGCAGAAACGGTAGGCTTTAAGCCAGCAGGTGGTGTTCGAACTGCAGAAGATGCAGCGGCATACCTGGCAATGGCAGACGAAATCCTTGGTGACAACTGGGTAGATGCTCGTCACTACCGCTTTGGTGCATCAAGCCTGCTGACTAACCTACTTAATACATTAGAAGTAACAGACGAGACGGCAGACCCTACTGCCTACTAATTCTAAAAGTCTGATGCAACAAGCTGTCTGAACTCAGCTTGTTGCCTTACCTCTTTACTCTACAACCACAGCTCTGCATCTATTAAGGTGCGTGGGAGGTTCTAATGTATTTACCTCAAGAAATTATCCGTAAAAAACGTGACGGCGAAGTGCTGTCTGCGGAAGAAATTCAATTCTTTATCCAGGGCGTTGCCAAAGGCGAAGTGTCTGAAGGACAAATCGCGGCATTCGCGATGGCCATTTTCTTCAATGAAATGAGCATGCCTGAGCGAATCGCACTGACATGTGCGATGCGAGATTCTGGCATGGTCATCAATTGGGATCACATGAACTTTGGCGGTCCTATTGTCGATAAACACTCCACCGGTGGTGTGGGAGATGTCACGTCCTTGATGCTTGGTCCTATGGTGGCGGCGTGCGGTGGGTTTGTGCCTATGATTTCCGGTCGTGGGCTGGGACATACTGGCGGCACACTGGATAAGCTGGAATCCATTCCGGGCTACAACATTACGCCAAACAACGAAGTGTTTGGTGATGTGACCAAAGAAGCGGGCGTTGCAATTATCGGTCAGACAGGCGACCTCGCTCCTGCTGATAAACGTGTTTACGCTACCCGCGATATCACGGCGACCGTTGATAACATTTCCCTGATCACCGCATCTATTCTGTCTAAGAAGCTGGCAGCTGGTCTGGACTCACTGGTTATGGACGTAAAAGTAGGTTCTGGTGCCTTTATGCCAACGTACGAAGCGTCGGAAGAACTGGCGAAATCGATCGTTGCGGTAGCCAACGGTGCTGGCACTAAAACCACCGCCATCCTCACCGATATGAATCAGGTGCTGGCTTCTTCTGCGGGTAACGCGGTGGAAGTGCGTGAAGCGGTGCAATTTCTGACTGGAGAGTACCGTAACCCACGTTTGCTCGAGATCACCTTAGCGCTGTGTAGTGAAATGTTGGTACTGGGCAAGCTTGCAGACAATACCGAAGATGCGCGCGAAAAGTTGATAGCTGTACTGGATAACGGGAAAGCAGCCGAATGCTTTGGCAAAATGGTGGCTGGCTTAGGCGGTCCTGTCGACTTCGTTGAAAACTACGACAACTACCTCGAAAAAGCCGAGATCATCAAACCGGTTTATGCCAAAGAGAGTGGCGTTGTTTCCTCAATGGATACCAGAGCCATCGGTATGGCAGTCGTGGCTATGGGCGGTGGTCGTCGCGTGGCTACGGACTCTATCGACTACGCTGTCGGTTTTGACCAGTTTATTCGCCTTGGTGAAGTCGCCAACAGCGAAACTCCGTTAGCGATGATTCACGCCCGCAGTGAAGAGCAGTGGAATGAAGCCGCTGAAGCACTGCAAAGCGCCATTGCTGTTGGCGGTGAGTATCAGAAAACACCAGACGTTTACCGTCAGATTCGAGCAGAAGACGTGTAAAGGCGCTGGTGGAGAAAGCAATGAAAAGAGCATTTATTTTAGTTTTAGATTCATTCGGTATTGGCGCGACTGTGGATGCTGACAAGTTTGGTGATGCAGGTTCAGATACTCTGGGTCACATCGCCGAGCAGTGTGCCAAAGGGTTAGCTGATACCTCTGAACGAAACGGACCTTTGTTTCTGCCTAACTTATCGAAGTTGGGCTTAGCTCTGGCGCACAAAGAGTCCACTGGTGCATTTGCACCGGGCCTTGAGTCGGAAAGTGATGTTGTTGGGGCATACGCTCATGCAGCTGAATTGTCGTCGGGCAAAGACACGCCTTCTGGGCACTGGGAAATCGCAGGCGTTCCTGTGATGTTTGACTGGGGCTATTTTTCTGACAAAGAAAACAGCTTCCCGAAAGAACTGACGGATCGCATTCTTGAGCGAGCGGGAATCGACGGTTTTCTAGGTAACTGCCATGCGTCCGGAACTCAGGTTCTGGACGACTTAGGCGAAGAACATATGAAGACGGGCAAGCCTATCTTCTACACCTCTGCTGACTCTGTGTTTCAGATCGCCTGTCATGAAGAAACGTTTGGTTTAGAGCGTTTGCTGGAACTGTGCCAAATCGCCCGTGAAGAGATGGAAGACTACAACATCGGACGTGTTATCGCACGACCGTTTGTTGGGGCAGGCAAAGGGCAGTTTGAGCGTACGGGGAATCGTCGAGATCTGTCTGTAGAGCCGCCGTCACCAACGGTATTGCAAAAGCTGGTTGATGAAAGACAGGGCGAAGTGGTGTCGATAGGTAAGATTGCCGATATCTACGCTAACTGTGGTATCAGCAAAAAAGTGAAAGCGACAGGTATTCCGGCACTGTTTGAAGCTACGCTGGAACAGATTCAGCAAGCCGGTGATAACACCATTGTGTTCACCAACTTTGTCGACTTTGACTCTGTGTACGGTCATCGCCGTGACGTCGCGGGTTATGCGACAGCGCTGGAATACTTCGACAGCCGCATCAATGAAGTGATTAACCTTCTGCAAGAAGACGATGTGCTGATAATAACGGCCGATCACGGCTGCGACCCTACCTGGCCAGGTACGGAGCACACCCGAGAACACATCCCTGTTCTGGTTTACGGAAGCAAAGTGCCAGCAGGTTCTCTAGGGTTCCGAGAAACGTTTGCCGATATCGGTCAGTCGGTCGCGAGCTACTTTGGTACGTCTCCGATGGATTACGGGAAAAGCTTCCTGTAACCCTGGGTTCATCAGGCTTTCGCTCCAGAGGTTTAGGCTTGGAGCGGTTAATTTTAGTGAGCGGGCAAAATAGGTTGAAGTAATCACGCTATCCACCATAATTTGCCTGCAAACTGGGGCGATTGCCCTCAATTTTATTTACAAGGACTATTTCAATGGCTACTCCACATATTAATGCTGAAATGGGTGCATTTGCAGATGTTGTTTTGATGCCGGGCGATCCGCTACGCGCTAAATACATCGCAGAGAACTTTTTGGAAAACGTTGAGCAAGTCTGCGATGTTCGCAATATGTTTGGCTTCACTGGCACCTACAAAGGTCGCAAGATCTCTGTTATGGGCCACGGCATGGGTATCCCATCATGCTCTATTTACGCGACTGAGCTAATCAAAGATTTCGGTGTGAAGAAAATCATCCGAGTTGGTAGCTGTGGTGCGGTAAGTGAAGACATCAAAGTACGCGACGTTGTTATCGGAATGGGTGCCAGCACTGATTCCAAAGTAAACCGTATCCGCTTTAAAGGTCACGACTTTGCGGCAATTGCTGATTACCAAATGGTGAAAAACGCAGAAGAAGCAGCGAAAGCTCGTGGTATCGATGTAAAAGTGGGTAACCTGTTCTCAGCAGAGCTGTTCTACACGCCAGATCCAGAAATGTTCGACGTAATGGATAAGTACGGCATTGTAGGTGTAGAAATGGAAGCGGCTGGTATCTACGGCGTATGTGCAGAGTACGGCGCAAAAGCGCTGACTATCTGTACTGTGTCTGACCACATCAAGACGGGTGAGCAAACTACGTCTGAAGAACGCGCAACCACGTTCAACGAAATGATCGAAATCGCACTCGATTCAGTTCTGCTTGGCGACAAGTAAGAAACTGCTCTAAAAAGAAAGCCCCGCTCATCAATAGCGGGGCTTTTTGTTGAATATAAAATTCTATTGGGACGCAACGTTTTTCAGCAGCAGGTTTTCTCCCTTCTTACGGCTGCGTCGCTGGCGTCTGAACAGAATGGTGATCAGCACGCCACTGGCAAAACTCATCAAAATCATCAAATACATTAAACGATCACTGTTGCGGTAGTGGTGGTCGGAAATCGCAGTCACTCGTCCTTTTTCAAACGTAATTCGCATGTATCCGATCATGGCACCATCATTGTAAATGGGCTCCACCAGTTGCTGACGACCAATTGCAGCCGTTCCCAGTGGGGTATCGAGACCAAGCATCTCACGCACTGGTTTGGCGTTGCTGCTTGCGGCCAGCTTAACGCCTTCTGCATCATAAATAGTGGCATCAAATACCAGGCGATCTTTAGAAAGCTGTTGAGTCAGCTTGAGAAGGTTTTCCTGATCTTGATTGACCAGCATATCGCTGGCAGATAACGCTGCCTGAGAGACCAGAACATTGGTCAGCGTTTCTAGCTGGCGAGCCTGAATGGCTTCGTTGCCTTTACTGATCACTACGCTGTTTTGCACCATAGAGAAAAACAGCAAAGCCAGCACTATCATGGCGATAATGCGCAGAAAAGCCCGGAATGAAAATAGTGAACTGCTCATCGAAAGGTCTGCCACTGGTTAAGATTTAAATTGATCATAAGCTTGCGTTTCTAAATTGCAATAGGGTAAGTTTACGGTCACTACAGGACAACTCTGCCACGGACGCAATGAAAACACTGCCTATAAAGAAACACATCACACTGCTAAAACGTCTTCCTGAAACGCGCTTTTCTTCAAAAATCGACCTACAACGCGCAAACTGGATTGTTTTTTCCAATTATTTGTCGCCAAGTCATTTTGAAGATATCGACTTTTTTACTGGTTACTACAATGCCGTTGTCGCCACATGGAAAGTGGGGCAGTACGAAGTGGCACTGATGTCCGGTGAACTTACCAAAGAACACGAGACCATTCTGCAAGCGCTTTCTTTGGATTACGCCAGCCTGACCGATGTCCCTGACCTCAGTAAGCCGGGATTAGTCGTGATGGATATGGACTCAACTGCCATTCAGATTGAATGTATCGATGAAATTGCCAAACTTGCTGGTGTAGGAGAGCAGGTATCAGAGGTGACTGAGCGTGCAATGCAAGGCGAGCTGGATTTTGAACAAAGCCTGAGACAGCGTGTTGGCGCGCTGAAAGATGCGGATGAGAGCATACTGGAGTCAGTGCGTAGTGAACTGCCAATGATGCCAGACTTGCAGGAATTCGTGGCTAGCCTTCAGGCATTGGGTTGGAAAACGGCAATTGCATCTGGTGGGTTTACCTACTTCTCAGACTACTTGAAAGAGACGCTCAACCTGGACCATGCCCAGTCGAATACGCTTGAGATTGTAAATGGCAAACTGACAGGCAAGGTTTTGGGCGATATCGTATCGGCTCAAACCAAAGCGGACATCCTGCGCCAGTTGGCAGAACAGTATGAGATTGAGCCAGAAAACACCGTTGCAGTCGGCGATGGTGCTAACGATTTGGTGATGATGGATGCCGCTGGTTTAGGGGTGGCGTACCACGCGAAACCTAAAGTAGAACAGCAGGCACAAACCGCGGTTCGTTACAGTGGATTAGGTGGCGTGCTTTGTATCTTAAGTGCCAGCCTCATCAAGCAACAGAAGATCGCTTGGTAAGCTCTTAATTAGTTGAAAAAAAACGGGCTTTTAAGCCCGTTTTTTTATAAATATACATTGCGAGATTGACCAACCTTAAGTCAATTCTAACCGGATCAGTATTTCTTCCGTAATGTCCGTAAACTCTCCGTACCCAATCAAGCTGGTAAACTCTTTCTCCAATGCCCTTGCGTGATGGATAGTGGCTTTTGCCAAGCTGCTCAATTCCTCATTCAGCAGATTGGTAAGCGAATCAAACACGGGCATTCCAGAGATGCGAATAACGTAAAACGCGCCTACCGACTTGGCTTTTTTCACAAATCGTATTCTTTCTTTGATCGACTCAAAGTCGGACAGCAACCGGGTATGAATCTCTTCTATCTGATTACCTTTCTGAACTACAGCAATGTACAGCTCGTAGAAGGTCGGTTCCGCTCCCTCGATTGGACGCATTGGTGTGGCAAGTAAGGTGTTGGTTCTGTTCTTAAAAATCGGCTCCATTGAGAGCTTGCCACCATGCCCAAGGGACTGAAAAATCTTGGTGAGTTCATCCAGTGGGAAGTTGACTCCAATCGCGCGCGGCTGAAGAATCCGATCTTTCTTTTCAATGTAGAAAGGCACAGACACCATGCGACCCAGCAACAGATGATGCATGGTGCTCAGTAGTTCAGAAGACGGAATAGGCTCGTTGTCTTCAATCAGTTTGCCTTGATTGTGATTAATCAGGCGCTTCAGAAAGTTAAGGCAGCGTGTCGTCTGGGCATTTTCAATGATCGACAGATGCACATTTTTACAGTCCGGGCTGAGTTTGATAACTGTATAAGGCACATCACTCAAAGGGACATCGCTGTCGTAACGTTGCAGCTCGATAAAGTTTACGCAAATTTCATCGCCCGCTTTGGCTTGCAAAGGAGCACTGAGTTTTACGTTTAAGCCACGGCTGGAAAAGTCTACGGTGTTACCTTTGATGGGATCTTTAGTGCCAATGGCTAACTCTACGGGTGAGTCGAACATGAATCTGGGTTCAGAGCGACGAGAGCTGGAATCAAAATAGATGCCATTAGGTGCGCCCATTACCTGACGTGAGTGGCGGAAGCGGTTTAACTCAGAGCTAGGAATGCTGGGTTTCTCAGTCAGCAGATAGTCGTGGCTGGTTTGCGCGTCACTCACTTCCTGCAAAATACCCGTGTGAGTCAGAGTCTTGATGGTTTCCGACATCTCAGGTGCCACATCAAGCAAGTGAGAAATCTCATCTTTGGATAACTCGAACATGTGCAAACGGAACACACGCCAACTGTCGCGCCTTGCTCCTACATGCCAGAAAAGCTGACGTTGTTCACGTGAGGCTTCTGGCAGCATCATGCTGTAGAACAGATGCTTGCCCTGATGGTCATGAGTGAATGAGTAAATAAAATTACTGCTGCTTCTCATGCCCGGCTGCGTCAGCGGCGCCATTCTTTCACGGTTGAAC
Source organism: Vibrio sp. SCSIO 43132 (assembly GCF_019904195.1). Taxonomy (NCBI): domain Bacteria; kingdom Pseudomonadati; phylum Pseudomonadota; class Gammaproteobacteria; order Vibrionales; family Vibrionaceae; genus Vibrio; species Vibrio sp. SCSIO 43132. The sequence continues at coordinate 854,080 of NZ_CP063199.1, forward strand.
AGTGTCCCGAAGGTCTGCTGATTTCGTTCATCGTGCCAGTACTTCCACAGTGCCTGATTGGCATCAGTGAGCAAGGAATAACGAAGCTCGGTACCCGAGAAAAACAGGGGAAGATTACTGGTGTGCTTTAGATAGCTATGCTCGTAGCCTCGCGTTCGGGCGCGAAGGATGTGATCCTGATTGTCGTGTTTGGCGCGTTTGCTGCTGTTTTTCAGCATCAACTCTATGGCATGGGCAATCGCGTCGGTTTCCGTCAGCTTCATCAACCTCAGCCATTTTACACTGTTGTTTTCGAAACAGTCGTCAACTCCCAGAATACGGTATTCAATGGCTTCTTCCAGCTCTGGGTTGTTGGTCTCTTTGGCGAGCTGTACAAAGCGCGCTTCAATCACTTCTCCCAGCTTGTAATCAAACGCACTGGGGACTTTGAATTTTGCACCAGAGCTGGAAAGGTCAACGCTGACCCCATGTATTTCCTGTCCGGATTTTAGATGAATATCGACCTGACTGGACATACGTAGCCGGTTTTCCTGACGTCGCAGGTCGTAACCCAAACGTATCGCTTCCGCTTCGTAAGGGCTGTCTGGATCGGTGATGCTGTAGGTCATGTTTGGGCGATTTTTGCTCATCACCCGGAAGTTATTTCGCGTATTGATCAGCGCTTCCCAGACACCTTCTGTATAGGCACCGTAACGCTTCACTTTTTTGTGGTAGGCATTAATCGCAACGTCGTCGAGCCAATGGGTCAGACCATCCAGCTTGTATTCACGGCATTCTCCCTGTACTCGCCCTCGCAGATCGATGGTTTTGGTGCACGGCGCCATGACCCGTTTCATCTCCATTTTGACTAAGATTTTGACAGACGGGTGTTCTCCCTCAGTCATTTGAGACAGAACGAGGTCAAAATCATCGGAGCGATACACAGGTATGAGACGTTCAACCAGCGAGAGTATTTCAGCTTGTTCCATTGTTTCTGTTAAAGTACTTGTCCTAATTGGGTTATCGACGACGGAATCGTTATCTTTAAAATAATTATACTCTTCTACCCAGAGATATGACCCCAATGTTAAATTTTTATTGTAAATAATTGAGAGACGGCAAGTTCTATGGCGAAAGCAAAACGTGCATATGTATGTAATGATTGTGGTGCAGATTTCCCCCGCTGGCAAGGGCAGTGCAGTGCATGTGGGGCATGGAACACCATCTCGGAAATTCGTCTTGCCGCATCGCCAACCGTAGCTCGAAACGAACGTTTATCAGGGTATGCAGGTTCTGCAACCGAATCAAAGGTTCAGAAACTTTCCGAAATTGACCTGCAGGAAGTACCAAGGTTCAGTAGCGGTTTCAAAGAGTTAGACCGCGTTCTTGGGGGCGGTGTTGTGCCCGGAGCCGCCATTCTGATTGGTGGTAACCCAGGGGCAGGTAAATCAACACTTCTTTTACAAACCATGTGTTTGCTGTCTGGTCAGATGCCGACCTTGTATGTCACCGGTGAAGAGTCATTGCAGCAGGTGGCGATGCGTGCTTCCCGCCTTGGATTACCGAAAGACAACCTCAGCATGCTGTCGGAAACCAACGTCGACAAAATCTGCCAGATTGCGGAAAAAGAACAACCCCGCATCATGGTGATCGACTCTATTCAGGTTATGCACGTTGCAGACGTACAGTCTTCGCCGGGCAGCGTGGCTCAGGTTCGTGAATCCGCAACCGCGCTGACCCGCTACGCTAAACAAAACAACGTCGCGGTGTTCATTGTTGGTCACGTAACTAAAGATGGCACGCTCGCGGGACCTAAAGTTCTGGAACACATTATCGACTGTTCGGTGCTGCTGGACGGTGGTACAGACAGTCGTTTCCGTACTTTGCGCAGCCACAAAAACCGTTTTGGCGCGGTGAATGAGCTGGGGGTATTTGCGATGACAGGGCAGGGGCTGAAAGAAGTCAGCAACCCTTCAGCGATTTTCCTTTCTCGCGGTGAAGAAGAAACCTCGGGCAGCTCAGTGATGGTGGTGTGGGAAGGGACCCGACCACTACTCGTCGAAATTCAGGCGCTGGTGGATTATTCCCAACTTGCCAACCCTCGACGCGTAGCAGTGGGTTTGGAGCAGAACCGTTTATCTTTGCTTTTGGCGGTTTTACACAAACATGGCGGTTTGCAAATGGCCGATCAGGATGTTTTTGTGAATGTGGTGGGCGGCGTAAAAGTAACAGAGACCAGTGCGGACTTAGCGTTGCTTATGGCGCTGTTGTCCAGCTTCCGTGATCGCCCGTTGCCAAAAGATGTGGTGGTGTTTGGGGAAGTCGGTCTGGCAGGGGAAATTCGCCCTGTGCCAAGTGGTCAGGAGCGATTAATGGAAGCCTTTAAGCATGGATTCACCAAAGCGATTGTCCCTGCCGCAAACATGCCAAAAGGGGGCATAAAGGGCATGCAGATACATGGTGTCCAAAAGCTCTCAGAAGCCATCGAAGCTTTCGACGAGCTATAGGGAATGAACGGGATTTCTAATAACGAAATCCCGTATTTGTTTTGGTCTACGACTAATCTTAGGCAATCGACTGATGTAGTTGTCGATTTACTGCGAGCTTATCGTTCCGCTGACTGTCGCGACATCAGTTTCCGTGCCATCAGAAACTGTGTAGGTGAAGCTGTAATTTTCACCGTACGCTTCCAGCTCCAACTTATGGTCGTGTCGAACGTAAACCAATCCAGCACCATTAGCCCATGTCTGCCAGCCGGGCTGCATATCAATCCCATTTATTTGCGTAATCTGTAGCGTGTCTCCATTTGGGTCACTGTCGTTATCAAGAACCGGAATAGTGATTCTGGCACCGTAGGCGACATTGTGGTTTGGGTCATCGACGGCGTTCGGAGCAGTGGCGGGGTAAATGGTACCGCTGACCGTTGCAACGTCAGTTTGAGTCCCATCCGATATGGTGTAAGTGAAACTGTAATCCTCGCCGTAAGCTTCCAGCGCCAGTGTCTGGTCGTGCAGGAAGTAAACCAGTCCGGCACCGTTTGCCCATGTAGCCCATCCCGGCTGCATATCAATTCCGTTGATTTGCGTGATTCGCGTATCTGGTGTGGTTGTATCGTTGTTTAATACAGGAATAGTAATGGTCTGCCCGTAGGTCACATTGTTGTTGGGATCATCCTGAGCATCAATGGCACTCTGAGCGGAAATGAACCCATTCCCTCTGCCGATGTCGGCGTTCGATAAATTGACAAAAGAGTTGTTTGCAAACTGGATTCTTTCAACGTCTCTACCGCGTATAGACTGACCTGAACCCGAGATGGTGAACTCAATGGCGTCACCTGTAATCGAATAGCTCGAAGGGTTAGCAGACAAAAATAAGGTATCGAAGCCTCGTCCTCCATCAACCCGCCCCTGACTGGTTCGAATTTCGTCGTTACCATCATTTCCGTATATGTCATTCGCACCGCCTCCGCCACGAATGTCGTCATCTCCGGAGCCACCGTAAAGTCGATCGTTCCCGTTCAATCCGGAAATCACATCATTACCACTGCCTCCAAAAATACTGTCATCATGGTTGGAGCCCGTGACGGTGTCGTTTCCATCATGAGTCAGCATGACAAAACCGCTAAAGATTCCGCTGTATGATCCCCAGTGAGAGGCGTCTAACACGCTTTTATCACGCTCACTAATGATGTTGTGGTAGTAGAAAGTCCGATTGTTGGAGATATAGTCCATCAGCCACCCTGCGGGCTTGGAAGTGAAGGAGCCGTTTTTCTTGTGGAACAGCCCAAATGATTTCTCTGCATGATTCACATCGCCATTCGGTTTATTGCTGTCGTAAGCGCTGAACTGGGCATTGTATTCAAACGTGTGGCTATCCAGCACATGGTGAGCAATCACACCCTTCAGATGCTCGTTCCCCCAGCTATCGAGCACGCCAAATGCCTCTGCAAACCAACGTGCCTGGTCAAGTTCGCCATCGGGACCGGCATTCCTGTAACCCAGATAAGAGGGCACACCGAATTCGGTTATCCAGAGGTCGGTCTGATCGAACCCGTTTTCCAGCATAATGCGTTGCACATTATAAAGAGCCCCCTGAAAACTGTAGTGATAATCCCAGCTTGCGACGTGAGCACCTGCCTCGGGAACATCAACCCATACGGTCGGGCGACCAGATTCCGGGCTGGTAAAAGTGCGAATGTAGGTTGTATAGGGGTGGATAGAAATGCCGTCTACGCTCGTCCCCAATTCGGTAAGTTTTTGTGAAAGTGTACTGAGGTATGTATTGAGGTAGGGGACGTCGTTGTGGGCAATGCCTCCTCCTATTACATTCACCTCATAGCCAAGTTGCAGCGCATCAATGGCTTTGGCAGTGTAAGCTAAGTAATTGGCGTAATGGGCGGCATTTGCCAGTGAAACGGCATAGTATCTGTGTGTATTACTATCGGTCACAACATACCCACCATCCTCCGCCTGAAAGCCCATGTTGGGTTCATTGCCGACTTCCCAGCCAGCGATGGTGTCCCGGTATTGCGGCAGGTTTTGGTAAACTTCGTTCACATAGATGGCATACCGGTTCGCCAGTTCGGGAATGTTATTTACGTTCGGGGCATCAGCGTTGGTTCCTCCATTACGAATCAGGTCAACGGGAGTTTGCCCAGGTTGTAAAATCACCTTGATTCCCCGGCTTTGCGCTTGCTGCAGATAAACTTCTATCCGATCCAATACCCATTGGGGCACGCCAGTTGGTGTCGTCCAAGTCAGATCCAGAGGAATACGAAGCACGTCGCTTCCTGCTAAGCTCGACATGTGAATAAGCTCTTGCACCTCTACTCCCTGATGTGCGGGCGCAATATGAACACCATTCACTTCATAATCTTTGTGAAGCACCTGTAAACCGAGTGCAATAGAAAAAATATCCATAATCCTAGTCCTGTTCTGAATTCCCAATGGCTGGCAATCAAGCCTTACAAAGGGAGAGTTCATGATTATGCGGGTAGCTAATAAACAAATTTCTAACGGTGTAACTTGGGACTGCTTAAGTTAAGTTTTTAAAAAGGTTGATTGTGAAATGTCGTGTTAGCATTGATTTCTTTCGCGCGAAGCAAGCCAGCGAATACACACACTCGATAGGTTTTGGAATCATTCACTAACACAGTTAATTTGCTCTTAGAGCGAAATCAGAGTAGCGCACCTGAATTTATAAAAATCGCTAATATGCATCGTGTCTCAAAGTCGTGGAATGGTTCTCCTTAATAAGAAATTTCACGTCGCTTAGGTAAGACCCAATAAAAAACGCCACTGGTTATCCAGTGGCGTTTGCTTTGCGTTTTTCCCGATTGAATTAGTTGAGCGTCAGTGCACGAATGTCGTAGCCGTCGCTGTTTTCATCGTATCCAGCTTGAGTGGTCGGAATGATGTGTGTGCGGTCTTCAAACTGGAAGGCAAGCAGAAAACAACTCTGATATTTAGCATCATTGAACGTCTGGTCAATTTTGCCCTGAGTGATCAGAAGATTGTCGGTCCGCTCAGTGCCCAGCGTTACCCAGCTAGTTTCACGAGTCCCGTTGGCTGCTAAGCAGTTGAGTTTCGCGTGCACGTAACCTTGCTCGGCATAACGTTCGTAGTCCCAGTTATTCGAGGTAAATTCTTCCAATCTGACGCGTTTATTGTATATAGGGCAAGCCGATAGCTGACCGTTGTTCGACATATTGAATGTTGATACGCCCCCTTTCCCTACGGAATAGAAATCCGAAGTGCTGAGAACATTCTGTGGGTCATAACGCCAAGGTTCGCTGGCAATGCGCTCACCCGCTTCATTAACCACAAAGTTGCCCAATTGAGAATCAATGTTCAGGTTACAACTGATCTCTGAAGGTACACCTGTAGAGCCTCCATTCAGACAATCTTGCAAAGCTGCGCTGCCCGGCGGGTAGAGAAGCTCACACTGTTGTTTGTTTGGGTTTTGCTCTGTCAGGAACACTTTGACGTCTTTTAGCAGCATGCCATAAGAGTCTGGCAACCCTTTGTCACGAAAGACCAGCGGTGTGTAAAAACGATCTGCGGTGAAATGAACCACGGCTTTGTTGAAGCCTTTTATCAGGTTGGAATCGTTAAGCTGAATAGGGAATTGCAAACGGTGACCACTTACTCCGACACCACCGTGATCATTGACTTTAGCACTGGTGATGTCTGCGTTAAGGTGAGTGACCAGATCTCGGTGATAATTGTTAGCCTGAGAAGTCGGCGTATAAGCGCGGCGTTGGTATTTGAACACCAGACGATATTTTGCCCCCGGTACGGTTGGCACAAAGGTGCGGATGTTCACCGCAGATTGGTTGTTGCTGAAGTCCAGAGGGTAGTAGGTGCCACCTACGTTGAGCCTACGGTTTTGAGGGCAGTGACTGGTGTCTGAATCCAGCTCTGCCAGAAAGCCGCCGCCTTTGTATTGCTGACCATAGGTTTTCGATCTTCCTACTTCTAGCTGAGCTTCACAGTGATTGTTTATCCTTCTGCGTACCTCTTCTTCCCCGATGGTGCTTTCCAGATACTGGTATTCCGACTGACCAAGCACATGGCGCATGGTGCGCTTTGTCCAGCGTGGTTCAAACAACAATGTCCGACCCGATGTGTATGCAGCAGGGTTATCGGGCGTAAGCTGAGGACCCGATGGCGTGAAGTCGACCAGTCCCCAGGTTCCGTGCTCTAGCTGGTTATGGTAGGTATTAAACAGCTGGGTGTATTTATCTAATGTATCTGCGGTGACTGGTAAAGCTAAGACGGAAGAGACCAATCCTAAGCTGACCAATGTTTTTTTTATCATGACTCTATTCCTTGTGTTTCAAACTGAAAACACTCAGCAATGCAGCCTGCCTGATTGGACTGTTGATGTTTCCATTGAGCGTTAACGCGACTTATTGTGAAAAATCAACACAGCTGAATGACTTAAACTCAGCGACCACTGCCATCAGGCACTGTCATTTTGCGCCCTGACTTTACAGCCAGTTTGCCCTTAGAGCGAAGTCAGGTTAGCGCACCTAAAATCAGAAAAATCGCTAATATACTCGGTGTCTTAAAGTCGTAGAGTCGTTCTCCTTAATAAGAAATATGTCGTCGCTTAGGTAAGACCCAATAAAAAACGCCACTGGAATTCCAGTGGCGCTTTAGGCAGTTGTTTTTTAAAACAGGATTAGTTGATCTTCATTGCACGAATGTCGAAACCGTCGCTGTTTGCATCGTATCCCGCCTGAGATGAAGGAATCAGGTGAGTACGGTCAACAAAGCGTACTTCTGTCAGCAGACAGTTGTCGTAAGCTGAGTCGTTAAACAGTTTGTCGATCTTCTTGTTAGTGATCAGGTAGTTGTTTTCCAGTTCGGTTTCAACCACTTCCCAACGGCTTGCGCGGATACCATTCTCAACACAAGACAGTTTCACTTTGATCAGACCTTGCTCAGCGTAACGCTCGTAATCCCAGTTGTTTGCTGTGTACTCATCCAGAGTCAGACGCTTGTCTTTGATCGGACAACCTGCAAACTTACCGTTATTCGCTAGCTTGAATGTGATGATACCTTCACGACCAACACCGTAGAAATTCTTATGATGAAGAATGTTGGCAGGGTCGTAACGCCAAGGTTCAGCAGTCAGACGGAAACCAGCATTATCAACCACAACGTTGCCTAGTGACTCATCCACTTCAAGGTTACAGCTGATTTCTTCTGGCGCAGGCTCACCACCGTTCAGACAGTTAAGCAACTCTGGGCTGCCAGCTGGGAACAGCAGTTCACACTGTTCTTTGTTCGGGTTCACTTTTGTTACGTGAGTACGTACTTTGTTCACCAGAATACCGTAAGAATCAGGCAGACCTTTATCCGCTAGAGCAACGGCAGTGTGGAAACGATCCGCTTTGAATTTGATGCGTGCAACGTAGAAACCGTGGCTGTCGCGATGTGCAGACGGAGCGGCTGGCAAGCTAACACGATGACCATCAAAGCTGGCGTTTGAACCACCATCCAGTTTCGCAGAAAGAATGTCACCACGAACCCATACAGCCAGGTCACGGTATACATTGCTTGCGTTGTTGTGGTAGTTACGTTTTGTGTAACGGATTTCTACTTCGTACTCAGACCCAGGTGTTGTTGGAATGAAAGTACGCAGGTTAACAGTAGACGCATTGTTTTGTGGGTAAGACAATCCGTAACGTTTACCACCAACGTAAATCGCTGGGTTGTGTTTCTTACAATGGTAAGTGTCTGAGTCTAGCTCAGTCAGGTAGTGTTTCTTCTGCTCCCACCATGGAAGCGGGCTGCCGAAGTTGTATGTTTTGTGCTTGCCCACTTCTGCGCGAGCTTCACAAACGTTGTCCACCAAGCGGCGGATCTCATCAACACCAATGCTGTTACGTAGCTCATCAAACTGGCTGGCACCAAGCATCTTTCTTAATGTGTTCCAAGTCCAACGAACTTCGAACAAGATTTTTTGACTGCTTGTTGTATACGCCGCTTTGTTACTTGGCGAGAGAGTTTGGTTTGGAGAAAGGTCGACAGTCGCCCAGTAGTGACCTACCTGATTTGAATAGCTTTTGAAGTCTTGAACGTATTCTTCAGGTTGTAATTGATTGTTGTCGATAACAGAGGCTGGAACAAATGCCTGAGCCTGTGCGGTTGCTAGTGTGACTAAACCTGCAACTAAAAATTTCAGTTTCATTACTCTAAATCCTTTGTGTTTTTGTCTCGGTAAAAACACTCAGCAATGCAGCCTACCTAAATTGAACGTCCTAAAGTTAAACTAGGTACTGTCATTTTGCGCCCCCACTTCTCAATGGGTTTGCCCTAAGAGTTGCGGTAGAATACATGATCTTCGTTCAGAAAAAATGCACGATCGTCAGCATTCTCAAATATGCTACTCATATCTTATATAAGAGAGCGCTCATGTATAACAAAGAGGTATATACATCAGGAAAAGGAACTGCATAACTCCGGGGTTGGAGGAGATTGAGTTATGCAGTTCAACCTAAGGTACTCAGACCCTAAGACTTCTAATCTTCGATGCGGACGTTACGAATTTCGTAGCCGTCGCTGTTTGCGTCATATCCAGGTTGGTCTTCTGGAATGGTGTGAGTTCTGTCCACAAAGCGGATAGCACGGAGCAAGCAAGATTGATAGTTGTCGTCGTTAAACACTTTATCGATTTTCTTAGCCGTGATAAGCAGGTTATCAGGGTGATCCGTCTCAAGCGTTTCCCAACGTGCCACGCGTAGATTGTTCTCATCGAGACACGCCAGTCTTACCTGAACCCATCCTTGTTCCGCGTAACGCTCGTAATCCCAGTTATTGCCTGTGAACTCTTCTAATTTTAGTGTCTTGCCGTAAATAGGACAGCCAGAAAATTGACCATTGTTCGCCAATCTCAAGGTTGAGATTCCGGCCTTGCCAACACTGTAGTAGTTTTTCGCGTGGAACAGGTTGTTTGGATCGTAACGCCATGGCTCACTTTCGATTCGGTAACCTTCTCTGTTGACCTTGAAGTTGCCAAGTGTTTCATCAATTTCAAGATTACAGCTCAGGATACTAGGCGTTTCTTCGCCACCAGAAGTCAGGCACTTTTTCAAACCGCCACTGTTTGGTGGGAAGAAAAGTTCACATGTTTCTTTGAACGGATTTTCTTCGGTAACCTCGGTCTGGATTTCGTTAATCAGAAGACCGTAGGAATCTGGGTGACCGCTGTCTGCCAGAGCAACAGGCGTGTAGAAGCGGTTAGCCGTAAAGCTGATGGTTGCAACATTAAATCCGTCTTCTTGGTTTGCATCACTGACTGCTGGGTTAGCAGGTAAGCGGACACGTTGCCCAGTAAACGCAATATCACCAAAACCTTCCAACGAAGCTTCTTCCAGCGCACCACGAACCCAGACGTTCATGTTGCGATAAGCTTGGTTTGCGTTGATACCAAAGCGACTGTAGTTGTAGTTACGCTTGTGGTATTTGATGGTCAATGTGTATTTGGAACCCGGAGTTGTTGGTACAAAAGTGCGCATATTCACAGTTGAAGATTTCTGCGGATATGAAAGTGGGTAAACAACGCCATTTACGGTAATTTTTGGATTGTTGCGATTACAGTGATAAATGTCAGAATCCATCTCTGCTACGTAACCACCAACGGAAGGGGCGCCATAGTTGTAAGTACGCTGAGTACCAACTTCTACTCGTGCTTCACACTGCTCATCAATAAGTTTGCGAAGCTTCTGAACGCCAATTTCTTTTCTTAATTTGTTAAATGCAGGCTTACCAAGCATTCGACGCATGGTGTTCCAGGTCCAACGCACTTCAAACAGAAGTTCGTCGCTGGCATTGGTGTAAGCCGCTTTATCTGAAGGAGTGAGGCTAGGCTCACCTGGTGTAAATGTGATAGTACCCCAAGAACCACGATCTGTTTGATCAGCGAAGCCGCTAAAGTTTTGAGTGTACGTTTCCCCGGATACTGCAAATGCAGATACTGTAGTTAAAGCCAGCGTAGTGGCTGTAAAAAGAACTCGTCTAGTCATCACGCTCGTTCCTTGTCTGTTTATTTTAGTGGTGTTGATTTGCTTCAACATCTGCTCTTGTAATGCAGCCTGCCAATAATCCTCTCCAAAAATCAGTGGCACTGTCATTTTGCGTCCCTGCTTTTAAGCAAGTTTGCCTTTTGAGCGTTGAGCAAAAAATAAGCTAACCAGACAAGATCTCCTACATGATAAAAGTGTTAATTGATGAGTTCGCACTCAGTCCAATAGGATGGTTTTTTGGTACTTTACTACGAAGTATTAACTAGGTAATAAAAGTGTCATATATATCTATCTAATTTCCTTGATAAATATTGGGGGAAATATCGGCGGTATCAACTATGAAGTCATTGCAAGCATTACATACTTTTCTTGAACTAAGATTCCGTTTAATGGTCAAAAAGTGCCCATTTTTTGTGATCTGCTGCCAAGGAATGGTCGGTTTTCGCGTTCTTGATTCATATAAAGACCGTAAATTGAGCAGAATAATTCGCTGAATATTCTAACTTGAAGTAACTTGAAATGAGTTATTGCCATGAAGCAGGGAGTCATCATTGAAACAGCCCAGTTACTGGAAAGAAAACACCGCATTTCCTCAGTGTTTAAGCGCATTAAATAAATGGACAGATCCAAAGTCCCCTCTTTATTTACCAGTCGAGAAGCGAATTGCTGTGTTTGACCTTGACGGCACGATGTGGTGTGAAAAGCCTTACTTCGCAGAGCTCTTTTTCGTGATAGATAAACTAAAGGAAGCCATCGAGACTGAATTGGATGAGCCGGATAAACAGGTTCTCATTGATGCGGTTAACCGTGCGCAGCGCCAGTTCGCAGGTTCAGGAAAAATGTTACTGGATGCGTTTAACCTTGCTTACCCCAATAGCACCAGCACAGAGATTGAGCAGATGTGTGGGGAATGGTTAGACACAGCGTTACATACAGAACATGGTCATTCTTATCTGGACATGATTTATCTGCCCGTTAAAGAGTGGATTGATGCACTGCATCAAAACCAATTCGCCTGCTATGTGTGCACAGGCAGCTCTGAAGAATTTGTCAGACCATGGGTTGAAGCGGTGTTTGGGATTCCGGCAGATCGGGTTCTGGGCTCTGTTTTGTACAGTACGTCACAGGGGCGTGCCCTAAACTTAAACATCCACGATGAGAAAATTCGCTCCGTTCAGAAACGTTGCCCTGCAGAGCCTGTGATAGTGGTGGGAAATTCAGACGGCGATCTGGAACTGTTGGAGTGGATTTCTGCTAATAATAAAGAGGCACTTTGTTATCTGGTTGACCATGACGACAAAGAGAGGGAATATGTATACCCATTTGGGGCACGTACTCAGGCGTCTTTGGATGAGCTGGGCATGTTCTCTCGTATTTCTATGAAGGAAGACTGGCATATTGTGTTTGCAAATCAACCGCCGCTTACGCGCTCTTGATTTCGAGAAATGAGTCCCCACTTAAGGGAATATCAAGGTCAAAGCACCTTCATAAAAATAAATCACTTCTAGCGCTATTTTTTATCTATAAATAGTGTTAAAAAGTTTTTTTTCTTCAAATGCACGCAAGGGTATCAGTCTTGGCTGATTGTGATATACTCTGCGCGCATTTTATATCCTATTAACAGAGTAAGACAATGGCAGATTTATCAAAGTACAGAAACATTGGTATTTTCGCGCACGTTGATGCGGGTAAAACTACCACCACTGAGCGTATACTAAAGCTTACTGGTAAAATCCACAAAACGGGTGAAGTACACGACGGTGAGTCTACAACTGACTTCATGGAGCAAGAAGCTGAGCGTGGTATTACAATCCAGTCTGCAGCTGTAACTTGTGAGTGGAAAGGTCACCGCCTAAACGTGATCGATACTCCGGGACACGTTGACTTTACAGTTGAAGTATACCGTTCTCTTAAAGTTCTTGACGGTGGTATCGGTGTATTCTGTGGTTCTGGTGGTGTTGAGCCTCAGTCAGAAACTAACTGGCGTTACGCGAACGATTCAGAAGTATCTCGTCTGATCTTCGTAAACAAACTAGACCGTATGGGTGCAGACTTCTTCAACGTTGTTGACCAAGTGAAGAACGTTCTAGGTGCTAACCCACTAGTAATGACTCTGCCTATCGGTCGTGAAGACGATTTCGTTGGTGTTGTAGACGTACTAACTCGTAAAGCTTACGTTTGGGATGACTCTGGTCTTCCAGAAAACTACGAAGTACAAGACGTTCCAGCTGACATGGTTGACGACGTAGAACAGTACCGTGAAGAGCTAGTTGAAACTGCTGTAGAGCAAGACGACGACCTAATGGAAGCTTACATGGAAGGCGAAGAGCCGACTTTGGAGCAACTAAAATCTTGTATCCGTAAAGGTACTCGTGACCTAGCATTCTTCCCAACATTCTGTGGTTCTGCATTTAAGAACAAGGGAGTTCAGCTAGTTCTAGACGCAGTTGTAGATTACCTACCTGCTCCAACAGAAGTTGATCCTCAGCCTCTAACTGATCCAGAAACTGGTGAGCCAACTGGCGACGTAGCAACTGTTGATGCAGACGAGCCACTAAAAGCGCTAGCGTTCAAGATCATGGACGACCGTTTTGGTGCACTAACGTTTATCCGTATCTACTCTGGTCGTCTGAAGAAGGGTGACACTATCCTTAACTCAGCGACTGGTAAGACTGAGCGTATTGGCCGTATGTGTGAAATGCAAGCGGACGAGCGTAACGAGCTTACTGAAGCACAAGCGGGTGACATCATCGCTGTTGTTGGTATGAAGAACGTTCAGACTGGTCACACTCTATGTGATCCTAAGCACGAATGTACGCTTGAAGCGATGATCTTCCCAGAACCAGTAATCTCTATCGCGGTTCAGCCTAAAGATAAAGGCGGCAGCGAGAAGATGGGTATCGCGATCGGTAAGATGGTTGCAGAAGATCCATCATTCCAGGTTGAGACTGATGAAGATTCAGGTGAAACAATCCTGAAAGGTATGGGTGAACTTCACCTAGACATCAAGGTTGATATCCTTAAGCGTACTTACGGTGTAGACCTAATCGTTGGTCAACCTCAGGTTGCTTACCGTGAAACTATCACTCAAGAAATTGAAGATAGCTACACGCACAAGAAGCAGTCTGGTGGTTCTGGTCAGTTCGGTAAGATCGACTACCGCATCAAGCCAGGTGAAACTGGTTCTGGCTTCAAGTTCTCTTCTACAGTAGTAGGTGGTAACGTTCCTAAGGAATTCTGGCCTGCAGTAGAGAAAGGCTTCGAGTCTATGATGGAAAACGGTGTTCTAGCTGGTTACCCAACTCTAGACGTTGAAGTTGAGCTATTCGACGGTGGCTTCCACGCAGTTGACTCATCTGCAATCGCATTTGAAATCGCAGCGAAAGGCGCATTCCGTCAGTCTATGCCAAAAGCTGGCGCTCAACTTCTAGAGCCAATCATGAACGTTGACGTGTTCACTCCAGAAGACAACGTTGGTGACGTAATCGGTGACCTTAACCGTCGTCGTGGTATGATCAAAGACCAACAAGCTGGTACTACTGGCGTACGTATCAAGGCTGAAGTACCTCTATCAGAAATGTTTGGTTACATCGGTCACCTACGTACAATTACTTCTGGTCGTGGTCAGTTCTCTATGGAGTTCGCACACTACTCTGCATGTCCACAAAACGTTGCAGAAGAAGTAATTGCTAAAGCGAAAGAAGAGAAAGAAAACAAATAATTCTTTTCTAGCTAAGTAATTGAAAGCCCCGCCAATTTGGCGGGGCTTTTGTTTATCTGTGGGATTTATTATAAAAACAGCTTAGCGGTTTCGCTGGTAGTGAACCTGGTTGATTGCGCCCGCAAAGGTTTCGCTTTTTACCAGCTTGAAAGCCTGCTGCGTATTTAAATCACCAAACAAAGGTGCACCGCCACCGAGTAATACAGGTATGGTGGTTATGATCATCTCGTCAATCAAATCTTGCTGTAAAAAGCCCTGAATGGTTGCCCCACCGTCTATATACAGGTCGTTTAAGCCTTTCTGATTCAATTGTTCGACAATCTCTTTCAACTCTCCATTCACCAAAAACACTTTGTCTTCGTAGCCCTCTGGCACCTTGGTTAATGTATTGCTAAGAACATAAACAGGTTTGCTGTACGGCCATTCAACTCCAAACCCCAAAACAACATCCAGAGTGTTTCTTCCCATCACCAATGCATCAACTCGCTCCATGATGGCGTTAAAGCCGGTATCAAGGTCATTCGGCACGGGTGCAGCGTGCAACCAATCAAGACCACCTTCTTTGTCTGCGATGTAACCATCAATGCTGGTGGCGATAAAAACAATATTTGCCATGGATGTTGCCCTCGTCTTTGTTACTTGATTACAGAGAAGGTTTAATTATAATTCTACAGTGTAGAAATAATCCAGAAAAAATAGAATGGAAAAAGAAGTGAAAAAAAGAGGCAGGCCAAAGAGCAGTCAGCTCAGTAAAGAGCGCATTCTGGATACGGCGAAACAGTTGATGAAAGCGACAGGTGCCATCCCGAGTATTCGCAAGCTTGCCAGTGAGTTAGATGTCGATGCAATGGCGATCTATCATTACTTCAAAAACAAGAATGTTCTTTTAGAGGCAATCACTATTTCGCTGGTGGATGGCATATACGAGCCTCAGGACAACCAAAATTGGACAGAAGAGTTGAAATTCTTGTGCAGGAGCTATGTTTCCTTGCTGGATACGTATTCCGGGCTTTTGCAAACATTGCTAACGATGAAATCAACGGGTCCTGCTGAAGTGTTCATCACCCGATTTGAACGAATTATTCAACCGCTTTCTTTGGATGAAGGAGAGCAACAAGCAGCGTTAGAACTGCTTGTCGATTATCTTCATGGTTTTGCATTAGCCCTCAATTGCAATTCAGATCGAGAGCAATTAAACGTTGATCGCCTCGATGGTATTTTGGATTTCTATTGTCGGTCTTTGTCAAAGTAGCTATGAATGAACAAAGCGTGGCTCAGAATTTCTTTTTCCCGTTCCATTTCAAAGAGTAGTCGGTTTCAATGACAGTTAACCCTTCACGCCCTAAGCCACAAAACTCCTGAACTTGCTGTTGTATCCAGGTGGCAAAGGTCTGGATTTTTTCCCGTCTGAAATAGCCTGAAGGAGCGCACAAGAAATAGTTGAATCTTGGCTTCAAACCGACGTTCCCGATTCTGACCAGTTTGCCTTCTTGCAAGTATCGGTAGGCCAGGCTGTGCTTAACCAGCGCCACCCCCTGCACCGACAGAGCGCCTTCTAAGACAAAATGCGAACCATCGTATTGCAGCGTAGACTTCCCGCCTTCTATACCCAGAGTTTCCTGCCACAACTGCCAGTCCATATCTGGCCACATATCTTCGATTAAGTCTGCTTTGCTTAAATCTTCTATCGAAGTAATTTGATGCTCTTTCTGATAGAGCGGGTGACAGACGGGGTATACGACTTCATCCATCAGCCAGATACTTTCTACGTTTTTGTAGTTGCCAGTGCCATAACGAATACAGAGATCAACACTGGAATCCTGAAAGGTCACCAGTTCGTTTTTGGGCTCAATCAACAAGGCGATTTCTGGGTGCTTTTCGCGAAAATGCCGAATGCGTGGCACCAGCCAATGCTGTGCAAAGGAAGGGAGCGTTGAAATGGAGAGTCGATTCGGGTCAGGATCCTGGTTTATCTGTCGAATTCCATCCTGTAAATGCGCGAATCCTTTTTGAGCTTGCCTGAATAGCATCTCACCTTCATGAGTTAAGTGTACCTTTCTGTGCTGTCGGATAAAAAGCTCTGTGCCGAGCCAGTCTTCTAGCAATCGGATCTGTTGGCTAACTGCAGCAGCGGTAACAAATAAGCGGTCTGCAGCAGACTTGAAACTGCCTGTTTCTCCAGCGATATAGAAGTAGTAGAGCCCTTGAAGTGGCGGCATTTTTTCTTTCACTTAAGTTTTCCTTAACTCAATGTCAATTTCTATCGTTTGTCTACGCACCTATTTTGATTAATTATTGATCTCGAGCTTAATAACAATCAAGGAGGAAATGATGACGACATCAGCGATTTATTCAGCACGAGTTGCGGTTAAGAAACCGACCAGCTTAGTAAAGAAAGCGTTCTCTTTGATTAAGCGATGGTTTCAAAATTACCGCACTCGCAGGCAACTGGCTGAGATACCAGAACACCTGTTAGATGACGTTGGTATTACGAAAGAACAGGCAAACAAAGAAATTCGTAGACCATTCTGGGATTAACTCCAAGTTAGCGACCTTCCTGTATCCCGTTTTGTTGTCGGCGTAGGAGCTAACAAAACGATCTTAATGTCGCGCACTCAGCATGTTTTTCATGCTGAGTTTTTTCTTTTTTAGCCTTGCGTTTATTCGATAGGATTCAGCGTGGCTTCGACTTCTGAATGTAACCAGTCAGAAAAAGCCTTGATACGTTCCCTTCTGGGGGAGTCTGGGTCAGAAAACAGGTGAAACGTCAGCCCCGGTGTCATACCAATATCAAAAGGGCGAACCAGCATGCCGCGTTCAACGTAATCGCTGGCTAAACATTCGGTTGCCAGACAGGCGCCATGCCCGGCGGCGACAGCGTTCATGGCAAGGTCAAAGGTGCCGACTTCCATCCATTGAATGGACGACTTCTTCATTTTTATGTCTAAAATTTTAAACCAATCTTCCCAAGGGAAACATTTAGATTCGTAATGTATCAACCAGCAATCCAGCAACTGTTTTGGATCGTCGAACTTCATCGAGTCAGCCAGTTCGGGTGAGCAGTACGGATAGATTGGTTCTTCCAAAAGGCGTTCACATAACAGCCCTTCAGAATCTTCCATTTCTTCTCCTTGCCAGATTGCGACATCAATATCTCCATGACGCAAATCCATGTCGTTGCAGGTTGTCATGACCCTGATGGGGATAGAAGGATGGCGTATGGAGAATTTCCACAACCTTGGCAGTAACCAACGCGATGCGAATGATGGGGGAGAACTGACAGACAACACGCCATCTACGGGTTCATTGGTGATTTGATTCAGCCCGGTAAGAATACTCTCAAAGCCTTTAGATACCTGCTTGTAGAGCGTTTTTCCTTTTTCGGTCAGCGCCATTTCCCGCCCCTGACGGATAAACAGCTTGCAGCCAAGAACCTGTTCAAGCTGGCGGATCTTCTGGCTAACCGCTGCCTGACTGACAAACAGTTCTTCTGCTGCTTTGCTGTAGCTACTCAATCGAGCCGCGGCTTCGAAATAGCGCAGCCCGGATAAATGTCGCAATCTGGGATCCATAACGTGTACTTATATTAGATGTAAGAAATTGTCGTTCGAATATTGATCATAGTGGTTCCATAATAGCCGTAAATAAAGCTAAGTCACAAGCGTCAATAAGGGGAGAATGTCATGAGAATAGCATTACATTGGGGGTTCGATTTCGAAATTACACTCCCCAAGACCAAGTTATCATGGAACTTTGGCTCTAAGCGATACAAGCAGAGATATGCCTTACTAACCAAAATGTCACCACACATGCAAAAAGATGTGGGTATGGAAACTCAACCAGAGTCCAATCGGGATTACATACGCTTTCTATAAGTAGAGGTTATTAGTACAGAGTGTTATTTAGTAAACAGCGTTTATATAAAAAAGAAAGAGAGCCACTAGGGCTCTCTAAGAGATTTAAACAGACTATGAGATTAATCTTCCCACACAACCATTTGCCCTTTGGGCCAGTTAGCACCTATGTCGTGGTACTTCTTCTCAAGCACATGTCGCTTTATTTTGAGGGTCGGGGTCAGAACGCCATTTTCAATGCTCCATGGCTCTTTCACCATAAGAACCCCTTTAATTTGTTCGTGGGATTCTAAGGTTTGATTCATGCGTTCAACAACTTTGACTGCACGTCTTTCATAGCGAGCTCGGTCAAAGTTAGGGTAGGCGTGTGGAATAGCCAACAGAATAGGACCTGGTAGACCAGAACCGATCAGACACATCATTTCGACTTTACTGTATTCAAACAGTTTTTTCTCGATAGGGACTGGCGCAACGAACTTCCCTTTTGCAGTTTTGAAGGTGTCTTTCTTGCGCCCCTGGATGGTCAGGTAACCTTCGCTGTCTAGGGAACCAATATCACCCGTATGAAGCCATCCGTCTTCATTGAATGATTCCTGAGTGGCTTCATCATTCTTGTAATAGCCCGCAAACATGCCTTTACTGCGAACCAAAATCTCTTCGTCGTCAGCGATTTTGATTTCAATTCCAGGACCCGCATTACCGACGGTTCCTATTTTTTCTGGACGGAACGGATAGTTCAACGTGCTGTAAGCAAACGACTCTGTCATGCCCCAAGCTTCGGTGATGTTAAGACCTACCGAGCGATACCATTCTAAGAGTGCTGGGGATACAGGAGCAGACCCGCAACCAAGAATACGCGCTTCGTTCAAGCCCAGCCCGTCTGCCAGCTTTTTCTTAATTAAGGAATTGATGAACGGGATTTTTAGCAGAATGTTTAGCTTTTTCTGCGGCAGCTTTTCCTGAATGCGCTGCTGGAACACTGTCCATAGGCGTGGGACTGAAATAAACAGGGTAGGACGCTGCATTTTCACGTCTTCAATGAAGGTATCTAACGATTCAGGGAAGGCAGTTTGTACACCTTCACGAATCGAAGTACCGAAGATATAGACGCGTTCGGTAATATGCGCCAGAGGAAGATAAGACATTAGGCGGTCGTTTCCGTCGCTGTCTACTCCTAAGTGCTCGATCAATTTCTGACTTGACCAGTTGAAAGCACCATAGGTAAGCATCGCCCCTTTTGGCAAACCAGATGTACCCGATGTGTACACAATAGACATCAGTTTATCGTCGTAGTGTTCTGGTCTCAGTTCACTCGGCGATTGATTTTCAATCAGCGAAGTGAATGCATGCTGGCAATCAGGTGCTGAATCGTAAGGCAGCGATATGGTGATCAGATCACTGAGTTTGTTGATGACCTCTGTGGTCGCCGCTGAATCATCCAGCTTACCTGCGATGAGCGCTTTACTGCCACTGTGAGTGATACAGTGTTCAATCGTATCGCTGCCTGCGGTCGGGAAAATAGGCACACTGATGTAATCACCTAGCATTAACGCCAGGTCGGTGATGAACCATTCCGCGCAGTTCTTGGAAATCAGCGCGACTTTGTCGCCGGGATTCAAGCCCAGACCCTGCAAGGCAGAGACGAGTTTTAGTGCTTTGTCGGCAACGTCAGCGTAAGTAAATTCTACAAACTGTCGATTGATAATTTGCTTGAGATAAACGTCGTTAGGACGTTCCTCTGCCCATTTCAGGATCAGTTCATTAGGAGGGGTGAGAGAGCATTTCACATTCTGTGTCGATTGAGGCTGAACCATCAGATGACTCCATGTCTTTTTTATAATGAATTGTAATTGTTATCATGATGTTAAACTAGTCTGTTAGTATAGCCGTGGTCAACCAAGCCTTTCAAATTTTAGTTCACGTTGAGATCTCAAACTTAGATGTATTTCTTATTTAATTGTCAGTAACAATATTTACATTTTCTAACCCCTGTTTTTCTTTTAATTACCATGCAGTTATTTATAACCGATATTTAATTCTATAGATAAGGCAGTTCCATGTTTGAATAACTACACGCTCCGAACTAGCCTTAATATATGAAGATTTTTCTCTGGCAGAGAAAAGGAGAGCGTGATGATTACTGCGATTATCCACTTCATCAGAATATACGCTGGAAAGTTTGTGAAAAACGAACGTGGTGTCACTGCCGTGGAGTACGCCATTATTGGTGTTGCTTTGTCAGCCGTTGTTATCGCGATTTTCGACAAAGACTTGCAGGTTTTTCTGGAAGAAGCCATTACATCGATTTCAGAAGGGGGCGCGGTTTCTTACTCTGAATAAGAGTGTTGCGGCTTTTTTGAAAATATAACCATACACTTTGTGTTTTAAATTTTCGTCTCTGATTTCTTACAGCCGAGCTATATTTTGGTGTTCGGTGATTTATTATTTCTATGACACATTTTAAACAACAAAAAATATGCCTCATCGGAAGCACTGCGTTATTTTTATTTCTCACAGGTTCAGTCTATTCCGATCATCTTGAACGCCATTCCAATGCTCTCATTACAAATTGTAACGCACCTGTTATCAACTACCATCAAACCATTGGGTTGGGAAGCGGTGCTAATCAAGGGAAAAATATTGCTCTTGAGAGTCACAAATACAGCTCATCTCATCACTTTTCTACGATTGATTATTGGCTGGCAGAAGAAATTCGAACACTGGGGATCAGCAAGCAATGTGCAGATTATCTGGTCAGCCGTAGCGAAGTGAGTGTGGCAGAAGAACCCCATTTGCTTGCTTATGTCACTTTTCCTTTTACACAGGATGAATTAACACAAGAATCTGACTGGGTTTTGAATTTTATCGCGAAAGTCGTCAGCCAAAATCCTTCTTCACTGGCTCTTCAGCAAAAACACGATGGTATGTTCAATCACTTGAGCGTAGCGATTGTACGCACCAGAAAGCTGGAAGCACACTTCACAAAGCATGGCATTGATTTAGAAAAACTTACCAGATCTAGTGGTGAGTAATTCCTTCTCTTGGGTCGTGTTCAGGGTGCTGCTCCAGAACCTGAGAAATGTAACCCTGGTGATCGCGCAACACATTCACGCAGTTTCCGTCTAACTTACCTTCAGCGACCATTTTCTCCAGTTCCAGCAAAGCAGAAGTCACACACCACGCCTGTGCGTAAGGTCTGTGACTCGTTAAGGCATCGAAAATGTTGGCAACCGTGACGATTCGCGCAGAGACAGGTATATCTGCATGGCTCGCACCAGACGGGTATCCGCTACCATCAAGAAATTCATGATGGTAGGTCATGATGTCTTTCAATACCTGAATACAAGGGTGATCTGGAGAACCAAGATTTTGCAGAATCTTATTAACGATGGTTAGCCCTTTCTCTACATGGTTTTCCATCACTTTTCGTTCCTTCTCATCCAGCTTTGTCGGCTTGAGCAGTAAGGTGTCAGGAAGCGCTATTTTCCCAATGTCGTGAAGACGGGAAAAGAGGTGGATGTGCTCAATGGTTTCATCGTCCAGTTGGTAAAGCTCCGACACTTCGAGTGCGATCAATTTGGCGTACAGGCTGACTCTGAGAATATGTTCATCGGAATCGCTTTGCGCCCCAGGGTAGATGTCTCGGGTGAGCTCGGCAGACGTCAGAATGGAATGGACTAACGAGTACTCGGAGTTGATGGTGTAATTGATTTGCTCGCAAAAGGGCATTAGCTCACGTTGTACTTCCGGGCTGAATACATGGCTCTGATGTGAGTTGAAGTTAATAAAACCAATGAACTGCTGATGGTGATATGTCGGAACAGTAAACGAAGAATGATACCCCTGTTCAATCAACCAGCGAGAGTGGTGTCGGTTTGAATTGACCGTGGCGGCAATATCGTTGATCACTCGATGTACGTTTTTGTTGGCGCATTCCTGTAAAGATCGACACTCTGAAAATGGGTATTCGTGATGGCTCAGGGAATTGCCATCGGTATCGCTTTCCGCATACGTTCTGAGTAAGTCCAGATGAGCATCGTAAAGAGTGAATGATACCCGATCCACTTCTGGCACTTTGTCTTTTATCTGGTTGTGAACATGCTCCAAATGCTGATTGAGAGATGCCATCTGGCTTGGAAAAGAATGAAACGACTGACGCTGCCGAATAAACATAACCGCTTTCCTCTTGATGCCGGTTCCCTATAGCTTCATGACATATTTATTATCAATAAAATTGCAATAAGCTTTAGTGAATATCTAACGATCAAGTTTAGACAAGAAAGTGAAATGTTGCTGAAAATTTAATCACCAGTTTGGCTGCTCAGGAAAAGAAAAAACCGAGCCTATGCGAGCTCGGTTTTCCCTTAATATTTATTTCAATCAAAGCATGCCAAGCAACATACCAGCACCGATAAAGAAGGCGACTAAAGCGACAATTGGGAGCTTTCGTTGTTTGAGTAGATAAAAACCAGCCACCACCACAGCCATATCAGCCCCTGACAGCACTGCGCTGGTAAACACGGGTTGGTATAGAGCCGCAAGCAACAGACCGACAACGGAAGCATTCACTCCGGCTACTGCCCCAGAAAGTTTCGGTCGGCTCGCCAACTCCTGCCAGTTGTTCAGCACTGTAAGCAAGAGCAAAAAGCCCGGTAAGAAAACTGCCAGAGTTGCCAGCAGAGCACCAAGAATCGGGCTGGCTGGCAATAGCTCGTAACCTATGTAGGTTGCAAACGTAAACATTGGTCCCGGCACTGCCTGTGCGGCGGCGTATCCGGTTAAGAATGCGTCCTGGCTAAGCTGATCTCCGACGATATTTTGCAGAAGTGGCAGCACCACATGACCGCCACCAAACACCAGACTGCCTGCCTGATAGAAATCGCTGAACAGTTGGATTTCCGTAGCCAGCCTACCCAACACAGGTAAGCCAAAAAGAAGCGCGGCAAACAGAAGCAAAGGCAGCCAGCGAATTTGAGTCGGTTCACGACTTTCAGTATTTGCCTGATCCCCACGAAGTAGCGCCTGACCCACCAAAGCTGCGACGACCAAGACGATCATCTGAGTGTACAAATTGGGGAAGAGTAATAGCGCCATAGCCGTAGCGACGCACAAAGCGATGGTAACTTTTTGTTGGCAGAAGTTTTTATACATGCCAATCGTGGCGTCTGCTACGACTACAACGGCTAACAGTTTCAAACCATGAATGATGCTTTGAAAAACACTGGAATCCGTCAACTGACTGCTAAGGACAGCAAGCAAAAGCATCAGAATAACGGAAGGGAGAGTAAAACCAAGAAACGCCGCAATTGCGCCCGTTATTCCGCCTTTTCGATAGCCTAGGGCAAAGCCTACCTGGCTGGATCCCGGTCCCGGAAGGAACTGACTAAGTGCAACGATTTGGGCGTATTCGGCTTCACTCAGCCATTTCAGTTTTTCTACAAAGGTATTGCGAAAGTAGCCAATGTGAGCTGCAGGACCACCAAAGCTGACCCAGCCTAGCAGAAAGAAGGTTTTGAAAATCGAGAACATCTGCTGAATCCAAAAATAAAGGAATAAGGTTATTGGGCATAGTCTACGGAGAGCTTTAAAATGACTCAAATTGATAGGTTTAATATAGAATATGAATGAAATGGGTTAGAGATTAGAGTAGGTATGCGACACGACATCAACTGGAAAAGCATTGATTTGAATCTCTTAGTGGCATTTTCCGCTCTGTTCGAAAGCCAGAGCGTCAGTGCTGCCGCTGCTCAGCTGCACGTCAGCCAGTCTGCGATGAGTCATAGCCTTGCTCGTCTAAGAACTCTGCTTGATGACCCCCTGTTCGAAAGACACGGGCACACCATGTTGCCCACCGAGCGGGCGATTTCGCTGGCATCAACCGTCGAGCGTATTCTGGATCAGGTCACCGGTGAGCTCCTTTCTCCTAAGACGTTTTTGCCAGAAGAGTATCAGGGCGTTTGTCGCATCGGGCTAACGGATTACGCCGAGTTTATCTTTGCGCCTGTACTGTTTGATGTTATCTCCAGGCAGGCTCCTGAAAGCCAGATCTGTTTTGTTAACGTCAACCGAAGTAATTATGTAAGGTTGACCGAAGAGCAAAAGCTGGATGTGGTTGTGGGAAGTTTCCCTGATCTGGATGCACGGTTTCAAAGTGAGCACCTTTATGACGAAGAACATGTGTGTCTGTTTGATGAGTCTCTGTTTGGCAAGGTCAAAGCGCTAAAACTGGAGCAATATCTGTCTATTGACCATGCATTAGTCAGCCCGGGCGGGGAACTGGTCACGGGTATCGATAAACATCTGGAGCAGATGGGAGAAAGTCGTCAGGTACGGGTAGCAGCAGGGAATTTCCTGACCATTCGACAATTGCTTCGTCGGCGAAAGCTGCTTGCCATTGTGCCCAAGCGAATGGCACAAATTGAAGGCTTTGATGACCAACTGGTGATGACCAAGCCACCCATTGATGTGAACGACTTTGCCATTTCTTTGATTTGGCCATCACGACAGCACACCCGAGACAAAAACATATGGCTCCGTGAATTGGTAAAAGAAGAAATTACAATAAAGAACAAGGCATAAGAGGAATTTCATTTTGCTAAGCGATTTAAACTTTGTTCCTGTCTTTCTGGCGTTGATGCAAACACATTCCACGCAGAAGGCTGCCCTCAAGTTAGGGCGTTCGCAGTCGTACGTGTCCAAAGTGTTGGCGCAGCTTAGGGAGGAACTGGGTGACCCACTTTTTGTTCGTGGTGGTGACGGGCTTTCTCCAACCAGTTATGCCTGTGAAATCGAACCTAAACTCAAAACTGCACTGGAACAGGTACAACAGGCACTGCATCCGGAAGTTTTCGACCCTACTAGGCTGGATAAGGTGACTTTGCATATTGTTGAGCCTTATCTGGTGACGTGTGGTTCTGAGTTGATCAAAGCCATTAGAAAAGAAACACAGGCGGTCATAGAGCTGCGAACCTGGCAGAAACTCAGCGAGCCTTTGATTGCGGAAGAGGACGTGGATCTTGGTGTTCATATTCTGAGTGACAAGTCTCAGCTGTTTTACCAGAAGAAACTGCACAAAGGGGCGGGGTACATTGATGGGAACCCTGATGGAGAGTACGTAAAGTTTATGGTGTCTGGCATCAATGAGTACACCCACCATTTCCACGCCATTGACCCCTCGATTGAACCAACCATTCAGATTGATAACTACGAGCTGATGAACAGGTTAATGGATGACTGTTATACCATTCGTTACGCGCCGTTTGCCGCACATGACCATTTGACGCCAATCGAGCTGGATATTGCTATTATCGTGAAAGCGTCCAGACGTAATCACCCGAAAATTCAGTGGCTGATGTCTTTGGTAGAAACCGTATTGGCTGAGAAAGCCAAAAGTTGGGCAGAAAAATAACGCAGTGACTTCAAAATCACTGCGTTCATGAAATTACATTGCCGACAAATACGCTTTATAAGCTTTCAGCCTGACAGTTGCTGCGCCAATAATGTCCATAAAGCCCAGTGACTCGTGAGGTTTGGTTGCCGAGATCCACCCTGAACCTGTAGCACCAATTGGCACGTTGTAGCCTTCAGGTTCTTCAAACTCAATCACCACAGTCCGACCATGTGTGCCTGAGTTATTGTTCACGTGTCGGCGAACCTGCTGAGTGCCATTGAGCACGGAAACTCTCGCTTCACCTGTTCCCGTCGTTACGCTGTGCACACGTCCACGAAATATTTCTCCGGGATACGCGTCCACATAGAACTCGGCAAACTGTCCCGGTTTAATGTAGCGATAAGTCTGATCGGCAATGCGCATTTCAACAAACTTTTTCGATGTGTTGTAGAGGTGCATGTTACCGACACGGGTGCCTTCAGCCAGATTAGCAATGGAGATCTGCCCATCAAACGGCGCACGAATTTCTCGGCGATCATTCTGCCATTTGGCGGTCGCTATCTGAGCCTCTATCGATTTAATTTGAGCAAACACCGCTGCCACTTTCGCGTTGTTGGAATCAATTCGGGTTCGAATCTCATCTCGCTGTGAATCCTGAGCGAAATCATCCAGTTTCTTTAAGCGATCTAATGTCTTTTCATCGTTCTTGATCTGATGTTTTAAAGCGACGATCTCTGCCTCGGCAGCCAGCTTTTGCGCTTCGTAACCTCTGACCTGAGAATCCGTATCTTCAGATTTCAAAACATAAATCAGATCTCCTTCCTTTACCTGCTGGTTATGAGTCACCATCACTTGTTCCACTTCTTGTCCTATCAAGGGACTTAACACCGCATGTGGGGCTTTTACCGTGGTGCTGTCGGTCAGATCTGCCGGTGACCAAAAACGGTGAGCAGTAAACAGCATGAAGGCGATAAACGCGCCATTACCGACCATAAGCACTGCATTTTTCAGGTTCCAGGTGATGACTTTGAGTTTCACTAGAATCCAGCAAATCAAAATATACGGGAGCATGATTTCTTTCATAAGTTACTCCTTAGTCTGGCGGGAAATTTGAAGACCCTTGCGGATAATGCCGGATAAAGCATCAGACACTATGTCCCAACGCGTAAAAGCAATGATGATGGCGAGAACCCACCACGCTTTATCAATAAACAAACCGCACAGAGACAGGGCAAAGACAATTTGAGTGTGCGCTGAGGACATTTCCTTGGCTTTGTGTACCGCGACTTCATGTAACTGCCACAACAGGTAGATCACATAGATAACGATGCTGAGAGTGACGAAAAATATCAGCCCCATAAAAAATTCTGAATCCAGAAGCACCAGAATGCTTGGGTAACCATCTGAGAAATAGGATTCAGGCAGTTCGGTGCCATGAATGGTGCCTAACTTGGAAAAGCTAAGAGAGGCGAAATACAGAATCGCCGCGGCAATGGTGAGTTTTATAAGGCTTTTGAAAGCAGTCCCTGCCAGCTTGACTAATGGCGTTCCCTGCCCCGATAGGGTGTTGCGTCGAGACATGTCGCTGACCTTGTGTTTTTCATTTGTTGTTACCGTAACAAGGGCAGGATGTAAAAATGGAATATACGAAATTCCATCCAGAGGAAAAGCCGAGGGAACCCTCGGCTCATAACCATTACCAGTGAATCAGCTTATTGACCACGTTGAGTTGAGGTCTCGCATTTTTCAGACCCAGCAGATGAAGAATGCAAAGCATGCTGATGCGTGATTTTTTCAGTAGCTGGTGCGACTTAAATCGGTATGCCTTTTTCCACGTCGCAATCACCTCGCTGGCAGCGGTGCGTTTGTCCGAAGCCATTTGCCACTGGTCGATGGCTGGCATGGGGTGCGGGCAGGGGATGTGCCCCGGGTACGCCTGCCAGGCAACTTCAGTGGCTTGCGGATAAGAATGATGCAACCATTGCAGATAAAACTTATGTTTGCGGACTTCTTCAACGGGCAGTCCCAGCGGCGCAGCCAGAACCTTCCACGAATACATAGGCAGACAGAATTCCATTTTGAACGCGGTGATCTCTTCGAATGGAATGCTCAGGTGATGATGCTGATCATTCAGGAACAAAAACAATTGGTACGCTTTTTCCAGAGGAAGATCGGAAAGCGGTTCCAGTGACTTGAGAATGTTTTTTCTGAGGTTGTCCTGAAGCTGCTGAGCATCTTCCACAATGCTCTCTGGTAGATAGGCGTATTGCTGCTCCAGATAAGCATCCACCAGAATTTCCGGATCTCCAGTGAGTGCAGCCTGATAAAGTGGCTCCGAGTAGTAAATCAGACCAATTCCTACACTGCCGCCGTTTCCAGACCAGGACAACTGCGGGCGTTCGATGTTAGTCGGGGTATTTTTTAACTCACTTTGCCAATGTTTGCCTAATCGGTCTTCCACGCTGGCTTTTTGTGTGTCGGACACTTCTATGATGTCGAGGTCAATGCTCTGGTGCTCAGCATAAGCAATAGCACAGGCTAGATCCTGAGTTTTCTGGCGAGAGAAATTGAACGCTTTCACATTGGCGTTGCGTCTTCTCAGTTCCGTGGCAATGGTTCGGGAATCGAGCCCGCCAGATAATGTGGAAATGACATTCTGATCGACAGACAGGTATTTGTCGCAGCAGCGTTTGAAAGCCCGGTCGATATTCGACACCGCCTGCTTCATGGTGAGATTCTGTTTCGCCAGCTCAACCCAGTCAAAATAGTGGCTTCGTTGCTCTTCATCGGGTTTGAGGCTGATGATTTCACTCGGATAGCTGCAAGTCACTTCGAGATAAGGCGTATGATCAAGAAGGTAGTAGCCCAGAGTGGCGTATTCAGTCAGAGCATCTGCATTGGCTGTAAGATCCAGTCCTAACTCTTTGAACACACTGACTCGACTGGAGATAATTTTCAGCCCTTTGTATTCCATCACAAAAAATGGTCGCAGCCCGAGAGGGTCAGTGGCAATGGTCAGATGGTGATTGTGAAGTGTGTATTTAACGAAGCAGAACGCCCCTTCGCTTTCGCTTAAGTTGCTTGAGAGTAAGTGGCTTTCTGCTAAACACTGTAAGTCGTCCGTTCTGTTGTCACTGATCAGTGGGTGACCAACCAGTGACGCAATCTGCGTGTCATTTTGCAGCCAGGCGGCTTGCTTGTATGCGTTAAAATCCCATTGTGCAATAAGTACCTTATCATTTTGAAAGCAACGGACTTCTTTTTTACCGTAGCTTTCTATGAGCTTTACCGCTTGTTCCACCAGTAATGCCTGGTCTTCGTTGAATTTTTTGTCGCTGTAGACCGAAAATAATACGCCCATGATCACCTCTATCCATTTGAGAGCCGTTACATGGGGTATTTCAATATGTGTACCAACTTTGAAACAGTTGCTGGTGGAACGAGTTTTAGCTCCTTTTACTTAATACGATGGGGTCTCGATTTGAAAACTGCTTTTTAGGCTTGCCTGTTCGGTCACAATCTCTGACCAACCAAGCCTGCACATCCAGTTCAACATTGCCTTCAGCGGAACGCGTAAAACTCAGGGTCATAAAGTGTTCTTTGGTCTGATAGTAGTCTTCCAGCATGTACCATTTGCTGACTACTTCCGATCTGGTGCACCAGACACCGTCGTAGTGAACCTTGTTGTCTCCACTAATAAACGAAGGGAGTTCCTTGATTTTTTGAGGTGTGGCTGCGGAATATTTTCCTCCGTTTATAGGAGTGATATTCGACATAGGAGAAGAGATAATTTCATGCAGCTTGGCGTTTCCGTTTCCCAGTTTGACATTGGCTATCCGGCCAAAATGCACATCACCCGAGAGGCAAACAATATCATTCCCTGAATGCGCAAGTGCCTCCCATAGTGCTTTGTATTGGGCTTCATAATTCGCGAGGTTATAGTCGGAATCTGACCCTGCTTCAACAATCAGTGGCTGGGGTAAAACCAGAACGCCAATTTTGTTTAGATTTTTTGCCCAGTCGATAAGCTGTTTGAACACTCGTTTGGTCACCATGGATTTGGGTGGAGTGCGTTTATCTCGGTCGCTTCTTAGATCAACAAAGCAAAAGGACAGATCATCACCCACATCAAAGGTGCGAAAAGGTTCGACTTGCTGAATTCTTTTAATGCCGTCTCTGGCGCTTTTTGTCCATGCTGCTTTGACTTTTTTTGAAAAAGTGATTGCCCATAAGTACGGATTGGTGCCTTGAGCATAAGGGTAATTATTCCAGTATTCGTGGTCATCGGCTAAAAACCAGCAACCCCCATGGCGATAGAGTTTACGGTTAGAACGCCATGTGTCCGCGTAATCTGCCGCTATTCGTTGATGAACCTCGCCGATCACGGGAGAAAGCGAATCCAGACCAATATCCAGATACACCTGATCCCCAGTTAGAAACTTCACGTGGGGTTTTTCTTGAGGTTCTCCATTAAAATAGAGGTGAGTGTATGCCTTGGCTGCTTGCCCTTTTTCATCGTCGTCATTGAAGTAACAACTTCCCATCATGACAACAAACGGGTCTTCTTCTGACAGTGATGTGGGGAGCGTGCGCAGTGACCCTGTTTCCACTACATGTTCATCAATGGTTTTGGCATTCACATGGCGTGTGCCACGAACGAAATCGACGTAGTAGGTTTGGTTTGAGTTAAGCCCCGTAACTTCTACCACCTTATAGAACCGTTGTTTTAATGCTCGAAAAGGACGCTCCCATTCTTCCTGATTGATGGTGTATTCAAAGATGGGGACTCGGTTCAGTGAGGTGATTGGCTTGTCATAGACTTTAACGTGAAACTGTTCAGGTTTGGCGAGATACTGGTACAAGGTTCCTACCCAAATTCTCGCATGATGCGTGCCCACATCATGGATAACTAAACTCCATTTACTCGTGCTCATTGCGGCTCCCTCGCATTTTCTAAAGACGATAATGCTTGATTCGCCGTATTGGATATTTTTGGTGTTATAGAAAGGATGAAACCAGTGTTGAGTTTATTGTTATTGCTGTCAATAGCATAAATGGAGACTTAGGTGTTTATGAACAGTGTATCTATACGATGTCTGCTTCAAACCGAGCCAGCCGTGCTTCGGCTAAGGTACAATTGGTGCGTTCCATCAACTCCGATAGCGTGATATTTGGGTTTTGAAGGATAAGCGAATGCAATTGCTGTTCAATGGGTTCATGAACTTCATAGTAAGCGCTTAGCTTCTCGTTCATTTTTTTGATAACGAACTGGTAAGTGTCCGAGCCCATTGATTGGATATTGGCAAGCAAAGCGGAGAGGTTGTCTGGAGTGCCTGTAACCTGCCAGTTACGTGAACGCCGGACTCGCTTCATTTCGCACTGGTGCTTGGTCGCCAGACTTTTCGCTACTTTGGCATTGTCACCACCAATTCGATGAATCAGGGACGGCAGGGGAATTAACAGTTTCTCTTCGTTCATAGGGGAATTGTGCATGGTCAAAGACGAAAACACCAATGAATCAAAACAAAAAAAGCGCAGGGTTTCCTGCGCTTTTGAACTTTTTTTGGTTCGAACTTATTTTGCTAAGTTAACAGACCAAAGGCGTGCGACGTTTTCAGACAGGTTGGTGAGGTTTGTTCCTGCCTCTTGAAAAGCGGTGGACAGATCCAATGCTCGGGGCACGGCAGCAAATACAGCATCAATACCGCATTGATATGCCGCCTGGTAGTTCTCGCCCACACAACCAGCTAAGGCTATTACAGGTAAATCAAACTGTTTGGCCAGCACAGCGACGCCCATTGGGGTCTTGCCGTGAGCTGTCTGCCAGTCAATTCTGCCTTCGCCAGTTATCACCAGATCGGCATCATGAAGTTGGTCTTTCAGGTTGACCGTTTCTAACACGATATCAATACCGGGCTGAAGTTTGGCATCGGTAAATGCCAGCAAAGCTGCTCCCATACCGCCCGCTGCACCTGCGCCTTCTTTGCTCAGTACGTCTCGCCCGAGTTGCTGGCGAATCAGTTGACCATAGTGGTTCAGGTTATTGTCTAGCAGACGAATGTCGGCTTCGGTTGCTCCTTTCTGTGGGCCAAATGTTGCAGAAGCCCCTTTTGTTCCACAAAGAGGATTATCAACATCACAAGCCACCAGAATTTCACACTCTGCGAGCTTGGTGTTGAGGTCACCAAGATCAATATGAGAAAGCTCACTCAGCCCCCCGCCATTGAGGGCGATAGGCTGCCCGTTCTGGTTAAGGAATTTGGCGCCCAAAGCTGCCATCATGCCGACACCACCATCGTTGGTCGCACTGCCACCCAAACCTATGATTAGCTTTCGTGCACCGTGTTCAAGCGCATGATTAATAAGCTGACCTGTACCGAATGAGGTGGTCAGCTTTGGGTCACGCTGAGAGAGCGAGACATGGTGAAGGCCACTGGCCGCCGCCATTTCTATCACGGCGGTTTGGTTATCGCCAAGTAAGCCGTAAAACGCGTCGACAGAGTTACCCAGAGGGCCTGTTACCGCAAGGTGAACCAGTTTTCCTTGGGTCGCGTCTACGAGCGACTGCACTGTTCCTTCGCCCCCATCGGCGACGGGAACATGCACAAATTCACTGTCTGCCCATACGCGGCGGAATCCAGATTCTATCGCCTGACACACCTCTTTGGCGGTTAAGCTCTCTTTAAACGAATCTGGGGCGATAACCACTTTCATATCACTCTCCTCAATTGGTGACAGTTACAGTAGAACAAGGCTAAGAATGTAAACCAGTACAATGGCGGTAATGCCTTGTACCAAGGTTGCCATAGTTTGTGCACGGTATGCGAGCCCTACGCTCATACGGCTAAACTGAGACACTACCCAGAAGAAGCTGTCGTTAGCGTGAGAAACCGTCATTGCACCTGCACCAATCGCCATGACCGTCAGGACGCGACCCATTTCGGAATCCAGACCAAGCTGACCAAGCAAAGGCGCGACTAATGCAGATGTGGTGACCAGAGCAACCGTTGATGAACCCTGAGCAGATTTCAGCGCCGCGGCGACAATAAATGGCATCAGGATACCAATACCCAGAGCAGACAAAGTTGTGCCCAGATATTCACCGAGCGGAGTGGCTTTCAATACTGCACCGAATGCACCACCTGCACCTGTAATCAGAAGGATAGGGGCAGCGGCAGTAATGCCCTGGCTAATGCGTTCACTGAATTCTTTTGCTTTGTTGTCGGACTTAAGCAGACGAACCGCTAACAGAAGACCAATCACCAGTGCCGTCAGAGGTTGCCCAAGGAAATTCAGCGCATCAAACAGAAAGCCTTCGCCCAGAGGTTTACTTGGGAAGCGAGCGACAGAGCCCAGACAGATCATCAGAATCGGCACAAAAATAGGGGCAAATGCCTGACCAGCAGTTGGCAGAGTACCGTAAGATTCTTTTAGTGCTTTCCAGTCTTGGTTATCAGCCGGGGATTGCGCTTCTTCACCATCTGGTTGAACATCTTTAAATCGGTTCGCCCATAACATACCAGCCAGAGCCGCCACGCCAGCAACAAAGATACCGACCGCGATAACCAAACCAAGGTTGGATTCCAGCCCTAAGTTACCCGCAGCTGCGATTGGTCCCGGTGTTGGCGGTACAAAGGTAT
Organism: Vibrio sp. SCSIO 43132; assembly: GCF_019904195.1. Classification (NCBI taxonomy): domain Bacteria; kingdom Pseudomonadati; phylum Pseudomonadota; class Gammaproteobacteria; order Vibrionales; family Vibrionaceae; genus Vibrio; species Vibrio sp. SCSIO 43132. The sequence goes on from NZ_CP063199.1 coordinate 887,198, forward strand.
GTGTCGCGTAGAGCCCGGTGGCAAGTGCCACACTCATGGCTACGCTGGAGGTTTTCAGGCGGTTTGCCAAAGACTCTTTCAACGAGTTGAGAATAACGAAACCGGAATCACAGAAAACTGGCACAGAAACGATGTAGCCAATTAGCGTCATGGTTAAGGTTGGGAAGCGGTCGCCAAGTACTTTGATGACGGTGTCGGCCATGGTAATGGCAGCGCCACTTTTTTCCAGAATAACACCGATAATGGTACCTAATACAATGACCAGACCGATGTAACCAAGAATGCCGCCAAAGCCACTCGCAATGGTTTTAGCTATGCTGTCCGCAGGGAGCCCATAGGCAAAGGCAGCCAGAAATGCTGCAACCAGAAGGGCGAGGAAGGGGTGTACTTTAAATTTGGTGGTTGCGACAACGATAAACGCGATCACAGCCAGCAGGATTAGTATAAGACTCATAATAACTCCGTTTATTTTTACCATTTCCGACTGCTGCTCGCGGTAGGAACGGTTTTATCATTTTCCGAGTTGTAGGCGTCTCGGAAATGGCTCCCCAATTTAGCCAGAGGCAGGGAGTGTGGATATTATCGTCAGTTTCTGAGCCAAATCCTTTAGACAGGAGTAACAAATTTTTTGCTGATTAAAAGGAAGGAATTTGTGCAAATGCACAAAATTGGTGTTATTTTGTGATCTGACTTGCAACATAAAGCTCGACCAGACCCGTGAAGTTTTTGGGAGAGATTCGGGTAATCTTTTCGATTTTATCTAGCCGATAACGTAGCGTGTTTCTATGGATGTATAAGGCTTCGGCGCACGACTTCTGATTTCCCTGATGTTCAAATAATGCGTACAGCGTTTTCAGAAGTTGTCCGCTTTTGTCCTGTTCTTTTAGCTTAACGATTGATTTACATAATTGGTCACCTTGCCAAAAATGACCAAGAGGAGACAACAAGACAGGTAAGCGCATCTCTTCAAACAGATACTTATTGTGCTCTGGATGATGTTTCTGACCAAACTGCAAAACTTGTCTGGCGCTCTGGTAAGAAAGGTGAATATCTTCGACACTCGGGAAGTATTCACCCAATGCAATATCCAAATCCTGAATGCCCTGTTTATGTAGCCTATCCAACAGAATGTCGATACGCACACTCTCCTGCTGACTGTCCCATTTGCCGTGTCGATTATGGCTGGGCTTCAATACGACGATTTCACGCATCGAAGTTACGGCTACCAAATTGTCGCGTTTCGGGTATTCAAGCAGTTCAACGATTTGGCGTGTCTGACTCAAGCTGAGGGGCGCACTGTTGGCATGAAGTTCGATGACGACGGCGACTCTTGGCATATCCAGATCAATGTCTAAACGCGCTGCCCAGTCTTTCAGTTCGGCTATTGGCACAGAATTGGTGATCCAGGCGGAGATAAATTCTTCTTTGTGTCTGCGATCCCACTGAAGCTGCTCAATCAGGGCAGCCTGATCAACGATCATTTCTGCCGTCATCTTCACCAGAGACGCGTAATTGCGGATGGAGTCAGGATCCCCAGTGATGCCTACTACTCCAATCACTTCATGCTGGCTTTTCATCAGCATATTAATGCCGGGCTTGGCTCCTTTGAGCGACTGGCAGCTTTGTTGAGTAATTTCGACTGTGTCGCCATGTTTTAAAGCCAGCAAAGCACCATCATGGGTCTGACCTATACGATGAGGATCACCACTGCCAATGATGACGCCCGCCTGGTTCATCACATTGATGTTGTTACCAATGATCGCCATAGTGCGGTCGACAATTTGCTGGGCCAGTTGCTGCTCTAAAATCATGACGTTTACCTAATTACGAACCGACGCAATAAGATCGTCAATCAGGGAAAGATGGTGCGCTTTTACACCCGCTATTCTGCCGTATTTAGGCTGGTGGCGATCATTTTCAAGAGGGTGATGCCAGCCAAGTGTCGACTGAACAAAACGTTCAGCAAACTGAGAAGAGATAGACAAGCAACCTGCCAGAACCGTGTCGACATAGCTTTGCATGATAGGAGCATTGACACAGGGGGAAGCCGTTTCGTCTTTCACATACATCCAGACGTCGGCACTGGCATCAATAGCCGTATCAGATTCAATCTGGGAAACGGCAACCTTGATACGATGGTAGCCTGCTTCTCGTTTGTCGAACTCCAGTAGCTCCTGGTCATCAATCTCAATCAGAACACCGTTAACCGATCCCTTACCGCTGGTCACCACTAACGGTGAAATTTGATAACTGCCATCCACTTTGCTCCAATGGCGATCAAATCCATTCACAATCGCAGGAAAAGCATCGCCCGTTTGCCCTGTTAGCTTACGAGATTCCGGATTAATCAAACTGCCGTATCCGAATATGTACATAGGTCAGGTCATTCCATTTCATTTAACTGCTCATCAAAACATAAGTATTTCATGAACTCCGGTATTCGTCGAATCCGAACTTTAAGCCTCTTCCGTGAAGGTTAGGAAGCTCTGCGGACGATAGGATTAAACAGATCGACACGTCATATTGAAAGATTTCCTAATAAGCTCAACCTGTTAAGTGTGACAGAAATGCTTAATTTTCGAAAAATTCGGAAGTTTCACAATCAAAAGTGACTGAAGTGTAGAGTTCTAGTTTTTTGAAACCAAAAACCAAGTGAGTTAAATGGGGACTTCTTGTTGAGGTGTATTCAGGATTTTAATGTACTTTAACCCCTGCTCTGTAATGGCTTGTGAGCTGATTAAGATAATGTTGTATTTATTTGATTGATACAATTCTATGATGAGGTAAAAAATAAATTTAATGGACTAAATGCAATTTCTATTTATATCTTGGAGTTAGACTCTTTGAATTTTGCGAGCCATGTCTTTATTAATATATTTATTTGATAAGATATATTAGGAGTAATTTCTTTTCTCTATGGTTCAAAGTGGAGTTTTTATTTTTAAAGCTAATATCTCTTTTGTTCGATGGTTATGCGTAGAGTCTTATAAACTAATACTAAAGTTTACTTTTTTCATTCTTTTTTAATTCCTTGGATAATTCACTTCGTTTCAAATAGTAGAATTGTTACTAAATGTTTTATTGATATTCATACATTTGTAATTATGTGGATAGTTATTCTAGATCTGTCTCTCTTTGTAGTGAATTCTGCTTTTTATGGTACTTTGTCTCTATCTAATTGATTGATATTTATGGTGTAATTTTTAATATGCAACATGTTCTTTATGGTAGAAACACTATTTATATTGATCGAGTTGTACGTATTTTTGAACTGCCTCACAAATATTAGTGACAAAAATAAAAATATTATGAAATTATTTATTAGTTGATCTTTAAATACGCCTGATACTTTTCTGGTTTTCAGTAGTACAAAAAAGTATTAATAAAAATAAGGTTATTTAATATAAATGGACTTGGGGTATTTAAAATGAAATCCATGAAGAAGCTTGCGCTAATTTCTTTAGCTGCAGTAGCACCTGGTGTAATGGCCGCATCTGACACTTTTACTTCCAGTATTGTTGTACTGGAGCCAGTTTCTATTTCTAAAACTGCGGACTTAGATTTTGGTTCAATCTTTACTGATGCAACCACAAACGTCACTGTTGCTACGACAGACGCAGGCGCTGCAGCGTTCACAATTAACGGTCAAACCGGAAGTGTGGTTGATGTGACTGTTGATGCGACTGCGCTAATGGCTGATGGAAGTGGTAACGACATCGCAGTGAACAGTATTGCGGTAGACAACGCGACACCAACGCTAACAGGTGGTACTGCGACAGTGAAAATTGGTGGTGTGGCAGATATCGCCAGTGAAACTACTCTGGTAGCTGGTACCTACAACGGTACAGTGAACATCACGGTAGCTTACCAATAAGATACCGATCTTGGGCGGCTTTATGCCGCCTTCTTTCTCGCATCAATCTTATGCCGCGCGTGATTTGGGGCATCCTTCTGTATCTTGGGATGGCGAAGTTTGCTATCGCATCCCTGGCAATTACACAGTTGGAGCCAATGGTTTTTGAACCCACAGTTGGTGGTGCTAAAACCGTTGTGTATTTACAACCAACAACGTCCACTAACGGCGTGTTTCTTTTCCGTATTTCTGGCGATCCGAATAAAAAAATACAGGTCAGAGTCGATGGAAAAGATTTTAAAATGCTGAATGGGCAAACCGGTAAAACGGTGGTTGTTAAGCGTTTTAAATATGGATGTGGGCTGAATAAGAAAGGTCGAATTCGGCTTGATGGACAAGGGCAGTCCGGAGTGCTTTGTATTGGCGCAAGAGCGGTTGTGAAATCCAGTTCGCAATCGGGGCATTTTTCGGTTGTGGTCCCAATTACAGTGAAGTATTTATGAAGTTTCTTTCCTTGTTATTTGTTTGCCTGCTCGGATTTAGCCACCTGAGTTATGCGCAGTTAAAAATTGCACCTACCCGAATCGTCGCTCAAGGTGAGCAGGCGTCTACCCATAAGCTATTTATAGAAAACACCACATCTGATCCTATGCGCGTTAAAGTGTCGGTTGTTTATCGTTCGGCTCTTGCCGGGAACGACAAATCAAAAACGCGATTAGAACAAGATATCGAAGTTCAGGAAGATTTGAGCAAGTTTGTTAAGGTTTCTCCGCCGATCATTGGCAACCTGAAACCAAACCAGAGAAGAACCGTCAGGGTTAGAATTCAGGGGCTTCCCGCTGAGTATGAAGAAGGGGAATACCGCACCTACCTGCTATTTCAACCCATCCCGCTAAAAGATGACAAAATCCTTGATGATGGAAACGCTCAGGGTATGACCATGAATCTGGACTTCATCATCAACACCATGATTCCTGTATACGCTCAAAAAGGTGCGGTGGAGCACAGCGTGCGTCTGGATTGTAAGCCCAATGCAGTTCGAGTGTTTAATGAAGGAAACTATCAGCTGAAAGGCAAACTGGTTGCAGGGAATCAGGTACAGAACGTATTTCTGGTTCGAGACTCCTCTCTGGAAAAACCAGTCACTCATTCTAAAGGTGCGCAGTTTGTTGTGGACGACCAAATCATAGGCTCATGCAACTAATCTGACTCGCGCTTGATGATGATTTTTCGTCATGCCCTGTTTCTCATTTTTGCCTGCACATGTGTGTGGGCAAATTGCGTTTTTGCGCAAGAAGAAAATGACGAAGTTTTTGAAGCGTATGTCGAGCTTTTTATGCCGTTTGAGCACGACAGTTTCTATCGTGTCATGCAAAACGTTAGTGAGGAACCTTACTTAGAACTGGAAACCTTCGCCAAGCAGTGGCTGCAACTTGAAGGAGGTTGTCGTAACCAGATATGCCTGTTTTACCAGCCTAAAGACGTCAAAGAACAGCACAAACCTTATCGTCTGGATTTGGAACAAAAACAGTGTACTTTGCCAGATAACAATGGCGACCTGACCATAGACCTTGTCTACTCCGAAGAAAAAGCCTGGCTGCACTGGAGCTCCTTTGTGGATTGCTTTCCGGTTACGATTCTCTGGAATCTCGACAGATACAGCCTGAAGGTCAAACTTCACTACAGCACCTATCAGGAACTGGAGAAAAAACTGGCGCAGCGACGCGCCATAGCCAAACAAAAAGCGGACGAACTTGAAGCTCAGAAAGCGCAGCCTCGTATATTGCCTAGCTCCGTAACCAGTGCATCAGCGAGAGTAAAAGGTCGGGCTGAATACTTCTCTGATGCTAACCCTGAATACAGCGTTCGAACTGATGCCTATCTTGTTCATCAAGACGCTAGCTTTGAAGTGTCTTACGATACTCAGACGCCAGAAGAAGTGGATTTCTACCAACTCGAAATCAGCCCATTTCCGCTAGGGTATCAGTTTCAAATGGGGCACGTGGTGCTCGATTCTGGGCTCGCAAGCAACAGCGACACCTACGAAGATGGTATCTATTACTCCAGGCTCAAACCAAAAACTCAGTCGGGTAGTCTGGTGATTGAAGAGCAGACCTTACCGAATACTTTCGTCGATGTGTATGTGAACGACGTGTATCGCGGAACGGTAAAGTCTGATGCCTCTGGTCGCTACAGCATTTCTGATTTTCCTTTGTCAGCAGGTGATCAGGTGGAACTGCATGAAATGGTGCGTTCCGGTGTGGTGGAGCGTAAATCCATAAAAGTCGCTGATATTGATGAAACCTTGCTGAATCAGGGGCAATGGAACTTAGAAATTGGTGCATCACTGACCGATGATAAAACCGGAAAAGGTCAAATTAGTTATGGCTTAACCGATTCCCTGACCGCTGTGGGTAGCTTGTATAAAGGTGAAACAGATAATTCTGGTGGCTTTGGAATGCGCTGGCTGCCGGTGCATTTTCTGTCAATTGAGTTTGAATGGTTACCCAGACAATCTATTGCGCCTATGACGCTTGAGATGGCAGTTGGAGAAAGCCATAAGCTGGAAGCCAATATCAATCATATCGATATGTTGGGTGAAGACCCGTTAAAGCGAGAACACAATGTCCGATACCGTTATCTCGGCAGCCCCATCAGCTTCAACCTGGATGCCAATTACGATGAGTATGAACTGACGGTTATTCCACAGCTTCGCGCTCAAACCGCTTCTTCACAGTTCTTAACCCTAGAACTCAAAAATCGCAGAACCCCTGTCCTGATTCGCGACGAGCTTTCGCTGAAATACGCCATCCATACTCACGACTACGGCTCAGTCAATCTCAGCTCTATTTTTGCCGATGAAGCCAGCCCAAGGTACAGAGTCGGTTATCGTTATTTGTGTTCTAACTGCTTTTTCTCCGGTTGGTGGCAAACACTTCAAAGCACCTACAGTGCTCAAGCGACATGGACGAATCAGAAACTTGGATATTCCGGTAATGCGAGGTGGGAGTTCAGCCAGAACTGGTCTGGAGAAGTGGCATTTACTGATGAAAGCATTTCGGTTGCACTCGAAACCAAATGGGGTGGACGAGTAATCGCTGATGACGAGGCTACAAAAACATCCCAACTTCCATGGGAAGAATTTATTTATGCTGAACTAACAGGAAGGGTACTGGACAGCCACGACCAGCCTGTTCCCAATGTGAAGCTCAAGGTCAATAACAAACGCGCTACCACAGATTCAGAAGGGTATTTCAGATTTACCCATGTCGGTTATGGAGAAGACTTGCAATTGCATTTGGATGAATCGAGCTTAGACCTCAACTTAAAGCCTGAAGAGAACCCCATCTATTTTCATGCGGAGAAGGGCGGCAAGACGCACATAGAAGTGCGGGTAAATAAAAGCTTTGGTGTCGATGGGATTGTGACGGCACCTGATAGTTTCGCTGGATGGTATCTGAATTTCTTTCATGAAGAAAGCGGCAAATCCTATTCCGCCAGAGTAGAACAAGATGGGTTCTACTTTATTGAAGATCTGGTTCCCGGAAACTACCGAATTGTGCTGGAAGATAACGAAATCGAAATTGAAAACCGGGTTCGTATTCTCAGTGAAGAGTGGATCAGCGGGCTGAATTTTGTCGTCTATAAACTTCATAAACGTGCCAAGCCTGTCCTTCAGGTTGTGTATCAACCTTAAATTAACATGTTGTACTTTATAAAAATTTTATTGAACTGATGAGTTACTGTTAAAGTAACGCTCCCACCTTTTCAAATGGAGTCGTTCAATGAAAAAGATAGGAACTGTCGAGTCTGTTCTATCCGGTAAAACCCAGCCTTATTCCAGAGGGGCAGTCAGCGCCATTGACAAAAAAATACAGTCCGGTCGCCTGTACGCAAACTCGCTTGGTTTCACGAACGATGAACAAGGGGATCCTCGCTTCCACGGCGGCATTGAAAAAGCGCTGCACATGTATCCGTCGGAACATTACCCAAAGTGGCGTGAAGAACTTGGAAACAAGCTCATCTTTGAACAGGTTGGTGCTTTTGGTGAAAACCTCAGTTCCACTGGTATCAGTGAATCCCAAATTTGCATCGGGGACAAAATAAAAATTGGTTCTACTTTGCTGGAAGTGTCTCAGGGAAGAATGCCTTGCTGGAAACTCAATGATCGTTGTGAAGAGCCAGATATGGCGCTCCGACTGCAAATGACCATGCGCACAGGCTGGTATTTCCGAGTTATCGAGGAAGGTGAAATTGGAGCAGGGGATGACATTCTCCTGATTGAGCGACCGCATCCTGACTTTAGCCTCGCGCGCATTATGGGTGCAGTGTACAGAGGCATTCTTGATAAGAAAGAGCTGGAGTCACTGATTGAAGTACCACTGGTAGATTCATGGCGTGCACTGATTGAAAAACGCATCGAAACCGGCACAGTGGAAAACTGGGCATTTCGGTTGTTTGGTAGTACGAGCTAACCTAACCAGAACGGAGCCTAGATAGCTAGGCTCTTGCAAATATTAGCTAAGAGTTTAGAAAGTCTCAATTATCGAATATGTGTCGTCAGCTGACTTTCTCGTAATGACATAACCCACCTGGCTTTGATAAGAGCCGCCTTCGACAGAATTTGACGCATAGACTAAAGCATCTTCAAAACCGTCTTGATTAAAGTCACCTTTCCAAATGACACTCAATCGCTGAATGCTTCCCGTATCGTCCCTAAATTCAGTAGTAGTTGAATCTATTACGTTGACTTGAGTAATTTTAGCTACGTCTGACCAGTTGTTTGAGGCTGACACTTTTGTTTGGGATTCATCAGAGATGCTCAATAGAAAATCTGAAGGGGCAATGGAAGGAAATTTATCATCTAGCTTAAGTTCAGCAACGAATGTTTGCTCGGAAGAAGTCAACGATAAAGAGGCTTCTGCCAGTTTACAATTTAAATAAACAGCATCAACCCAAGGTTTATCCGCCTGGCTTAGGGGGGTTGAATTCTGATAATGAGATAACAACTCTGCGCAGCTATGCACTTCAAATTCAGCTTGCTTTTCATTCAGCAAAGGCATCGAATAGTCCCAACGAGTAGCTAGAAGTTGTTCGATATCTTTCTTTTTCATTAACTCAATGTTTTGGTCCACAGGTAGCAAACTTAAAACATTTGAGTAAGTAGGGGATACTTCGCATCCAAGCGCTAGAGGAGACGATACACACGCCAAAACCGCTAGCGATATAAATCTCTTTTTAACCATTACTATTCCTCAGTAGGTCTTTGACGTATGTATTGCGCTCGGATGATATTCCTTTCCGATTGCATTCTAAAGCTGCCTTTTTAAAGTCTCTGGCTTTAATATGCTTATTGAAATTAGTGAAGAGATTCTTGAGTTTCGTCATACCTAAGTTAAAAATCATGTCAAACAAAGCGAGTTTGACTTTATCTGGATAACTATAAAACTCATTGTTTCCATAAATACTGACAAGCTCTTTTTCAAAGCTATTGATATGCTTATCGGTGATCTTGTTTATTTCAGTATCACTGAGAATTAGCTTTGTATGTTTTTTGAAAGTACGAGCGCCATACATATTACCAAAAGGTTGTTTTTTCAGGAGATCATACTCTGATTCAATTTCTGCTGGTGTAGCTAGTACACCAGAAACCTCGACAACAAATTTAAGTTCTTTCGCTTTTTGTTTGTTTGGCATCATATGACCGACCCCGACAGTAACATAACCTCTGGTATCTAGGTACATATGTGCTACTCGTCCCTCATATTTTTCGAGGTTGGTTCTAAGAATTTGCTTTAAGTTGCCTGTTAAAGGTTTTGGAGCGGAAGTTGTTTTGAGGTTTACTTTCTCTTTGATTTTTCTATGTGTTTTACCATTGACATCTATCCTTCCGTCGGGGCGGATCATATTGGCAGATTGCTTCTGAAACTTCATAATGGCTGCGACAGTTTTTGATCTTTCGAGTACTACTCCCAGTTTCCCATCAATTTTTAATTCTGGATTTACTGTATTTAGTTTGTTTAGGGAAGTTTGTACCCATTCAATATCTTGTTTATTGTTAAAGCCACCTATGCCTACCGACTTTTTAATTGCCATTTCTTCATCTCCATAAAAATTTCACTATATAAATCATTGGTATAAATAAATGACAACATTGCCAGCATAATGAAGTTAAGATTTCAGATAGGGTTAGGGTTTTTGTGTAATAGGTTTAAAAGTCAATTACATGGATGTCGGAAAATAGAAGTGAATCAGGAATTTTGACGTAATCTCGGTTACATTAAACAGATACGAGTGCGCAATGAGTGAAATGGGTAAAACAGAGATGAGTAAGCAACAACTTAGGATTGATTTAGTCTCGGATGTGTCCTGTCCGTGGTGCATTGTCGGCTATAAAAGATTAGAGCTTGCGATGGCACTGGTTGCGGACACTATCGATGTTGATGTGCACTGGCATCCGTTTGAGTTGAACCTCGATCTCCATCAAGGTGGTGTGAATTTACGTGATTATCTGATGAAACGTTACGGCACCACAGCAGAGCAAAGTGTGCAGGTGCGAGACAACCTGACTAAGCTCGGCAAGGAAGTGGGGTTTGATTTTCATTTTTCTGACGACATGAATGTCTACAACACCCGCGATGCGCATAAGCTGGTTGCCTGGGCAGCGGAGTCCGGTAAACAAACCGAGATGAAACTGGCTCTGTTTCAAGCGTATTTCTCAGAAAATAAAGCCATTGAAGATCACGATGTGTTGGCAGAAGCAGCGAAAAATGCCGGATTAGATCCAGTCGAAGCAAAGCAAGTTGCGGCTTCAGAGCATTGGAATAAAGTCGTGGAAGATGACGAGGTGCACTGGTTATCGCTTGGAGTACACGCCGTGCCAGCTTTAGTGGTGAATCAACAACACCTAATCAGCGGTGCTCAACCAATCGATGTTTTGGTAGAGGCAATGAAAGACATTGCCTCTGAAGTGCAGGTTTAACTGTCGCTCATTGCGTCTTTTATCTTTTGGTCCGTTTTGTATTGGCTCAAAGCATATACTGACCAAATTGCTGCTGGGATCCAGCCAACAAGAGTAATTTGAAGGATTAGGCAGATGATTCCGCTAAATGGTCTGCCAATGGTGAAAAACTGCAACCAAGGCAGCAGTAAAGCTAAAAGTAAACGCATATTGATTTCCGTTATTTATCTAGTTCATCTCATTATTATTGCGTCAGCAATTCGATTTAAAAAGTCTTAAGGGTGAGATTTCTTTAAGACCCTAGCTCAATACAAAGGAATGTTCATGTCTTCTCTGTTTGATCAGCAACATCAGCGAATCGGAACGGGCGCCATCAAGTGGGACGCTAACCTTCAGAAATTCGGAGTGAACGATGAAAACGCCATTCCGATGTGGGTGTCTGATTATGATTTCGCTATCCCGCCTACCGTTGCCAGTGCTTTGCAGCAAAGAGTCGAACATGGTGTGTTCGGGTATACCCAAATCCCTTCAAGTTATTTTGCCACAATCAAAGAATGGTATGCGTCGCAGCATGAACTCGAACTGAACATGGATTGGATATCCCCAATCAGTGGTGTCATGCCCGGTGTAGCGTTGGTCATCGAGCTGATTACCGAGGCGAGCGACAAAATCGCTGTTCAGTCGCCAGGATACGGTAAGTTCAACTTCGCAATTCAGATGGCGGGCAGAGAAGTTGAAGAAGTACGCTTAAAACACAACGCAGGCAAATATGACTTAGATTTGGAAGCGCTTGAGCAGAGTTTCAGAAATGGCTGTAAGGCGTTTATCCTCTGTAATCCTCATAACCCTGTCGGACGAATCTGGACAGAACAGGAAGTGCGTTCCATTGCCAGTTTATGCCATCAATATGGTGTCTGGCTGATCAGCGACGAAATATGGATAGATCTTGCACTGCCATATCAACGTTGTTGGAGTGCTTTGAATCTGGAAGAATACTTCCATTCCAAGTTAATTGTGGCATCTGCGGCAACCAAAACCTTTGGTTTGGCGTCACTACGCATCGCCAATATGATGATTCCCAACCCTCAGGTTCGTGCAGCATTTGAGAAGATGAAAGCCACACGTTTTCTCGATCTGTTTGATTCTATGGCGATCACAGCCACACAGAGCGCCTATTCGACAGGTCTGGATTGGTTAGAAGAGCTGAAAGCCTATATTCAGGGTAACTTCGACTATTTAGATCGGTTCTTAAAAGAACATTTACCTCAGCTTCAAATGACGACTCCTCAATCTGGCTATCTGGCTTGGATAGACTGTCGGAATTTGAATTTAAGCGATGACGAACTTAGAAATCGATTCATTGAAATCGGAGTGCTGCCTTCCGTCGGGACAGAGTTCGGAGAGGGGGGGAGTGGGTATGTTCGCCTTAATTTAGGTTGCCCGAGAGACAGGGTAAAACAAGCCTGTGAAAGATTAACGCAGAGCTAAGGTTAGACAATAAAAAAGACCAGCGCTGTGCTGGTCTTTTCAATCTTGGTTTACAACCTGAATCAGTTGTTGCTGTGAAGCTCGCTGTTTAGTTCAACGGCAGTTTTGTTGGTCAGGCACTCAATTTGGCCTGTAACTGAATTGCGGCGGAACAGCAGATCTGGTTTACCCGCTAGGTCACGCGCTTTTACGATTTCAACTTCGTTACCTTCTGAGTCCAGCATGCGTACTTTTGAACCTGCTGTTACGTAAAGACCAGATTCAACCGTACAACGGTCGCCTAGAGGGAAACCAAGACCTGCGTTTGCACCAAGTAGTGAGTTCTCGCCGATAGAGACAACCACAGTACCACCGCCCGAAAGCGTACCCATGATAGACGCACCGCCACCGATGTCAGAGCCGTTGCCTACAACAACACCAGCAGAAATACGACCTTCTACCATGCTCACGCCATCTGTACCCGCGTTGAAGTTGATGAAGCCTTCGTGCATAACGGTTGTGCCTTCACCCACATGTGCACCCAGACGAACGCGAGATGTATCCGCGATACGAACACCAGCCGGCACCACGTAGTCCACCATTTTAGGGAACTTGTCTACGCAATCGACAGACAGGTTACGACCAGCAAGGCGCGCTTCGATTTGGCGATCAGCCAGCTCAGGAAGATCGATAGGTCCTTCGTTAGTCCACGCGATGTTGTGAAGCAGACCAAAGATGCCGTCTAGTACAGTACCGTGTGGCTTCACCAGACGGTTAGAGATAAGTTGCAGTTTCAGGAAGCCTTCTGCAACGGAACTTGGTTTTTCGTCAGTGGCAAGAATCACCAAAACAAGTGGTTGCTCAGACTCTGCCGCTTTGGCTGCGAAAGAAGCGTTGGCTACGTCACCGTTTGCTTCGAATGTTGTTGCCAGCTCAGCACTTTGAGCTGCCGAGATTTCAATCGCCTGGTTGCCTTGCTCGTAACCTGCAACGCCAGCTACCGCAGCTACAAGTGCATCGCTTGGGGTCAATACAGGGTTAGGGAAAAAGGCTTCAATAATTTTGCCATCACGGTTTTTGGTAGCTGTACCAAATGCCAGAGAAAAAGTTGCCATGAGTGAAATCTCCTTGGTTAAATTTCTTGCTGTCCGGATTTCCAAAACCGAACAGAAACTTGTTAAGAGGCATCCTACTCACCCAGCTTATGAGATGAAAGAGGCAAAAGCCGGATAGTCTGCCAAACGATATACGCTGTCCGATGAGAGATATAATATCGCTAAAAAGAAAATAGCCAGCGATGGGCTGACTATTTGCGTGATGAATTTCTCATTGTGTTGGAAGGTTAAGCCGCGTCCTCTGCAGAGTCGGCTTCATCTTCTTTTGGGCTTTCAACCGCTTTTGGCTTTTTAGGTGCTGCCGCTTTACGCTTTTTGGCACCCAGAGCGTAAAGGACTTCTTCCTTATTTTTCGCCAAGTAAAGAGACAGTTCTTCTTGCTTCTCTTCGTCTTCAATTAGGTTGCTGCCGGCCAGAAGGCTGAATAGCTCATCTGCCATGTCCAACATTTTGTCATAAGCGTCAGCTTCAGCTTTAGAGGTAAAAGTCATCTTTTCTTCTCCGTTGCGCTCCACCACGTACTTGACGATTACAGCCATGGTTATCCTCTTTTAAACTTTAGATTTGATCTACTGGTTGTTTATACAGATTGTTTGCTCAAGTGTCCAGTCGGTAAGGTCGGAGTGAGAGCTAATTAACCCTTATGCCTGCCAGCGAGAACAAAACTCTAAGAAGGTTTTGAGTAACGGGCTCTGGTACTTTTCTTTATGGAGCAGAATCCAGAATTTACGCTGGAAATCGATAGGTAAATCCAGAGTCACAACCCGCCCATCATCGATAGCGTACTGAGCCGATCGGCGCGACAGACATGCCAGCCCCAGGTTGGCGACCGTACAGTTGATGATGGCTTCTGTGGTGTTAAGCTGAAACGCTTCCTGCCAGTATTCCAGTCTTGGGGCGATTCTCTGGGTGAAAAATTCCCGGCTACCTGATCCTGACTCCCGGAGCAGCCACTGGGTATATTCCAGGTCACGAACACCTAAATTATCCTTTTTGGCTAGCTCATGATTCGGGCTGGCAATGATGCACATTTCATCCAGGCACCACGGTTGAGTGATGAGCTGAGGATGCTGAGTTTTACCTTCAATTAAGCCGATATCCAGTTCGTAGTCCGCGAGCTTTTCGCAGATGGATGCGGTATTGGAGATAAACAGAGACTGGTGGTTGTGATTGGTCAATGAGCGAAAGCCGCTCAGCAAAAACGGGGCAACCTGATTGCCGATGGTGTCACTGGCACCAATATGCAGTTCGCCGTGAAGAGGTTGGTCGCTCTGAAACAGTTCATCAATGTCGTTTGCGCGGTGCAGTATCTCATCGGCGAGAGGCAGCAGACGTTTCCCTTCTCTGTTAAGAATCAAACGGTTATTAACTCTGTCAAAGAGCCCATGCCCAACTTGTTTTTCCAGTTCTCCAAGGGACATGCTGACAGCAGCTTTTGAAAGGTAAAGCTGTTGCGCAGCGGCAGTAATGGTTTTTTCCTGCGTAATGGCGACAAAAACTCTGAGCTGTTTCAATGATATATTCATGTGTTCAGTTTTACTTAACCCTGGTTTAAATATATTCAGATATTATTAAATGCTTGGCAAGTCTATTATGTTGCTATTGAGTTAAATAGAGATAAGCAGCCATGATCAAAAAAGTGACCACCAAAAGTGCTCTTGCTCCGACACCTATGGCCGGGCTTGCTTTGGGGATCGCCAGTTTAGGCTGGAGTTGGGAGAATGTCGCACCGCTCGACGGTATGGGGCAAATCACTGGTGCTGTGATTGCGGGTGTGTTGCTTATCGTTTTGACCATCAAATTTATGGCTCATGGTCACCTTCTTAAACAAGATATGGCGCATCCAGTTGTGGGCAGCGTATTGCCAACGTTTGCTATGGCGCTAATGGTGATTTCACACAGTTTTGGACAGTGGAACCGCGGTTTTGGTGATGCAATCTGGATGATGGCGGTGTTAATTCACGTATCTTTTCTGGTCAGCTTTATCTATCACCGAAGCAGCGACTTTCAGCTTAGCCACATGGTGCCAAGCTGGTTTGTTCCTCCTGTTGGTCTGATTGTGGCGGATGTTTCTTTTTCAGGCACGCCTGAATTGGCATACATTGCCGATGGAATTCTGAATTTTGGTCTGGTGACCTATGCCATTCTGCTGCCAACCATGATCTATCGCTTAGTATTTTGCGAAAGTGTGCCAGATGCTGCTAAGCCCACCATTGCCATTATGGCTGCACCGGCCAGCCTTTCCCTTGCAGGGTACTTAACGGTAACCCAGGATCCATCACCTGTACTGGTTGCGTTACTTTTCGGTATTGCCATTCTTATGACAGTGGTTATCTATGCCGCGTTTTTCCACCTGTTAAGGTTGCCGTTCAGCCCTGCTTACGCCGCTTTTACCTTTCCCATGGTGATTGGGGCAACCGCGCTGTTCAAAATGGCTGACTGGTTGGAAAGTATCTCCGTAGCGCAACAGTACGTTGAGCAGGTGCGTTATCTTGCAATATTTGAACTGCTGGTGGCGAGTGCGGTTGTGTTCTATGTGAGCTGGTGTTACGCCAGACATGTGCTGCCCACCATTATCATGGGCAGCAAAGTGACGAACTAATCGAATCCCGCTTTTTTATAGCGGGATTCTTATTTTTTCCTTTCCCGAGATTCTGTCACTAACCAGCGCGATGCCAATTTCATGGAGGTCAATCGACACGGCAACACGTGGATCGTTCTCTATCTTATCCCAAGCGTTTCGCATCCCCGGTGACCAGTTGATGTCATCAAACACCACCATGGCTTCATCAGAAAGATAGGGGACCGCAATATTGAAGTACCGAATCACAGCGTCGTGGTCGTGGTGCCCATCATTAAAAAGAAAGTCTACCTGTTTGGCATCACCCAGAACGGATTCAAGCGTTGTGTGAAAAGGTCCGGTGATAACCGAAGTATTATCGAGTTCCATCTGGTTTAAAGTCTGGCGGGCTATGTCAGCCACTTCCGGTGAGCCTTCAAGCGTTACTAACATGCCTTGGTTGTTTAACCTAAGGGCTGTGGCTTGATAGCTGGCGGATATGCCGACACAGGAGCCCAGTTCAACACATCGGATAGGGTGCAGGTTTTGAATCAACTTGAACAAGAAAGAACACCAGAACTCAGGCTTACTTGAACGGCAGACTTTATTGACGGTCGATGACGACTTCACCCCCTTGTCCATTTCTTCGAGGCTACGTCGGTCTGAGGGGCGACCCGCACCATAATCAACGACTACGATTTCTGAATGCATATTGAGCAGAGTGTTTCTCCTTTGTTCAATTCTACCCATCAATTCACACTCCTGTTCTGAAGCAACATCGTGTAATGCATCGTGAAGAGCATTTCCAACGGCTTGGACAGAAGTCAGTTTGTGGGACGTGAGGTACTGGAGCGACGATTTTGCACGATAGCGCTTCACCTGATGAACTGGGTATTTCATCCATTTTTTAACGGCTCTTGCCACTTGATTTGGCATATCTTACCTTTTTCTTTTTACAACAATGCCTACCCAAAGTTTGCAGCAAATGAGCAAGTGCAGTAGGCATAAAAAAATACAAGGTATGCGCAAGACAAGTAGAGGGAATAAACCCAGTTCCAACCTAATCTGGATTTACATTAAAATTGCAGCGCATACTTTCGGCAGATCTCCTCCCAACCATGTTCTAAACTTCACCATGCTTCCATTAGAAGTCAAACTGAGCCACGTCATAAAAATGCAAAATCTCATCCATCAGAAAAGCACATCGATTTTGCGTCTGATGATGTGGAAATGGTCGAAAAATTGAGCTGTTTTTTATATTCCATAAGTTTGGCAATACTCTAGTTTCATAGCAGCTTGTGATCATAAAATGTGCGACGGCAGACAGGAATACGCCTGAGCGACGTTTTCAGTTCTACGACAACAAACCTGTATGCTAATCTAGGCACTAATATCCACACCGCCGACGGACTCTTTGTGTTTACTGTCTACCATTCCAACCAGATTGAATTGCTTAAATCCTTGCTGGTTGAGCTCATAAAACTGTCCCCATTAGAAAACCCATTTGAAGCAGAACAAATCCTGGTACAAAGCCCGGGTATGTCCCAATGGCTGAAAATGGAACTGGCTAAAGAGTTTGGTGTAGCAGCAAACATCGATTTTCCCCTGCCAGCGACTTTCATTTGGGAATGCTTTACGCATGTGTTGCCAGACGTGCCTTCGCGCAGTGCGTTTAACAAAGAAGCCATGACGTGGAAATTGATGGACATTCTTCCAACTCTGCTCGATAAGCCCGATTTCTCGGCGCTGAACCGTTATCTGGAAGGGGATGAAGACCACGCTAAGCTTTACCAGCTTTCGGAAAAGATCGCCGACATTTTTGACGGCTATCTAGTGTATCGACCTGAGTGGATCGCCACATGGGAGTCCGGTGAAGCGGTATCTGAGATTGGTGAAGAGCACCCGTGGCAGCCGATTTTATGGCAAGCGCTGTACGACAAAACCGTGTCGCTGGGTCAGTCGCCGTATCACAGGGCAAACCTCTACGAGCACTTTATCGACGCACTGGCACATACAACACCAAATTTGGATGAGCTGCCAAAGCGCCTGTTTGTATTTGGTATTTCATCACTGCCTCCGCGTTATATGGACGCACTTAAAGCACTTGGCGAGCACATTGATGTCCACCTGATGTTCACTAACCCATGCCGATACTACTGGGGAGAAGTGCGAGACAGAAAGTACCTAGCCAAGCTGGCGGCTCGCCATCGTAAGCACGTGGAGTGGAAACAAGACCATTCAGAAGCACACGGTGTATCCGAGCAGCTCAAAGGCGACGTGGAAGATAATGTGATTGATGAACTGCACACCGACGTCGTGGGCAACAGTCTACTGGCTTCGATGGGAAAACTAGGGCGAGACAACATGTATTTGCTGTCTCAACTAGAAGCTCATGAAGTGGAAGCCTTTGTCGATGTAGACCGCGACAGCATTCTGCATCAGCTTCAGGCAGACATTCTTAACTTAGAAGAACATCAGAAAGACGACGAGTTAGAGACCAGCGAGCACAAGCAAGTGGTTCAGCTAGGGGATAAGTCTCTGTCTGTACACGCCTGCCATAGCCCGATGCGCGAAGTGGAAGTGCTACACGACCAGTTGCTCGCGATGTTTGATGCCGATCCTAACCTCAAACCTCGCGACATCATTGTTATGGTGGCGGACATCAATGCGTACAGCCCAGCCATTCAGGCAGTGTTTGGTAACGCACCAGGTGAACGCTTTATTCCCTATTCGATCTCAGACCGAACTGCACAAGAAGAAAGCCCTGTACTGAATGCCTTCATGCAATTGATGCTGCTGCCAGACAGCCGATTCCAAGCCTCTGAAATGTTGGAGCTGCTTGAAGTACCCGCAATTATGGCGCGTTTCGGGTTAAACGAAGACCAGTTCGAGCGCGCCAAAATCTGGATTGAAGAAATTGGTGTTCGCTGGGGGCTGGACGAGCAAACCGCTGGGCAGTTTGAGCTGCCTCAACTGAATCAAAACACTTGGCTGTTTGGGATTCAGAGAATGCTCTTGGGTTACGCCATGCCAGAGAGTGCGGGTCTGTTCGAGGGTGAGCGCACCATCGCCGCCTACAATGAAGTTCAGGGGATGGATGCAGAGCTGGCTGGGAAGCTGGCGCATTATGTTGATACCCTGAATCAATTCCAGCGTCAGCTTAATGCCACACAAATCGCACAGGACTGGCATCGCATCATTAACGACATGTTAGACGCCTTCTTTAGCGTGGAGCTGGAAGGAGAAATGGCACTGAAGTCGATTCGGGATACGATGTCGCAGTTGCTTGAACAACTGAGCGATGCCGGCTACCAAGAGACACTGTCACATACGGTATTGCAGCAATACCTGCACAACAAACTGTCGGGCACCCGAGTCAGCCAGCGTTTTCTGGCTGGGCAAGTGAACTTCTGTACCCTGATGCCGATGCGTTCTATTCCGTTTAAGTTGGTGTGTCTGCTTGGCATGAATGACGGGGCTTACCCGCGTTCTATGCCGCCGGAAGGGTTCGACTTGATGAACAACAGAGCGAGACCGGGTGACCGTTCCCGCCGTGACGATGATCGTTATCTGTTCCTCGAAGCCTTACTGTCTGCGCAGCAGTCTTTGTATATCAGTTATGTCGGGCGATCCATTCAGGACAACACAGAAAAAGTGCCTTCTGTGCTGGTTTCTGAGTTGCTCGAATACTGTCACCAGAATTACTGTCTTGAAGACGATCTGTCTCTTGGGGTGGATACCTCAGGCGACAAACTTTTGGACTCGCTCATTCACATTCACCCCATGGTGCCGTTCAGCCCAGACGCATTTAGCGGAGAAGACAAAAGTTACGCCAAAGAGTGGCTGCCCAGCGTAAATCGCCTCGGCGCAAGATCAGGGGCATTTGAGCAACCATTGGACGATTACCTCACTGAAATGACGGCGCCTTATCAATTGGATCTTGTTGAGCTCCAACGCTTCTGGCGCCTGCCTGTACAGTACTTTTTTAATCGTCGCCTGAAAGTCTTCTTTGAACCACCGACGGCAACAATGGAAAACGACGAACCGTTTACCTTGGGGGGATTGCAGAGCTACAAGATGCGCGACGAGCTGGTCGACACTTTGCTCCAATGCCGTTTAAACGGTGAGCCAGAAGAGCCCGTATTGCATCGCTATATGGAGCAGCAACGCGCCAAAGGTTTATTGCCAGTGGGAGCGTTTGGCGAGCTCGAATTTGCTGCCAATCGGGAACAGACCGACGCCATGGTCAATGTGCTTTACCCGTTAACCGGAAAGCCGTTGGAAGACAGCGAAGTTCGCCTTGAACTGAGTGTAGAGGGAGAACCTTGTGAACTTACAGGCTGGCTAACTCAGCGCTATCAGTCTGGCTTACTTCGTTATCGTAGCGGAAAAATTCGTGCACAGGACTGGTTAGCTGCCTGGATTGATCACCTTTGTTTGGCAGCCATGGGGCAAAGCAGTCCAACTCATCTCATTGGCTATGACAAAAAAGAAGGCGTGGTGCATTGGGTTATTTCACCACTGGCAGGTTCAATTGAAGACAATGCCAGTCAAGCCAAGATGATGCTTCAAGAACTGGTGAGGCTGTTTTATCAAGGTATGAATCAGCCGCTGGCTTACTTCCCCAAAACCGCGTTGGCAGGTGTTCAGGCATGCATCAATAAAGCGGGCGAGTGGGTTGATGATGAAGAAGCTGCGTTCAAGAAAATGGCTGATGCTTTTAATGATGGTTATTTGTTCCCAGGTGAAGGTTCAGACCGATACATACAACGCATCTGGTCTTCATGGGATGACGATCTAGGAAAAGCGATCCGGTTAAATGCGAGTTTAGTATTACAAGCTGCAGTGTTAGCCACTCATGATGCGGAAGAAAGGTAAAACAGAAAAGAGAAAGTGTAGGGTGGTCGCCAGCAAATCGTTGTAATTTGTAGGGTGTTCGCTGTGCGACCACAGGGTCAGAGGTGACCACTAATTCTGTGGAGGGGATAGTACCCATGCGCTCTAGGCTTATCCGTGAGGAAGATCTCACCCTGTTTTATTTTGATCTTTAAAAGCAACTTATTGCTACAAAACAAGTGTTCGATCACAAATTATTAGGCGGAATCGACGAATTATGACTCACCAATCTGATACCCATTTGCAGCAAGCGATGGTTTTATCACCGATGGACTTCCCATTACACGGAGCTAGGCTCATTGAGGCCTCTGCGGGAACCGGTAAAACTTTCACCATTGCAGGTTTGTATCTTCGTTTACTTCTTGGTCATGGTAATGGTGCCACTTCACACCCTTGTCCGTTAACCGTCGATCAAATTCTGGTAGTGACTTTTACCGAAGCGGCGACTGCTGAGCTTCGAGATCGTATTCGTGCGCGTATCCATGATGCACGTCTGGCGTTTTCCCGAGCGGATGCATCACCAGAAAATCGCAGCAGTGACCCGGTGATCGCCCCTTTGTTGGATGCCATTTCTGATCACAAAGAAGCCGCCAAGATCCTGCTTCAAGCTGAGCGCCAGATGGACGAAGCCGCCATCTATACGATTCATGGCTTTTGCCAACGCATGCTGACTCAAAATGCCTTTGAATCTGGCAGCCGTTTTAATAACGAGTTTGTGACCGATGAAACCCAACTGAAAGCGCAGGTGGTAGCCGATTATTGGCGAAGACAGTTCTACCCATTACCGATTCAACTGGCAGCGGAAATCTGCAAAATCTGGGCATCCCCTGCTGCGCTACTTGCCGATGTCTCTCGATATCTGACTGGTGCGAACATTGAGCTTACTGTTGCCCCTCTGTCTACCAATATTGCCGATCTCCATCAGCAGAATCTGGTCAGAATTGATGAGCTCAAAGCGAAGTGGGTTGAATCCCAAGCAGATTTCCATGACCTGATCGCCAATTCCGACATCAACAAACGCAGCTACACCAAAAAGTCACTGCCCACCTGGCTTGAGCAGGTGAATGCCTGGGCAGCGAGCCCAACGGTCGATTACGCCTTTCCAGACAAATTGGAGCGATTTAGCCAAGCAGCGTTGAACGAGAAAACTCCGAAAGGGACGCCACCCTGCCATCCCGTTTTTGACGCTGTAGAGGCGTTTCTGACTAATTCGGTTTCGCTGCGAGACCCAATTCTGGCGCATGCGATTTCAGAATGTCGCGTATTACTCGCCAAGGCGAAGCAAAGAAAAAATTGGCTTTCTTTCGATGACTTACTGACTCAACTTTCTGCCGCATTAGATTTAGACGAAGAGGATCTACTGGCTGAGCGCATTCGCTCGCTGTATCCCGTCGCGATGATCGACGAGTTTCAGGATACCGATCCGCTGCAATACAAGATCTTTAGCCGGATTTATGTCGGGCAGCCAGAGAAAGGGCTCTTTATGATTGGAGACCCGAAGCAGGCAATCTACGGGTTTCGCGGTGCCGATATTTTCACTTACATCAAAGCCCGAAATGAAGTGACCGACCACTACACCTTGGACACCAACTGGCGTTCGAGTGCCGATGTGGTGACATCGGTCAACCGGTTGTTTGAGTTTTGTGATGCCCCGTTTTTGTATGACGACGACATTCCTTTCCTACCTGTTAAATTCAGCCCTAAGGCGCAAAGTAGTCACTGGGTTTTGCATGGCAACCAACAAAAAGCGGTCACGTTCTGGCTTCATGAAGATGAAGCCGGCAAACCAGTGACCAAAGGGGATTACCTGTCGGTCATGTCGGAGGCAACCGCCAGCCAGATTCAGACGGTGTTAACCGCATCCGATAACCAACAAGCGTGGTTTGAAAAAGGCGGACAGTCGCATCCCGTGCAGGCAGGCGATATTGCCGTCTTGGTGAGAACGGGCGCGGAAGGTCGGAGAATTAAAGAGGCTCTGGCAAAACAAGGGATTGCCAGTGTGTATCTGTCGAACCGTGACAGCGTGTTTGACAGCCATGTCGCCGCCGATGTTCAGCGGCTACTGCAAGCTGTTCTGACCCCAGAGCAGGACAAAGCACTGCGAGCGTGCTTGGCGTCGGCGTTGTTTGCGATGAATGCCCGAGAGTTGGACGCGCTGAATAACGACGAAATGCTGTGGGAAAACACGGTGAACGAGTTTCGGGAGTACCGCAAGCTGTGGCAACAGCGCGGTGTCATGCCCATGATTCGCTCCGTGATGGCAAAGCGAGCCATTGCCGAGAGGTTACTGGAAGAAGACGAAGGTGAACGAGTGATCACCGATTTGCTGCACATTGGTGAGTTGTTGCAGCAGGCGAGTTTGTCTTTGGAAAGCGATCATGGATTATTGCGTTGGCTATCGGACACCATCAGCGATGTGCAATCTGGTTTGGCGGGTGGTAGCGATGAGCAGATTCAACGCCTCGAATCCGAAAGAAATCTGGTGCAAATCGTCACCATTCATAAATCCAAGGGCCTGGAATACGACTTGGTTTTCCTGCCATTTGTGAGCAGCTATCGCGAAGCCAGTGAAGGCAAGTATTACGATGCAGAGCAGGATAAAACAGTCCTTGATATCACCAATAATTCAGACGCCATTGCTCTGGCAGACAAAGAGCGTTTAGCAGAAGACCTTCGTCTTATCTACGTAGCCCTGACCCGCGCCGTCTATGGCTGCTTTATTGGTATGACACCGATACGCAAAGGGCGAGCCACCAAAGGACCATCGGGCTTACATTTAAGTGCGATGGGGCATTTGGTGCAAAACGGCGAGGCTAAATTACCCGAAGAGCTGGCATCTTGTCTGTCACAAGTGGTGACGGGGTTTGACTGCATGGATATAGTGACGCCCCCTGAACTTCCAGATTCTGGCTATTCAGCAGCAGCTAAGGAAACGCAAGCGCTCACCGCGAATGAACTGCAACAGCAGATTGACCGATTCTGGCGTATCAGCAGTTATTCTGGGTTAGTGAAGCAATCTGGTCACGGTTCACACGATGCGAGTTTCGAAGTGGCGGGCTTTGATATTGACTCATTTGCGGAAGAAGACGAACACCTGTTAGAAGAGCAGGAGCGCAGTATTTTTAATTTCCCACGTGGTGCCAAACCCGGTACGTTTTTACACACCTTGTTTGAAGAAGTGGTGTTCAACGAACCAGCAGGCAGTGACACCAACCGAGAAATCATTTCGAAGCTAATAGAGCTGGAGCAACTGGAACCCGAATGGCAGCCCGTGTTGGAGCACTTGGTGGATACAGTGCTGAATACGCCTTTGGATGGGGAATCGCTTCGCCTTTCCAGCAAGCTACCAAGCCAGTTGTTGGTGGAAATGGAATTTCTGTTGCCGATTGATGTATTGATCGCTCCTTCATTTAATCAGTTGGCGCACCAACACGATGCTTTATCTAAACAAGCAGGAGAATTGGGCTTTCATACCTTAAAAGGCATGCTCAAAGGCTTCATTGATTTGGTGTTTGAGCATCAGGGTAAATACTACGTATTGGACTGGAAATCGAACCACCTTGGGGATACCGTCGCTGACTATCACGGCGAAAACCTCAATAATGCCATGGCTGATCATCGCTACGATTTACAGTACCAGATCTACGCACTGGCTCTGCACCGCTTCTTGAAAAGCCGCCTTGCCAACTACGACTACGATCAGCATTTTGGTGGGGTCTATTACCTGTTCCTCCGTGGTGTTGACGGGCAATCCGAACACGGCATATTTTCTGCCAAGCCGACTCAAACTTTCTTAGAACAATTCGACAAGCTTATCGACGGAGAAGCGATAGATGCAGATGCTTAAATTATTACAACAACTGACCGAGCAAGGCATCGTAAGGCAATTGGATTATCAGTTTGCTCAGTTTATTGCGTCCCAGCAGCCAGACAATGGTGAGAACATCCCTTTTCTGGCTGGGTTGGTCAGCGCTGAGTTAGGCAAAGGGCACATCTGTATTCCAATGGACAAAGTCGATTTGGTGACCTGTTTGGGGCTGTATGGTGAGCAAGCGGAAGCCCTTCGCAACCAGTTTTCGGGTATTGACTGGCAGTCTGAATTGCTTGCTTCTTCTTTGGTGGGAAAATCGGGTGAGGCGAAACCGTTAATCCTTGATGGCGCGAATCTGTATTTGCATCGCTATTGGCACTATGAGACCTCGCTTAGCCAGACATTAAAAAAACTGATGAGCCCGATCCCGCTTTCTAACGATCAAATCAATCGCTTGAAAACCACTTTAGATCATCTGTTTGCGCGCAGTTACCACTACCTATTCAGTGCCGTGACAAAAGCCGATCAAAGTTCGCAGGTACAGAGGCAACAATGGGTGTGCGATCATTTGGATGTGGTGGATTCCAATTCCTTAAATTGGGAAGCGATAGATAAGGTAATTACCCAAGCGAATAAGGTTACCGACTTGGAAGCTCTGAATGATTTGGTGCCTCAGTCGGCGTGCTTGAACTGGCAGAAAGTGGCAGCAGCGGTGGCATTGACCCGTCGCTTTGCGGTGATTTCAGGTGGACCGGGTACTGGTAAAACTACAACAGTGACTAAACTTTTGGCGGCGTTGGTTCAGCAAGGTTCAGATATTGGTGAAGAGCCCACCATAAAACTGGTTGCGCCAACCGGAAAGGCGGCGGCTCGTTTGACTGAATCGATTGGTAAAGCGGTTGATGCCCTGCCGGTCGAACCAGAAATCCGAGCGCGAATTCCTACCGAGTCCAGCACCATTCACCGCTTGCTGGGGGCAATTCCAGGGCGCGCAGAATTTCGTCATCACAGCGATAACCCTCTTCATTTGGATATTCTGGTGGTCGATGAAGCCTCGATGGTCGACTTATCCATGATGCATAAACTGGTGCAAGCTTTGCCACCGCAGGCAAGATTGATTCTGCTAGGCGATAAAGACCAGCTCGCATCGGTAGAGGCGGGGGCCGTTCTGGGCGACATCTGTGATTTCAGTGATCAACATATGAGCGCGACTCAAAGCCAGCAGATATCGGCACTGACTGGTTTTTCGGCGATAGCACAACACGTATCCACTCAAGCCCCAGCGATTGTCGATTGCTTGTGTATGCTGCAAAAAAGCTATCGATTCGATGCTCGTTCGGGCATTGGGCAACTGGCGAAAGCCATAAATTCGGGGCAGCCGATCCAAGTTGAAAAAGTGTGGAACCAAGGGTTTGAAGACATCGCGCATCATGACTTGGATAAAGCGGTCTACCAAACGATGTTAAATATGGCCGCCAAGGGTTACGACAATTATCTCCAAGCTGTCACAAGACCGTTGAACCACGATGAAACGCCTTCGTTGAAAGCCAGAGAGGTTTTGAAGCTGTTTTCCCAATGTCGATTGCTTTGCGCGATACGTGAAGGGGATTTTGGTGTAACAGGGTTAAATACACGCATTGAGCAACTCTTGAGAAAGAAAGGAAAATTGCCTGCCACGGATGAGCTTTGGTATCCCGGACGTCCGGTTATGGTGACTCGGAATGATCACAGCTTAGGGCTGTATAACGGTGACATTGGCGTGTGTATGTTGGACGAGTCGGAAGAAACGCCAAGACTAAGGGTATATTTTGAGTTACCGGATGGCACGGTGAAAGGCGTACTTCCAAGCCGAGTTCCCGAACACGAAACCGCATATGCGATGACGATTCACAAATCTCAGGGAAGTGAGTTCGAGCATACGATCATGGTGTTGCCACCCAATTACAGCCCAATTCTTACCCGCGAGTTGATTTATACCGGAATTACGCGTGCTAAGAAGCAATTAGATCTGTTTGGGGATCGTGCGGTAATGAGTCGTGGAGTGAAAGTAAAAACGTTGAGAGCGAGTGGGTTAGCGAGTCGATTGGGTTAGGTATGTGAAGTAGAGAAAGGCACCGTCCGTGGTAAGCATTTTAAATCTTAACGCGATTAGGCTTCATTAAGAGCCAGAAAGCGGAACAAATCTTTGGTGCTAACATCTTCTTCAATTTTGGTGCTAAAGACATCAGAAAAAGAAATGTTCTTAATATTACAGCGGTTTTGATACGACATAATGTAACGCTTCATACTGCTGTTTACTGGAAACACGCAATGAACGTCTCTGCCGTCTAAAAATTGGTTATCAGCCATATCCCAAAAGCTTTGGGCTGAGTTGCAAATTATGGTTCTCATTGAGTTTATGCTCGCAAGTTGTGGACTCTCGCTTCCTAGCATTTGACCCTAAATTAGAGGGAACCTCCGTGTGGCAGTGAATGTTTCTCAATGATCTGACGTTGTACTCGTAAAGAAACACTCATCTGAATTTGAACGCTGGAAAAGGTGACCCTCTCCAGCGGCGGTGATTGTACCAGCAGTTTTGCAGATGAAAAGTCAAAATTTAACCAATTTCATCGTTAATTTAGCAACCTATTATAAATCAGTTGCTTATAAATGAAGTTTTTTAGTATGAGGTTCTATTAAACAACTCTGAGCTGTAAAATCTTCGATCTTCTTTGGTAGTTATATAAATCCTGTTTTTCACCCGGGAGCGCGTCAATGCCAACTTCGGTGAATCCTTGCTCTCTGAACCAATGGATACTTCTTGTAGTAAGCACAAATAAGTTCTCTAAGCCTAGGGTTTTAGCCTGATTGTAGATGTGCTTGAGCAGATGAACTCCGCGGTTGCCATCCCGATAATCTGGGTGGATAGCAACACACGCCATTTCAGCCGTTTTAGCTTCAATATAAGGGTAAAGCGCGGCGCAACCGATGATCATTCCGTCTTTTTCTATGATAGTGAACTGGTGGATCTCTTGCTCAAGCTGTTCGCGAGAGCGACGAACCAGTATCCCCTGTTCCTCAAGTGGACGAATCAAATCCAAGATACCGCCGATGTCATCAATGTCAGCACTTCGAACCTGCTCCGCACTGGCCATTACGATTTGCGTTCCGATACCATCCAACGAGAACAATTCCTGCAAAATGGCGCCATCAAGTTTATAACTGACTAAGTGGCTTCTTGGCACGCCAGCTCGGCAAGCGGCTATTGCAGCTTTCAGGAAGCGAATGGAACCACGACGTCCATTTTCGTCACCTTCTTTCGACAATCTTTGTTGAAGGATCTCTTGAGCACCTTTAGGAAACAGCTCAGCAATAACGTCGCCGTTGTCGTCGATAATGCCCTGCTCTGAGCTGAATCCGATAAGTTTGTCGGCGTTGAGTTTGATGGCAACCTGTGTGGCGACTTCTTCAGAAAGTAAGTTAAAACTTTCGCCAGTAACCGAGCAGCCGATAGGACCAAGAAGCACAATGGAACCCTGCTGCAAAGTCCGATAAATGCCTTCGGTATCGATTCGGCGAATTCGCCCGCTGTGGCAGTAATCAATACCATCATCTACGCCAATAGGTTGAGCAACAATGAAATTTCCGCTCACAACATTAAGTTGCGTACCTGCCATTGGGGTATTGTTTAAACTCATAGAAAGTCGGGCGGTAATGGCGAGTTGAAGCTGACCTGCTGCTTGCATGGCGACACTGAGTGCATCTTCGTCTGTCACCCGTATGCCTTTGTGGTATGGCGTGTGGTGATCTTGTTTGTCCAGCAAGCGGTTTATCTGAGGTCGTGCGCCATGAACCAGTACAATTTTTACCCCCAGACTATGCAGTAGGGCAATGTCACTAATTATGTTACCGAAGTTCTGATCTTCAAATGCCTCACCACCGATCATGACCACCATGATTTTGCCACGGTGGGCATTGACATAAGGTGCGGATTGCCTGAATCCTTTTACCAGTGCTGTGCTTCTTATTTTCACTATAAAATCTGTCCGTGACTAAATATGCTAATTTTATGAGTAATTATTTTTGTATATTGACTCCTATTTGAGATTTGTTCAATGAAAATTTTCGAACTGTGCCAAATAAAGTCCATATGTTGAGTAAAATATGTATGGTATGGTTTAGACTGACTAATATGTCGTCGTTGGTTGGTCTTTCTGTGAAAGTTTTTGGGCTCGCCGTGGTATCTGTACACACTGTTTAGGAAGTAGAAGTGATGAGTAGTGCAATGAGCAAGCTCTGGCAGGGAGGTCGTCAGGATATGTCTTATTATCTGAAGGCGGGATTACTCTTAGGTACGCTAGTTGTCGGGGTTGGGGTTGGCTTATATCACGTCCTTAACCAGTACAATGCGGAGCAAAAAGAGTTGCGAAAGCACATCTACGGACACTGGGTCGAACAGAATGTCGCACCCTATATGCGAGACTCATACACCATTAAACAGGAAGGGGTGTACAGAGACGGCCGCTTAATCGCATCGGACTTCAGTTTTAATGGCAATGAGCTCAAATTCAGCAGTGGCGGCTCTAAGCATGAGTTCATCATCATCTCAGAGACATTCAAAAAAATGCGCCGCATTAAACCGGAGCATTACGAGTCTATCTTCCTCAATACTAATCCGCAGCCGGTTGTGTTAAATCCAAGCAATTAGACAGAGAGTGTATTGCTGATGGCGATATATTTTGCCATGCTGATACAAACCTTTATGTCTGGATGTTTTTGTGTTTAAAAAATTTCTTTGCTTTGGTGCGGTAGCAACGTTAGTGGGTTGTGCCGCCCCAACCGAGCGAGGTCAACAATACCTCGACGGTGAATTCTCTTCTGCGCTCAATCAAACCGAGCAAATCGAATCCAACAAACCTCGAAATTATCTGGCATTTAACGCCCAGGCAGAGCAAGTTCTCGTGAAGTCGCCTTCGATGTCACGAACTTTCCAGCCTTTATACGAGCAGCTATCGGCGTGGACACTAAACAGTGGCGATCCAAAAGAACTGGCTAATTACGGTATTCAGGCAGCGCAGCTTGGTGGTGGTGACGACAAAGGCAACGTGTTGTTTACCGGCTACTTCTCTCCAGTAATTGAATTGCGCCATCAGCCGAATGACACGTTCAAATACCCTGTCTACAAAATGCCTACCTGTGAAGAACAATGCCCGACACGAGCCGAAATTAACAGTGGTGCGCTTGAAGGAATGGGGCTTGAACTTGGCTATGCGGCAAATATGATTGACCCGTTTATTATGGAAGTGCAGGGCAGTGGTTTCGTGCATTTTGAAGACGACGATACTCTGGAATACTTTGCCTATGGCGGGAAAAACGGGCATCCATACGTCAGCATTGGTAAGGTGCTGATTGAGAGAAATCAGGTTCCACGAGAAAAAATGTCTCTTAAAGCGATCAAAGAATGGGTTCTCGCACAGGAAGAAGAAGTTGTTCGTGAACTGCTTGAGCAAAACACCTCTTATGTTTTCTTTGAACCAAGACAGGCAGCACCAGTAACGGGTACGGCAGGCATCCCACTGCTTCCTATGGCTTCGGTCGCTGGTGACAGAAGACTCTTTCCAATGGGCACACCCATTCTGGCAGAAGTGCCGCTTTTGAACGCCGATGGCACATTCAGTGGAGCGCATGAGTTGCGTCTTTTGATTGTTTTGGATACTGGCGGTGCAGTGAAACAAAACCATCTCGACTTATACCATGGTATGGGACCAAGAGCCGGAACTCAGGCTGGTCATTACAAGCATTTTGGTCGGGTTTGGAAATTAGGTTTAGAAGCATCCGCGACGCAATCACCTTGGGCACTGCCACCTGAAAAGCGCGATTAAACGTGTAGGCTAGACTTTTTGATGAAGAGTGCGTATAAATCGCACTCTTTCTTTTTGAACCCAATTTTGCACAAGGCGACATCATGCAAGACAACCTTCCTCCAGCATCCGAGCAGTACGATCAGCGATTTGGCGGTACAAGGCGGTTATATGGAAACTCCGAAGTGGAGATCCTCAGGGCGTCGCATGTGTGTGTCGTTGGAATTGGTGGTGTGGGTTCTTGGGCGGTAGAAGCATTAGCCAGAACGGGGATCGGCGAGCTGACCCTGATCGATATGGATGATGTATGTGTCACTAATATTAACCGTCAGATCCATGCCTTGAATGGTACGGTTGGTCAAAGCAAGATTGAAGTGATGGCAGAGAGGGTAAAGCTGATTAACCCGGAATGTAAGGTTAATCTGATTGACGACTTTATCTCACCGGACAACTTGAAAGAATACATCAGCAAAGATTTTGACTATGTACTGGATGCCATCGACAGTGTCAAAGCAAAGGCTGCCTTGCTGGCGTTCTGCCGCAGCAATAAAATCAAAGTAGTAACGACAGGCGGTGCTGGTGGTCAGGTAGATCCGACGCAAATTCAGGTCGCGGACTTAACCAAAACCATTCAGGATCCACTGGCAAAGAAAATCAAAGACACATTGCGTCGTCACCACAATTTCCCGAAGAATCCACAGCGAAAGTTTGGTATTGAATGCGTATTCTCAACCGAACAATTGAAGTACCCGCAAGCAGATGGCAGTGTGTGTGCCACCAAATCGACAGCGGAAGGACCAAAACGCATGGACTGCGCCAGCGGTTTTGGTGCTGCAACTGTAGTGACCGCCACCTTTGGCTTTGTTGCCGTATCGCGAGTTGTTGAGAAGCTGATTCAGCGCGGGCTGAAGAAGTCTTAAGATAATCCATCTGAAGTCGCCCGATACAAATGTTGGGCTTTTTTATGCCAGTAATCCGTGGGCAACTGGTGGTGAAAGTGGGTATAATCCCTACCAGTTAATATTCAAAACCTAATCAAAATAATGAGCAATTTCCCTTCTTCCCCATTTGGTACTGACATTTCTAGTGAGCAGATTGCTGAAACCATGCAAGGTTTTAAAAGCTGGGAAGACCGTTACCGACAGGTCATTCAGTGGGGTAAGAAACTGCCCGATATGCCGGAAGACCTAAAAGCCGATACTGTGACCATTTCTGGTTGTGAAAGCCAGGTTTGGTTTGTCGTAGAAAAGGTGGGTGAGCAGTGGCATTTTTGTGCCGACTCTGATGCCCGAATTGTACGTGGTTTGATAGCGATAGTGCTCGCTGCCTACGAAGGCAAAACCTCAGAGCAGATTCAGAGTTTTGATATCGACGCTTACTTCGAAGTGACAGGTTTGTTTACTCACCTGAGCCCCTCCCGAGGTAATGGTCTGAAAGCCATTGTTAAGCACATTCAAACCATTACTCGTTAAGCTTTTATTTTCTATCCTGAAATGGATTAGGCGTTACTTACCCATTTCGTGGAAATGAAGTTGTGGAACCGGAATCATAGGTTCAGCGACACTCCAGGCATGCGGTTTACCAGAAAGCCGAATGACGATTTCCATCGCAAATTCCAATGCGCTGCCAGGCCCCTGGCTGGTAATGAGCTTGTGTATAACGTCTGTTACAACACGCTTAACTCGCCACTGTGCCTCTGGAATGTGTTTTTCAAAACTAGGGTGACATGTCATGATGGCTTCTGGGTACAAGTCGTGTGTTTGAAGGACTAAGGCGGGAGCTGCACATATTGCCGCCATCCAACGTCCTTCATACATGTGCTGCTTGAGCATCTCGATCAGAAGCACACTGTCGCGGAAAGTTTCTGAGCCGGGCACGCCTCCTGGTAAAGCGATCACATCAAACTGCTCATCCGCTACTTCAACTAATTTGCAGTCCGCCGTCAGAATAACACCTCGAGATGCTTTCATGGTGAGTGAGCCCTCAGGGTCGACGCTGGCAATCGTCACATCGTAGCCAGCGCGCACCATGATATCGATGATGGTAACCGCTTCCATTTCTTCTGTGCCCGGTGCGATCGGGACCAGTACTTTAAAACTCATGATGAACTCCAGCTTTGTTCGATTCTTTGTATTTCATCCAGTAAAGATTGGTTTACTGGGGTCGGAATACCGTGCAGTCTGGCTTTGCTGACTACGTATCCCGTTATAAATTCTATCTCAGTCTTGCGTTGATAAAACACATCTTGTTGCATTGAAGAGTGATTTTTCGCTGTGGCATTTATGACTAAATCGACTTTGCCCCGAAGGTCGGAATAGTTCGCTTCTTGCTGCTCAGCCTTCATAACAACCGCCACTTCTTTGACTATGGCATCTAATGTTGACTGATATTGCTCCTGAGCCAGATCTCCGTTCAAACACCGTTCTATGGCGGTCAATGGATTGATGGCACAGTTGATGGCGAGCTTGTCCCACAAGGCATGTTGAATATCAGGGTTCCAACTTACTTCTGGCATTGCGTGATTGAGGACTTCTGCTAAAAAGTCACAGTGACAGCCTTTGGCATTAATACCACCCAGTTGAGTCACTCCGTGACCTGTGTGCTGAACCTGATTCGCTGATGGCTTGTAAGCGGCTTGCGTTGTGGTGCCAAGCACGACAGGGAAATCTTTAATACGCTCTGATATCGCGTCAACCGCCCCCATTCCATTGTGCATAAATAGCAGAATGGTGTCGGTGTTCAGTTTCGGCAGAATTGGGGTAATTGCTTCTTCTACCTGCCAGGCTTTGACAGTGATCAGGATGAGATCGGCGTTTGCCAGATCGTTATCGTCGTTGCTTCGAAACTCGATAGGAGCCTGTTTGTCTTTGGCAAGGTGCAGTGTTTCAGCAGTGCAACTGCGACTCCAAAGAGACACATTATGCCCAGCATCGTGCAGGGACGTTGCCCACAACGCACCAACAGCCCCAGGACCAAGAATGGTAATGTTCAAACTGAAATGCCTTACAGAGAGAAAGTTGCAGCAAGGATAGCGAGAGCAGGAAAAGATGCAATATCTGGCGGGGTTTCTTTGAGTTCGAATATATATTCGAACAAAAATGGCGCTAAAAAGCGCCACTTATTAAATTACAGGACTTCGATTTAGAAGTTGTACTGTACGCGGTAGATTAGAGCATCACCGTAATCACGACCGTCGTTAAACTCGCTCTTCACGCCCAGCTTGTTCTGGAAGTAACGGTAAGTCAGAGCTGTAGAGAAGTTGTCTGTTACGTGCCAGAAAAGGATAGCTGCACCGTTCAGACCGGTTTTGCTGCCTTGGTCTTCAGCGTAAGCTTCTGCGCGATCAAATTCGATTTCGTTCCAGTTGACTAAAGCAAAGTTCTGACCGAATGCTTCAAAGTTGTAGCCCGCAGACCAGCCCGCCATGTAACCGTTGTTACCGTTGTAACGGAACTCAGAT
The DNA here is from genome assembly GCF_019904195.1 of Vibrio sp. SCSIO 43132. Lineage (NCBI taxonomy): Bacteria > Pseudomonadati > Pseudomonadota > Gammaproteobacteria > Vibrionales > Vibrionaceae > Vibrio > Vibrio sp. SCSIO 43132. The sequence continues at coordinate 921,161 of NZ_CP063199.1, forward strand.
CCAAAGTTAGACCAAGCATTTACCTGATGAACACCTACCCAAGGTTTGAACCACCAGTCTTCGCCAGTCAGTTTTGTGTAACCAACACCCAGAACACGGTTCTGCTCACTTTGTGCAGAGTTATCGTGGTTGTACACTTGCGCGTAAAGACTCGCGCCAGATTCACCTAGATAAACATGAGCCTGACCTTTTAGAGATGCTTTGCGATCTTCTGCAGACTTTTCGATGCTCTCGTAATCGTAGAAACCGTATAGTTCACCCCAGCTAAAACCAGCACCACCTTCAATACCCAGAACAAACTGGTTGCGGTTTGCAGCACCTTCAATTGCCTGTGGTCCGTGATCCCAGCTTTGGTGATCAAGGTAAACGCCACCGAATCCGTATAGATATTCTGCTTGAGCTGGAACAGCAACCGCTGCTGTCGCGAGGCTAAGTGCTAAAAATGACTTGCGCATGGTTCTTCTCTCTTAGTTGAATTGAAACGATCTCAATCCATGATCTGTAAATCCGATGCAGCGCATTCTATATATTTACTTCTCATTTGGAAGTGCAAAGAAATGAAAATAGAAAACGATTTCGTGACTCTGATCATGTAATTGATCTTATTTGTTAACTTTGTCAATTAGGTGCAATATTAATCAGCGTTTTCTTAATGACAAAATTGTTAATTTGGGAAAAACGTTTTCGTTCTTACTTTCAACAGAGTTGGGAATGCAGATATTTCTTAGCTGAAACATCCGTGGTGCCTGCATTTGTGCGGTAAATGGAAAAGAGTGGTGATCGTGATATTGGAAGTTCTCGTAAACCCAAAACATAAAGATAAGGAAGCGAGCATGTCACTCATTACTAAAATATTTCCCTTGAGTTCGGTTGTTTTGCCAGAAGGCAAAATGAACTTGAGGATTTTTGAGCCCAGATATAAACGTCTGGTTAAAGAATGTTGTCAAAACGGAGAGGGGTTTGTTATTTGTTTGGTCTCAGACAGCAACGACGCTTCTCCACATAACATCTCTCAGATAGGTACTCTGGTAGAAATCGTCGATTTCGAAACTCTAGACGATGGTTTATTGGGCATTACTGTGTACGGTAAGCAGCGTATCAGGGTTAAACGAGTGTGGTCAGAACATGATGGTCTGAGAGTGGGAGAAATTGAGCACCTTCCAAACTGGCAGACTCACAGTTTCGGAGAGAGTTCAGAGCACGTAGCCAAGCAACTACAGGAAGTGTATCAGCAGTTTCCTCAAGTGAAAAAGCTCTACGAACAGTGCTTCTTTGATGATGCCACATGGGTGAGTCAACGCTGGCTCGAGTTGTTACCTATCAATCAGTCCAAATTCGATCTGTTGGTGTCGCAAGATTCATGCATTGCCACGTTAGATTTTTTATCGGATGCCATAGACAGTAAATAAGTGATCTTTTTTTCCGCTGCATCGTATACTCACTTTAATAAGGACAATATCCAATCAGGGATATACCCAGTTCGATGTAAGGAACGATCATGAGCAAGACGCTAGAAGCAGGCTCCGGAACACAAACCAAATCGTCAGGGTTAGATCGGGCACACTGGTCTACCTGTATGGCTAAAATACAAAACGGCGACAAACAGGCTTACGCTGAAGTATTTCGGTTCTTCTCACCAAGACTGAAAACTTTTGTCATCAAACACGTGAGTAACGAGCACGTTGCTATCGAAATCATTCAGGATACGATGGCGATGGTATGGCAGAAAAGCCACCTGTTTGATCCAGCAAAAAGTTCTTTGTCGACCTGGATCTACACTATCGCGAGAAACTTAAGTTTTGACCTGCTCAGAAAGCAAAAAGGCAAAGACTTACACGTTCACTCTGAAGATATTTGGGCGAGCGATTACTGTCCGCCGGATCTTGTTGACCATTACTCGCCGGAACAAAACATGTTGAAAGAACAGGTTGTCCGTTTTTTAGACGTGTTACCACAAAGCCAGAAAGACGTGGTTAAAGCTGTTTATTTAGACGAGCTGCCGCACCAGCAGGTGGCCGATATGTTTGATATACCGTTGGGGACCGTGAAGTCACGTTTGCGACTGGCGGTAGAGAAATTGCGCCATTCAATGAATGGGGAGTCGCTATGAGTTATCACCCGGATTTAGAAATGTTTAAAGCTTACGTCGATGGGACAATAGACCCATGCCACGGAATCATGGTGGCAGCTCATCTTGAAACATCCAGCGAATCCAGACAGACGGTTCAACGTCTGGAAGCGGAAGCGGCGCAAGAGATGTTCAGTGCTGATGTAACTGAAGCCGACACCGACCTACCGGAAATGGAAGATATGTTGTCTTCAATTATGGGCATGAAGCAACTTAAGCCAGATACACAAGTTAAAGAACAGCCCGCAAACCACCACATTGAGCTGAATGGCAAGAAATTTGTTCTTCCCAAAGCACTGCGAAACCATATCACTCGTATTGGTGAATGGCGAAGTTACGGTGGAAAGGTTTACAGCGCTGCTGTCGAACTGGAAGAAGAAGGTGCCAGAATGAATCTGCTTTATATAAAAGAAGGGGTTCAGGTGCCACAACACACTCACAAAGGGATTGAAACGACTTTAGTGCTACACGGCGGATTTACAGACGAGCATGGTCACTATGATGAAGGTGACTTTATGACTCGGGATGCGTCTGTGAAACATTCACCCCAGACTCCAGAAGGACAGGACTGTCTGTGCCTAACTGTGTTAACCGAGCCAATGATTTTCACACAAGGCGTAGCAAGAGTGTTCAACCTGTTTGGTCGCGGTGTATTTCCTTAATCTTTGTTTCTCTATACATAAAAAAACAAAGTCCAAGAAAGAAAAAGAGGCTCATTCGAGCCTCTTTCTGTAACCATTGAACTGGGCGTTACTCCTGTCCTTTCGCTTTTAAGCTTTCTTCATAGGCATCTTCCTTTGCCTTGTCCAAAAGCCTTGCGAAGTAATGTCTTAGGGAATAAAGCATTAACAGGCTTGGAATGACCATCAACGATGTAATGATAAAGAACGTCGTCCAGTCGTCCAGAAAGTCAACCAGCTCACCGCTGAATGAAGCCAATGTTGTTCTGCCAAAGTTACCCAGAGAAGCCAACAGCGCGTATTGAGTCGCAGAGAAGGCTTGCCCGGTCATTGCCGTTAGGAACGAAACAAAAGCGACAGTCGAGAATGCTGTGGTGAAGTTATCAATCACAATAGTCGCAAAGAACAGCGTTTCGCTTGGACCTGCTTTTGCAATCCAAGCAAACATCAGGTTACTTGCCGCCATCGCGATACCGCCGATCATCAGACCGCGGACAATGCCAAACTTCACATTGACCATACTGCCCAAAATGGTGAACAGGATAGTGAAGCCCCATCCAATTAACTTGGAGTAGTAACCAATCTGCTCGTTACTAAAGCCTACCTCTTTGTAGAAGGTGATGGACATTCGACCCAGGAAGGCTTCACCAATCTTGAACAGGAAAACAAACAACAGCAGCGTGACAGCAACCTGAACACCGTTACGACGGAAGAAGTCATAGAACGGCTCAACGACGGTTACAGTGAACCAGGCAGCCACAGGAGAACCTACAAGTTGTGAATGACGCTCTTCGGCTTGTTTCTGGAGCTTTTCACGATCGGTTTTCGGTTCGCCAACCAAAATGGTAAATAGAATGAGAATGCCGACAATCACCGCCATTCCATAAAACACACCATTCCAGCCAATACTGTCTGCATTAATAAAGGCGAGATAACCCGGTAATGAATACCCCGTCCACCAGCCAACAACTGCCATCGCAGAGGCTTGTGGAAGTTTGTTGGATTCGGATTTCGGAAAGGTATCAATACGGTAAGCATCGACAGCGATATCTTGTGTCGCCGAGGCAATGGCAATACCAAAAGCGATCATTGAAGTGATCATCAGATTTTTAGCGGGGTCGACACCTGCTATGCCAAGCGTGCAGATTAAAATGACGACCTGACAAAGTAAGATCCAGCTTCGGCGCTGACCAAACAGTGCATTTAGAACGGGTAATTTTACGCGGTCGACTAAAGGTGCCCATAAAAAGTTAATTGCGTAGACAGCGAAAATAGAACCGAAGTAGCCAATGGCTGCGCGAGTTAATCCGGCATCTTTTAACCAGCCAGACATGTTGGAGCCGATAAGCACCCATGGAAAGCCGCTGGAGCAGCCCAACATAAATACCCAGAGCAAGCGTTTGTCGAAGTAACTACGGATAGTTTCAAGCCAGGTCATGTTGCTTGACATAGAACACTCCTTGTAAGAGAGAAAAGAAAACGCTGGCGAGGAGCCAGCGTTTTTTTAATTATTATTTTTGTAGTGTGACTTTTTTCACCACGATTGGCTCTACAGGAATGTCCTGCATGCGTCCCATGGATTTGGTTGGCTTAGTTGCCATTTTCTGAACCACTTCAAACCCTTTTGTGACCTTGCCAAAAACCGCGTAGCCAGGGTTAGCAGCAGAGTAGTTTAAGAAGTCGTTGTTTTGTAGGTTGATAAAGAACTGACGAGTTGCAGAGTCCGGATTGGACGTACGTGCCATCGCAATTGTTGCGGCGTCATTCTTAAGCCCGTTACTCGCTTCATTCTTGATGGGAGCATAGGTTGGAAGACGACCCATCTTGGCGTCAAAACCGCCTCCCTGAGCCATAAATCCTGCAATAACGCGATGGAACTGAGAACCTTCGTAGCTTCCATCTTCTACATAGCGAAGGAAGTTTTTCACCGTGGCAGGGGCTTTGGCTTCATCCAATTCAACTGTAAAGGAACCCAAGTTGGTTTCGAAGACCACGCTTTGTGCCCAGGCTGGTAATGAAAAAAGGCATACCAAAGATAAAATCAGGCTGCGCATTAGAATCTCTCCTTCATGTAATTAAGAAGTTCTTTATCGTTAGCAATTTCTGCCAGAACCAAGTCCACAACATCATTCAATACAAGTTCAATGTCTTCATTGGATGCCGATAAAGTGCCAGTCTTTTTCGCAGTACCGTTGTAGGACTTAACCAGCTTACCGCGTGGTGTTTCAGCCGTAACCTGCAAGGTCACTTTGGCGTCCAGTTCGTTTTCCATCAGCGTATTGGATACATTGACCAGCGCTTCCTGAACTTCCAGACTTAGTGTGTTGTTGCTGTTAGCGACCAGTTGAAAACCCTGAGACACCAACTGTTGATATACAGCGGTTTCAATAGCAATACGCAGGTTTTGCTTGGTATGGATTGGTTGTGTAGAGCGACGACCGCTATTCACCAGCGCAACATATTGAGAGGTACGAATGTCGCGGCTTTCTAAAGAGAAAGACTGACCATCGACCAATTTAACGCTGCTAAGGGTAGGGGTTGGCGTGAGGTTGATTTGCTCTTCTTTCTGAGGAGAAGCACATGCTGCCAACAAAATCACAGATGCAGCAAGTATCAATTTTCTCATGACTAATTCCTTTAATTAAACAATCTCGCAGGATGGTTTTTTAGGGTCTGTTGACCTTTCGCGGTTAAATTTTGTTCGAGCTATAAGCGTTTTAATCGCGGCGCAAGGTTTTTAGCCTAGTCACTCTAAGCAAATACCTTGCAACAAAGAGTAAAACGCTTATAGCCGAACCCTTTGGGCAGCGTTTGTGGCTCCTTTCTACTGCGTTATCGCTTATTGATGTAGAGCGACTACACCGAATAAGCGCTGCCTTGTATAAAGAACCCACAATTCGCTGCAAAAATCAGCTCGAAAGGTCAACAGACCCTATTTCTTAGTGGCTTGTAATATAACAAATTTACTGTTGGATGCGACGAGCTTCACCTGCGATTTTCCAAATAAACGTTCAAGTTTTATATCGTAGCCCAGGTGACGGTTGCCAATAACAAATAAATCCCCTCCGCTATTAAGAACATGCTTTGCATCACAGAACATCTGCCATGCGATGTGGTCAGTAATGGCTTGTTGTTGATGGAACGGAGGATTACATAACACTAAGTAAGTACTCTCTTTTTTAAAACCATCAAGGCAATTATTGGCGATACACTGGATATTGCGATCTTCTCCCAGGTTTTCTGTGAGATTGCGCTTTGCTGATTCCACCGCCATGTAACTTTCATCCACACAGGTAATGCGAGCCTGAGGATTAAGTTGACCCGCTTTTACAGCCAGAACGCCATTCCCACATCCTAAATCGACAATATGGCGTAAATCCTTATCTTGAGGGATATGTTCCAGCATGAAGCGAGCACCCAAGTCGAGCCCTTCTCCAGAGTAAACGTTGGCGAGGTTCACCAGTTCAAAGTTCTCACCTTCGACTTTCCATCTTGTTTCTGGCTCTACCGTTGGCGGTTGCTCCGCATCTAACGTTGAAAACACCAGACGGTGCTTTTTCCATGCCAGCGATGTCGTTGTCGTCCCCAAATGCTTTTCAAATAATTTGAGTGTCGAGGTATGAATCTCTTTTGCTTTATTGACTGCAATGACTTTGCAGTTTTTGGGAAGAGTTTCTTTTAACTGGCTAAGTTGCCACGTCAGAAACCGGTTGATTTTTGGAATTTGCATCAGAACTAGATCAACGTCGCTTGGGATTGATTCTAAGCTCGTTAAAAACTCAATCTTATTACACTGGTTACGTTGCAAATTCTTCAAAGCACCACGGTGAGAGATGAACGAATCTGTCATCATGGTGACTTGGTATTTTTCTGAAAACCAACACGACAAAGCGCCAAAATGATCATTTAAGATCAGAATTTTACTGCCTTCTGCCAGCTGAATTTCATCCTCGACATGGTTGATGAGATATTCGTCGCCGGCATTCCATGCTTGTAGGGTTTCTTGAGCTTTTTTGGGGAAGCGATGTAAGGTCAGTTTTCGACCTCGAAGTTGTAACTCGGTGTTCATGGAATAAGGTAGGTAGTGGGCTAAGTGCGCATTGTCGCAGAAAGCGCAGTACGCGAGCAACCGGAAGTTAGCTGCTTATCTTTGTAAGTTATTTTTCGGCTCTCTTTTATCGTGTTTTAAGAAAGCTTAATAAAAGATGTTCGGTCTGATCTAAGAGATAAGCTTGATGGCTTTAATTGCAAGAAAATCAGATCAAAGCCACTTTTTTATCGATTGCTGTGTCATATATCGTGTTTATTCCGTATACCCAAATGAATTAGATTTGAGTCAGGATCGTGGGAAAGAACATAGCGAGTAGAGTTAAGTCCGAATATAATCTTATCAATACACAATAAGGTGAACCGCTTACAGCAAGGAAAGGACATGATTCAAGAAATCATTGAGCAAAAACTGCAAAACGAATTTCAACCTAAGCATTTGGAAGTGTTGAATGAAAGCTATATGCACAATGTGCCTAAAGGTTCAGAAAGTCACTTTAAAGTGATTATTGTGAGTGAAGCATTTGAGGGGCTACGTTTAATAGGTCGTCACCGCAAAGTAAATGGTGTATTGACAGAAGAATTAGAAAATCACATACACGCTCTCTCTATTCATACCTATACTGAATCAGAATGGTTACAACAAACAGGTGGTGCTCCAGATAGCCCAATGTGTTTGGGTGGAAGCAAACTGGGGTAACAAATAAAACAATAAGACTTTAGAAAACGGCTCATTTGAGTGTGTTTAAAGTGCTTTTGCGTTTTAAATGTCTGTTGAGTGAATATTTGTGAACGAAATGATTTGTTAAAAAAACTTATAAATAAAAATGAATGGGTTAGATCCAGTTATTTTTATGATTTATTAACATTTGTGCGACAGTTCAAACTTATTCACATTGACTAGCTAATCTGTAACCAACAAACGAAAAATTACAGATTAATCCGGTGCATGGTCATGGCATCACCTTCACAAAAGATGCTAGACTATCGCACCTGATAAAACTCGCATTTTTTTGTGACGAGTTATTTAAGAGGATGTTGCGATTTTGACCAGGGTGTCAGGTCAAAACCGGACACAAAATGTCGTGTCTAACTTTTACGCAATTAAAAGAATCTTTTTCCCGATAAAGTAGTGCAAGTGCGTATGATTACAATAAAGAAGGGTTTGGATATTCCAATTTCTGGAGTTCCATCCCAGGTGATAAGTGATGGCAAGTCCATCAATAAAGTCGCCTTGCTTGGCGAAGAGTACGTTGGAATGCGTCCTACGATGCATTGTCGCGTAGGCGATGTAGTGAAAAAAGGTCAAGTTCTTTTTGTCGACAAAAAGAATGAAGGCGTTAAATTCACTGCTCCAGCGAGTGGTAAAGTCATTGAAATTAACCGTGGCGCTAAGCGCGTACTTCAATCTGTAGTAATTGAAGTAGAAGGTGATGAGAAAGTGACTTTCGACAGTTACGCAGCCGATAAACTAGTCAGTCTTGACCGTGAAGCGATCAAAACTCAGCTAGTTGAATCTGGTATGTGGACTGCACTTCGTACTCGTCCGTTCAGCAAGGTTCCTGCGATCGAGTCTTCAACTCAAGCTATCTTCGTTACGGCAATGGATACCAATCCATTGGCAGCAGATGCTGGAGTTATCATCAATGAGCAAGCCGAAGCGTTTACCGCTGGTCTAGACATTATCTCTCGTCTGACTGAAGGCAAAGTTTACGTATGTAAAAATGGCAATAGCCTGCCTCGCTCATCTCAATCTAATGTTGAAGAACATGTATTTGATGGACCGCACCCTGCTGGGCTTGCTGGCACACACATGCACTTCTTATACCCTGTTAATGAAGCTGTATCTGCATGGAGCATCAACTACCAAGATGTGATTGCATTTGGTCAGCTATTCCTAACAGGTGAGCTATACACTGATCGTGTGGTTTCTCTGGCAGGTCCAGTTGTAAACAACCCACGTTTGGTTCGCACAACTGTAGGTGCAAGTCTGGAACAACTGGCTGATGGCGAGTTGATGCCTGGCGATGTACGTATTATTTCCGGTTCTGTGCTTGCTGGTACCCAAGCGAAAGGTCCTCATGCCTACCTTGGTCGTTACCACCTTCAAGTATCTGCAATTCGTGAAGGCTATGAGAAAGAGCTATTTGGCTGGGCAATGCCTGGTAAGAACAAATACTCGATTACTCGCGCATATCTTGGTCACCTGTTCTCAGGTCGTCTATTCAACATGACAACAACGACCAACGGTAGTGATCGTTCTATGGTGCCAATCGGTAACTATGAGAAGGTACTACCTCTGGATATGGAACCAACTTTGCTGCTTCGTGACCTGTGTGCCGGCGATACTGACAGTGCTCAAGCACTGGGTGCGCTAGAGTTGGACGAAGAAGATTTGGCATTGTGCACCTTTGTGTGTCCTGGCAAATATGAATACGGCGAGTTGCTTCGTGAATGTCTAGACAAGATCGAGAAGGAAGGTTAAGTCATGGCCCTGAAGAAGTTTCTTGAAGATATCGAGCACCATTTTGAGCCAGGTGGCAAACACGAGAAATGGTTTGCTCTGTACGAAGCTGTAGCAACAGTTTTCTACACACCAGGTTTGGTGACAAAACGTGGTTCTCACGTTCGTGATAGCGTTGATTTGAAACGTATCATGATCATGGTTTGGTTTGCGACTTTCCCAGCAATTTTCTGGGGTATGTACAACGCAGGTAACCAAGCAATTATGGGTCTGAATCATCTTTACCAAGGTGCAGAGCTTGCAGGCGTTGTTGCTGGCAACTGGCACTACTGGTTAACCGAGATGATTGCGGGACCACTCTCCCTGGAAGCGGGGTGGGGGACCAAGATGATTCTTGGTGCAACCTACTTCTTGCCGATCTACCTGACAGTCTTTGTTGTGGGTGGTTTCTGGGAAGTCCTTTTCTGTATGGTTCGTAAGCACGAAGTTAACGAAGGTTTCTTTGTTACCTCTATCCTGTTTGCGTTAATCGTTCCACCAACACTTCCTCTATGGCAGGCAGCGCTAGGTATTACCTTCGGTGTTGTTGTTGCGAAAGAGATCTTCGGTGGTACAGGTCGTAACTTCCTTAACCCAGCGCTTGCAGGTCGTGCTTTCCTATTCTTTGCTTACCCAGCACAAATCTCTGGTGACGTAGTTTGGACTGCGGCAGATGGTTTCTCAGGTGCAACTGCTCTAAGCCAGTGGGCTCAAGGCGGTAACGGTGCACTAGTGAACACAATCACTGGTGAAGCAATCACTTGGATGGATGCATTCCTAGGTAATATCCCTGGCTCTATTGGTGAAGTGTCAACTCTGGCACTGATGATTGGTGCCGCGTTTATTGTCTACATTGGGGTTGCCTCGTGGCGAATCATCGTTGGTGTTATGTTGGGTATGGTGGCAACGTCATTCCTGTTCAACATCATCGGTTCAGACACGAACCCACTGTTCAGCATGCCTTGGCACTGGCACCTTGTTTTGGGTGGTTTTGCATTTGGTATGTTCTTCATGGCAACCGACCCAGTATCAGCTTCCTTTACCAACAAAGGTAAATGGGCATACGGTGCATTGATTGGTGCTATGTGTGTGATGATTCGTGTAGTTAACCCAGCTTACCCTGAAGGTATGATGCTGGCGATTCTATTCGCGAACCTATTCGCACCTCTGTTCGACCACGTAGTGATCGAGAAGAACATCAAGCGGAGAAAAGCACGTTATGGCAAGTAATAACGATAGCATTAAAAAGACGCTGGGTGTTGTTGTCGGATTGAGCCTGGTTTGTTCAATCGTTGTATCAACAGCAGCCGTAGGTCTACGTAGTCAGCAGAAAGCTAATGCTGTACTCGACAAACAAAGCAAGATCGTTGAAGTTGCAGGCTATGAAGCAGGTAGTGCTGCAGAGGTTCGTTCACTGTTTGGTGAGAAAATCGAACCGCGTCTGGTTGATTTTAAATCAGGTGACTTCATTGAAAAAACAGAAGATGGCTTCACTGCGGCTGACTACGATCAGCGTAAAGCATCGAAAGATCCTTCTTCGTCAATCAAACTGACCGCTGACGACGACAAAGCGAAAATCATTCGTCGTGCCAACACGGGTATCGTTTATCTGGTTAAAGATGGCGACGCAATATCTAAAGTGATTATCCCTGTTCACGGTAATGGTCTATGGTCAATGATGTACGCGTTTGTTGCGGTTGAAACCGACGGCAACACAGTTTCGGGCATCACTTACTACGAGCAGGGTGAAACTCCTGGACTTGGTGGTGAGGTTGAAAACCCAAGCTGGCGTGCACAGTTCGTAGGCAAGAAATTGTTCGACGAAAACCATCAACCAGCAATCAAGGTTGTAAAAGGTGGAGCTCCTGAAGGTTCAGCGCACGGCGTTGACGGTCTATCAGGTGCAACACTGACTGGTAATGGTGTTCAAGGTACATTCGACTTCTGGTTAGGTGACAAGGGCTTTGGTCCGTTCCTAGCTAAAGTTCGTGACGGAGGTCTGAACTAATGTCTGGTGCACAAGATGTTAAAAAGAGCCTGTTAGCGCCTGTATTGGATAACAACCCAATCGCGCTTCAGGTACTGGGTGTGTGTTCTGCACTTGCAGTAACCACCAAACTAGAGACAGCATTCGTTATGACACTGGCGGTAGTATTTGTTACTGCATTGTCTAACTTCTTTGTTTCTCTTATTCGTAATCACATTCCTAACAGTGTGCGTATCATCGTTCAGATGGCAATCATCGCATCACTGGTAATCGTGGTAGACCAAATCCTGAAAGCATACCTGTACGACATCTCTAAGCAGTTGTCTGTATTCGTTGGCTTGATCATTACAAACTGTATTGTAATGGGTCGTGCTGAAGCATTCGCGATGAAATCGGCTCCACTGCCATCTCTAATCGATGGTATTGGTAACGGTCTGGGTTACGGCTTCGTTCTTATTACTGTTGGATTCTTCCGCGAATTGTTTGGCTCGGGCAAACTATTCAACATGGAAGTACTTCCTCTAGTGAGCAACGGTGGTTGGTATCAGCCTAACGGTCTGATGCTTCTTGCACCGTCTGCATTCTTCCTGATCGGCTTCCTTATCTGGGCGATCCGTACGTTCAAACCAGAACAAGTAGAAGCGAAGGAGTAAGGGCGTCATGGAACATTATATTAGTCTGTTAGTTAAATCGATTTTCATCGAAAACTTAGCACTGTCGTTCTTCTTAGGTATGTGTACTTTCCTTGCGGTATCTAAGAAAGTTAAGACGTCATTCGGTCTTGGTGTAGCGGTTGTTTTCGTACTAACAGTTGCAGTACCAGTAAACAACCTGCTTTATAACCTGGTTCTTAAAGAGAACGCATTGGTTGAAGGTGTAGACCTTAGCTTCCTGAACTTCATTACGTTCATCGGTGTAATCGCAGCATTGGTTCAGATTCTGGAAATGATTCTAGACCGATTCTTCCCACCTCTATACAACGCACTGGGTATCTTCCTGCCGCTTATTACGGTGAACTGTGCGATCTTTGGTGGCGTATCATTCATGGTACAGCGTGATTACAACTTTGCTGAGTCTGTGGTTTACGGCTTCGGTTCTGGTGTGGGTTGGATGCTTGCAATCGTCGCATTGGCGGGTATTCGTGAGAAGATGAAGTACTCAGACGTCCCTCCGGGTCTACGTGGTCTAGGCATCACGTTTATCTCTGTTGGTCTTATGGCGCTGGGCTTCATGTCCTTCTCTGGTGTTCAACTGTAAGGTATAAGGAATAGTCAATGGACATTATTCTTGGTGTAGTGATGTTTACACTGATTGTTCTAGCCCTGGTTCTGGTAATTTTGTTTGCCAAATCCAAGCTAGTACCAACAGGTGACATTACAATTTCCGTAAACGATAACCCTGATCTGGCGATCGTGACTCAACCAGGTAGCAAACTGCTTGGTGCTCTGGCTGGTGCAGGTGTATTCGTATCTTCTGCTTGTGGTGGCGGTGGCTCTTGTGGTCAGTGTCGCGTAAAAGTGAAATCTGGTGGCGGTGATATCCTACCTACCGAGCTTGACCACATTACAAAAGGTGAAGCGCGTGAAGGTGAGCGTCTGGCATGTCAGGTTGCAATGAAAACCGACATGGACATCGAGCTTCCAGAAGAAATCTTCGGTGTTAAAAAGTGGGAATGTACGGTTATCTCTAACGATAACAAAGCAACATTCATCAAAGAGCTTAAGCTTCAGATCCCTGATGGCGAGTCAGTACCTTTCCGTGCTGGTGGTTACATTCAGATCGAAGCACCTGTTCACCACGTGAAATACGCTGATTACGATATTCCTGAGGAATACCGCGAAGACTGGGACAAGTTCAACCTGTTCCGTTACGAGTCTAAAGTTGACGAAGAAACCATTCGTGCATACTCAATGGCGAACTACCCAGAAGAAGAAGGCATTATTATGCTGAACGTGCGTATTGCTACGCCGCCGCCTAATAATCCTGATGTACCACCTGGTATCATGTCTTCATACATCTGGTCTCTGAAAGAAGGCGACAAGTGTACGATTTCTGGTCCATTTGGTGAGTTCTTCGCGAAAGATACTGATGCTGAAATGGTATTCGTTGGTGGTGGTGCTGGTATGGCGCCAATGCGTTCGCATATCTTCGATCAGCTTAAGCGTCTTAACTCTTCTCGTAAGATGTCGTTCTGGTACGGTGCACGTTCTAAGCGTGAAATGTTCTACGTGGAAGACTTCGACGGTCTGCAAGCTGAGAACGATAACTTCGTTTGGCACTGTGCTCTGTCTGATCCTATGCCAGAAGATAACTGGGAAGGTTACACAGGCTTCATCCACAACGTACTGTATGAAAACTATCTGAAGGACCACGACGCGCCTGAAGATTGTGAGTACTACATGTGTGGTCCACCGATGATGAACGCGGCTGTAATTGGCATGCTGAAAGATCTTGGTGTAGAAGACGAAAACATCCTATTGGATGACTTCGGTGGCTAATCTCACCTAAGTGATTGAATTATGGCTGACTCATTTGAGTCGGCCATTTATTTTTGCAGTCTCAAGTTGTTATAGAACAGCGCCTTCGGTGCAAGACTCTTTTCTTTATCAACTTTCATAATAATTATCAGGAGTGAGCAAGTGAAACTTTGGCTTGTTGCATTAACTTCCTTACTGGCACTGGTGGGATGTACCCAACCGAAAGAACAGATCCATTTATCCGGTCCTACTATGGGAACCACCTATAATATTAAATATATCGAGGTGGACGGTGCGCCAGCATCTGGCGATATTCAGGTTGAATTGGACAGATTGCTTGAACTGGTTAACGACCAGATGTCGACGTATCGTAAAGATTCTGAGCTGAGCCGTTTCAACCAGTACAAAGGTAGCGACGCATTTGAAGTCTCGCCTGAAACGGCAATTGTAGTGAAGGAAGCGATCAGGCTGAACCAGCTGACTCGTGGCGCTTTAGATGTGACTGTAGGTCCTCTTGTTAACTTGTGGGGATTTGGTCCGGAAGCTCGCCCTGAAGTGGTTCCGTCAGACGAAGAGCTGAACGCTCGCAAAGCGATGACAGGTATTCAGCATCTTAGCGTTACGTCGAGTACGTTAACCAAAACACTACCAGACTTGTATGTTGATTTATCGACAATCGCAAAAGGCTGGGGTGTGGATGTAGTGGCGAACTACATTGAATCGCTGGGCATCAACAACTACATGGTTGAGATTGGTGGTGAGATTCGCTTAAAAGGCGTCAATCAGGAAGAGGTGCCTTGGCGCATAGCGATTGAGAAGCCATCGACCACTGAGCGAGCGATTCAGGAAATCATTGAGCCGGGTAACATGGCGATTGCCACATCAGGTGACTACCGAAACTACTTTGAAAAGGATGGTGTTCGTTATTCGCATATCATCAACCCGCAAACCGGGAAACCGATTAGCCATAAAGTGGTGTCGGTCACAGTACTTCACCCATCCAGTATGACCGCAGATGGTCTATCTACTGGTATCATGGTGTTAGGTGAAGATGCTGGTCTGGAGATCGCGAACGAAAATAACCTTGCCGTTATGATTATTGTAAAAACAGAGCAAGGGTTCGAAGAAATCTACTCAGACACTTTTAAGCAGTATTTAAATAAATAATAGGAGTCGTGAGCAATGACTGAGTTTATCGTTACATTCGGGTTTTTCTTGACGATTGTTACCGCTATGTCTGTTGGTTACATCTTCCAGAAAAAAGTGGTTAAGGGCAGTTGTGGCGGCTTGGATGCTGTAGGTATTGATAAAGTATGTAATTGCCCAGAGCCTTGCGATGCGCGTAAGAAGCGTGAAGCACGAGAAGCGATGCGTGCTGAAAAGATTGCCTCTTGGGAAAAAGACAAAATTCTTTGAGTTTTCTGCTGCCAGAATGAACAAAGCTCAGCAAATTGCTGAGCTTTTTTGATCTTTGGCTTTTTGGATGTATGTGGTGTTGAAGTCAGGCGCTTGTACCAAGTTCAGACTATTTGGGGCTGGTCAGAGCCACAGCGTAGCGCCACGATTCACCCTGAGCCCCCTGAAAAGCCATGTTTGCCTCTCCACCGCGCTTGTCCAGCGTGTAGACGGGCAACTCAGTTGTCACTGGCTGTCCGTTGTTTTGACAGGTCAGGTTACTCTCTATTATTACCTGCCCGTCCGACTTAGGGGTGATTCGCCCTAAGTATTTGCATTCACCTGAAACTGCAGCTCCCCACTCATTAGACTCCAGAAACGCCTCGAAATAGTGATTCCGTGCCCCTTCATCTAAAGTGATGCATAGCTTGTAGTCGAAATTGGCAAATGCGGGAAAGCACATTGTAGACAGCACCACTGCTGCAAATACTTTTCTCATTTTTAACCCTTACTGCTTAACTGCTATTCCGCGTGAAATCGCTTCACATACATGGCTGCCGTCGCTTTGTAATGGTTTTTCTACCAGCCAGCGAATCGGCGAGATAACCGGGCTGGTGGTGAAGCGTACGGATGTTTCCAAAATTGCGGAAAGTGGGACATTGAAATCAAAGTCCTCAAAACTGCCAGACACTTCTACTGGTGTCTGTAAGCTAAATATCTGCGCTGACTTAGGTCTTGGTGTCAGGTACAGGTCAAATGTGCGATTTGGGTATGAAGCGTTAAACGAACCGTTTACCTGAATTCGTGTGGTATCGAGTAACACATCACGCTGGCTCATCTCACCATTTTGAACGTCAAACCCGCCCGCGACACAGTTAAGCACCGACTCTTGTTCTTCAGTAAAGCTTGGTAATATGGCATCCGTTAAATTCACTGCCCATAAGTCGATAAGATCGGCTTCAAACTCCTTCGGCCAAACCGAAAAACCAATAAAGCCATTGGCGTTGTTCATTAGGCTGTCAGGGGTGTTGGCCAGACTGGTCAGATTAAAGTATGTACTGAGCTCTCCACCCATGTCTGTTTTATTGTCGATACGACGAGCAATTACCCCGTAATCGAAACGATGAACCTGACCTTGCATGGCAATATCAAACAGCTCTTCTTGCGCGGCTATTTCTCCAGCCAGGGATACAGAACCGCCCGGAATACGAACCTTTAAAGGCGACACGGTCATCTTTCCGTTTGTCAGGTTTAGTCGGGCTTCTGTAGCGCCCAGCCAGTCTTTGCCTGAACGCACGTTGTTGACGTCCAGAGAGAGCTCTAAATTCGCCCACGATAGCCCTTCTGGGCTGAGTACCAACGGCTGCTTGTGTTCTTCCGGTTTCGTTTCTTCTGGCTCTTTTGTTTTTTTGTCATCATTTGGTAGCCATGCTCTCCAGTTACCCACTTTGAAGTCGTCCATCTGAATCAGATCAGAGGAAAGGGACAGAGCAATGTCTGGTCGACTAAATCGACCAAGCGGGCGAAGATGACCGCTACCTTCAAGTTCACTGCTGCCAACATTAAGAATCAGATGTTTTAGCTGATATTGGACTTCATCCAGAGAAAGCTCCGCGCTTAGCTTGATGGGACCGTAGGGAGGAAGCGCAATCCCAGTGAATTCGTTAAGGCGATCTAGGTTAGGAATGTCGGCATTTAGCTTTAACGCTAGCTTGGTGAAATCAAGGGGTAAGGAGAGCTGAGTTTGAGCTTTAAACGCGATGTCACCGATATTGAATATGAGGTCGGCAGGCAGACTCTCAGTCAGCTGATTGGCCTCTTTCAAAGACACCGATGTGATTTGTAATTGTGTGTCTTTCCCCGATACGTCGCCGTTTATAAGCAACTCTGTTGAACGCTCTGGTCCTGTATGAAAGCGTCCTTCCGAAATGCGGATTGCCATTGCCTTGCCTGTGTAGATATCGGGAATTTCTAGGTGTCCACCCTGGAGCAGGGCATCGACCTCGGTCATCTCCATAAATTCAAGCAAGGTTTTGCCCGAGAGTGCCAATCTGATCTTTGCACTGTCCAGCGACATCTTCATGTCATCAGCCACACCAAATGTCTTTGCCATTTCTGAAATGTCAGGTTTGCTGGCACTAAGATTCAACTCTGAATGGATTTTTGCTGCATCTACGCTGAGGGACAAATCTCCTTTGAGAAGACTGTTAGCAAAACGCATGGAAAAGGGCGCTGAGCTCATCATCCCGTTTCTGATTTTCCCACTAAAAGATAAACGTTCCAGTCGCTGCTGAGCCCAGAGTACTTGGTTCACTTTTAATGAGAGGTTGGCATCAAGAATATGGATGTCATTACTAAGTAGCGGAACGGAAAGGTTGACCCCTTTAGTTGGAACTGCCTGTTCAACTTCTGGCAGAGACTCTTCTTTCGCTAGCAGCGCCAACTGGTTGAAATCCAGTTTGTCGAATTGAGCATCAATGTTGACTAAACCTTGTTCAGACCCTTCTTGCCATTTGAGATTGAACTTCCCTTTGCTGTCCATTAACTGAAGATTTTGGGATTCAAAGGTTATCCAACGACCCTGATGGACAAGGTTGGCTCCAAACTTAAGGGGACCCGTCGCCTGTGCTTGAGTTCCCAGCCAAGGGCTAAGTTTAGCAATGTCCGGGCTGTGGATTTGAAGCGCAAATCGACTGCCAACGCCCCACTTGGTTTGTGGCAGTGTTCCAGATGCGGACAATTGCAATACTGGGCTATCTAAAGTAAGCGTGGTTTGCCAGTCACGGCGATTGACAATATCAGATAGTGCACCAGCGTCTGCCGTAATAGTCGCAGGCACGCCTTGCAGTTTGCCGTGAACATCAATGTCGACGGGAATGTTCATTCCTGCTCTGAATCTTGCTTTATCAATGGCGAAGCTGGCATCTTGTGCCCATTCAACGTGAGCATTGTCGACGTTAAAAGAGAGATCACTGTTGCTGATCCATTCCTTGAGCTTGGTTCCTTCCGTTGATACGGTCAGCAATGCATTGTCTAAATGGCCACGTGCGTTATCCATACCTGCAAGCCAACTTGCCAGCTCTCCTAATGAGGAGTCTTTTGCACCCAGTTCTATGTTTAATCTTGATGACCACTCTGTGGCGTCGATTTCCGCATTCCCCTGAAAAGGAACCTGAGCAATATTGGCGGCGAGGGGGGCGCTCAGCTTGCCTTCTTTACCTACAACAGACAGCGAGAGGCGGTTGATGTCCGTTCCCAGCCCCAAGATCTCACCTATGGTCAAGTTAAGGTTGGTATGGGTTGCAACCAACCACTGATCCAATGCTCGCTGTAATGGTGATTTTTGTGGTGGGGCAGAAGCAAAGCCCATCGCGTGCTGTTCTAGTTCAGGCTGAAGCCAGGGTCTGAGGTCAACCACGGGTACATCGAGCTTGCCATCAATCGTGTTGATGTCGCCTAGTGTGACTTCCAAATATCCAGATGCCCGAGTTGCCGGGCTGTCCAGAGTTAAGTCTTTCACACTCAAATGACCTTGCTGAGCGGCTAAGTTAGCTGAAATGTGCAACGGAGCTATGTGATATACATCCCATCCTAGCAGCGCTTCAATGGGACCTGTATCTTGCCAGTCAAGTTGAAGGCTAGCAGTAGATAGCCCTTCATCGAGAGGATGAATTTCCGAGCTCAGGGATAAAGCCGCGCCCGCAAAGCTGCCTTGGATATCCAGCTTACCCGACTGGTGATTAAGGATGCTCTCCAGCTCACCGGTGATAGCCAGATCGTAAGCTTGACCTAAGGTTGCCCCTTGAGTATTTAACTTCCAGATTTTGCCGTCTTTGGTTAAATCAAAAGTGTCTAGAAACCAGTCTAGATAAACGTTTTCCTGTTGGTCGTCGTACACGACACTCAGGTTCTCTGCATGAATTCGTTCCCCGAGGTTGAGTGACCAAGCTTGATGAGGCTGAACTGAAAGGGTTTGTGGTTGCTCTGAGTTTGCCTGAAAAGACTCCCAGTTTGAATGACCATCAAAATCCTTAGCCAGATACAAATGAATGTCTTTCAGATCGATAAAGTCGATGTAAACCTGATTGTCGAGTAAAGGAAGTACCGCCACTTTTGCCGATGCATGACCTACTTTTAGGGTAGGCTGCCACTCGATACTCGGAATATTGGTAATTTCAATCTGATTGACTTCAATTTCAGGGCGAAACGAAAGGCGCAGTCGGATGTCACCTTCGATGGATACCGGGTGGGAGATTTGTTGTTGAATCAGGTCAGCCAGTTTTCCTTTATAGGGTGTGAGGTTAATGTTCACACCAACGGCTAACGCGATGGCGACCCCAGCCACCAGTCCAAAAATAGCCAAACCTAAGAACATCAATATTTTTCGAAAGATCGATGGTTTGGTTACAGGTGTTTCATTTTCCGTGGTCATGGCTTTTCAGGGTTGGGAGCTGGTTTCATAAATATAGCGGTGGACGATACCACAAGCAGGACGAAAACTGTAAAGCAATCACCGAAGAAATATACATACGGTTACACCCATACTTGGATTATTCTTCGGTGAAGGGAACCAGTAAGTATCTAGGCTATTAATACCTCGAACATCAGTGCCTCGAACTACGTCGAATATAGATGCTTACCCGGCGGTTCTGTTTTCTCTGTTCTTCAATTGAGTCAGTCTCTGCGCTTTGTGGGTAAGTGTCTGCAAAGGCAACGGCGCTGACTTTGTTTCTGTCGACAGACAGCGAAATCAGATGCCGTGCTACCCCTATGGATCTTGCCCCGGAAAGCTCCCAGTTACTGTCAAACTCTTCATTTTGAATAGGTACATCGTCAGTATGCCCCTCGACAACCACTTCTTTGCCAGAGATGTCCACCTGTTTGAGAGAGTTTGCAAAAATGCCAAGCAATCTTATTCCTTCTTCACTCAAATCTGCGGAGCCTTGCTGATACAGCGCCTCGGTATCAAAGTCCACTTTAATGCCGTCTGGCACCTGAGTCAGGGTGATGGGCTCTTGTTCCGTGGCAGACTCCAGTGATTTGAGCAGATCATTCATGGGTAAAGGCACATCGCGTTGAGTCAGTGCATTCCAGCCTGCTTTGAAGTCTTCAAACTTACCCTGATCGATTTGTGACGTAGCCAGAATGACGATGAAGAACGTCATCAGCAAAGTGATGAAATCACTGTAGGTGACAAGCCAGTCGTTGTCTTCACGTACATCAGCATCGTTGTGGCGTCTTCGAGGCATATTAAGACTCCAGACGCTTTTTAGGAGGAAGATAGCAGTTCATGGAGTCTTTGATGTGCAGATCAGGCTGCTTTTCTGTCATCATCACAAACGCTTTAATCTGCATTTCTCTTCGGTGGTAGTTTTCATCGGATTTCCGACGCACATTAATGGCCGAAGGCTTAAAGAACACCTGTGCCATCAATGTGCCGTAAAGTGTCGTCAACAATGCGATAGCCAGCCCTTTGCCCATGGTCGCCATATCGCCATCCAGGCTATCAAGCATGACAATCAGACCCACCAATGTCCCTATCATGCCAAATGCGGGTGAAAAGTTTGCCATGGTGCTCAGAACGTTGGCGGGTTGAGCTTCGCGGGCGCGCTGGCTTTCGTTACTTTCCATCAGCAGTGCATGCAATTCTTTCCCTTTGTACCCTGTACCTAAAAGCTCAATAGCCATTGAGATAAAAGGATCCTTTTGTTCTTTTTCTGATAGAGAGTTTTCCAGCCCGGTAATACCATCCGTGCGGTATACCTTGTTCCACTCGATAGAACGGAGAATAGATGAGTGTTTGAGCTTGGTTTCATTCTTGCCATCAAACAGACTTTTTAGCACAGCTTGAATTGCACGGAAGAACAGCGGGTATGAGTAACTGATCAACGCCGCGGTAGATGTGCCACCCAATACGATGAGAAAACTCGATAAACTGACGAAGAGCCAGTAATTATCGGTGCTGGTGACCACTGCGGTGACCAGTACCGCGGCTGCAAAAATCCAGCCTGTAATGGTGCTAATCGACATTAGGCAGTGACCTCCAGATCGCTCATTTTAAATTTTTTCTCTTCCAGCGCCTGTCGCATCACCTGCACGACTTCAAGCTTGGCAGCATTTCTGGTTTCTTCATCCACATCGGATTGCATTTCAACCTCACTGGACACCATGGTGATGTAACGTTCCGGGCACTCGGAGATCAGGCTGCATACTTTTTCTTCTGGTACATCAGAAAGCGCAATTGCCAGAGTCTGAGGCGGGACACTTCGAATGTGGTTGCTGATGACTTTGGCAGGTGTGCGCCAGATGTCATCAAAGGTGAAGTAGCTTTGCTTAAGCTGTACATAAGCCCCTGGAGATGTGTCTTTTAGCTGGTTCAGCAGCTCAGTTTGTTTACTGATGTTCAGCCCATCCAGAATGTTAGAAAGCACCTGAGGACCGTCAGTTGGCAGAGTACGGAAATCCGGAACAGACTGCGCTTTTGCCGCCAGGGAGGAAGCAACATCATTAAATGCGGTCATGGGTAATGCCTCTAGTCGTGCAATCTCCATCGCAAGATGCGCCTGCCTTTCTGTTGGATAAGCCGCCAACAATTCTGATGAGCGTGAAGGTGAAAGCTGAGAGATCACCATTGCCTGAATTCGGTCAGATTCGTTTTCCAGAAGCCATCTTAGCTGGTTGGTCGTCAGGTTTTCCAAGAAATCAAATGGCTGGTTTTTCCTTGCGGAATCGGTCGTTGGGTTGGAATCCACCAGAAGTTGTTTAAACGATTTTAAGTGAGCCATTACCTGCTCTTTATCGGCTGGCGATTCTTCAAGGTACTTGATGTAACTCGGTATTTTTGCCGTCAGACTTGGGTACATGGTAGTAAACAGCGCGCGTCCCAGTTCTTGATACACACAGGCGAACATAGGCAGGTTCTGCTCATTCAGACTCAGCTTTCGGATAACGCTATCGACTTTCTGAGGTTCGCTCAGGCTGTATTTAACTAGCTCCTGACGGCAAGCCTCGTGTTCGTAGCATTGTTGAGAAAGCAGCGGTTCTGCTTGCAATGCTTTTACGCCTGTAGTTGGTTCAGCATTAGTGACTGAAGTTTGGTTGTTTGCTCTCGCTTTTCTCCACAGCATGACCAACAGCAGCAAAATGAGTGCGGCAAGGATCCAGGCTACCCACAGGTGCTCCTGCCACAAAGGCTGAGCTTCAACCGGAGGTGTACCTTCTGGTACAGGTACTGAGAATTCTGTGCGAATGATGTCAATGGTGTCTCCTCGCAATGGGTTGTAATCCACTTTTTGAATCAGCAGTTTTTTAATTAGCTGAGTATTTTCATTCGTTACCTGATTTTCAAGCAATAAAGTGACGGCTATTTTGTTGATCTCCGTTGAACTCTCTGGCTTTGTTGGCGCTACTGATGCTTTAGGTGCAGGTAGCTTTGGCTTAGGTGATGAAACAGGCTCAACAGCAGGTGCTGCAGGAGCAGGTACGTCTATCGTGTCTTGAGCGGGGATGCCACTCAGTCCAGGCAATTCGGGGACAGGTTGCGTAGGTATGGTCACTGGAACGGCGACAGTTTGTGGCGCTTCCGGTCTTTCAGATATTTCAGGTGCAGCAGACTTCTGATTTTGAGGATCAGCTTGAAGCTTCTTGGTAACCAGCTCCGACTGAATAGTCAGCACGTGCTTATTGGCACCAATAATACGTTCAATGTCGCTGTTCAAACGCTGTTCCAGCTTTGCTGAAAATTCCAGTGCCTGAATTTCACTAGACGGCTGAGCGACCACGCCAAAAGCTGCGACTAATGCAACCGCGAAGGTCAGATGATGCAGTTTAATCATTTCTCTAGCCACTCCATCATACGTTTAACCTCACCGAGATTCGGGTCGAGTTCCAATGCTTGTTGCCAAGCGACAATCGCGCTTTCAACATTTCCCAGCTTGTATAGAACACTGCCTTTTGTGGCTAATATTTTTGCAGGTTGGGCAGAAAGAGGTTGTGCCTCATTAAGAAGCTGTAAAGCTTGATCAAAATCTCCGCTCACTGCTCTTTCTTGAGCTTCTACTTTTAACGCTAGTGCCTTAGCTTCATTAAAGGGAGAGTCTTCTTCTGGAGCAGGGGTGTTCTGGTGATTTTCCGGTTCACTTTCCAACTCGTCATTTGTTGGTTCTGGCAATGGCTGGAGTACCTGAGGCGCTGCACTTGGATCGGTTTCAATCGTAAGCACCATATCTGGGTCAGAGAGGTCGAACTGAACTCCAGACTCATAGGCATGCCCCTGTAAATGGATGGTGATCTTACCGTCCTTCATTTTGACTCTCTGATTGATAGCTGAAGTATCGGTTTCCTGCGCCATAGACTGAAATGCGACTAGCATTAATGACAGGCAAGCTAATTTAAGTTTCATCGTATTTAGAACCTCACGCCTAAGGTCAGATCAAACGCAGGATTACCACCCCAGGTGCCGTTTTCGTAGGTGTCTTTGGTAATGTACATCAGACCAACATCGACGAAGATGTCGCCATGAGTAAAGAAAGCATTGCGAGGTGGAGAAAGCTCAATACCGGTTCGAACCGAGATTTTCTGCTTGTTTTCTACAAACTGAAATCCAGATCCCGCATAAATGGAAAGCCAGTCATCAGTAATGGCGTAAAGGGCACGCGCTTCCGCACCAAAACCCTGAATGGAGAAATCGCTGCTGCTGTCGAAATTGCGGAAGTAGTTACCAATAAATGCAAAGTGTGCTTTTTCCGACGGACTGTGCCCGCTGTAGTATCGGACAGAAATGTCGGTGACGTTCTGAATGTCTTCGCCTTTATTAGAAGTACCGGCGATACCAATGTAACCAAGAGCGACCCCGAACCCGCTCTCCTTGACACTCTTCTTTGCTATCTCTTCCGGCGACTCCTTCAGGTCGAAGTTTCCCGTCCACACCACTTCGTTATTTTTGGTGCTCACCAGTGACATGGTAATGCTGTGTGTGTCTTGATTCAGCGGGGCGCGCCATGAAAGAAACGCATCTACCCGAATTTGCTTACCGAGCTTTCTCAGTTCGTCGTTGCTGGCTAAACCGTGCTTATATCTTACGTTCGACGCAGACATCGCCACTTGAGTCTTGCCACACTCAATACAGCTTCGCACCTTCAGTCCATTGTCTTTCATCTTTTTAGTCAGGATGGAAGAGAGCTTAAGCAGTTCGGTTTTTTCTTTTTCAGTGACGGCTTTTCCTTCGAAATAAAGGGAAACGCTTTTGATTTCTACCAGTGCTTTGTTATCGAGTATTTCAAACCACAGGTCGTCTTGTTCTAGAAATTCTTCGACGGTTTGTGCTTCGTTATTATCGGAAGAAAAAAGCTCGTTAAATTGTTTCGCAGCAGTGAAAGGAGAGTGGATAAGCAGGATTGTACTTGCAGCAAGAGAAGTCAGTTTCTTCCACACAATGAAGCTCCATTTGGTCGAATTTGAGTTGAGCGACCCTGGAAGCTGATGTGGAAAAAGAGAGTCCCAATTTTCGCGGCTTCATAAGGTCACTGAGGGTGACTAAGGTATTGTGAAAACCCTTGGGGTTCGGTGCAATAAAGCCGCGGCTAGAAAATTAAACGTATGCTGTGCTTTGTTTAGTGTCTGGGTGAATTTTGGAGATTTATGGGGGAGGTCGGAGGTCGTTACCGCGCAATGAGGCGATTTCGACCTTCTTCTTTCGCTTGGTAAAGCAGATCGTCTGCGTCACGGATAATGTCTTCCAAAGACTTGCTCTGGTCGCCGCAGCTCACCCCAATACTTACGGTGAGATTAATTCGCTGGTCTTCGTATTGAACCGCTGTTTTTTCAATGCGCTGACGCATGTTTTCTAATCGGGTCTGGAACTCTTCGTAATCACCACAATGCTGAATACAGAACTCTTCTCCCCCGAATCGGGCAGCAATTTCATTCTTAAAGTAAATAGAAATAATCTGAGCCACTGTGACCAGTGCGCGATCCCCGCCGTCATGTCCGTAGGTGTCGTTTACCTTCTTAAAGAAGTCGATGTCTATCATGGCAACATTGCGGTTATCGCAGCATTTAGTGCCGTTTTCGCCAAACAGGTAGCGGCGGTTCCATAATCCGGTGAGAGCATCTTGGTTAGCTATTCGATACAACTCGTCGGTGGCGTCTTTCATATCCAATATGTGCTGAACCCGACAGTAAAATTCTTCCTGGTTGAACGGCTTATACAAGAAGTCATTTGCGCCCGCTTTCAAAAATCGAGCGGTCATGGTTCTGTCGTTGTTTCCAGATAGCCCCAAAATAGCTAGGTGGTTTCTGTCGTACTGGTTGCGGATCTCACGAGTCATGGTAATGCCGTCTTTATTTGGCATGTCATGATCGGTGATGATCATCGTGATATCAGGGTTTTTCGCCAGAACTTCCATGGCCTGCTCGCCATCTTTAGCTTGCAGTGTATCGATATACTGATGTTCCAGGAGGTAGACGACATGGTTGCGGACGGTCACTGAATCGTCAACCACCAAGGCTTTATGAGTGTGATTTGCCATCAGGCGTTTCAGTAAAGGGATAAGATAAGAAACGGAGGCACTGCTGTCTTTGGTGATGTAATCCAACACACCTTTTGCGATAACACTTTCACGAATGTTCTCGTTAAATTGCGCAGTCAGGACGATAGCACGGACTTTGTGCGACAAGACAAGATCGATCACTTCGCCGTCGGGACCATCCGGCAAGCAATAGTCCAATACAGCGCATAGAAAGTTAGTATCATGTTTTATTATGTTATTGGCTGCTTCCAGCGATTCTGCCAGAACGACCTCAAAACCAATTTGTCCAAGTTGTGAGTTGAGATAGTTGCGAAAAGCGCGGCTATCCTCGACAACCAAAATCCGATTTAACACCAGAGCTCCAACTTCTTCTTTTTGATACACGTTACCCGTTTGTTAAGTTTAATCACAAAAATGAGTACTTCCATTAAAAACTGGATTATTTCCACACTGGTAAAAAGGTTGAGACATATTCCAAATATGATTCAGCTT
This sequence comes from Vibrio sp. SCSIO 43132, assembly GCF_019904195.1. Classification (NCBI taxonomy): domain Bacteria; kingdom Pseudomonadati; phylum Pseudomonadota; class Gammaproteobacteria; order Vibrionales; family Vibrionaceae; genus Vibrio; species Vibrio sp. SCSIO 43132. Next base: position 947,399 of record NZ_CP063199.1, read on the forward strand.
TATAATCAATCATTTTCAAAGGGCGGATTTCTTTCTGGATCACAATCAAAATTCTTAGGTTGAAGGCTAAGCGAATCTTGACTACTGACATGAGCTGTCAGCAGAGCGAGCACTCAGCTCATCTTTGTACTGTGAAAAGAGCATGAGTTTTATTATACTGACTTTATATACAGTGTTTTTTGTGCTTTGAGTGATAGCCATGTCAGTAGATACGACGAGGAAAATCATCCATGTTGATATGGATTGTTTTTATGCCGCCGTTGAAATGCGCGATAACCCTTCCTATCGTGGTCGTCCTCTGGCCGTTGGGGGAAGCGAAAAACAGCGCGGCGTGCTGAGTACCTGCAATTATGAAGCGCGAAAATTCGGAGTGCGTTCTGCCATGCCTACGGGGCAGGCACTCAAGTTATGCCCCAATTTGTTAGTGGTTCCCGGACGCATGCAAGTTTACGTAGAAACATCCCGCAAGATCCGCAGTATTTTCGAACGATACACTCAACTGATAGAGCCTCTGTCACTGGATGAAGCCTATCTGGACGTGTCGGAGTCCAACGTTCTTCACGGTAGCGCCACATTAATTGCCGAGGCAATCCGATACGATATTTGGCATGAGCTGAAGCTAACGGCTTCGGCTGGTGTTGCCCCCATCAAGTTTCTGGCGAAAGTGGCGTCTGACATTAATAAACCGAATGGTCTGTGTGTCATTCCACCTGAGAAGGTGCAGGAGACCATAGATACACTGACGCTAGATAAGATCCCTGGGGTTGGAAAAGTGACCCTGGAAAAACTTAATAATGCTGGCTTTTACACTTGCCTGGACATTCGTGAGTCCGACTATCGTGACCTTTTGACTCGTTTTGGCAGATTAGGGGCGTCGCTTTGGAAACGAAGCCATGGCATTGATAACCGGAATATTGAAACAGAGCGCGAACGGAAATCAGTTGGGGTAGAGCGAACCTTTTCACAAAATATCAGTACCTTTGATGAATGCTGGCAGGTGATTTCTGAAAAGTTGTATCCGGAACTGGAGCAGCGACTGGTAAAAGCATCACCGGATAAATCCATCATTAAGCAAGGCATTAAAATGAAGTTTGCCGATTTTCAGCAAACCACCATTGAACACATTCACGGTGAACTGGAGTTGGAAGATTTTCGGGGCTTATTAGAAAAAGTACTTCAACGCCAGAAAGGTCGTGAGATTCGATTACTCGGGTTAAACGTGATGCTTAAACCCGAGCAGGAGGCGCGTCAGCTCAGTTTCTTTTAGAGAGACTGTTTTAAGTGATTAAGCACTTCACTAAATGGCGTACTTTCTAATTTCGCGAAGCCTTCCATTTGCCTTGCTTTGACGCTGGTGGACTCAGGGGTCGCAATACCACAAAGGAACCTAGCCAAAGCCTGAGGAGTTGCCGAGCCTCTCGTTGCCTTTAAGTAAGGAGCGATCCAATGCTCAATATTTGTGGAATCAACAGGAACTGGCTCTGCTCCGGGCAATTGAGCGACTCTTCCTTCACAGACCGAGCAATGACCACATTCCGCTGGTGCGTTTTCATCGGCAAAGTAGGAGGCAAGTTGATAACTCAGACAGCGTGACTCTTCAAAAAACGCTACCATAGTTCGTATACGTTCTACCTCACTTAGCTCTTTTTGCTCAAACAGGCTATGCATCTGATGAGCGAGTTCATTTGGAGCAGATTGTGTATTCAGCACTCGGTACACATCGGTGGCTTGTTTGCTTTCCAACTCAATCCATCCGTTTTCATGGAAGTAGTCTAAGGCAGACACTACTCGGCTTCGCTCGGCAGAGTATCCTTGCCAAAGCGCATCAAAGTCTAAGGTATGCCACGTCTTGGCCTTTGGCGAGCACTGGAAAATCGCTTCTACAAATTGTTTTCTTTCGCCCTGGAAACGAGCACAAATCTGTTGCTGTTCCATATTCAGCTTAAATCGATAGTCTGCAAAGTAACTGAATCTTGGCTCAATCACGCCTTGCAGTTCCAGATACACCAACAGAGTCTTAAGTGGCAACTGACGAATATTGGATTCTTTAGAAAGACGGTTGAGCATAATGCTCCACTCACTTCCGCTCTGGTAGATCTGTTCTATCACTAACTGAATGGAATTGGCGTCGGGTGTGTCGCCGTAAACGAAATTCTCCAGAATGGTCAGTCCAGATTTGTCTCCAAGTAAAATGCAGTCAGAGTGTTGCCCATCCCGACCTGCACGACCAATTTCCTGCGAGTAATTCTCTATCGATTTAGGTAAATCAAAATGAATCACTCGTCGAATGTCAGATTTATCTACGCCCATACCAAAAGCGATGGTTGCCACAATGCAAGGAACGGCACCCGTCATAAAGTCGTGCTGGATGCATTCTCTGTCTTCACTTTTTAAACCCGCATGGTATGCCAGCGCGTTAATACCATATTCGCGCAGATAACTGGCGACTTGTTCTGCGGAGTTTTGCAGTGTGACGTAAACAATCGTTGGGCTATCAGACTGGCTGTGAAGAATATTCGTCAGCTTGTCCAAACGCTCAGACTGAAGGCAGGGTTGAATGTCCAGTCGCAGGTTGGAACGGTAGAACCCGGTCACCGTTATGTGCTCTCGCTGGATATTGAACTTAGATTGCATATCCTCGATGACTTTCGGCGTCGCGGTCGCGGTCAGCAAAAGTACTTGCGGGATATTCAGGGATTTTTGATATTGCGGCAGTTTAAGGTAATCAGGGCGGAAGTTGTGCCCCCACTCCGAAATACAGTGCGCTTCGTCCACCACCAACATGGAAATCGGCACTTGCGAAATGAATTGTCTGAAACGTTCGTTTTTCAGTCTTTCCACAGAAATCATTAAGATCTTGGTGGTCCCGTTTCGTACCGACTGCATAATGCGTTGTGAGGTTTCTCTGTCTTGCGTTGAATCGATAGACTCGGCGGCTATGCCTTTGCTCTTGAGAAACTGAAGCTGGTCTTTAATCAGGGCAAGCAGTGGAGAGATAACCAATGTCAGGTGAGGTAAATGCAGCGCAGGCAATTGATAACACAGTGATTTACCTGAACCCGTTGGAAAAATAGAGGCACTGGAGTGTCCCTGAAGTATGTGAGTAACCACTTCTTCTTGACCATTTCTCAATGAATCAAAGCCAAAAACCTGCTGCAAACTTTGGCGAACAGCCTGATCGACCATCTAAAACTTCCCCTATGAGTATCAGTGCGAGTATTCTAGCAGTTCATTGGAAACCATAATCAAAAGAATATGAACAAGTCTGAACTCCGACAGGCATTTCTGGTTGAATTGCAACGCACTCATCAAACCGCGTACAGCGCTGCGCAAACTGCCATTGATTCTGCGACAGATGAAGAAACCGTGCCCGAACACAAGTACGACACTCTGGCACTGGAAGCGGCGTACCTGGCGCATGGCCAGGCTCAGAGAGTGGCTGAGTGTGAAGAAAATATCCGCTTGTACTCAGAACTGATCTTGCGTGAGTATGACGAAGATACACCGATAGGCATGACGGCACTGATCCAACTTGAAAACCGAGAAGGCACAACTTTCTGGTATTTTATCGGTCCTTCTGCAGGTGGAATGAGCGTTGAGCTTAATGGCGAACCAGTTGCTGTTGTGACTCTGCAAGCGCCTCTTGGACAAGAATTGAAGGGAAAATACTTGGGAGATGAAGTGTCTCTGCAAGCGGGACACCAGCGAACCGAATACGAAATTGTTTCCCTTATATAACAAACTACTGACATTTTACTCACTCACTTTGCTAACTTGGGCGAAGTAGTGGTCGATGTTGAGGTGACTATGTATAAAAAATGGATAGGATTGGCATTGCTGACAATGAGTACTTACTCACATGCGTCTCAATGCGAAGTAGATGTAGAAAATGAAGTCCATTTGGACGGACATGAAGTCGAAGTATATCAACAAGGTCAGGCGAAAGTTCTGATCGACAAAGACAACAACGTATTCATTAATGGAGAAAAATTGTCACTCAGTGAGTGGCAAGCTCAGGCAGTGGACACTTACCGCGAAAAAATGAACGAGTACGTCCCAAGAGCCAAAGACATTGCCAATAACGGTGCTGATCTGGCAAAAGACATTGTGGATGACGTCAGTGCCAGCTTTGACAATAGCGAAGCGTTTAGCAATGTGAAATCCGCTATTGATGATTTCTATTCAGAGCTCGAGTCACGTTACTATCAGGAAGGAGAGTTCATCCTGAAGGAAAATGCATTCAAAGATGCCTTTAGCAATTGGAAGAAAGACTTTGAAGGTGCCATGCAAACCTTTAATGGTGAGTTTTTCTCGAGCGCTTTTTCGGCGTTGTCGGAAAAAATGAAAACCGACGGTGGCATTAACTTTACCGAAATGCAAAAACAGATGAGTGCTCTTAAAGATTCTTTAAAAGAGAAAATCCAAGGACAGTCTGAAGAGATTCGTAAAGAAGCACAGCAATACTGTGACCAACTGAAAGACGTGGCAACAGAAGAACAGAAGCTGCATGAGAAGATTCCAGAGCTAAAAGATTATCCGGTGTTCTTAATTTAGGTATGTATTAAAGTTAGGTATGTATTAAAGAAGGGGAGCCGATGGCTCCCCTTTGTGTTTGAGTTCGTTTTACTTGCCTGCGTTCAGTTGGTCTAGCTTGTTACCAACAGGGACAGAGAAGTTGAAACCGTCGTGCTGATCCCAGTTAATGGACCAGGTCATCACGCCACCGAAGTTCGGGTACAGTTTCGCCGGAACAACAGAACTACACTTAGTGCCCTTAATCAGACAGTCCAGAGCGTCGTAGATGTTTTGAACCGGAGCCTGACCAGAGTTCGCGCTGCTAGGTCCAGATGGCAAGCCAATGGCTACCTGATCGTCACGCAACGGAGCAAACTGAGAACCGTCCGCCAGAGCAAAGCCTTCCACCAGCATCTTCGCTGAAGCCACCATCATATCGACAGAACCTTCAGGCGCTGCACCTGGCATGTAAGGGTTAGGTAAACCGCCATTGTTGTAGAGCTGTACGTGAAGCAGGTCTAGCGTATCGCGTACTTGGTCAATGACCGGAATATACGCACCCCAGATACCCGTGTAAGCGACCATTCCGCCCTGTACATAAGGGTGTTCAGGTGCCATGGTCAGGTACATATCTCCGCCTGTATTAGCTTCAATAGCCTTCAGAGCACGACCGAGACGAGCCTGAATTTGGGAACCATGAACAAGGTTTGACCCGCTTTCTAAGTCTACATCTAGGCCATCAAAGCCCCACTCCTTGATGATAGCGGTCAGGCTGCTGACAAAGTTAGCTTCATCCTGATCTGTGTTAAGAGTGATGGTGCCTTCTGCACCGCCTAGAGAGAGAACGAAGATCTTACCTTTCGCCTGTAGCGCTGCCATGTCCTGCTTGAACTGAACAGGATCCATTGCAGGGCAGGTGCTGTGAATGTCGCCAGAGTAAAGGTTAAAGTGGACCGTTCCGTCGCTGTTGCGATCATTGTCTGCGAACGCGATATCAATGATGTCCCAACGCTCAGACATATCCGCTAGACGAATTGGGCACCCTGAGCCGTTAACGAAGTTGTGCCAGTAACCAATCAGGTTATGTTTTTTCGCTACCTGTTCAACAGCGCTCACTGTAACACCTGACGATACTGCACTGTTGCCAGCCGAATCTTTCGCAATAACCGTCAGTGTGTAGCTACCAATTGCTGCCGGAGTCCAGTTTGTGCTGTAAGGCGCAGTAGTATCTGAAGCAATGACGGAACCGTTCACCAGGAAATCAACGCTTTGGACTGTGCCTGTCAGGCTGGTGGCGTCAGCGCTTACTAGTGTTGATTTACCCACTCCTACCACACTGCCGTTTGCAGGCGCTGTTAAGCGGGTAACAACAGGCTGATCGCTAACAGTAACCAAAGCCGAAGCTTCACCCGTTGAACCACCGTTGTCTGTTGCGACGGCTTTGACCGTTGTCTCGCCAACAGCAGTTGCAGACCAGTTCACAGTGTAAGGCGCTTGAGTATCAACACCGATGCTGGTGCTGTTTGCGAAGAATTCAACTTGCGTCACTGTGCCGTCTGCATCAGATGCATTGGCGCTGACAGCAACCGTGGATCCTGCGAGGATGACGTCACCTGTCGCTGGTGCAGTTAGTGTTACTTCAGGTGCCGCGCTGCAAGCGCCTAAACCTGTCCACGCTTCCTGCCAGTGAGCTCCTACTCCAGGTTCATACGCCCACGCGGAGCTTGATGAACACCATCCAGCTTGGTCACAACGGTATTTCTGGTTATTGTTTTCAACCAGATCGCCGTTTGAGTAAGCTGTCCCAGCTACGTATGGAACAGCATCGGCACAACCACCAGAAGACCCTGAATTCACGTTAACTGTGACTTCCTGACTAGCGGTAGACTGGTTGTCATTGTCCGTTGCTTTAGCGGAAACAACGTGCGAACCCGCAACGGCTGTCCAGTTGTGCTCAAATGGTGCGGTGGTGTCTGTTGCAACCAAGGTGTTATCAACATAAAACTCGACTTTCGAGACAGAGCCATCGGTGTCAGAAGCGTTAGCTGCGATAGCCAGCACATCACCCTGAACTAAGGTTTCTGAGCCTGTCGGAGACGTCAATTGAATGCTTGGCGGAACCAAATCACCCGCAGGGCTTACGCTGATCTGCACGGTGGCTTCGTTTGTTGCGCCCAGATTGTCAGTTGCAACAGCAGAAATGGTGTGGCTACCTGTCGTTGTTGTCCAGTCCAGAGTGTAAGGAGCGGCAGTTACAACACCCAGGCTTACACCAGAAAGGAAGAATTCTACCTGTGCGACATTTCCGTCAATGTCTGATGCGTTGGCTTGTAATCCGATTATCTGCCCTGTGGATAGCTGAGCATTGTTCAATGGGGAAGTGATGGTCACTTCTGGCAGTGCATTATAACCACTGCAAGCCCCTAACCATTGCCACTCCTGCCAGTCACCAGAATGGGTAGCCGGCGATTTTCCTTGCGACCACCATCTCGCTTGATAAGCATTGTTTTCAAACTGGACCTTTCCATCTGTGGAATAGGTTGTTTCTGGTTGCCAAACTGGCAAAGCAGTACAGTCGACCGTCGCCGCCTGTACTGAGCCAGCAAGGCTAAGAGCGGACAGAATAGCGCCGCTGATAATTGTCCTTTTCATTTCTTCTCCCGTCATAAAAATGGGGACTGACTGCTCCCCCAGAACTAAAGTGCTTCAATCTACAAACGCAAAAAGCACGAATCTTTCCCTTATTAGATGGATTTTTAAGCAATGTCATTGGTAGGGTTTTGAATTAATTGCAAAACTAGATGGAATATCACAGAGAAATATTCTGCTAACTGGCTATTTCAACAGCTTTACGAGGCATCTCACTTTATTGAAAAGGTTGTTTCTATCTGATGAATAGCCCGTTCTTTTTTACTAGATGAATCGTTTGTTTTGCGAGCTGTTAGCTGGTTAATGATACTGCTATCTCTTGTTATTTGGCGTTGAAAACACTATTGTACTAGTCAACTAGTTCAAAGGTGTGTCAGTAACGAAGTATGGCAAGTACAAGAGAGAATTTTGGGTCGCGTTTAGGGTTTGTTCTAGCAGCGGCAGGAGCAGCGGTAGGGCTTGGAAACATTTGGGGTTTTCCTACTCAGGCAGCAAGTAATGGTGGTGGCGCATTTTTAATGGTCTACCTCATTATGATTTTGGTTGTGGCATTTCCAATGCTTGTGGTCGAAATGGCGATAGGCAGGCACGGTCAGGCTAACCCTGTCGACAGTATGAAGTCGTTAACAGCTAACCCGGTTGGCAAAACCGTTGGTGGGTTAGTCGGCTGGATTGGTCTCAGTGTACCAAGTGCTGTTCTGGCGTTTTATTCCATTGTAGGCGGTTGGTTGATCTGTTTTCTTTTAGGTGCCATCGCTGAGTTATTTGGATTTGTCTCGGCGGCGGAGTGGTTTAAAGGATTCAGTGTAGAACGTAACCTTTTTGGTACCATCACCTTTTACGTTCTTACCATTCTGATTGTTCAAGGTGGTGTAAAACAAGGTATTGAGAAGTGGTCTTCTCGTCTGATGCCTGCGTTGTTTATTCTCTTTGGTCTGCTGTTCATCTATATCATGATGCAATCCGGAGCGATGGAAGGTCTGAAACACTATCTGATCCCAGATTTTGAAAAAGTGTGGGACAGAAAACTGATTCTTGCAGCAATGGGGCAAGGCTTCTTCTCGTTAACCATTGGTGGTTGTTCAATGCTGATTTATGGTTCTTACCTGAGTAAAAAAGAGAACCTGCCTAAAATGGCGATGAATGTAACGCTCGTAGATACCGCCGTGGCATTTATTGCCGGTCTTGTTGTGATGCCTGCGATGTTTGTTGCTATGCAGAAAGGGGTGCAAATCTACGCGGAAGACGGCTCTCTTCTGAGCTCCGATACGCTTGTGTTTACGGTATTGCCTTTGATGTTTGAAAGCCTTGGTCTTCTTGGTCAGATCTTTGCCATTATTTTCTTCTTATTACTGACGATTGCGGCACTGACTTCTTCAATTTCGATGCTTGAATGCCCTGTCGCACTGGTAAGTGAGAGAATGGATACAGGTCGTAGCCTGACAAGTTGGGTGCTTGGCGGATTAATCGCACTCTTTAGTGTGGTGATTGTCTTTAACTTTGGCGACCTGTTCGGTCTGGTGGCTATGGTGGCAACGCAATATCTTCAGCCGACAGCAGCTCTTATGTTCTGCTTATTTGGTGGCTGGGTGTGGAACCGTCATTCCAAAATTAAGGAACTAGAGCAAGGAAACCCAGACTTCCAGTTAGGTTGGTTCGGTAAGATATGGCCTGCTTATGTGAAGTTTGTGTGCCCTGTTCTTGTTGCTACAGTCATCTGGGCTTCATTCGGTTAATAGAAATTGAAAACGAAAAAACGCCGCTCAAGTTGAGCGGCGTTTTTTTATCTGAACTGACCTGCGTCAGGTAGAAACTCGAAACCAGCCGTTGCCAGTCTCGCTTCCAGTTTGCTTTTATCGATGTCGAAGAAAACGACCAGCTTGTCAAGATCGCCACCGAAGTCATCGCGAAGTTTCATGTTCACGATACTCATCAGCATGACCGGATCCATATTTTCGTAATTCGATAAGTTCATTTAAGCATCCTCGAAATCGGAGATCAGGAGATTCGCTGCCGCAAATGCTGCTTTTTCACGAACGTCTTTTGGAAGGTTAGAGTCTGCTGCGATGTCATTGAGTGCTCGAATAGAGCAAGCGATGGCTTTAGGCACATAAGCTTGGTCACCACTGCCTATCTGCGCATACATTTCACGAATCATTTCGCAACAATCGAATACTTTCATAACAACTACCTAGAAAAAGGAAAACTGCGGTCAATATACATAGTTACCCTAGTGACCTCAATATACAAAAAAACAAACTCAAAACATGAGTTTGTTTCAGCGCAAGATGGGGAACAGGTTGGTGCTTATTTAAGCGCTCAATTAGGAAGAATAAAGCTCAGGTGGCTCCGCAATGAGGGAACAAAGCCACCTGAGAAAACTTAACGTTGTACCTGAGCTTCGAGTTGTTGCACAAGCTCTTCAGCAAGACCAAGCTGATTAGCGAGTTCTTTGAGATAACTCTTTTCCATAAAGTTCTGATCATCGACGACCAGAAGCGATGCTAAATATACTTCAGCTGCTTGTTCTTTGTGGGAAACTGCCAACGCAATTTCAGAAGGATCCAGAGGCTTATTCAGCTCGGCTTGAACGAACTGTTGAACCGATTCGTCCGCACCTAATTCAGCAACGGCTTGCTGGATCTTTTGTTGTTCATCAGCATCGACATGACCATCGGCTTTCGCTGCGGCAATCATGGATTTCAAGATCAAAATACTGTGTTGATCTTCTGAAAGCTGAGGAACGGAAGGGGGTGGGGAAGTATTCCCTGACTGGCTTTTCTGCCAGTCGTTGTAAACTTTAAAAGCAAGTGCTCCAAGGGCGGCGGCGCTTCCTACTCCTAAGGCTTTCTTCCCCATTTTGCGGGATTTTTTGGAACCCATTAGCAAGCCGATTAAACCACCTCCTACTGCACCAGCTCCTAATGTCGCTAATTGGCTTTTGTCTTGCCCAAACTGCTGCGCACTTTTACCGAGACTTTGCGCAGTGTTCCCTAGGCTTTGACTACCTTGCTTTAACACATCAGAATTCAGTGCTTGGTTTAACAGACTTTTGAGATCCATACTCACCTCCGCTTTAAAGGACTGAGCCAGAGTACGCCCGGCAATATGAATGAAAGATGAATATGAATCTGTGAGGAGCCAGAGAGTGGAATCAGAAATAAAAAAAGAGCAACTCAGTTGCTCTTTTTTGGGTTAAAAACTGTAGAGAGGAGTTAAACCAGCTGACCTTTAACGTGGTCTACAATATCTGCCATGGCTACAGGTGTTTTGTCACCTGTGCGGCGGTTTTTGTATTCGAAATTGCCTTCGTCCATGCTACGGTCGCCAATCACGATAGTGTGTGGGACACCAACCAACTCCATATCAGAGAACATGACGCCAGGGCGTTCTTTACGATCGTCAAAGAGTACTTCAATACCTGCTGCGGTTAATTCAGCGTACAGTTTTTCAGCGGCTTCTTTCACACGCTCAGATTTGTGCATGTTCATAGGAACGATAGCTACCTGGAATGGTGCAATCGCGTCTGGCCAGATGATGCCGAACTTATCGTGGTTCTGTTCGATAGCGGCAGCAACAACACGTGTTACACCAATACCGTAACAACCCATCTCCAGGATGACGTTTTTGCCATCTGGACCAAGTACGCCACAGTTCATCTTCTCAGAGTAGTTCTTACCTAACTGGAAGATATGACCGACTTCAATACCGCGCTTAAGCTGAATGGTACCTTGACCACATGGGCTAGGGTCGCCTTCAACTACGTTACGCAGGTCTTCAATCTGACCAAGCTCGACGTCACGACCCCAGTTGATACCGAAGTAGTGTTTATCATCAATGTTTGCACCAGCGCCAAAGTCACTCATTACGGCAACGGTACGGTCAACAATGAACGGAAGTTTTAGACCTACAGGACCAAGTGAACCAGGACCTGCGCCAATCAGTGCACGAATCTCTTCTTCTGTTGCCATTTCAAGTGGAGAGGCAACCTGCGCTAGATTTTCAGCCTTGATTTCGTTTAGCTCATGATCGCCACGAATGATCAACGCGATGATATCGGCGTCTACTTCGTCAGAGGCTTTCACGAACAGAGTTTTCACTGTCTTCTCGATTGGCAGTTCAAACTGCTCTACCAGCTCAGCGATGGTTTTCGCGTTTGGTGTATCGACCAACGTCATTTCCTGAGTCGGTGCTGCTAGCTCGGTTGTTGGAGCTAGAGCTTCTGCTTTTTCGATGTTCGCTGCGTAATCCGACTCAGAAGAGAAGGCGATCAGATCTTCGCCACTTTCTGCCAGTACGTGGAACTCGTGAGAACCATTACCACCGATAGCGCCAGTATCAGCAAGAACCGGGCGGTAGTTAAGACCCATACGATCAAACGCTTTGCAGTAAGCATCATGCATAGCGTCGTAAGATTGTTGCAAACCGTCTTTATCAATGTCGAAGCTGTACGCATCCATCATTGAGAATTCGCGTGAACGCATAACACCAAAACGTGGGCGTCTTTCGTCGCGGAACTTGGTCTGAATCTGGTAAAGGTTCAGCGGAAGCTGCTTATAGGAGTTCACTTCGTTACGCACAAGGCTAGTGATCACTTCTTCAGCTGTAGGGCTAAGTACAAACGGACGTTCATGGCGGTCAGTAAGGCGAAGTAGCTCAGCGCCCATTTTCTCGCTGCGCCCTGTCTCTTCCCATAGTTCAAACGGCTGTACAACGGGCATCAAAGTTTCAACTGCACCTGCATTGTTGATTTCTTGACGAACGATGTTTTCGACTTTACGCAGTACACGAAGACCAGTAGGCAGCCAGGTATACAAACCTGAAGCCAGCTTACGGATCATACCTGCACGTAGCATGAGCTGGTGGCTCACTACTTCTGCGTCGTTTGGGGTCTCCTTCAGAGTAGAAAGAAGATAGTTACTGGTACGCATTCAATTTATCCGTTTATTAAAGTTAGCTACTCAAGCCAGAATGGGCAGGAGTAAAGAGTCCCTATTCAGGGAGGTTGGGGCTGTCAGCCCGAATCAAGCCGCTTATGATATCAGCCAAATGTGATTGTCAAAAGTGTTCAATTGCCCGAACAAGCACTAAGTTGTTGCTGACCGAAAATTTTACATTCAAATCGAACAAATTTACTGCGTATTCTTTGCTATCCGGCTTGTTTTTCTTGTAAGCCGGTCTCGGATCCTGTGCTAACACTTCGGTTATGACATTCACAATTTGAGTGCGATTCGGGTGTTTATCCAGTGCCTCGTATGCGGCAGGCAAAAAACTGACCTCTAATTTACTGGGCGCTTGTTCCGCATACCCTCCCGTTGCGTCAGGGATAGAATCGGAATACGGAATATACGGTTTGATATCGATGACAGGTGTGCCATCTACCAAATCAACACTGCCCAGATCCAAATAGACCTGTTCACCTTCTTTTACAACCCCTTTTAATTTGACCGCTGACATGCCAATACCGTTTGGTCTAAATGTGGCTCGTGAGGCGAATACCCCGATTCTTTCATTGCCCCCTAACCTTGGAGGGCGAACCGTTGGCTTCCAACCTGCGGTTAAATTTTGGTCAAACAGAAATAACAGCCAAATGTGGCTGAATTGCTCAATATCTCGAACAGCTTCTGGAGAATTCGCTTCTCCTGTTAATTTGATTCGTGCTGTTGAACTTGGCGCAAGCCTTGGCTGACGAGGCACAGCAAACTTTTCTTTATAGGGAGATTCTATAAAACCTATAGGAACGATGGAGTGTGTCATGAATGGGAATCGGTGCTCAAAACAGAGTAATTAAGCTGACGATATCATAAAAAATACTTGCAATCTTAAGTGATAATCGTTATCAATATGCACTGTTATAACATAACACTAAGTTTTTCGGAGTTAACTTAAAATGAAACCGGGTATTCATCCTGAATATAGAACTGTCGTATTTCATGACACGAGTGTAGATAAGTACTTTTTGATCGGCTCGACGCTGCAAACAGATCGCACGATCGAATGGGAAGACGGTAATACTTACCCATACTACACCTTGGATGTTTCTTCTGAGTCCCATCCTTTCTACACAGGCAAACAACGTGTGGTTAATAAAGAAGGTCGTGTGGCTAACTTTAACCGTCGCTTTGGCGGTATGACTTCTAAGAAAAAAGAAGAGGCAAGTGAATAATGAAAGTACTAAGTTCCCTAAAAAGCGCTAAGCAGCGTCACCCAGACTGCCAGATTGTTAAGCGTCGTGGACGTGTTTACGTGATTTGCAAAACCAACCCTCGTTTCAAAGCGGTTCAGGGAAAGGTTAAGAAGCGCAAGTAAGCAAACCTTTGTGTAGGTCGTTTAAAGTTTTAAACGATAAACGGCTTAAAAAATCGGTCTCAGATATCTTTCTGAGACCGATTTTTTTATGCCTGAATTTTACCCGGACGTTCTGTAGCGGTTGTGCACCATTTTATAAGAATCTAATTCATTCATTTCGAACAACATTTCTATTGAATTTATACCGTTCGCCGCTTCGTGAAAATTGGTAGGTAGAAGTGTGCAGAGTTTCATAATTGTGTATTTGATATGTCGTAAAGTATAAATATTTTGGAGTATTTGTTTAGATAAAATCGTGAAACTGGTTTTAAATTTGTTACAGATTTACCATTTGTAACATTTATGACTTTAAATTACTCTCCATGTAACGTAATCTCCGCCTGCTTTTTTGATAGGTACGTCAAACAAAGCGAGGAATTACTACAAGGAGGGAACAGATGAGTTCATCTGCTTCAAATACACAATATCCACCTAAAAAGTCGTTATTTACACGTTTTCTTGATGGTGTGGAATATTTGGGGAATCTATTGCCCCACCCAATCACTCTATTCGCTATTTTCTGTGTTGCTATTCTGGTTATGTCCGGTATCGCAGGGTACTTTGAAGTCTCTGTTGTCGATCCGCGTCCAGAAGGAGCAAAAGGTCGCTCAGCAGATGGCATGATTCAGGTTGTCAGCCTGCTGAATGCGGAAGGCTTGCAGTTAATCGTAACTAACCTTGTGAAAAACTTTGTTGGTTTTGCACCGCTAGGTACTGTATTGGTAGCTATGCTTGGTGTCGCGATTGCTGAACATTCTGGTCTACTTTCTGCAGCAATGCGCGGCATGGTAATGGGTGCTTCTAAACGCATGGTAACCTTCACGGTTGTTTTTGCCGGCATCATCTCCAATACCGCTTCCGAACTTGGTTACGTTGTTCTGATTCCACTGGCAGCGATGCTATTCCACTCTTTGGGTCGTCACCCATTAGCGGGTCTGGCTGCGGCATTTGCTGGTGTATCTGGCGGTTACTCTGCGAACCTGCTGATCGGCACAGTTGACCCACTTCTTTCAGGTATTACTGAAACAGCAGCACAGATGATCGACCCTACTTACACAGTAGGACCTGAATCAAACTGGTATTTCATGTTTGTTTCTACTTTCTTCATTGCCATCACGGGTGCTTTCGTAACTGAGAAGATTGTTGAGCCTAAGCTAGGCAAATACAATTCTGAAGAAGCGTCTGAAGATCTGTCTAAAGATGAAATGGGTAAACTGACTGCTCAGGAAAAGAAAGGCCTGAAACTTGCTGGTCTTGCAGTTCTTGTAGTGAGCGGTTTACTGGCGTGGACTATCGTTCCTGAAAACGGTGTACTTCGCAACCCGGTTACAGGTGAAGTAGCTGGCTCTCCATTCCTGAAGAGTATCGTAGCGTTTATCTTTGTTTTCTTTGCAATTCCAGGTTTTGTTTACGGCAAAGTCGTGGGCACAATGAAAACGGATCGCGATGTGATTGATGCCATGGCGAAGTCTATGTCTTCTATGGGCATGTACATTGTGCTGGTGTTCTTCGCGGCTCAGTTTGTTGCTTTCTTTAAGTGGACGAACTTTGGTCAGGTATTCGCAGTTGCGGGTGCAGACTTCCTGCAAAGCATTGGTCTGACAGGTCCTATGCTATTCTTCGCCTTCATTCTGATGTGTGGTTTCATCAACCTGATGATTGGTTCTGCTTCTGCTCAGTGGGCGGTAACAGCACCTATCTTTGTTCCAATGTTGATGCTGGTTGGCTACGCGCCAGAAACCATTCAGGCGGCGTACCGTATTGGTGACTCGACCACTAACATCATCACTCCAATGATGAGTTACTTTGGCCTGATCCTGGCGGTTGCAACGCGCTACATGAAGAACTTGGGCATCGGTACGCTGATTGCGACCATGTTGCCATACTCAATCTGCTTCATCATAGGTTGGAGTATCCTGTTCTACGCTTGGGTATTCGTATTTGGCTTGCCTGTTGGACCAGGTGCAGCAACATACTATACGCCTTAGTCGTTAGATGATTAAAGAAAGCCGAAGCTTATGCTTCGGCTTTTTTGTTTTTAATCGGTATAGAAATGGTGAACGGGTCCGCGACCGTTTCCTACTTCCAGTTCATCAGCATGAGCAATGGCTTTCGTAATGTAGTTTTTTGCCATGCTGACAGCCTGCTCCAAAGGCTGACCCTGAGCCAGATAAGAGGCAATCGCAGATGAAAGCGTGCACCCAGTGCCGTGAGTGTTTTTGGATGTGTGACGTTTCGCGCTGAACCGCGATATCTTTTGGGAAGTGATGAGTAGATCGGTACTACTGTCGTCCGTCTCTAGATGACCGCCTTTCAATAAAATGTTTAAAGTGTCAGTGGCTTTTAATGCATCGGTCATTGCTACCATATCGTCTTCATTATCTGGAAGGTCTAACCCAGTTAATACTGCTGCTTCAGGTAAGTTTGGAGTGATCAGAGTTGCGAGAGGAATCAATTCTTGCTTTAGGGTTTCAACCGCACTGTCTTCTAATAATTTATCCCCACTGGTTGCAACCATCACTGGGTCGACAACCAAATATTGAGGCTGGTACTGACGTAATCGACGAGCGACTGATTTGATGATCTGAGTGTCGTTCAGCATGCCCACTTTCACTGCAATCACATTGAGATCGCTAAATACCGAATCGAGCTGTTGTTCGACAAACTCGACTGGAACGGAATGTATACCTGACACTCCTTGAGTATTCTGAGCTGTCAGAGCAGTGATCACCGAACACGCATATCCCCCCGTAGCCGAGATAGATTTGATGTCAGCTTGGATGCCTGCACCACCACTGCTGTCTGAACCAGCAATCGTTAGCACAATAGGTGGAGAGGGTTTAAACATGGTGACTCCTCTTCAAAGACGCTCATTTGAAGTAAATGATAAAACTAATATAAAGCGATTCTTAGAAAATAAGAAGACTATTATTTGACCAGTTTTGAGGTTGTCAAAGCATAAGACAATGCGACTGAGTGAGTACCAAGAGCTATAGCCGATACTTCTGTAGAATTGGCTTGTATACCGTTTTAGTGAGAAACGACAGTACTCCCCACACTAGCCTTTTGTAGGGATTGAGATGTCGGGTGTATACGTAAGAATATTCAATTTCTGGTTTGGCTCGTCGGTTGGTTTTGAAATTGGGGGCACCTGAGCTCATATTGAAATTGAGATTTCTTTCTCTGGCATATTCAATTGTGAATATCGATATTCGACGATAAAGCCCCACTTTTGATGGCTTCTTGACGTCATATCCAAATATCGGGCAAGTCATGTCTCCGTCGATTACAACAAGACCTAACGTAGCCACCATTTCATCTTGATAAAACAACCCTAATAACGTAACCAGTTCGTGTTGAACAGCGTGATACATATATTCGGCTGAAAACTGAATGTTGTGCTGGCTGTACTTATCGAGATACAAAGCGTCATACAACTGCTTTGCCTGACGGCATTCATCCTGAGTTTTCAATAGCCTGAACTGCCAGCCTTTCTCTTCTAAAAGCTTTCTATCCCTTTTAATGTCAGTGCTAGGAATGAAACTTTGCCAATCACAATGCAAGTACACTTGGCGAGTCGCGACAGCTAGCCAGCCATCGCGCCTCGCATTTTGAAGGATTGAACTATGCTGCACGTTGTTTAACGATCGCAGGAGCAGCGCTTTGTCAGGGTACGCTGCGATTGCTTTTATTCTAAGTCCACTAAGGTGAATGGTATTCCAGTGTGAACTGTACATATTGGTAGAAAGGCATTGATTGTTGAGTATTTGGACCTGATTCAGCCCAGCCCATTCCAATGGTTTGGTCAGAGCCTTTAACAGTATAGAACTGAGTATTCTGAGCAGGGGATTCTGAAGCTTTGGCAGTTCGTCTTCACCGTACCCAGAAATCAATGTCAGAGGCGAAACCGCATAACAGTTGTTGTGCACTGGCAAAGAAACCGTGGCTGGAATGAACACACTGTTGACGTCGTAGTTTATGAATTTGGCGTTGCACTGCTGAATCATGTCTGGTTCAGCCATTAATTTTAAAAAGCGCTGGTGCCATTCATTCGACGTTAGCATGCATTCTCCCCATCCCATTCGATGTCGAAAGTCGTTGCAGCGGAGAGGGTACGCTTTTGCTTAATCGCGTTATAAATCAGCTCAGAATGCACAAACAGTGGTGCCAAGCCTGAAATTGGATAGCGTTTACAATCGATAGCGCAACGAGTAGTGCGGTAATCGTGCCAGCTTTTCTTCGAGGTCAGAGTGCTAAGTCCATCGGATAACAGCATGACCGAACCTAAATGTTTAGGAGCAGATTTGTGATTAGATGACCGTATAAATCCATCTTTCCCCCAATCTATTCCTTCTGCCACAAGGTGTAAGCCACTGGTTGCTCTTGGGTTGCATTCGATTACATATAGATCGCCTTCATCTTCCATAAAATCGAAAGAAGCTTGCCCGTGAAATTGGTGCCGTTCTCCAAACGCTTCAAGAAAACGTTGAATTCGCTTATCTGCTATCGGTTCAAAATAGGAAGCAGCCGATTTATTCAGGCAATAGCGTGGTAAGTAGCTTTGGTGAGCAATGAGCTTTCCGTGCGAGAAAAGAGCGTACAGACAAATGGCTTTTCCTCGTAGCTTTTGTTGTTGAACCCAGGGAATACGGTCCGATACTTCGATGCCTGAAATCGCCTCTTTGGTAACGTCTCTGATGATCTCCTCGCCAAAGCGAGAGTAAACAGGTTTGAGTATGATCTCTGGGCTTATTTCAATCTGCTGCTTTGCCATGACCACATTTGTAGTGGGAAGCTTAATTTCAGGAAGCCCTTCCAGAACCTCAAAAATCCGCTTTTTATTGTGAAGAGCATGCAGCAGATCTAAATCAGCCAGAACCCAATCGACATCAGGTCGCTCAGCTTTTATCTGTGCAAGGTAAAACACTTCTTCACAAGTAGGAATCACCATGTCGATGTTGTGAGCATCAATGATTTGTAAGACTGCATTTTTGTAGTCAGAGAATGCCTGCCTTGGTGGCGGAGTTCGCAGATAACCTTGAGTACCTTTTAAAAAGCGAGCTAACGGATAGCGGCTGCAATCGGTCATGAACACCTGATGACCCTGACGCATTAATGCGCGCGCCCAGTCGACAGCTACAGGTGCTCTGGCTCCGGTAACTAAAACTCTTTTCGTATCAGACATATTGGTTTACCACTCTTCGCTGTTTATTCGCTGGTGTCCAGTCGGGCGGGGCACCAAATTTAAAATTCACTTCATCAAGCTGAAGAGTTAGAAATAGCTGCTTCAGCGAGTTGCAAATTGCTTCATGCCACTTAGAGTCGCACTCAATGGTTACTTCACTTCGTGCAGATTGTGTGATTCGGTAATCAACTCGTTCACAGCAATTTAAGGTGACAGCGCGGTAAATCAAATCGGGTAAAACAGGTGTTGGCATAGAGTTCCTCGGCAGAAGAAGTTTGTCTCCACTTCTGCCGGCAATTGCTCCAATGGGTTCGAAAATGCCTTCGTCTTCTTTGGCTTCTATGATGTCATCCAGTTGGTATCGAATAACGGGTTGGGTGCGCCTCCGGAAGTCGGTAATGATAGGGCTATAGTGTGTTTTTTCTTTGTTTAACCAGTGCTTTTCGATGTAAACAATGTCCTGATTCCAGCGCATTTGACCATTGTTGTCGGTGCAGCCTAAAAAGCCTTCAGTGCATTGGTAGACTTCGTGCAAATCAGCGTTGAACCGGTTTTCGATAAAAGCTCTATCAGATGGTGTGAGCACTTCTGCTCCGGAAATGATGCGTTGTGGGTTCATTGCCGGTAACCCAAAAGTACCGCTGAACTCTGCACACAACTGCAATGCCTGCGCACTCCCTACCAAAAGCGTGGGCTGAAATTCATCGAGCTCTTTTATCCATTCATCGGTTGGCTTCATCAAATCAGCGAAAAAGAACTGGATAGGGCCTCGATTTATGGTGCTATAAAGTGGGCTGTTGGCTCTGAGTGCAAGTGCGATGCGGTGTTTTTGCCAGATATTCGGTAAGAGTTTTCCGAGAATGTTACCTGCCCACATTTGCCTTTCATGGTTATTTGCAAGAAAAAGCCCACGCTGCCCTGACGTACCGGATGAAAGCCCGATGGTAATATTCCCAACTTTGGATTGATTAAACTGGCGTGAAGATTCTGCCTCTAGCGCCCGCGACATAAGGTCTTCACCTTTTAGCCTTTCCGTGTTTATTTTCGACAGGTTTTCCATCATGAAACTTTTGTTTATGACAGGAAAAGCATCCAGCGGCAGCCCTTTCAGTGGCGAGTAAAGAGGGGAGTTATCGCACACCCAGTTCAGATGACGTTGCAATCGGTTCTGTTGCCAGTCTTCTACTTGTTCTCGGGATTTAAATTTTGGGTAGCGAGCCTGAACGTAATGGCGAAGAAGGGTGATCATGATATCCACCCTTCTGCTTTGAGGCGATTAATGGTGTCAGAGCAATGAGATGGAACCAGTTCGACAACATCGCTTAACTGGTCATGACATTTTCTGAGTTCGTGCAGGATTCGCTTATAGGCTTTCACATCATCACACAGCATATTGGCAAGCCAGTGTTGATCAATTCGGTCTGAAAGGCTTTCAATCAACCAGCATGCATCAGCCAGCAAAAACACCCACTTGCTTTCCAGCCTGGCAAGCAAGCCGACTTGCCCGGCAGCGTGACCGGGAAGGTCGACCAGATACATCGAAGCGTCACCAAACAAATCCAGACAATGCAAATCAATCCCCTTTGCTTGAGGGAAAATAGTACTCAGTGGAATAGAATAGTCTGAATGAAACTGAATGTTCTTTTTGACGTGCTCAGGAAGGAGCTTTTTTAAATACCCTTTGCGAACCCCACCCATACGGCTTGAATGTACTAGAGCATCAAGACCTCGCGGATCACAGTGAACGGGGCAATGTTCAAACTCACTGATAGCCGCGATGTGGTCGGCATGAAAGTGAGAAAGCACCACATGTTCAATGTGACTTTTCTGAATGCCTTCTTTTTCAAACTGTTCAAGGATGCCATCTCCTTGATTGAAGTGACAAGGTGTTGTCCACGCGTAAAATCGCTCTGGGAATGGTCGGGTCTGCTTAAAAAATTCCTGATGGTAACCCGTATCGAACAGGACGTATCCATGCTCTGGATGATGCAGCAATGCCACTGCCGCAGGAAAGGCTCGCGGTTTCAAACCACTGCCCGGTTTCACCACAAAGCCTGGGTGAACGCAGTGACCGCCTTCATACAATCTGATTTTCACGCCAACTGACATAACGTTGAATCCCTTCTTTTATTGATATTTTGGGTTGGTATCCGAGTAGTGCTTTCGCTCGGTTGATATCCAGAGTCTGATGATAATGGAATAATCCAGCGGAGTAGCGCGTGATTTTTGGCTCTGGTCGATTTGGAAGTTTATCTCTGACCCATTCACTGAACGTCAGGATGGATAAAAGAATTGGATACGGTAGCCTTTTCATTTTTATCGTCATGTTACTTTGGCTGAAAAGCTCAGACAAAATATGTTCGACAGGCATAGGTTGATCATTGCTGATGTTTAAAAGGGTACCTGATTCGATTCGTTCGGCTTTTTCACAGCTCAACAAAGCCGCTTCGGCAACGTTATCTACGTATGTCAGATCCAGAACCGGGTTGCGACTTGAAGGCAGCAACAGAGTTTGCCCCCTAATAGCGTTCATTACCCTTGGTACTATGGCTCGGTCGTTAGGACCAAATATGCCTCTTGGTCTTAAGATGACACTGTGAACAGGAGAAGATTGCACAAGCTGTTCTGCCTGGTACTTGGTCTTCGCATAGTCGTTACAAAACTTGCTGGCAACTGAGTCAGACTCTTTAATTGACCAGCGATCGGTTTCATCAAAATAGACGCTGGTGGTGGAGATGTGAATAAAGGTTTTAACCTGCGCTTCCGTAGCCGCTTCTAGCAGGTTTTGTGTGCCGGCAACATTCGCCTGATAGAACTCTTGGTAGGTTCCCCAAGGGCTAGAAAGCGCAGCAGTATGAATAATGGCATCCACATTTTCACATGCCGCTCGCAAAACGGCTTTGTTGGACAAGTCCCCAATATGAGCCGTTACCCCATATTTTTGAGTGAGGTTTTCTGCTATGGTTTGATTTCTTCCAAGGAAAGACAGATCGTGTTGTTGGTGGTACATACGCAAGATAGCACTACCCAGCATGCCTGTTCCCCCAGTGACCAATATTCTCATAACTCTATGACTCCCATTCCTAAAGAGAGACCAGCGGCAGAGCCAGCGAGCAAAACCTTTTCACCACTTCCCGCTTTCTCTAGGCGAAGTAAGTGCAGGTTAATGGGGAGTGATGCGGCCACCTGATTGCCTAATTCACGGAAGTTGTTGACGATTTTTTCCGCGCTAAAACCGGTGAGTTTCGGCAGCTTTGCCATGCCATGATGACTGGCTTGGTGCGGAAGAAAGTAAGCAATGTCGCTTTGGGTAAGCCCAGCGTTGGCTATTCCACGTTTCAAAAACTCAGGCATGACGTTAACAATATGTCTGAACAGGGATTTACCATCCATTTCAAATTGGCAGGCAGCTAGGTATTCAGAGTGAGAGACTTTATGTGGATTGACATGGCTGCCACCCCCCTTAATCTGGCAACATTCATAGCCTTCATGATGTGTTTCGAACAATGCGCCGTGCAAGCCATAACTGAGCTCCGAAGCCTCCAGAAGGTATGCGGCCGCTCCGTCTGAAAATAGGGTTGCCACTTCAGGTTTGGGCTTTCTGAACTTGTTTAAGGTGATCCCAGATCCCAGCTCACTTGTTACGACCAAAACCCGTTGATGACGTTTAGCCGCAAAAACACATTGGGCATAATCGAGAGCAGACAAAAATGAAAGACAGGTGCTATTGATGTCTAAACTTGTGATTGAAGGTGGGGCTTTGAGCTCTGCCAATACCGCGGCAGCATCATAGGGTAGTGATTGATGGTGGGTGCCACTGGCATAGATGAGTAAATCGATGTCAGAAAGCGAATAAGGACTCTGTTTTAAGCACTTAAGAATGGCTTGTGTTGCCATGAATATTGCGCTTTCTTGTCCTGATGCGATATAGCGCTTTTCTACTGCGAACTTTTTCTTGCTGGTTCCCTTACTTAAACCCAGGTAGACATCAAAGTCTTCCGCGATCCATGGGTACTCAGGGAGATATATGTCACTCGAGACAATCCTAAAAGCCATATTGTTATCCAACTTTCCATTGCTGTTCTTTTTATAGTAATAAAACAGTGTTCAAAATAAAAGAGCCTTTGACGGATAAATTATCATCAAGAAAGTTAATATCAGATAACTATTTGTTATTAATCTCTATTTTTAGAGGAGGTTAATAGATTTACTCAAAATGATGTTCTTAAAGACAACCAGAAACCCAATGGGGAGTAACACCGTTTTTAAGATAAATAGGGCGATGAGTTCCATCAGACTGATGATGGAGTCTTCTACACTGTTCTGGATAATGTCTAACCTTTGTGTGTGTGATCTCAGCTTTCCTGTCAGGCTATCCCAGCTATCTCGAATGGAACCCATAAAACCGGATTCTTCCGTTTCTTGCTCAATGGAAGACGGATCGGAGGCTTGCTGAACCAGCATGGTCACTTCTTCAATGTAATTTGCGCGTGATTCAATCTGCTTATCCAGAAACAGGGTATCGATAGCAATATTCAAACCCAAAGAAATCACCACCGCAAAGCGAATAAGGACCATAAATTTAAACGCGCTAAACCAGTGTTTCCGATAGCTTTGCATGACAGGTGACCACATGGCTAACAGCAAACCCAGTGCACAAAATGCCAGTAACGCATTAGCTAAATGGGACGACATCATCAATAGCAGTACCTTTTGCAATGCCAGCGAGCCCACGGAAAGTGTCATAACCCAAGCAAACTTATCTATTAAATCGCTCACTGGGTTTAATACCTGCCCCAACGTTACAGACGCGACACCAACCGATACTTCTGCACTTTTTACCAGCGAAATTGCCGCATCTAACGTTCTCGCCGTAGCAAAACTGGCACCCGCAACCAACATGCTTTCATTGACCATTTCATGGGCTTTCTCATCGGTGACTCGCACAAAACCTAAAGCGGTAATGGCGATGATCAACAACGTCATCCAAAACTTTTTGGTATCGGATAACCCTGTTCCTGACGAGGAAGGTGCAGGTTGAGAGGGCAGTTGGTCAGAATGGTCCATAAAAACAAGTCCATGAAAAAGAGGTAGGTGCATTATAGCTTTAGCGTGATAATTTCCTATGACGACACTGTGAATAACAAGTCATTTTGTGGCTTAAGCGTGGTTCAAGAACGCTTCCGTAAGAAGTTGGAATAGGGTATCTGTGTTGGGTTTACTTTCTAAATGTTCAAGCAATGACGTATGAACCCCTGCTTCTATTTTGTCACTATGACCGCATAGCTGGTTGCATAGGTTTACGGGCTGAACGATTTCATCCATCATGGCATCTATCAAAATACAGGCTTGTGAAAGTACGACTCTTCCTTCGTCTTTTTTCAGCAGTACCCTTTGAGCGGTTCCTACGATCTTTCTTCCATTTATGTTCAGGTTGTAATCGCCATCGCAATAAGAACTTGGTGTGGCATGGATTTCCGTTTTCACCCCTAACGATTCAAAGAACTTGGTGAGTACTAAACACAATTTCTGATAAGAGATTTGAATGTCATAGGGGGAATCTTCATTCCAATGGTAGATATGGGATAGGTTTATAATGCCAGGAATTTGTGGGACAGGGGCACCACCTGTTTTCCGAGATATCAGTCGCCACCCGAGATCACCTAGCCCGTTTTCCAGTTCCGCCGATGTCTTCCACTTTTTACCCGAAGGCAAAACCAGTGTCGCACTCTTGGATTGCCATAACATTAGTACTTGCGAAAGCACACCCGATTGAACCTGCTTGAGCAGCTCGCTTTCTTTTTCAAATACATCTTCTACTTCAATATTTTTAAAACGAACGAGCTTATTTTTTGATGCCATAAAATTACTTTACCTCAGGCTTGAGCAAGAAAGCGCTGAATATGCACTTAAGTTATTAATAACGGATAACATTCAATGCCACTGATACACGGTTTGCACACATATTGACTCCGCTGCCTGCATGCCTTGTCAATTCATTGATTTAATTAGTAATTCAAATCTTCCTGATTGTTTTCGCTTATGATGTGTGTTTTACGCTTCAAATCTTGCTGGTCTAGCTTTGTAACTTATTGTTTTGTTTAAATGATAGCAGGAAAGTTGGTTGGGTACAGTAGGCTGATTCATGATGTTGTTAGTTTGACATGCCTCAATAATAGTTTTCAGGAATGTAGTAAGTTTGACTTGGAAAGTTAAGTTTGAAGAAATTAGTTGAAGGGTTATAGAGGGCTATGTCGTACTTTCATGTCAACTAAGGACAAGCAAATGTGTTGCAAGTGAAATCTTGTTGTTTTGATGTAGGTTATTGAAGTATAAGAAATAATGAGTCATGCTGTATATCGGCTAAGTAAGGATAACTAGGAATTATGGATAACTTGTTTTCAGTTTTAGAGCATGACTCTTTGGCTAATGATATTTTAGAATCAATAACTGAAAAACCGGGTAGTGTTATCCACATATCAGGCCCGACAGGATCCGGCAAGACAAATCTAGCATTTGCAATGTTAGAAGAATGGAAAAAACTAGGAGGAGAGGTCTTAGTAACGAGGTGCGATAAAAATCATAAAGGTTCTTCTTTAAAAGCAATGACGCAGTTGACGTCATACAAGGGGGTATCACATCACCTGGAGTTTGGCGTCAAAGAAGGGATAAAGCTAGCTGAAAAACTCGCTGGATCGTATGGTGTAGTAGGAAAAGTCTATGATCAATATGCGAAAGAGACCCTTGACCAATACGTAGCACACTCTAATTTTCAGATAACAGATATAGAAGCCTCTGTTATACACAACATTAGCAAAACATCTAGAAATAAACCATTCATTATTCTCTTTGATGATGCACATTCTATTGATGAACAATCGTTCCAACTTATTAAAAAGATAAGGAGAAATTATTCTTCGTATAAAGGGCTGGAATTTTTTCGAAATGCTCGTTATATATTTGTAACAACGACGAAAAAACACGATCAAAATCCTGTCATAGATGCTATTAATGTAGAGGCAGATAAATCACGGAGCGTGAACTACTTTCCTGAAGCTCGGATGGAGGGAGTTTTGAGAGAGTTAGGATTTAAAGAAAGCCTGACTGAAAAGAATTACCAGAAACTATATTCCCTGACTTCTGGGCATTTAAGGCTATTAAAAGAAGTTGTTACCTACCTTAATGATCTAAATGGTGATGTAGAAAGAGTTGTTTCATCAGAAAGCAACAAAGAGTTGGCTAAAGTTGTGATTAGGAGCCAGTTATTTGATGAAGACCCAAGCTCGGAACAAGAAATAGCTATTACTCTAAATTGTGCAGCTACTATTGGTAAATCGATGTCACGTAGTGAGTTAATCTGTCTTACAGATTCGGTAGTTAAAGATGTACGAACTAGCATTAAAAAGGCTCAGAGTAAGTTATTTCTAAACAAAATTAACAATAAATTAGAATTTTCACATAGTTGTATTCATAGCTATTTTCGAGATGTGAGTTTATTAGACAAAAATAAACTTCACTCAAAGTTCGCGAAATGTATACGACTTATAAATCCTGGAGATTATGGCGCAAGAGCCATACACCTGGAGCTAGCAGGTTGCACGAATGAAGCCGATGATATGTGGATCCTCGAATGGCTACAAGAGCTTAGGAGGGATTCATCCTTAAGTATTGATATCTTCCCCTACAATAAGCTTCCACCGGAAAAGAAAGCTCAATTTCAGTTTCTTGCTAACTCGATACGTGCCTATCATGAGGGGGACTTTCCTAAAATGCGAGGATTATTAGAAGATGTAGATATCAATGACTCTTCTATTGTTAACAAAGAAAGGCAATACCTCTTGGCCTTATCCTTAGCACTGTTAAAATTATCTTATACACGGACTAAGTCTTATGACATTGTTAAATCTATATCTCTTAGTCTTGCAGAAGAGTTTGAATTGGCAGCAAGACTTAAATTGTTGGAAATATACTTATTAAGCCATCAAGGAAAAAAAACAGAGGCCCTTGAGAAGGAAGAGGACATTGTTAATTTTATAGATTCTAACTATTCAAATCACCCAATAGGGCAGTACTTTAGGCACGTGATTTTTCGTCGATGCGAGCAACTATATCCGGAAGAGGTAGCAATAGTTAAGTTAAAGGAAGCTCGCAGATACTGGCAAGGCGCTTCAGCAAGCTTACTTCCCAAATATCCTCAGGAATACTACCGAACCACAAGCAATTTAGTTGCATCTTTAACTTATACTGGTCGAAGTGAAGAGGCAGAAGAAATATCAAAAGAAGTAATCAATGCAGAATACTTTCATGAAGGATTAATTCAAAGGCCAGAGTATATCTGGAACAATTATGTATTAGCTTGTTTTGTTAATAAAACTATAAAACCCTCTGAATGCCTATCTAGGCAACAAGAAATTACCTCAACTAGTCGAGCGCAACACGATAACATTATATCGTTATCAAATATGGCTATTTATTCCGCATACAATCATGATTTTGTTTTTTCACATAGTACTCTCGTCGAATGTTGGAATAGAGTAAGTAGTATCCCAGGATACGAGATATTTTTCCGTTACCTTATTGGGACGAATCTTTTTGCAATATCTAAGCTATCAAATATAGAGTGTGGAATATCTGTCAGTCAGATCCAATCATTAACTAGTGAAATCGATCCTTCTGGGCAAGGGGTTGAGTCTTTCAGGTTACATCACTTGATCAACGATACAACGGATAGCCACGTGCACCAATCTATTGAAGAGTGGGATACAGAGCCTTCAAAATCCAATGATATCCTAGGCCCCGCTTGGACATTTTGGGGTCGAAGATTAATACTGTGCGGTATTCATTCTTGGGTTGACATATGACACTCAAAGCTAGAAAAAAGCATAATTTCTAGTAAGTTATGGAAACTAATTCCTGACCAAGAAGATGATACTTCAACAGAGCTTCCTTTGTACAAGACAGGAACAGCACCTACGTCAATAACGTAATAATTATCATTAGAATCGACCCTGTAGTCTATGCGACTGATACCACTGAATCCTAATGCTTTTGCAGCAGAAGCTGCAGAGTCTTTTAAGTCCTTTATCAAGCCAGGATTAGATGATGTGAACTTGATTTTTTTGACGTTTATTCCTTTAAATACGGCATCTTCTGTCAATAGAAGATCATCAGTATCCGGAGAGTCCAAATAATTCAGAACGGGGTCCAGGACTTGTATGGAATCTCCTATAATTACAGGTATAGAGAGTTCCTTCCCTGCGATGTATTCTTGTACAAACAGCGGTTGATTAACTTTATTAAATTGAGATTCCAATTTAGTACTATCGGCATCAAACTCAAATATTGAACTGCTATCTATGCCTATACTGCATGATTCATAAGTCGATTTTGCTATTACCTTTGTGCCTAACTGAGGTTTTTTGTTAGAACTCCATTTCCCATTCCCAATGTACCACCAGCTCTTTGGAAGCGATACACCAGCTTCTTTCAAAACACAATATGAGTGAAATTTATGGCGCCCCATCGTGCTTGCATGTGGATCTGAGTTACAGCAGATCAGCCCGTAGAATCTGCTCACAACAGAGATAAGAGATATCCCTCCTGCCCCAAAACCAGGTTCAGTTAGGTTATATACAAAATTCATCGTCCGCTTGTTATCTGGATATTTTTGAGTGGCGAGGGACTGAAGATACTTTGCCTCATTCTCAAAAACTTCGGTGTACACCCCTAAGTCTCTAAAACCTTGTATAAATTGGGATATGATTTTATGAGAAAAATATCGCTCTTTTAATCGAAGTGCGCTGTTTTTATGAACTTCTTGGGGACTCGGTTCAAGGTTTGTCACTAGTGCTACATTAATGTTGCTCTTGTTTTTTACAAACCATTCATTCGCTAGCTCAGAAATGATGTGCATCCATAATTCCTAGTTATCCTTACTTAAGGAATCATAATTCGCCTCCTAACTTTTGCGTCCTGAAGTTTTTTCTGTAGAGTTGTATCAGCAACATGAGTATAGATCTCAGTAGTTGAAATACTGCTGTGACCCAATAAGCGCTGCACAAAACGAATATCCAATCCCGAATCCAATAGTTCACAAGCCGCACTATGCCTGAGCATATGTGGAGTCGCAGAGCTTACTTTAGCTGAATGTGAAAGCTGTCTAATGAGTTTGCGTATGAATTGGGTGGATGCTGGATACCCTCGACTATTTACAAGTAGCGATGTGTCTTTTGGCTCGACAATAGGACGTACTTCTAAGTAAGAGCTGAGTAGTTTGCATATCTCGTCGTCAGGTAGATACACATACCTTTCCCTTGCGCCTTTTCCGAAAATTTTAATCTTTTTTTCTTTCAAGAACACATCTTCTAGTCTTATGCTCACCAGTTCGCCAACTCGTATCCCTGTCGAAATGAGAATTTCTAATGACAATAACTTAGTAACTTCGTTGAGTTCTCTCTTTCGATTGATATTTCTGAGGTTTTTTTTATTATTGCCCTTATCATGTAAAGCACTTTTTTGAGCATGATTTAAGAGCAAGTGGAGCTCAGACCTAGGGACGTTCCTTGGGAGTTTTTTGGTTGTTTTGAGTTCCAGCCTGAATTTATTAAAAGGGTTCGCTTCAATAACATCTTCTGTATCAAACCATTTGAACATTGCTTTCAAGCAAGCAAGCTTTCTTTTAATACTAGAGGAACTTAGCTCACTTTCAGTTAGATGGCGATGAAATGCGGCAATTTCTATCTTAGTTATGTGGTTGAGTTTAACGGGTTTATTGATGAAGGAAGTAAACTGTTTTAAGTCAATGTTGTACGCTTTTATTGTGTGATCAGACAGCCCACGTTGTTTCTCACAAATAATTAGATACTCTAAAACAGCATCTTTAAGAGTTTGCACTGCTTATCTCCGTCTTTAAAAATTGTCCTAACGGTAATTATAATTAAATAACTTGCATGTCAATAAGGTGGTGACGGTATGTTAAGGGTTGAGATATTGGCGGTAAAAAGCGTATTGTAGAGGGTCAGCAACTTTCGTTTTGTATGGTAACCAGTCCAAAGGAGGTAATATGAGGCTCGATACAAAAAGCCCGCTAACTCTATGAGCTAGCGGGCTTTCCAAACGTTTGGTGGAGCTGGCGGGAGTTGAACCCGCGTCCGAAAATCATTCATCATTGGTACTACATGCTTAGTCGATCTTTAATTTCGCCACCCACCTGCGAACCGACACGCTAATGAATGACTAGCCTGAATTAGAATTCGTCGTTCATCTCTCAGGCGGGAGAATCCGGACTAGCGCGTTTGGGTTTGATCTCTCGTTGGTCCCCGTCTTACGTGCGGAAGCTAGGGCGAGAGAGCTCTGAGCAGGTTATTAAGCTGCTAGTGCGTAGTTTTCGTCGTTTGCGACTATTTTTTTGCGGCTTTTTTACGAGGCCTACCGCACCTCGGCATGCACCTCAGACTGCAGTATTCCCGTCGAATCCTAAATCAGCCCCAAAGTGTAGGTTGCATAGTACCAGAAAAGCTTAACGTGTCTAGCACTGTGCAACTCAAGTGGTCAAGATTAGCGCAGATTGCTCTTCATAACCCGAGCTTTATCGCGAGCCCAGTCTTTTTCTTTCATATCAGTACGTTTGTCGTGCAGTTTTTTACCTTTGGCTACACCTACTTTGATTTTTACCCAAGATCGGGACCAATACATAGTGGTTGCAACCAGAGTCATGCCTTCACGGTTTACTCTGCCAAAGAGATTGTCGATTTCACGACGAGACATCAGCAGTTTGCGCACACGTGTTGGGTTAGCAACGATGTGGGTACTTGCTTGTTGTAGTGGAATGATGCTCATCCCACTAATGAATGCTTCACCATCGCGGATATATACATAGCTTTCGGCGATGTTGGCTTTACCTTGGCGCAGGGATTTCACTTCCCAACCCTGAAGTTCAAGACCAGCTTCGATTTCGTCGTCAATGAAATATTCGTGGCGAGCTCGTTTGTTTTGCGCGATGGTATTGCTACCCGCTTTTGATTTTGAGTTTTTCTTTGCCATAACAGGCGCATTATATGCCTAGTCTCCCATTAGGGAAAGACTATTCTCGTGGGGTTGGTGTAAGCTTTGCTGATTTTTGGAACTCTGTAAGTGCTTGATGCTGGTATGAATAAGGGACCGTGACAGCAGGCTGTTTTCTTTGGCGGCTAAACCCATAGCATTTTGTAGCATCTGCTGTGTGAATTCATCCATCTCTAGTCGTCTGCCTGCGTCTAACAACAGCAATGCTCTAGGTAAGCTAAACGCTTGACCTGCCATCCTTTCAACTCGGTTTTGTATATCAAGAATTTCATCCATCAACTTATTTTCTGATTGATTTGCCTGATTCCAAAGTGCAAGTAGATCGAATATGGACTTTTCTAACTCTAATCGTTTGGTTTTAGTCGGGAATTTTGCCCATTGTTCTTTTATTGTGTTTATACCGTCTTGGTTTGATTTTTCTAGTGCCCATAAGATAAGCATCTTGATATCGCTATCGAGTGCGATGGAGGTGGGGGCGATCTTTTCAAATGACTGAACAATTTTAGCCTGTCTTTGCGAACAGTCAGGAGTAACTAGGTGGAGCCACACGTTTTGCATAAGTCGAGTCAAAGACGTTGGGTATTTATCAAGGTTTTGCTGCAACGATTTGCTAAGAGGCTGAATGTGTTTTTTTTGGAGCAACATTTTGCTGTATACGTCCGCAACTTCTTGCGGCAACTCAATTCGCTCTGCTTCTTGCGATACCAACTCAAAACTCTCTTGCGGAGAGATATGTTCGAAGTTGAGGTCGTGGATTGTGGCACTCAATTCAGGATTCTTGAGCTGCATATTCACTTTTTGGCACAAATTGGAAGCGAGCTTAAAAAGCCCTCGTTCTTTCAGCTTGTTTGCCAGGATAAGGGTAATACGCAGGATGTGTGTGCGTGTTTTGGCGAGCTTCAAGCCTGATGCAGCGACTTTTATACCACTCTGTTTATAAGAGGTAAGTACGGTGTTTAACGCTTTTTTGAACTGATAGTGCTCGCTTACGATCCGATCCAGCCTGTCTATCAGAATCGGTTTACGTTCGATTTGGTGTACACCCAAATCGAGAAAACTTTCTTTAACATAACGAGTTGAATCTGAAGAAAGTGCGATAAGTGTGGTGGTGTCGGGAAGCAAATTTTGTATACGCACGGCTTCTAGCAAGTCCAGACCAGTACTTCCTTGCCCCAGATTTTGGTCGATGAAGATAAGGTCGAATTCACGTTGGCTGATAAGCCAGATACCTTTTTCAGCGTTTGAGCTGAAAGTGATATTGTTTTCTTTCAAACCAATCTTTACCAACATTCGCGTCATAGCCAGTTGCGTGGTCGGGCAGTCTTCAATAATCAAAACTTTCATAGGGAGGTTGCGTGAAGTACCATAAGGTGAGGTTGAAAGAGCTGGTGTTGGTAACATAGCCAGAGTCAGCTCGATATTATAGGACGATTGAATCAGTCACGATATTGTCATATAACTGAAAAACCTAAGTTATTTTGTACAACCCCAATGTTTTGTTTAAGTGGGAAAATATGCCGCAAGTGACCCGCAGCGCGTTAGTGCCGTTTAGCGCTGAACAGATGTTTAACCTAGTGAATGATGTTGCCAGCTACCCCAATTTCCTTCCTGGCTGTTCTGGCTCAAGAATTATAGAAAACTCGGAAACCGCTATGGTGGCATCGGTTGATGTGTCTAAAGCTGGGATTAGCAAGACATTTACAACGTCTAATCAACTGGAAACGGGGCGAAAGATCTTGATGCAACTGGTGGATGGTCCTTTTAAGCATCTCCACGGCGGTTGGGAATTTACGCCGTTGGATGAGACGGCATGTAAGGTCGAACTGAAACTCGAGTTTGAGTTCACCAGTAAGCTCGTTGAGATGGCGTTTGGCAAAGTGTTTAACGAGCTGACCAATAATATGGTGAATGCCTTTACCCAGCGTGCGAAACAGGTGTACGTGTAATGAGTAGTGAACCGAACATGATCCACGTAGAAGTGGTGTACGCATTACCGTTAGAACAGCGGGTGATCACCCTAGCGGTGGAAGCGGAAATGACGGTGAAAGAAATCATCGAGCAATCTGGAGTGATGGATATCTACCCCGAGATTGATTTGGCTAAGAACAAAGTCGGTGTGTTCAGCCGCAACGTGAAGCTGGATTCTACGGTGACGGACAAAGACAGAATTGAAATTTATCGCCCACTTTTGGCTGATCCGAAAGAAATTCGTAGAAAACGCGCTGAGCAAGCCAAGCTAGAAGCCGAACAGGCAAAGGAAAAATCGTAGATTTGGCGTTACCAAGCGATTTAGTTAATAGCTCAATGAATACAAAGTAAAAAGGCTCGTCATATGACGAGCCTTTTTTGATCTGGTGTGGCGATTGGATTAGTAAACGCCTTCGAAGAAATTAGCACCGGTTGGGAAGTCGCCTTCAACTTTAACCAGCCTTTCATTGTTGTCGAAACGAACGAAGAGGTTTTTCTGAATCGAGTCATCATGCCCTTTGGTGTGATGATAGATGTAGTACCACGTATTTGGGTATCCGTTTTCTACCAGCATTGGAGAACCCAACACGAAGCGAACCTGTTCTTTAGACATGCCGAACTTAAGCTGATCCACAGCGTTTTGTTCAATGTAATTCCCTTGGTTGATATCGATTCGGTAAACCAGTTTTTCTGCAACCGAGCAACCCGTTAACATGGTAAGCGCTAATGGTACGGCAATGATCCACTTCTTAAATTGCATAGTTATTGTGTTCTTTATTACTTAGTTTAAGTTCTCGGGCAAAATGATAATCACCTTTGCCCAAGAAGTAAAAATTATCTTGCCATCCTTTGGCAAACTCAACGTCGAGGGAATCGAAATGCCCATAACGAGTGTATGACCATAGTTATAGCGATAAGTTGCATCGTAAAAAAGACAATTAGCGCAGTGGTTAACTGCGCTGTGATTTGATTAACATTGTGGCGGTATTAATGATGATGTTCTTGCTCGGTTGTTCCTACCCAAGTAATTAGGTGAGGAATGAAGCTTAATTCGTGCGTTTTGACAGTTGGCTGCTGACCAAGCTCTACTTCAAACACCTTTTTGTTCTTTGGATCAGTAACAAATACATGATTGTTTCGTTTGTCATAGACAATGCTGAATTTCTGATTTTTAGGATCATCCAAAACCGGAACTGTATCCCAGATTTTGACACTTGCTACTTGAGCAAAATTAGTGGCTGGGTCAAAGACGTTGAGCTTACCAGTAGAAGAAAGAACTAAGAATGCAGAGTCGATACCAATATAGGCAAGGTATCGTTCAGTGTCGGCTTCCTTCCACTGTACTTCTTCTAATATTCCTTGTTTGAGCTGAAATGCTTGCTGGTTCTTTGCGATAAACAGCAGTTTATCAGATGCTTTGAACCCCATTACTTTTCCTAATCTATTTGCTACCGGATCTTCGCCTGGAACAGGGATGGTTGGTGCCAATGAGCCTGGGTTAGCAATTTTTGTGTATTCAGGGGCTGTGCTGGGTTTGTCGATAATAATAACACCGTCATTACATGCAAACGCTACCTGAGTTTTAGATTGTGCACTGCCGTGTAAAGAAGGGCATGTGACATTAGCAACAGTGGGCGCGTGGAAATGATCGCCATGCAGCTCCAGTACGGCAACTTTATCAGGTAAACCTTCCGCTGCAGGGTTTTCTTTAATACCTGTGAACACATGCTCACCAAAAATTTGCGCAGCGCTGTGCATCGCGTAAGTGAATGAGTAGCTCGCAACTTGACCCATCGTCGCTATAGAGGCGTCATCCAGAATTTTTAACTCTGCATTGACCCCTGCCTCTGAATTACCATCAAAGAATAGAGCTGCCTGGCTACCTGCAAGATCATAATGGGTTGGTGCTGCGCTTTCATACTTTCCGTTTAGTAGGGAAGGCTTCTCTGAATGTAAATGGAAATGGTCACCGTGTGCTTCGGCAGAAATGCCACTGTCTATCACTTCTACTATGTTTTGGCTGCGCTGAAAGGCTAAGGCGTATCGACCGTCAGGGCTGGTTTTTAATGCCGACGGTGAGTGGGTCATCGCGAACTGGTCGACGACCCCAAAATTGTTCGCATTTAATACATAAACGCTATTGCTATTGAATTCACTCACCGCAACTCGGCTAAAGCTCTCAGAGCTCTGGTGATTATCTTGCTTATTGTCTTGTGCCGCCGTATCGGTTTTGTTTTCACCGTCTGAACAGCCGCTGGCAAAAGCGGCAACAGATAAGGCGAGAAGTGTTTTTTTTCCAAATAGATTAGAAGCAAAGTGCATGTGACTTCCTTTTCGAATGTTCATGAATATGTTGAATGAGAATTATTCAATGTCTGATTGACTTTGCGGGATGTTATAACATAGCATTTGCGATATTCAACTAATTTCGTAATTAATAATTATTTACATTTCAGAGGTATAGGTGAAAAAGTTCTCTTTAAATGCGTTTTGTACGGCTTCATTTCTTGGCTTGATTTCTCCATTTGCAATCAGTGCACCTGATGTTGATCTTGGTGTCGTTTTGGATGGGGCATATCAAAGTGAAGCTCGCCAATGGGGAATGCGAGACAAAGGCTTTGGTCTTGGGCATTCCGAAATCTTACTCAGCAGCAATATAGACCAGAACTTTCGCGGTCAGTTGATTGCTGTGGTGGCATCTCACGGCGGAAAAACTGAATTTGAAGTAGAAGAGGCCTTTGTTGAAACCCTAAGCCTTCCAGCAGGTATAAAGGTTAAAGCCGGCAGAATGCTGTCAAATGTGGGTTATTTAAACAGCAAGCATTTACACGAAGATGCCTTTAGTGACAGACCCGCCGTCTGTCGCGCAGTATTCGGCAGTCACTACTTTGATGATGGCATTCAGCTATCATGGTTAGCACCAACAGAAACGTTTGTTGCGGCAAGTTTTGAAGTGTTCGGAGGGAAAGAGTGGGATGTAGGGTACACCGATCCCGCGACAGTCGGAGTTTACACCGCAAACCTTCAAATTGGTGACGACGTGAATGACTCGAACAGTTGGCGAGTCGGTCTGAGCACCCTATACAATGCAAACGGTCTCGGATTCGCGGCTGAGGAAACCTCTGGTTCTTCACATCATCATTCTTCTCATGATCATTCCTCTCACAGCCATGGTGACCACGGTCATTCACACGGTCCAACCGTCACAGGAAAATGGTTACACGGTATTGATATGACCTGGAAGTGGGCGCCGAATGGTAACTACAAGCAGGAAAACCTCCGAGTGACGGCTGAAGCCTGGTTTATTAACGACCGATACGATGAACGAATGGAATCTATTCCAAATGCAAATGATCAGGCACACGGGTGGTATGCGGAGCTGGCTTATCAGTTTTCGCCAGACTGGACTATCAGTGGACGTTATGGGGAGGTGGATGCAGTAACGGGGCAAGTGCACTGGCACGTGGATCATCACCATGGAGAATTAACGAAATCTGATATTCAGGAAACGGATATAGCGTTGGACTGGCATGGTTCTCACTTCGGGCGAGTGCGCGCTCAGGTAACCCGTGAGCAACTCACAAGTAAATCTCAGAACATCTTCACCATTCAATACATTATGTCTTTCGGAGCGCACCCTGCTCATGCTTTCTAAATTTTTTCTGACAAGTGGTTTGCTGGTTACCTCTCTTTCTGTAAACGCAAGCCTGAACGTGTTTACCTGCCAACCTGATTGGGCATCCTTGGTCAAACAACACGCGCCAAATGCAGAAGTCTTCTCGGCGACCACTGCAATGCAGGACCCGCACTACATTCAGGCAAGACCATCACTGATTTCTAAAATGCGTAAAGCGGATTTAGTGGTGTGTTCAGGAGCTGAATTAGAAATCGGTTGGCTGCCAGAATTGCAACGTCAGAGTCGAAACAGAAATGTACAGAATGGTAAAGACGGGCTGTTCTGGGTAACCGACTACGTAAAAATGTTGGACACTCACGACCACGTCGATCGTTCAATGGGGGATGTACACAGCCACGGCAACCCTCACGTTCAGTTCGCGGTAGCGGATATCCCCAATGTATCCAAAGCCTTAGTAGAAAGGCTTGCGAAAATCGATCCTGAAAACCGAGCGTTGTACAAAGGGGAAGGAGTAAAGTTTCGTGCAAACTGGCGTAAGCACATGTCACGATGGCAGGAGCAGGGCGAAGCATTAAAGGGCATGCAGCTAGTAGGTTACCACGAAACCCATCGCTATCTATTTGCATGGCTTGGTATTAAGCAAATCGCAGATTTAGAGCCAAAACCGGGGCTGCCACCGACAGTCGCACATTTGAATTCCCTCAGCTCAATCAGTTCAGATGACGCCGCGGGCATTGTATATTCCAGTCACCAACCTACCGATGCCTCAGACTGGCTGTCTCAGCGTACTGGTCTGCCAGTGGCAGAACTGGCACAGAGTGTAGGCGGGCGTGCCAATACGGATACGTTAGCCACACTTGTTGATGACAGCATTGTTCAACTACTCAGTTTGCAAAGGCAGTAGCAGTGGCTTATTCCTGGATGGTTGCTCCCGCTTTAGTAGGGCTATTTGCTTTGTTCGCCAACATTATTCTTGGGCGGCAGGTGCTTCAGCGCGGCGTGATATTTATAGATTTGGCGATGGCCCAAATTGCGGCGCTGGGTGTTTTATTTGTTGAACTTTCAGCGGGGCATGCGGGCGTTGACTTCACAACAAAGCTGTTGGCATCCTGGCTACTCACTGTTCCGGCGGCTCTTTTGCTTAGCTGGCTAGAAGACAAAGTAAAACATCATCTTGAAGCGCTAATTGGCTTGCTTTACGTGTTGGCTGCGTGTGCTGCTGTGATTATGGTGAGCCACAACCCACATGGTAAAGAGATGATCTCGGCGCTTTTAAATGGGCGACTTTTGTGGAGCAGCCCAAGCGACATTTTGCCAGTTTTTTGTGTTGCATTTATTCTCGCGATCGTTCAAATCTGGCGACCAGGCTGGCTCGCTGGTCGTGGTTTTTATGTGCTTTTTGCTTTGGTCATTCCGGCTCTGGTGATAAGTCTTGGAGTTTATTTAGAATTTGCTTGTCTGATAATTCCCGCTTTAGCAGTAATCATGAGTGGCAGCCGTCTTATTTGGTTGAGTGCGTTGGCAATCGGTGTAATTGGTGGCGTGGGGGGATTTTATGTATCTCTGCTTTGGGATTATCCCATTGGCCCCAGTGTTGTGTTAGCTATGGCAGCAACAGGATTTGTCTACCTTTTGGTTTCAAAGCTTTCGGTTGGAAGAGTTCCTTGGCGTCAACCCGCAGATTAGTCAGCCTTATGATCTTAGTCGTTATAAAAGCGCGTCGCTAAGGGGTTGAAACGTGATAAAAAGAACGCCTCATCAAAGGTGATGAAGCGTTTTTTTATTATCAGGCAACCACTGAAACTAAGCCGCAATTAATAGTTCTTTAGCATTAGCTAATGTACTGTCGGTGATCTGGCTACCACCAAGCAATCTGGCCAGCTCTGCGACGCGTTGGTCCTGATCTAGGCTGTTCATTTTAGTTTCTGTCTTGCCGCCTTTAGTGTTTTTCGCCACGAACAACTGCTGGTGACCACAGCCTGCAACTTGAGGTAAGTGAGTAACACACAGGACTTGTGTCGATTCACCTAGTTTACGTAGCATTTTACCCACCACTGCGGCTGTTGGACCGCTGATACCCACGTCGACTTCATCGAAAATCAGGCTAGGGGTATCCACTTTCTGGGCGGTAATGACCTGAATCGCCAAAGAAATTCGAGAAAGCTCACCACCAGATGCCACTTTGGCTATTGGCTGTAGAGGCTGACCTGGGTTGGTCGAAACCAAGAATGTCACTTGGTCAATGCCAAGCGGAGAGGCGTGGTTTTCGTCGCGAACCACATCAATGCAGAATTTGGCTTTCTCCATGCTGAGTTCATGCATGCTTTGAGAAATGAGCTTGTTCAGTTCTTTGGCATAACGTTGGCGTGATTTATTCAGTTTTTCAGCCGTTGTCAAAAACTTCACGCGTTTATCTTCTACTTCTTGCGCAAGTGCATCCAGTTTTTCATCCGAGCAGTCCAGAGCTTCGATTTGCTTGAGAAGATCTTGATGATGTTGGTAAAGCTCTTCAGGCATGACGTGGTGTTTACGTGCCGTCGACATCACCTTGGAGAAACGTTCTTCAACATACGCCATGCGCGCGGGATCGACGTCGATACTGTCTAAGTAGTGTCGAAGTTCGCTGTTGGCTTCTTCAAGCTGGATGATGGCTTCCGAGATCATATCTGGCAGTGCGGTCAACTTTTCATCCAGTTCAGCGAGCTGAATCATAGACTGGTTGGCACTTTGCAAAATGCCCAGTGCGTTGACATCTTCACCTTCATAAATCAACTCAATGGCTTGTTGGCATGTGGATGCCAGTTCGCCGCTGTTGGACAAGCGCTTGTGTTCTTGTTCGAGCTCGACAAATTCTTCTTCACCGATAGCAAGTTCATTAAGCTCTTTGATCTGGTATTCGAGCAACTGCTTTTGCGCCAGATTTTCCTGGCTGTTTTGTTTGAGTTGCTTAAGATGATTGTCTGCCTGACGCCAGGTCTGATAGTGGTTTTTGGTTTTATTCAGCAGGT
The DNA here is from genome assembly GCF_019904195.1 of Vibrio sp. SCSIO 43132. Classification (NCBI taxonomy): domain Bacteria; kingdom Pseudomonadati; phylum Pseudomonadota; class Gammaproteobacteria; order Vibrionales; family Vibrionaceae; genus Vibrio; species Vibrio sp. SCSIO 43132. The sequence goes on from NZ_CP063199.1 coordinate 986,772, forward strand.
TTAAATGCCCAGCGTATTGGTCCAGCATGGAAAGCTGATACTCGCTTTTCATCAATTGATGATGTGCATGTTGTCCGTGAATATTGATGAGGAGCTGCCCAAGTGCTTTAAGCTGCGAAGCTGGCACTGGGCTGCCATTGATGAAGGCTCTTGAACGGCCTTCTTTGGTGATAACTCGTCTCAGGATGCATTCGCTGCCATCCATTAAGTCGTTATCTTCTAGCCAACGCGTTGCGTGAATATTGTTGTCCAGTAGGAACGAGGCGCTGATGTCGGTTTTTTCTTCGCCCTGACGAACCGAGCTTGCTTCTGCCCGATCGCCTAAACATAAGCCCAGAGCATCAATAGCAATGGATTTACCTGCACCGGTCTCGCCGGTAATCGTTGTCATGCCTTTGGCAAGTTCTAGCTGTAAAGACTTAACAATCGCAAAATTATTAACACTTAAATGAGCCAGCATTTTATTTACCTGTATAACTGAACAATACTGTATAAGAAAACAGTATATACTGTTTCTTTATACAGTAAAGTTGTACAGGTATATTTTTTTACGAATCCGAATTTTTGTGAGCGTTCTCAACCGTATGGCTGTAACTCTATGTTTTCTCGGGTAACGCAAACAAACTCGTACTAAAAAAGCTTGCTCGCCCAGCCCAGCTTATTACGCAGAACATGGTAGTAGCTGTAATCTTCTGGGTGAATTAGCTTAAGCACATTCGGGCTTTGGTAAATATGAATTTCATCGCCGGGTGACACGGGTAATGATATCTGACCATCGCAGCTGATTTCCTGAGTGCCTCGGTTGTCTGGTGAAATTAATAGCTTAATTCTGCGGTTTCCATCCACCACCAATGGGCGGCTGGACAAGGTGTGTGGAAACATGGGAACCAGAGAAATGGCATTCAAACTTGGTGATAAAATAGGGCCACCGCCTGATAGTGAATAAGCGGTTGAGCCAGTTGGCGTCGATACGATCAAGCCATCGGATCGCTGAGAAAAGGCAAATCGGTCATCAATATAGACTTCGAACTCGATCATATGCGCCACCTGACCGGGGTGAAGCACCGCTTCGTTTAATGCAGCATTGTGGCTTTTGACCTGCCCATGGCGGTGTACCTCGGCTTCAAGCAGGAAGCGATTTTCTTCCATAAACTCGCCTTTCAGTACTTTGGAAAGTGCCTTCTCAAATTCTTCCGGATCCAGGTCTGTTAAAAACCCTAGGTTGCCTCGGTTTACGCCAATCACAGAAATATCGAATCTCGACAGTACGCGAGCAGCGCCGAGCATGTTTCCATCACCACCCACAACAATGGCCAGATCGGCTTTTTTACCAATGTTGACTAAGCTGGTGAAATGAGAGTGGTCGATGTCATTTAGGATTTCCTGAAGTCGGTCATCAATAAGGACTGAGTAGCCTTCTTTTGTGAGCCAATGATACAACTCTTTGTGTGTTTGAACGGCTTTGCTGTCACGGGGTTTGCCTATAATTGCGATGACTTCAAAAGGCTTTGGCATAGAGAAAATCCGTTGTCTGAGGTTATTGTGCTTGAAACGCAAATCTTCATCCCCATAATAAAGGCAAGTTGAAGAACTATGCGAGTATTTTTGTCTCAAAATTGTGAGCATATCATCGCATAAGTAGTTGAATTCTGAATTCTGGAGATATCATGAGCAACGAAGAAAACAAGGTTAAAGAAGAAGAGCTAGAGCAACAAGAAACTGCAGAAGAAGTGGAAGCAGTTGGCTCAGATGCCGATATCGATTGGAACGAAGAGTCAGAGCAAGACGAAACGGAAGCGAAAATCGCACAGCTAGAAGCGGCACTGCTGACCAGTGAAGCGAAAGTGAAAGAGCAGCAAGAGTCTGTTCTTCGTGCAAAAGCGGACGTAGAAAACATGCGTCGTCGTACCGAGCAGGAAATCGACAAAGCGCGTAAATATGCTCTGAACAAGTTCTCTGAGGAACTTCTCCCTGTTATTGATAACTTAGAGCGTGCAATTCAGGCGGCAGATGCTGAAAACGAAGCGGTGAAACCTCTTCTTGAAGGTGTTGAGCTAACCCATAAAACATTTGTTGATGTGGTTGCCAAGTTTGGCTTGAAAGAAATCAATCCTGAAGGCGAAGTGTTTAACCCTGAATACCACCAGGCAATGTCGATTCAAGAAAGCCCGGATCATGAATCAAACACCGTTATGCTAGTGATGCAGAAAGGTTATGAGTTGAACGGTCGTGTGATTCGTCCAGCGATGGTGATGGTAGCGAAGTAAATTTTGCTCAATAAAATTGATTGATTAAATACCCGCCGAGCGCGGGTATTTTTTTGAATCATGCTAATTGGTTACGATGGTTTGTATAGGTTTACCAGCAGGTGTTGGGAAGAGATGTGCCGTCTGCTTTTAATGTCAGTGTTCCGCACTGATCATTATTCTGCCCTTTTGCGATTTTGGGCGTGGCAGTGATTGTATACCCTCCCGCAGATGTCACCGCAAAGGTGTATCTGTCATCAGAAGTATCGCATATGGTGCAGGTTGACCCTGACATGATGGAGGACCAGGAGTAACCGTTGTTGTATAGCTGCTCAAGACTAAGTTGAATTTTGACCAGATCCGCCATGGCCTGATTTCTATGTCCTTGATAAACATAGTTGTTGAAAGATGGATATGCGATGGCTGCGAATATCGCAACGATAGAAACGGCGATCAAAAGTTCGAGCAATGTCATTCCTTTGCCCTTCTTTTTGCTCTGTTTACATCTTTTTATTCGAATCATTTCCATAACTTCCTTCAATTTTGCCCCGCTATTCTTAGGCGGTGCTAGCATCGCTGCAAGTCAATTTAAGTGCATATACGAAGTTTCAGAGGAATTTGGGAAATGGCTCGCGGCTTTACTTTAATAGAGCTCTTAATAACGCTGGCTGTGATGACCATTTTGCTTGGTGCATTCGCGCCCAGCTATAAATCTGTGACCGATGACAACCGTATCAATCGTCTCGCCAATGAATTACAGGGCTTCTTGATTGAAGCTCGATCTGAAGCCGTAATGAGAAATCGTGACCTTTGGGTTCACTTCACGGTATCTGGTGCTTCTGTTTCTAGTGCGTCTAAAAGCGGTGACTGGATTATCGATTTGCGAGAATCGTCCTCTATTTCTGGCGCTTTGGTTCAGTCTATCGTCGGAAAACCTTTCAAGAATATTTATGTTTCAAGCAATCATGGTCCACCTTTCAAAATCGAGGGGGTGAATGGTCGCATCGAAGCCGGAACGTTTAAATTCAGCTATCAGGAAAACATGTCCGACAGTGGATCTGTGATTACTCACTTCACCAATGGTCGAGTCAAAGTGTGCGGTAGTACGGGGAATAGCCATGGCTTTACAGACTGCTAGCGCTTCTCGTCAGCGAGGTGCGTCTTTAATCGAGCTGATGATCGCTTCCGCTCTCAGCCTGTTGGCAATTGCGTCGGTTGGCTCTATTTATCTTTCTGCCCAAAAATCAGCGACACAACGTTCGTTAGATTTATTGGTGCTTCAGAGCATGTCTGACACGTTGAAATACATAAAAGAAGACGCACTCAGAGCAGGCTATAACGGAAGCAACGACAAAGCCGCAATGGTTTCTGGGGCTTCAAGTGTGTTCCTCACGACTTCTAGTTCGATTGGTTACGTCTATCTCAATAAAGAAAACAAATATGAGCACGTGTTCTTTAAACACGATGATAACAACGTCAAGATTTGTTCGAAACAGTCGGCAGCAATCAGTACACAAGCGTCATGTAGCCCCTATTTTAAAATGCTTGATGAGAAACAGGTTAAGGTGACCGCTTTTGAGGTCGGAAACACGCCTCTGGGATCGACCGTAAGTTCCGCTTTCATCTCAATAAAAATGACAGGTTCTTTGAAAAACTCCACCGACACAGTGACGCTCTCCACCTCATTTAAACAAAGGAACTGGAAATGATGCGGCGCAATCAAGGATACATCACCCTAACCGTCACCAGCTTTGTGTTGGTTGCCGCGCTTATCTTGATTCTCGGTTCATACAAGCAAGTGTTTTTTCAAATTAAGCGTGCCCAGAATGAAGTGAAAAACAGGCAGGAGCACTGGTTAGCGGAAGGGGGATTGGAGTGCATCTATACCCGAGCGCATGTCGATAAAATTTCCGCAGGCAGTGTTACTGGATGTTCGAGTCAAGCCGGTTTAACGCTTGATCTCAATACTTCTTCGGCAGGAAGAATGGCGGTTGCCAAAGTGGGCACGACGGTATTAGAAAAAGAGATTCGCTACGGTGGTTCATTGGGTTCGGGAGCGTTGCAATCAAGTGCTAGTCTCTATCTTTTTGGTGCCAATGCCTTCGACACTCCTGATCCCGGCATGCTCAAAAAGGATGGTTGGGAGTGTGTAGCAGTGCGCTACAAAGATGCCTTTAGAGTGAAAGGAAATGTAGAAAATAAAGGTGTAAAGGTAGGAGAAAAACCTTGGGCAACATTCGATCATAAAGGAAAAGATTGTAGAGGCTCGCACAAAACAATAACGACAAGTGGTGGTACTGAAAATATTTCTACCGGAGATTTTTACCAAGATACAGATGTAAAGCCATTTGAGAACTTTTTTGGTGTGCCTTTGAGCAGGGCTGATGAAGTCCGTGACAATGGTAACTTTACTATTCTTGAGGGGTCGTTGAGCCATGGTACAAAAATACTGAGCAATTGCGGGGCAAAAATTGCAGATGCGATTAGTAGTGGCAGTGAGTTTGTTTGGGTGAGCGGAGGGTGTGAAATTAACGATGCGCAGTACAATTCGCTGATAACCGCGACAAATGGTACGGCGAACGGTGTCACTTTAGTGGTGAGTAATGGACCTCTCTCATTGATGTCTAACACGGCAACTGGTGAATTCAAAGGTTTACTTTTCCATATTAACCCTACATATGCACCTAATCTTACTCACTGGGAAGCATTACCTGGAGGTGACGAATATATCAACCCTGCTGGTGCGTCTGAGTTTTCGGCAGATATAAGAGCACGTGCTACTTATTTCCAAAGAGGGGCGTTCACTTTCTCTGGTGGGCAATATATTGACTCAAAAGAGTTTACTGACCCTAGCGATCCTACTAAGAAGCTCAGTCACTACGCACTTTTTGATCAGGCTATAAGTTTGAATTTTAACAAAGACGTGATCGACTACGCCCGCAGTAAAAATTCTCCTCCTCAATGGCTAAAAGGATCATGGAATGACTTCTAAAAAGCAGATGGGTTTCAGCCTGATTGAAGTGATGATTGCGTTTTTGCTTTTTGGTGTAGGTATGCTGGGTATGGTGAAGCTACAGACGTTTATGGAACATAAATCGGAACATGCAGCACGGAGCCTTGAAGCGTTATACTTGGCAGAATCGAAACTGGAGCATTTCAGGAAACGTTCAGTGAGTGGCGCAAACGGCACGATTTTATTTGGCTCGATTTCGTCTGGCAGCGAAGCCAAAAGTGGAGGATACACTTTAACCTGGTCGGTTTCTCAGGCAACGGGCACGGTGTCATCTGCGGTCAAAGTTATAACGATTGATAGTGCATGGCAGGATCGCTTAAACACCACTCAGAAAGTGACTTTGCAAACCATGCTGTCAAAATACAATGAGTTTGATTAGGTCAAAAGACTCTAGCCTTTATCACCAGTTATCCGGATAACTTTCGTCGGACGTCACTGACGTAAAATTCACCAGGCTAATAATTAAAGCAATCATATAGAAGCGCTATGGGGAAATTAACTTTCCTGTAGCGCTTTTATTTTGTGCTAGTTACGTGATTGAAGTTCGATTGTTGGTTATTTGTAAATTTTTTAGAAATAATTGTCTGAGATTATAAAAATGGTTGGTTTATTGTGCTTTTAATTTAGGGTTGAAATAGAATAGTTATTTGCGAGGTGGGCAAAAATTAGAAAACTACACGCCCGTAAACAACATCCAAATACTATGGAGTTACCTATGAGTAACCAAGCTGTTAAACAGGCACCATCGTCCCAACCGTCGGGCATGGACCGATTTTTAAACTTTATTGAACGCGCTGGAAACAAGATACCGGATCCGGCAATTTTGTTTTTTTGGGCACTAGTCATCGTTTGGGTTTCATCTGCTCTACTTTCTAACGTTTCCTTTGATCTGATGAACCCACGTACTGGTGAAGCACTGCAAATTAATAACTTGCTAACGGGTGAAGCTCTGGCAAGTTTCCTTGCAAATATGGTGACAACATTCACCAGTTTTGCGCCACTTGGAATTGTTCTGGTGGCAATGTTGGGGGTAGGCGTTGCAGACTCTTCTGGTTTTATTACCACTGGTCTGAAGAAGATGCTGAACTTCACTCCTGCTAAATTGCTGACACCAATGCTCATTCTGGTAGCGATCGTATCTCATACTGCGGCAGATGCAGGCTACGTTCTGGTTATTCCTCTTGGTGGCATCATCTTCCACGCAGCTGGTCGTCACCCTCTTGCGGGTATCGCTGCTGCGTTTGCTGGTGTATCCGGCGGCTTTTCCGCGAACTTCATCCCTTCCGGTATTGATCCTCTGCTTGCAGGATTTACACAAACGGCAGCTCAGGTACTTGACGAAAGTTATGTGATTAACCCACTGGCGAATATCTTCTTTACTGGATTGTCGTCAATAGTGATTGTTGCGATAGGCTGGTACGTGACCGAGAAAATCATCGAACCACGCCTAGCTAACACGCCAGTTGATGAAGATGCAGAAGAAGCACCGGATTTAGGTTCATTTACAGAAATAGAATCTAAGGCATTCCGTTACGCGGGTTGGGCAATGGTTGCGGGTATCGCATTGTTGGTCGCTGCTCTTATTCCAGAAAACTCTGCGCTTCGTTCCCCTGAAGGTGAGCTGACGGCCTTTTCTGCGCCAGTGATGAAATCCATTGTGCCACTTATCTTCATTCTGTTTATCATTCCGGGCATTGTCTACGGGCGTGTTTCAGGCACATTTAAAAACAGCAACGACGTTATCAAAGCGATGTCCGATACCATGGCAACCATGGGTGCCTACATTGTGATGTCCTTCTTCTGTGCGCAGTTCCTGTCGGCATTTGGTCAGTCAAACATTGGTACAATGCTGGCTCTGTATGGCGCTGAAGGTTTGAAAGCGATGGAGTTACCAGGTCAGGCAACGGTGGTTGGCATGATTCTACTCACTGCTTTCGTGAACCTGCTTGTCGGTTCCGCGTCTGCTAAGTGGGCATTGATTGGTCCTATTCTGGTTCCCATGTTGATGGCGGTAGGCATTTCGCCAGAACTGTCGCAAGCGGCGTACCGTGTAGGCGATTCTGTTTCCAATATCATTTCACCACTGATGGTATTCTTCCCTCTGGTAGTGGTGTATTGCCAACGCTACGTGAAGTCTACCGGTATTGGCACGTTAGCGTCGTTAATGATGCCATTCTCCATCGCCATGTTGATTGGCTGGACCATCTTCTTGCTGGCGTACTGGGCACTTGGCATCCCGCTAGGGATTCAGGCTCCATATACTTACACTATGTAAAAAGCACCTTTACTCAGAATATTAGCCCTGCGATTGCAGGGCTTTGTTTTATGTAGAATTAAATGACTTTAAATTCAGAAATGTTGAATATTTCCAATGTTGAAAACTATTTAATTAAAGGTTAATAAAACTAGCTAAAATCCAATTGTTTGAAATTTATAACCAAGTAAGAATCTAATATATGGTTATTAATTCTATGTTTATTCTGGGTTTCTAAATGTGTTTCTCAAGGTTCTATATTCAATCTTTACAGGGTTAGGCGACTTTGCTAATGTCATCGCTTATTTTTTTGTGATGTAGAACACATTTGGAGAGAGTAGAAAAATGAGCGAAGCGGTAGCTCCTGAACCCAAGCCGAAAGGTGTGATTGGGTTTATAGAAAAAGCGGGTAAAAAGATTCCTGACCCCGTTATCATCTTCATGTTTTTGTTTGTATTTTCTTTGGTGGTAACAGGGCTAGCTGGTGGTGTTTCATTTGAGACCCTTGGTCGGGGTGGTGAAGCCGTTCAGCATGAGATTAAAAATATGCTGCAAGCCGAGCATATTCGCTGGATGTTTGATAACGCGTTGCTAAAAAACTGGCTGGCATTTGGTCATGGAGTTTTAGGCGTTATTTTGATTGTAATGCTGGGAATCGGTATTGCTGAGAACTCCGGTTTGCTGACAGCGGTGATCAAAAAAGTCGGTCTAAAGATCCCTGATAAACTTCTACCGGCTTTGATCGTCTTCCTGGGGATCATGAGTTCTATCGCCGCAGATGCGGGTTATCTGGTACTTATTCCACTGGCTGGTCTTCTCTATGCCGGTCTGGGTAAGAACCCATTGATTGGTATGGCAGCCGCTTTTGCCGGGGTTTCTGCTGGTTTCAGTGCCAACTTACTTCCTGCAACACCTGCGGACGTTGTTCTAGGTGTTAACGCTAAGATCTTTGCTGAATCTCAGGGCGTTCCTTTCGTCGGTGGTAACGGTGAAGCACTTAACCCCGCAACCATGCACTATTTCTTCATTCTGGTATCCACGTTTGTTCTGGCTGCTGTTGGTGCATGGGTTACTGCTAAATTTGTAAGTCCTCGTCTTGAAAAAATGTCTTACCAGTTGCCTGAAGAAATCAACTTCGATGAGTTCGAGTTGAATGCCAAAGAAAGCAAAGGTCTTCGCTGGGCTGGGCTGGGTTTGATAGCTTCTCTGGTTGCGATTTACCTGATGGCAACAGGACCTCTTGGTACCTATACCAATGAAGCGGGCAAAGAAGTTACCCCTTATCTGGATAACGTGATTCTGCTGATTTCACTGGTGTTTGCAGTGTCTGGTCTGTGTTTTGGTTACGCAACGGGTAAATTCAAGAATCTACAAGACGTGGTTAAAGCCATGGTCACTCAGATGAACACTATGGGTTACATCCTTGTTCTGACGTTCTTCTGTTACAACTTCCTGGCGCTATTAAGCTATTCCGGTCTTGGTACTTATGTGACCTACTTAGGTGCAACTTTCTTGCAGTCTCTTGGTTTGCAAAAGTTCCCAGTATTGCTGATCATCGGATTTATCATCACAACCGCACTGATTAACCTGTTCGTGGGAGGTCTAACGTCTAAGTGGATGCTGCTTGGTCCTATTTTTGTTCCTATGCTGTATCAGGTTAATCCGAACATGACTCCAGATTTGGTCACCGCAGCGTACCGTGTTGCCGATTCGTCTACCAACATCATTACACCAATGATGAGTTATGCGGGTGTTATCTTGGCATTCATGCGTAAGTACAAGCCTGAGCTGACCTTTGGTGATGTGATCGCAATGATGGTGCCATACTCCGTCGCGTTCCTAACTATCTGGACAGCCGTGCTGATTGGCTTCTTTAGCTTTAGCATTCCACTGGGTTTCTAAGCCCTGTTAGAAACGGTTCCGGATAAAAGAAAACCCAGCGATTAAGCTGGGTTTTCTCATTTTTAGGTAAGTGCTACTTAAGGTATCTGGCGTGAAATGCCAAATGTTCTTCAATGAAGCTTTGAATAAAGAAGTAGCTGTGGTCGTAGCCGGGCTGCATCCTTAACTCAATGTTATCGAGACCCTGAGCCACAGCTTCAAAAGCTTCAGGTTTTAGCTGTTCTTTTAGGAAAGAATCCGCATCGCCCTGGTCGATTAAAATTGGCGGCACTTGATCTGCCTGAGACAGTAGTTCGCAGCTGTCGTAATCCCTCCAGCTTTCTTTGTCGTCACCCAGATAATTTGAAAACGCTTTGATTCCCCAAGGGCAGTTTATCGGATTGGTTATAGGGCTAAATGCCGACACACTTTGGTAATCCTTTGAGTTTTTAATTCCTATAGAGAGTGCGCCATGACCACCCATGCTGTGACCGGAAATCGATTTTTCTGCGGTAACTGGAAATTCAGATTCAATGATTGCGGGTAGTTCGTTGACCACATAGTCATACATATTGTAATGACGATTCCAAGGGGGTTGGGTTGCGTTCAGGTAAAAACCAGCACCTAGCCCAAAGTCGTATGCGCCATCTTCGTCATCTGGTACGCCCTCACCACGCGGGCTCGTGTCAGACGCAACAATCGCAATACCAAGCTCGGCTGCTTTTTTAAATGCACCAGCCTTTTGCATAAAGTTTTCGTCGGTACAGGTAAGCCCGGATAACCAATACAAAACGGGAACTGAGGTGGTTTCGGCTTGTGGCGGAAGGAAAATCGCGAATCGCATTTCGCAGTCGACAGAGGCGGACTGATGGGTGAATTGTTTGTGCCAGCCACCATGCACTTTCGCGGCGCTGATTTCAGTGATAGCCATGAATTGGAGCTTCCTTAAAAGCGACAGAGCGAAGCCCCGCTCTGTCGGATTGTGAGTTATCTGTCGAAATGTACAACAGAGCGGATGCTTTCGCCTTTGTGCATTAAATCAAATGCGTCATTGATCCCATCCAGCCCCATGGTGTGAGTGATGAACTCTTGCAGCCCAAATTCACCTGCCATGTAGCGTTCTACTATGCCTGGTAATTCGGAGCGACCTTTCACCCCACCAAAGGCACTGCCTCGCCAAACCCGCCCGGTAACCAGTTGGAAAGGTCTGGTTGAGATTTCCTGGCCAGCGCCCGCTACGCCAATAATGACAGATTCTCCCCAGCCTTTATGACAACACTCTAATGCCGAGCGCATGACGTTGACGTTGCCAATACATTCGAACGAGAAATCTACGCCGCCGTCAGTCATTTCTATGATGACGTCTTGAATTGGTTTATCGTAGTGCTGAGGGTTGATGCAATCTGTCGCGCCTAGCTGACGAGCAAGATCGAACTTACTTTCGTTAATGTCGACACCAATAATCCGGCTCGCACCTGCCATTGTCGCACCGATGATCGCAGAGAGACCAATACCACCTAAGCCGAATATTGCCACCGTGTCGCCTTTTTGCACTTTGGCAGTATTAAGCACCGCGCCCATTCCCGTTGTTACACCACAGCCCAGCAAACACACTTCTTCAAGAGGGGCGTCCTGGTTTACTTTCGCCAATGAAATCTCTGGTAACACAGTGTATTCAGAGAAGGTTGAGCAACCCATGTAGTGGTAGATAGGCTCTCCGTCTTTGTAGAAACGGGTAGTGCCGTCTGGCATTAAGCCTTTACCTTGTGTTTCGCGTACTGCCTGACACAGGTTAGTTTTGCCGGAAGTACAGAACTTACACTCTCCGCACTCAGCGGTGTAAAGAGGGATTACGTGGTCACCAACTTCAACACTAGTGACGCCTTCACCCACCATTTCTACAATCCCGCCACCTTCATGACCCAGGATAGACGGGAAGATGCCCTCTGGATCTTCGCCAGACAAAGTAAATGCATCAGTATGGCAAACACCACTCGCAACAATTTTTACCAGGACTTCGCCTGCTTTAGGCAACATGACATCCACTTCTTCGATCGAGAGTGGTTGATTCGGTCCCCATGCCACAGCGGCACGAGATTTGATGAATTGCTCAGACATAATTGGTTCCCTAATAATTAGTATCCCCCGCCATTACTCTAACTCAATGAAGGAGTTGGCAGATTATGAGCTCTAGTTTAATTAATTTATCTCAGTTGATAATCAGGCTAAAATGAAAATAACTATTACATATTTGTAATAATGGTTTTTGCGATAAGAGGTTGATTATGGAGCAATGGGAAGGGGTAACAGAGTTTGTTGCCGTTGCTGAACAGTCCAGTTTTACGTTAGCAGCTCAAAAATTATCAACCTCAGTCGCACAAGTGAGTCGCAAGATATCAAAGTTAGAACAACGGTTGTCTGTCAAGTTGCTGCTTCGTACCACGCGTAAAGTGACTTTGACCGATGCAGGCAAGGTTTATTATCAGCACTGTCGGCACCTTGTCGATGGGCTGGAGTTTGCCGAACAAGCCGTGACGGAGTTGCAAAGTACCCTGAAAGGCAAAATAAAGCTGACGGCACCTGTCACCTATGGCGAGCAGATGCTGGCACCTGTACTCAGCGAGTTTTTGACGATTTATCCTGAAGTAGAGCTGGATTTTCATTTGTCCAACCAAAAGCTCGATATGTTAGAACACGGGTTCGATCTCGCTATCCGCCTTGGGCACCTTGGTGACTCGACTTACATTGCGAAGCGGTTGGGGTCTCGTCAGATGCACGTTTGCGCCAGCCCTGGCTATATAGAAAAGCACGGTGAGCCGCGCGCACTGCTGGAGCTGTCTCAGCATCAATGCCTGATTGGTAACCATCCGTACTGGCGATTTATAGAAAATGGTCACAAGCGACAGCTCTCTGTAGAAGGGAGGATGACGTGTGACAGTGGGCGAGTACTGATTAACGCCGCACTAAATGGCATTGGAATCGTGCAGTTACCGGATTACTACGTTCATCAACATATGGCGACAGGTAAACTGGTGGAACTGCTTACAGATTTTCGGGACACCAAAGAAGGGATCTGGGCGCTTTATCCTAATAATCGTTACCTGTCTTCTAAGGTCCGTCTGCTGATCGACTTTCTTGCCGAAAGACTGTCCATTTATTCAAACTAGAATATAATCCGCCTCAGAAGCCGATACATCGAGAAAAAACGTGCCTTTTAGCGAACAAGACGAACAGTTTATGCGCCATGCTATGGCGTTAGCAGACAGAGCCGAACAGGAAGGGGAAGTGCCAGTCGGCGCTGTTCTGGTCAAAGATGGGGAAGTTATTGCAGAAGGGTGGAACCGCTCGATTGGTCAGCATGATGCGACTGCTCATGCCGAAATTCAGGTGCTCCGCAAAGCAGGTTCAGCCATTGAAAACTATCGTTTGCTAGATACCACTTTGTACGTGACGCTAGAGCCTTGCCCCATGTGTGCTGGTGCTCTGCTCCACAGCCGTGTGAAGCGCATTGTTTATGGCGCGCCCGATTTAAAAGCAGGGGCAGCTGGTACCGTATTAAATCTGTTTGAAAGTCAGGCGTCATATCACTATGCAGTTATCGAATCCGGTTTGCTGGAACAAGAGTGTCGCGAACAGTTGCAGAGTTTTTTCAAGAGAAGACGTAAAGAGAAGAAAGCGCTGAAAGAGAAGAAATCTGATGGCAAACATCAGGATTGATGTTTGCCGTTTAGAAATACCGTATCTTCTGAATTAAGAGTCAAAGCAAAGAGCAAAAGCCCTGCTACGCCAAATCACTTTTTTCTTGTTATTGGCAAGCATTCGCTTACGACGGTTAGAAGATACAGCCTTTTGAAGCAGTCGTTTAGACGACTTTCTTTTGGAGAACATAGTTTCTCTCCTCTACCAAGCTAACAATAACGGCGCTGTTTTGTTTTTCTGGCACCGCCCAATCACTCATTTCACCGCTTTTCACTACGTCTTGTCTGCGGCGAAAAGTGAGATTTCGTTTACTGCGAAGCCCTGTTTATAAGCTTCGATTGTTACGGGGTGATGACGAATCAAGATCAATCGCCATCCCGTTCAATGTAAGGGCGAATTTAACATTTTTCAAGTGGTAGGATTTCGTAGTCGAATGACTGCTATTCATGAAAAGAAAAATTCGCGCCCGAAAGAGGATTCGAGCGCGGTAGGATTACTTCTTATCTTCTGTCGATTTACTCTCTTCTGAAGACGCCTTGTTTGAATCAACGTTTTCATTTTCAGAGCGCGCTTCGTCGTTGGTAGATACCGAACTAGAAACCGACTCTGACGCAGAAGAGCCTGCTGCGGAAGAGATAGGTACATCAATCACCTGTAAGTCATCGATACTTAGCTCTTCATTATCGATGCGCTGTTTATCCACATGACCAATGATCGATTGGTAGTAGCGACGGATATTTTCTACGTAGTTTCTAGCTTCATCACCACGCGCGTAACCATATCGTGTTTTGCTGTAGAACTCTTTTTTGCGCAGTAAAGGCAGGCGATCTTTCACATCTGCCCAGGAATCCGGGTCGCCACCCTGACGTTTGGTCAGGCGGCGCGCGTCCATCATGTGACCATAACCGACGTTATAAGACGCTAATGCAAACCAGATTTTCTCATGTTCTGAAATGGAATCGGGTACGCGATCTACAATACGTCGCAAGTACTCCACCCCACCACGCACAGATTGCTCCGGGTCGAGTCGATTTTTCACCCCGACACTCTTCGCAGTTGGCAGGGTTAACATCATCATGCCCCGAACACCAGTGGGCGATTTAGCCAGAGGATTCCAATGGGATTCCTGATAAGCCAAAGCGGCGATCAAACGCCAGTCAAACTCGTTGGAATGCTTTTTAAACAGGGATTCCCATTTTGGAAGCTTACTGTCCAGAGCACGAATAAAGGCACGTGTATCAACGAAATCGAAGCTTTCTACGTGTCCGAAGTATTTCTCTTCTAAACGTGCCAAGTCTCCGGATTGTTTCAGCAGACCGAAGAATTCTATCAGTAAGGCATACAGGCTTTCGTCGTCACTGCGACGCATGTACCAGGAAATGGGCTGGTCTTCTGTCAGCTCAAAAGCGAGTGCCAGAGAAGGGTAGAGGCGCTGAGAAAGTGACAACTCTACGGAATCCGCCATCGTCAGTGCCAGTTCGCCTTTGTAGACCTTTTGAAGGAGATCATTCACATCGGCATCGTTTTCATCCCGGTAAACGAGCCCGGGTTTTTCTTTTTGCAGTGCTTTTAACGTGCGTTCAAAGTGAGAATCTTTCACCACAACAATAGGGATTTGTTTGTCGACGAGCTGGTCGACATTACGTGGTCGCCAGGAACCTTTTTTATACACCACTTGCTGAGAAACGTAGTAGTAAGCGGGACCTGCTCTAAACAGCTTTAATCTGTCTGGGGTCTGGCTTAGACCTGCGGCAATCATGTCAATTTCGCCACGCTCTAACGCCGGGAATAATTCAGCTAAACGATAGGCAGGTTTCATTTCAAGTTTTACGCCCAATTCGTCAGCAAATCGCTTCGCCAGTTCGAAATCCAACCCGGTTGGACCATCAGGACCAATGTAATAAGAGAGTTGGTTATTTAAGGTTCCGACTCTCAACGTACCTCTTTCGCGAACTTTTTCCAGTTCACTTTTAGGGTTCGATTCTATCTGACAGCCAGCCAGCACAAGGCTGAAAAGGGAGAAAAGTGTTAATCGCCTTAACCAAACTAACGGGGCAAAATTACTCAAAGTGACATACTCATATTAAAGCTGAGCCCTCTTTATATCAAAGCAGGTCAGTAGGGCAAAGTCAGATGCTCAAAAAGAATTAAAAAGCGCGAGCTGGTGGATGAAAGTTCATTCAGCTACGTAACCGAGGTCAGAATTGAGAGGCGTCTGAAACCACGTGCGACAAAAAAAGACGCAAACGGTTGCTATTTGTGGTTACGTCACAAATTTTTTCCTCTATAATACGCCCGCAAAAGCGAGGTGAAATTGGTATGAGTTTTTGAGTTGATTTTAACTCATTGAATTTATTGCAATATCACCTTAACTAACTGCATAAGAGACCTAAGCACATGAGAATTTTGCGTGGCTCCCCAGCTCTTTCTGAGTTTCGTGTTAACAAATTACTTGAACTTTGTCGTGAGCAAAGCCTGCCAGTAACAGGTATTTACGCTGAGTTTATGCACTTTGCTGACCTGACAGCGGATCTAGATGCGTCTGAACTCGACAAGCTAGAAAAACTGCTGACTTACGGTCCAACGATCGAAGAGCACGAGCCAGAAGGTCTTCTACTTCTTGTGACTCCACGTCCGGGTACTATTTCTCCTTGGTCTTCTAAATCCACGGATATCGCCATCAACTGTGGTCTTGAGAAAGTAAAACGTCTTGAGCGCGGCACGGCGTACTACATTGAAACGTCGGCTCAACTGTCTGATGAGCAAACTCAAGCAGTCAAAGCCCTGATTCACGATCGCATGATGGAATCTGTGTTCACTGATCTTGAAGCAGCATCTGCATTGTTCACAGTTGCAGAGCCTGCGCCAGTGGCTCACGTTGATATCTTAGCGGGCGGTCGAGCGGCGCTTGAAGAAGCAAACGTTTCTCTTGGTCTTGCCCTTGCAGAAGACGAAATCGACTACTTAGTGGAAAACTTCACTAAGCTGGGTCGTAACCCTAATGACATCGAGCTGATGATGTTTGCACAGGCGAACTCAGAGCACTGTCGCCACAAAATCTTTAATGCAGACTGGACTATCGACGGCGAACAGCAAGAGAAGTCTCTGTTTAAGATGATCAAGAACACCTTCGAGACTACGCCAGATCACGTACTGTCTGCTTACAAAGACAATGCAGCGGTAATGACAGGTTCGAAAGTCGGTCGTTTCTTCCCAAATCCTGAAACTCGTCAGTACAACTACCATCACGAAGATGCTCACATCCTGATGAAGGTAGAAACACACAACCACCCAACAGCTATTTCTCCTTGGCCGGGCGCTTCTACAGGTTCAGGTGGTGAAATCCGTGACGAAGGCGCTACTGGTATTGGTGGCAAACCAAAAGCGGGTCTTGTTGGATTCACAACTTCTAACCTGCGTATTCCTGGTTACGAACAACCTTGGGAAACTGATTTCGGTAAGCCGGGTCGTATCGTTAACGCTCTGGACATCATGCTAGAAGGTCCACTCGGTGGCGCAGCGTTCAACAACGAATTTGGTCGTCCTAACCTGTTGGGCTACTTCCGTACTTACGAAGAAAAAGTGACTTCTCACGCGGGTGAAGAAGTACGTGGTTACCACAAGCCGATCATGATTGCTGGTGGTATGGGTAACATTCGCGATGAGCACGTTCAGAAGAAAGAAATCCCAGTAGGTGCGAAACTTATCGTACTGGGTGGTCCTGCGATGAACATCGGTCTTGGTGGCGGCGCAGCTTCTTCTATGGCTTCAGGTCAATCAGCTGAAGACTTAGATTTCGCTTCTGTACAGCGTGAAAACCCAGAGATGGAACGTCGTTGTCAGGAAGTGATTGACCGTTGTTGGCAGTTGGGTGAAGACAACCCAATCGCGTTTATCCACGATGTGGGCGCTGGCGGTATCTCAAACGCACTGCCAGAGTTATGTGACGATGGTGAGCGTGGTGGCAAGTTCCAGCTACGCGATGTTCCTAATGATGAGCTGAGCATGAGCCCGCTTGAAATCTGGTGTAACGAATCACAAGAGCGCTATGTAATGGCGGTCGCACCAGAAAACATGGAAACTTTCGATGCTATCTGTAAGCGTGAACGTGCCCCTTATGCGGTAGTGGGTGAAGCAACTGAAGAACGCCATCTAACGCTGGAAGATTCACACTTCGACAACACGCCTATTGATATGCCAATGGACATCTTGTTAGGTAAAACACCTAAGATGCACCGTGAAGCCACTACGCTTAAAGTAGATAGCCCAGCTATCGCACGTGATGGTATTGAACTGAACGAAGCGGCAGATCGTGTTCTTCGTCTTCCTACCGTGGCAGAAAAAACATTCCTTATCACCATTGGTGACCGTACTGTAACGGGCTTGGTTGCTCGCGACCAAATGGTTGGTCCTTGGCAGGTTCCAGTGGCGAACTGCGCAGTAACGGCGGCAAGCTACGATTCTTACCACGGTGAAGCAATGTCGATGGGTGAGCGTACTCCAGTTGCACTGCTTGACTTCGGGGCGTCTGCTCGCTTAGCGGTAGGTGAGTCTCTGACGAACATTGCAGCGACTGACATTGGCGACATCAAACACATTAAACTGTCCGCAAACTGGATGTCTCCTGCGGGTCACCCAGGCGAAGATGCTGGTCTTTATGAAGCAGTAAAAGCAGTGGGTGAAGAGCTATGTCCGGCACTAGGTCTGACTATCCCTGTGGGTAAAGATTCTATGTCGATGAAGACTAAGTGGAATGAAAACGGTGAGGACAAAGAAGTCACTTCGCCACTTTCACTGGTTATCACGGCATTTGGTCGCGTGGAAGACGTACGTAAGACAGTCACTCCTCAGCTATTAACAGACAAAGGAGAATCATCTTTGGTTCTGGTCGACCTGGGTAACGGTAAGAACCGTTTAGGTGCAACAGCACTGGCACAGGTATACAAACAGTTGGGTGACAAGCCTGCTGATGTAGACAACGCTGAGCAACTAAAAGGCTTCTTCGACGCAATGCAAACCCTTGTTCGTGAAGACAAGCTGGTGGCATACCACGATAAAGGCGACGGTGGCTTGTTTGTCACTCTGGCAGAAATGGCGTTCGCAGGTCACTGTGGTGTTCGCGCTAACATTGCAGGACTGGGCGAAGATGCATTAGCAGCACTATTTAATGAAGAACTGGGTGCTGTGGTTCAGGTTAAGAACGACGATCTGGATGCAGTGCTTTCTACTCTGGCTGCGAATGGCTTGGAGACATGTTCTCACGTGATCGGTAGCGTTGAAGATTCTGACGACATTGTTATCACTTCTGGTGATGCAGTTGTACTTGAGCGTTCACGCACAGAACTACGTACTATCTGGGCAGAGACAACGCACAAGATGCAAGGTCTCCGTGATAACCCTGCTTGTGCAGACCAAGAATTCGAAGCGAAGAAAGACAACTCAGACCCAGGTCTGAACGTCAAACTGAGCTACGACGTCAATGAAGACATCGCTGCACCATACATTGCGAAAGGCGCTAAGCCTAAGATGGCAATCCTGCGTGAGCAGGGTGTTAACTCTCACGTTGAAATGGCTGCGGCGTTTGATCGCGCTGGTTTTGAAGCGACTGATATTCACATGAGCGACATCCTGACTGGTAAAGCAGTACTGGATGAGTACAACGGTCTTGTGGCGTGTGGTGGCTTCTCTTACGGTGACGTGTTAGGTGCAGGTGAAGGTTGGGCGAAATCCATTCTGTTCAACGGTCAGGCACGCGAACAGTTTGAAGGCTTCTTCAAGCGTGAAGACACCTTCTCTCTTGGTGTGTGTAATGGCTGTCAGATGCTTTCAAACCTGAAAGAACTGATTCCTGGTGCTGACTTGTGGCCACGTTTCGTACGTAACGAATCTGAGCGTTTCGAAGCTCGCTTCAGCCTTGTTGAGGTTCAGAAGTCTGATTCAGTCTTCTTCAATGGTATGGAAGGTTCTCGTATGCCAATCGCAGTGTCACACGGTGAAGGTCGTGTTGAAGTTCGCGATGCAGAGCACCTAGCCGCAATTGAAGCGTCTGGTACAGTGGCGGTGCGTTACATTGATAACCACGGTAACCCAACGCAGCAGTACCCGAACAACCCGAACGGTTCTCCAAACGCAATCACGGGTCTGACGACACAAGATGGTCGTGTAACCATAATGATGCCTCACCCAGAGCGTGTGTTCCGTACAGTAGCCAACTCTTGGTCACCAGAAGGTTGGGGCGAGAACGGCGCTTGGATGCGTATGTTCCAAAATGCTCGCAAAAATGTCGGTTAATTGAGTTTTCGCTAGCAACTGAATCTCAGTTTACCGTAACCGCCAGAGTGAAAGCTCTGGCGGTTTTTTATACGGCTGCATGAGCGCAAAAATTACGAGCAAAGTTTCTAGCTTTGGGTATAATACCGCGCTTGCCAAGGGATGGCTGAATCCCTTTACCGAAATCCCTTAGGAATACAGAAATGTCGAAAAACAGAAAGTTTGCTATCCGAGTCTCCGAAAAGCGTAAAGGCTGGACAGCAGAAATTACCCGCCAAGTGACTTCTCGCCGTACCATGGTATCGAAGCGTGAAAGTGGTTTTGAGTCTGAAGCACAGGCACAAGACTGGGCGGAAAAGACGCTGGCTGAATTTGTAGAGAATCAAGCAAAGCGTAACGATCGCAAAGCAGAGAAACGCAGCGAGCGTGAAGCAGCGGCATTGGCTGCCGCTGAAAAGAAAAAAGCATTCGAAGAAGCGAGAAAAATCGCTGACGCAGAAGACGACGAGTAAAACGTCTTTCCTGAGATACAAAAAAAGCTGGCAAATTGATTTGCCAGCTTTTCTTTTTTTCAGGAGATTACTTTTTCTCAGGAATCGCTTCTAGCAGTGCGACCATCTGTTCCCAGTAAAGTGCAACCGTATCGATTTTCACTTTTTCATCAGGAGAGTGTGGGAATTTGATTGTTGGACCGAAAGAAACCATGTCCATTTCAGGGTAAGGTTCTTTAAACAGACCACACTCAAGACCTGCGTGGATAACCATGATGTTTGGCTTGTGACCGTAAATACCTTCATACATGTCACGGAAAATTGCCATGATCTCTGAATCTGCATCAGGTTTCCAGCCAGGGTACGCGCCAGAGAAATCAATTTGAGCACCAGCAAGCTCGGCAATAGAGCGAAGCGTACTTTCGACTTGCTGACGACCAGAGTCGATCAGAGAGCGGATAAGACAAAGTACAGTTACTTTATCAGCTTCAGTCGTGATTACACCTACGTTCAAAGACGTTTCCACTACACCTTCGATATCGTCACTCATGCGAATCACACCATTTGGCGCAGCGTTCAAAGCAGCGATGAAGCGAGATTGATCTGCTTGAGAGAATACACCGCTAGTGGCGTCAGAATCTTCATTGAAAGAAACAATGTCAGTTTCGATACGACCTAGCTCAGCACTAAGAAGCTCAGTGTAGGTTGAAAGTAGTTCGGCAAGTTTGTCTTGGTTGGCAGCCGGTACTGCGACCGTTACCCAAGCTTCACGCGGGATTGCGTTTCGTAGGCTACCACCACGGAAATCGATTAGACGTAGATCCAGTTCTTGTGCATGACCTGCCAGGAAGCGAGCGAATAGTTTGTTCGCATTGCCGCGACCAGTGTGGATATCACAACCAGAGTGACCACCTTTTAGACCTTTCAGTGTGATCAGGCGAGTTACGTAACCTTCCGGAAGCGCTTCGCGAGTGATGTCGAATGCGATTGAGCCATCGATACCACCGGCACAACCCATGTAAACTTCGCCTTCTTGCTCGGAATCAGTGTTAAGAAGGATATCACCCTCCAACCAGCCTTTTTCCAGACCAAAAGCACCCGTCATACCAGCTTCTTCATCAATGGTTAGAAGCACTTCTAAAGGACCGTGCTTAATATCATCTGATGCCAGAACCGCGAGACAAGAAGCCATACCGATACCGTTGTCAGAACCTAAGGTAGTGCCTTTCGCTGTCACCCACTCGCCGTCGATATATGGTTGGATAGGGTCTTTTGTGAAGTCGTGGTCAGTGTCTTCGTTTTTCTGAGGCACCATATCAATGTGTGCTTGAAGAACCACGCCTTTTTTATTTTCCATACCAGGAGTTGCTGGCTTTTTGATGAAGACGTTTCCTGTCGGGTCGCGCTTTACATCAAAACCTTGTTCAGTCGCCCAATTAACGATGTATTGCGCGAGCTCTTCTTCATGTTTGGAAGGGTGAGGGATTGAACAAATCTTGTCGAAAAACTGCCAAAGTTTAGCGGGTTGCAACTGGCTGATTTCAGAATGGAACTCAGACACGGAAAACTCCTTTATTTTTTGAATACTGACAGGATGAAATTGTAAGTGGAGAGCAGGAAGCTAACCAAAAATCGCAACCATAGAACTGATTGCCACATTTCATCCTAATCAGCTCTGTGACGATGGGCTTAGAATACCATTTCCCTATCGGATTTACGTACCAATTCTCAATCTAATCTTTAGCAAGTGCGTAACAAATAGTTGGCAGTACCCAATTTGGTGATGGATATATCAAAATTTCTCGTAAGTTGTTATGAAATAAGTTTTATTAATAAATTGTCATTATTTGATATTTTTGTAATTTAATTACATTGATAATTTGATTTATCGCAACTTTGGAAGTTTTTTGTGATCTAGATCGATTTAGATCTTGTAATTATTTTTCGTGATGGTATATTGGCAACCAACTTCAGAGATGAAGAGAAAATGCTCAAAGGATGAGTCCGTTTATCGCCTCCAAGGAACTGAGAATCAACTTTTGTTTAATTGATTTAAAGGTGATAGCTATGAAAGGTTTACCGTCTGCGATGTTCTGGAATGTACCATCTATTTACACAGGTAACTTCGCATACCCAACCAGCTTTGGTTACTAGTCATAATCAAAGTGTGATTGAACTAATTGTTCACCCCTATAATTGGAATTCATATATAACCCAGTTTTTTTGCTGTCGGGATATCAAGATTCTACCGCCACTCAAGTTGAGTGGCGTTTTTTTATGCCTAAGAAATTCCCATTCCGTGACTTTTACCTCACATAAGCCTGCAATTTCATAACAGGCTCATTTTTAAACACTACCATCACCAAATTTCTACGAAATGTGTACTTAGTCTAACAATGTGTTCATATTTCAACCTACAATGATGAGCTCTATGCGAAGATGGCATAGTCAAAAAGTTAAGGGATTAAGTGATTGATATAAATGGTAAAGATGCGAAGTGCATTCTTTATGAGTTATAGAGAAAGGGTAGAGCTTTAATTCTAGCTAGAATTTGATATTTGATATCTTTATAATTCGCGCCAATCGATTACGCAAACGTTTATTTTATACATTTTTAGGGACTCGATTATGCTCGAAAGGCTATTCAAATTGAGTGAGCACAATACCAGCGTGCGCACGGAAATCATTGCCGGGTTGACTACCTTCCTCACCATGGCTTACATCATTTTTGTTAACCCAGCAATTCTTGCTGATGCGGGTATGGATCGCGGTGCGGTATTTGTCGCGACCTGTCTTGCCGCAGCGGTGGGTTGTTTCATTATGGGTTTTGTTGCCAACTATCCGATTGCTCAGGCTCCAGGAATGGGCTTGAATGCCTTTTTCACCTATTCCGTTGTTTTAGGAATGGGTCATACGTGGCAAGTCGCACTGGCAGCTGTATTTGTCTCCGGTATTTTATTCATTCTTCTTAGTGTGTTTAAGATTCGTGAGTGGATCATTAACTCCATTCCAATGTCTTTAAGAACGGGTATTTCTGCTGGTATCGGTTTGTTCCTGGCGTTTATCGGTCTTAAAAATGCGGGTATTGTTGTTGATAACCCAGCAACGTTTGTCTCTTTAGGTGCGATTACTTCTCTTCCTGCTGTTCTGGCTTCTTTGGGCTTTTTCCTGACGATAGCTCTTGTACATAAAGGAGTGAAAGGCTCTGTTATGATCGCGATTCTGGCGATCACCGGTCTGGGTCTGGCATTTGGTGATGTGCAGTGGGGCGGCGTAGTTTCAATGCCACCAAGCATTGCGCCTACATTCATGCAACTGGATTTCTCTGCCGTATTTGAAATTGGCATGATTTCTGTGGTGTTTGCATTCTTGTTTGTCGATTTGTTCGATACAGCAGGTACTCTGGTTGGTGTTGCACAAAAAGCTGATCTGATTCAGAAAGATGGCAAAATTCCTCGCCTGAACCGTGCCCTTCTTGCGGATTCGACCGCCACCTCTGTGGGTGCCGTTCTGGGTACCTCGAACACGACTTCTTACATCGAAAGTGTATCTGGTGTTGCTGCGGGTGGTCGCACAGGTTTAACGGCGGTTGTAGTTGGCATTTTGTTCTTACTTGCTTTATTCTTCTCGCCATTAGCTGGCATGATCCCCGCTTATGCGACAGCAGGTGCGCTATTTTATGTTGCAATCCTAATGCTCTCTGGCTTGGTTAGTATCGACTGGCGCGATCTGACTGAAGCGGCTCCTGTTGTTGTGACGTGTCTTCTTATGCCTTTAACCTTCTCAATTGCAGATGGTATCGCGTTAGGCTTTATCGCTTATGCGGCAATCAAAGGTTTAAGTGGCAAAGCAAAAGATGTGTCCATAAGTGTTTGGGTGATGGCAGCCATCTTCACAATTAAATTCGTTCTTAGCGCAGCTTAAGATTTCGTCTAAACAGGTTTATAACAATTATGAGTAACAAATTTATCATCTCCTGGGACAACATGCAGATGTACTGTCGTCAGCTTGCCGAGCGTCAAATGCCTGCTGAACAATGGAAAGGCATTATTGGTGTGAGTCGCGGTGGTCTGGTTCCAGCAGCTATTTTGGCGCGTGAACTGGGTATTCGCTACGTAGATACCGTGTGCATCTCTAGCTATGATCACGACCATCAGCGTGACATGACAGTTCTGAAAGCACCAGAAGGAGACGGTGAAGGTTTCCTGATTGTTGATGACCTGGCAGACAGTGGCGATACTGCGCGTAAAATCCGCGATATGTATCCAAAAGCAAAGTTAATTACTGTGTGTGCGAAGCCAGCAGGCATAGACCTTGTTGACGATTACATTGTTGATATTCCTCAGGACACGTGGATTGAGCAGCCATGGGATATGGCGCTTACCTTTGTTGATCCAATCAACAAGTAATCGCTAATCCGAAGCTGAATGCTTCGTCAGACACTCAAATTTTCAAAATGACCCTGCTATAGGGTCATTTTTTTTATTACTATTAGGGACAAAGTTTCCCAATTCCACTGAAAAAGATCCTTGCCTTATGTCCATATCTGAAGAGCAAACCAGCAAAAACCTTTCAGAAGAACTGTTCCAGAACCACCGTCAAGCTAAAGAAACGTCAGCCCTTGTTCGCTATATGCCCAGTAATGAATCCTATCTGGATAAAAAGCGTGAAGAGCAGGGAGAGTCATGGTATCGAACGCTAAGAAAAATGCAGTGGATTTGGCAGGGAATCGAACCATTGGAGCTGGAAAGCGTTTTATCTCGTATCGCCTCTTCTGATCATTCACGAACTCACGATGAGTGGTTGGATACCGTGATGGGGTACCACTCGGGAAACTGGACGTATGAATGGATTCATCAAGGAATGATCAATCAGAAAAAAGGCGATGAGCTGAAGGGCGAGGAGGCTAGCAATGCTTACTTCAATGCTAGCTTGTGTTTCAGCATTGCCGGGTATCCGCATATCAAAGGGGATAGCTTATCTATACAGGCTCAGGTTCTGGTTCACAAAGCGTATGACAAGGCAATGGAACACAGCCAATACGTGACTAAGAAAGTCGAAGTGCCTTTTGGTAAGCGGAAAATTAAAGCCAATTTGCATCTACCTCATACTGACAGGCAGCTGCCAGTTGTGATTGTCAGTGCTGGGCTGGACAGCTTGCAGTCGGATATGTGGCGACTGTTCAGAGATTACCTTGCGCCAAATGATATCGCTATGCTGACTCTGGATATGCCCTCAATAGGGCACAGCAGTCATTGGGATCTGACTGAAGATTCGAGTTGTCTTCATAAAGCCGTATTGGATGAGTTACCTAACCTGCCTTGGGTTGATCACTTCAGAGTAGGGTTGGTCGGGTTCCGGTTTGGTGGCAATGCAGCGGTAAGGTTGAGCTTCTTGGAACAGGACAGAATCAAAGCTTGCGTTGCTCTTGGGGCGCCAATTCATGATGTTCTCTCATCCACGGATAAACTGCTTCAAATGCCGAAGATGTATTTGGACATGCTGGCTTCTCGTCTGGGTAAGGATGTTGTTGATATCCACAGCCTGGCGGGACAAATGAGAGCTTGGTCGTTAAAAGCTCAAGGTTTCTTGAGTAGCCGACGTACTCAGGTGCCTATTCTGGCAATAGGGCTGGAAGGAGACCCAGTTTCTCCCTATTCCGATAACAAACTAGTGTCATTTTTTAGTCAAGGCGGTAAGGCAAAGAAAGTGTCTTCTAAATCAATTTCGCAAGGATATGAGGAAGCTCTCTCATTGGCGATGCAATGGCTAAAAGATGAACTAAAATAATGACTTTTGATCTATTTTAGTCAATGATTAAGTATATCTGTCCAATTTATCCTGCGCATGAATTGGCAGATATCCATGCTCTGGCAGGTAGCAATTGAGCATGGAAAAAAACTTATAAATCTAAAAACTGAAATGGAGATTCAATATGGCTGAAAATACTGCGAATCCCACACACTTTCGTTTGCTATCGGCTCTAAAAGCGATAGGTCCGTACTTGCGAGAGAAGGAATCTCAGGAAGGTCATTACTTGTTTGATTGCTTGTCTGTTTGCGTTAATGACAAAAAGTCACCGGAGGAGAGAGAATTTTGGGGGTGGTGGTTAGATTTCGACAAGCAGGAAGAAGGCTTCGTCGCTAACTACAGTTTAGGGCTCTACAATCTTGAAGGTAATTGGGAAGCGAAAGCTATTCCCAAAAAAGCACAGGATGAAGTCACCAGAACCTTGGAAGACTTTGATAAAAAACTGAAAAAAGCGTTATCTGAGCGATTTGAAATTGATTATGAATTGCATAAAGAATCAGTAGAAGTCACTTAAATCACGCATTTGAATTGCTTCATGCATAAAAAGGCGCATTTTTGCGCCTTTTCTTCTTGTTAAAACCTCACTTCATTGTTACAACATCTGTTCTTCGTTTGTTTTAACCAATTTGACAATGACAATGAATCAAAAAATCGGGAAAGCCTCCCAAACTCAAACTATCGTGGTGAAATTAGGAACCAGTGTGCTGACAGGTGGCACTTTGGAGATCAATCGACCCCACATGGTTGAGCTAGTCAGACAATGTGCAGAGTTGAAAAAGCAAGGTCACTCTGTGGTTCTGGTTTCTTCTGGTGCTATTGCAGCAGGCAGAGAGCACTTAGGCTACCCGACATTGCCCAACAACATGTCGAGTAAGCAATTACTGGCAGCGGTTGGGCAAAGCCGATTGATCCAAACTTGGGAATCGCTGTTTGATTTATTTGGTCTTAAAATCGGTCAAATGCTGTTAACTCGCGCCGATCTGGAAGACAGAGAAAGGTTTCTCAATGCACGTGATACCATTCAGGCTTTGGTCGAGAATGACATCATCCCAATTGTGAATGAGAACGATGCAGTTGCGACCTCTGAAATCAAAGTCGGGGACAACGACAACCTGTCTGCGTTGGTTGGCATTCTGTGCAGCGCCGATAAGCTTCTGCTTCTGACCGATCAGCCAGGTCTGTTTACTGCCGATCCACGAAAAGACCCGAACGCAGAACTCATTAAAGAAGTGAAAACGATTGATGACACGCTACGCAAGATTGCGGGTGGCAGTGGCACCACGTTGGGGACAGGGGGCATGGCAACTAAGCTTCAGGCTGCTGACATTGCAAGGCGAGCAGGGATCGAAGTGATCATTGCCGCTGGCAGTGGACAAAATGTTATTTTTGATGCTCTGAGCCCATCGCCACAAGGTACTCGATTCTTACCGCTGGAAGAATCTTTAGAAAACCGTAAGCGTTGGATTCTGGCGGGTCCTGCTGCCAGTGGTGACATTATTATTGATGAAGGTGCCGTCAACGCTGTAATCACCCGTGGAAGCAGTTTGCTCGCCAAAGGTGTGGTTAATGTCAGTGGTTCATTTGCACGTGGTGAAGTGGCGAGAGTCACGACATCGGGCGGGCAGCTCGTCGCGAAAGGAATCGCGAGTTATTCAAGTGGCGATCTCGCCAAGATTATTGGAAAACACAGCAAAGATATCAGTGCGATATTAGGTTATGAGTACGGTGCAGAAGTCATTCACCGCGATGATCTTGTTGTGATTCAAGAATAAGTTTTAAGGAGAAAAGTCGTGAATTTAACAAATATGGGGAAAGCAGCAAAAGACGCAGCTTTTCATCTGGCAACCGCATCCACTGCTCAAAAAAACAAAGCGCTTGCAATCATTGCGGATGAATTGGAAGCCAATGAACAAATCATTCTCGAAGCCAACGCCAAAGACATCGAGGCTGGCAGACAAGCGGGTCTGACAGAAGCCTTGCTTGACCGACTACTCTTGAACAAGGAACGCCTTGCAGGGATTGCCAGTGATGTGCGTAACGTCATCAATTTAACGGATCCGGTTGGCAGTGAAATCGACAGCAAGGTGCTTGAAAATGGCATGTTTCTAACTAAGCGCCGAGTGCCACTTGGTGTTGTCGGAGTCATTTATGAAGCGCGTCCTAATGTGACGATTGATATCGCAGCACTGTGTTTGAAAACTGGTAATGCCAGTATTCTTCGCGGTGGTAAAGAGACCTTCCACTCCAACATGGAGCTAGTGAAAGTTATCCAGTCGGCACTCGAAAAGGCAGAGTTACCAGCCGCTTCGGTGCAGTATATTGAAAAGCCAGATCGTGAACTGGTATCTCAGCTTCTTAAGCTGGATGAATACGTGGACATGATCATCCCGCGTGGTGGCGCTGGTCTACACAAAATGTGTAAAGAAAACAGCAATATTCCTGTAATTATCGGTGGATTTGGTATCAGCCATATTTTTGTTGATGAAAGTGCCGATTTAGAGCGTTCTCTGGATGTGGTTGAGAACGCCAAAGTGCAGCGTCCGTCTGCTTGTAACGCGCTCGATACTTTGCTTGTCCATGAAGCGGTTGCTGACGAATTTTTACCGAAGTTGGTTGCGAAAATGTCCAAAAAAGTGGCGTTTGTCGCAGACTCAAGCGCTAAAGCACTGCTTTTAGAAGCAAAAGATCTTCGCGATGCCAAAGACGGGGATTTTGATACCGAGTGGCTCAGCTTCACACTGGGAGTCAAAGTGGTCAAAGATCTTGATGAAGCTATCCATCACATGCGTGTGCACAATGCCAGTCACTCAGACGCCATTATGTCAAACGATCTGGTGAACACCGAACGCTTCATCAATTCAGTCGATTCAGCCGCGGTATATGTGAACGCGTCAACCCGTTTTACCGACGGTGCTCAGTTTGGTTTAGGAGCCGAAGTGGCGGTATCCACGCAGAAACTGCACGCTAGAGGTCCAATGGGTTTAGAAGAATTAACCAGTTACAAATGGGTCGGAAAAGCGAACTATTTGCCTCGTAGTTAACAAAATATGTGCTTAAGTATCGATAAGGGCTCCTCATGAGCCCTTTTTGCTTTTCTCAACCTGTTGAATTCCGTTAGACTAAGACAAATTTTTGGAGGTGATATGCATTGTCCATTTTGTTCAGAAAATGACACCAAAGTAATTGACTCACGATTGGTCGCAGATGGGCACCAGGTTCGTCGCCGTCGTCAATGCCTGGCGTGTAATGAGCGTTTTACTACGTTTGAAAGTGCTGAGCTTGTGATGCCAAAAGTCATCAAGTCTAACGGTAACCGTGAGCCATTTAATGAAGATAAAATGGTAGGTGGTTTACAGCGCGCATTGGAAAAACGTCCGGTTGCCGCCGACGCAACTGAATTGGCGATCAGCACCATCAAATCTCAGCTCCGTGCTACGGGTGAACGCGAAGTACCTAGTGAGATGATAGGGAATCTTGTGATGGACCAGCTTAAAGAGTTGGATAAGGTTGCCTATATTCGTTTTGCTTCGGTGTATCGCAGCTTTGAAGATATCCGAGAATTCGGCGAAGAAATCGCTAAACTGGAAGACTGATGCGCAGTACCGAGTTAGACCATCAATTGATGGCAAGAGCAATCGCGCTGGCAAAAAAAGGGCGTTTCACCACTTCTCCTAACCCGAATGTCGGCTGTGTTATTGCCAAAGATGGCAAGATTGTTGGCGAAGGGTTGCACTTCAAAGCGGGAGAGCCACACGCGGAAGTTCATGCCTTAAGAGCGGCAGGGGAAAACGCGAAAGGGGCGACAGCCTATGTCACTCTGGAACCTTGTTCTCATTATGGTCGCACTCCTCCCTGTTCAGAAGCCCTCATAAAGGCAGGTATAGCTAGAGTCGTCTGCGCAATGCAGGACCCAAATCCGGTCGTCGCTGGGCGAGGCGTTAAAATGCTTCGTGATGCTGGCGTAGAGGTTGAAGTCGGGGTGCTGGAATCGGATGCTCGCGCGTTAAACAAAGGGTTTCTCAAGCGTATGGAAACGGGAAAACCTTTTGTTCAGCTTAAGCTTGCAGCGAGTCTGGATGGGCAAACAGCATTGAGTAACGGGGAAAGTAAATGGATCACTTCACCTCAGGCTCGTCGAGATGTTCAAGCCTATCGAGCACAGTCTTGTGCGATTGTTTCTACCAGCAAAACAGTGATAGATGACAATGCATCACTGAATGTACGTTGGTCTGAACTACCTGAAAGTACGCAGGCAATTTATCCTGAATCGGAGCTAAGACAACCTGCTCGTGTGATTTTGGATCGACAGCAAAAACTCCATCAGAATCTCTCCTTGTTTCAGACTTCTGGCAATATTGAAGTCGTAGACCCGAAATCTCCATACTTTCAGCTTAATTCATCCGGGCAGGTGGATATTCCCTATGTTTTCGATAAGCTTGCTGAAAAGCTGGGCATTCAACACATCTGGGTTGAGGCAGGCGCGACACTGGCAGCCAGTTTAATTGAGCAAGAATTGGTGGATGAATTGATTGTTTATCTGGCGCCCAAATTGATGGGCAGTGATGGTCGTGGTTTGGTTCATAATCTCGGTCTCACTTCAATGCAGCAAGCCATTGACCTAGAGATAAATGATGTTCGCATGGTAGGACCGGATATCCGAATTACCGCGAAAGTTATTAAAAATACGTAGAAGTAGTTATGTTTACAGGAATTGTAGAGGCGGTAGGAACTCTTACTGCCATCACGCCCAAGGGCGAAGACATCAGCGTAACAGTAGAAACTGGTAAGCTGGATATGGCAGACGTGAAACTCGGTGACAGTATTGCCACTAACGGTGTGTGTCTGACTGTTATCGAGTTTACTGAGAATAGCTACACAGCAGATTTATCTGTGGAAACCATGAACAAAACAGGTTTCACCCAATACCAGGCGGGTGACAAAGTGAACCTGGAAAAGGCAATGTTACCGACCACACGCTTTGGCGGTCATATTGTTTCTGGTCACGTGGACGGCATTGGTGAAATAGTCGAGCGAAATCAGGTTGGGCGAGCGGTTGAGTTTTGGGTTGATATGCCTGCTGAAATCAGCAAATACGTCGCTGAGAAAGGCTCGATTACCGTTGACGGAATCAGTCTGACCGTCAATGCGTTACGTAAGAATGCCTTTAAGCTCACTATCGTGCCACACACTTCTTTGGAAACAACCATCAACGATTTCCAGGTCGGTCGAAAAGTGAATTTGGAAGTTGATGTGTTAGCGCGTTATATGGAACGTCTGCTTCAGGGAAATCAGCATCAAGAGCCAGAATCCAAGATATCCATGGAATTTTTACAACAAAACGGTTTTGCTTAGGGAACATCATTATGTCAATCAGTACGCCACAAGAAATCATTGAAGACATTCGTTTAGGTAAGATGGTCATCTTGATGGATGACGAAGATCGTGAGAATGAAGGCGACATCATTATGGCCGCCGAGCTCGTGACGCCAGAAGCCATTAACTTTATGGCGACTTACGGTCGTGGTCTTATTTGCCTTACTATGACCAAGGAGCGTTGTGAACATCTTGGACTTCCTCCTATGGTTCAGGACAACAACGCACAGTACTCAACAGCATTTACCGTCTCGATTGAAGCGGCAGAAGGTGTCACGACCGGTATTTCTGCTGCTGACCGAGCATTGACGGTTCAGGCAGCTGTAGCCAAAGAAGCGAAAGCTGCCGACTTGGTTCAGCCTGGTCATATTTTCCCGCTGACCGCTCAGGACGGTGGAGTTCTGACTCGAGCTGGTCATACGGAAGCCGGATGTGATTTAGCAAGACTGGCAGGTTTGGAGCCAGCTGGTGTTATCGTTGAAATCCTAAACGATGATGGCACCATGGCGCGTCGCCCTGATTTGGAAGTGTTTGCGGAAAAACACAACATCAAGCTGGGTACAATCTCTGATCTGATTGAATTCCGAAACAACACGGAAACAACAATTGAACGTGTGGCGCAATGTAAGCTGCCAACTGAATTCGGCGAATTTGAGTTAGTCACTTACCGCGACACAATTGACAGTCAAATCCACTACGCGCTGAAAAAAGGCGATCTGAAAGAAGAAGCACCATTAGTGCGTGTTCACTTGCAAGACACCTTTACGGATGTGCTTCGCAGCGACCGCAGCGCCGAACGCAGCTGGACGCTCGATAAAGCCATGAGACGTATCAGCGATGAAGGTGGTGTACTGGTGATTCTGGGTAATGAAGAGTCGTCCGAATTCATCATTCACAAAGTGAAGACGTTTGAACAGCAAGACAGCGGCAACGCCCCTAAAATGGCGAAAAAGCAGGGCACTTCACGCCGCGTCGGCGTCGGTTCTCAGATCCTCGCCGATCTTGGCATCAGCGACATGCGCCTGTTGTCCTCAAGCAAGAAACGTTATCACTCATTGTCAGGTTTCGGTCTGAACGTTACCGAGTACGTCTGCGACTAGGTTTCTTCTGATTAAAAGTACAAAAGAGCAAGGGGATATCTCCTTGCTTTTTTCATTGATTATCTATCCTCTATTTTCCTGCCCATTCGCTTTGTTTACTCTCAATTTCCATTAGATATCTCTCACACTTTTGTGCTAGAATCCGGCGATTCTCACTTGATGAACATAGTTAAAGGAAAGCTTTATGAAAGTGATCGAGGGCGGTTTCCCAGCGCCAAATGCAAAAATTGCTATCGTTATTTCTCGTTTTAACAGTTTTATTAACGAAAGCCTGTTATCTGGTGCAATCGATACTTTAAAGCGTCATGGACAAATCAGCGAAGACAACATCACAGTAGTACGTTGCCCGGGTGCCGTTGAACTACCTCTCACCGCTCAGCGCGTTGCAAAGACAGGTAAATTCGATGCCATTATTTCTTTGGGTTCGGTTATTCGTGGTGGTACTCCTCACTTTGACTATGTTTGTAGTGAATGCAACAAAGGTTTGGCTCAGGTGTCTCTGGAATACAGTCTTCCAGTGGCGTTTGGTGTACTAACCGTTGATACCATCGATCAAGCTATCGAGCGTGCAGGAACCAAGGCTGGTAATAAAGGTGCAGAGGCTGCACTAAGCGCGCTAGAGATGATCAACGTTCTTTCTGAAATTGATTCCTAATGGGGGCCAGTGTGAAACCAGCCGCACGTCGTAACGCACGTCAATTTGCATTACAAGCCATATATTCGTGGCAGATTACTAAAGAGAATGTTGCTACTGTTGAAGAGCAATTCCTATCTGGAGGCAAGTATGATGAAGAAGAACATCATGCGTCAGAGCCTTCATTGTCTGCACCGGAAACTGACGTTGCTTACTTCCGTGACCTGTTGTCTGGCGTCGTATTAAGCCACACAGAGCTAGACAGCAAACTGCGTCCATATTTGTCTCGCCCGATGCAAGATTTGGATATGATGGAGCTGGCTTTGCTGCGTCTTGCGATGTACGAAATGACACGTCGTGAAGATGTACCTTACAAAGTAGTGATCAACGAAGCAATTGAACTGGCAAAAGTATTTGCCGCAGAAGATAGCCATAAATTTGTGAATGGTGTACTTGATAAAGCCGCACCGCATGTTCGCAAAAAGTAATCGCTTGAATTTTTAAAAGGTCAGCTAAACGCTGACCTTTTTCTTTTTATGGGGCATTAAGTAAACTGCGTCAGGCAAGTTTGATTTACTTAGGTATAATTAACACAAATAACAACATACAAGAGTCAGCCATGGCAGGTGAATTCAACCTAATTACCACCTATTTCGTCAATCGACAAACCCAGCGCAAAGATGTTCAGCTCTCCTTAGGAGACGACAGCGCATTAGTTACATCCCCCGAAAACGTTCAGATCGCAATCAGCACCGATACCCTCGTAGAAGGGACACACTTTTTAGAACATGCAAACCCTGCTTGGGTAGCGCATAAGGCTCTTGCGTCTAATTTAAGTGATTTAGCTGCGATGGGGGCATCACCAGCTTGGGTATCCTTAGCACTAACACTGCCTGAGCCTGATGAAATGTGGCTGGCACCATTTAGTGAATCCTTTTTTGAACTGGCTAATTACTTCAACATTCAGCTAATTGGTGGCGATACGACGAAAGGTCCATTGAGTATCACTCTGACCGTGCAGGGCTTCGTACCTGAAGGCAAAGCCATGCGACGTGACAGTGCCAAAGTAGGCGACTGGATTTATGTAACAGGAACGCTAGGAGACAGTGCTGCTGGTTTGCAAGTTGTACTGGACGAAACCAAACGCGCGAAACCACATGCCGAAGAGCTTGAAAAACGCCACTACCTTGCTACCCCTCGCTTGGTTGTGGGGCAAGCCTTAAGAGATGTTGCATCAGCCTGTTTGGATATCTCGGACGGATTGATGTCTGACCTTCGCCATATTATGGAAGCATCCAATGTTGGTGCTGTGATTGATGTGGACAGTATTCCATTGTCTGATGAGCTAAAAGCTTTTTGCTCAGACGATACCGAGGCACTTCAACTGGCACTGACCAGCGGCGAAGAATATGAGCTGTGCTTCTGTATACCTGAAGAGCACAAAGGACAAATGGACACTTTACTGGCATACTCCGGAACAACCGCCACTTGTATTGGTCAGATCCGCTCTGGCGACGAATTGGTATTAGAACAACAAGGAAAAAAACTGGACTGGCAATTGTCTGGTTATGATCACTTCAAGGTTAACTCGTAATGTCTTCACCTTTATCCCTGATTTCGCTTAAAAACCCATGGCATTTGTTAGCAACGGGTTTTGGCAGTGGGCTTTCTCCAGTCATACCAGGCACCATGGGCACTTTGGCTGCAATTCCATTTTACCTTTTGCTGGTGCAGTTACCTTTTCCTATGTATGTGGTCGCTGTAGTCGTTTCCTGTTTTATGGGGATAAAGATCTGTCAGGTGACTTCCGATGATATGGGCGTGCACGACCATGGCTCGATTGTCTGGGACGAATTTGCAGGCTTCTGGTTAACTATGATGGTGGTGCCTTTATTTAAAATACCGGTGGATGACTGGAAGTGGCTGATTACAGGTTTTATCCTTTTTCGTTTTTTCGATATGGTAAAACCGTGGCCAATCGGTTGGTTAGATAAGCGTGTACACGGCGGGCTCGGCATTATGCTAGATGATATTGTCGCCGGAGTCATGGCGGCTATTTCACTTTGGTTGGTCGGTAAGTACGCGGGCTGGCTCTAGGGTCTGTTGAATTTGAAAAAATAAAGCCGAACTGAGTTCGGCTTTATTTATTTTTACGGGTGAGAGATCTAAGTCTACTTAACCCAAGTTCAGCTTACTTGGCTAGATATTCATGAATAGACTGCTCAATCCCTGCTGAATCCAGACCTAGCTCGGCGTGCATTTCATCTTGTGTGCCCTGAGCAACAAACTCATCAGGCAGTCCCAAGTTCAACACTGGGAGAATCTGCTTACTGTTCATCAGGTGTTCGACAACACCAGCACCAGCGCCACCAGCAACCACGTTTTCTTCGATGGTAACAAGTACATCATGGTCAGCAACGAGTTGGGAGATAAGTGCTTCGTCGAGTGGTTTGACGAATCGCATATCCGCTACTGTCGCATCAAATGCTTCTGCAGCCTTTAATGCATTTGGTAGGAACGTACCAAAGCTCAAAATGGCGACTTTAGGCTGCTCGGTTTTACCACCCTGACGAACGATTCGACCTTTACCAATTTCAAGTGCTGTCATTTCTTGCTGAATTTCTGCACCGCAGCCACTGCCACGAGGATAACGAACAGCAGAAGGTCCAGTGTGCTTGTGACCGGTGTACAGCATCTGACGACACTCATTTTCGTCGCTTGGTGCCATTATCACCATGTTAGGAATGCAGCGCATGTAGCTTAGGTCAAAGGCACCCTGGTGTGTCTGACCATCTGCACCGACAAGTCCTGCACGGTCGATGGCAAACATGACAGGCAAATTCATGATGGCGACATCGTGAATCAGCTGGTCATAACCGCGCTGTAGGAAGGTAGAGTAAATCGCCACAATCGGGTTAAGACCTGCAATAGCAAAGCCACTGCCTAGTGTGACAGCGTGCTGCTCTGCAATCGCTACATCGAAGTATTGCTCGGGAAACGCTTTTGAAAAACGCACCATACCCGAACCTTCACGCATCGCAGGAGTGATCGCCATTAACTTAGGATCTTGCGCCGCCATATCACACAGGAAATCACCGAAAATATTAGAGAAAGTCGGTGAAGCCGCTTTGGCTTTTGGCTTGTTCGGATCAGGGTTCAGGAACTGTTTAGGTACAGCGTGGTAGCCGATTGGGTCCTTTTCAGCAGGTTCGTGACCTTTGCCTTTTTTGGTCATGATATGCAGGAACTGAGGACCTTTTAAGCCACGCATGTTTTTCAGCGTCTTAACCAGCTCATTCACATCGTGCCCATCAACAGGACCAATGTAGTTAAAACCAAGCTCTTCGAACAGGGTGCCAGGGACCACCATGCCTTTTAAATGCTCTTCAGTACGGCGAACCAGCTCTTTGATTGGAGGCAGACCGGAAAGGACCTTCTTTCCGCCTTCGCGGATTGAAGTATACAGATTACCGGAAAGCAATTGAGCGAGGTGATTGTTAAGTGCGCCAACGTTCTCTGAAATCGACATTTCGTTGTCGTTTAGAATCACCAACATATCAGTATGAACATCACCCGCATGGTTCATGGCTTCAAACGCCATACCCGCTGTGATGGCACCATCACCAATCACACTGACGACTTTACGGTCTTTACCTTCTTTCTCGGCAGCGATTGAAAGACCAAGTGCCGCACTTATAGAAGTTGATGAGTGCCCGACTGACAGCACATCGTATTCACTTTCTCCGCGCCATGGGAACGGATGAAGCCCGCCTTTTTCACGGATAGTCGGCAGTTGCTCACGACGTCCAGTTAAGATTTTATGAGGATAGGCTTGATGACCCACATCCCAGATTAACTGATCAAATGGTGTGTTGTAGACATAATGTAAAGCAACGGTCAGTTCCACTGTACCCAGACCGGATGCCAAATGCCCACTGGATTGACTCACCGAGTTAAGCAGATAAGTTCTCAACTCATCGCATAACGTAGGCAAGCTTTCCTTCGGAAGAAGGCGAAGCTCATCGGGTGTATCTGCCAGTGCTAAAGTAGGATATTTTGAAATATCGAGAGTCATATATATCAGCGCTTATTGTTTAGTTTTTGCGCTCGACCACGTAACGGGCGAACTCTTCAAGTAACTGTGTATCATAAGGGATGGCTTCCAGCGCTCCCAGTGCATCATCAAGCAGCTCTTGCGCTTTCTTCTGAGCACCTTCCAATCCTAACAAGGATGGGTATGTACTTTTGTTTAATTCTTGATCCGAACCCTGAGGTTTTCCTAAAGTTTCGGTATCACTAATGATATCTAGGATGTCGTCTTGAACCTGAAATGCGAGACCGACCAAATCGGCGTATTTCTCTAGTTCAGGCAGAACTTTAAGCCCTTTTTCTCCCGCTGCCATTGCCCCCATCTTGATGGCGCTTTTGATCAAGGCAGCAGTTTTATTCAAGTGAATGCTTTCCA
This sequence comes from Vibrio sp. SCSIO 43132, assembly GCF_019904195.1. Classification (NCBI taxonomy): domain Bacteria; kingdom Pseudomonadati; phylum Pseudomonadota; class Gammaproteobacteria; order Vibrionales; family Vibrionaceae; genus Vibrio; species Vibrio sp. SCSIO 43132. The sequence goes on from NZ_CP063199.1 coordinate 1,024,009, forward strand.
GCTCTTGCAAAGAAACCGATCGATTCTCAGCCGCTAAGTCCAGCGCCTGTCCCATACACATGCCACGTACACCTGATGCCTGAGCTAAAGTCTGGATCATCTTTATACGGTTGGTTTCGCCTTCTGGGCTAAGTTCGCCTTCGGAAAGAATCGAAAAAGCCAGAGTCTGCAGTGCATCGCCAGTGAGAATAGCGGTGGCCTCATCAAACTTGATGTGGCAGGTGGGTTGCCCGCGACGCAGTTCATCGTCATCCATTGCAGGCAAATCGTCATGAATCAGAGAGTAGGCATGAATGCATTCTACGGCGCAGGCCGGGGTATCGAGTTCCCCTAAGGTGCAACCAAGCATTTCACCCGTAATATAAACCAGATACGGACGAGCTCTTTTGCCACCCAGAGTTAAACCATGGCGCATGGCCTGGATAAGAGGTAGATCCTGATAGGGCAAAGTATCCAACCAAGCGTTCAGCTGTGCGTTGCTGCGCTCTTGGTAAGAGGTTAAAGATGCGGACATAGTAATTATTCTTCAGAATTTGGATCGAAGGGCGTTAATTCAGCCTGATCGTCTTCTTGGGTCAGAATGGCAACGCGTTGTTCAGCTTCAGACAGTTTTCCCTGACCAGCTCTGGCAAGGTGAATACCACGCTCGAACTTTTTGAGGGCGTCTTCTAATGCCAGATCGCCGCTTTCCAGCTGCTCTACAATAGAATCTAATTCAGTAAGCGACTCTTCAAAAGTCATGTTTTCTGGTTTTTTGCTTGCCATACGATTTCTGCTGCTAAAACGTTGCACGCAAGTTAACTCAGCGATAGCGGCTGGTCAAACTCGCAATAGAGAAAATTTAACAAAAGTGCAGTATATCAGTTTTTACAATGGATTCGTTATTATCAAATGGTCTCAAAGTATGAGTGTGCCTCTTTTTTGTTCAATCAAGCTGAAGTCACAGCACAAAACAGGAAATTGCCTACAATGTCTTTAGGCTGGGACCGTAGGTAAAATTAGGTATAGTCTGTTAAAGTTAAAAGAAAATTTGCGAACGCTGTCGGTAAAAGTCCTAAATAAAACGAAGACCCTGCCGATAGCTGGAGTTAAGCGCACATTAGAATTTTTAGCATGAGGGGTGCTTTGTGGATTTAGCAACGTTAATTGGATTAATTGGCGGATTTGCATTCGTAATCATGGCAATGGTTTTGGGGGGAGGCATCGGTATCTTTATCGATGTGACGTCTATCCTGATCGTTGTAGGTGGTTCGACTTTCGTGGTTTTGATGAAATTCACCATGGGGCAATTTTTCGGTGCAGCTAAAATCGCTGGTAAAGCCTTCATGTTTAAAGCGGACGAGCCAGAAGACTTAATCGCGAAAGTAGTCGAAATGGCAGACGCCGCCCGTAAAGGCGGTTTTTTGGCGTTGGAAGAAATGGAGATCACCAGCTCCTTCATGCAAAAGGGTATCGACTTGCTGGTGGATGGTCACGATGCTGATGTGGTGCGCGCAACACTACAGAAAGACATTTCATTAACCGATGAGCGCCATGAACAGGGTAGAGCGGTATTTTCAGCTTTCGGTGACGTTGCTCCTGCGATGGGTATGATCGGTACTCTGGTTGGTCTGGTTGCCATGCTTTCAAACATGGATGACCCAAAATCCATCGGTCCCGCGATGGCGGTAGCACTTCTTACAACCCTGTATGGTGCTATTCTTTCTAACATGGTGTTTTTCCCAATCGCAGATAAATTGTCTCTGCGTCGTGAGCAGGAAAAACTGAATCGCCGTCTGATAATGGATGGCGTACTGGCGATCCAGGATGGTCAGAACCCTCGTGTAATCGACAGCTACCTGAAGAACTACCTGAACGAAAGTAAGCGTGTTCTTGATGTGGATGGTGAGTAAGGGGAAGTAGGATGGAAGAAGAAGAGTGCAAATGTCCCCCCCGGGGCTCCCATTGTGGATGGGTACGTTTGCTGACTTGATGTCACTGCTAATGTGCTTCTTCGTACTTCTGCTTTCATTTTCCGAAATGGACGTACTGAAGTTTAAGCAGATCGCCGGTTCCATGAAGTTCGCATTCGGTGTTCAAAACCAGTTGGAAGTGAAAGACATTCCAAAGGGGACCAGTGTTATTGCTCAGGAATTTCGTCCGGGTCGACCTGAGCCGACACCTATTGACGTGATTATGCAGCAAACCATCGACATGACTCAGCAAACGCTGGAGTTTCATGAAGGGGAATCTGACCGTGCGGGTGGTACCAAACGTGAAGTGGGTAAGCTGACGGGTGGTAAGTCGCCAGATACATCCACCAAAATGAACCAGAACAATGAGTCCGAGCAGCAACAGCAACAGTCTGAAGCACAATCACAAGAGATGGAAACCATCGTCGAAAGCATCAAAAAAGCGCTGGAGCGTGAAATTGATGAAGGGGCGATTGAGGTAGAAAATTTAGGTCAGCAAATCGTTATCCGAATTCGTGAAAAAGGGGCCTTCCCTGAAGGTTCGGCATTCCTGCAACCTAAGTTCCGACCTTTGGTTCGTCAGGTGGCTGAGCTGGTGAAAGACGTACCGGGTATCGTTCGTGTTTCTGGTCATACAGACAATCAACCACTGGATTCTGAGCTGTACCGTTCGAACTGGGATCTGTCTTCTCAACGAGCGGTTTCCGTTGCGCACGAAATGGAAAAAGTCAGAGGTTTTGAACACTCAAGGCTTCGGGTTCGAGGTATGGCGGATACTGAGCCATTGGTCAGCAATGACACGGCTGAGGGACGAGTGGAAAACCGACGCGTTGAAATCAACATCATGCAGGGTAAACCACACTTCAGTGATGAGGTCTCAGCACAGCAGTAATTTAGCAAGAATTGATGTTTCTAATAATATTAAGGTGAGTACATAAAGTGCTCACCTTTTTTTGTGTGGTTATCTCGGTTATAATCGCGCGCCTCAGAATTGCTGCGGCAATCCAGTTCTTAACCAGTGAAGCAAATCCATGAAGTTTATCGTTAAGCCCCATCCAGAAATTTTTGTTAAAAGTGAATCCGTACGTAAGCGTTTCACTCGTATTCTGGAGTGCAATATTCGTATCATTATCCAAAAGCACACTGAGAACGTGGCGGTATTTAACCGTCGTGATCACATTGAGGTGAGCGGTAAAAACGACGAGCACTACGATAAAGTTCTGTCCATCCTGACTCAGACTCCGGGTATTCATCATGTACTTGAAGTTCAACAATCAGACTTCGAAGACATGCACGATATTTACGAGCAGGTATTGGAACTGAACCGCGAGAAAATCGAAGGGAAAACTTTTGTTGTTCGTGCGAAGCGTCGTGGCAAACACGATTTTACGTCGATCGAACTGGAGCGCTACATCGGTGGTGGTCTGAACCAGGCGGTTGAAAGTGCGAGCGTAAAACTCCACAAGCCAGATGTAACGGTAAAAATTGAAGTGGCCAGCGACAAGCTGAATCAGATTCTGGCTCGTCACAAAGGTTTAGGTGGTTTCCCTCTGGGTACTCAGGAAGACGTGCTGAGCTTGATCTCTGGTGGCTTTGACTCTGGTGTTTCCAGCTACCTGCACATCAAACGTGGTTCTAAAACTCATTACTGCTTCTTTAATCTGGGTGGTCCTGCTCACGAGATTGGAGTTAAGCAAGTTGCTCATTACTTGTGGGACAAATACGGTTCTTCCGCCAAAGTGAAATTCATTTCTGTGGACTTTGAACCTGTGGTTGCTGAGATTCTTGAGAAAGTCGACGACGGTCAAATGGGCGTTATCCTTAAGCGTATGTTTATGCGTGCAGGTGGAATGATTGCCGAGAAGTTTGGCATTCAGGCTCTGGTAACGGGTGAAGCACTTGGTCAGGTTTCTTCTCAAACCTTGACCAATCTGCGTCATATTGATGGTGTAACAGAGACGTTGATTCTTCGTCCACTTATCAACTGGGACAAAGAAGACATCATCGATTTGGCTCGTGACATTGGTACGGAAGATTTCGCGAAAACCATGCCTGAATACTGTGGTGTGATTTCTAAAAAGCCGACTGTGAAAGCGGTGAAAGAAAAACTGGAAACGGAAGAAGCGAAATTCGATTTTTCTGTGCTAGAGCAGGTGGTGTACGACGCACGCATCATGGACATTCGTGATATTGCGAAAGAAAGCCTGGAGCAAGCACCAGAAGTCGAGCAGGTGGAAGACGTTGACCAAAATGGCATCGTGCTGGATATCCGTAGCCCAGAAGAAGAGGACGAAAAACCACTTGAGATTGATGGCGTTGAAGTGGTTCACATTCCATTCTTCAAACTGGCGACTAAGTTCGGCGATTTAGACCAGGATAAAACTTACCTGTTATACTGCGACCGCGGTGTAATGAGCCGCTTGCAAGCGCTTTACTTGCAAGAGCAGGGCTACAACAACGTAAAAGTGTATCGCCCGTAACAAAGCTCGTTAGTGTTTTCCAAGCCACTCACCAGAGTGGCTTTTTATTGAATCAACACCCAAGAAATAGCAAAGACAAAGTTTATGAATGAATTTATCAAAGCGTGGCAACTGGCTTTTGAATTTAAGGGTCGCTCTCGCCGAAAAGATTACTGGATGTTTCTACTGATCAACTTCATCCTGAATATGGTCGTCTCTTTCATCCCACTCATTAATGTGGTCTATCCGTTGATGGCGCTGGTGCCTCAGATAGGACTGGGTATTCGTCGTTTGCACGACATCGGTAAAAGTGGCTGGTGGATGGCATCGCCATTTGCAGGCGTGCCTGTCGTACTATTTGGCATGAGTCTGTCCTCAGAAGCCATCATTTTATTTGGGGGCGCGATGGTAGCTGCGGCGTCTATCATGCTTTTGGTGTTCAGTGTGATGGATAGTCAGGCAGGCACAAACCAATATGGACCAAACCCGAAAGAGAATTCTAGCAGCGGAGATTCGGATCAAGGGACGATAGTTGCCTAGTTAAAACGCTAATAATTGAGCCTCGCACTTGCGGGGCTTTTATTTTATTCACTTTACTTAAAAGAAGGTTCAGCACTTTTTAAGTTCACAGCAAACTAATGGGTATAAAAGTATTCCCACAATGAACGAGCCGTGTTCACATCCGTAATAAGTACGTCGCAGTAACCGCCATTCAGAGCACCGTCTAGGGCAGCGACTTTCTCTTTTCCACAGGCAAGACCAATGACGTGTGGCACATCTTTCAACTGAGACAGTGAGATTGCAACGACAGGGTCGTGGCTTTCCTCAATGACGGGTTTGCCTCGTTTATCGAAGTAGTGAAGGCAGATGTCTCCAACGGCACCATCGTCGACCATGGTTTGAAGCATCTCTTTATCGAAGTAGTTCCCACTGTTTTGCAGCAGCTCCGAGGGTTCAAGCTGCCCAATACCAACCAAAGCGATATCGATCTTAGGAAAGGTATCGAACACTTCTTTGATTTCTGGATCTTGAAGAATCTTCTCTTTCGCTTCATAAGATCGCTCGATGCTTTGTGCGGGTAAAAGGTGCGCAGACGCATTTAGAAGATTGGCTAATCGCTGAGTAAGGTAGGTTGCCTGAAAAGCACCATTGTTTCCCACCCCTCCCATAAGCTGAACTACTTCTTTCACCTTGGAACGTGCGAAATGCATGTTATCGACCATGGCAGAAATGGTGGTACTCCATGAAGAGATTCCCAGAATGTCGTTCTTTCTCAGGATAGATTCCAGATAATGTGCGGCAGCACTGCCGACCAAAGATTTAGTGTAAGCAGGAGAAGACTCGGCAGGTGTATCGACCACGATGACTTGCTTAAGGTCGTAGTGACGCTGAATCTTTAGTTCTAAATCCAGATGAACTCCAGGTGGCTGGATGATACTGATCTTAACAAACCCTTCCTTTTGAGCCCGATTAATCGCCCGGGACACATAAGACTGAGACACTCGGAGTTTTTTAGCAATTTCTTGCTGCTTGAGTTCGTCTTTAAAGTAAAGGTTTGCGATTTTCAGTACGGATCTGAGTTCATCAAGCTCTGACATTTCCGGGAGTTCACCTAATATTGAGTGGATTAATTCATTGCCATGCCGCCACAGACATTGAGCGCTTGCCCTGTAATATAGTCTGTTTCGTCAGAGGCGAAAAATGCGATGGCGTTCGCCACATCTTGTGGTGTGCCAGCTCTTTTCAGGGGAATATTGCTGACCCATTCCGCAATCAACTCTCCCTCTTGGTAGGTTTTATCAGGAGTCGAGAGCATTTCACCCCATACTTTATCATTATATTTCCACATGTCACTCTCAATGATTCCGGGGCAAACCGAGTTTACTGTGATGTTTTTTGGTGCCAATTCAAGTGCTAATGACTGGGTGATACCAATGACACCCATTTTGCTCGCCGCGTAATGAGGCGTGTAAATAAAGCCATTTCTGCCTTGCAAGGAAGAAGTGTTAACAATACGTCCACTTCCTTGTTTTGCCATGTATTTTGCTGCTTCACGGCTACACAACCAAACCCCTGTGGTGTTGACATGAAGTACTTTGTTGAACTCTTCATGAGTCATCTCATCGAACGGTTTAATGGTGATGATACCAGCGTTGTGAATGCTGATATGAATCGCAGAAAAGGTGTCGAATGTGAACTGATACAGATCTTTCACTTGTTGCTCAGAAGAGACATCAACCACTTTGGATTCAACCCGTACGCCGGAATATTTCTGGTTAATCTGCTGACCAGTTTCGTGAATGATTTTGTCGTTGGAGGCAATGACTAAGTTCGCGCCCTTAGAGGCAAAATGTTCTGCTATACCTTTACCAATGCCTTTGCAGGCACCGGTGATAACCACGCTTTTGTTGTTAAATTGACTCATTGAAAATTTCCTTATTATTGTGTGGCAAGCGCCATAACTGAGACCTGGCTGGCGTCCTTGGCTTCCAAAATACCCTGTTGTTCCCCGTGGGCGAGCACCATGATTCGGTCCGACAGACCCAATACTTCATCCAGGTCAGAGCTTACGATAATGACCGCCATCCCTTTCTGAGCCAGTTCGGATATCACATCGTAGATTGCGGCTCGTGCCCCTACATCTATACCTCTGGTGGGTTCATCGAGAATGAACACTTTCGGGTTGCGAGCGATCCATTTGGCGATGATGACTTTCTGTTGGTTACCGCCAGATAAGTCAGAAACTCTTTGATGAATCTGACCTTTGACGCCCATTTTATCTATGGTTTCCTGAGCAAAGTCCGCCATGTCTTTTGGGTTGACCCAGCCTGCGGAACTGAACTGGTCGAAGTTGCCGTAAGCGACATTGTCACAAATGGAGTCTTCCAAAATAACGCCCTGAATTTTTCTGTCTTCGGGCACCAGAACGATCCCTTTATCAATGGCGTCTTTGGGAGTTGAAATGGCGGCTGGCTTGCCATCGAGCAAGACGGTTCCAGACTGAGTGGGGTCTGCACCCGAAATGGCTCTGACCAATTCGGTTCGACCTGCACCCACAATGCCGGCAATTCCGAAGATCTCCCCTTTATTGACGGAGAAATTGATGTCCTGAAATTCATCGGTTGCTGAGCTTAGGTTCTGAACCTCAATGACGGGGGAGCCAATCTGGTGGATTCGTTCGGGGAAAACTCTGTCGATGCTTCGACCCACCATCTCACTGACCAGTTGTTTGACCGGGACATCGGCACGCTCATGGTTTGCTACCTGACTTCCGTCTCTTAAGACCACAATGCGATCTGCTATCTGGGCTATCTCTTCGAGCCGGTGGCTGATGTAGATGAAAGACACTCCCTCTGCTTTTAAATGACGAATCTGCTCGAACAAACGCTCAGTTTCTTCACCTCCAAGAGCAGCTGTCGGCTCATCAAGGATCAGCAGTTTGGCATTCAGTGTTAACGCTTTGGCAATTTCTACCTGCTGTTGAGCTGCAACTTTCAGATCTTTGACTAGCATGTTAGCCGAGACGTCCAGGCCCAACCGCTCAAGTTGAATACTTGCGGCTTCGACCATTGCGTCCTGATTGACCAGCCCATTATGAACAATAGTTCTACCAAGAAAGACGTTTTCGGCGATGCTCAAGTCAGGCAACAAACGTATTTCCTGATGTATCAAGCCAATTCCTGAATCCAGTGCATCTGCCGGGGAGGACGGGGAGTAGGGTTTTCCCTGCCAGGTCATTTCACCGGAAGAGGGTTGAATGACTCCAGCAATAATGGAAGACAGAGTGGATTTTCCGGCTCCATTTTCTCCCAATAGAGACACCACTTCTCCGGGTTTTACGGTGAGGTTAACATCTGACAGTACTTCGATATCGCCGTACTTCTTTCCGGCACCTTTCACCACAAGCCCACTGTTGGGTGAGCTTATGGTAGAGGCGGAAGCTTGAGCATGTTCTGACTTCATACTTCCTACCTTTGATTAAGGGTGAACTTTAATGAACTGATCAACGTTGTCTTTTACGGTTAATGTTGCGCCTTGCAACTGAGTTTTTGGCACATACAAACCGTCTTTCAAATCAAGTGCAGAGCGAACAGCAAGGCGACCCATAAACTGAGTTTGCTGAGTCATGGTTGCTGCAAGAATGCCTTTTTTGACCGCTTCCAAACCAGCAGCATCTCCGTCGAATCCAACGACCACCACATCATGATCCAAATTTGCCACTTTCACTGCTTGTGCAGCACCCAGTGCCAGTGCATCGGCGCGACCGAAGAATACGGTGATGCTAGGGTCTCGTTGCAGCATGTCTTGCGCAATAGAGAAACCTTCATCCTGCATCCATGCTTTACTGGCTTGTTTGGTTACGACGTTCAGGTCTGGGTAATCTGCAATGGCTTCGTTAAATCCGCGATTACGATCGATTTCGGGTGTTGTACCGATCTGACCCTGAACGACACCAATTCGACCTTTCCCTCCAGTAATTTTAGCAACGTATTCACCCAGTTCTTTGGCGGCAGCAACACTGTCTGTTGCAATGAAAGTATCACCAGGTGCACCTTCTGGGTTTCTATCCACGGTTACGACTGGAATTCCCGCTTTATGAGCAGCCTTCACCGGAACACTCGCGGCTGTTGCTCCCGCTGGGATGTAGATGATGGCGTCCACTTTACGAGTGATCAAATCCTGAATCTGGCTAACCTGAGTTGCGGAATCTCCACGAGCATCCACCACGATCACTTTAGCTCCAACTCTCTTACCTTCTGCTTCGACCGACTGCTTTATCTGGTTAAAAAAGTCTGCCTGAAGGTTGGCAACAGCTAACCCAATGGTAGTCTCTGCCCATGAGGCATGTGCGACCAATGCTGCTGACAAGATAGCAGCACCTTGCAGCCATTTTTTCACTTGCTTAAACATGTAACTCTCCTTGTTGTCATTACTTTCCCACTTAGTTTTAAGGGGATGGGTTTAAGAGGATTTTCTGCCAAGTGTGTCGAAAGCGACCGCTACCGCGATAACAACGCCGATGACCACTTGTTGAAAGAAAGGTGAGATGCCCAAAAGGTTTAACCCATTTCTCAGCACCCCGATAATTAGCACACCCACTACCGTGCCTATGATGGCTCCGCGTCCTCCTTTGAGGCTCGCTCCGCCAATCACAACAGCGGCAATGGTGTCGAGTTCATACGCAATACCGGCACTGGGTTGCGATGAGTCCAGTCTTGCTGCCAGAGTCATTGCTGCAATACCTGCGAGTAACCCTGATGCGACGTAAACCAGAATGGTCTGCTTATGAACGTTAATCCCGGCTAACCTTGCGACTTCTTCATTACCCCCAATGGCGTATAGGTTTCTGCCATTGGCGCGATATTTGAGATACAACCCTGCGATTAAAGTGAGCAGAATAAATACGCCCATGGTGACAGTGAACACTTCGAAGTAGCGGATGGTTGATAAGCCAGTAAACCAATCGGGGTAACCCACAACCTGTCGACCGTCGGTCAGGATGTTGGCGATACCACGAGCGACAGACATCATAGCTAAGGTGGCGATAAAGGCGGGCAGTTCGGCGACGGAAATCAGAAGCCCTGAGGCCAGTCCACATAGTCCGCCTGCTAAAATTCCAAGCAGAATCGACAATTCGATGGGGACTCCTAAATGGCGTTCGAGAAAACCCATGGTCATCATAGACAGAGCGAGAATAGAGCCGACAGATAAATCAATACCTCCAATAATGATGACCGCTGTCATACCTATTGCCAAAATCCCTAATACGGTGATTTGGTCGAGAATATTGAGCGCATTTCTCAGAGTGAAAAAGTACTCCGAGGAGAAGGCGAAACCGATACAAATCAGAACCAGTCCAATGAAAGGTCCGAATGCCGGGTTCGACATGATTCTCTGCTGAATGGGAATATTCACTTTAGCGCGACCCACGTTTACCTCCGAGATGTCCATAATGTTTGTCGTTCCTTCTTTTAATACTAGGTAACTTTGGCTGTCTTGATGAGTTGGAGTCCTCTCTAACTTGCTGTCCTCAAAACGCCTTTTATTCTGAGCCTTGGTTTTTCTATCCTTGGCAGTTAGTAGATGGTGAAACCGCCATCTATCATCAAATCCGCACCCGTGATCATGTCGCTGCCATTACTTGTAAAAAACAAAATTGCGGCGGCAATTTCGTCTGTATAGGCAAAACGCCCCATTGGAATCTTCTGCTTCATGTGTTCGCCTTTTTCTCCCTGCCAGGCTTTTTCACCCATTGGGGTGAGTACGACAGTCGGTGAAATGGTATTGACGTTGATCTTGTGCTTAGCCCATTCCAGCGCCAGTACTTTCGTCATTCCTATTAGCCCTGCTTTTGCCGAGGTGTAGGCAACGTGCTGGTCGATGGCGATGGTGGCAGCCTGAGAAGCGATGTTGATGATTTTTCCGCCGGACTCATGTTGAATAAAAATATTGGCAGCGGCTTTTGCGCATAAAAATGAACCAGTCAGATTCACATCCAGTTGCTTCTGCCATTCTTTTGCAGTGACTTCTAATGCGGGTTGCAACATGACATAGCCAGCACAGTTAACCAGACCGTCTAACTTGCCATGCTCTTCTATTATCTGGTCGAAAGTTGAATCCACCTGATCAGCTTGTGTGATGTCACAGCAATGAAATGAGACTGCATCTTTGGCTATGGCACTGAGTACTTCGCTTGCCTGAGAAACACGTTCCTGTTCAAAAGGAGGATAGATAACAGCAACTTTGGCTCCTTTTTCCAAGTAGAGGCGGTTGGTTGCCATGGCGATTCCCCCTAATCCTCCAGTGACCGCTATCACCTTTCCATGAAGGGAGAAAGTATTGTCCACTCCGTAGCTCAGGTTTACGTCATAGCTAGTCATTTTTATATCCTTGAATAAATAATTTGCAATGAATATATATTGGATTGATGTTTGTGAGAGCAACAGTTTTTTGTGGTTAAATTTTGATCACTGTCACTTATTTTGGGTTAACTTATTGAAAATTAAATAAATTAATCTGTTGTTTGATTTTTTAATTATTTTTATAACCCTAACTCTTTGATTGATAAGCTATGAATCGATCTTTTGAATCTCTGTTTTTGGAGTGTTTGCAAAAACATGGTTGATATTTATTTTGTTGTGAATATATATTTATTGCTGGATATGGATTTTCAGTAGAAGGAGAGAATCATGAATATGTATCAGCTCAATGCTGAACAGATTAAGGAGAAAGCTCGGCTAATCAGACGAAGAATCATTTTGCTCAACGCGAATAGCCCGGCAGGTGGGCATACTGGAGCGGATTTATCTCAGGTTGAGATCGTTGCCAGCCTTTATTTCAATGTACTTAATGTGTCTCCCGAACGAATTAATGACCCGGAGCGGGATATTTACATTCAGGGAAAAGGCCACGCTGTAGGCGGATACTACTGTATTTTGGCAGAAGCCGGGTTTATTCCAGAGCAAGCGTTAGCTACTTATCAACATTGTGATTCTATGCTTCCTGGGCACCCAGTCAGGCAGAAAACCCCGGGTGTTGAACTTAATACCGGTGCGTTGGGGCATGGTTTGCCAGTAGCTGTGGGGATTGCTCTGGCAGCCAAACTATCTGGCAGTAGCCGTAAAGTGTTCGTGGTGTGTGGAGATGGTGAGTTGGCAGAAGGCAGTATTTATGAAGCAGCCTTGGTTGCGGCAAAATACAAACTGGATAACTTGGTTGTAATCATTGATCACAACAAACTTCAGTTAGCTGGTCGCACAAGTGAAATCATGCCAACCGACCCGCTTGAAGATAAATGGAAAGCATTTAACTGGGATGTATCGGACTGCAATGGTAATGATGTCGAAGAATGTCTGATGGCCTTTTCAAAGGTGAATTACGACAATGGCAAACCTCATGTCATTATTGCCCATACACTGAAAGGCTATGGAGTCAGCTTTATTCAGGATGCAGCGGAATGGCATCACCGAGTACCAAAAGGTGACGAGATTGAGCTCGCGTTGGCAGAGTTGGAGGCATGACAATGGAAAAGAAGCACTTAGCGAATGTCATGATTGAGCAGTTCACGAAAGCGGTCGAAAACGGTGTTGACCTAATTGCTGTGGTCGCCGATTCAACGTCAACCTCCAAAATTTCTCCATTTATGTCGAGGTATCCAGAAAGGGTTGTCAATGTAGGTATAGCAGAACAGGCATTAGTGAGTACAGCGGCAGGGCTGGCGCTAGGGGGGAAAGTGGTGGTCACCTGTAATGCTGCCCCTTTTTTGGTTTCTCGGGCAAACGAACAAATTAAAATAGATGTTTGCTACAACGACACCAACGTAAAAATGTTTGGTCTGAATTCCGGTGCCAGCTATGGTCCTTTGGCGAGTACTCACCATTCAATCGATGATATATCTGTGATGAGAGGGTTTGGTCGGCTAGAGATCTTTGCACCGAGCGATCCTATTGAATGTGAGCAGATTATTCAGTACGCAATAAACAAAGTAGGGCCAGTCTATATTCGAATGGACGGCAAACCGCTTCCTGTGCTTCACGATGAAGGTTATCGCTTTGAACCGGGCAAAGTGGATGTGTTGACGCGAGGTGAGAATGTATCGCTGGTGGCGTTAGGGTCTACTGTGCATGAAGTTTACGAAGCGTCTGAGAGGCTGTTGTCAGAAGGGATCAGTGCGAATGTGATCAGCTTGTCGTCCATCCGACCGCTTAACAAAGCGGAGTTGATTGAAGCCGTTGGTCAGACACCGTTTGTGATTTCAGTGGAAGAACACAATGTAAATGGTGGAGTCGGAGCGCTAGTCTCAGAAGTTATGGCAGAACAAGGTTCAGGTACACGGTTAATCCGGTTAGGTATCAACGACGGCGAATATGCGATAGCGGCCAATCGAGAAGATATGCGAGCGCATCATGGGATAGATGCGAACTCTATCTATAATCTGGTGAAAAACCTAATGGATTCTTAAGGGCGAGGCGACATGGAAAAGTACATTCTTGCTATTGATGAAGGCACAACCAACGCGAAGGCATTACTCATCAATCAGAAGGGAGAAATTGTTTTTAAGGACTCTCGTCCGCTTAACGTGTTTCACCCACAAGCGGATTGGTCGGAGCAAGACCCTGAGGCGATTTGGCAGGCTGTGGTTTCGCTATTACGATCTTGTATTGAATATTCTTCTCCAGATGCTATTGCTGCAATTGCCATTAGTAATCAACGAGAGTCGGTGATGATGTGGGAGCGGGACTCTGGAAAGGCAATTACCCCGCTTATTTCCTGGCAATGCCGACGTTCTGTGCCATTTTGCCAAGCGCTTAAAGAAAGCAATATCGAGCCGTTATTGATTGAGAAAACAGGTTTGATGATTGACCCGCTCTTTCCCGCAGCCAAAATAAACTGGCTATTAAATGACTTACCAAGTGGATTTGAAAAAGCACAAACAGGTTTCTACTGCGCAGGTACTGTGGATGCCTGGTTGCTATGGAAATTGACAGGTACTAAGGAGTTTGCAACAGACAGTTCAAACGCATCCCGAACTCAGCTATTCAATCTCAACACTCAAGAATGGGATAAAGCCCTATTGGATGTGTTTGAAGTGCCTGCTTCTTTGCTGCCTAAGGTGAATCCATCTTCCTGTATTCATGGGAAAACGCATAATATCGATGGTTTTCCTGACGGTGTTCCCATCGCCTCTATGATTGGTGATTCACACGCCGCGCTTTATGGGCACAAAGGATTTGAAGAGGGTGCCGTAAAAGCGACATTTGGTACTGGGTCGTCGCTTATGTCCGTCACCAATATCAGCAAGCAGCCGGAGCATGGGTTAACCAAAACCATCGCCTGGGCTGATAAATATGGCGTTTGTCAGGCGTTAGAAGGAAACATTACCCATTCAGGATCTGCACTGGACTGGGTTCGCTCCGTTATTGGTGATATTCCTGAAAGTGCACTCAACAATATAGAAGCGCATGCACCAACCAATGGGGGCGTTTATTTTGTGCCTGCTCTATCAGGGCTTGGTGCACCGCATTGGCAAACAGATGTGAAAGCGACATTTTCCGGTATGGATATCAGTACGACCAAATATCAGTTGCTCAGAGCTGGTCTGGAGTCGATCGCGTATCAAGTAAAGGATATTTTGGATGCCATCGAAAAAGATACCAAGCAGCAGGTCACGAAAGTGATGGTGGATGGCGGGCCAACTGCTAATGCGTGGCTCATGCAGTTTTTAAGCAATCTGATTCAAAAGCCAGTTATTCGCAACTTAGATGCGGAAGTGTCTGCCATTGGAGCGGCTTTTCTTGCGGGTCAATCGATAGGCTGGTGGGAAACTCACGAGAGCCTGAAAGCACTTGATCATCCCGTTCAGTCTTTTTACCCGAAGGTGGGAGCTGATCTGGCAGAGAAATGGTATGAAGGTTGGAAAGATGCGCTGGCGCGTACTCTCATTTGAGTCTTTCTTGCGGATAAAAAAACACCGCCTAAGTAGGCGGTGTGAAAATTTGACAGACAGGTCAAAATAATACAGGAAGTATGGTCCTAGCGCTGAGCGCTGAGACACTGGTAGATAACTCTACCAACTCGAAATTCGAGTTTATGCAAACACAACATCGCAACAACTAAACCAATTGATTATCAAAGATAATCAAGCCGTTCAGGCTCAGCGTTGCGAAACGAAATATAGATTTTCTCTGGCTCATCGGCAATCGACAATTTATAATGTTTCGGATAAAAAAAACTAATGCTTAGTTGAATTAGGTGAAACATGTCGAGACGTCTTCCCCCTCTCAATTCACTCCGTGTGTTTGAAGCAGCAGCCAGACACCTGAGTTTTACCCGAGCTGCTGAAGAACTCTTCGTTACTCAGGCGGCGGTTAGCCACCAAATCAAAACGTTAGAAGACTATTTAGGGCTGAAACTTTTCCGCCGTCGTAATCGGTCATTGCTGCTTACTGAAGAAGGGCAAAGCTATTTTCTGGACATCAAAGATGTCTTTACCTCGCTGGCAGAAGCCACAGATAAAGTGCTCGAACGCAGTGAGAAAGGGGCTTTGACCATCAGCTTACCCCCAAGTTTTGCGATTCAGTGGCTGGTTCCAAGGCTGGCGGACTTCAATCTGCAAGAGCCAGATATCGATGTTCGGATTAAAGCGGTTGATATGGATGAAGGTTCGCTGACTGATGATGTGGATGTAGCCATCTACTATGGTCGGGGAAATTGGTCTGGTTTGCGGGCAGATAAACTTTATCAGGAATGTTTGATTCCGGTCTGCTCTCCACAACTGTTATTGAGCAAAAAACCATTAGAATCTCTTGGGGATTTAAAACATCATACGTTATTGCACGACACATCCAGAAAAGATTGGAAACAATTTACTCGCATTCATGATATTGAGGGCGTGAATGTAAACCACGGTCCGATCTTCAGCCATTCCACCATGGTACTGCAAGCGGCGGCTCACGGTCAGGGGGTTGCTCTAGGTAATAACGTACTAGCACAACCTGAAATTGATGCAGGGCGGCTGGTGTGTCCGTTTGACGAAGTGCTAGTCAGCAAAAATGCCTTTTATGTTGTGTGTCATGAACAACAGGCGGATACCGGTCGAATCGCGACATTTCGAGATTGGATGCTGGCGAAAGCGGCAAAAGAACAAGAGGATTTTATTGAATGACCCAAGTGTTAATCGATGGAGAAGGTGACTTAACGTTTTTGTTTGCACACGGCGCGGGTGCAGGCATGGAACACGAATTTATGGAGCAGGTCGCCAAAGGCTTGTCTGGTCTTGGAATCCGTGTGGTTCGCTTTAATTTTCCTTACATGGTGAAACGCAGTGAAGACGGGAAGAAGCGCCCGCCTGATCGTGCGCCAAAATTGCTGGAAGCTTATCAAACCACTCTGGAAGACCAAGCCAACGGCAAGCCAGTGGTTATCGGTGGTAAATCCATGGGTGGGAGAATGGCAAGCCTGATGTCTGAGTCGGAACTTGTCGGTGGTATTGCCTGCCTTGGCTTCCCGTTTCACCCACCGGGCAAACCTGAAAATTATAAGGGCGACCATCTGGCTACGATAGCAAAACCTACCCTGATTCTTCAGGGAGAGCGAGATACTTTCGGGAAGAAAGAAGAATGTGCCGATTTTGCTTTTTCGAAGCATGTCGAGCTCACATTTATTCCTGATGGCGACCACAGCTTCAAGCCCAGAAAAAGTTCAGGGCATACTCAGGACAGCAATATTGAGTTAGCGGTATCGCACCTAGAACGATTCATTCGGAGTTGCTATGAAAAGTAAAACGATTCTTGCTACAGCAGGTTTCTTTGGTGCAACAGCGGTGATGCTCGGGGCATTTGCCGCTCACGGATTGAAAAAAATTCTCTCAGACTACCTTATTGGTGTTTTTGAGACCGGAGTTCACTACCAGTTTGTTCATATGATTGCCCTGATTTTGGTGGCGATTCTGCTGCAAAGAAATCTTGGTGAAAAGGCGCAAAAAGGACTGCGATTCGCCGCCATTTGCTTTATCATCGGCATCCTTTGTTTTAGTGGCAGCCTATACGCATTGGCACTGACTGGCATCAAATGGTTTGGTCCTATCACTCCGTTTGGTGGCGTAATGTTTATTGTGGGTTGGGTGAGCTTCACTATTGCTGCGTTAAGAATTGAAGAGGTGAAGTCGTGAAACACTTAATGCTCTACTGCCGCCAGGGTTTTGAAAAAGAGTGTGCAGGTGAGATCCAAGATCGTGCTACCCAGCTAGAGGTGTACGGTTTCCCGAGAGTACAAAAGAACACAGGTTACGTTCTGTTTGAATGCTATCAGGAAGGCGATGGTGCGAAACTGGCTCAGGAGCTGGACTTCAATTCGTTGATCTTTGCTCGTCAGATTTTTGCTGTGGCGGCAGAGTGTAAAGACCTTCCTCAAGATGACCGTATTTCTCCGATTCTGGAAGGGTTGACCGAACACGAAGATTTGCCACGCTGTGGTGACCTACGTGTTGAAACGCCCGACACCAACGAAGCCAAAGAACTTCTGAAGTTCTGCCGTAAATTTACGGTGCCACTGCGTCAGGCTTTGCGCGGAAAAGGTGTTCTTTACAATAAAGACAACCCGAAAAAACCAGTACTTCACGCTTGTTTTGTCGCACCAGGTCACTGCTTTGTTGGTTACTCCTTATCAGACAACAACTCTAAATTCTTTATGGGGATTCCAAGGCTCAAGTTCCCGGCAGATGCCCCGAGCCGTTCAACGCTTAAGCTGGAAGAAGCGTTCCACGTGTTCATTCCTAAAGAGGAGTGGGATACAAGACTGGCGTCGGGCATGTGGGCAACGGATTTGGGTGCTTGTCCTGGTGGCTGGACATATCAATTGGTTAAGCGGTCGATGTTCGTCCACGCGATTGACAATGGCATGATGGCGCAAAGCCTGATGGATACGGGTCAGGTGAAACATCACATGGAAGATGGCTTCAAGTTCGAGCCACCAAGAAAAAACGTCACCTGGCTGGTATGTGACATGATTGAAAAGCCTTCTCGTGTTGCTCAGTTGATGGGTGAATGGCTTATTAAAGGTTGGGCGAAAGAGACAATCTTCAACCTTAAGCTGCCGATGAAGGGGCGCTATGATGAAGTGCTTCAGGATATTGAAAACCTAAAAGTGTTCCTTATCGACAATAAGGTGAAATTCCGCCTTCAGGCGAAGCACCTGTATCACGATCGCGAAGAAATTACGGTGCACATTCAGTGCCTGTCTAATATTTCTCCTCACTAGGATGTATTTCCCTAGGAAATAAAAAAACGCTCCTGACTGGAGCGTTTTTTGTATCAGCGTCTATTCTTCAAATCGCGCTTTTTCTTGCTTCTCGACCTCAGACAACTTGGTGAGTTTTAAACCCAGTTCCTTGCCACGATGCCTTGCATACAAGGTGTTTCCCATGAACGCTAAGGTGGTCAGCAGCAGCTCCACGATGGCTAACCAACGCTCCCCTTCATTGACATATAAAATGGTCAGTGAATGAAGAAAATACAGCATCAGAACAAAGTTCGCCCATGCATGAGTGTACGGTCTGCCAGCAAGAATCCCAGGCAGTGGCAGCAGCAATGGGACACTCCAGGCGATGGCTAATGTTATGTTGCTGATGTGGGGGTGAGGCGAAAGGCTTAGCTGCCATAATAGTACCCAGCCCAGCAACCCAATATTTCCAGCCAAAGCGAGATAACGAAACTTGATAGAGGATGTTTCTACCATCACAGATCCTTAGTCAACAGACCTTAGTTTTTCAGCTTCTTAGCGCATTCGCCCAGACGTTTACCGAGCGCGAAAGCAAGTTGTCCTTCATCGGATTGATTGGATTGTATCTGGCTTCCAAGGGTGGATGCACCATACGGTGTGCCACCTTGTGATGTGGTGTGCAAAGCAGGTTCAGAATATGGGATACCGAGCAGCATCATACCGTGATGAAACAGTGGCAACATCATGCTCTGAAGCGTGGTTTCCTGACCACCATGCAGCGAAGATGAAGACGTAAAAACGCATGCTGGTTTATCGATGAGATCCCCTGCCACCCAAAGTGGGGTAGATGAATCCCAAAAATGCTTAAGAGGTGCCGCCATGTTACCGAACCATACGGGGCTTCCCATGGCTAAACCGTCGCATTGTTTCAGTTCATCGAGCGAAATGACGGGATCTTCTGGCTGCGAGGCGTTTTCGCTTATTTCTTCTACGGTTCGGATGAGAGGTTCGCACCCCTCAACCGAAGAAACACCACGGGCAATCTGACGCGCCAATTTTCGCGTGCTACCGTGGCGGCTGTAGTAAAGGATAACGACCTTTACACTCATAGGATTTCTAAAACCTGCTCTGGCGGGCGACCAAGACGAGCCGCGTCACCCTTGATCACGATTGGTCGTTCGATAAGTTTTGGGTTGGCGACCATCGCTTCAAACAGTTGCTCGTCGGTTACTGAGGCATCCCCCAAATTAAGCGTTTTATAGATATCTTCTTTAGTGCGCATCATTTTGCGCACGCTATCAAGACCTAGCTGAGCAAAAACGGTTTTCAGTTGTTCGACGGTGAGGTCCGCATCAAGATACTTAACAACGTCTGGTGTAATGCCTTTTTCTTCTAGTAACGCCAGAGTCTGACGACTCTTAGAACAGCGTGGGTTGTGATAAATAGTGACCGACATGTCTTCTCCCAATTCTTGGTTTTTTAATACTTGTTTTTGTAGTGCTTATTAGTTCTGCAATGCATAGAAGCGATCGCGTTCCAGCCCAAGCTGGTCAATTCGCGCATCGTATCTTGCCTGTTTTAGGCTTCCCAGATCAACGAGCTTACTGGCTTCTGCGTAAAAGCTGATCGCCTGTTTCCAGTCAGCTTTGAGTGCGAAGATCTCTCCGCGTGCCGCCGCTTCTTCGTCAAGTTTACCCTGCTTACCAGAAGCATCAGACAGCAATGCCCAGCCGTTCAAATCTTCAGGATGATCATGAGTATAGCGTTGAAGTAGTCGAGTCGCTTCAGCGTATTTGTCGCTCTCTATCATTAAATTTGCATAGTTAATGGTGAGAACTGGGTTATTCGGCTTTTTATCCAGTGCACGTTTTAACATGGCTAAACCTTTGTCGTACTCTTTTTTGTAAAGGTACAGATCTGAAAGTGCATCGAGATAAAAGTTGTTATTAGGCTCCTGCTTGTCCAGCTCTACTAGCAAGGCCTCAGCCTTATCCAGTTTTTTCAAATCCAGATACGCCAGCGCTTTGCCATATTTCAACGTAGGGGCGATGTCCTTGTGCGCTTTCTTAAGACGTCTGTCCATCCAGTCGATGGCGGCATCGCTGTCGATACCAGCATGGCGAGCAATGATGCGAGCCCTAGCCAGATGGTATTCAATGGAAGGACCTAAGCGCTTCGGAGGCATACTCTGTGCTCTGGCACGGGAATCTGTGATTCGGTCTTCAGGCAGTGGGTGAGTTAATAGCATTGGTGGTGGCTTGCTCACGTAACGGAATTCATCCGCTAAACGACCAAAAAATCGTGGCATGGCCTGAGGGTCAAAACCCGCTTTAGACATAGTGACAATGCCAAAGCGATCCGCTTCTTTTTCATTAGAACGGGTGTAGTTGATTTGGCTCTGGATCATTCCCGCCTGAGTAGCAGTAATGGCGGCAATACCGGCTTGCGGTGCAGCGACGGCTAACAGAAGTGAGCCAACTAAAGCTGCAATGGTTGCTGGCGAACGACGCGCTTGATCTTCCATTGCTCTTGCTAAGTGACGTTGAGTTACGTGAGCAATTTCGTGCGCGATAACGGAAGCGAGTTCGCTTTCTGAACGAGCATGCAAAAACAGCCCGGAATGCAGTGCGACATAGCCTCCGAAAAAGGCAAATGCGTTGATATCGCGATCCTGAATCAGAAAGAAATTGAAAGGCGTTTTTACGTCATTGGCATGGGCGACAAGTTGGTGCCCAAGGTTGCTGATGTATTCATTTAAAACAGGGTCATGCACAATTGGCTGGCTTCTGCGCAACATGCGCATGTAAGCGTCCCCGTACTGCAGCTCCTGATCAATAGTCAGGGTGGAAGCAGCTGCCGTACCAATATCTGGCAATTCATACCCCGAATTCTGAGCAATCGCTGGCTGACCGATCAGGGCTGCCATGCTGAGATACAGGGTTGAACGAGTAAGTTTAAACATTCTGCTCCATCATATTGTCATTTTTATTTTTTATCGTTTTATTGGACTACTGAACACCTTTAAGGTTCGTTTAACGCAGTTCAGGTGCTGTTCTTTTCAACAATTAGCGCAGTTTAAAACGTTAAAAGCTCACAAATTTCGATACGTTTTGCCTCACATCTGCAATTGAAAATGGAGAACACGGGTCTAAATGTCATTATACCCAAGTGACCTCAAGATACTTGGTTCAGCGAGATTTAATTGATTTTTAGGCAAGGCACCGATTTAAAGATTTAGTGGTTCTAAATCAAGAATCGGTAACGTAGCATGGGAATCAATTAAACTCGCCCTTGGGAGCTCATATTCTGTCACATTTCATCGTCAAAGAATTTGGAAAGGGCTCACCATTACGCTGCATTCTTTTCCTTGAACTGAAACAGAATATGAGTTCTGAATCCTGCATCTAGAGGTTATTTGGGTATAGAATACGGGCAATATAGTAAGTATTGGGATTCAGAATGAACAGCTACACGCTTGATTTATGTGAAGAACGCTGCCCAATGGCGTTGCTGAAAGCAAAGCGGCGTGCAGCGAGTTTGAAAACGCAGGAAATGTTAGTCATTCATTCCAATGACAAAAGTTCAGTTCAAGATATGATACGATACTTCTCTTCTGCCCTCTTTTCGGTCCGATTGGAAGAGAATGAGAGTGTTTCCACGTTAACCATAATAAGAGAGAGCAACACCTGATGTTTGATATGGTCAGCCGCTGGTATAAGCGACGTTTTTCCGACCCTCATGCTGTTAGTCTGGTCGCCATTCTGTTATTTGGCTTTGCCACTATCTATTTCTTCGGACATTTGATTGCTCCACTACTGGTTGCCATTGTGATTGCCTACCTGCTTGAATGGCCGGTCACTCAAATGATTCGTCTTGGTTTACCCCGTGCTGCTGCGGTACCGATCGTCGTGCTCGCATTCCTTGGATTGATGTTAATGGCCATTTTTGGCTTGATGCCGACTATCTGGAGTCAGGTTGGCAACCTTATTAACGACATCCCGAATATGTATAACGGGTTACAAGGGTTTATCGCCTCGATACCAGAAAAGTACCCCGAGCTTGCTAACCTTCAGATTGTGGAATCCATAGTCTCGAATGCCAAAAATAAAGTATTGGGCTTAGGTGAAAGTGTCGTAAAAGGTTCACTGGCGTCTTTGGTCAGTATTGCAACTCTGGCGGTGTATCTGATTCTTGTGCCTCTTCTGGTTTTCTTCCTTCTTAAAGACAAAGCCGAAATGCTCTCTATGCTGAGTGGCTTTCTTCCAGAAAACCGACGTTTGGCAACCAAGGTCTGGCGTGAAATGAACCAGCAGATTTCGAACTACATTCGAGGCAAGGTGATGGAAATCCTTATCGTTGGTGGTGTCAGCTACGTCACCTTTGCGATTCTGGATTTGCGATATTCAGTACTTCTGGCGGTTGCCGTGGGGTTATCAGTATTGATTCCATACATTGGTGCAGCCGCAGTGACCGTACCTGTTGCTATCGTTGGTCTGTTCCAGTGGGGGCTCACTTCAGAGTTTTACTGGTTACTGATCGCCTATGGCATTATTCAGGCGCTGGATGGAAACGTATTGGTTCCGGTTCTGTTTTCTGAGGCAGTCAACCTGCACCCAGTCGCCATCATTGTTTCAGTTCTGGTGTTTGGAGGGCTCTGGGGATTCTGGGGCGTTTTCTTCGCTATTCCGCTGGCCACGTTAGTCAAGGCGGTAATAAACGCCTTACCCAATACGGAATCTAAAACCTCGATAGCCGAAGCTGAATAGAAAAAAAGACCTCTGATTAGAGGTCTTTTTTGTATCTGAAAGTGGTTTGCTGTTACGCAGATTGTTTTAGGTAATCCAATACCACTTCATGGTGCGTTTTGGTTTTGAACTTGTTGAACACATGCTCAATCACACCTTCTTCGTTAATCAGGAAGCTGATGCGATGAAGACCGTCGTATACTTTACCCATGAATTTTTTCTCGCCCCAGACACCAAACTGTTCAGCGACTGCGTGGTCTTCGTCGGAAAGAAGCGTGAAGTTCAGGTTGTCGCGCTCAATAAATTTGCCCAGACGTTTTACTGGGTCGATGCTGACACCCAGAACGACAATATTATGTTCATCCAGCTCAGCTTTTACGTCGCGCAAGCCTTGTGCCTGAACCGTACAGCCGGGTGTCATGGCTTTAGGGTAGAAGTAGAACAACACTTTTTTGCCTTTAAAGTCAGACAAAGTCACTGTGTTGCCGTCTTGATCGAGAAGTGAGAAGGCAGGTGCCGGAGTACCAGCAGTCAAAGTTTCCATTGAGCGATCCTTTAATTTTTTATTGGCTGTTTTTTATGAAATTCAGGGACCCTTGAACCGACAGTTCAGTGCACAGCGTCTGGAATTCCTCTTCCAGTTGCATCAGATTACACTCACCATCTACATGGGCAGTTAACGCAATATGAAATTGATTTTTTTCTTTTTCAACCTTTGCTTTATCTATCGTCTGCGCACTTAGCGAAGACATTCCGATTTGGCGGTCGGCAAAGAATTGCGTGAACTTTTCGGTCAGACCCATTTTGTCTTCCGATTCGACAAAGACTTCGATGCGGTAAACATGTTCTGGGTCTTGATGAGGAGAAGTACGTTTCATGATCGTAATTAGATCATGTTCTTGCCCCATAAGTGGGAGACTGGTTTCAACGCGTGCCAGACTGTTGTTATTGCCAGATAACAGCATGATGAGGGTGAATTCGCTACCAAACAGTGCGATTCGGCTGTCGATAATATTACAACCTGACTCAGTGACCAGATGAGTTATTTGGTTACTGATACCCGGGCGATCCGTACCAATAGCGGTTATCACTAGATGTTGTAACATGGGGAAGCAATTTTTCGATAAGTCTTATTCTGCATGGTAGCACAGTTCCTTTGAGATAGCCTGATAGCGGGGTGGTAAATTCTGTTCTCTGACACGAAAAAATCGCCGCTCTGCTAAAAAAACAGCCAATCCATGCTTAACCTCCAATTATTGACGCGAGTTTGTCATCTAAGGCGGTCTGAACCCTTGTTTTAATCAAGGATGTTAAAGTACCATGCTAGAAACCCATTTGAGCGTAGACGTACCCGTTTGGGGAGGCTTTAACGCCATTTGGTATAAAAAATTATTAAGGAGATGGACATGTTTTCTGGAAGCTGGGTTGCGCTTTTGACACCGTTTAATGAAGAAGGTGAAGTGGATTTCGAAAGCCTAAAGCAACTTGTTGAGTACCACGTTGACGCCGGTACAGATGGAATTGTCGCGGTAGGCACGACAGGAGAATCTGCCACTTTAACAATTGAAGAGCATGTCAAAGTTGTGAATAAGGCAGTGGAATACGCAAATGGTCGTATTCCTATCGTGGCTGGTACAGGTGCGAATGCAACGCACGAATCGGTTACGTTTAGCCGATTGCTTCAAGGTTCTGGCATTGTTGGTGTACTGAGTGTTACACCTTACTACAACAAGCCAACTCAGGAAGGTTTGTACCAGCACTACAAAGCCATCTCTGAAGCGAGTGATGTGCCAATCATTCTTTACAACGTACCGGGGCGTACGGCTGTTGATCTTCAACCTCAAACAGTTGCGCGTCTTGCCGAGCTTGAAAACATCGTTGCGATCAAAGATGCGACCGGTGATTTGGAACGAGTTGCAATTCACCGTGAACTTTGTGGCGAAGATTTTATCTTACTAAGTGGCGATGACTCTACAGGTCTTGAATTCTGTAAGCTAGGTGGTCATGGCGTTATCTCTGTTACCAACAATATTGCGGCAGCAGATATGGCGAAAATGATGCATCTTGCAAAAGATGGTGAATTTGAAGAAGCAGCACAAATCAACCTGCGTTTGATGACTCTGCACAAGAACCTGTTTATTGAGGCAAGCCCAATCCCTGTAAAATGGGCCGCTCATCAGTTGGGTCTTATCAAATGTGGTCACCTAAGACTGCCAATGACCGAGCTATCCGAGCAAGCACAGCCAGTGATTTCAAAATCTCTGGCGGAAGCAGGAATCCAAGCATAAACGTTGCTCCCGAAGCTTTGCGCTTCGGGAAACATTTAGGAGTTTTAATGAAGTTTTCACGTCAGCTAGTGACTGGTTCGCTGGCTGTTTTCGTACTGGCTGCTTGTTCAAGCGACCCGTCTTCTCGCCGTCAGGCAAAAGATGATTTTACCTATCTTGAAACCAAGCCTCTGAAAGAGTGGTCGTTACCTCAGGGTGCGACGCCTCAGTTCTACCCTAACTACGATATCCCTGCTGGTGAGTACACTGGGGGCATTGGTAAGAGCGTTGATATTCGTCCACCTCAACAAATTCTGGATCTGATTCCAGGAGCGCGTTCTGAAGTGAAAGACGGTGAAGCAACGTTGTGGTTAGTTCGTGAATCGGAACAGGAAAAAGTGTGGCGCACGGCGCTTCAAATGATTTCTAATCAAGGCATTGGTCTGCGTGATAACACGTCAAATCGTATTGAAACGGACTGGGTCACCTGGAGATCGGAAGACGAAGACACAGACATTGGCAGTCGCTATTTGCTGGAGCGTTTTGAGTCTAATCGTCGATATGGTTTTAAGATTTCACTGATCGACTGGCGTGAAGGCACTCAGGTAAAACCTGTGAAAGCGACCGACAAAGAGCGCTACAACATTTTAATGACTAATCTGGTCACTTCAACGTACGACAATAATCTTCGTGCCGAGGCAGCACTGAAAGCGCAAGAGCTTGTGAAACGTATTCCTATTAGCCTGGGTAAAGACCGAAGCGGGCTACCTGTCATCATTGCGCGTGCACCTTATGCTACGTTGTGGCAGCATATGCCAACCATCCTGCCACAGATTGGGTTTGAAATCGAAGATCGCAATCAGTCTCAGGGCATCATAAAAGTGAAGTACGCTAAGCCAGATGATGAGTTTTGGCAGAAGATTGGTATGAAACCACTGGATTTGAGTGGCAGTTCGTTTACGTTCCTGATGGGGGATTTGGATAACCGAACTTCTATCAACGTGACAGACAGTTCTGATAAACCAATCAACGAGCAATTGCTGACCGACTTAGCGCCGATTCTGGCGAAAGTCGCTGAAAACTCCGTTCAGTAACATCACAGTTCGATGAAATAGAAAAAGGTGCCAATGGCACCTTTTTTGTGTTCATTTTTCGCAATTATCGTCAATCTTGCTTCTTCTGCTGGTTGTCTTTATCCAGATCGTTCAGCTTATCCAGGTCGCTTTTCCCTCTTTCAACCTGCGTAAACTTCATTTTTGCTGTGTACTTTAATGCGGCGATATTGCCAATCACGACCGCTAATACAATGATAATGATAACCCAAGGGTTGGTGAGAAATTCCATTTTAATCCCCTACGTTGTTGATGAAGCGATTGTATATGGTATCAAGCATGGGGAGAACGATTTGCTGCCCTTCAATGGGGGAAATGTGCAACGTCTCTCGGATTGTTTCCACACTCAAAGCGTTCAAATTGGGTTTTGCTACCGCTTCAAAACTGATATGCCATGGCTCGATGGCTACACCGCCTAAATCATTCTGATAAGGCAGATAGAACCCGAAGGATTGCATTTCCTGACTCAGCCAGTCTGAAAAGGCTTTTTGATGACCTGTCTGGTATTCCCAGGGTTCCAATTGCAGGCTGACTCCATCGGGCAGACAGTTTTTGGCGTAAACATCAAAATCGGTCCCCCAGTGATGGCGACTCGCGCTGGGCAATGCAGACCAACGCAATATTGCCAGCACTTTTTCTTCGTCCGACAAAGAAGCAGGATCAATGGGTTGAGACTGGCTATCGAGAATCGCTCTCTGACCAGAATACTTAGCATCCCAAATCGCCTTCTGACGATGATAATCGCGAAACCCACTGGCAATACCTAACTCAAATCCAGCCTTTTCTGCCTGGTGGTAAAGCTTTTCTAAAGCTTCTCCGGCTAAAGGGTGAGCGAGTACCGACTGAGTGCCTATCTGGCACTCAGTTAGGTGGTTTTGAGTCAGTCCTGTCAGCGATTCACGGCTCATTTGTTTGCCAGTAACTCTTCAAGCGTAACTTGGTACATGTCGGTCAGTAGCTCTAGATCAGCAACACTGACACACTCATTCACTTTGTGGATAGTCGCGTTAACAGGGCCGAGTTCAATAACCTGTGCTCCCATTCGAGCAATAAAGCGACCATCAGATGTGCCACCAGTTGTTAGTAGTTCTGGCTTCTTGTGATTCACTTTCTCAACAGCAGTCACAATGGCGTCTTTCAGTGCACCTGCATCGGTTAAGAATGGGTGACCACTTAGTGTCCATTCCAGATCGTAATCCAATCCGTATGAATCCAGTGTGGAATGAACGCGACGCTTAATGTCTTCATCCGTCAGTTCGGTACTGAAACGGAAGTTGAACTGGACGCTAAACTCACCTGGAATGACGTTAGAAGCCCCTGTACCTGATTGCAGATTTGGGATCTGGAAACTGGTTGGTGGGAAATAGTCGTTTCCATCATCCCACTTAGTCGCCGCCAATTCTGCCAAAGCTGGCAGTGCTTGATGCACCGGGTTGTTCGCCAGGTGAGGGTATGCCACGTGCCCCTGTGTTCCTTTCACGACAAGATCGCCAGTGATAGAGCCGCGACGACCATTTTTCACTACGTCACCCACATGATGGGTACTGGAAGGTTCACCGACAATACACATGTCGATCATCTCGTTGCGCTCCACTAATGTATCAACGACACGAGTCGTACCATTGATAAAGGGCCCTTCTTCATCTGAAGTAATAAGGAAAGCAATCGAGCCTTTGTGATTTGGGTTTTCAGTAACGAAACGTTCGACCGCAACCACCATACATGCCAGTGAACCTTTCATGTCAGCAGCACCACGTCCGTGGAGGTGGCCATCAATAACCGTTGGCTCGAACGGAGAGGTGTGCCATTGTTCTAATGGACCGGCTGGCACGACATCAGTGTGTCCTGCAAAAGCAAACAGAGGTGCTTCTGTACCACGGCGTGCCCAGAAGTTAGTGGTGTCTTCAAACACCATCACTTCAATTTCAAACCCTAGCGCCTTTAAGCGTTCGATCATAACTTCCTGGCAGCCTTCATCCAGTGGCGTTACTGAAGGGCGGCTAATGAGATCTTTGGCTAGCGCCAATACTGGGCTGTCTGTCATCCTTGAAAATCCTTACTTACTTGAAAATATCTTGGTACTGATCGGCTTTAAAACCGATGTGGTAGGCATCTTCTACCAAAAGAATAGGGCGTTTAATCATCGCAGGGTGCTCGACCAGCAATTCAATTGCCGATTGTTCATTCAGCGAGTCTTTTTGTTCTTGTGAAAGCTGACGGAAGGTTGTGCCGCGCTTATTCAAAACCTGTTCCCAACCCAGCTGTTGGCAAAAGGTTTCAACCATAGATTTATCGATTCCCTGTTTGCGGTAATCGTGAAATTCGTATGCGATGTTTTCAGCGTCTAACCACTTTTTTGCTTTCTTAATTGTGTCGCAGTTAGGAATGCCGTACATGATGTTTGCCATAGCGCTATTGCTTCCTTTTTACTTTTGAGGTTTCAAATCCTATCAGGTTAAAAAGGGGTCGCAAGTCCAAAGCGCTCGTCAAAGCAAAAATACGGTATTTATTGACCAGTTGATAACTAAAAACAGGCACTCGGAAAGCAATAATGTCTCATTTATCAGCAAAGCGTTTCGTGTACGATAAACGAGAGGTTAATCACTCCCAATCTCATTAAGTTTGATCAAGCGCAACATATCACGTGCCAGAACATCAATAATGAGGAAGTTCCCACCATGAGTGGGGGTATTACCAGAGATCTCAAAGGAGAAGATCCTTGGCTAGAGAATACAGCGGTAGGAGGTGTCAATGGAATTGAATCCTGTATTTGCAAGACGATTATATTTGGCTTTATTAGTAGAGAGTCTGGACAGACCGAACGTTCCTAAGCTTATCGAGAAAACTGGCTGGCCCAGACGCACCATTCAAGATGTTCTTAAAGCATTGCCAGGCTTGGGCATTGAACTCATGTTTGTACAGGATGGACGCCGTCATAACGATGGCTATTACCAATTATCCGATTGGGGACCATTTGACAGCCAATGGGTACTAGACAGACAAAAAGACATTGCATCAACGCTGGGATATTGAGCGTAAAGGTGGATTGATTCAGCCAGCAGTTTTGCTGGCTGATTTTTTATGGGCAAAAGTAAGCGTTACCAAAGAAGGTTACAGATGTTTTGAAATGGATTGGGCTGTTTAAGTAAACGCGATTCGCCCCAAGTGATGAAGCCCGGTTCTTTAAGTCATTGACTGCGCCCTGAATCATGGCATCGTTGTTGAAAAACAAAAATGAATACCAGTGACCTTCACTGCCTGTTAACTCGCCTTTCCACTGACAGGCTCCATCTACCTCAGCAGAATCCGCATAAACCGAAACGTGCTGGGCGTTGGGTTGTATTCTTTGAGATGGTGTAGAACATGCCGCCAGCGCTAGTACACTGACCAAGAAGATTGCACGCCCAATGAACTTCAACATTATTTATTACCCAGAGTGAACGCAATAAAGCCTATCCAGCTTACTGCCAGAAGAATCCAGGGTAAAAGGTTAGTAGATTTTTGTTGCACGGGTGCGTCAGCCGTTTGTGGCTCATCATTTTCTACCAAATTTTGCTGCTGCTTACTTTTCTGAACCTTCTTTTTGGCTTTGTCTGCCTGACGTTGCCTCTCTTTCTGCTGCTTTTTGTAGAGTGCAATGCCTTTTTCAATTCCTTGAGCAATTAACTTGGTCTGCTCCTTAGTTTGCCCGGGCTTTTGCGTCGCTTTAGCAATTTTTTGGGCTTCAGATTGTGTTTCTGCAGATGGGACAATTTTTTTCTGTTTCATTGCGAACCGCGGCTTGGTATGTTTGGCCTAGAGGGTGATGCCCTAGTCTAACATTATGAAACGCAGAGGTGATAGTGCGCTATCCGATTGAAGATTACGACAAACATGGTTATTTGAAAGCCCCTATCTGGCTATGGTTAGGCTGGCTTTTTTTAGCAAAAGCATGGGTTGTATTTGTCGTTGCAGGTGTCAGTCGAGAATCTGGAAGTAAATTATTAGAAATGATCTACCCGGTGAAAGACACCCTTTATCTTGGTTTAGCCATGGGGCTACCGTCGATTTTGCTGATGTGGTTAATTGGCTTTCGCAATCCGGAAAGGAGCTGGATTAATCGGTTAATGAGCTGGGGTAGAGGGATCACCTTAGGTCTGATTGGCGGTCACTTTGCTTTAGTGGTGTACCAAATCAAACTGGGTGGTGCTGCTTTCAGTTGGTCTCACTCCATCACTGCTGTTTTACTGATTTGGTTTTTTCTGTTTGTCTGGAAAAGCCGCAGGTTAAAAGAAAGCCTGAAATGGGTGAAATAAATATCACGGTTCTTTGATTTCGCTTTCACTTTTATGACTTACATTTATGGCACTATGCTTGTTATATCCCCCCAAGCAGAGGCGGGAGTAATAATCGCTAACTAAATGTGAGTAATAATATGTCGAATCCGCAACACGCGATTGTGCCGGAAGCAGGTGCATTCGCTCTTTATTCTTTGTTTAAAATCAGTAGCGAACCTCAAGCTGTCTTGTCTGCACTGCAAACTCTCCCTTCTTTAATCAGAGAAGTGAATGATCAACAGGAAGCAGATGTAAAACTGAGCGTGTCTTTCACTCACCAGTTCTGGTCCAAATTAAATCAGCCAATGCCAGGTGAACTGGAACCTTTCCGCGAACTGGGCAAAGGCGACATTAATGCGCCAGCAACAGATGTCGACTTCCTGATTCATTGTCATTCAGACAGGCACGATCTGCACTTCTTTGTTTTGCGCAAATTCTTAACACCCATCGCAGAGCACGTAGAGCTGGTGGATGAAACTTATGGTTACCGCTACCTCGACTCCCGAGACATGACCGATTTTGTCGATGGCACAGAAAACCCGAAAGGGGATCAGCGTCATGATGTCGCGATAATCCCTGAAGGCGATTTCGCTGGTGGCAGTTACGTGATGGTTCAGCGCTTTGTTCATAACTTGCCCGCCTGGAATCGTCTCAATGTATCAGCGCAGGAAAAAGTGGTGGGAAGAACCAAACCCGATTCCATCGAACTTGATGACGTACCCGCTGCTTCCCACGTTGGTCGTGTAGACATTAAGGAAGAGGGCAAGGGGTTGAAGATTGTTCGTCACAGCCTGCCTTATGGCTCAGTGTCGGGTGAACACGGCTTACTCTTTATTGCTTACTGTCAAACACTGCACAACTTCAAAGCCATGCTTGAAAGTATGTATGGTGAAACCGATGGTAAAACCGATCAGTTGCTGCGTTTTACCTCAGCAGTGACTGGCGCGTATTTCTTTGCACCATCTGAAGCGATGCTTTCTGAATTAGCATTGGCTTAGCCTGAGTCCTTCTGGCTACTTATCCCGAGTACAGGTTAAGTAGCCAGAAAATAAGCGTTTCCTGTCATGAACAAAAAATATTCAATTTTTTCCTAAAGGTTTTTAAGCCCCCGCCGCTATAAAGCTGAATACCCTTAATTTGAGTATGCAGAACAATGGCAGTTACCGTTAATACTAATGTTTCAGCACTGGTCGCCCAGAGAAATCTTGGGGTGGCGACTCAGGCGTTGAATCAATCTCTGGAGCGCTTGTCTTCAGGGAATCGTATTAACAGTGCAAAAGACGATGCCGCTGGTTTGCAAATTTCTAACCGACTGGAAACACAGATGCGTGGTTTGGACGTCGCTGTCCGAAACGCGAACGATGGCATTTCCATTATGCAAACCGCAGAAGGGGCGATGAAAGAATCCACCAACATTCTGCAAAGAATGCGAGATCTTTCCCTCCAGTCTGCCAATGGTTCTAACAGTCGAGCCGAGAGAATTGCACTTCAAGAAGAGATGGGTGCGTTAAATGACGAGCTTAATCGAATTGCCGAGACCACCTCTTTTGGCGGAAAAAAACTGCTGAATGGCACTTACGGTAGTTCGGCTTTTCAGATAGGTGCGAGCGCTGGTGAAGCCGTTAATGTGTCGCTGAATAGCATGCGATCTGACACCCTTGCCATGGGGGGCGCCAGTTATATTGCCGCGGGAAAAGCTGGCAGTGACTGGACAGTTGGTGCCGGGCAAAACGAATTCAATCTGTCCTTTACTGACAGCGCTGGTGCTGCAATTAACATTAGTATTCAAGCGAAAGTCGGGGACGACATCGAAGAACTGGCGACCTACATCAATGGTCAGACCGACTTGGTGTCTGCGTCTGTTAATGAAGACGGGCAGCTTCAGATTTTTGCTTCTGCTAACGAAGTCGCTAGCCCAGTCAGCTTTAGTGGCAGCCTGGCTGCTCAACTTGCAATGTCCGGACCTGCACTCGAAACCGTGGACGATATCGACATTACCGATGTTGGCGGGGCACAACGCGCCGTCTCTGTCATCGATACAGCATTGGGGTATGTTGATAGCCATCGGGCAGAGCTGGGGGCATATCAAAATCGCTTTGATCATGCGATCAGCAATCTCGATAACATTAATGAGAACCTCGCCGCCTCAAACAGTCGAATCAAAGATACCGACTTTGCCAAAGAATCGGTTGAGATGATCAAGCAGCAAATGCTGCAACAAGTCAGCACCACCATTCTTGCTCAAGCGAAGCAAGCGCCCAACATTGCTTTGACGCTACTTGGCTAAACGAGCTCAAAGATCTTTAAACTTCTTTTCTAAAAAACTGATTAACGCCTGTGTTTTTCTGGATTTGTCTCTTTGGGAAGGGTATACCGCGTAAATAGGTCCCGGTGTTTCGACCTGATAGTCTGGAAGCAGTTTGACCAACTTACCTTGCTTCACAAACTCTTCCCCAAAAACTTGCGGGAGCACCGCAATCGAGTTCCCATGAATCAGAGCTTCCGCCAATGGTCCAAAATCGTTACTGAAAATTCGATAATTGGTGGAAATCACATCGCTTTGACCTCCTTTGTATACCCGCCAGTCTTTCGCGAGATAAGGAATAGTAAGCGCCGATACCTGATTTAACTGACTTGGGTGTTTGGGTAATTTATTGCTTTTAAGCCACTTTGGGCTCGCAAACAGGTTCATTTTTGTTTCGTAGAGCTTTTTGGCTATCAAACTTGAGTCTTTTAAAGGACCGGGGCGAATGGCGAGATCGATTTGATCGCCAAACACATCTTCCAGTTTGTTGCTGATGCGAAATTCAATTTCTAGGTCTGGATGCAACCCTTGAAACTCGGCTATCCAGGATGAAAGACGGAAGTAAGATAAGAAAATAGGCGCAACGATAGTCATCTTTCCCCGAATATGCCCCCCTTGTTCTTGCAGAAAATCGACACTATCCAGCAACCCCTGCAAATGTGGCGACGCCTGTTGGTTAAGCAGTTGACCCGCCTCTGTCAAAGAGACGGTTCTGGAGGTACGTCGAACCAAAGTCACTTGCAGGCTTTTTTCCAGTTCAGAAACACGCCGGCTCACTGTGCTGGTGGGCATATCAAGTACTGCTGCCGCCCCATTAAAGCTGCCTTTATCAGCAATGGCTTTAAGAACACGTAAGTCATTTAGGTTAATCATTAACAAGGCTCTCAAGATTAATCCCAAAAATGGGATGTTGCATTCTCTTTATGTTATTTGAGTTTCATATTTGGGTCTATACCATTGGCTCGTTCGTGAAAGGAGTCAATACCATGAAAATCAAAAGTTTTATCCTAGCTTTAGTTGTGTCCCCTTTGTCATTTGCACAAATCAGTCAGCCTGAGTTTTCAACCGATGGCAGTGTCGATGTGTCGGTCAGTGTTTTGGATTGCGGTCGAATTGAGTCAAGAAAACCATCCATGTTTAATCCAAAGGCGACCAGCGAGAAACCACTGAAAATGGTGAACAGTTGTTATGTGATTTCTCACCCGAAAGGTAAGCTTTTTTGGGATGCTGGCATTAATGACGAGTTCATTACGCAGAAAGACGGCATTGAAGTCATGGATGGGGCATTTCACTTTTCCGTTAAGAAAACGCTGTCTGAGCAATTGCAGACACTCAATGTGTCTACGAAAGATTTTGACTATATAGCACTGTCGCATCTGCACTGGGATCATTCTGGAAACGCCACCAAGTTTCAAGACTCTACCTGGTTAGTTCAGAAGCCAGAATTTGACGTTGCATTCGATACACAAAAGCTCCAGAACTATGGATTTAACTTGAGCGACTATCAGCACCTGCAACCAAAAGCGAAAGTCATAGAAGGGGATCATCAGGTGTTTGGGGATGGCTCTGTGGTGCTTATTTCTGCTTACGGTCACTCTCCTGGTCATCAGGTGCTGTATATCGATTTACCTCAGCATGGTCCAATTATTTTGTCTGGTGACCTATACCACACCCGTGAAAACTACAAACGCAAAGCCATTCCGATATTCAATCAGAAAGAGCAAACCGTATCCGCCTTCAAAAAAGTGGACGCCATTCTGAAGCAAACAGGAGCTGAACTTTGGATTGGGCATGATGCGACTGAATTTAGTGAGCGAAAGCTTGCTCCCTATTTGTACAGATAGAACTCAACAAACCAGCAAGGCGAGCCAAAGAGCTCGCCTTTTTACCAAAAGAGGTCAAATTTGTATTTTGGAATAGAAAGTAACCAGAATGGCGTGTATTTTAAAGTAAAGTCAAATAATTGACGGAATTATTAGGTGTTTTATTTACTTGAAGCAAGTCCGATATAGAAGCAAGGCATTCAATTAACCCTGTTGTTAATAGGCTTTATTCCTTTATTTTAAAGGGATTGAGTGGAAAAAAGAAGCTTGTATCGGCGAAGTGAAATCGAACTTTAGAGGGAAATTGAAAGAAATAGCGCGTTTGATTCATTTGTAGCCAGTTGAACAAATAAATCCATTTTTTTAACGAAATCCGCTCAAGTAAACACATGTCATGTCGTTAACCGTAGGGTCTGTCGACCTTTCGCGATGAAGTTTTGTTCGAGCTAGAAGCGTTTTAATCGCGGCGCAAGGGGTTTAGCTTAGTCATTCTAAGCAAAGACCTTGCAACAAAGAGTAAAACGCTTATAGCCGAACCCTTTGGGCAGCGTTTGTGGCTCCTTTCTACAGCGTTATCGCTTATATGATGTAGAGCGACTACACCGAATAAGCGTTGCCTTGTATAAAGAACCCACAACTCGCTGCAAAAATCATCTCGAAAGGTTAACAGACCCTAACATCTTGAAAATAACAACGTGGTTTTCCGTTTGCACGGAAAGCGCAACAACGGAAAATCATTTGGAGCAATACCCATGAGCATGACAGTAAATACCAACGTTTCGGCAATGACAGCACAACGTCACCTGAACAATGCGGCTAGCGATCTAACAACGTCTATGGAAAGACTTTCTTCAGGCTTTAAGATCAACAGTGCGAAAGACGATGCCGCGGGCTTGCAGATCTCGAACCGCTTGAACGTACAAAGCCGTGGTCTTGACGTAGCAGTACGTAACGCCAACGACGGTATTTCGATTGCTCAGACCGCCGAAGGTGCAATGGATGAAACAACAAACATCCTGCAACGTATGCGTGACCTTTCTCTTCAATCAGCTAACGGCTCTAACTCCAAAGCTGAACGTATCGCGATTCAGGAAGAGGTTACTGCACTAAACGACGAGCTGAACCGTATTGCAGAAACCACGTCATTTGGCGGTAATAAACTCCTCAACGGTACCTACGGTACCAAGTCGTTCCAGATAGGTGCTGACAATGGTGAAGCCGTTATGCTTTCATTAAAAGATATGCGAAGCGACAATAACATGATGGGCGGTCAGTCTTATCAGGCAACCAATGGTAAAGATAAAGACTGGGAAGTGTCAGCGGCGGCATCTGATCTTACTATCAACCTGACAGACAGTTTCGGTCAGGCACAGACTCTGACTATCAACGCAAAAGACGGTGACGATATTGAAGAGCTTGCTACCTACATCAATGGTCAGACGGACTTAGTAAAAGCATCGGTAGGTGAAGAGGGTAAGCTTCAGATCTTTGCTGGCAATAACAAAGTTTCAAGTGATCTCGCTTTCAGTGGTGGCTTAGCCGGTGAGCTGACGATGGGACCTAAGCAAGACGTCACAGTAGACAGTATTGACGTTACCTCTGTAGCCGGTGCTCAAGAATCGGTTGCGATTATTGATTCGGCGCTTAAGTACGTAGACAGCCACCGTGCTGAGTTAGGTGCGTTCCAGAACCGTTTCGACCACGCCATCAGTAACTTGGACAACATTAACGAAAACGTCAATGCGTCGAAGAGCCGAATCAAAGACACTGATTTTGCGGCGGAGACGACGGCAATGACTAAGTCACAGATCCTTCAGCAAGCGTCCACATCGATACTTGCGCAAGCTAAGCAGGCACCAAACTCAGCAATGAGCCTGTTGGGCTAATTTGCCTACTACCTGCCAACAGAAGTATTAAAAGAAGCACGGGCAGAGATTTCTGCCCGTCTTTATGCATAATCCTGACCCTGCCACGAAATAAACCTCATCAAATAACACCTATTAATGTGAGATCAATCTAAGGATCTTTGTCAGTTTCGCTCAAAAATCACGCCCAATTTTTCACGCAACTATCTGAATAAATGGATGTTTAAAAAATATTCAAAGACACGATGAATTTTCCCTAAAGATCTTTTTGACTGAGCCGTTATAAAAAGCACGAGAGAGAAATACGCTTGGTTTTCCGCGACGGCGGAGACCGTAATAACGGAAAATCAACTGGAGAATACATCATGGGCATGACTGTAAACACCAACGTATCAGCAATGACAGCGCAGCGTCACCTAAACAACGCAGCGAGTGACCTAAACCTATCTATGGAGCGCTTGTCATCCGGTTTCAAAATCAACAGTGCGAAAGATGACGCGGCAGGTCTTCAGATCTCTAACCGTCTGAACGTGCAAAGCCGAGGCTTAGGTGTCGCGGTACGAAATGCCAACGACGGTATTTCGATCGCTCAGACCGCCGAAGGTGCGATGAACGAAACCACGAATATCCTGCAACGTATGCGTGACCTGTCCCTGCAATCCGCGAACGGCTCTAACTCAAAATCAGAGCGTATTGCGATTCAGGAAGAGATGACTGCACTGAATGACGAACTGAACCGTATCGCAGAAACCACATCCTTTGGTGGTAACCGACTACTGAACGGGACTTACGGTACAGCGGCATTCCAAATCGGTGCAGACAACGGTGAAGCGGTTATGCTCACCATGCGAGACATGCGTAGCGACAACGAAATGATGGGTGGTAAGAGCTACCAGGCAGCGAACGGCAAAGACAAAGACTGGACAGTGCCAGATGCTGCGACGGATCTGACCATCACTCTAACTGACAGCTTCGGCGACCCGCAAACACTGAACATCAGTGCCAAAGCCGGGGACGACATCGAAGAGCTGGCGACTTACATCAATGGTCAGACAGACCTGGTGAAAGCATCAGTCGGTGAGGGCGGTAAATTACAAGTCTTCGCAGGGAACAACAAAGTCATTGGCGACGTGACTTTCGGTGGTGCACTGGCAGGTGAGCTGGCGTTTAACCCAGGTCAGAACGTTACAGTCGACACTATAGATGTAACCTCTGTTGCGGGTGCTCAGGAATCCGTTGCGATTCTGGATACTGCGTTGAAATACGTGGACAGCCACCGAGCAGAGCTGGGGGCATTCCAGAACCGATTCGGTCACGCTATCAGTAACTTAGACAACATTAACGAGAACGTGAACGCGTCGAAGAGCCGAATTAAAGACACTGATTTTGCTTCTGAGACGACGTCGATGACCAAGGCGCAGATCCTGCAACAGGCATCCACCTCGATTCTGGCTCAGGCGAAACAAGCGCCAAACGCAGCGATGAGTCTGCTGGGTTAACTTAACTCTTAAAAGACCAACACATTAAAAGGAGCCGAATGGCTCCTTTTTTTGAGCTTTATAATTAATTACTAACTTATCTTATGGGTTTTGGTGCTTTTTTGGTATGAGTAACTTGCTAAAAAGTATGTTTGGAAAATTTTTTAAAGAAAATTGGAAAAAATTCTAAAGTATCTGGTTTGGGTGCCGTTAAGAAAAGTACAGAGAGAGGAATGGGTTCTGCGTGAGAAACAGGGCTCGAATTAACTAACATTTTTTGGAGAATTACATCATGGGCATGACTGTAAACACCAACGTATCAGCAATGACAGCGCAGCGTCACCTAAACAACGCAGCGAGTGACCTAAACCTATCTATGGAGCGCTTGTCATCCGGTTTCAAAATCAACAGCGCGAAAGACGACGCGGCAGGTCTTCAGATCTCCAACCGTCTGAACGTACAGAGCCGCGGTCTGGACGTAGCGGTACGAAATGCCAACGACGGTATTTCCATCGCTCAGACAGCCGAAGGTGCGATGAACGAAACCACAAATATCCTGCAACGTATGCGTGACCTGTCCCTGCAATCTGCGAACGGCTCTAACTCCAAAGCCGAACGTATCGCGATTCAGGAAGAGGTAACCGCACTGAATGACGAACTGAACCGTATCGCAGAAACCACATCCTTTGGTGGTAACCGACTATTGAACGGGACTTACGGTACAGCGGCATTCCAAATCGGTGCAGACAACGGTGAAGCGGTCATGCTTACCCTGAAAGACATGCGTAGTGATAACGCCCTGATGGGTGGTAAGAGCTACCAGGCAGCGAACGGCAAAGACAAAGACTGGACAGTGCCAGATGCCGCGACGGACCTGACCATCACTCTAACTGACAGCTTCGGCGACCCGCAAACACTGAACATCAGTGCCAAAGCGGGGGACGACATCGAAGAGCTGGCGACTTACATCAATGGTCAGACAGACCTGGTGAAAGCATCGGTGGGTGAAGGCGGTAAATTACAAGTCTTCGCAGGGAACAACAAAGTTACAGGTGATGTCACTTTCGGTGGTGCACTGGCAGGTGAGCTGGCGTTTAACCCAGGTCAGAACGTTACGGTCGACA
This sequence comes from Vibrio sp. SCSIO 43132, assembly GCF_019904195.1. Lineage (NCBI taxonomy): Bacteria > Pseudomonadati > Pseudomonadota > Gammaproteobacteria > Vibrionales > Vibrionaceae > Vibrio > Vibrio sp. SCSIO 43132. The sequence continues at coordinate 1,063,174 of NZ_CP063199.1, forward strand.
CCATTGATGTGACGTCTGTGGCGGGTGCTCAGGAATCCGTAGCGATTGTGGATAGCGCACTGAAATACGTGGACAGCCACCGAGCAGAGCTGGGTGCATTCCAGAACCGATTCGGGCACGCCATCAGTAACTTAGACAACATTAACGAGAACGTGAACGCGTCGAAGAGCCGAATCAAAGACACCGATTTTGCTTCTGAGACGACGTCGATGACCAAAGCGCAGATCCTGCAACAGGCATCTACCTCGATTCTGGCTCAGGCGAAGCAAGCGCCAAACGCAGCAATGAGTCTGCTGGGCTAAACCGGCTCTCTCGCGGGGAGGGGCGCACGCCCATGACGTCCCTTCCCGCCTCTCTTTAGAGAGGAGCGAGTTCAAGAAAGCATGGGTACAGACCGCTTTGCTGTTCTGGTTGAACAGCCGAAACAGCAAAACGGATCTGCTTAACGCAATCCTCAATTTTCAAGAATAAAAGTACTCATGATGAATAGGGCGATTTTTATCGGCTTTCTGCCAATTATCTTGAGCATAATTCTTACTTTATTGTTTGTTTTTGTGATTAGAATTTGATTTGTGTTTTTGAGGTTTATTTTTTCATTTTTTGGCTAATTTTTGCCTAAAGAAAATCAAAATTGAGCCGTTATAGAAAGTACAGAGAGAGGAAAGGATTCACGCAAAATGAGCGAGAGTCCTTAGTTACAAAAATTTCAACTGGAGAATTACATCATGGGCATGACTGTAAACACCAACGTATCAGCAATGACAGCGCAGCGTCACCTAAACAACGCAGCAAGTGACCTAAACCTATCTATGGAGCGCTTGTCATCCGGTTTCAAAATCAACAGCGCGAAAGACGACGCAGCAGGTCTTCAGATCTCCAACCGTCTTAACGTACAGAGCCGCGGTCTGGATGTAGCGGTACGAAATGCCAACGACGGTATTTCGATTGCTCAGACAGCCGAAGGTGCGATGAACGAAACCACAAATATCCTGCAACGTATGCGTGACCTGTCCCTGCAATCCGCGAACGGCTCTAACTCCAAAGCCGAACGTATCGCGATTCAGGAAGAGGTGACCGCACTGAATGACGAATTGAACCGTATCGCAGAAACCACATCCTTTGGTGGTAACCGACTATTGAACGGGACTTACGGTACAGCGGCATTCCAAATCGGTGCAGACAATGGTGAAGCGGTCATGCTTACCCTGAAAGACATGCGTAGTGATAACGCCCTGATGGGGGGTAAGAGCTACCAGGCAGCGAACGGCAAAGACAAAGACTGGACAGTACCAGATGCCGCGACGGACCTGACCATCACACTAACTGACAGCTTCGGCGACCCGCAAACACTGAACATCAGTGCCAAAGCAGGGGACGACATCGAAGAGCTGGCGACTTACATCAATGGTCAGACAGACCTGGTGAAAGCATCGGTGGGTGAAGGCGGTAAATTACAAGTCTTCGCAGGGAACAACAAAGTTACAGGTGATGTCACTTTCGGTGGTGCACTGGCAGGTGAGCTGGCGTTTAACCCAGGTCAGAACGTTACAGTCGACACCATTGATGTGACGTCTGTGGCGGGTGCTCAGGAATCCGTTGCGATAGTGGATAGTGCACTGAAATACGTGGACAGCCACCGAGCAGAGCTTGGTGCATTCCAGAACCGATTCGGACACGCCATCAGTAACTTAGACAACATTAACGAGAACGTGAACGCGTCGAAGAGCCGAATCAAAGACACCGATTTTGCTTCTGAGACAACGTCGATGACCAAAGCGCAGATCCTGCAACAGGCATCCACCTCGATTCTGGCCCAGGCGAAGCAAGCGCCAAACGCAGCAATGAGTCTGCTGGGCTAAACCGACTCTCTCGCGGGGAGGGGCGCACGCCCATGACGTCCCTTCCCGCCTCTCTTTAGAGAGGAGCGAGTTCAAGAAAGCATGGGTACAGACCGCTTTGCTGTTCTGGTTGAACAGCCATAACAGCAAAACGGTTTGAGTGATTAAACCGTAGCCTGATAGGGACTTTCCCATATCAGAAGAACAATTCGTACAGAGGAGTATTGAAACGAAGCACCAAATATATATCGGTAACGATCTTTAGGAACAGATAGGGAGAACAACTAGCACAGATCCATCTAAACGCGTACAAGCGAAATTAGACTTTATCCGTGTTAACCGTTCCTTGTATCTACCTTTCGATCCAGTACCCAACGATGCGAAACAGTAAGGAGGACATGCAAATTACGTAAAAATGTACTGAAGAAAATTTTAGTTCATGCATTTTTCTCAAGCGTATTTGTATCCGTTCACACTGTTTTAGAGATGGCACAGATCTATCTACTTGTTGGATTTCAGAACTTATACACGATGGTACCGCGGCAGCTGAGGCTGTACGTCTGGTGTATCAGAGTGGTATCTGAATATCCAAGAATAATTAGACAAAGCCTTTCCATAGCATTCGATAATCGGTGATTCATTTCAGTATCTTGATAATGGTTTTTTATTAAACCATAGCGCCTCCTATCTCCTTTACTGCCATTCAGGTAGGGTCTGGTCACGCCTTTAATATTTCATTTAAATTGTATTTTATTAATTTATAACTGCATGTATATAAAAGAAAAAGTTAAATTAATACCTAACTATATGCTTTTGAATAAAAAATAATATCTAAAACCATATATTTTAAATTTTTATCCAAAAAAAACTAAAGAATATAAATAGTAAGTCGATACAATTTATGACTTTGAGAGAACTAGTTGGTTTTCCGAGACGTCGGAAGCCGCCCTTAACGGAAAATCAATGGGAGAAATCACCATGAGTATGACAGTAAACACTAACGTATCTGCGATGACAGCACAGCGTCACCTAGGCAATGCAGCAAGTGACTTAACCACATCGATGGAACGTCTATCATCTGGTTACAAAATCAACAGCGCTAAAGATGATGCAGCGGGTCTGCAAATCTCTAACCGCTTAAATGTTCAAAGCCGCGGTTTGGATGTGGCAGTACGAAATGCTAACGACGGTATTTCGATTGCACAAACAGCTGAAGGGGCGATGAAAGAAACGACAAACATTCTTCAACGTATGCGAGACCTATCGCTGCAATCTGCTAACGGTTCAAACAGTAAGTCTGACCGTGTTGCGATTCAGGAAGAAATCACAGCGTTGAACGACGAATTGAACCGTATCGCTGAAACCACTTCATTCGGTGGTAACAAGCTTCTAAACGGAACATTCGGCAACGCTTCATTCCAGATTGGTGCAGACAGCGGTGAAGCGGTCATGCTGGGTCTTAAGAGCATGCGTTCTGATGAAGCTGCAATGGGCGGACAAAGCTACCAGGCTGCAAACGCGAAAGGCGCAGACTGGACAGTTGATGCAGCAGCATCTGACCTGACCATCGCATTCACCGACAAAGACGGTGTGGCTCAAAACCTGACCATTAATGCGAAAGCGGGCGATGATATTGAAGAAGTGGCGACATACATCAATGGTCAAACGGATCAAGTTAAAGCCTCTGTAGGTGATGACGGTGTTCTGCAAGTTTTTGCTGACAACAACAAAATCGACGGTGCAGTAACCTTCGGTGGTGCACTTGGTGGTGAGCTGGCAATGGGCGCAGCTCAGGCAACAACCGTAAGCGATATCGACGTAAGAAACGTATCCGGTGCGCAACAATCTGTAGCAGTCGTGGATGCCGCGCTTCAATACGTTGACAGCCATCGAGCAGAGCTGGGTGCATTCCAGAACCGATTCGACCACGCAATCAGCAACTTAGATAACATCAATGAGAACGTGAACGCGTCTCAGAGCCGAATCAAAGACACAGACTTCGCGAAAGAAACTACTGCGATGACTAAGTCTCAGATTCTGCAACAAGCATCTACCTCGGTATTAGCTCAGGCAAAGCAATCTCCAAATTCAGCGTTAATGCTGCTGGGCTAATTCTTGAAGTTTAAGGGCGGTCTGGGTGGTTGGTTGTGTTGCAGCCACCTGGCACTCCACTGGGTTAAGACGGTTTACCGTTCACGATTGAATCGTCAGACCCAACGCTCTGGCAAGGTTTACCTTGTAGTGGAATGAGACGGAACCTTAAGATTTTTCAGGAGCATTTCAGTGGCATTAACGGTTAACACCAACGTATCTGCAATGGCAACCAGACACCAACTTAAAGGTGTTATGAGCAACGCAAGTACATCACTGGAACGTTTATCTTCAGGCTCTAGAATCAACACGGCAAAAGATGACGCAGCTGGTCTGCAGATTGCCAATAGACTCCATGTACAAACTCGCGGGATAGATGTAGCAATTCGAAATGCAAATGATGGTATGTCCATCGTTGAAACAGCGGAAAGCTCGTTAGACGAAACAACCAACATCATGCTGAGAATGCGAGATTTATCCATCCAGTCAGCCAACGGTAACAACAGCGATGCAGATCGTCAGGCACTACAACACGAAGTGTCTTCTCTCAACGACGAGCTGAACAGAATTGCTGAAACCACCAGCTTTGGCGGCGAAAAACTGATTAACGGTACATATGGAACCAAGTCGTTCCATATAGGACCGAACACCGATGCCATTATGGTTTCGCTAACGGATATGCGCACTGATTCGGAGCGCATGGGAGGAGACAGCTACCTAGCACAAAATGGAAAAGACAGTAACTGGACAGTCACTGATGCAACCAATCAATTGAATATCCAGTTCCAGGATGTCGCAAACCAAACTGTGAATGTACAAATAGAAGCTAAATCTGGTGATAACATCGAAGAGTTAGCGACTTACATTAACGGGCAAACGGACGAGATCAGCGCTTCAGTAAACGAGAACGGACAACTTCAACTGTTCGCGCCGAATCATGATGTTAAATCTGATCTCACGTTTAGTGGCAGTCTTGCCTCAGAACTTGCACTATCGAAACAAGGTCAACTTACCGTCGACTCTCTCAACATCAGTACGGTAGGAGGCGCACAGCAAGCAATCGCGGTGCTGGATGCGTCTTTGACCTACGTCGATAGCCAGCGTGGCCAGCTGGGCGCAATTCACAATAGATTCGAAAGTGGTATCTCTAACCTGGGCAACATGAGCATTAATGTGAATGATTCCAAGGGGCAACTTAGAGATGCCGATTTCGCTAAAGAAGCGACGAGTCTTACCAAATCGAAAATCTTGCAGCAAGCGTCTAACGCTATCATTGCTCAGGCAAACCAACTGCCTTCCGCAGCAACCAATCTGCTTCACTAATTCAGAAAAAAACCTCATTTAAAAACACTAAGTGTTTAACGAAAACACTTGAAATGGTCAGCTATCGCAAATCCTCTCGCTACGACTCTAGTTTCCCTTATTGAATCGCATCTAGTTATCTCTATTGATGAGTCGATAAAACACCCTGTGTGCCCTTAGAGCGCGTTTTAACACACAAACCAGAGTGCTTTAGCTTTGGCATGTTTCTCCCTTCTTTAGAAGCCAGTTTGAGCTAATGAGTAAATACTCGTTTTCGTTAACTTACTGATCAGCATACGGTTCTTGTATTTCCTGCTCTCCCTCATAAAAAAATCCGAAAAAATCTGAGTTTTTCCCTAAAGAACTTAATGGATCCGCCGTTAAAAGGAATGCGAGAAATGAGATGGTTTAGCGAGGTGAGAGACGCGACGCCATCATCCTTAATGTCAAAGGAGATCTAACTATGGCAATATCAGTAAACACTAATGTGTCTGCTATGACGGCCCAGCGTAACCTGAACAACGCTGCGTCCGACATGAACAGATCAATGGAGCGTTTATCATCGGGATACCGTGTTAATAGCGCGAGAGATGATGCCGCTGGGCTTCAAATATCGAATCGTTTGGATTCACAAAGTCGCGGTTTAGACGTGGCGGTGCGAAATGCAAATGACGGTATTTCGATAGCTCAAACGGCGGAAGGTGCGATGAAGGAAAGTACTAACATCCTTCAACGTATGAGAGACCTTGCACTTCAATCGTCTAACGGTTCCAACAGTCGCTCAGAGCGAGTTGCGATCCAGGAAGAAGTCGCAGCCCTAAACGATGAATTGAATCGTATTGCTGAAACCACTTCCTTCGGTGGCAACAAGTTGCTGAACGGCACTTATGGTACTCAGTCTTTTCAGATTGGTGCCAGTTCCGGTGAAGCGGTATTGTTGAAAATGGGTAACGTTCGTTCCGACCATGAAGGTATGGCCGGTAAAAACTACACAGCTGCCAATGCGAAAGACGGTAACTGGGTGGTGGAGAGCGGGTCCAATGACCTGACCTTTGCGTTTACAGACTCAGAGGGTAACGCGCAAAACATCACTATCAACGCTCTGGCCGGCGACGATATTGAAGAAGTTGCAACTTACATTAATGGTCAGCAGGACTACCTGAAAGCTTACGTAGGCGACAATGGTGAGTTGGGCGTATTTGCTCACAACCAAAAAGTAGATGGCGATGTGACGTTCAGCGGCGGGTTAGCCGGAGAACTGAGCATGGGAACGGCAGAAGATGTTGCGGTCAATGATATTGACGTAACAACGGTTGCAGGTTCTCAACAAGCCGTGGCCGTCATTGACGGTGCACTAACAAGTGTCGACAGTAAGCGCGCAGAGCTTGGTGCATTCCAAAGCCGATTTGACCACGCTATCAGTAACTTAGATAGCATTAACGAAAACGTGAACGCATCGATGAGTCGCATACGCGACACTGATTTTGCGAAAGAGACGACTCAATTGACGAAGTCTCAAATCCTGGAACAGGCTAGTACGTCTATCCTGGCTCAGGCAAAACAGTCACCATCCGCGGCACTGAGTTTGTTGGGTTAAATCTGGTATACTTCTGTGTAAGAGCAATGCATTGGGGTAACCTGATGTACGCTATCAAGGTGGAGGTGAGATCGTTATGGACATATCATCCTACACATCGATTTCCCAGCCTTCTTATGGTAGTGGCACGAAGATTGCTTCTACAGCTGAAGATGCATCCAGTGCTAATGCGCAAAAACGAGCGGAAATAAAAGAGGTAGATCCAAGAGACGTCATCCAGAACGAATCTGCGCAGTCTTTTTCGGAAGAGCGTACTAAGATTAACGCAGCCGAGCTGGAGAAACGGATTGATGAAGTAAATGATTTCATTTCTTCACTCAATAAAGGATTATCTTTTAAATTCGATGACGAGTCTGGGAGACGTGTTGTCACTGTATTCGATGCGGATACAGGCGATATCATCAAACAGATTCCAAGCGAAGAGATGCTTGAAATTTTAAGGCGCCTAGCCTCCAATTCCTCCGGATTAATCGTGGAAAAGGTGTGATAGGTTTGAAGGTGAGAGAATGAGTGTAAACCCAATGGGTGGCATGTCTGGTATGGACATCAACTCTATGGTGAGCAAAGTGGTCGATGCCGAGCGTGTGCCTAAACAGCAACGTATCGATACTGAGCGATCCAAAGTTGAGACCAATATTAGCGCCTATGGGCGGCTCAGAGAATCACTGGATTCCATGAAGGCACTGATGGCTCAGTTTCGTCAGGATAAGGCTTTCGCCGTTCGTTCGGTAGAGTCCTCCGACGAAGAAGTAGTTTCAGCTACAGCCACAACGGACGCAATCGCAGGCAAATATGCTGTCGATGTGGTGCAGCTTGCTCAGAACCATAAGCTAGGTTCTAACATTGTGGATGAGAAAACCCGCTTTGGAACTGGTGAGCTGCAGATCCGTTTAGGAAACAGGGAATTTACTGTTGAAGTAAAACAAAATGCCAAGCTCATTGATGTCGTAAAAAGCATCAATGCAGCTACCGGCAATCCCGGTGTACGCGCTGCCATCATCAACGATGTTGATGGTCAGCGCCTTATTTTAGCCTCCGAGAAAACGGGCAAAGATAATCAAATCTACGTGTCGGCCAATTCGTCCGATCCTATTAATCCTTTAGAATCCCTTGAATACAAAACGCTTGAAGACCGGATGACCGATCTGGAACAAGCGCAGGCGGCACTTCTAAAGCTCCAAAGTACCCCTATTTTAACTGCAGACGGGCAAGATGTTGCCGCTCTGGAGAGAAAATACTCACCACAGGAAATTGAAGAAGCCCTAGAAGGCAAACCAAAGAATCCTGATGGTGCATTACCTGTTTATGTCGTCAACCTGCCGGGCATTGAAGAGCCGGTCATTATTGATGGCGTAGAACAAGCGCCACCCAAGCCGGAAGATACCATTCCCGGCTTCTCGGAAGCGGCTTCAGGTACCCTTCTTAGTTCCTATGACCCAGGAACTGACGGGCTTGATGATAAAGCCCGTGAAAAAGCGCCAGATATCCCAGGCTGGTCACCTACCGCATCTGGTACTCTGACCGATTCTTACGTCACGGTTAAAGAGCGCGATGCCATGTTAATGGAAAACGCCAAAGCCCAGCGTGAACAAGAGCTTAAAGATGCCCAGGCTCGAATAGATGCTGCTCAACGAGCTTTTAATGGCTACAGCGGTATGAATGAGCTGCAAAAAGGGCAGGACTCCATGGTCGTGCTCGACGGCATTGCGCAACTGAGCAGTGATAACAACGTCATTGAAAATGCTATTGATGGTGTAGATCTGACCCTTAAAGGCGTGTCAGATTCTAAGAAACAAACCGAAATTGGTATCGACTATGACCGCGAGCGAGTTCGAAACGATATTCTTCAATTCGTTGATTCTTATAATCAATTTTACGGTTTAACTAAAGAATTAGCGGGTGCAGACCCTTCATCTGGTGTCTCTGGACCATTATCAGGTGACAGTATCGTTCGAAGTGCAGAATCACGCTTAAAATCCGTGTTCACTACCGCCATCAAGGGGGCACCCGAAGATCTAAAAACGTTGACGGAGTTCGGTATTACCACGACTCGTCAGGGTACTTTAGAAGTGAATTACGATATGCTTGACCGCCAACTCAATAAGAACTTCACTAAATTAGGTGAATTTTTTGGTGGCAACGACGGCTTTGCCAAAAAAGTAGAAGATGCCATTCACTCAATGACGGGTGTAACGGGCTCAATACGGTCACGTGAAAAGAGTTTATACGAGCAAAATTATCGACTTAACGATCAGCAAGTTCAGCTGGACCGCCGTATGGATTCTCTTGAGAAACGTACACATGATAAGTTTTCTGCCATGCAGGAAGCCACCAGTAAGATGCAAGCACAACTTTCTGGCATGATGAATGCATTCGGTTAATGTATGTCCAATTACTTGACAGACTTGAGTGAGCTAGATCGACGACTATTATCTTTTTTAGAAAAAGATGAAATTAATGCTGAAGAAATTGCTGAAGCCGTCGATAAAAGAGAACTGTTGTTGCAAAGTGTTTTGCACGAGTTTGAAAAATCGCCTGACCTCGTTGATAAAGAAGAGTGGCAACGAGCAGTGGAGAGGACACAGAAAATTGTGTTACTGATGCAGGCGAATACAAATAAGATTGCTGAACACTTGAAAAAAGTCCGACACGGAAGCAAGTCTGTTCAGCTTTATAAGAAGTTTTTATAAGAGAGGATTACCATGCGAGGTTCTTTACAGGCTTACAAAAAGGTTTCAGTAGACAGTCAATTGTCTGCGGCCTCTCCGCACAAGATCATCCAGATGTTGATGGCTGGTGCGATAGAGCGACTGATCCAAGGTAAGGCTGCAATGCAGCAGGGAAATATCGCCATTAAAGGCGAACGTTTGGGTAAGGCGCTAGATATCATCATCGCACTGCGTTCTTGTTTATCCATGGACGACGGTGGTGACATCGCAAAGAACCTGGATCAGCTATACGAATTCATGATTTCTCAAATCACGATGGCAAACCAAAGTAACGAACCCAAGCCGATTGATGATGTGATTGATATCATCCGTGAGATTAAATCAGCATGGGATCAGATACCCGCAGAGTTTCATAATCTGACCTCCGCAGAAATCGGTCAATGAGTATACCCAAATAACCTCAAGATGCTTGGTTCAGCGAGAATTAACTGGCTCTTCAGACAAGACACCGATTTGAAGATCTAGTGGGTCTAAATCAAGAATCGGTAACGCAGTATGAAAGCCAGTTAAACTCGCCCTTGGGAGCCCATATTCTGTCCCACTTCATCGTCAAAGAACTTGGAAAGGACACGTCATTCCGCTGCATTCTTTTCCTTGAATTGAAACAGAATATGAGGCTCTGAATCCTACATCTTGAGGTCATTTGGGTATAGATACTTAGGATGTTTTAGAACAAAACTCACATCCGCAAAGTGCTTGGTTGCCTTATTTTTTTTATCGCATAGAATAGAGTCATTATTAGAGCCTACCTCTTTTAATGGCTTTATTTGTTTTTGCTGCTTTCTTAGCCCGATAAAAATTGCACACTTAATTCGCAAATGAAACAAAGTTGCAGGGTCTAGGTATGTACGATAATGATTAAATTCTAAAGGCAAACTCTTATTTCTATGCAAGGCTTGGCACAATTGTTGGTTATTGAAGATGACCAGCAGGTTAAACACAATTTAAGCATTATTCTTGAATTCATCGGTGAGCACTGCAACGTTGTCAGCTCAGATGAATTAGACAGCGTTGATTGGAACGCAACTTGGGCCGGATGTATATTAGGCTCTGTAAGCCAAAAGTCTCAGGTCGCGCCTCTTACCAAGCTACTTCAACAATCGAATCAAATCCCACTTCTTTCATTGAGCACGAACCAAATCTCCGTAGAGGAATTTCCTCATTACGTTGGTGAGCTGGAACAACCGCTCAATTACCCTCAACTCAGCGATGCACTTCGACACTGCCAGGAATTTCTTGGTCGCAAAGGCGGACCACTGCCTTCCGCGAGTCGTAAGAACACATTATTCCGCAGTCTGGTGGGGCAGAGCCAAGGAATACGTGATGTTCGCCACCTAATTGAACAGGTGTCTGCGACTGAGGCGAATGTACTTATTCTGGGTGAATCCGGGACAGGTAAAGAGGTGGTTGCTCGAAACATTCATTACCATTCTCCAAGACGCAACGGTCCTTTTGTACCGATTAACTGTGGTGCAATTCCTCCCGAGTTGCTTGAGAGTGAGCTTTTTGGTCATGAAAAAGGTGCCTTTACAGGTGCCATCACAGCCCGTAAAGGTCGGTTCGAATTGTCAGAAGGTGGAACGCTTTTTCTCGATGAGATTGGCGACATGCCAATGTCGATGCAGGTGAAGCTGTTACGTGTACTTCAGGAGCGCTGCTTTGAGCGAGTGGGCGGCAACAGCACCATCAAAGCAGACGTTCGCGTTGTTGCGGCTACCCACCGAAATCTGGAGCAGATGATTGAGGAAGAGAAGTTTCGCGAAGATCTATTCTATCGACTGAACGTATTCCCAATCGACATGCCAGCTCTTAAAGAGCGTAAAGAAGATATTCCACTGCTTTTAAAAGAGCTGCTGACACGAATGGAAGCGGAAGGTGGCATGCCAATCTGCTTTACTCCGCGTGCCATCAACTCACTGATGGAGCATGACTGGCCAGGTAACGTGCGTGAGCTAGCGAATCTGGTTGAACGTATGGTCATTCTTTTCCCGAACAGTCTGGTTGATGTCAACCACTTACCGACCAAGTATCGTTACAGCGACATTCCTGAATTCCAGCCAGAAAATGTCTCTTCAAGCAAATCGATTGAAGAACAGGAACGCGACGTGCTTTCCGACATTTTCTCTGAAGATTTCAATTTTGGAGATGGCTCTCTGGAGATGGAAGAAAACGCCAACAGCCCACAGGAGCTTCCTCCAGAAGGCGTGAACCTGAAAGAGTTGTTAGCAGACGTTGAGGTGAACATGATCAGCCAGGCGCTGGAAGCGCAAGGCGGGGTTGTGGCCCGTGCAGCGGATATGCTTGGTATGCGACGTACTACGCTCGTTGAGAAAATGAGAAAGTACAACCTCAACCGATAAGCGTCTTAGTCAATCAATTGACACAGTCTTATGTGATTAACTTTTTGATTTTAAATGAATAATAGCCTGGCATGCATAATGCATAACAGGCTATTGTTGTTTTTAGTCGGAATCCTGTCATGACACCATCAGAATTACAAGAAAGTGCCCCAACGCTAGGAAGCCTGGAAGATCAGGTTGCGCGTTATAAGCAGGTATTGGACGTAATGCCCGCTGGCGTTATCTTGCTTGATACGCAAGGTAATGTTTGCGAAGCCAATCCTGAAGCGCAAAAGCTGTTGGAAGTGCCTCTTGTTGGTCAGAAATGGTTCGAAGTGATTCAGGCGGCGTTTGCACCTCGTGAAGATGATGGTCATGAAATCTCTCTTAGAAACGGTCGCAAAGTGCGTCTTGCCATCTCAGCATCACAGACTGGTCAATTAATTCTGATTACCGACTTAACCGAAACCCGATTGCTGCAAGCACGTGTCAGTGACTTGCAGCGTCTGTCTTCGCTTGGTCGTATGGTTGCCTCTCTTGCCCATCAGGTCAGAACGCCACTATCAAGCGCGATGTTGTACGCTTCTAACTTGGGTGCGCCTAACCTACCGGCCCCAACTCGTGAGCGATTCCAGACGAAACTCGTCGACAGGTTGCACGATCTGGAAAAGCAGGTGAACGACATGCTGCTATTCGCTAAAGGCGGTGATAACAAAGTCGTGAAGCCATTTACGCCTGAAGATTTGCGTAACGAATTCCAGCCGATGGTTGAAACCGCGATCAAAACCAACGCTATCGACTACCATCTGGAAATGGAAAACCCAGACGCGACTTTGATGGGGAATGCCAACGCCGTTGCATCGGCACTGAGTAATCTGGTGATTAACGCCATTCAAATCTCAGGTAAGGGCTCACAAATTGATGTGTATTTCCGCGTCGTTAACAACGAATTGAAAATCTCGGTTCAGGACAGCGGTCCCGGTGTTCCGGCTGAATTACAACAAAAGATTATGGAACCTTTCTTCACGACTCGTTCACAAGGAACGGGTCTTGGTCTTGCGGTAGTACAAATGGTCTGTCGTGCCCATGAAGGAAGGTTAGAACTGATTTCAGAGCCGGGAGACGGTGCTTGTTTCACTGTCTGTCTGCCCCTTGCAACAACAAACTCTGGAGAAGAATAATGGCTCAAAGCAAAGTACTGATTGTAGAAGATGATGAAGGTCTACGCGAAGCCCTAGTGGATACGCTTGCTTTAGCAGGTTACGAGTGGGTAGAAGCCGATTGCGCTGAGCAGGCGTTGATCATACTGAAATCGGAAGAAGTCGATATCGTCATCTCCGATGTACAGATGGCAGGCATGGGCGGATTGGCGCTGCTTCGTAATATCAAACAGCACTGGCCAAATCTTCCTGTTCTTCTTATGACGGCTTACGCCAATATTGAAGACGCGGTTGCTGCCATGAAAGAAGGCGCGATCGATTACATGGCTAAGCCTTTCGCCCCAGAAGTTCTGTTGAACATGGTAAGCCGCTATGCACCTGTCAAAAGCGATGATGAAGGTGACGCGGTTGTCGCGGATGAAAAAAGCCTCAAGCTGCTCGCACTTGCCGACAAAGTGGCAAAAACCGACGCCAATGTCATGGTGTTGGGTCCAAGTGGTTCAGGTAAAGAAGTGATGTCTCGTTACATCCACAATGCCTCTCAACGTAGCGATGGTCCTTTTGTCGCCATCAACTGTGCCGCCATTCCAGACAACATGCTCGAAGCAACCCTATTCGGTTATGAAAAAGGGGCATTTACCGGCGCAGTACAGGCGTGCCCGGGTAAATTTGAACAGGCACAGGGTGGTACTATCCTACTTGATGAAATCAGTGAGATGGATCTGAACCTTCAAGCCAAGTTACTTCGTGTGCTACAGGAGCGCGAAGTGGAGCGCCTCGGTAGCCGTAAGAGCATTAAATTAGACGTTCGCGTTCTGGCAACCAGTAACCGTGACCTCAAACAATACGTTGCCGAAGGTAACTTCCGTGAAGACCTATACTACCGACTGAATGTGTTCCCAATCGCATGGCCACCTCTGCACCAGCGTCAGGGCGACATTGAGCCTCTTGCCAAACATTTGGCGGAGCGTCATTGCAAGAAATTAGGTATGCCTGTTCCCGATGTATCCCCTTCAGCACTGAGCAAGCTTGTTTCTTATCCTTGGCCAGGTAACGTTCGTGAGCTGGATAACGTGATTCAGCGTGCGCTTATCTTAAGTGAACAAGGCGATATCGATGCTGAGCACATTTTGCTGGAAGGCGTGGACTGGGAAGACGCAAATAGTCTTCAGGCGGTAGTAGAAACTGGTGAAGTTGCCACTCCAACTGTTAAGCCAATTGCTGAACCTGATAACGTGATCACGAAATCCATGGGAGCGACTGCGGATGGTCTAGGTTCTGAGCTGCGAGAGCAAGAATACGCTATTATTTTGGATACTTTGGCAGAATGTAATGGGCGACGGAAAGAGATGGCTGAAAAGTTAGGCATCAGTCCCCGTACATTGCGATACAAGCTTGCCAAAATGCGCGATGCAGGTATTGAAATCCCTAACTGATAAACGTCATACTTGCGTTTTCGACTAGTGGCATACTAATTGCAGCGTCAAGGATAAGACAGAAGTATTAAGTCAGAATATTGACGACAGAGGTGAACAATGAAAATCAGTGGAATGAATCAGGAAATGCAAGCAATGATGCTTGAAGCAGCAAACTCCACTCAACCTGCAACAGGATCGCAGGTGTCCGCTGATTTCGGCGCTCTGTTAGATAACGCCATCAATAACGTCAATGCGCTGCAAAAGCAGTCAGGCAATTTAGCCACCCGTTTTGACCAAGGCGATCCAAACGTTTCTCTATCTGACGTAATGATTGCAAGAAACAAATCAAGTGTGGCATTCGACGCGACCATTCAAGTAAGAAATAAACTGGTAGAAGCTTATAAAGAGCTGATGAACATGCCGGTATAAAGCAGGTAGTGACAAGTGGCTGAAGATAAATCGACAGATCTCGCAGTATCCGATGGTGGCGCAGTTGCCGTAGGAAGTGACCTGGATAACGAGAGTCAAAACCTAGACTTAGATGAGCAAAGCTCCTCGAAGTTTGATATGTCAATGGGTGATCTTGACCTGTTGCGTCAGGTGGTTTTGGTTGTCGCGATTTCGATATGTGTAGCATTGATTGTAATGGTGTTCTTTTGGGTACGAGAGCCGGAGCTTCGCCCACTAGGTTCTTATGAAACCGAAGAGCTGATTCCAGTTCTTGATTATCTCGATCAACAGAAAATTGACTATAAGCTAGATGGCAACACCATTCGTGTGCCTGTCAGTGAATACAGCAACATCAAACTGAATATGACCCGCGCTGGACTGAATCAACCCGATCCAGCAGGTGACGACATTCTTCTTCAGGACATGGGCTTCGGCGTTTCTCAGCGCTTGGAGCAGGAGCGCCTGAAATTAAGCCGTGAAAGACAGCTAGGCAAAGCCATTGAGCAAATGCGTCAGGTGCGTAAAGCTCAGGTTTTATTGGCATTGCCAAAACAAAGCGTGTTTGTTCGCCATAATCAGGAAGCTTCTGCCACCGTATTTTTGACGCTGGCAACAGGCAACTCGCTCAAACAAGAAGAAGTTGATTCGATTGTCGATATGGTATCGAGCGCCGTACCGGGCATGAAACCTACCCGTGTAACCGTTACTGACCAGCACGGAAGATTACTCAGCTCTGGCTCACAAGACCCTATGGCGACAGCGCGTCGTAAAGAACATGAGTTGGAGAGAAAACAAGAGCAGGCATTGCGTGAAAAAATTGACTCAGTTCTTATCCCGATTTTAGGTATCGGCAATTACACCTCTCAGGTAGACATTGAACTGGATTTCAGCGCGGTAGAGCAGACTCGTAAACGTTTTGACCCAAATACTCCAGCCACCCGAAGTGAATACACCCTAGAAGACTACAACAACGGTAATGTGGTCGCAGGTGTACCGGGTGCGCTGTCTAACCAGCCTCCTGCCGATGCGTCTATTCCACAAGATGTGAAGCAGATGAAAGATGGCTCCCTGATGGGGCAAGGCTCAGTACACAAAGAAGCGACACGTAACTTTGAGCTGGACACCACCATTAGCCATGAACGTCGTCAGACTGGTGTGATTAATCGTCAGACTGTTTCCGTTGCCATTCGCCATAAGCCTATTGTTAACGCTGAAACAGGTGATGTGACCTATCAACCTCTTGCTCAGGCAGAAATTGATGCCATCAGAAGTGTCTTGGTGGGTGCGGTTGGTTTCAATGAAGTGCGTGGCGACTTGCTGAACGTTCTCAGTGTTAAATTTGCAGAGCCTGAAGCCGAAGTTGCCTTGGATGTGCCAATCTGGGAGCACCCGAACTTCAACGACTGGATTCGCTGGCTGGCAAGTGCTCTGGTTATCATCGCAATCATTCTGATTTTGGTTCGTCCGGCGATGAAGAAACTTATCAACCCTCATTCGGAAGAAGACGAGGATTCAGAATTTGGTGCCGATGGACTTCCACTATCGGCGGATGGCGATACCAGTTTGATTGGTAGCGACATCGATGCAGGCGACTCGTTTGAGTTTGGATCCGGTATTGATTTACCTAACCTGCATAAAGACGAAGATGTGTTAAAAGCTGTGCGTGCACTGGTAGCAAACGAACCAGAACTGGCAGCACAAGTAGTGAAGAATTGGGTGGCAGATGGCTAACGACGTTGCAACAACAGAAGACGGTGGCGAGAAAGGTTCAGAGATCGATATTGGCTCGATTCCGGGTGAGGAAAGAGCAGCAATATTGCTATTGAGCTTAAGTGAATCTGATGCTGCTGGCATTATCCGACATCTGGAACCTAAGCAGGTACAGCGTGTTGGTAGTGCAATGGCGCGAGCGGCAGATCTGAACTCAGACAAGGTCAGTGTTGTTCACAGAGCATTTCTCGAAGACATTCAGAAATACACCAACATTGGTATGGGCAGCGAAGACTTCATGCGTAATGCTCTTGTTGCCGCTCTGGGTGAAGACAAAGCCAACAACCTGGTGGATCAGATTCTTCTGGGTACCGGTTCGAAAGGTCTGGATTCACTGAAGTGGATGGATCCTCGTCAGGTTGCGAGCATCATCATTAACGAGCACCCACAGATTCAAACCATTGTATTGTCTTACTTAGAAGCAGATCAGTCGGCTGAAATTCTGACTCAGTTTGCAGAACGTGACCGATTGGATTTGGTGATGCGTATTGCCAACCTTGAAGAAGTTCAGCCATCTGCATTGGCAGAGCTGAACGAAATCATGGAGAAACAGTTCGCAGGTCAGGCTGGTGCCCAAGCTGCGAAGATTGGTGGTACTAAGGCTGCCGCCGAAATCATGAACTTCATGGATAACAGCATGGAAGGCATCCTGATGGATCAAATCCGCGAACAGGACGAAGACATGGCAACTCAGATTCAGGATCTGATGTTCGTGTTCGAAAACCTGATGGAAGTGGACGACTCTGGTATCCAGAAATTGCTGCGCGATATCCCTCAAGATGTGCTTCAACGTGCACTAAAAGGTGCCGACGATGGTTTGCGCGAGAAAGTATTCAAGAACATGTCAAAACGTGCCGCAGAGATGATGCGCGACGATATGGAAGCCATGGCTCCAGTCAAAGTTTCCGATGTGGAAGCCGCTCAGAAAGAAATTCTGGCGATTGCCCGCCGACTTGCCGACAACGGCGAGATCATGTTGGGTGGTGGCGCAGACGAATTCCTATAACCTCAGGCGCTCCTACAGTGAGCGCTGCTTGATCATTTCAAATAGGTAGTGTGATGTCATTAGAACGTAAACGCGGATTTTTAAGACCCGAAGAAGATGACATGATCCAGGATGCTGAAACCTGGGGGCTGCCGGACTACACCGGGGATGCCGCCGCCAATGCTAAAGAAACGGCGCTGAATTATGACCCATCCTGGATGCCTAACTTCGAAACCCCAGAAGCCGAAGAGCCCGTTGAGCTGACCGAAGAACAGATCGAAGCAATCAAACAATCCGCCTATCAGGAAGGTTTAGCCCAGGGGCAAGAAGCTGGCTATCAGGAAGGGTTCGAAAAAGGAAAAGAAGAAGGGTTTACTGCTGGTCACCAGGAAGGGACGGAACAGGGTAAGCAGGAAGGTGTTGAAGCCGGTCAGTCCTATATTCAAGAGCAAGTGAACCACTTTATGACACTTGCTAGTCAATTCGCCCAGCCTCTGGAACTGATGAACGCTCAGGTAGAAAAACAGCTGGTGGACATGGTTCTCACTATGGTGAAAGAGGTCGTTCACGTTGAAGTGCAGACTAACCCGCAGGTGATTTTGGATACAGTGCGTCAGAGCGTTGAAGCTCTGCCGATCGCGGGTCACGCCATTACCATTAAACTGAATCCTGAAGACTTAACCATTGTGCAGGCGTCATACGGAGAAGAGGAACTTCAGAATCGTAGCTGGACGCTTTCTAGCGAGCCGTCTCTTAACAGGGGTGATGTTCATATCGAAGCGGGTGAATCCAGCGTAAGCTTCAAAATGGAAGAGCGAATTCGTTCTGTTATCCAGTCGTTTTGTGGCGTCAATCGTCATCAGGAGCAACTCTGATGCTGGCGCTTGAAGAAAGACTTTCCAACTACAAAATTCAGGGTTTAACAACCAAAGCCATTGCTTCTGGCAAGTTGGTGAGAGTAGTTGGTTTAACGCTTGAAGCTACAGGATGTAAAGCGCCAATAGGTAGCCTCTGTAAAGTCGAAACACTTAGTGGTGAAATGGAAGCTGAAGTGGTCGGGTTTTCTGGCGACAATCTTTATCTTATGCCCAGTGAGCAGATTACGGGTGTACTGCCGGGAGCAAAAGTAACACCAATCACCAGTGACAGCGGTCTTCCGGTCGGTATGGAACTGCTTGGTCGAGTGATAGATGGTGTTGGTAATCCGCTCGATGGGCTTGGCGACATCTACACAGAAAAGAAAGCGTCATTTACTGGTCAGCCGATTAACCCATTGGCGAGAAAGCCGATTTCTGAGCCTCTGGATGTGGGGCTAAAAGCCGTTAACGGACTGCTAACGGTAGGTAAAGGTCAGCGTATCGGGCTTTTTGCCGGTTCAGGTGTAGGTAAATCGGTCACCCTAGGCATGATGACCCGAGGAACCACGGCGCAGGTTGTCGTGGTTGGACTTATCGGTGAGCGTGGACGAGAAGTTAAAGAATTCATTGAAGAGATATTGGGTAAAGAAGGTCGGCAACGTTCGGTAGTGGTCGCAGCACCTGCGGATTCTTCCCCTTTGATGCGTTTAAAGGGCTGCCAGACTGCCTTGACCATCGCAGAATATTTCCGCGATCAAGGGCTGGACGTACTGCTTCTGATGGATTCGTTGACGCGCTTTGCTCAGGCACAGCGTGAGATTGCATTATCGGTCGGTGAGCCACCAGCAACCAAAGGTTACCCACCTTCGGTATTTGCCAAGTTACCAGCGTTGGTTGAACGTGCAGGTAACGGCGATGAAAATCAGGGTTCGATTACCGCATTCTTTACCGTATTGACCGAAGGGGATGATCTTCAAGATCCGATCGCAGATGCTTCGCGAGCCATTTTGGATGGTCACATCGTACTTTCCCGTGAGCTTGCGGACGCAGGTCATTATCCCGCAATAGATGTGGAAAAATCGGTTAGTCGTGTTATGCCTCAAATCACCACTGATGAACATATGATGATGGCAAAAGCCGTTCGTCAGGTGCTGTCTGTATGCCGTAAGAATCAGGATTTGGTGTCCATCGGGGCTTATAAACCAGGAACCGATCCGGCAATCGATACCGCATTTACGCTCAAACCTAAACTGGACGAGTATTCCCAACAAGGTATGGGTGAAGCGGTACCATACGATATGTGCGTGAACATGCTGCGTAACATATTGCAACCGTCATAGTCAGAGGAACTTAGGTGGAAAACGCGCTGGAATTTTTGCTCGATCAAGCGAAAGAAAAAGAGTCACAGGCAGTGCTGGCTCTGAACAAAGCGCGTGCGGAGCTCGATGACTATTACAAGCAGGTAGAACAGATTGAAAAGTACCGTCTGGACTACTGCAATCAGTTAGTTGAGAGAGGAAAAGGTGGGTTAACGGCTAGCCAATATGGTCACCTTAACCGCTTTTTAACTCAGTTAGATGAAACCTTAGCGAAACAAAAAGCCGCAGAAGAGCACTTTGTTACTCAAGTAACCAATTGCGAAGAGCATTGGCTGGATCAGCGCAAGAATCGCCGTTCTTATGAATGGATGATTGAGAAAAAAGCCAACAACAAACGTATCCAGCAAGAAAAAATCGAGCAAAGACAAATGGATGAATTTTCTACTTTGCAGTTCGCTCGTAACAAACGTTCGTTTTAGTCCGATATATATTCAAATTGGCTCACTTCTTGCAAACTTTCTGAAATATAGAGACTGAATTGAATCGCGTGAAGTCGTCTGTTAATCGTTATGCGATTGGTCACAAAGGTGTGATCAATGCTTTGAGAGTGTGTTTATGAGCCAAAATCCTCTGTCAGTGAACGAATCAGGAAGCAAGTCCTTCTTATTCGGAAAGTCTACTCAATCTGCTGATTCTAAAGAAGAAAGTGAATCAGGTGGTTTTCTGAGTGCGCTAAAGTCTGTGTTTTCGTCTGAATCGGAATCAACCGAGAGCGTTAAAAAAGCAGCGGCGGAAGAGGTTGAAGAAGGCAGTAAGTCAGCTAGCGTAAAAGGTGAAGGCGAAGCTGAGGCAGAAATAGGTGACACGGCAAAAGTTGTCGCTGGAACGGCAGGAGCAACAGAAGGAGAAGAATCTGTTGACCAACTGCTGTCGGCTGAGGAAGAGGCTGTAAGCGAAAGCACCGGCACAAAAAACGCGAAGAAACAGAACGTTGACCAGGCAATGACAGAGGGAAATCAACTGCTTGGAAGACTGGATGAAGCCAATAAAACACTCCAGACAAAATCCGCTGAGGTTAAACCAAATCAAGGTCCATCACTAGATAACGAAGGCAATCCATTGCCACAGGCTGCAGCAGGCGCCGTCGTTGCGAGCCAATTATCGAAAGGCGAGGTCAGTGAGCAGGCTATTTCTGAAGCCAAAGCTAAGTATTTACAATCATCTACTAATGAAATGACGCCTGCTCAGGGGGTGTCCGCTGGGGCGACTTCGGCTCTGATTACAGAATCCGATATTCCTAGCGATGGAGAAGCCGTTGCGTCCGATGATTCTGGTAATCAGGCTGCAATACTTGCCGGAGGTGCAATCGCAGCTTCTCAATCGGTTAATGCAAGCCAAACCCCAATACCTTCAGAGATTGATACCAGTAAGATGAATGCTCAAGAATTGGCGGAAGTTGAAGCTGCCTTGGCATCGGCAGGTGTCGTAGGGGCGGGCGCTGCGATGATAGCTGCTCAAGACGGCAGCTCTGACATCAAACATGCGACTCATGCACCCAAAGACGCTCAAATTGACTGGTCTCAGGGGAATTTACAGAACACAACCGTTGATCAAGAAACCCAGTTAGCCACAACGTTTAAAGATGGTAAGGCAATGCCTTTGAAAGGCACGGAAGCTGCCGCAGTCGGAGCGGGTGTATCCGCTACGCAAGCCGTTAATGGGACAGGATTTGAAGGTCAGCCGCTCACGGCAGCAGAACAGGCTGATGTGCAATTCGCCGAGCCTATGTGGGCTACCTCATCCTCCGAAATGGGTAAAGCAGAGCTTCAGGCAGTGAAAGGAACGTCTGAAGCGGCGACTAGCGCGAAAATGGCATCCAGTGCGGCTCTAACCGCACATCTGACAAATCCCACAACCGCTCCATTACCTGCCGATAAAATGGCGGCTGCCGCCGCAACTCAGGTAATGCCTCAGGAATTAACAGCAGCCGCAATGAACCAGCAGGTTGCTGCCCAAACCATGACTGCCGGAGCGGCAACACAGGCAAGTAACGCTGCCGCTGCGTCTGCTGCCAGCAGTGCAGCGATATTCGGAGCGACAAAACTGTCAAAAGGGAATGAGCAACCGGGTGGTGAAAAATCAGATTTCTCCCAGCAACTGGCTGGTGTCGCTGCAACACAAGGTCTAACTGGAGCCCAGGCTAAGGCAGATGCTCAGGCTGCAGCATCCGTGCAGCAATCACCACTTCAGTTGTCGCGTGATGGCAGTGCTGCCGGTGATCAACTGGCAGAGCGTGTGCAGATGATGATGTCCAAAAACCTGAAAAACGTGGACATTCGATTAGATCCGCCTGAATTAGGTCGAATGCAAATTCGCATGACCATGAACAACGACATTGCTTCCGTACAATTTACCGTCGCTAACCAACAAACCCGAGATATCGTTGAACAAGCAATGCCCAGATTGAGAGAAATGTTGTCTCAACAAGGTTTACAGCTTGCAGATACGTCCGTTCAGCAGCAAAATGCAGGACAACAGCAACAAAGTCAGTATGTTGCGGGACAAGGTTCCGGTAAGGGGAATGGCGACGGCGGCTTAAGTGGCGAATCGGGCTCAGAGGGTGACGAATCGCTCGAAGTTAACGTTGATGTGAAACCAAACCGTGATGGAATCAGTTTTTACGCTTAACATTATAACTTAACCACTTAACTAAACTGAGACGTTTATGGCTGAAGAAAATCAAGAAGCAGAAGCACCCAAAGGTAAAAGTAAACTCCTGATCATTATCATCGCAGTTGTGGTGTTATTAGCCGGCGGTGGTGGTGCAGCGTTCTTCCTGATGGGTTCTTCTCCAGAAGAGGAATCAGCGGTTGTTGAAGAAGAGGTGGTTATCACCAATGAGCCTGCTTCATACGTTAACATTCCTCAACCCTTTGTTTTCAACGTAGCGGGAGACAAAAGGGACAGGCTGGTTCAGATAAAAGTTCAAATCATGGTTCGCGGTGGTGACAATGAGGGAATGGCGAAACACCATACTCCTCTGATTGAAAGCACCTTGCTGGCCACGTTTGGTGTTGCCACGTCTGAGCAGCTGCGTACGCCAACTGGACGAGTCCAGTTACGTGAACAGGCCACCGATGACATCAAAGCGGCTTTAACTCAGTTGGTAGGTCAGCCAGTGATTGAAAAAGTGCTGTTTACCGACTTCGTAATGCAATAGGTACCTTGTGACAGACTTATTAAGCCAAGATGAGATAGACGCGTTACTGCATGGCGTAGACGATGTAGATGACGGGGATGATGATGATTTAGACGCTGGTGGGGCGGGAGCCGAAAATACCAGCGACTATGACTTCTCATCTCAGGACAGGATTGTTCGTGGTCGAATGCCGACCCTGGAGCTTATTAACGAGCGCTTTGCCCGGCATTTGCGAATAAGTCTGTTCAATATGCTGCGAAAAACCGCAGAGGTGTCTATCAACGGTGTACAGATGGTGAAATTTGGCGAATACCAAAACACTCTGTACGTACCAACCAGTTTAAACATGGTGCGCTTCAGACCCTTAAAAGGTACGGCGCTGATTACCATGGAAGCTCGGCTGGTTTTCATCTTGGTGGAAAACTTTTTCGGGGGAGACGGTCGATTCCACGCCCGAATTGAGGGTCGTGAATTTACCCCAACCGAACGCCGAATTATCCAGTTGTTGCTTAAAATCGTGTTCGCTGACTATCAGGAAGCGTGGTCGCCTGTGATGGGTGTGGAATTCGAGTATCTGGATTCTGAAGTAAACCCAAGCATGGCAAACATCGTAAGCCCGACGGAAGTGATCGTGGTGAGCAGCTTCCATATTGAAGTTGATGGCGGCGGTGGTGACTTCCACGTGGTAATGCCTTACTCCATGGTCGAACCCATTCGTGAGCTTCTCGATGCCGGTGTTCAGTCCGACAAGATGGAAACCGACGTTCGTTGGAGTTCGGCGCTGAAAGAAGAAATCATGGATGTACCAGTCAACTTCCGAGTGAATTTACTGGAGAAGGACATTTCGCTACGAGATCTGATGGAACTGAGACCCGGTGACGTCATACCTATCGAAATGCCAGAAAATGCCACCATGTTCGTTGAAGAACTGCCAACCTACCGAGTTAAAATGGGACGCTCTGGCGATAAACTGGCGGTGCAGGTCTCTGAAAAAATCAAACGACCTGATGTGGTTAAATCCGATTTGGTATTCCTTGGTAACGACATGGAATCTGAACTTGATAGCGATGACGAAATTGAATTGCTGTCGCAAGAAACAAATGAATAGGTGATTGAGTATGGATCCAAATGAAGACCAGAAACTGGCAGACGAATGGGCAGCCGCGTTAGGTGAAGACCCGTTAGCCGCTGGCGGTGGTGACGATATTGAGGCGGCTCCTCTTGAAGAACTGTCTGATGAACCATCACCTATTTCCGAAGATGAGCGTCGTAAACTCGACACCATCATGGACATCCCTGTTACCATCTCGATGGAAGTCGGGCGTTCACAAATCAGCATTCGTAACCTGTTGCAACTCAACCAGGGGTCGGTTGTGGAACTGGACCGGGTTGCTGGTGAATCGTTAGATGTACTGGTAAATGGTACTTTGATCGCACACGGTGAAGTGGTCGTGGTGAACGATAAGTTCGGTATTCGATTGACCGACGTAATCAGCCAGACAGAACGAATTAAGAAACTAAGGTAACCATGAAAAAGTCTGTTGGCTGGCTAGTTATGCCTTTTCCTGCGTTTGCTTCCAGTGCCAGTCAGCTGGATATGGCGGCCACATTCGGTTCTCTGCTGTTTGTTATAGCCATCATCTTTATCTTAGCCTGGGCACTCAAACGAATGCGTTTACCCAGTATGATGGGGCAGGACGGGCTTAAGGTGGTTCGTCAGTTACCTGTTGGCACCAAAGAGCGTCTTGTGATTGTTCAGGCAGGGGAAGAGCAATTCCTTGTTGGAATCACTCAGCATTCGATTAACCTGGTGTCCAAGCTCGAAAAACCGATAGAGGATGCCGAGCCAGTACCTGCGCAATTTGCCCAGCAACTGAGTCAGTTATTGAAAAAAGATGAAAAGAAATAATTTTGTCGCTGCCCTATTGGCAGCGTTTCTGTTTTTATGTCAATCAAGCAGTCTTTGGGCGCAGGAAGAACTTGCGACGACCGTCCCTGCTAATTCAGTAGGGGCTGAAAGTATCGCGGTTTCCGAAAGTCAGAGTGGTACGTCGTCATCTAGCGCTTTCATTGCTGGCGGCGCTCCGGGAAGTGGTATTCCTGCCATCACTGTCACGACTAATCCTGATGGGTCGGAAGACTATTCCATCAACCTGCAGATTCTGGCATTAATGACCTTGCTGGGCTTTTTGCCTGCGATGGTTATTTTGATGACGTCTTTTACGCGAATCGTCGTGGTTATGTCGATATTGCGTCAGGCACTAGGTCTTCAGCAAACTCCATCGAATCAGGTCATTATTGGTATCGCCATTTTCCTGACCTTTTTCATCATGTCGCCTGTTATCGATAGAGTGAATCAAGAAGCCATTCAGCCATACATTAATGAGCAAGTGACGGCGCGTGATGCCTTTACGCTGGCTCAGGCTCCAATGAAAGACTTCATGTTGCAGCAAACTCGGGTGAATGATCTGGAAACATTTGTGAATATCGCAGGTGCGCAGGTAGACAGACCGGAAGATGTTCCGATGAGTATCCTGATTCCAGCATTCATTACTTCAGAGCTGAAAACCGCTTTCCAGATTGGTTTCATGCTCTTTTTGCCGTTTTTGGTCATCGACCTGGTTGTGGCATCGGTTCTGATGGCAATGGGTATGATGATGCTGTCACCTATGATTGTTTCGTTGCCATTTAAACTGATGTTATTCGTGCTGGTGGACGGTTGGAACCTGATATTGTCCACGCTCGCGGGCAGCTTTGCGATATAGGGGAGAAGAGCCATGACTCCTGAAATGTTCGTTGACCTGTTCAGAGAATCACTTTGGATTGTCTTGGTCATGGTGTGCGCCGCGATTATCCCCAGCCTGATAGTTGGTTTGATTGTAGCGATTTTCCAGGCGGCGACATCGATCAACGAACAAACCCTAAGTTTCCTGCCAAGACTGGTCGTGACATTGCTGGCGCTGATGTTGTTTGGGCATTGGATGACGCGCATGTTGATGGAGTTCTTCTTCGATCTGATTGAGCGTATGCCGATGATCCTGCACTGAGG
This sequence comes from Vibrio sp. SCSIO 43132, assembly GCF_019904195.1. Classification (NCBI taxonomy): domain Bacteria; kingdom Pseudomonadati; phylum Pseudomonadota; class Gammaproteobacteria; order Vibrionales; family Vibrionaceae; genus Vibrio; species Vibrio sp. SCSIO 43132. Next base: position 1,089,277 of record NZ_CP063199.1, read on the forward strand.
TCGTTATGGAATTTTCCGCCGACATCATTCTTGACTGGATGGGAAACTACTTCTGGCCCTATAGCCGAATTTCAGCCATGCTGATGGTTATGACAGTGACGGGCGCTCGGTTTGTTTCTACCCGAATTCGATTGTACCTTGGGTTAGCCATCACTTTTGCGGTTATGCCAGCTATTCCTGCCGTGCCAGAAGAGCTGGAACTTATGTCCTTTCAAGGCTTCCTGACTACTTTTGAGCAACTGGTGATTGGGGTAGCCATGGGTATGGTTACTCAGTTTATGCTTCAGACTTTTGTTGTTCTGGGTCAGATCTTGGGTATGCAGGCAAGTTTGGGCTTTGCATCCATGGTTGACCCAGCCAATGGTCAGAACACGCCCTTGCTGGGTCAGCTATTCATGTTTCTGGCGACCATGTTTTTCTTGTCGACAGACGGACACTTACAAATGATCCAATTGGTTGTGATGAGCTTTACGACATTACCGATTGGTGAAGGAGCGCTCAACACGGTGGATTACCGTGAGTTAGCCTTGTGGTTTGGTGCCATGTTTAAGATGGCATTGAGCATGTCGCTGTCGGGCATTATTGCCTTGTTAACGATTAATTTGTCGTTTGGTGTCATGACCAGAGCGGCGCCTCAGCTGAATATTTTTTCCTTGGGTTTTGCCTTTGCTTTGTTGGTGGGGCTGCTGATTTGCTGGTACATCATCGCTGGCATTTATACCCACTATGACCTTTACTGGATTGAAGGCAGAGACCAGATATGTCGCCTTGTTCGAATCAATTGTTAGGAGGCTGATTTGGCAGAATCAGACGGTCAGGAACGGACAGAAGATGCCACGCCCAGGCGGCTAAAACAGGCAAGAGAGAAGGGACAGGTCGCCCGCTCAAAGGAACTCGCTTCCGTGTCTGTTTTAGTTGTAGGGTCAGTGGCGTTAATGTGGTTTGGTGAATCCCTTGCAAGAGGGTTATTCACGATTATGTCGCGTCTGTTTACCTTGAGCCGCGAGGAAATTTACGATTTCGGAAAACTGCTGGAAATCATTTCCGGCGCTTTCGTGTATCTGCTCCTTCCGCTTCTTCTGATTTTGATTACTTTGTTTGTCGCAGCACTCGCTGGAGCTGCTGGTGTCGGAGGAATCAGCTTTTCTGTTGAAGCAGCTATGCCTAAAGCGTCAAAGATGAACCCGCTCAGCGGCCTGAAGCGTATGGTAGGTATGCAGAGCTGGGTCGAGTTGATTAAGTCGATACTTAAAGTAGTATTGGTTGCGGGAGTGGCGTTTTACCTAATTCAGGCATCTCGCACCGACTTGTTCCAGCTTAGCTTAGATTTGTACCCAGCCAATATCTTTCACGCACTCGATATTCTTCTTAACTTTATTTTGCTGATCAGTTGCTCATTGTTGGTTGTCGTTGCCATCGATATTCCTTTTCAGATCTGGCAGCACGCCAATCAACTGAAGATGACTAAACAGGAAGTGAAAGACGAATTCAAAGAGACTGAAGGTAAGCCAGAAGTAAAAGGTCGCATCCGGATGCTTCAAAGAGAAATGGCACAGCGTCGCATGATGGCAGATGTTCCACAGGCGGATGTGATCATTACCAACCCGGAGCATTTCTCTGTCGCGCTGCGTTATAACCAGAAGACCGACAAGGCACCGGTAGTGGTAGCCAAAGGTACTGATCATATCGCGCTTAAGATTCGTGAAATCGCTCGTGAACACGACATCTATGTTGTACCTGCTCCGCCTCTTGCCCGAGCTTTGTATCATTCTACTGAGCTGGAGCAACAAATTCCTGACGGTCTGTTTACGGCAGTCGCACAGGTTCTGGCGTATGTTTTCCAGCTTAAACAGTACCGTAAGCGAGGGGGAGAGCGCCCCACACTTCAAGAGAAGAATATGCCCATTCCTCCTGACCTAAGATATTGATTTTCTGTAGACAAATTTTTGACTATTCAGATGGACTGGAATTTGCATAATAGCCTTCACTTTGCGTTTTTGTATTTAAATCTTCTACTTAACTTCTATGAAATTGAACCTGCCGTTTGCAGAGAAGCTGCCTAAACTGCCAAATCGCGCCATGCCAGCGATTGGGGCTCCGGTACTCGTCCTTGCTACCCTTGCAATGGTCGTGTTACCTATGCCTCCATTTCTGCTCGACTTGATGTTCACCTTTAACATTGCGTTGGCTATGGTTGTGCTTCTGGTTACCGTTTACACACGTCGCCCGCTGGATTTCGCGGCTTTTCCAACTGTACTGCTAATCGCAACTTTGATGAGGCTTGCATTGAACGTAGCGTCCACGCGTGTGGTTCTTCTCTACGGTCATGAAGGTTCGGGTGCGGCTGGTAACGTTATCGAAGCGTTTGGTAATGTGGTTATCGGGGGCAACTACGCCGTGGGTTTGGTTGTTTTCCTCATCTTGATGATCATTAACTTTATGGTCGTCACCAAAGGTGCAGGGCGTATTTCGGAAGTCAGTGCTCGATTTACTCTTGATGCCTTACCCGGCAAGCAAATGGCGATTGATGCCGACTTGAACGCAGGGCTTATCGACCAGGAACAGGCACGGACAAGACGTTCCGAGGTGACCAAAGAAGCGGATTTCTACGGTTCAATGGATGGTGCTTCTAAATTCGTAAAAGGGGATGCTATCGCAGGTATTTTGATCCTCTTCATCAACATCGTGGGTGGTCTGTCGATTGGTATGATCCAATACGATGTGGCATTTGGCGACGCGGTTCAAATCTATACACTGCTGACCATTGGTGATGGTCTGGTTGCTCAAATCCCGTCACTTTTGCTTTCCATCGGCGCTGCCATCATGGTAACTCGCCAAAATACCGACGAAGACATGGGACAACAGATGGTGTTCCAGATGTTCGACAATCCCAAAGCTCTGATGATTACCGCGGGTATTCTTGGGGTTATGGGTATTGTGCCGGGAATGCCTCATTTCGCTTTTCTACTGCTGGCGGCTATCGCAGGTGGTGGAGCTTACTACATTCGTAAGAAGCAGAAAGAAGAAGCCGAGAAGCCTAAAACACCAGCTAAAACAGAATCTGAGCCCGTTTCTCAGAAAGAACTTTCGTGGGATGACGTACAGCCTGTTGATGTGATTGGCCTGGAAGTTGGCTATCGACTCATTCCACTGGTGGACAGAGACCAAGGCGGGGAGTTATTAGAACGCGTGAAAGGTGTGCGTAAGAAGCTTTCCCAAGACTTCGGCTTCCTGATTCCAGCAGTGCACATACGAGATAATCTGGAACTGCCACCCAACAGCTACCGAATCACTCTGATGGGGGTTGCGGTCGGTGAGGCTGAGATCCGTGCCGACCAGGAACTGGCCATTAATCCGGGTCAAGTCTATGGTGTGGTCGAAGGGGAAGCTACGATAGACCCTGCCTTTGGCCTGGAAGCGGTATGGGTGAAAGACGATCAGAAAGAAACGGCCCAAGCGCTGGGTTATACCGTAGTGGACTCTTCCACCGTTCTGGCTACTCATCTAAGCCAGTTGCTGACGAATAACGCGTCTCAGCTGATTGGTCATGAAGAAGTTCAGAACCTGCTGGAAATGCTTGGACGAAATGCACCGAAACTGGTTGAGAATTTTGTGCCGGATCAGCTTCAGCTTGGTGTCGTTGTAAAAGTGCTGCAAAACCTACTAAACGAAGCCATTCCAATCAGAGATATTCGAACAATTGTTCAGACTTTGTCCGAGTATTCATCAAAGAGTCAAGAACCCGACATACTTACAGCGGCAGTTCGCATTTCACTGAAACGCTTAATTGTACAGGAAATCAATGGTATAGAGCCTGAGTTACCTGTCATTACTTTGATTCCTGAGCTGGAACAAATATTGCATCAGACTATGCAGGCGTCAGGTGGAGAGTCTGCTGGAATTGAGCCAGGGTTAGCAGAAAGGTTGCAATCCTCACTCAGCCAGGCCACACATGACCAAGAACTTAAGGGTGAGCCTGCTGTACTGCTGACTTCGGGTGTACTAAGAACCACACTAGCGAAATTCGTTAAGAACACTATCCCGAATTTAAGAGTGCTCTCTTATCAGGAAATACCTGATGAAAAGCAAATCCGAATTGTTCAGGCTGTCGGTAATTAACCGCTGACGGAAATCAACCAAAGTTAGACTTGGAAAGCGATTTTGAAAATTAAACGATTTTTTGCCAAAGATATGCGTGGCGCATTGTTACAAGTGAAAGAAGAGCTTGGATCCGATGCGGTCATCATGTCTAACAAGCGAGTCACAGGCGGTGTCGAGATTGTGGCGGCTGTCGATGGTGACGGCGCGGCAAAAAATGGATCGAGAGATTCAGGCCTAGCTCGCCAAACCGATGAATACTCGCAAATGTCGCCTAAGCGTGAACTGAAGGAAGATCGAGTTAGTCTTGGTGGGAACGGTGCAGGTGCAAGCGGGTCGATGACACGCCGTTTCGCCAATATGCTTAAGCAATATAGTCAGGAAGCGGAACCAGAAAAGAATACTGAAGCCGATTCCCTTGAGGCACTTCTAAAGCGCCAGTCTGCTGGAAACGATCAAGACCCATACGATCGTCGACGCCCAACGTCAGGAAGTGGTCGCTCTCTGGCTGAAGAATCCGGTCTTTCTCGTCTTCTGAAAGACGACCAGTCTCAGGACCGCCGAGCTCCTAAGCTTGACCCAACCCGATACGATAAGGGCGAGCGCGACAACCGAGACAAAGCCAATACTGAAGAATTGGAAAGTATGCGCGAAGAGATGACGTCAATCCGTCGTCTACTGGAGCACCAAGTATCCGGCTTGATGTGGCAGGAAGTGGAAAGAAGAGAGCCACTTCGTGCAATGCTCATCAAACGTCTTGAAAGAATGGGGGTTTCTCAGGAGCTGGCTGATCAGATGGCTTGTTACATCCCAGAGGACACGCCTCCTGTTCACGCGTGGAAAGCACTGCTTGGGCTTATTTCCGACCAAATTACCATTCCAAGAGAAGACATTCTTAAACGCGGCGGTGTCGTTGCTCTACTCGGACCAACCGGAGTGGGTAAAACGACTACGGTCGCAAAACTGGCAGCGCGCGCTGCAATGGAGTACGGCGCCGACAACGTCGCACTCGTCACCACCGACACATATCGTATCGGTGCCCACGAACAATTATCGATTTATGGTCGAATTATGGGCTGTCCGGTAAGAGTTGCTAAAGATTCTGAGCAACTTGCCGAAGTCATATATCAGCTTAGAAATCGAAGACTTATCTTAATTGATACAGCAGGAATGGGGCAGCGTGATGTCCGGCTTTCCGAGCAGTTAGACACGCTCATGCAAGAAAGCGGTGAAGTCATCAACAGCTACCTTGTCCTGCCGACTACAGCACAGCGACAAGTGCTTCAGGAAACGATCGATCATTTTAAACGGATTCCTCTATCTGGTTGCATTTTAACCAAGCTAGATGAGTCTCTGAGCTTAGGAGAGGTTATCAGCGTGGTTATTCAAAATGCCATCCCTGTGGCTTATATCGCCAACGGACAAAGGGTGCCAGAGGATATTGTGATAGCCCAACCTAAGTACATGCTTGCAAAAGCAAACGAGTTGCTAGAGAAGTCAGCGGAAGATGAACCTCACTATTGGAATAGTGAATCGGAAGGACTTTAGGCGGCGGAATATTATGAATAAAGATATGATACAAGATCAAGCAAGCGGCCTCCGTCGCTTAACGCAACCAACTCTTACTAAAGTAATTTCTGTTACTGGCGGTAAAGGCGGCGTTGGTAAAACAAATGTCACACTTGGTTTAGCGCTTTCCATGGCACGTCAAGGCAAAAAAGTTGTAGTGTTAGACGCCGATCTCGGCTTGGCTAACGTTGACGTAATGCTGGGTATTAGACCAAAAAGAAACCTGGGACATGTGTTAGCTGGTGAATGTGAGCTAAAAGACGCTATGGTCGAAGGACCACATGGCGTTAAAATTATTCCAGCAACTTCTGGTACTCAGAGCATGACAGAGTTGTCACCAGCCCAACATGCTGGTTTAATTCGTGCTTTCGGGTCTCTTGAAGAAGATATAGACGTACTTCTGATAGATACCGCTGCGGGTATTTCGGATATGGTCGTAAGTTTTTCACGAGCAGCTCAAGATGTTTTAGTTGTTGTGTGTGATGAACCTACGTCAATCACGGATGCATATGCTTTAATTAAATTATTAAGTCGCGAACATCAGGTGCAGCGCTTTAAAATTGTTGCCAATATGGTAAGAAGTTACCGTGAAGGGCGAGAATTGTTTGCAAAGTTGACCTTGGTCACAGAGAGATTTCTGAATGTTAGTCTAGAGCTCGTCGCATGTATCCCGCTTGATGATAAAGTACGTCAATCGGTGAAGAAGCAGAAAATTGTTGTAGACGCTTTTCCGCGATCTCCAGCCGCTCTGGCCATCAGTTCGTTAGCAAACAAAGCATTAACCTGGCCAATTCCTAAAACTCCGAGTGGACATTTAGAGTTTTTTGTTGAACGCTTACTTAATAACAGAGAAGTAGCAGGAGAGCCTTTTGGTGACTAAGCCGCTGACATACGATCAATTTGGCAATCCAGGAAATCAATCCGCTTTTCTGGAGCGCTATTCCGATCTTGTAAAGCGAATTGCCCATCATTTAATCGGTCGGTTGCCTCCAAGTGTCTTGGTGGACGACCTGATTCAAGCCGGAATGATCGGGTTAATTGAAGCTCAGCAAAATTACGATGGCAGTAAGGGCGCAAGCTTTGAAACGTACGCTGGTATTCGGATTCGTGGAGCCATGTTGGATGAAATGCGACGCGGAGATTGGGTACCCAGATCGGTACATAAGAATAATCGAACCATCAGTCAGGCGATAAATGAGCTAGAATCACAATTGAACCGTGATCCAACTGATGCAGAAGTAGCCAAACACTTAAATATGTCGTTAGAACAGTACCATAATGCGCTAACTGATATAAACTGTTCTCGGCTGGTGGGTATTGAAGACCTGGGAGTGTCGGAAGATGCAATTTCTCCTCACGAAGTGTCCGAAGATAACCTACCATTCAAAGGGGTAGCAGACGAATCTTTTCGCCATGCCCTTGTTGAAGCTATTAAAACGCTTCCTGAACGGGAAGCCTTAGTTCTCTCGCTTTATTACGATGAAGAGCTAAATTTAAAAGAAATTGGGGAAGTATTGGATGTCAGCGAATCTCGCGTTAGCCAAATACATAGCCAATCTATGCAACGTTTACGAGCTAAACTTAGCGCGTGGACACTTAACGAGTAATAACACTGACTTCGACCTCAGTGGAGGCAATTTTGAATAAAAACATGAAGATCCTCATTGTTGACGACTTTTCAACAATGCGCCGTATTGTTAAAAACCTACTTCGTGACTTGGGTTTCAACAACACTCAGGAAGCTGATGATGGTCTTACCGCTCTACCAATGCTGAAAAAAGGTGAGTTCGACTTTGTCGTAACTGACTGGAACATGCCGGGTATGCAGGGGATTGACCTTCTGAAGAATATCCGTGCTGACGACGAGCTCAAACACCTTCCTGTTTTGATGATTACTGCTGAAGCGAAGCGTGAGCAAATCATCGAAGCGGCACAGGCAGGGGTGAATGGTTACATTGTTAAACCTTTCACAGCAGCAACGCTGAAAGAAAAACTAGATAAGATCTTCGAGCGTTTGTAAGCCACGATTACGCTTATAACAAACATACTTACAGAGGCGTTGAAAGGGCAAAAGTAGAATGATTTCTTTAGAGCAAGCGAAAGAGTTGGTGAGCTTGTTGGAAAACGACAAGCAACAAGAAGCTAATGATCTCGTACAATTCATTTCCAAGTCTATCGACAACCCAGTGATCCATGAAATTGGCACACTCACTCGTGAATTGCATGACTCTTTGACGCAATTCAAAGTCGATCAACGGATGAATGAAATCGCTACGGATGAAATCCCCGACGCGAGGGATCGTCTAGAGTATGTGATAGAAAAAACGGAAACCGCCGCAAACAAAACCATGGACGCGGTAGAACGTTCTCTTCCAATGGCTGACAACTTGCATGAACACTTAATGCAGGTTCGCCCTCAGTGGAACCGTCTAATGAATGGTCGTATTGAGCTGGACGAGTTTAAATCTCTTTGCCATCGAATCGATGAGCTGATGACCCAGGTTGAAGGGGACAGTTCTGAGTTGAGAAGCCAGTTAACGGAAATTCTCATGGCTCAGGACTTTCAGGACCTCACTGGTCAAATCATCAGACGTGTCATTACCTTAGTTCGTGAGGTAGAAGACCGACTTGTCGAGATTTTGACGGCCTTTGGTGTTGAGCAACAAACAGACAAGCAGGAAGAGAACAAAGCGAAGAAAGGTGCCGAAGCAGAAGGCCCTATTATCAACGCTCATGAGCGTGAGGACGCTGTCTCTTCACAAGACGATGTTGATGACTTGCTGTCGAGTCTTGGCTTCTAGGGGTAAGATATGAGTTACGAATTAGACGAAGATATTCTACAGGACTTTTTGGTCGAGGCTGGTGAGATCCTGGAACTGCTTTCGGAGCAGTTAATAGAACTGGAAAACAATCCAGACGATAAAGACCTGTTGAATGCAATTTTCCGAGGTTTCCACACCGTAAAAGGGGGTGCTGGATTCTTAGCCCTGACAGAACTTGTTGATGTTTGTCACGGCGCGGAGAACATCTTCGACATTCTGCGTAATGGTCAGCGTTCAGTAACAGCTGAGCTGATGGATACAATTCTGCAAGCTTTGGATGCCGTAAACGTCATGTTTGAAGCGGTGCAGGAAAGATCACCACTGACGCCTGCCGACCCTGCTTTGATTGAAGACCTCCACCGCCTCTGTAAACCCGAGAGCGAAGATGAAGTCGCCGCTGAAGCTGTTGCAGAAGCCCCTGCACCAGTCGTTGAGCCGGAACCTGTCCCAGAACCTGTCGCTCCTGCACCTGCTCCGGAAGCATCCGGCGGTGACAACGGATCGATTGACGAAATCACCCAGGATGAATTCGAAGCCCTGCTCGATGAATTACACGGTAAAGGCACGCCTCCGACAACTGGTGGAACGGCTCCTGCACCAGCATCTGACCCAGCACCAAGAGCAGGCGCTGCGGCTGGTGGCGACGATATAACCGACGACGAATTTGAAAAACTGCTGGATGAACTGCATGGTTCAGGCGGCAGTCCAAGTAATGCTTCTGCTCCGGCAGCAGCCCCTGCGGCACCAGCGCCTACACCAGCAGCTTCTGCTGGCGGTGATGGCGATTTGATGACCGATGATGAGTTTGAAAATCTTCTGGATCAATTGCACGGTTCAGGAAAAGGTCCTTCACCTGAAGAGCTTGAAGCAGCGACTAAGCCTGTAGAGCCAACTCCGGCTCCGGCACCAGCTGCTGCAACGAAACCTGCACCTAAGCCAGAACCAAAACCGACACCGAAGCCTGCTGAAAAACCAGCAGCGCCAGCAAAACCTGCTGCTAAAGCGCAAGCTCCTGCTGCGGCAAAAGATGCGAAGAAACCACAAGCTGATGCAACCGTTCGTGTTGATACATCGACGCTGGATGACATCATGAACATGGTGGGTGAGCTCGTACTGGTTCGTAACCGTTTAGTGAGCCTGGGTCTTAATAGCAACGACGAAGAAATGTCGAAAGCGGTTGCCAACCTCGACGTGGTGACTGCCGACCTTCAAGGCGCGGTAATGAAGACTCGAATGCAGCCAATCAAGAAAGTGTTTGGTCGATTCCCTCGAGTTGTACGTGATATCGCACGTAGCCTGAAGAAAGACATTGTGCTTGAAATGCGCGGTGAAGAAACCGATTTGGATAAGAACTTAGTAGAAGCTCTGGCGGATCCATTGATTCACTTGGTTCGTAACTCGGTTGACCACGGTATTGAAATGCCGGATGTCCGTGTTGAGAACGGAAAACCGCGTACGGGTAAAGTGATTCTTTCTGCATCTCAAGAAGGTGATCATATCGAACTGAGCATCGTTGATGATGGTGGTGGTATGAATGCCGACAAGCTAAGAAGTATCGCTGTTGAACGTGGTCTTATGGATGCTGACGCCGCTGGGCGCTTGTCTCCAAAAGAATGCTACAACCTGATCTTCATGCCTGGTTTCTCAACTAAGACTGAAATCTCTGACATCTCTGGTCGTGGTGTAGGTATGGACGTTGTGAAAACGGCGATCAATACCCTGAATGGTTCGATAGATATCGATTCTGAAATGGGTAAAGGTACTAAGATCACCATCAAAGTGCCTCTGACTCTGGCTATCCTTCCTACCCTGATGGTGGGTGTATCTGGTCAGCCGTTTGCATTGCCTCTGGCGAGCGTAAATGAGATTTTCCACTTAGATCTGAGCAAAACCAACACAGTAGATGGTCAACTTACGATCATAGTTCGAGAAAAATCCATTCCTTTGTTCTACCTTCAGCATTGGTTAGTACCAGACAGCGCTAACGGTCAGAAGAAGTCTAACCACGGTCATGTAGTGATTGTTCAGCTGGGCAGTCAGCGTGTTGGCTTCGTGGTTGACTCGTTGATTGGTCAAGAAGAAGTGGTTATCAAACCACTCGACGAATTACTACAAGGTACTCCAGGTATGGCTGGTGCAACGATTACCAGTGACGGTCATATCGCATTGATTCTAGATGTACCGAACTTATTGAAGAAATATGCCACTCGCTCGCATATTTAATTGAAGGGATAATATGGCGGTAAGAGTATTAGTAGTTGATGATTCAAGTTTTTTTCGCCGACGCGTTAGTGAAATTATCAACTCAGATCCGCGCCTTGAAGTAGTGGATATGGCTGTCAACGGCAAAGAAGCCGTTGATAAAGCCATCAAATTAAAACCTGATGTCATTACCATGGACATCGAGATGCCTGTCATGGATGGTATTACCGCTGTCCGTGAAATCATGAAGGCGCAACCGACGCCTATCTTGATGTTTTCTTCGCTTACTCATGACGGTGCTAAAGCAACGCTAGATGCACTGGATGCCGGGGCTTTGGATTTCTTACCTAAGAAATTTGAAGATATTGCACGTAACCGCGATGAAGCAGTAAACCTGCTTCAGCAGCGTGTTCAGGAAATTTCTAGGAAACGTGCATTTCTGCGTCGCCCAATTGGTGGTGCAGCGACCACAGCTCCTACGAGCACGACACGCTCAACAGCCAGACCAGCAACGACTTCGTTACAGCGACCAGCACCTGCTGCTCCCGCTCCAGAACGTGGTCGTCCGGTTGCCGCTAAGTTTCGTGCGACTGGTAAGAAATATCAACTGACTGCGATTGGCACCTCCACCGGAGGACCCGTTGCACTTCAAAAGATCCTTACCAAGCTACCTGTCAACTACCCACATCCAATTGTGCTTATACAGCACATGCCTGCCACCTTTACAGCAGCTTTCGCTGCTCGCTTAAACTCACTGTGTAAGATTCAGGTGAAAGAAGCGGAAGATGGCGATGTGTTGAAACCAGGTTGTGCTTATCTCGCACCGGGTGGTAAGCAAATGATGATTGATGGTCGTCCTGGTTCCGCTAAGCTGAGAATCATTGATGGCGGTGATCGTATGAATTACAAACCTTGTGTTGATGTGACATTCGGATCGGCAGCCAAGATTTATCAAGACAAAGTGCTCTCCATGGTTTTAACCGGTATGGGTGCAGACGGGCGCGAAGGCTCTCGTATGTTGAAAGCCGCCGGAGCAACTATTTGGGCACAAGACGAAGAAAGTTGTGTGGTATATGGAATGCCACAGGCAGTGGCAAAAGCTGGCTTATCAACCGAGGATTTGCCTCTGGACAGGATTGCGGAGCGCATGCTGGTTGAAGTTGGACTATCGTAAGGAGCCAATGTGGTAGTTTGGAGCGTTGCTAACCAAAAAGGTGGTGTAGGGAAGACCACGACAACGGTCACTCTGGCAGGACTTTTGAGCAAGCAGGGACATCGTGTCCTGCTTGTGGATACCGATCCTCATGGGTCGCTAACGACTTACTTGGGGTACGACTCGGATGAGGTTCCATCCAGTCTGTTTGACCTTTTCCAGCTTAGACAAGTCGAGAAAGACAATGTGCAAGCCCTGATATTGGGCACCGATATTGAAAACATTGATATTGTACCTGCACACATGTCTCTGGCTACGCTGGATCGTGTCATGGGTAATCGCAGCGGCATGGGGTTGATTCTGAAAAAAGCGTTGATTTCCGTTGAAGATGAGTACGATTACGTGCTTATTGATTGCCCGCCTATTCTTGGGGTAATGATGGTAAATGCGCTGGCTGCCAGCGATCGCATTTTGATACCGGTTCAGACCGAGTTCCTCGCTATGAAAGGTTTGGAGCGCATGGTTCGAACGCTGGCTATCATGCAGAAGTCTCGACCAGACCCGTTCAAAACGACTATCGTTCCAACCATGTACGATAAGCGCACCAATGCGTCATTGCAGACTCTGACTCAGTTGAAGAAAGGCTATCCGAATCAGGTCTGGCCTTCCGCTATCCCAATTGATACAAAATTTCGCGATGCGAGCTTAAAACACTTACCTGCCTCACATTTTGCGTCTGGCAGTCGTGGCGTTTTTGCCTATAAGCAGCTATTACTTTATCTCGAGAGGTTAGCTTTCGATGATTAAAGATTCAGTGCTTTCGAGTGAACAGGCTTTGGATGAATATTTTACCTCGCTTCTTGATGAAGAGGGGTTATTGTCGTCCGTAGAAGCTGAGGCTCGCGAAGCGCAAAACGCCGCCGTTGCAGAAAAAACACCTGTTTCGGAAGAAATGGTGGCAGAAGTTCCTACCGAGATTTCTACTGATAGTGTTCCGAGTGAACAAGCCGATAGCACAATGGACTCTTCTGATGCAGAAACAGAAGAACTAGCAGTTGATACTGCACGCGCTGAGGACCTTTCAGTTCAGGAGCAGGAAACTCAAGAACAAGAATTAGATGAAGCTCAGCCTGAGCAGGAAGAAGAACCGAATCTGGCTGACTACGGGTTAGATCTTCAGCCAGAAGTACAACCTGAGCCTATTCCGTCCTATACTGAAACTGTATACAACGAATTTGAAGCACCTGATTTAGAGGATGTTCAAAGGCTGCTTAGCCAGCTTGAATCAACCAACATTGCTGATGAGCCAGAAATTGAAGAGCTTATCGTTCAGAACACAGCGGAAATTGCCACGCTAAGCCCTGAAGAGACTGTTGTTGAAGAAGTTGCTGTTGAAGAAGTTGCTGTTGAAGAGCCAACAGTCGAGGTCGCTTCTGACGAGATTCAAAGCTGGGACGTCGCTGAACCTGTTGTGGAAGATATTCCAGAGGTTCAGGAAGTTCAGACCCAGGAAGAAGTGGTTCAGGAAGACGTATCTGAACCTGAGGTTGAAGTACAGGAACCTGAATCCACCGTTGATACGGAAGTGGATGTAGCACCAGAAACTCAAAGTGGCGGTGATGCAGAAGATACCTGGCACACTGTTGCTCGGAATGAAGCGTTTCAGGCACTTTATTTTGATGTAAATGGTGTGACATTTGCGGTTCCTTTGGATGAGTTAGGTGGTATTCATCGTAAGAACGAAGAGCTTAACCACCTGATTGGAAGACCAGATTGGTACCTGGGGCTGCAAACGAACCGGAGTGACCAGCTAGACGTTGTGGACACGGCTCGTTGGGTGATGTCTGAGAAATTGACAGATAACTCTCATCGAGAAAATTACGAATACATCGTTATGTTGGGTGAAAGCCATTGGGGGTTAGCCGCGAACAAACTGTTGGGGACAGAGTGGCTGGACCCAGAAAAAGTTCGCTGGCGTGAAAGCGCAGGCAAAAGACCTTGGCTCGCTGGCATGGTTAAAGAAAAAATGTGTGCTTTAATTCATGTAGAAGAATTAGTTTCCATGCTCAATGCTGGGCTGGACGTCAAAGCATTAGACAGTTAGTAGTAGAATTGTCGGTAGCGACACAAATGAGGATAAAACATGTCTCAAGCTAATGAAGTAGAAGTAAGAAAAGACCAAGTTAACGACGAGGTACTGCAGTGGGTAACGTTTCAGCTAGAAGATGAGACTTACGGTATTAACGTAATGCAGGTACGCGAAGTTCTTCGCTATACCGAAATTGCTCCAGTACCTGGTGCACCAGATTACGTACTGGGTATCATCAATCTTCGCGGTAACGTCGTCACGGTTATCGATACTCGCTCACGTTTTGGTCTGATGCAGGGTGAGATTACCGACAACACTCGTATTATCGTTATCGAATCTGAGCGTCAGGTTATCGGTATCCTGGTGGATAGCGTAGCCGAAGTGGTTTACCTGCGTTCTTCTGAAATCGACACCACTCCAAGCGTTGGTACAGATGAAAGTGCCAAGTTCATCCAGGGTGTAAGCAACCGTGATGGTAAGCTTCTAATCTTGGTTGACCTGAACAAACTTCTTTCTGACGAAGAGTGGGAAGAAATGGCTCACCTATAATGGCTGACGAGTTGTATTCTGTTTTGCCATTGGTAGCGGGCGGCTCCGTTTTAGTCGCTTCGTTGCTAGTGATCGTTTTTCTTCGAGTAAGAAAGAGCAGCCGCCAAAAAGCGGATCAGCATAGACAGCAAGTTCGTGGTTTGGAAAAAGAACTACAAAAAACGAACAAGCAATTGCTGGAAGTGCGCTCTGTGATGGTGGGACTCGGTCAGAAAGTCGCTGAACAGCAAGATCTGATTCAGCATATCAGCGAGAGAATTACCGAGTTAGAGCATACAGATAACGACGGCAGGCTTTATACTCGCGCCAGTAAAATGGTGCAGTTAGGGGCAGGCATAAACGAACTCATAGAAGAGTGTGAGCTGCCAAAAGCCGAAGCCGAGTTAATGATGTCACTGCAAAACAAAATAGCAGGCAAGGAAAAAGTGCCTCCATTGAGCGGTCGTGCTGCACCTCGCCGAAGACAAGATCAAAGACGTCCTCAAAAAAACGTAAAATGATCCAAAAGATACTTCTACATAACGAAAGGGAGCCCGGCGGCTCCTTTTTTGTTTTTCGGCGCTCGTCATCGTCCAAGAGTTCGGGTATCCGCAATTTAAAACAAGTTATTTGATCAAGTGAACAGATTTAATGTTTTGTGATGATTCATTAACAGATTTTTACCCAGTTTCGTGAAACTCAGGACAGTGTTCCCCTTTAGAGTGGTGGGCATTGTGCTAAGATATACCCTCAATAAAATCAAGACTTTTACCATGTTAGACGTATCCAACCTTACTGCTGTTCGTGATGAAAGAGTGTTGTTCGAGTCTCTTTCCTTTCAAGTAAACCCTGGAGATCTACTCCAAATTGAAGGTCGAAATGGAACTGGAAAAACCACGTTATTGAGAATTGTCGCAGGGCTTGGAGACTCAGAGAGTGGCGAAATTCAGTGGAAAGGAGAGAGCATTTTCTCTTCAAGGGAAGAATACCATTCAGACCTGCTGTTTCTCGGACACCAAACAGGCGTAAAAAAAGAGCTGAGTGCATACGAAAATCTTGCTTACTACATGCAAGTTCATCAAGGAAAGAGTGACGAAGACACATTATGGAAAGCACTTGCTCAGGTTGGTTTAGCAGGAAGAGAGGATATCTCTGCTGGCAAGCTTTCTGCGGGTCAGCAGCGCCGGGTTGCATTGGCGCGTTTATGGTTAAGTGAGCACCCACTCTGGATTCTTGATGAGCCTTTAACTGCGATAGATAAACAAGGCGTCAAAGTATTGGAATCTCTATTCGCAGGGCATGCTGAGAAAGGTGGAATGGTTTTGCTGACCACGCACCAAGACATGTTTACCGACAACTCTCTACTAAGAAAAATCAAGTTGGGTGATTAATATGATAAGCGCCATGGTAGCCATCGTCCGTCGGGAATTATTAATCGCATTTCGCCGACAGGCCGATATCTTAAACCCGCTCTGGTTCTTTATTATTGTGGTTACACTCTTTCCGTTGAGTATCGGTCCTGAGCCCAATTTGCTTGCCAGAATTTCGTCAGGAATCGTTTGGGTAGCCGCTTTACTTTCCGCACTGCTTTCTCTTGAAAGGCTGTTTCGTGACGACTTCCAGGATGGCGCACTTGAGCAAATGATGCTGATGCCCATCCCTTTACCTTTAGCCGTTATGGCGAAAGTGATTGCTCACTGGCTACTTACTGGTGTGCCTCTGATTCTTATTAGTCCGCTTTTGGCTATTTTGCTGTCTTTAGACTTTAATACTTGGAGTGCCGTTGTTTTAACGTTACTCATCGGCACGCCTACGTTGAGCTTTGTCGGGGCAATTGGCGTCGCACTAACTGTCGGGTTGCAAAAAGGCGGGGTACTTCTGAGCCTCCTTGTGTTACCGCTCTATATTCCGATCTTAATCTTTGCAACATCAGCAATTGACGCAGCGGGCTTAGGCGTTGCGTATAACGGACAACTGGCAATTCTTGGTGCAATGCTTGCGGGAGCGGCAACATTAACACCATTTGCGATAAGTGCATCACTGCGCATAAGTGTCAATTGATATTGAACAAGTTTTTTTAGTTAACATTCCGTTAAAGTGATAGGAATGTGCTACAGGTTTAAAGATGACAGTCTCTAAACCTCGCAATTTCAAAATTAATATTACAACTTCCGTGGACCGCTAGAGTCTTAAATAAGGAAGCCCTAGAAGTAAGAGTGAGACCTTAACCATGTGGAAATGGCTACATCCCTATGCCAAGCCCGAGAACGCCTATAGGCTGAGCGACAAGCTCTTGCCATGGTTTTCTATTCTTGCGGCTGTGTTTCTCGTCACCGGTACCATTTGGGGGCTGGCTTACGCGCCTTCCGACTATCAGCAGGGTGACAGTTTTCGAATCATCTACATCCATGTCCCTTCGGCTATCTGGTCGATGGGGGTTTACATGTCGATGGCGATTGCCGCCTTTATAGGTTTGGTTTGGCAGTTAAAGCTGTCAGATATGGCAGCCGCTGCCATGGCACCAATTGGTGCGGTATACACCTTTATTGCCCTTGTAACAGGCGCTGTATGGGGTAAACCAATGTGGGGCACGTGGTGGGTTTGGGATGCTCGTTTAACTTCTGAATTGATCCTGTTGTTCCTATATCTTGGCGTGATCGCGCTGTATCACGCGTTTGACGATCAGAAAACTGGGGCTAAAGCAGCAGGGATACTGGCAATAGTCGGCGTAATCAACCTTCCTATCATTCATTTCTCCGTTGAATGGTGGAATACCCTTCACCAAGGGGCAACCATTACCAAATTTGCCAAGCCTTCTATCTCTAACGACATGCTTTGGCCGCTACTGCTGAATATTCTTGGTTTCGCTTTCTTTTTTGGAGCACTGACTCTGATCCGATTCAAGAATGAAATCATAAGCAAAGAGAGCCACCGTCCTTGGGTTCAAGCGTTGGCATCATCTCCACTTGGCGTTAAGAGGTAGCCCATGCATTTCGATTCTTTCAGTGATTTTCTTGCTATGGGCGGCTACGCCTCATATGTATGGGGTGCTTTTGGCATCACTTTTCTCTCCATGCTGATCCTGCTTTTTGCTAGCATCAAACGCAGTAAAGATTTACTGGGTGAAGTAAACGCGAAAATTGATCGTCAGGCTCGTATTGACGCAGCTAAAAACATGGAGAACACATTATGAACCCAAGACGTAAAAAAAGACTCGGGCTGATTCTCGCACTGTTTTTTGGCTTGAGCGCAACCATAGGTTTAATGCTTTACGCACTGAATCAGAATATGGACCTGTTTTATACCCCCACAGAGCTAGTCCATGGTAAGCCTGACGGAACCAAACCAGAAGTCGGTCAGCGTCTGCGTATCGGCGGAATGGTTGTGGAAGGTTCTGTAGTCCGTAATTCTAAATCCCTGCAAGTACAGTTCGACCTTGCCGATGTCGGTCCTAAGGTAACGATTCTGTATGACGGCATATTGCCGGATCTCTTCCGCGAAGGTCAGGGTATTGTGGCGCAAGGCGTATTGAGAGATGCAACGACCATTGAGGCGTTTGAAGTACTTGCCAAGCACGATGAAGAATACATGCCACCAGAAATAGCAGAGGCAATGGAAAAAGTGCATGAGCCTCTTACCTATACTGACGAGCAGAAAGCGGAGAGCACACAATGATTGCAGAACTCGGGCACTTTGCCCTGATTGTGTCGCTCGGCTTTGCGGTATTGTTGAGTATCCTGCCATTAGTTGGTGCTTCTAAAAACAACATCACATTGATGAATACGGCGAGACCGCTGTCATGGGGGATGTTCCTTCTGTTAATGGCGTCGTTTTTGGTGCTGTTGTGGGCGTTTTACACAAATGACTTCACCCTGACTTATGTCGCGACAAACTCAAACAGCCAGTTACCTTGGTATTATCGTTTAACGGCGGTTTGGGGTGCTCACGAGGGGTCTTTACTACTTTGGGTACTGATTCAGGCAGCCTGGACAGTCGCTGTCGCCACGTTTAGCCGAGGTATGCCCCAAGAGTCTGTTGCCCGTGTTTTAGCGGTAATGGGGATGATTACAGTAGGTTTCCTGCTGTTTATTATCGTCACTTCCAATCCTTTCTTGCGTACTCTGCCATTTTTCCCGGTAGACGGTCGAGATTTGAACCCGTTACTTCAGGATCCGGGACTGATTATTCACCCTCCTATGTTGTACATGGGTTACGTCGGGTTCTCTGTCGCGTTTTCTTTTGCTATCGCTTCTCTGATGACCGGGCGTTTAGATACCGCGTGGGCACGCTGGTCCAGACCATGGACTACCGCCGCCTGGCTGTTTCTGACTCTGGGTATTGCTCTCGGTTCATGGTGGGCGTATTACGAACTAGGCTGGGGAGGCTGGTGGTTCTGGGACCCAGTTGAAAATGCGTCCTTTATGCCATGGTTAGCGGGCACAGCGTTGATGCACTCTCTTGCGGTAACGGAGAAACGCGGTACCTTTAAAGCGTGGACTGTGCTACTGGCAATCTCGGCTTTCTCATTGAGTTTGCTTGGAACATTCCTTGTGCGCTCGGGAATTTTGGTGTCGGTTCACGCATTTGCTTCCGATCCGTCTCGCGGCATGTTCATTCTAGGCTTCCTGGTGTTTATCATCGGCGGTTCACTGCTTTTGTTTGCTCTAAAAGGCTCCACGGTTCGGGTTCGCGGCAACTTTGAACTCTTTTCTCGTGAAAACGCCTTGCTTGCAAACAACATCATTTTGGTGGCGGCACTGGTTGTGGTTTTGGTAGGTACATTACTTCCACTGGTTCACAAGCAACTTGGATTAGGCTCTGTATCTATCGGTGCGCCCTTCTTCAACATGTTATTTACTTGGCTAATGGTGCCTTTCGCCTTCCTGCTTGGTATTGGTCCTTTGATTCGCTGGAAGCGCGATGACCTCACCAGCTTAGTTAAACCCATGATTGTTTCTGGTGTTCTGTCTGTTGTATTGGGAGCGGGTTTCGTTTTCCTACTGGCGGATAAATTCGAAGCTTTAGCGTTTCTTGGCTGGGTGATGGCAATCTGGATTATCGCTATGCATGGCTTCGAGCTTCATCAACGAGCGACACATCGCCACGAATTCAAAGTAGGTGTTACCAAGCTGCAAAGAAGCCACTGGGCGATGATGCTGGGTCACATTGGTATGGCAATCACGGTGATTGGTATCGCGATGGTGCAGAACTACAGCATTGAACGTGATGTGAGGCTGGCACCGGGTGAGAACTTCCAGATCCAGGGTTACAACTTCTACTTCCAGGGGCTACGTGACAAAGATGGTCCAAACTACGACGGCTACATTGCCGATTTCGAAATCACCAAAGACGGCAAGTTTGTAAACGTGCTTCACGCTGAAAAACGCTTCTACCGCACAGCTAAATCTATGATGACGGAAGCAGCGATAGATCGTGGCGTAACTCGTGATCTGTATATTGCCATGGGTGAACGACTCGATGACGGCGAAGCGTGGGCCGTGAGAATTTACTACAAACCGTTTGTTCGCTGGATTTGGTTGGGCAGTCTGTTTATGGCAATTGGCGGTGTGGTTGCCATTAGCGATAAGCGATACCGTTTCAGAAAATCTTCTAAATCTGCCGCTGCATTGAAAGAAAAGGAGGCATAAATGAACCGAAATATTTTATTTGCCCCGTTAGCTTTCTTTCTAATTTTGGTGGCAGTTTTTGCAACTCAATTAAGTCGCAATGCAGATGGAGACGACCCTACAAAGCTGGAATCTGTGCTCATTGGTCAGCCCGTCCCTAACTTCAAACTCGAAGATCTGGCGGAACCCGGCAAGCTTTATGAGCAGGATATCTTTGTTGGTGAACCTTTGCTTATCAATGTTTGGGCGACTTGGTGCCCGACCTGCTATGCGGAGCATAAATACCTGAATGAGCTGGCTTCTAAAGATGTCAAAATTATCGGTCTGAACTACAAAGACAACCGAGACAAAGCGGTGCAGTGGCTGAATGAACTCGGGAATCCGTACCTGATTAGCCTGTTTGATGGAAATGGAATGCTCGGATTGGATCTGGGTGTTTATGGTGCTCCGGAAACCTTTATCGTCGACGCTAAAGGTGTCATTCAGTACCGCCATGTCGGAGATGTGAACGAGAAAAACTGGGCAGAAACGTTAGAGCCGATTTATCAGAGACTGATAGAGGAGGCGGCAAAATGATCAGCAAACTGCGTGGATTTTTACTCGGCTTGGCAATCTTAACTGTGCCTGCGCTCGCTAGTATTGAGATTTATGAGTTTGACACGGTTGAGCAGGAACAACTGTTTAAAGAGCTTGGTCACACCCTGCGCTGCCCGAAATGTCAGAACAACTCTATCGGCGATTCCAACGCCGTTCTTGCTCAGGACTTGCGCCAAAAAGTGTATGAAATGCTGAAAGAGGGTAAGTCTGAACAGGAAATCATAGACTACATGATCGCACGCTACGGTAACTTCGTGACTTACAACCCCCCAATTACAGCGGCAACTTCTATTCTTTGGCTCGGTCCCGTTGCGGTACTGGTAATTGGCTTTGGTTTGATTGTCGTGCGTAGCCGGGGCAAACAGAAAGTCGTTGAAAAAGTGACTGACGAAAAATGGGATGCAGAGAAAGAAGCGCAATTACAGGCTCTACTTAAAGAAGACGATAACAATGGGGACGCGAAAAAATGACATTTTTTTGGATAGCTACAGCAGCAATCATCGCTATCTCCAGTGTATTAATTGCATTTCCTTTAATTCAGAAGCGTGCCGTTAATGATGATGCTCGCCGTGACGAACTCAATAAAGCGTTTTACCGAGATCGCTTGAATGAACTTGAAGAAGAAGCCAAAGAAGGGTTGGTTGAAAACCAGCAAGACCTTATTGCTGACCTGAAACAAACCTTGCTGGATGATGTGCCAAAAGCCAAAAAGGACGAAGCGACAACCAAGATTTCGACAGCAATGGTTGCGATCCCGTCGGTTCTGTTTGTGGCGGCACTGTCATATGGCATGTACTTCCAATTCGGTGGTTCACAGAAAGTTGTGGATTGGCATCAGGCAGAAGGTAACCTTCCTGCGCTGACGAAAAAGTTGATGTCTCCACAAGGTCAGGCACTGACTGATGACGAAATGAAAGATCTGACTCTGGCGCTGCGTACACGTCTTCATCATCAGCCAGAAGATTCAACGGGTTGGATGTTACTCGGGCGAATTGCCCTAGCAAACCGTGATGTTACCACCGCTATTGGTTCAATGAAGAAAGCGTATCGACTAGAGCCAAAAGACACGGATATTCAGCTTGGCTATGCGCAGGCATTAATGCTGTCTTCAGATGAGGTAGACCAAAATCAGGCGAGGTCGCTGCTCCATAGATTGGTTCAGCAGGATATGGTTGACCTTCGCGTATTCTCGCTTTTGGCTTTTGATGCGTTTGAGCGTACCGATTATGCTGCTGCAATCCGTTACTGGGGAGCGATGCAGAAAATGATTGGACCGTCTGATAACCGCTATGAAATGCTGGAAAGGAGTATTCAGAGCGCGAAGAAGAAAATGGGTGATACAGGAGCTGCCCCAGGGCAATCTGTTCAGGTGAATGTTTCCTTAGGAGAAGGCATAAACCCTGATCCAAACTCTGTATTGATCGTATCTGTACACAGAGCGGACGGCAGCCCGATGCCCGTGGCAGCGGCGCGTTATCCGCTCGGAACATTCCCTCGCACGGTTGTACTCGATGATGGCAACAGCATGCTCCAAGATATCAAGCTTTCTTCTTTGGATGAGCTGGTGGTGAAAGCAAGGCTTGATACTGATGGCAATGTTGCAACGCGTGACGGTGATTGGCACGGTGAAAGCGATGTTGCTAATTTAGGGGATAGTGTTGCGTTAATCATAGATAAACGTTATTAATGTATTGTCTTACGTTAGGTCGACAGAACCTATGGATCGCTATCAATTCATATTGCTGATTATTATGAAATCATTAGAATAAAGCGAGTTGATAGGAAGACCGGCTACCAGCCGGTCTTTGTTTTTTTGGTAAAGGACTATGTTGTTAAATAGAATTGGTTCCTGGCTCTTGCTCGCGATGTTGGCTTTTGCCGTTGGCTGTTCCTCTGTGCCGGAAGGGGAAAATGCCGAAGCTGACGTATCTCATCCAAACGACCCGTTTGAAAGCTTTAACCGAGCGATGTTTGATATCAACTACGATTATCTTGATCCTTACATTGTTCGCCCAATTTCGGTGGCTTATGTTGAAACAGTGCCAACGCCGATACGTGGTGGTATAGCCAACTTTCTCGCTAACCTTGATGAACCAGCAAGTATGATCAACAACCTGCTGATGGGAGAGGGTGAACTGGCTCTGACTCATTTCAACCGTTTCTGGATTAACTCCACGGTTGGTCTGTTGGGCTTTATTGATGTGGCGACCGCTGCTGGGATCACCAAATACGACGAGCGGGCATTTGGTGACATGCTTGGTTATCACGGGGTAGGCAATGGTCCGTATTTTATGGTGCCAGGTTATGGTCCCATCACGTTGCGAAAAACGACCGATACCGTCGATGGCATGTACGTACCCCTATCTCTCCTGAATTTCTGGGCTGGGCTTGGAAAGTGGGCACTTGAAGGTATGGAAAAACGTTACCTGCTGATACCACAGGAAGGAACACTGGAATCTTCACCTGATCCGTATGCGCTGTCACGAGATGTTTATCTTCAGAGAAGAGACTTTAAAGCGGGCATAACCGAAACCTTCGAAGAAGATGAAGAAGACTTCTTAGACGAATATCTTGATGAAGAATTCGAGTAGTTTGCAGAAAGCAATTTCAATTAAAGAGAGCCTAACGAAATTTCGTTAGGCTTTTTTGTTTCTCAAACGTCTTACATTGAGCGACGGGATCAACAAGCCTTCGATTTATCTCTCTATACTTAGGGTCGACCTAAGTAAAACTAAAAATAGAATAGGAAGCACATGTCAGACGCCAGCAATGTAGAAACGGATAAGACCGCAATCCCAGATAATCAGGCGGTCGAGAACCAGGCACGCGAAAGTGGCTGGCACACCATTAGAAAGATTTCCCCTTATCTCTGGCCAGAAGACAAGCCATGGGTAAAACAACGTGCGGTGATTGCTATGGTTGCTTTGGGCATTTCTAAGCTTGTCGCTGTCTTTGCCCCTTTTCTGTACAAAGCGGTTGTTGACCTTTTAGCGGGTGAAAGCAATGAACAAGAGTGGCTATTTGCGCTTGGTGCGATTGGGCTGGTTGTCGCTTATGGTATGAACCAAGTCTTCAAGGTTGGATTCGAAGAATTGCGAAATGTCGTGTTTGCCAAAGTGGGTCAGCGTGCTCTTCGCTCGGTGGCTTTAGAAACCATTTCTCACATCCACAAACTTTCATTGCGATATCACGTAACCAGAAAGACGGGCGCGCTGAGCCGAGTAATGGAAAGAGGAGTGAAAGGCATCGACTTTCTGCTCCGGTTTATTTTGTTCAGTATCGGTCCTTTGCTTCTGGAACTGATACTCATCTCAATCATTTTGTTGTTTGCTTTTGATTTCTGGTACTTACTGGTGGTCAGTGTGACGGTGACGACTTACATCGTATTCACCGCAAAAGTGACCGAATGGCGCGTGCGTATCCGAAAAGAGATGAATGAAAAAGACAAAGACGCTAACCAAAAAGCCATTGATAGCCTGTTGAACTTTGAGACGGTTAAGTATTTTGGCGCAGAAAAGCGCGAGACCAAACGTTATGACGATTCTATGGAAGGGTTTGAAGCCGCTTCTCTGAAAACTGTCAATTCACTCGCCTTATTGAATTTAGGGCAAGCGCTGCTGATAAATGGTGGTATGGTTCTGGCACTGCTGCTGGCTGTGAGAGATGTGAGCAGTGGTGCATTGACGGTGGGTGGGTTTGTCATGGTCAATGCCTACATGATGCAAGTGATGATGCCCCTGAACTTTCTCGGCTATGTGTATCGGGAGATTCGTCAGTCACTGATTGATATGGGCGAGATGTTTGACTTACTCAGACAAGTTCCTGATGTAAAAGATAAAGCAAACGCACCGGACCTAGATGTTAAACAAGGAGAGGTGGTGTTTGATCAGATTGATTTTCACTATGATCCTCAAAGACAAATCCTGAATAACATCTCACTTAATATTGAGGCGGGGCAGACGGTTGCGATTGTAGGCTCATCTGGTTCTGGTAAATCTACTTTAGGTCGATTGCTGTTTCGTTTTTATGACGTAACCAGCGGAGCGATACGGATAGACGGTCAGGACTTGCGTGATGTTACTCAGGATAGCTTGCACAATGCGATTGGCGTGGTGCCTCAGGATACAGTGCTGTTCAATGACTCTATCTATTACAACATCGCCTATGGTCGACCAGATGCCACTTACGAAGAAGTCGTACAAGCCGCTAAAGCTGCGAAGATACACACTTTTGTAGAACAGTTACCCGATGGATACCAGACTCAGGTTGGTGAAAGAGGTTTGAAACTGTCAGGAGGAGAAAAGCAACGTGTTGGAATCGCCCGAACATTGCTAAAGAACCCGCCTATCTTGTTGCTTGATGAAGCGACATCTGCTCTGGACACAGAAACAGAGCGTGAGATTCAGGAGAGCCTCAAACAAATGGGAAAAGGAAGAACGGTATTGACCATCGCCCACAGGCTTTCAACGATTGTAGATTCAGACGTGATAGTGGTGTTTTCTCAAGGTCAGATTATCGAGCGTGGTTCTCACGAAGCCTTACTCAAAAAAGGCGGCCAATATGCTCAAATGTGGCAAAGCCAGTTAAGAGAATAAAAACAAAAAAGACCGGCGAGTGCCGGTCTGATTTTCTTTCTAAGAAAAGTTAAAAAGTACGGCTGTACTGAACACCTAGCAATATTGCATCTGCACGTGTAGTACCTTCAATACTACTAACTTTTTTCTTCTCTTTAACTTCTACGTCTTGACCAAGTAGGTAAGTCGCACCAAAGTCTACGTTTGATTGTGCATCAATAGAATAAGTAAACCCGGCAGAGAACCAGTTACGGTTTGAATCTGGTACTGAAATTGAGGTTAGCTCGTTTTGTGCGCTCGTATCATGCATGTAACCAGCGCGAAGAGTCCAATCTTGGTTTAGGAAATATGTGGCGCCTAATGAATAGTGCATACCATTTTGCCACTTGTATTCATTCAGGACTCCAGCCTCCTCTGCTTCAAGCTTCTCGAAAGCAGTCCAGCCGATCCATTGAACGCTGTAGTGTACTGCGAAGTCAGTGCCATCTAAGCGATGGTAACCAGAGAACTCAGCCATATCAGGTAAAGGCATCAGCAAAGTGTCGTCTTTGGATACACCTGCCGTTGTAGTCACGTCGCCTTTGGCTTTAAGTGTTGGGCTGTTTCGGTAAGAAAGACCAAATCGATTGTTTTCATCTAACTCATAAACAGCACCAAGGTTAAAGCCAAGTGCCCAACCAGAAGCATCAACATCCAAAGCCGTAACACCAGAAAGATCTGTTGTTGGAGGAGTTGTGCCAGTAGGTACATGAGTCAGCTTACTACTAAGCTTACGCTGCATTTTTCCTGAACCGTATATCAAGTCTAAACCAGCACCTAGGCTAACTTGTTCGTTCAGGCGATATGAAGCTGATAACCCTATATTCATACTTTTAACGTCAGTCAGACCACCATATTCTGAACCAACGAAGGTATCGTCAAATTCAGTTTTCGTTCCAAAGTTAGAATATACGTTCGCACCAATCGCGAACTTGTTATTTAGCGGAACAATAAGGTGCAGGTTTGGAACAATAGATGTGTCACCAGCGTTATCGAAATTCGAATCAACTGTTGACATGTATCCGGCTGTTGGACCCGCTAGAGCATTCGCGTAAGTATATTTCGCATCTTTTACCTCAATCATAGAAGTAATAGTTGTAACACCCAGTGAAAGCGAAGTTTCATCGAATAGAGCCATAGCAGCGGGGTTACGCGCCATTACTGAAGCGTTATCTGCGATTACTGCATCACCTGCAAAAGCACGGCCAAGACCAGTCGCAGATTGAGCATTAAGCTGGAAACCAGCCGCGATAGCTTGTTGAGAGGCGAGAGCAATAGTGGTAGCGATAACCGTTTTTTTAAACAGACGCGAGTTTTTCATAGGATTTACCTTATTATTTTTCTTCCAAGTCAGTTGCTTGGAACTGTACATACCTACCTTTTATAGGGGTAGGTAACCCTGCTTTTAGTTGAGCTTTTACTCAATGGCGGAGATATTAATTCTGAGAACCATTAAATGAAATCCGACCATTGTTTAAAGCGTAGATAACATTCAGGAAATGAGGAAAAAAGCACAGTAAATTGTTGTGAAGTGTGTCAATTACCAGTGGTAAAGATGGTAAGAATAATTGGCGGGATTCAGAAGATAAAAAAATGCCCCATCGAAGTGATGAGGCATTGTTATAGTGCTTAGCTAGCAGGATGAATTATAGGTTTCAGCGTTTCCGCGATTTTCTCTACATCTTCATCCATGCTACCTACGATTACCATACTGGCATCCATTAAAGGCATCACGATGCCTGACATGCCGTCTTTCACAAATTTCTCAGACTTAGGTGCCGGAATATTGGTAACAAAAAGTGTCACCCGACCATGTTCACCTTCAAACACCATATGCATGGCGTTAGATTTGCCAAACCCACAGTGGTTTAAGTAATAAACGTGATAAGGGAAGTTTTGCGAGAAGTGGTACGCAAATGGCTTCATTTTCACGTTAATCTGAGTTGAAGACACGTTTTCATCAATAGGATTAATAAATGGCTTTTCAGCTGTTACATGCGCCAAAGCAGTATTTGCTAACGTCGCGTATGCTGGTGTAACAACCAATCCGCCCCAGTTTACTTGTCCTACTAACAGTCCAAAAGCAAAGGCTACAGATGCTGCCATCGCAAGCGCTTTCTTAGCAAACTTTGGCTGCTCGGTTTCGGCACTTTGGTTAAACAAAATACGATCTGCCAAGCCATCTGGTACATCTACCTTCATCGCTTTTTCTATCTGTGCATCCAGGCTTAAAATGTCATCGACAAATTTACCGTTGGCACTGTTTTCAGAAATCGCCATTTCGATTTCGTCGTCCCTGTCTTTTGGATCTGACATAATGCGACGGCGAAATTCTAAATCATCCATTATGCACCCCCATATCCGATTGAGAATCTTCAAGCATCTCTTTGAGCTGGTTTCTGGCTCTGAACAATCGAGTCATTACTGTGTTTTTATTTAATTCCAGTATCTGCCCGATCTCTTCGCCACTAAACCCTCCAACAACTTGGAGAAACAGCGGTTCGCGATACTCGATCTCTAATTTCATAATCTGATTTTGAAGCCACTGTTGTTGGTGATGCGGGTCATCACTGACTTTTGCATCATTCCCGTGGTCATCAATATCCACCAATTCTAACTGTTTTCTCTCGAAACGACGTGCATTTTCACGGCGCAGAATCGTAATGAGCCAAGATTTCGCTGCTTTCTCATCCTGAAGACTATCAATTGCTCTCCAGGCTCTTAAACAGGTTTCCTGAACCAAATCTTCTGCGACATGGCTGTCCTTACACAACCAGTACGCATAGCGATACAGGTCGGTATGATAAGCGCGCACGAGCGCTTCGTATCTTTTTTGCTTGTCCATATCAGAATTGACCGGACGCTTCTCTTTTTTCTTTCCAAAAAAATCGATTATCGACACCTGAGCCTCCGTTTGCTCTGGTTGTGTCTATGGAAGGTCAACACTTCTTAATTCTAACCTGCTGAAAGCAAGCGAACTTTTTGTTAAGAAGATTTTGGAGTGTCTATAAGACATTGTTCAAAAAAGTTGCGAATGGCTTCTGTGAACAAAAATCCTCTTGGCAGCATTGCATAAACTACAAATAAATTGATCTAATTCAAAATCCACATATGGAATCTGGTTATAGTACATCTTGTCATCTCGTTAGCCAGTATGGCTGACACGTTGAGCAAGATGACACTTCCTTTTGAAGGCTGACTTTACTTTCTCCTAATCAGGAAACTGATTTTTTGATTTTGGCGATACGCTATATATCTATTCCTGCCACACTATATGTGTGGTTTTTTTTTGGTTACAGTTCCAGATTCACAGTTTTAATGTAACTTAATCTGCCTATTTATCACAGTTATCCCCCGTCTTTTCTACCTTTCATATAGTATTTCTTTAACCGATGTCTCTACATTTTAGCTCTAGATCACGCTATAAAAGAAAAAGCGATTCAAACATGCGTTTTAATCTGATAACATTTTTGTTACATAACAGGTCTGACCTCTTTAAGGAGAAACAATGGGCATTCAGGATTTAAGGACGCGTTCCGGTGAAAGGATAGCGGTTGTCGCAGGGCTCAGAACGCCATTTGCAAGGCAGAGTACCGAGTTTTCTCAAGTCCCTGCCGTGGATTTAGGAAAGATGGTCGTGAGCGAAATGCTGACTCGTGCGGACATTGATCCAGCCCTGATTGATCAAGTTGTATTTGGGCAAGTAGTTCAGATGCCTGAAGCTCCTAACATCGCACGCGAAATTGTTTTGGGTACAGGAATGAACATCCATACTGACGCTTACAGTGTTACCCGAGCGTGTGCAACCAGCTTTCAGGCAGCCGTGAACGTGACAGAAAGTATTATGGCGGGCGCAATAGATATCGGTGTTGCCGGGGGTGCAGATTCCTCTTCTGTGCTGCCAATTGGCGTTTCGAAAAAACTGGCTGCGTCACTCCTTGCATTGAGCAAAGCAAAAAAGGCGAGTCAGAAACTTTCAATTTTACGCAAGCTGTCATTTAAAGACCTTATGCCAGTCCCTCCTGCTGTTGCTGAATACTCAACTGGATTATCAATGGGTCAAACCGCCGAACAAATGGCGAAAACCCATGGCATTACCCGACAGGCTCAGGACGAGCTGGCTCATCGCTCTCATACTCTGGCTGCTCAGGCATGGAAGGAAGGGAAGATTCGTGATGAAGTGATGACGGCGTTCCCAGAACCTTATAAAAAATGGCTCGATACCGATAACAACATCCGTCAGGACTCTACCATTGAGGGCTATGCCAAGCTCCGCTCAGCGTTTGATCGCCAGTACGGCAGTGTAACGGCAGCAAATGCGACTCCATTAACCGACGGTGCTGCTTCTTTATTAATTATGCGCGAAGGGCGTGCAAAAGAGCTCGGTTTAGAAATCATGGGCTATATTCGCTCTTATGCGTTTTCTGCCATTGATGTCAAAGAAGACATGCTAATGGGGCCTTCACATGCGACTCCTATTGCGCTAGACCGCGCTGGGATAAACCTATCTGATCTCACCCTCATCGATATGCATGAAGCCTTCGCTGCACAAACTCTGGCAAATGTGAAGATGTTTGCCAGCGACAAATTCGCAAAAGAGGTGCTAGG
The DNA here is from genome assembly GCF_019904195.1 of Vibrio sp. SCSIO 43132. Classification (NCBI taxonomy): domain Bacteria; kingdom Pseudomonadati; phylum Pseudomonadota; class Gammaproteobacteria; order Vibrionales; family Vibrionaceae; genus Vibrio; species Vibrio sp. SCSIO 43132. The sequence continues at coordinate 1,119,183 of NZ_CP063199.1, forward strand.
AAGAGACAAAGCGATTGGCGAGATTGATATGGACAAATTCAATGTGCTGGGTGGTTCAATCGCCTATGGTCACCCGTTTGCCGCGACAGGTGCGCGCATGATTACTCAAACACTGCGAGAACTGAAACGACGCGGTGGTGGGCTGGCACTGAATACGGCATGTGCGGCTGGTGGGTTAGGCGCTGCGATGATTTTGGAGGTGGAGTAATGGCGGGTCAAAGTGCATTTACGCTAACAATTGATGAACAGAATCTGGCGTGGCTAGCGATTGATGTTCCGGGTGAGAAAATGAACACCCTTCAAGCTGAGTTTGCCGACGAAATGCAGGCGATTTTACTTGAACTTGAAGCGAAAAAGAATGAACTGAAAGGATTAATTATCCACTCCTTAAAGCCCGACAACTTTGTTGCCGGTGCGGATGTGCGAATGCTGGATGCGTGTACAACCGCAGAAGAGGCTGAAGGGCTGGCAAAACAGGGGCAACAAATGTTTGCTCGGCTTGAAGCTTTGCCTTTTGCCACAGTGTCTGCCATTCACGGTCCATGTCTCGGTGGCGGCTTGGAGTTAGCACTGGCGTGCGACTACCGAGTGTGTACCGATTCCGATAAAACGCGTCTTGGTCTGCCTGAAGTTCAGCTAGGTCTGTTACCTGGCTCAGGTGGTACACAGCGTCTGCCAAGGCTAATTGGTCTGCTGAATTCGTTGGATCTCATTCTTACGGGTAAACAGCTCAGAGCAAAGAAAGCCAAAAAGCTGGGCGTGGTTGATGCAAGTGTGCCGCATTCCATTTTACTTGATGTCGCGAAACAGTTTACGGGCAGGAAAAAAGCGAATTTCAAAGCAGACACCAAAGAAAAGCTGATTTCTGGCAACAGGCTCGGTCGTAAGCTGGTGTTTGATCAGGCAATCAAAAAGACGTTGGCAAAAACTCGCGGAAACTACCCGGCAGCTGAAGCCATTCTCACGGTGATTGGTGAAGGTCTGGAAAAGGGGCTGGAAGCGGGGCTTGCCATAGAAGCGAAGAAATTCGGTCAATTGTGTATGACGTCTGAATCGAAGGCATTGCGCTCTATCTTTTTCGCCACAACAGAAATGAAGAAAGAAAACGGCAGTGACGCCCAGCCAAAAAAGATCAACCAGGTTGGTGTGCTTGGTGGCGGGTTGATGGGAGCGGGCATCAGCCATGTCTCCGTTTCCAAAGCGAAAGTGCCGGTTCGAGTGAAAGATGTTTCCAACGACGGCGTGATAAACGCGTTGAATTACAACTTTAAGCTGTTTTCTAAGCAGAAAAAGCGCCGCATCCTTTCCAAAGCGGGTTTGCAATTCAATATGTCCCAATTAACCGGAGGGACGGATTACACGGGTTATCGCGGAACCGACATGGTGATCGAGGCTGTGTTTGAAGATTTAGGTCTAAAGCAGGCGATGGTGAAAGACATTGAGGAGAACTGTAAAGCGTCGACTATTTTTGCGACCAATACGTCTTCATTGCCGATTCACCAAATTGCGGCTGAATGTGAGCGTCCGGAAAATGTGGTGGGTCTACACTACTTCAGCCCGGCAGAGAAAATGCCTCTGGTGGAGGTGATTCCTCACGAAGGGACATCCGATGAAGTGATTTCAACGGCGGTAGACTTTGCTCGTAAGCAAGGTAAAACCCCGATTGTGGTTGCCGATAAAGCGGGCTTTTACGTGAACAGGATTCTTGCGCCCTACATGAATGAAGCCGCGCATTTGCTGTTAAGTGGTGAGCCTATCGAAGCTCTGGATGAGGCACTGCTCAATTTCGGATTCCCAGTGGGACCAATCACTTTGCTGGATGAAGTGGGCGTCGATGTTGGGGCTAAAATCATTCCAATTCTGGTGGAAGAACTTGGGGCGCGATTCAAAGCACCGGATGTGTTCGATACTTTACTCAATGATGGGCGCAAAGGTCGTAAGAGTGGCAAGGGTTTCTACACCTACAAAGGTAAGAAAAAGGACGTCGATAAGAGCGTATATAAACTGCTCAAGCTGACGCCAGAATCTAAATTACCAGAAAAAGACGTAGCACTTCGCTGCGTATTGCCGATGTTAAATGAAGCCGTACGATGTCTGGATGAAGGAATCATTCGTAGTGCACGTGATGGCGATATCGGTGCGATTTTCGGTATAGGGTTCCCTCCATTCTTAGGTGGACCGTTCCGTTACATGGACCAGATTGGGCTGAAAGATCTGGTGAACATCATGAATGAATTCGCCCAGAAGTATGGGGATCGCTTCGCTCCGTGCGATGGTCTGCTTACCCGTGCGGGCAACGATGAAACCTTTCATTCTGCATCTTAGAAATAAGAAAAGCGTCAAGTTCATAAGCCGGTCGAAAACCGGCTTATTTTTTATTTGGCACGGGTGGCATTTTGATTACTTAGGTCGCGTGACAAAAGTATGACAATTTGGATCACAGCTCCCCAATTTAGAACTAAGTGTAAAGGCGTGAATATTCCCTTCTGCGCATAGGGAGTAGACTTTATTTCTGAAAGATAGATATCAGGAGTGGCTATGCTAGGTAACACAATAAAATCCGACATTTATGTCGGCAGTGTAGTAGAAACGCTTGTCAATGAAATGGCTATTGACCCGCAATCACTCACTACTACTAAATTTGCGCAGTATCTGGATGATTATGGGGTGGACAAAAACCCTTCTTTGGTTACGCACTTCGGTAACGGCGTGGTGAAAGAAGGCTTATTATCCATCAGTTCTCAAAACGTTTGGGTAAATGGGGAAAATAAATCTGTCACCGACGTTTCTGTATGGAAATGGAACACAGAAGGACTCAAGGAAGCGTTGGTTACCACAAATACGGATGTGATTAACGTAAAAAACTTCGTCGATGTGAATATTCGTTCTATGTCGGACAACGGAGCCACGGTCAACGTTTACGGAGCCAAGCGAGGTGACATCACCACAGGAAACGGAAACGATGAAGTTAACATTCACGTACTTTCGAACGGTGGGGCATGGAGCAATGAATTCAACATTGATACTGGCGATGGCAATGACACTATCCGTTTCTTTGAGATAGCGGGTGGAGATTATACCGAGTTCAATATCTCTGCCGGGAAAGGGAACGACATTGTTAACGTGATGGACTTGTCTGCACCGGATTGTACAAGCCACAGAGAAGTTCACGGCGGTGAAGGGGTCGACGCATTGTATCTGAGCGGAGACAATGCCGTTCAGTTTACCGGCTTTGAAGTGGTCATCGGAGATGGTGCATCTAACCTTCATATTACGAAAGACTTACTTGATAACAACCTTCAGGGGACATGGGCAGACAATGACGATGGCAGCGCCAATGTTATGGTCTTTACCGATGTGAACCTGACGATTGATGTCGGACTGGCGGAATATGCTGGATACTTCTCTACGTATACGGCTGAAGATTTGTCATCAGCGATGACTCAGCGACTGAATGATTTTGGTGTCGATTACACCGCAGACTATACCATCGCTGAATTCTACACTGAGACTGGCGACTATCTAATCGTGACAGATACCAGCGCCGACGACCTGATTAATTCAGTGATCGATTTGGTTTAAAACAATGCCCGCAATTTGCGGGCATCTTCGTTTTACATCTTTCTATGTGAATACTATCCAAGCTCGATATCTTTCGGGCGGAGCTGAAATTCCTCCACTGAACCGATTTCTAACCCTACATCCAGACACGGATCGTCCTGATGCTCGCTACCTTTGCTGTGCATGATCAAACGATTTGCTGTGCGGGGTTTCAAGACGCTGACAACAAAGCGAATCATTTCAGAGCGAGTGAGACTTTTCAGCTCTTCCAACACTTTATCTCTCTGATTGAATTCGTGGTCTTTATTGCCAATGGCAACCCAAAGGCGTTGAGCCCTGCTTCTCAAGTTGTTATCCGGCGTCGCAATCTGGTTCCAAAGCCCTTTTTTACTGCTCTGCCACTGGTACTCATTCAGTTCCAGCAACACCATATAGAACGCATTCAGAAACTCATCAATGGCAGACAACAAATCAATCGGGGCTGCATTAGGGGACTGCACGTACAAAACCAGCCCTGGGTGGCGGTTTAAAGGCAAGTTGCCAGTTCCGACCATATAACCAAGCTGCTGTTTGGTGCGGATTTCGTGGAAGAAAGTCGCAGACATCAAATGATTAGCGAGCGAGTAGAGCGCGATACTTCTCGGGTTGATGTCAGGAGACTGGTAGTAAATAACAATAGCGGAATCCGCCTGATTGCAATGTACTTCACGCTGGAAAGTGCCATTTTCACCAAGCATCACCAGCGGTCGTAAAGACTCTTCATAACGCTGGTTTTTAACGCGCAGTGCATTCTTGATGGTCTCTGCCAGTCCTACCGCCTGAGATTTATTCCAGTCGCCATACACAAACAGCTCGACGTGCAATTCATTCAGAATGTTGTCGACGAACTCTGGCAGCTCATCGACTTCTATCGATTCTAACGCTTCAATCAGCTCAGGGTAGGGCGGATTGTTTGGTTGAAGAATACCTGTCATGGCATTAAAGAGCTGAGAAACCGGGCGATCTTTCGCGGCATTTTTCCAGTTTCTTAGCATCTGCTGCTTGATGATATCAAAGCGCGTAGGCTGAAAATCTCGATTGGCAAAGCGCGTCAGTATGACGTTAAGCAGCTGCGGTTGCTTCTGGCTGAACCCGCTCAGAGTCAGTGTTACACCTCCCTGATGGGCGTACATGTTGTAACCCATGCCCGCAATTTCTGCCTGATAAGTTTCCTTTACCAGAGAGTCGAGGAACATCTCCACACACAGGCGTGTTTTGACAATCTTACGTGGTGTCGAGACGGCATGTGGGCTATCGATCGCAAGGTAAACCACACCTTTAGGTACTCGAAAGTCTTTCTCCTGAAGATGCCACAAACGAAAACCGGGCAAATCCTGCACCAGTTCTGGTTTGGTAGCATCACCTTCCAGAGCTTGTGGTGTAAGGTCGTAGCAAATGTACGGGTTGGGTTCTGGTAACTTGTGGTCGTCGCTTGGTTTGGGATCGCGCCAGCGAGCTAACTGCTCGTCGGTAAAAGGTTGCACCGAATAAGGCGTGTCGTACCACTTTGCGGTTTGATTGGTTTCTACCCCTTTGGCGATCAGGGTTAGCCTGAGATTATCAACCGTAAAGTACTGATTGACTTCTCTAAGTAGTTCCGGGTTAAAGCTGTCCATCTTGTAGTCGCCATACACCACATCTTCTTCTGGATAATGGTGAAGGTTCATGACCAGATGGCTAACCAAATCCAAAGGTCTCGCCGCTTCCTGGAACTGGAACGCTGATTCCAGCACAGCTTGTTTCTCTTTATAGCGCCATTCTTCGAAACCAGAATCCACGATCAGGTTCAGATACGCGAATGTGACTTCCACAATTTCGTCGGTGTGATTTAGCCCTTCCGGCGTGAGAGTGCAGCTAACGGTGAACTCCCGAAAGTTGCTGCCGCTCATGCCACCGCCGGCTGCTAAGCCATTCACCCAGCCCAAATTCTTAAGGTGTAGCATTAGACTGCCTTCGCCTTCATAGCCAAGCAAATGTGCAAAGTAGGAGAGGGGTTTTGACGAGTAGTGCTGGTCCATAGAAGGCAGGGTAAATGCCATCACCAGCTTGCGTGAATCTTTCTCGGGTTCAACCTGAACAAAGCACGATGGCAAAGACGGGTTCACCAACGGAATGGAAACGGATTTCCCTTTCAGACTACGATTTTTAATCGGACTAAATAAATCCGTAATCCAGCCTTCGAGTTCATCAAGTGGCTGCGGACCCATGATTGAAAGGGTCATCAAATCGGCAGAATAATGGGACTCATAAAACTCAATAATTTCGTCGCGAATTGAGCTGTCTTCCCTGTCTGCAAGGGTTTCCAGATTCCCGACAGAAAACTTAGAAAATGGATGAGCAGGGTTGACCACTTCCTTATGAACTTGGAAAAGACGGCGCATGTCATCTTTTAACTTGAGACGATATTCAGATTCGACCGCCTGACGCTCTTTGTCTAACGCTTCTGAATTGAAAAGAGGAGCGATAAAAAACTGACTGAAGCGTTTTAAACTGCGCTCAAACGCATTGGGCGAGACATCGAAGAAGTAACAGGTGTGCTCAGTTCCTGTCCAGGCGTTATTGTTTCCGCCATGCTGGCTAATAAAAGCTTGAAATTCCCCTGTCTTCGGGTATTTTTCTGTGCCCAAAAACAGCATGTGCTCCAGATAATGCGCCAGCCCTTCACGATCGGAAGGGTCATCAAAATGCCCGACATTTACCGCCAGTGCGGCTGCGGATTTTTGAGCATTTTCATCACGGACCAGTAAAACTCTTAAGCCGTTGTTTAAGTTGAGATAACGATATTGGTTGCTGTCGTTGGGGCTCAGGTACACAAGTGTGTCTCCACTATAGCTATTGAGTTAATTATGACTGCCTTAATGCGCGCTGCAAACCAAAAGCTGTCATTTTTTAATAGTTTGTTAACGGAGTCAGAGTCTTTGCCCCTTGACTTGATATAATTAAAGGGCGACATAGAAAACAATTGCCCCGTCATTTGAAACAAAAACAAGAAAACCGAGCAAGTGGTCCGGTATACATAACGGGTATAACCTAATGAAAATATTTATTATGCGTCATGGGGAGGCAGAAACGTTTGCCGACAGTGACGCAGAGAGAGCCCTGACTTCCCGCGGAGTCAATCAGTCTGTTCTTGTAGCGAAAGCATGCGCAGAGCAGGGTGAGTCGGAAATGAGTAAAGTGTTGGTCAGCCCTTATTTGCGTGCTCAGCAAACTTGGAATGCCATTCAGCAGTATTTTAAGACTAGCGATCAGGAAACCTGCAAAGATATCACGCCATATGGCAAGTCAGACGATGTGTTCGAATATGTGTGTGCTTTAGCAGAAACTCAGGCGTTAGATTCCGTATTGCTGGTTTCGCATTTGCCTTTGGTTGGTTACTTAACCGCAGAGTTTGTGCCTGATATGGCACCGCCTATGTTCCCAACCTCAGGATTGGTGTGTATTGATTTTAATCTGGATAAGAGGCAGGGCGAGTTGCTCTGGCATATTCACCCTTAACATACCCATCTGTGGGTTTAGAATTTGCGAATACTACTTCTCTGGAATACTTAGAAGCACCAATAAAGCACCATCACCGCCAAACTCAAGAGGAGCTTGGTGGTAAGCCATAACATCTGGGTGTTGAGCCAGCCAGACGGGCACTTTTTGTTTCAGAATATGTTTGCCGATGCCATGCATCACGCAGGCACAATGCACATTTTCCTTGATGCAGTGAGAAATCATCGCCCCCAGTTCACGCTTCGCTTCCTGCTGAGTCATCCCATGCATGTCCAGATATACGTCGGGTACATAGACACCTCGACGCAGTCTTTTTACTTCAAATTTGGAAACGTCTGAGCGGGCATATCGGGTAGGACCATCCTCATCCAGATGAGGCACGAACTCGTCAGAGAAGAAAAACTCGTTATCTGACGCTTCGCGCTTTATTTTCACGGCTTCTTTTTGTTTCGCGTTTCTGTTTGGCTGTTGGACTATGGTATCCTGTCGCAACTTTTTTACGCCCTTTACTGCGTCCTGAAACAAGGCAAAGTCGTCGTCCTTGTCGATATCGTTTTTGCTCATGGGATTCTTAGATAATTCTTAATATGCAGTATTGTAGCGCTTTTCGGAGGCAAATTTGGATAAGATTTTTGTAGATGAGGCGGTTTCTGAACTTCATTCGCTTCAAGATATGATTCGCTGGACAGTCAGCCGTTTTAACGCAGCCGGGCTTTTTTACGGTCATGGTACAGACAATGCGTGGGACGAAGCAGTACAGCTAATACTACCAACGCTTTACTTACCGATTGATGTGCCTTCTCATGTACTGAATTCTCGTTTAACCAGCAGTGAACGTTTACGTATTGTTGAACGTGTGGTTAAGCGTATTAACGACAGAACTCCTACGGCTTACCTGACCAATAAAGCCTGGTTTGTGGGTCTGGAATTTTATGTGGATGAGCGTGTGCTTGTGCCACGTTCGCCAATCGGTGAACTGATTGAAGCTCAGTTCCAGCCTTGGTTGGTGGAAGAGCCAACCCGTATTATGGATTTGTGTACTGGCAGCGGTTGTATTGCCATTGCTTGTGCGCATGCGTTCCCTAACGCTGAAGTCGATGCCGTTGATATTTCTTCTGACGCGTTGGAAGTGGCTGAGCAAAACATTCAGGATCACGGTATGGAGCAGCAGGTTTTCCCTATTCGCTCCGATTTATTCCGCGATCTGCCGAAAGACAAATACAACCTCATCGTCTCGAACCCACCTTATGTCGATGAAGAGGACATGAACAGCCTGCCGGAAGAGTTTACTCATGAGCCGGAGCTGGGGCTTGCGGCAGGAACCGATGGCCTTAAGCTGGTTCGCCGTATTCTGGCGAATGCACCTGATTACCTGACAGACGATGGCATTTTGATCTGTGAAGTGGGTAACTCCATGGTGCATATGATGGAACAATATCCTCATATTCCGTTTACGTGGGTTGAGTTCGAAAATGGTGGGCATGGTGTCTTCATGCTGACCCGAGAGCAAATGCTCGAACACGCTGAAGAGTTTGCAATCTATAAAGACTGATTGTCTTTCCTCATCTCAAAACGCCAGTCTTCGACTGGCGTTTTTCTTATTTTTTCCTGCAAGGGGTTTACAACGCCTGTCTATAAAGCGACTATGAAAACACGAAAAATGACAGGTTGAACTGAAAGACGGAGACGAAACCTTAAAAAAGGATGAAAAGTCTTTCAAAACAGAGGAAGTAAATGGCAGGAAACAGCATAGGACAACATTTTCGTGTAACGACATTCGGTGAAAGTCATGGCTTGGCACTGGGTTGTGTCATTGATGGTTGCCCCCCGGGTCTGGAGCTAAGTGAAGCCGACCTGCAAGGGGATCTGGATCGTCGTCGTCCGGGTACTTCTCGCTATACCACACAACGCCGCGAACCCGATGAAGTGAAAATCCTTTCTGGTGTCTTCGAAGGGGTAACAACGGGCACGTCTATTGGTCTTTTGATTGAAAACACAGACCAGCGCTCTAAAGATTACTCTGAAATTAAAGAAAAATTCCGTCCCGGTCACGCCGACTACACCTATCACCAAAAATATGGTGTACGTGATTATCGTGGCGGCGGTCGTTCTTCCGCACGTGAAACGGCGATGCGTGTAGCTGCTGGTGCCGTGGCAAAGAAATACCTTAAGCAGGAATTCGGTGTCGAAATTCGTGCGTATCTGTCCCAAATGGGCGATGTAAAAATCGACAAGGTGGACTGGAACGAAATCGAAAATAATCCGTTCTTCTGTCCTGATGTCGACAAGATTGATGACTTTGACCAGCTTATCCGCGATCTTAAGAAAGAAGGGGATTCGGTTGGTGCCAAGCTTCAGGTAGTCGCAACCAGTGTTCCTGTTGGTCTTGGTGAACCTATTTTCGACCGTCTTGATGCTGATATCGCTCACGCTTTAATGAGTATTAATGCCGTCAAAGGTGTCGAGATTGGTGATGGGTTTGATGTTGTAAGCCAGAAAGGCAGTCAGCATCGTGACGAACTGACACCACAAGGCTTTAAGAGTAATCATGCGGGTGGCATCCTGGGTGGTATCTCGACAGGTCAGGACATCGTCGCGAACATTGCACTTAAACCAACATCCAGCATTACTGTTCCGGGTGAAACTATTACTAAAGCGGGCGAGTCCACGGAGCTGATTACCAAGGGACGCCACGATCCTTGCGTGGGTATCCGTGCGGTGCCAATTGCAGAAGCTATGTTAGCTATTGTCCTTCTGGATCACCTGCTTCGTCATCGTGGTCAGAATCACGGTGTGACGACAGAAACCCCGAAAATCTAATGAGTTAGAATCCTGATAAAGCGCTCTGATGAGCGCTTTTTTATTGCCTGAACAATTAGGGTCTGTATTGGTACTATTGGAAATGGGGTGGTAGCAGGTTTGCTAGCTCTTCCCAGATAACCTTGGCGGCTTTAGAGCGTGTCGCTCTGCCCAAACACACCAATTGGACAGGTTGAGTACAGGTGACACTAAATGGCTCCAGAATCTGGACCAATTCTCCCGTTTCCATTTCTTTTCTAATCAATAGAGGATCAACCATGGTGATCCCTAAACCTGATTTCACCATTTCAATCAGTGCTCTGGCATCATCACAAATCAAGGTTTCACGAACCGGAATTGCATGTGTGTTTCCCTCTGTATTCTGAAAATGCCAATAGCTGTGATTGCTGCTTTTACTCTTGAATACCAGGCATTGGTGCGCTTCCAAATCTTCAGGGGTTAAAGGTGTTCCATGAACACGCACATAGTCCGGGCTGGCGACACAAACCAAACTCTTATCACCAATTTTCCTAGCCAGCATAGGAGAGTCGGGCAAGTTGCCAACTCGAATCGCAATGTCTACCAGTTCTTCCATGAGGTCGACATAGCTGTCGGTAAAGCTCAATTCCAGCACAATTTTGGGGTAACGGGTTTTCAACTCCTGAACGTGTGGAAGCAAATACTGATGACCGATTAAGGTAGAGCAGCTGATTTTTACTTTCCCCGAAGGTTCTGATTGCTGAGCGGAAACAAACGTCTCTATCCCGTCAAGCAGCGTAGGCAACCCTTCAGAAATACAAAGTAGCTGTTGTCCGCTCTCCGTAATCACCAGTTTTCTTGTGGTTCGCTGGAAAAGTCTTTGCCCAACGAGCGATTCTAGCTGGCTGATTTTCTTGCTTACCGAAGACCTTGGTACGTTCAAAGCGTTTGCGGCGGCCTGAAAGCTACCTTGCGCTGCCACTAATCGAAATACAGGAATATAAGGTAATAGCTTGTGAGTATTCATAAGTATTGGTGCAATTATGGAAACAAAATGTTGATTCATTGGTATCTATTTGTTCAGTAAACGATGCGCTAGTCTGAGCACATAATCAACATCAAGGAGAGAAAACATGAACTCAGGAAAAATTCTTATCACTGGTGCAACGGCGGGTATCGGTCTGGCAACTGCTCAATCTCTGAGTGAGCAGGGTTATGAACTGGTGATCACTGGAAGAAACCCAGACAAACTTGCCAGTGTCGCGAATTCGCTGGACAGCAGTAAGGTGACGCCAATTTTGTGTGACAGTGAAAGTGTTGAGGATATTCAGTCTTTAGGTGAAACGATGGTCGGCAAAGGCATAACTCTTGATGGTCTTGTACTGAATGCAGGTGTGTATTTCCCGAATGAGCTGGAAAGTACGACTTTGGAAGCCTTTGACCACACGATGAACATAAACTTCCGAGGTCCGTTTTTTACTTTGCAGTCCTTGCTACCCGTTATGAATCCGTCGTCGAGTATCGTTATGGTGTCTAGCCTTGTCGTCAAGAAAGCCTTTCCGACGTCTTCTCTTTACGCAGCCAGTAAAGCTGCGCTTGAAGGTTTAGTCGGAGGGTTGAATCTGGATTTAGCAGAGAAAGGTATTCGAATTAATAGTGTCAGACCAGGAGTGACAGTCACCGAGATTCAGGGCAAAGCAGGCGCTGATGAGGAAGCCATAAATGGACTGAAACAGATGATGGCGTCTACACCTCTGGGCAGAATACTAGAAACGTCAGACATTGTACCTGCGATTGAATACCTTCTTTCCCCAGCATCGGTTGGGATGAGAGGGGTAACGATGGACGTTGACGCAGGGCATGCGATTTAGAAGCGAAAAGACCGACTGGCGGCATCAACCGCCAGTCGTTTGAATTAATGCAGTGAGCCTTCTGTTTCGAGTTGGAAAGAAGGCAGTTTCCATTTGAACCTGACTGCCGCCATTCGCAATAAATAGCCAGCAACAAGGGTGACAACAGTACTAGTCACTTCGTTGATACCAAAATGCAGAAGTGCCAGGTAAAGCACCGAAGCGGATAAGGCAACCGAGGCGTAAAGCTCTTCGTGAAGCACCAGAGGCGATTGCCTGCAAATCAGGTCACGTAACAAGCCGCCAAACACGCCCGTAACCACCGCAGACACCACGCAGATGATGGGGTGTAATCCCATATTCAACGCTACTTTGGTGCCGATAATACTGAATACAATCAACCCAAGTGCATCCAAGCGGATAAACAGCCCTTTTAACTTGATAACCCACTTTGCAATGCCAGTCGTCACAACGCCTGCAACGCAGGTGATAACCAGAAATTCGGGGTTCTTCACCCAGGTTAAAGGGTAATGCCCAAGAAGAATATCGCGCACAGTTCCGCCGCCTATTGCAGCTGCACTGGCAACAAACATAACACCAAACCAATCCATGTTTTTTCGACCCGCGCTGAGTGCGCCAGTCATCGCTTCCGCTGTGATACCTAAAACATAAAGCGTGCTTAACAGCATGGTTCCAGATCCAGCTAATCAGAGATGTAAAAAATGAGCGGCAATTCTAGTGTTAAATCGATTCTCTGGCGAGAAAAAAATCGTATGGAGTATGGTTTTTAAAGTAAGTTGTTCACGCAGTGAATAACAAAGCCAGCAGTGAGACGTAAATTGGGTTTACAAACCGGAAAATCCAAGGAAAATACACGTCAGAATTCATGCCACTAAAGATTTATGTCGCACCAATACTCCGATCTTATCGATATTTTTAATCGTACCTTTTCCGGTCCATTCAATACTAAGCTTGAGTTGGGCGGGGATGAGCCTATCTATCTTCCGGCAGATGAAGAAAAAGACTACCACCGCATTGTGTTTGCCCGTGGGTATTATGCGTCTGCCATGCACGAGATCGCGCACTGGATGGTGGCAGGGCCAGAACGTCGCTTACTTGAAGATTTTGGTTACTGGTATGAGCCGGATGGCCGCACTGAAGAAGTTCAGGCTGCGTTTGAAAAGGTAGAAGTTAGACCGCAAGCCTATGAGTGGATTCTGTCCCAAAGTGCGGGCTTTCCTTTTACAGTGAGTTGTGACAATCTACACGGCGATTTTGAGCCTGACCGATTGGGCTTTATGGCGAAAGTGCATCAGGAAGTGCTTAGCATTCTAGAGGCGGGGCTTTCCCCCAGAATGAAAAGCTTATCCGACGCCTTGCGTCAATTTTACCAAACTGCTCCGCTCAACCCTGAGCAGTTCCAAGTGAAGTAACCAAAGTAAGAGACCACAATGATCCTAGAATACGAAGAAAAAATGCTAGAGCTGATTGATTCAAAGGTGGAGACGGCGTCCGACGACGAACTTTTCGCTGGTGGTTACTTAAGAGGTCATATTTCTTTGTCGGCAGCCGATTGTGAAGCTGCGGGCGAAACAGAAATTGAGCAGTTAACAAAACGCATTGAAGAAAGCTTAGAAAATGCGAGATCAGAGCTGACCCCATCAGATCGAATTTTGGTGAGTGACCTATGGGCTCAGCTTCACGAAAGTGTGCTGAACTAATATTGGGCTAATCGCGACTGTTTTTCTTTTCAAATACGCACTGAGTTTTATTGATTTTAAAGCCCAGCTTCAGATAGAACGAGTGCGTATCTTCCCTTTCAGAATGACATCTGACTCGCCACTTTCCTTTGTGTACCTCAGTGGCATGTTCAACCAGCGCTCTTCCAACACCATGCCCTCTAACATCAGGATGAACGACCATTCCTCCGATTTCGATAAAGCTTTCAGATGCCAGTCTCTGGGCGTAAAAGCAATGTAACCAACCCACTAGCTTACCGTTTAGTTGAGCGACATAAACCCTGTCATGGTTAGAATTCAGTAAGGCTTTTAGCCTTTGTTCTGCGACAGATACGCCTTCATCCTGATAGCCGAGATATTGGGAAAGCGCATGAATGTTTGCCGAATCTGACAATTTTGCGAGCCGGATGATCATTATTGGTGTCCTTAAATCAACATACTCTAATCGAAGCCTCTGAGTGGCAGAGTGTCGGATTGAAGCCAGTTTTCTTTGGCGTAGCTGGCATCGCCATCGGTGACATGCAAAGTATAGGCTTGTCTGGATTTGGATGAGCGATTTGGCGCACTGTAATGAGGAAGCAAACCCTGAAATATAACCAAGCTGCCTGCTTTCACTTCTACAGGTTCGCCGCTGGATTCATCTGGCCAGGGGGTTTCATCTAAAGGCACCATAGTAGTGGTATCACCGTCTCGATTGAATCTCTCTCTCAACGGACCATTATGACCTTTGGGTTCTACCCACAGACAACCGTTATCCAGATTGGCGTCTTCAATCGCAAGCCAGTAAGTGACGACGCTTTGAGGAGTGGTGTAAAAAAACGTCGCGTCTTGGTGCCAGTTTACAACCCCACCAATTTTGGGCTGCTTAAAGATGTACATCGACTGACGGATCTGGGGCGTTAACATGCCAATGTCGTACGCAATGTCTCCAAGGGCTGGCAGATGACTGAAGGCTCTAAACACAGGATCAAGTTCGTGTAACGCATGCCCGATTTTATTAATGCAGAGCGATTTCTCATCGACAAGATTGCCATGGCGATCAAAGGCTTCTTCCTCAAAAAAACAGCGGATTTTTTCTGCGGAATCGAGAAAATAGTGATCACCCGAGCGTGAGTTATTGTTAGTGGTGAAGATGGAGGTATCGGAGGTGGGTTTCCATTCATCGACAATTTTAGCCGCCTGAGCTTTCAGTTCCGCAAGAGTTTCAGGAGAAATCACTTGGTCGAGAACCAAAAATCCTTCTTCATGATATTGCGCAATTTGCTCTTGGCTTAACATCCACTTCCCTTCCCAGAAACTGCCTGAATTTTGTTCAATATAGTGACTAGGTACTTAATTGTAAAAGGTAAGTGGCGACGATTGTGATTTTGAGAAGAAAATAAAAGGTGCCCTTACTCGTTGAATTCAGGGCACCCAAAAAAATTATCGCTCGGTAATGGCTTTGCCTTTACGCAGTCTTCTGACCCACATTCTCGATGGGTGCAGGTCATTTAATGTTTCGACCGGGAATGGCATGGGGTCGCCACAGATTTGAGATGCCAGCAATTCAGCAAGAAGTGGTGCAGAACTCAGACCGCGAGAGCCTAACCCAACCATGCAATACAAATCCTGATATATCGGGGTTTCCGTTACCTTATTCTCATCTTGCTTTTGTAGATCCGCGTACTCTTTCAAAATGGTTTCGTAATCTCCCACGGCACCGACAAACGGCAGATGATCTCGGGTGACACAGCGAATCCCCTGCCGTGACTGATTACCAGACGTATCGGCTTCTTTTGACCATGCCTGATTTGGCACGCAGCGCCTGAGTTTTTCAGCATTGTCTATCTGAGCTGATTCATCAAACAACTTATCGATGTTAGCCCTGTCGTAACTTGCGCCTATACAGTGCTCCATGTTCGCAGGGTTATGAGGGGTCATGTAACCGTCGTAGCAGAGCACAGTTTTGAGCTGTTTAAGTGAATCTGTAGTCGGGATATGGCTGACTTGCCCTTTAACTGCCGATGCCGGAATGGTGTCTGCCTGAACAAACTGATTGAACAGATAACCGTTCGCTACAACCACTGCCTGATGTTCGAATTTCTGGCTTTGTGAATGAAGTGTCCATCCTGACTCAGTCTTTTCTAATTTGTCTATTTCAGTCTGAAAGTGACAGCTAAGCCGATTTTGGTTCTCGAGGTTCTCGATGATTCCACGGGTCAATTGCTGAGGGCATAACCAGCCCCCTAATGGGTAATGGACACTCTCCATATCGAAAGTCATGCCCGTTTTTTCGCTAGTCTCTCTCGCATCCAGTTTGTGGATCAAATCGCTTGAAAAGTGACCGAGTAACATTTTGTCGAGTTTAGCGGCTGCTTTCTCATCCCAAGCCAGTTGAGTGACGCCACACCAGTCATGATCGAAATCGACAGTTTCACTCATTTGTTCAGCAAACTGACGGGCGAAGAGAAACGCAGGAGCAAACACACGCGACATTCCGGTGTGAGTACCATTAAGGAGCGGATACACTGCCCCTTGTCGGTTCCCTGATGCTTCTTCGGCGGGAATGGCATCTTTGCAATAAAGTGTTGTTTTGATGCCACGACGGGCGAGGGTTTGCGCCAGAGTGGCGCTGGCGATCCCACCGCCTATGATAGCAATGTCAGATACATTCGGCGTATTCTGGCGAGCCAGCCAAGGTAGAAGGTTAGTGATGGGTGTTTTTTCTTCCAAGGAACCAGCAATCATCTCGCGTTTGGTGCCAAAACCTTTCACCTTCTTCATAGAGAAGCCGGCTTCAATAAGACCCCTACGCACAAAACCCGCAGCAGTAAAAGTGGCACAGCTGCAATCTTGTCTGGCGAGTTTTGCCATGCCATTGAACAAATCCTGATTCCACATTTCTGGGTTTTTGCTGGGTGCAAATCCATCAAGGAACCAGGCATCGACCAAACCTTCTTTTGGCGTTGGCACGCTAGGCATACAGTCTTTGATGTCACCAAACCATAGATCCAAGGTTATAGCTCCGTCCGCCAGTACAATGCGATGGCAGTCTGGCACCGCAATCGGATAGTGCGCTTGTAGCTGGCTCGCATACTCTGCCAGTTCTGGCCAGGACTCATGCGCTTTTTTAAGGTCATCACGTGTGACTGGGAATTTCTCGAAGCTAATAAAGTGCAGCTCTTTTAATGTGGAATCTGGGTTTTCTTTTCTAAAAGCATCAAACCACTGCCAGAGCGCCAGAAAGTTCAGCCCGGTTCCGAATCCGGTTTCTGCAACCACAAAGCGTCGGTGTTCAAAGTTATGCCAGCGTTGAGGAAGCTGGTTTTGAGTAAGGAAAACGTATCGGGTTTCTTCCAGACCATTGACGTTAGAGAAGTAAACGTCATCGAATTGATCAGACACCGGTGTTCCGGCTTCATTCCAGCCAAGGACGGCATTCTTAATGGATGTCATAGTGGTAAGATCTTGGGTAAATGTGCGAGACTATCGCGGATTGTACGTATTTCTGGGAAAGCTGACCACTTTTGCGTGGCAACTTAGTTATTATTCTACGGATTTTTGAATTATAGGAATGTCTCATGAAACGAGCCGTAATCACTGGTATGGGTATTGTCTCCAGTATCGGTAACAACGTCGAAGAAGTATTAGCGTCATTGAAAGCGGGTAAATCAGGCATCAACGCATCTGAGCAGTTCAAGGAAAAAGGTCTGCGTTCACAGGTGTGGGGTGATCTGAAAATCAACCCTGCTGAGCACATCGACCGCAAAAAAATGCGCTTTATGGGTGATGCTGCAGCTTACGCATACCTTTCGATGGAGCAGGCTATTGCAGATGCAGGTTTGACTGAAGAGCAGGTTTCTAACGACCGCACAGGTATTGTTGCGGGTTCTGGTGGTGCATCGTCGCTAAACCAAGCGGTAGCGGTAGATACACTACGTGAAAAAGGCGTTAAGCGTATTGGTCCTTACATGGTACCTCGTACTATGTCCTCAACTGTTTCAGCGTGTCTTGCAACACCGTTCAAGATTCGCGGCGTGAACTACTCAATGAGTTCTGCATGTGCAACTTCTGCACACTGTATTGGTCACGCGCTTGAGCTGATTCAACTGGGTAAACAAGACATCGTATTCGCAGGTGGTGGTGAAGAGCTGGACTGGACTCTGACCATGATGTTTGATGCGATGGGTGCACTTTCAACTAAGTACAACGACACGCCAGAAAAAGCGTCTCGTACTTACGATGCTGACCGTGATGGTTTCATCATCTCTGGTGGCGGCGGTATGGTTGTTATCGAAGAACTTGAGCATGCACTAGCACGTGGCGCAACTATCTATGGTGAAATCGTAGGTTACGGCGCAACTTCAGATGGCTACGACATGGTAGCGCCTTCTGGTGAAGGTGCAGTGCGTTGTATGAAGATGGCAATGCAAGACGTTGATGGTGTTGATTACATCAACACACACGGTACTTCTACACCTGTTGGCGATGTGAAAGAGCTAGGTGCGATTCAAGAAGTATTTGGTGGCAACAGCCCAGCTATTTCTGCAACGAAAGCAATGACTGGTCACGCACTCGGCGCAGCGGGTGTACATGAAGCGATCTACACAACGCTAATGCTTCACCACAACTTTGTTGCACCAAGCGTCAACGTTGAAAACCTGGACGAAGCAGCAGAAGGTCTGGACATCGTGACTGAAACGCGTGAGCAAGAGCTGAATACGGTTATGTCGAACAGCTTTGGTTTCGGCGGCACAAACGCAACCTTGGTGATGAAGAAGTACCAAGGCTAAGAGTTTCCAGAGCTGGTTGGCATTGCTAACCGAACAGACGCGGAAAGTTCCCCAAGGAGAGCGGGGTTCAGTCCTTTTGTTCTGGAGTTTACCGGTCTCAATTGAGACCGGTTTTTTTATTCTGGCTCCCTGACCAGCATGTAGCCTTTTCCCCTCGACGTAACGATGTACTGCGGCATTTTGGGATTGTCGTCTATCTTTTTACGCAATCTACCTATCAGCATATCTACAGAGCGACTAGACATAGGATGTCGTTTTTTCCCTAGTGCTAAAGACAGCTCTTCACGAGATGAAAACTTCCCTTGGTTTCCGATTAGGTGCAACAGCAAAGTATGCTCGCCATCCGTTAGGGTTCTATTGAAATGTCTGGATCGCAGCTCTCTTGTTTCTAAGTGGAGAGAGTACTTGCCAAAACTCACATGGTTGTTTGAATTTACGCTGGAACGATATTGTTTCTGTATTACATTAACCACTCTCAGTAGCAGTTCTTCCGGTGAATAGGGAGGAAAAAGAAAGTCGTCTGCTCCGGAATTCATAATTGATGCGCCATTGCTCTTATCTCTAAAAATAATAACAGAGCTAATTCCAATCTCTCGAATAAACTGGTTAATCTTATTTAAATCTGTTCTCGACGTTAATGCTCTGTCTATTAAAATAGCACTTAAGTTAAGATTTTTTATTAATGAAATATTTCTGAATATTTCTGCATTGAAATCTTCAAGAGACGTAAAATACATGCTGACCTTAATGTTCTCTATATAATGTGATGTCGATTCCTTGCCAAAATTTCTGTCGGTGATGTATGCCACGTTATATTGTATAGTCTCAAAATCCGATTTCATAAAGCCTTCCCCCAAAAATGCTGTGAATTAGTTGTAAATATTCTTAGGCATCTCGCACATATTACGGAAGAGAATTCAGTTTTCTTGAGTAACCGAATGTAACATCAAATATTTAGAACAATAAACAGAGCTATATCTAAAAATAATATGCCTTCTTATATATTTCCCTCTTATTGTAAATAGTTGAAAGTAACACATTGTAAATGCTCTAGGTAACATATTGTAAATATAAAAAGCATTTCTTTTACATAGGTATATATTTCATTGGCAATTTGAAATTAAACCTCGAATTCATTTTCGAAATTTATTTTTAGCCAATTGAGAGTACGAATATGAAACAAAAAGGAATATTTTATTTAATATATGCAGTGATGATCTCCATGGTCATCACTGCATGTGGAGGCGGTGGAGGTGACAG
The DNA here is from genome assembly GCF_019904195.1 of Vibrio sp. SCSIO 43132. Lineage (NCBI taxonomy): Bacteria > Pseudomonadati > Pseudomonadota > Gammaproteobacteria > Vibrionales > Vibrionaceae > Vibrio > Vibrio sp. SCSIO 43132. Next base: position 1,138,680 of record NZ_CP063199.1, read on the forward strand.
TAGTAATAAAGCTGTTGGTGATACTTCCGCTAAAGGAAGTCTTCATCTGGTTATGAAAGATGAAACTAACTCTAGGCAATTTGGTTCAACTCCTACTGAAGTCAGCCAAGGTATCTCACGTGCTAACGATGGAGAAAAAAATAGCTTTAGCTCCTTTAGTACTGAAACGGCATCTCGTGCGTCTTCAAGTGAGCTCACCCCACAAGGAGCAACGACCAATGCACCTAATCTAGACTTAGATCTTGATAAATTCGTTATTTCGGGTGTTGGACCAGAAAACGAAACATTTTCAGTCGAAGTGAATGGAAGAGGTGGAAGACAAATCCAAGGTCTTCTATCTGGTGAATGGTTGATTACAGTCGTAGCAAAAGATGCAAGTGGAGTGGAATTTGCTCGCGGTGAGCAAAATATCAATGTCCGAGCTGATGAAACGACAGCAGCGATTGTTGAAGTAGCCATGGAAGAAGGAAAGGGAAGATTCGACTTCTCGGTTTCTTGGCCAAAAAACATTGCGTTAAACCCAATCGTGACAGCGGCATTACAATCTTCAGATGGGACAGTTGTTTCAAATCTAGAAGTTGAAGTTGAAGCAGATTTAGCCAGCGCCGACATTCTAGTCGCGACGATGTCAGTGCCTCAAGAAGTTGATTCAGGTTACTACGCACTGGTTTTCACCGTTCATGATGGTGACTCATCAGGTAACAAAGTGCACTTGGCTGCTGGTTTTGCTGAAACTGTGCGCGTTGTGAAAGGACAAGAAACCACAGTTGACCAAGTGTTAAAAGGTGTTAAAGGCATCGGTAGCATCGACCTTGGGATTGAGTTGAACATTAATAATGCTTTGCCTCTGGCATTATTGAATTCGGACACTTACCCTGGTCACTTTGGTTTTGACTCAGCAACTGAATTTACTTTGTCGGCTGACGTCCCTGAAGATGATGCTGATTTTGGCAACGTTATCAAGACGTGGTACTTGAACGGTCAATTGGTTGAAGTTGGTTCTACATTCACAGTCAACTCTGCAACATCACCTCTACCTACAAATTACTATGGTCGATACATCTCAGGAAACTACCGGGTTGACGTTGTAGGTGTTACTCCTACTGGAGAGCGAAGTGGCTCAGCAAGCTATGAGTTTTTAGTCACTGGTAACCAAGCACGTGTTGTAGATGAAGGTTCGCTTACTGGTTTCGTTAAAGCGGGTAAACACAATGGTTATCTAAATGACTACACTTTAACCCTGACAAATAGCGCAGGAGTTGAATACCAATACGACGCCACGAATCTAATTGACCGTGATTCTGGCGAGTTCAACTTGGAAGGTATTCCAAGCGGAGACTATGCATTACAAATTGCTCATTCATATTACATGTCCTTTTTAGAGCCCATTTCTATTGAATCGGGAAAGGTTCTGAACATGGGGGTATTGCGGTTAATAAATAGTGAAAATACTTATATCAATGGAGCTGATGGCGCCGTTGTAGATAGTGGTCCACGAAATGACAGAATAGCCAGCATTGAATTTCCAAGTGATGCATTAGTACTAGAGGATGGCTCTAAGTATACTGGTCGTGTAAAGGTGTCTCACTCCGCAATTAACCCTTCAGATTCTACTTTCAGCGAAACATTTCCAGGTGGTTTCACGGGTTATGTTTTGAATGATCAAGGTGCAACAGAAGAAGTTGATATTATCTCTTATGGCATCATTGCCGCAGAGATGACTACGACAGAAAACCCTCCACGAAAGGTGAAGTTAGCATCAGATAAGCAAGCAACCATCAAGATGGCGGTAGCTGACCCACTGACGGCTCCTGCGACTCTTCCTTTGTGGCATTTGAATAAAGAAACGGGTAAATGGGAGCAAGAAGGTACGGCGACTTTAGTCGATGGTTTCTACGAAGGTAAAGTTTCACACTTTAGTTTCTGGAATTTCGATTACTCATGTGGTGTGCCCGGTTCAGGCGGCTGTCCTTGGATTCGAGTTAATTTTGAAGTGGTTGACTCGCATGGAAAAGTGGTCCCATATGCAAATATTCATTTGAAAGGTGAAGGTAATTTCTCTTACGGAAAATCAGTATCAGCTGACTATTTAGGTCGCGTTACAACCAAAATTCCATTCTCTCCTACAGCAACACAAGAGAAATGGGAATCGATTTCTTATACTGTTTCAGCTGAGCAAAACTTGCCGGATCTCGACAATGATTCAGTGTTGAAAAGTCGCCCTGTTTCAATGGAGTTTTTCTTAGATCATACAGAGGGTGTTGCCGGTTATGGTAAACCATACACTCGTAAAGTCGTGCTGGATGGTGCTCAGCCATACTTAACCGTGAGTGCTGAGGTAGATCGCCGAATTCGCGGTGTTGAAAACAATGGTGCCGCTGTAAAGGTTAGAGAAAGTGCATTACCTGGAAATCCTGCCAAGACCCTGATTAAGGTAAGTAACTCTGGTGAAAGTGATCTAGTGATCGACTCTATAGAAGTCCTTGGTGAAAACGATATTGCCTCTCCTGATTGGTCTGTCAACAGAAACCGCTTTTACTCTCCGATACATTTCAATGCGTATGAAAACATCGAAGTAACGTATTCTGGTTCTGACTGGGCAAAGAGCAAAGCGAAGATCATTCTTAAGAGTAACGACTCCGCTGGTGATTTCGTTGTACCTCTGGTTACTGTAGATAAAACAACCCGATACATTTCTGAAACTATCACTTTCGACTCGATGCAAAGCTTTGATGGGCAAATGGGGTACTGCTGGATCATCACTGACCCATACGCAACTGACCCATACGCTCCTGGTGCAGGAGAAGAAAGAGCCTGTATCCACAATAGCTGGAGTAAGCGTTATCCTACGTTTACAGGTGAAAAAACTCGTGCTTACTTTGCCTTTGACCTGTCTCAGATACCGCAAGGCTCTATAGTGACGAGTGCCAAGCTGGTTTACAACGGTTGGAGCGGTGCAGACGCTCATATCTATCTGGGTAAGCAAAACGAGACGATTTCACTTGAAGACGTCAACAGCACTTACGGCAAGGCATGTCAAAAGGGTGTTGAAGAGTGTCGCTTCGCCGTATTACCAAGGAAAAATGATAGTAACAGTGTGGAGACTCAGCTTAACCAATTCGGTCTAAATGCGCTTAACAACGCTTTGTACAACGGCTCAATCCTAAAGCTGTTGGCAATGAATGACGATACGAGTTCATACGAGTGGGATTCGAGTATTCAACTTGATCAAATCAAGCTTATAGTCGAATTCAGACACTAAGAGAGTAAGGGAGGTTAAACCTCCCTTTCATTACCTTATGATCAAAAATATTTTTTCCAGATATTCAAACCGACCAGCGTCACATGTATTTTTTATTTTATTCCCTATCGTGACAGCTATAGCTACTAATACGCATTGGGGAAGCTTTTACTACAGCCACGATGTTCCCAAGTGGCTGATTATAGACATTTTTGTTTCTGCATTTATTTTTTTTAATCGAGAAAAGGTGAAAATATTACCTTCATATATTAACACCTTGTTTTTACTGGCTATCTACTGGATTGCCACAAGCCTTTTTTGGGCTGAACATATATACGCTGGGGTTGAGTTTCTTCTGCGATTTGTTTTGTTCGGTATTGCTTTTTCTCTCCTTGTTAAGAGCTACTCGCAAAAGCAAAGAATCCAGCTTTTACTCTTAACTTCTATTTTATCCGCCTGCTTGTTTGTCATAGTGTTTATTGCTGAGCGTTGGCTTGATGTTCCATACGACAATGGAGCATTTACACCCATTGGTTTTACCAATAATGCGGGGCATATATTCAATATATGGATTCCGGCATTGATTTTTTTCCTTTTGAGAAATAGTAAAAATCCAATACTTATCCTGATTTCAGCTTTAGCCTTAGTTGGGGTTCTATATGTGCTAAATGTTTCACATATTCGAACTACTATTATTGCGTTGGGTATGGGTAGTGTGATCTTTGTACTTCTAAGTATTTGGAAGAGATTCAGAACGCATGCCTATAAAAACAAGAGGGTGGGAAGAGTAGGTTACGTGATAATCCTTTTAGGGTTAGTTTCTTTGATGGATAACTCTATTCTACCAAAAAGTGTGTCGCAATCCGTTGCTGCGATTGAAGCACCATTAGAAAGTTACCAACCTCGTTTAAATATGTTACGAAACAGCTGGGATATGTTGTTGGATAATCCTTTTGGGGTTGGTTCAAACAATTTTGAGTTTGTTCACCCAGAATATGCGAAAGCTGGAACAGAGTTAGGTTCAGACTATGTTAATGAGAGACAGATTTTAAAAACGCCGCATAACTTTCTCGCCAAGGTGTTTACCGAATTAGGATGGATTGGCGGAACGTTGTTTATGGCTATCTATCTATGGGTTTCGTGGAAAGCGCTAGTGTTGGCATGGAACCAACCCCATCATGATTGGGTTTTTATTAGTGTTTTTGCTGTATTAACGCACTCACTTCTTAGTCAGGTTTTTTTATCTCCAATGAGCTATCTGTTTTCGATTCTTTTGTTTGCTTCACTTATGAAAACAGAACCTGTATCCGAAACAACACAAAATGTGAATCATTCTAGGAAATGGGTTTTACTCATTTTATCTATACCTGTTCTGAGCGTTACGTCTGTAACTTCGCACTTTTATCATTACCAAGGAATGCTGCAGCGTGATGTTGAAAAACTAGAAAAATCAGTCGCAATTTACCCAGGGAATGAAGTCGCCTGGCTTGATCTCGCACGAATGAACTTTCGAGATTTTCAAGACTTGAACTCAGCACTTTGGGCGTCTGAGAAATTTTTATCTTTAAATCCACACCATATTTATGGCAGGTACTTCTATAGCCAACTATTGATATACAATCGCCAGTGCTCGCAAGCTGTCAAAACGCTTAGTGGTCTTCTTAACCATTACCCTAGCTATACTGATGCAAACGCACTAATGAGTAAAGCGCTTGAGTGTCGAGCCAGGGAACAAGCTAAGCGATCTGTAATTCATTGATTTTGTTGAGCAAGTCTTAATGAATACCGGTCTCAATTGAGACCGGTTTTTTTAGGGCTAATAGTCAGAATCTAGTTCGTCGTCACGGGCTTTGAGCGCATTCTTGAAACGGTTTCGCGTTCGGCGCGTTTGCATCTTTGTGGGGGTAAGTTCTGGTCGAGAAGCTTCAGATCCTCCATGACCATTTCACCCATGTTGAGAAACGCGACATCTAAAGCGCCTGCTCGGTGGGCGGAGCGGACAAAGCCATCCAGGTTGCGAACTGGGTGGTCTAACGGTAGGGGTTCTTCAGGGAACACATCACTGGCTGCGACGATGTGTTTTGACTCAACAGCGTCCATCAAATCTTCAAAATTGACGATGTTAGCCCGGCTGAGAAGAATAAACGCGGAGCCTGCTTTCATCTTGCTGAAAGCACTCTTATTCAGAAAATGTTGGTTCTCGCTGGTTACGGAGGCAACAACAAAAATCACATCACTTGTTGATAGCAACGTATCCAGATCAGCGGGTGCGACTTCGTGTTCTTTAAGAAGAGATTCCGGTAACCATGGATCATAGGACTGAACTTTCGCCCGAAATCCTTTAAGCAGTTGATTGAGTGCTTTGCCTAAATCACCAAAACCAATGATTCCGACGGTAGCGCCCGATAGCAGACTGGCATTGGCGTTTCCGTCGCCTCCCCAAAGTTCATTACCTTCTCTGAACATCAGGTCGGCGTTAATCAGATCTCTTTTCAACGCTAAAGCGATTGCTACCCCTAGTTCAGCTACGGGAAGTGCGAATACCTGACCCGTTGTGACGACATGAATCCCCCTTTCGAATAGCAGGGGGTAGGGCATGTTATCGATAAGGTTACTCTCGACGTTAAAAATGCAGCGTAATTTTGACGCCTTCTGAATGAATTGCTCGTCCAGTGGGGGCTGACCAATGATGTAGGTGATCTCGGAAATGATGTCATCGTTGAGGTCATTCACGTCCTCACTTTCCATCTCAAGAATTCTGTATTGTTCAAAGAGCTGAGCTTTTCGTTCAGGTGAGAAAATCAAATCCAGTGTTCTGGGGTAAGGTGCGCTCACGATGAGGGGGCGGTTATCTAGCGTCATATCCATTTCCTTTAACCGTTAAATTAAAACTGCCCAAGCTTGTTAAAAAACATTGGGTTAATAAGCAGCTATCCCCGGAAAAATGAATCAGTGGAATCCATGCACACTCAAATCATAGAAGAAAGCTGCTTGTTGCAAAATTGTAAAAAATGAAAATAAATCGATTTACTTTTGGTTTGTTTGGTTATAATTTAACCCAAATGATAAAAAAGTAAATCGATTTATTTTTGAGGTTCTGCGTTCAGAGTTTAAGATGGTTCGAAGAGAATAATAGAGATATCAGCAAAGGATTATGCATGCCCCCATCGAAGAAAAGACCATCAATTTACGACGTTGCGAAAATGGCATCGGTATCTCCGGCCACGGTCTCTAAAGTGCTTCATGGCGTAACAACTGTGAAAAAAGCTAACGTGGAGCGAATTAACAATGCCATCGAGGTTCTGGGGTATCGACCTGATCCGATGGCATCGGACATGAGACGGGAAAAGCGTCGAATTATTGGTGTTGTTGTCCCTGAACTGGCAGGTGAATTTTTCTCGAACCTTGTGGCAAACCTCGAAAGGTATGTGGAGAAGCGCGGTTACACCATGGTTGCGATGTCGAGCAACGAATGTGAGTCGCGCGAGCAGCACCTGATTGAGCGGTTAGAGGACTGGCGTGTAGCGGGGATCGTGTTAGCGCCAGTCACCAGCGAACAAGGTATGGGATCTGTAATGCTGGAAAAATCCGACATAGATGCGGTACTGATTGACCGTGTTACCGAAAACAAAACGTTTGATACCGTCAGTGTCGATGACGTAAGTGCAAGTAAACAAGTCGCACAAAAGTTATGTGAAGACGGGCACAGGCACATTGCCGTTGTTGGGATTAACAGAGACAGGGCGACGACAAAAAGAAGGGTAGAAGGGTTCTTGTCGGTGACTCGTAACTGGAATGAAAAAGTGACGGTCGATCTCATTCTTCCCGAAGACATTGGCGAGCTAAAACAAACCCTGAGTGAATATCTGGACGATAAAAAGCCCAGTGCCATGTATTCACTGTTTGCAAAAAGCACATTGATGACCCTAACCGAGTTTCGGCGCAAACATATACATTGCCCTGATGATATTGGGTTAATCGGGTTTGATGATGCGGAGTGGATGCAAGTGACTTACCCGTCAGTGTCGGCTGTTATTCAGCCCGTTGAGCTTATTGCCAAGCGTGCAATTGGCGCGTTATTTAACAGAATTGAAGGTTTAAACACGTCAGCAACTGCGGTAATGGAGCATTGCGATGTCGTTTTTAGGGAGTCTACCAAAAAGGTGGAGCAGTAACATTAGCAGAGGTATCAAGCCGGTTATCTGAGAATCAGATGATCAAGACTAGGAAGTCCGGAGCGATGTACACATTAATGCACGCTCCTAATCTCGAAGGAGTGAATTATGCAATTCAGTAAATTCAAAAAAATAAACCGATTTATTTTTTGTTTTTCAGCACTTTCGGTAGCCATTAGCTCACCCTTAGCTTATGCAGATGGGGAAGTTGGCGTACTGATGAAAACGCTTTCTAACCCATTCTGGGGAGCCATGGGACAAGGGGTAGAGGATGCGGCAAAATCATCCGGCACGCCTTACTTCATTCAGGCTGTTGAAAGTGATCAGGCGGCGGAATCTCAGCTCAACGTGTGTAATACCATGTTGCAAAGAAAACCCAGTGCTTTGATCACTGCGGCAATTAACTCCACCAACTTATTGCCATGCCTTTCTAAAGCGCAGGAGCGCGGTATTCCGGTGGTCGATCTGGACGGTAACTTAGACCCAGACATCCTCAAGCGAGCCAAAATCGATATCGCATTCCAGATAGGTTCCGACAACATCGCTGCTGGTCAGCAAGCCGCTCAGTACCTGACAGAACAACTGGGTTCGGATGCGAAAGGTGCGGTACTCGTCATTGAAGGGCTGTCAGGCAACATTACTGGTCAAAAACGCGTGAATGGTTTCACCGATAAGCTCAAGTCGATTGCTCCAGGATTGAAAGTGGTTGCGAGCCTGCCGGGTGACTGGGACCGTGGTAAAGCGGCATCGATTACTAATGACATTCTGATTCGTCATCCAGACTTAGTCGGTATTTTTGCTGCAAACGACGGAATGGCATTAGGTGCTGTGGAATCTGTTTACGCAGCCGGGAAAGGCGGTCAGGTGACAGTTATCGGTGTAGATGGTAACTCGGATGCGGTGAAATCGATCCAGTCTGGTCGCCTGAATGCGTCGATTGCTCAGCTACCTTATCTGGTTGGTAAGCAGTCAGTGGAACGCGTGAAGAAAATCATGAGTGGAGAATCTACAGAAAGTGTTATCCACGTCCCAACGCTTGTATTGACGAAAGAAGTCATGGAGAGCGGTAAGGAACCACTTTTAGAATTTGTTAAATAGATAACTACCCCGTTCAGCGCACAGTGGCTCTGTGCGGGGTCACTTTCAATTGGAAAAACAAGGATGTATTTCATGCAGTCTGAGCATGCCTCTAATTTTTGGATTCGATGGCAAAAGACAACGGTAGACAGGTTTCATGTAAGACTTGAATCGTTGGTCGTTCTTTTAGGGCTCTGCGTCGTAATGACCGCGCTTTCTCCCTATTTCCTTTCTGTCGATAACTTTCTGAACATCATCTTGGCGACGGCGACCATTGGTGTGCTAGCTATTGCTGCCACCTTTGTGATCGGGTCGGGTGGGCTCGACCTGTCGCTAGGCTCTGTAATGGGGCTAAGTGGTGTGGTTGGCGCGACTTTGGCAGTCATGTTTGATAGCGCACTGATTGGCATTGCTGGTTGTTTACTCGCCGGTGCAATGGCAGGTGGTGTGAATGGGTTTCTGGTCACCAGAGCGAAAGTGCCCGCTTTCATTGTCACTCTGGGAATGCTGGGGCTTGCCCGTGGCCTGGCACTTGTCATCACTGATGGTCGGGTCGTTTACGGGTTGCCAGATTTTCTGGTTTACCTTGGACAAGGCAGACCTTTTGGTATCCCAATGCCCGCTCTGCTGTTTCTTATTCTGGCATTTTCGATGCACATCGTACTCGCGTATACCCGATTTGGTCGCCACACGCTAGCACTAGGTGATAGTGAACAAGCAGTAAAAACTGCTGGTATCAACGTATCCAGACTGCGAATCACCCTTTATACGCTGTCTGGCATTCTGGCTGCCGTTGCCGGTCTGATTTTTATGGCAAGGGTGAACTCGGGCGACCCAACTGCCGGGTTGAGCTATGAACTTACCGCGATTACCGCCGCCATTATTGGGGGCACCAACTTGTTTGGTGGCAGAGGTTCGATTCTGGGCACTCTGATTGGGGCTCTGATAATGGGGGTGCTGCAAAACGGTCTCAACCTGCTTGCGGTGCAAAGCTACTACCAACAGATGGCCATAGGCGCAGTACTGATTTTTGCCGTCTTCGTCGATCAGTATCAATCAAAGGAGAGTAAATAATGAGTCTTCTTAGATTACAGGGAGTGAAAAAGCACTTCGGTGCAGTGCAGGTTCTGCATGGTGTCGATCTGGACATCCACGCTGGCGAAGTCGTCGGGCTGGTGGGAGATAACGGGGCAGGTAAGTCCACGCTGATGAAAACCATCACCGGTATCTATAAAGAAAACGATGGCAGCATCACGCTTGATGGTACGCCTATAAACGGAAAAACGCCGGGAGAGAGGCGCGAGTTAGGGATAGAAATGATCTATCAGGATCTGGCTCTTGCCAAACAGCAGGATGTCGCTAGCAATATCTTTTTAGGCAGGGAACCCACTAAGCGTCTGTTTGGCTGGGGACCGAGGTTGATAGACAAAGCAGAAATGAACGCGCAATCCCAACTGATGATTGACCGGCTAGGAGCGCATCTGCCCGATATTCAGCGATCAGTTGGCGCATTTTCTGGTGGTCAGCAGCAAACCGTTGCTATTGCCCGAGCACTGACCTTTAACCCTCGAATTGTCATCATGGACGAACCGACAGCCGCGCTGGCGGTGAAAGAAGTGCAGAGTGTGCTGAATCTGATCCGCAAACTCAAGGAAGAAGGGGTTTCTGTGATCCTCATTTCTCACAGACTTAATGATGTCCTAAGCGTGACAGATCGCGTGGTGGTATTGCGTCAGGGTGTGGTCGCAAAAGAACTGCACACAGAGACAACCAGCATGAGTGAAATCGTCAGTGCCATTGTGGGTGACAGCGGCGAACATATCGAGGAAGCCGCGGCGCATGAAAGTGCCTAGACCCTAACAAAACGTGCCGAAGAAAGGAGTGAGAAATGGAAAAAAGAATACGTATGGGCATGGTTGGCGGTGGTAAGGACGCCCTGATTGGAGAGGCGCACCGCGTTGCAGCTCGCATAGACGGGCGATACGAGTTTTATGCTGGTGTGCTTTCCTCTACCCCAGAGCGCAGTTTAGAGTCGGGCAAAGCTTTGGGGCTGGAAGAATCCCGAATCTATTCCGACTACAAAGTCATGGCAGAGCAAGAATCTCAAAGAGAAGACGGCATTGATGTGGTCGTCGTTGCCACTCCAAATCATCTGCATTACGACGTCTCCAAAGCGTTTATTGAACAGGGTATCCATGTCATTTGTGATAAGCCTTTAACATCGACATTAAGTGACGCTGTGGCATTTCGTCAGCTCGTACTGTCTTCTGAAGTCTTCTTCATGCTGACCCACAACTACTCAGGGTACCCAATGATTCGGGAAGCCAAGCGAATAGTTGAAAGCGGTGAGATTGGAAACGTCCGCGTTATCCAGATGGAGTACGTACAAGGATGGCTGGCGAAAGATTCTGAGAATGGAAAACAGGCGAAGTGGCGACTCAACCCCGCAACTTCTGGCAAAGGCGGCAGCATCGGAGATATAGGAACGCACGCCTTGCAGTTAGCAGAGTTTGTGACAGGCAAAAAGGCGCAGTCTTTATCTGCTGATCTCACCAGCTTTGGTGCTGATCGCCAGCTGGATGATAACGCTCATATTCTGTTCAAGTTTGAAGATGAAGTTAAAGGCATGATGTGGGCAAGCCAGATAGCGGTCGGTTTCGATAACGGTCTGCAGCTCAGAGTCATGGGAGAGAAAGGCAGTTTGATCTTCCATCAGGAAAGACCTAATGAACTGCAGGTGACCCTGATTGACCAGCCCACCCAGAAACGCGTGAAAGGTGGAGCGGGATTTGAAGGTTTTGCACGTATCCCCGCTGGTCATCCTGAAGGGTATCTGGAAGCCTTTTCAAGGCTTTATTCAGATTTTGCTGACTGGTTTCTTAGCAGCTCAGCGCAGAAACCCGATATTCCCGGGGTGGATGAAGGTGTCAGAGGGTTATGTTTTATTGAAGCCGCAGTGGAATCGTCAAATGAAGATGGTGCCTGGAAGACATTGGATACATTGTAGAAATTCAGCCTTGCTCAGTAAAATCTGACACCTTAAACCAGCGACTATCATTGATGGATGAAGATCTCGCCGCTTCTACAAATGCCATCCCTCTCACTCCTTCAACAATACCCGGAATGTCAGGCTTTTGGCTGACGAGACCAAGCCGCCAGTCTGCAAAGTCAGAATACAGCTGAGAAAACGCCTCCAGATACCCCTCTGGGTGTCCTGCCGGAACGCGAGCTGCTCCTTCGAAACGGTTTCCGCCTTTCACGATCACTTGTGATGGCTCATCGAGGCAGGAGACGACTAGTTGGTTAGGGCTCTCCTGATGAAACGTCAGGCTGCCTTTTTCTCCAACTATTCGCAACTGAAGTCCATTGTCATATCCAATGGCAATCTGGCTGGTCCACATCATGCCTCTGATTTCATCCTCAAACCGAAACAGAATATGTGCATTGTCATCCAGAGCGCGACCAGTGCCGAAGGCGGTGAGGTCTGCGGAAACAGATAACGCTTTTTTCCCTGTGACGAACTCAGCAAGCTGCAGTGCGTGGGTGCCAATGTCTCCGATGCTGCCCCCAATTCCCGCTTTTTCTGGGTCGAGCCTCCACGCTGCCTGCTTTCCTTTTTCTGAGTCTTTAGCCAACCAGCCCTGAACGTACTCCATCTGTATCACCCGTATTTTTCCCAACTCGCCGCTTGAGACAATTCGCTTTGCCTCTCTGACCATCGGGTATCCCGTGTAGTTGTGGGTCAGCATGAAATGCGCTTTGGAAGACATAACCGTGTGATAAAAAGGAATGGCATCTTTTGGACGAGAGGTCAGGGGTTTATCGCAAATAACGTGAATCCCATGTTCCAGAAATACCTTAGAAACCTCAAAATGCAGATGATTAGGTGTGACAACTACCACCACGTCAATGCCGTCTGATCTGAGTGATTCCCGCTCAGCCATCACCTTGTAATTGGGGTAGATGCGATCTTCATCTAACCCCAGAGCGATGCCAGATGTTAAGCTTTTTTCAGCTGTAGAGGACAATGCTCCTGCACAAAAGTCGTATCTTCCGTCGATTCTTGCTGCGGTGCGGTGAGCCTGACCAATAAAGGCATCCGTCCCGCCGCCAACCATGCCCATGCGGATGACTTTCTTGCTCATATCCATCTCCTAATCAATCCCAAGTATGCTTTTCAGCATGTTTTTATCTACATCACTAGAGGCGAAATCGTCAAAAGCATGTTCTGAGGTTTGAATGATGTGCCTTGCGATAAACGGGGCACCTTCTGCCGCGCCTTGCTCGCTGGACTTTATGCAGCATTCCCATTCCAGCACAGCCCAGCTGTTGAATCCGTATTGGGTCAGTTTGGAAAAAATGGCGCTAAAGTCTATCTGACCATCACCGACTGAACGAAAACGACCCGCTCGATTACTCCAGTCCTGATAGCCGGAATAGACCCCTTGTCGTCCGTCCGGGTTAAATTCTGCATCTTTAACGTGAAACGCGCAGATACGCTCATGATAAAGATCGATAAACGCTAGGTAGTCCAGTTGCTGAAGTAAAAAATGGGATGGGTCATAGGTGATTTGAGCCCTTGGGTGCTGATTCAGATGGTCGAGAAACATTTCGAATGTAGCGCCATCAAACAGGTCTTCTCCAGGGTGGATCTCAAACCCAAGATCAACTCCGCAATTCTCATACTCATCCAGAATGGGCTTCCAGCGCTTTGCCAGCTCTGAAAAAGCTTCATTAATGAGCCCCTGAGGTCTCTGAGGCCAAGGGTAAAAGTAAGGAAATGCCAGTGAACCGCTGAACGAGACCGATGTGTTTAATCCTAAGCGCTGACTCGCCTTAGCCGCCATCATGAGTTGGTCTGTTGCCCACTGAGTACGCTCTTTCGTTTTGCCTTTCACCTCTGACGGTGCAAATCCATCAAACATCTTGTCGTAAGCTGGGTTGACCGCAATGAGCTGCCCCTGAAGATGGGTCGAGAGTTCGGTAATTTCGACTCCGGATTCAGCACATACACCTGCTATGTCATCGCAGTAGGTCTGGCTGGTCGCAGCAGTTTCCAGATCGAAAAGGTGTGGGACAAAGGTTGGAATCTGTACGCCTTTATACCCGAGTGAAGCCGCCCATTTCGTGATGTTCTCTAGTGTATTGAAAGGCGGTTTTTCACCCGCGAACTGTGCGAGAAAAATGCCTGGTCCTTTGATAGCACCCATATGCTTCTCCTTAAGATAGGATCTGTTATCCCTGAGACTTCCTACTCAGTGCGACGGCGAGAATAATGATGGCGCCGCGCGCAATCAGTTGCTGGCTAAATTCCAGCCCCATCAGAATCAATCCGTTGTTTATCAACCCAATCATCAAGGCGCCAACAACCGTCCCGATGACTGTGCCCATGCCGCCAAAAAGACTGGTTCCTCCAAGGACGGCGGCAGCAATGACCGACAGTTCATCTCCTTCACCTAACTGAAACCTTCCTGAATGAAGTCGACCTGCGTACAACATGCCTGCCATTGCTGCGGCGAGAGATGAGATAACCAATACCCGGAATTTGACGGATTTGGTGTTGATACCCGAATAACGTGCAGCCGTTTCACTTCCGCCAGTTGCGAGAACCCGCCGCCCGAATGTGGTTCGTTTTAAAACGATGTGACCGATAACCGCAAAGACCAAAGTCCAGATTAACAGGACGGGAACAATGCCAATGGACCCACTGCCAAACAGCCAGGTATAAGTGGGAGATATGATAGGCACCGCGGCAGTGTCGCTGATCCACATGGCAATACCTTTGGCTATCCCCATCATGGCTAAAGTGGTCAGGAATGATGGAATACCAATCTTGGTGGTCAGTAACCCGTTAAACACCCCAACAGCAATGCCCGTTGCCAACCCTGCCAATAAACCAAACCCTATGCCTCCAACATCAATTGCCATTGCCACGGTGACTGAAGTGAGCCCGGCGACCGCCCCGACGGATAAGTCGATTTCTCCTGAGGAGAGTACGAACGTCATTGCGATGGCCATAATGGCGATCATGGCTGTCTGCCGAACAATATTGAGAAGGTTATTGGGGTCTAAAAATCCTCGGTCACTTAAGGTGACGGAAAAAATCAGGAAAATGATGACGAAACCAATGTAAATGATGTTCTGCCGCCAGTTGGTCAGCAAATTCTTTTTAACTAACATGGCGTACCCCCTGTTCTGAAATGGCTTGCTGGATAATCAGTTGCAGTTTTTGTTCAGCTGCCTGAAGCTGGTGGAGGGTATTTGACTTCGATAATTCATCGTTAAAAATGGTGTCTCTTGGGTAGTCACCTGTGATTTCTCCTTCTGACATGACGACAAATCGGTCGCAGGCAGACAGCAATTCACTCAGCTCCGATGAAATCATCAATATCGTTTTGCCAGCTTTCGCCAGTTGGCGAATCAGAAGAATGATCTCGGATTTTGAACCTATGTCGATGCCAGCAGTTGGCTCATCCAGAATCAACAGATCTGGGTCGGTTGCCAGCCATTTCCCTATCACGACCTTTTGCTGATTTCCTCCAGAAAGAGTAGATACCAAGCTGTTTTCGGATTCAGTTTTTATCGACAGACCGGTGATTTGTTCATTTGAATAAGTGCTTTCCTGCACATCACTAATAAAAGACCGACGAGCGATTTCATTTAACGTTGCCAAAGTGAGATTAGTTTTGACCGAATGCGAGGCAATGATCCCCTGTGTTGCTCTCGCCTCCGGCACCAAAGCAATACCAGATGCTATTGCTTCTTCCGGGCTGGAAATCTTAGTAGGACGTTCTTTGATCTTCATTTCTCCGTTGTAAGTGGATTCTAACCCAAACAGCAGTCTGGCAAGAGAAGAGCGCCCGGAACCCAATAAGCCCGCCAACCCGACGACTTCCCCTTTCGCCAGTTTAAGGGTGACATTACGAGGTTTGATTTTTCCGGATACCTTGTTCAGCTCTAACAAGGTTTCGCCAGTTTGCTGCTTTTCATAGCTAATGTCGGATAAACCAAAAGATTTCTGACCCACAATGTGTTCAATAATGGTGTCGATCGGAAGTTCTGAGATAGGCGCACTGATAATATGCCTGCCATCTCGGAAAATTGTGGCTCTGTCTGCGATACGAGAAATTTCGTCCATCCGGTGTGAAACATAGATGATTGAAACGCCATCCTGTTGCAGCTTATTCAGAAACGAAAACAGGCGTTCAACGTCTTCGACAGAAAGTGCAGTAGAAGGCTCGTCAAGAATCAGTATTCTGGCGTTCTGAGAAATGGCTTTCACGATTTCCGTTAACTGCTTTTGCCCTGCGCCCAAATCCTCAACCAACGCGGTCGGATCGATATCCACTTCAAGCAAATCAAACAGTTTTCGAGTTTCTTTTTCGGCTGACTCATCATCTACCAAACCAGTTGCCCCTTTTATCTCTCTATTTAAAAAGACGTTCTGAGCCACCGTTAAGGTCGGGACCAAACTCATTTCCTGATAAATCATGGCGATACCAGCATCTCGCGCAGTCTGAGGAGAGAAGCTCGATACAGGCATGCCATGAACTTTTACACTTCCTTTATCTGGCGTGTGGACCCCGTTCAGAATCTTTAAGATTGTGGATTTACCCGCCCCGTTTCCTCCGAGCAAGGCATGTATCTCGCCTGATTTGAGTTCAAAGTCAACGTCGACCAGCGCTTTTACTCCACCAAAGAATTTGCTGATTCCCTGCATTTCAACAGCTAGCCCCTCATCGTGTTGAGGGGGATTATCTGTATTGGTATCGCTTACCACACGCACTCCTTATTAGCTCGACAGAACCTAAAACGACAGACTTATACGGTTTCCCATTTCTGAGTTTCACCGGATTTCAATAAAGCATCTGCAACACGTTCAACCTGATAGCCTTCGGCAAAATCGGGCGATGGACGTGTTCCTTCTGCAACTGCTTTGAAAAAGTCGTAACACTCAACAATCTTAGTTTCAGAATAGCCGATACCTAAAGCCGGAATGGGCCATAGTCCATCCCCGTAGGGGTGAGCCGGTCCGGTGTAGACAGTCCTGAATCCCCTAGAGTCTGAAGGGTCGCTGTTGAACATGACTTTGAGTTCGTCGCGACGTTCATAGTTGAACTGAATAGAGCCTTCAGTCCCGTGAATTTCGAGCGTAATAAAGTTATTTCTGCCGTATGCGTTTCGGGTGGCTTCGAGTGAACCAATGGCACCATTTTCAAATTTGAGCATGGACACCAGTTCATCATCGACATCCACTTCACCCCTTGGGGCAGAAGAGTCTTTATCGGAAGCGCCAAGCTTGTCGAATCCTCCCTGCTGTAACGGGCGGGTTTTGTGGTAGGTGGGCGTCAGCGCCATAACTTCTGCAATATTACCAACCAGGTAATGCGCCATATCGACGACATGAGTGCCGATGTCACCCACCGCGCCTGAGCCAGCAATTTTTTTCTGAAAACGCCACGAAAGTGGACCATCAGGATCTGCCGACCAGTCCTGAAGATAGGTGCCGCGGAAGTTAAGAATTCTTCCTATGCGACCTTCTTCGATATATCTTTTTGCCAATGCGACAGCAGGTGTGCGGCGGTAGTTAAATGCCACCATGTTAGTTACGCCTGCTTGTTGCACAGCATCCAGCATGGTTTTGGCTTCGCTTGCACCTCTGGCAAGTGGTTTTTCGCAAATGATATGTTTACCTGCTTTTGCCGCTGCGATAGCAATTTCAGCATGAGCATTGTTGGGCGTACAGATATCGACAACATCGATATCTGGTCGGTTGATTATGCTTTGCCAGTCGGAACTGTACTCTTCAAATCCGAATCGCTCCTGCGCTTCTTTTGCCATCTCATCAGTTACGTCTACCACCACTTTCCGAACAGGAATGGCAGGTGCTGGCCAGAAAAACATAGGCATGGAGGCGTAGGCCATAGCATGAGCTTTGCCCATAAATCCGCCACCAATCATGGCAACATTGATTTTTTTAGTCATGACTCGTCCCCTACTTCATGCTTTTCTGGATGTTTTTGGTTGCATCGGTTCTGTACACCGTCTTCCAGGCTTCAAGCAAGTTATCCTTCGTAACGGGCAGAGCGGGGAGGGCAACAAACTCAGGTGCTTTCTTGTTCAGAAGACCGTACCCAGCAAGCATGGCTTCCGCGACACCTTGATCAAACGGACGTTGCGCCCCCAGCCCTTTCACATAGCTCCCCTGAGCCATATTGATTGCAACGTTTTCACCAAGGTCGATGGTCGTAATTACCAGGTCACTTCTTCCTGCGATTCGTGCTGCTGATATAACGCCTTCTGCAGGAACATCCCATACTGCCCAGATACCATCCAGACCCGGATTGGCAATGAGCATGGCCGATGCCACTTTCTCCGCATCCCCGGAGAAATCGGGACCACCAATACCTTGCTCTTCCACAATCTTGATATCACTGTAATTTTCACTGATGGTGGCTTTGAATGCGTCGTAACGCTGACGGGTTACAAAGAAGTCTGCCGCGTGATAAATCAGCCCGATTTTGCCTTTACCGTCGAGGGCTTTAGCCATTAGATGAGCGGCAGCGACACCATTACCATAATTGTCTGCCGAGACTACAGAAACGTAATCTTTCCCGACCTCCATTCCCGGCGGTGTATTTTCCATAAACACGATTTTCACCCCGGCATCTGCGGCGGCTTTATAAGCGGATGCTGTTGCCGCAGGATCGGTGGGAACAGAAACAATGATGTTGGGTTTCTGCGCCATGACGGTTTCAATGTCAGAAACTTGCTTTTCCGGTTTGAAGCCCGCATCAGTGACGGCGATAACTTTTATGCCCATTTCGCCAAACTGGTGTTTAAGCCCTTCGATTTGGGCTCGGGACCAGTCGTTACCACCGTAGTGCATAACGATGGCAGCGGTCGCATTCATGCTTTTGATCTTCGCCAGCTCGCTTGAACTGAGTGTCAGTGAGCTTGCTGGGCTGGGGTTTTCTCCATTCGGACCTTTGGACAACACGGTTTTTTCCAATTCTTGCAAAGCCTGAGTAGGATCGTTTGCAAACGTGGAGGCGCTAAGCATCAAAGATAGGGATGCCGCGGTTGCGATTACTATATTCTTCATCATGATGTGGTTTCCTTTCCTCATTCAACGATGTATCTAAGGCATGTCTTAACCTTAGGCTTAATCTAACTCTTTATTTGTCTGTCTTTTCTTTGTCTAAATACTGCTTGCTGACAAGTGCTCCCTGATAAGGGTCTTCCCACGCGTCGAGTTCTACCGTTACCCATCCTTGATACTGATTGGCTTTTAGCGCTTCAATGATAGGTTTGGTGTCTATATCTCCCCGATCAATTGGGGTGAAAGCAAAGGGTTCTTTTTGCCAGCCTTTTAGGTGGACATAACTGATGCGAGACGCGTGTTCGCGTATCAGCTTAGCCGGGTCTCCCCCTGCTGCTGCAAGGTGAGCGGTGTCGGGGCAAAAGTGGATTGGCGTCAGGTTGAAAATCTTCTCAACCTGATCCGGGCTTTCCACTATTGTGGTGAGGTGAGGGTGATAATGCCCCTGTAAGCCTCTTTCTTTGGCAATGGTATCCACTTGTGTCAGAGCTTCTGCCAACTTTTCATAATCATCTTCTTGAATGCCGCTGTACCTCTGTGCTCCGCCTCCTACAACAAGATGAGGGGCTCCCAGTTCAGCTGCGCGGTCTGCAACCATTCGAATGCGGTCTAACTCTTCATCAAGTATTTCTTGATAAATAAAGTTCCCGCCGGAATAGGCCGCGACAAAAGAGAGCTGGTTGTCGGAAAGTAAGCGCTTAAAGTCAGCAGCACTGTAGTCGAGCAAGTTGCCATCAAACAGCTCCACCCCTTCATATCCAGCTTTCGCAATCTCTTTGAAAGCCATAGCCATATCGGCAAAGGTTCGGTAGGTGAGTTGGTTAATTGAAGTGACGCCAACGGCGTTTCCTCCTAGTGGCCCCCAGCAATTCGCCTGATAAGCCAGCTTCCATGCAGACATAATCCACTCCTTTGTTTTGAACGATGACTCGATCATTCGTTAATGATTGGTTGAAATTTAACCAGCCGTTAACAATAATACATTTATTGATTCAATTATCAACATAAGAACGGAATCTTTTGCAGAAAAAATGCAAAAGTATAAATGGAATAAGAATATGCAAGGTGACATTTGCAATTGAAAACGGTATTTTGTTTCAATTGTGTTAACTGTTATTTAGGGTGAGCTTCAGGAATCAGATGACAGAGAAAAAAAATGAAACGAAGAAAGGATCGTCAGCGAAGTTGAAAGCCAGTGGTATCCGAAGTGTTTCAACCATATTGAATTTGATTCGTACTCAGAAGGCTGACACACGTCAGGCGATTGAGCGTGAAAGCGAGCTTGGCAGAGCGATAGTAGCAGACAGACTGGCGGCATTGGCGGACATGAATCTGGTTCACGAAAATCAGCGCGGCATTGCCTCGGGAGGAAGAGCTCCCAGATTGGTTCAGTTTAACCAGAATGCGGGTTACATATTGGTTGCTCGGCTAGACAGTTCCGCTCTGGGTGTTGGATTATCTGATCTGTCCGGCAACCTGCTGGTTGAGCACCACGAAGAGTGTGACTTAAATGAGTCGCCTGAAGAAACCACCAGCCGATTGATTGCTTTGTTTGAGTGGGTGATAGAAAAGAAGAAAGCTGAAAACGCCATCTGGGGAATCGGGCTTGCGGTTCCCGGTCCGGTCAATACTCTGCAAGGGAATGAATTCTGGTCTCGTACTCCTGACTTTTTGCCTTCTTGGTCTGGATTCCCATTGGTAGAAACACTGATCGCGCATTTTGAAGCACCAGTATGGCTTCGAAGCAGCGTGGAAGCGATGGCGGTTGGTGAATATTACGCAGGTGCCGAAGCAGCAACTCAGGACATGATGTTCATTAAAATAGGGCAGCGTATCAATGC
The DNA here is from genome assembly GCF_019904195.1 of Vibrio sp. SCSIO 43132. Classification (NCBI taxonomy): domain Bacteria; kingdom Pseudomonadati; phylum Pseudomonadota; class Gammaproteobacteria; order Vibrionales; family Vibrionaceae; genus Vibrio; species Vibrio sp. SCSIO 43132. The sequence continues at coordinate 1,159,116 of NZ_CP063199.1, forward strand.
CAGTATGATGCTCAATGGTGAACTTTACCGAGGTGCACATGGTGTCACAGGGCTGATAGGTCAGTTACCTGTTACTCGTGAACAGGGGGTTGCTTCGCTTGAAAGCCTTGCTGGAAATGACGCCATCGTCAATATGGGGGCGGATGCCGCAAAAAATGGTGAAAGTTCCGTACTTAAAGATGTCTACGTAAGGCAAGGGCAGTTGTCTGCGATTGATGTCGGGCAGGCAGCGCAGATGGGCGATCCGGCCAGTATGAATATTCTACTCAATACCGGAAGACTGGTAGGGCAGATAGTCGCACCGATTGTGACCATGTTAAACCCCTCTCTGGTCGTACTTGGCGGGTCATTGGTACAAACCAATGACACCTTGCTGGCTGCATTTAGAGAGGGCATTTATGGCGCTTCTCACCCACTTGTGACTCGCGATCTTCAGATTGTACGTTCTCAACTGGACAGTTCAGCTTCGCTAGTTGGGGCGGCAATGGTTGTGGTTGACGCTTTGTTTGCTCCCAGCCTCTTACAGAACTGGATTTTTTATGGCTCACCGATCGCTAGCGAAGCTTTTCTGGGCATAGCATCAGAGGCAAGAAACCACTCAGTGATTCCGGAAGAAGAGCACCTTGTTCATCCACCCAGTTAAAGGGTAGGTGAAAGCTTAAACTGTCATTAGCAGGGAGACCAAGATGGCATCAATTAACGGACTAGGACCTCACGGAGAGCGTGCGGAAAGAGCGGGAGCTGTTTCTCTTGCTGAAAGCGAAGTTGCGGCTGCGAGACGCAAGCAGTATCGCGTGGCAATTGTTATGCATACCCTTGATAGTGACTGGTCTCGTCTGCAACTAGCCGGAATTGTTGGCACCTTGGGTGATACCGGATGCACGGTTTCAGAAGTCGTCGACTGCCATTTCGATGCTCAGACACAAATCTCCGCGCTGGAAACGTTAAGTCAGCAGCCACTTGATGCCATCATATCTTTCCCGGTGGCTAACACCGATGTTGCTGAGGCGCATCGAAAAGTCTCAAGAGCCGGTATCCATCTTGTATTACTGGACAATGTACCAACTGGCTTACTGCCCGGAAATGATTACGTGTCGCTCATTTCTTCAGATAATTTTGGTCTTGGTTTGATCGGTGCGCAGCTTCTTTCAGAGAAGATCGGTTCAAACGGAACTATTGGCATACTTACTTACAATCAGGACTTTTACGCCATTAATGAGCGTGAAATTGCCTTTCGAAGGTGGGTGAAAATGCACCGCCCCGACCTGACCATCGTAACGGAGAGCTTTGATTCACCGGAAACCGCTGGGCAACAGGCACAGGTTTTAATCGAAAATCATCAAGACGTGGCAGGTCTGTTTGTTGTGTGGGATACCCCAGCACTGGACGTACTAAAAAGCTTTAAAAATACGCAGAATGATATCTATATGACAACGGTGGATCTCGGTCAGGAAATTTCACTGGAACTCGCGAAGGGAACACCACTGATTGGTATTGCTGCTCAGCAACCCTATCTTCTTGGGGTCACCACAGCACAAACGGCGGTTCTGGCAATGCTGGGGCAAATGGTTCCTCGTTGGATTGCGCTACCCGGGCTGGAAGTTACCCAGAGCAATGTGGTCACTCGCTATCAGGAGATCTGGCGTGCTCCAGCCCCTCAGGAAGTTCTGCGCCCAGATTGAGTTTTTAACTGGCACTCATCATTGAAAGCTTTTAACTCCGCTGAGATTGGGGCAGAATCAGTGCAACCTATTTAACCCATTCTCCCCAATTGAAATGAAAATCCTTATTGATGAAAACATGCCTTACGCTGAAAAACTTTTCAGCCAACTAGGCGACGTGGTTTTGAAACCAGGACGTACCATGACTGCCGATGATTTAGTCGATGTGGATGGTTTAATGATTCGCTCGGTCACCAAAGTGAATGCAGAGTTGATTTCTAAAGCCAACAAGTTGAAGTTTGTTGGCACGGCAACAGCAGGGATGGACCATGTCGATCAGGCTCTACTGAAAGAAAGAGGCATCTTCTTCACCGCAGCACCCGGTTGTAATAAAGTGGGCGTGGCGGAATATGCGTTTAGCGTGATGATGATTCTTGGCCAGCAACAGGGTTTCTCAGTGTTTGATAAAACCGTTGGAATTATCGGTGCTGGTCAGGTGGGTTCTTATCTTGCCAACTGTCTGGAAGGCATGGGCATTAAAGTATTGCTCAATGACCCGATCAAGCAGGCAGAAGGCGACAGTCGCCAATTTACAGAGCTAGACACGCTACTAGAGCAGTCTGACATTATTACGCTGCACACCCCAATTACTCGTGATGGCGAGCATCCGACTCATCACATCATTAATGAAACCCGCTTAGAAGCCATGCGTGCGGATCAAATTCTGATCAACGCGGCTCGTGGACCAGTGGTTGATAATTCAGCTCTGAAAAAACGCCTGCAAAAAAATGACGGCTTCATTGCCGCACTAGATGTGTTTGAGTTCGAACCGGAAGTGGACATGGAACTGTTGCCGCTTCTTGCCTTCGCGACGCCTCATGTTGCGGGTTATGGCTTAGAAGGCAAAGCGCGTGGCACAACCATGATTTTCAACTCATTCTGTGAGTTCTTAGGGCGTGAAGACCGAGTGTATGCGTCTGAGTTACTGCCAATCGCTCCGGTCCCGCGTGTGCAACTGGATCGCGCTTGGGATAACGCAACACTGCACAATCTCACACAATTGATTTATGATGTGCGCCACGATGACGCCATATTCCGTCGCAATATTGCGCGTCCTGGAGCATTTGATGAAATGCGCAAAAATTACTGGGACAGACGCGAATACAGTGCCGTCACTTTAGTGGGCGATGCAAACTGCAATCTTGAGCCGCTCGCTAAACTAGGTTTTCAAATTGAGGTAACAGATGAGCCAAGAATTTAACGTTGCAATTTTAGGTGCAACCGGTGCCGTAGGTGAAACCATTCTAGAAGTTCTGCAAGAGCGAGAATTTCCAGTAGGCGAGTTACACTTATTGGCAAGCGAACGCAGTGAAGGTAAGACGTATCGCTTCAACGGCAAAACGATTCGAGTTCAGAATGTCGAAAGTTTCGACTGGTCACAGGTACACATTGCGCTCTTCTCTGCTGGTGGTGAACTGTCAGAAAAGTGGGCACCAGTTGCCGCCGATGAAGGTGTGGTTGTTATCGACAACACTTCCCAGTTCCGTTACGACTACGACGTTCCACTTGTTGTGCCAGAAGTTAACCCAGAAGCCATCGCAGAGTTTCGTAACCGTAACATTATTGCAAACCCGAACTGTTCTACCATTCAGATGCTGGTTGCGCTTAAGCCTATCCACGATGCGGCGGGCATTGAGCGAATTAATGTTTCTACTTACCAGTCGGTTTCTGGTGCAGGCAAAGCAGGCATTGATGAGTTAGCGGGTCAAACAGCGCATCTTCTTAACGCTAAGCCGATTGAAGAAAAAGCGTTCAGTCAGCAAATTGCGTTTAACTGTATTCCACAAATCGACAAATTTATGGACAACGGTTACACCAAAGAGGAGATGAAGATGGTGTGGGAAACCCAAAAAATCTTCAACGACTCGTCAATTATGGTTAACCCGACCTGTGTGCGAGTGCCGGTTTTCTATGGTCACGCTGAAGCAGTTCACATTGAAACACGTACCCCTATCGATGCGGATCAGGTTACTCAGCTTCTTGAGCAAACGGACGGTGTTGAAGTTTTCCACGGTGAGGACTTCCCAACTCAGGTTCGTGATGCTGGTGGAAAAGATCATGTTTTGGTTGGGCGTATTCGCAACGACATCAGCCACCACTCGGGCGTCAACCTATGGGTGGTAGCAGACAATGTTAGAAAAGGTGCCGCTACAAACGCAGTCCAGATTGCAGAAGTGCTAATTCGCGATTATTTCTGAATAAAATTGTTTGAAAAGCCTCACTTAGTGGGGCTTTTTTTATGGCGCTATTTTGTTCAAATAATGCAAATTTGGGTAAGAATGGTACGAATATCAACTCGGACACACATTTTTTCGTGCGGGCGCTATAGTTTTACGACATTTATCCGATATATTTAGCAGATCACATTATTATTCAAGATAAGAAAGCAAGAAAGCTGAGCCTTATATGCATCATTTTTTCAAGCGTTGTTTAACGCCCTTGCTTCTGATGGTCTCGACTCAAATTCCAGTGGCTAGCGCTGACACCATCAGAGTTATTGGTTCCAACGGAGAGATTTCAGACTCCCCACGCTTTTCTGAGCAAATTCGTCAACCCGTCGCTCAGGGGCAACCGTCTTTGTTTTACGGTCCTACAAGGGGTAATGAAACACTCTGGAGCATCGCTTCTGCATTAAGACCAGCAAACAGTCTGACCGTTCAACAAACCCTGCTGGCTATTTACCGACTTAACCCTCAAGCATTTGAAGACCAGAATATTCACGGTCTTGTGCCGGGCAGTACATTAAGAATCCCATCTCTTCAGCAAGTTCAGTCAGAATCAACAGCCGATGCCGTCCGTATCATGGCTGCGCATCAAGCACGATTAGACTCTCAGAATCAGGTTGCGACCACGCGACCCGCCGTCAGACCTCGCCCAGTTGAACCACCAAAACCTGTTGTTGAGCCAAAAGCCAACGATCCAGTAACTGAGGTGAATGCTCAGCCTAAGCCAGAAATGATGCAGGAAGAGCCAAAAGCTGAAGCAAAGCCAGAGCCTAAACCTGAATCCAAACCAGAAATGAAGGATGATGGGCAGGTCGTTCGTCTTAAAGAACAGCTGGATATGTCCGAGAGTGAGCTCTCGACTCTGGAAGAGAAAAACCACCAACTGCGCCTCATGCTTTCAGAAGTGCAAGGGGAAGTCGAAACGCTGAAAGAAGAACTCAGCGACGAAGACAGAATTAAAAATGAAGTAGAAAAACTGCTGGAAGCGGAGAAACTCAAGCAGCTGGAAAGCCAGCAAAACGCGCCAACGCTCATGGAGCGTATCGTTGCTAACCCTCTGCTGCTTGGAGCGCTTGCTCTGATTCCGGGTCTTCTGATTGGTCTGTTGATAGTCTTGCTGCTAAATCGCCGTAAAGAACCAGAGCCAGAAGAACAAACAGAAGAGCAGCCACAGCCAGAAATTCCGCCAGTGCAGGCGAACGAAGATGAAGAAATCGACGAGATTAACCTCGATGATGACCTGATTGGCGACATCGAAGAAGAAGAGTTGTCTCTCGATGATGAACTGTTCGGAGATGAATCCGAAACCGCATTCTCTGATGAATCCGAAGAAGGCGGCGAAAAATCGGAAGACGTAGACGACGTCTTCGGTGATTTGAATGATGAAGATCTGGACTTCAATCTGGACGAAGACGGTGACGACCCATTCGCAAGCATTGGTGACGATGGTGATTTGGATGCCGAGATTGCGGATCTGGATGCAAGTGCAAATGGCATTAGCGTCGATGCGGACGAGCAGGCACTTGGTCTGGAAGAAATGGAACGTGCTCTGGATGAAATAGAACCAGAGATCGAAGAAGGTCCATCAGACGAAACAGAAGAGTTCGACCTGTCTGAAGGCGATGACCTGTCAAATGACGACATTGACGCGCTGTTTGATACTGATGAGCCTACTGAAGACTTAGGTGCAGACGAGCTAGACCAGTCGACTCTCGACGATCTGTTTGCCGGTATTGATGACACGGAAACGGATGACGATCTGGATTTCGACACGCTGCTGTCTAATGAAGAAGGTGACGCAGAAGAGGGTGGTACTGACGAGAGCATTGACCTCGACGCAGGTATGGATGAAAGCGCCTTTGATGAACTGCTATCGGAGCCAGAAGACAGCAGCGATTCGGATTTGCTTGATGACATGCTCGAAGCTGGCACGGATTTAGATTCAGACAGCACTGATTTACTGGATGATGTGATTGATGCTGATGACGGCGATATCTCATTAGATCCAGATGCGCTTCTGGAAGAAGCTCTGGAACAAGAAAGCAGCACTCCTTCAGAAGATGATTTGTTAGATGAATTTGACTTAAGCGATGACAGCACAGATCTGTTAGACGATGTTCTGGATGAAAGTGAATCTTCGGATCCGGATGAACCTTCCTTCGACCCAGACTCAACAGACTTGTTAGACAGCTTACTTGAAGAATCTGACGACAGCCCAGAGTCTCTGGATGAAAGCAACACAGATTTACTGGATGACCTGGTTGATGACGAATCCAAATCTTCCATTGACCCAGACAGTACCGACCTCCTAGACAGCGTTCTTGATGATGTTACCGAGGACGATCTTGCTCTGGATATGCCGGATTCATTGGCAGAAGACAGTACGGATTTACTTGACGATGTGCTGGAAGATTCAAAAACCGCGGTCGACCCTGAAAGTACCGATTTACTGGATGAATTGGTTGATGAGAATTCCACTGATTTAGAAGAAGACTTTGACCCAGCAGAGTTTGATTTAGGTGCGGATACCCTGGACGAATTTGAACCAGACCAAAACGCATCGCAAGACGATGGATTGGACTTTGAATTCGAATCGGAAAGTCATCTTGATGATGAGCTAGACACACCTGAACCAGAAACCGCTGAATTAGATACGGAAACTGCCGAAGATCAATCTGGTAGTGACTTTGCCCAAGAGCTTGAGGATGCCTTTTCACAAGACGTAAGTGAAGAAGTGCCTGAAAGCCTTGAGGAATCCCCCGCAATTGAACCGGAAGCGGAAGAAACTCAACCAGAAGAACAGGTTACAGAAGCGCCGGTCTCAGAAGATGCGCCAGAAGAAAGCGTAGAGATTGAAGAGCAGGAAACAACAGGGCCGGAACCCGAGATTGAGGAACCTGAAGTTTCAGATGAAGTAGATCTGGAACAAGAAGAAACTCAATCAGAACAACCAGAAGTTGAAGCATCTCAAGACGTTGAAGACACGCCTGAGATTGATACACCTGAACTTGACCTTGATGCGCCTGAAATCGAAGAAGACGCTGACTCCGTTAATGAGTCTGACGAGTTCGCAGCGCAGCCTATTGAAGATGCTGAAACCGCTTTCTCTCTAAAAGGGCACGATGATGAACCATTAGATGTCCTGATGGGGGAGACCAGAGAAGAGCCAGAATTTACCGATGCCGAAATCGGAAACCTGGACGAAAGTGGTCTGAAATCCGATTCTGATGCGATATCCGACGAAGAAGAATCGGTAGAAGATTGGCAGGCTGAAGCCTTCTCTGGTGAAGTCACCGATGAAGAAGATGCCCCTGAACTTCCAGAGATCGGAGAACTTCCAGAAGCAGAAGAAACCGAAAGTTTGGTCGACGCTGTTGAGGAAGAAGACGAATCCGAACTGGATAACATCGATTTAGAAGCGCCACCGCAAGAAGAAACTGAACTGGAAGTTGTCTCGGAGCCAGAACTTTCTGTTGAGGCAGAAGATGGCTTTGAAATCGACGAAGCTGAACTGGAAGCCGAGCTTCAACCTGATTTAGATGAGTCACCACAAGAAGAAATTGAAGAGATAAGTGAAGAAGACGTTGACAACTACAGCTTCGACACACCATCTGAAGAGCCAGAGCCAGAGCCAGAGCCAGAGCCAGAGCCAGAGCCAGAGCCAGAGCCAGAGCCAGAGCCAGAGCCAGAGCCAGAGCCAGAGCCAGAGCCAGAGCCAGAGCCAGAGCCAGAGCCAGAGCCAGAGCCAGAGCCAGAGCCAGAATTAGTTATGCCTGAAGCTGTGCCAAATGAATTTGGCACGCCACAGGACGAAGACTGGGACTTCGAAGATTCAGATCTAAGCGGTCTGGAAGAAGTTCAGGCAGAAGCCGACAACTCAGACGAAATGGGGCTGAACGAGCTAGACCAAGAGCTAGCGGCTGACTTAGCTGAAACATCACCAGAAATTGAAGCACCAGTTTCAGAAGAAGTTGCTTCAGAAGAGCCAGAGACTGTTGAGCTCGATGATGCCGACTTAGGCGAATTCGATGAAGCGGCTGCGTTGGATGCAATGGCAGACGAGCCAGCTCCACTAGCGGAAGATCTAGCATCAGAAGTTGAAGCGCCAGTTTCAGAAGACGTTGTACCAGAAGAGCCAGAATCCATTGAGTTGGACGATGCCGACCTCGGTGAATTTGATGAAGATGCTGCGTCGGATGCAATGGCAGATGAGCCAGCTCCACTAGCGGAAGATCTAGAGCCAGAAGTCGAAACGCCTGTTTCGGAAGAAGCTGTTGCAGAAGAGCCTGTTTTAGAAGAACCAGAGCCCATTGAACTGGACGATGCAGACCTGGGCGAGTTCGATGAAGATGCCGCCTTGGATGCAATGGCAGACGAGCCTGCTCCATTAGCGGAAGATCTAGAACCAGAAGTTGAAGCGCCAGTTTCAGAAGAAGTTGTTTCAGAAGAGCTAGAGTCCGTTGAACTGGATGATGCTGACCTCGGTGAGTTCGATGAAACGGCAGCGTTGGATGCAATGGCAGACGAGCCTGCTTCATTAGCAGAAGATCTAGAGCCAGAAGTTGAAGCGCCAGTTTCAGAAGAAGTTGCTTCAGATGAGCCAGAATCCATTGAACTGGACGATGCAGACCTGGGAGAGTTCGATGAAGCGGCTGCGTTGGATGCAATGGCAGATGAGCCAGCTCCACTGGCAGAAGATCTAGAGCCAGAAGTTGAAGCACCAGTTTCAGAAGAAGTTGCTTCAGAAGAGCCTGTTTTAGAAGAACCAGAGCCCATTGAACTGGACGATGCAGACCTCGGTGAATTCGATGAAGCGGCTGCGTTGGATGCATTGACAGATGAGTCTGCTCCATTAGTTGAAGATTTAGAGCCAGAAATTGAAGCATCAGTTTCGGAAGAAGTTGTTTCAGAAGAGCCTGTTATAGAAGAACCAGAGCCCATTGAACTGGACGATGCCGACCTGGGTGAATTCGATGAAGCCGCTGCCTTGGATGCAATGGCAGACGAGCCAGCTCCTCTGGCAGAAGATCTAGAACCAGAAGTTGAAGCGCCAGTTTCAGAGGAGTCGGTTTCAGAAGAGCCAGAATCTATTGAACTAGATGATGCTGACCTCGGTGAGTTCGATGAAGCGGCTGCGTTGGATGCAATGGCAGATGAACCCGCTCCATTAGCTGAAGATCTAGAACCAGAAGTTGAAGCATCAGTTTCAGAAGAAGTTGCTTCAGAAGAGCCTGTTTTAGAAGAACCAGAGCCCATTGAACTGGACGATACAGACCTCGGTGAATTCGATGAAGCGGCTGCGCTGGATGCATTGACAGATGAGTCTGCTCCTTTAGTTGAAGATTTAGAGCCAGAACTTGAAGCATCAGTTTCGGAAGAAGCTGTTTCAGAAGAGCCTGTTTTAGAAGAACCAGAGTCCATTGAACTGGATGATGCTGACCTTGGTGAGTTCGATGAATCCGCTGCCCTAGATGCAATGGCAGACGAGCCAGCTCCTCTTGCCGAAGATTTGGTATCAGAAATTTCGGATGATGAAGAGAATGAACCAGAATCCATTCAGCTTGATGATTCCGATTTAGGCGAATATGACGAAGCCACTGCGCTGCAAGACGCATTCTCCTTGTCTGAAGACACGCCAACAGCGCCAGTTACAGAAGACGACCTAAGCCAGTTTGATGAATCTGCGACCATGGCTACGTTGCTTTCAGAACCTGATGAGGGAGCAATAGGTGGGTTTGATGAGCCACTAGACAGCAAAGTAGTCGACAGCGCAGGTATGGATATCGATGCCATGCTGGAAACGGGTGAAGACTGGAACGGCTTTAACCTGACACCAGAGCAGCAGGCATCCATTTCTGAAGATGTACCAGATGAAGAGAAAGAAGTCTGGGGAGCGGCTGAAACGCTTGAAGAACCTAAAGTTGATGAAGAGGACTGGGCAGATCAGCCTGATCTGTCAAATGAAGGAGACGCTGATCAGAAATTCATGAGTGTCGATGAGCTGATGGCTCAGGTTGAGCGTGAAGAAGCCGAGTCGGGAGACAAGCCAGACCCTGACGCGGAAGCGCTAGAGCTGGATGTCGGTCTTGATGAATTCCCAGATGTTTTAGGTAACGTTGAACCATTCGATGTAGACAGCAACAGTGAAGCGGCAGGCAAGCTGGACTTAGCGAAGATTTACGTCGAAATGAATGACACCGATGGCGCTATCAAGCTTCTTGAGGAAGCCATCGTCTACGGTGATGACGAAGTAAGAAGAGAAGCTAAGTCACTTATCGATAAGTTAAACGAAAACTAAGCTACTTTGTAAAACCAGACAGGCAGCGACTCGCTGCCTGTTTTTTATTGGTCATATTGTGAGTGCCCAGCATACCTAGCATCTTTAGGTAACTTGGGTATATACTCTCCGACCCCGTGAAATTGAGAAGTAAACGACTATGCGAATTGCGTTAGGCATCGAATACGACGGTGCTAAATACTTTGGTTGGCAACGCCAAAGAGAAGTAGCCAGTGTTCAGGAAAAACTCGAAAAATCTCTGTCTATTGTGGCAAACCATCCTGTCGAAGTGCAGTGCGCAGGCAGAACAGATGCAGGCGTGCATGGAACAGGTCAAGTCGTTCACTTTGAAACAACCGCAGTAAGAAAAATGGTGGCATGGACCATGGGGGTTAACGCCAACATGCCTAAAGACATTGCTGTGCGCTGGGCAAAAGAGGTGCCGGATGAATTTCATGCCCGGTTCTCTGCTACCGCAAGACGCTATCGTTATGTGATCTACAACCACGCCTATCGACCAGGAATTTTATCCTCGGGCATCAGCCATTATCATGGCGAATTAGATGAAAAGAAAATGCATTTAGCCGGGCAGTATCTGCTGGGTGAAAATGACTTTACGTCTTTTCGGGCGGTTCAGTGCCAGTCCCGAAGCCCGTGGCGAAATATCATGCATTTAAATGTGAGTAGACACGGCAATTACGTTGTCATAGACATTAAAGCGAATGCGTTTGTCCATCATATGGTGAGAAATATCACTGGCAGCCTGATCGAGGTTGGGCGCGGTAACCAAGAACCAGAATGGGTCAAATGGTTGCTGGAAGCTAAGGACAGAAGGCTTGCCGGGGCAACAGCGAAAGCGGAAGGGCTCTACTTAGTTGATGTAGATTACCCTGAAGAGTTTGAGTTGCCTAGGGAACCGATTGGACCGATATTTCTGCCAGATAACCTCTAAACAGAACGAATGAGAATTGGTGTTTTTATGGTCACCAAACGCATTGAAAAGTTGTGAGTTATCGCACTTTGTTGTTGCTTTAAAATAGGTACAACCAGTTTTTGATCCACAGTGTGAGAATATTGTGTTTTAATCCTCACGCATCATTCAGAATTTGTATCTTTCGCATTGAGGCGGAAGAGTTAATAGAAAAGGTCTTCCATGAGTTGGCTTGAAAAAATTTTAAACAAAAGCAGTATCGTAAGCTCACGTAGAGTATCCATTCCAGAGGGGATTTGGACCAAATGTACCGCCTGTGAGCAGGTTCTGTACTATGCAGAACTAGAGCGTAACTTAGAAGTGTGTCCGAAATGTGACCATCACATGCGTATGGGCGCTCGCCGTCGTTTGGAAACTTTCCTTGATGAAGGTGAACGTGAAGAGCTGGCGACTGAGTTAGAGCCTCAAGATAAGCTGAAATTTAAAGACTCCAAGCGTTACAAAGAGCGTATTTCTGCTGCTCAGAAAAACAGTGGTGAGAAAGACGCACTTGTTGTAATGAAAGGTGAGTTGTTGGGTTTGCCTGTTGTCGCTTGTGCATTCGAATTTAAGTTCATGGGTGGTTCCATGGGCTCTGTGGTTGGTGCGCGTTTTGTTCGTGCAGTAGAAGCCGCTATCGAGAACAACTGCGGTCTGGTTTGTTTCTCTGCCAGTGGTGGTGCGCGTATGCAGGAGGCTTTGATGTCTCTGATGCAAATGGCGAAAACCAGTGCAGCACTAGAGCGTCTTTCTGCTAAAGGTTTGCCTTTCTTCTCTGTGATGACCGACCCGACAATGGGCGGTGTATCAGCAAGTTTGGCGATGCTGGGTGACATTAACATCGGTGAGCCGAAAGCTCTGATTGGTTTTGCTGGTCGCCGTGTAATCGAACAGACTGTTCGTGAAGATCTGCCAGAAGGTTTCCAACGCAGTGAATTCTTACTGGAGCATGGTGCGATCGATATGATTGTCGATCGTCGTGAAATGCGTCAACGTATCGGTGGTTTGTTGGCAAAACTGACTAACCAGACGTCTCCATTGGTGGTATCGGTTAACGATTCTCCAAATGAAGAGCAATACGAAGTACCAGTTCCTGACGAAAAAGAGTAAAGTATTCATTAAACAGCCGCTTAAGAATCAGTTAAGAGTTTAATGAGTCAAAATCAAGTACCACAAGCCACATCACCTCTGTCGATGTGGCTTGATTATTTAGAAAACATCCATACCAGTGCTATCGACCTTGGTTTGGATCGTGTCCAAGCCGTCGCAGAAAAAGCTGACCTTACCAAACCCGCTCCGACAATCATCACTGTTGCAGGAACCAACGGCAAAGGCTCCACCTGCGCACTGATGGAAGCCATTTTGCTGGATGCTGGCTATTCAGTCGGTGTTTACAGCTCTCCTCATCTTATTCGCTATACAGAACGTGTCCGCATTAATGGCACTGAACTGGAAGAAGAAAAACACGCTGAAGCGTTCGATTTTATCGAGAAGCAACGTGGAGAGATCAGCTTAAGCTTCTTTGAATACGGGACTCTGGCTGCACTTCGCCTGTTCCAGACTGAAAAAGTCGAAGTGGTGCTTTTAGAAGTCGGACTTGGTGGTCGTCTCGATGCAACCAATGTGGTAGACCATGATGTATCCGTTATTACCAGTCTGGCTCTAGACCATGTGGACTGGTTGGGTGATGACATCAATGTTATTGGCTACGAAAAGGCAGGGATTTTCCGCAGTAATAAACCTGCGGTGTGTGGTCAGCCAAAAGCGCCAGCGACCGTTGCTGCGCATGCCGATGATATCGGTGCCAAACTTCATCAGGTGGAAATTCAATTCAACTATTCTGTTGAAGGCGACCGCTGGAAATGGCGCTCAGGGCAGTTCATTTTAGATGACCTTCCACTACCAGGTTTACCTTTGCCAAATGCCGCTACCGCGCTGATGGCACTCGGTTGTGCAGATTTAGATATATCGGACGTTAACATTGTAAAAGGGCTAGAAGGCGCAAAACTGGCAGGCAGAATGCAAACCTTGTCTTCTTCGCCTCTCACTTTGCTGGATGTCGCGCACAACCCCCACTCGGCGGGCTACTTGGTTGAGCAGCTCACGAAACTGCACCCAAACAAGAAGATTCACATGGTGGTTGCCATGTTGCATGACAAGGACATTGAGGAAACACTCAAAGTTTTAGTGCCTGTTGCAACAAAATGGTATCCGGCATCACTTGAAGGACCAAGAGCCGCAAAAGTTGACGAATTAATTACACATTTGCCTTCATATTCAGGCAAGTTTGACAACCCAGTAGATGCATTTGTAAACGCTCAGGCGCAGGCAAAACCAGACGACGTTGTTGTCGTTGTCGGTTCATTCCATACGGTAGGTGCTGTACTGGAATACTGGGAGAAAGAAAGGAGCCAGAATGGCGAGTAAGTTTCAAAGCAGGCTAGTGGGGACCATTTTGCTGGTCTCTGTTGGCGTGATTGTTTTGCCAGACCTGCTGGACGGGAAAAAGCAGCACTACAAAGAAGAACTTGCCCCCATACCAATCAAACCTGAATTGGAAGGAGAGGTGGAAGTCTTTGAAGTGCTGGAACCTGTTGAGGATGATCTGGTACTTCCAGATAGCCCAGTGTCCGTTACCATTGCATCAACCGAATCTGAGCCAGAAGAAATAGAAGTGACACCAAGACCTGTCGCTGAGAAGAACGACTATGCAGATAGCGCTTGGATCATACAGCTGATGGCACTTAAAAACGTCGAAAACGCCAAAAAGCTGGTCAAAGACCTTCAGAAACGGGGTTATCAGGCTCATATCAAGCAAGAAAACGAATTTTCACGAGTTATCATTGGACCGGATGTTTCTAAACCGAAATTGGAAAAGCAAATCAAGGAATTAGAAAAAATCACCGGAGCCAAAGGTCAACTGTTGAAATTTAAACCACTAAATCCATAAGAAAACGTTTGCGTCGCGTTTTTTTCTGTTAAAATGCGCGCCAACTTAAGATGTAGAACAGAATGAACTGGATAGATTTTGTCATTTTAGGGGTAATCGGGCTATCTGCTGTGATCAGCCTGATCCGTGGCTTTGTGAAAGAAGCATTGTCTCTTGTGATTTGGTTTGGCGCATTTTTTGTCGCCAGTCACTATTACGCCAAATTGGCGGTGTACTTTACCAATATTCAAGATGATATGTTTCGAAACGGAGCCGCCATCGCAGCTTTGTTCATCGCTACATTGGTTGTTGGCTCGTTAGTCAACTATGTTATTGGACAACTGGTGCAAAAAACGGGTCTGTCTGGAACCGACAGAATCTTGGGTATCGTCTTTGGCGGATTACGAGGGATTCTGATTGTTTCAGCTGTGCTGTTTTTTATTGATGCATTCACTGCATTACCAAATTCAGAGTGGTGGATCAACTCGCAATTGATTCCTGAATTCAGCCGAATCATAGCGCCGTTTTTCGAGCACTTAAAAGAAACTTCAAGCTTTTTGTCTGGCACTGTGTAGTGCCAGCTACTGTCAAAAACCGAGGATTATGACATGTGTGGTATTGTTGGAATCGTGGGTACAACACCTGTAAATCAGTCAATTTATGACGCATTGACTGTACTACAGCATCGTGGCCAGGATGCCGCTGGTATTATTACCATAGAAAGCAATCGTTTTCGTTTGAGAAAAGCGAACGGTCTAGTTAAAGATGTATTTGAAGCCAAACACATGCAACGCCTGCAAGGTACTGTAGGTATCGGTCACGTTCGCTACCCAACTGCGGGTAGTTCAAGCGCATCAGAAGCCCAGCCTTTCTACGTAAACTCTCCATACGGCATTACACTTGCCCACAACGGTAACCTAACCAACGCTCACGAGTTGCGTGACCGCCTTTTCGAAACAGCGCGCCGTCACGTAAACACAACGTCTGACTCTGAAGTGCTTCTTAACATTCTTGCTCATGAAGTTGACCTGACGAAAGAAGTGACCAAAGACAGCGTATTCAGCGCAGTAGCGAACGTTCATAAACAAATCCGCGGCGCTTACGCAGTAGCGGCAATGATCATCGGTCATGGTATGGTTGCATTTCGCGACCCTAACGGCATTCGTCCACTTTGTCTGGGCAAGCGCGAACTGGAAAGCGGTCGCACCGAGTACATGGTGGCCTCAGAATCTGTAGCACTAGACGCAGTCGGCTTTGATTTTGTTCGTGACGTAGCGCCAGGCGAAGCCATTTACGCCACCTTTGACGGTGAGCTCTTCACTCAGCAGTGCGCGGAAAATCCTCAGTCTAATCCTTGTATTTTCGAGTTCGTTTACTTTGCTCGTCCTGATTCATTCATCGACAAGATCTCCGTTTACAGTGCCCGTGTTGAGATGGGTAAGAGACTGGGTGACAAGATCAAGAAAGAGTGGGACGACCTGGATATCGACGTGGTTATCCCGATTCCAGAAACGTCTTGCGATATTGCACTGGAAATCGCTCAGATTATCGACAAACCATACCGACAGGGGTTTGTGAAAAACCGCTACGTAGGTCGTACCTTCATCATGCCGGGTCAGCAACAACGTAAGAAATCAGTGCGTCGTAAGCTGAATGCTATCCGTTCTGAGTTCAAGGGTAAGAACGTCCTGTTAGTAGACGATTCCATTGTACGTGGTACCACATCAGAGCAAATCATTGAGATGGCTCGCGATTCTGGTGCGAAGAATGTATACATGGTTTCAGCGGCTCCAGAAGTACGCTTCCCGAACGTTTACGGTATCGACATGCCAAGTGCTAATGAGCTGATTGCACACGGTCGCGACAACGAAGAAATCTGTAAGATGATTGGTGCTGACGCTCTGATTTTCCAAACCTTGGAAGATTTGGTTTCGGCTGTTGGTACAGGCAATCAAGACATCGCACGCTTTGAAAGCTCAGTATTCAACGGCGAATACGTGACGGGCGATGTAGACCAGCAGTACCTGGACTTCTTGGATGGTCTTCGCAATGACGACGCCAAAATTCAGCGCGAAATCCAGCAGGATCTTGCCAACCTAGAGCTGCACAACGAAGGCGCGTAAGCACTTTTAGACTAGCTAAGAATAACTAAGCCAGAGCACTGCTCTGGCTTTTTCTTGTCTTTAAGTCATGGAATGTTGGCTGAAGAAATCAATCAGCAGACGAACCTTTTCAGGTTGGTGATCCTTGTGATTATAAAGCATGTACACTTCCCTTGGGTTGGCACTCCAGCCATCTAACACTCGAACCAGACTTCCGTCTTTGATGTAGGTTTCCAGCATTACGTTGGGCATAAGAGTAATACCAAGCCCGGCAGAGCAGGCGCGCCTTACAACATTAAGCTCGCTGGCTTCTAGTCGACCACGTTCATTAATGATCACCGTTTCGCCTTCGCTGTTGCTTAACTGCCAGCGCATTAAAGGGTGGCCTTTCAGCAGAGCGTGTTCGCGTAAATCTTCCGCATGTTGCAGAGGTCGATGCAGTTTCAGGTAGTCCGGACTGGCCACCAGAATGTCTTTCACTGAACTGATTTTGCGCACAATGAGACTAGAGTCACGTTGTGGGCCGACTCTGAAAATCACGTCCCATTCTGTTGGGTCAAGCTGGTCAGCCTGATTTGTTGTTGTCAGCTCAATGCGAATTTCAGGGTACTCCGCCATAAACTGATTCAGCAACGGCATGATCATTCTTTTGGTGATATTGGCGGGGGCAGATATCTTCAGTTTTCCTGCCGCTCCCCGACAATCATCGGAAATATTTTCGGCTTTTGAAGCCAGTTGTTTGAGCAACGGGGAACATTCGATATAGAAGCGCTCGCCAGCTTCGGTAAGGGTTAGCTTCCTTGCGTGGCGGTTAAGCAATCGCAGGTTCAGGGAGTCTTCCAGCGCCTGAATACGACGGGTGATGGTCGCGACCGGAATCATGGTTTTACGCGACGTTGCAGTGTAGCTGCCATTCTCGACTACCTGCCGGAAAAGGTTGAGATCATCAAGTTTCATTTATAAGACACACAAAAAATGCAAGAGAATTAGTGTAACGCATCTTTTCAGAAGAAGGTTGTTTTAAGTCAACGATTTTGTGTCGTAGATAGCCCATCGCTTAACGCAATTTGCGGCACGGATAACATTTGGAAAGTTGTAGAAACGCACTTTACTGACTACTTTTTATGTTAATGAGTAAAAAAATAATAAGACTCATTTAGGAAGCTTTCTTTATTTTTTGAGGTTAGATCCATGATTAAATCAAGCGTATTGCAACATCAGGTGGCAAAGGGGGTTGCGTTAGACAAACCCACTGTCATGGTCGTTGATGATGACACTATCTTTCGCCGATTGATTACCAGCTATCTGGAGTCCAACGGTTACCGAGTTATGGAGGCAGAGGACGGTCTCGACGGTCTCAAGCAACTGCGTACCGAAGTGCCTGACTTGGTTATTTGTGATATCTCTATGCCCGTTTTGAACGGAATCGAATTTGTTGAGGAAGTATGCTGGGAGTACCCTTCGCTTCCAATGATAGTTGTATCTGCGACCGAAGAAATGTCCGACGTAGCTAGAGCTTTGCGTTTCGGCATTAAAGACTTTCTGTCCAAACCTATTGCTGATATGAATCATCTGGAAAAAGCGATCAGCAACACATTAGAAGACGCCGAAGATAACGACTCGGAGCAGCGCGATTTTGCGAGCCAGTGGTTCCGGGTCGATGAGTCGGGTGATTTACCTGAAGAGCAAGAACTTCACTGGCATCTTGAGCACCTGCAAAGCAACCCAAATATGGCGCGCGACTTGCTGGAGGCCCTCCTGCCCGAAAGGGATACAAAAGTAGGGGGATGGAAGTGTTCTTACCGTTTACTTCAGTCTTCTGAATCCTTACCTCTGGTATTTGATTACGCCTGGGTTATGGACGGTCACTTTGTCTTCTATCTGGTTGATGCAGCTTCTGGGGGCTCCCAATCTGTCGCGACGACCTTACTGGTCAGGGCGTTGTTCAATGACCATCTCCGAAACAACAAGAGCGACACCATCGATCTCAATCACCTGATAGAGGCGGTAGAGAAAGGTATAGCGTGCTCTGAATATGCGTCTTCTATCAATGCACTGTTCGGTGTTGTCGATATGACGGACAGCTCGTTAGAAGTGGTCTCCGCAGGCTTGGAAAGTGTGTGGTCAAGTGGAGGTCAAAATATTCACTTGCTGGATGGCATCAAACTGGGAGAGGGGAACACTCGCCACAAAGCCCATTCCAACTTGCAAGTGCATAGCGGTGGTCAGTTAACACTCAGTAAGGTGGGCTCCAGCAGTTTCTGTCTGGATATTTACCAGGGCAACGTTCAATAGCGATACCTGTTACGAAATGTAAGAGAAAAGTGAGATCGTTGTTGCGAAGGTGAAATAACCTTTCAGTTTGTATGTTTTTTCTGGCTGGCGCATTTTATATAGTCATTCGTCTTATAAAACGAGGAGAAAAACGGAGCCATGTCGGAACACGAAAATTACAAAGATCCATACAATTTTTTATATTTCTTAGGTTTTATCGCTGTGCTACTGATCCCAACGCTGCCCGCAACACTGACTTGGATTCGAGTATTCAATGGATATTAGATTTTTATGAATCTTGAACTGTAAAACGGTTTCCGCTCTGGAAACCGTTTTTGTTTTTGGCATCCGTGTGATGCGCGGTATGATGGGAAAGAAATTCGTTAACTGGGTGTTTTTGCTATCAGTATTCGTCGTACCGCGTGGAACGCTTTGGGGATTGTTGCTCTCGTCTTGGGAGTGATTGGTATCGTGCTTCCCTTGCTTCCTACTACACCTTTTATACTGCTTGCCAGTGCGTGTTTTTTACGTGGTAGCCCCAAGTTTTACAACTGGCTTCATACGCATCCCAAGCTTGGTCCTATTCTGAATGACTGGCAGCAGCATCGCGCTCTCAAGCCTAAAGTGAAACGAAGAGCCTATGTGTTTATCGTGATCAGCTTTACTGTCTCTATTATCGTTGCCCCAATAATCTGGGTAAAAGCTATGCTGTTAGTATTGCTTTGTGTTCTGTTAGCCTGGTTTTCTCGGATCCCAGTTCTTGAGCCTGTTGCTGATAAAGAAGAAAATCACTAACATTAAGCGCCGCTCTCAAAGCGGATTTCATTTTCTTTTTCCAGTTCGCAGAAACATGTTAACTGGGGTATTACAATGTGCGTTTGTTGTGAAAACGCCAGAGATTAAAGATTAACACTATGACTACTGAAACCATCGCCCAGATCAAAGCGAGCATCAAAAGCATTCCAGATTACCCAAAACCGGGAATCCTTTTCCGCGACGTAACTAGCTTGATGGAAGATGCTGATGCCTACCGTGCAACGATTGCGCTTTTGGTAGAAAAGTACAAAGACATGGGATTCACCAAGATTGTGGGTACGGAAGCACGTGGTTTCCTTTTTGGTGCTCCTTTGGCTTTGGAAATGGGAGTGGGCTTTGTGCCTGTTCGCAAACCGGGCAAACTGCCACGTGAAACGGTGGCTCAGTCTTACGAACTTGAGTACGGAACCGACACTCTGGAAATCCATACTGATGCGATTTCTGAAGGTGACAAAGTACTGGTCGTTGATGACCTACTTGCAACAGGCGGTACA
Source organism: Vibrio sp. SCSIO 43132 (assembly GCF_019904195.1). Classification (NCBI taxonomy): domain Bacteria; kingdom Pseudomonadati; phylum Pseudomonadota; class Gammaproteobacteria; order Vibrionales; family Vibrionaceae; genus Vibrio; species Vibrio sp. SCSIO 43132. The sequence continues at coordinate 1,178,924 of NZ_CP063199.1, forward strand.
ATTGAAGCAACCGTAAAACTGATCCGTCAGCTTGGTGGTGAAGTAGAACATGCAGCATTCGTTATCAATCTTCCAGAAATTGGCGGTGAAACTCGCCTGAAAGAATTTGGTCTGAATGTTTACAGCATCTGTGAATTTGAAGGGCACTAAGCCCTTCTTCACATTCATTCGTAATTGGAAAGTGTGAATGAGTTATTTAGCGTTAGCACGTAAGTGGCGTCCGCAAAAGTTTAATGAAGTCGTGGGGCAAAGCCATGTGCTGACGGCACTGGAAAATGCCTTAAATCAGAATCGTCTTCATCACGCTTATCTATTTAGCGGTACGCGTGGTGTTGGTAAAACAACGATTGGTCGTTTGTTTGCCAAAGGGCTAAACTGCGAAACAGGCATTACAGCAACCCCTTGTGGGGAATGTTCTACCTGTAAGGAAATCGACGAAGGACGATTCGTTGATCTGCTAGAGATAGATGCCGCATCCCGAACTAAGGTAGAAGACACGCGAGAGATACTGGACAACGTTCAGTACAAACCGGCGCGCGGTCGATTCAAAGTCTACCTGATAGACGAAGTTCATATGCTGTCTCGCCACAGCTTCAATGCGTTGCTTAAAACGCTGGAAGAGCCACCGGAATACGTGAAGTTTCTATTGGCGACGACCGATCCGCAAAAGCTGCCAGTAACTATTCTTTCACGCTGTTTGCAGTTCCATCTCAAACCGATCAGCGTTGATAATATCCATCAGCAGCTCGACCATATTCTGGCTCATGAGCAAGTTACTGCTGAAGCGCGCGCAGTTGGGATGATTTCCCATGCAGCAGATGGAAGTATGCGTGATGCACTCAGCCTCACCGATCAGGCTATTGCGCTTGGTAACGGTTCAATTGATACCGCAACCGTCGCGAATATGCTGGGTACACTGGATACTGATCAGGCAATTCATTTACTTGAAGCCATCAGTTCTCATCAGGCACAGGCTGCTCTGAATGCACTTGATCACCTTGCACAGATTGGCGTGGACTGGGATGGTTTGCTGCAAGAGCTCGCTACTCAGCTTCATCGAATAGCGATGTATCAGGCACTGCCTGCCACACTCGATAAAGCTCAGCCAGATGCTGAAAAGATTGAGTTGCTATCACGAGCTCTGACGCCAGAAGAAGTACAGCTGTATTATCAAATGGTGATTAAAGGTCGTGAAGATCTCGCCATCGCACCGACTCCTAAGATGGGAGCGGAGATGATTGTGTTGCGGTTAATCGCCTTCAGACCAGCATCCATTCAGGCTGTACCACTGAATGCGCAGCCTGCAACGGCATCTGCGCTAAGTGCAAAAGCATCAGTACAACCCGCTGAAGTGAAGCCTGCGGCATCTGCAGTGCCTCAACCGTCTGCTGTCCAACCAGAAGCATCTCATCCCCCTGTTTCTCCTGCAGAAACAGCACGTGAGAAACTGGAAGCAGCGCGACAAAATACTGCACAGCAACAGCAACAGCAACAGCAACAGCAACAGCAACAGCAACAGCAACAGCAACAGCAACAGCAACAGCCAGTAGCACCTCAGTCTCACAGTGAGCCAATGCCGGATTACAGTGATATGCCGAATTACGGAGATATTGAACAGGATTCAATGCCCCCGCAATACGATGATCCTGCTTACTCACAACCTGTTTCTTCCGAGCCAGCACCTAGTGCACCAGCTCAACAAAGCGCGGCTCAGCAGCTTTCAGAACCAGCTCCTCAATCGTCAGCAAGCCCACTTTCGGGTCTTCGACATCAACTTCGGAGCAAACGTAATCCTGGTGGACAGAACTCGAAGCCAACAAGCAGTTCGCCAAAAAAGGTTAACGCGGCACCCGCAGCGAAAAAACAGTCAGCAGCAGAGCGCATCGCTCAGTTCGCGCCGGCTGGGCAGGTGTCGCCAGCAAGTTCAGCGGCAGCCACCGCCGAGAAAAAGGAAGTGTCCAATGAGCCTTATCAGTGGAAACCATCCAAGCCTCAGGTTAAGCCGCAGAGAACCGAACTGACACCGACGCAAATTAAAAAAGCGCTGGAACACACCAAAACCCCTGAAATGGCAGCTAAGCTGGTAGAAGAGTCTGTAGATGCAGACGAATGGTCTGCCCTGATCCAAAAGCTGGATACGGCAAAACTGGTTGAGCAGTTAGCACTCAACTCGTCTTACATGAAAGAAGGCAATACCATTCATCTGACCTTGAGGGCTTCGCAAGCGCACCTCAACACAGAAAAGGCGCAGAAAGATTTATCAGATGCGTTGGCAACAGCGCTTGGAGAGCCGTGTGAGCTTATTGTCAAAATTGGCGAGGACGGGGAATCTCCACTCGAAATCAGAGACAAACTTTATCAGGGCAAGCTTCAGCAAGCGCATGAAAGTTTAGCCGAGGATCCTCATGTTCAGTTTATTCAGGCTCGATTTGCCGCAGAAATAGACTGTGATAGCGTGAGACCAATCTGATTTCCAGAGAACACACAGATGCTGGGATTGAAAGTACTGACTTTTGACCCCATCAAGAAACCACAACCTAGATAAACCAGAGAGAAAAGAAATGTTTGGTAAAGGCGGTATGGGCGGTTTGATGAAGCAAGCCCAACAAATGCAAGAACGCATGCAAAAGCTTCAAGAAGAAATTGCGAACATGGAAGTAACCGGTGAATCCGGTGCTGGTTTAGTTAAAGTTACTATTACTGGTAGTCACAGCGTACGTCGTGTAGACATCGACGACAGCCTGATGGAAGACGACAAAGAGATGTTGGAAGATTTGATTGCAGCAGCATTCAACGACGCATCTCGCCGTGTTGAAGAAACTCAAAAAGAGAAAATGGCGTCGATCACTGGTGGAATGCAAATGCCACCAGGCATGAAAATGCCTTTCTAAATCTTCATAGAAGAATACATATATGCGTACCAGCCATTTGCTGGAACAACTGATGGAAGCCTTACGTTGTCTGCCTGGGGTGGGTCCCAAGTCGGCTCAGCGTATGGCTTTTCATTTGTTACAGCGAGACAGAAAAGGCGGTCTTCAGTTAGCGGAAGTGTTGTCTCAGGCAATGACAGAGATTGGTCATTGCAGTGAATGCCGAACGTTCACCGAAGAAGAAACCTGTCATATTTGCTTAAATCCAAAGCGCCAGGAAAATGGTCAGCTTTGCGTAGTCGAGAGCCCATCTGACATTGCTGCTGTAGAGGCAACAGGTCAGTATTCCGGACGTTACTTCGTTCTTATGGGGCATCTATCCCCTCTGGATGGTATCGGGCCTAGCGACATCGGATTGGATGTTCTCGACTTTCGATTAAGACGGAAAGACATTACGGAAGTGATACTCGCCACTAACCCGACGGTAGAGGGCGAAGCCACAGCACATTACATTGCAGAGCTTTGTCATGCTCATGATGTGGATGTGACTCGTATTGCTCACGGCGTCCCGATGGGAGGCGAGCTGGATCTGGTTGATGGGACTACTCTGTCTCATTCACTAATGGGTCGACAAAAGCTTTAAATTTCTTACCGCAGTTAAAACAAACCCCAATAGTTGGTTTACTGGCTATTGGGGTTTTCTATTACAAATTGAGTTCAAATCGATATTGAGTGCTAAGCAGTTGACCACGTTCACTGACTAAGCTATCACGTACGCGGTTCAGGCGCTTTCTTTCGTCTTCATCCAGACCTTGTTTGTTGCTAAGCTTCAAATCAATGTCTGAAATCTCACGCTCGATTTTTTCTAACCTTTGCTCTTTTAGATATTGTTGACGTCCTAGTTGGTATTGCGCGACAAACTGCTGGTTGTCACAAACGCCATGGTAGGTTCTTCCACTTGCTCCTTCACGGTAACCATTGGCAGGTGAACAGTACAGAATCAACCCTTGGTTGTATCCTTTCTGCCATGCAGCTTTGTCTACACTGATGCCGTTTTCACCACAATCCTTCGCATAATCACTGATCACAGTAGGATTCGCGCCACTTTGACCTTCCTGATAACCAAGATCTCCCCAGTGAGTGGTTTGACATTCTTCTGCTGACATCGAAGCGCACCCAGAAAGTACAACTAAAGACAACAAAATAGAAATGAAGAGGCTGGGTTTTGTCATGTGTTCTCCGGTATTTGTCCAGTCCCGTATTCTTGAGACGGATTCCACGATTAATAGATTATATTAATGACATTTAGATATTTATAAAGTTCTGTTTTTGTTTCAATGAATTAGAACATTCAGAACTGGCCGGATGAATAATGAACAGAGGTGAATTTATGAAGTTGGATTAGGTTAATCTTTCCAGCTCAGTAATATTAGTGATGGCTTCTTGGTTTGTTGAACCACACACGATGGGGCAAGGCTTAAACTGATGGCAGACTTTTGGGCGTTCGGGTTTACCAAACAACTTACAAAGATTGTTTTCATTAAGCTGAATGCAACGCACGCCCGCTGGTTTCCCGTTTTCCATTCCCGGAATCCGTGAAGAAATACTCGGCGCAATGCAACATGCCCCGCAGCCCAGTCGACAGTCCATCAGAAAACCCCTCAGTGAAAACAGGAGCGGGATAGTACCAGAAAAGATTGGTGAAGGTACATCACTGAATTATTATTACTCTATAACAACACTGCGCGATCAACAAATTCATTTGCCCACAGGAGACTTTAACTTGCACTTTCGGTACTGAACCGATATAAATTCGCCTCCTTAGCGAAACCGCTAAGACGTAACATTGATAGGTGGTTCATCATGGCACATTTTTGGGAAACAAAATCGCTGGAAGCAATGACAGAAAAAGAGTGGGAATCTCTTTGCGACGGTTGCGGAAAGTGCTGCCTACATAAGCTGATGGACGAAGATACCGATGAGGTTTATTACACCAATGTGGCATGCAGTTGGCTGAACGACAAAACCTGCGGCTGCAAGGACTACCCTAATCGTTTCCAATCTGGCGAAGAGTGTCTAAAACTGACTCGCGACAAAATCGATGAATTCCATTGGCTACCAGAAACCTGTTCCTACCGGGTACTGGCTGAAGGTCAAAACCTACCAGAGTGGCACCCACTGATCACTGGTTCTAAATCTGCCATGCATGCAGCAGGTGAAAGCGTACGCAACAAAGTGGTATATGAAATAGATGTAGTGGACTGGGAAGATCACATTTTGAATCATCCTAGCAATAGCTAGCTACACCAAGGCTTTTCAAAGGCTTGCCAGCAATCAATCATCAATAATTACCCTTATTACGAAAATATGCCGCCATTTTTGTGGCGACACTTAGATGTTAGAAAGAGGGTTTTTACTCACCATATCTTCTAGGTGGTCGGGAGCTAAGTGGGCGTAGCGCATGGTCTGTGTTATATCGCTGTAACTAGAGATTCGTTGTAGGGCGATAATATTCTAATAATTTTCGCCTGTTCAATTCGGCGAATTCTCTGTGAATTTTTGTAATTAGTGAACATGGCAGTGTGACTTTATGATAAATGGGGCACTCACTGAAAGGCATTTAGTCTTCAACTTGTTATAACCGTATTTGGAATGTACTAGTGACTGAATGTGGTGTCCTTGCTACAGGTCAATCATGCCCCGCAAACTAATGCGTTCAACTTGATACCCAAGCCATGGCTTGTAATCCATTTCTTGCATGGTGAATTTTTCAAAAGCTAGTGCTTCGCCTTTCGTAGCGAAGTGTTTTGAATCCGTTTGCCATTATTACCCAGTGGGTAACGTTCACAGAGCGGTGGTTTTTTGAGCCGTCTTTAAGGTTTCTGGCCGAAAATTAGAGGGTTACTCCAATAAGTTTATGATGTAGATATTCAAGGCTTCTATTAAGGTTGGAATTGGGATAAATAAATGGAGAAGCATTCCCAAGCTTAGTACTAAAGGCAAAAAAACATCGAATGCTCTTGGACTATAAGTCAAAAGCTTAATGCAATAAAAAATCCCTAGAGGTAAAAAGCAAACAACTTTCGTCCACCGCAAATTATAACTTGCCAAGCGTTCTGTTTTTAGCATTTCATCGTGCGACTGCTCTTCATGACGAAATTTGCCCCACAATAAAAATGACGGTATTGGACCGAGAGCTTTTTGCGATACTCCATCATGCAAGTTAACAATCGATACAATAGCTTGTGGTAACAAAGAATCGCCTAGACATATATATAGCCATTCACTAGCGTAGTCGTCTCCACTATAGCTAGTAATTCGTATGGAATTTGGAGGTTCGTTAGATGTATTTTTTTTCTCATTAAAGGGAACATGAGTAACGTGGTAAGGTTTTCGGATTTTTAGCAGTGTTAGTCTCACAAATAGTTTGCCTATCCAACCGTTACGTAGTCCCTCACTTAGGGCTTTACCAAGGAGGAGGGATATCTGAGCTTTATTGTACAAGAAATAGCGATATGTAGCGTAGATCAAAGCTGTGATGTATACGTAGGACCAATTATCAAGGTGTTGTAACTCGACCTTGGGTAACCCAGGTATTTCTATTGTGTTGCCAACTAAAGTAAATCCAATAGTTTGGTGTATGAAGCCAATAGCAAAAAGCGATAAAAGCCCTTTTGCTGAATTAGTGAATGTAGGCTCTGTATATGTGTCAATTGGGTTCACGACCACTTAAGAAGTCTCCATGTTTTATAGTATTAATTGTTATTTTGCACTCAGTTCCACGTCTATTGGGATAATATTCGGAGGGTCAATGATTTTTCCGTCTTCAAGCTTCCGTGCAGACTTAATTTGCCGTTTTCAATTCGCACCTATCTATGACTAATTAGAAGCAAGTAATCACAGTTCAGCTCCGAGAACTTGCTGTGTTGTGGTATTAGGATTGCATTGCCATCATTGATGTAGAGAATGCATATGTATCCAAATGAAACTTTCAGCTGCGTGTCGCATTTCCCGAGTTTCCGTCCTAGTTATCGTTTAACAGTCTTTTTATTGGCATTGCTTAAAACTGAGTCAAAAACCTTGGAGTAGGTAGATTGAACATTATCAACTGAGCTCGAGTCGACGTAGTGATCATCGCCGTGGAAGTAGTGTTTACAAAGGTCGCGTTTAACTGTATTGCGCTGTTCGCTTTCAAATTCCGAGAAGTAACCATCGATAGTTGCTAACTGAATACCTTTTTGGCGATAGCGGCGTTCGTCGGTTCGGTGCCTCGCAGACTCTCGTAGTAGATAGAATCCCGGAGTAATACCTACAATCAAAAAGAATGAACGGAGAAAAATAAGGGTATACTGAGGGGTTCCTTCTTTATCAATAAGTGCCTCATAGTCGAACGTTAGAAGAAACAGTCCGATAGATGCAATTAGCCAAATAACCCCATATAATCTCAAGCTATCTGCCGTTTTTCTTTCTTCTTGAGCCTGCTTGATGGATGAGTCCGCCAAGGCGTCAGAAGCGACGAAACTCAATGTCTTTCTGAGAGAATTATTGAGCTTAACGAATTCATCGACTTGTTCAGAAACTTTGTTATCAAGCTCAGATACCAAACCACGCGTATGTGCTATGACTTCATCTGCTTGATTTTTCGCATGAACTAAAGTGCGGTCTAAACCCCCGTTAATCTCCTCTTCGCGATTATCCATCTGAAGAATTGCGCTAGCTAATTCTCGCTCTACACGTTTCTTAACCTCTTCTGTTAGATCGTGCTGTAACTTGATGGATTGCTCTTTAAGATAAGAAACTGAATCGGCAGTTTTTGATTCTAACTCACTGATAGAGGAGCTAAGTAATTCTTTACTCTTGTTTTCAAGATTATTCGTGTGCTTATTATAATGCCTTGAAATCTGGGATATTCCACTATCAGTAGCGTTTCTAACTTCACTGTTTGCGTCTTTTACTCTAGTAACAATTTCGTTCTGGTTTTTTTCGAGTTGCTGTATCAAGCCTATGATGCGCTTATCACCTGTATGGTTTTTAGTCAATGGTTGAGAGTGACTAAAGAGTTGTAATGATTCGATTTCTGCTTTTAATTTATGTAGTTTAACTAAAGATAGATCGCTGTTTTTTATTATATAAGGTCCTTTTTCAATAAGGTCTTTAAGCTTTAGGTGGAATTTCAAAAGGGAATTTACATTAGATGAATACCAAATAGTATTTTCGTCGATTCTATCTTTACTAGGTCCTACAGTATTTCTATGAACATCCGTTTCTTCTAGCAAATGGGATAGGCTATCAAAAAACTCTTTAGCTATAAGAGTTTTGTTATCGACTGAATTTTGCCAAAATACGTATATATCTTTTAATTTTTTATAGATTTCCGAGGGTAGTGTGATGTGCTCTGCCATAATATTCCTAGCCATTTTATCAAAACGCTAAATACACCAAAAAATGGTGGCCTAGGTTTAATTTATCTTGTTACAGTAACTTTTTTATTAGATGTAGTGGAACACGGTTACTTCTTCTTCATTTCCATAGCCACACGGTCTAGAACCTTTTATATCTTCTTCTGCAACTTCAATAGTCGATTCACCGAATGCGATAGCCAGTTTTTTACCTGGTAAACGTTGTAGGGAGTTGATCGACAAGCGTCCATCAACATCAATCAGATAGTCGCCTGTTACAGGGTCGGTTGATTCTTGGTTGATGTAATAGATACCGGCATCATCTTCGACGGCTTGAGTCAGTGATGCTTTTAAGCCAAACCGCTCTAAAGTGAGGTGGTCTAACGCCATCTTGCCACTTTCTACCAACACGCCATCTAACAATTTGAATATTTGCATAGTTTCATTTGATGCAGAATCAGCCTTTTCACTTTCGAAAGGTTCACCTTCACCCAGTGCCATGTACTTTACGGATGTGCCAGTTGTTAAGTGCGTTCGAACAACTTATTCAAATGAGGTGCGGATCATGAGAATTCTATGCTTTCGATACGATCTGCTACTGCGTCGTTTGTGGTTTTTAATGTTTCATATCTCACATTCCACACCTACATAAACTTATACACGTAGGATACCATTTATGGGAATCCTAAGTGTAGGATTATATGCATTTTTGTGCATTTTGAGGCTCTTTGAACATCAATCTTGTAAAGCACTTTGAACCTTCTCTGGAGCAACAAATACTAGCCTATTTATCCTACTCTACGAGATACAACGAGCGTGGTTTGATTACAATTGGCAGCCGAAGCTGCCAATCTAAAATCAACTTATCTGTCGATTAAACTCCATCCTTGCTTCTTGTGCCTGCTGAGAGAGTTGCTCTTTGTGTTCTTTAGTCTGGGCGACTAAATCTTGCAGTGATTGGAGCTCTGCTTGCATTTCAGCAGGTAATTCATGATCCGTCAGACTTTCCTCTTCACTGTGTTCAAGCACATAGGCTCGGATTCGTTTTCGCATTGCGAGTAGCTGGGCGAGTGCCTCACGCTCTTGTTCGGCAGCTTCTTGGGCTGCGTCTCTACTGCGTTCAAATCTCGCAAGAGCCATCCCTTCAGACGACCAAGGATCCATATCGGGCAAGTCTTCGATATTAATGGTCGGTTCCACATAATCTTCTTGGTGGCGAATATCCAGGCTGGTGGCTCTGACCGCAGATACCATCAACATGACAGAGATCGCCAGCAAAGGAAGACCACCCACAATCGCAGCGGTTTGTAATGTGCTCAGCCCGCCAAGGAACATCAATACCGTTGGCAGTAAAGACAGGGTAAATGCCCAGAACATACGGTTCCAGCGCATTGGCTCTTCGGACACATTGTTTTGCACAACCGATGCCAGTATGTAGGAAATGGAGTCAAAGGTTGTTGCCGTAAAAATCACACACAGCAGAGTGAATACAGCGATAACAATTTTGCTGAAAGGAAGGGCACCAAGCATAGAAAAAATGGCTTTGGTCGCTCCCTCTGCGTTCAGGATTGCGACAACATCCAGCTCGCCAGAAAGTTGCAAAGAAAGACCGTAGTTTCCCAAAACCATAAAGAACAGAAAGCAGCCAAGGGAACCAAAGAAAATAGAACCTGTGACCATCTGCTTGATGGTTCTTCCTCTGGAAATACGGGCAATAAATAACCCCATACTCGGTGCAAAAACCAGCCACCATGCCCAGTAAAATATGGTCCAGTCCTGCGGGAAGTGAGTGTTGTCAAAGCTGCCGTATCCACCAAAAGGTTCAGCCCATGTTGCCATGGTGAAGAAATTCGAAAGCATTCTGCCTATTGAATCTAAGCCCGTTTCCAGCATAAAGATGGTGGGTCCCACCATCAGCACAAACGCGAGCAAGCCCATGGCACCCCAGAAATTGATGTTACTGAGAACCTTAATGCCTTTCTCCATGCCAGCATAAGAGGAGTAGGCAAAAATCGCAGTACAAACCAAAAGAACACCAATCTGGCTGTATGTAGTTTGGGGAATACCAAATAGCTGATACAACCCTTCGCCGATAAGGGGAGCGGCCAATCCAAGTGTGGTCGCTGCACCGCCTAGTAAACCAAAGATGAACAGCACATCAACGATTTTACCTGGCGCTTTTTGTGTACGTTCCTCACCGAGTACGGGCATCAGTGCACTGGACACTTTCAGTACTGGCTGTTTGCGCACATAAAAGAAATAGGCGATGGGTAAGGCTGGAATCAGGTAAATCGCCCACGCAATGGGTCCCCAGTGAAAAATGCCGTAAGTGGCTGCCCAGCGAATTGCTTCTTCACTTCCCGGTTCGAGCTGGAAAGGTGGGGATTGATAGTAATATGCCCATTCGATACAACCCCAATACAGAATGCTGGCTCCGATTCCGCCGCAAAACAACATGGCTGCCCATGAGGCAGTCGCAAACTCGGGTTTCTCATCTGTGTCACCTAATTTGATTTGCCCCATGTCGCTGAACACAACATAAATCATAAAGAAGAATGCGGTCATCCCCAGCGTCAGGTACAGGAAGCCCAGCTTGTCGGTCATAAAGGATTTGGCTATCGCTATCCAATGGGCACCTTCGGCAGGAAATGCGATAAGAGGAATCGTAACTAAGGTAAGTAAGAAGAGGGCACCGAAAAACGTGGGTTTATCGATTAATGAAAAGGGCTTGTCCACAAAGGTATTCCATAACAAAAATGTGGCTTATTATGGATTTGACGTTAACTTGCAGACAAACAAAGATATTTGTCCTGAGGACAAATAAAAGTGCATCAATCTGGTTAAACAAGAGAATTGATGCACTGATAAATACAAACATTACACCTATCGTAAATAGAGTACCGCATAATTGTCCTAGTCACATGTGATTGTATACTCTTGGTAAGCAACAATTAATAATGCTGCGCAGAGTAGTCATTTCTAAACTGCCTGTGCGGCAGTGAAGCGTTATAGCACCACCCGTTTGTTTTTTATTAGTTTCTAAGCTGCCTATGCGGCAGTGAAGTTACAAACCGTGCGGGTTTGTACCACATCAAGTTTCTAAGCTGCCTGTGCGGCAGTGAAGAAGCACTTATCAGCAATTTCTCTACTCTTATCTTTCTAAGCTGCCTATACGGCAGTGAAGATGGAAGCCGAACGCGAAGGAAAACCCATCAATTTCTAAGCTGCCTATACGGTAGTGAAGTCGGCGCCGATGTTGCTGAAGGCTTGGAGCATTTTCTAAGCTGCCTATACGGCAGTGAAGTACTTAGCAACGTTTGACGTTGATTATCTTGATTTCTAAGCTGCCTATACGGCAGTGAAGCACTCTTATCCACATTCTCTTTCGAGACCGGATTTCTAAGCTGCCTATACGGCAGTGAAGATAGCGGGCTTTGGTGCGCTCTTTGACGATAATTTCTAAGCTGCCTATACGGCAGTGAAGCCAACCGACGATTTTTTAGCGCTACTGCATAGTTTCTAAGCTGCCTATGCGGCAGTGAAGCGACTCCACAACTACGCAACGGTTTTATTTGATTTCTAAGCTGCCTATGCGACAGTGAAGGAATTGCATTCAAAGTTGTTAGAGATAGGTTATTTCTAAGCTGCCTATGCGGCAGTGAAGGTCGAACTATTGTTCGGTCCGCGATGGGTTTTTTTCTAAGCTGCCTATGCGGCAGTGAAGGGTAGAGTATAGAGCGGGAACGTAGGTTGTTAAAGAGCGGGTAAGAAATGAGTGCGAAAAACCCTTTTTTGAAGTTGTTTTGCAAGCCATTAAAAATCAATGACTTGCATATAGTGAAAAAAATAGGGTTTAAATTAGAACCAAGGAATGGTGGCAGTCCGGCTTAGCCCGTAGCTAGAGAATTCTCCAGCCGTTTGAGTTTGGCTGACTTCTCCCAGTTTGATGTATATCCGCATAACGTTTTTATTTGATAGGCTTCTTAGCTGCAAGTAAGGCAACGCCAGCAGAGATTGCGCCGTATCTGGAATCCGGTGAATGGCTTCTCCAGCCGACAGCCACCCTTTTTTAATGGATCGCTTACGCATATTCTGAGGGCTTTTCTTCTGAACTCTTGAAACCGTTCTATAACCCAAGATGCTTTCCGGCACGGGCGAAATAGAGCCTACTTGTGTGTAATCCCTTAAGCCTTTTAACCAAGGTTGCTCCATGAGTATCGACAAATGATGGTAGGAACCATGAAGCCTTAGGGTGTTTCCAAGCGTTTTTTGTTGCTTTGGAAAGCTTACAGCAATCTGACCTTTGCACGTTTGAGCGACCGTTCGGTGAAACTTGGCAAACAAGTTGTTCAATAGTGCAGGAGCAGACAACTCTATGTCTGGCTCCACTTGAATGTCTAAGTAGTGATCCATAGTTATTCCCCGAATACACCACCGCGAATAAGCATCGCCATAATATAATGCTGTTCGTTGATATCTGGTGTTTGGTCTTTCAGCATCCAACCATCGAGCAAGGTATAAAAGTCGGTTTTTTCCTTAGGCTTTCGGTACGCGATACCTCGGTTGGTTACGCTACCATATGGTTCAATAGCAATAGGGCCGCACTCTTCACTTTGTGGATACCAGGTATCTATGGTTCTCAGCGCATTGCCGATTTTTTGTGAATGCATCGCTGCTTGGTCATTTAGCTGGTATAAATACTTGCTCTTTTTATCGCCAGAGTTCATCACCAGTTCTTGTGAAGGAAATACGGTCTGGGCTTCACCTAACTGCACAAAGGCTTCAATCTTTATTGGGGTGGTTTGTTCGCCGAGAAGACCTAAGTTGATCTTAGACGCCAGCGCCAATAACTCATCAGTTTGGTGATCAAAGTGCTTCAGCGAGTACTCCTGTGCATCGAAAATCCAGCTATTTTCGCCACATGTGACTCGAATTTCCACTTGCTCTGCACCTACCTGATTCCTCCATAAAAAGCGACCATTAGCAATATTAGAGGCATAACGGACGGCAAGATCCTGAAATCCATCTTCTTGAACATATTCAGTGACCTTGTCAGCCAATGCCGCTTGGTATTCTGGATTGTTGCAGGTTGAAGGGGTGGCAAGGTTACCGAGTACTCGTAGTGTAAAGGAGACTTTTAGAGTATCCGCATCAAATGGTAGGGCAGCATTGTCGACAGTTTGTGGGTTAGCTTTTTCGATTTCAGCATCAATTTTACTTGCTTTTGCCCCTTTCAAACGGTTTGAAATGGTGCCTCTTACCGATTTTTCCTTTACTGGAATCGCCAGCCAGTCTGCACTGTGGCTTCTGTTATCCCAGCTACCGGAAAACATGACCGCGTCTGAGCACGCCAATTTGGATTCAAAAGCCAATACTGAAGGGGTTGTTAGTTTTGTCATGGATTTGTCCTTAATCTTCGAAGACCAATTCGAGTTCGTTAAAGTCGACGTTGTCTGGTTGTGTCGGCTGTGTATGGGCGACATAAAATGGAAAGTTGTAGTGGTAGTGCCAGAGCATATCCTGCAGTGAGTCAAGCCTGCTAGGCGCACCAACCCACTCACCAATACTGTGGACTGGCTCTACAAAGCTGACAGGAGTTTGTGCATCCCGAACATTGGCCACTTCTCCTGCAGGGTAAGTCGGCGCAATGGCTTTGTATCCAACGTGAAGAGGTACGAGATACCCTTTGGGTTTACTTGTTGGTTGCCATTTAACCTGTTCGCTGCCTTCTGAAAGTGGTGTGGTGGTTGGCTCAAATTTGATTGAGGTAAAGTTGAGCCAAGCGTCTAGCGGTTGCACCTTCTCGGTTTGATGCTCTGCCAATAAAGAGGATTGATCCGTCAGTACAAATCCGGGAAGCAAAGGGCGGAGTATTGCTTTATGGCAGTCAGATTTCGCCAGATAGCAATTCTGTATGGAGAGAATACGACCCCCAGCCAGCTTATGAGATTCCGCCAAGGTTTTCACCGCTGAGCACTGGCTCTTTACCTTATCCTCTGAGGTAATATTGAACCCTCTGGTTCTGATAACCAAAGAAACGGTCAGGTGCATTCTGCCTTCTTCATTAATTGGCGCGGTTTTGCCTTCTTTGGTTAACGGGTTACGGGTTAGGGCAAAAGAGTAAGGTTCGTAACTGGACTCTCTGTAGGCGTGTACCTGATGGTCGTGACACACAATGCCCACATCTTCGAGTGCTATGCCATCGCTCACCGACAGTTTTCTAGAAAGCGCGTGAACATACCCTAAAAAGTGCGTCACAGAGGGGAAGCCGTAAGTGGAGCCTGCAATGGCATTCGCATTGGCGATGCGAATGTTTTTTAAAATCAGGTATTGATGTGTCATACCGCTGCCTCCCTAAGGGCTTGTTTAAACAGGTTCTGCCATACGAGTACTTCGGTACTTCCTAAGCTGAATGCGGAATTGGCGCAGTGGTTAATGCTCTCTACTACCCAGAGCGCAAAGGTTTGAGCCATCTGTTCTTGCCAGTCGTCATCGTGTTTGTCCCATTGCGTGTGGTTTGGGTCTAGCCATTGTCGCTGTGCTAAGGGCAATGCTATTGCTTCGTCGCTCCAATTGGCGGGTAAGCTTTGCCATTTTCTGACTTCTGACAGCACTGTGTCTGCAATTTCGTCGACTTGCTTTGCAATGTATGCCCGGATTCGCTCGTTGCTGTCTGTTGAATGCGCATTTACCTGCACCAAAAAGCGTGTCAGCTTTTTGATGGTGTTTTGTGTATGACGGTAAATGTCGTGATGAGTGAAAATGTTGTTGCTGTGAATAGGGGCTTTTACCTGACTTTCCCACGTTGGCGGCTGGCACGAAAACAGGTAGTTTCTACCACCTCTTCCGCTATTAAGCTGGGATACGTTTTGAGGTTTTGAACCACCCGCTATCGTTACAGCAAGATTTGGGTAAGCAATGGTGTGGCGGTGGTGGGGCAGTTGCTTTTTTCTTGCCTCTCTTGCTTCAACCATCTCTTTGCTAAAACGTGCGAACTGGATGTTTTCGTAAATAGCTTGTGAAAGCGATGAAGAGTGCAAAGGGGCGAGTAGGTGATACTTTCCATCAGCAACGGGGAAATAAACCTGTTTGCTCAGTGTATGGCTGCTGGGTTTGCTGTCTTCCAACGCTTGTTTGAGACCAGTCAACCACGTTTGGAGCTGCTCATCACTTTTGGCAAAAGAGGAGAGTGGTGAAGCGTCATCTTCTTTCAGGTAATCGAGCAAAGACCGTTGATTATCATCCCGTAATTGAAGCAGTCGCGCGACATCGAGTGCTGCTGCGTTTCCTACCGCATCAACAGCCGGATGCTCTATAGAGGCGGTGTCAAGATACCTAGGATCCGATCCTAAATCCGCGGCTAAAATGTTGGTGCCTTTCGCCGCGCTGTGCGTAAATTTGATGGCATGCGTCGCCATACTTATCTGCGAAGCCCTTTTGGCGGCATTGTCTAACCAATTCTGAATAATAAAGTCGTAAGAGAGCTTTTCTCGCTTAGCGGCAAATTTTTCTTCTTCCTCTGCGATGCCTTCTGCCGTAGTGGCTTTTTGCCGAGCCTTCTCGAACTCTTTTTCTAGCAGTTCTTTTTTTGAAGCATAACGGTCTTGGATGTACTGCTCAATGGACTGTGTGAGTGATTCTGTCACTTCTCCTCCTTACAATTATTTCCTAGCCTGAATGCACTGATCTCAGTTCCTCTAAAAACCCCTAAAATGGGGTGATAAAACCAAACGGATCCCATTTCTTCTTTATTAGGTGCGCGTAAACTTAACGTGCCGAATTTGATTGATGCCTGTGTAAGGCTCATGTCGTGTTTTGATGCGAGAGATTCTATCTCTGTCGCTAAATCGAATGTTCCCCAAACCGAGACGGAAGGATTCATACTCAAGGCTTTAAATGGCGTTATGACCTCGGTTTGAATCAGTGTTTTTGAAGCATTATCCCACTGGTGGAAAGTCGGCTCGCTGTGATTTTCGCTAATCAAACAAACGTATTCGATATTGGGGGTACTTCGCCTAAAAGGTGTTTGCTTTTGAAATTCAGCAAAAAGGTGCGCATAAGGCGACTTGCACCAAGGCGCCACGGTTTCATGAAGTTTGAGCTTTATGGCTAAATGCTCCAGTTCGATAAAGCCGCTGGCTTGCTCATCGGTCAGCAGTGTTTTGTTGTCTGGTGCCAGAAAACGCGGGCTGGAGCAGATGGTGTGAAGATGTTCCTGCGCGAGTTGGCTACGCAAATCGGTGGATGACAGGCGTAAGCAATTCTTATTAGAGGCATTTTTATACACCTTAAAGGCTTGACCGCTCTCATAACCGGGGTTGATGTAGGCGGGTTTTCCGTTGCCTGCTAAAGCTTTTGTATTTTGGTTTAATACAAGAATATTGGTCTCATCTGGTGGGTTTTGCCTGTGCCGTTGCACCCGTCCTGCAAGTTGAATAATGGAGCGCATTGAGCTTGGCTCCACAACCGCCCAGTCGTAATCGTGGTCACGCCCAACTTCGGCAACAGGCGTAGCTAACACCACAAAGACATGGTGAGTTTCTGGGTAGGCATGAAGCGCATTGCGAACGGTTTCGTGGCTAAACGGGGTTTGATCGTCTTTCGCATCTCGCTGTAAAAGCTTGTCGAGTTCCTGCTCCAAAGCCGATCGCACCGCCAACGGGTGCTGGCTGTGGTACACGCAGTAGTGAATGCGTGTATCGGGCGGCGCTGGCATGGTGAACAGCTGATTTGCCACCGCGACCAAAGGCTCTATATTAGCCATGCGCACAACGCCAGTGGACAGCGTTTTCCCTTTGGTTTCCGGTTGCAATGACACTGTGCGGTGGCGGCTTGATAACGTTTGAATGCCTTTCAATACGATGTCAGAAAAGTGTGCGATGGTGCCCTCACTGTGGGCAAGTGCTGTATCGATATTTAGCCAGTTACCTAGGTGCAAATTCAGGGTGTTTTTGTTGATTTTTCTGTGCCTGGCATGTGTAAAGCTTTGGTGGGCATCTAAAAACTCAGAAGGGCTATTAAGGTCATGCGATTGGGTGTGGAACTCGTCAAACCATGCACACGTTACTGGGTGCTTCGTCTGCTGCCCTATAACGCGGTTGTATTGTTCACGACCACGCTGGTAACACGAAAACAGTGTTTTGACGAAATCGGGCGGTAATGTTGCTGAAGAGAGCAGCACCCGCGAGCCAAGTAACCCTGCAAAATAGACCAGCCGCGCAAGGGCTGGGTTGTCGTCTAATGAAAAGTCGTCGGGTTCATCCAAAACCAGATCACTGGTTAGCAAACGCAGCATGGGTGCTATCTGCTGACCACCTCGTGTGCCTTCTGATACTGGCATGATATGGTCAATGGTACTAACAGAAATGGGGGCGCTCACCAAGTTGTGCGTATTTCCTCGCTCTTTGAGCCATTTGCTCAAATGGTGATTGTCTACTTCTCCATCGTAGCGCACGTATTCGTGTTCTGGGAATAAGTCTTCCGACTCACTGCCCGTTGGATTTTCCGGTTCTTTTCCCGCTTCCTTTTTATCATCAAACAGGTCTTTGAATACTTGTGAACCAATATGCACCGCCAGATCATCGCTATCTAGATTGAGGCGTTGTTGCAAGGCGTCACCCGTTTGTAAGGTTAACGTTCGTAGCCCTAATGCCACGCTAAATCGGCAACCTAATTCAGGGTTGGCAAGCCCATACATAATTCGCGCATTGGCGAAGGTTTTGCCTTTTCCGGTCGATGCCATATTGACGCCAAAGAATCCGTTTTGCTCGGCTTTTTTCGCAACACTATAAGCGCAGTCGTAGGCTTTATCTTGCCAGCGAAATTTAGCAATGGAACTCCGGCGTTTAAACCCTTTGTGCCGAGTGATAGCGGGCATCGATGCTCTTAATTTGGGTAAGGTACGAGCCAAAAGATAAGCATTATGTGCGACACCGCAGCAATGCTCATCGAGCTTTTGCTTTTCCTTCCCTGTTGTTCTGTCGGTGTTGGCAATCGCTGCGTAGTCATCGTCCTGCCAATAGGCATTCGGCAAACCAGAGGAATACGCGTGATCAGCGAGCATCAAAGCCATTCTCGCGGTGTGCATTGGGAATGCATTATCGAGCGTTGCATATTCAGCCAAATTGGTTTGATTCAGTGCCCGCTTTGCCAGTTCAGCGGCTTTGCTGCGCCAGCGATGGCTGCGGATGGGCGTACCGAAAGGGAAGGTGACGTTGTCTTGTAATTGAGTTTGGGTAATGCCCCCATCTTTTTTTGTGTGGTTTTTTGAGTTCCACTCTGCTCCAATCCCTTCCAGCCATTGCTCTGAATCACCCAATTGTTGAGGTCTTATAAGGTTTGCTGGCAAACGATGATGCGACAAAATCAGCCAGGCAATACATTGTGCAAGAGGGGAGTTGGAAAGAGCCGTTAAATTGATGACTTGCGTTGGGTCACAATGGTTTACGAGGCTTTTATCATCAACTGAAGTAATGTTCCTTAAATGTTCTAACCATTGTTTATCGGTTCTGCCGGCGACAAATTTGATGAACATCAGGCTGGAAAGCCATTCGTGTCGATAGGGCTCATAGCCACTGGTCTTTTTCAGCTTTGCCTGAAACAAGGTGTTAGCTTTGCCAAAGTCATGAAACAGCCCCGCAATCCCTGCCATTAACGCCGATGCTTGGATGCTGTTCATCTGACTTTCGTCTTCGCTACGCAAGACATTTCTTTGAGTGGTGTTTGTGGGCACCGTACCATCGAGGTTAAATTTTTTGCGTTGACCCACAATCCACAATAGATCGGTATGGTTTTTCCCCCTAATCCAGTGGCAGGCTACCGCCGTGTTTCTTCTTGCCGACTTTTTAAGGAGTTGTCTGAGCGTTTTTAAACCTTCGTGAGTAATGGGCGTTTGCCAGGTTCGGCTTCCTTTGCGTTCTGCAAA
Organism: Vibrio sp. SCSIO 43132; assembly: GCF_019904195.1. Taxonomy (NCBI): domain Bacteria; kingdom Pseudomonadati; phylum Pseudomonadota; class Gammaproteobacteria; order Vibrionales; family Vibrionaceae; genus Vibrio; species Vibrio sp. SCSIO 43132. The sequence goes on from NZ_CP063199.1 coordinate 1,198,117, forward strand.
CTGGTCCAAAATTCGCCTGGTTTCTGGTAAAGCGCGTTTACTGCATTCAGACACAAGCAAAATATTCAACGGCTTGCCTCACTCTTGGTAACTTTAGATAGGGCAGACGCCGTGTTTTGTAATGTATCGATCATGGTATCGAGCGCACTGGATGAGCGGAATTGTTGCAAACAGCGTTGTCGGAATTCTTGTTCGTCGTCGCCGTTCATTGCGGCAATGAACGCCTGAGGGAGAATAAGTGCGTCTTTTACAATATCCGCGACATCAAATACCAGCCCGCCGCGTCGGGTTTTGCCATGAAGAACAGCCAAACCGTGGGGTAAACCTATAACCCAACATGCTGTCGCTGCCAGCCCATAAGCCAGATAATTGCCGTGATCTAAAAAACGATTGGCGATGTCGGTACTGTTGCCTTTCTCTGAGCGAGAGAATTCACCGTATTGGGTCGCATCACATGCCAACTTATACAGGGCTTTGGTTGTCGTCGCCTCTAGTGATAGGAGGTCTTGGGTTGTTGTGCAGGTGGCTATCTTTTCTTCAAATCTGTTGAGTGCGCTTTCTAACTTTTCTGATGAAAGAGCAAATTTGTCAGTGCGTTTTTGATGGGCATGCCAATGTTTTCTAATTTGTTTGATGCGCTCTACTTGAAAGTGCTTTGCGGCATTTAACCGTTCGGCTTCCTCGAACCAAAAGCTGACCCATTGTTGCAAGTATTCGATGGGTCTGTACTCCGATTGGGGGAGTAGCCAAGATACGTCAACCTGCACTTCATTTGCAGAGAACAGCGGTGTTCCGCCACCGCCGCAAAAACCGACTAAAACCCCTGCTTTTGCTAGCTCTCGCATCGCCGCTTGAGTGATGGATGTACCCGTACCAAGCATGATAGAAGTGGTATTGGCAATGGGGATATTCCAGTAAAGGCTTTCTTTCCCTTGATCTGTCACGTATTCGACCCTTCCCGCATTGACGAGAACCCGACAATGCTGAAGGTAATAGAGGTTGGCGCGTTTAGAGTGCAGTATTGTTTTGAGTTCACTGGGTTTGAATTCGTCAGCCACTTTTCTCTCTTGCTAAATGATTCTGTCTCATTATTGAAGCAGCTATATTACCGTCCTTTTAAAGTTGAATTGGTGATATCGATTGCATAATGCCATGTTGATGGCTGCTACCTGTACGGTAGTCAAAGTGGGTTAGAGCATCCGGCTCATAAACGGTATTTCTAAGCTGCCTGTGCGGCAGTAAAGACAAAGCGGTACCATTACCCACGAATATCGGTTTTCTAAGCTGCCTGTACGGCAGTAAAGGAAAGTGTTGCTGTTACTCGTTCACACGCTCCTTTCTAAGCTGCCTGTACGGCAGTAAAGATTTACGGCTCGCTCATCTTAAAACACGAACATTTCTAAGCTGCCTGTACGGCAGTAAAGATATCGCCAAGGACGGGGACTTTTGATTCTAGTTTCTAAGCTGCCTATACGGCAGTAAAGCTCATTGCGCCCTACGTTCTCTGAAACTTGATTTTCTAAGCTGCCTATACGGCAGTAAAGAATACAGACAATGGCGAAGCCAATAAATACATTTTCTAAGCTGCCTATACGGCAGTAAAGCGGGGGAACACTTAAGCTCAACACAAGCATTATTTCTAAGCTGCCTATACGGCAGTAAAGTTTGGTTCAGCGTTCCAAAGCTGCTCGATACGTTTCTAAGCTGCCTATACGGCAGTAAAGATGCGCGCGACCAATGAGCGTCTGGATAAATTTTTCTAAGCTGCCTATACGGCAGTAAAGCCTAAAGTATCCATTATTTTCTCTTCTTTGTTTTTCTAAGCTGCCTATACGGCAGTAAAGATTTTGCCCGCCACAAACCCCGCGTAATTGTGTTTCTAAGCTGCCTATACGGCAGTAAAGACGTTATTTTGGCGAGAGTTCGACTCAATCAATTTCTAAGCTGCCTATACGGCAGTAAAGAAATGAACATTATTTCGGTAGCAAATCAAAAATTTCTAAGCTGCCTATACGGCAGTAAAGGGTAGAGCATAGCGCTGGAACGACTGATAGGAAAGGGGTGATGCAAGGATTACGGCAAAAACCCTATTTTTTTGAATTTAATTAACTTATTAAAAATCAAAAAGTTAAAATATTACTAAAAAATAGGGTTTTGATTATAGGTTTATGGCGAAAAGCTAAATCAAAAGCGCAATGATGCCGCCAAGTGTTGCCGCTGCGGACAAATATTGCCCCGCGGAATAGGAGGTATCGTCTTCTTCTTTAAACTTGTCTGGGTGATCCATCCCTAGTGCGCCATGGGCGAACGATTCGACTTTATCACCGACGCTCTTATCGCCTACAGCTACGCCTTCTTTCTCGATTTGTTGTAATGCTGCCAGCAGAGCCTTGCCTTCAGCAGACAAGGTCACTTTGTTCTGTTCCACTTTGACGGCAGAATTCGCGACGGCTTCATCGGTCGCTTTAGCATTCGTGCTGCTGGTGGTTGCAGTGGCTGGCGTGACTCGCACTGGCTCTGATCCAATCGAAGTCATATTGTACTCCTCAATATGTCCTGAATACTCTATCGGCAAAGGTTAGAAAACCTTGACTGTTTTTTCTGCCGAATTTGATAGCTTCTTGTACACAATGGTCAAGAAGCTAGCAAAAATCAGTCCAGTTCTGAGGAGAGGGATTTACTTGATGTCGCAATTCAAGCCAGCATTTCGCTTACCTAACTGGTGGTAAGCTTTCATGCGGTTTTCTTGCTTGATGTAACGAGGCGGAAGCTCTGAGACCAGTACTTGGTATCCGATAGCACTTTCTGAAATTTCAGTCACAGGGTCGATGACAACTACATTTAAGTCTGGGTTTCGACGCTTGATAGAATGTGCCGTCCCTAAGCCTTCGGTTACGTGAAATTTACCCGCGGTGAGCAGTACTTTTTTACCCTGATTCTGACCAAGGTACTGAACAATACTCTCTGCCATGGTTTCATCCCAGGTAACTTGTGCCGCGTACTGATTTGCGGTTTGCTCAGGCTTTCCATGGTGCATGGATGCCATAAATTTCTGCTTGTATGGCGAATCGCTGGTATCGATGTTTTTGGCAATAAAACCGCGGTCTTCTTCGCTTAAGTGCTCCGTCCAGGATAAGCCTTTTCGACCAATACATTTCACTGTGTTTTTCGGGGCGTTGGCTGCAATCACATCCAAATCATTAGTGTGCGCAAATTCGACAAGAGGGCGGTAGTCGCTGGTGTAGTTTGGCCATGCGTTACCTTGTTTGATAAGGGTTTGCTCACCAATTTCTCCATTAAGGTAATCATTGACCACTGGTTGCACATCTCGTGAAAACTGCTCCATCGCCAGAGCAGTGGGCAGACCCGATTGGTTGAGTGCAGCTAATAAGTCTGTCTGAAAACGGTGGGTTGCAGAATGACCATGCCACTCACCGACCAGAACCACATCCGCAGAAGATAATTCCTCGACAAGATCGTGAAGCGCTTTGGATTTTCCGGAGGCGTAAATTTGATAATCATAGAAGGTATTTATTGCAGACGATGAGTTCTCTGTAGAAGGCACAGCAGAACAGCCTGCAAGAAGAAGCATAGAGAGTGGAATTGTTTTTTTCATAGGGTCCTCCGAAAGAGCTCGCAGTGTATTCTAGCCCTGAATGAAATTCAATGAATGAGAATTGTTTTCACTAAGGGCTAGTTCGAGCTATCGGGACACTTTACTCCGCATGAGTAGAATTAAGAAATAAGAACCGCCGATGATAGAGACCACAATACCGGCTGATACTTGTCCGGGATAGACCACATTCTGACCCAGCCAGTCGGCAAACATCAGCAATGACGCGCCTGTAAAGCCTGCTACCAGCATTTGATCTTTGGCGCGCTTTGCTCCCAGCATTACCGCAACGTGTGGCGCAAGCAGCCCGATAAAGGATACAGGACCCATGGTGGCGGTTACCGCAGCACAAAGCATGGCAACGAGGATCAAAAGAATCTTAAACTTTGAAGGAACATTAAGCCCTCGCGCTTGTGCAAAACCTCTTCCTCCAGAAATCAGGGTTAACCATCGGTGTAACGACAAAGCCAGTCCAGAGAACACTAGAGTACAACCAAAGAGAGCAATGGCAGAGTTAGCTTCCACTCGGTAAGTAGAGCCAGACAGCCAGGTCAGAAGCAGGTAAGCGGTTTCGTTCCCTTGGGCAAGAATAAAGTGGATAAGTGACTCAATCAGTGCAGTTAAAGCGATACCTGTGAGTATCAGCATCCCCGGTGAATATTGGTGTCGTCGACCCAATAAAAGCAGTACCGCCAGAACAGCTAAACAGCCAGCCAAAGCCAGAGAAAACTGCAGTTCAAACAGTGACGTACCAAGCAACATCATGCCAACCACCAGAAACAGGCTGGCACCTGCCGAAATACCCAAAATGTCAGGGCTTGCCAGCGGGTTATAGATAATCCGCTGAAGTACGACACCAGCGATCGCCAAGCCAAATCCGGCGCTAAATGCTGTCAGCATTCTTGGATATTGTTGCTCCCAGACAAATTCGGTAGGCATTTGAATCGTCCAGCCCGAAACGTGCCCAGTGTTATAAACAAACGCGCTTAAAACAACCATGATAAGAGTCGTGAGAGCCGCGATAACTAACGTATTTGAACGGAAGTTTAGGGATGTTTCTGGCAGCGACAGGCTCATTTGCTCCTGAACTTTCAATTTGTTTCGAGCAAACCAAATTAAGACCGGAGCACCAATGAAAGCGGTGACGGTACCTGATGGAATAACACTGATAGAGACCTGATTGATGGCCACCGTTAATGTATCAGTCGCCAGCAGCAGGCAGGCTCCCATCACCATACTGGACCAAAGTTCGGCTTTAGGTGTTCTTGCCCCCGCATATCGGGCGATATTTGGGGCAATCAATCCAATAAAACTGATGATTCCTACCGTTGCGATGGCAGAAGAAACGAGCCAAAGACCAAGAATAAGCAAACATGCAAACGCAGGAATCAGGCTAAGCCCTCTGGCAGCAGCGTTAGTTTGGCCCAGCCGCAGTAATGCCAGAATCCTTGGGGAAACGACGATTAAAACCAGTGCCAACAAGAGTTGAGGGTACAGCCACTCAACTTGCTGCCAACCATTTTGAGCCAGATCGCCCGCACCCCATATAAACAGATCTTTAGCGTATTCGTTGTTGAACAGAGCAATACCTGTTGCGATAGCGCCAAATAAGATATTCACCGCCATACCAGCCAGTACGACCCTTAGCCCCGATAGATCTTTTAAGCCGACGATGGCGATAACCACTCCCAGACTGATCATGGCCCCGATAAATGGAATGAGGATCGAGGCAAAGGCAGTGGTAGGCGGAAGCCAGACACCAGCGATGATCAGAGCCAGCCAGGCACCGGAAGAAGTACCCAATGTGAGAGGAGACACCAGTGGGTTTTGAGTGAGCTGTTGCAACAGGCTTCCCACCAGCCCCAGAACACCGCCTACCATTAAGGCAATCAGGATTCTGGTAAGGTGCGCCTCGGCAAACAGAATTTCCTCAAACTCAGCAGGTTCAAATCCCGATGTCATCAACTGGAATACAATCCCCCATTGATGACCGAGAGTCAGCTCACTGCCAACGTAGCCTGAAACTGCGATCAGTGGGATGAATAAAAAACTTAAGCGTATTGCAGCCATTTATTCACCTGAATCTGGTGCAAGCTCAAGCAGGCTGTTGGTCAAAGCGTCGGCTACGTGAAGCAGAGACATCGCCCCACCATAGTTCCAAACAGGTTCCACCGAGTGTACTTTGTTATTTTTTACAAATGGCATCGCGTTCCACATTACTGACTTTTCCAGCTCCGCTTCTTGATTAAAGGGTTTGAAATACAGCGCCAGACCATCCCCGATACCATACAGTTCTTTCACTCGTTTCTGTGTTACGCCCCATTGTGTGCTTGGCTGAGGGAGTGCCATTTCAAAACCAAGCAGGCTGAGTGCTTCTTGTGTACTGGAATTGTCACCGTAAAGGTAAATGGTTGTTGTACTGGCAAACCTAAATGCAGCGACTTTGGGTTTTGTCTCTGGGTAGTGCTTGTCGAGTTTGGCTTTCATTGCCTCTATTTTGGTGTACATTGCCTCGACTTTTTGTTTGGCAACATCAGCCTTACCGAGCGCGTGACCCATTTGGTGGAAATGCTTGATAGAGCGTTCAACATTACCCGGCTCTTGCTTGTAGGTATGGTAATAAAGTACGGGAGCAATTTTCTCGAGCCGCTCAGTCAGATCGACCTGCGGTGAACCAATAATGATGACGTCAGGTTTAAGCTGTTCAAGCCGCGCCATGTTCGGCTCCATACGCGTGCCAATATCTTCGACAGATTCAGGCACAGCAGGCTTTACTACCCAATTGTTGTACTCAGAGATATCTGGCATTGCGACGGGGGTGACACCCAGTTCTAAGACCTGTTCAGCGATATCCCAGTTGAGAGCTGCCACTCTTACAGGTACTTCCGGCAGGGTTCGTTCTCCACGGCTATCCTGAACTTTGATTTCAGCGCTGACCTGAACAGTAAAAAAGAGTAGGGCAATCAGTGCATTCCTTAACATACGATGGCTACCTTGTGGTTGTGTTTTGGGTGATCGATAAGTGATACGGGGGTGTTGTAAAGTGCAGACAAACGTTGTTCATCCAAAAGAAGTGAATGCTCCCCCTGAAACAACACTTTTCCTTGCTTTAGGGCGATGACATGGCTGGCGAATCGCAACGCCAAATTGAGGTCATGGAGGATAACCAGTACCCCTTTGCCGGACTCCTGATTTAGCTGCTTGAGCAGACTCATCACTTGATATTGATGCTGAACATCTAGCGCTGAAGTGGGCTCATCCAGAATCAGAAAGTTGGATTGCTGGGCAAGTAACATGGCTATCCAGGCGCGTTGCTTTTCACCTCCAGACAGCTGATCAGCGAGCTCAAAGCTCATAATATCCACTTGCGTCTGCATCATCGCAGATTCAATAATTTGGTTGTCTTCACTGTTCCATTGACCAAAGACACCCCGCCAAGGGTAGCGCCCCAAGCGAACCAGCTCTTTGACGTTTAAGCCAGCCACTTCAGGCAGCTTTTGAGGCAGATAGGCGACTTCTTTTGCCAGTGCTTTGGCTGAAAATGTGCTAATTGGCTGACCATTGAGTTCAATTTCACCATGCTCCGGTGCAAACTGTTTTGCCAGCAAATTAACCAAGGTCGATTTTCCTGATCCATTGTGACCCAGAATTACGGTGAAACCTTTGGGGTCAATAGTCAGGCTATCAATGTCCAGTATGATTTTGTCATCTCTGATGACTTTGATTTCGTTAAGTTTATACATAGAGTTAACGGTTAGTTTTTGAGTCTAGGGCAGTCTTCACACAAGGTGCCTTGCGTTGTTTTGTACACCAGACAGCAGCTTTTTCTGACATAAGAAATCATGCCGTTGTCTTCTTGATTGTTACTTTCTCGAATATTGGCGATTTGAGCTAAGGGCAACTGAAATGCGCTGAGCCACATAGCCGCATTGTTTCGAACGTCATCCAGAGAAAGTGAAGGATCAAAGGCTTTGAGCTTCAGACAGCAATTGATGATGGCATCAGCCAATAAGTGTTTCACAAACCCTGGTCTGCAACGGTACTGTTCGTCCAGTTGAACTCGATAGGATTCAAAAAGCTGGCTCAATTGTTCTGCGGCGTGTGGCACGAGCTCGGTGATTTCACCATGCCTGTGAGAAGAGGAGGCGAAGCAGAAACCAGCAATGAAAGTGCCCATTTGCGATTGACCAAATTCATGAAAATCAGGCAGTGTTTTGAACCCGTATACACTAATGAACGCAATATACAAAGGTTGCCAGGTTGCCAGATCCCAACAGCGAGCCAGCCAGTAGCCATTCCCGGCTTCAGGGTGTGCGGTTTTTAGGCTGGAATAGAGCTGTTCGAAAAATGCCTCATTACTGTGCTTGTAACGCAGCATTTTCTCATCTGGTTGGTGTATGTGTCCTGCAAGGTATGGTGAAATTTGCTCGCAGGCACTAAACAGTTGTTGGTGAAATGTATCTTGCACGCCAGTTATCAGTCCTTTTCAAAAACACCAAAAGCAGGAGATGCATAAGCACCACCTGCTTTTATTTAGTGGGTTAGATTAAAGTTCGAATTTAACATTCAACTCCACAGTTCTTTCTTGCCCATACCAGCAGTAACTCTCGTTCCAACAGGTGTAGTATTCCGTGTTAAACAGGTTGTTGGCGACAAAGTTTGCAGATGCGCCTTGTAATGAATCGCTGAACTGGCTTAGGTCGTAGCCCAGAGACATATCAACAAGGGTGTAACCCGCTACCTTGCCAGTGTTACGGTCGTTGGTATCGTTCAGAACAGTTTCACCCACGTAACGAACGCCACCACCTACGCGCAGACCTTGCATAGCGCCTTCGTTAACGTAGTAGTTAGACCATAGGTTAGCGGCATCTTTTGGTACGAATACAGGTACCTGACCTACGTTAGCAGGGTTGTTGTCTTTGGTCGTTTCAATGTCTGTGTAGGTGTAGTTAGCAATGACATCTAGGTTGTCAGACAGCATGGTACGGGCTTCTAACTCAAGACCACGAGAACGTACTTCACCAATAGCCGTGTAAGGTGATGCGCCGTCTTTACGTACACCAACGTTTTTCTTCTTAATGTCGAATAGTGCTGCTGAAGCGGTAGCTAAACCATCTGCTGAAGAGTACTTAAGCCCAGCTTCCACTTGTTCGCCAGTTTCTGGTTCTAGGAAATCTCCGTCTTTGTCTTGTTTTGCGTTTGGTTCAAAGCTTGTTGCAAAGTTTAGGAATGGCGAAATGCCATTATCAAACTGATACATTGCCCCCACGCGATAGGAAAATTTGGAAGCTTTGTTTTCTGTAGCAACTGGTTTAGGCGCAATAATCGTCGTTAGGCTGGTATCTGATTTCACATCATCAAAGCGTCCGCCGGCGATAAATACCCAGTTGTTCCAGAGAACTTGATCCTGGAAGTAACCACCCAGCTGTTTCATGGTGACATCCTGAGTTTGTGACCATGTTTTCACAAATGAACTCGGGTTAGCCAGGTTGTTGTTTGGCGAATAAAGGTTAATACCAGGTACGCCACCAAATGCTTCGTAGATAGCCGTTCCTGTAACTTCGCGATAATCAACGCCAAACAGCAGGTAATGCTGGGAATCACCAACATCGACAAATCCAGCAAGCTGGTTATCAATGCTTAGCCCTTTAGACTTTTCATCTGTGCTGTAGGCGGTACGAGCTAGGTTTCCTGTAGCAGAATCAAATGCACCACTCGCCGTCCCTTCTTGGTATAGCTTCGCATCCATGTAGCGGAAGTTCTGTAAGAAGGTCCAGTTGTTATTGAATTCGTGATTAAACTTGTAACCTGCCAACCAGAAATCGCGTTTTAAGGTGTTGTAATTTACATCACCAGCGTAGGTAGAACGGTCGATTTTCTTTTCTGAATCCGTAGCGGTAATCCCTTCCAAAGGAATCGTGACGTTATGACCCAGTGCCGGATCGTTCTGGTAGTAAAGGTTGAAATTAATGAAGGTTTTGTCCGAAACATACCAGTCAATGGAAGGGGCAAATACGTATCGCTCTTCTTTCACATGATCGATTTGTGTATCAGATTTTCTGCCCAGGGCAACAAGACGGTAAGCAACGTTGTCTGCCAGCGCACCTGTTGTATCGATAGACGCTTCCATCAGGCTATTGGAGCCGGTTGCCAGATTAACTTTAGTGCTCTTATCCAGTTGTGGTGCTTTGGCGATCACGTTCACCATACCGCCTGGAGGCATCGTTCCGTAAAGAACGGAAGTAGGTCCTTTGAAAATTTCTAAACGTTCAATAGCAGCAGGGTCGATTTGTGGCTGAACGTTCCAACCCGGAAGCATTGGCAGCATCAAGCCATCGTAGTAGTTGTCAGAAGAGCTGAAACCACGGATGTTGACCCAGTTAGAAAGCACAACAGCGCCACCTTTGTTTTCAGTCGAAACGCCTGGAGCGTAACGCAAAGCCTGCATCACTGACTTGTTGCCGCGTTGTTCAAGTTGTTCGCTTTCAATCACATTCAGTGTTTGTGGCGTTTCTTCTGGCTCTAATACGGTTTTAGTTGCCGTATTTCGATACGTTTTACCAAACACTTCAATGGTTTCAGTTTCCTCAGTGTCCGCCACGGCAAAGGGGGTATAAGAAAAAGTCGCAGCAACAGCAAGCGCAATAAGAGAGCGGCGCAACGTCGGATTGTGGGTTGTACGGTTCATTGATACCTCAGCTATGTCCTTAAATCAGCCAAGTGTCCACGTCGTTTTATCAAGGAGGAGCGAGAGAAGCCCTACAATAGGGGGGCTCGGGTTCGTTAACGTTAGTCGCTAAACGTATGCCTTATTATTGTGAACACAAATGATAATGATTATCAGGTGAGAATCATATAGATTTCGCTGAAGTGAAAATTAACAATTTGGTGCAACTCTCATTTTATTGAGTCAGTGCTCAATAATCTTTAAGGATGGGGAACCAGTATTCCATATAAGATGTGTCACTGATTGCATTAAAGCGGTGATCGTAAAGTTCAATCTCATACCCATCGACACCCTGATACCCGGAATCGGGTAACCAGAAAAGAATAAACCACTCGACTAAATCGCTCAGTCTATCGATAGGTCCATGCACCGGAAGCACGGCGTAGTCGTGTTCTGGAATAAGGAGTGGTGTGAGTTTGTCTTTCGTGCGCTGGCTAAGAGTTTCGGAATCCAGCCCTGCCCAGTATTCAAGCCCTTCTTCTCCCAAGACGCTATGAGTGACATCAATGACACCGAGCTGTGGAGATAAACCACGAACTTCTTTGTTATTCGTGTGTAGGTTTTCCCATATCTCAGGAACCTTTTGCTTGAAATCTGGGGTTTCAGCAAACAGCCCTTTTATGGGTTGCTTAATGCCATATAGGGTAGAGGCTTGTCGATGCTCAATCCGGATTTGGAAATAGTCGCTATCAGGTTGAAACTTCGGAGCAGAGGCGCTGGGTCGAACCAAGGGGATCTTGATGCCATTACGGTTCCCTTGTTGACGGTAGGCTCTGGGGCTGAGACCAAAATGCTGTTTAAAGGCGCGGGAGAAACTGATTTCTGAATTGAAGCCAAAGGCTAACGCAATATCGACCACTCGATCCTGAGAGCTCAATACCTGTTCTGCGGCCAGACTGAGCTTAATTTCTCGCACATATTGCGCTACGTTGAGCCCGGTTTTTGAATGGAAAACCCTTTGTAACTGCCAGCGAGACCAGCAGCTTTGTTTGGATAAATCTTCCAAGGTCAAAGGCAGGTCAACATTGCTATGAATATAGCTAAGCAGTTTCTCAATCCGATTGAGTGAAGGGTCCGTTACGCTCAAAATAATGTTCAGTGACGATATACAGTATGTTCAGACTTTATCATAAATTGCTGACTTTCTAACCCTTCAAAATTCGGGGAATTAGGGGTAATAAATAAAAGGTCAGCAGTCCTTAACCTTTTTGATAAACACGAATCATAAAGTCGGCTTCACAGTCAAAACACTCTGAGGCAGACAGCGTTTGTCGGAATTCGTCTGTTGCTTTCCACGCGAATGGTGTCATCTGCAGCAAATCCAGAGCGTCACCGCCCTTTAGAGGCATGGTGTAATGAATTTTTTTCTCGTCGGCAAGGGTAAAGCCTTCCAGTATTTCGGGTGATTCGTCATGCAGCCTGACTTCCTCGTAAATCCCCTGTCTCAACTGAAAGAGATGCCGCGCTGCTGGAGTAACCGTAATCAACACGCCTTTATCGCTGATAACTCGGCTTAGCTCTTCTGCTTTACATGGGGCATAGATTCTTAGCACCGCATCTAAAGACTCGTCGCTAAACGGAAGGCGGTGGCTGGAAGCGACACTGAACTGACAATTTGTATAACGTTTAGCAGCATAACGAATGGCGACTTTGGAAATGTCTAAACCGAAAACACGAGGTTCAGAAAGTTTATCCGCCAGATGTTTTTCAACTAAATCGGTGTAATAACCCTCTCCGCAGCCTATATCCAATAGTTGCCCTTGTGAGCTGTTTACCCAGTGGCTGCACGTTTGGGCGACAGACTCTCGTAAAACCTGATAGTGCCCGCTATCAAGAAAGCGCCTGCGTGCCTGCGTCATTTCTTTGTTATCACCAGGATCTTTGGAGCGTTTATGATGCGCTGGCATCAGGTTAACGTAGCCTTCTTTCGCGACATCAAACTGGTGGTTGTTCTCGCAGCGATAGGTTCGTTGATTCAACTCCAAATCGTTTTGGCAAAGGGGGCACTGATATGTCATGTCAAACTCAAAGACGCAAATTGGGGGCAAATTTTAGCGGCAATAGCGATAAATAAAAAGTGTCTGGCAGGGAAGAACCTAAATAAAAAATACCCAAGCCTCTATGAAGACTTGGGTATCGAACTTTTCCGTAGTAAGACTCGAGTTATTCGCGCAATTCGTGAATAAGCATTTGTATGCGCTCTTGCTGCTTCTGTGGTGCAGGTAATCGCGCTGTAACCATAAATACGCTTACTTTGGTCACCACGTTTTTGGTGACTTCTTTTGCTAGACTGCCCGATGAAATGTGATAAGTGACATGTTCGTCTTCACCCGCTTCGCTTTTCATCATGTTTCCAAACCATTCCCCCTGAAACGCAGGAATAACTTTTTCCAGAGAAGGTGCGGATACGGGCAGAAAATCTAAGATGTTGTCCTGAGGAAATCGGCTGCAACCTGTCAGTACCAGTGTCAGAGACACAAAGATGGTCAAAATGGTTATTTTACGCATAGATTTCCTCCTTAAAAATTGGGTTTGCAAGCCCTGTTTGGGGGCAACAAACCCTAGACCAACGACAGAATGTCGTCACCATTGTGGTTTCTACAGGTTTACTTATTAGAAGTAATAAATGACACCTGTAGCAATGTACTGACTCTTTGTATCATGGAAGTTGATGTCGGAGTCTTCGTTACTCACACCACCAATAACGCTCAGGCTAAAGTTCTCATAGCCAAAAGGTTCATTGTAGGTGTAGATACCAAACAGGTTGGTAACCGTTGTATCTTGTTTTTTGTCGAACACAGGGTTCAGCGTGTCGAAGTCTCGCTTGGCTAAACCTGTTTGCAACACAAAGCTATGTTGTTCGTAGCCGTACTGAAATGCCAACTCTCCCGACAGCTCTTTGAAACTGTGAGCATCCCCTTTGGCATCCCTGAGCGTATATCTGACAGCAGGCATAATCGCGAAAGAATCACCTAGTGGTACAAGGGTTTCAACACCAAATCGCTGAAAATCACTGTTTCTGTCTAGCTTCTTCTGCTCGGCAGAGGTCAGCCCCTGACTTTGCCCCGATTTTTCGTCGTCCACATCATAAGTGACGAATGCATAACGCAGTGTTAGCGGCAATGCAGTATCTGGTGAATAAGCGATTCGACCGCCGTGAGCGTTAGAATGTGTGGTCTTTCTTTCGCTACCAATCAGATAAGGGTCTTCCCATACTTCACTCACACCCGGAACTTTCGGGAAGTACGCGGCAGTCAATAAGCCAATGCCTTCCTGATAGTGGTTCACACCCAGCTCGGCTTGAAACTGTTCGCTGGTTACCTGATCTTCACTCTGACCAAGGTAAAATTGTGTGTACCCACTATCGAGTGTGTATTCCACCCGAATAAAAGGGAAGGGGAGAAACGCGGAAACCGACTTACCGTTGCTATCCAAAGAGTCGGCAGTTTTGTTGTCATCATGGGTGTTAGATTGCGATGTTTCGGAACCGTAACCAAGGTTTGCAGAAAGGATAAACTGCCATCCAGGTTCAAAAGGTGTTTCCTCATACGACGCGAGAGTGGGTGCACTCAGTGTTAAGCAGAACAACCCGATGGACTTATGTAAATTCTTCATCCTTGTACCTATTACTTTCTGTGATTAGAGATTCTAGTTTGATTAATTCCTGTTCACTCATCCATGCTCACTTGTAGACGAAATGTGACGGTTTGTGACCGCTTGTGCTTGGTTTGGTGAATCGCTTGTTAAGGGCTTATTCCAGGTGATGATGAATTTTGCACCACCTAATTCAGATTGTGATACGTTAGCTTCGCCTTCGTGCCAATGCGCAATCTGTTTGACTATTGCCAGACCTAATCCATGCCCTGTGCTTGTATCTCGCTGTTCATTATTGACTTGGGTAAAGGGATCGAAGATGGACTGCCACATATCTTGAGGTATACCAATCCCGTCATCTTCAACAATGAGTACCCAGTTGTTTGGGTGACGCTCAAGTGTCACCTGAATGGTTTCTTCTGCAAACCGAGCCGCATTGGCGAGCAAGTTGTTCAGAGCTCGTATCATGGCTCGTTGATCCACCATGACTTCGCTTTCCTTCAGCAATGAAGAGCATTGAAAACTAACGGAGAGCTCAGGGTGCTCCAACTGAAAGTGATTGATTTCAGAGCGTAAAACCGGCTCAAGTATGCAAGGGGCGATTTGTTCAGCGCTCGGTACTCGAGAGTAGCGAGACAAAATTAAGGTTTGGTTAATCAGGTGGTCCAGATCATCGATACTTTTCTCGACTACCCCGTTATATTTTGCTCTTTGCTCGTCACTGAGTTTGTTATCGTTCAGCATTTCAAAAGCAAAACGCAGACGGTAAAGAGGTGTTCTTAAATCGTGTGCAATGGCATTGGTCAGTTCTCTGTGACCCAATATTAACTTTTCAATATTGTCCGCCATTTTGTTGAAAGAACCACTTAACTGCGCGACTACAGACATACGGGAAATTTTGGCCCGGGACTGAAGCTCACCTCTTCCATATGCATTGGTGGTTGCCGCTAACCTTTTCAGATCTCGCCACAGAGGTATGGCCCACAGGAACATACCAGCGGCTATGCAAGCCATGATGCCCATGATGATGTAACTTGAGAACTGTAACTGCAGCTTAGTCGAGTTATGCTCGAAAATTTTGAGCACAATTCCCTCTTCGATTAGCGCATAAAAAACAATCTCGTCATTTTCGCTGAGCTCTGCGGCTATTTCACCCGCCAGAAGCTTTCTCTGTTCTTCTTCGGATAGTTTAACGCTATCGATTTTTTCAAAAGTGGCGATAACAGGCAAAGTCTCGGTGAGTTTACGAAGCCCTTCTTCACGCTGCTCTTTTGGCAATTCCAGTATCTGTCTTCTCAGCAAATGAAGTGGACCTTTTGCGGCCATTTTTCCGGCTTCATGGACGGCTAACTCTACTGCAAAATAAACCGCCTGATCGCTTTCTCCAACGCGTTTCATTAGTGCGGGTGGGTCACCAATGTGATAAATCATTTCACCGTCACTGATGAGTGCTTTGTTCGAATCTGTGAAGGGAAAATCAACAATCGAGACCACATCCAGTTTGTGACCGAATTCAGGTTGAAGTTCGTCAGAATAACTTTTCCATTCTTCTTTGGGCAGTTTGAGAAGATCATCTTCGAGAGTGTATAGTGTGGGACCGTAGACTTCGGTATAAAATTTGTGCGCCATGCTGTTGCCAATCTCATTGAGAGGCACAGAACCAAATGGACTGAATACCAGCGCGATAGGAATCAGAATGACCAGCCAAAGTATTGAAAATGCTTTTATCATGAAGGTCTCCGATCAATGATTGCTGGCGCAAAGCTGATAACCTTTACCACGAATGGTCTTGATTATCTGAGGGTTATGGGGGTCATCCAGCAATGTTCGCCTTAGTCTGGAGATTCTTCGGTCGATTGAACGATCTAAACCGTCGTATTCGTATCCACGAATTTGCTGCACTATGTCGTCACGAGATACTACCTGACCAGAGTTTTGAGCCAGCAAATGCAGCAACTCAAATTCGGCGGTAGTGAGTTGAATCTCCTGACCATTCAGCATCACCTGACGTTTTTGTAAATCAATTTTCAACGCACCAAAGTTCATGATCTGTGAGGATTCTGCGGTTAGGCTAGAACGCTGGCTGCGTCTTAGCAGGGCCCGTACTCGGGAAAGAAGCAATCTGGGCTGAACCTGCTTCACAATGTAGTCGTCTGCCCCCAGCTCCAGCCCCATCATCTGATCGATATCGTCATCCAATGCTGTTTGCATCAGTATCATGCCGCTGTAACCAGAGCGCACTTGTCTGCACACATCCATGCCAGACTGACCCGGTAACATCACGTCCAGAATCACAATGTCAGGTTGATCGGACAAGATTCTGTCGGCAGCGTCTTTTCCATTTGCGACGTGGGTGACATTGAATTCGTGGTTTTCGAGGTAGTCCTGGATCAATCCAGCCAGTTCCATATCGTCTTCAACAAGCATCAAATTATATTGATTAGCTGAATCCATTAGATGCATTTCCTCTCCTTGACTTATTACAACCGAGTGTATTGCAATCTGATTAAACTGGTTGTGACGTTTTGTGACTGGAAGTGGTACAAAGCTATATCTATTGGGGATATAGAATGTGTAAAGGACACTGAAAGTCTAGAACATCAGGCGAGTGAACGATTATCTGATCTTACAAACGCTTTAATGTATTTTTGAAAATACAGTCTTAACAATGAAACTGGTAAATGGCAAGGCTTAATTTATAAAAGAGATCAATGGATTAGGAATTGGAAAAAGAAAAGCGACCCTATGGTCGCTTCGGTCATTCATCTTTAAAGGGCAACAGACCCTAATTTGCGAGTGAAATCGTGGTCGCTAACTGATGGCTTTCACCAGGCTGCAGAGTTTTACCTTCTTCAATGCTTGGTGCGTGTAGTGTGGACTCCACACACAGCATGGTTTGGTAACCGTCGTTCTGCATGTCTCCCATGCCTTCAGCGCCTTCTTTCCAAGGGTTCCAAAGCACTGCGGAGTTATGACCCTGATTCTCGATAACAATTGTGCGATCAAATGAAGAGTCAGACACGCGGATTTGTGCTTCTGGCTGAGTGTAAACGCGATCAATGGTGTCAGTCAGTTTGAGTACTTCACCGCCTTGGCAGACTTTGTCGTCCTGAAGGCTGTCGATGTACTCAGCGCCCATGCCAGTGGTTTCGGTATTCAGAATATCACCCACATTGAGATATGTATGAAGTGCTCCAGAGAAAGTCCACGCTTTGCTGTCTGTATTCTTTACATCCAACGTAATGGTGAGAGTGTCTGATATCTCTACATTCAGAATCGCTTCGAAGTCGAAATCCCAAATTGCTTTGGTTTCGGTATTAGGCTTTAGACCGAGGCTAACGATGACACCGTTTTCGTTTTCACGATGCTCAACCAGATCCCACTGACTGGAACGAGCGAAGCCGTGTGCAGGTGCAGCAATGCGACCAAACCATGGCCAGCAAACAGGCACGCCGCCTCGAAGTGCAGCTTTTCCATCAAACTTAGCTTCTTTACTCATCCAGATCAGGTCCTGCTGACCGCTGGGTTTGAAAGAAACAACGTGACCGCCATGCAATGCGATTCCCGCTTCTGCTTTTTCGTGAATAACACGAACAATTTTTACATTGTCTTTTTCTACAATCGAAACATTATCTGAGAGTACAGTCAGAGCGGGCAGAGTACGTAATTCCATCTTCTTTCCTGTTTTCTTTATTGCAAATAGAGGGATTGAACCTAGAGCGATGAACTCTAAGTACATAATAAAAAAGGCGACACAATGGTCGCCTTTTTTCAATCTTTCATCAAAGAAAGTCTTTAACTAATGCTTACTTAGAGATGTGAGCGATTAGGTCAAGAACTTTGTTTGAGTAACCGATTTCGTTGTCGTACCAAGATACAACTTTAACGAAGTTGTCAGTTAGAGCGATACCAGCTTTAGCATCGAATACTGAAGTTTGAACTTCACCGATGAAGTCTTGAGAAACAACTTGGTCTTCAGTGTAACCTAGAACACCTTTTAGGTCGCCTTCAGAAGCTTCTTTCATTGCTGCACAGATAGCTTCGTAAGATGCGCCTTCTTTCAGGTTAACTGTTAGGTCAACTACAGAAACGTTAGCAGTTGGTACGCGGAAAGCCATACCAGTTAGTTTGCCGTTTAGTTCTGGAAGAACAACGCCTACAGCTTTAGCAGCACCAGTTGAAGATGGGATGATGTTCTGAGAAGCACCACGACCACCACGCCAGTCTTTAGCAGAAGGACCGTCTACAGTCTTCTGAGTAGCAGTAGTTGCGTGAACTGTAGTCATAAGACCAGATTCGATACCGAACTTGTCGTTAAGAACTTTAGCGATAGGCGCTAGACAGTTAGTAGTACAAGATGCGTTAGAAACGATGTCTTGACCAGCGTAAGTGCTGTCGTTTACACCCATAACGAACATTGGAGTTGCGTCTTTAGATGGGCCAGTAAGAACAACTTTCTTAGCACCTGCAGTGATGTGCTGGCGAGCAGTTTCGTCAGTTAGGAAGATACCAGTTGCTTCTGCAACAACGTCAACACCGATTTGGTCCCACTGAAGTTCAGTTGGGTTGCGCTCTGCTGTTACACGTACAGTTTTGCCGTTAACGATTAGGTTTCCGCCTTCAACTTCAACAGTGCCGTTGAAACGACCGTGAGTTGAGTCGTACTTAAGCATGTATGCCATGTATTCTACGTCGATTAGGTCATTAATACCTACAACTTCGATGTCAGCACGCTCTTGAGCAGCGCGGAATACGAAACGACCGATACGGCCAAAACCGTTAATACCTACTTTGATAGTCATTATAGTTGCTCCACAACTTAATTTCTGATTAAAGATAACTGGTAGTAAAATTACAGAATCCAGTCAAAATCTGCAACAGATAATCAAGGTTAACTTGTCTAAAGTCAAAAAAAAGCGATGCTTTTTTTAACATATCTTTGCAAACGTATATTTTTTACACATGACTGCGTGGATCTAGCGCCAGCAATCATGCGCAGAAGTGTTCAGTCAACATCAGTGTGTCAAAAATGACGCACGGGTCATATTTCGGTTACGAAGTATGTGCTACAACCCCAGTCTTAGGCAAGACTTTGTTTAATGAAATGAATAAAAAATAAGAAAAATGGAGAAATATAAACGTGAACCAAAAGGTGCAACCAGTTGAAAAAACGGAGAAAGAATGGAGAGAACAACTGAGCGATGAGGAATTTCGTGTTTGTCGCCAGCAGGGGACTGAAGCCCCTTTTTCTGGAAAATTACTTCATAATAAACAGAGCGGTGAATACCTGTGTACCTGCTGTGAAATCCCACTTTTCCACTCGGATAACAAGTATGACTCGGGGTGTGGCTGGCCCAGCTTTGATGCCCCTATCAACGACACTGCAATACGATATCTGGAAGATCTGAGTCACGGAATGAAGAGGGTAGAAATTCGTTGTGCTGCCTGTGATAGCCATTTAGGTCACGTTTTTCCTGATGGACCTAAAACCACAGGTGAACGCTTTTGCGTTAACTCTGTGTCGTTAATTTTCAACAATAATAAAAAAGGTGATGTGTAACACATCACCTTTGAAAAAAACTTTCATATACGGAAACGAAAGTTCACACCCTACCATTTCCTGAGAGCATCGATTTCCGGAATCAAAGATGGTTTGTACTGACCATCTTTGATTGCATCAACCACATCATCTGCCAGATCATTGAGTTTACCCAGTTTTTCCTCCGGGAATGGATACAGCCTTCTCAAGTTACGATCCGAGGATACTGGGATTTCGTACTCCTTGCCGACCATTGCCCATATATAAGCGTATTCCAGATTGCCCAATGACTGGTTGGTACTGGCAAGCGACTTAATCACTTCATTATTCAGCTGACCTTTTTTGGTCAGAGTCAGCGCGTTTTCGAGCAGGGTAAGTGTTTTCTGCTTATCTCTATTGGCATAGTAAGTTGCCAATGCGTATTGCAGCTTAGCCGTATTAAGTTTTGCTGTACCTTCTAATTGCAGAAATTCTCTCTGGGCATCATCATCGCCCTGAGTCCAGCGGAAATACAAAGCATAAGGGTCTTTGGAGGACTTCAAATCGTGAAGGATGCGCTTTTGTTCATCATAGGTATGAACCAGAGCATTGAATCGCCTTTCTTTTAGATCACTTTGGTCAATAGGCTGAATCTGAGCTGCTAACTCAAGGCACTGCTGATATTCATGTAAGATCTCAAATTCTTTGAGCATCTTATCTACTGTGTTGTTACGCAATGCATCATAACGGTGCCAGATTAAATCGGTTCTTGGAATGCGGCATTGTCCGTCACGCATGTTGAGTTTTTCGCATCGAAGAGTAGGGTTTGCTTCGCACAATTCCCCGGTATTTTGGTGGGCTTCAAAACATCCTGAAAGCATTGAAGCTGAAGCGATACAGATTAGAAGTCGAGTATTTAGCATTGGTATCCCGCTTGTGATCTAAGGCTCTAATTTGTTGTCCATTACTTGACTAAGCATAGTAGCCGGATATGGTCTTATTCAAAACCTATTTGCTTATAATTAGGAAAGAAAGTGAATGTAGAGCAACTTATCGAAGCAATGACGCCCGAGGTATACGAGCGCTTAAATTATGCAGTAGAAACAGGGAAATGGCCAGATGGTACTCCGTTAAACCAAGAGCAGCGAGACTCCTGCATGCAAGCCGTTATGCTATATCAATCCAAGCATAACAACGAGGCGCAACACATGACGGTTGCCGCGGGTGGCGAAATAGAGTTTAAGTCAAAGGTTGAGCTGAAAAAAGAATTTTCCGAGAAGGAAGATGAAATCGCCCGAATAAAAATAGACAAAGATGAATGAAAAAGAGGAGGCGGTCGCCTCCTATTTATGTTTGTATTGAATAAGTTACGTTGGCCTTAAAGACTCATTTCACCGCGCAGCACTTTTTGCATTTCCGCTTTCACATCCTCATAGCCCAAATTCTGACTTAGCAGATAGTGGAGTTTAGCTAACGCCGCTTCATGGGTCATATCGTATCCGCTGATGACTCCGGCTTCTGCCAGCGCACATCCCGTCGCGTAACCACCCATATTCACTTTACCGGCTAAGCACTGGGTAAGGTTTACCACAATAACCCCACGTTCAGACGCTTCTTTCAGGTGTGCGAGCAGTTCTGGGTTTTGCGGTGCATTACCCACGCCAAAGGTCAGCAGAATCATTGCGTTTACAGGCTGGCGCAAGGTGTTGCGAATCACTTCATGAGAAATGCCAGGATACATAGTGATTACGCCGATAGGCTGCGGGATGATCTTATGAACTCTGAAGTCGCCTTCTGGCTTCTTGTCCACTTCAACGTGATTGCTTACCTGAATATTGATACCCGCTTCAAGCAGTGCAGGGAGATTAGGAGAAGTAAACGCGTTGAAGCCATCAGCATGAGACTTGGTACTTCGGTTGCCACGCATTAGCTGATTGTTGAAGAACAACGTCACTTCATTGATTGGGTAATTTGCCGCAATATGAAGGGCATTCAGCAGATTAGCCTGACCGTCCGAACGCAGCTCTGCCAAAGGAATCTGAGAGCCTGTCACGATGACAGGTTTACCCAGGTTTTCCAGCATAAAAGACAACGCAGAAGCGGTGTATGCCATGGTGTCTGTACCATGCAGGATCACGAAGCCGTCGTAATTGTCGTAGTTATCATGAATATCATCCGCAATCTGTTGCCAGTCCATCGGAGTCATGTCGGAAGAATCGATCAGAGGGTCGTATTCGTGGATGGTGTAATCCGGCATCTCAGGGCGATGAAACTCCGGCATGCTCTGTAGCTGTTTTTCCATAAACCCGGCGACTGGGATGTACCCTTGGTCAGACTTCTGCATTCCAATGGTGCCACCAGTGTAAGCGATGTAAATGTGTTTCTTTGGCATAAGGCTACGTTTCTAGTTGTTATACGTCATGGTGTTGGCGGGGATTATATCTGATTTTAGTCAAAACCCCAGAAGGATTCTCTTTTATTGTTGGATGGCTCTTACCTAAAAAAATAGACGCTGAAGCGTCTATTTTTTGATTGAAGAAGTGCCTATTGAACTTGGCAGTTTAAGCAGAATGCGTAATGCCCTTTGGGGTCATTGAAACTTTGCATAACGCTGAAGTCCTGTGATAGCTGTTTTGCTACCGGGCGTAGCGACTCAGGTACCATACTGTTCATATCAATACCCAGTTTTACAGAAATGTTCTTCATGATTTCCTGAATGAACTGCTCAGTTGAAGACAGCTGTTCTTCAACCCAGTAGATATTGTAAGACTCAAGACCAGCGAGTTCGGCAGCCAGTTTAACGGCGTCGTCAAAGTCACCCATCTGATCAACCAAACCAAAAGACATGGCGTCTTTTGCCGTCCAGACACGACCCTGAGCGACCTTATCTACATCTTCAATACTCATTTCTCGGTTTTCACCAACCAGCCCGATGAAGCGCTGGTAACCGTGTTCTATACCAAGCTGAATGGCTTCAGAAGCCGCAGGAGTCAGTCCACGTGTAATGCCCACACCAGAGAATGGCGAAGTACCAATACCATCGTTGTAGATACCAAGATTATTCAAGCCTTTTTCAAAGGTTGTAATCACGCTAAAGATACCAATAGAACCCGTTAGCGTCGTCGGCTGAGCAACAATCTTGTCTGCACTCATCGAAATCCAGTAACCACCTGATGCAGCTAGGCTAGACATGGAAACCACAACAGGTTTTCCTGCATCGCGCAGAGCCTGAACCTCATTTCGGATAACTTCAGATGCAAATGCGCTGCCGCCAGGGCTGTCAACGCGCAATACGACGGATTTTACTTTGTCGTCAATACGGGCGTCGCGAAGTAGTGATGCGACCGTATCTCCGCCAATAGTTCCGCGAGGCTGGTAACCATCCATAATAGCGCCGCTGGCTACCACAATAGCGACGTCGTCAGCAGCAAAGCTAGGTAATGGGTTCATGGTGGCTAGGTACTCGTAGTAACCCACATGGTTGAAGCTATCATTACCGTTACTGCCAAACTCTTCGACCAGCGCTTTACGCACTTGCTGGCGAGTTGCTAGCTCATCAACCAACCCTACTTTATGGGAAAGTAAGGCTAAATCACCTTTCGCTTCCTGCAGCAGATTCAGCATTTCGTCTTCACTTGGTGCCAGTGTTGCCGCTTCAATCTTACGATTTAAGGCGACATCATGAACAAAGGCATCCCAAAGCTGAGTAAGCCAACGCGAAGCCGATTCTTTCGCTTCATCGGACATGTCATTGCGAGTGAAGGGCTCAATGGCGGATTTGTAGGTGCCAACGCGGAAAACATGCGTGTTAACGTCCAGTTTCTCCAGCATGTCTTTGTAGTACAAATTGTAAGCGCCATAACCTTGGAGTAGCACTGCACCATCAGGTGCCATGTAGATCTTATCGGCATAGCTGGCTAAGTAATACTGGCTCTGATTGTAGAAGTCGCCAACCGCATAAACAGGCTTGCCAGAGGTTTTAAATTCGTTGATCGCCTTAGCGATGTACCGAAGTTTAGTCAGATTCGTTTCTGGCATTTCACGAAGAGCCAAAACCAATCCAGATACCTGATCGTCATTTTGTGCATAGCGAATGGCATCGACGATTTCGAACAATACGTTTTCTTTTGGTAATTCGTTCCCCAACAGCGAACCCGTAAAGGAATCCATTGGTGCAACGTAGGTGCTTTGTTCAACGATAGGACCAGATAAATTCATCACTAATGCTGAACGTTCCTGAACGACAGGACCTTCTGTATCTGCTTGGGTATAGACGAAGTAGATGATCGCCAGGGAAAACAAAAAGAACAGGTTGATAATCGCGAGACGCAGGAAGGAAATTGCCTTCCATATCCACTTAAAAATCAGACCTATAACTCGAAATAACTTTTTCATGTCTTTCCAATACAAGTACTTATGTAATTTCTCCATCCTACGTCATCTTGAGGCAGAAAAACACAGAAGATTGATCGTTGTTGAATAAATGTAAACAGGTGTTTGATTTTTTGTTTTAAGGGCTCTAAAGTGGTCAGACCATTACAATAAAACTAAAGTGAGCTCTCCCTATGTATTCAAATTTACTTTCACCGCTGGATCTGGGTTTTACCCAGCTCAGAAACCGAGTATTGATGGGTTCAATGCATACTGGTCTGGAAGAAGATAAGAAAGGCTTACATAAGCTTGCAGCCTTCTATGCCGAGCGTGCGAAAGGGGGAGTAGGTCTGATCGTCACTGGAGGATTCTCGCCAAATCTGCGCGGAAGGCTTCACCCGTTCAGCGCCGAGTTCAGCAAACCCAAACATGCCAATGCACACAAGGTAGTCACAGATGCAGTGCACGAGCATGGAGGGAAAATTGCGCTGCAACTTCTGCACGCAGGTCGATATGCCATGCACCCATTTTCTCAGAGTGCTTCGGGTATTCGTGCTCCCATCGCCAAGTTTGCACCAAGTGAAATGAGTCATCGTCAGATTCTAAAAACCATCGATGCTTTCGCTAACTCTGCATCTCTTGCTAAACAAGCGGGATACGACGGCGTCGAAGTGATGGGATCAGAAGGTTACCTCCTTAACCAGTTCATCTGTAAGCGCACCAATATGCGTTATGACGAATGGGGGGGGACCTACGAAAATCGGATGCGATTTCCGTTAGAAGTGGTGAGAGCAATTCGTGAAAAAGTGGGTGAAGAGTTCATCATTATCTTTCGGCTTTCCATGCTGGATTTAGTGGAAGAGGGAAGCACGTTTGAAGAAGTAATCATGCTGGCCAAAGAGCTGGAAAAAGCTGGCGTTTCCATCATCAACACCGGAATCGGCTGGCACGAAGCGCGAATCCCCACCATTGCCACACAAGTCCCGCGGAGCGCCTTTGCTTGGGTGACGGAGAAAGTGAAACCACACATCAATGTCCCTGTGATCACCTGTAACCGAATCAACACACCAGACGAAGGCGAGAAAATCATTGCATCGGGGCAAGCTGATATGGTGTCCATGGCAAGACCGTTTTTGGCCGACCCAGACTTTGTCAATAAAGCGGCAGCCAATCAAAGCCAACTGATCAACACCTGTATTGGTTGCAACCAAGCGTGTCTGGATAACGTTTTTAAAGGCAAGCGTGCAAGCTGCCTAGTGAACCCAAGAGCGTGCTACGAATCAGAAATCGTGGTGCAACCTGCGACCAGGAAAAAGAAAATTGCCGTCGTTGGGGCAGGTCCTGCTGGTCTGTCATTTGCGACCACGGCTTCCGAGCGGGGTCATCATGTCGACCTGTTCGAAAGAAACGATCGCATTGGCGGTCAGTTCCGTTTGGCCATGCAAATCCCCGGAAAAGAGGAATTTCGCGAAACCATTCGCTACTTTGCCAATCGCATTGACACCACGGGCGTCAACCTCATGCTGGAAACAGAAGTCACCTTTGACATGCTGGAAGGTTACGATGAAGTGGTGATGGCCTCAGGCGTAGCTCCCCGTGAAGTCAACATTGAGGGCTTCGATAATGCCGAGAAAGTGGTGGACTACCAGACACTGATTCGTGAAAAGACACCAGTAGGCGAAAAAGTCGCGATTATCGGAGCAGGAGGCATCGGAATCGATGTCGCCACTATGCTAACTGAACCAAACAGCCACGATTTGGACGATTGGTTACACGAATGGGGCATTGACAAGAATATCGAACATCCCGGCGGGTTATTCCCTTACCCAGATTCGGTGAGCGACAAAACCGTCTGGGTACTTCAACGCCGCCAAGGCAAAGTGGGGAAAGGACCGGGCAAAACCACAGGCTGGATCCACAAACGTACTCTGGAAAAGCGCGGAGTGAACCTGATTGGTGGTGTCAAGTATCAACGCCTGAATGGCAAAGGGCTGTATATCGAGCATAAAGGTGATGAAAAGCTTCTAGATGCCGATACGGTTATCGTTTGTGCAGGACAAGAGTCCGTTCGCCCATTTGAATCCGACTGGAGCAAGCTGGGTGATAAACTTCATATTATCGGTGGTGCGGATCATGCCGGTGAACTGGACGCGGTACGCGCTATTCGACAAGGTGTGAAGCTTGCGGTGGCTATTTAGGCTCTCAGATTGAGTTTAGGTCAACAGACCCTAATTAGCCCCTCACTCGCAGGGGCTAAATTTTTGCTGGATTGTGCTACATTTGGAAAAAACGAATAAGGACTTCAAATGGAAGCGTTAGACCTCTTACTGAATCGCCGCTCAATTGCCAAGCTTTCTGCTCCTGCACCAGAAGGTGAAGCACTTCAAAACATCATTAAAGCCGGGCTTCGAGCGCCTGACCATGCTGGCTTAACGCCTTGGCGCTTTGTGATTTCACAAGGTGAAGGTTTAGCAAAACTGGCTGACATTCTGGTTTCTGCGGCCGAAGCGGAAAACAGCGAAGAAGCTGTCATCGAAAAACTGAAAAATGCCCCTTTTCGCGCTCCTATGGTAATCACGGTGATCGCTAAGGTCACAGAAAATGAAAAAGTGCCTGCTTTGGAGCAATACCTTTCTGCGGGTTGTGCGGTTCAAGCGATGCAGATGGCAGCGGTCGCGCAAGGTTTTCAGGCATTCTGGCGTTCAGGTAGCTGGATGTTCCACCCGAAAGTGCATGAAGCCTTTGGGTTAGAAGGCAAAGACGAGATTGTCGGTTTCCTTTATGTGGGCACCCCAGGTTGTACACCAATGAAAGTGCCTGAGCGTGACCTCAGTCAGTTCGTGGAATTTTTATAACTGTATAAAAATACAGTTTCTTTCCTTGCATTCTCAAAGCCACATTAGATAATGTGGCTTTGTTTTATCTAGTGAACTTCATCCATTTATGTCTCGACTCATCATTGCCGAAAAACCCAGTTTAGGGCGCGCGATTGCCGCGGCACTTCCAAAACCCCAAAAGAATGAAAACGGGTGTATTCGGTGTAGTAATGGTGACATCGTGACTTGGTGTATTGGGCATTTGTTGGAGCAAGTGGAACCCGACGCCTACGATGAGCGTTACAAAAAATGGAACATGAATGACCTGCCGATTGTTCCAGACCAATGGCAACTCAGACCTCGCAAGACTTCAAGCAAACAGCTCACGGTGATCCGAAAGCTCTTAAAAGAAAGCAGCCACATCGTTCATGCAGGCGACCCTGATCGCGAAGGTCAGTTGCTGGTGGACGAAGTAATTGATTACTGCAAAGTTCCTAAAGGCAAAAAAGAGAACATGGAAAGGTTACTGATCAGCGACCTGAACTTGCCTGCGGTAAAGCGCGCGCTCTCTCAACTTCGTAGTAACCGGGATTTCATTCCTTTGTCTGTCTCTGCGCTGGCACGTTCTCGTGCCGACTGGCTGTATGGCATGAACATGTCACGCGCGTATACATTGCTTGGTCAAAAAGCCGGTTATCAGGGGGTGTTATCGGTAGGGCGCGTGCAAACCCCTGTACTGGGTTTGGTGGTTCGTCGAGACGAAGAAATCGAAAATTTTGTCCCGCGAGACTATTTCACCCTTCATGCGCTTATCCCTTATCAAGACCAGAATGGCAGCTTTGATATCCGAGCTCGTTGGAAACCAAGTGAAGCCTGTAAACCCTGGCAGGATGAAGAAGGGCGAGTCCTGAACCGAAAGCTGGTGGAAAACGTAGCCTCGCGCATTGCGGGTCAGCCAGCAACTGTTACCAAATCAGAGCAGAAGCAGACCAAGCAAGCTGCCCCTTTGCCTTACTCCCTTTCGGCGCTACAAATAGATGCCGCCAAGCGATTCGGCATGAGTGCTCAAGACGTGCTTAACGTCTGTCAGTCGCTTTACGAAAAACACAAACTCATCACTTACCCTCGTTCCGACAGTCGTTATTTGCCCTTGGAACATTTTGGGCAGGCGAAAGCTGTATCGGATGCCATTGCCAACAACTGCGGTGAATTGTCTCAAGCAGTACAGGGGGCGGATCTTTCTCGTAAATCCAAAGCGTGGAACGACAGCAAAGTCGATGCTCACCACGCCATCATCCCAACGCCAAAAAAAGCTTCGGTCAATGCGCTTTCTGGCAACGAAATGAAAATCTATAAGCAGATAGCCAGACAATACCTGATGCAGTTTTACCCTCCAGCGGTGTACGCCGAGGCTAAGTTAATTTTTGATATCGCAGGCGGCACTTTTATCGCGTCGGGCAAGCAATTGGTCGAGCCGGGTTGGAAAGTTCTGATGGGCAAAGAGAAAACGGAACAGGACGATGGCGTCGATACGGTGCCACCGCTGCCAGAAGGAACCGTATTAACCTGTCGAGAAGGGCAGATAAAAGACAGAAAAACCGAGCCACCTAAGCATTTTACCGAAGCAACCTTGTTGCAAGCCATGACGGGTATTGCCCGATTTGTCGAAGACAAAGAATTGAAAAAGATTCTGCGCGAAACAGATGGCTTAGGTACAGAGGCGACTCGCGCCGGAATACTGGATACCCTGTTTAAGCGAAAGCTACTGACTCGGCAAGGTAAGTCCATTCTCAGCTCGCCTGCGGGTCGAGGACTGGTGCATGCGCTGCCCAATGATTCCACTTACCCAGACATGACCGCCCATTGGGAACACCAGTTGCAGGGCATGGCGGAACGCAATCAGGCGTATCAGCCTTTTATGCAAGCACTTGAAACCAAGATCAATACCCTGATGGAGCAAGTAAAGTTTGGTCCTGTGCCTGAATCGCTCAGACACCTACCTAAAGTCGAGCGCCCAGCCTACAAAAAGCGCCGCAGCACAGGCAAAAGCTCGGCGAAGAAGTCAGGTTCAACGAGAAAACGCAGCTCTGGGTCGAAAAAGTCTTAGGTGTTCACTGCCCCCTATCGGACAGAGAATTTTTCATTCCCGTTGTAACTTTTTTCCCGATAGGTCTGTCTTTTTAAGTAACTCCATTGATAAAAAGCCGTTGAAGGAAGTTATGAATACAGTCTCAAAACTATTGGTGGGATTCTCTGTCCCAGTGCTGTTTATCTTACTCAGTCAAACCGGAACTGCAGATACGATGGAAGCCAAAGTCGCATCGGGTAAAACGGAAGTCACAACGTTAGCGGGTGGTTGTTTCTGGTGTACTGAATCCGATTTAGAAAAACTACCGGGTGTGCTGGATGTAGTATCTGGGTATTCTGGTGGCAAAGAAGAAAACCCAACCTATCGACAAGTCGCTTCTGGAAGAACGGGGCACATCGAAGTCATTAGCGTTAAGTTCGACACGAACGTGGTGAGCTATGAAGAAGTGTTGGATCACTTTTCCGCCATATCGACCCGACAGACAACAAAGGGTCATTCGTTGATCGCGGTGCTCACTACCGTCCTGCTGTTTTCTATCACAATATCGAGCAGAAACAGATTGCCGAGCAATTTATGATGGAAATCGACAAGGCGATGATCTTCCCAAAACCTTTGAAAACCGAACTGATCGAGTTTGATAAGTTTTATCCGGCGGAAGCCTACCACCAAGACTATTACAAAAAGAGCAGCCTGAAGTACAAGTACTACCGTTTCGCTTCGGGTCGCGACCAGTACTTAGACGAAGTGTTCGGTGATGATCGCAAAGCCAACCCCAAAACATTGCGCCAGTTGATTGATGCGAAAAATGCGCCTGCCGCCAAGGTATATGAAAAGCCTTCGGACGAGGAAATCAAAGGGAAGCTGACCAAACTTCAATACTACGTAACTCAAGAAGATGGTACGGAACGTCCATTTAACAACAAGTATTGGGATAACAAAGAAGCGGGCATTTATGTAGATATCGTTACTGGTGAGCCTCTGTTTTCGTCTACCGACAAATACAAATCGGGCACAGGCTGGCCAAGCTTTACCAAGCCGATCAATGCCAGCTATGTGGTAGAGAAAACCGATTTTAAACTGGTTTACCCAAGAACCGAGATTCGCAGTAAGTTTGGTGATTCTCACCTTGGTCATGTATTTAAAGACGGATCGAAACCAACAGGTCTGCGTTACTGCATGAACTCTGCTGCGATGAAATTTGTGCCAGTTGAGAAAATGGAGAGCCAAGGCTACGGCGACTACCTCTATTTGTTTGAAGCGTAACAGCGGTTTAGCTTTTCCTAATACCAATCAAAGAGGCGTTCCAGTGACGTCTCTTTTTCTTTCCGTATTTCCTCCAACCGCATTTACCCTCGCAACTCACTTTGCAGAGTTGTTTAATTTGGTGTTGCCAAAATTAGAACAATAAAGTGTCTATGTTGTCATTCTTCTATTTCTTATTAACGCCTACTATGTAGCTATGGTTGTTAATGGAATGTAACAGTGGACATTAAAAAGAGTATTGGATTAATCGGCCTTGGCAGTATGGGGTTGGGCATGGCGCAAACCCTGACTCGTGAAGGCTTCGAAGTATTTGGTCTCGACCCGTCAGCGCAGCAACAGCAAGCAGCTCGTACTCTCGGGGTCGCGGTGGTGCAAGATATTGAATCGCTCTGCCAGTCGGTCAATAACATTATTCTCTCCCTCCCCACCGCGAAACACGTGATGGCTGTAATTGAAGGCGAAGGCGGCATTATTGAACATGCTCAGCCAAACACCTTGATAATGGACACCACAACCTCCGAGCCAGAAGTCACCCGCAGGTTAGCAGACAAACTCAGCCGATTGGGTCACGCCATGCTGGACTGCCCCTTGAGTGGCGGAGCCGCTGGTGCGTCTGCTGGCACTATGGTGATTCTCGTGGGGGGTAGCGAAGAAGCGTTAGTGCGCGCCACGCCATTTTTGAATGCGTTAAGCGCAAAAGTGGTGCACTTAGGGGAATCGGGTAACGGGCATGTCGCGAAACTAGTAAACAACCTGCTGTGCGCCGCCCATCTGGTGACAACAGCCGAAGCCATCACTTTAGGTGAAAAAGCCGGATTGGATCCTGCTCTTTTGATTGAGGGGCTGAATGCGGGCTCTGGTCGAAGCGCAATAAGCGAAGTGAATTTTCCACGTTGGATATTGAACGAGCAGTTTGATTCTGGTTTCACCATGCAACTGATGCGTAAAGATTTGGGGCTCGCCAAAGTTTTGTTAGACGAATGCGGATTGTCCCTACCCATCTCAGAGAACGTTACCGAAATCTGGTCGCAGAGCGAAGAGTCGATCGAAGGCAGTGAAGATTTTAATCGCATTACCCAATACGTGAAAAAGGAGTCTGAATCATGAAAGTAGATATTCAGGAACATGGTCGTATTCAGGTTCAGGAGCTCCTGAAAACCTTATTGGGCAGCGATGCATTTGGTAGTTGGATCAACGGAGAGTTGGTGCAAGGTCAGGGTGATGACATCTCACTGACGAACCCCGCGACTGGCGGGAGCTTTCTTACCTATAAAGATGCCGGTGAAAGCCCTGTGGACGCCGCTGCGGATGCAGCGCAACGTGCTCAGAAAGCGTGGTGGAGCCTCACTGCGTTTGCCCGTGCTCAGGTAATGTGGAAATGCGGCGAAGCAATTCGCCAGCATGCGGATGATCTGGCGTGGCTGGAGTCCATTTCCGCTGGAAAGCCCGTTCGGGACTGCCGAATTGAAGTCGTGAAAGTAGCGGAGATGTTCGAATACTATGCCGGTTGGTGCGACAAACTCACGGGAGAAGTGATACCCGTCCCGACCAGTCATCTGAATTACACCCGCCACGAACCTTATGGAGTGGTGACTCAAATTACCCCTTGGAACGCCCCCATATTCACTGGTGGTTGGCAAATCGCACCTGCCATATGCGCAGGCAATGGCGTGCTGATAAAACCCAGTGAACTCACACCGCTGAGCACCACCGCGTTGGTCAAATTGATTGAAACGGCTGGAGTACCCAAAGGGCTGGTGAATGTGATCAACGGACTCGGACAAACCACAGGGGCTGCCGCTATTGCGCACAAAGTAACGAAAAAAGTCGTCTTTGTTGGCTCCCCTAAAACCGGAAGCCTTATCGCTTCTGCTGCCGCCCAGCGGGTCATTCCTTGCGTCCTTGAACTGGGTGGAAAGTCCGCCAATATCGTTTTCGATGATGCCGATCTCGACCGAGCCGTCATCGGGGCACAAGCGGCGGTTTTCTCAGCGGCAGGTCAGAGCTGCGTATCTGGGTCGCGATTACTGGTACAACAAAAGGTATACGATCAACTGACTGAGCGCCTGGCGTCTGCTGCCACAAAAATCCAGCAAGGGCTGCCCTGGCAGGAAGACACTATGGTCGGTCCCATCAACAATGCGCCTCAGTTCTCCCATATCCAGTCACTGGTTCAGCAGGGCATCTTGGACGGCGCATCGCTCGCCGCTGGTGGCAGACAAGCCGTCGTCGAGGGGGGAGAGTCAGGGTTTTTCTATACGCCTACGGTGCTGGCAAACGTGAATAATCAAATGTCGGTGGCGCAGGAAGAGATTTTCGGTCCTGTTGTGTCCGTGATTCCGTTTTCTGACGAAGAAGAAGCGGTCGCCATTGCTAACGACAGCAAGTTTGGACTGGCGGGTGCAGTATGGACCAAAGACGTTGGGCGAGCACACCGCATCGCCTCCCAAGTGAATGCCGGTACTTTTTGGGTCAATAGCTACAAAGCGATCAGCGTGATGTCGCCATTCGGGGGCTTTGGGGAGAGCGGCTATGGTCGCTCCAGCGGGCATGCAGGTCTTATGGAATACATGCAAACCAAGAGCGTGTGGGTAGAAACCGCGCAAGATCCTGCCATGACGTTTGGCTACTCGGTCGAATAGAGAAGGAGAGGGTATGTCGGATTACCAGCGCGATATTGATGTCGATAACCTTTGGGTGACCATTCAACAAGAAGCGCGAGACATTGTGCAATCCCAGCCATTGCTTGCCAGTTTCTACCAAAAGCACATTTTAAGCCGAGGCAGTTTGAGCGACGCTTTATGCTCGGTTTTGGCAGAAAAACTGGTTGATACCCAAGGGGACGAACATGAATGGCACGCTTTCCTTTGTGGTCTGGTGCAGCAATCCGAAAATATTGCTCAGGCGCTCACCAAGGATTTGCTGTGTCAGTTAGAAAGTAACGCCAGTATAAAAGACCATTCCACACCACTGCTCTATTTTGGGGGCTACCAAGCGTTACAGAGCTATCGTTTTGCGCACTTTTGTTGGCAGAATGGTATGCAACCTATGGCAAACTACATTCAAGGGAAAGTGGTTGCAGTATTTGGTGTCGATATTCACCCCGCCGCCAAAATCGGTCAGGGCATCTTTCTCGATCACGCGGTCGGGATTGTCGTGGGTGAAACTGCCGTGGTGGAAGATGACGTAACCCTGTTCCAGAGTGTTACTTTAGGTGGTACTGGGAAAGGTGAGGGCGACCGCCACCCGAAAGTCCGCAAAGGGGCATTTATTGGTTCGGGTGCCGTTATTTTTGGGAACATTGAAATTGGTCAGAATGCCAAAGTGGCAGGTGGTGCCGTGGTCGTCAAATCGGTCGCGCCTAACACCACCGTCGTGGGCACATTGGCTCAACCTGTTGGAAGAAAGGAAAACAAGTCATGAGTAACAATCATTTAGGGATAGACCATCCTTTGGTTGCTGTTAAAGATATGGACAAAGTCAGTGACGATTTCGCCAGGCTGGGGTTTTACATCAACCCGCGTCATCACCACCCATGGGGAACCGACAACCATCTCTTGATGTTTCCTGATAACTTTATCGAACTCATCAGCATTTATGATCACAGCAAACTCGATATGAAAAATGAGCGAGGCTTTGCCTTTGGTCGTTTCATTAGTGATTCCATAGAAAGAAGAGAAGGCATATCACTGGTGGCGCTGCACAGTGAAGACGCGCGCCAAGACCATCAATTGATGGAAGAGCGTGGCGTTGAAAATAACGGCATTGTCGATTTCCGTCGTGTAGCACACCGCCCAGATGGCACGGAAGAAGAGGCGATTGTCTCATTGGTCATGCTGATTAACGCCAAAACCCCTTCTATTTCCCATTTCTTTTGTCACCAGCACAAACC
Organism: Vibrio sp. SCSIO 43132; assembly: GCF_019904195.1. Taxonomy (NCBI): domain Bacteria; kingdom Pseudomonadati; phylum Pseudomonadota; class Gammaproteobacteria; order Vibrionales; family Vibrionaceae; genus Vibrio; species Vibrio sp. SCSIO 43132. Next base: position 1,232,000 of record NZ_CP063199.1, read on the forward strand.
CGAACTGGTGTGGGTCGAAGACTGGATGAACCACCCAAATGGTGCCAATGGCATTACCTGTGTGAGCTACATTGCGAGCGACCCAGCTGATCTTGAAGCTAGGTTTAAGGGTATTTATGGTGAAGAGGCGGTCACCCTTGAAGAGGGGTACTTAAACGTTCAGACCGACAGAGGCATATTTGAGGTACTGTCACCTGAAAGGGCGCGTCGCCGTTTTGAAGGCGTGGTGTTGCCCTGTGAGGAAAGTGAATTGCCAACGGGTGTTGCCATTCGCGTAAGTTCTCATTCTGTGCAGAAAGCGATGCAACATCTTGATAGTAATGACGTAACATACGTTCAGACAGAGGAAGGCGGGGTACGGATCCCTGCTAAATTCGCGGGTAATACCATAATAGAAATATATCCGGAAGAAGAGAGATAAGCATGAAGTCAGAATTGCCAATTGGACATAGCTTGCACAATGACATGCAAGAGTGGCGCAGAGATATTCATGCCCATCCAGAAACCGCTTATCAGGAGCATCGCACATCTGAAAAAGTGGCGACCTTATTAACAAGTTTCGGTCTGGAAGTAGACCAAGGTTTAGGTGGAACCGGAGTGGTCACGGCAATCAAAGGTAACTTGCCTGGTGAAAAGGCCATTGCGCTGCGTGCCGATATGGACGCCCTGAACTTAACCGAAGCCAACGACTTTGAATACCGCTCAAAAAACGAAGGTAAGATGCACGCCTGTGGCCACGATGGGCACACCGCTATGCTGCTTGGCGCGGCTAAATATCTGGCTGAGAATCGTGACTTTGCAGGAACAGTTGTGGTGATTTTTCAGCCCGCCGAAGAAGGCGAAGCGGGTGGCAGAGCCATGGTCGAGCAAGGCTTATTCGAGAAGTTTCCCGTTGATGCTGTCTATGGCATGCACAACTGGCCGGGCTTAGAAGTCGGCAAATTTGCGGTCCATTCCGATGCGGTTATGGCTTCCATGGATTTGTTCGATATCTCCATCACGGGCAAAGGCTGTCATGCAGCGATGCCACATCTTGGTGTTGATCCCGTGGTAATTGCTGGTCAGCTTATCTCATCGCTACAGAGTATTGTCGGGCGTACCCTCAGTTCGTTGGAGTCTGGTGTGGTGAGCATTACTAAGATGCAGGGGGGCGAAGCCTATAACGTCATCCCAGACAGCGTGACTCTATCTGGCACCTGTCGTGCCTTTTCGACCGAAGTGCAAGAGTTACTGGAATCTCGCATTCGCACTCAGGTTCATCATATCTGTGAGGCATACGGGGCGAATGGAGAAGTCGACTATCGCCGCATGTACCCACCGACCATTAACGTGCCAGAGTATGCCGACAGGTGTTCAAAGGTCGCAGAATCTTTGGTGGGGTCAGACAATGTTAAGCATTGCATGGCACCGAGCATGGGCGCTGAGGATTTTGCCTTTATGCTACAAGAAAAGCCCGGCGCGTACATTTGGGTGGGGAACGGTGTCGGCGAAGAAAGCGCGGAACTGCACAACCCACATTACGATTTTAATGACGATATTCTTGCCCTTGGCGCAAGCTACTGGGTCGAGCTTGTGAAATCGGAACTCAAGTAAGGCGACGCTTTGAAGCCGATTAACGACAAGCGCGTTGCCTATTTTTACGAAGCGGTCAAGCTGGGCAGCGTTCGCGCAGCAGCAGACAAACTGAACGTTGCCCCGTCAGCGGTGAGCCGCCAGATTTCCATGCTCGAAGAAGAGTTGGGAAGCGTGTTGTTAGAGAGGCACCGAAAAGGCGTTGCGGCAACTGAAGCGGGTGAAGTACTGCTTAAGTACCACCGCGAAACCGTCTCCAGTCAGGAAGCTTGTCTTCAAAAGCTTGAAGCGTTACAAGGGCTGCAAAGCGGTCATATCAAACTTGCTGTGGGGGAAGGGTTTGTTGGCGAATTAATGTCGGAAGCACTTCCCCAATTTGAAGCCAAATTTCCCGAATTGACTTATTCTGTCATGCTTGGCGGATCAAACGATGTGATTCGAAAAGTCGAGCAAGACGAGGCGCACATCGGGTTGTTGTTTCACCCGAGCAAGCACCCCAATATTCGCACCCAAAGCCGAGTTCAGCGACCTATCTGCGCTGTAGTTCCGCCGAATCACCCCCTCACTCAAATTCGTGATGCGGTCACTTTTGAATCACTTCTGGATTACCCCATTGGGTTACAGGACGTAGACTATGGCGTTCGCCAGATTATCGGGATGGCAGAATTTCAGCAGCGGGTTCGCATTCATCCCAAACTTACCACCGACTCCATCGCCGTCTTAAAGCAATTTGCCCGTTCAGGTATGGGGATTACTTTGTTGCCAGAGTTTGTCGTCGCGAGGGAAGTAGCGGACGGGCAGTTGGTCGCTCTGCCCGTTGAACACCCCATCTTAAAACAAGGTGAGGTGCATTTGATTACCAGACTCGGGCGTCAACTCTCTGAAGCTCCTCAAAAGCTGGTGTCACATTTAAAGCGCTGGCTGGACGATTAACAGGGAGCGCTTACCAAGGAATGGGATTGCCTTGGTAATCGAAGAAGCCACCACTCTTTTCTTCGTCGATGGACGCAATCACCTTCACTAACCCTTCCGCCGATACTTCGGTGGTAATCAAGGCATTTGGTCCACCCATTTCGGTGAGTACCCAACCAGGGTGAACGGCGGCAACCCTAAAACCCTGAGCGCTTAAATCGTTGTGCAGGCTTTTTACCACCGAGTTCAATGCGGCTTTTGAAGAGCGATAAATGTACCCGCCTCCGGATGTATTCTCTGCCATGCTGCCTACTTTCGATGACACGCAGATCACCGTTTTGGCATCGGAAGCTTTCAGGTTGTCATACAGCAATTCCACCAGCTTAAGGGGGGCAATGGTGTTGATTTCAATAACTTTACGCCACTCTTCCGGGTCCGTATTACCAAACCCGTAACCTTTCGGTCCGTAGTAGCCTGCGTTGTTGATCAACATATCGACCGTACCTAATTGAGTCGCCAATTCCGATACTGCGTTGTAGTCGGTCACATCCAATAATTGAGCGGTCAGTTGAGGGTTCGCATCGGCAAGTTCAATAAGATCCTGTGCGGTCTCTTTAGAGCGATAGGTGGCGGTAATGGTCCAATTTAATGCTAGGTATTGTTTAACAAGGGCTAAACCAATTCCACGGTTTGCGCCCGTAATGACAACGTGTGACATGAAGACTTCCGATTGAGGTTACTTGAATAGAAGTAGAGTAACGGCAAGCCAGCTACCAAAGCAAATCATGGCGAACAAAATGATGGCTGCGAATGCGCCGCACAATGTTCCTGAGATAAGCATCAGATTTTTAGCCATATTGAACCTCTAATTACCAGTTGAGGTGCATCACTTTAGTTGAATTGCATATAGTTGTAAATGAGAGCTATTATCAATACGGAGTAGGCTAAGTTTCTCTATAAACTTCCTAGAATCTCAATATGACTTGGGTATACAATCTTTCCAAACAACTTCACAACGATTTATTAATGATTCCGGTTATTTATCACCCGATCTATTCAGAGCTTTCTCTTCCACCGAAGCACCGATACCCGATAACCAAATACCACAGACTGTACGAAAACGTAGTTCAAACACTGGAACATGATGCCCAGTGGCGCGAAGGTCTGTTCTTTGTGGAGCCAACGGCGCTGAGCACCGAGCAAGTACTGGAAGTGCATGATGAAGAGTACATTCAACTGCTGTTTTCTGGCGAAATGCCCGCAGCAAAAATGCGACGAATCGGGTTTCCGTGGAGTGAACAACTGATCACCCGAACCCTAACCTCGGCAGGAGGCACGGTAGAAACCGCGAAACAGGCGATTGAACACGGTATCGCGCTGCATTTGAGTGGTGGTTACCATCATGCGCACAAAGATTTTGGCAGCGGCTTTTGCCTGATCAACGATTTGGTTCTGGCGGCGCATGAAGCACTTAAAAACGAGAGCATTGATAAAGTCTTAATCGTCGATGCCGATGTCCACCACGGCGATGGTACGGCAACCCTATGTGAAGACAGAAGCGACATCATCACGCTGTCATTCCATTGTGATAAAAACTTCCCTGCCAGAAAGCCGACGTCGGATATGGATGTGCCACTTGCCCGCGAAATCGGAGACGAGGAATTTCTTTCAAGCTTTAAGCAAGTGGTTGAGATGGCGATCAACATTCATCAACCGGATCTGATCATTTACGATGCGGGTGTGGATATTCATACCGATGATGAACTAGGCTATTTGCAAGTGAGCGCGGAAGGTATTTACCAACGCGACCATTTTATATTTTTAACAGCTAAAAACGCTGGTATTCCCATCGCATCGGTTGTGGGCGGCGGTTATCGAACCGAGCACCAAGACTTGGTTCCCATTCACAGGCAGCTGATTCAAGCCGCCATTAACGTGTTTAAGGATGATTGATGGAACACAGAATCCGAGCTGCAGGCATTCTTATCGAAGATGACAAGATTCTCCTGGTGAGAGTTAAAGACCATACCGGCGTTTATTGGATCCCACCTGGTGGTGGAATGGAAAATGAAGACGCCACTACCAAAGATGCGCTGCGTCGAGAATTTCGTGAAGAGACCAACTTACGAGTAAAAGTGGGCGACTTGATATGTGTACGAGAGTTTCAGGAGCAACACCCACTGCGTTATCACGCTGAGTTTTTCTATCTGATTGAAAGCTATGAAGGCGAACCGAGCAAAGAAAACCTTATCGGTTTAAACGATCAGGAATACATCCAGGATGTGGAATGGGTAAGGTTAGACACCATCAAAAACCTCAGAGTTTACCCAGCGGAGCTGAAAAGTACCTTGATTGAAGACGCCATCAACAAACGCTTCAGCACCCACCTTGGCAGCTATGTTCAAGGGGAAAACGAATCCAAGAACTGGCTTGAGGCGTAAACCCAGGTTCCGGTGCCTCGGTGAATGCCGAGGCTTTTGTTTGCTCTTGCCTTTACACTCAGCGTTGTAAAACGCCCATCTCGCGGTAGTATGTACCTCGTCCAATCCTTCTTTCGAGTACGCCCAGAAGACACACTATGGAAAAGAAAAACCAAGGCATTCAGTCTGTTGAACAAGCGTTCGACATCATCGATTTTTTTGCCGACCAAAAACAGGCGATGTCACTGAGCGATGCCGCAGGGCAGTTGGAGATGTCGAAAAGCAAACTGCACAAATACTTGGCAAGTCTGTTAAGGGTGGGCGTAGTAGTGCAAGACGAATCGGGGAATTACCTTCACGGTTCTAAGTTGCTGGAGCTGGGTGCAAAAATTCTTGGTAGAACGGATATTGTGCAAACCTGTGAACCGTTTCTTCATGCACTCAGGCAAAGCAGCCAGCAAGCGGCGGCGTTGGCGGTGTGGACAACTCAAGGACCGATGATCATACGCTTTCTCGATCACCCGTCCCCTGTATCGGTCAATTTCAAAATTGGTTTTTACGCCCCTGTCACCAGCAGCGCGGTTGGGCGCTGTTTCGCGGCTAACCTTCCGACATCGGCGTATGAATCTCTCGCTAAGAAAGAGCTGAACGACAGTTCACAGCAGTGGCAAGCTTTTACTGAAAGCCGCGAGCAGATTAAAGCCGATTTTGTCTCGGTGCGAGAAGAGGTAAACCCTGTGATCCCCGGTGCCAAAGCCGTTGCCGCCCCTATTTTTGACGCAGTAGGTGAAATGACCGCGAGCATCATTTTGATTGGCTTTGACAGCGCTCGGGCGATTGACCAGACCCACCTCGATTTGATCAGCAATGCAGCACAAGACATCTCTAAGCAGTTGGGCTACTTGTCGAACTAACCGCAGATCGCACTCGCTGCGTATGTTCTATTTCAAACGCTTTCATAAACTGGATTAACGCCTCGACACCCTCAGCAGGCATAGCGTTATAGATGGAGGCTCGGATGCCTCCAGCCACTTTGTGTCCCTTCAATCCTTTCAGCCCCGCCTGATGAGCGTGATCTAAAAACCGTTGTTCCGTTTTAGGGCAGGTAATCCTAAACGTCACATTCATGATAGAACGGCAATCTGGGTGAACCTCACTGATGTACAGGTCGGATTCATCAATACATCGGTATAAGGCGCTCGCTTTTGTTTTATTTCGTGCAAACAGTACCGACACGCCACCTTGTTGTTCCACCCACTTCAGTACTTCCCCGCATAGATACCAGGCAAACGTAGGCGGCGTATTTGCCATCGAAAGCTGGTCTACCTGACGGCGATAATCCAGAATTTTTGGAATGTTGTGGCGATCCGTTCGGATCAAATCCTTTCTGATAATGGTGATCGCCAACCCAGAAGGACCAATGTTCTTCTGAGTACCGGCGTAAATTAAACCGTAACGGGAAACATCGATAGGGCGAGAGAGAATGGAAGATGACATGTCCGCCACAATAGGCACATTCGTTTCAGGCAGTGCGTGATATTCGATACCATTTACGGTTTCATTAGGGCAGACAAACACAAATTGGGCGCTCGGGTCGATGTGCCAGTCTTGCTCTGGTGAAATGGTGCGCAATCCTCCCCGGGTACAGGCGATATCCAGCTTACGAGGCAGGCAAAACTTTTTCGCTTCTTCATAAGCACCGCTTGCCCAGTGCCCATACACCAAAAAGTCGGCTCTTTGTTTACTTGCCGATTCACGCTGGTCGATCAAATTCAATGGCACCGCTGAGAACTGACCACTGCCACCGCCGTGAGAAAACAGCACGTGGTAGTCGTCGGGAATCGACATCAAGGTTCGCAGCCTTGCTTCGGTTTCTTCCCTAATAGTGGCGAACTCATCACTTTGATGGCTGAACTCCATTACCGACATACCCGTTTGCTGCCAGTCCAGTAATTCGCTTTGCGCCTTTAAGAGAACTTCTCTAGGCAGCATCGCCGGTCCCGCTGAGAAACTGTATACCTTTCCCATCTCACTTCTACCTCACAACTTCTCATGTTTCTTATTGGCTAAAAAATGTTCACGCGTTTCTTAAAATCGTTAGTTGTACACTATTGGTGAATAACGTATCCTAATATTGAATATTGAGCAATAACATACTAAGAGAATTCTTAACCGTAAGCTCAACCCTTTGAGAACACAGCTTTTTGGTAAGAAGCAGGAGAAGCAATGAGATATCGCGTGGACATTTCCCAAAACAACACGACGCTTTTTTCCATTCACATCGAAGCGTTAAGTCAGGCAGCCAGTAAGGAAAAGCTCGAAATTGCGCTGGAGGCGTTCCCCGTGACAGCCGGGTTTGAGCGACAGGTATTCGTATCCGACAGTGAAGAAAGAATCTTAAAAAGCACGAATTCGCGCATTGAGGTGCTGGCGATCAATCCGGTGTTTCAGCCGTTAGGTTCAATGTAATTTCGTATTCGCCAGTGAATGGATGGAGGGAAAAGCCATGCGCAAAGTAGGAACGGTCACATCGCTGCTGACGGGTAAGATCAGTTCAATAACAGAGGGTGTTACCAGCGGCATAGACAAACACCCTGTGGATACTCGTCATTGGGTGAATTTTCTGGGGTTAGTTGGCGATGAACAAGCCGACAAGCGTTATCACGGAGGTGTGGAAAAAGCGCTTCACGCCTATGTCAATGAACATTACGAACGCTGGATAGCCAAACTCGGTGATGCGCCTATGTTTCATCGTGTTGGCGCGTTTGGTGAAAACCTGAGTACTCAGGGGCTGGATGAAAATTCCGTCTGTCTGGGTGACGTTTACCAGATAGGTGAGTGCTTAGTTCAGGTTTCTCAGGGACGAATGCCTTGCTGGAAACTCAATATCCGTTTCGGTCGCCCTGATATGTCTCTTCTGCTTCAGGAAACGTTATGGACAGGGTGGTATTTTCGAATCCTGCGCGAGGGCAATATTGGTGCGGGGGACGACATCTATTTATGTGAGCGACCTTTCCCAGAATGGCCGATATCCAAAGTCACAGGCTTGATTTTTACTGGCTGTCTGGAGCAAGAAAAGCTTAAGTCGTTGCTGAATGCTCCTTTGGTGGATTCATGGAGAAAGCTGGTGGAACGTCGCTTATCGACCGGAAAACTCGAAGACTGGAGCTATCGGCTTTACGGAGAACCAAGGTAAAAGTAGCAGAAGTACGGGCGCCTCGTACTGCTGTGGTGTCTGGGGGTACTGTTAAGGATTAACCTCGTTCCGCTTTTGTTGCTTGGTACATTGCGACAAGCCCATCTAAGAATTGCCCGAGTAAGGCATTCATATTTTGAGTGGGCATGGCTTTGATCTCGCTTGGGGATTGCACAAATGGTTTGTCTTTCAGCGTGGTCAGATCCTTTTGGCTGTTTTCAATCAGCGCTTCAAACTGCTCCGGCACAAATTCCAGATGGCATTGAAATCCATACACCAGATCGCCATAGCGAACAATTTGCCTTGGGCAACCTTGGCTCGCTGCAAGTACTTTTGCATCGGCGGTCAATCCCGGCATATCGCCGTGCCAGTGTCCGACCTGTTCTTCTAGGCTAAAGCCAGCCAGCAAAGGATCTTTAATGCCTTCAGGGGTGAGTTGAATAGGGAAACTGCCGATTTCGGGCTCTGGGCTGGTTTGATATTTTGCGCCCAACGCTTCGCCAATTAACTGTGCCCCCAAACACACGCCCACCACAGGCTTGCCTGATTCAATGGTGTGTAGGATAAGCGAACGCTCTTTTTGGGCATCAAAGTAAGGGCATTCTTGCGTTGTGGTTGCGGGGGATTGCGGGCCGCCGAGTACCACCAGTAAATCAAACTCGTCGCTGTTACGGGGCAGCGCGACGCCAAGGTAACGCTTGGAATACTGAGCAGTATATCGATTGTCTTTGACCCACGTTCCGAAATAGCCTTCACTTTCAAAATATTCGTGGATAATAAAATGCACGTTCATAGATTGTCTCCTTTAAGTTACAGGACAATCTTAGTGGTGGAAAACCAAAGCCGATAAGGATAGCCAGACACATGATGACGCCAACCCGACAAGACGTTTCCATTAACCAAGTCATAAAGGTTCGTCAGCACAGCGTGGCACTGTTCAAACGCATCTCGATGGCAAAAGGTTACGTGGATGCATGGCATGGTCACGACTGGCATCAGGTAATTTTTCCGCTAAAAGGTTTGCTGCAAACCCAAACCGAACACGCCCGATTTTTGGTTCCGCACACCTCAATTTTGTTTGTGCCAGCAGGGATAGAGCACGAATCCGTAGCGCTCAGCGACACCCAGTTTATTGGTATTTACCTTAATCCAACACGATTAAACCCAGAGCATTCAGAGTCAGATATAAAATGCCCAGCAGAAGTTCAGGCGGTGTCGCTTTCTCCGTTCTTGCGCCACTTGCTGCTTGAGATAGAGCGTTTTTGTGAGAAACCAGAATCAGACGCCATACTGCGCAATTTGGTTGCGGTATTAAACGACCAATTTGCTCTAGGGGAACCCTTTCAGTTTAAAACGATGCTGCCAAGGGACAGACGGCTCAAGACCATATTTGACCGCTTAAGCGAAGCGCCAGCGCAAAACCAGACACTGGCAGAGTGGGGGGAAGAAGTTGGCGCATCGGAAAGAACCTTGTCTCGCTTGTTCGCCAGCGAATTCAGTATGTCGTTTGCCTTATGGCGTCAGCACATCCGAATGGTGCACTCCCTTGCGCTGCTCGACAACGATCTGCCTATCCAAGCAGTAGCGAGTCAAATAGGTTATGAGAACGACTCTTCCTACATTAAAACCTTCAAAGGTATGTTTGGCATTACCCCCAATCAATACAAAAAGCGCGTATTGGATGACGATCCGCTATTTGCCGAGTAAGTGCCCGCTATTTCGCCTCGCCTTATTTCACCTGAGCAAATTTCAAATAGGAATGCAGCTCGCCGTTTTTGTGCTCAACCGCAGAGTGAATATTGTGATCCTGATTGCCGACAATGGTGAACTGATAGGTGTTGTCGCCCTTAGTAATACTGACTTCCAATAACCCATGTTTCAGCTGCCATGTGCCTTGGGTTTGGAAACGGTCGAACAATCGAAACTCGTCTAATGTACCGTTTTCATGGAACATCACTTCGGTAATGTAACCGCCAGTACAGGTTTTTATCCAGCGGGTATTCGCCACATCTTGACCCGTTAAACCCCGCTTGGATTCAAGCCAGTTTTGGAATGGTTCACCGTTCAGAGCATCAGCATTGATTTCAGACTGTTCAACCAGCTTCCCTTGAGCTTCACGAAGAAATAGTTGCTGTAAAACGGGCATCAGATTCAATGCTGGCTCGGAATTCAACGACAGCGGTGAATGAACCGCACTGCTGGCTTGAGCAAAGAATGTCTCTTGTTTTTTGTGCCTGCCAGTATTGCTTTCCAATTCCACCAGAGCCAATCCATCTTGATTGAGCAAGGCACCGACCATTTGGCGATTAAACGGGTAGTTGATTTCGTCTTGCAAAAACTCATTCACCGAAACCCATTTCGCTTCGGCTATTTCATCGACATCCTGAATGTTGATGGTTTCATCCGTCGCCATCAGTTTGCAGACGATGTACATATTGGACTTACCAAACTGAAACGGGTGCTTGGTGGTAATCCCCAAAATGGACTCAAATTTCGCCGTCACCCCTGTTTCTTCCCACACTTCTCGCACCACCGATTCTCCAATAGGCTCACCCAGTTCCACATGCCCGCCAGGAAGTTTGTAACCCTTCATGCCGTGTTCTTTGATCAACAAAATCTCTTGCCGGTCGTTTTGAATCAGCGCCCCAGCGCCCACGGTGTGGGTAGGAATAAAAGGCACAAAAGTATCGGGCTTAGGTTTGTGAATCAGGGTGACAGCGTGTTCTTCACAGTTGTGAAAGGTAAAACCCTGCGCCGTCGCTTCGCCAATAAGGTGGGATTGCTCAATGGGTAGGGTTAACCAAATCAGGTTTTTGCGGTTGTCTGTGGCATAGCCAAGCACCTCGCGCAGCTCACTGGCGAACGCAGCATTGCTGTGAGGAACAGTTTCGGCAGAAAGGATGATGCCGTTGAAGTTATCGAGCTCGAAGTCCAAAGAATCTCCTTATTGAGGCAGACGTTATTATTGATATAACTCTAAAGTGCCTGAAATGGATGAGAAATCCTAGAGGGGAGGGTGAAAAAGCCGCTGGGGTTAGCGGCTTTTTGATTGGGTTTTGGTAGGTTGTTTTTGGACAGAACTTAGTTAGTGATTCTACAAATGAGGTGAAAGTCGGATTAGATGAGGTACGACATAACTTAAGATCAAAAGGTAAGGCCTGAACTCGTTATTCAGACCCAGTGAATCACTGGATAGAGTTGTTTGAATGCTACATGATTTTTAAGGCGCCTCAACAAGACAATCCCACGATTCATATATGCGTATATGTGTTATGCATCATTGTTACTTTGCTTAACTGCGGATAAAATGATCGTACAATAATCAGTGAACTATGGACTAACGTTAATGGGTGGCGAAACCAAGAATATAGATGAGATCGCAGGTATCATCTCTAGTCGTATATTTGATGAACTGCGCTGGACAAGTGGAAAGACTAATGACATTAGTTGGAATTGTTGCATGCGTTCACATCTGACAGAAGCTCAATTAAGTGCCAAAAAACCTACACAGAAAAAGCACCCTACAGATGTCGTATTTTCATATCAAGATCCATACACCGATGTAGTTCAGTACGTGCAGACCGATTTAAAGTCGTACTCAAAAACTACCCTAGAAAAGTACGGTGCTATTCTAAAGACCATCAGAAGCCTATCGCAACAAGTAGAATGCGCTTCACGAAGCTCTATATGGAAAGAAATGTTTCTTATTGATAAGAAACGCCCATTTGTTGTGCATGGCATGCTTTTTATATACAACCACGATAATGAATACGACAAAGATCTATATCAAAAGATTGCTGGTGCGGCTACATCAGAATATAGCCTGCCAGAAGATTCTATGATGGCTATTTTTGATCCAAAACTAATCCGCTTCTTACTTGATGTAACTGAAAACATCGAAAAGCGTCGTGCGTATACAGACAAGGCCAATCAACAAGAAAACGTCTTGTGGCAGAAGATTCCAGATTATGATGAATGCTCATTCTTTTATCCAGACAAACACAACAAGATCGCAACTAAAGGTAAAAGTCTGCCCGCAACCATTGAAATGATTACATCTGGTTTGTTGTTTTATTCATATGAGCATGATTTTATTCGTGATGATGATGGGCAACGATTACAAAATCGTGTGTTGAATATTTTCTGGCAGGAAGAAGTTGATTCAGAAAGTCACTTCATTTTCATTCTCGAATACATATTTAATTATCAGCTGTTGAACCAGTTTGACCGCATTTTCATCATAACGCCTTTCTCATCGACTTCTGGCAATTACTTAGATGAGGCGATCAAGACATACGCAGCTATGTATTCATTCACTGTAAGTCAACTGGATACGCTCAAGGATAAAGTGAAATCTATTCCTTTTGTAAATCAGAAGCTTTCGATTTTTGAATACCAAGTAGCAAGTAAGCAGGTTGATCGTGGATTATGTCATTTTTCTTAATAGGTAGTCGTTAGTATGAACAAGTATCAAGCAACATTATTCTCAAATGAAAGCGATATATATACTGCATTACACGCTAACCAGTCAAAAATGGCAGGAAGTTCACTGCGAAAACTAGCATTGAATCGCGGTATAATTTTTCCTAAAAAGTTAAAACGTGAAGAGCTAATTGACCGCATTTCTGATTTGCCTTTCTCCTATGCTCATGTAAGGGAAATTCAAGATAAACTGGCATCGAAAACGAGCCAAGAATCGTTTTCTGTAAAGCGCATTTATGATGGCTTTGAGATCGATGAGCTGCATGATGTTATTAAGAAGGTTAAGGATGGAAGACCTAAGTTGCTTGGGAACGAAAGCATTGAATCTTCCGCTGGAATAGGCACTTACAGTGTTAGTATCGACTATACAGAGTTTGATTTCAGACGGGGTAAATTCCAACAGAAGAAATTATACAGTGGCGATATTTGGTTCATTGTTCACCAAGGTTATGTGTCAATTAGATACACTTATACTCCTCGTATTGCTGAAATACTGGAAGAAATCATTGATACCTACAAGGCTACAGTGAATTCCAATATTACAGTTAATGAAATCGATCTATCTGCTATTACTGATGCTGATTTTCGCAATATCTTTGCTATCCACCTTTATGACTTTGATGGTCTTTATAAAGGAACAGGTTTCGAGTATGCGGGTTTGGAAAAAGTGCGTGTTAGTCGTATCAAGTCGCCTTTACTGGAAGAAAAACCAGAAGACAAGGTTGAAGTTGATGAAGAGGGCGATAATGAGGAGGCGTTGTTAGATGGTGATACAGATAGCATTGATGGTGATGACGATCTTGACAAAGATGCTAAGGAAGATGATAACGAAAACTTGACCTTTAACATCAATAACGCTTCATATGATGGTATGTCACTGGTTAATGCGCCTCAGATTAAAGAACTCTGTAAAGATGGATTCTACCGTAGCCAGATTCGATGGAAATCCATTGCAACATTCTTACGCAATTACGTGATTACTTTTGAACTTGGCTTCGAAGAAAAGTACTTTGGTAAGGATGTTAAGTTCAAAATACTGTTTAAAGAAATCTCTGGCGATGCTGCTTCAAAAGACAAACTCAGTAATGCTGAGTTCGATAAAGTTGTCAAAAAGCTGGAAGATAAAATTTTCCAGATTAATGACCACATAATTGAAGAACACGGAAAGAGATACCCACAAGTAGATGATGATTCAAAACCTGAAGCGCGGGAGGCGAGTTAATGATCAAAGTCAAACTTTACAAAGCCGAAAACGAAATAAGTGAATCTATTATTCGTGAAAGGTTATTACAGAAACAGTATTCCGATGAAAAGGGATTTGGCTTTGATATCATTGATGATGACAAAGACCTTTTGGTCCAATTCATTCAAAGAACTATTCGAAAACAGGAGTTTGAACTTCCTGATGGAGAGATGTCAGAGATTGAAACTGTTTCTTACACCAAAGTGAAGTTTGGTATCCGCTTTAAAACAAAACTGGCTTTGTACGCAATTAATCCTCCTAGAAGTATGAAGCTTCCTTTTGAAATGATACACACAGTATTTGGGGAAGATAGTGGTCTAAAGCCTGTCGATATTGAATTAAAAAACCTAATTGAAATTTTTGGTAGTAAGTTCGATTTACTTTTAAAGTCGATGTCTCTATCTAACATACATTGTGATGCTTTTACTTTGGCTAAAACAAAAGTAGCAAGCACAAGGGATATATCGCCTTATTATGTAGATAATTTCAAAAAGACTTCTGCTGTAATTGATACCGTTCACATGGTGGTGAATGGTATCGATACTGAATTGTCACGAACAGGACGTTTTCGTGTTAGTGAAGCAAATTTGCCAAGTTTAATTCTGATGCTTGAGCATTCTTTCCAATAAAACTCCAAAAGCCGTTTGGGGCGTCCTAGCGGCTTTTTTTGGTCTAGTTCAATGCTTCCTTGGTATCACTGAAACTGCCAGGCATACTTTTGATTGTTCATTTTAACCGTCAAGGCTCGAAGTTCGTAGATATTCACCAAGTGAGATTAATGTTAGCTAATATATTGCCACACGCTATCTATGGATAATAATCTAAAAACATAATGGGGCAGATTTGAGCTAGCTACAGAGGCTAGCCCGCTTGGGAGGCTTTATATCTAAGATGTACTGATGAGTAAATGGAGTGATTATGCTCTTTTAGCTGCATCCAGCTCATTTTCTGCCTGTCGCATATCGTCTATCGCCTCTTTTAAATCTTCAGAGCTTATCGCACCAGCTCGATGAAGCCTTGCCATTTCCTTGTGATGCTGACAAGCGCGATCATACTTTTCTCTTGCTTCCTTTATTTCAGGACTTCTATTTATGTTGAACATAGACAACTACCTCATGTGATTGAATGATCATGTTAAACACTACAGTACAAAGGTGAGTGAAAGTAGGTCAAATCACGTCACTGTGATTTGTGAGATTGAGCGTCACCAACACGAAATGGGGCAAAAATAAGTTACCAAACGCGTGCTCGCATACTGAAAAAGAAAAGCTGGCTGATGCCATTGAATTTGCTATAGAAGAGGAACAAGATGCGGTCAAAGCTCGCTGATGCTAATGAGGTGAGTTTGAATTGATGAGTGTTAAGCCCGCCGATTTGGCGGGCTTTTGAGTGGTTATGGGGTGTTTGAGGTGACGACGTCACTATAACTGACAACGTAACCGGTCTGCCCTGAGAGTTGGTCGACTTGATTTAAGATACCTTCAAGGCGCTTTCCTCCAATGCTCATGTTTCTTTGCGCGGCTTGATCCGCATTTTGGATCAGAATGCCAGTGTTAGATTCAGGATCGTACAGAGCCAAAGCATCGCCTCTGCGTTGAAGAATCACACTGGTTGCGTTAGCGAATGGCAAGTCGAGTTTTCCATTGTTTCCTCTAGGAACAATCACGACTTCCTCATAATGACCGAGCGCATCTTGATCAATCCGGTAATGGTAATTTTCGGCGCTGCCGCTCCAAACCACATTATGGATACCCGTGATTTGCGGTAACTCACCACTGGTTGATCCTTTTGCTCCCTGAAGCACCAAACTGTGGCCGGATTCGGTCACGGCAGTGGCGTACTGTCCCAGTGACTTGAGTGAATCGATGATCGCGTTTGGTGAAGAGCTGTAGAGGCTTTGAGTATCACTGTCGTAAATGTAATCGTTTCCTCTTTTCCCTTGACCTAGGTAGTTCAAGACGTGCGATGTGTCCAAGTTAGGGGCTGTGATCAATTGTCCCTCGCTAGGCAGATACCAAGACGCTTCCAAGCCGAGCAATCGGACGGGTTGTGGCTGCTCGTAGATGCCACTCATCGCCTCAATACCCGCAGGAATATTCTGATGTGCTTGTTGCCATTGCTCTGTTACACCACGAAGTATCGGTTTGTCTCCACGAGTTGCGTTAGCGCTCAGTTCAACGATGACGCCATCTTTGGTGGTGATCTCTATGGATTCTCCTTGCTGACGAACTTTAAGGATATTTCCTTCCATTGTTGGGAATAGGTCGGCATCTGGTGCTTGAACCTGAACAACCAATTCTTCGTTTAGCATGCCATCGTGCTCAAGCACAGCCTGACGATATAAACTGGCGTCATCTTGATTGAAGATCCACGCGTGTTTTTGGTCCGCGGTCAGACCAAGCAAAGTTAAAGACTTTCCAGCCAAGTTTCTACCCGCCTGTACGAGACGAGCGGATTGCGTGTCGTACCAGATACTGGTGGCTTGAAGTGTGTTGTTAAAGTCTCTTTCTTTGGCACCCAATATCACCAATTGACTCAGTTTTGCATCGTGAGTATCGCTAATATCATGCAGGCGAGCTAAGAGTTGAGTCCGGTTTGCCTTAACCCATTTTTCCGTAACACCAGCGAGTAGCGGTTTCTTATCGGCGAGCCAGAGAGTGTTGTCTTTCGCGAACGCGAATAAGTGGGCTTTGTCGTTGGCGACTTTTTCAACGCCACCTACGGAGCTTGGCAAACTCAGCACCGTAGCCGCCTCGTTTCTGCCTGTCTGGTGATACACGGTTTTTTGATCATGAGAGTAAAAGTAGTAACTTTCACTCGCTTTACCCTGGTTTTCTACCAGTGCAAGTATCAGGTCTTTGGGGTGATTGGTCACATTGGCTTTCACCACGCCGCGTTTACCTGCTTGTTCCTCCAATACCCAGAATCGATGGTTCTTATCCTGATGCGTCGCCGAAATGGAAATCACCTCTCCCAAGGTTGCATCAATCCATTGATTCGCTCCTAAGTCCACTTGTCCACCAACACCGGTGTTTTGGGTTTTAAAGAGCTGACCCGTAGGGATATCGTTCCCCAAACCGCCGGACGTCAGTGTTGTTATGGTCTCAGTATCACCGTTAATATCCACCAACTGCAAAGTGCTTTCATCCAGCATATACGTCCATGTGGCTTTTTGACCTGACTGGGTTGATTGTTCCACCGCCCAGTACAATCGCTGGTTTTCCTGCCAAACGCGGCTGGTGGTTGCACCCTGAGCGTGATCCCAGCCGAAGGCACGGTATTGAGCGAGAATGGTGGATTGATTCACGTCTACCAACCAGACTTCACTGCCCTGATTAAACCAGGCGAGATCACCGTTTATTGCGACCAGCTGTGCCTGAGCGAGAAAGTCCGCGTGAGCTGGGGCGGGGGTGTAAACAAAGCGCTTTTGATCAACCTGATAGAACGCTTGGCCTACTGCTTGTTGCTGACCTTGTGGCGTAAAGTTTTCTACGGCGACAAAGTCACTTTCAAGGTGATGTTTGTCGACTTCAGATTGAATATGCTGATGCAATTGATCCGCATTGGCCCATTGAGAGGCATTTTCTGAAGAAAGCTTCGCGATCGTATTGGCTCTGTCTATCGTGAATACTTCCTCACGATTACCGATCACCAAAATTTGCCCAAGGTCTGCACTGCGAAGGTTGATTCGGATACCGCCAACCGTTAAGTGATCACTGGCGACTTGAATGTCACTTGCTGGCAACTGGCGAGCGTCTAGGATCCAGCGTGTTCCGGCTTGTGCCTGAGGCTCGACTTCAAGCGACAATGTTGCTCCTGGCTGAAGGTTGACTCGGTATTCGCCGCCTTTGCCTTTCAGAACATAGTTCAGCTTGCCTTTTAGCTCTTTACCCAGTTTGCGCATTAGAATTTGACGGTTTTGTGCGCCTAAGTTGATAGCGATGTCTGTGTTCACGTATTTCTGGGTAATTCGGGTAAGGATAAACTCAGACGGGAACGCATAGAAATCGAAGTCAAACCGACCATCAACCTCTAAACGGCGAATCACATCGAACCCTGCATCGTGTCGGGTGGTTGCACCTGGCAATGCCGTGTATGTTGAATACCCAATGTAAGATTTAGGTGTTGCGGGCAATACGAGTGCACCTTCGGTTGAGGTGAGGGTTGCGTGGTTCCCGTATCCTATGCCCTCACGAACGTTGATTGCTTGATCTTCCTTCCTGACGATTCTGGGTTGATCCCCAATCCAGAAGAAGTAGTTGATTGCCCCAGAGCCTGTGCTGCCATGATGGGTTCTGTAAATGTACTGACTGTCGAAGGTAATCTGCTTCGACTCTAAATCGAGCTGAGCGATCACTGCGCCATCTTTAGGCTGAAGGAGCTGATACGATGCACCATCACCTAACGTTTTGTTCACGTGGGCATAACCGCCTTCACGATAGGCGGAGTCCACCAAGGCAAAGTATTGACCTACACCTTGGGCTTTTTGTGCCACTTCACCAAAACCTTGCGCCAATGCAGTGAAACCAATACCCAATCCGCCTAAGATGACACCCGCACCCCCAATGACCGCAGAGGCAGTGCTGGCGCCAGCGATGCCTGCTCCTATACCGACGGCACTAGTAGCTAACGACGCTGAGTCAAACGCTAGCTGGGTACCAAACACGGTTTTTTGAACTTCATTCTGAGCGTGTGCCAGTTCGTACGAATCCAGAACCACAGAGGCCAGCCCTAAGCCAATACCGACTGCGGTATTTGCCACATGGCTCACTGCCGAAAGCGTTGATTTGGTGACACTTTGCCCTTCTTGCAGAGCAGTACGATACAGGCTGACAAGCTTTGCGGCATCCATGACGGTACCATGCGCAATTTGCGTCAGGTTGATGTATGTATGAACCTTAAGTGCTTTGCTTAGCCCATTTGGCAGTGAATCACCTGCGGCAGAGGTACGACTGTGGTTGTTGAACCACGTCAGTATGGTTTGCACGGCAAACGCTGCATTCAACCCATCAACGTGCTCCACGTCACTGATGTTCGCGCGGCGAATCAGCTCACCTTCGCTGTAACGGTAGTTTTGTTTTAGGCGTCCCAGTGACTCTTCAAAGTGCTGTTTAAACTTCCAGATTCGGTCATCGGATGTGAACAGCTCTCTTGTCAGGTTGTCTTCGGCATGAACCAGGGGTATTGCATAGTTGCCGTCTTGCGTGCGTTTCATGTTTTCGAAAACGGGAACCCAGTCGTGAGACAGATTGTTGGTTCGATATAAGTCATCGGCTGCTTCTAAGAACCCTTGTGCTAAGTTCGCGCCTTCCAATACGCTCAGTGCCGATTGTAATTTAAGATCGGCAGATACCGCGTCACTGGTATATGCCAACCGAGCAGCGTTGTTTGATGCGCTTATGTTTGCGGCACGTTCAGAAGGGAGAGCTAAATCTTGGACATCAAAGCCGGTCGCAAGCCGAACTCTAGCCATCTGATCCGTATCGATAACCCGCATCTCGAATTCCGGGTTTTTCTCGGTACCCATAGCTTGGTAATAACGCGCAAACTTGTGATTAAGTAAGTGCGCTCTCAACGCGGTGCGCATGGCTTTGGGGGAATCGAAATTGAATACCGCGAAGTTCGGGTCGTAGAAGAAGTAACGCTCACGTCCTTCCGACATCTGTTTGCCGACAAGCATACTGTGTCTGGCGGTGTTCATGAGCATGAATTTACTTCCACCGTCAGTCAGAGGTGTCGCCGCCAAGTTGTCCGTAATCGCTCGGATGTTCAGCCGACCAATGTCGCTCTCGGCGTATCTCGCGTCGGTGTTGGCATGTAGAGCCCCAATCGTTTGGTAGACAGTGTTAGCCGAGGAAGAGCCTGCGCTGGCGGCGGAATCGTATAGAGACGAAGAAAAGTCCCGCGCTCCCATCTCTCCATTTTGAGCAATGGCGGTAGACATGATACGAGAGAGCGGTAAGCAGCGACCCGGACCACAAGATAATACAAAATCTTGTGGGAGAAGCTGAGTAACGTTGGCGCCGCTTGCGGTCATGTACTCACTCACCTTCGCCGTTTGATTCAATGCGATACTTTTTGTCTCGTCGCGGAATTTGCTTTCTATGTGTTTGACCAGCGCCCCTTTTTGATAAAAGTTTAGAGACAGAGTGTCGTCCAGCAATAAACTTATCAAGTTCAAAGACGTCATGTCTCCGATGGGAATCGGAAAATCAACTGTAGTATGATTGGCCACACCAAACTGGTAACGTTCACCTCGTTGGCCCTTAAGATTTTCAAAGACCCGTTTTTGTGTATTGAATTTTTCGATGAGGCGCTGATTAGGATTGGTTTTCAAATTGACGTCGATGCCAACGATTGCATCTATGCCTTCCAGTTTCTTTTTCTCAAGCCATATCCATAGGCGGTCTGTATCGATACTTTTTTCGATACTGCCCAGAAACTCTTCTTCGTAATAGGCTTTGGTGGTGTTTATCAATTCAAGCTTTTTCTCAATCTCTTGCTTTTGCGCCCCTGTAGCGCCTCGAAGTTGTGCGAACAATGCGTCTTTTTGTTGAATGGCAGGCGCGAGTTCTTTTTTCACTTCTTCTCTCAATTGATTTCTGAACGCTTCCCACTCCGTGAGCGCAGGGTTTTCATCCACTTTGACCGTGCTGTCTTTTGTGTAAGCGCCATCCTGCGGGACTCTCGTCACTTTTATGCCAAGTCTTTTCGCATCTTGAATGAGGTGGTTCTGCGCGTTAATGCGTTCTTGGTTAAAGGCGTGAATGCGGGCTTGATCATCGGGGACTTGAGGTCGCTGAATCACCGCTTCCCCTTCTTTTCCTGATCGTTTAACCCACGTGAAGTTGCCTTTATCGTCAAGGATCTGTTTTTGTTTCTGAAGCATTAACTGCCATTCACCATCTTTGACAATCAAGTAAGCTCCGGCGATTTGTTCGGTGGATTTTTTGCCTTCGTAATCGGCATAATCGACCGACATCACGACGTTGTCGTAGAGAACAGAGCTTCCCACACGGCCGTCATGAAAAACACGGTAGTGGGTGTCATTTAGCTCGGTCACGACCACGGAACATCCGGTTAAAGATCCAGTGAGCATGAGGGTTCCCTCGGCGGCATTCTTAGGAATGTCTACATACGCTGGAACCGGATTAGAACGACCATTAAACCCAAGGAAATAAGCGTTGGTTGTGTCTGCGGCAGTGGATTCTGAATATCTAAGTTTGAATCCTCCTGGGGCAGGTTCCAGCCTGACGTTGCCTTGTGTCGGCAAGCCGCCGTTTTTCACTAGCTCAATCACATCAACCGTGTGTTGATTTAAAAACTCTCGCGGTGACCGAGTAAAACTGGTGATCGCTTCGGTGGTATCTGAAGCCGTTACAGGTAACGGCATGGCATAGACATCGGGCAGGCTAACGATTTGCGCTCCCAACAACGAAGAGATGAGTACAGTCAAAAATTTCTTTTGCATTTTGTCTCCTGAGGAACAAATAAGTAAGTTTTGTTATGCAAAGTGGGCATCAGTGACCGCTAAAATAGGCCTCATTTTTTCCATTCTATTTCTCAGCAAAAATTACTCGTGAGCGTATTAAAAATGAGAATATTCAGGGATGAACACCACTGCTACGTACCTATTGAAAACCAGCAAACACAGCAATAACTGATTGATTGCTAAGCAGTAGGTACTTTTTCACCTTAATATAAAAATCGAACAGGAAATATTGGGTAAAAAACGGGGTTTTTTATTTTTGGAACTGCGAACACGTCCGGTACTTCGGGTGCTATCTACTTTAAAAGTCGGGGATTTTTTAAAATTGAATGAGCTTGAATACGAACAGGCCAGACGTGTAGTAATTTAATGATGATTTTGACATTAGTTGTGCTTAAAAAGTGAAGAAGCAGGAAAATTGAGAGGGTTTCATTGGGTGTTTTGTCAAAAAATGCATGAGTAGAGAAGGGTTGTAAGTTAAACGTTTAAGACGGTCTAGCTGAAAATTACCTAATATTCATATGATTGTACGGCGTATTGTTTTTTCTTTCGTTAACATTTTATAAAAAAGAAGTTATCGCTATAAAATGCAGTCAATCGCCAGAAACTAGATACAAACAATTTTAATTATCACAGATTTGGTGAGCGAGCATAATTCGACTCGATGTCACAAAATGTATGCTTGGTGTAGGGAAGGTAGTTTGGAACAAGGTGCAAGTTTTTCCTATGTAGCCGTCGACAATGACTAGAAAAAAACGAAAAAAGCCGCTGAAAAAATCAGCGGCTTTTTAGAATGTGGCGGAGAGATAGGGATTTGAACCCTAGATACGCTATTAACGTATGCCGGTTTTCAAGACCGGTGCTTTCAACCACTCAGCCATCTCTCCGTTGTTGAGGCGCATATTAGCTAGGGTTGGAAACCTTGTAAACCCCTAAGTGGTTTGTTTGATTGAAAAAACGTCAAAACCATCAAAAAAGAAGTTTGGCTGGTTGTGTGGTGATCAGTTTGTGGGTTTTATCGCCGGTTCGGTGGGATCAATCCACAGCGTTTCATTCGTCTGTGTACCGTGCTGCGGTTAACCCCCAAGTAGTTCGCCGCTGCGGTAATGTTCCAGTTCAGGTTATTCAGCAGGGTTTCAAGCTGGGTATCCACGGGCAGGGTGGGCGCGTCCTGTTGGTATTTCGAGAACGAGTCGGGCAGGTGTTCGGGTTGAATCTTCTCCCCTTGGCTGAATGCCAGCGCAAACTGCAATACATTACTCAGCTCGCGTATGTTTCCGGGCCAGTGGTGCTTGTTCAGCAGTTGAGTTGTGCCCTGGCTAATGGGCACGGGCTGGTCGGCGTATTCCAACAGCAGCTTGCTCGACAGCCATTTTATGTCCTTTCTTACCCGCAGGGGCGGCATCTCTAATTTGGCACCGGAAATACGGTAGTACAAATCCTCTCGGAACCGCCCTTGTTTCACTAAGTCTTCAAGGTTTTGGTGCGATGCCGCCAGTACCCGAAAGGTCACAG
Source organism: Vibrio sp. SCSIO 43132 (assembly GCF_019904195.1). Lineage (NCBI taxonomy): Bacteria > Pseudomonadati > Pseudomonadota > Gammaproteobacteria > Vibrionales > Vibrionaceae > Vibrio > Vibrio sp. SCSIO 43132. Next base: position 1,254,829 of record NZ_CP063199.1, read on the forward strand.
GTACGGGGGTATGCCCGCCCACAGGAGTCACTTCTTTCTCGGCAATTACGCGCAGTAATCGGGCTTGCAAGGCGAGGGGCATGTCGCCAATTTCATCCAGAAACAGCGTGCCTCCATTGGCGCGTTCGATTAACCCTTTTTTGCCCTTTCTGTCTGCGCCCGTAAATGAGCCCGCGGTGTAGCCGAACAGCTCGCTTTCAATCAGGCTTTCTGGAATTGCGGCGCAGTTGATCGCCACAAAAGGACGCTTGCCTCTTGAAGCATCGTGAATCGCTTTGGCGAGGTACTCTTTGCCTGCACCCGTTTCGCCCGATATCAATATCGAGATAGAGGAATTGGCGAGGGTTGAAGCCTTTTCCGCCATCGATTTCATGATCGGGTCGCGAAAGAACAGCCTTTCAAGCGGCTTGGCGATTGGGCGCTCTGTAGGAACGGATTTGGGTGTGACCGGAACGGGTTCAATTGCCTGAATATAGAGCAAGTCGCCCGATTGGGTGGTGACGGCAACCGGATTGGGGCAGTAGCGCCTTGAGTATTTCGGCAGGTCGTTGATGTCCAAGTCCAGCAAGCTATCTAATGGCACACCGCCGAGTTGATGGGCGTTTAACGGATTGGCTGTGGCGGAATACCCTTTCATCAATATGCCGTAAGCCGAATGGGTTAACCCTACGATTTGGCCGTCGTCATTCACCGCGAGGGCGCAATCGGGGTCGAGTTCTAAAAACTCGGGGGTTTTACTCAGCTTCAGTACCCACTGGTGGCGAAAACTGGTGAGCAAGGTGGTCATCTCGATACGTTTGGTGACGTTGCGAATCAACTGCAATGAAAGCCACTGGCTGCTTTTTGGCTCGGGCGAGTGTAGGGCTGAAATGTCCAACACCGCAGCGAGGTGACCATCCACACCGTAAATGGGAGAGGCACTGCAAGTAAGCTGCCCGTGCGTGGCATCGAAATGGTCGGTCTGGTGAACCGTAATCGACTGACCGGTGTAAATGCAAGACCCAACGCCACAGGTGCCAGCCCGTTCTTCTGACCAAGATGACCCCAAATACAACCCGGCAGATTTCAGCTCACTCTGTTGAGAAGTGTTGCCAATGTAATCGACGGTGACGCCTTCGTGATCGGTCAGGAGCAGCACGTAGTTTTGCCCCGATATCTGCTTATACAGCATTTCTAGGGCATGACGCGCGGTGTGAATTAATCGATCGGTTCGTTCCTGATGAAGTTTCAGCTCATAGCCGGGCAGGATGTAGGCTTCTTTTAAGCTTGAAGGCTCCAGACGGTGGGTTTCGACGCAGCGCTTCCATGAATTCAGGATCATGTGGTCGCGTTCCACCTCGTTTCCGCTGATGGCACTTTCCACCTCCTGAATGTGAGAGCGGATAAAAGTGCTGTTTCTGATCGCTTTGGTTTCTGAACTTCTCATGACCGATTCCTTTCGGTTTAGTGAATTAAGATCTAGCACTGAAGGGATTCGATTGCACCTTTGAACAGCGTCGAAATCGGCAGTTTTTCCAGTTTCTCAACCTTGAAACGCCCTCATGCAACACCTGTTGCAGCACCACGTGGCGGTGCTACAAACTTTTTTCTCGGGCTTTAAAATTATTCCTAAAAATCATGTGGATAAGTTTGTTTCAAAGTCGGCATCTCGCTTGCTCTATTGATGAAAGTCATCAAGGAGAGATGTTGTGAATCAAGGTGTTGTCGGCATGATTGCCAATCCCGTATCGGCGAGAGACATAAGACGTGTGGTCGCGGCTTCCGGAAGCCTGACGCTGAATGATCGCGTGAGTATCGTATTGAAAATATTGTCCGGTTTGAAAGCTGGCGGCGTGCATCAGGTGTGGATGATGCCCGATAAAACCGGGCTGTCGGACATGGTGCAGCGAGAGGTGAATCGCGGGCAGGTGGCTTTTTATAAACAAGCCAGTTCCAAACATGCTGCGCCTAAAAAAGTGGATGAGCAACAAGGCTTTCCGGAACTCAAACTACTGTCTATCCCGATAACTGGAACCGAGCAAGACACCATTAACGCGGCACGTGAGTGCGAAGAACGTAAGGTTAGCGCAGTAGTGGTGCTAGGTGGAGATGGAACGCATCGGCTGGTGGTCAAACACGCCAGAAACATCCCCATTACTGGCTATTCCACAGGAACCAATAACGCCTTTCCCAAAACCATTGAGCCGAGTTTGATTGGCTTGGCGACGGCACTGTACGCCAGTGGTCAAATCCCGAAAGAGACTGCGCTTTCACCCAATAAGCTTTTGCGGCTTCGTATTCAAGAGAAATCTCAATCCGGCGTCGAAGGCAAAACTGCATCAATAGAAGACATTGCGTTAGTGGATGCGGCGATAACGTCCGATAGGTTTGTCGGCAGCAAAGCCGTGTGGCAACCGGATACTCTACGCGCGGTATACGTGACCTTTGCGTCTGCCTTGCAGGTTGGGCTTTCTTCGATCATTGGTTTGAGTGCGCCCGTTGAGCGCACTGAGCCGTGTGGGCGGTTTGCCGAATTATCAAACGACGCGGGTGCTTCCTTCTTGAACGTGCCTTTAGTCCCCGGTGCGTTTTTGCCCGTTGCGATTCAAACCCTTTCAACTCTGAACCCGAATCAGCCCGTTGCCATTAACTATGGCAGCGCCGCCATTGCTCTGGATGGCGAGCGAGAACATATCGTCGAAGCGCAAGACGATGTGACCCTCGAACTGATTCCTAATGCTTTTTTTACCATCAATGTAGAAGCCTGCATGAACGCATGCGCTGCAAGGATGCTTTTGCGTAAACAACAAGGAGAATGTGATGCCTAGTATCAGCGAATCACTGAGCAAAGAGAAATTGCTCGATGCTTATCGGATGATGAAAACCATTCGAGAGTTTGAAGAACGTCTGCACGTGGACTTTTCGCGGGGTGACATCCCAGGGTTTGTGCACTTGTACGCGGGGGAGGAGTCGGTCGCGGTGGGGATCATGATGCATCTTCATGATAAAGACCGAATTGCGTCTACCCACCGTGGGCACGGGCACTGTATCGCCAAAGGGGTGGATGTACACGCCATGATGGCGGAGATCTACGGAAAAGAAACGGGCGCATGCAAAGGCAAGGGTGGTTCCATGCACATAGCAGACCTATCGAAGGGCATGATGGGCGCCAACGGGATTTTGGGCGCAGGGTCGCCTTTGGTGTGCGGTGCTGGCTTTGCGGCGAAACATTTGGGTCACGACGGTGTGGGCATTAGCTTTACCGGTGATGGTGCATCAAACCAAGGCATGTTTTTAGAAAGCTTAAACCTGGCTGCGATTTGGGAGTTGCCGGTCATTTTCATCATTGAAAATAACGGTTATGCCGAGTCGACTGCGGTGGACTGGGCGGTGGCGTCTAAGTCTTACATCGACCGGGCAACAGGGTTTGGTTTGCCGGGTATTAGCGTAGATGGCACCGACTTCTTCGCGGTATATGAAGCGGCAGGCGAAATCATTCAGAAAGCCAGAAACGGCGATGGCCCGTCACTGATGGAGTGCAAAACCGTACGCTTCTATGGTCACTTTGAAGGGGACGCGCAAACCTATCGCCCTAAAGGAGAGGTCGAGGATTTGCGAGAAAATCATGACTGCATTAAGAAATTCAAAGCGCAGGTACTCAAAGCTGGCTTAGTAGAAGAAAGCGATTTTTCTGCCATTGATAGCGAAGTGTTAGCGTTGATTGAAGATGCGGTTCAGCAAGCGAAAGATGCACCTGAACCGTCGCCAGATGCGCTGCACCGCGATGTTTACGTGAGCTACTAATCGAATTCAAGGAGTGAAGGATGAGCAGACAATTAACTTTTAAAGATGCGATCAACGAAGCGGTCGATCTTGAAATGACGCGTGATGAAAATGTGGTGATGATGGGGGAAGACATCGTCGGCGGTACAGGCGCCGAGGGCGAGGAGGATGCATGGGGCGGCGTACTCGGTGTCACCAAAGGGCTTTATGCGAAACACCCAAAACAGATGATTGATACCCCGTTATCGGAATCCGCTTACGTAGGTGCGGCGATAGGTGCGGCAACTTGCGGGTTAAGACCAATAGCCGAGCTGATGTTTATCGACTTTATCGGTGTGTGTTACGACCAGATCCTCAATCAGGCGGCGAAGTTTCGCTATATGTTTGGTGGTCGGGCAGAGACACCCGTGGTGATCCGCGCTATGTGTGGTGCGGGCTTTCGCGCAGCGGCGCAGCACAGCCAGATGCTGACACCAATGTTGACTAACTTACCGGGGGTGAAGGTAGTGTGCCCGTCTAATGCCTACGATGCCAAAGGGCTGCTGGCACAATCCATCCGCGACAACGACCCGGTTATTTTTCTTGAACACAAGAACCTTTACCAGTTGGAGGATGACGTACCTCAAGAGGCTTACACCATAGCTTTTGGTGAAGCCAATGTGCTACGAGAAGGGAACGACGTCACGCTGGTTTCTTACGGGCTAACGGTCCATCGAGCGATGGAAGCGGCGAACCTTGCAGCGAAAAAGGGCATTTCGTGCGAGGTCATCGACTTGAGAACGCTTTCTCCCATCGATATGGATACGGTGCTGGAAAGCGTCGAAGTCACGGGTCGCATTGTGTGCGTAGATGAAGCCAACGAAAGGTGCTCTATAGCCGCCGATGTCTGCGCCAAAGTCTTTGAGCAAGGGTTTTCGTATCTGAAAGCACCGGCACAAATGGTCACTGCACCTCATACGCCGGTGCCTTTTTCTCCAAGCCTGGAAGACGCGTATGTCCCCAATGCGGACGCGATTTTGAGAAGCATTGAACACGTGATGAAGGAGGGGCTATGAGTTCAGAGAACACAGTGATTATCCCCATTGTTATGCCCAAATGGGGACTTTCCATGACCGAAGGCACCCTCAACGAGTGGCTGGTGGAAGTAGGGGACAACATTGAAGTCGGTCAGGCGATCATGGATGTCGAGACCGACAAAATCGCCAGCATGGTGGAAGCGCCCGATGCGGGTTTGCTCAGGCGCAAAGTGGCGGAAGAAGGCGAACTTTACGATGTGAAAGCTTTACTGGGCGTGCTAGCTGACGATTCAGTATCGGAGGAAGAGATCGATGCCTATATTGAGCAGTTTGAATCCACTGTGGGCGACGAGGAGGAAGAAGTCGAAGAGGCACTTCGTTCCCAATACATCGAACTGAGCACGGGCACTATTCGCTATGTGCATCGAGGCGGTGAAGGCACGCCTTTGCTGTTTATTCATGGGTTTGGCGGCGATCTCGACAACTGGTTGTTCAACCTTGAGGTGTCTGCCAATCCGGTGTATGCGTTGGATTTGCCGGGGCACGGACAATCGACAAAAACGCTCGATGGCGACCCGATCGAGTGTCTGAGTCAAACTATTTCCGAATTCGTCAGCGCACAAAAAATCAGTCAGTGTCATCTCGTTGGGCATTCCATGGGTGGGTTACTGGCGGCGAAGTTTGCCATTGAGAACCCCAGTTTGGCAGCATCGCTGACCTTACTGTCTCCTGCTGGGTTAACCTCGAAAATCAATGAAGATTATCTAGTTAAGTTTTCTGAGGCAGATTCTCGCAAAGCCATGAAAACAACCGTTTCGATGTTGTTTGCAGACCAAAGCCTGGTAAATCGCTCTATGGTCGACGATTTATTGAAGTACAAGCGATTGGACGGTGTTGAAGAAGCTCTGCATACTCTCCGCAAAGCCATATCGGACAATGGTCAGCAGACGATTAACTTAGTCGAGCAACTTCAAAATCTAGTACAGCCAGTCACCGTGATATGGGGGCAACAAGATCAGATAGTGCCTCTTACACCAGAAGTTGAGGGTTTGAGCCTAGGTACTCACATTAGAATTGAACTTCTGCCAGACGTTGGGCATATGCCGCAAATGGAGGCAGTGGATAAAGTTAATGAGGTACTAAAACAGTTGTCTTAGCCCAAACGCAAAAAACCGCTGTAAAAACAGCGGTTTTTTATAACATGGTCGGACTGACTGGATTTGAACCAGCGACCCCTGACACCCCATGACAGTGCGCTACCAAGCTGCGCTACAGTCCGATAAAACCAATGTAATCCCTTTCAAGAGGGTGAGTCAATGGTTTTCAATCATTAACATGAGCAAGTGATTGATATTTATTCGACTTACTGCTCAGTGTAGAACCTTTTCTGCTCCGTTAATCCTTGCATCAGGATAGAAAGCTTAGGGTTGTCTTCGCGTTTGCGGTTGTAATCTGCGTCGTAGACTTTGTAGTTACCAAACTTATCCACTACCGTCGTTTCGTCGTCGGTAATCATGGCGACTTCTCGGCGGTTACCCGCGATGATCCACAGTCTTTCATCGGTATCAAATAAGCTTCTTCCACTGCTGTAGTCAGTAGGGTTAGAGCTGACGCCCAAAATCTGGCGCATCAAGGTCGGGGATAAATCCAGATGACTGGTTTTCGTTTCGATTTTGGCTGCTTCTTTACCCGGCCATTGAATAATCATTGGCACCTGAAGCTGGAAGCGGCTGTAGTTGGTACTTGAACCCCAAGAGCTGCTCTTGGTTTCATTAAACTCTGTTCCGTGATTTGAGGTGACGATTACCACGGTTTTTTCAGTCAGGTTCAGGCTATCAAGTTCTTCCAGTATGCTCTTGAGTGACTCGTCGGCTTGAAGGGTCGACTTCATGTAGCCGTCTTTCAGTTGAGCTTCCAACTGGCTGCCCGGAATAGTGGCGTGTGTCGCTTCGAAGTCAGCCAGGCTGTTGAGCTCCAGATAGCTGAACCAAGGTTCATCTGGTTTGGCTTGCAGCCATGCTTTCCAGTTCTCAATGGCTTGCGAGTCGTTGGTTTTTTCAAGAGGTTGAAGATCCTGAGCCAGTAAATCTGTAAACACGACATCGCGGTACAGCTTGTCAGCAAAGTTGTCACCGCTGAACAGACCGAAGTTGTAATCTTTCTTTTGTAGATGCTGGATAAAAAGAGGCGCGTCGCCCTGCGCTTTTATGCTTTCTGCATAACTGCTTGGTAACCCGTAAAACAGACCAAACACGCCATACATATCATTGCTGGCGCTGTAGTGATTGGTGTAGTTGAGATTCTGGTCTGCAAAAGCATGTAATGTTGGCATGGCTTCAGCTGAAACAGCGTCTGCACGAAGGTTATCTACCATCACCATCAGAACATTTAGTTTGTTGCCTCTGCTTTCGTAAGTCAGTGGTTCAATTGGGTATTGCACCAATTTTACGTCACCAGAGTAACTTTCCAGTCTGTCGAGATAGTCTTCCTTGTCTAACAAACCGTGTTTTTCCATAAAGCTTTTTGCTGTCATCGGGTAAGACAGTGGGAAGTTGGCTCTCTGGCTGGTAATCGGGTTATAGAAATACGCATCTGCCCAAATGTAAATCAGGTGGCTGGCAATAAAGCAGACAAAGAAAACGGCGGCTAAAGGTTTACCAATGTGTTTATGAGCCAGTTTGCGTTTTTTACGCCAAACCCACTCAGCAAGCGCCAACTGCATCAAAAAGATGATTGGTACAAAAATAAAGAACTGTTGCCATTCTGGTGTGAAATTCCCTTCTTCACTCATCAATAAATCTATGACTACGGGATTTAAGTGAAGGTGAAGGTTCTGATAAACCTGCGTATCAAGCAGAAGAACAGTTAAACCAGCCGTCGCGAAACAGGCTGATAAGAAACGGAATAATTTACGCGAGGGCACCAGAAATGTGAGGGGGAAGAGCACTAATATGTAGATAGCAAAAATCAGAAACGCAAAGTGTCCAAGCCAGGATACTGCCAGATAGACCTGACCAAGTAAGGTATCAGGCCAAGGCGACTGGGTAATGTATCGCGTGCCGATAAGCATGGCGGCAATAATGTTAAAGAAGGCAAACCAGTGCCCCCAACTCACAAGACGAGAAACGCGTTCACTGTATGTATTTTCGCTATCTACCATTTATGTTTTCAGTCTTATTTGTTTTATTAGTGAGTTACGTCGTTTTCAACGGATGAAATAAGTGCCTGAGCGAATTTTTCAGCAATTGCCTTGCGTTGTGAAGCAGGAACGTTTTGATTTAAGACATTCGTTGCGATATTTCCTGCGATCATAAGTGAAAGCTCTGTATTTGCGCCGTTTTTATCTAGCACTGCTGCAATTTCAGCCAAGATAGTTTCAACCTGTTCGTCACTGTATTTTGATGTAATCGGCATATAGACTCTGATAATGATAGTAAAAGCGGCTTATGATAACCTACTCTCCCTCTCAACTGAAACTAGAACATAAACAAAATTACTATGAGTCTGCATCTTTCTAACGTCATTCTTCATAAGCTGGTTAAAAACGAGCAAGAAGAGCTGACGGTCAATTTCCGTCAGGAATCGCTTCCTAATGAAGGTTCATCAGAGAACCTTGTTGCCGAGCTTCATCGGGTTTTCAATAGCAAAGCAGGAAAAGGCTTCGGTACTTTTAAACCAGACAGCGACTTTAAAACATGGTTGCAAGAACTTCGCCAAAATGAGAAGAGCTTTTACGAATTTTCGCAAATTAGTGCAACACGGCTTAAAGAAGAGCTTTCTAAATACCCGTTTGCGGACGAAGGGATCTTGGTTTTTGCAGAATATCAGTCGCTTGCGACAGAGTACCTGTTTGTTGGTCTGCTTCCGTCAAATGAAAGCCTGAAAGTGACAGAAGGTTTGGAAATCAGTGCTACAGACTATCTGGACATCAGTAAGATGGATATTGCGGCAAGAATTGACCTTTCTACCTATGCCACGGATGAAGAGTCCAATCGCTACCTCACCTTTATTAAGGGTCGTGTCGGGCGTAAAGTTTCGGACTTCTTCCTGGACTTCCTTCAGGCTGACGTTGGACTGGACACGAAAGTGCAGAATCAGGTACTCATGCAGGCCGTTGAAGACTTCTGTAGCGATTCTAAGCTGGAGAAAGAAGAGGCAACTCAGTACCGTAAGCAAGTATTCGACTACTGTAACGAGCAAATCAAATCTGGTGATGAAGTTGAAATTCGTGAGCTGTCTGGCGAATTGCCAACTAGCAATGATGGAACCAGTTTCTTAGACTACACTCAAGAGCAAGGCTATGATCTTGAAGAGAGTTTTCCCGGAGACCGTTCAACAGTACGCAAGCTGACCAAGTTTGTTGGTGCTGGTGGGGGTGTGACCATCAACTTTGATAGCATGCTTCTTGGAGAGCGTATTTTCTACGATCCGGAAACGGATACGCTGACGATCAAAGGGACACCGCCTAATTTGCGAGATCAGTTGACGCGTCGCTCATAAAGTAAATCGGTGATAAGGTGGCTCATGCCACCTTATTTTCAATGACTTAACGTAGGCTGAAGAGCTATTTTATGGAAGAAAGTAGCATTAGAAATCGTAGGTACATCATTGTCGCATTCCTATTGGTTTGGGGCGTTATTTCATCCATCCTCTATTTCCAGCACATTCAACTTCGCAAAGAAGCGGATTCGCTAGGTTTACTATCAAATCAGATAGAAGAATTTCGTTATACACTCTCTTTTCCAGACCCTATCCGGGCGCAACATATTGAACAATTGTCTCTGAACCTGGAGTTGATTAAATCGGTTAAAGTGCAAATTGAATCCGAATCAGAGCACGGGATATGGAGCCCGGAAACGGCTCAACTTGTGTATCTATCTGACCGCTTTATCGAGCGTGCTGAAAACTATCTTACTGTCGCACTGGATATTCGTGGTTTATCTGAGCAAATCCTGAATACCAAAAACAGTCAGGGGACACCAAAAGAGTTGGTCGCTTTGTACGATGAGCTCGGCGCTTATCTGTTCAGTTCTTTTTACGCCGACTCTAACCTCAACCCACCAAACTACATGACGCTAGAGTCGATCATGTTGCGCTCTGAGCGATTCGATTCTCCCTATAAGAATCAGATTCAGGGGTTGCTGTCTAAAGCTTCTCTGATTTTGGCTGAACACGCCCAACTCAGTTATGTAACAGAAGAGATTCTGAAACACTCAGTTGTGCGGGAAATTGGAATGGTAAGGACTGAATTTCAGCACGTTGCTCAAAGGATGTTTACCATCAGTCTTGTGCTGAGCGGCGTATTTTTGCTCGCCATAGGATGGATTGGATTTAATCGTGTGGCGGTTCCTAAACATATAGAAGCCCAAAGCACAGAAAGACCAGGTTCAACCAGCAAGGAAACTCAAACTTCCCCCGTTAAAAATGAACAATCAGTGGAAGTTGAAGAGCCGGTTGAAGTCACGCAGGAGCCAGAACCAATCCAAGAGCCGCCTGTGATGGAGTCACCTGAACCGGTGCCAACCAATAGCAGAGGGTTTGATCCTGAGATGATGCTTGAAACCTTTGATAATGATGAAGAGTCTGTACTTATGGTTTTAAATGTTTTCCTACAGGATCACAGCGAAGACGTAAACAAGCTGAAAGAGGCACTTAACCAAGATTCTGAACAGGCTCATCGAATTGCCCACAGCTTAAAAGGTGTCGCGGGTAATTTAGGTGCTAATGCCCTGAAAGACATCACCGCAAACATTGAGCATGGCTTAAAGCAGGGTTCTAAACCTTCTGAAAGTGACATAGCTGCATTGGAACAGAGCCTAAAGACCACGATTGACGATGTGGAATCTTATTTAGGTACTGTGAATGCGGTATAAATATCTGCGTCCAGAGGGGGTGTTCTCTGGACGCATTTTTCATTTCAAATCCCTTCGAAAACAGTAAACCTGTAAAAATCCCCCCTTAACTGCTCTTTTTTCCCTTTTTCGCTCAAAAAGGCTTGTTTTCATCTTCAGAAAATCTTATAGATGGGGGAGTTTAATTTGAGTAAGACATGGAGTGTAATGATGAGAGTAGGTCTTGTAGGCTGGCGTGGTATGGTCGGCTCGGTTTTGATGCAACGTATGGTCGAAGAGAAAGACTTTGATGTTATCGAACCAGTATTTTACAGCACCTCACAAGTAGGTATTCCTGCCCCAAATTTCGGTAAAGACGCGGGTGTTCTGCAAGACGCTTTTGATATTGAAAGCCTAAAACAGCTTGATGCTGTGATTACTTGTCAGGGCGGCAGCTACACCGAGAAAGTGTACCCGGCGCTTCGTCAGGCAGGCTGGAAAGGCTACTGGATTGACGCTGCATCTACTCTTCGCATGGCTGAAGATTCCATCATTACACTAGACCCTGTGAACCTCGCGCAAATCCAGCAGGGTATTCATGGCGGCACCAACACATTTGTTGGCGGTAACTGTACAGTTAGCTTAATGCTAATGGCGTTAGGTGGTCTTTATGAGAAAGGTCATGTTGAATGGATGAGTGCCATGACTTATCAGGCAGCATCGGGTGCTGGCGCGAAAAACATGCGCGAGCTGATTTCTCAAATGGGTGTGATCAACGATTCAGTCAGCACTGAGCTGGCGAACCCAGCAAGCTCTATTCTTGATATTGATAAGAAAGTTGCAGAAACACTTCGCTCGTCATCTTTCCCAACGGATCAGTTTGGTGTGCCGCTAGCAGGCTCTTTGATTCCATGGATCGATGTGAAGCGCGATAACGGTCAAAGCAAGGAAGAGTGGAAGGCGGGCGTAGAAGCCAACAAGATCTTAGGCTCTCAGGACACGCCAATCCCAATTGATGGCACTTGTGTTCGTATTGGCGCAATGCGTTGTCATGCTCAGGCACTGACCATTAAGCTGAAGCAAAACATCCCAATGGATGAAATTGAAGAGATGATCGCCACTCATAATGACTGGGTGAAAGTAGTTCCAAATGACCGTGACATCACAGCACAAGAGCTGACACCTGCGAAAGTTACTGGCACTCTGTCTATCCCTGTTGGTCGACTGCGTAAAATGTCGATGGGTGACGACTTCCTGAATGCATTTACTGTGGGTGACCAGCTACTTTGGGGCGCGGCAGAGCCTCTACGCAGAACTCTTCGCATTATTCTTGCAGAAAAGTAATATTTTCATAGAGATATAATTTCTGAGAAGCGCCTCCATTTGAGAGGCGCTTTTTTATTTTCTTAAAAGTTATTTCTGATAAATGGTTTTTAACCAAATCTTAAACCTATCCTGTCTTTATTATTTCTTTTTATTTACCTGCTTCTGACTGGCATTTTTTAACATCCAACTATACTCGAGTTAGAAGGTATAGGTGGGAAGCTTAAGGAAATGGCAATGCGTAAGAGAAGTTTTGGCTTTTCAATGTTTGATGGGTTAATGAGCACAGCGGTGTTTTCCATCATGGCTATGACTGCTGCCCCCAAGTTTTTCAGCATGCAAAGCGAATACAATCAAGCTCTGATCGAAGGTCTTGCCAGCAAAGTAATTCATGCCGCGGAAAATGCCTACCTTGAGTCTCATAAGCAGGGAACCGATTTGGAAGAATTTGGAATGTTGCCGGGTTATGGACAGCTTCAGTACGGTTACCCAAGTGTTCGGATTGGTGGTTTAGCCAATTTTATTGACTTAGATATGGGTTATCGACATACCGACAAAACCTGGGTTTGGGTGGCTCACCATGCCATTCACACCGATCGTCAGGATTCCTGGCTTCTTACACGTTCTGAGTGGGTCGAACATCCGAGTAGAAATGGTATCGAAAGTACTCAATGCTACGTGAAATACACTGCCCCCATGTATTCAGGGGACAGCTTTCAGGTAGAGAGCATTACTCAAGGCTGTTAACTGACCTAGTAGTGCAGTTCAGAATCCTCATTCTCCACAGGAACCACCCGCGCATCTGGCGATGCCAGCTCTCCTCCGCAATGCTTACAATATAACGCATCAGATTCATGACCATTTCGAGAGCAATTCGGACACTTAACCAGATTCCGGTGAGCATTCATTTCACTATTCAGTTCCGCCGTAATAATCCCGGTTGGAACCGCCAGAATAGAATAACCAAGTAGCATAGTGAGCGAGGCTATTGCTTTTCCAATAGGTGTCTGAGGGACCAAATCACCGTAACCAACCGTTGTGATGGTCACGATCGCCCAGTAGATGCTTTGCGGTATGCTCGTGAATCCATTCTCTGGTCCCTCAATAACAAAAATCAGTGAACCAAAGATAGTGACCAGAATCGCCACTGTACTGAAGAAGATCAGAATCTTCCGTCTGGACATCAAAAGGGAACGTAAGAGCAGGTTAGAGTCTTGGAGGTAGCGAACCAATTTCAGGATCCGGAAAATCCGCATTACCCTTAGAAGGCGCACAACTGCAATAAATGATGCGGACGGGAAAAGTAGCACGAAGTAGGTGGGCAATATGGCGAGAAGGTCGATTACACCATAAAAACTTTTCGCATAAGCACTAGGCTTGGGTGAACAGTAGAGCCGCAGCAAGTATTCAATAGTAAAAAGCGCAGTAAACACATACTCGGCATACAGAAGTCGATTTGCCCATACGCTGTCCTGAGGAAGGGTAGAGTCGATAACAAGCACTGTGAGGGAAGTCAGAATCGCAACGATCAAGGCGATATCAAAGAGCTTACCTGCGGTTGTATGCGTGCCAAAGATGATGACGTAAAGGTGATGTTTCAACGAGTGTTTGGGCATGGACTTTTTATAACTGTCTTTCTATAACGATAGAGAATGGCAGTATAGTATACCCAAGTGGCCTCAATATGCCGAGTTCAGAGCGACATATTCTGTTTCAATTCAAGGAAAAGAACGCTGTGGAATGACGAGTCCTTTCCAAGTTCTTTGACGATGAAGTGGGACAGAATATTCGCTCCCAAGGGCGAGTTTAACAGGCTTTCATGCTGCGTTACCGATTCTTGATTTAGAGCCACTAGATCTTCAAATCGGTGTCTTGCCTGAAAGCCTGTTAATTCTCGCTGAATCGGGCATCTTGAGGCTACTTGGGTATAAACTTCAAAGCGACGATATAAAAAGTCCACATCTGCGAAACTGGCGACTTACCTCAAAGTTAGACTTTATAGGCAAGTCGGGGTAACTGGATACTAGGCAAGACCCGGGAACAGGTTTCTTACGCCGTTGGCGATAAACTCGATCCCCAGAGCGGCTAGGATCAATCCCATAATACGAGTGATTACGTTGATGCCTGTCTGACCCAAGAATCTCACAATAAAAGGCGCAGAGCGAAACAATAGCCAACTGCAAAACGCAAAAATGATCACTGTTCCTGCAATGGCAAATGTGTCCATCCATGTCGGGTAGCGCGCCCCAAATACAATCGTTGAACTGATAGCGCCAGGTCCTGCCATTAGAGGCATAGCCAGTGGCACTACGCCAATTTGCTCTCGGCTCACGTATTCAGATTTCTCTTGTTTGTTCTGCTTATCTTCACCTAGCTTACCGCTCATCATTGAAAATGCGATGCTCATAAGCAGTAGCCCGCCAGCAATTCTGAACGAATCCAAAGAGATGCTGAACATATCCAGCAATGCCTGCCCAGCCAGTAAAGAAACAATAAGGATGACCGCGACTGCGATATTCGCAGTGGTGGCGGTTTTCACTTTTTCTTCTGGCGACATATGCCCTGTTAAAGAAACAAAAATGGGCATGATGCCAACTGGGTTCACTGCGGCGATAAGACCTAAAAAGAACTGCAAATAAATTGCGATTTCAAATGTCTGCATTGTGTACAAGCTCTAAAACTTCAAACGCGATTTAATTAAAAAAAAGAGGTATCTAAATACCACCTTAAAAAGGGTGATAAATGTAAGGGAATTATCTTCTAAATACCAAGTGATTTCTAACAAATTCCTCTGTTAGCTAACGATATAAATGAGGTCTTTAGAATCGGGTAACGTATGTGTTACAGGAAGTGAAATTGGTGGAAATGAAATGTGTTTTGTACGAATATGAAAAATTGTGAAAAAACGAACATCTTCATCTGTTTGAAATGCTCAAATGATTAGGTAACCAGTTGCGTGTAACACGAAAAAACAGGCTGTTCTTGTTGCTAATTTGAGCTGAAATGAAATTTTATTACAGTGTGTTGTAGTTTTTTGTATTCACTAGACTGTTTGATTCTTTTTTAATCACATTGTCATTGTGGTTAAAAGTTTAAATATATCAATCATTTAAAATTGTTTTACAAACCTGTCTACCCAGTAAGTAGTATTTAGTTTTTCAGAACTGATCTGAGTCAATTTTTTTCATACCTTGAAATAATATACTCAGTCCTGAAAGCAATTTACTAAGTCTGTAGTTTGATAAGTGATTGACTGAACGTTAAAAGCTTAAGGCAGCAACCTTAATAAAAAGTTTTTAATATTTTTCTATTTTAGGAGATTCATTATGCCTGTAACTAATTTGGCTGAACTAGATGCAATGATTGCTCGCGTTAAAGCGGCACAAGCAGAATTTGCTACTTACTCTCAAGAGCAAGTAGATAAAATTTTCCGCGCTGCATCTCTAGCGGCTAACCAAGCTCGTATCCCTCTAGCTCAGCAAGCGGTAGAAGAGTCTGGTATGGGTATTGTTGAAGACAAGGTAATCAAAAACCACTTCGCTTCTGAATACATCTACAACAAGTATAAAGACGAAAAAACTTGTGGCATTCTGGATGAAGACGAAAGCCTTGGTACTATGACTATCGCTGAACCAGCAGGTATCATTTGCGGTATCGTTCCAACAACTAACCCAACGTCTACAGCAATCTTCAAGTCTCTAATCTCTTTGAAGACTCGTAACGCAATCATCTTCTCACCACACCCACGTGCGAAAAACTCAACTAACGATGCAGCGAAACTGGTACTGGAAGCAGCAGTAGCAGCAGGTGCTCCAAAAGACATCATCGGCTGGATCGACCAACCTTCTGTTGAGCTTTCTAACGCGCTAATGAAGCACGACGACATTGCTCTTATCCTAGCAACTGGTGGCCCAGGCATGGTTAAAGCTGCTTACTCTTCTGGTAAGCCAGCAATCGGTGTAGGTGCAGGTAACGTTCCTGTAGTTATCGATGAAAGTGCTGACATCAAACGTGCTGTTGCTTCTATCCTAATGTCTAAGACATTCGATAACGGCGTAGTATGTGCTTCTGAGCAGGCTGCAATCGTTGTTGATGAAGTTTACGACGAAGTGAAAGAGCGTTTTGCTTCTCACAAAGCTTACGTATTGAGCAAAGACGAAGCAGCGAAAGTACGTAAAGTTCTTCTTATCGATGGCAACCTAAACGCGAAAATCGTTGGTCAGCCTGCTCCGGCAATCGCTGAAATGGCTGGTGTTACTGTACCAGCAGACACGAAAGTGCTAGTTGGTGAAGGTCTGGGTAAAGTTTCTTACGACGATGAGTTCGCTCACGAGAAATTGTCTCCGACTTTAGGTCTATTCCGTGCAGACGACTTCGAAGACGCAGTTGCTCAAGCGGTTACTATGGTTGAGATTGGTGGTATCGGTCACACATCTGGCTTGTACACTGACCAAGATAAGAATGCAGACCGTGTTCGTTACTTCGGTGACAAGCTAAAAACGGCACGTATTCTAATCAACATTCCAACAACTCACGGTGGTATCGGTGACCTGTACAACTTCAACGTTGCACCATCACTAACACTAGGTTGTGGTTCTTGGGGCGGTAACTCAATCTCTGAGAACGTAGGTCCTAAGCACCTAATCAACAAGAAAACTGTAGCTAAGCGAGCTGAAAACATGTTGTGGCACAAACTACCAAAATCTGTTTACTTCCGTCGCGGCAGCCTACCTGTAGCACTAGGTGACCTAGAAGGTAAGAAGCGTGCGTTCCTAGTAACTGACCGTTTCCTATTCAACAACGGTTACGCTGATGAAACCATCAACATCCTGAAAGCAAACGGCATGGAAGTGCAAACTTTCTTCGACGTAGAAGCGGATCCAGTATTGTCTGCTGTACAGAAAGGTGCTGATGCAATGAACAGCTTCCAGCCAGACGTAATCATCGCACTTGGTGGTGGTTCTCCGATGGATGCAGCGAAAATCATGTGGGTAATGTACGAGCACCCAGAAACAGCATTTGAAGACCTTGCAATGCGCTTTATGGACATCCGTAAACGTATCTACAAGTTCCCTAAAATGGGTCAGAAAGCTGAAATGGTATGTATCCCAACAACTTCAGGTACAGGTTCAGAAGTTACTCCATTCGCGGTTGTTACAGACGACAAGACTGGTGCTAAGTACCCACTAGCAGACTACGAGCTAACGCCTCAAATGGCGATTGTTGATGCTAACCTAGTAATGAACATGCCTAAGTCTCTATGTGCATTCGGTGGTTACGATGCAGTAACTCACGCACTTGAAGCTTACGTATCAGTACTTGCGAACGAATACTCTGACGGTCAGGCTCTACAAGCGCTTAAGATGCTGAAAGAGTACCTACCATCAAGCTACGCGAACGGTGCAAACGACCCAATCGCTCGTGAGAAGGTTCACAACGCTGCAACTATCGCTGGTATCGCGTTTGCTAACGCATTCCTAGGTGTTTGTCACTCAATGGCTCACAAAATCGGTGCTGAGTTCCACCTAGCACACGGTATGACTAACGCAATGTTGATTGACAACGTGGTACGTTACAACGCTAACGACAACCCAACTAAGCAAACTGCATTCTCTCAATACGACCGTCCACAAGCACGCCGTCGTTACGCAGAAGTTGCAGACCACTTAGAGCTGTCTCAGCCTGGTGACCGCACTGCTCAGAAGATTGAACGCCTAGTAAGCTGGTTAGATGAACTGAAAACTAACCTGGACATTCCTAAGTCTATTCAGGCTGCGGGTGTAAACGAAGCAGACTTCCTGGCAGTAGTTGACCGCCTAGCAGTTGACGCGTTCGATGACCAATGTACTGGTGCGAACCCACGTTACCCTCTAATCTCTGAGCTTAAAGAAGTTATGCTAGCGGCATACTACGGTAAGCCATACATTGAAGGTGAAACGTTCGAAGGTACTACGGTAATCAAGAAGAAAGCCGATCAGGTAGCAGCGAAAGCAGCACCTAAAGCAGCAGCGAAGGCACCAAAGAAAGCTAAAGCTGAAGCGTAAGCAAGATGTAAAAAGGTTTTCGCTAGCACTCGATAACCTTTAACGGGAAAAACAAAGCTCCACCTCTGGTGGAGCTTTTTCTATTTCATTACATATCGTTCCTGATTAACGTCGGACGTTGCTCTTCAGCAGGCTATGCTTCAGCAGCCATTACCCGTCCGTTAAAATAGTCGTTAGAGACTATATATTCAGTGTTTCTAATCATCTCATCCTGCACGTATGCCCAATCACCATTGGCACTGTCCCTAGTGCGAAACTGAGCGGGTATAACCCCCCCAACTCGGATGTTAAACGGGTCGAGCTCTTTAGCCCATGTCTGAGTAAATCCAACGATCATCGCCGACACATTCTCAAGCCCTTCAGGCAGAGTTTGTTGCTGGTGAGACGTCAGGTTTACAATGACTCCCGGTTTTTTATGCATGCGCATTCTCAGAGCACTGGCTTTCCCGTAACCGTATAACGAAGAAGCCAACGACGACAACTTGTGAGTGAACTCCTCTCCCTGTTCACTTCCAAACAGCCTTGGTAGTGGCATGCTGGGCCAATTGTTGATCAGTACATCAACACCATTCGGGAACCGCTCATCAATGTAGTTAAACAAAGACTGGATACTCTCAGAAGAGTGATCCGGTAGCGGATAATAATAAATACCATCAGACAGAGTCCGACAACGTTTCACTGTATCCAAAAGCGCTATCGAATCTGTGTCCGCGACAACAACGCGTGCCCCCAAAGAGGTAAAGTGCACTGCCAATGTACTGCCTAGCCCTGAGCCTGCAGAGGTGATTAATATCACTGAGTTTCGTATATCCATAGGGATACCTCACTCTAGTTAATGTATTGTTATTATTTATCTTTTAATTTATTCACATGAGACTCTTGATAAGTCGTGACTAAGCGTGGAGTAACATGTGAATAACTATCATGGGAAAAATAAGCAGCCCGTGATGTGAATAAAATCATAGTTTTTTAATGACGTGATTTTCGTGTCATTGTTTATGATTTGTATCGCGCGATTAGTGCTTGAACTATGTAATGTGTATCAAAAATGATACTGGATGATGGTGGGTTAGGCTGATAGTTGCAGCTTGTGCATTAGGTGGGCTTCTGACATCTGTTTGTAGATCTCTTGAGGAACCACGGCAGCATTCTCTTTCTTCTCTAGCTTACGGCGCTCGTGACCAGACAGGTTGTGGTAAACCTCTTCTGGTAAATCGAACGTTTCCTCAGGCATGTAAGCAAGAGCATCCGGTGAAAGACCGTGCGCCAGTTTTGCACTTGCCAACCCAGACTTATGAAATAAATCGGCTTGCTGAGCAGACCGAGTGAAGGTTTCTTCGTTAGAGCGTAAAGGTTGAGGCGTCGCGAGGTCGAACTCTTTTCTGAGTTTCTGCTCGCTGCTCTCTGGTGATTCGATGACTTCAACGGGTGTGTTGTCACGAACATCATTGGAGAACATCGACACCAACAAAGCAAAGTCAGCACGACGCCCAGTGTTAACAGCCTGGCTGATGCCATTGCCAACATTGAGTTCGCTGATGATTGCGGCTTTGTCTAGGGTATGAATGTTCATGATGCTCCTCGCTGAATACACTATTAACGGCAAGGAAATACAGAACTTTAGGAAATAAACTAAGAAAAAACGGGCTGATTAATCAGCCCGTTTTTTTGAGAGTTAGATTTATTGCTTGCTTTGATAGATAACGGAGTGATTATCCTTCACAAACTGGTTTACCTGCTCAACGTAACTTGCAGATGACTTGTACTTGCGGCTGTCGTTAGACGCGACAACATTTACCGCAACTAAATGGCAAATCGCAATAATCGCAAACAGTTTAAAGCGTTCTGGCTTGGCTTCCATAAACGCGGCGACACCGTAAAGGATTGGGATGATGGCAAATGGGTAAGCCAGCATTAAATGCCAATAGTTGAACGTGATAGGAGCCAATGCGGCACACGCCAGAATGGCAATAAAGACGCCAAATGTGTAAAGCGGGAGCCAGTCATCAAAGGAAGGTGGGTTTTCACCTTTACGGATCATCGGCTTGACTCGTTTCCAAAGTCTCCAGCTGTATCGTGCTGAGATGACGACGGTGAAAGCACCTACACCAAATACCCATCCTTTCCATAAATAAACGAGTGCCATACGAGCAAATTCGATGGTGGTGATCCATTCAAACGTGCTGTTGGCTATCGCTTTGTTTGAGAACATCATAGACCCATAGCGAATCCAGTACAGAATGGATTTTAAAACCGGGTAAACGTGTGTTAGTCCGTAGCCGATGTAGCGGTCACTTTCCTGAACAATCTGCTCGTTGTTCATCATTTCTAAGAAGTAAGGGACCAGAGACAGACCTGTAACTAAGACTCCTGCAATGACGCCAAACCAAGAAACCTTGCCTAAGCCACGATACAGAAGATAAATAGAAACAAATGCCAGCAAAGGCCATGAGAAGTGCAGTTGCATTGCCATACCGATGGCAAGTACATGCAAGAAGCTGTAACCAAAGGAAACTTCTTCACGCATCTTAAATGCTGTCCAGAAATGGAGTGCAGCAAAGAAGAGTAAGTAAGAAGGGTTGTAAAGCACATTGTCGTACTGCATCCACGTGGAGAACCAGACCAGTAAAGCAAATACCAATCGAACTGGTTTGGAGAAATAGTGCTTAATAACGGAGTCCAGCATAAGGACGGAAACGATTCTCAAAGCAATTAAGAAAGCCATAGGTGCCCATGGAGAATCCCAAACCATCAAAGGCAATCCGACGACAAGAGCGGAAAGGTAGCCAGGTACATTGCCCACGGTACTGCCATAGTTACCAAATGGCAGCCAATTGCCATCATAAGCGCCCATGTACCCTTTAATCAGCATTTGGTCTTGGTCGCCATCCAGAAGCTGATTTCCAGCGTAGTACACAGAGAAAACCGTGCCCGCTGCCAGTATGACAAAATAGAGAATGTGAAAATGCTTTTCTAAATACGCGTCAAATTTCACTTTCAAGCCTTAGTAAATTTAGATATTCAATTGACGATTATCCTACCTTTTTACCTATTTACATCAAGTTACAAATGGCTTTCTGGTATAAAAAAACCCACGCATTAGCGTGGGTTCGAATTTTTTGTGCTCTACTGAGTTATTTTGCCAGGTTAGCCGCAACAAATTCCCAGTTCACCAATGCCCAAAACGCGCCCATGTAGTCTGGACGAACGTTGCGGAAATCGATGTAGTAAGCGTGCTCCCACAAATCAACAGTAAGAAGTGGAGTGATGCCTTCTTCTGTTAGTGGTGTTGCAGCGTTAGACGTGTTGATGATGTCTAAAGAGCCGTCCGCTTTTTTCACAAGCCATGTCCAAGACGAACCGAAGTTATTGATTGCTGAATCTGTAAACTTCGCTTTGAACTCGTCGAATGAACCGAAAGAAGCGTTAATTGCGTCAGCTACTGCACCTGTTGGTTCGCCACCTGCATTTGGCGCCAGGCAGTGCCAGTAAAACGTGTGGTTCCAGATCTGTGCTGCGTTGTTGAATACGCCGCCAGTAGAAGTTTTAATGATCTCTTCCAAAGACTTGTTTTCAAACTCTGTTCCGGGCAGCAGACCGTTCAATTTAACAACGTAAGTGTTGTGGTGCTTGCCGTGGTGAAAATCCAGAGTTTCCGCAGAGATATGCGGTTCTAGCGCGTCTTTTGCGTAAGGAAGAGCTGGTAGTTCAAATGCCATTGCTCGATTCTCCATTATGTGTGAAAGAGAGCTACCTCTTTCGATTGCTTCCAATGTGTATTTTATTATTTAGTCGTCTTTTGACTGACTTTTGTATGTGCCAATACTCTATATCTCGACGTAATCTCGAGAAGCTAACCAGAGCGACTTGAGATTTTTAGGGTATAAAGTTCAGCACAAATTTTTTGAATCAGTTTAGCAAGTTTTTACTTTATTAAAAGAAAAAGCACAGAGTTTTTTAAAACTTAGGATAGGAACTTTGAGCCCGATAGATCAAAAAGTAATAACCCTAGTCATTAAGGACTTTTTATTCTGACTTAAACCAGTAGAATGAACCGAATAGTTAAAGCATCCATGAATGAGGACGCAATGGAAACCATCGAAAAAATCAAACAGCAAATTTCTGAAAACTCAATTCTTCTTTATATGAAAGGTTCACCTAAGCTTCCGAGCTGTGGTTTTTCTTCTCAAGCTTCTCAGGCGCTAATGGCATGTGGCGAGAAGTTCGCTTACGTTGATATCCTGCAAAACCCGGATATCCGTGCTGAACTTCCAAAATACGCACAATGGCCTACGTTCCCACAACTTTGGGTTGAAGGTGAGTTGGTCGGTGGTTGTGACATCATTCTAGAGATGTTCCAGAAAGGCGAACTGCAACCTCTAATCAAAGAAGCGGCAGCTCGTTCTGCTGAAGAAGAGTAATTTTACTTTTCCCATAAATGACAAAGGCTTGGTATTTACCAAGCCTTTTTTGTTTCTCGCCACAAAGCCTAGAGGGTCATTGCAGCCAGCCAGCCGAATGCGATCAGTGGTAGGTTGTAATGAACAAACGTCGGCACTACTGTTTCCCAGATGTGCTCGTGCTGACCATCAGCATTCAAACCAGAAGTCGGACCCAATGTTGAGTCGGATGCCGGTGAACCAGCATCACCTAGTGCGGCAGCAGTACCCACTAGAGCAACGGTTGCCATTGGTGAAAACCCAAAAGCAATAGCCAGTGGAACGTAAATGGTTGCCAGAATTGGGATGGTCGAGAAAGATGAACCGATTCCCATGGTCACAAGCAGACCAACAATGAGCATCAGCAAAGCAGCAAGAGGCTTGTTATCGCCAATGGATGTGGATAACGCTTCAACCAAAGACTCTACGCCACCTGTTTGTTTCATCACTGCAGCAAAACCGGCCGCAGCGATCATGATGAAACCAATCATAGCCATCATATGCACGCCTTTGGTGAATACATCCTGCGTTTCTTTCCACGCAATCACGCCACCAAATGTAAAGACCATAAAGCCTGCCAATGCACCAATAATCATCGACCCGGTGCTTAGTTGAACAGTCAGTGCCATCACGATACCCGCCAACGCAATCCAGATGTTCTTCATTTTCACTTCTGGCACATCGGAAGATTCAGCATTCACACTAAGTTGGTTGTATTCTCGTGGCTTGCGGTAGCTGACAAAAATCGCCATAAGCAGACCAAAAAGCATTCCTGCAGCGGGCAGAAGCATAGCCACAGGTACTTGCGAAGCTACAACATCCAGTCCGTTGTCGTGCAGATTTTTTAGCAAGATATTATTAAGGAAAATCCCACCAAACCCAACGGGGAGAACCATGTACGGGGTAATCAGACCAAAAGTCAGAACACAGGCAACCAGGCGTCTGTCGAGTTTGAATTTTGCGAACACTTGCAGCAAAGGTGGAATCAGAATAGGGATAAATGCAATGTGTACAGGAATGATGTTCTGGGATGACATGGTCACCAAAATCAATGCGATAAGAATAAAGTACTTCAGACCAGTGGAAGCTGATTCTGCATTTGAGCCATTGATTTTGCGAATTACGCTGGACGCGAGTAAATCGGTGATCCCTGATTTAGAGATCGCGACGGCGAAAGTACCGAGCATGGCATAGCTTAGAGCAATGGTTGCACCGCCACCCAGCCCGCTTTCAAAAGCGGAGACAGCATCAGTCAGTGACATTCCGGAAACAAGTCCGCCAACAATGGCGCTAAAAGTGAGTGCAACTACAACATTGACTCGCGTTAAAGCGAGAACCAACATGATGCACACAGAAATAACTACGGGGTTCATATTTTTCTCAGATTAAAGTAAGGGTCGTGAGACCCAATGATGTGTTTGCATTTAAAACCCAGTGGGACTGGGTTATTTAGGTATGATTATTTTTCTTCAAGTTCTTCTTGTAGTGGCCAGCCACCAAGAGCTTTCCACTTGTTCACAATGCCACAGAACAATTCGGCTGTTTTTTCAGTATCGTAAAGTGCAGAATGCGCCTCTTTATTATCGAAATCCATCCCCGCAACTTTACACGCTTTCGCTAACACCGTTTGCCCGTAAGCCAAGCCACTTAACGTTGCTGTGTCGAACGTAGCAAAAGGGTGAAAAGGGACGCGTTTTAAGCTGCATCGCTTACTGGCTTCCATCACAAAGCTATGATCGAAGTTCGCGTTATGAGCGACCATGATTGCACGGTTGCAGTCTGCGGCTTTTTGCTCTTTTCGAACCAGCTTATAGATTTCTTTCAGAGCTTCGGCTTCGGTAACTGCACCGCGAAGAGGGCTGAAAGGGTCGCGAATTCCATTGAATTCAAGTGCTTCTTTTTCAAGGTTGGCACCTTCAAATGGCTCAACATTAAAATGTATGGTTGAAGCGGGGACTAAATCGCCTTCTTCGTTCATTTTTAATGTCACAGCACAAATTTCCAAAAGTGCATCGGTTTTTGCATTAAATCCGGCAGTCTCAACGTCGATTACGACGGGGAAATAACCTCTAAAGCGTTGTTTCAATGTAAGGTCGCAGTTTGTTTCAGTCATGTTTGTTCTGTTCCATGTGACAAGCATCGCATTATACCCAAGCACAGGGGATAAGCGATACCCAATCAGACCCGAAGAGAAAAACAAATTTGGCTGGATTTTTGCATTATCCGATTAGATTTACATGAAAGCGTCAAATAAAGGCGCATTTGTGGCAAAAGCGGCAATACCGCGCCGCTTTGAAAGATAAAGAGATAGCAATGAAGAAAAACAAGTGGTTAACCTTTAGCTTAGTGGGCGTAGCTGTGGCAGTGTCGGGGAGTGCGTCTGCGATTCAAACCCGATATGTCGCCAAGCCTGAGCAGTCGAACTGGGAGATGGCGGTGAATACGCCACTTGAATGTCAGTTAGTGCACCCGATCCCGAATTATGGTTCTGCGGTGTTTACGTCTCGTGCCAGTAAAAAGATTAACCTCGATTTTGAATTAAAGATGTATCGCCCAATGGGTGAAACGCGAAATGTTTCATTGGTTTCGATGCCGCCGATTTGGCGAGCTGGTGAGAATGCCGAGCAGATTTCCAACCTGAAGTTCTTTAAACAGTTTGACGGTTACATTGGTGGTCAGACGGCATGGGGTTTATTGTCTGAACTAGAGAAAGGACGCTACCCGACGTTTGGATACGCAGACTGGCAAAGCCGGGATAAAAGAGTAGAAGTTGCGCTGTCCTCTGTACTTTTCCAGTCTTCGTATAATGCGTTTAGCATGTGTGTCAGCCAGCTACTGCCTTACAGTTTCGAAGACATTTCATTTACCATACTGCATTATGATCGCAACAGTTCTCAGTTGAACAAAGCATCGCAAAAGCGTTTGGCTAAAATAGCAGAGTACGTTAAGCACAATAAAGACATTGATTTGGTGCTGGTGGCAGCTTATACCGACTCAAGTGGCGGTAAAAAAGGCAATCAGGGCTTATCTGAAAAACGTGCAAATGTGTTGCGAGATTATTTCCAGTCTATCGGATTGCCACCAAATCGCATCGAGGTGCAAGGATTTGGTGAAAGAAGACCGATCGCCGACAACAGTTCACCTCTAGGCAAAGACAAAAACCGACGCGTGGTTATTTCATTGGGAAGAACACAAGTCTGATTTTCAGTTTTGTTCAAAAGTATCAGACAAAATAAAAGCTCCTTAAATAAGGAGCTTTTATTCTCTTTAAATTCTGCTTGCTTTAGTTCAGGCGGAAACTAGCAATGATTTCGCAGTTAGTTGCTGTGTCAATATGTTGCACTTGCTCAGCGACTTTAGGGTTCGGATGGCGTTTCATGAAATCGATAAGCGCTTTACGGCAACAGCCCAAAGAATCGATGAAACTGTCACAATGTGTTTTTGGACATTGTGGAACCAACGAAAGAATTTTTTCCGACGCAAGCTGAAGATATTTTAGCTCGTAATCGTTATCACCGTTTTCACGCCAAAACTTTGCGAGGTTGTGGCAAGAAATCACGTTGATAGTTAACAGATCATCTACCTCAACTTCCTGCTCATCGATCAGTTTTTCTGAAATGGCCAGTGCTTTTTGGTAATGAATGATACTGCGCAGAAAATCCTGCTCTTGCAGGGCAACATCTGCCTTCAGTGTATGCTGTTCCCACTCTCTAACATTCATTGTCAATTCTTCCGTATTTCGTAAAACATATATTCCGAATATATTAAATGATAATACTTATCATGTAAAGTAACAGCGTTGTTTATTAGGGTGTTCTAATTAAGAGGCAAGTCGGTGAGATTTGCCTCTTTGAAACGCAGAGAAAAGTTTAGCCTTCAAGCCCGGCAGTTGCGGACTTATTTTGAATTAATTCAATCATATAGCCATCGGGATCTTTAACAAAAGCGATGTGAGTTGTGCCGCCTTTTACTGGGCCCGGATCACGCGTAATGTTACCACCAGCAGAACGGATTGCATCGCAAGTCTGGTAAATATCATCAAACCCAAGTGCAATATGACCAAAAGCGGTACCCATTTCGTATTCCGAGGTGCCCCAGTTATAGGTCAGTTCAATTACCGCACCTTCCGATTCATCCGAATAACCTAAAAAAGCGAGCGTGTATTTGTACTGCTCGTTGACATTGGTGCGAAGTAACTTCATACCCAGCACTTTGGTGTAAAACTCGATAGAGCGATCCAAATCGCCCACACGGATCATTGTGTGAAGAATTCGTCCATTTGACATTGTTATTGCCCCAGATTGTGTTGGAGGTAAATGTGAACAATAGATTAGCGAAATGCCTTCAAGACTCAAAGCAATTCAGTGAAGATTCCGTCAGTTTTAATAAATCTCATGGTTGCATATAGACAGGAATGTCAATATGAGATTGAATAAAAACAAATATGTTATAACGTAACAACGGAGTTAAAGTTGAAAAAGTTAACTTTGGTAGTGCTGGTTGGTCTCGCCATACTAGCCTACCTTTTTTTAGGTCAGAAAGACGAGATTAAGACGCTATCTATCTCTGGTCCTTTTGAGTTCAGCAGCCAGGATTTATCGAAGGACGGGTTCTTATTTACAAGACTTCAGGTGGTCGAGCCTTTGGTGGGGATCAACCAGAAGTCTGAACTTTTCCCCGTGTTGGCAGAGAGCTGGCAACAAAGTGAAGACCGTTTGAGCTGGTCTTTCAACATCAGGGGTAACGTCACTTTTCACGATGGTACGCCTCTGACTGCTGAGACAGTGGCGCTTTCCCTAAGACGTGCACTCGATAAACCTGGTGTTCTGAAACGTGCTCCTATTGAGTCGATTACGGCAAATGGTAATCAGGTCGTCATTAAGCTAACCAAACCTTTTGTTCCTATGCTTTCTGTGTTGGCGCACTTCTCAACATCCATTGCCGCACCAAGTTCCTACGATGAATCGGGTGAAGTGGTGAACCTGCAAGGCACCGGACCTTATCAGGTCAGTGAACTTGTTCCTCCTCACAAAGCATTGGTGAAAACATTCGACGGATATTGGGGTGAGAAACCAAGCATTCAGCAGGTCAGCTACCTGGCAGGGCACCGTTCTGAAAGCCGAGCGTTACTGGCTCAGTCAGGTCAGGCGGATCTGGTTTACACGCTTGATCCTCTTAGCCTTGAAAGCCTGAATGCTTCCGAAAATCTAAACACGCACGTGATTTCTATGCCGCGTACCGTGATGATCAAACTGAATAACGAGCATCCTTTACTAAACCATGCCGATATTCGTCAGGCACTCAGCTTAGTGATTGATAGAAAAGGTATTGCGGATCATGTACTTCGCCTGCCGGGTTCAGAAGCGTATCAACTGTTCTCACCAGCTCTGGGTGTGTGGCACCTAGGGGATTACGGTGCAAAAGCGCGTGACGTAGAAAAGGCGAAACAATTGCTGGCTTCGCATGGATGGGCTCTGAACAATGAGAACAAGCTGGAAAAAGAAGGGCAGGTATTTGAGATAAACCTGACAACGTATGCTGATCGTCCTGAACTTCCACTGATTGCTACAGCAATTCAGGCTCAGCTTGCTGAAGTTGGGATCACCGTAGACATCACCATCGACAACTCCAGTGCGATTCCATCCAGACACCATGATGGTACGTTGGAAATGGCGTTGATCGCCCGTAACTACGGAATATTGGCGGACCCGCTTACTCTGTTGCTGAACGACTTCGCAACGCATAAAGGCAGCGACTGGGGACCAACTAACTGGTCTTCATCTGAATTCACTAATATTCTGAACAAACTTGCGGTACAAAATGATGTCACTGAGTACCGCAAAATGATTCCAGATGCGTCAAAGCTGCTGGCAGATGAAATGCCATTGATTCCAATCACTTACTACCAACAGATTATTGCGGTGAATAAGCGAGTTGAAAACTTCTCCTTTGACCCATTTGAACTTAACTACCGAGTGGCGGAGATGAAGCTGAATGACTAGCTTCCTCTACAAACGTTTGTGCCAGGCGATATTCGTCGCCTGGTCTGTAGGCACAGTTACTTTCGTTCTGATGAGACTGATACCCGGCGACATTGCTTATCGCATTGCCGCCGGTCGCTACGGTTACGATTACGTTGATCTTGATGCGGCTAAAGCCGTTTCAGAAGAACTAGGGTTAGACAGACCTGCCATTGAGCTTTACTTCAACTGGTTGTGGGAATTGGTCCAGTTTAATCTGGGTCGTTCTCTGGTCAGCGGAGAGCTGGTGATAAACGAGCTTGCTCATCAACTCGGTCATTCCATTTTACTCGCCGCGACAGCAATGGTGGTTTCATTGCTCATTGCGGTTCCAATTGGTGTTTATTGTGGGCGTCATGCCGGAAAGCTACCGGATACCTTCTCACTGTTCACTTCAATTGTGATGAAAGCTCAGCCAGTATTTCTGATTGGGTTGGCATTAGTCATCATTTTCGCATTGAAACTAAACTGGCTACCTGTGGCAGGGTTCGGGGGACCAAGCTTTATTGTGCTGCCAGCCGTGACTCTGGCACTCAGCATGGCGGCAATGTCTAACCGGATTATTCGAAACTCTACCCAGCAGGTAACCGGATCTCAGTACTTTCTGTTTGCTCGCTTAAAAGGGCTAAGTTACTCACAAGCTTTCGAACGCCACGGAAAAGTGAACATTGCTTTGCCAGTGATTGCTTTTATCGGTGTTCAGACAGTCACTCTGATTGAAGGCATTGTGATGGTGGAGTCTCTGTTCTCATGGCCGGGTATTGGTCATGCGCTTTCACACGCCATTTTCGCTCGTGATATCCCTATGATTCAGGGAGCCGCTTTGTTAATGGGACTACTGTTTGTCCTGATAAATACCTTGGTTGACGTGGTGAACTACATACTCGATCCTCGCTTAAGAGCAAAAACGGCGGAGGGAGTGTAATGATAGCGACACGTTCTCAGCAAATTGGTCTTTTTCTCATCTCACTGCTGTTTGTTTTTGTACTGGCGGAAAATCTTCTTTTTAGTAGTGATCCTTATAAGCAAAACCTTGCTCTGGCTTTTTCTGCACCTGACTGGGCAGAACCACTGGGTCGGGATCACTACGGTCGAAGTAATATCGCGAGGCTTTCCGACGCGATTCAAACTTCATTCTTTATGGCAATTACCTGCGTGCTGACGTCTGCAATCATGGGACTGGCTGCGGGTATTCTGGCTGGTTGGAAAGGCGGCTGGTGGGACAAAACACTCTCCTGGCTGGTAAACCTTGTGCTGGCAATGCCAGGTTTGATTCTGGTGCTGCTTTTCGGAGCAATTGTTCCCGGATCATTCTGGATTCTTTATCTCGCTATCTCCTTGATTTTATGGGTTGAGTATTTTCGTGTGGTCAGAAGCCGTGTTATGAGCCTAGTGGTGTCTCCTGAAGTCGAAGCCTCTCAGCTGTATGGCTTCTCAGATTTCTATATATTTAAGCGCCACCTATGGCCTGAACTAAAACGCGATATCTACACATTGGCTTGCTTTGGCGCAGGTAATTCGATTCTGACTCTCGCCTCTATAGGATTTTTGTATGTTGGGCTTAAGCCGCCTGAAGCCGAACTTGGTCTGATGATGGTTGAGCTTTTCCGCTATTACCAGCAGGCTCCCTGGGTATTGGCGCAGCCTATTGTTGTGGTGTTCTTATTGGTTATGGGATTCCATTTACTGGCAAAAGGAGATAAGTCATGAGTTGTCTTCTTGAAATCAAAGATCTTTCCGTATCGGTTGAAAATGATCGTCTGGTTGAACCTGTCTCTTTCGACGTGAACAGCGGGGAAGCGTTAGTCATTTTAGGAGAAACCGGCTCAGGAAAGAGTTTGCTCGCCAATGCGATCATCGGGAATTTGCCAGATACTCTGACTTCCTCTGGGCAGGTACGCCTGTTTGACCGATGCCAGTCAGAACGAACTCAGGAAGAACGCGAATCTTTGTGGGGGCGAGACATTTCCGTGTTACCTCAGGAACCTTGGTTTGCGCTTAGCCCTCTTATGGCGGCAGGTGAGCAGGTAAAAGAAGTGGATCAACTGGTCAACGGTATTTCCGGCAATACACTTTTGAATCGCTTAAAAGAGGCATTTCAGAAGGTAAACCTCAGTGGGGACGAAAGCAAACTGCCGAGTCAGCTTTCGGGGGGAATGGCACAGCGAGTAGCGTACATAAGCGCAACTCAGGGTGGAGGAAAGCTGCTGATTGCAGACGAGCCGACCAAAGGGTTGGATGCCAGTCGTCAAAAGCAGATTGGTGAACAGCTCAATGCACATAAGTCGAAAGGCGCAGTTTTGGTTATCACCCATGATGTTGAGCTGGCTGAATCCCTTGGTGGGGAAGTGATCGTCATGCGAAAAGGCGTGGTGGTGGAGCGTGGGAAAAGCGAAGAGGTGTTAAAGGCACCAAAATCGGATTATGCCAAAGCACTGATCTCTGCTCATCCTAAAAATTGGCAACAACGTCAGGTTTCTTCAAAGTTGGAAACAATGATAAAAGCCAGCGAACTGAAAATGGTTCGTAATGGCAAAACACTCTTTGAAGATCTTGAATTCGCTATTCCTAAGAATAGCGTAATTGGCATCAGTGGAGACAGCGGAAAGGGGAAGTCAACGCTTGCCGATATCGTGCTCGGGTTGGTGACCCCAACCGCTGGATCTCTGAAGTTTCAGGAAAAGCTTGCCAAAGGAAAAGCGCTAAAGCTATATCAGGATCCACCGAGTGCATTGTCACGTGCCGTGCCTTTGCAAACACTTCTCGACGACATTCGAAAGGTCTGTCAGTTCGATGACGGACAAGTCAGGCGATATCTGAAGCGACTGAATTTAGATGAAAGTCTGCTTGCTAGAAAGTCGACTCAGGTATCTGGGGGAGAACTTCAACGATTTGCAATCTTACGTGCATTATTGATGGAGCCTAGTTTGCTGATTGCGGATGAGCCAACGTCCAGACTCGACCCCATTACGGCAGCCAATACGCTTAAATTACTGGTTGAGCTAAGCGAAGAGCAAGGGTTTTCTCTGTTGTTAATCAGCCATGATAAAGTGGCTCTCAATAAGCTTTGCGATCAGGTTATTCAAATCTAAACCTCAACAAAAAGGGAGTGAAAATCACTCCCTTTACTTATATCGCTCAATTTACCTTTATATCCTACGGGACTTTTATTTCTTCTTTTTTGTTTGTGCTTTCAGCACTTCATTGATAAAGCTTTTACGCCCGTACTGTTTAGTAATAATGCACTTGTCTAAGTCGAAGCCTCTGGCAGGGCAGTACTCACGCCCATAGTAAATGATCTGAAGGTGCAGATCGTTCCATCTCTCTTTCGGGAAAAGGCGTTTACCGTCACGTTCTGTCTGTTCAACGCTCTTACCGTTAGATAAACCCCAGCGGTACATCAATCGGTGTATATGCGTATCAACAGGGAAAGCAGGGATGTTGAATGCCTGAGCCATGACAACCGAAGCTGTTTTGTGTCCGACACCCGGCATCGCTTCCAATGCCTTAAAGTCTTGAGGGACTTCGCCACCATGCTCTTTGATGATCATATCCGACAAATGCCAGATACCTTTCGATTTCATCGGTGACAAGCCACAAGGTCTGATGATTTCTTTTATTTCCTCAATACTCAGTTTCACCATGTCATATGGGTTATCAGCACGCGCGAAAAGCTTAGGAGTAATCTGGTTTACTCTTTCATCGGTGCATTGTGCTGACAATAAAACCGCCACCAATAAGGTGTAGGGATCTTTGTGGTCTAGAGGAATCGGAACTTCAGGATACAGCTCATCAAGAATGTTGATAATTGCTTGTACTTTCTCTTTTTTTGTTATGGATTGATTCATTTAAGGCAGCTTCCAATGTTGCTTTATATATTTAGGTCAACAGACTCTCGTTCTAAGCGTTGGTTACGCGCGCACGTTCTATTTCTGGCTTTTCTTGCTTCGGCTGACGCGATTCAATTTGCTTATCTATCAGGTTTTTACCCGCAATTAAGAAGCCAACGCCAATAAAGGCACCAGGTGGCAGTAGGGCGAGTAAGAAGCTGTTATCAAATTGAAACACTTCAATTCGAAGCACAGTCGCCCATGATCCGAGCAGTACATCGGCGCCGTCGAATAAGGTGCCATTACCTATCACTTCACGCATTGCGCCTAGTACCACAAGTACGAGCATCATTCCCATACCCATCCAGAAGCCGTCTAGAGCCGATGGAAGAAGAGAGTTCTTTGACGCAAATGCTTCGGCGCGACCAATGATGATGCAGTTGGTTACGATCAGCGGAATAAAAATACCCAGTGATAAATACAGACCATACGCGTAAGCATTCATCAGAAGCTGAACACAGGTAACCAGAGATGCAATGATCATAACGAAGATAGGAATACGAACTTCTTTTGGCACGTAGTCTCTGACCAGAGAGACGGCGACATTTGAGCCGACCTGAACCAGTAAAGTCGCAAGACCCAAACCTAATGCATTGGTTACGGTTGAAGAAACCGCTAACAGTGGGCAAAGCCCCAGTAACTGAACCAGAGCAGGGTTGTTGTCCCAAATACCATTTTTTATCAGTGTTTTGTGGTCGGTCATTACTGTCCTCCGCAATTCAGTAGTCTGGATGCGATAGCTTGCTGATTTTGATTAACGTACCACACGGCTTGCTTGACCGCCTTTACGACCGCGCGTGGAGTGATGGTTGCGCCAGTAAACTGGTCAAACTGTCCGCCATCTTTTCGTACTGCCCAGGCAGGGTCTTCTATATCAGGCACCGATTTGCCATTAAAGCCCAATATCCAGTCTGATACTCTTAAGTCAATCTTGTCACCTAACCCCGGTGTTTCTTTATGAGAAAGAACTCGCGTACCTAAAATTTCACCCGTAGCTGCAACACCCACAATGATCTTTATTTTTCCGCTATAGCCGTCTGGCGCTATGGCTTCCAGAGCGATGGCGGAGGTTTCGCCCTGCTTCTGAGCAATATAAGCATGAACAGGTTCAGACCCAAGTTCTGGTGATTCCAATATGGTGCATGCAGAGAATAGCTGATTGTCGTGCATATTTTCTGGTACCACTTCATTCAGGACAGACATCAGTTGTGCCTGCTCCTGTTCCTGAATAGTGGAAGCGGTAAGTGCGTTGGTAATGGCAACCAACCCTGTTGATGCACAGGCAAAGACAGCAAGTACAGCGCCATTTTTCTTAATTGCATTCAACATTCAACTTACCTTTGGTGTCCGTATGTTCTTGGTTTTGTGTAGTAATCGATCAATGGTACACACATATTCGCCAGCAATACAGCGAATGCCACGCCATCTGGAAAGCCGCCCCAGGCTCTTATAATAAACACCAAGGCACCAATGATAGCGCCGAAGACAATCCTGCCTTTTACTGTGGTAGAGGCAGACACTGGATCCGTTGCGATGAAGAATGCCCCTAGCATGGTAGCGCCTGAGAGCAATTGGATGGTGACTGGTGCAGTCTGACCGGGCAGAAGCAGCATAAACAACACTGACATGATGGTCAGTGCCCCGAGAAACGCGACTGAGATATACCACTGGATGATTCGCAGCTTTATCATGGCTAAACCACCGATCAGATAAGCCAGGTTTACCCATTCCCATCCAGCTCCCGCTACGCCTGAAAACTGCGGCTGAGCGGTAATTTCACTTACTGTCATACCAGCCTGAAGCGAGGTCTTCATGGTATCCAGAGGCGTGGCCATTGTGATGCCATCGATCCCGGTTCTTACCTGCTGCAATGAGAAACCATCATGATTGAAACCGGTGAATATCAGTGACAGCGCATCAGAGAAATCAACCTGAAACGGACTCATTGTGGATGGAGACAGCCAACTCGTCATTTGAACGGGGAATGAAATCAGCAACACCACGTATGCGACCATGGCAGGATTGAAGATATTTTGCCCCAACCCACCATAAAGGTGCTTTGCAATGACAATGGCAAAGATAAGACCAATCACCATCATCCACCAAGGGGATAGGGGAGGGATGGCTACTGCGAGCAACCAGGCTGTGACCACTGCACTGTAATCGCGTAAAGCAGAAATGGGGTGACGCTTTCTAGCCAGCATGACCAGAGCTTCGAGCGCTAAGGCAACGACAATAGCAAATACCAGTTGAATTAGCGTTCCCCAACCGAAGAAGTAGGTTTGAGCGACCAGACCCGGAGTGGCGCAAATCGCAACCCATTTCATTAAGTCTGGTGTACTGCGGCGATTTCGGGCATGCGGAGAGCTTGCAATAAAAAATGCCACTACTCATTCTCCTCAGATTGATTTTGTATTAGTTGTGCTGCTTCTTGTTCTTTTGCTGCCTTACGCGCTTTTGCTCTGGCTATTGCAGCGGCGACGGCTGCTTTCTTCGGATCTTCTTCAGCAGCTGGCTCTGAGTTTTCTGGCTCAGATTCGGTTTCTTGCTCTTTTGCAGCCTTGCGAGCTTTTGCTCTGGCTATAGCAGCAGCGACCGCAGCTTTCTTTGGATCTTCTTCAATTGCTGGTTCAGATTCGGTTTCTTGCTCTTTTGCAGCTTTGCGAGCTTTTGCTCTGGCTATTGCAGCGGCGACGGCAGCTTTCTTTGGATCTTCTTCAGCGGCTGACTCAGCGCTTTCTGGCTCAGGTTGAGCTTGTTGTTCTTTTTCAGTTTTGCGAGCCTTTGCTCTGGCTATAGCAGCAGCGACGGCTGCTTTCTTTGGATCTTCTTCAGCGGCTGGCTCTGAGTTTTCTGGTTCAGATTGAGCTTGCTGTTCTTTTTCAGCTTTACGCGCTTTTGCTCTGGCAATAGCGGCAGCGACGGCAGCTTTCTTTGGATCTTCTTCAACTGCTGGCTCTGCGCTTTCTGGCTCAGGTTGAGCTTGTTGTTCTTTTTCGGCTTTGCGAACCTTTGCTCTGGCTATTGCAGCGGCAACGGCAGCTTTCTTTGGATCTTCTTCAGCGGCTGGCTCTGCGCTTTCTGGCTCAGGTTGAGCTTGTTGTTCTTTTTCAGCTTTACGCGCTTTTGCCCTGGCAATAGCAGCAGCGACGGCAGCTTTCTTTGGATCTTCTCCAGCGGCTGGCTCTGCGCTTTCTGGTTCAGATTCGGTTTCTTTCTCTTTTGCTGCCTTGCGAGCTTTGGCTCTGGCGATAGCAGCGGCGACTGCAGCTTTCTTTGGATCTTCTTCAGCGGCTGGCTCTGCGCTTTCTGGCTCAGGTTGAGCTTGCTGTTCTTTTTCAGCTTTACGCGCTTTCGCTCTGGCAATAGCAGCAGCGACGGCAGCTTTCTT
Source organism: Vibrio sp. SCSIO 43132 (assembly GCF_019904195.1). Taxonomy (NCBI): domain Bacteria; kingdom Pseudomonadati; phylum Pseudomonadota; class Gammaproteobacteria; order Vibrionales; family Vibrionaceae; genus Vibrio; species Vibrio sp. SCSIO 43132. The sequence goes on from NZ_CP063199.1 coordinate 1,290,545, forward strand.
TGGATCTTCTTCAACGGTTGACTCAACGCTTTCTGATTCAGGTTGAGCTTGTTGTTCTTTTTGAGCTTTACGCGCTTTCGCTCTGGCGATAGCAGCAGCCACTGCCGCTTTTTTGGAATCGCCATCTTCATTGGTATCAGAAGATTGGTCTTGTTCCTGAGCTTGTTGTGCTTTTTTGGCTTTGGCTCGAGCAATCGCAGCAGCAACCGCCTGCTTTTTACTGTCTCCTTCAGATGTAACATCTTCAGGTGCCTCAGTACCACTTTGCTGCGCCTTTTTAGCTTTAGCCCGCGCAATTGCGGCTGCAACTGCGTCTTTTTTATCGCTCGTGTCAGATGCAGCTTGGCCTGCTTTTTTCGCCTTAGCTCTTGCGATGGCAGCAGCGACTGCATCCTTTTTATCGTCTGAGCCAGTCTCGCTATCTGTATTACCTGCTTCAGCCGCTTTCTGCGCCTTACGCTCTCTGGCCTGACGTTTTCTCTTTTCGCGAAGCTTAGCCATCTCGCTGTTATCTGGCTCTGATTTGCCTGCCGACATAGCTTCAGCTTGTTTGGCTTTTGCTTTAGCAATGGCGGCTGCCACGGCAGGTTTCACTTCATCTTTGGCTGGCTCTTTCGCTTTTTGCGCTTTAACACGTGCAATGGCGGCGGCTATTGCATCATCACCATCGCTAGTTTTAAGGTCTTTACGCCTTGATTCGGCTGCTTTTTTAAATTTATTTTCTCGAGCCAGTTTGTCTCGCTCCATACGCGCATTTTTTTCTTCAAAGCGACGTTTGGCTCTTTCCGCAGCAATGGCTTCATCTTTGCGTGTTCGGATTTCCGCTTTTGCTTCACGATAGTAGTGAACAAGTGGAATCTCACTGGGGCACACAAATGCACAGGCACCGCACTCAATGCAGTCTTTTAGGTTAAGTTCTTCACACTTATCGTAATCCTGATCTTTGGCGTACCACTGCAATTGCTGCGGTAGCAACGATGCCGGACATACATCCGCACACTCACCGCAGCGAATACATTCCATTTCGTATCGCTCGGTAGGAAGTTCGCGTCTGGAGGGGGCAAGTATGCAGTTTGCTGTTTTTGTGATTGGGACATTAGCGTGCGGCAAGGTGAACCCCATCATCGGTCCACCCATAATGAGCCTTGGTGATTTCTTATCTGCTTTATAATTGCTGTGCTCTAGCAAATGAGAAACAGGAGTACCGAGCAAAGCCCAGACATTCTTAGGCTGTTTGAAGGTTTTGCCTGTTAACGTCACTACGCGCTGAATCAAAGGTTCGCCATCGATTACCGCTCTCTTAACCGCATGCATGGAACCGACGTTCTGTACAAGAATTCCTATGTCTGCAGGAATTCCATTAGCGGGAACTTCTTTGTCAGTCAGTATCTTAATGAGCTGCTTTTCGCCCCCGGAAGGATACTTGGTCGGAATAACACGTATCACCAAATCTTTTGCCGTTGCTGCCAGTTGCAGCGCTTCGATGGCTTCTGGCTTGTTGTCTTCGATGCCAATAATGGTGAGTTCAGGTTTGAGAATGTGTTCGACAATCTCAATGCCTTTGATAATTTCTTCCGCGTGTTCCTGCATCAGACGATCGTCGGCTGTGATGTATGGCTCACACTCCGCTGCATTGACGATGAATATCTTTGTTTTTGCCAGACCAGACTGAATTTTCTTAGCGGTCGGGAAGCCCGCACCACCCATTCCGGAAATACCGGCATTGCGAATAATTTCAATGAGCGCGTCCGGTGTTTCTTGCTTGAAGTCCGCGATAGGGTGTTTTTCAATCCATTCTTCTTTGCCATCAGGCTGAATAACGATGGCAAGCTCGGCTAAGCCAGAAGGGTGCGCCGTGGTTCTAGGCTCAATAGCAGTTACAACACCGGATGTTGGTGCATGAACAGGGAGCATAAAGCTGAGAGAACACTTGGTCAGTGCTTGCCCTTTAAGAACGCGATCACCCGGATTTATAGCGAGATCGCCAGGCTTACCAATGTGTTGCTTTACAGGCAATACCAACTCGGTTGGCAACGGCAGTGGTTGCATTGCCGCTTGGTTGGACTGACGTTTGTTTTCTGGTGGATGAATACCGCCGGGAAAGTCCCAGAGGTAACCAGAGCGGATTTTTTCGACGAGTGACAACATACCCAATCCTTCTTATTGTAATTCTTGAGGTTGAGAGTCGGTGACGTTCACCACCGGTATTGCGTTTAATTGCCACTTCCATGTATCCGTTGTTTGAGCAATTGGAATCATTTCAATACAGTCAGTCGGACAAGGCGCTACACATAAATCGCATCCTGTACATTCATCCTTAATGACAGTATGCAGTGCTTTGGTTCCTCCAACTATTGCATCCACGGGGCAAGCTTGGATGCATTTAGTACATCCTATACACATATCTTCATGTATATAAGCGACTTTTTTGATGCTTTTTTCTGGATCGTGTTCCGGCTCTCCTGCTTCAACCCCCATTAAATCTGCAAGCTTTTCAATACAAGCCTGTCCACCCGGAGGACATTTGGTAATGGAGTCGCCGTTAGCAATGGCTTCTGCATAGGGGCGGCAGCCCGGATAGCCACATTGACCACACTGGGTCTGTGGAAGTATTTCGTCTATCTGGTCGACGATAGGGTCGGCTTCCACTTTGAATTTGATAGAAGCAAATCCAAGAATGGCACCAAAAATTGCGGCAAGTACAGCTAACGCGATGATCGCGATTAAAATTCCGCTCATTACAGTTTCACCAACCCAGTAAAGCCCATGAATGCAAGAGACATTAATCCTGCCGTAATCATAGCGATTGAGGCTCCCCGAAACGGTGTAGGAACGTTAGCGGCTGCAATCCGCTCACGCATAGAAGCAAACAGGATAAGAACAATTGAAAAACCTGCTGCTGCACCAAACCCATAAACAATGGACTCGATGAAGTTGTGGTTTTCGTTGATGTTGAGTAGAGCGACACCCAATACCGCACAGTTGGTGGTGATCAGGGGCAGGAAGATGCCCAATAGGCGGTATAGAGTCGGGCTGGTTTTGTGCACAACCATTTCTGTGAACTGTACAACAACCGCAATCACCAGAATAAAACTCATGGTGCGTAGATACTGGATACCAAGCGGTGTAAGAATGTAGGTTTCTACCAGGTACGCGCTAACCGATGCCAGAGTCAGCACAAATGTGGTGGCCAGACCCATGCCGATCGCAGTTTCAAGTTTTTTTGAAACTCCCATAAACGGACACAGACCTAGAAATTTTACAAGAACAAAGTTGTTGACCAATACAGTGCCAACAAGCAGCAACAGATATTCTGTCATGGCATCTCTAAACAAATAAATCAGATCTTAATATTATCCTGCTTTGTTACGGAATTAACAACCAAGATAGAGCAAGGTTTTTGGGTATTTGGCTGATTATTAGTCGGTTATTTATAGAATTATGATTCAAGAATTGGAAAATAGCCAAGTTGTTGAGAATTAATATCATTTACAGTGAGTTGCAGGTGGGGTTTCTTCAATTACGGCTCAGAAAATTGTCTCTCTTGTCTTCATCAAGAGTAGGACTTTGAGGTTCTCAATGAAAACATAAAGTTGCGGTCAAAAAATGATGTTTGGTGTTGGTTTTTTGCTCACCTTGATTGAGAGATTAGCTCGGTGTGGATAGCGACAATGTAATCTAGTAAAAGCCAGTTGCTTAAAAACGAGAAAAGCCACGTCTTGCGACATGGCTTTTGGAATAGTGGCTCCCCCTGCGGGACTCGAACCTGCGACATACGGATTAACAGTCCGCCGTTCTACCAACTGAACTAAGGGGGAACAATTGAGTGGTGCGAATCTTAGCGATACCCGATTTTTCTGTCAACACTCAAATGAAAAGAAAACCGAAAAAAAATGAATAAAAACGGCTTTACATTCATGTAAGCCTTGCAGAATAAGACCTAGTCGCAGTTATCCACCAAAATTGTGGATAAGTGTGTTAATTGATTTTTGACAAAATACAGAGCTCTGTTTTTTCAATATTAGGAAAGAGTGATTTTGTCGAAAGAATGCAGTTTAACTTGATGTTTTATAATGAGAATGCGTTTAGGTGAATCAATGAAATGCTTTGTGAATAAAAATGCAATATATGACCATATAGCAACAAGGCACGAAATTTTGGGGAAAACTAGTGGATAGAAAATGGTGTTTTTTTGTGGGGATTTCCGAGCAGGGTCAAGAAAGATATCAGATAAACTTGTCAGGTTCTAGTAGTAAATGTGTCATAGATCTGACTTTTAATGTTTATACGTATTGACCTTAAGAGACGTTAGCAAAGACAATACTGGGCAAATTATGGTTAGGGATAAAATATGAGTAAGACGTACGATTTGGTCTCCAAATACACCCCAGCGGGTGACCAGCCTACTGCGATTAAGCAGTTGCTGGATGGACTGGATTCTGGTCTGGCACATCAGACATTATTAGGTGTAACAGGTTCGGGTAAAACATTTACCCTTGCCAACGTGATTGCAGAATCACAACGACCAGCAATTTTACTCGCCCCCAACAAAACTCTGGCTGCCCAGCTGTATGGAGAGATGAAGGCGTTCTTTCCTAACAATGCCGTCGAGTATTTTGTTTCTTACTACGACTACTACCAACCTGAAGCTTACGTTCCGACAACCGATACTTTTATCGAGAAAGACGCGTCGGTGAACGCTCACATCGAGCAAATGCGTTTGTCTGCTACCAAAGCGCTACTTGAACGTAAAGATGCCATCATTGTTGCTTCTGTTTCTGCTATCTACGGATTGGGCGATCCGGACAGCTACCTCAAAATGATGCTTCACGTTCGTCGTGGTGACATGATCGATCAGCGCGATATCCTTCGTCGTCTTGCAGAGCTGCAGTATTCCAGAAATGACGTGGCGTTTGAGCGCGGTCAGTTTCGGGTGAGAGGGGAGGTGATTGACATTTTCCCGGCAGAGTCTGAACAGGATGCGGTTCGTATCGAAATGTTCGATGATGAAGTCGATTGCATCAGCGTTTTCGACCCACTTACGGGTGTGGTTAAACAGCGGGATTTGCCAAGATTTACCATTTATCCTAAAACCCACTATGTCACGCCAAGAGAGCGGATTCTAGAAGCGATTGAAAACATCAAGGTTGAGCTAGAAGGGCGGAAAAAGCACCTGCTTGAAAACAACAAACTTCTGGAAGAACAGAGAATCAGCCAGCGTACTCAATTTGATATTGAGATGATGACCGAGCTTGGTTTTTGTTCTGGTATCGAAAACTATTCACGTTATCTCAGTGGACGTAACGAGGGAGAGCCACCTCCGACCTTGTTTGATTACCTTCCTCATGATGGTCTGCTCATTATTGACGAGTCCCACGTTACGGTTCCTCAAATCGGTGCCATGTTCAAAGGTGACCGTTCACGTAAAGAAACCTTGGTTGAATTTGGTTTCAGGTTGCCGTCAGCGTTGGATAACCGACCATTAAAGTTCGAGGAATTTGAATCCTTGGCACCGCAAACTATCTTCGTGTCTGCCACTCCTGGTAATTATGAATTAGAAAAATCAGACGGTGACGTCGCTGATCAGGTCGTTCGACCGACTGGGTTATTAGACCCGCAACTCGAAGTGAGACCTGTTGCCACTCAGGTGGATGACCTGTTATCTGAGATTCGTATCCGGAGTCAGAAGGGTGAGCGTGTTCTGGTTACGACACTCACCAAACGCATGGCGGAAGACTTGACGGAATACCTGCACGAGCACGATGTAAGAGTTCGCTATCTTCACTCGGATATCGATACCGTTGAGCGCGTAGAGATTATTCGAGATCTTCGTTTGGGCGAGTTCGACGTGTTAGTTGGTATTAACTTACTTCGTGAAGGTTTGGACATGCCAGAAGTTAGCTTAGTGGCGATACTGGATGCGGATAAGGAAGGTTTCCTTCGTTCAGAGAGATCTCTGATTCAGACCATTGGCCGAGCTGCGCGTAACCTGAGTGGTAAAGCGATTCTTTACGCAGACTCGATTACTAAATCCATGAAAAAAGCCATGGATGAAACGAACCGTCGTCGCGAGAAGCAGCAAGCTTATAACGAAGAACAGGGTATCACCCCGCAGGCGTTGCAAACCAACGTTAAAGACATCATGGAGCTTGGTGATATTGCCAAGGCGAAAGGAAAACGTCACAACAAACAAGTTCCGCTTTCTAAGGTGGCTGAGCCATCGAATAAATACGAAGTGTTGTCACCTCAAGAACTTGAGAAAGAAATTGCTAAGTTGGAAGGTCAAATGTATCAACATGCCCAAAACTTGGAATTTGAGCTGGCTGCAGAGAAACGAGATGAAATCGAAAAACTGAAAGCACAGTTCATTGTGAATAGCTAGTTTGCTAACGTAGTGTGATTAAGATAAAAAAATAGCCAATAGAAATCGATCTATTGGCTTCATTTCGTGAATACTTTGTTCACTAACAACGTCAGTTGGCTAGGTGACCCGTTAGGGTCATACATGCAGTTGCACATTGCATGCCATGTTTATTTCACCCTTTCTTTTACATTTTCCCCAGTTTAGGCTATCATTTTTCGCAAAATGCGATTCATATTGCAACTATATTACTAAAGTGCAACGGCTAGGATATGCAAGACACAACTTCTAACCCCAATCCTAAATACCTATTGATGGTGGAGGATACCGCCTCAGTAGCAGCGCTCTATCGATCTTACCTCAGTCCACTGGGGCTGGACATTACTATTGTCGGAACAGGTAAAGATGCAGTTGAAAGCCTGGAAGAGCGAACACCAGACCTGATTCTTCTCGACTTACGCCTTCCTGATATGACGGGCATGGATGTCCTTTCTTCGGTGAAATCAAACTACCCCGATGTTCCTGTTATTTTTATGACCGCACACGGTTCGATTGATACCGCCGTTGAGGCAATGCGTAAGGGTGCTCAGGACTTTTTAATTAAGCCTTGTGAGGCAGACCGCCTGCGTGTAACGGTCAATAACGCCATTCGCAAAGCAGGGAAACTTCGTTCTCCAAGCAGCGAACCCGATAACAACTACCAGGGCTTTATTGGCAGTAGCCAGACCATGCAGGCTGTTTACCGAACTATCGACTCCGCGGCTCCCAGTAAAGCGTCAGTATTTATTACGGGCGAAAGTGGTACCGGTAAAGAAGTGTGTGCAGAAGCGATTCATGCCGCCAGTAAACGTGGTGAAAACCCGTTTATTGCCATCAACTGTGCTGCAATACCAAAAGACCTGATTGAAAGTGAACTGTTTGGTCACGTGAAAGGGGCGTTTACCGGGGCATCAACCGACAGGCAGGGTGCCGCAGAGCTTGCAGACGGCGGTACGCTGTTTTTGGATGAACTGTGTGAAATGGATCTGGATCTGCAAACCAAGCTGCTTAGATTTATTCAAACGGGTACCTTCCAAAAGGTTGGTTCTTCTAAAATGAAGAGTGTAGACGTACGCTTTGTGTGTGCGACTAACCGTGACCCCTGGAAAGAAGTTCAGGAAGGGCGCTTCCGAGAAGATTTGTATTACCGTTTGTATGTCATTCCACTGCACCTTCCTCCTTTGCGAGACAGAGGAGAAGATGTGGTTGAGATTGCTTATTCGTTACTCGGTTACATGTCTCATGAAGAGGGTAAAGGGTTTGTTCGATTCTCGCAGCAAGTCGTTGATAAATTTATTGAATACGAATGGCCGGGTAATGTTCGTCAGCTTCAGAATGTGCTTCGTAATGCCGTAGTACTCAATCATGGTAGCGAGATCACATTAAACATGTTGCCACCGCCATTAAATTTGCCTTCCGTATCAGATTTGAAGCAAGTAAATGCATATGACGCAAAATCAACTAAACTCTCAGTAGAAGAAATTCGACCACTGTGGCTTACCGAAAAAAGTGCGATAGAACAAGCAATAGAGGCCTGTGAAGGAAATATTCCAAAGGCTGCGGGTTATTTGGATGTCAGCCCATCTACCTTGTATCGCAAGCTACAAGCTTGGAAAGAACAATAAGAGCAAAACTAAGAAGATTAAGAGGGTAGGATGAAAGCGGTTGTCAATACAGACAAAATAGACGAATTGAGTAGGGATATTGGGGAAGAAAATCTCCCTATGCTTTTTTCTATTTTTATTGGGGAGCTGGTGGACTATGCCGAGGCGTTAGCCAATGGACCAACTGAACAAAGTGAAGCTGAAGAGCAGTTGAAAGCCATCAGCCACTCTTTAAAAAGTAGTGCCGCCAGTTTTGGAGCAGAAAGACTATGTGAGTTTGCCACAAGACTAGATGCCAGATACAAAACAGGTGAACCTATTAACACGGATGAAAACCGAGAAACCATGATCACCTGTCTTCACATTACGAAAGACGAGTTTATCAAGTTAACCGAGTAAGTTTTCTATCGCCTTTTGTAGTTTGGTGCGATCGTGTCGCCATTGATGGTTTGCTGAAGCAAGGTCAATGGTGACAATCTCACCCACACCATCCAAATCCTGCGGCTGCTCGCTGCTTAATAACAGATCTATTTTCCTTCCATCACACGCGCGCTGACACCAGTTAAGTTTCTCCTGTAGAGACATTCGACCTGCAGGTCCATATTCAGGTGAAAGGTTTTCAATAAACACCAGTCTGGCTTGTTCATTTCTGGCGATGGATTTACCCAGCTCCGGAATCAGCAGCGGCGGCATGATACTGGTTAAAAAGCTGCCCGGACCTAAAATAATGCAGTCGGCTTCTTCTATTGCTCGTAATCCTTCTTTGGTTGCAGGAACCTGAGGTTCAAGATACAGCCGCTGAAGATCCTGCTCCATTTCATCAACACTGGTTTCGCCCCGAACTCTTTCGCCAGAGGTAGAAAGGGCAGTCAGGTCTGAAGGGTGTTCAGACATAGGGACGATATTCACATCCACGTTGAGCATATCCCGGATAAGGTTGATGGCTTCTAAAGGGCGAACAGAAAGGTTATCCAGCGCCGTGAGCATCAGATTACCCAGGTTGTGATCGTTGAGCTCGCCAACACCCTTGAAACGGTATTCGAACATCATAGAGCCGATAGAGGGTTCGGTAATCAGCTGGTTAATGCAATTACGCGTATCGCCCCAGGCAATGCCACCCTGACAGTCTCGGATTCGACCTGTAGAGCCGCCGTTGTCAGTAGTAGTAACGATTCCAGTCGCGTTGCTGCCGAAATCTTTAAGTGCAGCCAACATTCTTCCTAGCCCGTGACCGCCACCAATGGCGACCACTTTCTTGTTTTTATATAGAGTCATACATGTTCACGTTTTTTGTTATTCCCGGCCAGCGTTGTCATTGAGCAAAGCTGAACAGAGTAGATGCCGATACTTTGCCTGCTGATTTACTAAAATTCTAGCGATTGAACTGCACAAATTCGAATTTTTGCAAAGTTAAGCTGGTATCCCACAATAATATTAAGTATTTTATTAGAAGCTGCCACGCATAGTGCGTGGCTGCCATAGCTCCGAGCTTTCACTGCTAAGTTCGCAACATGCGGATATGAAGTGTCAGCCAGTGACGTTTTGTCACAAGGGTTTGTTTGGAAATGAGCAAGCCTCCCGTGTTTGGAAAGGTGTTCCGTGGCGCAACAATTCGAAGATAATTTCAATCGCAAGTTCTATTACTTGCGCTTATCAGTTACCGACGTATGTAACTTTAAATGCACATATTGTTTGCCTGATGGGTATCGACACCCCTCGGGTCAACGAAACTCGTCTTTTTTAACCCTCCCTGAAATCCGTCGCGTGGTTCGCGCGTTTGCCGATTGTGGTACCGACAAAGTTCGTATAACCGGTGGTGAGCCTAGCCTGCGTAAAGATTTCACTGAGATCATTCATGAGGTAGCGACGACTACGGGTATTCGCAAAGTGGCGACGACCACCAATGGCTACCGCATGGAAAAGCAAGTCGCTTCCTGGAAAGATGCTGGTCTCACCAATATCAACGTGAGTGTCGATAGCCTGGATGCCCGAATGTTCCATCAGATAACGGGTGAGAATAAATTTGAGCAGGTGATGGCTGGGATTGATAAGGCGTTTGAAGTGGGCTTTAAGCAGGTCAAAGTAAACGCTGTTCTCCTGAAGAATCTGAATCATCTGGAGTTGCCAGCCTTTCTTCACTGGATCAAGCATCGCCCGATTCAACTCCGATTTATTGAGTTGATGCAAACGGGTGAAATGGATGATCTCTTTAAGAATCATCACAAGTCCGGTGTGAGTATCCGCAATCACCTGATTGCCAATGGCTGGCTGTTGAAACCTAAGGCATTAAACGACGGACCTGCTCAGGTCTTTATACATCCGGATTATCAGGGCGAGATTGGTCTGATCATGCCTTATGAAAAGGATTTCTGCGAAAGCTGTAACCGCCTACGTATTTCCGCCAAAGGCAAGCTTCACCTCTGTTTGTTTGGTGAGGAAGGGGTGGAGCTGCGCGATCTTTTGCAGCGAGATGATCAGGAATCTGAGTTGATTCAGAGAATTTCTCAGCAGCTTCAGAATAAGTCGGTCAGCCATTTCCTCCATGATGGAAACTCAGGCATCACACCGCACCTGGCGTCGATCGGCGGATAGTCAGTTAAATATTTGTGCTGGTGGCAAAGCGACCAGCCATTCAATTTCAATTTAATAAATACAAAAGGTGAGCTAAATGGGTCACGCTGAAAGCAAATTTCAACCAGCTAACATTGCAGTGTTAACCGTCTCTGATACGCGTACAGAAGAAAACGATACTTCAGGTGGTTACCTTGCTGAACATCTTCAGGAAGCTGGTCACAATCTGGCTGATAAGAAAATCGTGATTGATGATATGTACCAAATTCGTGCGGTCGTATCTCAGTGGATTGCCGATGATTCGATTCAGGCAATTATGATTACAGGCGGCACTGGCTTTACTTCTCGTGACAGTACTCCTGAAGCCCTTGTTCCACTTTTCGATAAGCAGGTTGAAGGGTTTGGTGAACTGTTCCGAGCGGTTTCCTACGAGGAAATCGGGACATCCACTATTCAGTCTCGTGCGATTGCAGGATTTGCCAACCATACAGTAATTTTCGCTATGCCAGGGTCAACTGGTGCGTGTCGCACTGCCTGGACTAAGATCATAAAACAACAGATGGATGCCAGCCATCGTCCTTGTAACTTTATGCCTCACCTGAGCAAGTAGGGGAATTGAATGACTCAGTTTACCCACATCAATGCGTCGGGCGAAGCTAACATGGTGGATGTGTCTGCTAAGGCAGACACGGTACGCGAGGCAAGGGCAGAAGCTTTTGTTCACATGGCACCAGAAACTTTGGAGCTGATCGTCTCAGGTTCCCATCACAAAGGCGATGTTTTTGCGACAGCAAGAATTGCCGGGATTCAGGCAGCGAAAAAAACTTGGGATTTGATTCCACTTTGCCACCCCTTGCTGCTGTCTAAAGTAGAAGTTCAGCTAGAAGCCATTGAGTCAGAGAACAAGGTCCGAATCGAATCAGTGTGCAAGCTGGCTGGTAAAACAGGTGTCGAAATGGAGGCACTGACAGCAGCGTCTGTGGCGGCGTTGACCATCTACGATATGTGTAAAGCGGTTCAAAAAGACATGGTTATCGAGCAAGTGCGTTTGCTTGAGAAAACTGGTGGCAAATCCGGTCACTTTAAGGCGGAATGATGATCAAAGTATTGTTTTTTGCGCAAACCAGAGAGTTGGTTGGTGTCGATCAAATCGAAGTCGATAGCAGTTATGAAACGGCAGAGCAGCTTCGCCTTCATTTAGTTGAAAAAGGCGACAAATGGGCGTTAGCGCTGGAAGCTGGGAAATTGCTGGTGGCAATTAATCAAACGCTTTCCCCTCTGGACTCTCCTATACAGTCCGGCGATGAAGTCGCATTTTTCCCACCAGTCACCGGAGGGTAACGAATGTCACAGGTATCGATTCAAAAAGAAGATTTTTCTCTGGCTGACGAATATGACGTGCTCGCGCAGGGCACATCTTCTGGTGCGGTTGTGACATTTGTTGGAAAAGTACGAGATATGAACCTAGGGGACAACGTTGTTGGATTGTCGCTGGAACATTACCCGGGAATGACCGAGAAATCGCTGGAAAGCCTATGCGAGCAAGCCAAGCAAAGGTGGTCTATTGAGAATATTCGAGTCATACATCGTGTTGGTGATTTGGATATTGGCGATCAGATCGTATTTGTTGGTGTTTCTAGCGCACATCGCGGAGATGCGTTTAACGCCTGTGAATTCGTTATGGACTACCTGAAAACTCAGGCACCTTTCTGGAAAAAAGAGAGAACGACGGATTCAGTGAGGTGGGTTGAGTCGAGAGAGTCAGACGCAGCCGCCGCCAGCCGATGGGCGGAACAAGGCGAGTAGCCTTAACCCACTTCTTTAGATACTAGACAGCAGACACTAAAGATCCGGTCAGATGGAGATCATTCTGACCGGCTCTTTGGTTTTAAGTGTTGGTTTTAAGTGCCTACCCAAGAGCAGGCACTAATCGGTATTACTTAGCTACAGTACAAACTGTTGACCAGCTACCGTCTGAACCAGGTACAGAGTTAGTCCAGTAGTTCGCTTTGTAAATCACGCCATTGTGAACCATTTGGTCACCGCCAGTCGCGTGACTAGGGTTACCAGCCCAATCTGTTTGAGGCCAGTTCGGGTAAACGTTGATACCAGTCACGTCACACGTTGGGTCTACAACATTCTTCTTAACAACAACGGCTGCTTGTGCAGAGCTTGATGCTTTGCCATCGCTCACTGTTACAGAGAAGTTTAGAGTAGTGTCCACATCGTAGCTTGCTGCTGTAAAGGTCACTTTTGCACCTTGAACAGTCGCGTTAACGCCTGCTGGAACATCCCAAGTGTAAGTTAGAGTGTCGTTGTCAGCGTCTGTAGAGCCGCTTGCATCAACTACTACTACGTCACCTGCTGCTGCTTGTGCTGGAGCAGAAACTGCTGCTACTGGTGCAGAGTTCACGCCTTTAGGAGAAACAGTCACCAGAACTTTGTCTGTAGATGCTGCACCTTTGTTATCAGTAACAGTGACTTCAAACGTGTAAGTCTGAGCCGCAGTAACACTTGCAAAGTCTACCGTAGCAACTGCCGCGTTTGCGTTAGTGATAGTTACAGCCGGACCAGTTACTTGTTTCCAAGCGTAGCTTGCGATTGTGCCATCAAGGTCTTTAGAAGCGCTAGCATCTAGAGTAACCTGAGCAGGACCTTCAACAGCAACGTCCGCACCCGCAGAAGCGATTGGTGCACGGTTACCACCGATAGTCGCCAGACCTTCGTGCATAGCGTTTAGGATGTCACCGTTGTCTGCATCGATTTCCCATGAGAACAGACCAGCTAGACCTAGGTTACGTACGTAAGCACCTTTCGCTTTAACAGAACGCTCATCATCAAACGTGATTAGCTTACCGTTTGAACGGTTCCATACGTATGGCGCTTCAGCCAATTCGTCGTAACCGTACTCAAAGCCATTGATACCTTGGTTGTTTGCACCAAGCATGTGACCTTTAATGCCTTTGTAGTCGATAACGCCAGCTTCCCAAACGCCCTGAGCTTTAGTACCTGTTAGCTTACCGTTACCAGTACCAGTCATTGGATCCGTTGGATCGGTTAGGCTTGAAGGCATTACGCCATCCCAACCACGTCCGTACATCGCAGCACCAACAACCAGTTTGTTTGCTGGAACACCTTGTGCAAGCAGGATCTGGATTGCGTTGTCAGTTGTGTATGCAGGACCTTTGTATGGTACGCCATCAGCATCAACACCTGTACCGTCACACTGACCAGGGCGCATGAAGTTACCACAGTAAAGCGCAGCTTGGTGTCCAGGTACGTTGTTCCAACCACCGTAGAAGTCATAAGTCATCGCGAAGATGTAGTCCATGTGCTGAACTGCAGCTGCGTAGTCTACGTCTTCAAGTTTGTCGTAACCTACACCAATAGCTGAAGTCAGCTCGTAAGTACGACCAGTTTCTACGCCAAGGCGATCAAGCATAGCGCGAAGCTCTTGCATAAGAGCAATGTAAGCAGGACCATCGTTTAGAGGATCACCTAGGTTCGGGTTCTCACCGCCGCCGCCAGGGAATTCCCAGTCAATGTCAACACCGTCGTAGAATTTCCATGTTTTCAGGAAGCGCTCTACAGAAGCGACAAACGTGTCACGGTTTGCTTTTGTTGTGAAATCAAAGAACGGATCGGAAAGTGTCCAGCCACCGATCGAAGGAATGATTTTCAGATCTGGGTTGCGCTGCTTAAGCGCCATCAGCATTGCGTAGTTACCTTTGATAGGTGTGCTGAATTCGTGACCAGCTTGTTTGAAGCTCTTCTGGTATGCAGCCCATGGGTCATGGATAACAACTTCGTAGTCGTTTACGCCATTACACGCTGTCATAAGAGCGTTGTAGCTGTTTCCGCCAACAGATTTCAGTGATTCGTTAGGGCCACAGATTGGAATGAAGCCGTAAAGGATGTGAGTTAGGTTATCAGCAGGAATGTTATCTACAGTGTACCCACGCTCGTAAATACCCCATTCAACAAAGTAAGTTCCCACAACGGTGTTTGGATCTGTGTTGTAGGTCTTGTTGTTAGGATCGATATTCATAACCAATGGCTTAAGGTGAGCACCATCGGTGTCTGCAATAACAAGTTCTTGAGGTGCAGACTTGCTACAGCCTGTCGCGTCACATGCAGCGATTTCTACAGAGTAAACACCACCTTTTCCGTATTGGAAAGTTGCGGCAGTTTGAGAACCTGTAATTGGACCAGTAGCGACTTCTATACCATCAAAGAAGACTTTGTAGGTATCACCAGGAGTACCACTCCACTGGTTGAACTTAATTGTGATATCAGCAAGGTCTTTATATTTAACCATTTGGTTATAACCTGCTGTGGTTTCCATAGCCAGTTCAATTTTAGAGAACTGGAGATTGTTTGACCCGTATACGTCGATGCTTGGCGTCGCTGGTGCAGCAATTACGGAGCCCGAAAGAGCCAGACCAACACCGATAGCGCATAAGCTTAGATGTTTCATTGTATTTCTCTCATTCCTTGTAAAAAAACTGCCTCAAAAACAAAGAGGCGAAAGTAACGATGGCATTCAATTTCCGCCATCCCGGTCAGTTTTTCCGAGAGGCAAGCTTTTGACAAAGAAAAATAAAATGCTTTTGAATCGATATAAAAAAACAAAAAAATCGTTTCTTGCGCGTTACAAAAAAAGTGCTGGTGCCTCGATTTTTTATAAAACCTGACATAGTTCTGTTGCACTTATGAACATTTGCACTACCCACTTTAGCAGTGGTGATAAAAGTCACATTTATGTTGAAATTATGTGGCATTTTGTGGTGCTCTGGTCGACTTGAGATGTGTGAAATGTTAAGTTTTTGTTCTAAAGCAGGATAAGATTCTGCTAAATTGATTGTTTTTGAAACAATTTGGTGGTTAAGATTGGCTCGGGCGATATCTGAGTTTGTTTGAACCGTCGTTTTCAATCTTTGCAGAGTAATTGTCTGAAGAAGACCGTTATCCAAAAAATTAAACGGTTTTTTACTACATTTTTATGGCAAATTACTTCAATGATTGGTAGTGTGTTGCGCAATCTTCTTTAGGTTTAGAAAACGCTGTACGCTTATTGCGCTAAATTTTTCTAAATGCCCTCCGTTCTGGCAACTATAGAAGACGTCATGGATGCAATCTAAAAAACTTGGAGTTTAATGCATGTATAAGAACAAAATCACTCAGGCACTTCTTCTTGGTGCTGGTATGGCAGTGGCTGCCACTTCGTTCTCCTCTCTTGCTGCTGACGTTCCAGCAGGCACAAAATTAGCGAAGGTTCAGGAACTGGTACGTGGTAACGGTACTGAAGTAGCAACTATCGACCCGCACAAATCTCAAGGTGTTCCAGAGTCTCACGTAATTCGTGACCTATTGGAAGGTCTTGTAAATCAAGATGCTGACGGCAACACTATTCCAGGCGTTGCAACGCACTGGGAAACTGAAGACAACAAAACGTTTGTTTTCCACCTACGTAAAGAAGCTAAATGGTCTAACGGCGACCCAGTAACTGCACACGACTTCGTGTACAGCTGGCAGCGTGCGGTAGATCCTGCTACTGCGTCTCCTTACTCTTGGTACATGGAATACACCAAGATGGTTAACGCTGCTGACATCATTGCGGGTAAAAAAGACAAGAGTACTCTTGGTGTTAAAGCTCTAGATGATCACACTCTAGAAGTGAAACTTGAGTCTGCTGTTCCTTACTTTGTAATGATGACTGGTCACACTACAACTAAGCCTGTTCATAAAGCGACAGTTGAAAAGCACGGTGATCAGTGGACTAAGCCTGAAAACTTCGTTGCTAACGGTGCATTCGTAGTAGACAGATGGGTACTTAACGAACGTATGGTTCTTAAGCGTAATACCCAGTACTGGGACAATGACAAAACTGTTCTAGACCAAGTAACATTCCTTCCGATTGAAAACCAAGTTGCCGAAATGAACCGTTTCCTTTCTGGCGAACTGGATTTCACTTCTTCTGCATTGCCAGTTGAACACTTCAAGCGTCTTAAGAAAGAGTACCCAGAGTCTGTTTCTGTAGAAGGCAGCCTGTGTACTTACTACTACTCGTTCAACACGAAGAAGAAACCATTTGATGATGTACGTGTTCGTAAAGCGATCTCTTACGCAATCAACCGTAATATCGTAACGGATGCAATTTTGGCTCAAGGTCAAAAACCTGCTTACTTCCTGACTCCTGAAATTACTGCTGGCTTCAACCCTGAACTGCCAGAGTACGCGAAGATGACTCAGAAAGAGCGTGACGCAGAAGCGGCTCGTCTACTTGAAGAAGCTGGTTTTGGTAAGAGCAACCCTCTGAAGTTCACTCTTCTATACAACACGAACGAGAACCACAAGAAAATTGCGGTTGCTCTAGGTTCTATGTGGAAGAAAACTCTGGGTCTGAACGTGACTCTTGAAAACCAAGAGTGGAAGACTTACCTGTCTACTAAAGACCAAGGTGACTTCGAAGTTTCTCGCGCTGGCTGGTGTGGTGACTACAACGAAGCGTCTTCTTTCCTAACTCTAATGGTAAGCAAGAACACGACTGCTGGTCAGCACTGGGGTAACAAAGACTACGATGCTTTGATCGACAAAGCGTTGAACTCTACTTCAGAAGCTGAGCGTACTGCTCTTTACACTCAAGCTGAAGACCTGATTGCTAAAGAGATGCCAATCGCACCTATCTACCAATACGTACGTGCTCGTCTGCTAAGCCCTCAAGTTGGTGGTTTCCCATCAAACAACGCAGAAGAGAAGATCTACTCTAAAGATCTCTACATCAAAGCGAAGTAAAATACCTCCGCTGATAAAATTATAAATAACACGGACACTGCATGTGAGATTCACATGCAGCGTCTTTTCTATTATTCATTGTCACAGACTGAAAGAGTGAGTTTATGCTTAAATTCATTATGAAACGGATATTCGAAGCAATTCCAACTATGTTGGTATTGATTACAGTATCTTTCTTTCTTATGCGCTTTGCGCCAGGTAACCCGTTTTCGAGCGAGAAGCCATTACCACCAGAAGTAATGGCAAACATTGAAGCAAAATACGGTTTGGATAAACCTGTTTTCGAACAGTACACCACGTATCTTACCAATGTTGTTCAAGGCGATTTTGGTCCTTCTTTCAAATACCTAGACTATTCAGTAAACGAATTGATCCATGCGGCACTGCCAGTGTCTGCGAAAGTAGGTTTCATCGCATTCATATTCACTGTCATCATGGGTGTGTCAGTCGGTACCATTGCCGCACTGAAGCAGAACACCTGGGTTGACTACACCATCATGTCCACTGCAATGCTTGGTGTGGTAATGCCATCCTTTGTTTTGGCACCTGCACTTATCTATCTTTTCTCTCTGCATTGGAACCTTTTCCCAGCAGGTGGTTGGCATGACGGCAGCCTGAAATACCTAGTGCTTCCGGTAATCGGTATGTCTCTTCTATACGTAGCGACCTTTGCACGTATTACCCGAGGCAGCATGATCGAAACCCTGAACAGTAACTTCATCCGTACTGCACGCGCAAAAGGTTTGAGCTACCGTTACATCGTAATCAAGCACGCACTTCGTCCAGCACTGCTTCCAGTTGTTTCATACATGGGACCTGCGTTCGTAGGTATCATCACTGGTTCGGTAGTTATCGAAACTATCTTCGGTTTGCCGGGTATCGGTAAGCTATTCGTAAACGCAGCATTCAACCGCGATTACTCGCTAGTAATGGGTGTAACCATACTGATTGGTTTCCTGTTCATTCTATTCAACGCCATCGTTGATATTTTGCTAGCTATGATTGACCCGAAAATTCGCTACTAAAGGGAACGGATTGATATGTTGACTAAAAAAGAAAACCTTGAAGCGATCGAAAAGTTCTCTAAGGACTTAGAAGTAGAAGGTCGCAGCCTGTGGCAAGATGCCCGTATCCGCTTTATGCGTAACAAAGCGGCTATGGTGAGCTTAGCCATTCTATTTGTAATGACAATGGCAGTGATTTTCTTGCCAATGTTTGCTCCATACACATACGACGATACCGACTGGTATGCGATGCATGTTGGACCAAATGCCGAGCACTGGTTTGGTACCGACAGCCTGGGTCGTGACCTGTACGTTCGTACCCTTATTGGTGGTCGTATCTCATTGATGGTAGGTGTACTTGGTGCACTTGTTGCGGTACTGATTGGTACGCTTTACGGTGCAGCTTCTGGCTTCATCGGCGGCAAAACTGACCGAATCATGATGCGTATCCTGGAAATCCTTTACGCGGTTCCGTTCATGTTCCTGGTTATCGTACTGGTAACGTTCTTCGGTCGTAACATTGTACTGATCTTCGTTGCTATCGGTGCCATTGCATGGCTGGATATGGCGCGTATCGTACGTGGTCAGACACTAAGCCTACGTAGCAAAGAGTTTATTGAAGCAGCCCATGTATGCGGTGTGAGCAAATGGAAAATAATTACACGCCACATCGTTCCAAACGTACTGGGTATTGTTGCAGTTTACTCGACTCTGTTGATTCCGAGCATGATCCTTACAGAGTCATTCCTATCGTTCCTTGGTCTTGGTGTACAAGAGCCAATGACGAGCTGGGGCGCACTGCTTCAGGAAGGTTCTCAGACGATGGAAGTAGCAATTTGGCAGCTTGCGTTCCCAGCCGCGTTTATGGTTGTGACGCTATTCTGCTTTAACTATGTCGGCGACGGCCTGCGTGACGCACTGGATCCAAAAGATAGATAAAAAAATAATATCGGATCCTTTTAGAGCAATATAAAAATTACACAGGAAAGCAATGATGAGCTTGTTAGATGTTAAAGATCTGCGAGTCGAATTTACCACACAAGATGGTATCGTCACCGCAGTGAATGACTTAAATTTTTCACTGAACCAAGGGGAAACCCTTGGTATCGTGGGCGAATCTGGTTCGGGTAAATCCCAGACTGTATTCGCTATCATGGGGCTTTTGGCAAAAAACGGAATTATCTCTGGTAGTGCCAAATTTGAAGGTCGTGAAATTCTGAATCTGAAAGAAAACGAACTCAACCGAGTTCGTGCAGAACAGATTGCCATGATCTTCCAGGACCCAATGACCTCACTGAACCCGTACATGAAAGTCAGCGACCAGCTGATGGAAGTGTTGATGCTGCACAAAGGCATGGGCAAAGCGGAAGCATTTGAAGAATCAGTTCGAATGCTGGAAGCGGTAAAAATCCCAGAAGCCCGTAAGCGTATCACCATGTACCCACACGAATTCTCAGGCGGCATGCGCCAGCGTGTGATGATTGCCATGGCGCTACTGTGTCGTCCTAAACTGCTTATTGCAGATGAGCCTACAACGGCTCTGGACGTAACGGTTCAAGCACAGATCATGGATTTGTTGAACGAACTTAAGAGCGAGTTCAACACTGCAATCATCATGATCACGCACGATTTGGGTGTGGTAGCAGGTTCATGTGACAAAGTACTGGTTATGTATGCTGGACGTACTATGGAGTACGGTACAGTTAACGAAATCTTCTACAATCCGAGCCACCCCTATGCAGAAGGTCTGCTGAAGGCGATCCCTCGTTTGGATACGGAAGGCGAAATTCTGCCAACCATTCCAGGCAACCCACCAAACCTGCTTCGTTTGCCACAAGGCTGTCCTTACCAAGAGCGTTGTCACCGCGTGACAGAGCAATGTAAGACTGAAGCTCCAAAACTGGTTAACTTTGGTGAAGGGCGTCAACGCGCATGTTTTTCTGACTGGGAGGCTTGGAATCGATGAGTACAGATAAAAAACTTCTTCTAGATGTAAAAGACCTGAAAGTTCATTTCAGCATTGCACCTAAATCAGCATGGCCATGGACTAAACCAACACCTTTAAAAGCAGTAGATGGCGTTAACATTCGCCTATACGAAGGGGAAACCTTGGGTGTAGTAGGGGAATCTGGCTGCGGTAAATCCACTTTTGCCCGCGCCGTAATTGGTCTGGTTGAAGCAACCGACGGTGAAGTTGTCTGGCTTGGTCAGGATCTGACTAAGATGCAGGACGTACAACGCCGTAACACACGCAAAGAGATCCAGATGATTTTCCAGGATCCGCTGGCGTCCCTTAATCCTCGTATGACTATTGGTGACATCATTGCTGAGCCTCTGGAGACGTTTTACCCAGAGCTGTCTGCTGATGAAGTGAAAGACCGCGTTAAAGAGATGATGACAAAGGTGGGTCTTCTGCCTAACGTTATCAACCGTTACCCGCACGAGTTCTCTGGTGGTCAGTGTCAGCGTATTGGTATCGCACGTGCTTTGATTCTTCGTCCTAAGATGATCATTTGTGACGAACCTGTATCGGCACTGGACGTATCGATTCAGGCACAGGTAGTTAACCTTCTGAAAGAGCTGCAAAAAGAACTTGGTCTGAGCTTGGTGTTTATCGCGCACGATCTCTCTGTCGTTAAGCATATTTCAGATCGCGTACTGGTTATGTATTTGGGTAATGCGGTAGAGCTCGGCGAATCTGAAGCTCTGTTTGCCGAGCCAAAGCATCCATATACGCGTGCTCTTATGTCGGCAGTTCCAATCCCAGATCCAGATCTGGAGCGAGCCAAGAAGATTGATATGTTGGAAGGCGATCTGCCATCTCCAATGAATCCACCATCTGGCTGTGTATTCCGCACACGTTGCCCTCAGGCGACAGAGGCTTGTTCACAGCAAAAACCTCAAATTAAAGGTGACGACGTTCATGCCGTTTCTTGTTTGATGGTTGACTAAATTCAGCCTGTGACAGGCTTAAGCGCGGTGCCTTCGTGGTCCGCGCTTTTTTTGTGCCTGAGCCAATCCATTTCGTGATGAAAGACGTATTAAATCTGATAATGTAAACAAAATGTAAATAAAATGTTTTAATTGGGTTTAATTGAGCGTGAAAATGTACTAGAACTTAAGAGTAGCTACGCTCATTCATTGCGCTTGGAGGCTCAGATGAAAAGACTGTATTACATCACGAAAGACTTGGACGACGCAGAAGAAATATCAGATGAAGTTCATGCAAGTGGTATTGATGACCACCACTTTTATGTTCTAAGTCGTGATGATAATGGGATTAAGACCCACCACCTCCATGGCGGCAGTTCACTTGAGCGTGCACACATTATTACCGGGGCGCAGAAGGCGCTGATTGCAGGAGCTGTCGCCGCGGGCGTGTTGATTCTGTTTCTGACTTTTTTCACCAGCTTGTTCGAAAGCTCTAGTTTTGTACCATTCGCTCTTATCTGCATCATTGCGATCACAACAACAGTCATAGTCAAAATGACGGGAGGGTCGTTTGATAATTATTTTATGACGATGTTTAACCAGCACTTAGATGATGGAGAAGTCGTGATTGTCATTGATGTCGAGCGAAGTCAGGCACATCGCATAGAAGAAATTCTTGAGCACCATCCCAAAGCCGAGTTTATCGCGGACTGCTCAAGTGTAGGTTCACCGATACCGGATTAAACAGGTTTACAAACAAAAAGGGTTGGCAAGGTGCCAACCCTTTTTGTGTTTGGGTGTTGTTTTTTGGGCGTTCTAAAAGATCATTCAAAAATTTTGATGATGTTGAACGGTATTGACTGGTCGCATAACCCATTGGGTTACCTATAATTCAACTCAATATCTTTACAAACAAAGGATGGATGAGATGGGCAAGTTAGTTGAAGGTGTTTGGCACGACGTCTGGTACGACACCAAAGCAAGCAATGGTAAATTTGTTCGGGAAGATGCTGGCTTCAGAAGCTGGGTTGAAAACACGTCAGACGCTGAGTTTCAACCAGAGTCGGGTCGATACCATCTTTATGTTTCTCTGGCGTGTCCGTGGGCACACAGAACCCTAGTGTTTCGTAAGTTAAAAGGTCTGGAACCTCATATCGATGTGTCTGTGGTAAGCCCGGATATGCTTTCTGAGGGGTGGCAGTTTGATAAACCAGAGCCTTTGTTTGGCTTCACTCGCATGCATCAGATATACACCCAAGCAAAATCCGATTACACCGGAAGGGTCACGGTTCCTGTACTGTGGGATAAGAAAACCAATACCATAGTCAGCAATGAGTCTTCCGAGATCATTCGCATGTTCAACACAGCATTCAATGATCTGACCGGCAACCACGACGATTATTACCCTGAAGCACTTCACTCAGAAATCGAGAAGTGGAACGATTTCATCTATCCGAATATCAATAACGGTGTGTATCGTTGTGGCTTTGCGACAACTCAGGAAGCTTATGAAGAAGCGTATGACCAGTTGTTTGACGCGTTAGACAAAGTGGAAGCCCATCTTTCTTCGAGTCGATACCTGGCGGGCGATCAAATTACAGAAGCCGACTGGCGTCTATTCACCACCTTAGTGCGTTTTGATGCTGTCTATGTAGGGCATTTCAAATGCAACAAAAAACGCATTGCGGATTACCCAAGCATTCAAGGCTATTTAAAAGAGCTGTATCAGGTAGAAGGGGTGAAAGACACCACCGATTTCCACCACATCAAAAGGCACTATTACTTTAGCCATACTGGAATCAACCCAACTCAGGTTGTACCGAAAGGACCCGCTTTGGATTTGGATAGCCCTCACGGTAGAGGCTAGAAATAGAAAAGCCAGCATAGTGTGCTGGCTTTGTTTTTCAGATAAGAAAAAACCAGCTCAATGAGCTGGTTTTCTTGTGTATGGTGGAGGGGGACGGATTCGAACCATCGAAGGCAGTGCCGGCAGATTTACAGTCTGCTCCCTTTGGCCACTCGGGAACCCCTCCAGGGTATTATTTTTCGCTACAAAGAGCATACTTAAAAAATGATTTCCCAACTCATCAATCAAGTTTTCTGGTGTTTAAAAGGCGTAAACAACAGAAGAAATATGGTGGAGGGGGACGGATTCGAACCATCGAAGGCAGTGCCGGCAGATTTACAGTCTGCTCCCTTTGGCCACTCGGGAACCCCTCCAGGGTGTTTTTTATACTTAAATGATGATTTCCCAACCCATCAATCAAGTTGTCTGGTGTTTAAAAGGAGTAAACAGCAGAAGAAATATGGTGGAGGGGGACGGATTCGAACCATCGAAGGCAGTGCCGGCAGATTTACAGTCTGCTCCCTTTGGCCACTCGGGAACCCCTCCAGGGTGTTTTTTATACTTAAATGATGATTTCCCAACCCATCAATCAAGTTGTCTGGTGTTTAAAAGGAGTAAACAGCAGAAGAAATATGGTGGAGGGGGACGGATTCGAACCATCGAAGGCAGTGCCGGCAGATTTACAGTCTGCTCCCTTTGGCCACTCGGGAACCCCTCCAGGGTGTTTTTATACTTAAGAGATGATTTCCCAACTCATCAATCAAGTTGCCTGATGTTTAAAAGGAGTAACAACAGAAGAAATATGGTGGAGGGGGACGGATTCGAACCATCGAAGGCAGTGCCGGCAGATTTACAGTCTGCTCCCTTTGGCCACTCGGGAACCCCTCCAGGGTGTTTTTATACTTAAGAGATGATTTCCCAACTCATCAATCAAGTTGTCTGATGTTTAAAAGGAATAAACAACAGAAGAAATATGGTGGAGGGGGACGGATTCGAACCATCGAAGGCAGTGCCGGCAGATTTACAGTCTGCTCCCTTTGGCCACTCGGGAACCCCTCCAGGGTGCTTTTTATACTTAGTAACTATTTTCCCAACTCAGTAACCAAGTGCGGAGCGCATGATAGCAAACTCGAATATGCTGTAAAGAGATTTCTTGGAAATTTGACTTGAATGCTTCCTTTTTGGGCAGGAGCAACAAAAAATGGGCGTTTTGTACTAAATTTATACGTAGCAACAGGTTACTTACTGAATATTTCGCAAACTTTACATTCCTTTACGCTCAAAGCCGTATCACTTGATAAAATTGTGTTTATACAAACTTCGGGCTTTCCGTATGAAAACTAAATCGATATTTCCTATTCTTTTCTCTACTTTATTCCTCTTAGCCCCTTCAGCTTTTGCAAAAGAATCACGAGGCGAAAGATCAGTAGCTGTAGTAACAGAGTTGGTCGCGGAACATCAAATTTCCCAATCCTTGTCTCTTATTGGCAAATTAGAGGCGAGTGAAAGTGTCATTATCGCTCCAGAAGCGGCTGGGAAAGTTGAATCTATTAAGATTCGTTCCAATCAGGATGTGAAAAAAGGGCAAGTGCTCATCACACTCAATGACGATAAATCCAGAGCCTCAGTTTCAGAAGCCACTGCTTATCTGGCGGACCAGCAAAGGATACTTAAGGAGTATCAACGCCTGTTAAAACGGGGCGCTATCACTCAAACCGAGATTGATGGTCAGAAAGCATCTGTAGACATCGCCAGTGCAAGACTGAGTGCTGCAAAAGCTAACCTGGATGATCTTCACATCAAAGCCCCATTTTCCGGCACAGTCGGGTTTGTCGATTTTAGCCGAGGCAAGTTAGTAAGCGTGGGTGAGAACTTACTTACGCTGGACAACCTCTCTTTAATGGAGCTGGATATTCAAGTACCAGAGCGCTATTTGGCTCAGTTATCCGTTGGCATGCCTGTCGTTGCGACTAACCAAGCCTGGGGGAACAAACGGTTTGATGGTGAAGTCGTGGCGATTGACTCACGAATCAATCCTGAAACCCTTAATCTGCGTGTCAGAGTACATTTTAAAAATGCCAGTAAGCAGCTCAAACCAGGGATGTTGATGGCGGCAACTCTGGATTTTCCACCTCTGAGTGCGCCTATTATTCCTGTTCAGTCACTGCAATATTCAGGCACCAAACGCTACGTTTATGTGGTTGGTGAAAACAACAAAGCCACACGTACCGAAATTCTGTTAGGTGCTCGTATCGACAATCAGGTCGTGGTTGAAAAAGGGCTGGAGATCGGACAAAAGATCGTGGTTCAGGGCGTGGTGAACATGCGTGATGGCGTTAAAGTTCGTGAAGCTGGCGAAAAGCCACAGGGTGGGAAACAACCTTCCCGTAAGGAGCAGTAATCATGTGGCTGTCTGATGTATCGGTAAAAAGGCCGGTTGTTGCCATTGTTCTGAGTTTGCTGCTCTGTGTGTTTGGCTTTGTTTCTTTCACCAAGCTTTCTGTTCGGGAAATGCCGGACATAGAAAGCCCTGTGGTTACCGTCAGTACCAGTTATGATGGCGCATCGGCTTCCATCATGGAAAGTCAGGTCACTTCCGTATTGGAAGACCAGCTCTCCGGCATCAGTGGCATAGACGAAATTACGTCTGTTTCGCGTAATGGTTTTTCCCGCATCACCATAAAATTCGAACTTGGCTATGACCTGAACACTGGCGCGAGCGATGTGCGTGATGCGGTCGCCCGAGCCCAGCGCCGTTTGCCCGATGAAGCCAATGATCCCATCGTCTACAAAGATAACGGCAGTGGCGAAGCTTCGGTATATATCAACCTAAGTTCTTCCGAAATGGATCGCACCCAGTTAACGGATTATACCGAGCGTGTGCTGGTCGACCGTTTTTCTCTTATCACTGGTGTCAGCTCCGTCAACATTTCGGGCGGATTGTATAAGGTGATGTACGTTAAGCTCAAGCCAGAGCTTATGGCGGGGCGCGGTGTAACCACAACCAACATTACCAGTGCACTTAGAAGTGAAAACGTTGAAAACCCAGGTGGGGAAGTCCGAAACGACACCATGGTCATGTCGGTTCGCACCGCCCGTTTATACAACACACCTGAAGATTTTGATTATCTGGTCGTCAAGCAAGCCAAGGATGGATCCCCAATTTATCTTCGCGATGTTGCGGATGTGTTTATCGGAGCGAAAAACGAAAACTCTACCTTCAAAAGTGACGGCGTAGTAAACGTCAGTCTAGGTATTGTCCCTCAGTCTGATGCCAATCCATTGCAAGTTGCCAAAGCGGTACATGATGAAGTTGAGAAGATTCAGAAATTCTTGCCAGAAGGCACGCGTTTAGCCATCGACTACGACTCAACGGTTTTCATCGACCGTTCGATTTCTGAAGTCTATAACACCCTCTTTATCACAGGTGGCTTGGTGGTATTGGTGTTGTACATCTTTATCGGACAAGTCAGAGCAACGCTGATCCCTGCGGTAACGGTGCCAGTTTCTCTGATTTCTTCTTTTATCGCGGCTTATTATTTCGGGTTTTCTATCAACCTTATCACCCTAATGGCTCTAATACTTTCCATCGGATTGGTGGTGGATGATGCCATCGTTGTGGTCGAAAATATTTACCACCATATCGAACGCGGTGAATCTCCCTTACTGGCTGCTTATAAAGGCACACGCGAAGTGGGTTTCGCCGTTGTCGCGACAACGTTAGTGCTGGTGATGGTGTTCCTGCCCATTTCCTTTATGGAAGGTATGGTCGGTCTTTTGTTTACCGAATTTTCTGTCTTGCTCTCTATGTCAGTGATTTTCTCCTCCCTGATAGCGCTGACTCTTACGCCAGTACTGGGAAGTAAGATCCTCAAGGCGAATGTGAAAGCCAGCCGGTTCAATACCTTCATCGACAATATGTTTGGCAAACTTGAGAGAGCGTATCGCCGAGCGTTATCCAAAGCCATGGCGTGGCGAGTTCTGGCTCCAATCATCATTTTGGGTTGTATTGGTGGCAGTGTTTATCTGATGGAGCAGGTGCCTTCTCAACTGGCACCAAAAGAAGACCGTGGTGTGTTGTTTGCGTTTGTAAGAGGAGCAGATGGCACCAGTTATAACCGAATGAATGCCAATATCGATATCGTAGAGCAAAGGTTACTGCCACTTCTAGGGCAGGGTGTACTTAAGTCTTTCAGCGTTCAGTCTCCGGCGTTTGGAGGTCGGGCTGGTGACCAGACTGGCTTCGTTATTATGATATTGGAAGACTGGGAGGACAGAACTCAAACCGCCCAGCAAGCGCTAGGAATGGTGAGAAAAGCCCTGGGTGATATTCCAGACGCCAGAGTCTTTCCAATGATGCCAGGTTTTCGTGGAGGCTCTAGCGAACCCGTTCAGTTTGTACTCGGTGGCTCTGACTATCAAGAGCTACAGAAATGGGCAAATCTCATCAAAGACAAAGCCAACGAAAGCGATTTGATGAACGGGGCAGACATCAACTACTCCGAAAAGACGCCGGAACTGGTGGTGAGTGTTGATAAGCAACGTGCGGCAGAGTTGGGGATTAAAGTCACCGACATTTCTACCACACTGGAAGTGATGCTTGGCGGTAAAACAGAAACCACATTCATCGAGCGAGGTGAAGAATATGATGTCTATCTTCGTGGCGATGAAAACCACTTCAACAGCGCAGCCGATCTCAGCCAAATATACATGCGGACGCAAACTGGGCAACTGGTTACTCTGGATGCGGTGACCAAAATTGAAGAAGTAGGCGCATCGATTCGTCTTTCTCATACTAACAAGCAAAAGTCGATTACCGTGAGTGCTAATCTCAATGAAGGGGTCACTCTGGGGCAGGCTCTGGATCACTTAGATAAACTGGCGATTGATAGCCTGCCGAGTGACATTAGCGTCGCTTACTCTGGTGAATCCAAGGAATTCAAAGAAAACCAAGCCAGTGTGCTTATAGTGTTTGCGTTAGCCCTGTTAGTTGCCTACCTTGTTTTAGCCGCTCAGTTTGAAAGCTTTGTAAACCCGCTGGTTGTGATGTTTACCGTTCCTATGGGCGTATTAGGCGGATTCCTGGGGCTGTTCTTTATGGAGCAAGGGCTCAATATATACAGCCAGATAGGTATGATCATGCTGATTGGGATGGTGACTAAGAACGGCATTTTGATCGTCGAGTTCGCTAACCAGTTACGGGACAAAGGTATCGAATTTGAGCAAGCGATCGTCGATGCGTCAGCCAGACGTTTACGCCCGATCCTTATGACGGCGTTTACCACACTTTCAGGTTCAATACCGCTGATATTGTCGAGCGGTGCCGGTTACGAAAGCCGCGTGGCTGTGGGTACTGTCATCTTCTTCGGAATGGCATTCGCTACCATGGTGACCTTGTTTGTGATTCCGGCGATGTATCGGCTGATCTCTGCTCGCACGCATTCGCCAGGCTATGTAGAATCACAACTCAATGCCGCGTTAGCGAAAGACGTAAAAGCCCGTTCATCACATGGTGAGATTACAATGGGCAGCAGCAAAGAATAGAAACCAACAAGGAACAGATAATGGCCGATTTTAATTACAAGAACTTAAGCCAGGAAGAACAGGATAAGCTGGACGCAGCGGTGTTTCGTCGCTTACTCAGCCATTTAGACAATAACAAAGATGTTCAGAATATTGACCTGATGATCTTGGCAGGTTTCTGTCGCAACTGTTTCAGTAAGTGGTATAAAGCAGAAGCCGATGAGCAAGGGCTGGCACTTTCTATCGATGATGCCAGAGAGCGAGTTTACGGAATGACTTACGATGAGTGGAAAGAAAACCATCAGCTTCCGGCTACACCTGAACAGCTGGCAGCGTTCGAAGCCCGCCAGAAGAAATAGTGCTCTAAAGGTTACTTGCAATGCAAAACGCCAGCTCAGTTTGAGCTGGCGTTTTTGATTTTATACTCCAAACTTTTCCTGAAGTTCTTTGGTATAGGGCGACAGGTCACCTATGTGAGTGTTAACCCACTCTTCGTTGTAATAGGTATCCAGATAGCGCTCACCGCTGTCACACAATAGCGTGACAATCGAGCCTGTTTCCCCACGTTCACGCATCGTTTCAGCTATCTGCAAGACACCATATAAGTTAGTTCCAGTCGACGCGCCGACCTTTCTGCCTAAGATTGTTTCCATCCACCGCGCGGTAGCAACGCTGGCTGCATCCGGAACGGTTTTCATTTCGTCGATGACGCCGGGCATAAAACTCGGTTCGACTCTGGGGCGACCAATCCCTTCAATTCGACTGCCTATATCCAGACTTAAATCGGCATCACCTGTTTTATAGTATGAGTGAAATACGGAATGCTCAGGGTCCACTACACACAGTTTTGTGTGGTGCTTTTGATAACGAATAAACCGGCCAATGGTGGCAGATGTGCCTCCGGTTCCTGCACTCATCACAATCCACTCTGGCACCGGATAATCTTCTAATGCCATCTGCTCAAAAATACTGTTGGCGATGTTGTTGTTTCCACGCCAGTCGGTCGCTCGTTCAGCATAGGTAAACTGATCCATGTAGTGGCCATTTAATTCTTTCGCCAGACGTCGGGATTCCTCATAGATTTCGTCTGTTCTTTCCACGAAATGCGCTTCACCACCGTAGAATTGGATCAGGTCGATCTTCGACTGAGCGGTTTTCTTCGGTACAACCGCGATAAACCTTAACCCTAGCAAACGCGCAAAATACGCTTCGCTAACCGCGGTGCTGCCGGAAGAAGCCTCGATGATTGGGGTGCCCGGACCCACCCATCCATTACAGATGGAATACAGAAACAAAGAGCGAGCCAGTCGATGCTTTAACGACCCAGTTGGATGAGTGCTTTCGTCTTTCAGGTAGATGTCGATGCCTTGAAGGTTGGGTAGATTCAACTTGATAAGATGCGTGTCGGCACTACGTTGAAAATCGGCTTCGATTTTACGAACCGCGTTGTTGATCCAGTCGTGGTCTAAACACATATTTCATCCTTCCTTATTACCTTTGGTCAGGTTTTCGTATACAGCTCGAATCTCTGTATCCCTAGGTCATTCAATACAATCATTGTTCAATAAAGAAACAGGTTACTCCTTAATCGAAAGAAAGTGTTTATTGTTTTTATTCGCTATGGCCTAATTAGGGGAATTTCTTTCTACAATTGAATTTATTATGAGCAAACCATCACTGGACAGAATCGACAGAGAGCTTCTTATCCTGTTGCAGCAAGATTCCACGTTGTCATTAAACGAACTGGCAGAGAAAGTCCATTTGACGACAACACCTTGTTGGAAAAGGCTCAAGCGGTTGGAGGAAGAAGGGTTTATCGACAAAAGGGTCGCGCTGCTTAACCCAGAAAAGCTAGGTCTTTGCTTTACGGCGTTTGTATTGGTGAAAACCAGTGATCACTCTCATGAGTGGTACAGCACATTTGTGGAAACCGTTTCTGAATTTCCTGAAGTGATGGAATTCTACCGTATGGCAGGCGAATACGATTACATGATGCGGGTTCTGGTTGAAGATATGAAAACCTTTGATAGCTTTTATAAGCGGCTCGTTAACAGTGTTGATGGCATTACCAATGTGACCTCCACATTCGCGATGGAATCCTTAAAGTACACCACAGCCCTGCCTGTATAGGTCAAGCTTAGTCAATCGATGTAAAGCTGCGTAAAGGACCTCGATTTCATTAACTCTCTGTCTAAACTCATTAATAAGATTTAGATTCAGTAAGGGAAAAAGATGAAATTGATTTACGCAGTGATGCTTACCTCCACACTCGTCGGGTGCAACGGCGGCAGTTCAGACTCAGGTTCTGCTTCTCCATCCAATATCAACAACAGCTCATCCGGTTTACCTCAGGATGGCAATATCACCAACTACAATTTTACTTCCCTTTCTGGTGATTGCTTAGACTACATTGGTTCCCTTACCTCCAGCGTGACGGATATTCAGCGCTCCCTCGCTTTCAATGGTTCTGTCAGCATCTCTTCGGCAGGCAACAAATGCGTGATTGAGAGTAATCACATTCCTAATCACGATTTTAATGATCAGTCTGCGTCGTTTGCGACCAATGTGAGCGAGCAGGACTCCGACTACGAGATTACGGCTAACCCAAGTTTCGCCGCCTCTACCACCACATTGAGTATGGCGATTTCCGAAGGTGTACTCCTGAATGGAGTCAACGTCGATATGTTGGCTGCTGCTTGTTATGCCGTTGGCAGCGAACCTCTAGGACGGGAAAAGATCGGTTGTGGGCAAAGCGAAATTAACAACCCATGGCGATACGATCCTATGTCTAGCCTGAATGGCTTTGGCACTGATCAGCATAATGCGCATGTTCAGCCAACGGGAAAGTACCATTATCACGGAAACCCAGTCGCCATGTTTGTACAGAACTGCGCTGGTGGCAGTGCATCTCCCGTCATTGGTTTCGCAGCTGACGGATTCCCGATTTACGGCAGTTGTTTTGCCGACAATGGCACAGTCAGAAAAGCCACACCAAGCTATCGACTGAAGTCGGGAACAAGGCAGGCAGTGTCTGGGTACACCACACCTGTGTCAGGGCAAGGCGTTGTAGCAAGTGCTAACTACGATGGGCAGTTCCGAGGAGACTACGAATATGTGAGTGGGTTGGGGGACCTGGACGAATGCAATGGAATGACGGTCAATGGTCAGTACGGTTATTACATCACCGACAGTTTTCCATGGGTGTTGAACTGCTTTAAGGGAACAGTAGATAACTCATTTTCACTCTCTGGTTTGTCACGAGCACACAGCCATGATGGGGAATATCATACTCACTAAAAACAAAAGGCAACTCACTGAGTTGCCTTTTCTGTTTCGCGTGGATGCTAGTCGATTCTACTTGGTAAACCTCATAACACCTTCCTGAACGGCACTTGCCACCATTGCTCCCTGCTGATTGAAAATCTCACCTCGTACTAAGCCGCGGGTATTGCTGGCGGTCGGGCTTTCAATCGCGTAGAGAAGCCACTCATCCATTTTGAAAGGACGATGGAACCACATGGAGTGATCGATAGTGGCAACCTGAAAGTTAGGCGTCATCAAAGAAACTTCATGTGGGTGAAGTGCGGTAACCAGAAAACCCCAGTCAGAGGCATAAGCCAGTAAGTACTGATGAATTAACTGATTATCAGGCACTTCGCCATTGGCTTTAATCCAAAGGTATTGAGTCGGCTTTTCTTTCTGAGGCTTTAACGGGTTTACTACCGTAACAGGGCGAACTTCAATTGGTTTTTCACCGCAGAAAGCCTGTTTGATTTTTTCTGGCAAATAATCGGCAATTCGACTCGCCAGCTCAGATTCTGAAGCATAGTTCTCAGGACCTGCAATTTCAGGCATGGCGTTTTGATGTTCAAATCCTGGTGCATCTCCATGATAAGACGCAGTGAGGTAAAAAATCGGGCGACCATTTTGGATGGCTTTAACGCGCCTTGTACTGAAACTTCTTCCGTCTCTCAGGTTTTCGACATCATAGATGATGGACTTTTCCGGATCTCCCGGAAACAGAAAGTAGCTATGAAAAGAGTGTACAGTGCGGTCACTTTCTACCGTATACCGGGAAGCCGACAATGCCTGCCCGATAACTTGTCCACCATACACCTGCGGTAATCCAAGGTTTTCACTTTGTCCACGGAAGAGCCCCTGTTCTAGTTGTTCTAACTGCAATAAATCGAGCAGTTCGTCTAATGGTTTACTCATCGTACCTCCGTCAAAGTTGTGTCAATTAAATACCTTGGATAACGACAAAAAACAAGTAGTAGCGATATACTCAGCACCAATTCAAGTCGAAGTGTAAACTTGATGAAATCATTCTTTCATTGCGTCCATTAAACCAGGATAAAAGATATGAAAAAACTAATGGTTATCTTGATGACCGCCGCCGCTGGCTTAAGCTTATCTGGCTGTCAAAATGCAGAAGAATCGAAAGCTTCAGTTCAGGTAAAACCAGTGGAAATGGCGTCTGTTGAAGGCTCTCTGTACTACCTGGAACGCATGGCACTGCCAGACAACGCTTACGTTACAGTCACACTGCAAGACATCTCCCTAGCGGATGCCCCTGCGGTTTTGATCACTAGCCAAGAATTTGAAACCAACGGAAATCAAGTTCCTTTCTATTTCAAGTTAGACTATGACAAAGCGAAAATCCTGCCTCATCATACATACAGTGTAAGCGCACGAATTGAGGTCGGCGGCGAACTCAGGTACATCACGGATACCGTATTCCCTGTCATCACAGATGAAAGCAAAACGCACAAGCTGGATTTGATGCTGGTTCGCACACGTTAAATCTAAGTCTGATCAGTGGCTGCCGGCTTGCTTTAGGGCTTAGGGCTGCCACTGGTAATCTTTCAGTCGTACCTTTCCCGCCAAGTTCACGACAATCCCCTCATCCTCCAGTTTTCCTTTCTGCCTGTCGTAGGCCGTTCCTTTTAATGAGATCTCTCCCTTACTATTGATGACTCGGTGCCAGGGTAACTTACTGCCTTTGGGTAGGTTTCCGAGAGCTTTACCTACATGTCTGGCATAGCCAGGATATCCTGCTAGCTGGGCTACCTGACCATAGGTAGAGACCTTGCCATATGGAATTTGGTGAATTACTGCAAAGATTTGGCTTAAAAATTGATCCATACTGAATTGGTCCTAGTTCGTCCATGGAATAGAAGGAGAGAGCTATGGTGTTTTCGACGCTCCAGTTCATCATTACCACTTTACTTGCGATTGTATGTGCAAGGGCGATTAGTATGAGTGGTGGTGATATTCCAGTTCTTGCTTTGGTTATTCCTGCTTTGTGGATACTCCCTCAAGGGGGCGCAGCAGGGTTCATTTTACTTGGTGCTTTGGCAGTGTATGGTTTTACGCTTCCTTTGCAACCCATCGCCATGTCATTAAGTGTCTGGATCTTATTCCCGTTACTGATGGTGACGTTCTCCCGCCGTAGCAGTATTTACGTACTGATTACCACGGCTGCAACGGTTCTGGTGATGCAGGTTGGCATTATGGTGACTCAGGCAGAAGGTAAAATTCCCGGTTCGTGGGAAGTGACATTAGTTCAAACGCTCTCTGTTATTGCGACCTGGTATGCAGTTCGCCATTGGAAGTCTTCATCTCAACACAGCTGGTGGACACTTTCACTCATATTGGCACTGTGGCTGGCAGGCTGGACTCATGCCGCACTGATCGCTTTGTGCCTTGTGGGCATCATTGCGTCAGCTGAAACATTACCAAAACTGTCAAAATTCAATTGGAACAAACTGCTTTGCTGGACCCTGCCTACGGTGGCTTTTGCCGCTATGGTGACATCGAATACCGTCGAAATTCCCAATCCGGTATTCGTAGTCTGGATATTCTTTTTGGGCACAGCTTGGGCAACCGATTACATCCTGCGTTCCGCAGATGAGCACGAGGATGCATAAAACCGTTTAGCTGTCGGCTCAATTTGATTCAGCAAGGTTATCAATCCTCCTCTTTTTGAACTAACCTCACATTTTTGATGTGAGGTTTCGTGTTTATTCTAGTAGCTCTTTTTTTTGTTACGTTTATGTGAAAGATAGGTGTGTTTTACGGCACAGAGAGCGATAAGTGAAAAAACTATTAGCCCTGATGGGTGCTTTTTTAGCGCTTCAACTTATGGGAATAAAAGTGGTTTATGGACAGAAACCTTACTATGTTGTCGCAACAGAGGCAGATGATGTAGTGACTCGCTTTCTTTTCGATGCCGTTGCCGAAGAGTTTTCTGTTGGGGTCGAGTACCGGGATATGCCGGATTTCGATTCCATTCTTGAGTCCGTTGCCAGTGGCGAAAGTGACTTTGCTGCAAATGTCACCCATACCGAAGAAAGAGCCAAGCTCTTCGACTTTTCCGCCCCAACCAACATAGAGTACACCTACTTATTCAGCCCGTCTGGCATCAGCCTGATAGATGCCGAAGTGATTGGCGTCCCAAAAAACACCATCTATCCCTCTTTAGTAAAACAAAATTTCCCAAATGTCAGGCTAGTTGAGTACAACGGATTTGAAGAAGCCAAGAACTTGCTCATTTCGGGAGAGGTCAACGGTGTAATCGATGCCATCAATCAATTGAAAGCCATGCTGACGATAGGGCTGGACGCTCAGCTATTGAATGATCAGATTTCCATTAAGCCGGTGTCAATCATTGCCCGCAGAGGGCAACACGCTTATATGATGGAAAAAATCGTCAAATTCATTCATTCAGAATCCATGCAAAAGCGACTTCGAAAACACATCAGTGAGTACCAGTTTGATATACGCAGAAGGGCGCTCCGACGAGACATGTTGGTGTTGGGTCTCAAATCGAATCAGACCTTCAGAGTCAAACTTGAAAACGCCTACCCCTATGTTGAATACACCAAAGAAGGTGATGTTCAGGGGATCAGTGCGGATACTTTGCTGCAAGCCTGCCAGATCCTCACTTTTAACTGTGAAGTAGTGAGTACCGCCTACGAAAGCTGGGAGAGCATGTATGGCGATTTGATCAATAAGAAAATCGATATTCTTGCGCCGTTAACCATCTCTGAACAGCGCAAAAACATCGCTTATTTCAGTGTTCCGCATTACTTCCCAGAAGCGATCATCGTAAAGCGTCTGGGCTTCAAACCGGACGTTTACACCCATGTATCGGAACTGATTACCGAACGAATTGGGGTGGTAAGAAACGATTTTTTTGATGAACTGCTAAGCCAGTTACTGCCGCAAAAAACCTTTGTGCGTTACTCCAGCCAGGATGAGCTGGTGAAAGCGCTGGTTAACAATGAGATTGACTACATTGCGTTGGACAAAGCTTCCCTGAATATTCTGTTGAAAGAGCAGGAGCTATTGCCCATTACTCAGGACTACAGCATCGAGAGTTTTCACAGTTCCGAAATCGCATTAGGTTTTCCCAAAAATACTCGGGGAGAAGTGCTCGCCGCGTTGTTCTCTCGTGCTATCAGAATGCTGGATACATCAAGCATCAACGACTTTTACGACAAACAGCCAGACTGGCGGAACACTCTAGAGAAAGAACAGGAACTGGCAAACCAGACTAAACGGCTATTTATTGTCGCGTTTCTGTTTATCCTGCTGGTGGCGTACCTGCTTTATCGCCAGGCGAATACCGACAGCCTGACCAAGTTAGAAAACCGACGTGCACTCAACTTAAAATATCGCCGTGGGATCAAGCCCTGGCAGACGGTGTTCTATCTGGATATAAACGATTTCAAGCAGATTAACGACCAGTATGGACACGACGTAGGAGACAGAGTGATTCAGACCTACGCCTCCATCATCAGAAGAAACTGGAAGGGCAATTGGTACCGAATCGGAGGGGACGAGTTTATTCTGGTCACCTCGAACCCGTTAGAAAACATCAATCGTGTTCTTAAGAACCTTCGTTTGTTTACCTTCTATCTGGAAGAAAGAGATCGCGATCTTTCAGTGTCTGTTTCAATTGGTGTGTTTCAGCCCAGAAACAAAGAGTTCACGCTCCGAGAGATTCTCATCAAAGCCGACGAAGCCATGTATCAATCTAAACGCAAAGGAGAGCCAACCTTTGTTTCCGTCGATAACTGATGGTTTTCAAAAGGCATTTATTCTTCGCTAACTTTCAGAAATTGTTCACTTTGGGTAATCTTTCATCATTCAGATCAAGATTGGGCTAATTATTCGGTCATAGGGTTGCAATCGGGGCAAGGATACTGAATAATCCATCCTGCCTTCGGGGATACCCCTTTGGCACTACAGAATCTATGGAGGTCCTGGTCCTCCCGCAACGATAGCTCGTGAACTCGGTCAGGCCCGGAAGGGAGCAGCCGCAGCGTGTGACTCGTGTGCCGGGATGTGGCTGGGGCTTCCACCCATTTAAAACGCCGCTTTTTAGCGGCGTTTTGCTTTTCTGAATATTATCCCCGTTCATACTGAACAACAGAATATCGTTTAGTGAAGGTGTTTGGTTGGAGTCAATGAAGGTGGATTTTCAATTTCAGCCACTTAACTCGCTTATATAAAACGTTTTTAAATGGCTGATTTGGAGTAAGTTAAAGAAGGGGGGGGGGGGTTACTGTTCTTGGTTCAGCTTTTCTTGTTCTCTTTTTTTCTTTAACTTCCTGTCTTGGTCAAAATGCCACTTGATGGCGAAGTATCCGCCGATTAGTAAAACGATAACCTTGAACGCCATGGCGACGTAAGGGAAAAAATCTGTCCAATGACTCATCGTATTTCTCCACACTATTACATTTCGTTATTTTTATTGAAGAGCGATACCACAAAACTGCTACGCACAACATTCGCCAACTGATACAGGTTAAACAGCAGCTTTCAAAACACCTGATATACCGGAAAGGTATCCGTACAATTTATCTTAGAGGATGCTCAAAATTAAGGGCTTGGGCGAGTTCATTTTGAACCGGTACTGAGGACCGACCCTGATCATGAAAGGTCGTTCAAGCCGTCAATATATTAATCGAAGTTTGTTATGTCAATCTCGAATGAAGGTCTTAGATTTACACGTCCAATACATTGAAAACACGGCGTTTGATACAGCATGTACTCGCGTTAAAACTTCATATGAAATCGTAGGAGGACCTCGATCCAAGGGAGTATTTCAGAAGGCGTATTAATTTCGTGTTTATAGTGCGTGAAGGATTCGAAAAATGATATCTGAAGCTAAAAAATAGGGGCTGAAAGTTCAGCCCCTGTATATCTGAGCAACCCGGTAGACAAGCTTCGACCTGGGGTAGGTGACTCAGGTATCAACACCTAATAGGGGGAGGGTGTTTAAAATAGGTTGGCTGAATGAAAAAGCTTTAGAGCTTTCCTTCGCTGCCGCACATTCGGATTTTGTCGATCACGACTTGCTTCATTGCCGCTTTGCCGGGCGTGATGTATTTGCGCGGGTCATTGGCTTCTGGGTTATCGGAAAAGTGCTGTTTAACTGCATCGGAGAATGCGATTTTTAACTCTGTCGCCACGTTCACTTTGCACACCCCTAAATCAATACAGCGTTTTACCGCATCGTCTGGCACTCCTGAAGCGCCGTGCAGTACCAGAGGAATGTCTACTTCTGCGCGAATTTTTTCTAACCGATCAAAGTCCAGCTTAGGTTCGGCTTTGTACATTCCATGTGCCGTGCCTATGGCGACTGCCAGTGAATCTATCCCTGTTCTGCGAACAAATTCTGCTGCGGATGTCGGGTCGGTCATCAGGGCATCGGCACTGTCGACGATAAGGTCATCTTCCTGACCACCTAAGCGCCCAAGCTCCGCTTCCACACTGGCGTCATAACGGTTGCAGAACTGCACAATGGACTGGACAACTTCGATGTTCTGTTCGAATGGGAAGTGAGAACCATCAATCATCACCGAGCGAATGCCATGTTCAACTTTGTGGTGAATGTCCTGCTGGTCTTCGTGGTGGTCAAGATGGAGTACCAGTGGCATGGAATGCTTGTGCGCTGCCTCTTTACAAATACTCACCAGATAATCTGTTCCGGCGTAATCGTAAGTACCCGGTGTGCCAGCTAAGATGACTGGCGACCCCATTTCAGAAGCAGTTTCGACGATCACCTGCACAGTCTCAAGGTTATGGATGTTGAATGCAGGCACCGCGTAACCACCCTGTTGCGCACGTTTAAGCATTTCACGTGAAGATATTAGATACATAGAGCCTCCTGATCGGGCGTTGCAACTGCGTTGAATACGAGACGCCCGTTTACCCAAGTTTTATGAATAGAAAAATCTGAATTTAGCGCCACCATGGAAGCGCGTTTGCCAACGTCCAGAGTGCCGAGTTGGTCTTGAATACCAAGTGACTGAGCGGGAGTCAGTGAAGCCATCAGCCAGGCTTGTTCAAGGGGAACGTTCAGCCATTGCTGAATATTGCTGACGGCGCTGTTGAGAGTAAGCGTGCTGCCTGCCAAGCCACCGGAATCTGTTGTGACGACACCGTTTTTCATTGTTACTGTGTATTCCCCTAAACGATATTCTCCGTCAGGCATGCCTGCTGCGCACATGGCATCGGTAATCAAAGTCAGGCGAGAACCGCAACAGCGGTGAGCGACATCAATGGCAACCGGGTGAACATGGTGACCATCGGCAATCATTTCTACAAAGCAATGAGGATGAACAAGACCCGCGCCGACCACACCGGGGTCGCGGTGGTGTAATCCACGCATTCCGTTGTAACAATGGACGATACCGTTAGCGCCGGCGTCTAATGCCTGCTGCACCTGATCAAAACTGGCGTCGGAGTGTCCAAGCATGACTTTTATCCCTTGAGACCGAAGATATTGAATGGCTTCGATTGCGCCTTGCTTCTCTGGTGCTAGTGCGAAGCTAATCAATTGGTTATCGCTGTATGAAATCCAGTCATCAATTTCTTCAATGCTCAGTTCTCTGAACCATTGGGTCGGGTGTGCGCCTTTGTGCTTTTCAGTGAAATACGGACCTTCGAGATAAGCGCCCAGAATCTCCGCTCCGTCTACTCCTAGTTTTTTGCTTTGGGCGACCTGTTTTAAAGCCGCGCGAATCTTTGCTGGTGGCGCAGTAACCGTAGTGGCGACAAACGCAGTTACGCCTTGCTCGGCAAAGAATTGGGACATGGTATTCAGGCTATCGTGACTGGCATCCATCACGTCACACCCTTTTGCGCCATGGACATGCGTGTCGATCATTCCCGGCATTAGGGTGACCTGACCAAGATCTATGGCGGAGTGATGCTCAGAATTGGCATAAGACTCAATGGCAGTAATCACTCCCTGCTCATCGATTGCAATAACGCCATCTTCCAACCACTGGTTGCCATGTAAGATGCGCTGAGCCCGATAGTACTGACTAGATCCCATCTTCTTCTACCGTGGTTGATTGGTTGGCTTTTTGACGCATTTCCGCTTCGAGCGAGGTAATACCCCGATGACCGCATTCCAGAGCTTGGTTTCGAAACTCCGTAAGGTTGAGTTCGTCACGTTCAAGCAGCATTTCGGCGACCATTTGCAAGTTGGTTCCGGTGACAACTTCGATATCATCGCGTTCTTGACTGATCAGAGAAGCGGTTCGGAAAGGAGTGCCTCCAAGGAGGTCGGTCAGAAATACGATGCCTTCGCCAGTATCAATCGCTTCAATGGCTTCGCGCATGGCACTTTCTAGCTGAGGCGTGGTTGCCTCTTCGGGAAAATCGATAGATTTAAATTGTGGCTGGTCACCGATGATTTGTAGCATCGCTTTCTCGATACCTGAAGCAAACCCACCGTGCCCAGACAATATGACAGCAATCAT
Source organism: Vibrio sp. SCSIO 43132 (assembly GCF_019904195.1). Taxonomy (NCBI): domain Bacteria; kingdom Pseudomonadati; phylum Pseudomonadota; class Gammaproteobacteria; order Vibrionales; family Vibrionaceae; genus Vibrio; species Vibrio sp. SCSIO 43132. The sequence goes on from NZ_CP063199.1 coordinate 1,331,002, forward strand.
GTGTTATTCCTCTGTGGGGCTGAAAGCTCAGCCCCTTCTGACGATTAAAAAAGTGTGTTTACAAGAAGCCCATGAAGCGACCCACAACGCCAAGCGTGACGGTAATACCGATGAGTTTCAGCGGGCTCCAGCCTCGTTTCACCAGTGCGTACATAGCAAGGGTGTAAAGCAGAGGTAGAAATGCGGGCATCAGTTTGTCGATAACATCAGCCTGAAGCTTGACCACAGCATCACCGGCTGTGATTTCAGCGGTGGTCGACAGGCGAACATAGGTGGCAACCAAAGCCCCGATAACGGTCATACCCACCATGGAAGCCGCATGTCCCACTTTTTTGGTGTTGGCTTTTATCACTGGAATGGCGGCAACACCCATGCGATAGGCGTAATGGGCAAGACCAAATCGCAGACCGAAATGCACCACGTTAAACAGAACCATGAAGAAGACCGCACCCATAATGGAGCCCTGAAGCGCCAGATCTGCGCCGATGCCTCCACAAATGGGCAGCAGCGTCAGCCAGAACATGGCATCGCCAATTCCACCCATCGGTGCGCCAACTGCAATTTTGGTGCTCTGGATACTGTTGATGTTCTGCTTTGAGCGTTCCATCGCCAGCACAATTCCCATCACAAAGGTGACCAGGAAAGGGTGGGTATTAAAGAAACCCATGTGTCCCTGCATGGCTTTTGAAAGATCCGCCTTGTTGGTGTGAATCTTTTTCAGGGCTGGGAGTAAGCCATACAACCATCCTGAAGCCTGCATACGTTCAAAGTTGAATGAAGCCTGAAGTAAAAGAGAGCGCCATGCCATCTTGTTGATGTCTGCCTTGGTCAGCTCGGCACCAATCTCTTTGTTCTCGTACTCGTCTGGCGCAACCCCCGGAGCTGGCTGCACACCTGTGTTTTGACGGCGAAGGTCAATTTCGTTGCTTACATTAGATTCCATCTTCTAGATCCTCGGTTGGTGCAGTAACAGGGGTAGGTTCTGATTTGCGCATAAAGTCGATGATTGCCATTGCAGTCGCAGCGGCGGCTATCGCAAGAATTGGCAGTTCAAGCCAAGCGGCAGCGACAAAGCCAAGGATGAAATATGGAATGTAGGCATTCTTCATCATGATCTTCATCAGCACAGCGAAGCCAATCGCAGGCATGATGCCACCAGCAACACCTAAGCCATCAATCAGCTCTTTTGGTAATGTGCTGACCACAGCCCCTGCGTGCTCTGCGCCAAGGTAGATAGGTAAAAATGCACACAGAAAGTAGAAAGAGCCAAGCACTGCGAGAGCAAAATAGTTCACTCGTTCAATGCCTCTGGTGTCTGCGTCTTTAGCAAACGCATCACATTTAGACATCACTGCCGACATGGCAGAGAAGAGTAAGGTAATGCCCATTTGCACCGCGACAGCAAAGGGCACGGCAACGCCAACGGCGACATTGGGTTCTACATTGGTGGTGATGGCAAACGTGGTACCAACAATGGTGCCGATGATAACGTTGGGTGGCTGAGCGCCGGCAAGTGGTGCCAGCCCCATCCATATCAGTTCCAACGTACCACCCACCAAAATACCCGTTTGCAGGTCACCCAGAATCAGCCCGACAAGTGGACCAAGCACCACTGGGCGGTGGAAGTGAGTGAGGCCATTGAATAAATCAAGACCAGCAAAGAAGGCGAGGATGCCAAGCATCAGTGCCTGTATGAATCCTATTTCCATAATTGTGTGTCCTTTATTGAATCAGCGTAAAGAGGTCGGTCGCGCTTTCTGTCGGCACACCCTGAACGGTGCAGCTCACGCCAAGCGCTTTGAGTTTTTGAAACTCTTCAACGTCTCCGGCATCCACCGAAACCGTTTTAGAAATCTGTTTTTTACCTTCCACGTAATGCATGTTTCCGACATTGATGTTGGTGATGGGCACACCGCCCTCAACCAGCTGGCGGAACTCTTTGGGTGTGCGGCAAACTAGGAGGATCCGCTGTCTGTCGGCAGCTTTGTGAATCGTGTCGACGGTTTTCTGCACGGTCCAGAATCGGATAGCGATGCCGTCTGCCAGCACCATTTCCATCAGGTTTTGTTGAATGGTGTCGTCAGCGACTTCGTCATTAACAACCACCACGATATTGGCGTCCGCAAAGCCAACCCATTGCACGCCGACTTGCCCGTGAACCAGACGTTCGTCGATTCGACTTAAAACGATATTTGCCATGATTAATTCCTTTTATTGCCGTGGATAAATGGGTGGATGGTGACGCCTTGCACCACACGGTTAACTTCTCCGGTCGGGCACGGGTTGTCCGGTCCCAGCCCTAACTGAAGGGATTTTTCAAATGCCAGCATTTGGCAGAACAAGATGTAGGGGAAGCAGAGCCAGGCTTCGCCAAGATTGGTTTTCCCCAGTTCGAATACGTCGCTGTTGTCTAATGCGCCGTCAGTAATCGCGATATGGCGCAGCGCTTGCTTATCTCTGCGAATTTCATTGAACAGATCCATGTCGTACTGGCGGGTATAGGTGTCACTGGAAAAAAGCTGGATAACCAGTGCTTTGTCGTTGATGGTGAATTTCGGACCATGACGAAAGCCCAAAGAAGAATCGAAAGCCGTCATGACTGCTCCAGCACTGAGTTCTAATGACTTCAGAGAAGCTTCGCGCGCTAACCCACTGAATCCACCACTTCCAAGCACAATCAGGCGCTCGTAGGGTAAGGTTGCCAGTGACTTAATCGCGACCTGCCACTGTTTGATTTTTTGTTCGCACAAATCGGCAATGGTGTTGATTTTTTCTGAAGATCGGGTTGTTGTGTGACCACCTAGCAAGGTCAGGGTCGACATCAACATGCAGGTGAAACTGGATGTCATAGCAAAGCTTTGGTCGTTTGAGCCTTCTGGCATAAGCAGGCAATGAGCATTGGAAACCGTGTCCGCGTATCGGGACAGCGCACCGCTTGCGTTGCAGGTTAAAAACAGATGAAAGCTTTCTGGAACGAGCTGATTGACCAGTTCCACTGCCGCAACACTTTCTGGGCTGTTTCCAGAACGGGCGTACGAGACCAGAAGCGTCGGGCAATTCGGATTAATGTATTGCTCCGGGTTAGAAACCAAATCGGTCGTCGGGATGGATTCAACCTGAAAACCTAATCCTGCCTGAAGGAAAGGCACCGCAGCGTCGCCAACAAAAGCAGAAGTTCCCGCACCAGTCAGAATGATGCGAAGATCGGGTCTTGATAACAAAGGCGACAGAAAAGCGCTGGTGGTTTCGGTTTGCGATTCTATCTGGCTTGCAAGCTTCCGCCATAGTCGCGGTTGATGCTCAATTTCCCTAGCGGTGTGAATACCATTTCGGCTCTCAAGCCAGTCGGTTTCGTAGCCTAAAAATGTGGTCATTAAATCGTCTCCTTGCACGCCGCTGAATTGGAATAACACGCACTGGAGTAGACTTGAGTCACTTCCATGATCTTGTGAATGACAATGTCAGCGGGCTGATTTTGAATTTGGTTTTGAAGGATGGCTTTCGCTTGATTGGGCAGATACTGGCTGAGCAATGTCAGAGGTAATGGACTTGCCAGTAAGTTGCTAAATAAAACCTGTTGTGCGCTCTGAACCTCAGGGTGTGTCCAGTAATAACGAATGCGATCGCTTAGGCTGTAGCTGCAATCCAGAAACTGTTGATGACCTTTGCTGGCATAGTGGGAGCGCCAGTAGTCCGGCTCTTCGCGCATCACCTGTTCTACTGTATCGCGAAGGTGAGAAGCTTGATGACTGCCAAGCCATTCCCGTTCGGCACGTTCCAGACCATAGAAGGCTTCACGCAGAGCAAAAGTGAGGGCAGGACCGACTTTCAGAATGGCAAAGTGGTCGTGAACCAGCTCGTGATATGCCGTTGGGTTCTGGTAATCGGTCGAGTGCGCTTCGAATACCAGATGGGGCTGTTCCTCTATCATCTTACTTAGCGACTGAGCGGCGTCGCTCTGGTAGTGATGAATTGAGTGATGGTCGAACTCCACGCCGGGTTGTACGACAAGCCCAATAATGCGCTGCCAGACGTGCTCTAAACCTACGTCAGTGAATGCCTGATAATGCGCATCTAGGGTGGCGGTGGCTTCTTCTGGCTTGGTGACTTCCAACCCTTCTTGTTCGAGAGATTCAAGAGCCCCGCCGGGAGTCGGAACTTCTGTCCCTATCACATACAAAGGTGCTTCTCCGCCAGTTTCTTTCCACGCATTTTCAGCCACCAGACAAAGCTGGGCTGCGCGTTCCGCCATAATGGTTTCACCCAGTGGCGTAACATCGTCAGCGCAGGACATAGAGCAGTCGAGATGAATTTTCTTGAATCCGGCACTCACGTAGTCGTGAATCATCTGCGCTGAATTTTCCATTGCCTGACGAGCACTAAGGTGCTGCCAGCAGTTTGGACCAAGGTGATCACCGCCCAGCACAATCTTTTCAACTGGGAAGTTGTGTTGACCTGCGAGCTGATAAACGTGGCTGGCGAAATCTTTGGGTGTCATTCCTGTATAGCCTCCAAACTGGTTCACTTGATTGGAGGTGGCTTCGATCAGAACCAATTGATTGTCCCTGGCGGCTTGCCTGATAGCGGCTTCCAAAACCAGAGGGTGGGCAGAGCACACGGAATAGATCCCAGTGGAATGCCCTTGTTTATGTTGTTCAATCAATGACTGTAGCGTTTTCATATTGGTTCCTAGTTAACGGTTTGGTCCGCGAGAATGACGTCGACACCCATGTCGATTAATGCCTGATGAGTTGCAGCAGGGATGTTGCTGTCGGTGACCAGAATGTCGATCTGGCTTGCTGCCCGAATCATGCAAAAGCTTTTGCGCCCAAACTTGCTTGAGTCGGTCACCGCGATGATTTGGCGCGCGGCATCACACATGGTGCGGTTGATTTGTGCTTCCTGACTGTCCGGTGTGGTGATGCCAGCCGCGAGGTCAAAACCATCGACACCCAGAAACAGTTTGTCGAACAGATAAGAACGGATCTGCTGCTCGCCATGGTGTCCAGTCAGTGAACACGAAGCGCGGCGCAGGCTTCCTCCAACTACGTGCAGGTCGATTTGCTCGTTGCTGCTCAGTTGGTAAGCCGTGTTCAGGGCGTTGGTTAAAACGATAAGGTGTTTCTTTTGAGTCAGGTGCTGTGGCATCAGCCCGATTGTGGAACCTGAATCCATAATGATGGCTTCGCCGTCCTGTATGAGCTGTGCAGCCGCAAAGGCGATTTGCTGTTTGGTACTGCGGTTAAGTTGGTCTTTTCGGTAAAGTGGCTGGTCGAATGCAAAATTGGGATTGAGGTTTGCACCACCGTAGCAGCGGAACACACAACCTTCTTTTTCCAGCACATTGAGATCATGGCGAATGGTCACGGTCGACACATCAAACTGGCTGGCAAAAGTCTCCACTTTTCCTGAGCCATTAGAACGAATCTGCTCCATGATTTTTTGCCGTCTTTCAGTACTGGTCATCGCATTGCCTTCTCAGTTATTCACCAGTTTCCAACTGGTGTTGCTGTTTTCTGTGGAGCATTACAGCAGGCAATTTGAATCAAAAATGAAAGGTCGATCACAGGAGGTCTTCTTTCGTTTTGGAGGTGAAAACCCTTTCGTTTCAGGGTAAGTGAAAGCCTTGACTTTCGTTTTTCTGGTGGAATTTTGTTTATTCGTTAGGATTTGGGGTTTCAGAACTGAAAGGCGAATTGAAACCACGCTCAATCATTAAATTTCGAATTGGCTCATGCGTGAGATCACAATTTATGAAAGTGAGGGCGATTTCTGATCGAGCTGAAAAGAAAAAATTGAGTGAAATGGGTGGAGACGGTGAGTGGATTATTCTTTCGGAATATCTACTATCCGTACGTCGACCCCTTTGGCTTTTAGGCTCTCAAGATAGTCTTGAGGTATTCCGCTGTCGGTAATCAGCATATCGATTTCTTCGGGGCGGGCGATGGAGCAGAAGCTCTGGCGATTGAACTTAGAAGAGTCGGTAATGGCTATCACGGTTTGCGCCGCTTCAAGCATTCTTCGGTTAATAGCGGCTTCTCCCTGATGCGGCGTGCTGATCCCTGCGTCTTTATCAAAACCATCGACACCGACAAACAGAATATTGAAGTGATAACCACCCAACAGGTGTTCCCCAGCAGAACCGTGGAGAGAGTAGGAGTTCTTGCGCAACATTCCGCCTGTAACCATCACGTCTACTTCGTTCTGATTGGCGAGGTGGTAAGCGATATTGATGCCGTTGGTCATCACTGTGAGGTTGCGTTTTCCTTTTAAGTGATGGGCAATCTGCTCAGTGGTGGAGCCAGAGTCCAGCAAAATGGTGTCTCCATCCTGAATCAGGTTAGCCGCATAAGCCCCCAATGCCGATTTGATGCGGTTGTTGATTTGCTGTTTGTCGTTGAGAGGCTGATCGAAAGCAAACTGGCGATTTAACCGAGCTCCGCCGTAGCAACGTGTAACGCAGCCTTGTTTTTCAAGGCAGTTCAGGTCGTGGCGAATGGTGACTTTAGAAACGTTGAACCGCGCTGCAAACTCATTCACATCACCCTGCTGGTGGGTTTGAATATGAGTCAAAATAGCTTCTCGGCGCTTTTCGGTTTCGGTCATTGCGATTTGAGTTGTTATTGTTACTAAACTCAGTTTAGCTTACGAGATATCGGAGCCACAATGCGCTTATTCTCAAAATGCTCAATATCAATGCCTTATGAAAGGGCATCTAATAAAAGAAAAGTGCCAATAAAGGTTGCTTGTCTTTATTGGCACAGGTAGCTCAACAGATCCTAGTTAGTTAAGGTGACTACGTCGTCGTAAACTCTTCGCTCCCAGCTTTGAATTTGACCAGCATCATTCATGATTGGGAAGACATAAACAGGCGAGATTTCTGCCGACCATGTTCCTTTGGTGTCCTTGCTTACGTTAACTTCAAGGTGACCATAGTGCTTTCCGCCGCTGACCAGCTTTTTGCCTTTCCAGGTTTCAGGCGCATCAAGGTGAGCCAGAAAGACTTGATGCGGATTATCCAGAGGCACATCGTATTTTCCGTCTTTACCAAAGTAAGGACCACGAAGCCCGTCACCACCAATACCAACATCGTAGAAATGAATGCCTTCGACAACCGAGTGCTCGTACATTTCATCATGCCCGGCAAATACCGCGTCTACGCCGTATTTCTTGAACAGTGGAGTCAGTATTCGAACGGGTACACCAGACTGGTTGTCTTCGCCTTTTTCAAACCCCTGGCTTCCTGTCGGGAACCCATGTGGCCCTACTGAGTAAGGAACATGATGGAACTGAACAAAGGTAAACTGGCTGGTTTTCTGGGCATCTGCCAGTTGTTTCTCTAACCATTGGTATTGCTCAGAACCCGGGTTGAAGTCGGGGGCATTTATCCCAGACAATCGCCAGTTGGTGTCTTGGCTGGACTTGTCTTTTTTGCCATCAGACGTGTCTATCGTGATGTAGGTTACAGGTCCGTAGTCGACACGGTAGTATCGGTCTTTAAATGCAGAACGCTTGCTGCCGTTGTCCGGTACATCAAAATAGGCTTGATAACGGGCGATGGCTTGTGCTGAAAACTCTTCCACGTATTCTTTCGCTCCTCCGTCTGGTCCTGGGTAGTTTTCATGGTTTCCAAGTGCGGGAAGGATCGGAACGCGTGATGCGAGAGTACCTAACTCTCCAGAGTTATGTCGCCAAAACTCGTCCCAGTCTCGCTGCTCATTGCCTGATTCAACCAAATCTCCGGCAATGGCGACAAAGTCTGGTTTTCGGTCCGCTATGACATTGAGATTCTGTTGGTAGCCGACAGTCTGATCAACAATGTACTGCCTGTTAAAGTCACCAAAAGGTTCTGACCAGCGGCGGGTTTTTCCAGTAGATTCTGGCTCTGTTTCAGAATCTGAGTACACCATAAACCGAACACTGCCATCCTGATTTGGCGCTGTCGTAAGGGTCGCGTTATAGGTTTGACCATTTTGAGTCACGCTATAGTTGTATTCAGTACCTGCATCCAACCCTGTTACTGTGATGCTATGGATATAAGGTGCTTTCTGGTTGGGCAAAGTGCTGCCAAATTTCTCAATTTCAGTTGGAAAGTACTCCAGTGCTTTCGCTAACTGAGGTGTTGATTCGAACGAGACAGGCTTATTTCCCTGCCACAATTTGACTTCTCCTGGTGCGTTTTCGTTCGATAGCCACATGATTGTCATCCCGCTATCTGTTGGGTTCTGCAAATACGGGTGGACACGAAATGCTGAGTTTGTATCCGCTAAAGTACCAATACTAAAACTACTAAGCAGACATACTGTAAACCATCTGTGTTTCATGTTTTCTCCTTGCTTAACATAGGAATTGAGGGCTTAAAGCAATATTTAAACAGTTAGAGATATAAATATTATTAAGGTGGATCACACTTAAAGGACTTCTTTTAAAAATGAAATTAACTTTCAGTTTAACTAAATCGAAATCTGAATTTTAGGGAGTGAGAAATTAAGTTATTGAGTAATATGGAAAGAAAAGAAAATTTTAGTTTGAAAACGAAACTTGTCTGTCATTAAAATGCTACATTTATTTCCAATCTCATTAAGATGGATGTCACAATCTAGCGATTGCGGTCTGTTTCTTATGCGCTTATATTGTTTTGTTTTTGTGTTAACTGATTGATATTTAGTACTTAACTTTGGTTTTATAACTGAATTGTTTATGAAATAAATGAAAATTGTCATAGAAGTAAGACATTCGGATCTATTTAATGTGATTATTATTTCAAATAATTAATTTCTAAAAATAAACTTTTAACTTAATCACATTTTGTTTGTTTTTTGAATTTGTCTGATGGTGATAAATTAATTCCCAGACCAGTCTCTAAAGATTATTAAATAGCCTTAAAGGTTAATCGTTAAAGCGGAGTTAATGGAATAAAGATCACGATGAATTAAAGTTTAACTACGAGTTATATCTGGCTTTATTTTTCACGTGACAACTCGGGAAAAGGTGCCTGAAGCCATCGTATTGGTTAAATAGATGCAGAATGCGTGGCATAACGTTACTCTGAGTCGTCTTATGGGATTGTGTGGTAGCCTAAAGCGAAGTAATAGTTCGTATGTCGTTTTTTTAAAAGGAGTTTTCGTGAGCATATACCAATCTATTGAGGCGGAGCTGAGTAAGGTTGACTATCCAAACCAAAGGGTGCGCACAAGTCAGGTGCGTGGTATCTCGGCGAAGGTATACAAAACCCTCGAAAGCAAAGATATTCGCGATGTGCTTTCGGTTTGTGAAGAGTTACTCGAAAAGAGAGACTGGGCGTACGGTGTTATTGCTTACGATTGGGCATTTCGGGTGAAAAGCCAATACACATTGGAAACATTCACTACTTTTGAACGCTGGCTTTTCACGTTCATTACCGATTGGAACGATTGCGACGACTTTTGTACTCATGCGTTTGGAGAGTTGGTTAGACAACACAATGAGTTGTTTGAAAAGATCCTAAGTTGGGTCGAGCACGATAATTTTGCCGTCAGAAGAGCGGCGGCTGTAGTACTCATATACCCAATTAACAGAGGTTCGTATAAGGGGTTGAATGCGTTCCAAATTAGCGATCTGCTACTCAAAGACGAACATTATCTGGTTCAGAAAGGCTATGGCTGGCTGCTGAAAGTACTTTCTAGAAAAGAGCCTCAACTAGTCAAAGACTATTTGAAATCCAATCACAATCAGATGCCTCGAACAGCCTTTCGTTACGCATTAGAAAACTTTGACAAGCACACACGTCAGGAGTTTATGGTGCTTTGATTGAGTTATGAATTTTAACTCTTGGCATTTATGTTCTGAGTTTCGTATTTAAGCTTTATTCGAGAAAGTGGTGCTTTCGACGTGCACCATTCATTCCGTAGCATGTGACAATTGAAAGCAAAATTGTATGAGGAACATTTCATTTTGAGAACACCGACTTATTTAAAACTAGATGGCAAGACAGTTGCAAGAATAACGGACTACAGTTTCGAGACACCTTGGGCTAGCGGCAATGCTGAGTTTTCAGATATCTCTATTCTGATGAAACTCACAAATATTACCTCTATGCAGATCTATGATCAGGAATTAGAATCGCTTGATTTAGATGATGATGAAGAAGATAGTTTATGGGAAGCCAAGCTTTCGGAGCTTGAGCTGACATCAAGCGACCTTAAGTTAGTTCATGATGGTCGATGGTCTGTATCTACTGAAGACAGAGAAGATTGCCCCATATACTCTCCAAAATTTTATGTGCAGGGAGTGATGAATTGGCGTTGGTGACTTCATGAAAATAAGGAGCTTTCGGTATTTTCGTAAATAATGTGCCACAAAAGTTTACGGTTTCTAACGAAAATACATCCGACATATCGAACTGATTTGAATCTTTACTGTTTGTATATACAGTGCTAGTGTTATTTCTAGCATGCTTTTTAGGCGTGTTTATAGATGGGCTACGGAGAAGTTAGATGGTTAAAGGAAGTTGTCATTGTGGGAATGTTCAGTTGTCGGTTGAAAAGTTCAACCAGACAGCGGTGAGCTGTAATTGCTCAATTTGTTCAAGGTATGCGTCCATTTGGGGGTTTTATACTGAGGCAACGGTTGAAGTGTCGGTAGGGCATGATGGCATAGACAGCTATTGTCACGGTGATAAATACATTAACTTCAATAGATGCAGCAAATGCGGGTGTATCACACACTACACATCGACAACTCCAGGTCCTGATTCCAGACTCGCTGTTAATTATCGAATGTTTCCAGGTTTCTTTACGTCAGACGTTAAAGTTCGGCTCTTTGACGGCGCTGATACTTGGCAATTCTTCGACGAATCATAGTATTTAAATGAAGATCACAATAGATAGTATTGAAACCCTTTCTAGAGATATTACCTATAATGATGGACTTAACTTTGGGCGGTTCGTATCAAAAGAAGTTCAGGTTTATCCCTATGAATATGTTATCTCAAAATTCGATTTTATTGATCTAATGTCTGGCTCTTATGAAAAATGTGTTGATGAAATCATGCAGGATGATTTGAATTACAATGAGGTTTCTGTATTTGGTAAAATGAATTATTCAGCCATCGATGACGCATTTAAATACCCTAGAGAGCTTGCGGAAGTGATTGAAACGTTCTTTGTTAGAGAATTATTTAGTAAAACCTTAGATTATTCTTCTAATAAGAAGTTTGTACTTAATAGTACAGAGAGTATTGAAGTAGATATTGAAAAAATAATTATATCCGGTCGATGTTTCTTGAATAAATAATCGCTCAAAAATTTACTTGATAGCCAATTTTAGTGATAGAGATATTCGCTGTTGTACTGCATTTTTATCTTTTTCGAAAGTAAAATTCATCTAACATTAAGATGTTTTTATAAGGATGGGTAATGGAAATATTCACCGCAACAAAAGATGACTTGGAAGTTCTGGCTGATTTAAACAAACAACTGATCCGAGATGAAGGACACAGGTACTTAAAGAATAAATGAGAGCTACTGCTTAGAATGGAACGTTGGTTAACTCATGAGTATTCGGCAGCATTGTTTAAGTACGACAACGAGACTCTTGGTTATGTTTTGTGGCGAGATCATGCAGATTTTGTCTATGTCCGTCAGTTTTTTATCTGTGATAAGTTTCGAAAGCGTGGCTTTGGCGGAAGAGCATTCAAGGTAGTTAAAGAAGAGTACTGGAATTCGAAAAGGTTACGCTTAGAAGTATTAGTCCACAACAAGCGTGCACTAGGATTTTGGAAATCAGTAGGGTTCAATGAGTATAGTGTTACTCTTGAACAAGAGAAGTAGTTATGGTCTGAGCTAAAGGCTAGTTCGAGACGTACTTTTTACTACACTCAACCCCATCAAGGACGGGGCTGAATAGAAGATAGCGCTGATATTAAAGAGCGTATCTAGCCAGTTCGTGTGAGTATATCTTCTGACCATTGAAGGTATTTTCATACACTGCGTCTTGTTCAATGTATGACCAAGCGTGAACGTTAGAACCGGTCTGAATCGCAAGGCGAGCGATTACAGTATTGATGTTGCGACCAGAGTGATCTTTGCGTGAAGCAAATAGTGATTTTAAAGATGCTAGCATGAGTTTCTTCTGTTGTAACAAAGTGACTAAAATTCGAGCGCAAAGATACTCGCTGATCAAAATGTGATCAATGTCTAATTTGTGGTTTTACTCAGCTTTTACTTCTTTAAAACATAGTTGCTGATATTTGCCAGCAAGCAGTTAACAATTTATCGATAATGAGCTCATGTTTTTTTGTATCCAATGCATGCATTGAATACAGTTGAGTTTGCTGTTGTTGCTTCTCAAAAAGGCTATCTTTGCTCTGGTCAAGAGCAATGAGAGGATGCTGGCTTTGTGAACACATGATAGCTACTTGCGCCTGATCGTTAAAACCACCGCAAAATATTCAAGCTGCTGGAGATGGCATGAGAGTAATTTCCGGTGACATAGGCTGTTGTAATTGCCCCTTCCTTGAGTAAACAAATGGCATCCAAAAGTTCTTCGGAATTGCTTTTTAATTTACTCTTAATCAACTGCCGAACCTGTTCTTTGTGATGCTTGCAGTATTGCGAAATATCGCTGTTGGGATCGCTGAATTCCGCTGACGTGTTGATAAAGAAACAGCCTCTGAAATCGCCAAGTTGTCTTTCATTGTTGGTGAACCAACTGTTCAGTGAAGTAAATAACACGTCCACAAGCTCTCGGTCAGACTCTACTCCTTCAAGTTTTCCCTCCAACCAGTTTATGAAGGTTTGGTGTCTTCGATTCAACGCAGCAAGGACCAATTCATCTTTGCTATTAAAATGGCTGTATAACGTTCTTTTGGCTACCCCAGACTCCTTTAGTATTTCATTGATACCAATAGAATTTATGCCTAATCGATAAAAAAGGTCTAACGCGGTGTCCAGTAACTGCTCTCTCTTCTTGCTCATTGATCCTCCGTAGTCTGAGAGTATCTTGACATTAGTATACCAGTCTGTCTACTATCGAAAGTAGACAACTTGTTCTACTTTTATCGAGGTATGTATGAATCATTATTCTCTTTCTGTGATTGCTGGGCTTGGTGCGGCGTTAACCATTGGTCTGCTGTCCTTTTTTGATGCAAATATTCACGATGTGGCGATGGTTATGGCACCATTTGGTGCAACGGCTGTTTTAGTGTTTGGGGTGCCAAATAGCCCACTGGCTCAACCAAAGAATGTGATTTTAGGGCATTTGATTACCGCTTTTATTGGAGTGGCGTTTTCTCAATATATGGATGTGACGCCTGTAACTCTGGGGATTGCTACTGGTTTAGGCGTTACCGCAATGTTGGTTACTAAAACGACTCATCCACCTGCTGGCGCGAACCCTATTCTCATTATGTTGTCTGGGCAGGGGTGGCTGTTCTTGTTAACTCCGGTATTGATGGGTTCTGTTTTTATTGTGGTGATGGCAAAAGGTCTGGAATCTCTAAAAAGTTTTCAGTCAAAAACGACACATTGACTGGAGGTATCCACCAGATTCTCAGTTTTTCGAGAGTTAAATAGAATAGATGTTGATACGATGGTTTTGTGCAACCAATGAATTTAAAGGAGTAAATCATGCCCTTCATTGCTTTTGAATCCGGTCAACTTACCGACGAAGTAAAAGAACAGCTTATTGAAAAGCTGACCGAAGTTTCTGTAGAAATTACAGGCATACCCAAAGAGCTCTTTCTTGTCTCCATACGTGAACAACCAGACAAAAACATTGCCGTTGGCGGAAAAAGTGTAGAAAAAATCAAAGAAGAGCTAGCCAATAAATCATAGAAAGCAGGGCATTAGGGCTGAGATATGGCGCTGTAATGACGTAGTGTTGTCACAATAGTGTCGTATCGGGGAAAGGATTTTCTAAGATAATGAACAAAGCTCTAATACGAAGGATATGGTGGCATAGATGAAAGTTGATAAAGAGACGCTAAAGCGACTGAGAAAATCAAATGCGTGGAGTCAGGCACACCTTGCTCAGGTAAGCGGAATCAGCTTGAGAACTATTCAACGCATCGAAAAATCGGGTATTGCTTCTCCTGAATCTGTTAAGTCTCTCTGTGCTACGTTTGGTGTCCGGGTAAATGATCTAAAAGTAGCGGAGTCGTTTCAGGAAGAAGCAGTTCCGACACTTTCTGGCTTACTGAAGTACCGCATCTCACATATGGATAGAGGTGCGACTCTCATCGCGTATGGCATTGCGTTCACTATCGCTTTTATCCTCACTTTTTAAGAATCTTTGCTAGGTAAAAATTAAGACAAATTAGATCCCCGTAACCAATCTAACGAATTTCGCCGAATAGCTTAAATATTTTAGTAGCTTGTGGCACTCTAACGGCGTATTACATTGCCATTTATGTAAGCGTTACCAATCTGAAGAAATTACAACTAGAACGTTATGAAATTATCTGAGTTACAAAAGCACATTAAAGAATTTGATCATGCACCCGATCAGCCAGAGCATTATTTTCTTAAGCTGATTGAAGAAGTAGGGGAGCTGTCTGAGTCGATTCGCGGAGGAAGAACGGGTCAGCCGGAGTTAAGTCAGTTGAAAGGGTCTGTGGCTGAAGAGCTCTACGATGTTCTGTATTACGTATGCGCGCTCGCCAACATCTACGACGTGGACCTAGAAAGAACACATGAACTTAAAGAAGTGTTGAACAAAGCTAAATACAACCGATAAAGCGGAGGTAAACATGAAAATTTTGATGATGAGAATTCCATGCAAAAACCTGAAAGAGGCAGAAGCTTTTTATTCAGAAAAACTGGGATGGCAGAAAATTTTTGGTTCAGAGCCTGAGGGTTATATTGGCTATCAACTTGATAATGTTCAGGTGCTTTTGGAGCCTGAAGAAATCGGTGAATTCGAATGTGGAAGATACCTTGGCTTCAGTTTGGAAGTTGAGGATATAAATCACTATTACGAAGAAACCAAGAAAAAGGGTGTGACTTTCATTGGCTCGCCTGAAAAGCAAGACTGGGGTGGCATCATGACGCACATAGAGGATTGCAGCAAGAACTCGTTTTCAATTGTTCAGTCTGACGAGTAAGGCGTATTTAGTTACTAACAATGCGCACGCTCTTAAACCCTTGAGCTGGCTAAACCAATCGATATGGAGAGAAAGTGTCAATGATCAAATCTGCGCGCCTAGAGCTTAGGAAATTTATTCCCAGCGATAAGGAACCGATGCTTTCTCTTCTGCAGGATAAAGACTTTATGGCGTTTTCTCCTACTGGGGTCATGACAAAGCAGCAAGCTGAGTTACGTTTCCAAGGCTTGCTCGACGCCTTTTCAAAAAAAGGCATCGGTAAGTTTGCGGTCATTGAGAGTGTGAGCGCTGAACTTATCGGTTATTGCGGAATCGAGTCGTTTCAGTACAAAGAAGAAGAGGTTGTAGAGCTGGGCTATCGCATAAAGAAGTCGGCAAGAGGGCAAGGGTATGCACAAGAAGCAAGCCAAGCAGCATTACGTTTTGCAAAACAATCTGGTTACACGCAAGTGATTGCTTTAGCTGAATTGGATAATGCCGCATCACATCATATTTTGTATAAACTCGGCTTTGAAGCTAGTGAGAAAGGACACTATCAAAACATGCCCGTTCAGTATTTTGAGAAATACCTCTAGAAAAATTTACTCCAGAGTCATTAAGCCACTTCATTGACCGCGAAGGTTTTATACCCCGATTCTTGATGTCAGATTAGAGATATGAGTCTCTTCAATAAGTTACGTGAATGTCGGCTGTCTCTAATTTGAGATTTTTGATAATACTGTAACAAAAACAATAGTAATGATTATCGTTTCAATGAAAATGTAGGTGCTTTATTGCATAGGTGCGAGGTGTTTTTTCTTTTAAAAATCAATGCTTCGCAAATATTCAAAAAATTAAAAGAATGCTTATGACCTCTTCAATCGATAATACACTTCAGTTGGTTAGTCAGCCAAATGTAACAAAACCAAATGCATCAAAAATCTCAACTCAGCTCATGTTAGCCGTACTATCAATTTCACTGACTGCTTGTGGTGGTGGATCGAGTGACGGAAACGATACCACTAACAATTTGGGCGACAACTCACCAAGTACAAAAGTACCTACAACCACTTCAACAGAAGTACTTGAGTACGCATCAAAAGAAACTCAGCTCTTCTATTTAGAGTTTTTTTCCAACTCTGCTGAACTAGGTAGCCTTACAAGAGTTAATAACACCTATCGCGAAGATAAGATTGAAAGAATTAACTCAGATGGAAGCTTAGAAAACATCAGCACGGATGCGACTCAATCTGTTACTCAGTTCATCAATAATGAGTGGCGCACCTTTCAAAGCCAGCGCATCCTGGTTATTGAAAACGATAGGTTACTAGGCAGCATGCACGAAGACTTCATTAGTGATTCCCAGCATTTATTCGAGGGTAAAGTGGTGAGCTTAGCGGGATTGCCTATGTATAAATATTTGCCATCGTCGAATGATATGATTCCCCAATCCGCTACTTTTGGTCCTGGTGCGAAAGCGATAGAGACAAAAGAGTATATACTTCAAGATACTTACTTTGCTTGGCTCAACAGCACGCGCATTAGGTTATTGAATGAGGAAGCCTTGGTCCATTACGATTATGGAGATGGTAATGCGGTAAAATTAACCACTTTATCTCCATCACACCTTGTTAATGAGGCGAGTAAAACAAACGATCTATTTAACTCTGTTGAAGGCTTTACCAACGGTGCCTATAAGACTCAGATGATTGCCGATGGGAGTCTCAAATCTTTTTATCGTGTTGGCGATAAAGACAGCTCTTTTGCAACAGCTCAAGAAGCCCATTCAGGCACTTGGCAGTGGGAAGACCTTAACGGTCAGAATGCCATTGTATTTTCGCTTGATATTCATAAGAACTTTTCTGTTCCTAAATCTATGTACGCCTTAGTAAATGGTCAGGTGGTGCATGGAAGTAAATTACCGTCGGGATCTCTGCTTACAGAGAAAGTCCCTAGTGCTTATGATAGGAATTACATCATTGAAAATGGCTATTTTTTTAATGAGGAAGCCAAGCAGGACATTCTTAAGGTCCTTACCTTTAATCAAGCTATTTGTAACAAGGGTGACAAAAGTTTAAGCGATTCAAGTTTGTCGTCGATTGATCTTCAGAATGCAGCGGGGGGATGTAACATCGAACCTGATGTTCATTTTGAAGAATCAGACATTCGTAATAAAACCTTTGCTTTGGAGTACAACCCACATTTAGATATTGACGAACTTGAGTTTAAGTCAGATGTTTATGGTAACAATAAAGTAGTGGGTTTTGGCTCAGAGCATGAATTGCTTTCAGAAATGACTTGGGAGTTGGAGCCATTAACA
The DNA here is from genome assembly GCF_019904195.1 of Vibrio sp. SCSIO 43132. NCBI lineage: Bacteria > Pseudomonadati > Pseudomonadota > Gammaproteobacteria > Vibrionales > Vibrionaceae > Vibrio > Vibrio sp. SCSIO 43132. The sequence goes on from NZ_CP063199.1 coordinate 1,348,383, forward strand.
AATCGATTGATCATTAAAGATGCAGCTGATCAAGGTAAGTTCAAATGGGAGTGGGTTTTAACCAGTCGCGACAATGGTTCACTTAATGTGAAGGCACTGAGAAAATCCTCAATTCCAGGCAACAATAGTCATATTGAAAGCTTTGTACTCTACGAAGTCTATTAGCAGTAGGTTAGAAGAACGATAACAATCGTAAGGAGCGTGTCAGACGATGCGCTCTTATTGATCATTACTGATTAAAACGTGTGGTATATGCCACATTTCATGGAGTGGAGGAAATTTCAAAACTAAGGGGAGTATTTTGGTTTTCTCATTACCCTACTATTCAATTTTGTTGAAATTAAGAGAATTTTTAGACAGAGTTTATCTCATGTTTCATCAGTATCTATGTATCAAGGAGGATACGTTGATGCAAGGGTATACAATAACTACAAATCCTGAAGATCTGGATATAGAAGTCGTTTATGACGTTATATCAAACAGTTATTGGGCGGCTGGAATACCCAAACAAACTCTTGAGAAAGCGATATCAAATTCCCTTTGTTTTGGTGTGTATGACTCTGCTGGAGCGCAGGTAGGGTTTGCACGTGTAATAACTGATAGGGCGACATTTGCCTATCTGGGTGATGTATTTGTTACGCAAGAACATCAAGGTTTAGGGATAGGTAAATGGCTAATAGAGACAGTAGTCTCTCACTCTGAACTCCAAGGGTTGAGACGAATGTTTCTCGCCACAAGAGATGCTCATGGTCTTTACAAACAATTCGGTTTCGAAGCGGTAGAAAATCCAGATATTCTGATGCAAATTTGGCAGCCAGATGTATACAGATAGAAGACCAGAGACACGAACTAGTATTCTTAAACGGGAGCTATCTTATGGAAAAAGACGATTTCAGGGTAGGGAGTTGCCTTTGCGGTTCTGTTCAAATTGAGATTCCAAAAAGCCAAGTAGATCTTGGGGTATGTCATTGCACGAACTGTCAGAGGTGGAGTGGCGGTCCACTGTTTGAAATCGAGGGCGGAACAAATGTGCGTTTTAAAGGTGAAGAATACATTGCTGAATATCAGTCGTCTAAATGGGCTGTAAGAGGCTTCTGTAAAAAATGCGGCAGCCATTTGTTTATTCGAGACGAAAACACTGGTGAGTATGGTATTCCTCCTGGCTTGTTCGAGGATGAAACTGGTCTGACGCTGAATCGGCAGGTTTTTGTTGATCATAAGCCAACGTATTATTCCTTCTCGGATGATACTAGAAACATTACGAGTGAATTTATATACAAACACTTCCCACATGTAAGAGAAGACAAGTCTTAGAAGCCTGAATTTCATTAGGTATTTCCAGGTTCTGCCTAAAGTTATCGGTATTGAGTCACCCACTTCCATTTAGGCAAACCAATCCTAGCGCAAAAGAATTCATAATAGATAGCTCTCGAAAGACACACCGAATATGAGTGTGAATTTATATAGTGGTTGACAGAGTGCTCGCGCTGGTTAAGGATAAAACAATGAATATGACGACAACGCTACTTAAATCTCGAATTATCATCATTCCATAGGAATGGTGGGATTCTGACGCGTTGTATTTTGAACCCACCCAAGAGGTGGGTTTTCTGTATCTGTCTCTTGGTGGCAAACAACATTAAGGAGGCAGTATGAAAAAAATCGCGGTATTTGGGAAACCAGGCAGCGGGAAATCCACTTTAAGTAAGCGCCTTTCATCGGCAACCGGTATTCCCTTGCATCCGCTGGATTCGATCGTTTATCAGCCAAACGGAGAACTGACAGATCGAAAGGTTTTTGACGAAAAGCATCAGGAAATACTGACTTCTGAATCCTGGATCATCGATGGGTTAGGACCTCTTGGCTCTTTTAACCAAAGGCTGGAAGCAGCGGATACCTTGATCTACATAAATCTTCCCTATTCTGCCAGCTACTGGTGGGTGACAAAGCGGTTGTTGAAAGGGGTACTTGTAAAACCAGAGGGTTGGCCAGACGGAAGCTCAGTACTGAAGGGAAGCATACAAAGCTACAAAATGCTCAAGTTGTCACCAAAGTTTTGGAATGAAGACTTTCAAAGTCGTTTGGAAAGTATCTCTGAAGGGAAGTCGCTGCATGTTATTCGCTCTGTCGCAGATCTAAAAGGCTTCATCGAGCAGCAATTTGGCTAATCCTGAATGTTGTGCTGGGAAAGAAAACCGAACGCTCCAACAATCCACAACTCTGCTGACAGTTATTGTCAGCTTGTGGATCTACTCTCTGAGTGGGCATAGACCACGGATGGAGTGGAGGAAATCTCATGATTCAGGGAAGTTGTTGTTGCGGTGCCGTTAAGTTTGTTCTTAATGCTAAACCCAAATTTTTAGGTATTTGCCATTGCAGTCGCTGTAGAAAGCTTGGCACGTCAGAGTTTTTTATGGTCGATAAAGCGAGCTTTGAGTGGGTAGAGGGTAAAGAGTTTGTTGAGGTATACCGGGCAAAACCTCCATTTATCTATGATCGCTGTTTTTGCAGTAAATGCGGATCTAACTTAGGTGAAATGCTTTCTGATGTTGAATCGTTTCCTATTGCTGCGAATACTCTGGATACAGACCTAGAAATGAAAGTGACTTATCAGGAACATGCGTCATCCAGACCTGTTTGGCAATCGCTTCACCCCGGAGCAAAAGTTTCTCAATAGCTCGTTCGTGATTAGCTCATTCTCGATCTGATTTATTTCGATTTAGCGCAGCTCTTTGGTTGCGCTATTCGCGGCAGCTACATTGAAACGTCGAAGAGTCGTTTTCACTTTTCCTCATTGATTTTGATTCGACAAAGGTAGTATCTGGCTCGTGTAAGATGACACCAAGCATCAAAGTAATAAAACTGTAAATAGTGAAATGTGCTGGCTAGATTTATTTCTATAGTGATCAATTTAAGATAATGATCAATATACAGGCTGATGAGCTAGTCGAGTGATGAAATTAAAGTGTGACTTTGGATTGGCTACGGGATATTTAATACTGCAGGAAAAATCTGTTTCCATTACATATGAGCGTGATTGTATAACCAATGGAAATGATTATGATAAATGCAATTCTAATGTCGGCGTTGGCAACGTCTTTTCTCCCACTTGATCAAGCATCAACAGAAGCTCCGGCATTACTGGAAGCAGAAACATCGGTTCTGGCTCAGGCTGTTAATCAGGCAGCATACAACCCTCTCTGCCAGACTATTCAGCTGGATTCATCTTATAACGCAACGTTAAACACAAACGGCGGCGTGTGCGTTCATTTTTCTGTAACCGAGCCAACCAAAATCACCAGCATTATGGCGCAACTTGATGCCGCTACTGATGCGTCGCTCAAGCTTTACCATCATACAAATGGTCAATTTAAGCAGATTGGTACGGAATCGGTAGCTGCTGGTACAGGCAGTGAAGTTCTGCATAGCCTGAATCAGCCGGGTGAGTACTACTGGCAAATCACGGTAAACAAAGCAACAAACGACGCGATTCTATTTGGTTCTATTACAACAAAACATTTCGATGAGCATGAAGTAAACGACACATTTGAAACATCGACGCCTTTCCTGAATGGCTGGCATAGTGTGACTGCCAACATGGATACGGGAATTGATGCCGATTATTTCCTTTACAAGGCGAACAGCACAGATGGTATCAAACTTTTCTTAGATGACCAGCTTGCTCCGAACAGCTGGACGCTGGAAGTTCTGCGTGTGAATGCCAACAACTGGGTTGAATACCAAGGCGGTGTTGAGCACTTGATTCTTGGTCTAGCCAAAGATGAACAAATGCTGGTTCGTGTTACAGCAAACCCTGCGGCAACCGCAACAACCGAATCTTACGCGTTGTCTGTGGGAGCTCCGAAGGTGGTGTCTCCAGACTACAAATACGCACCGGGCAACTTCTCTGGTAGCGTGAGCCTACAGGGTCGAGTGAACAAAAATACGTACTTCAATGCTGCATCGCCATACGATACATTGAAATCCTTTGTGATCATGCCTCGTAGTGACATCAGCCCATCGTTGAACTGTCGTATTCGTCTATACGATGCAACAAACACGCAGATTGGTATGTATGGCTGTGATCGCCCAAGACAGGTTAACTTCAGTGAAATGAACGAGTACCAAAAACCTATTCGAGCACACTTGGAAATGTACCATGCAGATTTTGCTGACCGCTCAACTGTGTATTACAACATCGGCTTGAATGCATCGTTCAACTACATTGAAGATCTGGATAACGATGGTATGCCTAAGTCGTTTGAAACGAAATACGGTTTGAACGATCTTACAGCATTGGATGCGGCTCTGGATACCGATGGTGATGGCGTCACTAACCTTAAGGAATATCAGGCAGAGACTGACCCAACAGATCCATTAAGCAAGTAATCAGCGCTTAAGAAAAACAACCCCGCAGCGATGCGGGGTTGTTTTTTATACATTGACTATGGCGTGTTTCCGGTGACGAACCAGACCGATACAAATGTCCCTTAGCAATCCATTCTTGTTAGCGCCGTGATCCGGGTAGCGATGGTAGTCGTCTCCGTTATGAACGACAATCTTCCCACCGCGACCGTCATCAGTCGGGTATTGCCAAAGCCAGTCGGAAGGCTTGGGATCGCTTTCCGTTCCCACATGAGTTAACGCAATACCATCTTCTGGCATGTCGGAATAGCCGCGACTGTATTGACCGAATACGCCTTCCCAGCCGTCAAAGCCTTCGGGCATTTTGCTGAAGAAGCCATATGGATCATTGGCAACGCGAACTTTCAGATTTGGAAAGGGTCTGGGTGGCACGGTTCTGAATGGTTTCAACACTGGTAGCCATTCAATGACAGTTTCGGTATTGATAACGAGCTGACCACCTTGCTTGAGATAGTTCATAAACTCTGCCTGTCGTGTGCGCAGATAGATCTGGTCGCAGATTCTGGGAACAACAATCACATCACTGTTCCAAACCCTTTCATCAATCTCGTAAACAGACTGGAAACGTATGCGTCCGGGGGTATTCACAAATGTGTCTTGTAAATACGGCGGCTCGTTTTCCGTTTCAATGTCGCTGCTAGATAAATAGGTCACTGTAAATTCAGGCACCTGTTCTCTGTCGATCCCGAGTTCTCGGTTCAGCCAGGGATAGAACCCATCAATTAAACGCTTTGCAGCAGGCATGAATCTCTGACCATTGTGGCTATGTGGATCAAGCGTGGTTAACAACACACGGCCACCGTTTGGGAGATCGGGAAAATCGACCATAACCGAGCCTTGGTCCTCTTCCATGTTAAGAAGAGAGATGCCCGAGTGATTCGTATTGAATACGCCATGCCAGTGCCATTTCATGTCGTCGAACGAGACGAAATCAAACAGGTTATGTTCTGGATTAGGTAGGTAAAGCTCAATGTGCCCATCGGGTTTTGTCCACCATAGCCAGTCACTGATCCGTTTGTTTTCCCATGTCACATCGACTGCGGTCAACCATTGGTCGATGTTCTTAACAGGAAAGGCAATTAAGAAACCTCCGGATTCGACATAGGCGTTGATTTGCCGGGCATGCTTTTCCAACTGCGAGCCGTTTGTGTGGCAAGAAATGATCACCGCCGCGTACTGAGTTAAGTCCGTACTCGGCAGGTCATTCAGGTAGATCATGTCATCCATCCAATGGGCGTAATCTCGGAATGACAAGATTTGGGAGCCGCAGCCCCACGTAATATAAGCAATCTTTTTATTCATGGGTTACATCTCAAATCGAGGGGCAAGGGTCACGGAGTCGTCGGACTGAAATACCGCTTTATCCACTCTGATGCCATACAGTTTGGTGAGATTCTCTGAATTCAGAGTGGTCTCCGTAGTGCCGTGCAGATACTGGCTCTGACCATTCATCAAAAGCACATGAGTGGCGGTTTCCAGAGCATGTTGGGGCATGTGAGTGGTGTAAACCACCGTCATCCCCAGTTCCTGATTAAGCTGTCGGATCTTACTGAGTACTATCGCCTGATTGTGGTAATCCAGCGCAGAACATGGCTCATCTAGGATCAGAATGTCACACTCTGATGTCAGTGCCTGAGCGATCATCACCAGTTGCTTCTGCCCGCCACTAAGCTGATTAAAGTTGCGTTCGTGAAGGTGATGAATCTGCATCATTTCCAGGTAATGATGAGCCAGTTCAAAATCTTTAGTGCTCGGTGAGCCAGTCAGTCCCAGATATCGCGCCCGTCCCATCAGAACAATATCGAGCACGGAGTAGCTAAATGGCATATCAAAAAGCTGAGGTACATAGCCAATGATTCCATCGGTACTGACGCTTCCACTGTCTGGCTTTTTATTCCCAATCAAAGCATTGAGCAAGGTGGTTTTTCCTACACCATTTGCCCCCATAATGGCGAGAACTTCTCCCTGAGTGATGTTCAGCTCATAACCGCTTAGGATCTCAGTATCCCCCGCTTTGAGTACGAGGTTTTGTACTTTAATCATTGTTCCACCCGCTGTTTGAGTGCGCCTTTCGCAGAATGAACGCGAACAGGGGAACACCGATAAGGGAGGTCATGATTCCAATTGGAATTTCAGCGTCAGATGCCGTTCGTGCCGTATTATCGATGACCAGCATAAAGATGGCACCGATAAGCCCGGAAACGGGAATAAGCCGAATGTGATTCGCCCCTGCCAGAAAGCGCGCAATATGAGGGATGATCAATCCGACCCAACCGATAGCGCCAGCGGTGGCAACCACACCGGATGAGATCACAGCCATCGCAACCAAAATGATCCACCGTATTTTGTTGAACGGCGAGCCCAGAGCTTTGGCTCTCTCCTCACCCATTGAGATGATGTTCATCTGGTAACGAAGCAGATAAATCATAATGGACGCTGGGATCACGGTAATGGCAAGTAAGGCAAGCGAGTCGTAACCGACGGAAGCTATGCTGCCCATCAGCCAGTACGTAATGGACGGCAGTTTTGAAAACGGGTCTGCCAGCAATTTAATGATGGAGATAGCCGCACCAAAGAAAGTCGATATGATCACGCCAACCAGAACCAGCGAAAGCACTGAAGTTCTGCCATTGACTCTGGCCAGAAGCATGACCGCAAAAACGCTTAACATACCGAACACGAATGCCAGAAGCAGTGTGATGAGTGTGTTTTCAAATAACAGGATAGCGAGTGTTCCGCCAAATGCCGCGCCTGACGTCACCCCAATAATGCTGGAGTCAACGAGCGGGTTTCGGAACAGACCTTGTGCGGCAACGCCAGAAACAGCCAGACCAACACCAATCAGGATGCCAGCCAAAATTCTCGGCATGCGAATCAGTTCGACGATGCGTTGTTCAATAGGGGACCAGTCAACATCGGTTGAAGCAACCAGATTATCCAGCAGAATGAACATCACCTTTGAAAGGCTTATTTCGTAGCGCCCGAGAGTTGCGGAATAGAGGGTCAGAAAGAACAAAGCGATCAGCAGTGCATAGATCGCTTTGTCTTTGGTCACCCGATAATTGGTGTGAACCGTCATTATTTCAAGCCAAACTTCTCAGTGTATCCAGTGCTGACACCGTTTTGATCCATCTGCATGATCTGCGTGTATTGCTTGTCAGTAATATCCACGCCGTAGATGGTTTTGTAGGCGTCTTTAACTTTTGATGAGAACTGAGTTTTTTCGAATTGATCTGCGTGCGCGATCTGAGCAAGCCACTGCATGGTCAGATAGGCTTCAGAAGCGTCTGGAGAGCGGTTAAACAGAGGCACTTTGTACACTTGCTTTTTCTTCACCGCATCAACGTCTGCTAACAATTCATTGCTGTAAAAATCGTTTGGTGTAAGTTCTTCTGCCCAGGCAGGGATAACGATCACCGAAGGGTTCCAGATGTACATCTGTTCCAGGTTGATGGTTTTCCACCATTCGGCTTTGTCGTCCTGGCCAACGTTATTGATACCAGCAATACTGTGGTCAGTTGAGTTGTTGGCAACAATGCGGATGTCCTGACCAAGCTTGTCTACTTCGAGCATCTTAGGATAAGCACTTTTCGCGACAGAGCTTAGCGTGCCCTTTAGCTGGCTATTGGCATCGCGTGCAATGTTCACGATCATTTCAGCTCGTTCAGATTGCCCCGAAATTTCGCCAGACATGATGACCGTATTCTCTCTGTCTTCATTGCTGCAGCATCCCCATGTAGCGACAGTCAGACCAACACGCTCTAGTGGTTCGCTGAGTTTAGGATCGTATTCCCACTGGAAAATGATGTCAGGGTTGTTCTTGAGTATCGCCTCTACGTTAGGAACAAATTTGTCCTTTGCGGCGTTAGCCTGAACGGTTTTAAAATGAGGGAAAAATTCTGCATAGAGACCGTTGTTGATGCTCTTTTGAGATTTTTCCGTAATGTTGACAATGGTTTCCGGCTTTAAAGTCACGGCACTGTAAATAATAGGCGCAGAGCTTGCGATAGCGACCACGCGCTCAGGGTGGTTTTTAAGGGTAATCTCTTTGCCACGGCTGTCTTTAAACGTAACTTCCGCATTGGCAGTGCCTGAAGCAAGCAAAATAGCTGAAATAGCTAGTACTTTATAATTTGTCATTATTTTATTCCGTTGTGATAACTGCGCGTTACGCTATCAGAAATGATAATTATTATCAATAATATCAGTAATGAGTTGGGCTCATCTTTTTTATTGAGACAACGGAGGAGCTTTCAGAAAGAGAAATGGTAAAGCTGGCTTCTGAACTTGCTGTCAGAAGCCAAATAGATTGAGGCGCTAAGACCTACAGACTTTAGAATCGTCAGAAAAATAAGCTAAATGAAGTAACGCCAGAAATGACGACAAGAGTGGCAGTGATCCCGTACTGCGCACTAGGCGTGATGATATGCCGGGTTAAATTAGGGGCAACCATAAAGTTGGAGCCGCCCCAGTCTCTGTCTTTCATGTGGAAACACAAGCTCAGAAACATCAGATGGCTTGAGGTTACGATTCGTGCATGGAAAAAATCGTCAGCAAATATCGCAATGGCGATAGACGCAGTTTGTGTGATGAGCAGAGTCAGCTTAGGCAGAACCCACTTGTACTCTACTAACAGCATTTGCAGTACCCACGCACAGTAGAGCACGATAAGTTGCCATGGAACACTGGTGCCAAACAAGATGATGGAACCACTGTCGTCTAAGTAAGTTTGTTTGCTGCCCGCCAGCCAAACGTAAATAGAAATAGCGAGGTAAGCCGATAGAAAGAAAGAGGCATGCGCTTGCTTTTTCCATTGCACGTACAAAAAGCCAATGGTATGCGCAATGATGAAAGCCATCATGCCTTTATCAAAGCTCTCAAGGCTGATGAGCTCAGTCAGCAGCATGAAACAAAGCAAGTTAAAGCTTGTTTCTAAGAAGAAGATTCGTTTTAGTTCGCGTGCGTTATCGACAGGCTTAACCAAAGGCCACAGAAGAGCTGGCAAGATTATAGTGAGAAAGAACCCTACCCAAACCGAGCTTTCTACCAGTGAGTAAAAACCTTGTGCATAGAGCAGACAAAACAGCAGGAAAAGCAGCGAAGAGAGTGGTGGGTAATAAGGGCTGTTAGTCATACATTTCTTCTGTTGAAGCGATTAAAGTGTCGCCAAGGTGTTTGATTTATTTAACCTGGTTGCTGAGCTGCCAAGCAGAATCCAACACAATACCTATTCACTTTCCTTTGAGGTTCAATGGCAAAGCGGAGAAGTGTAGCGGAAACCCGAGACTAAATACATAGCCATATTCGAGTTCATTCAAATCATCTCTATTAACTGACCGATAACATGCGCAGGCAACATGGAAACATACATGCTGGTAGATCGTGCTTTATCATCATCAAATTTAACGTCGCGAATTGTCCGCCATTTTGAATAAAATGTCAGCGATTTTATGAATTCAAGAAGGGTTATTAAATGGCGTTGTTTTTCACTCTATAATGAGTTAACTCATTAATTAATAATCATTTAATTCTTAGTTCTATCGGTGTTCTATGTATTTGGTTTAAACAAATGTCTTGATTTGTTTAGTGGGAGTAGTGTGCAAGTCAAAATAAAAGCCAGACATGCGTCTGGCTTTAAAAGGGCGATAAGCCCAGATTGATTAAGGAACAACAGATACCGGCGAACGTTCAGTAGTTTGAATTCCACTTGCATCAACTGGGGAATGTTCCCATGTAGGGCATTATCGGCTCAATGAATTGAAGCGACAAGACAGATAATGCTTCAAAATATGTAGGACATTGACCCGTTTAACTAAGATGTCCAAATTCTTAACTTATTAATTAACAAATACAATTACTTAACTTTCCTTCAGTGTGAAGTGGAAGGGAGAGCTGGAGAGTGAAAAATTTACATTTGTTTGAAACTGGTGCAGTTTTGCGTGTCTTCAGATTTGAACTTTCGAATCCATTTACCTCGATAGTTTAATAAAAACAAATGGTTACATTGAGATGTGTTAGTGATAGCTGTTTGGTTGGCGAGGTTGAAAATACCAACAGGCAACGACGATAAGTAGATGATATCTCACAACGCTTTGCGAGAAGTGACCTTGTTTTTATGGGCTCTTGTTTTTATGGGAGACAGGAGGTGAATAGAGGGGGAAAAGAAAGAAGAACCCGAACCAATGGTTTTGATTCAGGTTCATGATGTTTCAAATCAGTTGCGAACTACCTGGCGGGTAGTCACCAGACAAAGTGTCGAAAACTGCTCCGTCAGAAACGCCTGTTTGCCAGCAATACGTTTACTGGTGAGTACAAAGGTTCTGTCGGTTAACTTGCCTTGGAAATCCCATTTACTGAACGCTTCGTGTCGGGCATCAGCACATGAAGTTTGTAAAACATAACTTTCGGTAACCGAAGTATCGCAGGTACCACTTGTATTTTTCACACCGTGAAAAGTCACATGACTATCGCGGTCGCGGTAATTTGTGACGGCTAATGCGTTGTATAAGTGAATATCATCGGGCTCGCTGTTGTAAGACAGCATTCGATGAGGGTTCTTCTTAAGGCTGGCTCTTGCCAGTTGACGAAGCTCCTGAGAGCAGGGGATGGTTTGCTTTTCAGCAATACTGTCCATCGATGTTTTTACGGGCGCTTCGTCTTCTGCCAAAACTGTAGGGGAAAATACCACTAAACCGGAAAGTAAAATCAAAGCGGGTTTCATGTAACGCTCCGTAGAATAAGGCTTATTTTGCCTTAATGGTCATGACTGGGAAGTTGAGAGTATAACGCTCGCCAGTATCCTGTATCAACGTGACTTCGACGGTATCACCTTCAACAAATCGCTGTTTAATACCTAATAGCATCAAGTGATAGCCACCAGGCTTCAGCTCCAAAGATTCGTTAGCACCGACTTCAAGAACATCAATTTTGCGCATCGCCATTCTGCTGTCACGCAGAAACATTCGGTGAAATTCCGTATGTTTGGCTGCGTTGGTCTCAACGCCTGTAAATCTGATGGTTTCAGAGCTTTTGTTTGTTAGCGTAAAGTAACCTGATGTCACCTTAATACCGGGAATGGTGGCTTTCATTCGTGCGTAATCAACGTAGACCTCGCCGGAGAGCTTTTGAACCTTGCTTGAAGGGCGAGGGTCAGGCTGATAGAACGGCTTTTTGGTTTTTTCGTAGTAAGCGACTGAGAAAGCCAGCAGAAACGCAACAAAACAAACTAGCCCTATTTTGGCTAGTTTCATGAAGCGTCACCTTTTTTCGAATTGTACTCTTCCCATGCACGCTCAATTCGAGCCGCAAGCTCAATTGGCGTTGTGCTGTGACTCATCGAATCGATTAACTGACCGCTTGGGTCAATGACGTAGAAACGCGAGGCATGGTCTACTGTGTAGGCTAGCTCTGAAGATTCCATGTCAACCAAATCGAAATACACACCATATTGGTTTGTCATGGTTTTAATTTCTTCTTCTGTGCCTGTCAGACCAAGAATTCGCTTATCAAAGTGCTGAGCAAATTCATGAAGAGAATCTAAATCGTCTCGTTTAGGGTCAACACTTACGAAGAAACCTTGTGTTTTGTTGTACACATCTTCCGGTAAATACTTGAACGACGCGGACATCACACCCATTGAAGAAGGGCATACTTCCGCACAGTTTAAGAAGCCGAAATACATCACAACAACGTTGTTTTTGAATTCTTCGGAATTGATCGCACCAGTTGCGCTATCAAGTTGAAATTGACCGCCTAAGTCTTTGAACTGGCGAGGCTTCTCACCGATTGGAATCGTTGAGTTGTCCACGTAAAGTGCAAGAAGACCTGCCAGAGCAAGGACACCCAATGCTAAAACTAACTTCACTGGGTTTCGAGACATTAGATAAACTCCTTAAGTTGGAGAGCATTCAAAGAAGCTTGATGAGTTTCATGGATTTCTGATGGTGAAAAATCGATAGAGATTAGAACGCAGAAAACCATAATACAGACGATAGAGAAGAGCATTAGCTGCTTACCCCACTGTTCTGTCGGCATCTTCTGGAAGCTTACTTTCGCAAGGTACAACCAGTACATGCTAACCAAACCCATTCCAAGTGCGTACCAGCTTCCCGCATACCCCAGATAGGTTAGGGCCAGAGAAGCAATCGCAAATGCAACTATGTACGCCATAATATGCGTACGGGCTTTATCGATCCCTTCTTTGATAGGCAAAACAGGGATAGAAGCCGCTTTGTAGTCTTCGAAGCGATAAATCGCAATAGCGTATGAGTGCGGAATTTGCCAGATGCAGAATGTTAGGAAAACAATGGCTGCACCCACATCAAACTGATTAGTGACTGCGCAGTAACCGATAACAGGCGGGCATGCACCAGACAAACCACCAATCAAAGTGCCGTGTACGGAGTGACGCTTGTAGTAAAGGCTGTAGAAACCGACATAGACTACAAAACCAAGCACACCAAACCAGAAGGCTACAATAGAGGTGTAGAAAAATAGAGTAACAAAGCCTGCTACACCCAGAATCGTCGCCCAAATAAGCGCGTTCGACACGGGAACGACTTTTTGTACCAGTTCACGTTGGCATGTGCGCTTCATTTTTGCATCGATGTCTTTATCGATGAAGTTATTGAAAACGCAGCCAGATGCCACTATGAACGTAGTACCTAAACACACGGCAAGGAAAAGCTGCCAGTCAATCTGGCCCTGAGAGGCCAGAAAGAATCCGCCAGCCGCGGCAACTAGGTTGCCGCGGATGATGCCAGGTTTAGTCAGTTGTAAATAATTCGAAATCATTATGTATTCCGATTAGTGACCCATCAGCATGTTGTGGTTCAGGTGCTCCATGATCCAGAGCGAACCAATCAATACGATGGCGACTATTAACACCACAAAAACAGCGGAGGTGGTGTTCCACATTTGCTCGGAAGACGTGTTCATGTGCAAGAAGAAAACAAGCTGAACCAAAACCTGAGCAACAGCACAGATCAGGATTACGCCAATTTTCAACTGCGGAGAACCTACGTCCATCATCACCATAGCGAATGGGATAACGGTCAATACGATAGAGTAAATCAGACCCAGTACGTATTCTTTAACGCTGCCATGAGCTTGGCCGCCGTGACCATGTTCTGCAGATTGTCCCATTACATAACTCCCATTAGGTAAACAACACTAAACACACAGATCCAGATAACGTCCAGGAAGTGCCAGAACAAGCTCAGGCAAGACAGACGTGCATGGTTGTCTTCTGTGAAGCCATCACGTTTGAAGTGGAAGTAAAGAATGATCATCCAAATCAGACCTGCAAATACGTGCAGACCGTGAGTAGCAACAAGTGCATAGAATGAAGACCAGTAGGCGCTGCTGTCGAAAGTGGCACCTGCTTCGCTGAAGTGATGGAACTCGTAGATTTCCATAATCAAGAAGCCAAGACCAAGGGCAAAGGTGGTCCATAACCAGAACCACATGCCTTTTTCATCACGCTCTTTAGCTTTCAGCATACCCATACCGAAAGTGAAACTACTGAGTAGTAGAAGCGCAGTACCACCTGCAACGAACCACAGGTTAAACAGTTCAGTTGGTTCAATGATGCCGGCAAAGCTGGTAGAGAACACCGCAAATACCGCAAACAAAGTACCGAACAATAAACAGTCGCTTAGGATGTAGACCCAGAAACCGAAGATAGTATCGCCAGCGTAGTCGTGGTGGTCATGATCATCATGACCACCATCTGAGCCATGATGCTCAAACGAACTATTGGTATCCAGCACTGATTTATCATGTGCAGTCATTTTATTTCCTCACTCCTTAAACCGCTGGGGAACCAGATTTAACGTCATTGTTATCAGCATCTTTTTGATTCGCTGAGTTGAATTCAGGGTGATCCTGATACACTCGAGCTAGATGAGGTCCTTCAATAGCCTCAACTTCAGATACTTCAACGAAGTAGTCTTTATTGCGCTGGAAGCTGTAGGCAATCCAGGACACAACCATACCCAGGAAGCTAGCAATTACCATCCACCAGATGTGCCATACAAACGCAAAGCCAAATACTAGTGAGAATGCACTGATAACAACGCCAGCCCAAGTGTTACGAGGCATGTGAATGCGCTTGTAGCGGTCAGGTTTCTGATAAGCCATACCGTGTTCTTTGCGGTATTGGTGCTCATCACGATCGTGGATCTTAGGTAGCGTAGCGAAGTTGTAGAACGCTGGTGGTGAAGACGTAGCCCACTCAAGAGTACGCGCATTCCACGGGTCACCTGTTGTGTCCATGTTGTCCTTACGGTCACGGATACTGATGAAGATCTGCCATACCTGAGCCGCAACACCAAGAGCGATGATGCCTACACCACAAGCCGCAATCCAAAGCAATGGAGCCCACTCTGGGTTGTCGATAGTTGCAAGACGGCGAGTCATACCGTTGAAGCCAAGTACGTATACAGGCATGAAGGCAACGAAGAAACCTACAGTCCAAAGTACACAGGAGATCTTGCCCCACTTCTCGTTGAGCTTGAAGCCAGTTGCTTTCGGGAACCAGTAAGTAAAGCCAGCGAAGTAACCGAACAATGCACCACCAATGATTACGTTATGGAAGTGAGCGATTACGAACAAGCTGTTGTGCAGTACGAAGTTTGCTGCCGGAACTGCCAGCATTACACCTGTCATACCACCAATGGTAAATGTCACTAGGAAGGCACAGGTCCACCACATACTTGCTGTGAACTCAACACGACCTTTGTACATGGTAAACAGCCAGTTAAATATCTTAACCCCGGTGGGTATGGATATGATCATGGTGGCTATACCGAAGAAGGCGTTAACACTTGCGCCAGCACCCATGGTAAAGAAGTGGTGTAGCCATACGATGAACGACATCAGCATGATTACTGCGGTTGCCCATACTAGGGAAGTGTAACCAAACAGACGTTTACGTGAGAAGGTTGCACACACTTCAGAGAAGATACCGAAAGCAGGCAGAATCAGGATGTAAACTTCTGGGTGACCCCATGCCCAAATCAGGTTCACGTACATCATGACGTTGCCGCCCATGTCGTTCGTAAAGAAATGAGTACCGATGTAACGGTCAAGAGTCAGTAAGGTCAGTGTTACCGTCAGGATTGGGAAAGCAACAACAATCAGGGCGTTCGCACACAAAGATGTCCATGTGAACACAGGCATTTGCATTAGCTTCATGCCAGGCGCACGCATACGCAGAATAGTTACGACAAAGTTAACACCCGTCAGAAGCGTACCAATACCTGATATTTGGAGAGACCAGAGCCAATAATCGACCCCTACCCAAGGGCTGTACTCCATCCCAGAAAGTGGTGGGTATGCTAACCAACCTGTTGCTGCGAATTCACCAACGAACAGAGACAGGTTAATCAGGATAGCGCCCACAACGAATAGCCAGAAGCTCAAAGAGTTCAGGAACGGGAAGGCAACGTCTCGAGCACCGATCTGCAAAGGAACGATAACGTTCATCAGACCAACGATGAATGGCATCGCTACGAAGAAGATCATGATTACGCCGTGGGCGGTAAAGATCTGGTCGTAGTGCTCAGGAGGCAAGTAGCCTGCATCGATGGTGTCTAGGGCTTGCTGAGAACGCATCAAAACGGCGTCCGAGAAGCCACGGAACATCATGACTAAAGCCACGATGATATACATGATACCTATCTTTTTGTGGTCGACAGACGTAAACCACTCATTCCACAGGTATGTCCATTTTTTCTGGTAGGTGATTAAGCCACACAGTGCTAATCCACCCAAAATAGCTGCAACCATTACGGGCAAAATTACTGGGTCATAATAAGGGATGACATCCCAGTTAAGTTTCCCGAAAATTAAATCAGGTTCGGCATGTACGTCGCCTTTATAGGCCATTTTGGACTCCTGAATGTTTCTCAATAATGTCTTTGAATCTCAAAGGGTCTACGGTCGAGTAATACGTCACCGGGTGCGGTGTACGGATTTGTTCTTTCTCGTTATCTATCAATACTTGGTAGCTGGCATCGTTAAGTGCTTGCTCAGACGTCTTAACCTTGCTCAACCAGTCGTTGAATTCTGAGTCGTCGACTACGTGCGCTTTAAAGTGCATGTTAGAGAAGCCAAACCCACTGTAGTTTGCAGACAGACCGCGGTAGACACCTTCTTCTGAAGCCATCAGGTGAAGACGGTTTTCCATGCCTGCCATTGCGTAGATTTGACTACCCAGTTGAGGAATGAAGAACGAGTTCATAGTGGTGTCAGAGGTAACAAGGAATTCGACAGGACGATCAACAGGGAAAGCCAGTTCGTTTACCGTTGCGATTTGCTGTTCAGGGTAAATGAACAACCACTTCCAGTTCATTGAAACGACTTGGATAGTCAGAGGCTCTTTATCAGATTCAATCTCACGGCGTGGATCAAGAGAGTGGGAGGTTTCATAAGTAACCCAACCCAAAGCCAGAATGATTAAACATGGTACAGTCCAAACTATCACTTCGATTTTTGTTGAGTGTTCCCAGTTAGGTTTGTATTCAGCATCTTTGTTAGATGCACGATACTTGTATGGGAAGTACACACATAGGAACAACACCGGAACGATGATGATTGCCATAAGCAAAACGGAAGTGATAATCAGCGATTCCTGAGCTTGACCTATTGGTCCCTTAGGATCGAATAACACCATGTTACTGCCGAAGAATAGTACGCCTAATAAAATCAGCCCCACGACTGAAGTTAATATTAATGCAACTTTTATGTTACATTTTATTTTCATTTGTCCTCCCTGGAGCTCACGCCAGAATAAATTCAAAGACAATACTTAAAATACGAAGCACCCAAATACGCGGATCAGATGCGAAATTAGAAAAAATTTGTGCGTGAAATGACGTCAAACAAAAACCTAAGTTTTCGTTAACAATTCATTATCATTTGAAACAAATCTCTTACAAAATGCAGTGATATTAGAACTTAGATACTAAAGGGTGAATTAAAGTACCAAATTGTTAAATTAGCAAGCTTTTACTTGTTCAGAACTGTAAATTTCAATCTATGTATAAATTACAAAAATATTAATTTCATTTTTTCAAAAAATGAGGTAATGCGTGGTTTTCCTAGCAACAATCTGTTTTACAGAGCGAAATAAATTAAGAAAAATACCATTCCCATAATATTAGTGTGCCATTTTTCTGGTCTTAGTATTAATGCTCATATTATTTCTGATATAACCTTTCTCTTGTTGTGGTAAATTTTGAGATCTGTGTTCAAATCGATTTCATTCAACTTGCATACGCTTTAACCAGGAAAAACTGATGAAGTAGCTAATGACATACTGGTTATCGTTTTATATAAAACCATATCAGCATGGTCAGCGTATTGACTAGTAATTCAGAGGGTTTCGGGAGCGTAAGAAGCTCTTCATTGTGCGGAAAAACGATCTCGCTGCTTGTGTGAATCAAACAATTAGTCAGATAAGCCGTGAATCTACTAAACAGCACTCTGCCAAAGCATTGCTATATTTAATCTGCTCCTCACGTGTAATTTAATGAGCCAGATAATTATAGTTCCAATAAAGCCTTTTTATTTATATGGATATATAAGTTGGCTTTTTCATATTGTCTGGAGCCTAATGTCGAAAGAACTGTAACTTGATATTTCTGTCAATTTAAGAGAGAAAATAAACCACTTGAAATATGTGGTTAAAGGGTTGCTAATAAACCTTTCAGGTTATTTATTGACCAGTTTAATATTATCAATATTTCATAAAGATGCTTAATTTGCATTCAAATGTTAAAAGATCGAGCAAAATACCCCTGAATTTTTTATAGATATTAAGCTCGATAATTTAACATATGGTAGACCTTAAAATTTATATTGAGTCAGCAGCTCGTATAGTTCATTCCTGAAAAGATGTCTGCCCCCATTAAAAAATCAATTAAATGCCTGATTCTGGCGGGCATTTGTTTTCTGGATGGGTAAACAAGGTTGAATATTTTGGGTTCACTACGAACACCACACGCCACTTGAACCAGTTCTCCAGCTTCGATTTCCTTTTGAATGGTGCAGGGTATAAGCAGACCTATTCCGACGCCCATTTTAGTAAGTGTCTGCATCACCAATGGAGAATTACAACAGTGATAATGCTTAGGTGCGACGGTGACGGGCTTTCCCTCATAGAAGAGTTTTTGCAGATTGTTGCTCGCCGATTGCTGCTCAAGCAGGATCCAATAGTGGGATTCGAGATCGTCGGCACATAATGGCATTCCGTGTTTTTCAATATAATCGGGGCTGGCAAATATGTGAGCACTTTGCTCGAACATTTGTCGGGCAATAAGTGAACTGTCCTGAGGGGAGCCGACACGTAAGGCAAGATCGATGTTTTCAGCGACAATATCTGACTTGTGGTCATTCATGATTAAGTCGAGCTCAACATCTGGGTATTCTTCTCTGAACGTTTCAAGGATGGGTAGCACCTGATTGATGGCGATGTCGTATGTCATGGTCAAAGAAACGCGACCAGACACTTCTTTTGGTGCAATCAAAGATTCCACATGTGCTAACAGGTAGGGTAACTGCTTGACCTCGTTATAAACCTTTTGTCCTTCGAGGGTGACAGACAACTTCCGGGTAGAACGGTGAATGAGTCGAGAGCCCAGTTGAATTTCCAGTTCGGTCAGTTGTTTGCTCAGCTTTGAACGGTCAGTTTTGAGTCTTCTGGCCGCGGCAGAAAAGCTGCCAGCTTCGACAATAGCAGCAAACATTGCCATGCGCTTTAAATGGGCGAAGTTACTTGCATTCAAAATTGCAACACTCCATGTCTTTTATACCACCTAGTGATAATTGTGAATTTATAAATAATTGAAGATATCTGAGTATCGACAAGATTCTCAGGTAGAAAAGTGTATAGAAGCTAGAAGACCAGCTTAATGCATGAAAATCTTTCAAATTTTTACAAATGAGCATGATATTCGTAGATTCGACGTCAATTTGCTCGATCATTCAATTCACTATAAAAAATCTGGGATTACGGTCTGAATTTTTCGGGTGCGCTTTCAGGTGTTCTGTATTTTGAGGATTACCCTCCGATTTTCAGCGCCTTCAGACCTGAAGTTCCATTCAAGGAGCGAAAACAATGTTCCATTTAGATAAGACCCATGCTTCAGAGGTGAGCAACCAGGAAGCAAGTCATTTTTCAGCACAGTTTGGCAACACAAATACAAAGGTTTCACAACGTCTAACACCAGAGTCGGCACAGGGAGGACAGGGCACAAAATATCATCAAACAGGTCAAGGTGATTCCCAAGATGGAGCCACAATAAGCAATGGCAAACCCAGTGTCGTCTTCATGTTCAGTGGTTACGAATCTGAACCTCATCGCTGCGCAAAACCATTGTATGAAAACTTCGATTTCTTTCATGAAAGGGTAGAGGAATGCTTATGGCATTTAACTCAGATTGATGGACATCTTGCCGGGGAGACGGAGCGATTTTTTGGAGAGTGCCAAACCGAAGAGGGGAGACCTGTTAGTCAGGTTCAACTGTTTGTTTTTGAGTATGCTTTGGCTTCGACTTTGATTCACTGGGGAATCAAACCCGATGCCCTGATTGGTGAAAGCCTCGGGGAATGCGTAGCTGCCTGCATCAGCGGATTGCTGGATATCGATGATGCGTTGTCGATGGTCTGTTCTCGCCAACGCTTGATGGAAAGTGCGCAATCCGGGGCGATGTTTGCTGTGCCAGAAAGCAAGGAGCAGGTAAACGAGTGGCTAGACGAGTGGAATGACGAGCATACGGAAATGGAACAAAAGCTCTCGCTTGCTTACGTTAATGCGCCAAACGAATGTGTTGTGTCTGGCGGTTCAGACCCCTTAACTCATTGGCTCGAACAGCACGCAAAAGAAGCAATACGGGGCCAGTACGTATCGCAAAGGTACGCTTTCCATTCAGACTTGATGTCGGAGGCGTGCAAAACCCTGGCATCTTATATAGAAGGTCTCCCAAGCCACCCAATTAAGACCCCTTTTGTGTCCACCGTTACAGGCAGGTGGGCTCAACAGAGTGAGGTAGAGAGCACGGGTTACTGGGCGAATCAAATTCGGCAAACCGTGCAACTGGAAGACGGGTTAAGGTGCGTATCTGAAGAGCTCGGGAATTGTATGCTGGTCGAAATCGGGCTTGGGGAAAGCATGTCCAAGCTGGTTGAGCAGCAAGGCAACGATGATTTGTGTGCCTTTCCGCTCCTTCCCGAGCTGCTTGCTGAAGACATCGCATTACCGCAAAACTTCGCCTGCCAGTGTGTGCTCGCTTCAGTCAAAACACTCAATCAATATGGCGTCAATATCCGCTGGGAACGCGTACCTGCTTAGTCCTTAAACCCGAAAGGTTTAAGCGTCAGCAAGTAGCTGTTCTGTAATTGGTTGAACGATATCGACAAGCTTTTTACTCACTGAGTCAAATTGCTTGTCGATAAAAAAGTGATCCCCTTCAATCATCACCAACTCAAATCCCGCTGTTAAGTGGTTTTCCCATCTTGGCAGCGTATGCGATGGAATGGTGGTATCTTTGGTGCCACCAAATAATGTTGCTGGAATATCGAGTGGAATGATTTCTGAGACCTTGTGTGTTTCGGCAAGTTTAAAATCGGCTTTCAGACCTGGAAGCAACATAGACATCAATCCATCATGTTCGATGACTTCATCTGGCGTCCCGCCCATCTCTTTCAACCTTCCTTTAAACTCTTCATCGGACAATCCGTGCATAGGTCGCTCAGAGTTAAACTCATGCGGTGCACGTGAAGCGGCCAAAATGAAATGAACGGGCAGTCTCATCCCTTTACTTTTTAGCAGCTTAATCAGTTCGTACCCGATTCTTGAACCTAGGCTGTGTCCCCAAATAATGAAAGGTTTATCCATCAGTGGAATTAGAGCTGTTGCAAGATCGTTGACCAAGGCACTCATATTTTCGTATGGCGCTTCTCTTAATCGACTGCCTTTACCCGGCAATTGAACTGCGCAAAGCTCTACATCTAGCCCTTCTATAGATGCATAAGGAAGGAAAGAACTGACATTACCCCCCGCATATGGAAGGCAGAAAATTCGTAAAGCGGCGTCGGGCTTAGGGTTTGGGATGGCAAACCAACGATTTAAAGAGGTGTTACCTTGCATTTTCATTCCTTTCAAAACAAGAGAACGAAGAGAATAGCTATGTTGTATAAGAATTAAAACCTTTGTTTCATTTCACTACAATGTCTGTCATCAACGGCTTGGTCATGCCGACACAAACAAATTAGTAGTTAATTAATATCGGATTGATTATATTCCCGCGCAAAGAGAAAAGGAGTTCAAAGTGTTTGAAATCGTTACAGAACGGCTGATTTTAAGGGACTTTATACCCGGGGACGTATCCTCATATGTTCGCTTAACACAAGATGAGAAGTATCAGCGCTTTTACGATGAAGAGGATTGTTCTGTCGAGAAAGCAGAGTTTCTGGTTAACTTGTTTATTGAACAAGCATCAGAACATCCTCGCTCCAAATATCAATTAGCCATTGTGCTCAAAGATACCAGTCAGGTTATCGGTACTTGTGGCATTCGGGTGGAAGCCGATCATCAGGCATCGATGGGATGTGGCGTAGCTCGTGAGTTTCAGGGAGCCGGATACGCTCAGGAAGCCGTCGAAGCGATAGCTGCCTTTGGCTTTGAAACATTGAATGTGCATCGACTCTATGCCGAAACCATCAGTGCGAACAAAGCTGCCATAGCAATGTGCCGTCAGTTTGGAATGAGAAAAGAAGCTGAGTTTGTTGAACATCGGTTCTTCAAAGAACGTTGGTGGAACACGGTTATCTACGCAATATTGAAATCAGAATGGAATGAGAAAAAGGGAAGTTAATATGTTGAGCTTACAACCGATGGAACCTAAGCATCTGGAGCAGGTTTCCGATTTACGTGTCGAAGAGTCGCAACTTAAGTTTGTAGGGACCATGGAAGAAATTCTGGTCAATGTAGACGACAAGGTACACCCGAATGTGATGCTTTCAGGTGACAGAATTGTTGGCTTTTTCCTAATAGATACCAGTTACCCTGCAAGCTACGAGTTTGCCCAATCTGGTTCTTTGGGGCTTCGAGCATTTTTTATTGATAGTCGATATCAGGGAAATGGATACGGGAAGCAAGCCGTTGCGAGCTTAAAACCTTTTCTCAATGATCAATACCCGAGCCATCATTCCATCTATCTAACCGTGAACTGCAAGAATCCCGGTGCATATCGTTGCTACGATCTTGCTGGTTTTCAAGATACCCAAGAGCTCTATCATGGCGGCGCTGCCGGACCACAGCATATTATGGTGATGCCGCTCTGATTGAGGATACGCCATTATCTATACTTAGATTAGGTCGGGTTCGGAAGTAAGAAATGAATAGATCTAAATTCGTTATCAGTTTCTTTGTCTCTCTTATTGCTTTTGCGGTAAAGCCCGCTTTTGCCGTTGATCACCATAAGTTTTTAGATATTCCTTACGGAGAGCATCGAAAGCAGAAGCTGGATGTGTACTTTCCAAAGTTTGCGCGCAGTGCACCGGTGATCTTTTTTGTCCATGGTGGTGCCTGGCGAATTGGGGACAAAGGCACGCGATCTCAGGTTAAAAACAAGATAGAGAAATGGGTATCTCAGGGAATGGTAGTGGTATCGATTAACTACCGGATGCTGCCTGATATTCGACCAGTAGAACAGGCTCAGGATGTTCGAAAAGCTCTGCGCTTTTCCCAGCAACAAGCTGGTGAGTGGGGAGCCGATGCCAGCCAGTTTATTCTGATGGGACACTCTGCCGGTGCCCATTTGGTGTCGCTAGTTTCTTCTACTCCTGCCGTTGCGGAGTCAATGGAAATCGAGCCGTGGCTTGGAACAGTTTCCCTAGACACTATGGCTTATGACGTGACTAAGATAATGAAAGGAGATGATGTAAGCTGGTTTTATAGAAATGCCTTTGGCGATAATCCCATTTATTGGGAGCAGGCGTCACCAATTAGTCAGCTCCGAACCGCCATCCCTCCATTTTTAGCCGTATGCTCAACGAACAGAAAACAGGATTCGTGTTCCCAGTCTCAAGATTTTATTGAGAAGCTCCGTGAGTTCGGTGGGCAGGGAAAGCTGCTACCTGTGAACCTGTCCCACCGAAAACTGAATGTGTCTCTGGGAGCAAAGTCCACTTACACCGACCAGGTCGATACGTTCATCCAGCAATTGATTTCGAGTCGATAGTGTTTATCAGTTGAGAGTTTTGGGTCTACACTTCTGCCACTCGGATAGCACGTTTCTGGTCACTGTATTACAACGTTCACCAGCAAACTCGTAGAGCGACATCGACTCTCGTTCCATATGAGCAATCAACTGAGACTGAAGCTGGAGCCGGGCACGTCGATAGCGAGTTTTGATGACATTTACATCCAGTCCAAGCGAGTCTGCTGTTTCTAGCGATGTCATTCCCTGTACGCTACGCATCATAAATACGGTTCGATACATGACGGGTAATTGGTCTATCTCTTTTTCTAACAACTGGAGTATGTTTTGGTTCATCACTGGCTCCGATACAGAAAAAGTGGGACAGCTTGAAACGGGTTCGTCATCACCAAAAAACTCTAAACGTTGATCGGTACGTAGTCTATTCAGGGCGACATTTCGAGTGATCACTGTTAACCAGCTGGAATAGCCTGTTGGTCCCCGAAAAGAGGGCAGATTTTGAAGCGCACGCAGGTGGGCTTCCTGAACAATATCCATTGCGTCGTCGTTACTTTGAGTGAACCCTCGGGCAATGCGAAACAGTAACTGATTATATCGACGAACCAATACCTCTGCGGCTTGGCTGTCTTTTTCTAATACTCGCTCTATAAGGTCGATATCAGAATAAGAGGTCAAATCGTTATCCGTCATTATCTAATCCTATGCATTCTTCTGATTCGTGATTGAGGGATTTCAGGTAAATGATCACTGCCTCCCTTTGCCCGCTATCTTTGATACCCGCTACTGTCATTTTAGTCCCCGGAATGGTTTTTCTTGGGTTTTCTAAAAAACGATCTAGAGTTTCTGCGTTCCATACGCTTTCAGAATCAAGCATCGCCTGGCTGTAACGGTAGTTTTTTTGACTGCCAACCTCCTTGCCAAATAAAAAGCAGTGCCTCGGACCCGTGCGATGAAAGGTAGGGGAGTGGCATCCAAGACAGGTTTGATACGCCTCTTTACCTAATTCAAGAACTTTACTCTGTTCAAGAACTTCACCCTGTTCAAGAGCTTTAGCCTGAGCAAGTGGGGCTAAAACCAGTAATAACAAAATACAACGCATAACTTCTCCTGGTAACGTGGGGAAACGGGCTGAGAGGTACGCTCAGCCGATTTCGCTGTTCTGATGCGCAAGGTAAACGCTATTAAGAAAAGAATGCGCCTGGAACTGGATCCAATCCGAGTGCATTTCTGAGGATAGCCCAGTGCATGGCTTCGTCGGCCAGAATGCTGGCGGCTGCTTTGGAGTAATCCCTGTTATCGAATAATGGAATGGCACCAGCATAGGCACTGACTGCTCCGCGCTCTAACTGGGCAGCAAACATTAAAACGTCTGAAGGGCGTTTGAGTTGTTCGACGGGGAACTGATACTGCTCTTCGGGCGTATTGGGTGTGCCACCAAGCTGGGTGACAACCGATGCGAGCAGTTCGATGTGCTCTTTATGGTGTCCCTGAAACTGCACGGCAACTTTAAGTAATTCTGGGCTTAGTAGCTGGCTTTCCGCTCCTAACTGATAGGCCGCAACGGCTTCCTGTTCCGCGGAGATAGCTGTGTTCAGAATGGCGATATCGTTTTGAGCGGTAGAATCGGAGGCATAACCACCATGATGGTTTGCCCGAGCAGTGTAACAACCGCTCATCATGGTTAGTGCTGTGGCAGAAAGTGTTGCTGCGCCAAAGCCTTTAAGAAAACCTCGGCGATTAAACATATCCTTGTGGTAGACATTGATTGCTTCTTTGGTACTCATTCTTTTTCTCCTTTATCACCCAGCCAATTTTCTGGGTGTTAAAGGTAAAGATGAGTTCACGTCAGAAAGGGAACAAAATTTAATCGCAAAAGGTCAATATATACCCAAGTGACCTCAAGATGCCGGATTCAGAGCCTCATATTCTGTTTCAGTTCAAGGAAAAGAACGCAGTGGAATGCCCCGTCCTTTCCAAGTTCTTTGACGATGAAATGGAGCAGAATATGGGCTCCCAAGGGCGAGTTTAACTGGCTTTCATACTGCGTTACCGATTCTTGATTTAGAACCACTAGATCTTCAAATCGGTGTCTTGTCTGAAAGCCAGTTCCTTTCTTCTAGATGAATAGGTCGCTGAACCTAGCATCTTGAGGTTACTTGGGTATAAGCTCTAAGAACTTTGCTTTGTTGGTGTGAAGTCCACTTCATCCCCGTCCCCTTTTAGAATGGACACTCGCTGGGGTTTTCCTGTTGAATCCAGTCTTACTTCACCGATAGCGGTGGAGTTTACCAACCTGCGCACGCCTTCTGTGCTTGGGTCGCGCTTTTGGATTTTCAGCCGCTTACGTTTGGTGAAGAAATTCAGTGGAGAGCGAGGGGAATAGAGTAACCTGTCCGCGTGGTCACAAAAGCCCAGCAGAGGCTCTGGAAACTGAGCCTTAATACCACTGCACGTGATCTGATGAATATTAGGGCTGCATTTTCTAAACCTGAGCTTAATGTCGTAGGTAAAAGAGTAGTGAACATCCCCAGACAGGATTACAAAATTAGTCGGTGTTTTGGTGTGCGTAAATATGCTCAGGAGTGTATTGGCACTTCCCGGGTGTGCCATCCAGTTCTCGGCGTCGATCACCAGTGGCTGACCCAGCATGGTCATGGCCTTTTGTAGCGCTTCAATAAATTTCACCCCAAACATTGGTGCAGCAGACACAACGACTACCTTATCCTGATGCATCAGCTCATGTTGAAATTCCATCAAGGCTTCCCAGTCCATCAAGCCAGAAGGTTTATTCATCTTCGATTCTGAACGCCAGCGTCGGGTACGGGTGTCTAATACCACGACTTTAGGGGAGGTTGGAATGGTGTAGTGCCACCTCTCGAACTGGTACAGGTATCGTATAAACGCATCCTGAGATTCTGATTCTGGCGAATCAAAATAAGCGTTTGCCAGCGCCATAAATTCGGAATTGAACTGATGAGGGTCATTTCCCCAGCCCTGACAGAGCCAGTAACTGATGACCCCGTTGCCAATGATTCGTTCCGAGAACGGGTGACCATACATGGCCTGCTCCCACCCAATGGTGAGGTTCCAGTCGTCGGTGACGTCATGGTCGTCAAAAATCATGTAGGTCGGAATGTGTGCCAGCAGCCTCTGAACATTAGATAACCCAGCTACAAACAAGCTGATTTGTTCTGCCTCTTTAGCCCAGCGTTGCTTGTTACTGTCGCTTAATGAATCCGGTGCCTGAGTATACCCAAGATGCTCCCATAGCGTTGGCGACCACACCAGAAGGTACATGGCAAAAAATTCTGAAAAGCTGATCAGATGGTTTCCGCAGTCGCGAGAACTGAATATTGGGGTTTCGGACTGCGGCAAAAACGACCACAACCAACTGCGTTCTTCGATATAAGTGGGAAGCAGCGACTCCCGACCATAAAAGCATTGAGGGTGGGAGTAGAGTTCAGAAGCCTTACCAAAGGGAGCACTTTCAAAGGTTTCTTCTGGCAAACCGAGCAAATCTATAACCTGCAAAATAGCATTCAGCATTGGTCCGGCAACGTGATCGGCGTAAATTTGATCACCCGACATCAAAAGCATGTCTGGTCGCTCTGTCACCTTTTGCGAAAGCACTTTATTGTCAGCCGCGACCAATGCATCTTTGCCATTGTGATGAGGATTGCGACAGGAACCATGAAGGATGTATTCAGCGGATGTAGAAATCTTAAACTCAATTCGCTGTTCTTGATCATAAGTTAGATGAGGGTACTGAGCAGCGAGGCTTCCATATTGGGTGTTGAAGTCATAGGAAAGTGTTTGGTCGACGGGAAAGTCATTTTCCAGATGCACCAAAGTGACGTAAGCATTCTTTCCGACCTTAACGGTAGAGACATCAGCCATGTCATGGCTTAGCCAAGGCATGTCGGCTTTATCCAAAAACAACTCAAATGTGCCGGTTACGGGCTCACTGGTAACCAGCCAAAAGACCAGTTCACTCGCAGTGGCTTTACGTAAAATGGGACCAGATATTAAGAAAGGAAGCGCTTTTTGCTGATTCATAAACTCTCTATAGGAACGCAAGCATCTTAAGGTGAGTATATTACCTTAAACCTCGTATCCGCTTCTGTATACAAATGTAAAAAGCGCAGAAAGAACTCACGTTTATGAGCGGTGCTTACGCGACTGATTTTGAAGATGGCTTCTTCAAGCTCAATTTGCACAGCAGAGCCTCAGGTACAGGCAGAATCTTTAGATAAATGAAGGCAACAGATACCCCCAGACCAACTCCTGTTCCCATAACTATTTCAGGTACTGCGGGTAAGAGTTTAACTAGCCATTGATACACTCCCCAAGCCACAACAGAAAGCATAGTGCTTAATATCCATTTGGAATGATTGTACGGAAGGTATTCCATTGACTGGCTTACAGAATAGAGCAGCAACAGTCGCATTGTGTATGCGCTACCGAGTACGGCAACCACTCCCCACAATCCGTAAATAGGTACAAAGATGAAATACCCCGCAGTGGCGACAACAGCGCATATCCCCTGAATCCACATCTGTGCTTGGCTGGAGTCTCCGCTGTAGCAACCCAGGTTCAGATAATCGCCCGCGTTTTTAATCACGTTTATCGCGAGCAGGACGACCACAATGGTACTGGATAGCTGATAGCTCTCGGGAAGAGCAAAAGCAATAAAACCTGGTACGGTCAGGATCATTCCCAAACCAAAGAATATTCCCAAATTAGTGCCAAGCATGGCTTTGTCGGCGCAAATCTGTTTGCCATCTGGTTGTTGTAACAAGGAGATTCGATTGGGGAACCACCAGAGCGAGTATGGTTGCAACACTAAACCTAAGATCAACGCAAACTTTACGGCAATCGCGTACACCGCCAGTTCTTCTACACCCACATAGCTGGCGAGCAGCCATCGGTCCAAACCTGTAATCATATACATGGATAAGAAGCCAGCGAGTGTAGGCAAACTGAATTGGAGCAGCATTTTTGAATGCTTAAGATAACCAAAACGCCCCATTTGTTGCCACTGATACCCAAATAGGCAAAGTAAGAGCAAGCTACTCGATACTGCACCAGATATCAGGACCGCATCTATGCCGTACCCCAATTCCAACAAAACAAACGTTAAAAATGCCTGACCAAGAGCTTTACCTACGTTCAATACGCAAAATCGCTTAGCCAGTTCATTCATTCTCATCAAAGTCAGTGGAATGGTAATGAGACCATCCAACAAAGTTGGCACGGCTAAAAGCAAGATCTGATATTCGGATACCGCTACAGGGAGCAGAGTAACCAAGAGCGGGACGGTTGCAATTAACAGCAAAGCACCTAAGCCGCAAAAAATGGTACTGAGTGAGAAGCAATTTGAAATTAGGGTACGTTTTTCTTCACCTTTTGCGGTGCCCACATAGCGATACATGGCATTAACCAACCCAAAGCTAAACACTATCGTACCTATGTCTGCCAGCAGTAATAAGGCTTCCAAAGAGCCGTATTCACTCAGCGACAGTTTACGGGTCAGGTAAGGGATCATCATCAGCGATACCCCTTTCATCATAATGATTCCAACAGCGTAATAGGCAGATTGAGTCAATGCTCTCATAGACAGGTTACCTTTTTGTCGGTTCGTTACTGAATGTACAGAGCAGAAAATATGCCATTTCATAACCTATTGATTTTATGTGTTTAAATTAGATCGCAAAGCAAACTAAAGCGCCAGCTGAATCATTTGACGCATCGGAATTCAGATTGCTTGTCAGAATGAGAAATTCATTTGGTCGCGACGACAAGAGCACAATGATCATATCGTAGATGTCAGAAAAATAAGACTATTTTGAGTTGGTTCGGATTTTGCCTAGTAACAAGTTAGCAAGCGAGGTCAACGGCTAAATCAACAAGACCTAGGCACAAATCGACATAAGAGAACGACTATGAAAAAAGTAGCCTTCATCACTCCGAAATACCCAGTGCTCAGTGAAACCTTTATTCAAACCGAGGTGGATTCCATTCAAGCGTGCGGACATGAAGTATGTGTCTTTGCCTTTGAGAAAGTTCCAAGTGACAAAGCGTTTAGCTACGAGGTGTTCAAAGTTGGAGAGGATGCTTCCAAATCCATGTACCGCAGAATAAGGCTAACGGGGATTATGGCGGCTATGGGCTTTGTGAATGAACAGGAAGGCATGCCTAAGAAATCACTTTTCTATTATGGCTTGAAGTTGGCGTTACAGCTTGCGGAAGCGAAAGTTGATCATGTTCACGCGCATTTCTGCCAGCATACTGCGGCACACGCCATTGTTGCAGCCAAAATCCTGGGTATCAGCTGTTCGTTTGTGGGGCATGGACACGACGTGTATGAATCGGCATTCGATATCGACAAGAAAATACAGGCAAGCGACTTCGTTGTCGCGGTATGTAAAGACATGATGCGAGACTTCGCTGATTTGGCGAAAGGCAACATCAAGCTTCTGCATTGTGGCGTAAAAACAGAACGCTTTGTCCTGCAGGAAAAAATGCCATCGGATACACTCAGATTGGTTTTTCTGGGAAGGCTGGTGGTCTCAAAAGGTGTTCAATACTTACTTGAAGCTCTGGTACCGGTGGTTGAACGCTATAATATTCAGCTCGATATTGTGGGCGACGGAAATATGAAAGCTCAGTTAGAAGCGCAGTCGGAGTCTTTAGGGCTAACCGACCATGTAAACTTTCTGGGTTCTCAACCGCATTCCTGGGTGAAAGATAACCTGTCGCAATACGACTGTCTGGTCGCGCCATTTTGTTTTTCCGATACCGGTTGTGTCGATACCGGTCCGCTGGTTTTGAAAGAGGCGATGGCAGTTGGCACGCCTGTGATCACATCCAACATCATGGGGTGCAAAGAAATCGTTTCTCCAGAGACGGGATACCTGGTGAATGAGAAAAGTGCTGCTGAGCTAACCGAAAAATTGGTGGAGTTTGCTCAACTTTCGATTGAGGAAAGAGTGCGAATGGGGCACAGCGCCAGAGAACGAGTGGTTACTCACTTCAACGCACTAAAACAGGCAAAACAACTGTCGACCTGGATAGAAAACACCGCTTAAAATCGCTCAAAAAACGTTTACTTGCCTATGACTTTATTATGACAAAGGTTGCACTTTCATTTTATAAAACATCCTTGCTGTACGGGAAATTTGGAAAAATTACTAAAGGATAATCATCATGAAAACTCGCAACGTAATGGTGTCTTTGGCACTGCTAATGTCTGCTCCTGTCTGGGCAGGCATTTTTGGGGACAGTGCTTCAGCAAAATTTGAAAATTATCAGGAGATGGCTTCTTCCGGTATTTTTGAGCAAGGTTGGTTACCCCCTTATCTACCAAAATCTGCAGTGAATATTGAAGAAAAACACGACATGGATACTAATGTCGTGATGGCAACGTTTGAATACGATCCACAGGACACCGGATCTGTTCAGGAACACTGCGATCTTATGACCGAAACGGAAGATAGCGCTCGCTACGCTTGTGACAATGGTGAAAGCGAAGCTTTCATTGAGCTAAGAAAAGATGGTAGCGCGACTTACTCAAGTCAGCCTAAAGTCACAGAGTAAAATAGGGAATAAGCTATAAGTTTATGTCTATAAACAAAAAAATCCCCAGTTTGATGCTGGGGATTTGACTTAGATGTATCTTGGTTTTTTTTAGATATTTCTATTTTTAGTTATCTGACGATGTCAGAGACCGACTTGTTGTCGGTTAGTTTCGCAAGCAAAGGTGCTCTAAATTTTAGATTTTCATCTTCCTTCACAATACATCATTCTATTTCAAGATGTAAATGCCAAAAGCAGAAAATCCTGTCTTTTTTTTGAACACTTTGCCGAGTTAATTTAGCTTTGCGTATAAATCTTTGAGAAAAAACTACTTTTTAGGTGCAGAACTTTTCTCTCCGTTTACTAGAATCTCCAGGTATTGGGTTAGCCTGTCCTGCATTTTTTCTTTGCACATGTTTTCATCGCTGGCGAGTTCCTGCTTGATGAGCAACAACTCCTGAGACAGTTGAGTCACAAACTGAAGCTTCTCTTTTCGGTACTGGTTTTCCAGTTGCTGCCTGAGCACCGCTGGATTTTGTACCTTCTTAGGAGTAATAAAGGATTTTAGAGTTTCGACGATTCTATCCAGCAGGTTGTAAACTAAGTTTGCCGAGAACCCTCCAAGCAGTGCCGTGGTAATGCGAATTGCAGCATGGTTTGCTTCGGAATCTGCAATCAGATCGTTGGATTGCGCGACGGAGTCCAAGTTAATCGGAATTAATTGCGTCAGAGTAATACCCGATATCAAGCCAACAACAAATCTTACCCAATAAGAGCTTTCGTGTTTTGGGTCATAGATGCCCTGAGTAACGTAGCTATTGGCTTTGAACAAACCTGCAAAGGAAGCACCGATAGCCGCGGATGCAAGTAACATTGCCTGAACATAAAGCAGATCGGTGCCTTCTAAATCAAACATGCTGCTGACCATGTTTTCATTATTGATCGAACCCGACAGGCTAAGTCCAATCAAAGAAAACAGTGAAATCAGTGCAACTGCCATCATTCTTCGAATCAGCGGGACGCTACCAAGAAACAGAAAAGGAGAGGCTTCTTTGTTTTCCTCGTACATCAATAAAATGGTTTGCGGTTTGGCTGGTGCAACCAGTTCCGCGAGTTGATTGTAGATGTCGGTAATCTGCTGAGCTCTCACGTCTGTCTCCTCAGACAAATCAGAGTTGAGTAACCGCATCAGCTTGCCAGGAACGGTCAGCCCTTTAGAAAACGCATAATGTGCGAGTACTTCACACTCATTTTCCAGCTGGTTAAGAAACTCGCTGTCGACAATGTGTGGTTCCGGATGATTCGCTTTTCTTTGCTGTGTATCCAATTCATCTGTGTGCGGCATGTCCATAGCAGACTCCTCCTGGCAGTTAGGGCGTTCTACAATCAGAACGCATAGTTAAACTGCGCCATAAATATATGAGCGTATAGATCTAGATCTGCCGACAAAGTCCCACGTGGAATGTTGTTTCCACCTTCCAGGTCGATGGTGACAGGCGTAAATTTGATGAACTGGTATCCGAAGTCCAGTTTCACTTGTTCGCTGTATTGGTAGCTCATGCCTAAGCCAACATTCCAGCGATCATTGTTAGGTGCACGAGGGCTTACTGCATCCGCTGGTGTGGGGTTCCAGTCGTAGGCAAAACCCGTTCTCAGTTTGATGTCCTGACTGTACTGGTAGCCCATGCCAACAGCGACAAACCAACTGTCGTGCCAGTTATTATCGACAACGGTATCTGCAAGCCCATTACCATAGGTCACCGTTGTATCGGTAAAGGCGCTCCAGCCAAATCGGTTGGCGTTGCCATAGAGTTCAAACTTGTCGTTCAGCTTATGCAAAACACCGATTTGAAGCATAGACGGTGTAGCAATATCAAATTGTGCACTACCAGTCCTGCCGGTAATAGTGACGCCCAGAGCCGATGCGGCTGATACCAGTGCAGCGTAGTTCGCATCGCTTCCCGATAGCTCGACGTCACCATCAAAGGAATGAGAGATCTTTGAGCGGTAAGACAAACCGAAGCGTGTATCTTCGGTCATCTGATATTCAGTACCCAATGAGAATCCAAACGCCAGATCTTTACCCGTTATGGTACTGGTTACATCGGTGCTGATACTGGGAGAGGTCACAGAAGTCGCAACCATAGTGCCCAGTTCAACTGTGTAATATTGCATGTTGATGGAAGCCCCGACAGACCATTGGTCATTCAGTTGCCAGGCAACGGTCGGGCTGACGTTGTACGCAAACAGGGCGGTTTTCGTTGCAGTGTAACGTGACACTGCGGTGTCTGGATAATCCGATACATATGCGTAAGGTGCACCCACACTGATTCCCAACACCAATCCTGGTTGGTATTCATGGGTGAAATACAAGGCACTGCCGTATGCAGTGTCGATAGGTTGCTCTGGTTCGGCAGGGTAACCCGTTACGCTAACGGTTCCACTGCTGTATGGCGCGGTCGCGACGGGATTTTTTAACTTGGACGTCGGCATATCCAATACCCCACCAATAGAAAAGCGCGTGCCGTCGAACCGGGCGATAGAAGAAGGGTTAGAGAACATGGCACTGATATCGTTTGCCGCGGTTCCATTGGTCGAATAGGCGCTGCCTAAGCCTTCTGCACTTTGGTGCAAAAAGTGATAGCCATTGGCGTGAACTTTGACGGGCGCAAGCAGTAAAGCAGGCGAAATCAAAGTGGTTAAAGCCAGAGTTTTTAATGTGACGTTGTTTGAAGTTTTATTATTCACTTTTACTTATCCATAAGTTTATGCGCTTCGCCTTCCAGAGAACGAATCTTGTTGTACTTGTGTTGATGACTCAGATGTAAATAACACCTGACTGGCAACTTCATAACCAAGTGCCCGGTAAGCTTCAAACTGAGCTTCATCAAAGAATTGATCGCCGGAAGACTGGTTAGGAAATTCTGGGTTTTTCGATTGGTAATTAGCGATATAGCGATAATGGTCGAAGTAGCCACGGTAGTGAGCCGACTCATCATCCTTAAACTGAATCATGGTGGACTTGATATAGAGGATCTGACCCTTGCGACCGTTTTGATAGTCGATCTCTCCTACGGCGTAGGCGGTTTCTTTAGCTCGAATTTTGTCTAACCCAGATATGGAAATTTTTATTCCAAAGTCGGTTTGCACCATACGAATGGCGTCCATAAGACCGGAAAATGAAAAACTGGGGTCGGTTTCCGCATCTGAAACAATGATCAGTCTGCACTCGCGCCTTACCAGCTCATAGAGCCCGAGGTTTTCAAAATGCCCACCATCGGACAGATTGATATAGGGATGATTGGTATCAACCTTTCCTACCAGTTCGCGAAGGAAGTAACTGGGTCCGACCCGATTGGTCTGCAAAAGCTTTTTCCAAAAGGGAAGTGGGTTCTGGGATGCCGCCTGACGGACTTTACTGGGGTGTTTAACCCAGAAGTCGTAGCGAATATTGAGCATAGCCAGAAGAAACGTCAGTGCTTTGACCGTGTTTCTTCCCATGTTTGGCGCAACAGCGGCGCCTGATATTGCGGTTGCTGTCCCCAGATTTATGCTTGGTTGAGTAGCTTCTAAGTCTTCGGTTTTACAATAACCTGTCTGGTTGCTGCCGCTGTAGCATTTGGTGAAGACAAAGTTATCTCCGTGGCGATCCTTCCTGTAGGCATCATTGGTTTGTTCAGTATTGACTGTGCAGTTAATGATGGAAAAAGGCGTGAAATCGCTGTCGAGCTCCGACAACTTGATATTGTCTGTATGTTCGACCGGAGCTTGAGGGGAAGGTCCACTTTTTCTGAAGATGTATGCTTTGCTTAAACGGTCTCGGTAAAAGCGGTTGACTGCTGTGAAGTTGGCGCTCCCAGTGAAATGGTTGAGTAACAGTAACACCACACACAATACCATCACACCTTGATAGCTAGTGTGACCAGAGAGCAAATCACTGCCAACATCTAACACGACCAGCCAGCATGCGAATACAGCCGAGAGACCAATGATTCCTACAACGAGTTGGTTGCTGACCTTACGAAGGTTAGAGACGATTTTGGCAAGGACAAGGCTGCACAGAGCAGCAATAACAACACCACTTAACCCCATCTGCTGAAGCGATATACTCCATGTCACTACACTCTGGTAGGCGCTGAGTGCCAGTGGCTGAGTCTCAATCACGGCTGAGCCAAAAACAGCGGCAACATTGATAGCAATGGCATAAGTAATGGTGTTTCTCCAACGCCATGACTGGTTTTCAGCTGGCAAAGCTTCACTGAATCGTGTGGTGATTGAGGACACGATATAGTTGATAACCAGGGCAAATATCAGTGTTTTGGTTATCGGATAAAGTGTTCCTACTCCCAATTGACCAAGCCAGGCAGAATAGCTGCTGTAAATCCCAAGCGGAGAAGCGACTAACATCGCGGTTAACATGGCAAACATCAACAGATAGGGCAAAACGACCAGAGCGTTCAGAACAATCCCGCGCAAAAATATCGCGGGTACGCGAATCGTATCCAGTCCGCCGTTGGGTGCCATATAGTTGGAGTTATTTCGAAGGTGGCGAAATTCACTGGGTTCGACGTCTCCTTGCCGATGAGTAAACAGCTGGCTGACCGCTTCCTCTTTTTTGTCGGCGTTCTGAGAGTCAGACGAAGCGCCCGACATGGTGCTGGCTAATGCTGCACCCATGTAGCCACCACCAGATACGGTAGATAAATAGTCGACACAATTGAGCAAGCCACTTTTCTTTAACCCTTGAATTACTCCTAGGTTAAATGTCGCAGAGCGAATCCCACCACCAGAAAAACACAAACCAACCAAGCCAGGGTGAAGAACGTTAGAGTCTTCCTGCCACCTTGCTTCCTGCTCTGGTGCTTTCAGATTATTCAACACGTGGTTCAGAGGAGCAGAGCGCTGCTCGCAAGGAGTCAGCGTCTGCTCAAAATCGGGCAGCGAACGGGGGGAACGCTCGGTTGCCCGACCATCTCTGTTTATTACCTTGCGCTGCAAGACGTGTTTCAATTCTTCCGGTAGTACAACCTGGTGAAGGTAATGGTTATGCTTTGTTCTCTGGTCAGCCATCTGACGTCCTTGTCATCATTTGCACATTTTCAGCAGCGCTTAAGTTGGATCGACAATGCCATCAGCAATCATTCGAAGTGCTGTAAGGCTTGGAATAAAGAAATAGTCACCACCCCGAGTCTCAACAAACCGAGGGATATGAGAGCAGAAGAAAGGTTTCTTCCCGGTATTTTCGTCGCCCTGTATCAACATGGTTCCGTCTGCCGAGACACCGGGTTTGTCAGACATATTGCCGATAATCGGGTCTTTCTCGTTAGAAAGTTTGAAGTCGTTGCCGTAGTTCATCCACTGTTGCTGCACAAACTCAAACTGACGCTCGATGTCTGCATTAAGTGCCATGAAGATGATGCCGTGATTACCAGAATCGGTAGCAGTGGTTTCTTGCTTGCCGTATGGAAGCCCTCTGCGCAGAATACGCCTACGGTTGACCAATGCTCCCGGTGTATTGAATGCACCTTTCACTCCGAATTCCAGTGAGCCTCTTGGATTTGCCCTACGAACGTGCGCGCCCATCGGGCAGCCAGAACCTTTAAGATCATCTTCGTAGTTGTAAGCCGTTAGCTGTCGCTTCAAGTCGTTGTATTTCTGAATATTCTCTGGTGTCGGGTTATCTTTCCGGTTTTGCTTTGCTTCCTCATAAGCGCGCCCGAATTCCTCGGCTTGTTTCTCTGTAGGGAACGAAGTAACGGGCGCTCCGTTTTTCCATCGACCCACAAATTTGGCAGACAATGCTTCTTTACCGCCTTCAAAATCTTTACCGACTTCTTCGCAGTATTGATGAAATGAAGCCACGTTCTGGTGGAGTTTTCTGTACACCATAAAGGTGCCATTTTTGCCCAGCATGGGGGGCATCGGAGCTTTGGGGTATTCGAAAGCTTCATCTCGGTGACCAAGAATGAACTCTCCTGTTTCTAGTGGTTCCCAGCCTTCCATTGTTGCTGGGTTTTTACCCGTTGGTTTTCCTGTACCCAGTACTCTTTCTGGCGGTGCGCCAGTTCCTTTGAAAAAAGGATCGCTAATGCCATCGACATAGCCAAAGTGTTCTTTTGGCGTAGGATCGCCATTTTCAATCAAAGCCGCAGCATCTTGATAAGGGAGTAACTGACCGTCGTCAGCCCGATGCCCTGTTAGCAGGGCGACGCCAGCGTCACAAATCTCAATTAGCCGCAGCAATTCTTTGTAACGGATTTCCACGTCTTCTGGCGTCTGACCGTTGATGGACATCCAGATATGTACTTTTTGCGGATCTTCCCATACAGGATCCCAGTGCTCAGGGCTGCTGGTTAAGTCATCACCCAGAATGTCTTTTCGCGCAGGCATGCCCATGGCGAAAGCCTGAGGAAATGTCTGAAGTGACTTCTGTGGCACACCCAATGCTTTTAAACCTGCGAACGTGAAACCGATATTGGTCGTCGCCAACGGCTTTTTAACTGGCTCATGATTGGGCGCGATGTGACCCCATGGCACAGATGATGTAATGCGATCAGTCAGTTGCCTCAGAAATCGCCTGGCGTCAGATTCTTTACGTACGGTGAGGAATAGGTAACGCGCATATGGATAGCCGTATCGACCATAGCCTTTGACGATGTTTCCCTGAATATCATGCAGATCGAGCTTTGTAGGTGTTGAGTCTTGAGACATTATTCGATCTCCAGTGATGGTGTCGTTTCGTTGCTTGTACTTGGCTGGGTATAGATGTGCACGGTGTCTGCGACTTCTTCCAGACTGCTTGCACCTGCACTCCAGCTTGGGGATGAGAGATTGTCGATGTCGATAGCACGAACAAACTGATGAAATGCTTGTTGCAGCTCTTCCGCGCTCTTGCCTTGATTGGCGTAGACAAAGCGCGAAAACTCCTGCTTGAGATAGAGGCTTTTTAGCTGAGCTTTAAGAGACAGATCGTTTGAACCATTAAAGAAAAGCTGGTTGTCTATCTGACATTTCTTAATGTATTCGACAAATTTTTCAGCGCTATCAACCTGATCAAATGCAACGCAATGTTGCCAGATGGCTTTTACATCCGCTTCCGCACAGCGCCACATATCATGTAGATAGGAATCCAAATCGCCATAGAAGTTAGTACTGAATACCAGATACTGGGATTGCAAATGTTCTTCACGAGCTGGGTAGCCCTGATAAAACACGTCTGCCAGTACATAGAATCGGGCAAGATATGTATTGGGTACTTTTGCCATCGGGCTGAACCGATTCAAAGGGAGAGAGTTCAGATGATCTCTTAATAGCGCTCCGTAAGATGTATCGTTTTTGCAGCCGTTAATGATCGGGCTTAACACCGTCAGACCGTAGGCATTGCCGCTTTTATTTGCCATTAAACTTTCCTCCTGTCAGCTCGCTTGTGCCAGACGTTTTTCTACCGCGTCTGCCGACAGGCTGACAATCGGAGCTGGTGCCATCATGCCAATGTGATCTTGCAGATCGAGCGTGAGTGCTTCATATCGCTTCTTAAAGTCATCAGCAGTTTCATTGGCAGGTGTGCCTTTGATGAAATCAGACAGAGAATCACGAACCTGCTGACCTGACTTCACATCATTAGAGGCTGCCATTGGGTAAGCGCTGTAGTAGTGATTGGTCCAGACCTGGTTGTAGGTGATGTAGTCATGAAAAGGTTGCAGAGGAACAGAACCCGGGTATTTCACATTCTTGTACCAGAACAGATTTAGCCCTGAAGGTATGGAGCTGTGGAATGAGTCCACATATTGTGCCCAGCTTCCATTAAAGTTACTGAAGAAAAACATGTAGCTGTACTTGATGGTCTCTTTGGGCTGGTCTTCCGACAGGCGCGGGAATTCACTCGGTTTTACGATTGCCCAACGCGCGTAATGGATCAGAGAAAGGGTGAGGAGACCGTTCAGAGAAGCGCCAACCAGACTCATAGCGTTTGAGTTTACTGCCCAGAATATAAATTTATTGAGCCAGCGCCAGTACCACTTAACTGGCGTGACCACGTTCATCGCATACGCCTTTCCTGCAATATTTGACATGCTTTGTTCCTGTAATGTGTTTTTGTCCAGATAGAAGGTAGCTTAATCGTTCAGTTTGACACTGCTGCGCTGCCCGTTTCGATATGCAGAACGGGAGCTGAGTATCATTATGCGACCTTTGATGGTTCTGCTTCCTTGCTTTCTTGTTTCGTCTTAACAGCGGGACGGGTCATAACCTCATGGGTAACCGTGAGGCTAATGGGGTAGGGCTGGCGGTAAGTCACCTGACCCTCTTTGCCTGCCGCTCGCTGAACGTGTTCACACTTCAATATGGCTTTAAGAATGTTAGGTATCTGAATCAGGTTGATGTACTGACCGAAGCAGGTGTGCATTCCATAGCCAAAATGCATGTAAATATGCCTTGGTCTGTCGAGCTTAAAGGATTTGGGTGAACTCACATCCCGACCATCCATCATGGCGGACTGAGTAGCGACGAATACCTGACTTCCTTTTTTGATTTTTTTAGCGCGCCAAGTCCCTTTGGCAATGGTGTAATCACAGTTAGCGGTTCTGAGCAAGCCTGCGCCGAACGGAGTAAATCTGAGTGTTTCAAGCACAAACTGTTGCAACGTATGTATATCGTCCAGATGTGCTGCGCGTTGTGCCTGTTTGTACAGCTCGGGTCTGTCTAACAGATAGTCCAATACCTGTATGACGCATTTTGATGTGGTTGGCACAAGCCCGATGATAATACCAATCAGGTTATTTCGGATATCGATGTCCGTCATCCCGGGCGTACCGGATTCCTGAAGCTTCAGGCACCTGCCAAGAACATCGTCTTTTTCAGGTTGTTGTTTTCGCTGTTTGATCAGTTCATCGATGTGAGCCCTAAGCTCCGCGGCATCGCGAATGGCGGCGTCCTCAACTTCTTTAGGGCAATCCGGATAGAAGAGGTATTGAAAAAGGTTACAGGTCCAGTCAAACAGGGTCTTAGGCTCTAAGCCAGATACGCCAAGGTATTCTGCTGTGAACTGACTCGGTACAACACTGGTGAGCTCCGAAACCAGTTCAATGCGCCCAGAACTTTTTTCCATAATGACGCGAGCCATTTTCTCGGTCATCGGGTTAACGATTTTCTCTAAATCGTCTCTTCTTACCACCAGCCGCATGTTGGACACGTCGCGGGTGTAATCAGGAATATCATCCATACCGAGGAAGAAGTTTTTTCCATCGGTAATAATTCGCATTTTTTCGGCATAAGTAACGCCCAGCTCGTTTGGCCGTGAAAGGGCTTCCTGAACGTCTTTGAAGCGGGTGATCACCGCATTGTTTTTATAAATGACATTCGGTTGAATGAATCTGAGGATGGAAAATACCAAGGGGACATTATTCGATGCCCACTCTTTAAGCCGCGTTGTTATGCTCATAATCTCTGCCAATAGACGTAGTTGCCGTGTAAACGGTGAAAGTCTTCGCTTCATCCGATTTACACTGGTTTTTATAATGTGTTTTAAACAACCCACTCATTTACGGTGAGTCTTAAATTAACTATATCGGCGTGTAATGCGGTAAAGAGAAATTATTTACATACTTGGATCATTGGAAACAATGACTGTAATTGATATGAAACTAAATGGTACGCGATGTTGATCTTTACATAAAAAATGAACATTCAGGCATAAAAATTCGCTGGATGATTTTTATTTCACTCAGATGTGAGCTATGAGTGAATGAATCCATCGAACAAATGCTGCAACATTTGGCTCGCTGAGTTTGTAGATGGGGCATATCAGATAGTAGCCATACGGGCTCTCAAAATTCAGTCCAAGCGGATTTACCAACCTTCCAGCCTTCAATTCTTTTTTCACTATAAATTCAGGCAGTAATGCGACTCCACAGCCTCTTTGTAGCAGGGGTATCGACATGTAAAAGTGCTCGTACGCGACGGGGTAGTAATTCGGGGTGAATTCAATTTGATATTGCCTGAACATCAGTTCCCAAAGTTGTGGACGGGTCGATTGAGGTAAAAGCGGCTGACGAAAAACTTCCTCTACTGATCTTAGGTTTTTCAACGAAGGGTGAGCGACCAGGATGAGCTTTTCTCTAAATAGCCATTCCGAATGCTCATAATGCTTGGCAATGGGTAAGCATCGGATTGACATGTCTGCATCGTTTCCTCCTTTAGGCAAGCGACCATCTCCAGTATTTACAGACAGCCGAACAGTTGGGTTATCAGTCAGGAAATCATGAATCTCTGGCAAAAGCCAAAGGTTGGCGACAGAGGGAGAGATATTCAAATGCAGAGTACTGGTATCTGACTGCGACTGCTGAATTTCGGCACTGGCAGCCTGAATGGCTTCGAGACCGGGGACTACTTTAGTCAGGTACAAATTACCAGCTTCGGTAAGCTGCAAACCGTTTCCATTGCGGATGAAAAGTGCCTGTCCGAGTTGAGATTCTAAAGATTGAATTTGTTTGCTGATTGCCCCCTGAGTGATGTGAAGCTGCTTTGCGGCTTCAGAAAAGCTCAGGCAGCGCGCCGCAACAATAAAGGCTTGTAGCGATCGGCTGGAGGGTAAGTGCTTAGTCAGTTCCATTGACGATTTCTCTTCTTTTTGCCCAAATCCATATCGGAGGGTATTCCATATGCTCATACCTCTGAGAATAATTCGCTTGTTGATAAAATACAAAGCGATATCTTGGTTACATATTAACCGCCCAAGAGGACGAGTGTTATGACTCAGCTTATCCATCGCCACTGTCACCACCAGCCGCCTGTCGCGCAGCGAGGCGAAGGCGTTTATCTTTTCGATCAGACGGGTAAACGTTACTTCGACGCCTGCGGAGGTGCAGCGGTGTCTAATTTAGGTCATAACAACCCAGTCATTAAACAGGCAATTTCTCAGCAGCTTGACTCGTTGCCTTTTGTTCACAGCGGTTTTTTCACCACTGAAGTAGCAGAAAAACTCGCCGAGAAACTGGTGCAACTGAGCCCTGAACCTCTTAATCATGTGTATCTGGTTAGTGGAGGTTCGGAGGCGGTAGAGTCCGCTCTTAAGCTGGCTCGCCAATATTTTCTTGAGCAAGGAAAAGAAAGTAAATCCCAGTTTATTGCTCGCAGGCAAAGCTATCACGGCAACACACTGGGGGCATTGTCAGTTGGTGGAAACGAATGGAGACGTGCTCCTTTCAGACCCTTACTTAAGGCTACCCATCACATCTCGCCTTGTTACCCTTATCGAGATAAAAAAACGGACGAAACCGAATTTGAGTATGGTCAGCGAGTTGCCAACGAGCTGGAACAGACTCTGCTGGACGTTGGTGCTGATAACGTGATGGCTTTTGTGGCTGAAACCGTCGTGGGAGCCACCGCAGGTTCGCTTTCTCCGGTCGAAGGTTATTTCAAACGAATTCGGGAAATCTGCGACAAATACGATGTGCTGCTGATTTTAGATGAAGTGATGTGTGGCGTTGGAAGAACAGGCAGTTTTTACGCATTCGAACAAGAGGGCATTGTGCCGGATATGGTGA
Source organism: Vibrio sp. SCSIO 43132 (assembly GCF_019904195.1). Taxonomy (NCBI): domain Bacteria; kingdom Pseudomonadati; phylum Pseudomonadota; class Gammaproteobacteria; order Vibrionales; family Vibrionaceae; genus Vibrio; species Vibrio sp. SCSIO 43132. The sequence continues at coordinate 1,391,152 of NZ_CP063199.1, forward strand.
CCATTGCTAAAGGGCTTGGGGGAGGTTACCAGCCGATTGGTGCGACTGTAGTGAGCTCCAAGATATATCAGACAATTGCGCAGGGGACGGGGTACTTTCAGCACGGTCACACCTTTAACGGGCACCCTATGGCTTGTGCCTCTGCATTGGCAACCGTTACAGAGATCGTTGATGGCAAGTACCTCCAGCGGGTAAAAGCTTTGAGCGAGGGTCTGTTCGAAGAGCTGAAAGCTCGATTTGACCATCACCCCAACGTTGGAGATATCCGCGGGCGCGGGCTGTTTATCGGTCTTGAACTGGTGGAAGAAAAAGCCACAAAGACACCTTTTTCGCCGTCTAGCCAGCTAGAGAAAAAAGTCAAAGCAACAGCGATGGAAAAAGGGTTGATGTGTTACCCAATGAAAGGAACCATAGACGGAAAAAATGGGCACCACGTATTACTCGCGCCTCACTTTATCATGTCGGATGAGCAGGTTTTTGAGCTGGTGGATAGGTTGGAGGCAACGTTAGAAGCTCTCTTCACTGAGGAATTGGTATGCCAGCCATAATTGTTGCTCCGAATGGTGCCAGAAAACAGAAGAAAGACCACTTAGCATTACCCGTTTCTATTGATGAAATTGTTCAGGATGTTAAAGCCTGTCAGGCTGCCGGAGCTGCAATGGCTCACGTTCACGCCAGAACCTCTGATGGGCAACATACTTTGGGTATTCGGGAAAATGCTGCTTTGCTCGAAGAGCTGTTAGCAGAAGTTGGTAAAGATATTCTGATTCAACTGACAACAGAAGCCATAGGGCAATACACTCCTTACGAACAGATGATGTTGATAGAAAAAGTTCGTCCTCCTGCGATTTCCTGTGCAGTCAAAGAGCTCATTCCTGATAGCAAAGCCGAGCCAACCGCCAGAGACTTTTTCCACCTTGTGAACAGCCAGAACATTCTGGTGCAGTGGATTGTCTATGACCCGAATGATCTTGCCCGTTATTTCCGGCTTCTTGAAAGCGGCGTCATCCCTGCAACCAATCAACATTTGCTACTGGTGTTGGGGCGATATTCGAAAGGCTTACAATCCCACCCTAAAGATTTACTCCCGCTCCTGACTCCTGAACTGATGAGTTCAGGTATTCGTTGGGGGGCTTGCGCGTTTGGCCTAATGGAACAGCAATGCCTTTTGTCTGCTATGTTATTGGGTGGGGACGCTAGGGTCGGATTTGAAAATAACCATTTTTTACCAAATGGAGAAATGTCTCCGGGGAACGAATACCAGGTGACTCAACTTGTTCGTCAGGCAAAGGCGCTTAACCTGAGCGTGATACCTTCTGAACAGTTTGAGTCAAAATTGAGAAGTAGCGAATAACTTCATGTTTTAAGATGAAAATTTCGCATCCTCATATAGAGTGTGGTATTTGTTAAAGTTGTAAAGCTGACGTAAACGGAACTATGTTTCCAGAGACAAGACGCATGTGTGTTGCATGCAAATCAACAGAAGGAAAGGGATATGACGTTCTTTAAAACGGCTTGTGTTGTGATGGGGCTGAGTGGCGCATTAGGTATGGCGGCATCTGCTAACGCTGCCGACGACTTCGTAACTATCGGTACGGGTGGTGTTACTGGTGTTTATTACCCAACTGGAGGTGCTATTTGCCGTCTGGTAAACAAAGGGCGTAAAGATCATGGCATCCGCTGTTCTGTAGAGAGTACGGGTGGTTCGGTGTACAACATCAACACAATTCGTGCTGGTGAACTGGATTTAGGTATCGCTCAGTCAGATTGGCAATACCATGCATACAACGGTTCAAGCAAATTTGAAGACAAAGGACCATTTAAAGATCTTCGTGCTGTGTTCTCTGTTCACCCAGAACCGTTTACCGTGGTTGCTCGTGCAGACAGTGGTATCAAAAAGTTTGAAGACCTGAAAGGCAAGCGTGTCAACATTGGTAACCCGGGCTCTGGTCAGCGCGGAACCATGGAAGTGCTGATGGGCGAACTTGGCTGGACAATGAAAGACTTTAAACTGGCTTCGGAGCTGAAAGCGTCTGAGCAGTCTAAAGCACTGTGTGACAACAAAATTGATGCGATGATCTACACCGTTGGTCACCCAAGTGGTGCAATTAAAGAAGCGACAACTTCTTGTGACAGTGTGATTGTAGAAGTAAGTGGCGCGGCTGTAGACAAGCTAATTCAAGACAACAGCTTCTACCGTGTAGCAACTATCCCAGGTGGCATGTACCGTGGTAACGACCAGGATGTGACTACGTTTGGTGTGGGTGCAACGTTCGTAAGCTCGACTGCTGTGAAAGACAAAGTGGTGTACGAAATCGTAAAATCAGTGTTTGAAAACTTTGACACATTTAAGCGTCTTCACCCAGCTTTCAACAACCTGAAGAAAGAAGAAATGGCGAAAGACGGTCTTTCCGCACCACTTCATGCGGGTGCAGAAAAATACTACAAAGAAGCGGGTATTATTAAATAACCTCGATTCGTAATATCAATTTCAAAGCCCACCTGAACAAGGTGGGCTTTTTCTTTAATAGCTCATTGATTCAATCTATTGACCTGTTCCACAAAAGTTAAAAGGACTGTCTATACTCAATAAAAAGTGTGATTGAGATGGAACTTCCTATGCTTACTTCAACCTTGAGGCGAGTCATTGTGCGCCTTTTTGTAGCCCCGGTTTTGCTGGTTTTGTGTCTGGTACCCAGTGCAATAGCCGAGAAAACCGAAAAGAGAACGTACTACTTCGTAGGTGCGTTTTTAGCTCATCCTTACGTGCGTGATATCAAACTTGGTTTCAAGTACGCCAGCCAGAAACTCAACGTCAATATTGCCACTCTAGGACCACAAGGTCCGGATTGGGATGCTCAATATAAAGCGATGGAAACCGCCATTGCAGCAAACCCAGATGGCATCATCGTGCCCTTGTGGGTCGACAAAGTGGTACCGCTCATTGTAGAGGCGCGTAAGAAAGGGATAAAGGTCATTGCGATAGAAGCTGCGCCTGATGATCACAATGCGAATACCTACATCGGTTTAGACAATTATCAAGCCGGTCTGCTTACCGCCAAAGAGCTGCTTCGCATTGGTGGAAACAAAGGCAAGCTCGGGCTGGTATTAAACCAAGCCAGTAACACAGCATTGAAACGTCAGGGTGTTATAGATGGGCTGAAAGGAAGCGAGTGGGAAATCGTCGCCGAGGTAGATGACAAAACCAACACGGATCAGGCAAGTCAGGTCACCATGCAATTGCTGCGGGATAACCCCGAAATTACGGGGCTGATTGGTCTGAACTCCAGTTCTGGTGTAGGAATCGGAAACGCCATTGGGCAGTTGGGTTTGATGGACAAAGAGTTGGCGATTGTCGTTCATGACCGTGAAGATACCGTGCTTGAATTTATCGAAAGCGGGGTCATCGACTCCACCATTGTCGCGAAAACAGCAATGATGAGTTATCTCTCCGTTTCTTTGCTTGAGGATTATCACAGCCGAGTGGAGAACGATATTCCGGTCGCCAGTGATATTGCAACCATAGGGATTACTCTATTACCCGAAGTGGTTAACATCGGTGCAGTTGTCGTAAACCAAGAAAACGTGACTCATTTTTTACGCAAGAATCTGGTAAGTAGCTGGAAGGCTAAATGACGTTTAAGACCAAACTCTTTGTATTCACTCCATTGCTCGTGGCGCTGACGATAGTCTTGTCTATTGTCGCGTCCAATGTCCTGATGCGTAGCGAGATTAACCGGCAGAATGAGGCGCGTCTTCACAATGCCACTAGTTCACTTCAGCGTCGCATACTGGACGATTTTCCTCATATACACCGCCAATATGAAGCATTTCGCAACAGCGGTTCCACTCAGTTTTTAATGGGGGTGGAAAGAGGAAGCGTATTCACTGCTGAAGACTTTTTAGGAGTCTTGACCTTTTATCCAGATGTTCGGGAGTATTTACTGGAGTTTGCCCGTCTCTATGACATCACCAGCTATGCCATTTATTTACCAGCAGATCCGAATTCCAAAGCCCCTGTATTTGATGAAGGCGTAAATTATCTATATGCCCAGTACAATGCCGAGCTAGACGGCATTATTCTCAATGAAAGTACCCTGATAAGCTGGGATGCAAGAAACTTTTTGCGCAAGAAAGAGATCACGCCAGTCCTCAACTTTCCGAAAAAGTTTGTTGGTTCAGCGGGAACGGAACTCGCCACCTTATCTGATGGCAGTATCGGTATCAGTTACAGCTTTGAACTCGACAACGGTGGAATCCTGGTTCTTCAGAGAAGCTGGGATTTCGATTTGGCGATTCAGGAAGTTGACCTTGGTGTAGAGATAACGCTATACGATGAAGACCGCCAGCGAATTGATGGTTCTAAGCTGTTCCGGGTGCTCACTGACGAGGTGCCAGTCGGAACACCAAAGAAGTTAATGGAACTTCAGGACGTGGATGGTCAGATACACACTGGGCTGGCGTCCACCATTCGGGATAAAGGTGTCATTCTTGGCTATCTGGTGACATCGATTTCTCAACAGGTGATTGAAGACGCAACTAAGCGGGTCGCGGTTCTGCTCATTTTATCTGGTCTGGTCCTGGTATTACTCGCCGTAGCCATTGCCATTTTGATGGCGCGCTCCTTCATTGAACCCATTTCGCAGCTCATTAAAGATTTCAGCGCCATTGCGAACGGCAACATCAATCATAAAATCAACATTAGCCGCCGTGATGAGTTTGGCGAGCTGGCGCGAAACTTCTACTTCATGCAAAGCGCAATCAAAGACAACATTACCGAACTGAACCTGAAAATTCAGGAACGGGATGTGGCAGAGCGGAAAGTTCGAAAACTGAATGAAGAGCTGGAAGATCGCGTCATGCAGCGCACAGAAGAGCTTCGACATGCCGTGGGTGAAATGGAAAAAGCCAAAGAAGGGGCAGAGAAAGCCAATCAGGCGAAGTCGGAGTTTCTGGCGAACATGTCTCACGAAATTCGCACGCCCATGAATGCGATTCTAGGTTTTTCTGAAATTCTCCATTCAGAAGAAACCAATCCGAAAAAACTCAACTTTATCAATAAAATCAGGACGTCCGGTAAGGCACTACTTCACCTGATCAATGACGTGTTGGATCTATCGAAAGTAGAAGCGGGCAAACTGGAATTCCACATGGCGGCGACTTCGGTTCCCAAAATGTTCGAAGAACTGCACGACATGTTTGAACATAAGGCAACCAGCAGTAACCTCGCACTGATTTATGAAATAGAAAAAGGGATGCCAGAAAGCTTATTGCTGGATGAAAACCGCTTGCGTCAGGTATTCATTAACCTTATCGGTAATGCCGTAAAATTCACCGAGCAGGGCTATGTTAAGGTAACGTCCCGAGCCATACCTGTAGATAACGATTTCCGACTCGAATTTGATGTAGAAGATACAGGTATCGGTATTAGAGAAGATCAGATAGGTAAGATCTTCGGCTCCTTCGAGCAGGCGGAAGCCACAGAAAGCCGCTTTGGAGGCACAGGGCTTGGACTTGCCATCAGCAGACAGATTATTGAACTGATGGGCGGTCAAATCAGCGTGAAGAGTGAGTTTGGAGTTGGAACCACCTTTAGCGTTACGCTTCCTATTGTTAAGAGTGCTCAGGAAGTTGAACAGGATTCAGGTGAACACAGCCCGAACCAGAAAGTGGTGTTTGAACCAGCGAAAATCCTGATTGCCGATGATGTCGATTACAACCAGGAAATTCTGGCACAATTCCTGTCGGACTCTCCGTTTTCTCTCGATTACGCAGACGATGGGGTACAGGTATTAGAGCGCGTAGAAAGGTTTGTTCCCGACCTCATTCTGATGGACATCAAAATGCCCAACATGGATGGGCGTGAAGCATCTGAAAAGCTCAAGACTGATCCCCGCTTCAAAGATATTCCTATCATTGCTGTGACTGCATCGGCTTTGTCGGATTCCTTGGACACTTATATCCAGCACTGTGAGGGCTACATAACAAAACCCGTCGATAAAGATAGCCTGACGGAGGAGCTTAAGAAATTCCTTGCCTATACTAGAGTTAATGGAGTTGCTAATAGTGCACTTGCATTACAGTCACAACCTGCTGAAGTAGAAGGGGAAATTCGAGTACCAGGTGGGGAAATCCTAACTAAAATCCGTGCATTAGCGGTAGACGGCTACATCGATGATATTCAAGAGCTGATGCAACCCCTTTCAACCGATTTTCCAGAATTTACCGAGCGTGTCGTCAAGTTTGCACATGAATTCGACGATCAGAAAATAATCGACATGGTGGATGATTACGTCAATGAGCAACCATGAAATCTCTATTCTTATCGTGGATGACAGCCCTTCTAACCTCGGGGTCGCGTCCGGATTTCTTCGTGAGCTAGGATACAAAATCGCGACGGCAAACAACGGTAAAACCGCATTGAGTCGCGTAGAAAGAATTAAGCCTTCTCTTATTCTTCTGGATGTAAACATGCCGGAAATGAATGGCTTTGAGGTTTGCCAAATTCTGAACGGAAATCCAGAGTATGTGGATATTCCTATCATTTTCCTCACTGCACTGACGGATCAGGATGCGAAAGAAAAGGCATTTTCTTCCGGCGCTGTGGATTACATCAGCAAGCCCTTCCAGAAGAAAGAGTTGATTGCTCGGGTGCAAAATCACTTGAGCATCAGTCAGTCCAAGCGCGAGCTGGAACGTCTGGTTCAGGAAAAGTCAGATGCTCTGGACCAGCTTCGCAACACTCAAAATATGCTGGTGGAATCTGAAAAGATGGCGTCACTCGCGAAACTTGTGTCTGGCGTCGCCCATGAAATGAATACGCCAATAGGTAATTGCATCAGTACGTTTTCTGCGATTCGTGACACGGTCGCGACGCTAGAAAATAGCATTGAGAGTGGGGCGCTCTCCAAAAACAACATGATTTCTACCTTAGAGTCGATTCGTGACTTCACCACCATAGGTCTCAACAACACGTCTAAACAGACCCGTTTAATAGATTCTTTCCGAGAGCTGGATGCAGCAGGTGCTGAAACCAAGGTTCAGCCTGTGAATGTTGGTCGCTTCCTTTCGGAAGGGATTGAATCGGTTTCCACCACACAGAGTATCGAAACTAAGTTCAATATCGAGTGCGATCCGACGCTCACCGTGAAGCTCAATACCTGGATTGTTCATGACGTTTTGCAAAAGCTTGTTTTGAATACGTACCATCACGGGTTTTCTGGCAGTAATTCAGGGCAGGTATGGTTAAAAGTAAGGCATCAAAATGGCGAATTAGAGGTGGAATACTCTGATGATGGAAAAGGCGTTTCTGCAGAAGTTGAACACACGCTTTTTGAGCCTTTTATCACAACTGAACGTGGTCAGGGATTTGTCGGGCTCGGATTACACGTCGCCTATATTTTAGTTACTCAATATCTCAAAGGTAGAATTGAGCTGATAAACTCACCGGACGGAGCTCGGTTTAACTTCTGTTTTCCTTGTGAAATTTCTTAACTTCGCATACGAAATTTAAACAAAAAGTTCACTTTGTATACAAGAATTGTGCTCAATTTAAAGATGCAAACGATTAACTATTGTTCGAATTGAATATGTTCTTCATCACAGTCGTGAATCATGTCAAGAATCTGTAAAAAAACGAGCGATAATTACACTGCTCATGAGGGATAGGTGCTAACTTTTACTACTTTGATACCAAATGACATGGAGAAATTGGATGATGACCTTTAAGTCAGTCGCGGTGGGTGTAGCGCTTGGGTTGGCAGCTTTTGCAGCACAAGCAGATGATTTTAAACCATCAGTTATCTTTGATATGGGTGGTAAATTCGATAAATCTTTCAACCAAGCGGCTTACAACGGTGCGGAAGCATTTAAGAAGGACACGGGGATTGAGTACGGTGAGTTTGAAATCACTAACGAAGCGCAACGTGAGCAGGCGATGCTTCGCATGGCTCAGCGTGGCTTTGACCCAATCGTTGCTGTTGGATTCCAGCAAGCACCAATCGTTGAAAAAGTAGCGAAGCAGTTCCCAAGAACTAACTTCGTTATCATTGATTCAGTTGTAGATCTTCCTAACGTTCGTAGTGTTGTATTTAAAGAACATGAAGGTTCCTTCCTAGTTGGTGCACTAGCGGCACTGAAGAGTGATTCAAATGCAGTTGGCTTCGTTGGCGGCATGGACATTCCTCTGATTCGTAAATTCGCTTGTGGTTACGAGCAAGGCGCAAAGTACATCGATAAGAGCACTAAAGTTGTTCAGAACATGACAGGTTCTACGCCTGCGGCATGGAACAACCCAACAAAAGGTGCAGAGCTGGCTAAGTCTCAGTTCGACCAAGGTGTTGACGTTGTATACGCAGCAGCTGGTGGTACTGGTGTCGGTGTATACCAGGCAGCAGTTGATGAAAAGAAATACGCAATCGGTGTTGATTCAAACCAGAACTACCTACACCCAGGCGTAATGCTGACTTCTATGGTTAAGCGTGTAGACGTAGCGGTGAAAGATGCATTCATGGATGCGAAAGCTGGTACTTTCACTTCTGGCGTTCAGTCTCTAGGTCTTAAAGAAGAAGGTGTTGCTTGGGCACTTGATGAGCACAACGCAACCCTTATCACGCCAGACATGGCAAACAAGATCGAGAAAATCCGTGATGACATTATCGCGGGTAAAGTAGTGGTACACGACTACTTCTCAAACAGCGCTTGTACATACTAATTACGTAAGTAGTAATGCCGGACATGGCTAAACTGTGTCCGGTTTTTTATTTTCAGACCCAATAGATTGGGCATAAAAGCTAAGATCTATCGAATTGATTAGGATGACAGATCTTAGAAGCAAGCAATAACCTGTATTACCCAAAATCAGGTTCATTGACTATATTTCAGCAGTAGTCTGACAGATACCGATGACTAAGCTAATTCGCGTTAAATGGCTGCATTCAAAATAAGAGATTTTCGTCAAGCCGTTTCAATGAATTGCGTATTAGCCCGGTAAATCCACGAATTTGTCATTGCTGGGGTTTATACAACCGTAGATAACAGAATCTGGCTTATCGAGTCACGAGCCAACGTTAGTTTCCGATTCATTCAGTCACTCAGGGAGAGAGAATGAGCAGTCCTGCCATTGAGTTAAAACTCGTTAATAAGCGCTTTGGCGCGGTTTGGGCAAACAAAGATATTAATTTTGCTGTCCAGCCGGGCACCATTCACGGCATCGTGGGGGAAAATGGTGCAGGCAAGTCGACTCTAATGTCGATCTTGTATGGCTTTTACGAAGCAGATTCCGGTTCCATTCACGTGGATGGAAAGCAAGTTGCCATCAAAAACTCTCAAGATGCTATCGATTTGGGTATCGGTATGGTCCACCAGCACTTTATGTTAGTGGAAACCTTTACCGTGCTTGAAAACATTATGCTTGGGGCGGAAAGTCACAGCCTGATTTCTCACAGTACAAAAGATGCTGAAAGAGCATTGCATGAAATTGAAACCAAGTATGGTCTGGATGTAGACAACCATGCTTTGGTGTCTGATTTACCTGTAGGTTTACAGCAGCGTGTAGAGATTCTGAAAGCCCTGTATCGAGGGGCAAGAATCTTGATCTTGGATGAACCCACAGGGGTACTGACTCCGCAAGAAACGGAGCAGTTATTCGACATCCTGAAAACCCTGAAAGAGCAGGGCGTGACCATTATTCTTATCACCCATAAGCTGAAAGAAATCATGTCAGTAACCGACAGTGTTTCTGTAATGCGAGCAGGTGAAATGGTCGCGCATCGTCAAACATCGGAAACCAACCCTCAAGAGTTGGCAGAGCTGATGGTTGGTCGAAAAGTGCTTCTTAACGTCGACAAATCAGAAGCAGCGCCGCAGGAAACACGCATTGAAGTGAACAATGTCAGTTACTTCGATGATCGAGGCGTCAAACGACTCAAAAATCTGAACTTTGAAGTGAAAGCCGGTGAAATACTGGGTGTTGCTGGGGTATCTGGTAATGGTCAGTCCGAGTTGTTGCACGTTCTGGCTGGTACGTTAGTACCGCAGGAAGGTGAAACTAAGGTGACGACTTCTCAAGGTTCTAAAACCTTCAGTGCGTCGACATCCCGTGATGCCGCTCTGATGCGTGAACTGAGCATTGGTCATATACCTGAAGACCGAATTAAACAAGGCTTAGTGAAAACGATGCCTGCTTCAGAAAACGCGATTTTGGGCTTCCATCATAACGACGAGTATGGAGCGAAGCTTCTTGATTTGTCTGCCATCGATGGCGCTACACGCGACATGATGGAACAGTATGATGTCAGACCCGTTGATCCGAATCTTAAAAGCGCCAACTTCTCTGGTGGTAACCAGCAGAAGCTGATCATTGCTCGTGAAATGCTGAAACATCCAGATGTCATTCTGGTTGGGCAGCCTACCCGTGGGGTAGACATCGGGGCGATTGAGTTTATCCATAAAAACATCATTGCAGCTCGTGACAACGGCGCTGCGGTACTTCTCGTTTCAACTGAACTGGACGAAATTATGTCTCTGTCTGATCGCATTATCGTGATGGTAGACGGCGAGATTTCCGGTGAAGTAAAAGCAAGTGAAACGGATGAGAAAGGACTTGGTCTGCTGATGGCCAATGCCAGTGCAGAAGGAGAAGTACAATGAACAAAACCGTACCCGCATGGGTAAATGTGGCTTTAGTCCCGTTTCTCCAACTTGTTTTGGCGTTAGTGGTATCAAGTCTTGTGGTTTTACTGGTCGGTGAAAGCCCGGTAGCGGCTTTCTCGGTAATGATTCAGGGGGCAACCAACCTTGAATACGGTGGTTTGAGCAATACCTTGTATTACTCAACGAACTTTATCTTCACTGGCTTGGCGGTTGCAGTGGCGTTTCATGCCGGGCTATTCAACATCGGTGGTGAAGGTCAGGCGTATATCGCTGGTTTGGGTATCGGTATTTTGATGCTGCTACTTGACGGCATCTTGTCGGTTTGGTTAATGGCGCCACTGGCTATTATTGTTGCTGCTGCATTCGGTGCACTATGGGGCGCTGTTCCAGGTTATCTGCAGGCAAAACGTGGTTCTCACATTGTTGTAACTACGATCATGTTCAACTTTATTGCGTTCTCTGTCATGGGTTACGCCTTGGTGGAACACATCGCCAAATACGGTGGTAACTCCACGGATTCCCGCTATTTCAACCCAGAAGCCGTATTCCCTAAACTGCACGAATGGGGAGCCGCTCACGGATTTGAACTGCCATTCTCTCTTCTTAACCCGTCTTTGCTTATTGCTCTGGTAATGGCTTGGCTGGTTTGGTTGCTGCTTTTCCGTTCTCGTCTGGGTTATGCCATTCGAGTAGTGGGGCAGAATGCTTCGGCTGCGGAATACGCAGGTATTAATGCCAAGAAGATCATCATTATTGCCATGACCATTTCAGGTGCGCTGGCAGGCATGATGGCAGTGAATGAAGTGTTTGGTGCGCACAACCGTCTGATTCTGAACTTCACTGGTGGATTTGGCTTTATTGGTATTGCCGTTGCCCTAATGGGGCGTAACCATCCGGTAGGAATTATTATCGCTGCAATTCTGTTTGGCGCCCTGTATCAGGGGGGAACAGAACTCCAATTTGAAATGCCGAGCCTCAACCCAGAGCTGATCATGGTTATTCAGGGTTTGGTGATCTTCTTCACTGGTGCGATGGACAGGTTAATTCGCGAACCTGTTGAAAAACTCTTCACTCGTCAAGCGAAAGCATAGGAGGTGCGACGATGGAAATATTTAACTGGCTATTGTCCACTTTCGACTCAACCATTCGTTTGGCTATTCCGCTTATTTTTGCTGCGATGGCAGGGATATTCTCGGAACGTTCTGGTATTGCCGACATTGGTCTTGAAGGCAAAATGCTGTTTTCTGCCTTTGTTGCAGCGGCAACCGCCTATGCCGTTGGTTCTCCTTGGTTAGGCTTGCTAGCAGGTATTGCTGCATCCGTTTTGCTGTCTTTGGTGCATGGCTATGCTTCAATCGTTCAGAAAGGGGACCAGATCATTTCAGGGCTGGCGATTAACTTCTTTGCCTCCGGTATGACGATTACACTTGGGCACGCCTGGTTCTCACGCGGTGGTCAGACGCCGACTTTGTTAAATGAGCAGCGTTTCCTACCGATTGACCTGCCAGGAGCAGAGTGGTTGGGGGAAAACATTCCTGTTCTTGGACCTATTTACTCAGAGCTGATTTCTGGTCACAACATTCTGGTTTATCTTGCGTTTGTTGCTGTGTTTGCGACTTGGTGGGTGTTGTTCAGAACTCGATTTGGGCTTCGTGTTCGTGCGGTAGGTGAAGAACCGAACGCTGTAGATACAGCTGGTATCTCTGTGTACTCTCTGCGTTTTCGTGCGGTTATGGTAACCGGTGTCCTATGTGGTCTTGCTGGTGCGTACCTTTCTACTGCCCAGAATGCAGGGTTTGGTAAAGAGATGACTGCAGGTCAGGGCTATATCGCACTGGCAGCCGTTATCTTCGGTAAATGGCATCCGAAAGCGGCATTCTTTGCCTGTCTGCTGTTTGGATTCCTGTCTGCCCTTGAAACACGTATGCAAGGTGTCGAAGTACCGTTAGTTGGTGTTCTTCCAACTCAGGTGTTCTCTGCTCTGCCATACGTACTTACCGTGGTTCTTCTTGCTGGCTTTATTGGCAAGGCTATCGCACCTAAAGCGATTGCTAAGCCATACACTAAAGAGCGCTAACCACAGTAAATCAATCTTTTTAAAAGCCAGCAGGTTCGCGCCTGCTGGCTTTTTTACATGTAAATCTTAGTAAAAGTACTCGGCTCTTCGGTTATTTGTCCTATAACTAATTCAAGGGAAATGACCGAGGCTAAGTATGAGGACAATACGAAATCTGCCCCTGCTACTTGTTGTTTTGGCGAGTGCATTCATCCATTCGGCACAAGCCAGTGATGACGACAAAACCCATTTTCAGGTCTTGCTTTCAGCAACATTTGGTCCAACTCAGAGTGATTTCAATGAACTGAAAAAACTGGGGCGGTCAGGATGGATTGATCTGCAGATTAGTGAGACTCCCACCTATCATTACCCACGGTTTTCTAACTCGACAGCTTTTGAAAAACAGGCAAGGCGTGAGTACGTATGGTGGCAGGTTGTCACCGAATCGCCTGATCAATTGCGTCAACGTAGCGCATTCGCTCTCAGTCAGATTTTTGTTGTCTCTCGGTTTGGGGGATTAGGGCGTTATCCAGATTCTCTCGCAAGCTATTACGATGTCTTGGTAAAACACGCTTTCGGCAATTTCCGGGATTTACTGCAAGAGGTGACATTACACCCCGCTATGGGCAAATATCTTTCCATGATGGGAAGCAAAAAAGCCAACCCTGAAAAAGGGCGCTTTCCGGATGAAAACTACGCCAGAGAAGTGATGCAGCTTTTTACGCTCGGTTTATATCAGCTTAACCCTGATGGCAGCGTGAAAAGAAATGCTGGAGAGCCGATCCCAGCTTATAGCCAGAATGATGTTGAAGAGCTGGCGAGAATTCTGACAGGCTGGACCCGCAGTGAAAAATCGCTAGTTAAGCCAATGAAAAACAATGGCAATCATCATGATTACGAGACTAAGCGGTTTATGGGGTATGCGTTTAAAGCCTGGCAAACCCCAAAACAAGATCTCGAACAGGCACTGGACATTCTCTTTCATCACCCAAATTTGCCGCCCCATATATCCCGTTTATTGATTCAAAGACTGACGTCTTCAAACCCTTCACCACAGTATATTGAGCGCGTCGCCAACGTATTTGTGAACAATGGAATGGGCATTCGGGGAGACCTGTCAGCGGTGTTTAAAGCCATTCTTATGGACCCGGAAGCCTTCAGCGAACAGGCAATTAAAGTTAAAGAGCCTTTACTTGCCATGACTCAGTTATATAGGGCGTTTCCACCCCAGAACAAACAGGAAGTGGATGTTCGACGGGTATACCGTGTTACACAACAGGGACCGCTTCGCTCGCCTTCGGTATTTAATTTCTATTCTCCCGATTATCAGCCAACAGGGGATTTGGCACAGCATAATCTGGTCGCGCCGGAATTGGCCTTGATGAACTGGAACAGTTACACCGAGATGGTCAACATCACGTTGTCTTACCTTGTGCAATCCAACAAAAATGCCCCCACCGCAAACATGCAAGGTTGGCTGGATCTGACCAGCCAGCCGAAGTCACTGGTTTCAGCGCTCGATTTCGTGTTACTTGGTGGAACCATGTCTAAGGAAATGAAAAATATTCTGGTCATTCATTCTGCCAAATATGGGAATGTGAAAGGCACACGTAAGCAAAAGCGTCTGCTTCAGGAGTTGCTTTATCTGACTCTCACCAGTGATGAATATTTTGTTCAGGGAGGTTTGAAATGAAGCTTAACCGCCGCCAGTTTTTACGCTCTGCATCCGTTTTATCTTTCCCTGCGCTATTGAATTCTCCCTTGGTAATGGGGGCGCATGGAGATGACAACAAAGACTTTAAAGCATTGGTTTGCATCTATCTTGCCGGCGGAAACGATGGATTTAACACTGTTATTCCAACCGACGAGAAACACTACCTTCAATACCAGAAGGCGCGTTCCGATCTTGCTTTAGAACGCAATGAAATTTTGCCGATTGATTTAAAGGTGAAAGATAGAGAAGGAGAAGCCGTCAGTTTAGGATTACACTCAGCCATGCCTGAACTTCAAAATCTTATCCAGCAGGGCAAAGGTAACGTGGTACTTAACTCTGGGATTCTACGAGAGCCTCTGAGCAAGCAAAGCATCAACAATGGCCAGTCACTGCCCCCGCAGCTGTTTTCTCATAATTCACAGGCGGGGGAATGGATGAAAGGTGCTGTCGGGCTAAGTAATGCCTATGGCTGGGCAGGTCGTATGCTGGATGTTCTTGAATTGGGCGGGAAGATAGAACCTTCTTTCAGCTTGGGCAGAGAAACGTACTGGCTTCGGGCACAGCAAGTTCAGCAAAACGTCATCAAGATCGGCAAAATCACCAAGCTGAGAATGCTGGATAAAAACAGACGTACTCGGCAAAGCTTCATTGCCATGAATGACAAGTCACCAGAAAGTCCCTTTCATCAGTACCTTTCAGATGTAAAAGGACAGGCTCTGGAAAAAAGCGAGTATCTATCTGATCAACTTGCCCCAATTGCTGATTCAGAATCACTGCTCAGCATAGGAACGTTGGGTCCCCAACTTAACTCAGCTCTGAAGTTGATAAGGCTCGCACCAAATTTTAGCCACTCAAGGCAGACGATATTTGTTCGTCTGAACGGTTTCGATACTCATGATGACCAGCTAGAAAGGCATCCAGCACTGCTTAGAGAGCTGAGTCAGGGTATTGCGCAGTTATATGCTGAGTTAGAAAAACTGGGACTCGATTCGAAGGTGACGACATTTACTATGTCTGATTTCGGTCGAAGAATTGCGGCAAATGGAAAAGGTTCTGATCACGGGTGGGGAAGTCATCAGCTAATAGTGGGTGGCAGTGTACAAACAGAGAATGCTATTGGTGTATATCCGGACATCTCCCTAAAAGGTGCAGATGATCTTGGCGTTGGACGTATCATCCCAACTTTATCGAACGATCAGGTAGGAGCAACTCTGGCTAAGTGGATGGGCGTTACTGGAACTGGGCTGGATTATGTCTTTCCCAATCTCAAAAATTTTGCTCAGCATGAACTACAATTCTTTAAATCCTGATGCGCAAATTGTGCGTCTGTAACCGTCAAAGCCACTAAATCAAACGATGTAAACGAAGTACAAACAGGGGTTTATGCTATATATCTACAAGCAAACGTTTGCCTTTTTGGGGCTTATTGCCGCGTATATACAGGCGAGCTACAATCGCGCTCCCGACTTGTCCCTTAAAAAGTTTTATTTACTATGAAGTTTCCCGGTCAAAGAAAATCCAAACATTATTTCCCTGTGCACGCGCGTGATCCACTCGTTACTCAAGCACAGGAAAGCAAGAAAATGGCTCGTACTCACATCGTTGGTATCGACCAGACTCTGGTGGATATTGAAGCGAAAGTGAGCGATGAATTCATTGAGAAATTTGCACTGAGTAAGGGACACTCACTGGTTATCGATGATGAAACGGCTGAAAACCTCTATAACGAACTGAAAGATCAGGGGCTGGTCACCAATGAATTTGCTGGTGGCACTATCGGTAACACTCTGCACAACTATTCTGTTTTAGCTGACGATAAATCTATCCTGCTTGGTGTGATGAGTCAGGACATCAAAATTGGCAGCTACGGCTATCGCTATCTTTGCAATACCTCTAGCCGAATGGACCTAAACTACCTGCAGGGTGTAGACGGCGCTATCGGTCGCTGTTTTGCACTTATTAGTGAAGATGGCGAACGTACTTTCGCAATCAGTGAAGGTCACATGAACCAACTGAAACCGGAAAGCATACCCGAGAACATTTTCCAGAAAGCTTCTGCGCTAGTTCTTACCGCTTATCTGGTTCGTTGTAAACCGGGTGATCCAATGCCGGAAGCGACAATGCAGGCTATCCAGTATGCGAAGAAATACGATGTGCCAGTTGTTCTAACTCTGGGCACTAAATATGTGATTCAGGATGATCCTACTTTCTGGCAGGAATTTTTGGCTGAGCACGTCAGCGTTGTTGCCATGAATGAAGATGAAGCTGAAGCACTGACGGGGGAAAGTGACCCGCTTTTAGCTTCGGACAAGACTCTGGAATGGGTGGATCTGGTTCTGTGTACCGCAGGCCCTGTTGGTCTTTACATGGCAGGATTTGCTGAAGATACTGCAAAGCGCGAAACCTCACTGCCACTTCTTCCTGGTGCAATTGCGGAGTTTAACCGTTACGAATTCAGTCGCCCGGT
This sequence comes from Vibrio sp. SCSIO 43132, assembly GCF_019904195.1. Lineage (NCBI taxonomy): Bacteria > Pseudomonadati > Pseudomonadota > Gammaproteobacteria > Vibrionales > Vibrionaceae > Vibrio > Vibrio sp. SCSIO 43132. The sequence goes on from NZ_CP063199.1 coordinate 1,408,042, forward strand.
ACGCAAAGCCAATACTGATAACCCAGTCAAAGTTTATTCTCACATCGCTCCTTATATGGGGGGGCCAGAGAAAATTAAAAACACCAATGGTGCCGGAGACGCGGCATTGTCTGCGCTCCTTCACGATATGGCAGCAAACCGTTACCACAAGGAAAACGTGCCTAATTCAAGCAAGCACCAGTATCCTTATCTGACGTATTCATCGTTCTCACAAGTGTGCAAGTATTCAAACCGCGCCAGCTATGAAGTATTGGTTCAGCATTCACCTCGTCTTTCCCGAGGATTGCCAGAGCGTGAAGACAGCTTAGAAGAAGCATACTGGGAAAGATAATTTATCTTATACCCAAGTAACCTCAAGATGCTAAGTTCAGCGAGAATTAACTGGCTTTTCAGACAAGACACCGATTTGAAGATCTAGTGGTTCTAAATCAAGAATCGGTAACGCAGTATGAAAGCCAGTTAAACTAGCCCTTGGGAGCCCATATTCTGTCTCATTTCATCGTCAAAGAACTTGGAAAGGACGGGTCATTCCGCTGCGTTCGTTTCCTTGAACTGAAACAGAATATGATGCTCTGAATCCTGCATCTTGAGGTCACTTGGGTATATATGGTCGTATGACAGATTTGATAGCCGCCTGAAAAGGCGGCTTTTTTGTGCGCTTAAACCGGATTTATTTTCTCCCTAACAGCGGAATCTATGCCATGATTAATAGGACGTTGTTAAATGGAAGAACTTATGATCAGCTGTGACAAGTACGACTTTATTGAACTGGCTTGTGTGTTCAAATTCAAAGTGACTTTGGAAATGTTAAATGGAGAAACAGAAGAAGGCGTTGCCACAAGTACAAAAATAGGTGCCGACCGCATTGAGTATCTTGTTTTAAGCCATCTGGACGAAGACGAATCTTTCATTCAGATGGACCAAATCCGAACCATGACTGCGAAAACGCCCAACCCGCACTTCACGACAATCCACATTAACAATAATTAATCCTATCTTCATCGCAGTTGGCTAACCTCTCCTTGATCTACTTATTCAAATAAATTCAATTAGTTAAGATTGTCTTTGCCGTGAGAGATACGCCGTTCCATGATATTGCATTGCCTTGGCTATTTAAGATGACCAATTAACCCCGCATTTTTGTCCTTATACAAAGTTTTATCGTTACCCCTTTGATAGTATTCACTTTGTTGAGTACTTGAAGGGTAACTGTATGAAAATTCTGGTGATTGAGGACGATGCCACCACAAGAGAATTTGTTTCTAAAGGGCTGAAAGAGCATGGCTACATCGTTGATGAAGCCGCCGACGGTCAGGATGGTTTGATGATGGCGGTAAGCTGCGACTATCAGATGATCATTTTGGACAGAATGTTACCGGGTCTGGATGGAATGAAAGTACTTGCCGCGTTAAGAGCCGCTGAAGTACAGGTTCCTGTGCTGATTCTAAGCGCCATGGATAGCGTGGAAGATCGGGTAAGTGGTTTACAGGCGGGGAGTGACGATTACCTCACCAAGCCTTTTGCCCTTGCCGAGTTAATCGCAAGAACAGACATCATAGTCCGCCGCCACAAACCAACAACTCAGATTGTCAGTAGTCTGGAGTACGCAGGCTTAAAACTGGATTTGAAAGCACACAAGGTCAGCTACGAAGGGACTGAACTCCACTTACAGCCCAAAGAGTTTCAGCTTTTGCAGTACTTCCTTGAGCACGAAGAGCAGGTGATCTCCAGAATGCGCTTGTTTGAGGCGATATGGAACTATCATTTTGATCCCCGAACCAATGTGATTGATGTTCATATTGCCAACTTAAGGAAAAAGCTTGATGAAGTAGGGGGAACTAACCTGCTGCATACGGTTCGTGGGGCCGGTTATGTCCTTCGCTGTTAATCACGACCTTACCCGTTCCTCTGTATTCAAAATACTTCTGTTGTTGGTACTGGCGATAGGGATTTTGTACTCCCTGTTTGTTCATCAGGTTTTTCTTCATTCAGAACGCTTTCACCGCGATCAGCTTAACCAGCAACTTCAGGATGAACTCCAGGAGTTTGGCGATGCCAATCTACGTGGTGGCAACGAGATAGAGCGACTCGTTACCCGAAAGCGAGAATCCGACAGCCCCTTCACCTATAACATCATTCGAGTATCCATTCCCCAGTCCTATCCGGTAATGCGCAACAGTGTCGGAGATAATCAGCTTATTCTTTTTGATGGACGAACTCTGGAAATCGGAATCAAACCTGAGTTGCTGAAATCTTACCGCTCCAAAGTCGTACCCATGATCCTGTCCGGTGTCCTTATTCCAGTCACCTTCATGTTTATCGGCGTGGCCGGCTTTGCCATTGTGGTACTGCGTAAGCTTCATCGGGTCAATCACGCCATGAATCGATTCCTGTGTGGTGAAAAAAAGGTGAAATTGCCTGTATCAGCCAATGATGATGAATTCGATATTTTGGCAATACATCTCAATTTTATGATTGAGCAGATGGAAAAGAATGAAGAGACTCTCAAATCTCTCTCAATTGGTATGGCACACGATATGCGAACGCCGATGGCTCGCTTAAAATTGAGACTTGAGGAGCTAACCCTTTCAGAAAATTTGGATGAAAGTCACGCCCAAGAGCTTATGTCGTGTCAGGATGAACTGGATCTTATCCTTTCTCTTTTCAATAGCATGCTTGAAATTGCACGGCTAAATAGCGGGCAGGTGGCAATAAAAAAAGAGGTAGTCAATCTGGGGCAGGTTACTCGAGATGTGGTGGATTTTCTAATGCCATTGGCAGAGCAAAAAAACCAAACTCTGACCTTAAGAGAAGACGAACCTTGCCAAATACAAGGTGACCGCTCACTGATGTTCCGGGCATTGTTTAACCTGGTTGAAAATGCGGTGAAGTACACACCCGAATCAGGCTGTATCGAAGTGGTGACGGATCAGTGTGGTGTCGTGGTCAGTGACAACGGCATCGGCATTTCAGACATCGATAAAAACAAAGTGTGTCAACCGCTGTTCAGGGCAGACAAAAGCCGGAGTGAGACGGGTAACGGAATTGGGTTAGCGTTAGTTGAAGCTGTGGTGAAACAGCATCAGGCTAAGTTGATTTTCAAAGATAATCAGCCGGGTCTTCGTGCACGAATATTTTTCAGTTAACGGCAATTCTCCTCATAAAAAATATTGTTTAATTTAGAAATAAATGGTATTTAGTGCACCCATACGGAAAGAAGCAAGGCTTATTATAAGCTACTGTTATATATAGCCTTATTTTAATGCTGCGCAAACGATTAGCTGCTTGCTGGCGGTGAAAATTTAGGGGAAAGGCTATACGAGTCAAAAGTAACTCAAGGGAATTTTTAGCCCGCATGTTGCTTTGATTCAGATAACGAAAACACGCAGTTCTATGAATTAAAATTTTGTTATCTCCGCTCACAGCGATGCCTGTGCGGGTATGTAATATCAATGTTTTAGAGTAATTGCTCTATTGTAGGTAAAGTATGAATTGGTTATCTAACCTCTCTCTGAGAATGAAAATGGCACTTCCGGTTGGAGTGATGATCGTTTTGTTCTCTTCAATCACTATTTATAACGTCGTTCTTTTTGGTGCTCAAAACCAAGCGAACCAAAAGCTCAACCATACGATTCAACCTGTTCTTGAGAAAATTGAGGATGCGTATCGCGATTTGTATCAGGTGATTTCAGCAGCGCAAGGGCTAATGCTGGCAAACGGTGATCAGGAAGAAATCAAAAAGCAGAAGTTTGAATTTGAAGACAACGCTTACAAAGCGCTCCCTCGTTTAAAGAGCCTTTACGATCTACTCGATGCCGATGTACTGCCAGCAAGCTCCAAGCCAACCGTTGACAAGCTTATCAGAGCTACAGAAAGCTGGATTGGCAAATACGAAACCATGTTTGCAGACCCAGACCGTGCAAAAGCTCTGTTTGACCAGAACCAAAGCGCGATGATGAATGACTTTTCCGTCATGCGTAAAGCACTGAAATCTGTACGCTCAGATATTGAAAAAGTACAGGGCGACTTGCGTACACAGGCGAGTGATGCGGCACGTACCTCTGAACTGGCTCTGGAGCTGGGCAGTGGTCTTGCAGTATTACTGGGTGCCACTCTGACTTGGTTACTGTCCGGCTGGATCATTGGTCCGATTCGTCGCCTGAACGAAAACATGGCAGAAATCGCATCTGGTCAGGGCGATTTAACCAAACGTGTCGATATTGAATCCACTGATGAAGTGGGCGAACTGGGTCGAAACTTCAATACCTTTGTGTCTTCACTGCAAAAGACCATTGGTGAAGTTGTGGATGCTACTCACCAGGTTCGCAATGAGATGAATCAGTTTAACCAGCTGACCGAAAATGTGGTCTCTGGCGTTACGTCTCAGCAGCAAGAAAGTGAAATGGTAGCGGCTGCTATCAATGAAATGCGAGCCACCAGTGAGAGCGTCAGCCAGAATGCTCAGGAAGCGGCATCTGCCAGTGAATCTGGCAACGATGAAGTTCAACAAGCTGCGAACGTGCTTCGCGCGACAGTCACCTCAATTCAGGGGCTGGCTAATGAGCTTGAACATGCAGGCTCCGTCATTCATACACTGGATTCTGACGTCTCAAACATTGCTTCGATTCTGGATGTTATTCGTGGCATCGCAGAGCAAACCAACTTACTTGCTCTGAATGCGGCGATTGAAGCGGCACGAGCAGGGGAACAAGGTCGTGGCTTTGCGGTGGTAGCAGATGAAGTGCGTGCCCTGGCAAGTAAGACTCAGGACAGCACCGGTGAAATTCAGATCATGATTGAGAAGCTTCAGGCTGGTGCGAAAGAAGCGGTGACCGCAATGGAGTCCAGCCAGCAGGGTGGTGAACGCACCATTGAGCAGGCAAATACGGCGTCTGACTCTCTGAATGAAATCAGTCGTTCGATAGGCATCATTAATGAAATGAACTCTCAGATTGCGACTGCGGCGTTTGAGCAAACCACAGTAAGTGAAGATGTGAACAGCAACATTCAGCGCATTGCAGACAACAGTCAACAAATGGTTCATGTTGTTGAAGAAGCCAATGAGTCTTCGCAAAATCTGGCGATTCAGTGTGAGCGTCTGGACAACTTAGTGGGTCGTTTCCGCGTGTAGTGACACGACTTTGAAGGTTAGACAATATCGCTAACTTAATAAAACCCCGAACTCGTTTCGGGGTTTTGTTTATTTAAGCCAAACTCGGGATAAAACGTTACTTATCATGAGATAAAAAGTCATGAGATCAAAAAAGGTCGCTATAGAGCGACCTTTCTAATACCTATTATTTCATTACACGAAAATGTACTGATCCATCATTGTAATCATACGACCGATTTCCGGTTTAGTGATGGTGTCGTTGGCACCTAAGTCCAGTGCTTTCTGGCGGTTATCGTCACTCATCAGAGACGAGAACATAACAATTGGCATCTGCGCGAAGGTTTCACTGTCACGCAAACGCTTCAGCAAGTGCATGCCATCCATTCGAGGCATTTCTACGTCTGTTACCACAGCATCAACAAACTCGGAGATAGGTAGGTTTTCTGATTTCGACAGACCTTCAAATTCGGTGAGCTTCTCCAGAGCTTCGCCACCATCTTTACAGGTGATGATATTGTAACCTGCAGAGCGTAGCGTGTTCTCAATCAGGCTACGAATAAAGGCTGAGTCGTCCACAACCATTACGGTTCTTGCCTGACGTTTTGTAACCATACGCTGGTTAAGATCAACACTCTTGTCGATGGTAACGTCGTATTTCTCCATGCTGAGCTCTGGGTTGATATCAGCGATGATTTTCTCGAAATCCAGGATCATGATCAGGTTGCCATCTTGGCGAACTACCGCAACCACACAGTCGTTTTCACCTGCTTCCAAGAACTGGCTAGGCGATTCTACATCTTCCCAGGAAATACGATGGATACGGCTGATGCTGTCTATCAGAAAGCCATTAGTCATGCGGTTGAAATCGGTAACGATAACGAACTTTCTGTCGATGTCTTGTTTGGTAGGAACACCCAACCAGCCTGCTAAATCAACAAGGGGAGTCAGCTTTTCGCGAGAGGAAAATACACCCACCATATGTGGCTGTGCATTTGGGTAATCTGTCGTTTCAGGAACCTGAATTACTTCACGTACTTTCGCAACGTTAATACCGTAATAGCAGGTTTTAGTTGTACCGTCCGGGAGTAGTTTCTGCAGATGAAATTCTATAATTTCCAGCTCATTTGTACCGCTTTCGGTTAAAACCGTACTGTTAAGGTTGTTACTCATAGATACCACATTTCAAGTTAGTACTGTCAGGCAGTTAATTGATATTTATTTTAGTATATACCCAAGGAACCTCAAGGTGCAGTGTCACAACGAAATTCTTGAGTCTAAAGCTGGGCTTGTTTAGCGTTGTAATGACAGTATAGTCAATGTTCGCTGAAGACAAGCGCAACATGATGCAAAGGCTAAATCATATCCCTGGCACTCGTAATTTATCGGCAAAAACAGTGCGGACTTTATACCCAGCGATAATAAATATTTTTGCCTGATAGTAAAGGTGCAAACTTAGTTCAACGTTCGCTTTAACTCAGCGTGTTTGCGCTGCGAAATGTAGTCCATTAACTGGTTAATAGGCAGCCCTCGAGAGTAGCGGAATCCCTGTCCAATAGTCACCCCAAGACGTTTCAATGTCAGCTCTTCTTCTGGTGTTTCAATGCCTTCGGCTATTGCCTGCATTCCTAATGTCTGACAAAGGAAGTTGATCACTTTGATTATCTGTACCGATTCTTCCCGTGAATCCAAATCCATCACAAACTTACGATCGATTTTTATTTCATCAAAGCCGTAGCTAAGCAGGTATTCCAGCGAAGAAAATCCGGTTCCGAAATCATCCAGTGAGAAACGAACGCCACTTGCTCTCAATTGCAGTAGGTTGTCGTTCACTTCCTTTTGTTGCTGCACCTTAGCAAGCTCGGTCAGCTCCAACACCAGCTTATTTAGCGGGAAGTTATAGCGCGTAGCTAAGTTTAAAACCTGCTGGCAAAAACGCTCTTTGCTGAGAGACAAAGGCGATATGTTAATAGAGAGCGTAAAGCTATTCGGGCAGGAATGGATGTGATGCTGCCAGTCTTTGAATACTTTCTCAATGATGGCCAGCGTTAAATCATGCATGGTGCCGGTTTTCTCAGCCCGAGTGATGACTTCCCAGGGGGAAGACTGGTCGTTTTCATCCAGTCGCAGCAAGGATTCCACCCCGAAAATATCGAACGTCGCCAGGTGCATTTGTGGCTGATAATGCATATGGAATTTGTGAGTGGCAATCAGCTCTTCGATAAAGGAATCCAGATAGATCTTATGTTTTAACGCGCTCTCGTATTGTTCGTGGTAATCACAGTAATCCAGTTTGAGCTCTGTGGCTTCCAGCAGGGCTATTTCTGCACAGTGAATAAGAAGTTCAGCTTCCGAGGCGTTGGTTGGGTGGCGGGCGATACCTAGGTTGATATTGAGATCGTGCGCACTCATGCTCTCTTTGATATTGCGATAAATAGTCTCGCTGTCTGACGGTTCTGATGCTGGCAAAAAGAGAAAAAAATCATCACCACCTAAGCGGCACACGGAAGCATTGGATGGATTGCATTGAACCAAGGTCTGGCTGGTTTTCTTTAAAATATCGTCGCCATGGTGTTGGCCGTATTTCAGATTGATGGACGAGAAATCGAGAATATTGACCCTGACTAGCGTTCCGTGCACGTCTGGCTGTTCAAGTGTCTGGCTCATGTTTTCTAAGAAAGCCTGACGGTTAAGATTTCCCGTTAGCGGGTCTTTTTGCGCCAATGTCGCAAGCAGTTCATTGTTCTTGTTGATGGCCTCGATGTACCTTGCTGCGTGCAAAGATGACAGGTTGTAAGCGTCAACCAGATCAGAAATTTCATCTCGTTCTTTTTGCGGGTAATCCTCAATTTTGGTCAGATGTTCGTATTCGTTATGTTCACGCTGCAAATTGAACTGAGAGGAGAGGTGCGTTAAGCGGTGTGCCACGGTTTTGTGAAATGAACGCCTTACGATGATCAGTATGCACAGTGCAATAAACAAAATAGAGGCGAGAAAAATCGATATAGAGAGTGCGAAAAAACTGAGCAGGTACTCTGGGTTTACATAGGCTTCTATATGACCCACCACCATCTCTTCGCCGTAATTATTGATGTAGGTGAGGGGGAAACGGTGCTCCCATTCGTTCCAAATCAGATCCTTTCGCGAAACATCCAGCTCTCGGGTTTGCGCCAGCATTTCGCCTTCTGACCAAATAGAGAAATGCTCGAAAAGGCTGTCATTGTCAAAAGTAGCGGTAATGGCGGAGAGCTGTTCGAAATCGAAATTATAGATGGCAGACGCCGTAGAACGCTCGACGGAGTGAATTCGGGAAGACGCATTTTTCTTCATCTCGCTAAGAGAAAGGTAATAGCTGGCAACCGAAAGCAGCAACAACGCCATCAGTGTCAACCATAAAAGTGGTTGCCTGACCTGAGTCGCGACCTTGCTGGCAATTGAGACGAATTCTTTTCGCATAGACCCCATGTCCGTGAGATATTTCCTTACATAACTTCAGGTTATTGTGCGTTGACCCTAGTTACATATATTTTTCAATATCCTAGCCTGTTATACGACTAAAACTAACCGAAAAGTAACAATTGAAGTTCTTTTTTGATGTAAGAGTCAATAGTGATACATCGGATGTCGTTTTTCTATTTATTTTGTGAAAACATAGAGTTGGCGCATCTGCGTGCATATTGCTATCCATTTGGCGGCTTCCATGTTTTTAGCTTTATAATTGTCCTTTAAATCATTATTTCGGCGATTCAGTTCTATTCGTGAGTTTTAAGTGAAAAATTGGAATAAAGCTCAAGTTCTCTCCAATCGTTTATCGCCTATAAAAGCCCTCCTAAAAAGTGTAATAGAATTTAATAAGTTAACTCGGTTTTTTTTAAGTAAATGTTTAATAAGAGGGTTCAGCTCTGGGTTGCAGAAGGTATTAATAGTGAGATAGGGCTCACCTATTAATAAAATTGTTCAATTCGATTTAGTAAAAACAAGAAATTAGGCAACACTTACTTTATACCCACACAAATATGCGTTGATTTCTGCTTAATGAAGTCTGGGGTATACGAATCGGATTAAAACTAAGAGCAACATTGTTCGTTTGGTTGGCTGCGCCAAAAGGGCAATTTAAGGAGCAAAGATGGAATCATTAAAAGTAAAAGATTACATGGTGCACCATGCAGTTACCTTCACTAAAGATATGTCTCTGACTGCTGCGCTGGATAAGGTTATGAGCTCTAAGCACATGGGTGGTCCGGTTTTAGACGAACGAAAGCAGGTGATAGGATTTTTATCGGAGCAGGATTTGCTCGATAAACTGGTCAAAGTCAGCTATTACTGCCAAGACACGCACATTGTCGCCGACTGCATGAGCACAGATGTGTTAACCGTTTCTCCTGAAATGTCCGTTATTGAGCTGGCAGACATGATGAAAGTGGGTAAGCCGAAAGTGTATCCAGTCGTGAACTCAGACGGGAAATTATTGGGGATTGTGACCCGAACTGAAGTGCTCAGGGCGATTGGGATTAATCTTAAGGACTGTTTTCAGCACCCGGTTTAAGCATTCGCGAGTTTGTGACAATTTGGTTTCTGATGAATTTATTAAGGCGCACATAGCGCCTTTTTTGTTACTGTCTATAAACAAAAAATAAAAACAAAGGTTCTCATATGGCAACAGAAGAAGCCAAATTTGTCACTGGTTCGACTATGAAGCACATCCTGACGATGTCAGGCGCAGGCTCAGTCGGCTTGCTGGCGCTGTTTGCGGTCGACTTACTGGACATGTTATTCATCAGTATGTTGGGGCAAGTCGAACTGGCGGCGGCCGTTGGATTTGCCGGAACATTACTGTTCTTTTCCACTTCGGTATCTATTGGTTCTTCCATCGCAATGGGTGCGCTGGTCTCAAAAGCCCTGGGAGCCAAACAGCACGACAAAGCGATTCGTCTTGCCAGTAACACCTTGGTCATCTCATTCGTTATCACTTTGTGCGTCACCTTGTTTATGTATGCCTACCTTGATGAACTTTTGAGTGCGGTAGGTGCGAAAGGGATGGCATTGGAACGCGCAAGAGCCTACCTGGAAATCATACTACCCAGCAGCCCGTTTCTGGCATTAGCCATGGCAAGTGGTGCTGGATTGAGAGCATCAGGAGATGCCAAACGTAGTATGTGGGCGACGTTGTCTGGTGGTATTGTGAATGCCATTCTGGACCCGATTTTCATTTTTGGTTTTGGCTGGAATGTAGAAGGCGCGGCCGCAGCATCTGTGGTAGCTAGATTCACTGTTCTATACGTTTCATTTATGCCGCTTCTCAAAGTCCACAAGCTGGTAAAAGTACCGGTACCAAGAGAAGTGCTGGAAGATTTACGTACCATTCTGACCATCGCCTTCCCGGCGGTAATTACCAATACAGCAACCCCAATTGGTAACGCTATCGTCACGGCAAATATTGCGCAATTTGGCGAAGATTTCGTTGCCGGTTTCGCTGTAATTGGTCGGGTTATTCCCGTTGCGTTTGCTGTGATCTTTGCGCTTTCCGGTGCGGTTGGTCCTATCATCGGTCAGAACTACGGTGCCGAGAGAATTGATCGGGTAAAAGATACGCTTAAAAACTCGCTTATCTTTGTCACTATTTACTGTCTGGCGGTCTCGGTGTTGTTGTATCTCGTTCAGGGATACATCATTTCCGGGTTCAGTTTGACGGGCGATGCGCAAATCATGGTTGCGGCATTCTGTACCTTTGTATCCTTAAGCTTTGTGTTTAATGGCGCACTTTTTGTCGCGAACACTTCATTCAATAATCTGGGCAAGCCAGTCTATTCAACCGCATTGAATTTAGGTAAAGCCACTATCGGTACTCTGCCATTTGTCTATCTGGGAGCAGAATGGTTTGGTGCATTAGGTGTGCTGTACGGACAGGCGGTGGGGGCAGTAGTCTTCGGTATTATTGGTATCGGTGTTCTGCAGCGCCATGTGCATTCCATGATGGAAACCGAGCAGTCTGAACCCGAGAACGTGCCAGATGAAATCGATCCCGCGACGACAACTGTGAATATGGCGCCGTTTTGCAACTGTGATCCGGTAATGATGGAAGAAGTCACAGCCCAAAAGCACGTGTGTGAAATGGCCAGGGCACGAGCTCAGGGGGATCGTCCTCTCTCAGAGACATAGCCTGTTTGCATATTCATTGATCTGACGCCATAAACCGTCTTCCTTATATCGCACATAATGTGTGCGTTCGCAGTATAAGGAAGCACGGTTGTCATATGCGCCAATATAGCAAGTTTCTCATCCCCATCATTGTCCCTTTGATCGTTCTCATCATGCCACTCTCGGCTTTTCCTTTTGAGGGAATGACCATACTGCAACAGCGGGTGGTTGCTATCTTTTTGCTTGCCGCTTTGTGCTGGGTATTGGAGCCAATTCCCATCTATGCCACATCTGTTGTCATTATCGTGTTGGAGTTACTGCTGCTGTCAGATAAAGGTCTGATCTTCTTCCGGCTTGATGCCGGGCAGCCGCATTTCGGGGAGCTTCTAAAATACAGTGACATCATGGCAACCTTTGCCAGCCCCATCATCATGTTGTTTCTGGGCGGTTTTTTTCTGGCGATGGCCGCCACCAAATACCGGCTTGATGTCAACCTGGCCAGAGTGCTTCTCAAGCCATTTGGCTCCAATCCAAAAAATGTGATGCTGGGTTTAATGCTGATTACCGGCGTTTTCTCCATGTTTATGTCCAATACCGCGACTACAGCAATGATGCTTTCGATACTCGCGCCAGTGATTGCCGTGTTTGGTTTGAACGATCCGGGAAGAATCGCCTTCGCACTATCTATACCAGTTGCCGCTAACATAGGTGGAATTGGCACTCCTATTGGAACGCCACCAAACGCCATAGCACTAAAATACCTTTCGGGTGAGAATATGATCTCCTTTGGTGAATGGATGACCTTTGGTGTGCCATTTGTGATTGTTATGATGGCGCTTGCTTGGGTTCTGATAGGAAGGCTTTATCCCGCTGACGAACAGCACATCAATCTCAAAATTAAAGGCAAGTTCCTTAAAACACCCAAAGCCATCACTGTTTACATTGTCTTCGCACTCACCATTTTGCTTTGGTTGATGGGCTCTGCCCACGGTATGAATTCTTATACCGTGGCGTTAATTCCGGTGGCGGTATTTTCGTTAACCGGAATCATAAACAAGGAAGATCTCAAAAAGATTTCCTGGGACGTATTGTGGTTAGTATCAGGTGGTATTGCCCTTGGCTTGGCGCTGGATAAAACCGGCTTGGCAAGTCTGGTGGTGCACAGCATACCTTTCGATTCATTCTCTCCTTATATTGTGTTGCTTGGTGCAGCTTTCTTATGCCTGCTGATGGCTAATTTCATGTCTCACACCGCTACAGCCAACTTACTTATGCCAATCATGGCTGCGTTGGGGACGTCTATGGCAACGCTGTCACCTCTGGGTGGAGAAGTGACGCTGATTCTGGTTGTGACATTCGCAGCTTCTTTGGGGATGTCGCTTCCTATTAGTACTCCTCCTAATGCGCTTGCCCACGCCACCGGAAACGTGGCCACGAACCAGATGGCAAAAGTCGGGGTTATTCTCGGTTTGGTTGGGGTAGTTCTGAGCTTTGTGTTGGTTTGGGTTCTTAACCTGTCTGGTTTTATAGGGTAGCGACATGAATACCAGTGTAGCCAAGGTGATTGAGCATTATTTTTCCAACCCGATGTGCCACTTGGAACTGGATACTGAAGAAGCACTCCTGACGGAAGGTGAAGAAAACCGACGTCTATTTTATGTGGTTTCGGGCGAGCTAGAAGGGTTTGTAAAAACAGAAAACTCTTCATCGGTAGCCAAAGTATTCAGTGCGTCTGAGGGGGCATTTATTGGTGTTCACAGTTTCTTTTCCGGAGATTTTGTGGCGTCTTCCAGCGTTGTAAGCAAGTCACCAAGCGTACTCGCCTGGATAGATAACGAAACACCTCCCGTTGATGAAGAACGACTGGGTTCACTGACTCAACAGTTTACTCCTGTGATTCTCAACGAGCTTTCACGGCGCCAGAAGCGCGCCATGCAAGAAGCAATTGAGAAAGAAAAAGTGCTGACTCAGCTCCACACCGCAGAACAGATGACTACTCTTGGGCAGCTAGCGGCAGGCATTGCGCATGAACTGAACAATGCAGTTGGGGTACTCAGTAGCAAAACTGAACGTATGCAGGAAGTCATTCTAGCGTTGCTTGAAGAATTACACCCCGGAGCCAGTCAGTTTGTTGATGCTGGCCTTCTGAAAGGACAGACGGCCAGCTCTCAGGAAGTTCGTGCACGAGCAAAGCAAATCAGCAGTGAGTTTGGGATTGAAAAGCAACTGGCGAAGGCGTTAGCGAGAGCCGTTTCGCCCTCCGAGTTATCAGACGACTGGCTTAAATCGCCTGAAGACGCAGTGAAATACTGGAGCGTAGGACGAGACTTGCACGACATGCGGGTGGCGGCAAGACACTCTGTTAGCATCGTTAAATCGGTGAAGCAGTTGGGGCGCTCTGATACCGAAGCCGAAGAATGGGTAGACGTTAACGACACCATTCATAAGTCTCTGGCTTTGCTGCAAAGTGATATTCGGCGAGTCGATGTAAGATTCAGCCCCGCTAGTACCAGTAAGATAAAAGGCAGTGAAAGTGACTTGGTTCAGGTATGGGCAAACATCATCAAAAATGCCTGCGATGCTCTGTCGTCTACGCCTCATCCCGGTATTGAGATCCTAACCCGAGAGAGCGACAACCACATCAAAGTGACGATTGCCAATAATGGCCCAGAAATAAAAGAAAGCGTTCGCAGGCAAATATTCCAACCCAATTTTACCACCAAGAAAGGTGGGCTTTCGTTCGGTCTTGGGTTGGGGTTATCCATCGTGAAACGAATGGTTAGCCGCTATCAGGGAAGTGTTGTCGTGAAGAGCGACGACGAAAAAACGGTCTTTCGGATCAAGTTACCTAAATCGACAAACCCAAAGGAGGTTGGTTATGGAAAAAATTAACATCGTGTGTGTGGATGACCAGCGGGAAGTATTGAGTGCGGTGCTGCAAGATCTCGCACCTTTAGAAGAATGGCTGACTATTGAGGACTGCGAGTCGGCAGAAGAAGCACTGGAACTTATCGAAGATTTGGATGCACAAGGTGAGCATATTGCACTGGTTATTTCGGACCATGTTATGCCGGGACAGTCAGGCGTTGAGCTCTTAACCGAAATTTCTCAGGATCGTCGTTTTACTCATACCAAAAAAGTGCTTCTGACAGGGCAGGCGACACATCAGGATACGATTTCGGCCATCAATCAGGCTCGTATTGAAAGCTACTTCGAAAAGCCATGGGTTGGGAAAGAACTGGTTGAATGCGCAAGGCGCTTAGTGACTGAATACATTTTTGACGCAGGTCTGGAATACGAATCGTATCAGCTTCAGCTTGATCAACAAATTGTATTCAGTCGTTTGAGGTAATTTTCACAAAAAAGGGTTTTCTCTAAAATTTGCTTGACCTTAGACTCGACTCCAAGGTGTATAGTCAAAATCAAATATTATCTATGGTTCATATGAGAGTGAAATGCGCAGGACTTGAATCGGCATAACAAAACCAAGTTCCCAGCTTTCATTCCAATACTTATAAGGATAAAGACTATGTGCATCAAACACGAAAGTTGCAAAAGCAAACACACTGGACCAACCCTTTCTATTAGTAGCTGCACGCCCATAGCACCTCTCGAAAGCAATACAGAATCGGGTCATTGTTGTAACAGTGATTCCTGCTCTGGAGGAGGCGAAACAGCTTCGATAGAAGACGAGGGTGAGCGGTCGCCAGGCGGTGATACGCTGTCTGGCAGTTGGAAAATTCTGGGTATGGACTGTCCGTCCTGCGCGCGAAAAGTTGAAAATGCTGTATCTGCAATCAAGGATGTTTCCCATACCAAGGTGCTGTTTGCCACCGAAAAACTCGTTGTGCAATATCAAGAGGCAGCCACCTTACCTCTCATCGAACAAGCGGTGCGCAAAGCCGGATTTCAGTTTGAACAACCAAAAAAACAGGTCGAACCCAAGACCACTGAAAACCGAACTCTGACATTTTTGAAAGCGAACCTGAACATCATTTCGCTTTCCGCTGCGATGGCAATTTCCGCCATTATCAATCAAGTGTCTCCTCAAGTTGGTGCGTGGATGTTCACCTTTGTGTGCATTGCAGGCTTGTATCCTGTCGCCAGAAAAGCCATTCAGCTGGCGAAAAGCGGCACTCCGTTTGCCATTGAAACCCTGATGAGCGTGGCAGCACTTGGTGCGCTTTATCTGGGTGAAACCATTGAAGCCGCAATGGTTCTTTTACTGTTTCTATTAGGGGAGAGGCTGGAAGCGTACGCGGCGTCAAGGGCTCGAAGTGGCGTTCAGTCTTTAATGGCGTTGGTGCCTGAAAATACTATTCGCATTGAAAACGGCCTTCGGGTTGAAGTCGCTGCGTCTGAACTCAGTGTTGGTGACATAATTGAAGTCGCTCCAGGGGACAGATTACCGGCAGACGGTAAGCTTGTTGATACCAATGCAAGTTTTGATGAAAGCGCACTCACTGGGGAGTCGGTTCCTGTCGGGCGAGATATTGGTGATCAGGTAATGGCTGGATCGGTGGTGGTCGATAAAGTTGTGCGACTGTCCATTACTTCTGAGCAAGGTGAGAATGCCATCGATCGAATTCTTCACCTGATTGAAGAGGCGGAATCTCGCAAAGCTCCTTTGGAGCGATTCTTAGACAAGTTCAGTCGCTGGTACACGCCATTAATGATGGTGGTATCTCTGCTGGTGATCATTACCCCGCCATTATTTTTTGAACAACCTTGGGAGACTTGGGTATATCGTGGTCTGGCACTTTTACTGATTGCTTGTCCGTGTGCTTTGGTGATATCCACACCCGCGGCGATCACGTCTGGGTTAGCGACTGCGGCAAAACGTGGTGCGTTGATCAAAGGCGGAGCTGCTTTAGAGCAGCTAGGAAAAATTGAAGCCGTAGCGTTTGATAAAACCGGTACTCTGACGTTGGGTAAGCCGCAGGTCACAGACGTTAAACCAGTCAATGAGTTGGATACAAATACATTGCTGACATTGGCTGCTGCTATAGAAGTAGGCTCGTCTCATCCACTGGCAAAGTCTCTGGTTCAGAAGGCAGAATCCTCCGGTTTGGTACTGCCTGAGGCGAAAAACAAACAGGCACAGATCGGAAGTGGTATTTCTGGTGAGGTAGACGGCAAGCCCGTTATCTTGATTTCACCTTCTAAGTTTCAGGGTCAGGTCTCGTCTGACCTGAAGACTGAAATCGAATCGCTGGAATCGCGCGGTAAAACGGTGGTGCTAGTGTCTGTTTCCGGTGCATTGGAAGGCCTGATTGCCTGGCAGGATACGCTGAGAGACGATGCCGCTCCAGCAATAGAAAAGCTCAAAAATCTCGGAATTGATTCCGTTATGCTTACAGGAGACAACCCACTTGCAGCGAAAGAAATGGCAAGCAAAGTCGCCATGGATTTCAAAGCCAGCTTGTTACCCGCTGATAAGGTAAGTTACGTCAATGAACTTGCCCAGCATAAGCATGTAGCAATGGTGGGAGATGGCATCAATGATGCTCCAGCGATGAAAGCCGCGTCGGTAGGGATTGCAATGGGCGGCGGAACAGACGTCGCACTTGAGACTGCAGATGCTGCTCTAACCCACAGCCGGTTAGAAGAGTTGCCTGCAATGATAGAGCTTTCCAAAGCAACGCTGAGAAATATCCAGCAAAACGTTGCGTTAGCATTGGGGTTAAAAGGCGTCTTTCTGTTTACAAGCCTGTTTGGTATCACTGGGCTATGGGTGGCGGTTCTTGCGGATAGCGGTGCTACTGCGCTGGTGACATTAAATGCGCTTCGCCTGCTAAGGTTTACACCTAAGGACTGATGACTGACATTAGCTTTTCGAATTTTAAGCCTTGCTAAATAGCAAGGCTTTTCTTTTTTTGCTGAAGTGAGGGGCAATACTTCTGAAGCGTTGATGGTAAATTAGCCACAAAGTTGCACTTTTGTGTGATGCAAATCGATTTCCTTTGAAAATCAATGTTAATACTTAAACGATATCGTGAATCTGATCACTAATTGTTTGGGGTTTGTTCGATAGAGTAAACGGGTACCCATTAATCAATCAAATACCCCAACACTTTTTTCTGCAAGCTGAGCTCAACTGACCTCGGCTTGTTATCCTTTTTTCTGAAAAAAGTGAAAATATAAATGAAGGTGTAAAAGCCTTATATAATTTACTGGGGTGAAAGAGAACAAATCGACAACCAAGGAGTCCTTTATGTCTCAAGCTGTTTTTCACTTAGGTGTTACCCAAGAAGATCTTGCTGGTGCTACTTTAGCAATCATTCCCGGAGACCCGGCACGTGTACAGAAGATTGCTGAAGAAATGGATAACCCAGAGTTTTTGGCAAGCCACCGAGAATACACGCTTTACAAAGCTGAGCTGGATGGTAAACCGGTTGTCGTTTGTTCCACTGGTATCGGTGGGCCATCTACCTCAATCGCGGTGGAAGAGCTGGCTCAACTTGGCGTAACAACATTCTTGCGAGTAGGTACTACTGGTGCTATCCAACCTCACGTAAATGTGGGCGACATGATTGTGACTACCGGTTCTGTTCGTCTGGATGGTGCGAGCCTACACTTTGCTCCTATGGAATTCCCAGCTGTTGCCGACTTTGATATTGCAACTGCAATGAAAGACGCGGTTCTGGAAGAAGGCGCTACGGTTCACACTGGTATTACTGCATCAAGTGATACCTTCTATCCAGGTCAGGAACGCTACGATACGTTTTCAGGTCGTGTTGTAAGACGCTTCCAGGGCTCAATGAAAGAGTGGCAAGACATGGGGGTGCTGAACTTTGAAATGGAATCAGCCACGCTTCTGACTATGTGTGCAAGTTCGGGTCTCAAAGCAGGATGTGTTGCTGGGGTTATCATTAACCGCACACAAAAAGAAATTCCTGATCATGCCACGCTAAAAGAAACAGAAGCTCGCTCTATTAAAGTGGTGGTCGAAGCTGCACGTAAAATAATGCTGTAAGGCTTTGATATAAAGTTTGATAAACAAAAGGGCATCATCTGATGCCCTTTTTCATGCTTAAATCTCACTCAAAATTAATCGAGCTCTTCGTGACCGCCAGCGTCTTTAAACCAGGCGGTTAAGTTTGCTTTCAGATCTTTCAGTTCTTCGGGACCGATCAGTGCCAGACCTAAATCTTCTGCGCGAGTGATGTCGTTGTGACGAAGAGGACGGAAACTAACAAGCATAGCGCGTGCCTGAAGCCCTCCTAGCAGGTCGCGTAACGACTCCAGTTTGTATAACGTATCGTCGCCATCGTCTCTCATACCCTTGGTTTTACACTCAATGATATGCAGTTTGTTATTGACGACGGTCGCTACGTCCAGTTCATTACGTACTTCTTTTTCACCCAACTGGCGATAAACCTGAACATTCAGAGAACGGTCCTGAATGGTTGGGAGTTCGTCCTGAATCTGTTTTACGGTGCTATGAACTAAGTTTTCAAGCCATTCACCATTCGAAAAGCGTCTTGCGTCTTCGTTGGCAAACGTCAGAATTCCTTTTTCATAGGTCGCGAGCTCGGTTTCAACCAGATCCGAAATCAACATATCCAGCTCTTTGTAGCTTTGCTGTTTCTCAGTCAGAGCGACATCCAGTTTCTGTTCTTTACGACACGTGGTTGCCAGGTAGTTTAATGTCGCTAGACCCGGACCTAATTCCAGAGCATTTCCCGCCCAGCGCTCGCCGAGTTGGTAAAGTTTTTGATCCAGTTGTTCTGGCAGTTCCTGCTCAGTGAATTCACTGCGCGCGCCAAATATGGTCAGGTAATCTTCAATCTTAATGTGGTCTTCAACCTGAGCGTCTTCACGACCATCCGGGTATAGCCAGCAAAGCTTGTCACTAAAAGGCTCAACAACAAAAATTGGCCAGTGATAAGTACGGAATACCTCGTAAACAGAAAGTAATCGGTGTCTCAAGCCACAACTGGCGTTGAGTTTGACATCGACGTTTCTGGTTTTGAGGTCTTCGGCGAGGATTTGAATGGACTCTTTGATTTTTGATGTGTTCACGACGCTGGGAATTTCGTAGAACTCCGACGTAATGCCACGCAGTTGTAATACAGAGTACAGTCGTTGATACATTGGCTCCTGATGTTTG
Source organism: Vibrio sp. SCSIO 43132 (assembly GCF_019904195.1). Taxonomy (NCBI): domain Bacteria; kingdom Pseudomonadati; phylum Pseudomonadota; class Gammaproteobacteria; order Vibrionales; family Vibrionaceae; genus Vibrio; species Vibrio sp. SCSIO 43132. The sequence goes on from NZ_CP063199.1 coordinate 1,427,403, forward strand.
TCACCAATGAAAACGATATGGGTGCTGATCGTTCGGTTGTCCAAAAGCGGTGTCACCAAGCGCACCGGGTCTTGGTCAATAATACCTACATGTACGGCCATTTCATGTCCTCAATAAAGTGGCCTGCTGGAGAATGAGAGGGTAAACCCAAGTATTAGATTTCATGGGTATAAAAGTCAGCAAGCAATTAAGTTATGGGGATGCTCGTTTTAAATAACAAGAGCAATGAGTTGCACTTGTACGGTATTTTTTTGCTTTAAAAATTAAACAAGTGGTGAGCGGGTGTAACAGAAAGTAAGAAGCTCGCGTTTGCGAGCTTCTATTAGGGTAGGAATTACAGTTTGAATCGATGAACAATGTCGCCCTGTTGAGATGACAGTCGACTGAGATCCTGACTGACGGAAGCGATTTCAGACATGGCTTCATAGCTTTGATTAGCAATGCTATTAATGTCGTTCAGGCTTCTTGCGATACTTGTGGTGGTTGACTGCTGCTCAGCCGCTGCCTGAGAAATGTGATTACTCATATGGCTGATTTCCAGAATAAGTGCCTGAATTTCTTCCATCGCGCTATTCGCGTCAGACGCCTGTGCCACAGATTGTTCCATGTCGGTCATGCAGCTCTTAATGACTTGGCTTGCAGCGTGCGAACTGGTTTGCAGATTGCTGATCATGCTTTCAATTTCGCTGGTGGAGTGCGTTGTCTTTTGGGCAAGTACACGAACTTCATCGGCAACCACCGCAAAACCACGCCCTTGCTCACCAGCTCGTGCAGCCTCGATAGCAGCATTCAGTGCCAGAAGGTTGGTCTGTTCTGCAATATTGCGAATCACGTCCAGAATGGAACCAATTTCACTGCTCATTTTCTGAAGCTGAGAAACAGCGTCAACCGATTCGTTCAAGCGGCTTTCCAGTTGATTGATGGTAGAAATGTTGGCATTCATGACTTTTCTGCCAGACTCTGAAGCCGTTTCTACCTGATGAACCATATCGGATGAGCTTTGTGCACTTTGAGCAACCTCGGTCACCGAGTGCTCCATTTCGGTCATAGCGGTAGCGACACCTGCGGTTTGTTCACGCTGAGCGTTCAACTTTTCTTGTGCGCCGACTGAAGTTTTACGGTTGGTATTCGCAACTTCGGTGAGTTCGTCTGCTGCATCGTTCAACTCCTGCAATATGTCATGCAGGCTGTCGGCTAGGGTGTTGATATGGCGGCTAACACGACTGAATTCATTGTTATAGCGGATATCAATTCTTTTCGTCATATCTCCGGCTGTCAGAGCTTCAAGCGTGGCAAGAATACGCGTCAAAGGCTCCCTTACACTGTGAGCAACATGATAACCAATACCCAATGCAATGGCGCAGACTACAATTCCAATCCCAATGGCTTTAACGTATCCCTCTTCATAAACCACTCCGGCTTCTTCAAGTGAGACATTGAGCTGAGCTGAAGCAGTATCATTAAAGGAGCCTAAGATAAACATGGACTCATCTATCTTGACTGCAAGGCTGGCGATATTGTCGTATAGCTTTTGACGGGCAACCAGATAGGTATAGTGCTGATCCAACACGCCACCGGCTTTACCAACGTCGCGAGTAAACTGCTTAACGGATTCATCGAACACTTCCTTTAACTCTGGAAGTTGGTTGACCAGCCCTCGATAGGCATAGTTGAGGTGCGTTACCGCCTTTTTATTTTTGTTTACTGCGGCTTTTACAAACTCGGTGTCGCTACTTGCTAACGCGTCGGAAGTGGCGGTTTGAGAGTCTTTTAACTTGTCGAAATAGCTGCCAGCCATCACTTTGACGGCAATTTTATCTTGCTTGTCGACGTACTCTTTCATGCGAACACTGAGCTCTGTGTGCAACCTTTGGAAGTTGCGAGACGACTTTTGTACGTCCTCCTGAGCAGAAAACATGGCAGCGTAGTTATCCATTGCCTCCAGAGCTTCGGCAAAATACTGTGCTTCCATCTGGCGTAAATCTTCAATTTTTGGTGCAATTTCAGGAATATTGCGGCTCGCATTCTCTAACGCATTCAAAGCATCCTGAAAACTGTTTTGAGCTTCAACAAATGCTGTTTTGGAGCTCTCCATGCGCTCTTGGTTTTGTGTGGTTAAAAAGTCTTTAAACGCTTTGTCAGCAGAGAGCAGCCGAACGCTGGTTTGGTTAGACATGGATACTAAAGGTAAAGACGTGTTGGTTACCGTCTCGAAGTTGGTGTGTATTTTTTCCATTCCTCCCATCATGATGGTGATGGTTGCAATGAATAGCACTACGATGAGCGCAAAGCCCGCATACATGCGCCGTATGACTGATCCCTTCATACGTTTCTCTCCCAGATCAAAAAAGCTCAAAAGTGCCGGACCTTGTGATGGTCGTTCCAATACAAAGTAACGGCTGAGCCAAAAAATAAATTAAATCAAAGCCCTTATTTTACGGCGTGTCTCAAAGTTTTACTTTGACCAGCTTTAAACTTTCCTGACGTAGTACGGTCACAAAAGGTATCTAGTTAACAGTTTTATTATTACGTTATCTTGTATATTGATATGGTTATGTACAGTGTTTTTTATTGTCTTCTTAAACGGGTTCAGCCATACTATTGGTTCTATATCAAAAAGATATTCGCGATGTATACCCAAGTGACCCCAAGGTGCTTAGTTCAGCGAGAATTAACTGGCTTTCAGGCAAGACACCGATTTGAAGATCTAGTGGCTCTAAATCAAGAATCGGTAACGCAGTATGGAAGCCAGTTAAACTCGCCCTTGGGAGCCCATATTCTGTCCCATTTCATCGTCATAGAACTTGGAAAGGACTCGTCATTCCGCTGCGTTCTTTTCCTTGAACTGAAACAGAATATGAGCTCTGAATCCAGCACATTGAGGTCACTTGGGTATATAAATAAGCACAGGCTCATTTTTACGGTCAATCACTCAGGAGCTCAAGACCATGGCTGAAGAAACCATTTTCACAAAGATTATCAATCGAGAAATTCCAGCAGATATCGTATTTCAGGACGAGCTAGTTACAGCCTTTCGCGACATCAACCCTCGAGCTCCCAAGCATATCCTTATTATTCCAAATAAACTGATCCCAACTACTAACCAAGTCGAAGTGGAAGATGAAGCCATGATGGGACGAATGTTTACAGCGGCTCGCAAAATTGCAGAGGAAGAGGGCATTGCAGAAGACGGATATCGTTTGATCGTGAACTGTAATGCACACGGTGGACAAGAGGTTTACCACATTCACATGCATCTGGTTGGCGGTCAGCCGCTTGGTCCTATGCTTATCAGCTGATTAACATCAGTTTGGTAGAATCGGAAATCATCAGAAAAAGAATAATTAAACGTTAGAGGCAAGAGTGTTTTTTGCTCGAAAATCATTACCCGTCCGCAGTTTCTTTATAGCTGGTACAAGCGCTTTACTCAGTGCGTGCGCCACTATGTCTGCAGGCAATCTATTCAGTCACTACAGTGCTCAGACACAAGAGGCGTATTTTGCTGTCCGTAACGGTAACTACGCCGAGGCTCAGGAAAAGCTCAACACGGAGATTGCAGGTCCGATTCTGGACAACATGGAAAAAGGACGCGTTTCTCTGCTGAATCAGGACTACGCGCAAAGCATGTCTTACCTAAAGGTCAGCGACAACGCAGTCAAAGTGCTGAATGACAGAGCAACCATCTCTCTCAGCGAAACTGCGAACACCGTTGGCGCGCTCGCGACTAACGACAACATGACGACCTATGAACCCGCCGACTACGAGTTGGGCTTCCTACACTTATACCTTGGTCTGAACTATCTGCAAAGAAATGATCTGTCTGGTGCATTGGTTGAAATGCGTCGTGCAAACCAAGTTCAGGAGCAGGCAAAGAAGCGTCGTCAGTCTGAACTGGAGTCAGCGCAAGTTTCCGCCGAGCGAGAAGGGGTGTCACCAAACATTGCGGCAATCATGGCGAATTACCCAGATGCTGGTGACAAACTTAAAGCTGTTCAGAATGGATACCTGCTTTATCTTTCGGCACTTCTTTACGAGACCGACGGCGACCTCAATAGTGCCTATATTGATTACAAGCGAGCTCTGGCAGTCATGCCCGACAATAAGGAAGTGATTGATGCGGTATTGCGTGTTGGTCATAAACTTGGAATGCGTCAGGATCTGAAAACCTTTGAAGCGCGTTATGGGAAGTACAAGAAACCATCGAAAAGCAAAGGTCGCGTCATTGTTCTGGATGAGCAAAGGGTGGTGAAGGCGATGGATTCATTTAACTATTCCTTGCCTGTCTACAACTCTAAAGAAAATCTGACATCTATTTACAGTATTGCGCTACCTTATTACCCGAATACAGAAACCTATCCATCGCCATCTTTGATGTTAAACGGTACGGCGTTGAACCGTTCCGAACTGGTAGATGTGAATCTGATGGCGCAAAACAATTTAAGTGAACGCATGCCGGGTATTATTATCCGACAGGCATTAAGAGTGGTTGCCAAAGATCAGCTTCGAAGAGAGGCGACAAAAGGTGACGACGTAGGAAACGCACTATTCAGTATCTGGAATGCCTTAACTGAACAAGCTGACACTCGTAGCTGGCAAACGTTGCCTGCAGAAGTATTTAGCAGCAGTGAGCAGGTGAACCCAGGGGAACATACCCTTGTTGTTAACGGTCAAAACTATACTTTCAATGTTAAAGCCGGACAAACCACGTTGGTGTGGGTTTCTCGACAAGGGACTGGATCGTCAGTATGGCATAAACAATTAGGGGCTATCTAATGAAAAAGTTATGGATTGTACTATTGTCCGCCGCCGTTTTCGGCTGTGCTCAGACACCCACTGCGGGGCTTAGCATTGATGGACAATCTCAACGAGTTATTATGAACGACAACATTTTAGGTGGTCGTTTGGATATCGAAAATATCGATACTGACCTAGTCAATGGGCATGCACGAGGCATTGTTAGCCTGGCTAGCAAATACAAAAGCGACCAGCATGTTCAGTACCGTTTCTATTGGTACGATGACAAGGGCTTAGAAGTAAACAGTAAACCGGGTCCTTGGCGTAAGGTCATCATTCGTGGTTTCGAGACCATTTCGGTATCCGAAGTGTCTGTGAACCCTAATGCGACTCAATACCGTGTTCAAATTCGCCAAGCTAATAACTAAGGAAACATTATGAAAAAAAGTGCTATCGCCTTACTTGGTTTAGCCGCAATTCTGGGTGGTTGTTCTAATCAGGTGTCTTACGGTGACGCTCAGGCTGTAGAAACAACCACCATCGATTTTGGTTCTACCGACTTGCAAACCATTGCGGGTCAGATGGTAGACAGCATGCTGATGTCTGGGTCTGTTGCTGCAATCACTCGTGACAGCCGTCCGATTGTGTTTGTTGAGAGTATCAAGAACAAAACCAGTGAGCACATTGATACGGAATCCATCACAGACTCCATCAGCACGAAAATGCTGAATTCAGGCAAATTCCGTTTTGTTGATATGGACCGCGTTGAAGCTGTTCGCGACCAACTGAATTTCCAAAACAACGATGAGCTTGTTAACCAGAGCAGTGCTATCCAGTTCGGTAAAATGGTGGGTGCTCAATACATGCTCTACGGTAACCTTGCGAGCATCGTTAAAAACGCAGGCAGCGATCAGGACGTTTACTACAAAATGACTATGCGTCTGATGGATCTGGAAACTGGTCTAATCGAATGGGCTGACGAAACTGAAATTCGTAAGCAAAAATCTAAGAGTTTCTTAGGACTGTAAGGGAGTAGCGCTAAGTGGCAAAAATGGGATGGCAAGAAGCGCTTCAGCTTGATAATTCCTTGAATTCACTTAGCGATTATTTCGATTCACCGCCTGAGCAGATGGAACTTCTGTCAGGCGGTCTCAGTAACCGTTGCTGGAAAATCTCACAGGATGAATGCCATTACGTTTGGCGACCAGTATCTAAAAGCACACTTTCCTTTGGCATTTCACGTGCGAATGAATTCCATCTGCTGAATGCATTGAATAACTACTCATTTTCACCCAATCCTGTCCTTCTTAATGAGAGTGGACTACTGGTTAAGTGGATTGAGGGAGAGCCTGTTCAGGATCAGATCTCACAAGATGAATTGCTCCACATTCTTGCGTCTGTCCACAAAGTTAAAATCAACGACAAGCCTATCCAGAAGCTACTTTTTTCAGAGAAAGTAGACCATTACTGGATGCAGATTAAGCCGGAATTCAAAACCGAGTCTCTCGAAAAGTTATACAAAAAGCACCGTGAGCCACTTTATCTGGCAGAGATGGATAGAACACTTTGCCACTTTGATTTAGGTGCTTATAACTTGATCCGTACAGACCAAGGGCTGGGTGTAATTGACTGGGAATACTCGGCGATTGGCGACCCAAGAATGGATTTGGCAATGACCATTGAGGTATCTGATTTGAACCCAGAAGTCGCAGTTGCGATGTATTGTCAGTTCCGAGGAATTGGGTTTGATGCAATGGAAGAGTGGCAAGAGGGAGTGAAAGACTGGTTGCCAAAAATTCGTCTCTTAGGTTTGCTTTGGTATCTTCTTGGTCATCAGCTCTGGGGAACAAGCCTTTACAAGGAAAGAGCAGAGGAACTGCAAGATCAGCTTATGAAAATACACTCTTAAAATGCTAGTGCGATCACTTTCCCCAACATTCCTGAAACCTCACCTCTTTAAAACCCTAGTCTTCGTGGTAGATTGAAGTCATAACAAAAGCATTGGTACCGCGGGAGGTCCCATGATCATTTATTTGCACGGTTTTGATTCCACCAGCCCAGGAAATCATGAGAAAGTGCTTCAGCTTCAGTTTATTGATGATGATGTGCGATTTATTAACTACAGCACATTGCATCCCAAACACGACATGCAACATCTGCTCAAAGAAGTCCATAAAACCATGGAGTTTTCAAACGATCCTAACCCGATAATCTGTGGGGTAGGGCTTGGTGGTTATTGGTCTGAACGCATCGGGTTTCTGTGTGGCATCAAGCAAGTGATTTTTAATCCTAATCTTCACCCAGAAGAGAATATGCAAGGTCGGATTGACCGACCTGAAGAGTACGAAGACATTGCCACAAAATGCGTTGAGAAGTTCAGAGAAAAGAATCGAGATAACTGTTTAGTCGTGCTGTCGAGAGAAGACGAAATTCGCGACAATCAACTCTCTGCTGATGAGCTTTCCCCATACTATCGCATCATCTGGGATGAGACACAGACTCACAAGTTCAAGAAGATTTCTCAACACCTGCAAGCAATGAAAGTGTTTAAAGAGATACCGCCAGCTCACGACTTGCAATCATAAACATACTAGATCAACAGAACCTAATGCCACTTTTTGAAAGTGGCATTTTTCCGGCGTCACATATTTTTATGTGTTATCACCTTGGCAGCTTTCAGAAGCGTATTCAATCAGACCCAGCTTGTTGTTTCTCACATCCAAGTAGCAGCCCTTGGCTCGAATACTGTCGACATTGTCATCCTTTCCGCCAAAATGGAACAGCACACCTTTTTGACCATTGAGATCACCTCGCGGCACATAATCTGTCATGGTTATCCCTGTATCAATCGCGTTGATTAAGTTGTCAGAAGAAGTAATGAGGTTGCCGTGGGTTAGCTTTACTTCTTTTCCCTCTATGGTGATCGAACTTTCAGGAAGATTGTGAAGACTTTCAGTAAGCGCCACCCCTCTTGCAAAAGTGTTTGCACTTCTTACCGCACTACTAGCACTCTCAATAATACTGGTCTTAGATTTGTCTACCACGTCCACATATCTTGGGGTCGCGAACGAAGCGAGCACCCCTAAAATGGCAATTACAACAATCATTTCTAAAAGGGTAAAACCACTCTGTGTTTTCTTCATTTCTTGGTCTGTTCTTTAATCGAGCATTAAGTTAGTAAGACGTAAAATGGTAGGCATTGAAGAAGAGTCACTCAATATGAAAGCTTGGTAACAGTTAAACGAAATCAACCATACATAAAACAGAATTGAATGGTAAGGACGTGAAATACCGCAGAAAGAAATTGACGGGTTCGAATGGTGCAAAATCTCGTCAGTTAGTCGGGAAACCAGTGATTTCTTACAAACTTAAGTTGCCAAGATGATATGGGTCTTTATAATGCTTTTTGAAGATATTTTTGATAAATATCAAAAAAATTTGAGAGCAAGAAGATAACTTGCCCAAGTATTATGTGCTAGAGCACACTTTGATCCTATCCGTGATTGTATAAAAAGGGTCCCCTTCACTTCGTTGATATGAGGCTTTTAAAAAGCACTTAAGAATTCAATGCTTTGGCTTTGCATAAAAGCGAGAGCAAATATTTTTCATATTACATAGGAGTGTCGTTGTGACGCGTATTATTGTTGTTGGCGGTGGCGCAGGCGGACTTGAACTTGCGACCAAGCTAGGACGAACTTTAGGTCGAAAAGGGCGTGCAAACGTAACCTTAGTTGACCGTAAAGCCAGCCATTTATGGAAACCTCTTCTGCATGAAGTGGCAACCGGCTCTCTCGATGAGGGTGTGGATGCTCTAAGCTATCGTGCTCATGCAAAAAACCACCACTTTGATTTTCAAATGGGCAGCCTCAAAGACATTGACCGTGAGCGCAAAGTCATTTACCTGAGTGAACTGCGTGATGAACAAGATGAACTTCTGATGCCAGAGCGTGAACTGGAATACGACATTCTGGTGATGGCGATCGGCTCAACGTCCAACGACTTCAATACACCAGGTGTTCGCGACAACTGCATCTTCCTTGATAGCCCTGAGCAGGCACACCGCTTCCGTACTGAAATGAACAACGAATTCCTGAAGCTGCACGCAAAAAGCGGTCAGGGCTCTGTAGACATTGCTATTGTCGGTGCCGGTGCAACGGGTGTTGAGCTTTCTGCTGAGCTTCATAACGCAGTGAAAGAATTGCGTACCTACGGTTTCGGCGACCTAGACTCAAGCAAACTGAACGTTAACCTGATTGAAGCGGGTGAACGTATTCTTCCTGCACTTCCTCCTCGTATTTCTGCGGCAGCGCATCAAGAGCTGACAAAGCTAGGTGTGAACGTTCGTACAGCAACTATGGTAACGCAAGCCGATGAAGACGGTTTGACGACCAAAGATGGCGAGCGAATCAAAGCGCAAATCATGGTTTGGGCTGCAGGCATCAAAGCTCCGGACTTTATTAAAGACATCGCTGGGCTGGAAACTAACCGCATCAATCAGCTTGTTGTTAAAGATACGCTGCAAACGACGCGCGACGATGACATCTTTGTCATTGGTGACTTGGCACAATGTACTCAGGCAGACGGTAAGTTTGTTCCGCCTCGTGCTCAAGCTGCACACCAGATGGCGAGTCAGGCATTCTCTAACATTGTGGCAAAAATCAATGGTCGCGATCTAAAGCCTTACATCTACAAGGATCACGGTTCTTTGGTTTCACTAAGCCGTTTCTCTACAGTCGGTAGCCTGATGGGTAACCTGACCAAAGGTTCAATGATGGTTGAAGGTCGCATCGCTCGTGTTGTGTACATTTCACTGTATCGAATGCACCAGATGGCACTTCACGGTGTGATCAAGACCGGTTTGATGATGCTGGTAGGGCGAATTAACCGAGTGTTGCGTCCAAACCTGAAACTGCACTAAGAAGAAACATTCAAACAAAGAAAAGGGCTCATATGAGCCCTTTCGTTTATCTGGATTCTAATCAGGTGTCTATTCAGGTATCACGGAATAGACAATGCCATCTTTTGGCTTTCCGTGGTGAATGAATCGGTTACGAGCCAACCCTTCACACACGGCACCACATTTTTCAGCAATCTTATGGCTGGCAAAATTTTCTGGGTCACAGACAATTTCCAACCGCGTAAGCTTTATTTTGCTGAAACAGCATTCGATGAGTGCGTCTAACGCCTCTGTACCATAGCCTTTCTTTTGCTGAGCATCCGATATCCAATATCCCAAACTGCCCATATTGAATGACAAATAGCGTTCTGTGAGAGCGACCATTCCTAAAAACTCATTGGTTTCCCGACTAAATATGCCAAAGCCATAAGCAAGCCCTTTTAGCCAGTTTAGGCGGTTGGCGATCAGAAAATCATAACCGTCTTCGGTTGAAAACTCGCTGTCACACCAATCGAGCCATTGATGCAGAGAAGGGGAGTTTTTAATTGCTTGAGTGAACGACCCGACTTCTTCATTTTTAATCAGTCGAAGTTCGAGCCGTTTGGTGATGATGCAGAAATCTGGAGCAAAATGCATATAGGTGATATTGCTCAGATTTAACTTTGAACTCGACGAACTTGAATGATCATTCCCATTAGCGGGTGATCAAGGTAATGGGTTTCACTGCTTCGCATACGACGTTTCTGATCCATACGGTAAGACTTAAGGAATTCTTCCACCTGAAGTGTTGGAGAAACGGACTCAAGATTACCAACCTGAATAGTGTCGTCACCTTCCGTATCCGCCAAGTCTAAAGACTTCTCTTCAAAGGTAATGTCTCTGACACTCGGCTTTTTCAAATCCAGTTTTACATCGGCAAAGAGGTAGTGCTGCACATAAACCTGAAGTTTGCCTTCCAGTTCGTAATTTGGCTTGTAGGTGGTTTCTTCAGTGATACCGTCACCTAAATCCGCCACTAGCTGATTTTCAGCGCGTGCTCTGCCTGTTTCATCAAACTGCTTCGAGTAGTCTTTACCAGCATTAATTCGAAACACTGGGGCACTGTGGCTACCACGGTCACCCTGCCTCCATGCAACATGCATAAGTGGTGTAAACGCAGCGTGTTTTTTTAATGCGTTGTACTGGGCATTCAACTGATAGCTAGAGCGTGGTAGTAATGCAGCTCCTTTTAGTCTCATACCCTCAGAGTCCTGGAAAGAGAACGTACGTTCCAGATTAATTTCTGGGTTTTGATTTGGCCAGGACTCGTTAATGGTTTCAGGATCCACTGCTCGCTTGAAGAAAATGACTTCTATATCAAACTGTCGGGCTGCCAGTGATTCAAATGAAAACAGGCATAGCAGTAAGGGGATCAGTTTTTTCATTGTTGCTCCGTATAGAAAGAGCGGCGACTCACCACTCTTTTGCTTAAAACACGCGTCCGGTAAGCGTACCAAATTCCTGATTAACTTGGCAGGCGATTCTCTGCAAACTGTTGAAGTAAGTCGTTAATAAAACGCACTCTTTCCCGACGATCGGTTAATGGTAGCGCAAACTTCAACTTGGTTGGACCTTCCATGCCATATTTTTGCGGCGCCGATTGCAGCAATTTAACAAGAAACGCAGGGTTTATGTCAGCGGTAGGATAAAATTCTATAAATCCTCCTTTAGCATGTGCCTCGATTTTCTTGATATGCATGGTTCCCGCTTTCTGTTTGACCTCGCTGACCGCCAGTAAATTCTTAGCGGCATCAGGTAAGGTTCCAAAGCGATCAATAAGTTCCACTTTCATTTCTGCCAGTTCGTTTTCATTGCTGACGCTGGCAATGCGCTTGTACATAGAAAGACGCGTATTGATGTCTGGAATATAGTCATCAGGGAGTAGAGCAGGCAATCTAAGCTCGACTTCGGTCTGGTCACGAAGCAGTTCATCGAGAGATGGCTCTTTCCCTTCCTTCAACGCTTCAACTGCTTGTTCTAGCATTTCCATGTAGAGCGTAAAGCCAACAGACTGAATCTGACCACTTTGCTCATCACCTAGTAATTCACCTGCACCGCGAATTTCCAGATCGTGAGTTGCCAGCGTGAAGCCCGCCCCCAGATCTTCCAGTGATGCAATCGCATCTAAACGTTTGATGGCGTCTTTAGTCATCGCTTTCGGGTGAGGCGTTAACAAGTAAGCGTATGCCTGATGATGAGAACGACCCACACGCCCACGTAACTGATGTAACTGAGCCAGACCAAGGTTGTCGGCTCTGTCCATAATGATGGTATTGGCGGTCGGGACATCAATGCCCGTTTCGATAATCGTGGTACACACCAGCAGGTTGAAACGTTGATGGTAGAAATCGTTCATGATGCGCTCAAGTTCTCGTTCGCGCATCTGACCATGTGCCACTGTTACACGGGCTTCCGGGATCAGTTTTTCCAGATCCGCTGCCACTTTTTCAATGGTTTCAACCTGATTATGTAGGAAGTAAACCTGTCCACCACGCATGATTTCACGGAGCACTGCTTCACGGGTGACGCTGTCTTCGCTCTGACGCACAAAGGTTTTGATGGCTAAACGCCTTGCTGGTGGAGTCGCAATGATCGACAAATCACGCATTCCACTCATCGCCATATTCAGGGTTCGAGGGATAGGGGTGGCAGTCAGTGTGAGGATATCCACATCCGCACGCATGGCTTTCACTTTTTCTTTCTGACGAACGCCAAATCGGTGTTCCTCGTCTACAATGAGCAGACCAAGATCTTTGAATTTGATGTCATTCTGAAGCAGTTTGTGCGTTCCGATGATGATGTCGACTTTGCCTTCTTCCACATCCGCCAGAATTTGCTTCTGTTCTTTTGCCGATTTAAATCGAGAAAGAACCTCAACCCGAATCGGTAAGTTGGCAAAGCGATCTCGAAAGTTTTCAAAGTGCTGCTGGGCCAGTAGGGTGGTAGGAACCAAAACCGCGACCTGTTTGCTGTTGTCAGTGGCAACAAACGCGGCACGCATTGCTACCTCTGTTTTACCAAAGCCCACATCACCACAAACCAGTCTGTCCATTGCTTTTGGCTGACACATGTCTGAAAGCACCGCGTTGATCGCCGTGGCTTGATCATCGGTTTCTTCAAAAGGAAATGTAGATTTAAATGTCGCGTATTCTTCACGGTCCAGTTTGAATTTAAAACCAGGTTTGAGTTCGCGTTTGGCGTAAACATCGAGCAGCTCGGCTGCGACGTCACGGACTTTTTCTGCGGCTCTGCGTCTTGCTTTTGCCCAGGCTTCACCACCGAGTTTGTGCAGTGGCGCGCTGTCTTCTGCACCTCCAGAATAGCGGCTGATCAGGTTCAGTGAAGAAACGGGTACGTAAAGTTTGGCACCATCTTGGTACTCCAAGGTCACGTATTCGGTGGGCATTCCACCTGCTTCTAATGTTTGAAGACCGGTGTATCGCCCAATACCATGATCTAGGTGAACGACTGGCTGACCGGGTTTTAGCTCGGCCAGATGACGAATCACCGTATCCGAATTAACGGCTTTTCGATCTTTTTTACGTCTTTGAATCACCCGATCGCCGAGCAAGTCGCTCTCACAGATCAGTGCTATTTGGGATGGTTCGAAAATAAAACCATGCTCCGCCGCGCCAAGAATCAGATTGATCTTGGTATCGGCAGCGAGAGCGTTATTCAAACTCGTGCACTCTACAGGCTTGAGTTTGATTCGCTGAAGTAATTCTAATAATGCTTCGCGGCGACCTTCTGATTCAACGGAGAATATGATTTTCCCGCTGAACTGCTCTACAAACTGCCTCAATGCCGCCATTGGCTCTTTGTTCTGATGCTGAACATGCAAATCTGGCAGAGCATCAATCTTTTCGTTACTTCTTCCGCCTTTTTTAGCGACTTCTTCTGCGCTTAACAGGCTTTGTGGAAGCGATTTGAAGTGTGAAAAGAGTTCGTCCTTCTTGAGCCACAGTAGTTCAGGCTCAAGTAGCGGACGCAGTGGATCCACCTTACGTTGGTCGAATCGGTAATCAACGTCACCAAGGAAAGTGTCGATGGCATTTTCCAAATTGCCTACAGAGATGAGCAGCGTGTTATCAGGCAGATAGTCGAACAAGGTTTCTGTGTGCTCAAAGAAAAGGGGCTGCCAGTATTCAATACCTGCCGGCCAGGTTCCTTTGCTGATCTGCATATAGATGGATTCGGGTTCGCGTCTTGCTTCGAACTTTTGTCTCCAGCGTCCGCGGAAGTCTTCAATCGCCTGATCTGTTGTTGGAAACTCGTGAGCAGGAAGCAGACGAATTTCCGGAATGTCGTCTATGGAACGCTGATTTTCAGGGTCGAAAGTGCGGATGCTGTCAATTTCATCATCAAAGAAATCGATACGATAAGGATCGCTGCTGCCCATCGGGTACAAATCAATGATGGAACCCCGACTGGCGTATTCACCCGGTCCGAACACTTGATCGACGTGTCGATAGCCCGACTTCTCCAGTTGCAGACGAAGTGCCTCCAGCGAATAGCGGTCTCCGTTTTTAACCATCAGGGTATGCTGCATCAAAAAGTCACGTGGTGACTGACGCTGAAGCAAGGTGCTTACCGGTATCACGGTAATGCCGTTACTTTGAGTTGGCAGTTGATACAGCGTCGAAATTCGATCAGAAATGATGTCCTGATGAGGAGAAAAGTTATCGTAAGGCAGAGTCTCCCAATCTGGGAACATATGAACGGGTTGTTGGGTAAACTGTTCGACTTCAGCCGTAAGCTTGAGCGCAAGCTGAGGATCGGGGACAACAAGGAGTGTGTGCCCACTGTGTTGCTCAGACAACTGAGCAATGGCAACAGATAAAGCCGAGCCTTTTAGATTACCGACGTGCTTTTTATCTCCCGCGCCGCTAGGCAGCGCCAGAGAAAGAAGATGTGAATTAGGCATAACGTTATTTACGATCGCGTTCCAATGAACGTTGTCTTAGTAATTTTTGTTGTTGGTGAAGCGCGGCTTTGATCAGCAAATCCTGATCTTCTTCGCGCAATAGAGTAAATGATATCGTGATTTTATAGGATTGGTCATCCCCTTCACACTCAGAAACTTTGCCGTAACAGTAAATGGCTGCGGCTGGAAATTCGAGAAAGATTTTTGTACGAACGGTTTGACCAATAGCAAGGGCGCTTTTCGCTGTGTAAGTAAACTGGCTGGCACCAAAGGAAGACGTAGTGTTGCTAAATGCTGGGTCATTCTGCTGAGAGAGCATATACGTAAGCAAAAGGTTCAACTTGCTGTTTTGAGTTTCCAGCAACTGGACTACGTGCGAAAGGTCGCTGCTTCTTAATTCCCCAATCGCTTTTTCAGTCACGCTATCCAGAGAACTGAATTCGGTAGCAACCAAAAATGGGGCAGGGATTTCAGTAACAAACTGCTCGTTATCCGGCAGCTCAAAATCGGATTCAAGCGGCTCGATGTTAACGGTCAGTCCGTGTTGAACGGTAAAATACTCTTGTTGGCTCATACTGCAATTCCCTTCTTTCTATTCTATTGATTATCGTCATGTAAGCGCATGAATCAAGAAATCTGCCGTTATATGTATTTTTTTCGTCATTTTAAGAGCCCAGCCTTAAGTAAAGACTACTAAATCAGTGGCTTTCTCGTTACATTACCGACCAGTGATTTATCAAGGTTCTTTCTATATGTTCCATCCCATATCGGTTTATATCGGATTGCGCTATTTACGCGGAAGGTCAGGAGATCGTTTTAGCCGGTTTGTCTCGTTCATGTCTACGGCGGGCATCACTATTGGTGTGATGGCTATGATAACCGTAACTTCTGTCATGAACGGATTTGAAGGGCAACTCAAAGGACGTATCCTTGGGGTGTTGCCTAATGCAGTCGTCAGTGAAGATTCGGGTAAAACCCAACTCAGCGCTGAGCCCCCCGAGTTTCTCTCTCAATACCCAACTTCCACAAAGCCAACCCCGATAGTTCGGTCTGAAGCGGTTATTCAAAGCCCGGTCCGATTAAACGCTGGAATGCTACTGGGCATTGACCCTACGTTGAATGATCCAGTGGGTAAACATCTGCTGGGTGGAAGCCTTCAAGCTTTGGAGGCAGGAAAGTACAGGGTCGTTCTGGGTCATACGCTCGCCAGACAGCTTAAGGCGCGAGTGGGTGACAAAGTACGGATTATGGTAACTGGCGCGAGTCGATTCACGCCATTAGGTCGCATACCAAGCCAGCGTAACTTTACCGTTGCAGGTGTGTTTAACACTGGTTCTGATATCGATTCACAGCTAATGGTGACCAATATACAAGATGCTTCAAGGTTACTTAGATACCCAAAAGGGACGGTATCCGGCTGGCGTTTGACGTTTGATGACCCGTTTGTTGTGTCAGAAATGGCAACAAAGCCGCTTCCTGAAAACTGGAAATGGAGCGACTGGCGCGAACAGCGAGGTGAGTTGTTTCAGGCAGTCAAAATGGAAAAAAACATGATGGGTCTCATGCTTGGGCTTATCGTTGGCGTCGCCGCGTTTAATATTATTTCGGCGCTGATAATGGTGGTCATGGAGAAACAGGCTGAAGTCGCTATCTTGAAAACTCAGGGGCTAACCAATTCTCAGGTTATGACGGTATTTGTGGTTCAGGGAGCAAGTAGCGGAGTGATTGGCTCGATTGTGGGTGGTCTGGTGGGCGTGTTGCTGGCTTCCAACATCAACAGCCTGCTGCAACTTTTCAACCTGAATTTGTTTGCAGTGGGAGGGAAATTGCCCGTGCTAATTGACCCTACGCAAGTCTTTATCATTATTTCTCTGGCAGTTGCTTTAAGCATCTTAGCAACGCTTTATCCATCCTACCGGGCTTCGTCCGTAAAACCAGCTGAGGCACTTCGATATGAGTGATTTATTACTTTGTGATTCTGTTTGTAAAACCTATCGCGAAGGCAATTTTGAAACCGAAGTGCTAAAAGGTGTGAGTTTTTCCCTGAAGGCAGGAGAACTGGTTTCCATCGTTGGTTCTTCCGGTTCAGGAAAGAGCACGCTCTTGCATGTATTGGGTGCTCTTGATGAGCCGACACAGGGGAAGGTTTCCTTTCAGTCAAAGGAATTGGCAACACTGAATAGCAGTCAGCAAGCCAAGCTGCGAAATCAGGAAATAGGCTTTGTTTATCAGTTTCATCACCTTCTGGCAGACTTTACCGCGTTAGAAAACGTTGCTATGCCGTTGATGATTGGTGGTCAAAGCCCAGCAAAAGCCAAGAGTGCGGCAAAAACATTACTTGCCAAGGTTGGGTTAGAGCATCGGCTTGAACACCGACCAGCGGAGTTGTCTGGCGGTGAAAGACAGCGAGTAGCGATTGCGCGCGCGTTGGTAAATGAGCCTTCCCTAGTGTTAGCTGATGAGCCTACGGGTAATCTGGACCACACCTCTGCTTTGGCGATTTATGACTTGATGCGAGAGCTGAATAAGGAGTCTGGTACGGCATTTTTAGTGGTGACTCACGACAACGAACTGGCAGACAAGATGGATCGCAAACTTCATATGCAAGATGGTTTGTTGGTGGATGAACATGAAGTGCGTTCAGCGCGATAAGGCGGAGAATCATGTTTTCACTTTCCTTACTGTTAGGTAGCCGATTCAGCCGCGCAAAAAAACGCAACAAGCTGGTATCCTTTATTTCTCTTTCTTCAACCATAGGTATTGCCGTTGGCGTGGCTGTTGTCTTGATTGGGCTTTCAGCGATGAATGGTTTTGAGCGAGAACTAGAAAATCGTGTGCTTTCAGTCATTGCCCATGGTGAATTTGAAGGTGCAAGAGGACCAATCAAAAATTGGGAGCGAGTAGTAACCGACGCTGAGAAAAGCAACAGAGTGATTGCTGCAGCGCCATACGTGAAATTGACGGGGCTGGCTGAAAAAGGCGCCACTCTGAAAGCGGTAGAAATTCGAGGCGTTGATACTGAGCTTGAAAAACGCGTGTCTAATCTGACCGAATTTATCGACCAGGAGGCTTGGGAACAGTTTCAACCTGGGAACAACCAGGTCATCCTCGGAAAAGGCATTGCCGACCACTTGGGCGTGAAAGTAGGAGAGGGCATTACTCTGCTTATTCCTCAGGCAAACAATTCGTTGAAAGTACGTGCGCCCAAAAGAGTTCGATTGAATGTGATTGGCTTCCTTAGCCTTGGCGGTCAAATTGATCATGGTCTGGTGCTTTTGCCACTAGCTGATGCTCAAACCTACGCCAACATAGGTGAAAGTGTCACGGGTGTTTCCATCAAAACCACAAACGTGTTTGACGCACAGTCCATTGTCCGAGAGGTAGGGGATACGTTGTCCGTGTCTGTATTCCTAAGAAGTTGGCAGCATAAATTTGGGTTTCTGTATCGCGATATTCAGTTGGTTCGCACCATTATGTACCTTGTTATGGTGCTGGTAATAGGTGTGGCCTGCTTTAACATAGTGTCGACTTTGATGATGGCAGTGAAAGACAGGTTGTCGGAAATTGCTATTCTAAAAACCATGGGAGCAAGTGACGGTCTAATTCGCCGTACGTTCATATGGCAAGGCGTCTTTTCTGGTGTTACAGGAAGCTTGGCTGGAAGCATACTTGGGTTATTTGTTGCGAGTAATCTGACGACTCTGATAAAAGGTCTGGAATCGCTTGTTGGTCATCAATTTCTGTCTGGGGACATTTACTTTATTGATTTCTTGCCATCCGAAATTATTTGGCAAGATGTCGTCATTGTATCCGGTACAGCCGTGTTCTTGAGCTTACTCGCGACTTTGTACCCGGCATCACGAGCCAGCAAGATCCACCCAGCAAGTGTATTGAGTGGTAAGTAATTTCTTTTCTAATAAACTGCTTTAAACGTAAAAGACCCCAAGATTGGGGCCTTTTTTATCAATATGAGAAACAGCTCAGTTACATTGTGATTCCATATCACTCGTAAGCTATCGGTTCGCTCATTTTCATTCCATTTGATTTCTCTTATCTTCTCAAACGAAGGCGAAGCCCACGTTTTTGCCAGCTTCTGACCACGGAATAGCGCCATAAACCGCGAATGCCGAAATAACCAAGCATGGCACTTGCGACGCCACAGATGGCACAGCCGAGCAGAAACGGAGGACCAATGGTCGACATCTGTTCCACTATAAAGTCCCAAGACAGCTCGAAGTGGAATTTTTGAGGTGGGGTAGACATTACCAGTGCCCCGACCTTATATGCAAAGTAGAACAACACGGGCATGGTAATAGGGTTACTCACCCAAACCAATGCAACAGAAAGAGGAAGATTGACCCCACACGCAATGGCTAAACCCGCAGCCATGATCATCTGGCTGGGAAGAGGAACAAAAGCCATGAATAAGCCAACGGCAAATGCGCCAGCAGCAGAGCGTCGGTTGAGACACCATAAGTTAGGGTTATAAAGGACGTTGCCAAATATTTTAAGTGCTTTTTGACGCTTGATTAAATCGTGATCGGGTAAGAAGCGTCGGATCATTTTTTTTGGCATAGGATATGAAAACTCACTTTTCTAACTGGACATTAATTTCATTCACGGCAGCAGTGGCTTCGTCTGCACTTTGGACGACCATGCCGGGTGCTTTCTGGCTTGTTCCCGCAATTATCCTATGCTTGCTTATCTGGAACAGGTCAGGTACTGCTTGCCTCAAAGGCGTGTTGCTAGGATTGATAATTGTGGTTGTCCATTCCATCCTCTATCAATTACAGCAACGTGTGCTTTTTTCTGAGGGTCAGAATAGTACCATAACTGGCCGAATTGACAGCCTTTTTAAACAAATTAGCCATGGTTATGTAGCGACTTTTGTCGTCCATCAAATTAACGACCGGGAAATTCCCTACTTTCTTCAGCCTAAAGTGCGAATTGTGTGGTCTCAGACAGAAAATCGACCAGAAATTAATGATGAGCTGACCCTCGAAGTTGTTATTAAACCTGTCTATGGGCGTCTCAATGAGACGGGGGTTGATCAGGAAAAACAGTTTGTTAGTGAAGGCTGGCACGGTAAGGCTGTTATCAATGCGGTTGTCATGCACCGAAACATACCAAGTTTGCGGCAGCATCTGTTTGACCACAGTTTAATGTACACCTCTGGACTGGGATCACAGCGGTTTCTTATTGCATTAAGTTTTGGTGAACGTAGTCTTCTGAAGGCTTCAGATTGGGTTAATTTGCAACGCAGCGGCTTGCTTCATTTAATGGCCATTTCAGGGCTTCATATTGGTTTAGTCTTCGGTTTCGGTTGGGTTGTCGGTCGTTGCATCTCCATCTTTATTCCAGGAAGTTCGAAAGCCTGGAGCCCTATCTGTATGGCGCTGCTTTTTGCTGTGGGGTATGCGGCACTCGCTGGCTTTTCACTTCCAACTCAACGAGCGCTTTTGGCTTGTCTGAGCGTTTCTCTGATACAAGCATTAGGCGTGCATTTTGGACGCTGGAAGATTCTGCTCATAGTGTGCAGTGTGATACTCGCGCTAGATCCATTTTCGGTGCTGACCGCCAGTTTCTGGTTATCCTTTGCTGCTGTGGTCGTGATCTTTTTGTTTCTGGGGCTACAGAAACGCCGAGCTTACTCTTGGGTTCATAAACTGCGGCTGCTTATCGGAATGCAGATTTGGTTGTTGGTGACGCTCATTCCCATATCTATGCTGTTCTTTTCCGGATTCAGTTATTTGTCGCCACTCTACAACTTGGTATTTGTGCCTCTGGTTGGTTTTGTCACACTGCCTTTAATTTCTATTGCGCTTGCTTTTACGCCAATAAGCGAGCATTTCGCTTCTCTATTTTGGGGGTTAGCTGATAAATCTCTCGCTCCTATTCTTTGGGTTTTGGATATAGGCTCGGCGGGTTGGATAAGTGTTTCCCCAATGTATACGGCGATAATCGTCGTTGGTCTGGCTCTAGCATTCATAAGTTATCTACTCAGAAGCTTAAATCCTATGTTGTTATTACCTGTCGCATTACTCTGGTTATTCCCCAGCAAACCAGAGCCAAATTGGCAATTAGACGTATT
Organism: Vibrio sp. SCSIO 43132; assembly: GCF_019904195.1. Taxonomy (NCBI): domain Bacteria; kingdom Pseudomonadati; phylum Pseudomonadota; class Gammaproteobacteria; order Vibrionales; family Vibrionaceae; genus Vibrio; species Vibrio sp. SCSIO 43132. The sequence continues at coordinate 1,448,088 of NZ_CP063199.1, forward strand.
AGATGTGGGGCATGGTCTAGCGATTTTGATTGAGAAAAACAACAAAGTTGTACTCTATGACACGGGTGTCGGTTGGCAAGGTGGCAGTTATGCGCAAAGTGTGGTGTATCCGATTCTTGTTAATCGTGGAATATCCAAACTGGATGGACTGATTCTCAGTCATCTGGACTCTGATCATGCTGGTGGCAGGAAGTTCGTTGAAAATCACCTACATCCCGAATGGTCACGCTCAAGCCAAAGCCTGCCTAACTATCAACCATGCATTAAAGGGGAGAACTGGAACTGGCAGGGTTTGAAATTTGAAGCACTTTGGCCACCCAAAATAGTGAATCGGGCATACAATCCCCATTCCTGTGTAATCAGGATCAGTGATGGAAGCCATTCTGTTCTTTTGACCGGGGACATTGACGCCATTAGTGAATATTTGCTGGCGAAAGAAGGGGCAAAGCTTAAGTCGGATATCATGATTGTTCCTCATCATGGTTCCTCTACATCATCCAAATCGAAGTTTGTCCAATACGTCAGCCCAGACCTCGCTATTGCTTCTCTTGCCAAAGGAAATCGCTGGAATCTTCCCGCTCCTGCAGTACTGAGCGCTTATAGCGAGGTTGGAGCAAAATGGTTGGATACAGGAGAGCAAGGGCAAATTTCTATCCTGTTTGATGAAAACCATCGGTATGTACAATCAGTTAGGCAAGAACAATCCGCACGCTGGTATAGGCAGATCGTAAGGAAAGGAGTAGAATGAGCGGAATTTTTTGAAAAACAATTTTCTTATGTCGCAAGAATCCGATCAATCGACCTTTCAGACGTTTAAGCGCCTTTGGCCTTACATTTCAAACTACAAAATTGGCCTAGTCATAGCAGCGATAGCACTGGTGGTTAACGCCCTAAGTGACACTTATATGATTTCTCTGCTTAAACCTTTGCTGGACGAAGGCTTCGGCAGTGCAGATTCTGACTTTCTGAAAACGATGCCAATCATCATCCTTGTCTTGATGCTGGTGCGTGGCGGTAGCGGATTTCTGTCTGCTTACTTTATGAGTTGGGTATCCAACCACGTTGTGATGAAGTTACGTCGCGAAATTTTTAATCACTTTATGAAGATGCCCGTTTCATTCTTCGATAAAGAGTCGACAGGGCGCCTGCTTTCCCGAATTACTTACGATACAGAACAAGTCGCTGGCGCAACCAGCCAGGCTTTGGTGAATATTGTCCGTGAAACAGCAAGCTTATTGGGCTTTATTGGTCTTATGGTTTACACAAGCTGGCAGCTTTCTCTTGTGGTTTTGGTGGTGGGACCTGTTGTCGCCGTTGCGATCAGTACTGTTTCTCGTAGGCTGAGAAAAATCTCCAAAAACATGCAAACAGAGATGGGTAACCTGACTACGTCTTCCGAGCAAATGCTCAATGGTCACAAAGTGGTGCTCAGTTGTGGTGGTCAGGAAGTTGAAGAGCAGCGCTTTAATCACGTCAGCAATGCCATGCGTCAGCAAAACATGAAAATGGTTGTGGTGCAGCAGATATCAAGCCCGGTTGTACAGATGATTGGGTCATCCGCTCTCGTGACCGTTCTCTTCTTGGCTTCCATGGATTCAATTCGTGCTGAGCTGACGGCAGGTGCTTTTACTGTGGTTTTCTCTTCTCTGCTCAGTATGCTTCGTCCGCTTCGTGGTTTAACTGCGGTGATGTCCGATTTCCAACGTGGTATGGCAGCGTCTCAAACTTTGTTTAGTCTGCTAGATATGCCGACTGAAACGGATTTAGGCAAGGTAAAGAAAGATGCGGTCAAAGGCGATATCGAAGTCAGCAATGTCACCTTTACATACCCGACAAAAGAAACACCAGCCCTCAAGAACGTGAGTTTTTCAATCCCACAGGGAAAAACGGTTGCATTGGTTGGTCGCTCTGGTTCGGGCAAAAGTACCATCGCTAGCCTGTTTACTCGCTTTTACGAACTCGATGAAGGTACGATTTCCCTTGATGGCGTTGATGTAAGAGATTTTGAACTAGAGAACCTACGCCAGCACTTTGGTTTGGTTTCTCAGCATGTCCATCTGTTCAACGATACCGTCGCCAACAACATTGCGTACGCCGCAGAAGAGCAATACTCCCGAGAGCAGATCGTTGAAGCCGCAAAACTGGCTTATGCTCATGATTTTATCGAGAAGCTCGATAATGGCTACGACACAGTAATAGGTGAAAACGGTGTGAACTTGTCTGGCGGACAGCGCCAACGCCTTGCCATCGCACGTGCTTTGCTACGTAACGCGCCTGTGTTGATATTGGATGAAGCGACATCTGCGCTGGATACCGAATCGGAAAGAGCGATTCAGTCTGCGCTGGATGAACTTCAAAAGGACAAAACGGTTCTGGTGATCGCTCACAGGTTGTCTACGATTGAAAATGCAGATGAAATTCTGGTGGTTGATAGCGGTGAAGTGATCGAACGTGGTGACCATGAATCGTTGATTGAACTGGGTGGATCTTATGCTCAGCTCTATTCTATTCAGTTTGATGAGTCGCATTAAATGGTAGAAAAAATCTGGTTCGAGAATCACTGGTTGGGTGTTGTGTTGTGGCCGATTCTTTGGCCGCTATCTTGTTTGTACCGGAAGATCAGTGAAAACAGAAAACGAGATTTTGAGGCTGGCACGAAACCGAGATATCGCGCTCCGGTTCCGGTTGTGGTGGTCGGAAATATCACCGCGGGCGGAAATGGAAAAACGCCGATGGTGGTTTGGTTGGTTGAACAGTTACAACAAATGGGGCTGAACCCAGGGGTTGTTTCTCGTGGTTATGGAGCCAAAGCGCCTAAATACCCTTATCTAGTTTCAGAAAACGCCAACCCTGAACATTGTGGTGATGAGCCTTTGTTGATTCACAGACGGACTCATGCGCCTGTTGCCGTAGACCCGGTTCGTAGCAACGCGGTAAAAGCTTTGGTTGAGCAAGGTGTCGATGTTGTTGTGACCGACGATGGGTTGCAGCACTACGCTTTAGAGCGTGATATTGAAATTGCAGTGGTCGATGGTAAGAGAAGAATGGGCAATGAAAAGCTGATTCCGATGGGACCGCTGCGCGAACCGGTATCAAGATTGGAAAGTGTCGATTTTATCGTAACCAATGGTGGCGAACCCAAATCACAGGAAATCGCCATGACATTAGAGCCTGCTCTCGCCAAGAACCTGGTTACTGGTGAAACCCTCAATGTCTTGGATTTAGAGAGCGTGGTGGCTATGGCTGGAATCGGTCATCCCCCTCGCTTTTTCAACACACTCAAACGATTAGGCGTGTCGTTGAAAGCTGAACACGGTTTTGCTGACCACCAAAAAATGACAGAGGGGCAGATCGCTGAGATTGAAATGCCAGACACTCCTATTATTATGACTGAAAAGGATGCGGTTAAATGTCTGTCATTTGCGAAGGACAATTGGTGGTATTTGCCTGTGTCTGCAAAACTTGCAGACCAAAACGCAGAAAGAATATTACAAAGAATCAAAGAGGTAATGAAAGATTATGGATCATCGACTGCTTGAGATCGTTGCGTGCCCGGTTTGTAAAGGCAAATTGACCTACGATAAAGACAGACAAGAGCTTATTAGCAAGGTTGCTCGCCTCGCGTACCCAATTAAAGATGGTATTCCCGTTCTTTTAGCATCAGAAGCTCGTAGTATTTCCATGGACGAGGGAAAATAAATGGCATTTACTGTCGTCATCCCAGCTCGCTATCAGTCGACCAGACTTCCGGGTAAACCACTGGCAGATATTGCCGGCAAACCTATGATTGAATGGGTGTATCAGCAAGCCATTCAGGCTGGAGCTGATCAGGTTATTATTGCGACCGATGATGAACGGGTGAAAAGTGCGGCTGAGCGCTTTGGTGCGCAGGTTTGCATGACTTCAGATAAGCATGAATCCGGGACGGAAAGGCTGGCAGAAGTGGTTGAAAAAATGCAGATACCTGCCGATCATGTGGTCGTGAATGTTCAGGGTGACGAGCCCCTGATTCCGCCATCTATCATCACTCAAGTGGCAGAAAACCTGAAAATGAGTGATGCGCCAATGGCAACGCTTTCTGTAGAGATCGAAGACGAAAGTGAGGTATTCAACCCTAATGCGGTTAAAGTTGTTACCGATCAAAACGGTTATGCACTTTACTTCAGCCGAGCCTCTATTCCATGGGACAGAGACGACTTCTCTAAAGAATCGCCAAGCATTCGACAGCCATTGCAGCGTCACATCGGCATTTACGCTTACCGCGCAGGCTTTATCAAAACCTATGTGGAATGGGAGCCAAGTGCCCTTGAAAGAATCGAATGCCTAGAGCAACTCAGAGTGCTTTGGTATGGTGAGAAAATTCATGTGGCGGTGGCAAAAGAAACCCCGGCAGCAGGCGTAGATACTCCGGAAGATTTAGAAGTAGTCAGAAAGCTTCTGGCTCAATAGAAAGCGCAATTGATAGCAAAAGAGCAGCGAATTCGCTGCTCTTTTTTGTAGAAACTCACCCTTACTGCTTAGGTGATTGAGCTAATGAAATGTGGTTAGCTTGGAGGTATTCCTGATATCGCTCACTCATTAGGTAGTCGTGCTCATTGACTCTTGCCAGCCCGTGCTCCACTGTCGCCCCCTGGGTCGCAGGGTGACACATAATAAGCCCATTACCGGATATCTTGTCTAGCCAGCCCTCCATCATGCCAGCAAAATCGGCTTTCTCACTGATGGAATATAAGCCCGAAAAATCCGAGTTTAATGCCGCTTTAGTTTCGGATTGAATCATGCTTTTAAACCCGGCATTCATTCCTTTAATCACCACCGCTTTCAATGCTGAGTCGTGGCCGCTTAGAGGGACACAAGGATTTCGGACCCAAGGCATATCTTGGTCGTATCTCTGTCTTAGTTCTTTGGCAACGACGTCACGAACAACAGGAAAAGCGTGAACGTGCTGATGACCATCCAGATAGTCTGGGCGGCGATTCATTTCATCCTCGAATCGATCCAGCTGTTTTTTTAGCGTATTGGTAAGCTGTTCCGTGTTAAGTGTCCGAGTAATTGCTCCAAGCATTAACTTGCCAAGGCTGGCAAATTCGCCTAAGTCAAAATGAAGACCAAAAGCGGCTTTTCCTTCTAAAGGTTTTAGCTGAGTAGCTGATTGTGACCAGTCAGGCATCAATGTCATACAGCTAGTGGCGGAAATACGTGAGTTTTCAATCAACTCAAGAATGGCAGCGTCGACTTCTGCCGACATGCCATAGTCATCTGCACAGACAATTACTTGCTTCATGCTTTCTCGTCTTCACTGCCTGATTCGCGTTTGTCTTCGCTCTTCTGGTACTCTTCAATGATGTACAACGGACGCCTTTTTACTTCAGAAAACACACGAGCAAGATAATCTCCCATGATTCCGATGGAAAGCAACTGAATACCTCCTAGGAAAAAGATGGAAACAATCAGTGATGGCCAACCTGGAACATCAGTACCAAAAAAGAGAGTACGAAGCAGAACTAACATACCGTAGCCAAAAGACATGGCTGAAATAATAGCTCCTACGACCATCCAGATTTTGAGTGGGATACTGCTGAACGAGGTGAGTCCAGTGATCGCCAGAGAAGTCAGGTCGCGAAATCTAAAGGTGCTGGCGCCACTTAAACGTTCTACAACTTCAAATGAAACCGCTTTGCTCTTAAATCCAACCCACGCGTAAAGACCTTTCATCATCCGCGTGCGTTCAGGAAGCGAAATCAGCGCATCTACAACGTTACGACCAAGTAGTCTGAAGTCTCCGGCGTCTGGGTGAATCTCTACATCGGAAATGCGTTTTAGCAGCCCGTAATACACTTTCGTGAAGGCTCGTTTGGCAAAGGATTCGTCGTCTCGGTTAGCACGAACTCCGTAAACCATATCGTAGCCGTCGCGCCAATGTTTGATGAAATCAGCAATGACTGGGAGAGGGTGCTGACCGTCCGAATCCATAATGATGACCACATCGCCGCGAGCATTGTCTAAACCTGCACTTAGCGCAATTTCTTTACCGAAGTTTCTAGAAAACTTCACGATAGAAATGGGGTAGCTTTGAGAGAGCTCTTGAGCTACGGCTACAGTGTTATCTTGGCTGCCATCATCAACAATAAGAATCTCCACCTCATTACAAAACTGTTTGAGGTAGTTGTAGGTTTCTGGAATTACCTGTGGAAGATTCTCAGCTTCGTTATAGGCAGGCAACAAACAAGTGATCATATTTGGCAGATCACGAAGGTTTTTGCTCTCAGTAAGAGGGGCGTTTGGAGCGCTCATATTTTTATCACCCATGTAGACTTCACCTTCACTTAAACCATGAAGGACAATAACGCGACATTATATACAGGTTTGACCTTAGTATTAAATAAAGGACCTGTGATATTTAGATTTGCTTCCAATGCAGGTATATCCCCCAAATTTTGTGATTTTAACTTAAAGCTCATTTTTGGAATTGCTTAACATCAGGAATGTGCCGTTCAGATATTTCCTACATGCCTTCACCCCTTTAAATTCGACCGCTCTGAATGTAAGTGCTGATCTGTTTAGTAGCATAGATGTCTTCGCAGTAAGCAATCGATTAGATTGAGTTTAAAGCTTGATGTTACTAATGGTTTATTCCAGTTCACCTTGCTTTTTATTTTCTTATTAAGCTCATTGTTTAGTGTGTACGAGGAGAGAGCATGAAACGAAGTCTAGTTACGATTGTACCAATACTTTCTGTATTTCTTTTAGCTGGTTGTTTTAGCTCTAAAGAAAACAGTGCTGGTAAAACAACACCGGCAAAACCTTCCAGTTCCATAGCGCCAAAAAATCAAGGACTTTCTCAGCAGTTAAGCAAATTGAAGTCAAATGGTAAGGCTTTAAGTACAGACGCTATTGAATCAGTAATGAATTTGCCTGTTGGAAAAACAAGTCTATCTATTTCTGTTCCAAGTAAATTCAGTTCTGTTAAGAAATCCAAAAAATAACAACGTATAAGGAATATCGATATGACAATGAAAAAGAATTTACTGGTCGCTGCACTTGCAGCATGCGGTGTGAACGCTGCTCATGCAAATGGCACAGACTTATATGTTGGCGCTTATCAGGTTAGCACCGCAATGGAAGAAAGCATTGATGAGATGCTTACCGCGAAACTAAAAGCATCTTTCTTCTCTTCAGCTGCGCTTTACATGGATGTTCTAAATGTAGCTAAGCATTCTGCGAGCCCGGGTGAACTTAAATCTCAGCTAGAAAAAGCCTACAAAGACCCGAAATACACAGGTGAGCAGCGTCAGGAGCTGGCTGATGCCTCAAATGAAGTCGGTATGGTCATTGATTACTTGAAGAGTAACGGAAACACTAAAGGTATAGAGTCTCAGAAAATGACCTTCTGTAGCGCCGATGATGTTGATGCTACAAACTGGCCTGGCATTGATGATGTAAAAAGCCAATTTGGCACCCAAAATGGTATTACAAATGTATTGGTCTCTACCATTTACATGCCAGATGAAAATGATAATTGTGCTCCAACATCAGATTGGGCTTCGAAATTACGCAAAGGTTCGACAAAGGCTGATTTCCAGAGTATTCCATTTGAGTTGATTGCATACTCTGACAATGTTGGAAACACGGGTGGTGAGTTAGTTTACATTCTTGAAAATGACATCGAAGAAGAAGTGGGCTTTGAAGAAAGATTCGAATCCTTCACTTTTTACCAGTCTTCATCGGATGATACGCCAAGTGAAGGTGTTTTCAGGCGCTACCGTGCAACCGTGCCAACTGTGCTAAATAAGGATGCATATTACTATTCCAGCAATATTTCCTGTCAGGAGTGCAATGGTGCAAACGAGAAGTTTAAAGTGGAATCTCGCTATGAGTCGGATTATGCAGGACAAGGGAACCGCGATGGGGTTATTGACAACGCATTTGTCGCTGCAACCGCTACTGAAGACTCAGCTGGAAACCTGATTCCGGGCTTTATTGATGAATCCTTAAGTGATGCATATCTGGTTGATGCTACATTAAACTTCTCAAGCGCTGGTAACTCTACTCTGAGAGTGGTGGTAGATAAGTTTGACCTTGAAAAGGAGCTGGTTGTTGGACGCTACGATTCTCAACTTTCAGCACCTCATTTGGCAACTTCGGACAGCCTGAAATTTTTGAACTTGGTAGGGCAGTTTGGCATTAAAGAAGACATGGAAGAACAAGGAGTTGATGTGAATTCGGCAAGCCTTGCGGTGAAAGGAGCAATATCACCAAATCAGTTTACCATTACTGATGGTAAGACAGATTTCCAATACACTGCTTCTGATGCAGATGAATTGGAAGCGTTAAAGAACATTATAGCTCTTACTCCAAGTAGCATCAGTCACAACGAAAGATCTGTTGATGTAACTATTTGGAATGGTGTTAAATAAGTTCTGATTGCTTAGTCTTAAAATAGGTTTACACTTTTTGAAGCCAGCTTTGTTAAGCTGGCTTTCTTTTTCTGGCACAAAAAAGTTCTGGCACAAAAAAGTTCTGGCACAAAAAAGTTCTGGCACAAAAAAGCCCACAGACTTCATGGGCAAATAGGAGGACGATTTAAGGTTTAAATCTCAGAGTTGTACTCTTCTCTTTCTGGGCATGTACCTAGAATTTCTTTTCGACCAGATTCGTTTCTTTGCTCAAGAATCACATCAAAACCCCATAGGCGGTAAAGATGTTTGAGAACTTCCGGGTAGCTCTTGCCCAATGGAATTCGATCGTGTGGAACATATTGAAGAACCAGTGAGCGATCGCCGCGCACGTCCACATTCCAGACCTGAATATTCGGTTCCAGGTTACTTAGGTTGTATTGTGCTGCCAGTTTTTCCCGGATTTGGCGATAGCCAACTTCATCATGTATTGCACTGACTTCGATGTGGTTTTTACGATCATCGTCATTGATGGCAAACAACTTAAAGTCACGCATGACTTTGGGAGACAAATACTGGCTAATAAAGCTTTCGTCTTTAAAGTTCTCCATGGCAAAGTGTGCTGTTTCTAACCAGTCGCCACCAGCGATATCTGGGAACCACTCTTTGTCTTCATCGGTTGGATCTTCACACATTCTGCGAATGTCCTGGAACATTGCAAAGCCCAAGGCATAGGGGTTGATGCCACTAAAGTACGGGCTATTGTAAGGAGGCTGTGCGACCACATTTGTGTGGCTGTGAAGAAACTCCAGCATAAACTTCTCAGACACTAAGCCTTCATCGTACATATGATTCAAGATGGTGTAGTGCCAGAAGGTAGCCCAGCCTTCATTCATAACCTGAGTTTGTTTCTGAGGGTAGAAATACTGGCTGACCTTTCTTACGATTCGTACGATTTCGCGCTGCCAAGGCTCCAGTAAAGGCGCGTGTTTTTCAATGAAGTAAAGGATGTTTTCCTGAGGCTCACTCGGAAAACGAATTTTCTGAGACGCTTCTTTTTCTTCACTTTTTGGAACGGTTTTCCAAAGCTCATTTACCTGAGACTGTAAATACGCTTCGCGAGCTTCTTGCCTTGCCTTTTCTTCGACAATGGAGATTTTCTCCGGGCGTTTGTATCGGTCTACACCAAAGTTCATTAGTGCGTGACAAGAATCGAGAAGCTGTTCGACCTCCTCTACACCGTGCTTTTCCTCGCATTCGGTAATGTAGTTTCTTGCGAAGAGCAGGTAGTCGACGATTGAGCTTGCGTCTGTCCAGGTTTGGAAAAGGTAATTACCTTTGAAGAAAGAGTTGTGACCGTAGCAGGCATGAGCCATAACCAGTGCTTGCATGGTTACCGTATTTTCTTCCATCAGGTAAGCAATACAGGGGTCTGAATTGATCACTATTTCATACGCAAGACCCATCTGACCGTGCTTGTAGTTTTGTTCGGTTTGTATGAACTTTTTACCGAATGACCAGTGATGGTAGTTGATGGGCATGCCAATACTTGAATAAGCATCCATCATTTGTTCTGCCGTGATCACTTCGATTTGGTTAGGGTAAGTGTCCAGTCGATAGTGTTCAGCAACACGTTTAATTTCAGTGTGGTAGCGCTCCAGAAGTTCAAACGTCCAGTCCGGACCATCTGGCAAGCGCTTGCTGTCGGTAGCTTTTTTCTTAGCTGTTTTAGTAGCCATAGCGCGCCTCCCTAAGCTGTTTCTTTCTGAAACAGTTCCCTGAATACTGGGAAAATATCATCCACAGTACGAATATTTTTCATGGCAAAGTTGTCGAAAGCTTCTTCCAGCTTCTGATATTCATGCCACAAGGTTTGGTGGGTTCTTCTTGTAATTTCTATATAGGAGTAGTATTGGCAGTCGGGTAATATGTTGTTGACCAACAGTTCCTTACATCGAGGGGAATCATCTGCCCAGTTATCGCCATCCGATGCCTGCGCGGCGTAAATATTCCACTCGTTGGTCGGATATCTATCTTTCACTATCTCGTCCATTAGCTTCAGTGCACTGGACACAATGGTGCCACCCGTTTCCTGCGAGTAGAAAAACTCGTGTTCGTCCACTTCTTTTGCCTGAGTGTGATGGCGGATGAAGACCACTTCCACGTTCTCGTAGGTGCGAGTCAGGAACAGATAAAGCAGGACATAGAAACGTTTTGCGATGTCTTTGGTTGCCTGATCCATAGAGCCGGACACATCCATTAAGCAAAACATGACTGCCTGGCTGGATGGGATAGGGCGCTTTTCATAATTTTTAAAGCGAAGATCGAATGTATCAATAAACGGAACACTGCTGATTTTCTGACGAAGTTCTTCAATTTCCTGTTGAAGACGCTTTTCTTCCAAAGGCTGAGCAGGTTCGTTGTTCTCTATACGCTCAAGCTCTTCTTCCAGCTCATTAAGCAGACGCTTCTTGCCAGCCGTCATTGCCGTTCTGCGAGCCAGCGATTGCTGGAGAGAGCGCACAACACTGATGTTGGCAGGAATACCGGCTGTCTGGAAACCAGCTCTGTGGGTTTTCCATTCCGTAATTTTGTTGATTTGATTTTTTTGCAGGTTGGGTAGTTCTAAATCTTCAAACAGAATGTCGAGATATTCATCTTTGGAGATTTGGAATACAAAATCGTCTTGACCTTCGCCGTCTGCACTTGCGTCACCTTCACCAGAGCCTCCGCCTTGACCGCCACCTTTTGGGCGTTCAATTTTGTCACCGGTAATGAACTGGTCATTGCCTGGGTGAACACGCTCTCTCACTCCTCCTTGTCCCTGATGAAAAATAGGCTCTTTGATGTCTTTGTGCGGAATCGAGATGTCCTCACCAGTTTCGGTATTGGTGATTGAACGGCGATTCACGGCATCGGCTACCGATTCCTTTATTTGCTCTTTATGGCGACGCAAAAAGCGCTGTCTGTTGACCGTGCTTTTGTTCTTGCCATTGAGCCTTCTGTCGATAAATTGCGCCATACGTTAATCCCTCTGAAACGTCAAAGTGTCGAACTGTGTGCCATGAGTGACTGGCAATGCATGCCAGTCCCCATTTTTCAGACACTTAGTATTAAGAGGACTTACGAACTCGTAGGTACCACTCTGACAGCAGTCTGACTTGTTTCTTGGTGTAGCCTTTCTCCATCATACGAGCGACAAAGTCGTCGTGTTTTTTCTGATCGTCGGTTGAGGTTTTCGCATTAAAGGAAATAACAGGAAGTAACTCTTCTGTGTTCGAGAACATTTTCTTCTCGATAACGGTTCTGAGTTTTTCGTAGCTGGTCCAAACTGGGTTCTGACCTTTGTTATTGGCACGAGCGCGCAATACAAAGTTCACAATCTCATTTCGGAAGTCTTTCGGATTACTGATACCAGCTGTTTTCTCGATTTTTTCAAGCTCGTTGTTCAGAGCCGCACGGTCAAACAGTTGCCCTGTTTCTGGGTCGCGATATTCCTGATCCTGAATCCAGAAATCAGCGTAGGTCACGTAGCGGTCGAAAATGTTCTGACCGTACTCAGAATAGGATTCGAGGTAAGCAGTCTGAATCTCTTTACCGATAAACTCGACGTATTTAGGTACTAAGTAGCCTTTCAAGAATTCAAGGTAGCGCTCGGCAGTATCTTGTGGGAACTGCTCGCGCTCTACCTGTTGCTCAATCACGTAGAACAGGTGAACTGGGTTTGCTGCCACTTCAGACTGATCGAAGTTAAATACGCGAGAGAGAATCTTGAACGCAAAACGGGTTGAGAGACCGGACATGCCTTCATCAACGCCTGCAAAATCGCGGTACTCTTGGTAACTCTTCGCTTTTGGATCGGTATCTTTGAGCGTTTCACCGTCGTAAACGCGCATCTTAGAGAAGATGGAGGAGTTTTCAGGATCTTTCAGACGAGACAAGATACTGAACTGCGCCAGAATGTCCAAGGTGCTGGGTGAGCACGGTGCTTTGGATAGCTCACTGTGGTCAAGCAGTTTCTGGTAGATTTTGACTTCTTCCGACACGCGCAAGCAGTAAGGGACTTTAACAATGTACACACGGTCAAGGAACGCTTCGTTGTTCTTGTTATTTCGGAAGGTTTGCCACTCGGACTCATTTGAGTGCGCCAGAATCATGCCGTCAAATGGTAAGGCAGACAGACCTTCGGTGCCGTTGTAGTTGCCTTCCTGAGTTGCCGTTAGTAGCGGATGCAACACCTTGATTGGTGCTTTGAACATCTCTACGAATTCCATCAGACCTTGGTTAGCTCGACATAATGCACCGGAGTAACTGTATGCATCTGGATCGTCCTGAGAGAAATGCTCAAGTTGGCGGATGTCCACTTTACCAACAAGGGAAGAGATGTCTTGGTTGTTTTCGTCGCCTGGTTCGGTTTTAGCGATCGCAGTTTGTGCCAGAATGGATGGTCTGACTTTCACCACCTTGAATTTTGAAATGTCGCCGCCGAATTCCGTCAGGCGTTTTGCCGCCCAAGGTGACATGATGGAGCGTAGGTAGCGCTTCTCGATGCCGTACTCGCTTTGCAGCAAATCACCGTCTTCGTTCACGTCAAATAAACAGAACGGGTGATCGTTAACAGGGCTGCGCTCCCCGTTTGCAGAAAGCACATAGATTGGCATTTTTTCCATCAGCGCTTTCAGTTTCTCGGCCAACGATGACTTACCGCCACCCACCGGACCCAGAAGGTATAAAATCTGTTTGCGTTCTTCCAGACCCTGAGCGGCGTGCTTTAGGTAAGACACGATTTGCTCAATGGCGTCTTCCATGCCATAAAAGTCTTCGAATGTTTTGTATCGGGAAATCACTCTATTGGAGAAAATACGACTCAGTCTCGGGTCGAGTGCGGTGTCGATAACCTCAGGTTCTCCGATCGCTAACAAGAGGCGCTCAGCAGCGTTGGCATAAGCGCTTTTGTCGTCACGACATAACGATAAAAAGTCCTGCAGTGATAGTTCTTCATCCTTGGCTGCTTCATAGCGAGCCTGGTAGTGGTCAAAAATGCTCATAGCGAATACCCCTCTAAACCTGTCAAATCGACTAATTAACAGCGAAAATGTCACGTCCTTCACTGATTAAGGTTAGACCCAGATTTTGAATTCTGCTTATTAATTCGATATTTATTTCGATTTTTTACTAAAAAAATATGAGCTCGGTAAGGGTTTGTATTGGTGGGATTTATGTGTTTCAAACGCTGTGAAGCGTTGTCCTGCCTAACGTGGCAAAAGAAAAGCACCACATTCATGTGGTGCTTTAAAAATATTTTCAAATAATGTGAAAGACTTACATTAGTTTTATGCGCTAAGCATTAAAGATTTGTGCAAATTCAGCGGCAGACAAGTGATACTGTCTTGGACATGACTTCCAAGTCTTCAACATTCGGCGATATTTTTCTAGCATCGGCATTTGAGCATTGAAGTGGTGGTCAGCCTTATCAAACTGGGTGTACAAGCCTTCGGAATCAACCAAAAAGCGAACGTAATTCACCAGTTGCGCCTCGGATGCAATGTCGAATCCAAGGAAGTTCAAACGGCGCTGGTCCACTTGCTCTCGATCTAAGTCGTTAAGCATCTTATTGGACTCCTGCATCGCGTGATACATTTCCATGATTTCCAGAACTTCACGGCACTGAGTTTCGTCCAGGCAGCCGTACTCTTTGTTCAGTTCCTGCATTTGCAATTCATAACCGCGTTCCACGATGGTTTGTAAACGCTGATACTTCGCTGAATTGTCAGGGTCCATTTGTGACATCAGGTAATACTGGTTCGACAGGATCAGGCGTTGAGCGTTAGTCATTTCCATAGCATGGTCTCTCAAAATTTATTACTTAATCTGCGAACCAGAGTAACAGTAAGTATCCGACCAGAAACATGATCTCAACACATGTTTAATAAGGTTTGTTGAGAGTTTGAACGATTTTTTCGTGCTTCTATGGATAGTTTCAGGACTTGCCAGAATAGTTTTTAAGACTTATTGGAATAGAGGTAGTGACGGTCAGAAAAAACTCGTAACCACTCGGGTTTGTAAACGCAAAGAATGGCCAGTGTCATGCCATTCAACAGCCCTTCGGGAAAAGCCATCAATGGAATGAGAACAAAGAAATTATCTACCACGGTAGTGAGATCGTAAGTGCCTTGCCAAAGGTAATAAGTGCCTCTGACTAACAAGTGAACACTGCCCGTAAACATGGCATTGAAGAAGCCTGCGACAAAAATAAAAACAAATACATTTTTAGGAAGGTAATGATAGCTAAGAGAAAAAATGCCATAGCTGACCAACACTGGGATTAGACCGGATATTAAAACCTGCACAGAAAAGTCGGCGATTAACCAGCCATCCCAAATGGCTATCAAAGCAAAAATAGGGATTAGCAAAACGCACGCAATTCGCCAGCCAAACATCATCGTGAAAGCCGTTAAACCAAGGAAATGAATATCTAAACCGCTTTTCACTCCGGCTTTAGTTTGCCAAAGGAAAAACAGAATTGCGCAACTAACAATGGTGAGGTTCTGAAAACTGCGTTCCTGTACGAACTTGGGGATGAACACGCTTTTCACGTCATGCCAGCACCGATAACATGTGAAGACTAACGCTAAAAAACAAAGAAATTGAAAAACCGACATCCTGTCCTTCCCAACAAAGAAAAAGCCAGCATGGAGAATGCTGGCTTAGTGTCTAACTAGTATTTCACATTTTCGGTATATTGCTCAAGAATACCTTTGATGGAGTCCATGACTTCTTTCGAAGGAGGCTCTACACCTTCTAACGGGTAGTCATGACCCAACGCTTCCCACTTATGAGCGCCTAGCTTGTGGTAGGGAAGCAACTCAACCTTTTCAATATTATCCATATCCTTGATGAAGTCACCGAGCATATGTGCTGCTTCTTCATCATCTGTGTAGCCGGGAACAACAACATAACGGATCCAGGTGGTTTGCCCAATCTTGTGTAGATAGCGAGCAAAATCCAGTGTTCTTCGGTTGGAGACACCAATAAAATCCTGATGGATTTCATCCTTCATGTGTTTGAGATCCAGCATCACCAGATCAGAGGCTTCCAGAACCTCATCAACCACATCGGTGTGTTTTCTTATATAGCCATTGGTATCGAGGCAGGTGTGCATGCCTTCTTCTTTGGCTGCTCTGAAGAAATCTCGAACAAACTCTGGTTGCAACATGGCTTCACCGCCAGAGCAGGTAACACCACCACCAGAAGCACGCATAAAGTGTTTGTAGGACTTTGCCTCATTGATGATTTCTTCGACGCTAACTTCCTTGCCGTCATGGGTATCCCATGTGTCCCGGTTGTGACAATACTTACATCGCATCAGGCATCCCTGAAGGAAAACGATGAAGCGGATTCCAGGACCATCCACAGTGCCACAAGATTCGAATGAATGAATACGACCAGTAGTAGACATGAGCTCATCTCTTAGGATTTGTTTATTGTCATTTTATTACAAAATGCACGCTTACCCTAGGAAAAACTGAGGTTATTTTTCACCAAGAGAGGAAATAATTTCGAATTTCCATTTTGACTTAGTGAATGATTCTTATTTGAAATGAACTGAGTAATAACTGTTTATAAAACATCAAAATAGCCAGAAAAGTGAAAGCGAGCCAGTACCGTGGAAATCAAACTGATCTTCTTTGAAATCGGGAGTCTTGAGCGAAAAAGTCAGTGATACGCCAACGTCTTTATAATGAGCTAACCCTCCTAAAATCGCTGTAGACTGAAAGTGAGTTACAGAAACAGGATATTTCTCATCTGGTCTTTGACCTGTAATCGTAACGTCATTGTGTCGGTACCTTGCTTCTAAGCCAGAAAACAAAAACCATCCAGAACGTCCATCATCCAGCCTCAGTCGATGAGCGGGATTGTCGTATTTTATTGCAATGGAGCCAAAGGAATTGCCCAGCGCATCACCCCAGCGAAAGAGCACGCCACTGCCTAATTCCGAGCGGAAGTTTCCCAGTTCCAGACGATTCGTCCAGGATATTTCTGTTTCTCCAAGAAGCCCAGAGCTGCGGCTAAGGAGTTTCTGATGTGAATAGCCCAATTGGTAAACAAAAGATTCTTCGATCTGATGTTCCCATCCTCGCGGTTTAGGGGAGCCGATGATGTCATGGACAAAAGTTTGGGCACTGTCTGCCTGAGCATTACGTCCCATCACTCCCATGAGAACATGAATATTTTGGTAGGTATTGCTGTCTCCTGATGCCAGATGTGAGTCCAGGTAGCTCAAACCGGCATAAGGGCGTTCATTTGGTTTTTGGGTGGTGGATTCAATATCGTCAGGTGTCCAGAGCTTTTGCCCGAAATCGATACCAAAGTAGAGACGGTCGCTACTTTTACCAAACCAACTTAGATAGCTGGGTTCGCTTTCTAATTCAGTGGAAAATCCGAGGGTAATGCCGCTGCTGTAATCCCTGTCGCTGGTTACCATGGAGTCGTTATCCATGGTCAGAGACCAAAGCGTTTTGGCGTGAGAAAAAAGAGGCGCAAGTGCCAAGGAAACAAAGAGAAGTGACGCAGTTTTCATAGCAATTCTACTCCTTAGCTATCGAGCTCATAATAGCAATGTGAACTGATTTCATTTTTTATGCAATTCAGCCAGTAACAGTTTTGAACATCCTCACGTAAAAGGAAGTGTTAAAAATTAATTGATGGAAATGTCAATTGTCAAATGTTAGAAAAATGTAAATACAACCAAAGTGCTTGGCTTTTGTTGTGTTCTAAGTTTTTTTATCCGAAAAGGAGGGAGTGATGAAAAGCTTTGCGCTCTCACAAAAGCAAAAGGTATGGATATATCTGGCGGCTTTGATGGCAGGTTTCATCGGGTTGTCTTTGTTTATTTCAGTCAAAATTGGAGCGGTTACTGGACAATATAAAAAACAAAGTGACATTCAAGAAGGAGTCTCTCAAATTAGCGAAACTCAGATTGGACTTCTGGAACTGGCGGCTAGGCTAAATAACTTAACAGTTGACCAAGTGCCTGAAATTAAAGCTTTGCTAAGCACTATTTCTGAAAAAGCGGAAGCAAAGAAATACATTCTTTCAGACGTTGGGCTAAATCAGGGAGCCGTGGAGTTTGTGGAATCGGTGTCCGCTTACAAAGCAGCCATGTCTCCGTGGTTGTCCATTCGTGAAGAGATGGGATTTAACGTTGATGATGGCAAGTTGGGACAACTTAAACAACTCGCCAACACCATTGAAGCAAAAATTGCAGAAACAGGCATGGTGAGCATCAACTCAGACTTTCAAAATATGGTCAAAACGCAGCAAACGTACTTACTTCAACCTAACGAAGAGAATTTGAAGTTTTTTAACCGTGCGTTAGCGATGTTTATCAATATGTCTAACTCATATGCCATGCTCGACCTCTATGAGAAGGAAGTCGAATTGTTTAAGGAGCATTCTGCTCGGGTGAGTGAGTTGTCGGTCGAATTGAAAACAGTCGAAGAAAACTTATTCATACGTCAGCAAGATGTTCAGAAAACGGTCTCTAACCTGGCAAAAGAGATGAATATCATCAGCGCCCAGTTCGGTGAAGCGGCGCAGCAAACTTCCTCAACCGTTCAGTTTTCAACGCTGATTGCCTGCCTGATTCTAGCCCTGTTTACGCTGTTCATTTTTGTTTCTCAAAACCTCTCTATTTCTCGCTCTCTAAAGAAAGTAACAGAAATGCTGGAGCGAATTTCTTCAGGTGATCTTTCAAAGAGAATGCCCGTTTCTTCAAACAAAAATGATGAATTTAACCGTCTGGCCATTAACATCAATCTGGCTTGCCAGCATCTTGGTGAGTTGGTTAAGGGAGTGCAACAAAGCAGTACAGCGCTTTCGTCTAATGCAACGGAATTGAATTCCGGTCTAGATGATTTGGTTGCAAGTCAGCACGACGTTGTTGTACAGACGCAAGTGCTTGCTTCGGCAACCGAAGAAGTGAATGCGACGACCCAGGATGTTTCAGGTAGTCTGGAACTTGTGGTTAAGGTGAGCGAAGAATCCAGTAAATCTGCACAAAAAGGTGCCTCGGTGATCACCAGCGCCATTGATTCAATTGAAGATATTGGGGAAATTCTTGGCAACGCGGCAAGCCATATCAAGTTACTTGAAGACGCGTCATCAAAAGTCGACTCTGTTATGGAAATCATCAATGGTATTGCAGAACAAACTAACTTATTGGCGTTGAATGCCGCGATTGAAGCTGCCAGAGCAGGGGAGCAAGGGCGCGGTTTTGCTGTGGTTGCCGATGAAGTTCGAAGCTTGGCTGTAAGAACCGTAGATGCGGTGGCAGAAATTTCCGGAACCATTGAGACAATGAAAAAAGAGAGCGCCGAGGTGATTCAGTATATCGGGCAGTCTGAAGTTTCTATGCGAAAAGGACGTGAAAAAGGGCACGAAGCCATGGAAGCATTACGTTTGATCACCGAGCAGGTTAGCGAAGCAAGTGAACAGACGGAAGGTATTTTCCAGGCAATTCGGGAGCTGGCGGCTACAAGCCAGTCTATGGCAGACAGCATGTCGCAGATTTCCGGTTCAATGAGTACTATTGAGGACAACAACACTCAATTGCGTCAAACCAGTGGTCGGGTAGATGAACGCTCTGGCATTTTGATGCAGGAATGCAACCAGTTTTCAGTGTAGCCATCAACATATCATTGCAGAAAAACAAAAAGCCCCGCATTTGCGGGGCTTTGTCATTGGTAACTAAGAATCTTATAGAGACTCAGTAAATGTACGTGCGATTACGTCTTTTTGCTGCTCTACAGTCAGAGAGTTAAAACGTACAGCGTAACCAGATACACGGATTGTCAGCTGGGGGTAGTTCTCTGGGTGCTTAACTGCGTCTTCTAGAGTTTCGCGGTTAAGAACGTTAACGTTCAGGTGCTGACCACCTTCAATGCCTTGCTCGTGGTGGAAGTAACCATCCATCAGACCAGCCAAGTTAGCGCGCTGTGAGTTCTCTTCTTTACCTAGTGCGTTAGGAACGATAGAGAATGTGTAAGAGATACCGTCTTTCGCATCAGCAAATGGCAGTTTACCGACAGATGTTAGAGATGCTACTGCACCTTTCTCATCACGACCGTGCATTGGGTTTGCACCCGGTGCAAATGGTGCACCAGCTTTACGACCATCTGGTGTTGTACCAGTCTTCTTACCGTATACCACGTTTGAAGTGATAGTAAGGATAGACTGAGTAGGAACTGCATCACGGTAAGTCTTAAGCTTACGGATTTTACCCATGAAGATAGAAACAAGTTCACAAGCCATGTCATCAACACGTGCGTCGTTGTTACCAAATTTAGGGTAGTCGCCAGAGATGTCGAAGTCGATAGCAATGCCGTCTTCGTCACGGATTGGCTTAACTTGACCGTACTTGATTGCAGACAATGAGTCAGCAGCAACAGAAAGACCTGCGATACCACACGCCATTGTACGGCGAACGTCGCGATCATGAAGTGCCATTAGGGCTGCTTCGTAGCTGTACTTGTCGTGAGAGTAGTGGATAGCATTTAGTGCAGTCACATATTGCTTCGCCAGCCAGTCCATGAAGTTGTCCAGACCAGCCCAAACTTTGTCGAAGTCCAGAACTTCATCAAGCATTGGTTCAGTCTTAGGACCAACTTGCATCTTAAGCTTCTCATCTACACCGCCGTTGATAACGTAAAGTAGAGTCTTAGCTAGGTTTGCTCGAGCGCCGAAGAACTGCATGTGCTTACCGATAACCATTGGAGATACACAACAAGCGATAGCGTAGTCATCGTTGTCGAAGTCTGGACGCATTAGGTCATCGTTCTCGTACTGGATAGAAGAAGTATCGATAGATACCTTCGCACAGAACTTCTTGAAGCCGTCAGGTAGTTGCTCAGACCAAAGTACAGTGATGTTTGGCTCTGGAGAAGGACCCATAGTGTATAGCGTGTTTAGGAAACGGAAGTTTGTACGTGTAACAAGAGTACGACCGTCGACACCCATACCACCCATAGATTCTGTTGCCCAGATTGGGTCGCCAGAGAATAGCTCATCGTACTCAGGAGTACGTAGGAAGCGAACCATACGCAGCTTCATTACGAAGTGGTCGATCATTTCCTGAGCTTGTTCTTCTGTGATGATGCCAGCAGCGATATCACGCTCAACGTATACGTCTAGGAAAGTCGAAGTACGACCCAGAGACATAGCCGCACCGTTTTGAGATTTAACCGCAGCCAAGTAACCGAAGTAAGTCCACTGGATTGCTTCTTGAGCTGTTGTTGCAGGACCAGAAATGTCGAAGCCGTAAGACGCTGCCATTTCTTTCAATTGACCTAGTGCACGGTGCTGCTCTTGAAGCTCTTCACGCAATTGCATGGTCATTTGTAGATCGTCACCACCTTCAAGTTTTTCTTGAGTAGAGTGGAACTGAGCGACCTTGTCCTTCATTAGGAAGTCTACGCCGTATAGAGCGACACGACGGTAGTCACCAATGATACGACCACGACCGTATGCATCAGGAAGACCCGTCAGAACACCAGACTTACGACATTTTAGAATATCTGGAGAGTAAACATCGAAAACACCTTGGTTGTGTGTTTTTCTGTACTCTGAGTAGATTTTAGAAACTTGTGGATCTAGTGTGCGACCGTACGCTTTGCATGATCCTTCGATCATACGTACACCGCCATTAGGCATGATTGCACGCTTAAGAGGCGCTTCGGTCTGAAGACCAACAATGGTTTCTAGGTCTTTGTTGATGTAGCCAGCATCATGAGAAGTGATGGTAGAGATAACTGAAGTATCGAAATCAACAGGTGCGTGAGTGGCGTTTTCCTGTTTGATACCTTCCATTACCTTAGCCCAAAGCGTATTCGTTGCTTCAGTACCTTCAGAAACTAGGAAAGATTCGTCACCTTCATACGGCGTGTAGTTCTTTTGAATGAAATCACGAACGTTAACTTCGTTTTGCCAATCGCCTTGTGCAAAACCTTCCCAAGCTTTAGCAAATTGCTCTGCCATGACATACCTACCTTTTTAGTAGAAAAAACACGTACTGTTTTTAGCCGTTGAGCCAGCTACCTCCTACGGGGAGGGCAGTACACTCTTTATGAATAACAATATGAATAGCTTCGCTTTTTTCGTCTTAAAGCCATACATATTGTCACTAGTTTTAAGATTCTGTCTCTTTTCTTCAGTTCCAAGATAGTCTAAAAAAAAGTTGCAAACCTTAAACTAAATCAATAAATCCTAAAAAAAGTCGATAAAATTTGGGTGGCAATTGTTGCCACCCACAAATTTATTTGAATTTAAAGCCAGGCTTTGATGCCATATTGGCTTTCAAGCATACCTACCGCTAGCATAGCAATCAGACAGATAACCAGTACACCACCTGGGATCACAACTTTGTCGACGAAAGAAAGCTTCTTCGCGCGCTCTTTGTCACCAATTAGGCCGTTGTTATCCAGAAGCATTGTGATAGCCCATGCCAGAACAGGATTAACCACGGCACTACCAAAGATACAGATACCAGCTGCTTGTGAATCTTTCGTGTCTTTCACCATCTGCATGCCTGCTTCAAGCAATGGAAGGAATACACCAACCAGAAGAGCAACACGCATGACAGGAGGCCAAACAGCGACATCCATTGGGAAACCAAGAATCGCAACAGCCATAACAATTAAGCCAAGCAGGATTGCACCACCAGGAATAGGGCGCTTGGCGATAGCGGCTGGGATCATGTACGTACCCCAAGAAGAAGTGATGTTACCGCCACCGACTGCTGTACCAACCATCTGACGAATTGAACACATGGTCATTGTGTCATCGACATCCATAAGTACTTTTTCAGTACGCTTAGGGTAGTTAAGCTCTTGGAAAATACGGTGACCAAGGAAGTCAGGAGACCACATCGCTACCGCCAGAATCGCAAATGGCAGTGATGCAATGAAATGCTGAAGCGTTGGCAAGCCAAGCTGCCAGCCCGTTTCCGTGCTGCCCCACCAGTAAACAGGGTTTAGGTTAGGCAAGCCCATTTCAGTTTCAAATTTCAGGTCAAAGCTTGCGCCCAATGCTAACGCAA
This sequence comes from Vibrio sp. SCSIO 43132, assembly GCF_019904195.1. Classification (NCBI taxonomy): domain Bacteria; kingdom Pseudomonadati; phylum Pseudomonadota; class Gammaproteobacteria; order Vibrionales; family Vibrionaceae; genus Vibrio; species Vibrio sp. SCSIO 43132. The sequence continues at coordinate 1,470,579 of NZ_CP063199.1, forward strand.
CGACCAGACCAACTGCCGCACACACTGGAATCGCCAGCCAGCGCATGTTGATTTTAGCTAGAAACGCATAAATAACGATGGTAATTGCGAGTACAACCAAACCGACATAACCCATGCTGCCTGCAGCCACTTCCGCAGATTCAAGACCCGTTGCCCAACTTTGAATTGAACCGATCTGGCTCATGGTTCCAGTAAAACCGAGGAATATCAGGAGACCACCAGCGGTGCCTTGGGAAGTTAAGTTAACGAGTTTAGAACCGCCCTTGAAGTAACTTAAAAGAAGACCAAATACCCCAAGAAGAATGGCAAGCGCAAGAGGGTGAGCACCGGCTAAAGCAATGGTGCCGATGAGCGGGATCATTGGTCCGTGGTTACCTGCGAGGTTAGCACGAGGGTTAATGAAACCGGATGCGAGTACACAGAAAAGTAGAGCTGGGATTAGCATTTCAACACGAGCAACTTCAATGGCAAATTCTTTACCTAAATTGACGTGTTCCCAAGCGGCGGATAGACCATCTGCCCACGACATCATTACTGCTGAATACATGGCAATGATACCGATTGTGCCAGCAAGTGCTGGAACTAAATCTTCCAATTCAAAGCGGAAGTCGCGACCGGGAAGGTTCAGACCATAGCGGCGAGGCTTCATTATTTGAAGTTCATGGTCTAGATAATCTGAACGACTCTTGAACTCTGAAGCTGGTCTGTGCAGCTCGCTATAGCTTTTCTCATCCATAGCGTCTGAGTTGTCTGTTTTGACGGCGTCGGACATAGATTCCTCGTTTTCTTAAAGTTAGTAATTCTTTAAACATTGAAACAACCGCAAATAAGCGGTTGCATTCGCTAAACTGTGGCACGAGCTATATGGGCTAGTGTTGCACAATATGAAACTCTTTTGTTGATTAAATTGTTGTTTTTTGTATTCGTTCCGAGTGTATCAACGGGCCTATTTAGCATGATTGATCTTGATCACTTAAAGGCTATTGTTGAAATAAAACTACAACATGATGCTAATAATGCGTGTGTCTGCATCAAATTATGTAAATTGGTTACGGTTATTTTCGAAAAAATACAAGTTATGCGAAGCATCTATCAGCCAGAGAAATAAAAATATGATCTTTATCATTAACGTGATGCAAGGGATGAGAAAGTGAGCAGCAATTGGTTTGCCTGTTTGAGATTATCTAACAGCGCAACACACTGTTTTTAAGCTAATTTACGATGACGCTCTTTTCTGGCTTGGTTTTTGCTCTTCATATTTCAGACAGAGAAATGAAAGAGCGGTGGCAATGGCTTGCCGCTCACGAGGGGAAAAGATGACAAAATTCAAATTCAGTGTTGTTGCTTTGGCTACAGCCGTTATGTTGTCTGGATGCGGTTCAGAAAGTAAGAGCAGCACAGGCAGTAACAGTAAACCACCCACACCACCTGCACCGACGCCGACTCCGCCGCCAGCGCCAACAATCTATAACTGGCAGCTTGTTAACCTGCGTTCAGAAGTGCCTAGTTCAGTAAATGCCGATTGTGCTGTTTACGCCGTAGACACGAATGACAGTTCAAAGCGCATCTATGCGTACCGTGCGACACAAAATGTGGTGATTTCAATACATAACTCGGTTGGTAAACTGGTAAAAGAACTCTCCCCCAACGCTTACGGTACGGTAAGCATTAACTATGATGACATCCCAACAAATGGATATGTCACTGTAGAAGAAGTGGACGGCTTAATTGGTTCAGGAAGAGCTCTGTATTCTTATTCTGTTGAAAAACCATTTGTGAACAATATGGTCTTCAACTTACGCAAGCCTGGCGCTTACTCTTGTTATTATACTGGTGAGGGGCTACCGGCAAGCGTCACCCCTGATGCTAATGCTGGCGTAACAGTAAATGCACCTGCGACGAAATATGTGCAATCAAGTTATATCGATAAAGGCACTTCGGGAGCAGTGGCAAATTTTCCAAACAAAATTCCTGTTATCGCGCCAATTCCGGCGACAGAAAAAATCCTACTCACACAGTATGAAACCTACACCAGTTCTCAGGCGCTAGATTTACGGAACTACGCGTTTGTTGGCGGTGACTTTGCACATAATCAGAACACTCACCCCGATAGCAAAACGGTTACGCTTTCCGACACCAATTTAGTTCAGCCAGGCTTAAGCTTTACGGACTTAACCTTATCCAGTGGAAACGAGGTAGAAGTATCTCACAATGGGCATCTTTATCAGTGGCAGCCAATCTATCAGTCAAGCTCAAACTTTTCATTTGTTGATGGAAACGGTCCATTCAGTGCATGGGCGATGAAAATTAACGGCACAACAACGAACGGGTCTTGGGCGTATAAAGGAATGTATCCTGTTAATTCAACCGCGAAGACTATCACTCCGCCGACTCTGACTAATTTTGCCGCATCGGTTACAACAGCAAACTGCAGTGGTACACACTGTGTAGAAAGCCAAGGGTATACCGCTTCAAATTACAATATCCAGCGTGTTCATGTCCGTTCCAATACGTCGGATGGAAGCAACTATTACCAAACGATTATCTCAATGCCCCGCAGTACTCAGGTACTGATGGAGAGCAAGTATTCAGCGTTAGCGCCATCTTCTTCCAACAGAATAGAAATTGGGTTGGGATCATTAAGTGAGACAAGTACAGCAATGACTCAGCACTTTATGTCCAACTATATTGATGTCCAAAATCTGGCATCAGGTACGGCGAGCAACAACTTCGACGTAAATGGTCCGGTAATACAGCCTTCATCTGAAAAGACGCGCTATATTTCATTAATGGGCAAAACAAGTGTCACGCTATCAAATAGCGTTAACTGACGAAGATTGTGAACTGATGGTTTTCAAGTTCACAAAAATTAACCTTTAAGAGCCTCATCATTGAGGCTCTTTTTACATCAATATCCAGAAAAGCTGAAAATAAACTCTGGTGGATGCATACTTATTCAGATATATTGTCTGAATAATAAAAACTTTAAAGTTAATAATATGTTGCAAGAAGGTTTCTTGAATGCTAGCTTGTAACACACTTAGAGGTCGGAGTACCTTGCAGTCGGAATTACACAGGGAGTTAAGCGCATGAAGGATGTAATCGCGCTGGATATAAAAGAACTGCACAAAACGTTCGGACAGAACGAAGTTTTAAAAGGCATTTCGCTTGAAGCTCACAAAGGGGATGTCATTTCCATTATCGGCTCTTCCGGTTCCGGTAAGAGTACCTTTCTCAGATGTATCAATCTTTTAGAAACGCCAACCGCTGGTGAAATTTGGGTCAATGGTGAATTGATTCAGATGAAAACTAACCGTCGTGGTGAATCTTTACCCGCTAACGAAAAACAAGTTCAACGAATCCGTTCTCGTCTGGCAATGGTTTTTCAGGGGTTTAATCTTTGGTCTCATTTGACCGTTTTAGAAAATGTTATGGAAGCGCCAGTTCACGTATTGGGTGTACCTAAAGCAGAAGCAAGAGACAAGGCAGAAGAACTGCTAAAGAAAGTCGGTCTCTTTGAGCGCAAAGATTATTATCCAGGGCACCTGTCTGGCGGTCAGCAACAACGCGCCGCTATAGCCAGAGCACTGGCCGTTGATCCTGAAGTTATGCTTTTCGATGAACCTACATCGGCGCTTGATCCAGAATTAGTTGGTGAAGTGCTTGGTGTTATGCGTGATCTCGCCGAAGAGGGAAGAACCATGCTGGTGGTCACTCATGAGATGGCATTTGCCCGGGATGTTTCTAACCACGTTATGTTTTTGCATCAGGGTTTGGTGGAAGAACAGGGAGATCCATCTAAACTGTTTACAAACCCTGAGTCGGAAAGACTTCAGCAGTTTATCTCTTCTATTTATTAAAACCAGTCTGATAAGACTAATTAAAACAAACACAACATTTAAACCATTCACAGGAGTATGGATATGAAAAAATGGTTACTTGCTGCGACTTTGGCAGCGACAGCTGTTGCAGGTACTGTTCAGGCGAAGGATTGGAAAACAGTACGCTTTGGAATTGAAGGTGCATACCCTCCATTTAGTTGGACGGAAGCCGATGGCTCGCTTAAAGGTTTTGATGTCGACATGGCGAACGCGCTTTGTAAAGAGATGGCAGTGAAATGTAAGATCGTCCCACAAGACTGGGATGGCATTATTCCATCACTTCTGGCGCGCAAATACGACGCTATTATCGCAGCAATGTCGATTACTGAAGAGCGTAAGAAGAAAGTCGATTTCACAGGCAAGTACGCACTTATTCCTAACAAATTCATTGCTAAGAAAGGTGCAGACATTGACTTTAGCAGCCTGGATGGTGTGAAGATCGGTGTACAACGTGCAACTACGCATGACAAATATCTAACCGATAACTACAAGAAAGTGGAAATCGTGCGTTACGGTTCGTTTGACGAAGCTTACCTGGACTTAGCTAATGGTCGAATCGCTTCTGTGTTAGGTGATGCATCTGCACTTGAAGAGGGTGTACTTAACAAAGATGGCGGCGACGCTTATGAATTTGTTGGTCCATCTTTGACAGACCCTAAGTGGTTTGGTGACGGTTTCGGTATTGCCGTTCGTAAACAAGACAAAGATCTGACCAAAAAGCTGGATGCGGCAATTCTTGCTCTGCGTGAGAAGGGCATCTATCAGGAAATTGCAGCTAAGTACTTTAAGTACGATGTTTACGGCGAGTAATCGCTGACTTTTCTTCTTAAACAGAAGGCAACAATAATAAATGCAGAGGCAATGTGTGCCTCTGCAACTTTAATGCCCTGAGCGATTTTCGCCTTCTGCAGCTCGTTGTATTACTGGATGTAAATATGCTGGATCTTCAAGGATACGAAGTCTCAATTCTTAAGGGAGCGCTACTTACCATTGAAGTGGCGGTTCTGTCTCTTATTCTTGCCATGTTCCTTGGAATGTTAGGGGCACTGGCGAAGTTAGCTCCCTATCGCTGGGCACGTGCAATCGCGACGCTTTATACCACGGTTATTCGAGGTATACCTGATCTCGTGCTGATGATGCTGATTTTCTTCGGCGGACAAATACTACTGAACAACAGTCTCTACTCAATGAATGAGTGGCTAAATGAATGGATGACCTCAAGTAATCCAGACCATGAGTGGGTTTCTTACCTTCCAGATTATGTTGATGTCAGCCCGTTCATTGCTGGGGTACTGACGATAGGCTTTATCTTTGGCGCTTATATGGCTGAAACTTTCCGTGGCGCCATTATGGCCGTGGATAAGGGAGAGTTAGAAGCGGCGAAGGCATATGGGATGAGCAGTTTCTTATCTTTCCGTCGTATTCTTCTTCCACAAATGATTCGACACGCATTACCGGGTTTTGGCAATAACTGGTTGGTGTTGCTAAAAACCACTGCACTGGTGTCAATTATCGGTCTTGAGGATATGGTACGTGTGAGTTCACTGGCCGCTGGTTCGACAAAAATGCCGTTTACTTTCTACATGACGGTTGCCGTTATCTTTCTTTTCTTTACCAGTGTATCAACGGGTTTACTCAAGCTTGTTGAGCGCAAATTCAGTATTCACGCGAGGTAAACCATGGACTTTTCTTTAATTGTAGAAAGCTTTCCTGTTTATCTTGAAGGGTTGTGGACCACAGTCTGGTTAGTTGGATTAGCGCTTGTTATCGGTTTGATGGTTGCGATTCCATTAGGAGTGGCAAGAAATAGCGCGAATTATCTGATCAGTATGCCTTCTTGGGCATTCATTTATTTCTTCCGAGGCACACCATTATTGGTGCAGTTGTACCTTATCTATTATGGTATGGACCAGTTTTTCCCGGTGAAAGATACCCTATGGGAACACGCGTGGTTCTGTGCTTTGGTGGCTTTTGTGTTGAATACGTCCGCGTATACCGCCGAAATCATCCGGGGTGCGATTAATGGGTTGCCTAAAGGTGAAGTGGAAGCGGCAAAAGCATACGGCATGAGTACCTGGAAGACGTATCGTCGAATCATTTTACCTAGCGCATTAAGAAGGGCACTTCCGGCATACAGTAATGAAGTGATCTTTATGCTTCACGGTTCGGCAGTGGCCGGGATTGTGACCATTATTGATTTAACCGGTGCGGCAAGGTTAGTGAATTCTCGATACTACGCGCCTTTTGAGTCCTTCCTCACTGCAGGTCTATTCTATATGGCGTTGACCTTTATCATTCTGGGATGCTTCAAAGTCGCAGAGAAGAAATTCCTGGCGTACTTAAGACCGCTCTCTTAATACCTTAAAAAAAGAAAAGCTCAATGGCGAAAACCATTGAGCTTTTTGTATCGATATAAGACTCTAATTATTAGAGACGATTTCTCCTGCAATGACAGAAGGCTCACCCGTGACCGTTGGCATGACACCGATATTGGCATTGCCTGTTATCGATGTTGGCACAGCGACCGCCGGATCTTGAAGAGTGAGTGCGGTGCATTGTCCTGTTGCGTTTTGCATCTGCTGTTCTATCTCTTTTGCTTTAATCACGTATTGGTTGCTGGACCCCATTAAGGTGCCATCTGCTATTGAGAATTTAGGTCTGTATTGATTACCCTGTTTCTCATAAGGAATACCCCACAGATCCCCATTTCCTCCGTAATTGAGCAGGAAGGTTTGACCATCGTAGTTCCCTGCATTGCCAGAGCGGTCATTCGCGTTACTGTGCGAATAACTGAACTGTATCGGTTTATCAAAGGTCACAATGTTGTTCTGGCTATTACGAACGGCAGATAACTGATTCCAACTGCTGATTCCCGTCTCCCAAACGTAGTAAGTAGTCACGACACTTGGGTCGTAAATATCCCAGACGTTTGTCATGCTCGACGCTACGGTACTAGTGACCATAGGGCCTGAGCGAACTCCCCAGCTGTGAGGTGAGCTGTTCAGTTGCTGCTTGGTTATGGAGGAATTGTATCTAACAGGTTCGCTATTGCTGTCTCTGACCAGAGTCAGGGCATTGCTTCCTGAGTTGGAGAAGGAAAAGTCTATGGCTGACGCCACGTTAGACGCCCGAGTCGAGAATGGGCTGCCACTTCCTTCAAAGTTAGCGAGATCGGTCAGATCAAATGTACCAATAGGGCACCGGTCGAAGCACTTCAAGGTGACAGAAGCATTTTCCAGTAGCTCGCCAGTGCCAGTCTCGCTGCCATTTAAGAAGGTCTGTTCATAGTAGGTCAGGCTGGAAGAACCATAAAGATACTTCACTTCCCCACCGAGTTGTTCAGACCACATGTACAAAGACTCACCAGCATTAAGCGAAATGAGCTGGTCGGTTACATCAGTAATCTGCTGACCGCTGTCTCCCCAGTTCAGACCTGCTGTAATGTAAAAGCCGTCGGTTCCCACTGAGTCGTCATTAACGGTAAGGTATTTCACTACCCACTGATTGTAACCCGAGCTGTACACGTTGGAATCCCAATAGGAGAACGATACACCTCTTACGTTGCTGAGTGCGAGTGTTTTCACTTCATTCTTTATCAGTCGACCTGGGGCGGTAACCAGCGTGTAATTCTCGGTAGAACCCTGATCTTCTCTAACCAAAGTGGTGCCGTTTGCCAAGCTGGAATCACCTTCCGTCCAGACCCCCCAATAGCCTACATGTCCGTAAGCATCGACTTGGTTATCGCTGTCGCTATCGTAACGAAAAGAGAAACCACTATTCAAAGAAACCGCGGCTCCAGTGGATGCGTTGTAAAGGTCGTATCGATGAACAGAATCTGTGAACTGAGTTCTATCAAGACATTGACCTGAATTACTGCCAGTTTTGAAAGGTAGGCTGGCAACATCATTTGCGGACTGGATAAGTACATTGTTTGCGTTGAACGCTAATGCGTAGGCGTTTCCGGAATTGCTGCCTCTGTCAGCTGAAGTGATGGCGTTACCAGAAGATCGATCAGCGCTCATCACGACACTGGCACTTTGGACATACGTATCAGCGCCTCGATTACTGGTTTCATAGAGTGTAAAACCAATGGAGTTAGCGACGGAATCGGACGCGACAATTTCGCCAGCGCCATTTTGTGTGCCCTCTAACTGGTCAAACATTTCGAAGTTGAATGTGAATGCTCCAAAAGGGTTACTCTCGCTGGCACCCGATGTGACCTCCGCTTTGAACTTAATGGCCTGATCGCTATCTCCGCCAGACATTTCTGGAATCCAGACGCTAATAACTAAAGGATCACTGTCTGATTCTCGTGTCACGTTAGCAACCGCTTTTAAATAGGAAGGGGTATTGGCTGCGCCTGAAGACTGACCGGTTGAACCGTCGTCTTCATTATCGAAACACGCCGCTTCATCTGCGAGTACCAGATAAGGTCCCTGGTTTGCAAAGTCTGTTGCTTTGAATTGAGCGGTAAAACACAAAATGCTGTTAACCAGCTCAATGGGCTCTAGCGCTTCTATCCAGACATGAGAACGTTGAGTTGCGTTTGAATAATCGGTTCCAGTGTCATTAAAGGCAGCGAAACTTGAAGTCGCAATAAAAATGCTCGATGCGAGCAAAGATTTAGTTATTTTCATTGGTCACAACCTCCAACTGCTCTGGAAGAACCAACTGAGATGTTGGTGTTGCCTGGGACTGAGCGGCTGAGCTACTGCTGTCACAGCCACTGACGCCTAATACCATGATCAAAGCAGCTAAGCTGCTGTAGAGGGCTTTTTTCATTGTAATGTCTCCCTTTGGTAAGCCATACAATAAAAATATAGAACGCTTATTTAGGAAATCATCATTAAAAATAATGTTATTTAAAATTGTTTTTAAACAGAGGCATAGGGGTGAGGTTGAGAGGTTGGCTCGATTTTTGGTAGTTAATATTTATACATTATTGAGCTTTTAAGTAAACAATGAGCTTATGCCTCATGTTGGCTATTGGTGCGAGATAAAAAAAGCCCAAACCACTTGGGTTTGGGCGGATACAAATAGGAGTTAATAAGAAAAAAGCAGCGTTTGTAACAAGTTGCAGTAAATAAATCAGTCCAATACGACCGCAGACTCGGAATGCCCTGCTTGCTACATATTTTATGACCGGACCAAATTCGGTTAGTTCAAAATTTTTTCAAATTTTTTTTCTTATTCATAAAGCGCTTAGCCACAAGGTTATGGAATTGTGATGTTATCACCTTGTTAAATAAACTGTGTGGCGGTATATTTTCAAACAAGCGTTTAATACGAGTGATTAAAATGAGTGCGAAGAATAAAACGAAAGACAAAATTTTGGATGTGGCTGAGGCGCTCTTTGCAGAGCATGGTTTTAACGATACTTCTCTAAGAACCATAACAAGTAAAGCAAACGTCAACCTGGCTTCTGTGAATTATCACTTTGGAGACAAAAAGACTTTGGTACGAGCAGTTCTCAATCGTTATCTGGAAGCCTTTATGCCAGCACTTGGTGAAGCGCTGACTGAACTGAACAAAAAATCAGAGTTTTCCATGGAAGAGGTATTCCTCTCACTGAAACAACCTTTGCTATCGCTTAACTCTTTACGTCCGAACGGGGCGAGCCGTTTTATGTCTTTGATTGGCAGAGGTTATACCGATGTACAAGGTCACCTTCGCTGGTTCATCACCACTCGATACGAAGAAGTTCTGGGGCAATTCACAGGATCTGTGAGTAAGGCAAACCCAGCCCTGACACCTGAAACTCTATTTTGGCGACTACACTTCACGTTAGGAACCTGTGTATTCACAATGGCATCGAGCCAGGCTTTGGCAGAAATTGCCTTTAATGATTTTGATAAACAGGTGGACTCAGAAGCCATCATCGATCAACTGATTCCCTATTTAGCGGCTGGCGTCGCAGCAAAATAATCGGTCAATGACCAACCATAACAAAAATAAAGATCAGTTATATAAAGAAACAAAAGGACTGAAACATGAGCTCTCTACAAAACCTAAGAAGGAAATGGGTCAGTGACCCAGCCTTCAAATTCTTTAAGAAGGTATTGCCACCACTCTCTGATACAGAGCGCGAAGCAATGGAAGCCGGCAGTGTATGGTGGGATGGTGAACTGTTCAGCGGTTCTCCGAACTGGCATATGCTTCATCAATACCCGAAACCGGAGCTGACGGACGAGGAGCAAAGTTTTGTTGATAACGAACTCGAAACCTTGCTGGGTATGCTCAATGATGACCAGATCGTAAGACACGATCGCGATTTACCTGAAGAAGTCTGGGAATACCTGAAAAAAGAACGTTTTTTCTCGCTCATCATTTCCAAAGAGTACGGCGGGCGTGAATTTTCCGCGCTGGCAAACTCAACCATTGTTACCAAAATCGCTACCAAGAGTATTAGTGCGGCAGTTTGCGTGATGGTTCCGAACTCTCTTGGTCCTGGTGAGCTGTTATCACACTATGGAACACAGGAACAAAAAGACTACTGGTTGCCGCGTCTGGCTGATGGTCGTGATATTCCTTGTTTCGCATTAACCGGTCCAGAAGCGGGTTCTGATGCTGGCGGCATTCCTGATCAGGGTGTTGTTTGCATGGGGGAACACGAGGGCGAAGAAGTTCTGGGTATTCGTCTAAGTTGGAACAAGCGCTACATCACGTTAGCCCCTGTTGCGACCGTACTTGGTCTTGCATTCAAGCTAAAAGATCCAGACGGCTTATTGGGTGACAATCCTGATATAGGTATTACCTGTGCTTTGATTCCAGCCGACCACAAAGGGGTGGAACTGGGAGAAAGGCACGACCCGCTTGGGCTGGCGTTTATGAATGGTCCAACGCGTGGTAACGACGTGTTTATCCCTATGGAATGGCTAATCGGTGGTGCCGATTACGCGGGTAAAGGCTGGCGCATGCTGGTGGAATGTTTGTCTGCGGGGCGTGGTATTTCACTGCCCGCGTTGGGTACATCAATTGGACACCTCACTTCACGTACAACTGGGGCGTATGCCTATGTGCGTAAGCAATTTGGCATGTCGATTGGTAAATTTGAAGGTGTGGCAGAGGCAATGGGGCGCATCGGTGGTCTGACTTACCTGCTCGAAGCGACCCGAACACTCACAACCACCTCTTTGGATATGAAAGAGAAGCCGGGAATTGTTACCGCTATCGCTAAGTACCATATGACGGAAATCGCACGAACGGTTTTGAACGATTCTATGGACATTCATGCAGGGCGTGCGATTCAGACAGGACCAATGAATTACCTGGCGCACCATTATTCAGGGATCCCTGTCGCGATTACAGTGGAAGGGGCGAATATCCTGACACGAAACTTGATGATTTTTGGTCAGGGAGCGATTCGTTGCCATCCATATGTCTTGAAAGAGATGGAAGCGGCAGCCAACCCAGACAGTAAAGAAGGCGCGAAAGAGTTTGATGAGCTGTTGTTTAAGCACATTGGGCACGCCACCAAGAATGCATTCGGTGCATTTGGCGCGGCGCTTACGGGTTCAAAGTTTGTTTCTGCATCTATGAGCGGCGAGACCAAAGTTTACTACCAACACATGACGCGTTTGAGCCGTGCTTTAGCAATAAGCTCTGATGTCGCGATGCTGACTCTCGGTGGTGAATTGAAGCGTAAAGAAATGATTTCGGCGCGCTTAGGCGACGGTCTTAGCTACTTGTTTATGGGCTCTGCAGTACTCAAAAAGTATGAAGATGATGGCAGGCAGCAATCGGATCTCGACTATGTGCACTACGCCATGAATCATTGTCTGCATAACGCCGCGAAGTCGTTGCAGGAAGCGTATGCGAACTTCCCATCTAAGGTGGCAGGTAAGTTCCTGAGCTTCCTCGTCTTCCCGTTGGGTAATCATTTTAACAAGTCGACCGATGATAACGCGGTTTCTATCGCCAATAGTTTGATGACCCCGGGGGCGCATCGCGATCGTCTGACTCACCTGTGTTACGTAGGAAAAGACAACGATGACCCAGTTGGCTTGATGGAAAACGCATTAATGGCAATGTACAAAGTGCGTGGTCATGAACGTAAAGTGATTCAGGGCATCAAAGACGGCAAGATTGATAAGAAAGCACCGCTTCAAGAAAGGCTTGAGCAAGCATTGGAACACAAGATCCTGAACAAAGTTGAAGTGGACGAAATCTTGAGTGCAGACAAGCTGCGTTATCAGGCAATTCAAGTAGATCATTTCAGCCACGATATGGTTGAAACCCGAACTCATAAAACCAACTCGGTATCGCTGAATAGCGTCGCTTAAACGCTGACAAAGCATACACTTCAAAAGCGCTGCAGTAATGCAGCGCTTTTTTGTACAAACAGCTCCAACCACTTTCTCATTTCACAAGAAATTAGGTGCGAAACGCTTTGTAAACTTTTATCCTAGCAAAGTTTTTTTAAGGGAAATGAATATGATCATCAAACCAAGAATTCGTGGCTTCATTTGTACGACGACACACCCAGTTGGCTGTGAAGCAAACGTAAAAGAACAAATCGAATACACCAAAGCGCAAGGTCCTATCAAAAATGCTCCTAAGCGCGTATTAGTTGTTGGTTCTTCAAGCGGTTACGGCTTGTCTTCTCGTATTGCCGCTGCATTCGGTGGTGGTGCATCAACCATTGGTGTGTTTTTCGAAAAAGCTGGTACAGAGAAAAAGCCTGGTACAGCGGGTTGGTACAACTCAGCGGCTTTTGACAAGTTGGCAAAAGAAGAAGGCTTGTACTCTAAAAGCTTAAACGGCGACGCATTCTCAAACGAAGCGAAACAAAAGACCATCGATTTGATCAAAGAAGACTTGGGTCAGATTGATATGGTAGTTTACTCTCTGGCTTCTCCAGTGCGTAAGCTTCCTGAAACGGGTGAACTCATCCGTTCGTCTCTTAAGCCTATCGGTGACACGTACACTTCAACTGCGGTAGACACTAACAAAGATGTGATCATCGAAGCGAGTGTTGAACCAGCGACAGAGCAGGAAATCAAAGACACGGTTACCGTGATGGGTGGCGAAGACTGGGAACTGTGGATTCAAGCCCTGTCTGAAGCAGGTGTTCTGGCAGAAGGTTGTAAGACAGTAGCATACAGCTACATCGGTACTGAGCTGACTTGGCCAATCTACTGGGACGGCGCACTGGGTCAGGCGAAAATGGATCTGGATCGTGCAGCGTCTGCTCTTAACGACAAGCTTGCAGCGACTGGCGGTAGTGCAAATGTTGCGGTACTGAAGTCGGTTGTCACTCAGGCGAGTTCTGCGATTCCAGTTATGCCTCTTTACATCGCTATGGTCTTCAAGAAAATGCGTGAAGAAGGTGTACACGAAGGTTGTATGGAACAGATCTTCCGCATGTTCAGCCAGCGTTTATACAAAGAAGATGGTTCAGCACCTGAAGTAGACGAGAAGAACCGTCTGCGTCTGGATGACTGGGAACTGCGTGATGACATTCAGCAACACTGTCGTGATCTATGGCCTCAGATTACCAGCGAAAACTTGAAAGAGCTGACTGACTACGTTGAGTACAAAGAAGAGTTCTTGAAGCTGTTTGGCTTTGGTTGTGAAGGTGTTGACTACGAAGCGGATGTTAACCCCGCTGTAGAGTTTGATGTTCAGGACATCTAACGATTACCTTTGATATATGAAAGGCGCTCAGTGAGCGCCTTTTTTGTGACTGCGTTAAATAACAATTTCTAGGTAATGATGATCAAGAATGTACCTGCCAATGTCATCAGGATATTAGCGATAGCGTAAGTACCTGCGTAACCCAGTGCTGGAATGGTTGATTTAGCTTGTTCGTTAACCACGTCCATTGCCGGACCACAGGTTCGTGCCCCGACAATTGCGCCAATCAGAAGTGCTCGGTTCATCTTAAGAACGTAGGCTCCAACCAGGTAAGCAATCATTACCGGAATAATACTCACCAGTAAACTTACCCCTAATATCTGAGGACCGACTTTTGTCATGTAAGACACTATGCTGTCACCGGCACTTAATCCAATACCCACCATAAAGAACATCAATCCCAGGTCTTTGACCATATTCAATGCACCCTGAGGAACGTAACCGAAGGTAGGGTGGTTGGCTCTCAAAAATCCAAGTGTGATTCCTGAAAGTAAAAGCCCCACAGCATTACCCAATCCAAAGGTAACCTGACCAAAGGTCATGGTAATCAAGCCAAATAAAATACCGAGAATGAAGAAGCTACAGAACGCCAATAAGTCGGCCATTTGGCTATGAATAGAGATGAAACCGATTCGTTCTGCTAGCCCCATCACTCGACTTTTCTCACCACTGACCTGAAGAATGTCGCCTTTCGCGAGCACGATATTAAGATCCATCGGCATTTCAATTTGCGCTCTTACGACTCGGTTTAGGAAACAACCGTATTCAGAGAGGTTCAAATCAGAAAGCTTTTTGCCTGCGATGCTGTCACTTTTTACAACGATTTCTTCTTCAACAATTCGGAGGTCGAGCAGGTTACGGTCGAAAACCTCCTTGCCGTTCCTAAAGCTAGGGTCGAGTCGGGCGTGGCTGTCGGGGTAACCAACCAAGGCGATTTCGTCGCCTTCCTGAAGAATGGCATCACCATCCGGGTGGGCAAGAATACCGTTTCGACGAATACGCTCGATATAACAGCCTGTTTGACGGTAGATACCCAGCTCACGGAGGTTTTTACCATCCGTCCAGTCGACCAGTTCAGTACCAACGCGATAGGCACGAATGATAGGCAGGTAGACTTTTCTCTGAGCAGAGGTATCAAGCCCACGTTCTTGGGCAATTTGAGTTGCTGAGTCGTGCAGGTTCTGCTTTTGTAGCTTTGGTAAAAGCTTGGCAAGCAGGATCATGCTGGTTAAACCTACCAAATAAGCAATCGCATAACCTACCGACAAGTTCTCTCTCACCTTATCCATGGTGATGTCAGCAGGAACAGAAGCGAGACCAGTTTTTAACGCATCCTGAGCACCAACCAATATCGGGGTAGAGGTAAGCGAACCTGCCATCATTCCAGCAGAGAAACCAAAGTCTAGTTCCAAATAACTGCTGATAAAGTAGGTTAACCCCAAGGCAGAGGAAAGCACGGTCAGGCTGAGAATAAAATAGTGCTTGCCGTCTCTGAAGAAAATACCAAAGAAGTTCGGTCCGGCTTCGATGCCGACGCAAAAGATGAATAACATAAAGCCAATGGTTAACGCATCGGCATTAAATGAGAAACCCAAATTGCCCATAAATATGGCGCTAATGAGCACACCAATGGCACTGCCTAGCTGCATTCGACCAAATTGAATTTTGCCGATACCCAACCCCATGGCCAGGACGACGAAGATGAGCAAAATTGGGTTTTGCTCAAGTAAGATAACGATATCGATGTTCACTGCTCTCTAACTCGGAATCGCTGTGAAGGAATGGAAAAGGAAGGTGAAGTGTAACCGAAAGTTACTGCTGTAATAAGTGATTTATTAGCTTTTTTGACTAAATTTTTACGCGTTGTTCAGATAAAAAAATACAGCCCGCAAATGCGGGCTGTATTTTAATAAAATCAGCGACTTGATATTAGTCGTAAAGACCTAGGTTTTCTTTCGCGTAAGCTTCAAATTCTGTGAAACCACCAACGTGGTCTTGGTCGACAAAAATTTGAGGAACGGTTTCTACAGGCTTACCTACCGTCTTTTCCAAATCGGCTTTGCTGATGCCTTCAGCGTGAATATCAACGTAGCGATAGTTGAAATCGTCACGTTCATCTTTCAATTTATCAGCAAGGTCTTTCGCACGCACACAGAAAGGGCAACCAGGACGACCAAAAATCACTACAAACATATTCTTCTCCTTTGTTCTAATGGTGCCACTATGCCTGATCAAACGTGGGAAATAAAGCTCGAAAAACCATTTGCTTCAATAGGTTTTGCCTATCAAACTTTGTCTGGTTAATTCTTGTCAAATTCGTTGAGATTTTGGCTCAGTTGGAGCGGTCTTTTTATAAGAGTAAAGTTGCACCTACATTTGCGATCTGCTTCTTAGCGTGATGCGACAGATTTTGTTCTGAGACATAGACTGAAGACGCATTTGAACGTAAAACATATAGTGTCCATACTGCAAAATGGACTTTGTTTCGGTGTAACTTAGCGCGATTTTATTTGTTTCGTTTAGAACTTAACTCATTGATTTAAAGCTTAACCTGGGCTGAAAGGAGTTAACATGTTCCAGTTTATGACATCCGCAAAAATTGTATTCGGTGAAGGTGCGCTGGCGTCTTCTTTGTCTACGATTTCGCAATATGGCTACAGTGCGCTACTTGTGACAGGTGAGGATATCAGCCGTGCGCAGCCTGTTATTGAATACCTCAACGCACAGGCGATACGTTTTCAGCAGGTTGCCATCTCCAGTGAGCCGTTTATCGCCATGGTGGAAGAGATTGCTTCTCAAGGTCGTAAATTCCAACCCGATATGGTGATAGGTTTTGGGGGAGGAAGTGTTATCGATACCGCCAAAGCACTTGCCGCCATTATTCCGAATCAAGGCGATCTCTATGACTATGTTGAAGTCGTTGGACGCGATGTCCCGCTAAAATCCAAACCTTTGCCTTTCATTGCTATCCCAACAACAGCGAGTACAGGGGCAGAAGTGACGCGAAATGCCGTCTTACGCTCTGGGCAAGATCAGGTCAAAGTCAGTCTAAGAAGTCCAGATATGTTGGCAGATATTGCTATTGTCGATCCGGAGCTGACTTATGGAACCGACGCATACACGTCTGGTCGTGGAGCTATGGATGCATTTACGCATTTGATGGAAGCGTACGTAAGTAGCGATCCCAATCCTCTAACAGACATGATCTGCGAAGAGGGCTTACGCCGGCTTTCTGGGGCGATTATTCCGGCGTGTTTAGAAGACAAACATGAGGCTCGCGGCGATCTTTCCTTTGCCGCCATGTTAGGCGGAATGGCAATCACCAATGCCAAACTTGGAGCAGCGCATGGTTTGGCATCTGCACTTGGTGGAAAACTGGATGCGCCTCATAGCGTGATCGCAGCTCAATTGGCACCTTACGTGATGTCGGAAAATATCCATGCAGCAAAGCAGCTGGGTAGGGAAGACATTCTTGAACGCTACCAGAAAATAGCGTCAATACTACTCAAACAGGAAGACGCCCATATAGAAGACAGTGTTGTTTGGGTAAAAGCGATGCTAGATAAGTTGAAGCTACCGAAACTAAAAAGCTTTGGTGTATGCAGCACTTCATTTGAACAAGTTGCCGAAGACGCCATGCGATCTGTCGCTATTAAGGGTAATCCAATTCCACTGAACTACGACCGCCTTATCTATATTTTGGCTCAGGTTTGTCCTTGTACGACTGGTTCTGTTCCGCACCCAATATCAAACCTTTCTGAGCATTACCTAAAGAAACGCAGGAAAACGCAAACATCCATTAATGATGATCTGGAAACAGAAGAGTGAATCAACAAAATAAAAACGGAGCCTGAAGGCTCCGTTTTTTAATACTGTGCGATTTTGTCGTATCGCGAGTCTTTCAGTGCGTCTTTGACTCGCTTCAGATTTTCCCTGAAGCCTGTTCCGCGTCGCAATGTAAACCCTGTTGCCAGAACATCAATAACTGTCATCTGAACAACTCGACTTGCCATTGGCATGTACACATCGGTGTCTTCTGGAACATCCAGAGAAATCGAGAGCGAAGACGCTCTATCCAGTGGTGAATCTTTGGCTGTTACGGCAATAACCGTTGCGCCATTCTCACGCGCCAGATTGGCAATCTCTACCAAGCTTTTAGTACGACCAGTGTGAGAGATAAGAACGATCACATCGTTGTCAGTACAGTTTATACAGCTCATACGCTGCATGACGATATCTTCAAAGCAGCTGATAGGTATATTGAAGCGAATAAACTTGTTTTGTGCATCTTTGGCAACGGCAGACGAAGCACCCAAGCCAAAAAACGAGATACGCTTGGCTTGCGTTAGCAAATCGACCGCTCGGTTAACCTGCATTGCATCAATACTGTTTTTGGCAACGTCTAAACACGCCATAGTCGATTCGAAAATCTTATGCGTGTAGGCGTCTGGACCGTCGTCTTCTTCCACATTACGGTTCACATAAGGTGTTCCGTTAGCCAAACTCTGAGCAAGGTGGAGTTTGAAGTCCGGAAATCCTTTGGTGTCTAACCTACGGCAGAAACGGTTAACCGTTGGCTCACTGACATCAGCCATCTTAGCAAGCGTGGCAATGCTGGAGTGTATGGCAGTTTGAGGAGAAGCCATAATTACTTCAGCAACTTTACGCTCAGATTTACTGAAGTTCTCCAAATTTTTCTGTATTTTTTCTAATGTATTCATAACGTTCACAAGGGCATAGAGAACATTTCACTGACCGGATCTGGTCATCTTTTACAAGATGAGATTCGCAAAGAGCGAGTCTGAATAATCTCGTATGATCAGTGGCTTTTATACAAACGAGTATAAACGAACGAGGTCCGTTGAGTGACTAAAAGACCCGCAAAACGAGAATTAAATGTCTATAATATGACAAGCCTCAAACTTAATTTCAGTTCCGAAATCTTATTGATCGAGATTTCGCTCAATTCGCTAAATTTGCGCTCGATTTGGTGTGATCAAATTTCAATGTTAGGAAGAAAATTTCACTTTTGTAACCCACCTAAAGATATGAGATGGGTTGCGCTATAAAACTTAGCTTGCCTTCTTATTCAAAATTTCCATAGAAAGCTCAGATACTTGAGTCATCAGATTAGGAAAACCGGCAGCAATTTCCCTTTGCTCACATAACACCGATTGCAATATTTCATGTGTAGTAAGTGGGTTAGCCAGAACTACGCGGAAAACAATGGTATTTCTGTGCTGCCACTGTACCGGGTTCAATCGGGTTCTTGATACAAAGGTTTTACCTGTTTCCCTCTGTTTCTTTTGAATTTGCTTCGTCAAATTGTTCAAAGCTTCGTGAAGGGCATTTTTCTCGTCTTCATTTGCATTAATCAGCGCTTTTTTCGCGACTTCTGGAACATAGCGATACGTAAGAAGACAAAGCTCCGGTTCCGTCACCAGCTCAAAATCATCTTGTTCAGAAACCAGCGAGGCGAAGTATTTTGCCTTTTCTATACTCTGATCAATTAAGAGTTCATAACCTGGGCGACTTATGATGTGCATGCTCGAATAAACCAGCATCGCCATTCCCGAACGGGAGCCTTCCAGTGTATGGCTGCCTAGGTCTTTCGACCCTTTACGGAGGATGTACTGTGCGTGATGCTCAATGGCGGTCATAGCGCTTGGATCTTTAAACAGAACCATGCCAGCACCCATTGGTATGTATAGTTGCTTGTGGGCATCAATGGTGACCGAATCTGCCAGCTCAATCCCTTTAAGTAAATGGCGATAGTTGTTCGACATCAGGGTTGCGCCACCCCAGGCGGCATCCACATGGAAATGGCAGCCGTGTTTCTGGCTGATCACCGCGATACGTTCTAGCGGGTCAATGTTTCCTGTTTCGGTAGTACCTGCGACACCTACAATAGCAAATGGCTTAATGTTCTGGCTTTCAAGCAAAGCAATTTTCTGTTCAAGGTCGTCAGGGCACAGCTTGTTTTTGCTGTCTGTTTTAACTGAAACGAGGCATTCCTGACCTAATCCCAAAACATCTGCTGCTTTTTTCAAAGAGTAGTGCCCGCGCTCTGAAACTAAAATAGCTAACCCCTCGTAGCCATAATGCTTCATGGCTTTGAATAAGCCTTCTTTTTCTACCCCTTTGAATTCGCCATCTGCTTTTAGTGTGTTATTTCTTGCAACCCAGAGAGCAGTGATATTCGCAATGGTGCCACCAGAGCAGAACGCGCCTAGTGAATGATTGGCGCTGTGCATCCATTGCTGATAAAACACTGGCTTTTCATGGTAGATAAGACCATGAAGCATACCAAGAACTTGCCTTTCCAATGGGGTGAAAGCTTTTGAGGTTTCGATCTTCACCAAGTTTTGGTTCAGCGCGATCATAATTTTTGATAGTGGCATCAAAAAGTAGGGCAGGGCCGAAGTCATATGACCGATGAAACTGGGTGCAGACGTATGAACGGATTGTGAAACGAGGTTATCGAGCAAGTTCTGCGTATGTTCAGATACAAACTGAGGTTGCTCGGGCAAATAAGGGTTCGAAAACTGCTGTTCAATATCCGCCAGCGGTTTTTCTTCAGCAACAATATGTTCACGCAAAAACTGGTTCAGGTTTTGCGAGAGTTTGTTTTCGATATGACCTAATGTGGAATCTGGCGCTTCTGGCACAGTAAAGATTTTCAGCAAACTTTCAAAGCTTACATCTGCTGTTTTATTCTCAGATACCATAACCTTATTTACTTATATTTCTACGTTCGCGAGCGGGTCAATCTAAACGAAAACGGGCGCAAAGTCCCGTTATTATTGTTTGTTAACCGCATGTTTGTTGAACTTTTGAGCTGTGTGGCAATCTGCTAATTGCAACGCTGTTCTTCCAGTTTAGTAACTGACTGGTTGTATTTGTTCAGGGCGCTATCGATTTTTTTAGGATGGCTCAGCAGTTCGGCAAACGCCGTTCTCAGTTCGTAGTTTTGGCTGTGAGGTTTAGACTGACGATCTTCAAACGTTCTTTTCGCTAACTGCCCTAATTTGTCGCTTCTGGATGCCAGTACTTTAATTTCTTTTTGTTCCAGCTTTAGCCAGGCCTCAACGGGTTGCTCTGTCGCGACTTTACTCGGATCGTTAGATAAATAGTAATGAACTGCTTCGCGATTTAATTCGAAGTGATTGGTTCTGCCTTTTAAGAACCATTGACCAACATCGGTAAGCTCTGGGTTAAGCTGAGTAGTAATTCCAACTAGATCTTCATACCAGTTAAGTGAAGCATCTACATAAGAATCGTATTTTTTTTCCAGGCATAAAGTCTGATCTGCCAACACAGTAGTGGACGAGCTGGCGAGTATTAGGGCTAAAGCAAGACGTTTCATCACATGTTCCTTTGGTTATTTATGTCGGGTGAATTGTGTTGATTTTTCTATACCCGAATAACCCTATATTAATCGTTGGTTAAACTTTGGTAAACGTCATAGCTCTAACTCTTTGAGATATAAAACTTACACGCCCGAAACAGATACCTAAAAAATCAGTAGAACAGGAGTTTCCCAGTGCTAATCGATATGCTTGAGCGCTGCTATGTCCGACTTGGAAGCAAATAAGAAAAGGTAAGAAGTGGAAAGATTAAAACAATCACCTTTGGTTTTTTAAAAAAGGAAAACCAAAGGCGTATGGGATCTTTGAAGAAAGCGACTCGGAGTATATAGCTCCCTAGCTAAAGTACTTAGGGTTAAAAACCAGTAGAATTCATAATCTTTTTGATTTCGCTTTCGAAATCAGCATCAGATAGGTTACTCAATTCGTAAAGCACTTCAGCACCATCTACATCGAACTCAACTTCGTGCTCTTCTATCGCATCGTCGTCGTCTCTGAACATCAGTAGGTGATTTGCGATTCTGGCGACATCCAAATAGCTAACAGGAACTTCCTGAGTTTCAGTTCGTTTGTTGGTGGCAACTTCTAAGAAATCTTGATCGAATCCCCAACTGTTTAGCACTAGCTGGCTGGTGACCGCACAGCGAGACTGGAAAATCTGAAGTGCAATGTCGTAGTCCAGATAGTTACCTCTATCAAGATACATGTGGTATTCGTTGACCAGACAGAAAATACCAATATCCGCAAGCAAACCACTGAGAAGTGCTTTTTCTTCTTCCAAATATTCGTATTTCTCACCCGATTCAGTTGCCAGGAAAGAACGTGTGACCAGCACCATGGTCGCTGCTAAGCGTCGGGAAACTGACGCACTGTGTGTCAGTACATGGTTGCATTCTTTATTCAGGTTGACCGAATTTTTAAGCTGCTCGATTGCCTGAGCGGTCACGATGTCTCGCACTCTTAAGATCCCTAAGCGCGAAACTGCTGTCTGGAGATCTGTGCAGGTGATGTTTCTGCGGTTGAACACAACAGAGTTAGCAACACGGATCACCACCGCAGTGAGACTAGGATCTTCCATCAGACATTCTGCAATATCCGGAATCCCTGTTGTATCTGACGTACAGAGTTGCTGAATTTTAAGCACAGCATCTGGAATAGGCGGAAGACTGATCTTGCCAGTGCTTATGGATTGCTCAACGAGTTGAGCAAATTCGGACTCTAGTCCTTGTAGAAGTAACTGGTTGTTATGAGGTAACCAGTAAAATGATAAGTGGTTCATTTTGGGTACTTTGATCAATCTGTTCTGAGGGTCAGTTTAACGTGCTATGGCAAGGTCGCGCAACAAAACGCATTAGAAAAAAAGTCCAGTAATTCAGTGAATAAACCCTAAAATTACAGAGCGTTCACATCATTTTTGTTGATTGGTTAACTTCTTGTTGCATTAAGTTGTGATTTTGATGCGTTTTTTGGGTCGGATCAGAGGGCTTACTGTGAGCAACATCTTAACTTATTTCATTGGGCTAAGTATGCGGTTTCATAAAGATCTTATTCGTCATAAACTTCATCGTATATTTTCCGGTATGGAAATATTTTTGTAACCGATTATTGGTTACGTCTCTGAAGTCGATATTTCATGATCGGCGCTTGTGTATTGATCGGGGGGTTAACACATAAGTTGGAGGTTACGGAACATGAAGGAATCTATGTTCTATGATTTTGTTGATCAGTTTGGCAGTTATCAAAAGCGATCAATGTTTGGTGGAATTGGCTTATTCAATGAAGGAGCGATGTACGCACTACTGACTAATGAAACAATCTTTATTCGTGGCGGTGGTAACCTAGACAAAAAATTGACAGATCTCGGATGCGAAAAATATAAGCATGTGAAGAAGCAAACAACAGCTATCGTTAATTATTACGATATTACTGATTTGTTCGATTCACAGCATGAAGAGCTTGAAAGCATCGTCCGTGCATCTATCAACTTTTCAAAGCAGCAAAGGGCTTTTCAAAAGTCTAAAGACAGCAGGAGACTGCGTGATCTTCCAAATATGCAGTTGACTCTGGAACGTATGGTTAAGAAGTCTGGTATTGATGATGTCAGTACTTTCATGCGGTTAGGTCCTGTTGATGTGTTTAGACGCGTGAAGCAGACTTACGGTGGTGAAGTTGATATTCGCTTACTTTGGAAGTTTGCTGGTGCTGTGAAAGGTTGCCATTGGAAACTGATTCAAGAGCAGCAAAAGGAAGAATTGCTCGCTTTGTGTCAGGAAGTATAAATTTCAGTTAGTTTGATAAAGGCTCGCATATGCGAGCCTTTTTTAATTCTATAAAACTAAATAAAAAGAAAACGGATATTTCTAACAACCAAAAGAGAATAACAAAGCCGGAATATTTTGATGGTTTAGGCGTGACACAGAAATTGTGTGAAAAATAGACTTTTCTGACTATTTACCTATTTATGTTTAGTATGTCAATAGGGTATTAATAAGTGAACCACTTAGTGAGCCTTAAACTCAGAGGCTGTTTAAGTGTTTATTTGTGGAGAATTATTCTATATGAAATGCTTACTCAGGCTTTATTGACTGTCCATTAACATTCAGACAGAGGTATGAAGTAATATGACAGTTTATGTGAACGGATCTTTATAAAGATAAGAAAACTGATATTGATTTGTTAGTCAGTAAAATTGACTTTTATTTTATCTATTAGTTGGTCAATAAGTCTTTATAGTCATCAGTTTGTAGATTTAAGGACTGATATGGATGTGAATTTGGCGTAAACGTTTGGCATAATTTCAAAAGTGATACCAAGTATCATCCATAAGACGTGTAAATATAATGGAATAAGGTAGTCTCGATTTTGTCTGACCTATTGAACTCGAAAAAGTTCATGTGATGAATTCGAAAAGGTACTGGGACATTGATGTTCAACTAGGCTTCCCTAGAAGTGTACGAATCCTAACTTAACCTGAAAGGATGACACTTTTATGACGAAGCGGACATAAGACTCGGAGAAGGTCGGTACGTGTTATCTTATTTTTTACGCCGTTTAGCGCTTGTTATTCCAACGTTTTTGGGAGTAACAATTTTAATATTTGCCATCACTCGATTTGTCCCTGGTGGTCCAGTCGAGCGTATGCTTGCCAACATGCAGCCTCAGGGTGATGCAGCACAATCTTCATCAGTAGCGGGAGACAACTCCGCACTCTCTGAAGAGCAAATGGCGGAGCTCAACGCTTTTTATGGCTTAGATAAGCCAGTCTTTGAAGCTTATATTGAATGGTTGAGTAAGCTGGCAGTTTTAGACTTTGGTGAGTCAACCCGCTACTACGAGCCAGTCAGTGACATGATTGCAGAAAGGCTGCCCGTATCTCTGTTTTACGGCGGTATGACTTTCTTTATTAGCTACTTTATCTCTATTCCTCTCGGCTATTTTAAAGCGCTTAAACACGGCAGTGTTTTTGATTCCGCTTCATCCATTCTTATTTTCCTAGGCTACGCATTGCCTGGTTACGTTATCGGTGTGCTTCTCATTACCTGGTTTAGTTATAACCTAGAGTGGTTCCCTATGGGGGGATTCGTAGGGGATGATTATGACGACTACGAAACTTTCTTCGAGCGCGCACAAGACGTCATGTGGCATGCAGTATTGCCTTTAATTTGTTACCTCATCGGTGATTTCGCAACACTGACCATGACGATGAAAAATAACCTGATGGAAAATCTTTCTTCAGATTACATCCGTACCGCTATCGCAAAAGGTCTACCATTTCGTCAAGCAGTTAAAAAGCACGCGCTTAGAAATAGCTTAATACCGATTGCAAGTCACTTTGGTAATTCTCTCTTATTCTTTATGACGGGCTCTTTCCTTATCGAAGTTATTTTTAACATCGATGGCATTGGTTTATTGGGTTACGAATCAATTATCGAACGGGACTACCCAGTGGTTATGGGCATTGTGGCTATCAATGCCGTCTTATTACTTATTGGAAACATTGTGTCGGATATCTGTGTGGCACTGGTTGATCCTCGTGTGAAGTTTGGAGAATAAAGATGTTGAACTTAACTCCATTAACAAGAAAAAAGATCAAACGCTTCAAAGAGATTAAACGCGGGTACTGGTCATTTCTGACTTTGTCTGCATTGATCCTACTCTCGTTGCTTGCAGAATTCTTTGTGAACAGCAAAGCGTTAGTCGTTAAATACCAAGGCGATTGGTACTTCCCGGTCGTGAGCGATGTGCATTTAGCTGAGCGCTTTGGTCAGACGCATTCAGGGGAAGCAGATTAC
The DNA here is from genome assembly GCF_019904195.1 of Vibrio sp. SCSIO 43132. Lineage (NCBI taxonomy): Bacteria > Pseudomonadati > Pseudomonadota > Gammaproteobacteria > Vibrionales > Vibrionaceae > Vibrio > Vibrio sp. SCSIO 43132. The sequence continues at coordinate 1,495,755 of NZ_CP063199.1, forward strand.
AGGCTTCTGGCACAGACATTTGAAAATCAAAACTCAGATAACTTTGTGGTTATGCCGTTAGTCCCTTGGAACCCTTATGAGCAGGACTTTAGCGGTGATTTCCCTCCTACTGCACCAGACGCAGAAACTAAGCATTATCTGGGGACAGACGTTATCGGTCGCGACATTCTTGCGAGGCTGGTATACGGATTTCGTACAGCAATTGGGTTTGCGCTGATCACCATGGCATTCTCTTACGCGATAGGGACTGCTGTGGGGTGTGCTATGGGTTTCTTTGGTGGCAAATTTGATTTGATCACTCAACGACTGATAGAAGTTTGGTCTTTGGTCCCATTCCTATATGTGATCATGATTCTGGTTTCAGTCACTCAGCCAACTTTTACTCTCTTCGTTGCTATAAACGTATTGTTCGGATGGATCGGTATTACCTGGTATATGCGAACCATGACTTACAAAGAATCTGCTCGTGAGTACGTAATGGCGGCGCGTGCATTGGGGGCGAGTACCTTCAGAATCATATTCAGGCACATTTTGCCTAATACCATGGTAATGATAGTGACTCTGGCACCTTTCACAATTGCAGGAAATATTGCTGCTCTGACTGCGCTGGATTACTTGGGACTCGGTCTTCGTCCTCCAACGCCAAGCTGGGGAGAATTGCTCCAGCAAGGTAAGTCAAACTTGGATTCGCCGTGGATTGTTACGTCAGTTGTGACTGCGTTGGTCTTTGTATTGGTTATGGTGACATTTATCGGCGAAGCGATACGTGCAGCCTTCGATCCTAAGAAATTTACACGTTACGTATAACTAGAATAATTAAATAGGGAATGTTTATGAAAAAATTAGCAATGGTTACGCTGCTTTCTGCTGTCGGGTTTACAGCACAAGCAACGACACTACCTGAAGGGTTGACCTGGAACACCAATTGGGATGAACCGAATATAGGTTCGGAAGAAGCCGAACGCGGTGGAACTTATCGAACATTTATCCTTAGCTTTCCTCAGACACTAAGAAGCGTCGGTCCGGATTCAAACTCTGGCTTGCGCCACTACTTTTTAGATAAAGTGCCTTCCCTGGTTGGAAAGCATCCAGACACACTTGAATGGATTCCTGACCTAGCCAATGAGTGGGCTTATGCAGGTGATAATAAGACCATCTATTTCAAACTTAATCCAAAAGCAGAATGGTCCGACGGCGAGAAAGTTACCGCAGATGACTTTGTCTTTATGCTTAATTTCTACCGCTCGAAAGACATTGTAGAACCTTGGTATAACACCTACTACTCAGAACAGATCGACGAAATAATCAAGATTGATGAGCATACTATAGCAGCTGTTTCGGGTGTGGAAAAGAACCCGGACGACCTGCTTTACGCTCTAGGTTCTCTGCGCCCTCGTCCAGAACACTTTTATAAGCCTTCAAAGGATGAAAATGGGGATGGAGTTGATGATAACTTTGTCCGTAAATACAATTTCAAAGGTGAACCAACGACTTACGCCTATTACCTAGATAAAGTAAAGAAAGGTAAGAGCCTAACATTCAAACACGTTGGCGATGACTGGTGGGGATACAGCAATCCTTATTACAAGAATCGCTTCAATGTGGATAAGATCCGAATCAAAGTAATACGCGATAACGATATCGCACGTAAACATTTTGAGAAGGGTGACCTAGACGCATTCCCAACTATTCTTCCAAGCGTATGGCATGAAAAAACCAACTCTGAGCCTTACCAGAAGGGTTACATACACCGTTTCTGGGGGTTCAATGAGAGACCTCAGGGAGCTGGTGGTCTATGGATCAATACGTCAAAAACGCACCTTGGAGACATCAATTTGCGTCAGGGCATTATGCATGCAACTGATTATGACGGCATGATCGAGAAAATCACTCGAGGTGATTACTCGCGCAAACCGCATGCAATGGGATTTGGACATGGGAAATACGACAAGCCTAATCCAGTACCTCCTAAATTTGATCCAGAGCTAGCTGGGGAATTCTTTAACAAAGCTGGATTCGACAAAATCGGAGCTGATGGTATTCGTGTTAACGCGAATGGTGAGCGTCTAAGTTTTGCAATTACTTATGGCTACAACTCTTGGACACCCAGAATTGCATTTTTGAAAGAGCAAGGTAAGAAAGCTGGAATTGAGTTTAATCTTAATTTAGTTGATGGCTCATCAGCATTTAAGTTCGTTTTAGAGAAAAAGCATGAACTTGCATTCCTTAATATGGGCGGGAAAGAAGTACCAGCTTACTGGGAATACTTCCATTCAGCCAATGCAAATAAAGCTCAAACCAACAGCCACACCAACTTTAGTTCTCCAGAATTAGACAAGCTTATTGAGCAATATAGAAAGGAATTTGATGTAGAAAAGAGACATAGCCTATCTCATCAAATTCAACAGAAGATTACAGAAGCCCATGTCATCGTGCCGGGTTACATGGTGCCATATTCACGTGAAGCTCACTGGCGTTACATTAAGTTTCCGAAAAATGCGATGACACGAATGACAGAGGCAATGTTCCCAACAAACAGGGTTTTAGGTTTGCATACATTCTGGATTGATTCTGAAATGAAGAAAGAAACCAAAAAAGCAGTGAAAAGTGGAAAGACGTTCGAGCCGGTTACGGTTATGGACACCCGCTACAAGCTGTAATTGAGTCAGTCAGGAGAAGTCGTATGTCTGCGGAAACAATATTAAGCGTAAGAAATCTGGAAACCGAATTCACCACCGATGATGGTGTGGTGAAGATTCTTCATGGTGTTAACTTCGATGTGAAAGCGGGGCGTACACTTGGTTTAGTTGGAGAGTCGGGTTGTGGAAAGAGTGTTACCTCCATGTCGATCATGGGGCTGCTTCCCAAGCCTTACGGTCGGGTGACTAACGGCGAAATATTGTATCGCGGGACCGATTTGGTGACGTTGCCCGCCGAGGAAATGTATAAGATGCGTGGAGATAATATCTCCATCATCTTTCAGGATCCGATGACAGCGTTAAACCCTGTTCACACCGTTGGGCGACAGCTTAACGAAGTGTTGGAGTTGCACCGACCAGACTTATCAAAATCTGAGCGAAACGCTTATTCGCTAGAAATGCTGAAAAAAGTGCGCATTCCAATGCCAGAGAAGAGGATGAATGAATATCCACATAACTTATCTGGTGGGATGCGCCAGCGAGTCATGATTGCCATGGCACTGGCTTGTAAGCCAGACATCTTGATTTGTGATGAACCTACAACGGCATTGGACGTAACCGTCCAGGCATCCATTCTTGAACTTATGCGAGAACTGCAGGAAGAAACAGGAATGGCGATGATATTCATCACTCATGATTTAGGTGTGGTTGCGGAGATTTGTGATGACGTGGCGGTGATGTATGGCGGCAAAGTGGTCGAATTCGCTGATGTCTTTGATCTATTTGATAATCCTCAACATCCATATACCGAGCGATTGATGGGGCTTATGCCTAACCTAGATAACGAGCCCAAGCAGCCTATCGAGATAAAACCTATCGATATTACCACGTTTCCAGAGTTCAAAGGGTAAGCACAGCAATGGAAGAAGTACTTAAAATTGTTGATTTAAAACAGCACTTTGTTTCTGGCAAAGGTGTGTTTAAAAAAGGCTATACAGTGAAAGCCGTTGATGGCGTTTCATTTTCAGTCGAGAGGGGGCAAACACTCGGCTTAGTCGGGGAATCGGGATGCGGAAAGAGTACCCTCGGCCGTACCATACTCAAGTTATTTGAACCGACGGAAGGACGAATTTTCTTTGAAGGAGAAGACATTACTCAGTTTTCACCAAGACAAATGCGCTCGCTTCGGAAAGACATGCAGATTGTCTTTCAAGACCCAATGGAGTCACTTAACCAGAGACACACCATCGGAATGATCTTGGAAGAGCCTTATATCATACACGGCGTCGGTACACCTAAAGAGAGAAAACAATGGGTACTGGGCTTGCTTGAAAAAGTCGGTCTTCCAGCCAACTCAACAGAGCGATACCCTCACGAGTTTTCTGGTGGGCAAAGGCAGCGAATTGGCATTGCGAGAGCTATCGCACTTAAGCCTAAGCTTCTGATATGTGACGAATCTGTTTCTGCACTGGATGTGTCTGTTCAGGCTCAGATTTTGAACTTGTTGCTTCGTCTTCAGAAAGAGATGAATTTGGCGATGATTTTTATTTCTCATGATCTTTCTGTCGTTCGCCATATTTCGGATAAAGTTGCCGTAATGTATTTTGGAAAAATTGTAGAAATGGGTGGAGTAAAAGAAATCTACGATAACCCTCAAGCGGACTACACAAAGAAACTTTTATCAGCAATACCCATTACTCATCCAAAATATAGAGAACATAAGAATACTAAAGAAAAAATAAAAGAAGAAAACGAGCGTTCTTTAACCGATGGTTGAAAATATTTACATTTAAAAGATGAACTAACTCGAATATTAATACTTAGAAACAATATACAGAGTGAAATTTGAAAGTAATTAAGAGATATTAAAGACTAGAAATTACCTTCAATATAAAGAATAAATAAAGCGTATGGAATCTGCTTTATCTTATTTTACACATCTAATAAATATTAAGTCTTGGCTAGGCTAACCAACTACACCAGTAGTTTGATACATGTAAAAGGAATTACAGGATAGCTTATGAAAAATAATCAAATTGAATCATAGATCTATTTAAATATTTAAAATAATGAAAATAAGTAACAGGTTGTTATGTTTTTAAGATGTAATTACTTTTTTTAATTATTTAATCTATTTGAATATTTATTTAAACATACAAAGTACTTAACCCTTATTACTAAAATTTTAGTAATAAGCGACCTTTTACGTTCTGAGTATGTTGTTGATATTTTGAAGATTAAGGGCTGAATATTTTCGGATAACCCTTTGTACCCTTTAGTTAATTAAGGGTAGGGCTCTTGCACTTCAAATTTTAGGAAATTTAACAGGAACGAAACGGAAACGTTTATGCAGCACACAAAAATAACCTCGTTGCACGGACTTGTTCTGATGACTGGAGCTCTAGCCTCGTTTAGCACGATGGCTGAAGAAACAGGTAACTCAGAACAGGACGACGCTGCGAAAAGTGTCGCTAAGGAAGAAGTCGTTGAAACAAAATACGGAGGTAGTTTGTCGCTTGGTTATCAAACCAACATCTACCACCCAGACGACCATCGTTCAAAGCGCGCACTTAACTGGAATGCAAGTTTTAATGCTACTCGAGACAAATACTCTGCATTTCTTTCAACAGGAGCCTACCGAAGCTTGGAAGACAAAACTGGAGACTTTTTCACAGACTCTGTAATCGGGCTTTCATACTCAAATTTGGCCAAGTTTGGTGAAACAGTAAATGTTTCTATGAGTGGACAATTGACCATTCCTACTTCTGAACATTCGCGCAAACAACAGTTAAATACTGCATTTAGATTATCGGTTCCTGTCAGCTTTAAAGTTGCTGACGTGGGATTTTGTGTAACTCCACGAGTAAGAAAGAACTTCCACCAATACAAAACTATTGCCGGTGAGTCTTTAAATGAGTGGATCTATTCTATTTCTGCTTGTGCGAGTTATTCAATAGGTGACTTCTCATTCAATGCGTCACTGCTCGGCGGTAACTCTATAAGTTATCAAGGCACTCGACGGAGCAGTTTTACCTATGCGGGTAATTTATCGGGTAGCTATAAAGCCACCGATTACTTATCTCTTTCATTGAGTGCTTCTTCCAGTGGTGTATACACCGATGCAGAACGAGGCACATTAGGCAACATCGATCTGTTTGACAGTGAGAATGCCACCTATGTTGCAACAGCAACATTCTCTTTTTAGGAAATAAAAACAACAACAGGTAGTTACTTATGAATTTTAAGAAACTTAGCTTGGTGACAGCAGTGGGAGCAGCTTTAGTGGGCTGTGGTGCTGATGATCAAGCGTACGAATATGTGGACAAAGATATAAATCAATCTTCGTTGTCTAGCTTAACAGGCAACGCACCTATAAAGGTTGGAAACTGCTCAGATTGTTACGAGATACCTTTAGAGGGTATCTGGATGTTTCAGCAGACTTTTGGTGATGTAACACGCACTTCTGACGTCCACCCTTATATGTATGATTTTCTTAATGAAGAAAATCTTGTCACTCTAAAGTTTACTCAAGAAGGTCTAGTTGCTGAGAAGCTTGAAGGTGACATTACATTTGAAGGGGAAATTACTAGGTTCCCTGGTGATCATAATGAGCCAAGACTTCTTACTTTGGAAGGTTCGTACGAAGCTTATCAATGTAAGGAAGATTCGTATGGCGATTGTACTAACAAAGAAGAGGAAGTGTCTGATCCAGCAGTGCGCTGGTGGCAAAAAACACACTTTACTCCAAGCTTTGACGAACTAACTGTTCATGATGATCAAACTCTGTTCAAAGCATACTTCGACAATCTAATAAATAAAAACCTGACTCATGTTGAATTTGATCCTAAGAAAGGTGTCATCAACATCGAATTCGAGCATAACATTGTGAGTGAGGGTGATTATGGAGAGCCTGAAAAAAACACTGTGTTTTACTCACTGGTTCGCCTTGATACGATTGCATCGCCGGGTTACCAGCCAGTGCACTATGATCTGGCTGAACATGATAAGTTTGGCTTCTTTAAAACAGACTACAAAAAGTTAGACCCGAATAACAATAGAAATCAACGTGGTTATGAAGGCCATTTCATCAACCGATTTAATCCTGAGAAGGAGAAAATTGAGTACTACCTAAGTGATGAGTTTTTCCGAAAAGACGAGAATGGTAATCTGCTCAATAAGCAATGGCTAGATGCGACAATTCGTGGCTTCAGTATTATTAACAATAGCCTAAAGGATGATTTTTCGAAAAATAACCGAATTGTTCCTGAGTTAGTTCTAGTTAATGCTGGTGCTACCGAACCTAGCGGTGTACGTGTAGGTGACCTGCGTAAAAATGTCATTCACATAGTACCTGAGGCCAGCGATGGTGGTGGCGGTGGGCTAGGTCCTAGTTACGCTAATCCATTAACTGGTGAAATTGTTAGTGCTTACACAATTATGTTCCCGGGTAACCTTATCCCAGGTACAGGCAGGCAGTGGGATACTCTAGCTCGTCATTACAACAAAGGCATTTTGGAAGAGCAGTTAAAGGAAGATACACCTGCTTCAGATACCTCTACCCAAGGGTTTACAAGCAATGCTTCTAGCTCTTTGAGTGACGTTAGATTTGACGCGGAGGCAGAACAGTATCGTAACGAGTTTTTGGAAGACCTTAACGATTCAATCGATAATTTTGAACATGCATACGATGAAGGTGTAATTCAAAAGTTAAATCTAGAAGAATTGCAAGAAGAGAAAGGGATGAAACTGGCTAAGATGGTTGAGAATAACATCTACCCAGTCGACCAGTATTCAGTATCTACTTCTATTAAGAAAACAAACGTAACTGATTTAGATTTCATCAGCGAAGGTTTTTACTTTGAACAAACGCAAGATGAGATAATTGCGGGTGTACCAAAACAGCTTAAATCCTGGGCAGATCTCAGCATAGAACAACGTGAGGCGGTGACTAGACAAATCTCTACTCATTATTACCTACATGTATTGACTCACGAGATAGGTCATAACCTCGGCTTACGACACAACTTTGCTGGAAGCTATGATGGTCACAACTTTTACTCTGCTAAAGAATCACTGGCACTTGGTTTAAATGGTCTATCCGCGACTTCATCGGTCATGGATTATATGCCTTCATCCTTGAACTCGCAGCCTGCATTTGGATTATACGATCGCGCGGCTTTGAGGTTTGCTTATCAGCGTAAAGTTGAGTCGCACGAAATAATCGATGAAAATTCGATGTCCGATGAGGAAGTCGCTAATAAGGTTGTAGAATATCGTAACAGCGATGATGGCATTACAATGATCGACCTATCCGTTCGAGATGAGGCTAAAAGAGCGGATTTAACTAAAGATTCTGCGTTGGCTTCTATCATTTTCTCTGGTGAGTTGGATGAAACTGGAAAAGAGCTACGTGATTACGCTTACTGTACTGACGGTAGTGGGAGAGCGCCGGTAAATTCAGGTTGTCTAATTTTTGACGAGGGTACAAACCTGACCCAGATTACAGATTACTATTCTGAGCAATATACTGAGCGTTTTGAATCATTCAGCACGCGTAAAGACAAAATTGAATTTAACGAAAACAAGAGTGCAGTGAGCAAGTACTTTGCTACACGCGGTATGTTCTCTCGTATGAATATGGTCTTGACAGATTATTATTCAGCGTTCCCAAGTGAACCTCTAAAGCCAAGCGAAGTTTGCCCTGCAGCAGATGATACATCTCCTCGTACTTCTGTTCAGCAAAGGCGTTGTGATGTCGCAATCGCGGCTTATGAACAGGCATTTTTCTACCTAGATTTGCTGAAGACACCAGCAAAAACCTGTAACGTTGACATTGTCAGAACTGACATCGCCAACGGTGTTACCAAAACAACTCCTCTTTCAAACAGACAGTTTGAGCTACAGTTGCTCAACATATATGCTGGCTTGATCGCGGGAGATCAATACAAAGGTAAGCTTCATCTTCCAACGTCATGTTTTGATGAGAAGCTAACAGATGCTCTTTCACAAGGCGCTTACAGCTTCACCACTAATGACGGAAAACGTGTCGAACTCTCCTTTAACGTAACTGCGGAATCTAAATATGGAGAGTTCTTAAACCAAGTTCGTTTGTTTGATAGACCGAGTAAAGATAATGCGTCACGAATTGGATACGAAGTTGAACATCTGGGTAACTGGATGGATAAGGTATTGGCACTAGAGTATTTGTTATCACCTGCACGTGTTCGTGGTGTTGATTTTGCGCTCATCGATCTTCCAGGGGTGAGAGAGCAATTGAACGAACTTATTGATCATTGGAATCTATCGAGACCAATCCCGTTACCAAATGATGTCGCGACAGAATTCAGTCAAGTGATTAATCCTTATGAAATGGTTGATGCTAATGGTGATGTCTATAAATTTGAGAATTCCCAAGGCGACAAAGTAGCAATTTCATGGACGCCTAACTGGAGAACAAAAGAAATTTCTGTTCCAGGAGGTCTCTCATGGTGGTTTGGTAGTAGATACGGCTTCAATTTCAACAGTAATACTCCACTCCCGAAAGCTATGAGTCAGGTTCTGGCGCGCTACGATAGCATTCGCACTGACAGCTACAAACCTGAAGCATTTGCAATGCGCTCAAAAGTTGCTGTTTATGACTACAATGGTCACATCCCAACGGGTTTTGAAGGTATAGAAATTCTAGGAAGAACATACGCCGTAGATACTCGTGTAGACTCTAACGCGATTGGTAAGGCAATGCTAAGAACAATTCAACAAAGTGATGTCTTTAAATTTGCAGATTATCCTCTTTCAGATTTAGCTGATTTTAACAACAGGAGAACTGCTGTTATGGAGACAGCTATTGGTAGCTCAGAATTTTCTGAAAGATTCCGAAATTCCTCCGAAGTTGCAAGTTTGCAAAATATTGGTCCAGGGGTTGAGAAATTTGTAGCGGGTGCATTAGCAAGTTTTACTGATGACGGACTCATTGTTACTAGCAATGAATGGAACGCTATGTTTGGTTACTTGTTTGAAAATGGTCTAGCCCGCTCAGAGGGATCTTGTATTTACGTGGACAATTTGTGTGTCTATAGTTTTACGTCAGGTCTACTCACAACGGACGCCCTAACAGCAGCTCATGCAATTAAAGCAATTTGGTTAGATGATTTAAGATTTGCCAATGCGACAGTGAGTTATCTTTCTGTCTACATGGCCGAGTTAGTGAAACTGCCGAGTGAATTTGAGCCCATGTTTGCGATGGATGCAAAATTGTTGGAAGAATACGTAACTAGTCCTCTTACGCGTGAAGCACTGCGCTTAGAGGTAATAGATAGAGCGGGTTTCCGAAACTTGGTAATTGTGGACGAACATGATCGTGTATCAAGCTTCTAATAAGCTTTAAATACTAAAACCCCAACCACTAGGTTGGGGTTTTTTATTACACCAACAAAAAAGCCAGAGACTAAAATCTCTGGCTTTTATTTTTTGATAAGAAGAAAGATTAAAACTTAAATCTTGCCGTCATCATAAACTGGTCGCCGTAGAAGTCGTTAAGCAGACCTTCCAGACCAATCGAAAATAGCTCAGTAGAGTGGAAGCGACCGTATACTGAACCTGTCCACTCGTCTTTTTGCTTAATGGACACGTAACCCACTTTACCACCTACTTCTAGCTGTGGACCTAACCATTGGCGAACACCAAGGTTGATCTGCATGCCCGTGTCGATGTCCTGATCTTTGTTATCGACTGCGCGGAATAGCATTTCACCTGTTAGATCAGCCCAGTTGTTTACCGGAGCGTGAAAGCCGAAACCAGCAGACAGGTTGAAATCACCTTTAAATTTGGAATCAACCGTTGCAACCATATGTGCGTTAGGGTGAATTGACTTACTGAAACCACCACCAAAAGTCATTGGGCTGGCGCCGATTCGCGCTTCAGCATAGTCGTAGTTAAAGTTGCTCATTGACGCGACTTCGTCTTTGTCTGCAGCAAATGAAGAAGCAGATACTGCCATCAGACCAATGGCTAACAGTGTCTTACGCATAATTTAGACAAACCTTCTTTAGTTGGTTCTGGTAGTGCCTCAAGAGCAATACCATGAAGTTCCTTGAATTATTACGGTTTATGATAATGCATCCTAACGAGGATTCATCAAAAAATTGAAAGAAATTCCGTTTCTGTGGGCGTTTTCTGCTCGATTTGATGGAAAATGCCCACTATTCACCAAATTCAGTGCGTTTTGCGGCGATGGCTTCGAGGATTTTCTCTCCGTTTAGAATGCGAACCCAGGGTAAAAGTTCAGTGTCATTTTCAATTATGAACTGAGTGAGCTGCTGAGTTATGGTGTTAAGAAGGTCTTCACCTTGCCAGGGTTTTGAAATATAAAAGTCCAGATTAGCTTGGTTTATCGCTTGAATCGTGTCTTCGAGCCCAGCCTGACCCGTTAACAGGACTTTTCGGGCGTGGGTGGTTTCATCTGAATGATTGAGCTCAATGAGGAAGTCGATACCAGAATGCTTAGGCATAATATGGTCGCACAGTATCAGAGCCAGTTTTATACCTTTTTCTGCATTCTCATCGATGATCTCTTTTGCTTCTGAAACGGACTCTGCAGCCTCAAGCACAAAAAATTCATCTAGCGGTTCTAAATCATGGATGACACTGTCCAGAATTTCGCGCTCATCGTCTACACAGAGTATTAGATACTGATTCATTGTGTGTGCTCCTTGGATTCAGAATGGGAGGGTAACATCACTCGTATTCGGGTGTATTGGTTTGGCTCTGACTCTGCGATCAACTTACCTCCATGCTGTTTAACAACTTGCTGGCAGACAGACAGCCCGATGCCTAAGCCGAAGTTACCTTCTTTTTTGGTGGTGAAGTTCAGGTCAAAAATCTTTGGAAGAATGTTGTGGGGGATTCCGTGCCCTGAGTCTTGTATCTCAACCACCACCCAGTTTCTTTTGTCTGAATGTTCTTGCTTCGCCGATATGACTATCTCGCCTTTTTCAGGTAACGCATCGAGTGCGTTAGAGATGAGGTTCGTCCAGACTTGCTGCAAAGCATTGGGGTTGCATCGCAGCATAGGTAACTCTTCATAGTGTTTTGTGAGCTTGTATCGTTTAAGCCGGTTTTCAAACATCGTCAGAGTGTCCTCTAACCCTTCAAGAATATTGCACTCCTGAACGGATTCCCCTTCATCTCTGGCGTAGCCTTTTAGGCTTTTAACCATGTCGGTAATTCGTGATGCGCACACATTCAAAGAACGAAGGGTATTTCCAACTGTGTGGTAGTGTTCAAGCTTTGGCAATATCTTATCTAATTCATTTGACGCGATAAGCTTGTTTAGCACTGACTCATCTTTATGTAGCCCTAGTTTCACCAGTTTCTTTGCGATCCTTCTATCACCAATCTGTTTCTCTATCGCTTTAGCATGTTCCCTTTGTGTGGCGGTAGATTCCGGGTGATTGTTTAATGAAGACAAAAGCAACTGCCGAGCAAGGTCGGAATCTTCTAACGGCTGATCAGGTTCAACAATTGCCTGAATGGCGAGGCTCAGGGATTCCGCGCCTCTTAAAATAGCGGCGGCAGGGTTGTTTAGCTCATGCGCGACACCCGCAACAAGCTGACCAAGCACCGCCATCTTCTCTTTCTCGATCAACTGAGTTTGCGCGGTTTCCAAAGACTCAAGTGACTTTTGCAGTTCAAGTTTGGTATCAATACTGCGCTGCAAGCGGCGATTAAAGTGACGCAAGAGCAGATTCGTAAAGAGAGGAAGCAGTTCGGAGTCTGAATGCATCACTTTATTGAACTCGGCTCGGCTAAGCTTAATGACGCGGGTCTTGCTCAAAGTAATTGCCGTAGAAAAAGACATCTCTCCTGTAACAAAAGACATGCCGCCAACTAAGTTGCCCTTCTGATGTCGAACCACCTCCCGCTGAATCCCGAGTTCATCCTTCTTGTACAGCGCGACTTGACCAGAGGTAATAAACCACAAAAAGTGGTTGGGTGTTCCTTCCCTTGTGAGGAGGTGTTCTGCGGAATACGTTCGTATCGCTTGTGTTTCATCGTTGGAAGAGAAAAACTCACTTAGGGCGCCGATAACTTTTTCAGCCAGTGCTTCATCAGTGAGGTTATGGTAATCATGAAGAAAGCCAGACTGAAATCGATGGATACGGTTTTCAATGTGCGCTCTAACTAGCCTCCCTTGGTCGAGGATTTTGCTGTATTTCAGCCAGTCCTGTTCAGGGTATTCCAGAATAAAGTCAGTCAGTTCCTGCACCAGGCTTTTGGTAATGGACTGCGTATTAGACGACTCAGTTATGCAGTGATCTAGCCTGCCTTTATTTACTGCGGTAAGAATGTCCTCAAGGTCATTTCCATCACTTAACAGCACCTTACGGGCATGCTTTGTTTCGGGAATCTGTCCAATCTGAATAAGATAATCAGAAGCCAGAATGTTTGCTCTGTTCGCGGCTATCACCATTGCCAGCTCAGATTGAGCCTGAGAAAGCTTTTCAACCACGCTGCTCGCTTCTGTAATAGAGCACGTGAAACGAACATCGAAATGATCGTAAAAAGGGGCGAATACCGATTCAAAGCGACGAACACTTTCGTGGTCATCATCGATAAATAAAATCGCAAAATCTTTCACAGCACCTCCTTGAGATAAATTAAATCTACCAAGAAGATGCAGTTCGATATGAGATGTGGTTAGTATTCTAGGCGATAGCTGCAGTTATCTGACAAAACGCTGACGTAACTCAAAGATTATTCTTAACAAAAATTCATTGTTCGGCTTTCCCATTGCTGAACAAATTAGGGTAGACTGCCATTTTTAATTGTTAATTTCCTATCGCATGCACTCTCTTAAGAAACTTGGCGCCATTGGTGGTGCTATTGCGCTAACTGCTTGTTGGCCTTTGGCTGTTGGTCAAATTGCACAAACTATCGTTGAAAATGGTATTCAGCAGCTCAACAGTGAAGGCGTGAAAGCCGAAGTGGTTGAGTACGACCGAAGCTATTTCTATGCTCAGGCAATCACACGTTACACCATCACAGATCCACTGTTGGCAGAGAATCTTGAGAAAGATGGGTTACCAACCTCTATTGATGTTGTTCATGACATCAGCCATGGATTGTTCTCAATAGATGCGCATTCCTATGTGAAAGATTCGAAGTTAGTGCAGTTCGAATTAGCCACCCAAAGCAAACTTAATGGTGATACCGATTTTGAGTTGGTGGGTCGCAAGTTCAACTTTACTGACTCAAGTGGATCAGAGCTTATCGTCGGCGAGTATTCTGCCACTGGCAGTGCATCCATTTCTGGTGCTTTAGACTATCAAGCCTCCATTCCTTTCTCTTCGGTTAACTTTGCCAATGGTGATGAACTTGTGGTTTCAGGGTTCACCGCAAAAGGCAATGGGCAAAAAGAGCAAGGGATCTGGATTGGTGAACAGAAGATGGATTTAGCGGGTATTTCGCTAAAAACCGTCGGTGGCCAGAATGATTTCCAGCTAAGTGAACTGGATTACATGATTACCTCTGTGAAAGCTGAAACTGGGGAAACGTTCGATAACCAGCAAGTGCTAACGATTGAAGAAGCGACTTCGGGTGAGAATGTAGCCAAAAAAGTGAAGCTGGACTTTGCATTTAACGGCATTCGCAGTGATGCATTAGAGCAGCTACTGTCCATTTACCAATCTGGTGCAGAGTTAACTCCAGAAAAAGTTGAGCAAAGCATGCCACTGCTTGATCAACTGGTTGAGGCTGGGCTTGAAGTAGAGCTGAATAAATTTGCTGTTAACCTCAATGGCGGCGATTTTCAGTCTGCATGGAAACTAGTGGTTCCAGCAGGGCAGAAAAATGTTTCACAAAATGCTTCCATTCTACTGAACGTAGTAGAAGGCAAGCTGGATGCTCATATCTCCAATGAATTGTTGCAAGCATACCCATATGTTCGCGAAAACATTGATGAATTGCTGATTATGGAGTTTGCAACGGAAGTTGACAAAGGAGTCGACCTGAATGCCAACCTGAATGGTGGTCAGGTGACCTTTGAAAGTGGAAAACAGGTTCCTCTTCTTGCATTGTTTATGCCGTTAATGGCTGGGCAAAGATAGAGATATTTGCAGGAAATAGCTCACTGAAGAAAAAAAGAAGTCAAAAGACTTCTTTTTTTGTGTTTACTGTAGATTTTTACTTTTTCAATATGTGAAAAAGTGTTATTACTTGGGAAACGTTTTACCTAGCAGGAGCATCCCTCATCATGGAACCGATCTACAATTTCAGTGCTGGTCCAGCCGGACTACCTAAAGCAGTCATGGAAAAGGCACAAGCCGAATACGTTAACTGGAACGGTATTGGCACATCGGTAATGGAAATCAGCCACCGTAGCAAAGAGTTTATTGCAGTAGCCGATAAAGCAGAGCAAGACTTACGCGACCTTCTGTCCATTCCAGACAACTACAAAGTACTGTTTTGCCATGGTGGAGCGCGAGCTCAGTTTGCAGCCGTGCCTATGAACCTGATAGGCGACAAACCTTCCGCAGATTATGTAGACGCAGGTTACTGGGCGGAAAGTGCGGTTAAAGAAGCGAAGAAGTATTGTACTCCTCGCGTGATTAACGCTAAAACCGAAGTCGACGGAAAAGTTGCAGTTATTCCACCTTCGGAGTGGAAAATCGATGAAAACGCTGCTTATGTGCACTTTTGTCCGAATGAAACTATTGATGGTGTAGAAATCACAGATTTGCCTGTTACCGACAAGCCGATTGTTGCAGACATGTCTTCAACCATTCTGTCTCGTAAAATCGATGTGTCGAAGTACGGTGTTATCTACGCAGGTGCGCAGAAGAATATCGGCCCTGCTGGTATCTGCATCGTGATTGTAAGAGAAGACTTGCTTGAACTGGCGTCGGAAGCCTTGCCAAGCATCCTGAACTACAAAGTTCTGGCAGAAAAAGACTCGATGTTCAACACGCCACCAACTTACGCCTGGTATTTGTCTGGCTTGGTCTTTGAGTGGTTGAAAGAGCAAGGTGGTGTTGAAGCTATTGAAAAGGTGAACGAAGAAAAAGCAGCGCTGCTATACAACTACATCGACGGCTCTGAGTTTTACCGAAATCAGGTTCATCCTTCTAACCGTTCTCGTATGAACGTCCCATTCCAACTAGCGAAACCTGAATTGGATAGCAAGTTCTTAGAACTGGCGGAAGAGGCAGGTCTTCAAGCTCTAAAAGGGCATCGTGCAGTAGGTGGTATGCGAGCTTCTATTTACAACGCAATGCCACTTGAAGGCGTACAAGCTTTGGTAGAATTTATGAAGCAGTTCGAAATCGAATACGCTTAATCTCTCGTTCTAATTACTTTGAAACCCAGCCTTGCGCTGGGTTTTTTTATATTCAGCTAGACTTAATACAAATCACAATTTTCGAGTGTTTGTTAGCCAAATGTTGTTATTGAGTGTTAATTAAATAACTTCTGAACCTTTAATTAAGGAAGCCGAATTTTGCAACTCAGGGAACAGAGTGTAAGAAGAATCATAGTGGTCGATGATGATCAGGATATTCGTGATGTGTTGGATGATGCCCTGACACAGCAGGGGCATAATGTCGTACAGGCTGAAAGCAGTACCCAACTTTTTCAGGCTCTAGAAGCTGATACGGCAGATTTAATTTTACTGGACCTTAGATTAAAGCAAGAAGACGGCTTACAGATTGCCAAATCCATTCGCGAAGAAAGTGCTGTTCCCATCATGATGCTTACTGGGAAGGGGGACGAAACGGATCGGATAATTGGGCTGGAGGTGGCAGCAGACGATTACATGATGAAGCCTTTTAATCTTCGTGAGCTGATTGCCCGTGTGAACGCGCTACTACGACGTTCAGAATTGACTCAACCTAAACCTGTAGAAGTCATATCGGATCATACCCAGTATCAGTTTGGTCCCTGGACACTCAATATCACCACCCGTCAGTTACATCATGAGTCAGGGAAAGAAGTCAGCCTTACCTATGGTGAGTTCTCTCTGCTTCAAGCTTTCGTTTCTTCGCCAAACTGTGTTTTGTCTCGTGACCAACTGCTCGATAAAACACAGGGTTTCGCGTCAGATTCTCAGGACCGAACTATTGATGTTCTGATACTCAGATTACGAAGAAAGATAGAAACCAACCCGCGCCTTCCCAACTTCATCCAGACCGAGCGCGGGGTGGGCTATGTTTTCAATAGCAAAGTCGTGATGCTTGGCTAACCCATGGTTAACTTGCAGAGTATTCGCACCAAGTTACTGCTTTCCGTTGTCGGCACTTTGCTTCTTACTCTGTCGCTGGCGAGTGTTTTTATCTATACCACACAGCAAAACCAAGCACTAATTGACGACATCGCGTCTGCTACTTTGGAAGACATTAATACTGCGCTCAGCCTTTCAGAGAGTGTGGCTCAGGTCGCCGCTATGGCACCATACGCAGCAGATTTTGCCCGTCCCTTTCATGTACAGAATGAAACTCAGCGCCTGCAAGAAAAAATTGCCGAGCTTAACGCCGTTGCCCGACATTTAAACAACGTCGAAGCCCGAGATACCTTACTGAAGCGGGTAGAAACTCTGGATGCATCGATACAGGGTCTTCTGTCTAACGTGACTCAGGAACTCTTTACGCGAGAGGATTTACTGGCTCTACAATTTGAGCTGCAACCACTATCCTCGCATTCACAAGGCAATATTTTCTTAGATGCGTTTACGACCAACCCGATGAGTGTGCCAGAAGTACTGATCAAGCAGATGGAAGACTTTGCGCAGGTGCTTTCTTTTGAGGATATCTCAAAGATATTGGTCGAGCTAAGGCTTCAGCAGTCAAAGGTCGCGGAGATTCGTCGTAATAATGCTTATCTTCTCTCATCCATTCGCGCCCAGTCAGATCAGATGACGGTATCTGTACACGAATTCGTTATCGCACTCCAGCAACATTTACGGTTTCAGCAGAAACAGTCGGAGCGTGCCATTGACCGGGCGACCACGTTTATCTCGATCATTATTGTTTTGTTGCTAGTAAGCAGTATCTACCTTCACCGGTTTAACTCTGTACTTACTCGTGATTTGAAAACGGTTACCGATGAAATGTCCAGCCTTGCCAAAGGCGACACCAACGTAGCGGTCGCCAATATCCAGCGTAATGACGAAATTGGAGAACTGGCGAGAGCCTTTGAGGCCTTTCAGTCTGAAGCGGTCGAAAAGGTAAGAATGACGGAAGACCTGCAGGCTCAAAAGAATTTGCTGGAAGCCATATTTAACAACATTCAGGATGGCTTGAGTGTGTTTGATGACCAGGACAGGCTAGTGGCGTGGAACCATCGCTACTTGACGTTGTTTAAGCTTGAAGCGCATGAAGTCTCCTTTGGAATGTCGCTTGATGAACTGCAGGATTTAATGGCCAGAACTCCTTTTCGAACACGAAATCTGATGCAGGAAAACCTGGAGATGCAAAGGCTGAATCGGGAACGCAAAGACAAATCAGCGGTGTTTGAGCGCTATTTTAATGATGGACGAATCATTGAGTTTCGCAGCCAGCCCATGCCAGAAGGTGGGTTTGTTACTTTGTACAGCGACCTGTCTGAACGTAAAGCCATAGAGCAACAACTGCACCAATCGCAAAAAATGGAAATGTTGGGTCAGCTAACCGGTGGTGTCGCACATGATTTTAATAACTTGCTGGCATCACTGATTGGCAATCTTCAGTTACTGGAAATGTCTGAAGGCGTAGATGAACGTCAGGCAAAGTATCTGGCTCGCGCGCTAATGGTATCTGAGAAAGGGACCAATCTCGTGCAGCGCTTATTGGCGTTCAGTCGCAAGCAACAGCTGTATCCGGAGTGGATAGCGGTGGATGACTTGGTGGCGGGTATGCTGGATCTGTCTGCGTACTGTGTCACACCAAGTATTCAGGTAAAAACCTCTCTTCAACTCAAAGACACGCATATTCATGTAGATCCATCCCAGTTGGAAAATGCCTTACTGAATTTGGTTCTAAACAGTGCAGCCGCAATGCCAGAAGGAGGAACACTCACGCTTTCGACCTCCCAAACAACCAAGGACAGTGTTTGTTTAAAAGTGTCGGATACTGGAGTAGGAATGAGCTCAGAGACCCAGCGGCGTGCACTGGAGCCATTTTTCACAACAAAACAAACGGGTGAAGGAAGTGGTCTTGGACTGAGTATGGTCTATGGTTTTGTCACCCAAAGTGGCGGAGAGATTGAAATAGATTCTGTCCCGCAAAAGGGAACGACAATCTCCCTGATATTACCTATTGGTGTTACCCCAGATAACCAAGAGCCGGAAGATAAATCGCTTTCACCAGTCGTGAATCTATCTTCTGGCTCTCAAGTACTGGTAGTGGAAGATGACGAAGAAGTTGGGAAGGTTATCCATGAACAATTGCAATCCCTGAATCTGAGAGTTTCCACCGTTCCAACGGTTCAGTCCGCTTTGGAATTTTTGCAACAAAACGAATGTAATCTGGTGGTTTCTGATGTGAATTTGGGTACTCCGGAAGACGGCGTTAATTTAAAGCAGCATATGATGAAAACGCACCCGGATCTCCCTGTAATACTCACCTCCGGACTACCTGTCGAAGCACTGATCAAACATCACCAGTTTGATACTGAATGGGCATTTATCCCGAAACCTTTCCAATTTGAAACCCTTCAAACCCTTATCAAAGTAACTTAAAGAACAATCAGTTAAGTTGTTTATTACAATTGTTAACGAGATTTCCTTACTCTGAAATCATTCATTAGTTTTTTCATTTGATTCTTGTCTCTCCCAATTCAATTTTGGGTAGCCGACCAAGGAAGGTAACACCTTGGCATAACGATAAAGGGAATCAATCATGAAAAAGATGTTCACTGTTGCAGCACTGGCTGCTGCCATGTTCAGCGCACCATCCGCTCTGTCTGCTGACAAAACCATCGTCGGACTTATCACTAAAACCAACACAAACCCATTCTTTGTAAAAATGAAAGAAGGGGCAGAATCGAAAGCGAACGAGCTTGGTCTTGAGTTACGTTCTTTTGCTGGTCGCTACGATGGCGATAACGACTCACAGATTCAGGCAGTCGAAAACCTGATTGCATCGGGTGCTAAAGGCATTCTGATTGTGGCGAGTGATCCGGTTGCATTAACTCCTTCCATTGAGCGAGCACGTAAAGCGGGTATTGTGGTTATTGCACTTGATACGCCTTTCTCTCCAGCCAATGTCGCGGATGCCACATTCGCAACGGATAACTTCTTAGCAGGCGAACTGATCGGGAAATGGGCGAAAGCAAAAATGGGCGCAAAAGCCAAAGATGCCAAAATTGCTTTGCTGGATCTCAGCACCGCAGGCATCACCGTTGACGTTGCACGTAATCAGGGCTTCCTGAAAGGATTTGGGGTCGATGTGAAAGACGCCAACAAAATGCGTGACGAAGATGACCCACGTATCGTAGGTAACGATGTTACTCAGGGATCAGAAGAAGGCGGTCGCCGTGCAATGGAAAACCTATTGCAAAAAGATCCGGGCATCAATGTGGTGTACACCATCAATGAACCTGCGGCGGCAGGGGCTTATGAAGCACTTAAAGCGGTGGGTAAAGAAAAAGACGTCCTATTAGTTTCCGTTGATGGAGGCTGCCCAGGTGTGGAAAACATCAAAGATAAAGTCATTGGTGCCACTTCCATGCAGTTCCCGTTGAAAATGGCTTCGCTCGGTGTTGAAGCGATTGCTGAGTATGCTAAATCGGGCGTAAAACCGGGCGCGACTCCGGGTAAAGGCTTCTTTGACACAGGGGTTGAACTGATCACGGATGAGCCAGTTAACGGTGTTGAATCATCAACTTCTGCGCAAGGTCTTGGTAAGTGCTGGGGCTAATGTCTGAGGAAAGAACCAAGTGATTACCTGAGAGAGCCTTTGGCTCTCTCAGATTAGAGTTAAGGACAACACTATGAGCCAACCCCCTTCTTCGACCGAGCCCAATTTTGAAAAAGCCGCCGAACGTAACGCAGACAAAAGTTTTGCCCAGTTCAATGAATCGGCATCTGTGGGTTTGTCTGTGCAGCGCTTTTTGCACAATCAGCCGACTGCCGCACCTTTTCTGGTGCTCATTCTCGCGGTCACAATATTCAGCTTCCTCATCGGAGAGCGATTTCTTCATCCATTTAACATGTCTTTGATTCTCCAGCAGGTCACCATCATTGGTGTGTTGGGTATTGCACAGACTCTTATTATCCTGACTGCAGGGATCGACTTATCGGTCGGTGCCATTATGGTTTTATGCTCTGTTGTCATGGGGCGTATGGCAATGGATTTTGGGCTGCCACCGTCTATCGCGTTTGCCATTGGAATGCTGGTCGGGACGCTCGCAGGTTTGATTAACGGTCTGCTGGTGTCTCGGTTCAAACTGCCCCCGTTCATTGCAACACTTGGTACGTGGAACATCTTTTTTGCGCTGAATCTCTGGTATTTCAATAGCCAGACGATACGTTCTCAAGCCATCGCTAAAAACGCCCCGTTGCTTCAGTGGATGGGAGAAACCATCGAGTTCTTTGGTGCCAGAATCACCTACGGCTCTATTTTGATGATCTTACTGTTTGCAGTGATTTGGTATGCCCTTAACTGGACGGCATGGGGTCGACACGTCTATGCCACAGGTGATGATCCAGACGCCGCAAGGTTAGCAGGCATACGAACGCAAAAGATCTTGCTGTCGGTCTATGTCGTTGCGGGTTTCATCTGTGCTATCGGAGCCTGGGTATTGATCGGACGAATTGGCTCCATCAGCCCGCAGGCAGGCTACACCGCTAACCTGGACTCCATTACCGCCGTTGTCATTGGTGGAACAAGTTTGTTTGGAGGGCGAGGGTCCATATTTGGCACCCTGATTGGCGCTTTAATTGTCGGAGTATTCAGAAATGGTCTCGCACTTTTAGGGGTAGACGTGCTTTGGCAGGAGTTTACCGTCGGGTTATTAATCATCGTTGCTGTGGGTGTCGACCACTGGATTAGGAAGGTATCAGTATGAGTGAACCAGTATTGCAGGCAAGAGGTCTGGTTAAACGTTACGGTCGGGTTACCGCTTTAGATGGCGCAGACTTTGATTTGTACAAAGGGGAAATTCTGGCTGTTATCGGTGACAACGGCGCAGGTAAATCCAGTTTGATTAAAGCGCTTTCAGGCGCGCTGATACCGGATGCAGGGGAGATTAAGCTAGACGGCAAAACGGTGTCTTTCAAAACTCCCATGAGTGCTAGAGACATGGGGATAGAGACGGTGTATCAGAACCTTGCTGTCGCACCCGCTTTGAATATCTCCGATAACCTATTTCTCGGTCGTGAAATCCGCCGAGAAGGGGTGTTAGGTTCGGTTTTTCGAATGCTGGATAAAAAAGCCATGAATGAGCGTGCAAAGCAGCAACTTGCCGATCTCGGGTTGATGACCATTCAGAACATTACTCAAACTGTAGAAACGCTATCTGGCGGTCAAAGGCAGGGGGTGGCAGTGGCTCGCTCTGCTTTGTTTGGCAGTAAAGTTGTGATCATGGATGAGCCTACAGCGGCATTGGGTGTGAAAGAATCAAGAAAAGTGCTCGACCTGATCCGGCAGGTGAGGGACAGAGGTTTGCCTGTGGTACTGATTAGTCACAACATGCCTCATGTCTTTGAAGTTGCTGATCGAATTCACGTTCATCGCTTGGGCAAGCGAGCCGACATCATCACGCCAAAGACTCATACAATGTCGGATGCGGTGGCGATCATGACGGGGGCGGTGGAACCGGGAACAGCAGGTACTGCCGCTTGATAAAGGGGGTTCTATGTCGCCTAGTTTGCAGCCAGATCGGACAGCGATTACTCTGTATAGGTAACCAGCTATATAAGGATAAGGTTTCTTCTATGTACAAATCTGTGTTGTGTGTTGTTTTCCTGCTTTTCCTGATTAACGGTCGCGCATCCGCGAGTTCCGATTATTCAATCGGAGTGTCCGTGTCTGATCTGACCAATCCGTTTTTTGTCACTATGGTGAAAAGCATTAAGGCAGAAGCCAACCAGATACCTGATAAAAAGATCGATGTGATTGTCCGCTCCAGCGCGTACGACTTAGATCGTCAGAACCAGCAGATCGATCTGTTTATTGAGCGCAAGGTGGATTTGATATTGCTGGTAGCATCTGATGAGCAGGGAATCGCTCCGGCTGTGAATAAGGCGAGAAGGGCTGGCATCCGAGTGATTGCGGTCGATGTAAGGGCAACGGGTGCTGATGTCACTATTACTACCGACAACATTCAGGCTGGAGAAATGGCGTGCCTAAAATTAGTGAAGAAGCTGAATGAAAAGGGCAGGGTGATCATCATTAACGGTCCACCCGTGTCAGCCAGTCTCGACAGAGTGGCGGGGTGTAAGTCGGTGCTAAATGACTACCCAGACATCAATTTATTGGACGCAGACATCAATGGAACGGGCAGCTATAACGGCGGCTTGGAAGCCATGGCATACGCGCTTCAGGCTTACAGTGACATCGATGGCGTTTTCGCGATCAATGACCCGACGGCTTTGGGCGCTGAACAGGCGATGCTTCAGTCCGGTGAGCAAGTCTGGATCGCTTCGGTCGATGGTGCGCCTTCCGCTATTCAGGCTTTGGAGGAAAAGCGCCCTAACTGGTTGGGTACATCAGCGCAATTTCCTAAGCGAATGAGTAGGGAAGCAGTACAAATTGGTTTGGGTCTGCTGAACGGCGGAAAAGTTGAAAGAGAGCTGGTATTGATTAAGCCCGAATTCATCGACGTATCCAATTACCATCAGTTTTCGCGCTGGTAGAAAAAAGCCAGAGCTTTGTTGGCTCTGGCTTTTACACTACAGTTTTACTGACTAAAGCGTCTGGCAGAGTTGATAGTAGCGACCCTGTTCGCGAATCAGATCCGCGTGGCTGCCCGTTTCAATAAACTGACCTTGTTCCATCAGACAAACCAGATCCATTTTCTCCAACCCAACCAAGCGGTGCGTGATGAAGATAACTGTCTTATCGCTGAAATGTTTATCAAACAACTGCATCATCTGCTGTTCGGTCTGCTTGTCCAAACCTTCTGTCGGCTCATCCATCAATACAATAGGCGACTGACGCAGCACCGCACGAGCAATGCCGATTCGGCGCTTTTCTCCTCCAGAAAGTTGACGACCGCCTTCACCTAACCAGGTATCCAGCCCTTTGTCTTCATTCAGTTTGGATAATCCAACCTGCTCAAGAACATCAATCAGCTGAGCGTCTTCCGCATCTGGCAATGCAATGGTGAGATTATCCCTGAGTGAGCCGTTGAGAACGTCGACACGTTGGCTGACGACCGAAGTAGAGGTACGAAGAGCACTTTCACTCCACTGCTTTACATCGCGACCACCAATGGCAACCTGACCAGACTGCGCATCCCAAATTCGCGTTACCAACTGCAAAAGGGTCGATTTTCCAGAACCGGTCTGACCGACAATCGCTACTTTTTGCCCGTGCCCGACGTGCAGATCCAGATTATTCAGAACAGGTGCATCCGCTTCGTATCCAAAGGTGACATCAGAAAGCTGGATATCAAACTTGTCAGGTTGAGGTGTTTCATTGGTAACAAATTGAACTTCAGGATCTGCGTGAATGATTTCGTTCAGTCGACGAGCAGACGTTACCGTCTGACCCAGATACTGGAATGCACCCGCGACAGGCATCAGAATTTCAAAGCTTGCCATAGTGGCGAAAGCGATCATCGCGATGAAAGGATCTGGCGCTCGACCGCCCACGCCATCGGCTGCGATCCAGAGCATCAGAACCAAGGTTAAACCACTGGCTAACATCAGCAGGCTGCTTGCCAAGCCAGTTATGCGCGCGTGTTTAGCCTGATTTTCCATTAACGCGGATTGCTTGCTGTCGATGTTGTCACGGTAGCGCGATTCCACACCAAACAGCACCAGTTCAGAGTGTCCTTGAAGCCAGTCCAGCGTTGCAATTCGAAGTTCAGATTTATTCAGCGTCAGTTGCTGTCCATTCAGTTTGCCCAGCTTGTAGAAGATCACAGGCCAAATAAGAACAAGAGCTAAAAGAATTCCACCTAGCGTCAGCCCCAGCACCGGGTCAAACCAGCACAGGAAAAGAGTGAGGGATGCAATACCCAGTACACTCACAACCAGTGGGCTGATCAGTCTCAGGTAGACGTGATCCATAGCGTCGATGTCGGCAACCAAACGGTTTAGAAGGTCTGCATCACGAATGTTAGCGACTTTACCTGGGATAAGAGGGGTGAGTTTTTCATAAAAGAAAATACGTAAATCAGTCAGTAGCTTGAAAGTCGCGTTGTGGCTGACCACACGCTCTCCCCAGCGACCTGCCGTTCGGCTCATAGCAAAACCGCGGACAAAGGCTCCGGGTAACATGTAGTTGAAGGTTTCACGCGCAATGGTTAAACCTGCGACAGCAGAAGCGGCGATAAACCAGCCAGAAAGAGTCAGAAGACCTATGGATGCGAACAGTGTGGCAAACGCCAGCAACATGCCAAGAGACAGTCCAAACCAGTGTTTCTTATAAAGCTTTAGATAAGGCAGTAAATCACGCATCCAGATTCCCCTTATCATTTTGTGATTCTTGGTGTGACTTCAGCATCTCGGCAAAGAGCCCGTTTTGCGCTTTCAAGTGTTCAAAGTTTCCTTGTTCGGCAATCAACCCATTCTCCATCACGAGAATGTTGTCTACGTCTTTCAAAGGAGAAAGCTGATGGGTAATCATTAACGTTGTCTTCTCTGCAATTCGGCTTTCCAAACCTGCCAATACGAGCTTTTCACTTCGTGCATCCAGACTTGCCGTCGGTTCGTCGAGAATCCAGAACTGACCGTTTTGCAACATTGCACGTGCAAGTGCCAAGCGTTGTGCCTGACCAACAGACAAGCCGCCAGAGCGGTCACTGACCATGTATTCAAGGCCGTGTTGATCAACAAATTCATCTGCATAGCTGTCTTTTAGCGCGTGAGTCAATTCGTCGTTGGAAACATCTCGACCGAATGTCACGTTCTCCAGAATGGAGCCATTGAGTAGTAGCGGGTTCTGACCCACCCAACTGATGGTTTTACGCCAACTTTCCAGGTCGACTTCTTTCATGTCAGTCCCATTGATTTCGATGCGACCTTCATAAGGCAAAAAGCCCAAAATCGCATTAATCAGGCTGGTTTTACCTGCACCGCTAGGACCCACAATGGCTGTGGTCTGGTTAGTATCAAGATTGAAAGAAACAGGACCAAGTAACTGGCTGCCTTCAGGGCTGAATACTTTCAGGTCTTTCACCGCTATGGAGATTGGTGCGTTAGCCTCAACAGGCTGACTGCCTGATGTGATTTTGTCGACATCGGTTTCCAAAAACTCTACTAAGCTTTCAGCCGCGCCCATCGCTTGTGCTTTTGCGTGATAGAAGGTGCCCAAGTCGCGAAGAGGCTGATAAAACTCCGGAGCTAGGATTAGGATGAAAAGACCAGAGAAAAGGGTAATGGTCGCGCCGTAATAGCCGAAGTTCAGTTCACCGATAAAGGCGAAACCAAAATATACCGCGGTGATGGCGATGGAGAGCGACGTAAAGAACTCAAGAACAGCGGAAGACAGAAACGCAACTCTTAACACGTCCATCGTTCGGGAGCGAAGTACCTCAGAAGCACCTCGCATAACCTCAGTCTCTGACTTTGCACGGTCAAAAAGACGGATTGTGGTCATTGCCTGCAAACGGTCATAGAAATGCCCCGAAAGTCTTTGCAATGCTTTGAAGTTTTTGCGGTTAGCATCGGCGGCTTTCATGCCAACCAATGCCATAAATAAAGGTACTAACGGTGCAGTAATCAGGAAAATTAAACCTGCTGCCCAGTTGGTCGGGAAAACCACGGCGAGAATAACAAATGGGACAAGTACAGACAGCGACACCTGAGGAAGGTATCGAGCGAAAAAGTCCTGAAGATTTTCTACCTGCTCCAGTAGCAATGTTGCCCATGTACCAGCAGGCTTGCCTTTAACATACGCAGGACCAAGCTCGCGTAAGCGGTCTAGGATCAGTTGGCGTACGTAAACACGAATTTGCTCTCCGCAGCGGTAACCGGCGAGTTCACGCCCCCAGCTGCAAATGGCGCGTCCAACCACGGCTCCTGCTAAACCAGCGAAATGCGGTATCAGGTCGTATTTGTCGACGTTTTCAATAATTAGTTGGTGAAGAATCGAAGCCAGTAAAGCGGCTTGAACAAGAAGAAACAGGCTGGAAACGACGCCCAGACTGACGGTAATCATTAACCAGCGTTTGGCGAGTTTGCTTTGCTGCTTGAGCCATTTATTTAAGGCGCGCTGCTTATGTTTGTCCATGGAAGAAGACTTTAAATTCAAATCATTATGTTTTGTGGGGGGAGATTATATCAGCTTGTGCAGGATTACGGAGTGAAGTGGGAAAAATAAAAATAAAAAATCCGGCATTTGTGCCGGATTTTTCATCAAAACTAGAGATTCATTAGTCAGTCAGACCATCTAGGAATTTTTCTGCATCCAAAGCTGCCATACAGCCTGTACCAGCAGAAGTGATGGCTTGACGGTAGTTGTTATCCATCACGTCTCCCGCAGCGAAAATGCCAGGAATGCTCGTTTGTGTAGCATTACCTTCAAGACCTGATCTTACGACAATGTAGCCGTCTTTCATGTCTAGCTGACCTTCAAACATGCCAGTGTTTGGCTGGTGACCGATAGCAACGAAGACGCCCATTACGTTCAGCTCTTCCGTGTTGTCAGACTGAGTATCTTTGATGCGAACACCAGTTACACCCATGTCGTCACCGAGTACCTCGTCCAGAGTACGATCCGTGTGAAGAACAATATTGCCGTTCTCGACTTTATCCATCAGGCGCTTCACTAGGATTTTTTCTGCGCGGAACGAATCACGGCGGTGAATCAGGTGTACTTCAGAAGCAATATTAGAAAGGTAAAGTGCTTCTTCAACCGCAGTGTTACCACCACCGATTACGGCTACTTTCTGGTTGCGATAGAAGAATCCATCACATGTAGCACATGCTGATACACCGCGACCTTTAAACGCTTCTTCAGATTCAAGACCAAGGTATTTTGCCGATGCGCCAGTAGAGATGATGAGTGAATCACAGGTGTATTCGCCAGAATCACCTTTCAGGCGGAAAGGACGGTTACTGAAATCTACTTCATTGATGTGATCGAACAAAATTTCGGTCTCAAAACGTTCAGCATGTTCTTTCATTCGTTCCATCAAACCTGGTCCAGTCAAGCCTTCTGCATCGCCTGGCCAGTTCTCTACTTCAGTCGTTGTGGTTAGCTGACCACCTTGCTGCATGCCAGTAACAAGAACCGGATTTAGATTTGCTCGGGCAGCGTATACAGCCGCGGTGTAACCCGCAGGACCAGAACCGAGAATTAGAAGACTACAGTGCTTTACGTCGCTCATTTGGACTCCGAAATTTGAATAATAATATTTTGGCTAGATTGTAAAAAATAGTGGGGACGAAAGAAAGGAAATGCAACGCAGTTAAAGCAATTAAATGGTTATAGTTTAGAACGTAGATCCCGCTTCTGACTGGTCTGCGGTGTTGTTTTATAAGAGCCAAAAAAGAAACCACCAAAAATTGGTGGTTTCTTGTTCATTATTCAGAAAAATGTCGGTTAGTAAGTGACATTGTTCATTTCGAAAACGATGCCTTTATCGGTTACGTCCATCTTAACGTCGCCTTTTACATCATCTTGAATGAATGGTTCAAGCTCTGCAGGAACAGGTTCACCGCTGCGTTCTACCATATCGACAAATGGCTTAAACAACTTGCCATAATCAAAGTAGATGCTGTACAGACCGTTCGCTTCAAGCGTTTGGTCAAACAGTTTGGTGGACTCTTTTGTTGCTGTTTCACCAGTGTAAATTGTCAGGTGGCTACCTTTCGAGGCAACGTAAACAGTACCGATGTCAGCAAACTGTGCAGCTAACTGAGGTGGCAACTCGACTGGTGTGCCATCTGCTGGGATCTGAACTTGAGCCAGTGACGGTTCCATCATTTGTGCAGCTTGGAAAAGCGCGACTGGGTTGTCTGACGAAATAGAGACTGATGCGTCTAGCTTATTCAGTTCTTCACCGTATTCAGTCTCACCGAAACCGTAATCGAACAAGTTAAAGCTGATGCCTTTCAAACCATTAACAAAACCTGTTGCCATACCGACCATTGCAGGGTTTGCCTGACTAAGACCCGCTTGCATTTCTGCCAGTGGTGCACATGAGTATTGTACGGAAAGGCTGTCCTGCCAGATGGCATTCAGTGCAGGAGTCAGGTTGTTTACATCAATACCTAACCCGAATGATAGTGCGCTATCTTGTGCGCTGCTTGGGATGAAACCACGAATAGTTTTCAGTGCATCCAGAATGACTTTGTTGTTGCTCTCGACAACAAACTTAGCGTCCATTGTCAGACCACCATCATTCACTGTCGCTCCAAATACGGTGCGAGGCCAGTTCGCCGCAATGCCAGCAAACTCAGTTTTACACTGTTCAGTCTGAATTTCTGCAAACGGATTAATCGCAGATGGGTCGTCAGCTTTCACCAACTCACTGATTTTTGCCACATGCTTAGCAAGTAGGTTGCCATCCGTTGTAGTGAAGCCAGTAACCAGTTGCTGATGATCAAAGTAACCAACAGACTCGTCACTTAGGTTCGGGTGTTTAGCAATAAGTTGCTTGATGGTTTCAGCCTGAGCGATAGATTGCGTAGGTGCTTCGATACCTAGAGCAATTTTAAGCGGGCTAAGCTCGCCGAAATCTGCTGAGTCCAGAGTTAGCGTCGCCATTCCCTGATGAACGGCTACAACCAGCTCCAGCTTAGTCTGACCATCTTCATCCGCAATGCTGTACGAGCGGTAAGATACATCGCCGATTTTCTTAGCTGTGTGCTTGAAATTGCTGCTTGATTCAGCTTTGTCGAACGTCGCCCAGAAAGCCTGTTCGTTTTCGACATCAAACTTCATGACAGGTGCAATACCCACCATGTAGATGTAGCTGTTGATCATATCAGGTGCGCCGAAAGCTGCTTTGTAAGCCTCGACGCTCTCAATCGATTTTATGTAAGTTTCAGCCAACGCATAGAAGAAGGTTTCGCGGTTAGTCATGCGCTCAGGATCGGTTTGCGACAGTTCCATGAACTCATCAATGGTCGGGAAGGTGTCGACAGAACCAAGAAACTTGTCCAACTGTACAGGTTTCAGCGGAACACCTACGATTGCAGAATCTGCTGGAATTTGATCGAGAATTGAAACGCTTTGAGATGCCTGCTGCTGAGTATAAAAATATCCACCAGCTCCAACTGCCACAATACCTGCAGCAATGACTAACTTATTCACTAGCCTACTCCTGTTATAAATATAGCGTTCGAGAATAGAACTTATTGATCTAAATAACAATCAGATGATTGCATAAAGTCGAATCAGTTCCTACAGATAAGAACTGGGTCACTATTTTCACGTTTAAATCCATTTAAATCAAGATGTTACAAGTTCTGGTAGTGAAGAGTTTTGGTTTTAACATTTGTGAGATCGAAAAACCAGCCTTAAAGACTGGTATTTGTTTGATTTTTGGATTTTAATGCTTAAATTGACTCTTTATCAATATAATTAATTAATTAAAGTTGATCTTGCAGGATATATGGGTAAATCTAAATGTAATGAATATGTGAAAAATATGTATCTGTAATTCTCAGGAGTCCTAAATGATTTCGCATGAAAGCACTTTGCAGTTAACGCAGCTCAGCCATGCTGCGATAGCACAATTATCTCCATCTTTTGATTCTCTCCCTAACACAAGTCACGCGGACGGCAAATATAGATTGCGCCGTTACTCAGTGGTTCAGTTCCAACAAAACAGATTAACGGAAGTAAATCGTCATAGTTTCGTTCAATCTGAGGACATTAATCATTTTCAGGGTGACGTTATTCGTCAATTTGAGCCGATTGAAAACCGAATCCTAGAGAGTGATGCGATGCTTGAGCTGTGTCAGGTATTTGTTGATGCCAACAGCTTACCAGAGGGGCAGGAGATAGAGATCCATCAGATCAGAATTGCGACTGTTTACGAAGAGACGCCGGTAGCACCAGAGGGTGTGCATCAGGATGGTTTCGACCATATTGCGATTGTCGGTATTGACCGTCATAACATTGTTGGCGGCGAAATCATGCTGTACCAAGACAACCATGAAGCGCCGTTTTTTAGAAAGGTGCTGCAAAATGGTGAAGTCGCTATGCTGGATGACCATAAACTCTGGCATAACGCCCAGCCAATTCGTTCAGTGATTCGAGACAACGAAGGTCATATGGATGTGTTTGTGTTAACCGCGACGGAATCGAGTCATGACGTTTAATGTCGAAAGCGCGAGAGCCCAGTTTCCAGCTCTGAGCCAGCTTCACAATGACAAACCGGTAAGCTTTCTGGATGGTCCCGGAGGGAGTCAGGTTCCTCAATCCGTATTGGATGAGATGACCCGATATCTAGGTCATTTCAACTCCAATCTGGGTGGAAAGTTCTTTTCAAGCGAAATCACCACCTCGATGATGCAGCAAGGCAGGGAAGGGGCTGCGCAGTTTCTGAATGCCGAATCTGGAAACAACATTGTCTTTGGTCCCAACATGACGTCACTGACTTTCCAACTCAGCCGAGCGATTAGTCGAGAATGGCAAGCAGGGGATGAAATCATCGTAACGGCATTGGATCATTACTCCAATGTGTCCAGCTGGCAACAAGCTGCGCAGGATAAAGGCGTAACGGTTAAGCAAGTTCGGGTAAATGAAGAAGACTGTACCTTGGATATGGCTCACTTTAAGGAACTTTTGACTGATAAAACGCGTCTTGTTGCGGTGGCTTACGCCTCGAATACGACAGGATCTATTGTGGATGTGAAGTCGGTTATTGAACTGGCTAAACAGGTTGACGCATTGGTGTATATTGACGCCGTTCACTATGCCCCCCACCACCTGATTGATGTTCAGGATCTGGGTTGTGATTTCTTGGCTTGCAGTGTGTACAAATTTTTCGGTCCTCATCTCGGGATCGCCTATGTATCGCCAAAGTGGGTAGAAACTCTGGTTCCTTACAAAGTTGAGCCTGCAACGAATGTCGGTCCCGGTCGGTTTGAAACAGGAACTCAGAGCTTTGAAGCTATAGCCGGATTCAATCAAACCTTGGAATACCTATCGCAGTGGGGCTCGGAAGAGAAATCATTAAGAGAAAGATTGGTGGAAAGTTACTCCCAGTATGCTCGCCATGAGCAGGTATTGTCCGAGTACTTCCTGAAAAAACTGTCAGATTTACCCAGCGCCACACTCTATGGCATTGACCGTGCTTCAAACGACAGAACGCCTACGTTTGCTATTCGTCTTGATGGGATTCCGCCTGAAGCCGTAGCTTCAGCGTTGGGAGAGCAGAACATCTGTGTCTGGAACGGGCACTTTTACGCTTTGGGTCTGATTCGCCAACTGGGACTGGAAGAAAGTGGCGGCGTAGTGCGAATTGGATTGATGCATTACAACACTTTTCAGGAAATAGACTATTTGTTTGAGGCTCTTGAATCCCTCGTCAACAACTAAAAAGGAGAGCTTAGCTCTCCTTTCATTTAACCTTCAAACGTTACTTCATATGAAGTGAACTTTCTGACGTTGATGACACCTGTATCCAGAATTAAATACTGACCTTTAATGCCTTTAAGCACCCCTGTTACTTCCGGGTTTTTATCAAAGTTGTGCGATACAATTTTTGTAGGGTGCTCGGTAACGGGATACTGAATCTCCGTTATATCTTCAACTAATGGTGTCACTGAGTCTTCACCATATTTTGCTTTGATTTCAGAGATGACTTCCTCTGCATGAGGCATTAGCTGTTTCGCCAACCCTTCTAATGCCATTGGCTCTCCATCTCCTTTTAGCAGAGTTCGCCAGTTGGTTTTGTCTGCCACATGCTTTGCTAAAGCGACTTCAATTAACCCGGAAATATGACGATTCTTCACCTTAAAGATGGGGAGCCCCTGAGTCGCACCCTGATCAACCCAACGAGTTGGAATTTGAGTGTGTCGGGTGATGCCTACCTTTAAACTGGAGGTGTTAGATAAGTAGACATAGTGGTCAACCATGCAATTTTCATCGGCCCATTCAGGCTCTCGACACGTGCCTTGCTCATAATGACAAGTTTCCGGCTTCATAATGCACATATCGCAACTAGCCAGTTTCTTCATGCAAACAAAACAGTGACCTTGCGAATAGCTTTTCTTGGTTTTTTTGCCACAGGAGCTGCAAAAGATGTTGCCCGTATGAGTCAGGGTGATCGGCTGACCTATAAAGGTGTTTAGACCCACACGCTCGTTACCAATTGGCAGGAAGTAGTCGACACCTTCTGAGAGCTCGGATGCAAGCTTTCTCAGAGTGCCTGTAGTTTTTATAGACATGACATTACTCGTTTTCTACGCACTTATGGCGTATTCGTTGTTTTTATTGCGTCAAGCGGTGTAAAGAGCTCTTGCTGGCTCAATTTTATCGCTTGGAAATCAGTGTAATTGATATTTTAGCAAATTTTACGCACTGGCATAGTTGAGCTATTTGGTAAACATTTCTTCTTTGTGACTGATTTATAAAGCCCGTCATCTTTTTTTACGTATTTTCTCTTGAATGAACATACAAATAGTGTGCGAAATGGCTTGGTTATGGTATGTTACACATATGCACTATAGTGTGATTTTAGTTCCATTTTGCTAGTTTCTACGTTTGTAGATTGAGGTATAGCATGAGTAGAAAACATCAATTGAGCTTGATACAAAAGGTTTTCTTGGTGTTGTTGTTTGGTACATTGACGGTAATAACGCTTTATTACCAATTTGGGGATACACAGCGCCTTGTTATTTCGCCACAGCAGTTTGAGTTTATACCCGCAGATGACAGGCAGTCTGGCGGAAAAACAGATACAAACCTGTCGGTTGAAGGCTCTCGCGCGTCTCTTCAATGTAATTTAAAGCAAAGTGAGTACGCATGGCCGTACTGCTCTGTTTCAATTCAGCTTTCTGATGATATTTCGAAGGGAATCAATTTATCTAACTATCATACAGTTAGGCTTAATATTGATTACCATACCGACGACCCAGAAGGCAGATTAAGAGTTTATCTTCGCAACTTTAACTCAGCGTATTCTAACTCTGACAATGAGTACTCGATAAAGTACAACGGGCTTGAGTATGCCCCCGGCATTGGTCAGGGCGAAGTTGTGATTCCGATGAAAAACTTTCAGGTAATGACCTGGTGGCTGGCAGATCTGGATATCGATATTCCTCATGCCGCTCCAGAGTTCAGTAACGTTGTCCTTTTTGAGATCGCGACTGGATCGCGATCGACATTGGGAACGCGTGACATTGTCATTAATAGCATTGAATTTGAAGGTCGTTTTGTTGACGGCGAATTGTTGATGCTGACATTGGTTCTGATCTGGGCGATGTTGGGTGGGGTTTACTTTGTGTTTGATCACAACCGCAGTCGTCACGTAATTAGCCAGGCCAACTCAAGGCACTTACACTTGAAAGCGGTGAATGACCGTTTGCGTCAACAAAACAGTCGCTTTGCAGAAATGGCACAGGTAGATGCACTTACTGGTGCGAGAAACCGCCATTCTGTTCGAAACTGGTTGGATGACGCTGCCAAGCAAGCAGAAGATGGTCTTGATGCTTTGTCGATGATTTACTTAGATATCGACCACTTTAAGAAAATCAACGATACCTATGGGCATCAGATTGGTGACGACATACTCAAAGAATTCGTTCTGGTGGTAAGCTCTATGATTCGCCCAGGAGACCATCTGGTTCGCTGGGGTGGGGAAGAGTTCATTGTGTTTTGTCGTGATACTTCGCTTGAACAAGCGCAGGAAATTGCCGAGCGTATTCGGGTCAGTGTTAAGGAACACACTTGGCTGCATGGGGAAGAACTGACATGCAGTGCAGGAGTGGCAGAAATGCGAGATGAGCGCATGACGGAAACCATGGCAAGAGCAGATGAAGCGCTTTATCAGGCGAAACATTTAGGCAGAGACAGGGTGGAAGTACATTGTCGCTGACAGATAGGTTAACTTAATAAATGAGCCAGCAATGCTGGCTCATTCTGTATCTGCATCTGTAGATGTTCCACCTGATATGCTCTCACTGGGTTTCTGTGGACCTTCAATGTTCTCGATAGGCACCTTAGGTCCAAGGAATTTAGGCTGCTTATCAATGATGTAAAGATCGACCAGCGCGTTGGCTCTTGCCAGTACTTCTCGCAGGCGAACAAACCAGCCAGATGTTCCTTCAGGACCGGGAACCGCAAGACAAACGGCATTGATATCGTGGTAATCAGCGATATAGAGTGCCCGTTCACAATGGAAAGCCTGAGTGATGATGATGAAGTCATCCGCTTCAAAAATCTCTTTGGCTCTCACCACTGAATCCAATGTACGAAAGCCCGCATAATCCAGATAGATAGCATCTTCTGGTACACCCGCTTTAAGCAAATCACGCTTCATTGTCCAAGGTTCATTATAAGAGCGATGTGCATTGTCTCCGCTCAGAAGGTAGGAGGTGACTTTGTTATCCTGAAACAACTGAATAGCGGTTGAAATGCGGTTGGTATAAAAGTCATTCAGTTTTTTGCCGATGTATTTGCTGGTGCCAAGTACCATGGCTACATCATGATCAGGAAGGGACTCGGCTTCGTAATATATTTTGTCCTGAGTTTGCCAACTGACCCAGCGATCCACCAGAATCAACGCGACCGATAGAGTGAATGCAGACACGAAAGCAATCAATAATGCTTTTTTTAACCAAAGCCAGACTTTGGGAAAAGATGACAATTTCAGCATACTACTTCCAACATTAAACCTGCCGATTTCGTTGAGCCCAGATGCCTACCAAAGTAAACCACAGGAGCAAACCCAGTACCAGCCAACTGCGATCAATCTGCTTCAACCAGTCAGAGAGCATAGGGGAGACTTTTACAATGAACAGACCGAAACCAAAGGCATTGATTAGAATGAATGCAAAGGTTCTAACGATGAAATGATGCCCGGCGAGAACACGTCTTAACGTACGGTTGATGTCTGAACCAAAGACCACCAGACCACAGGCAACAACGGCTGTGGATATTTCTGGCAGGTAGGGAACGAGCTTGGTTCCAAGTGGTGTAAGTATCTCTAACATAACCACTAATCTTACGGTTTCATCCTAAAAAGAAAAGCCCATTTAGGGCTTTTCTGAATGAAACGTGCATTTGTACCGAATGTTTGTGCAAAGCGCGCACAAACTGGTCAGATACTCCTGCTTTAGAATGCAGTGCGCTTGTATCGACGGTAAACTGGTTGCCAGAAATGCTGGTCAATGGCTTTCTCCAGTGTCTCGTCTGTAATCTCCAGTGCCACACCTTGTTCGATTGCCTTTTTACCAACCGCAAAGGCGATGCGTTTAGAAACACGATGAATTTCTTCCAGTGGTGGTAACAGAGCACCAGTACCTTGCTGAGCAAGTGGTGAACATTCTGCAAGCGCACGGCTGGATTCCATCAGCATTTCGTCTGTAACGCGTGAAGCGGAAACAGCCAGCACGCCCAGACCAATGCCTGGGAAGATGTAGCTGTTATTACACTGAGCAATTTCGAACGTTTTGCCATCATGGATAACTGGATCAAACGGGCTTCCCGTTGCTACCAGCGCAGCACCATCTGTCCAGCGAATGATGTCGTTTGGTGTCGCTTCTACACGGCTGGTTGGGTTAGAAAGAGGGAAGACAATTGGGCGTTCGCAGTTGGCGTGCATTGCCTGAATTACTTCTTTGCTAAACAGCCCCGGCGCACCAGATACACCAATGAGTACGGTTGGTTTTGCATTCTTCACCACTTCCAGCAGTGAGAAACCAGCATCATCCGATTCCCAGCCTTTGGTGTTCTCGTGCTTCTGCACCAGCTTTTTCTGGAAATCGAGTAAGTTCTGCATGCCTTCCTGCAACAGACCCCATCGGTCAACCATGTATACCTGAGAACGCGCCTGTTCGTCTGAAAGCCCTTCAGATACCATCTGTGCAATAATGGCTTCGGCAATACCGCAACCCGCTGAACCTGCACCTAAGAAAGTGATGCGCTGTTCGGAAAGCTTGCTGCCCGCTGCATGACATGCAGCAATCAGAGAACCTACAGTGACCGCAGCGGTGCCCTGAATATCATCATTAAAGCAGCAAACGCGATCTTTATAACGCTCGAGTAGCGGCATTGCGTTCTTCTGTGCAAAATCTTCAAACTGGATAAGTGCATCCGGCCAGCGGCGCTGAACCGCCTGCATGAATTCTTCAACAAAAGCGTTGTATTCCGCACCAGTAATGCGAGGGTGTCGCCAACCCATGTACATTGGGTCTGCAAGGCGCTGCGGGTTGTTGGTGCCTACATCCAGAACGATTGGAAGTGTATAAGCAGGGCTGATACCACCACATGCGGTGTAAAGCGCCAGCTTACCGATAGGAATCCCCATGCCTCCGATGCCCTGATCGCCCAAGCCAAGAATTCGCTCACCATCGGTTACTACGATGACTTTAACATTGTGGTTGGTGGCGTTGTTAATCAGGTCGTCAATTCGGTCTCTGTTTGGGTAAGAAATAAAGATCCCGCGACCACGACGGTAAATGTTTGAGAAGTTTTCACATGCCGCACCAACCGTTGGTGTATAGATGATAGGCATCATCTCGCTGATGTGGTTCTGAACCAGACGGTAGAATAGGGTTTCGTTGGTGTCCTGGATATTGCGCAGGTATATGTGCTTATCCATATCACTTTCGAAATTTTTATACTGCTGGTAAGCGCGGTCTACCTGTTCCTGAATGGTTTCTGTAGATTCTGGCAACAAACCTTCAAGGTTGAACGAGCTTCTTTCTTCTGCGGTAAAGGCACTGCCTTTGTTTAAAAGTGGTGTACTGAGTAGGGCTGGTCCCGCTAACGGGATATATAAAGGGCGTTTATCGTTATTCATTAATGACTCGGTAAGACAAGTGTCGGGCATAGACTGAAATGATAGCGGTTAGGTTACATTGTTGTAAACCGAACTTCTTTAAAACGCTAAGAAATTCCCCATACTTTGAACATTGTACTGCTTCAGGACCTTTTTAAGGACGAAAGTGAGCTTTGTGACAAGTTTGTGAATGGTTTGTTTAAAACGACTGAGTGTAGATTTGCATAAGCCATTGACGTGTTTGATTTGGGTATATACTCTCGCTTCAGTTATTAGCCCTTCATAAAAATGTCTCCGATGCTCCCAATTGATTCCATAAAAAACGAATTTGACGCTTTAATTTCTCATCATCATCTCGTTGTGGAGGCGGAAACAGGTTCTGGTAAATCAACGCGTCTGCCTCTTTGGAGTGCCGAGAAGGGCAGGGTTTTGGTGGTTGAGCCTCGTCGTATTGCCTGCACGTCTCTCGCTGAATTCTTGGCAAGTGAAGATGGCAGTCCATTAGGAGATAAAATTGGCTACGCCATCAAATTACAGGCGCACTTTAACGAGTCCACCAAAGTTGTGTTTGTGACGCCAGGAGTGGCATTGAGGTGGTATTCAGAAAACAAACTCTGCGATTTTGATATCGTAATGGTCGATGAGTTCCATGAACGTCGATGGGACACCGACTTGCTGGTTTCCATTTTAAAGAAAGAAAATCAGCACCGTCTTGTCATCACATCGGCCACACTTGAATCGCAGAAGCTGGTGGATTACATCGGCGGAAAGCGATTGAAGGCTGATGGCAGAGTTTACTCTGTGGCGATTGGTCATCGGGCAATGGATAGCCGACACTTGCCAGACATTCGAGGTCTGGAGCAAAAAGTAAAAAATGAAGTACTACATTGCCTTGAAGACGTAGCGGGAGACATTCTGGTATTTCTGCCAGGCAGAAAGGAAATCACCCAGTGCCAGCAAGCTTTGTCTCAACTAGAGAATGTGTTGGTCGTTCCACTTCACGCTTCGGTCTCCGATACCCAGCGCAGCCTAGCACTGAATCAGCAAACACAGCAAAAGGTGGTGCTGGCAACCAATGTTGCTGAAACGTCACTGACCATTCCAAATATCTCTGCCGTTATTGACGCCGGGCTAGAACGACGCACTATGCAGCGCAACGGTCGAACCGTACTCAGCTTAAAGAACATATCTAAAGCAAGCGCCAAGCAGCGAGCGGGTCGCGCGGGGCGTGTTCAGGATGGCATCTGTAT
Organism: Vibrio sp. SCSIO 43132; assembly: GCF_019904195.1. Lineage (NCBI taxonomy): Bacteria > Pseudomonadati > Pseudomonadota > Gammaproteobacteria > Vibrionales > Vibrionaceae > Vibrio > Vibrio sp. SCSIO 43132. The sequence continues at coordinate 1,534,684 of NZ_CP063199.1, forward strand.
TCGTCTTTATGGCGAGCACGCACCTCTTGAAATCGTCACCCCACCAGAACTTCATCGAGAAGAACTGACGGAAGCCATGCTTGCGAGTGCCAGCTGTGGTTATCCCATTTCCAAACTTGAGTTTCTGGATGAGTTGCCAGAGAAATCCGTGCATCAGGCAACAGAAAGATTGCAGAAAATGGGCGCTATTGATGCAAGCCACGCCATTACAGAACATGGAAAAATACTCTATCCGTTACCCATTGATGCCTTGTATGCCGATTTGCTGACTCGTTTGCCAACCAAGGCGTTAAGGGAAGCCATGGTCGATCTTAGTGCTGTCCTTTGTACCCCAGCAAGGCTTTTCAAACTGCCAGATGGTGAAGAAAAAAGAGAAAAGCTGGATCAATGGGAGCCAAGAGGCTGTGATGCCCTAACGCTAATCAAGCTGATTCGTGGAGAACAATGCGATGCATTGACTGTGGATCAGCAAGTACTTTCCGAAGCACAAGCCTTGGCTAGGCAGATGAGAGAGGCGCTTTCTCTTCCCGATCTAGATGTTGCCTCACGCTTCAACATAGCCGAGTTTACTTCCGGGATCGCCAGCTTACATCCAGAGCTTGTTTTTGTCAGGCGGGAAAAGCGACGTCAGGCGTTAGGGAATGGATACAGTGAGCTGACAGTCGGTCGCGATTCCCGTTTCCCCGATAAAGAAGAAGCCGCAGTAGTACTTGATCAACACAGTATTCCCGGCAGAGGGGTGAAACAGACACTCAATCTAGCGACCATAATGTTACCACTCGCGCTGAAAGAAATTGAAAAGCTAGAGTTGGGAGAATGGGAAGAAGGCGAAACCCTAGAGCAAGATGGTGAAATTCTTATTCGTTCTCAGTACCAATATGCGGGCAGAACCATTTGCGAAAAGCTGTCTGTTCCACAAGGGCTCGCTTCTGTGACCAATGCGATATTGAGTGGAAAAATCTGGGAAGGATTCGCCGACAAACTTCGGGCTGATATTGATGCGTGGAATCTCTATAAAGCGTTAGGAAGAGCAGAGTCACCATTTGAAGTTGAAAGCCCGGAAAGCTGGCTAACTGAACAACTGTCTGATCTTGGTGTTGAATCATTAGAAGACATGGAGTTGCTTGATCAGGAAGACATAGCATTTGAAGGCATTCCCTATTGGGAACGAGAAGATTTCGACAGCGAATTTCCAACCTGGCTGAATATTGGCGATTTGCAACTGACAGTTGAATACTTTGCGGCAAGAAAACTCGTCCATGTCGTATACGCACAAGGCTTACGTAAAGGTGACCCCAAGCGATGGGAATTGCCAAGATGGAGCGGTTGGCGCGTTCAGTATCGCAAAGCCAGCCGGGTCGTGGATATTAAAAACTAGCTTTGGTCCAAAACTGGTGAACCCCCGTATCACAATCATTTCAACTATGTTCATATGTTGTAAATAACCCTACTTTTTTATAGCCTTTTCTAAGGAAATATAGCTATAACAGATGATTGTTTTATATCATATTGATATATGTAGATTTGTGGTTGATAGTGATGTTAGAGCCAACTCGATCTATGTCAGTTGGTAAAGACGTTTAGTTTTCGCTTGGTAAGCGTCTTTTGTTGTCTGCCCAAGCCTCTTGAGGTTACTTGGGTAATAAGCCGCTTCTATGGTTAAATCGACCCATGAAGCGTGAAATCAATTTGCATGTTTTAGTATTCTTAGTGTCGGGGGGCATCATGGATAAACAAGAAACGGCAGATATTGTGTTCGACTACACCACATTTTTAGGTGTGGTTTGCCGGAGAAAATGGACTTTTATCGAAGCCATGCAATCTTTTGCGCCCATTTTTGGAGTGGTCTGGAAAGACAGTCTGAATCAGCTTCAGTCGCCTCAGGACCGGATTTGGGATCAGGCGTTGACTTCTTTATCTGCACAGAACAGTGATGAAACCAACCTTATTCGATTGGTGAAGCTCGCCAGAGCAGAGGGCATCGGTAAAATTACATTGATCATGCCTTACGAGCTAGAACCGGATCAGAAAGTGAATATCGGGAAAAAAGGTCACGCTAAAATTACAGACCTACAGGAAGATGAGTTTCTGATTGAATTGGAAACGGTGTAGAAAAAGCGAGCCAATGGCTCGCTTTTTTATTGGGTAATTTAGGTAGATGTTAGACCCTAGCGTCCACCCGCAATTTCGGTGAAAGAGCCAGTCACATAGGAAGCTTCGTCTGAGAGTAACCAAGCAATCGCATTTGCTACTTCTTCCGGTGTTCCGCCTCTTTGCATTGGTAATGAAGGTGCCACCCGGTCAACTCGTCCCGGTTCGCCACCATCAGTATGAATATCGGTGTAAATCAACCCCGGTCTCACCGCATTAACCCGAATGTTCTGAGCTGCTACTTCCAGAGATAAACCTTTCGTTATTGAATCTACTGCGCCTTTTGATGCGGCGTAATCGACATACTCAAAAGGTGCGCCTAACCTTGAAGCAGCAGAAGATACGTTAACAATTGCCCCGCCATCGGTCATGCGCTTAACGGCTTCCCGACAACATAAAAAACAACTGGTGGCGTTGGCAGCCATCACCTTGTTAAATCGTTCGAGTTCCATATCGACGAGTCGGGACTGAGTAAATAACGCACCCGCATTATTCACCAAATGTGTCAGTTTACCGAGTGCTTGCTCTGTGGTATCAAACAAGCGAATCACATCACTTTCGACGGAAACATCTGCCTGACAGGCAATGGCTGTACCACCTTTCTCTTCAATTGACCGGACGGTCTCTTCTGCTTCTTCTGAACGGGTTCTGAAGTTCACACACACTTTATACCCTCTAGAGGCGAGCAGTAGGGATGTTGCTTTCCCAATTCCTCTGCTTCCTCCGGTCACAATCACGACGTTGTTCATATTTACTCCTAACGTTGAACTCGTTCAGAACTATAGCTTTTTGGTCATAAACTCACTGTTAGGATCTGGCTGGTAATCTGCGAAGGGAGGGCAGTACTCAAATCCATGCTTTTCATACAAAGTACGTGCAGGTTTGAAAAATTCCATTGACCCTGTTTCCAGACTGAGCCTTGAATAGTTTCTCTCTTTTGCCACGTTCAATACATGCTTTAAAAGTTGAGAGGCGACGCCTCGATTTCTGGCAGTGCGCGCTGTTCTCATGGATTTGATTTCGGCATGAGTTGCATCCAACTGCTTTAGTGCAGCACAGCCGAGCAGTTCTCCTTCATCCCATGCTGACCAAAATGTGATGTCTGGCTTTTTTAATGCGTCCAGATCCAGTGCGTGAACGCTTTCTGGCGGGGAAGTGGCGTACATGTCTTCCAAATGTTCATTGAGCAGGGCGACGATCTCTTGTCCATCCAGAAGGTCGATTTTGATTTCCACTTTTTACTATCCTTATACAGCGAAATTAAATCTAATTTGAGTTGGTAACAAAGCACATAATACGCACTCGCGTCAATGACTTACTGGATGACAAAGCCAGACTCGCGTGTCGCGTTGGTGGCTCAAGAAGATAACTGTGCCAGCCTTCAAGCGAGCTTCGGAATGATTTCAGAACCGAATTCTCCTCCGCGTATGGTTGAAGGGCTAAATGATGGCAACCATGAACCAGACCGTCTCCCGTTGCCTTGAGTAACGATTCCTTTAAAGCCCATAAGTTATAGAACTCAGTGGAATCCTTCGCCACTTCTGTTTTATGAAGGATATGATTTGCGCGTTTTTTCCAGCGAGATGCATGGTTATGGACTGCGATATCAATACCTATCTCACAGCGACAGGTAATCCCAACAACCATGATTTTCTGGCTGTGAGATGCGTTAAATTTAAGGTCATAGCCTTCCAGAAAGGGTTTTCCGTAAGTGCTTTTACTTATTTGGTGCGCTTTGGGTGACAGCCCAGTGTATAAGGACAGAACATGTCGCTGGAAAAGCTTACTGGATGCAAATTGCCAGCGGCTTTTATCGGGTTTGAGCTCATATTGGGTTCGTTCTGAATCGGATAAGTCATCTAAGTGCTGGGACACCCAGCTCTGAGAAGGAAGCCACAACCAGACATGAGCTTCATCTGGTTGCGGTTGTTCCATTCCGATAGTCTTGGAATTCGGCATGAATTTGAACAACTATGCCGTTTTGGTGGTTTGTATGAATCCGCCATCCAAAACCAAATTGTCGCCACTTTTGAAAGGGCGCTGTGTTGCAAGTGTAAACGCAAGCTGAGCGACTTCTTCCGGTTCGGCGAATCTTTTGAGTGGGATCCGGTCAAACGCACCTTTCTGTTTATACCATGGAGCTTGCCTTATCATCTCTGTGGCAACGGGTCCTGGAGAGATCGCGTAGCTGACTAAATTTGGCAATGTCGCTGGTGGCTGCAACCCAAGTTGTTTAGTCCATTCGATGATCATCGCTTTAGCGACAGCATATGCGCCTTGCCCTGCTCGCGGTCGAACCCCTGAAATGCTGCCCAAGTTGATAATACAAGGTGACGCGGACTTTTCCATCAGTGGTACGCATTGGTCAAACATTGCCTGAGCTGCATGAAAGTTTGTCGAGATAACCGCTTGCCAGTCTTCCTGAGATATCTGAGGAATAAGGTTGTCTCGCAAAATACCCGCGTTATTAACAAGCACATCCAGGTGGTTGATGCTAGCCAGTGCCTTTTCTGTTTGCTCTGGATTATTGATATCAAAAACCAGCGGGATGATGACGGCACCATTGGCTTGTAACTTTGCCACTTTGGCTTCCACTTCTGGTGTTAGCGTTCGTACGTTCAGGTACACCGCAAAGTCCTTTTGAGCAAAATGCTCGGCGATGGCTGCACCGATTCCTTTTCCTGCTCCTGTGATTAAAATGGTTTTCATTTCAACTCCTTATGCCATTTGCAAAGGTTGCGGTGACCACTCGACAGATTGAGCGGTAAGGTATTCAATCCCCTGCATCCGAGACAGCGATGGGTAACTTTCAGCGGTGAAAGGCGTATCTCCGTAAAGAAAGTTGATGCGTGCTTTTTTTCCTGCCAGCTCCATTGCAGCTATCTGACACAGTGTTTGAGCACCAGTTTGAATAACGGGATCCGTTCCTTTGTTCCAGTAGACCCAAAACTGGCAACCGCGTTTTCGCATTAATGGGCGATAGAGTTGCTGCATCAACGCAAACAGACTGTCCAAGGTGGCTGGTGTCGCGTTTCCGGTAAATGCCAGAACAATGGGATCTTTTGATTGTGCAATGGTATTGATTGCCTCTTCGTCCAGAGTGCTTTCTTCTGAAGCAGCAAAGCTTTGAAGCTGCCCGTCTGGATGTTTGAGATAAAAATCAAATGAATTAGTCATAGTGGGACTCCAGAAAGCCTTGAATGATTTGATTCACTGCGGAGTGAGATTCGATGTTTGCAGCGTGCGTGTGGATTGGCAGACACTCCCACTGAAAACCGGGATGCGAATCCACTAATGCTTTTTGCTGATCGGGCGGGCAGATGATGTCGCCTTCCGTTCCGACCAGCAGTGCTGGCGCCTTGAGACTATCGGCGTCAGATAAGGTTCGGCGACTTATTGTGTCCAGAAACCCTAATACCGCTTCCTTCGAGTGGTTGTATTCGACGTATCGTTGTACCACAACAGGCTGAAACTCACTGAGTTGCTGAACATATTGATCGCTGAAAAACCAAGGGTAGATAGACAAGAATATCGTCGACAGCGCTACATCTGTTTCCATCATATGCTGGACACTTGCCATCATCTTTTTACCTCTGGCTGAGATATCCAGCCCGGAATTGACCAAAACGAGTTGCTGAATACGAGCAGGGAATCGCTTTGCCAACTCCAAGGCTAAAATACCGCCAAAGGAATACCCGACTATCGTTACGTTTGGCAGCTTCAGCTCAGAGATAAGATTGGCGATGGCATGGCAAAGATCGTCATAAGTAAAAGGCTGGAAGGTCTTTGACTCTCCACAACCCGGGTAATCAATGAACAGCTGACGGTGCTGCTTTTTGAAAAACGGATAACGGCTCTGCTTAATCCAAGACGGCTCACCATGAAAAACACCATTAAGGAAGACCAGGGCGCGGTCTGCATTCTGATTGCCTTTCTCGGTGTAATTCAGCTCAAACTGGGGCGTGGTGTACTTCACAGAACCACCTCTTCCTTACGATATTTTGCAAAATCCCTTAGTAAGTCACATGCTTCAAAGTGCTTGTGCGGTGCTCTTCGCAGTGTGACTTGTGAAATCAGAGCCGAAGGCTCACCACTGCCGTCTGAAACAACGAATCGAGAACGCTGATCTTTGTCGTCTATGTCATTCACATAGCCGCGTGCTGTGTATTCTGTTTCTGGGTTAAACGGAGCGGGGAAGTAGGCATTTTCCAGCTTAACGGGTAGCTTGGCGTGAAAGTCGGGTTTGGTTGTGCTTTCAATCTGAATGCAATTCAGAACGGAAAGTTGCAAGACGGAATCAAACGCCAGTGGAGATAACCAGAAGCCCAGCCCCTGATCAATTGACTGCCAGTTATCTAACAGTTTCAGGTTGAATTTGCCGGCGATCCCTTCCAATTCTGTATCCAGATAGATGTGACCTGTGATGGTTTGAAACAGCGGACCATGGGTAGGGTGAATCTTTTGGTAATACAGAGATTGCGGTAACTCGATAGGATTAAGCGTTTTAGGCTGTGCAGTAAAATCCGATTCCGGCAAGACCGCCTTGTTAAGCTCAATGACCGCGGTCGCGACCGTGCAGTCTTTTCGGATGACTTTACCGTTTTTGTTAGTCAAATCCATCATGAGCCGAACTTCAAACTCGCCGTTATCTGTTCGGGTGCATTCAACTTTTACACTCTGGGTTTTTCCGAATGGAACAGCGATACCGCGCAGTTGTTCCACTTCTTTGAAGAACAGCGGATAAGGGTTATCCAGCCCAGAGCAATGCACCGCAGCTTGCAGCATTAGCTCGGTCGTGTAGGCGAATGGGAACAGGCAGACACCACCAAATACGTGATGTTTTAGTGCCACCATTTTGTTTGGATCTATAGTCAGGCTGAGCAGCGAAGTGTTTTCGCTTTTCTCGATGGAATCTGCCCAATGAATAAAGAAAGGAGACGAATGACTCATCGACCTCTTTGCTCCTGTAGTTGATAGTTTTTGAATTCGGCAATCAGGCTGTTGTCTTCCTGATTTCGAAGGGTGAGATTGACGTGACTTTCGTCTTTCCCTTGCATGATTTGCGTGACCACAATGCGACCAGTAAGCGGACCATGAAAGCAGATTTCTTCCACATCGGATGGCCAGGCTGGGCGATCTCTGAGGAAAGCGTAAAACACCAGATACTGGATGCCGGAAATCGTCGCGTTAACGTGTGTGGTTAGCTTCACGTCTGGCGAGCTACCAAGGTAATATCGGGTGGTATCAAGCATGTCTGAGAAACTGATCAGGCACTTTTTCTCTTCCGCCCAGCGATAGTCATCGTTAGGGGTGATAAACAGCTGCCCCATGACGGCTAAGCTTTTATTGCGAAACCTATTGACGGTAGGAAGTGGCAATGGTTCCAGTTCATCAACAGGCACGATTTCGGTGCCTTCAGTACGTTCAAAATCCAGTGTTGCGGAGAAGGCCGCGACATTGGTGCGGATGACCTTTCCATTTTTAGACAGCTTGTCGCACCCTATGACGATATCGAAAGCGTCTCCCATTCTTGAAAATGTCAAATACAAGCGGTTGTCCATATCAGGTTGGATCTGAATAAAGCGCTTCGAATCGATGTTTTTAATGGCGAAGCTATCAAGCTCAAGCTGGTCAACCAAAGGGCTTTTTTGCAGCAGAACGACGGCGTACTCCAAAAGAAAGACTGTTGGAATCACCACGTTGCCATCGATAGTGTGAGAGTAAAGATAGCGGTGTTCTATCAGGTTTAGGTTGAGAACGAAGCTGACCTCTGTCTCACTAAACTCTTTGGAAACAATGCTATTGTCTAAAAGACCTACGCTCATTTTTCACCCCCGAAACGAGAGAAGATGACCGTGGCATTCTGCCCACCAAATCCAAAGTTATTTGACATGACATGCTCAATTGGCAGCTCGCGCGCGCCTTCACCTACGTAGTCCAGATCCAGCTCTGGGTCGGCTGTCCGGTAGTTTCGCGTACCATGAATTTTGTTATCACGAATCGCGTTGATACAGGCCACAGCTTCAAGTGAACCCGCCGCCATAATGCCGTGACCAATCATTGATTTGGTTGAAGACACCGGAACCTGATTTGCGTATTCACCGAAAACCTTTCTGATTGCGTTAGTTTCGGTTTTGTCGTTCATCTTGGTGGATGTACCGTGGGCATTGATATAGCTGATTTGCTCTGGTTTAAGACCTGACGTTTCCAGCGCGCCTGCAAGTGTTCGGAATGCCGCTCTGCCTTCTGGATCAGGGTCTGTGGCGCGGTATCCGTCGGTGAATGAACCGTAACCCGTTACTTCCGCCAGTATGGTTGCTCCTCGTTTGGTTGCAGACTCCAGACTTTCCAGAACAAGTACACCGCAGCCACTCCCCATCACAAACCCGCTTCGCTGTGCATTAAACGGGCGACAGGCAGTTTCAGGATCTGGATTTGTGGTAAGAGCACCGATACGAGTAAACCCAATCATGCCGTTAATGTCGAAGTCGTATGCACCGCCAACGATGGCGGAATTCAAGCGGCCCCGACGGATTTTCTCGAAGGCTTCGCCAATGGCATTATTACCGGATGCGCAAGCCGTTCCGATACTTAGGCTTGGACCTGTCAGACCATAAAAGCGAGCCACAAAGTGATTGATGCTGTCCACGTCATCGAGAAACGGGCGATTTGCCATGGCTGGACTTTTACGCAGCTGAGCCAGCCAGCTAGCCGAATCGTGCTCACCATTTGGGCAGGCTTTCGCGTAATCTTTAATGTATGTGTCAACGTGAAGTGTGGGGCTGTAAGGGCGATCGGCAATCATGCATGCCGTGTCTTTGTATTCAGCGTTGCCAAAGTCAATCCCCGATTGCGTTACGGCTTCGTCTACCGCCAGGAAGAATTTCTTAATGGAAGGATCTTCTGTTGTCATCGATGCCAATTTGGGGTGCGCTTTAATGTCTTCTGACAAATCAGGCATTGATGCCGCAATCGACACAATCTCGCCGCGAATGGGAAAGTGTTCGATGTGCGAAATGCCATTTTTCCCCGCCAGCAAGGATTGCCAAAGGCGCTCACTTCCCGCACCAAAAGCGCTAACGGCACCCATTCCTGTCACTACAACTCGATTCATTCTTTTGACTCCTTAGCGAGAAGCAAACTGACTTGATTACCCAGGTAATCAATGTGATGGCAAAGAACACGTTGGATTGGTGTGTTCAGCTTGGGCTCTTTAACGTAGTTCAAAGCACCTTGAAGAGGTTTTCGACTGAGATTTAACACAGGGGCAAGATACTGGTGCTTGAGTTGCAAACAGGCATAGAAAAGGGAGCTTGCTCCGGCTGCGCCAAAAGAAAACCCGGTGTAATCAGTGGAAGACACAACGGCGGCGCGGTTACCAAATACACGCTGCGCTGCGGTTGCTTCCCATTCATCCAGATCTGGAATGCCTGCTAGTGTCAGCTGAACGGCATCGATGTCTTCGGGAGTCAATCCAGCTTTTTTGATGGCTTTACGCATGTTGGCTTCAATGGAAGAGATGGATAACTCCGCCGAATCTGAAAACAAGTTAGGCAGGTAATTGTTTTGATAGCTGAGGACATGGGCGTAGATGGCGCGATTGTCTTGAAGCGCGATGTCGCTGTTTTCAATGACGTAACTTATTCCACCTTCACCAGTCACCAAACCAGTGTCTTCAAGGGATTTAGCGACAGGCAAACGTTGCTCCAGACGAAATGCATGGTCGAGCATCGCTTCCGATTCTGTTGCTCCGGCGAGGATCATGTCTGCGCGTTTATCTTCAATGGCTTCCATAGCTTCACCTGCCGCTATCATGCCACCGGCAGGACCGTTCACTACGCTGTAACTCATTCCGCGTAATCCATACTGAATAGAAACCTGACCACCTGCCGTGTTTGGCAGGCGTGGCAATATCCACAATGGAGGAAACTGACGATAATGTTCATTGCCAAGGCTGTCGTAGTCGACGGTTAAATCCTCTTTAAGGCATGACATGTAAGGTTTGGTGCTGTTATAGAAGCCCTGACACAGAAAAGAGCCGTATATTACTCCGCATGTTTCCTGATATTTTTGGAAATAGTCCTGCTCTAACCCTGCGTTTTCAAATGCAAGGGAGGCGCTGGATACCCCAAGTTTTACCTGCAAAGTCATCATGCGAATTGACTTTTTGTCTTTGATGAATTCACGTGGATTAAAGTCAGGCACTGCTCCCAGCGGGTAGGGGAAATCGTCGTTGAAACGAATTCCCGATTCCCCTTGCTGATGACCAGCTAAATGTTGTTCTGAGGTTATTCCGAGCGAAGTGAGTCCGCCTAATCCGGTAATAACCGCGTTAGGTTTAGGCATTGAAATTTCCTTATTAAACCGTTGGTAGTGCTTAGATGGCGTGAGTCCGTGAGTTATGGCTCGACGAGCTCACGTTCAAATATCAGTGATGTATTCGTGCCCCCGATACCACTTGAGTTATTCATGCAGTAGCGAAGCGCGTGTTTCTCGGCTTCCTTGCCCACAAAGTTGAGGGTGCAGGCTGGATCAGGCTGATCCAGATTGGGGTTTCCATGGACAGTTTGGGTAAGCAGACTTTGAATACAAAGAATGGATTCAATTGCGCCGCTTGCAGCCAGGGTATGCCCAATCATGTATTTGCTGCTGTTAACTAAAGGTCGGGATGTTCCGAAAACATCTCCGGTTGCTTTAGCTTCCTCCCGGTCATTGGCAAGAGTTGATGTACCATGTGCATTGACGTAATCAATCTGTGACGGTTGCAACTGGGCATCCGACAAAGCACGTCTCATGGCTTTCAGCTTGCCAACAGGGCAGGGGTCAGTCATTCGAAATGCATCCATAGAGGAGGCAAATCCTGCGACCCGAGCCAATATCTTGGCCCCGCGTTGAATTGCGTGATCTTTTCTTTCCAGTACCATTGCGCCGGCACCTTCCCCGAGCACAAAGCCACTACGCAGTTTGTCGAAGGGGCGCATGGCTCTTTCAGCATCATCGCTGTTGGTGTGCATACTGAGCTGACTAAAACCAGAGAGAAAAGATGGAGACAGACGACTGTCACTGCCTCCTGCGACCATGACATCGGCTTCACCTGACTGAATCATTCGATAAGCCTGGCCAATAGCCAAACTTGCGCTTGTGCAGGCGTTCACAATGGTGCTGCCAAAGCCTGTGATTCCGGTAACCAGTGAAGCTTGACCTAAAACGATGTTGGGATAGGTATCAAGAAACCAGGTAGGATTTCGTTCCGAAAGCGCCGTTGAATGGTATTCATCACACAGTGATGTGCCAGTCCCCACAATTATGCCGGATCGATGTTCCGGTAATGATGAGGGGGAATGAAAACCCGCGTGTTCAAGGGCGCTTAAGGTTGAATAGCAAAACATGTTGCTGGCTCTGCCCATGTTTCGGACGGTCTTTCTACTGACATTCCATTTCGTGGTAAAAGACGAAAAGTCCGATGAAGACGGAGCCGATGCCAAAAGATGAACACCATAACCAGATAACCAAGAGCTACGAGGAATATCTTTAATTCCAGAACGGTTGAGTAGAACTTGATTCCATACATCCGGTACGCAAGTACCAAGCGATGTGAATAAGCCCATTCCAGTAATGACGACATCTGAAGGAATCATGTTACGCAGCCTGTTTGTGTGATACGAAATTAACCAGAGAGCTCACATTGAAAAATACATCAGCGGTTTGTTTCTCTATAAATTCCTGAATAACTTCATCGGAATAATGTGGATATTCCTTTTTAAGTCTTTCAATTGAATCTTCAGAAACCTTACCGTCTTGGTTTAAAAAGTTTTCTTCTTGCAAAAATGCTGGAAAAATATCTCCTGCTGATATTTTAAGTTGATATTTCTGTTCTATTGAATAAATGATATCGACAAAGTCAATTGATTCAGCAGCTAAGTCATCAACCAGGTTTGCGTTTTCTGTGACTTCTTCTGGCTCCACACCTAATACTTCGACAAGGATTTCACTTACTTCATTTAATAACATCATAGTTTCCTTTTTAGTTTGCTTTTGACGACTTTTAAAACCCTATCACAAATAAAAAATACTTGTAAAACAAAAAGTTACAGTACTTTTCTTTAGACGAAGCAGGTCCTTCCTCTTGGTTTTGACTAGAAGAATTAGTAGTGCGTCGCATTTTTTTGATATATTTAAATGTTAATTATGTCATTAATAGTTCTCCTCATATTAAAGGCTTCTATTGATTTAGTTGTTATTTTGCATTTATTAAAATTGACTAAAGAATTAATTAGCAATTGCTTTAATTAGAAATGATTAATAAATCGATATGATCTACTAACTCTGCGTTATTGAATTGAAGGTATGATTCAAATTCGATTGAACACAAACTTTTAAAAGTTTGTTAAATAATCGACAAAATAATATTTATTCTTATTTATAAAACACTGATAACCAATTGATAATAAAGTGTTATAAGTGTTTGTTTTTATATTGACCTAATGTTTCATTCATATTTAAGTAATAAAGTTCTCAATTTGATTATTACTTTTTTCTTAATGAAATAAAGAGGTAACTCTATGTTTAATGGCGATTTTTGGATGAGCAACACCCAGACAATTGGATAGATAACCATTGAGATTTACCAACTCATAGAACGAAATAGGTTGACCAGACACAGAGTGCCTAAAGGCGTATACGCGGCTTTTTACAGAGCTTTGTGGTGTTCTATCAATACCGTAGGACTTGGGTAAAGACCTTTCGTATTACTTGAGAGAGTACACCGTGAACCATCTGTCAACGCGTCAGGTAAACTGAAGGATGAATGCACCCGTGAGCCAGTCTAAGCTGCTTTTACGATTCGAGGTCGAATCTGGATTTTGCCTCAATTGACCTTTAGCTCGACGCCTCAATATAGAGCCGGATGTCTTGCTTTGAGCCAAGTGTATAGAGGTCACTTGGAAACAGAGTTGTGTTAATTCGGAGATAGGACATTGCTGAAACTTCTTGTTGAAAGACTTCATCTACAAATACAAATCAATGCTGTGCTGTTGATTCGTAAGTTATATGCAAATATGCAATAAGTCGATATTACAAAGAGATGTTAGTTCCGTTTACAGTATGTTAGGTTTCAAATGGAGGATCATTGTCACACTTTTCTGAGACTTAAATCTTCTACCGGAAGTGCGAGAAGTACGCAGACATAAAAAAACCAGCCGAATCAGGGCTGGTTTCTATTTGATTACTTTGAATCACTAATCTGCAATGAGGTCGTATTCCTTGCGCAGTACATCAATGATTTCTTGCTTCGGATTAGCACTGAGCGTTATCTCTTTCCCAGTGATCTTTTCAGCAATACCGATGTAAGTATTAGAGATATCGATTAAGGCTTGCCCAGGCAGTTCGTTGTCTTGTGCAAGCGCAAAACGTTCGTCCATACGCTCTTTGTTAAGCAGGATGTCTGGGTCTGGGAAGTGATTCAGCAGAAACTGACGGAACCCTTCTTTGGAGTTTTCAACAATGTTGCCTTTGTTGTATTCCGCTTCGTCCCAGATTCGTGAAGAGTCGGGTGTACCCACTTCATCCATATAGATGAGTTTTTCTTTTCCTGACGCGTCTGTGACGTAGCCAAATTCAAACTTTGTGTCTACGAAAATCTGGTCAACATCTGCAAGTGCTTTGCTGATGACTTCAAATCCTTCTTTTAACAGGTTCTCGTAGTGAGGGATGTCTTCGGCTTTAGAGAAGTTAAATGCTGCGAAGTTGTCTTCAATGTTTGCGCGAGTAATGTTGACGTCATCCGCTTCAGGCACACCAGGTATGCCTCTCAATATGCCTTTAGTAGACGGTGTCATCAGTAATTCTGGAAGCACCTTATCTTTTTCCAGACCTTCCGGAAGTTCGATACCACAAAATTCGCGTTCGCCGTTTGCGTAGGCACGCCACATAGAACCAGTAATGTATTTGCGGCAAATGGCTTCAATCATAACGGGTTTGGCTTTTTGCACGATCCAGACAAATGGGTGAGGGATGTCAAGAATGTGACTGTCAGCCAGTCCATTCTCTTTGAAGAGTTTAAACCAGTGATTGGAGATAGCGTTCAGCGCAGCACCTTTACCAGGAACGCCTTTCAATCCACCTTCTGCATGCCAGATACAGTCGAACGCCGAGATTCGATCGCTGATGACCATGATAGCAAGTGGGGCATCAGGGGCGACATCGTACCCTTTTTCTTTAATCAGTCTTTTGCTGTCTTCTTCAGTTAACCAGTACACCGAACGGACTTTGCCACTGTGGACGGGTTTATTAGTGCGGATTGGGAGATCATCATTAACTGCGAGTACTTGATCAGCTAAGCTCATTACGACATTCCTATCTATGTTCAAACGTCAAAGAGGGCACGCAAGTAAAGAGTAAAAACTTGCTGTGTGCGAATGATGCGCATGATACCAGAACTTTTTTTCTCTTCCAGATAAAAAGCAAACGATTGCCTTTCGAGCGTATTACTCGTTTATTTTCAGTACAGATGTGAAGGTTGTAATCGAGGGTTGGCATCAAAGCAAAGCCCTTCAGGTTAAAGCTGAAGGGCTCGGCAGTGGAAGCAGCAGTAAGAGTTAGTATTTAGTGAATGGATTCTTTGTGAGAAAACAGTTCAGATGCGTCGTTGGTAAAGAATAGAGCGCAGTTTAGTTGAGCAGCACGGCTAAGAAGGTGTTTTTGGTCAATTGCCGAAATGCTCTTACTGGCGATAACTGCACTTGCGTTACCAGACAACATAGCTTTTAGCACGACTTCTTTTTCAGACATGACTCTTGAAGGCATCATTTGAAGCAGGTGCTCTGCGTTGACCTTATGCTGCTTAAGCATGGAAGACTTAGGTTTACGACATTGGCTTGTTAACAGTACCCATTTAGAACCTTGAGATAACTTTGCGATTTCAACGCAGCAATCCGAATCATTGCTAGCGGTATTACGCTGATATTCAGCGATAGCGAAACGGTCAGACGATGTGTTTTGAACTTGGTTAGTGCGCTGAAAGTTATACATGATTACTGTTTCCTTATACATACTGTATGAATTAACAGTAACTATATTTTGCTCGTTTAGCAAGCAAAATTTTTTGCTTTTTTGATTAAATAATAGGCTAGTTTGTTTAACTGATTGAAATTATTAGTTAAAAAATACTGGTTTCTTATACAGTATTTTTCGTCCTATTTACTGTGTAGGCATTAAAAAAGCGCCTATACAGGCGCCTTCTTTACGTGATTTTGAATCAACGTTGTTCTTCGCGTTTATCAATGAGCTGCTGCTCGGCAATGTTAAACTGGCGTACATCCAGTCTCGCGAGATCATTGCACTTTTCACAAGAGTGATGAAACTTGCCATCAATGTAGTCATGGCGAGTAAGAAGACTTGGTCTTTTACACCAATCACATATGCCTTCAATATCGAACACTATTTCCCCCTTTTTAAACAGCTTGGTCTTTACTCGTGCTATGCATGGTGAGCTTGTCGAAAAGGTGGTGTGTCTCAATTAACAGGCGGAACGGGCTTTTGCCATTCCTACGCTTTCAATATGAGTCAGTCAGCTACCTAAACCAATCAAAGTCACGCGCTATGGTGGAGCGGTGTGTTCTGTGAGCAAAGACTCCGGGTACATATAAGCAATGAATTATGACATGCCGACGCAGAAAATGTTAAGCAATAGTTACATTTAATTAACATTTTGTTGCAAAATGAGCTTTAGCGCAGTATTTAGCCTTCTCATCTCTTCATCGCTGCCATTGGCGTCAGGATGATATACGCGACAAAGCTTTTTGTAACGGTTCTTGATCACATCTTTTTTAGGCAAACGTTTGGGGTTAAAACCAAAGACTGCACAAGCGATGTGGAACTTCTGATCTTGGGATGCAGACTTCATTTCTTCAATCAGTCCATTCTGCTTTAAGATCTGTTTATGAGCTCTTTCGAGCTCTCGTCTTAATTTCTTCGACTGCTGATTCTGTTCTGAAACCTTGCTTTCTAGTTCCGCATTTTTGTTTTTCTGTCGACCTTTCCGCATCAATACAAATAGAATGAGAAGAAGTAGAACACCCACAATGCCGGCACCGCCATAGATCAGCTCTTGCTGATAAGTCTTCAGATACCATTGAAAGTCTTTAACTACCGGCTGCGGTGGGGGGATGGGGTTATCTAGTGTCGTGAGTGAGTCTTCATGAGCCTTGTCCAACTCCTCAAATTGCCCCAATTGTGCAGCCTTGCGGTAATTGAATTTGGACTCTAATACTCTGTTATAGGCTGCCTCAGCCTGATGGCTGTTGTTTTCCATGGCAACGCGATACCAGATCTCGGCAGAATCCAGAGCTGCGACGCTTTTCGTTTCGCGAAAACTTCTTTCATAGATGGCGCCAAGTTTAAGCTGTGCCCTTGCTAAGCCCTGAACCGCAGATTTTGTATACCAGTAGATAGCAAGCGCGCGGTTTTCTTCTATCGCTAAGCCCGAATCATACGCATTAGCCAGTTTTAGCTGCGCAAGAGGATACCCGTTTTCAGCGGAGTTTCTTAGCCAGACAATTGCCGACTGTGGATCTTTGGGCACACCATTACCCTGAAAGAATGCCTGAGCCAGAGAATACTGGGCTACCGGATCCTGATTGTTAGCTTTCGCTTCGAGCTCTTCAATAGGAACAGCGAAGGCTTTGGTAAGCACGATAGAGTAAATAGTGGCAGCAAGAATAAAAAAACGTTTCATAGACAATTCGATAGAGATAAAAACAGCCCCTTTGGGGCTGATTCTAACATTAAACTCAATATACCCAAATGACCTGAGTTTCTCCGTTGTTGGAAGTAACAACGACAATTTAAGCTTAGCTGAGTACTGTCGAATGTGCTGAAATTTCAACGCGTAATTGCAGTTTGCTCTTTTCCTTAAAGTGGCAGGATTTGTATTTCAACTCTTCGGTTACAGGCTCGTCCCTGAGTCGTCGTATTATCGCAGACAGGATAACGCTCTCCGAAACCTTTTGCGTCAACGCGACCGGGTTGGATGTTCTGACCAATCAGGTAAGACTGAACTTGCGTCGCACGCTGCTCGGACAGCACCTGGTTTCGAGAATCATTTCCAGAGCTGTCCGTGTGTCCATTAACAACTAATTTCGTGTCTGGGTAACGATTGAATACTTTCGCAACATTGTTTAGCGTTTGGTGAATAGAAGGGTCGAGAGCGTAAGATCCAGAATGGAACCCGATGCCGTTTTCCATGACCAGTAGAAGCTGGTTGTCGTCCAAACGTTCTACTTGAACGCCACTGTTAACTAATGATGTTCTTAGTTCTTCTTCCTGTTTGTCGAAGTAGTAACCGATCCCACCACCTACAGCTGCACCACCAAGAGCGCCATATAAAGCGCGACGCTGCCTGTCTTTGCTGTCGTCTCCGGTGATTGCCCCAGCGGCTGCGCCAGCTAAAGCACCTAAAATCACGCCTTTGGTTGCAGAATTAGTTTCATTTTGACCTGTGGTCGCGTTTTGTCTCTGAGTGGCTTGGCAACCGGAAAGAATAACCACAGTTGCAAGAAGAGTAGAAATGTATTTCATAAGTACCTCTAAGTTATATAGAGGTATCGTACTATATTATTTTAATTATACAATACGTCGTTCCATTAATATTCAATGACAATAAAAAAGCACCCTAATAAGGGTGCTTATCAGTTGGCATATTTTTTACTTGAGGAGCTTGGGCGCCTGACCTCCGTCAATCGGTCGGTTCACTGAAACCCGTCTGCCTTTTTTCAATCCCACTTCATAATCTGCGGTGATGTTCTTCATTGCTTCTTTTAACTGCTGTTTAAAAGTTTCGCGGTCGATGTTTTTAAATTCTTTGTCGATGTAATTGTTGATCTTGTTGTTGGATTCATCGTCTGGCGTGATTTCTGGTAGTTTCTCTAACGCACCTTCAATCCAGCCTGATAAAAATGAAGAAACTCGACGCGTGACTTCAGCACTGCTTGTGCCAGAACCAGCAAAGCTATTTCTGAATTGTCCAGTTTGTTCGTTCATTTCACGATAGATGATGTCAAAAGCAAAAGCAGCAAAGATGGCTCTGTCTGCTTCGCCGATGAATTCAAGGCGTTTAAGACCTTTGTGGTTCAGTAACACTGCTTCAACACCAAACTTAGTGTTGATGCCGCGGATAATGCGCAGCAGGTTAGACGAGACACTCGAAGGTAATAGGTGGCTGGACTGAGTTTTCCCCATCTTGATAAATTCGATGTCGTCTTTATCAAGTCCATATTTGAGCATCAAACGATGCGCCATTTTGATGGCGTTGGCGGCCTCGTTTACGTTGGCAGAGTTGCCTAGCTCTAAACATTTGGCAATTTTTTTCAGGGCTTTCTTTTTATCCATGTCCACAGCTGTTCAATTGGAAAAGTCGACCATTTTAACGTGTTAGAAACGCAAGTGGAAGCATAAAGCAAAAACGCCACGCTCTTATCAAGCGTGGCGTTTTCAATGCTTTCTTATGAAAGAAAGAGTTAGATGCCCAATTCGTCCAATAGGTCATCAGCCACGTCATCCGCAGGTGGGATATCGTCGACTTTCTTTTCACTTGTCTTTGCCTGCTCGAAAATGTCATCAACGCTAGCGTCATCTTCGGCTTCAAATTCTTCAAGCTGGATGAACTCCGTTTTATCCATTGCCAGCTCAAGATAAAAGATGTTGTTCTTCTCGGTAGAGAAAGTCACACGCCTTGCCTGAGGACGGTCAAGGTTAGTATCAACAGACAGCATGACCTGCTTGTTGATCGCCAACATCTTCGGCTGGTTTTGTGTGATATTGGTTTGCAGTTCTTTTCTGATCTTATTGGTGAAGTCACCCACCAACTGGTTCATCAGTTCACCCAGTACGTCACCCACTTCATCTGAAGTATGGAGAATAGCCAATTCATCTTCGGGCATTCCCATGTTACGCATGTAGTTTTGGTAAAGTTCTAGCGCAGACTGCGCAGTAAAGTTAATAACGACTAGCCCCGAAAACCCGCCATCGAAAAGTACGAAACAGCCAAAGTCTGGCTTTAAGCAAGTTTTATTGATCTTTTGCACCATTGCGGAGTATGAAATCTTTGAATCCGTTGCCGACTGCAGCACACCAGAAACCGATTGGCACAGCTTTAAAAGGATATCTTCTGTTGTAACTATCTTATTTTTTTTCATATGGAATTCGCTTAACAACGATAGGAGAAAATGTTTGCTTGTATTGAAGTGTGGACGAAAAATTCAAAAATGTAAGCAAACGATTTAATTTCATGCGTACTTTCTGTTTTTATCAAGCTCTGAAATGTTGTAAAGTGACGAAAATCAAAAAATAAATCGCAATGTTTAAACCATTTTTATCCCGGCTGAACGGAACAGCCATCAGGGAGCAGGAAGCATAATGTTACCAAGACTACAACACCAATCGGATGTTGATCCTTTAGTTAAACAATACCTCGAAGAACTTCAACAAGCAGGCTTTACTGGTGATATCGAGTCCATGTACTCAAGCCGCTTAGCCGTCGCCACTGACAACAGTGTATACCAGCAGCTACCTCAGGCTGTTGTTCATCCCAAGACTACCCAAGACGTTCAGTTAATCGGGCAAATCGGAAGTCAGCCTGATTACTCAACCATTACTTTTTCCCCACGTGGTGCCGGAACGGGCACAAACGGGCAATCTTTGACAAAAGGCATCGTGGTTGACCTTTCTCGTCATATGAACAAAGTGTTGGAAATTAACGAAAAAGAAGGGTGGGTTAGGGTACAGACGGGTATTGTAAAAGATAAGCTTAATGACGTTATTCGTCCTTATGGCTTCTTCTTCTCTCCAGAGCTCTCAACCAGTAACCGTGCCACACTGGGTGGCATGATTAACACTGATGCGTCTGGTCAGGGGTCACTGGTTTACGGAAAAACGTCGGATCATGTGTTGTCTCTGCAAGCTGTTTTTGCAGATGGTTCATTAATTGAAAGTGACCAAAGTGGTGAAAGCCCAGAAGAAGGGACGTACGCTCAGCAGGCTTTGACCGTTACTGAGCAGGTTTGCCGTCAGAAACGCCCCGAGATTGTTGAAAAGTTTCCGCCACTTAACCGATTTCTGACTGGCTACGATCTGAAAAATGCGCTGAATGAAGAGGATGATACCTTCGATTTAACTCGCGTACTTTGTGGTGCAGAAGGTTCTCTGGCATTCATCACCGAAGCAAAACTCAACCTTACTTTAATCCCTAAAGCGCGAACGCTGGTGAACGTAAAATATAACACGTTCGACTCCGCGCTCCGTAACGCCCCATTTATGGTGGAAGCGAATGCGCTTTCAGTAGAAACCATCGACTCAAAAGTCCTCAACCTTGCGAAAGAAGACATCGTCTGGCATACGGTTAGCGATCTTCTGACCGATGTTCCGGGTAAAGAAATGCTCGGCATTAACATTGTTGAGTTTGCCGGGCAAGACCCCGAAAAAGTGGAGGATCAGGTTGCTCAGCTTACGAGCAAGTTGGATCAGATGCTGGAAAATGAAGACGGTGGCATCATTGGTTACCAGGTGTGTACCGATCTCGCGAGTATTGGGCGAATTTACGCCATGCGTAAAAAGGCAGTTGGTCTGCTTGGTGCTGCCAAAGGGAAGGCAAAACCTGTGGCATTTGCCGAGGATACCTGTGTGCCTCCCGAGAATCTGGCGGACTTTATTCAGGAATTTCGTGATCTTCTGGACGAGAAAGAGCTGAACTACGGAATGTTCGGTCATGTCGATGCTGGTGTCCTGCACGTACGTCCTGCGCTGGATCTCTGTGACCCTGAGCAGGAAGCCCTGATGCATCGCATCTCGGATGAAGTTGTGAAGCTGGTGGCCAAGTACGGCGGTTTAATGTGGGGCGAACACGGTAAAGGGTTTCGTTCAGAGTACGGACCAGAGTTTTTCGGTGAGTCTCTATTCATGGAACTTCGCCGGGTAAAGGCAGCTTTTGATCCATTAAACAAAATGAACCCAGGCAAGATCTGTACGCCTTTGGGGAGTGACGCTGAACTGGTTAAGGTGACGGACGCTAAACGCGGCACCTTTGATCGTCAAATTCCGGTTCAGGTAAGAGACAGCTTTAAGCAAGCCATGGAATGCAATGGCAACGGTCTCTGCTTTAACTACGACACCAGTTCACCAATGTGTCCTTCTATGAAGGTTACCGCTGATCGCCGCCATTCTCCCAAAGGACGAGCGGGTATGGTGCGTGAATGGCTAAGACAGCTCACTGATCACGGTATCGATATTCTGGATCTGGAGAAGCAGACCCTTAAAGGGAGCGCCAGTATAAAGACATTGCTTGATCGTGTCAGAAACACCATCAATAAACGTCACGAGTATGACTTCTCCCATGAAGTGTACGAAGCGATGAATGGATGTTTAGCCTGTAAAGCATGCGCCAGCCAGTGCCCGATAAAAGTCGATGTGCCGAGTTTCCGCTCGCGCTTCCTGAACATTTATTACTCAAGATACCAGCGCCCAGCCAAAGACTATCTGGTTGCTAACATTGAAACCCTCTTGCCTTTTATGGCTAAGATTCCGAAAACCGTTAACCTGGCGCTCAATCAGAATTGGGTTCAGTCGCTCACGGCGAAAACCGTGGGGTACGTTGATGCGCCGCTCATGAGCGTACCAACTTTGATTCAGAGGTTGAAACCTCATCATGATACTCAGTTTGATCTGAAGAAACTGAACGCCTTATCGGATTCAGAGAAGCAAGACTATGTGCTGATTGTTCAGGATCCTTTCACCAGTTACTACGATGCTGAAGTGGTAGAAGACTTTGTGCTTCTGGCACAACGTTTAGGTAAAAAGCCCGTCCTGCTGCCTTTTAAACCCAACGGCAAAGCGCAACATATCAAAGGATTCTTATCGCAATTTGCGGCTTCGGCAAAGAACACATCTGATTTTCTGGCGATGGTAGCGGATACCGGTATTCCACTGGTCGGGGTCGATCCAGCTCTGGTGCTTTGTTATCGCGACGAATACAAAGAAGTACTGGGGGACAAACGTGGTGATTTTGAGGTGCTTACCGTTCACGAGTGGCTGACGCCGCAACTTGACGACATCACCTTGTCTGACAAACGTTACGAACAGCCTTGGTATCTGTTCTCACACTGTACAGAAAAAACCAAAATGCCAAATGCAGAAAAAGAGTGGGGAGCGATTTTCACTAAGTTTGGAGCAACTCTGAATACCATCCCAGTGGGGTGCTGTGGAATGGCAGGTACGTTTGGGCACGAAGTCGATAAACTGGAAATGTCTCGCGACATTTATGGTTTGAGTTGGGAGCCTCAAATGGATGATCTGGACAAGTCCCACTGTTTGGCAACTGGGTATTCCTGTCGAAGTCAGGTGAAACGTTTTGCTAATGAAAGGTTGAAACATCCACTCCAGGCACTACTCACATTGGTTTAACCAACCTCTCATCCGGTTCGGTTATGTAAAAAGCGAAGCATTGAGCTTCGCTTTTTTGATTTGGAGATGGGTTGATTATCCGTTGGCTAATTCAGCTTGTGCCTCTTTGAACCAGTTAACCACTTGCTGCCTGTACTGATCGCCATATAGCTTCACAAACTGCTTAGTATGCTCATCCCTGTCGGACTGAAGTGCGTCGATACGCTGTTCAACGTATTCTGTTGTTAGTGGGATGCCGCAATCAACGGTAATACAATGTCGCCATTCGTGATAGGTACTTGGAATTGCGGATTTAGACATGAAGCAGGTTTCCTTTTCGTTTTTACTGATTAAGTCTTTTGTGATGTTATAGCATAACAGGATGTCTGGTTAAAAGTATCCATATTGCTTTGGATGACCACGTGCTCAGAAAATGAAATGTGGTAAGAGAATCGGTTGTCGCTTACCGACCATCGTTTCTTAATTTTGTTATCAGTCTCAACAATCTAGAAAAAATCCCATTTCTTAATTTGTGGTTTTATTGCATAGAGTTCAATATTTGGACTCGTTGAGCTCAATGAAAAAGATAGGTGCGATGCAAGATAATCTGTTCACATTTCCTGTTCTCAGTTACCACGATTGTGAAGATTTACTTCGATTCGAACGAGCTAATCGCCACTGGTTTGAGTCTTACATCGATGGCAGACCAGAGAGTTTCTACTGCTTGAAAGGAGTTAACCTTCATATTCGAGAATGCCTACGAGACTACGAAAGCATGACCATGCTACCCACACTCATCAAAAATGGACGTGGGGAGATATTAGGGCGAGCTAACTTGCATGGCATTGACCTTAAGAAAGGCGAGGCCTGGGTAGGTTACCGAATCGCTGAGCGTTCAACCGGACAAGGCTTGGCAACTCTGGCGACGCAACAGCTGATTCGTTATGCAACCACCTACAGGGGGTTAACTAAACTCAGAGCTTACGCGGCAACTGGAAACGTCGCATCGCAGCGCGTGCTGCTCAATAATCAGTTTAAACAGACAGGCAAAGTCAATGACTTTACCTGCATCAACGGCAATATGATTGATTGTTACGAGTTCTGTCTTGAACTCAATCGTCTCTGACCGTTACTTCTGTTTCAGGAATGGACCTACTTCTAACAAAATAAATTCATTGTTATCGGCATTCACCGGATGTCTTCCCTGACTGAATGGGAAGTTATTGTCGTTTCCGACAATGATGTGGTTGTCATCAAAGCGGTCAACATCTTCAATAGTGACAAAAGGGAAAGTAAATCGACCATCCTTTCTGGCGCCCAGTTTCGCTAGCTTATCAGGATCCTGAATGTCCATCAGGTCGATGTAACCTAACTTTTTCGCTAAACCATTGGCGTCTTTTGCTTTCAAATCCACCAGGTAGATACGTTTAAATTTTGCGGGGTTAGAAAAGCAGGGTTTAGCAGAGACCTTACACGATTTGTCTTCATCGCCTTGCCCGTTGTCTCTTTCAATGACCAGTGCGCGTCTGTCATCAATCAAATTGAAATCACCAATTGCAGGCGCGTTTTCATGCAGTGGGTATTTGTACACGTTGCTGGTAAAGGCTCTTTTAGCGACATCGAATTCAAAAACTTTTAAGTAGCGAAGTCCAGATTTTTCACCAATGGTTGGTTTCTCCAGCATCGGGTACACAAATCTGCCATCAGGGCTTGCAGCCATGCCTTCATACCCGCCAGAGCGAGGAACATCAAACTTGTCTTTACCGGAAGTGAAGTCCGCCATTGGATTATCTGGCGATCGATATAGATGACCGTTGACCCGCGTTTCGTGAAATGATGTCACCACACCATCAGAATCGGTTGTCAGAATGTAGGGACCAAACTCCTCACCAATAATGTAACCGCCTTCGATAGGTTGAATCGATTCTGGGTCGAAATCTGCTCCTGTCAGGTAACGCGTTTCGGAGTGTTCTGTCTGGATGGGAAATGGAACGACTCTATTTGGGTCGCTCAGGAATAGGGTTTTCTCAATCAATGCCTCATCATTTTCGAAGTCGATTTTAGCGATGTGGAAAAACAGCATGGCGTCTGCAGAGTTAGATTTTCGCCCGAAGCCGTTATCGGTAAGAAGCAAAAATCGGTCATCTCCTAAGGTCTTAATGCCTGAGAAACCTTGCAACGGTTGCCCGGCGAAGGGAGTACCAATTCCGGTTTTATTTTTATTGGCACCCGTCTGCTCAACGCGTTGGTTGCCCTTTCCTGTAAAGCGACCTGAATGGCTGAAGGAGTATGGTGCATCCTTGGGGGGCACAATAAAGCTTTGCGCCGGAATGATCACATGACCTTTTAATTTTGCTTCGAACTGGGTCTCTGCAAATGCAGATAAAGAGAGTAGGGGCATCATTGCCCAGAGATACTTGCTGTTCATCATTACATCCTGTTTAGTTTGAGTGGTTCAACGACAGACAGTAATGACCGGGCTTGTCAGATCTGTGAATCTATATTGATAGTTATGTTTCCACTCAGTGACTTCCCAAATCTGGGACACAATATGAACGGGCTGTAGAGATGAATGAGCTGGAGAGGCTATACCCATATATGGGTATAGTTTTTATCAAAGGAATGAATCAATGGTCGCGGTGAATGACGATCCGGTTTCTACCTTGTTTTTTGGCGTCATAGAGTGAAAGGTCAGCGTGTTTTAGCCATTCGTTCACCTTGATGTCGACACAGGAAGGAGCCATTCCCACACTGATGGATGCTTCCAATTCGTTGTGGTGGTGAAGCTCAGAAATTTTCTGTTTCAGCTTCTCCATCAGGATGTAACTGTCTTTTAAGCCCGATTTGCGAAACAGAATCAGAAACTCGTCGCCACCCAATCGAAAGATGAAATCACTCGACCTAAGGTGTTCTTTGATGACCTTAACTACCGATTGAATCATCTGATCACCAACATCGTGACCGAAACTGTCATTAACCTGTTTGAAATTATCAATGTCGATCAAAGCGATACTGGAAGACATTCCTGTTTTGCGGTGCAGTTCCAGACTCGTACCGAGATAAGCCTCTAGCTGCGAACGGTTCAGTGCACCTGTCATCGCATCGGTGATCGAAAGTTCTTTCAGCTTATCCTGCGTTTTGATCAGCGAGCTCATCATAAATTGCGCACAAATTGCGGTAATGCTTAGGGCACCCACTAATCGAAGAAGCGTTGCGTGCTCAAGGTAGTAATACCCAACCACCGCGATACCAACGATCATGATTCCATTGCAGATTGAAGATACTCGGGTAGGGACGACGAATACCACGCAAACCGCGATAGGGAATGCCCAGTACGAACCGATAATGCCAAGAACAGGGATCGCGAATACCGCACATGCTATGAGTAGCATTACGGGTAGGAGGTAAGTAATCAAAGGTCTGCGTCGGGTGTAAAACCAGTACACTTCCAGAAGCAGTGACAATTGAAAAGCAATCAGCAGACCTGCATAAATATATTCCCCCAATACAACATTTTTGATCGAAAATGGTACGAACACGAGCAACGATACAATGGTAATAAAGCGTAGGACTTTATGATGTTCGTTAAGCTCCAGCAGCCCGTAATGTGACGCCATCCACTCTGGCGTTCTTTTTCTTAGCATACAGGTTCCCCGTGGAGTAGGGAGCATCGCACCCCTTTAATTGCAAGGTTTCGATGCCAGCAAGCAATATTATTTTTATAAAAGTATATCAAACTCTGTAACAAATGGTTTCAAAGGAGTGCACAGAAACTGAGTTGATTGTAATTAAGTGGGGATTGGAAGGGGGCAGAAAGCAAAAATCCCGGGCGATAACCCGGGATTTGAATCTTTTTTTACAGGCTTATGCTGCTACAGCTTGGGATTCAATAAAGGCGTCTTTTCGAGCATTAAAACGTTCAACCAGATCGTCAACCGCTTCTTTTTCATATGGACGCAATCCAGATGCGACCATGCGTTTCACACCTTTACCGACCACTTCACCGTTGTCAGTAAAGCTGAAGTTCAATGTGACTTGACCACGCTTGCCTTCAATTTCAAATGTTGCGCCAGCAAATTCTACGCTTGGTTCTGAAAGATCCAGTCGGTCAAATTCTACTTCCATGCTCTCGTACATGACCAACGGACGCTGACAGTTGATCATCATCTGTTTGTCTTCCATCAGAGGAACCATGATGTGAGGGAAGTTCATGCCTGAGAATTGAACATAAGACTTGGTCAGGTGTTCAATGAACTTAGCGTCTTTCGATACTTCACCTTCGTGATGCATGTGCAGGTATTCTTTGCCATTCGCATCCACAAGTGCACTTTCTGTATCGCCTTTCTCTTCTACCGACAGGGCAATTCCTTCCGATACCATTCCAGAGAAGTCGAAACGCATTTTCTGGCTTACGCCCTCTTGGTTGAGAAGCACAGCAAATAGCAGGTCGCCAGGTACGCAGAAACGCTTGTTATCTTCATCGTGGATTGGGTTGTAGTCGCCGGCAACTTTCTTAGCAAAGTGGCTTGCTTGCTGGCGGGTGAACTGGAATTGGTTGTCTTCGATTGAAAAGTAAGGAGTCAGGAACATAATTCACGGTTAATTACAAAAACTGCGGCGATTATATCCGACATTTATGGGTAAATGGTCTATCCAGTGAAAAATAACCTCCCCGAAGGGAGGTTAGCGTTAATTAATGTGCGCAAAGGCACTTTATGTTGCTGCAAAATCTGCTGTTAAACAGAACAAAGTGTTTTTTCCGGTACCAGATGGTTATGGACGGCAAGTTTCAGCAAGGCATTCGCTTCTTCAATGTCTGGTGCGAAATAGCGGTCCTTATCGTAAAACGAGACTTTTTCACGAAGAATGTGCTTTGCTTCTTCTACTCGCGGTGACGATTTAAGTGGTGCTCGGAAGTCCAGTCCCTGCGCTGCTGAAAGGTATTCGACAGCCAGAATACCACGTGTGTTTTCCGCCATGTCGCGCAGACGGCGACCCGCAAATGTCGCCATAGAAACGTGGTCTTCCTGATTCGCAGATGTTGGCAAGCTGTCCACAGACGCAGGATGAGCGAGAGTTTTGTTTTCACTCGCCAAGGCTGCGGAAGTCACCTGAGCAATCATAAAGCCGGAGTTTACACCGCCGTTGTCCACCAGGAACGGAGGAAGCTTACTCAGTGCGCTGTCGATAAGCAGTGCCATTCGACGCTCAGACAAACTGCCAATTTCAGCAATCGCCAGAGCAAGATTATCCGCAGCCATGGCAACGGGCTCTGCATGGAAGTTACCACCAGAGATGATGTCACCGTCTTCAGCAAATACCAGTGGATTGTCGGAAACCGAGTTAGCTTCCACTTGCAGAATGTCGGCGGCATTTCGAATCTGCTGCAAACACGCGCCCATTACCTGTGGCTGACAACGCAGTGAGTACGGGTCTTGTACTTTTTCACAGTCGGTGTGCGATTCACCGATCTCACTGGAACCATCTAACAGGAAGCGATACGCTTCCGCTGCATCCATCTGACCACGATGACCACGAACGCGATGAATGCGTGGGTCGAATGGACGGCGACTGCCTAATGCTGCTTCTACCGACATGGCACCACAAACGGTGGCAGAGGCGAATAGGTCTTCTGCTGCAAACAGCCCTTCTAAAGCAAATGCTGTGGATGCCTGAGTACCATTCAGCAATGCCAGACCTTCTTTCGGTGCCAGCGTGATGGGTTCTAACCCTGCAATTTTCAGTGCTTCGATGCCTGAAATGATCTTACCGTTGTGGCGTGCCTGACCTTCACCCAGCAGTACTGTGCTCATGTGAGCAAGTGGGGCTAAGTCGCCTGAGGCACCCACTGAACCTTTCTGCGGCACACATGGGTAAACCTGAGAGTTGACTAACTTAATCAGTGCTTCAATCACTTCAAGGCGAATGCCCGAGTACCCGCGCGCCAGACTGTTGATTTTTAATACCATCATCAGACGGACGGTTTCATCGTGCATAAACTCGCCAATACCGGCGGCGTGAGAAAGAACGATACTCTTCTGTAACACTTCCAGATCTTCTGGTGCAATACGAGTATTGGCAAGCAGACCAAATCCGGTGTTGATACCATACACCACGCGATCTTCTGCAATAACCTGATTCACCACTTCTGTGCTGGCTTCAATGTCTGGAATGGCTTCCGGGTCAAGTGACAGGTTAACCGGAGCGCGGCTGACCTGACGTAGGTGGTGCAGGCTGATATGTCCTGGATTCAGCGTTAGATTGATCATGTTTCCCTCACTCATTACAGACGGCTTAGTTCTTCGTTTAGCATTGGCAGATCCAATTTCTGCTCTTTTGCACAGGTTTTGGCAATGTCGTAGCCCGCATCGGCGTGACGCATCACCCCTGTCGCCGGGTCATTATGAAGCACACGTGCAATGCGCTCAGAAGCGTCATCGGTGCCGTCACAGCAAATGACCATACCTGAATGTTGGGAGAAGCCCATGCCTACGCCACCACCGTGATGCAGAGATACCCATGTCGCGCCACCCGCAGTATTCAATAAAGCATTTAGAAGTGGCCAGTCGGATACGGCATCAGAGCCATCAATCATACCTTCGGTTTCACGGTTAGGGCTGGCGACCGAACCGGAATCTAAGTGGTCACGACCAATCACAACCGGCGCTTTCAGTTCGCCATTTTTCACCATTTCGTTGAAAGCTTGACCCAAACGCTCACGGTCTTTAAGCCCAACCCAGCAAATACGTGCTGGTAAACCCTGGAAGTGAATACGCTCGCGAGCCATGTCTAGCCAGTTATGCAGATGTGGGTTATCTGGGATCAGTTCTTTCACTTTCTGGTCGGTTTTGTAGATATCTTCCGGGTCACCGGATAGTGCTGCCCAACGGAAAGGACCGATACCTTCGCAGAAAAGTGGACGGATATAAGCCGGAACAAAGCCTGGGAAGTCGAAGGCATTCTCAACCCCTTCTTCCAGCGCCATTTGACGAATGTTGTTACCGTAATCCAGTGTCGCTGCACCACGAGTTTGCAGCTCTAACATGGCCTTCACCTGAACCGCCATGGATTCTTTTGCCGCTTTGACAACGCCAGCTTCGTCTTCGGTGCGGCGAGTTTTTGCTTCCTCCATCGACCAGCCTTGAGGCAGGTAACCATTCAATGGATCGTGTGCAGAAGTCTGGTCTGTCACTACATCAGGAGTGATGCCGCGCTTAACCAGTTCTGGGAACACATCGGCTGCGTTGCCAAGTAAACCAACAGAAACAGGGGTGTCGGAGTCTTGGATAATTTGTAGCGCTTCATCTAGGCTGGTGGCTTTTTTGTCAACGTAACCGGTACGCAGACGGTAGTCGATTCGAGTTTCATCACACTCTACGGCAAGCATTGAGAAGCCAGCCATGGTTGCTGCGAGAGGCTGAGCACCGCCCATGCCGCCAAGACCGCCAGTCAGAATCCAACGACCTTTTGCTTCTCCATCAAAGTGCTTTTTCGCCACAGCGACGAAGGTTTCGTAAGTACCCTGAACAATGCCTTGAGAGCCGATATAGATCCAAGATCCTGCCGTCATCTGCCCGTACATCATCAAGCCCTCTTTATCGAGCTCGTTGAAATGTTCCCAGTTCGCCCAGTGAGGAACAAGGTTTGAGTTAGCAATCAAAACACGAGGTGCGTTTTTGTGTGTAGGGAACACGCCCACAGGTTTGCCCGATTGCACTAGCAGTGTTTGATCGTCTTCCAGCCTTTCCAGCACTTCGACGATTTTATCGTAGCATTCCCAGTTGCGAGCAGCGCGACCAATGCCACCGTACACAACCAGTGAATGAGGGTGTTCAGCCACATCCGGGTCCAGATTGTTCATCAGCATACGCAGTGGCGCTTCTGTCAGCCAGGATTTGGCGCGAAGCTCTGTGCCGTGTGGTGCACGAATAGTGCGAGTGGTATCGAGTCTTGGATCCGTCATCGGATACTCCTTTTGAATTCAGTTATTGGGCAGAAGAAGCAGATCGAGACATAGCGTTCGCCATATCCCAACAAAGCCGAGCGGCGAGCCTCGCGGTTTGACCGTCGATGTCGAAGTTCGGGTTGTACTCTGCAATGTCTGCAATTTTGAGTTTGTTGTAGTTATTCAGAATTAAGGCGAAGTAAGGCGAGAAGGTATCTAGGCTTACTCCTTTTGCTGCGGGCGCGCTGACACCAGGTGCCGTCGCAACGGGAAATACATCCAGATCGATGGTCAGGTAAATCACATCGTTCTGGTCGATAAATCGTTGCAGCTGAGTGAGCTGCTTTGTCAGGGTGCCAGCGTGCATTTGGGTGTCTTCGACATACCAGACGCCCAAATCATCAGCGCGCTTAAATAACGCTTTGGTATTGCTGGCGGCACTGATCCCCAAGCAAGCATAATTGAACGCCCAACCCTGCTGCTGGCAGTAATGATGAATTTGGTTGAATGGTGTGCCAGAACTTGGTTGTGCATTGGCTTCCGGATTGGTGGATTCAAACGCGCGCAAGTCGAAGTGAGCATCAAAATTGATGATGCCAATACGCGGTGACTTTATTTCTTTCTCTGACGCCCCTTTTTTCTTTAACGCCTGCTGCTTGAAGTAGCGAGCCAGACCAGAAAAAGACGCCCAGGCGATCTCATGTCCTCCGCCTAAAGTAATTGCGGGAGTGTGTTTAAGAGTTGAAGAGAGTACATCTGCAAGGGCACTCTGGCTTCGCTCCAGCTCGTCGCCTTCACATGTTACTGTACCGCCATCGAACAGCCGCGTGTCTTGGTGCCACGCCATATTCGCCAGTGCTTGTCGAATTTTGTCGGGCGCTTGCTGTGCGCCAACGCGACCTTTGTTACGCGCAACACCAGCATCACAAGCGAAACCGAGAATCGTCACGTCACCTGCTTGTGCATCGGTTGGCGTGCCGTGTTGAATTATGTGATGAACACGATGCCCAAGTTCTGCATCTTCCACATCATTTCGACCCTGCCATTGAAAGCGATTATCCGACATGGTGAATCTCTCCATTTACGATTCGAGCGTGTAAGTGTTGAATGCCTACCTGATAGCTCAGGTCTGCGGGGTGCGCGATGTTCCAGATAGCAAAATCCGCATCAAACCCGATTTCAATCTGACCTTTCTGGTCTTCTAAACCGAGCGCCTTTGCAGCATGACAGGTCACACCACGCAGCGTTTCTTCAGGCGTTAGGCGGAAAAGGGTGCACGCCATGTTCATCATCAGGGGCAAGTTCGCGAAAGGGGAGGTGCCCGGATTCAAATCGGTCGAAACCGCCATGGGTACATTATGCTGACGAAGCAGTTCGATAGGCGGTTGCTGAGTTTCCCTCAAGAAATAGAAAGCACCTGGAAGTAAGGTCGCCACCGAGCCTGCTTTAGCAACTGCTTTTACACCTTCTTCATCCAAATATTCGATATGATCAACCGACAGTGCACCGTGTTCAGCCGCTAGCTTGCTACCGCCCAGATTACACAGCTGTTCGGTGTGCCCTTTGATTTTCAATCCGTGTGTTTTTGCGGCTTCGAATACACGCTGAGTTTGCTCCAGGCTGAAACCGATGGATTCACAAAACACATCGACGGCGTCCGCAAGGTTTTCTTTCGCAGCTGCGGGTATGATTTCTTCACAAACCAGATCGATATAGGCATCTGGTTGGTCTTTAAATTCGGGTGGTACTGCGTGCGCAGCTAGGAGAGTGGTCTCAAGATGGATCGGGTATTCCTCAGCCAGACGTTTTGCTGCACGGAGCATCTTGAGTTCGTCTTCCAGTGTTAACCCGTAACCTGATTTGATTTCAATGCTGGTTACACCGGTGTTCATCAGCGCTTCAAGGCGAGGGCGAGACAACTCAACCAGTTCCTCAATGCTGGACTGGCGCGTGGCGTTCACCGTTGAAAGAATGCCGCCACCTTGTCTGGCGATTTCTTCGTAAGGTACGCCTGTTAAGCGCATTTCGAATTCATTGGCGCGGTTACCAGCAAAAACCAGATGTGTGTGGCAGTCGATCAAGCCCGGGGTGACCAGCTTGTCCTGACAGTCGATAACCTGAGAATCAGGCAGCGAAACATCAATTTCATCAGAGATCGCAATGATTTTACCGTTTTCAATCAGCACACTTTTCGGAGACGACACTCTATACCCAGCTTCGCCTTCTGTCATGGTCACCAGTTTTGCGTTTATCAGTTTCCGCAGCATGATTTCTTCTTCGAAGTTCAAATGTATATACAAATAAATAGATGAAATCAGAAAAGCGGGCAAGACAGATGTTATAAAAGTGTGATCATTGAGTCGAAAATTGAGTACTCAGGCGCTATCACCTGAGTACTCGTAAGAGAGCGGAATATTATGCGGCTAAATATCGATTTTAGAGCTTAATTTATATCTGGAGCCCGGATGGTAAAGCTGGGCAGAACTCACAAGTTTATCGCCACTCCAGGTTCTTCGGTTCAGCAACAGGCAGGGTTCGTATGTTTTTAGCTCTAAGGCATCGCGAATGCGAACATCAGGGTTTATGGCTTCCACCGTGTGTTCAATGGCACTTAATGGGCAGTTATCCGACAGGTACTGGTTGGGCGTAATGGTTGAAAAGTCCTGCTTTAAGTATTTTGGCGCATAAGCCGCGTTGACCCACCGAACTTCAAGTTGGATGGGTGTGCTGTCTTCAAAATGTATGATCTCACTGTAGAAAATATCACTGCCTAACATGACACCAAGCTTGGTCGCGATGGCATCGTCCGCTTTGAGTGATTTTTGCTTCAGCACCTGGCTATGATATTGCTTTCCGCGGGAAGACACTTCGTCTGCAATATTTCGAATATCGAGCAGGGGAGATTCTGCTTTTTCTTCCTGAGCACAGACGAAAGTCCCTAATCTCGGAGTTCGTTTTAATTTCCCTTCTGATACTAAATCCCGAATCGCTTTGTTTACCGTCATCCGGCTCACCTCAAACTGATCCGTCAATTCGAGTTCTGTGGCGATACGTTGACCCACTGGCCATTCGTTAGATTCAATTTTATCCAGAATATAACGTTTGATTTGTATGTAGAGCGGAGTGCTTGCCATTACTGGTACCAATGCTTATTGACTATACAAATGATGCGGAATTTGAAACCCGATATCAAGACACGGGTTTCACAAAACGTTAGTTCGGTCATTGAACAGGTCACAAAACAGACTATTTGGTTTGCACTGGTAAACGGGATGCATAGGAGGGTTGCAGTGAAAACCCAAAAGTTTTTGTATTGAAATTGAGACAGATCTTGGTGACCAAAATTCGATCTTTATCACGCTTTAAATCTTCTTAAACGTTTAAGGTTAATTAAATGTTAAGAGAAAGTGGCTTTTTACCTCGCCTTCTAATGTTTCCCTTTTTAGGTATTGAGCTGGGTTTCTTAGCATTCACAACACTAAAAAACATGTTAAGAGGGAACATTAAATGAAACGCTACCAAGTTCAGTTACTCACAGCCGCTGTTGCTGCGTCTCTGTCTACAAGTGTATGGTCGCAGGATCTGATTTTTCCAGAGGGAGAAGGATATTTCTCATGGGGAGATCTGAAAGCTTTTGAAAACCTGAATCTGAAAGGACAAACCGTTACGGTTGCCGGTCCTTTCCTTGCTCCAGAAGACACCAAAATCCGAAATGTTTTTGCGTACTTCGAGAAAGTCACAGGCATTGATGTTCAGTACTCAGGGTCCGATGGATTCGAACAACAAATTGTTATTGATACCCAGGCAGGTAGCCCACCTAATATCGCAGCTTTTCCTCAGCCTGGCTTAGCTGCCGACCTCGCTTCTAAAGATCTGCTTGTTCCTCTCGGTGACAAGTATTCCGACTACGTGAAAAAGAACTATGCGGCGGGAAATTCTTGGGTTGATCTCGGCACCTACAAAAACAAGTCTGGCGACAAAGAATTCTACGGTGTCTTCTACAAAACAGACATCAAATCATTGGTCTGGTACTCGCCAGACAACTTTGAAGATGCAGGCTACGAAGTCCCACACTCCATGGAAGACCTACTAGCTCTGACGGAACAAATGGCAAAAGACGGCAATACACCATGGTGCATCGGTTTAGGTTCTGGTGGTGCAACTGGCTGGCCAGCAACAGACTGGGTGGAAGACATTCTGCTGAGAACTCAGAAGCCTGAAGTGTACGACGGCTGGGTGGACAACAGTATTAAGTTTACCGACCCACGAATTGTCGATGCGATCGAAAAATTTGGTGTGTTTGCACTAAACGACAAATACGTCGCTGGCGGCGCAGCATCTGTGGGTACCACCGATTTCCGCGACAGCCCGAAAGGCTTATTCACGGTGCCAGCTAAGTGCTTTATGCACCATCAGGCGAGCTTCATTCCTGCGTTCTTCCCGAAAGGCACCGTTGTTGGTGAAGATGCCGACTTCTTCTACTTCCCATCTTATGAATCGAAAGACTTGGGCAACCCTGTGTTAGGCGCAGGTGTGGCTTACGCGGTAACCAAAGACTCTCCGGCTACCCGTGCAGTTATGGATTACTTACTGACACCGCTCGCGAACGAATTGTGGATGGCGCAGGGTGGATTCTTGTCTGCTCACAAAGGCGTAAATGTCGCGACGTATGAAAACGACGCACAAAGAAAACAGGGCGAAATTCTGCTGAATGCTACTACATTCCGCTTTGATGGTTCTGATCTGATGCCGGGCGCGGTCGGAGCTGGCTCTTTCTGGACTGGCATGGTCGATTTCGTCGGTGGCGAGTCTGCTGAAAAGGTCACTCAGTCTATTCAGAAAAGCTGGGACGATAACAAGTAACCAGCCTTAGTGAATTCAAGGGTGGGCTTTGCTCACCCTCCTATCTCAATTTGTTTGATGGAGAGAGATTGTGATCGATCAACTCCTGGATTCTCTGTCTGCCATGCTTATCGCGGTAACGGTTTCTATCGCCTTTTACTACGCCGCGTATTTTGGTTTAGAGAAAGCGTTATCCAGTAAGAACTTGCAGGGTGAAGAGAAAAGAAAGCGTGATCAGCTAAGGCTGAAAGTGCAGCCATTTATCTTTGTCGGTCCTGCCTTAATATTGCTGACAATCTTTTTGGTGTACCCCGTCATCGAGACATTTCGTCTGTCTATGTATGACAGAACCGCGACCGAATTTGTCAGCTTCAGCAACTACTCATGGGCATTCGGCGACGAAGAATTTTCACAAGCCATTATTAACAACATTCTATGGCTGATATTTGTACCCACACTGAGCACTGGGCTGGGTTTGGTGATCGCCTACCTTGCTGACCGGATCTGGTGGGGGCAAGTAGCCAAAACGCTCATTTTCCTACCCATGGCGATTTCGTTTGTCGGGGCGAGTGTTATCTGGCGTTTTGTTTACGACTACCGAGGCGCAGACAGTGACCAAATCGGATTATTAAATGCCATTGTGGTGGCGCTGGGGGGCGAACCACAAGCCTGGATAGCCTTACCTTTCTGGAACAACCTTCTATTGATGGTCATTCTTATCTGGATTCAAACTGGTTTCGCCATGGTGCTGCTTGGTGCGGCTATGCGTGGAGTTTCCGAAGAAGTCTTGGAAGCGGCCAAACTGGATGGGGCGAATGACTTTCAAATCTTCCTGAAAATTCTTGTTCCTCAAATCATTCCCACCATTTTGGTGGTGTGGACGACCATTACCATTCTGGTGCTAAAAGTCTTCGACATTGTTCTGACCATGACTAACGGGCAGTGGGACACAGAAGTCATGGCGAACCTGATGTTTGACTGGATGTTCCGTGGAGGAGGCGACTTCGGGAAAGGCAGTGCGATTGCCGTTGTCTTGATGATTGCCGTGGTTCCGGTGATGTTATGGAACATTAAAAAGGCAAGGGAAGAATAATGGAAAGAAATAAGAAAAAGCTCTCTGCCGGAACGCTATTCAAACATGGGCTGATCCTGTTCTTTGTGCTGGCTTGGACTTTACCAACTCTAGGGCTGTTGGTCAGTTCGGTGCGAGACAAAGATCAACTGGCGGTGAGTGGCTGGTGGACAGCCATGATCACCACTGAACGCAATGAAGTGGTGCGCACGGGCAAAAAAGGCAGCGAAATTCGTGAAGGCGACCAGTTTGTTATTCAAGGCAACTTATTTGAGAAAGAGTCGGGAAGAACAGTAAAAAGCTGGGGGGAACGCGCCAAAGAAATCGACGCCCATAATCCCGGAGATTCTGTTGAACTGAAAAACGGTACAGTGCTGACGGTTCTGGAAAACGGCGACTACCGATGGGAGTCGGACGAACCTTTTACCCACAAACGCGGCAAACGCATTTTTCATGTTGCCAACATTCCGCCTCGGTTCACTTTTGAAAACTATCTGGAAGTGCTGGCATCGGAAGGGGTAGGGCAAGCGTTTGTGAACTCCCTAACGGTGACGATTCCGGCGACCTTTATTCCCATCATGATTGCGGCATTTGCGGCCTACGGTCTGGCGTGGATGGATTTTAGAGGAAAGAGCATCATGCTGGCGATCATCGTTGGTTTGCTGGTGGTGCCTTTGCAAATGTCTTTGATTCCCGTGCTGCGCTTGTATAACGAGTTCGGCAACCTGTTCGACGTTGCCACCAAGTCTTACCCCGGAGTGTGGCTGGCGCATACCGGATTTGGTCTACCTTTGGCGATCTATCTGTTGCGAAATTACATGGCGGGGCTGCCAAAAGAGATCATGGAATCGTCCCGAATGGATGGGGCAAATCATTTCCAGACGTTCACAAAAGTGGTGCTTCCGCTGTCGCTTCCGGCATTGGCGTCTTTCGCCATCTTCCAGTTCCTATGGGTTTGGAACGATCTGTTGGTGGCCATGGTGTACCTAGGGAACAGCGGAGACAAAATTGTATTAACAGCCCAGCTTCGTGAGCTTTTAGGGTCTCGGGGAGACAACTGGGAAATCTTAACCAGTGGCGCGTTTATTACCATAGTGGTGCCACTGGTCGTGTTTTTATCGTTGCAGCGATATTTTGTTCGCGGCTTGCTGTCGGGTTCGGTTAAAGGAGGATAATAATGGCAATTTCAAATTCGGAATGGTGGCGTGGAGCAGTGATTTATCAAATTTACCCGCGCAGTTACATGGACAGCAATGGCGATGGGATTGGCGATTTAAACGGCATTACTAGCAAACTGCCTTACATCGCGAAATTGGGTGTCGATGCGATCTGGCTATCGCCCATCTTTGCTTCACCTATGAATGATTTTGGCTACGACATTGCCAACTATGTCGAAATTGATCCTATGTTCGGCACACTAGACGATTTCAAAACATTGCTGGATGAAGCGCATAAGCTCGGGCTGAAAGTGATTGTCGACCAAGTTTACAGCCACAGCAGTGATCAACACGCATGGTTTGAAGAAAGCCGACAAGACAGAACCAACCCGAAAGCGGACTGGTATGTCTGGGCAGACGCAAAAGAAGACGGTACGCCGCCGAACAACTGGCTCAGTATTTTTGGTGGTTCAGCATGGCAATGGGACAGCCGTCGTCAGCAGTATTACCAGCATAACTTTTTAGCCTCGCAGCCAGACCTGAATTTCCACAATCCAGAAGTGCAACAAGCCACGTTGGATACCGCAAAGTTCTGGATGGATTTGGGCGTCGATGGTTTCCGGTTGGATGTGGTGAACATGTTTTTCCAAGATCAGGAACTGAGAGACAACCCACCAGTGAGAAAACCGGAAGAGCAGTTTGTGGGTACGGATAAGAAAAATCCATTCAGCTATCAATATCACTGCCACCAACTGACTCAGCCAGAAAACCTTGAATTCTTGCAGAAACTGAGAGCGGTGCTGGATGAGTATCCGGATCGATTCACTGTTGGTGAAATTGGTGCACCCGAAGGGCTTAAAGTGATGGCGGAGTATACGTCTGGTGGCGATAAACTCCACTCGGCTTACACCTTCGAACTGCTTGGTGACGAGCATGGCGCTTCCCACATTCAGGGAACGCTGGAGCGAATTGAAGAAAATCTGGGGTCGGGCTGGCCATGTTTCGCATTAAGCAACCATGATGTGGTGCGTAGCGCTACTCGCTGGAGCACCGACAGCAATGGCATTAAGTTAGAGCGAGAGTCGCTGGCGAAAGCCAGCATGGTGTTCCTGCTTACTCTAAAAGGCAGTGCATGCATCTATCAGGGAGAGGAACTCGGGTTGCCGGAAGCGAATGTGCGTTTCGAAGACTTGCAAGATCCATTTGGAATCGAGTTTTGGCCGGACTTCAAAGGTCGTGACGGATGTCGTACCCCAATGATTTGGAACCAAGAAGGCGGCTT
This sequence comes from Vibrio sp. SCSIO 43132, assembly GCF_019904195.1. NCBI lineage: Bacteria > Pseudomonadati > Pseudomonadota > Gammaproteobacteria > Vibrionales > Vibrionaceae > Vibrio > Vibrio sp. SCSIO 43132. The sequence goes on from NZ_CP063199.1 coordinate 1,573,563, forward strand.
TAGCACAGCCGAGTCGACATGGCTGCCAGTAGAAGAGGCGCATAAGCCACTTAATCCGGAAGATCAACAGCAACAGGCAAGCTCGATGCTGAATTTTGTGCAGCAGTTTGTGGCGTGGCGTAAGACCAAACCACTGCTGAAAGGTGGAGACTTCAAGTGGCACTCGCTGCATCCGGAATTGATCAGTTTTGAACGATACCTAGAGGATCAGAGAATGCTTATTGTGCTGAACCTGACTGGTGAAGAAATCGCTCTGCCAGAGCTTGGTGAGCATGGGCTGGCTATTGAGTCATTAGAAGAAATCGGTTTGCCTTACAGCCAGTCCGATGGCGTGTTTACGCTTCCATCTGCGGGTGGATTCATCGCAAACCTGAAAAGCAGTGAGGGGTGACAGATGGCATCAGTAACCTTTAAAAATGTCAAGAAGGACTACAGCGGAACCCAGGTAGTAAAAGGGTTTGATTTGGAAATTCAAGATGGGGAATTCGTTGTATTGCTGGGCTCTTCGGGGTGCGGTAAATCGACAACTTTACGCATGGTTGCAGGGTTGGAAGACATCAGCAGTGGAGAAATTTTTCTTGATGATGTGTGCATCAACGACGTCGACCCGAAAGATCGCGACCTCGCCATGGTATTCCAGAGCTATGCGCTTTACCCCCATATGTCGGTGTACGACAACATCGCGTTTTCCCTCAAGTTGAAAAAGATGTCGAAGGATAAAATCGACCAGCGAGTCGAATGGGCGGCGGATTTACTTGAACTCACCCCACTGCTTGAGCGAAAACCCAAAGCACTATCGGGTGGTCAGCGCCAGCGTGTTGCGATGGGGCGGGCGATGGTTCGAACGCCTAAGCTTTTCTTGTTTGATGAGCCGTTGTCCAATCTCGATGCCAAGCTGCGTGCTCAGATGCGTGCGGAAATCAAAGGGCTTCATCGCGAGCTTGAAACCACCACCATCTACGTCACACACGATCAGGTTGAAGCAATGACGCTGGCAGACCGAATTGTGATTATGGAGAAGGGAGTGATTGCCCAAATCGGCTCACCAAAAGAGGTGTTCAATCGGCCAGTGAACAAGTTTGTTGCAGGGTTTATCGGTAATCCCAGCATGAATATGATCGACACATCGGTTTCCGAGTCGGAAGGAAAAGCGTCTCTTGCGCTGAATGGCGGCAGTATTCAGATACCAGAGCAGTTTGACCAGGTAACTGCTGGGAACCAGGTGACGTTAGGTATTCGACCGACCGATATTCATCTTAAACCTGAATTTGTTGGACACGACAATCACGTGTCCGTGAAATGCAAATTGGTGGATTACGAATTGCTGGGAGCCAGCATGCTGATCCGTGCGGAAATTGGCGACCAGCCTTTGTCACTGGAAGTGCCAGCTGACGATGATTTTTCGCCCGATGAAGATTTCTTCACTGGCTATCTGGATTTGAATTCAATTCACTTGTTTGACGCAGAAAAAGGACAAACATTACGCAGATAATTTGTTAGTCTATCCGACCCACTTTTTGTGGTTTGATAGAGTAAAAACAGGACGTTGAACGCATTATGACCGCTAAAAAACTGACACTAAAAGACGTTTCACTCGCTTTGGGCGTGTCCACGGCGACCATCTCTAATGCGTTCAACCGCCCTAATCAGTTGTCCGAAAAACTCCGTTTACACATTCTCGCTGAGTGCGAAAAAATGGGGTTTTACGGTCCCAATGCGGCAGCTAGAAGTCTGAAAATTGGTAAGTCAGGCATTATTGGTGTGTCGCTGGCTGAGCACCTGCAATACAACTTCAGTGACCCAATTGCCACTCAGTTTCTGACGGGGGTATCGGAAGTGTTTGATGAAGAAAATATCAATATTCTTCTGCTTCCCAGCCGTGTTGGGTTTGCTGAAAGCCGTTCTTTCGATGCGTATGCCGACGGCTTTATTGTGTACGGTCCCCCCAAAGATGACGAAATGCTGGCAAGGCTGATACGCCAGCATAAACCCATGGTTTCCGTCGACGTCGATATCGATGGTGTCTGCCACATTAATACCGACGACGAAGGGGCCGCCTCGCTTATAGCCACCCACACACTGAGTCAACCGTTCCAACAAGTCTGTATTCTTGGGCTGCGCCTGACCGCATCCCGTGAAGTCGAACAGATAAAAACGTCCGATCTGCTTGCACCAAATCTGTCGGTTTCAAATCGCCGCTTGCTGGGTATGCAAAATGTGCTGAAAGCCAAAACAGGTCATTTTCTGTCGGACGAGTTCATCTGGAATGTGCCAGACAACGAATTTGAACAAGGCTACGCCGCTGCACAACGAGCCATTGAAACCACCAGACCAGACGTCATTCTTTGTATGAGCGATGTAATTGCATTAGGGGCGATGCAAGCTTGCCAAGATGCAGGATTGAATGTTCCTACGGATGTAAGAATCTCAGGTTTTGATGACATTCCCCAAGCCAAAACAGCAGGGTTAACCACCATTCACCAGGCTCAGAGAGAAAAAGGACGCTTGGCCGCCCATATGATTTTAGGGAAAGAACCTCTAAAGAGTTGTGTGATAGACAGTGAGTTGTGCGTCCGAACCAGTGCGTAGATTCGAGTCGTATTCGACACCTAATTTAAAGCGACTGATCTTTTTTACAGTTCTGTTAAAACTTTTGTTGCCTGCTTTCTACCCAAGTTTGTCCATTTCAATGTTTTTACTGACTAAACAGTTTTCAAATACTTATATAAAATTCAGTGTATTACATGCTAACCTAAAGACTTTGTAAGAGTGTTATACGACAACTTGTGGATAAATCATATGGACATTTTGTTGTTTAAGAGCTGTTAAGTGTAAGAGGAAGTATGTCAGAGTACCAAAGTTTGTTAACTGCTTTACTTAGAGGGAAAAAGCAAAGGCATCCATTTAGCTATGATTCTTCAAAGTCGTCATATAGAAAGGACTTACAGGAGAGGCTCGATGACTTTGAGAATAAATTGGATAGGTACACCCGTAAGGGGGGACGTTTAGCAAAGACATTGAAAAAGAATCTGCCCCAAATACAGCGCAATAACGAGCTCATTCTCAAGTGTATTGATGAATACTTAAACGGTAACTCTGGAAAAGCATATGACACATTTGAAAGAATGATGGGTTATAAAATAATAAAAGATGCAATTTCACATTTAAGTCGGGAGTTAAAGCAAGTATGTGTCAAACCTAACTACTTGTATAGAGTCAGGGTGAGCGAGTCGCCTTTGACAGCAAGAAAAGATATGTTCCACATTCCATTTAATATGAGACACTTGGTTGGTGCTCAAAGGTATTCGATTGCTGGTTTACCATGCCTATACCTAGGAACATCTATTTATGTTTGCTGGCAGGAGATGGGCAAGCCAAATTTAGATTCTCTTTACATCTCTAGTTATCAATTAAATGCAGCCAATTATAACAACCCTAAACGTCTCTTAAATTTTGCATATTCTCTAGAAGCTATGAAGAAAAGTGACATGGAGTTGTTATTTTTCGATTTCGAGAGTGATGAGCCATCCCTTGAGCAACAAATAGGACATTTTGTTTTATGACCTCTACTAATGGCTTGTAGCTATATCAAGGTCAATGAAAGTGCAAATTTCAATGTTGAGTATGTGGTTCCTAATATGCTGCTTCAGTGGATTACGACCGATGCTCCAAGTGTTGATGGAATTATGTATTTATCAACCAAAACAAAACAACTTCGAGAGTCTAAAGTTGGAATAAATGTAGTAATACCACCAACACTTGTTGAAGGTATGGAGTATGGACCTTTCTGTAAAAGCATGACAAGTGACTTTGAATTAACAAAACCAATATCTTGGCAGCTGCTCGAAACAATAAATTGTAATGAAATAGATATATCATCTGACTTTGGTCGTGGGGATGATATAGAAAAAGAATTTATCCAAAGCTATAAAAGCACAAACTTTTATAAGGCTGAAAAGAAAATTGAAAAAATATTAAATCTGGCGCCCGTCGATTCCAATTAATACATATAAATCTTGTGATCAACCTTGTTTTATTGAAAGTTCGGATTCAAAGGTAGGTTAAAATGTTTAATCCGAAAGAACTGCGTATCATAGCTATTTGTTTGAAAGAGAGACTGGAAAAAGAACAGCTTCAATTGGCAAGAATGGATGAAGACACAGATGAGTATATGGAAAAAGCTAATGACTTAATGCTTATCGACAGCTTGATAGCCAAATTTGAAGGAAAAGCATAACATCTAATTCACCCCAGTTAACAAGATGACTAATTGAAATCAGAGCACAAGAAGTTAACGTCTTCAACTCTATTTCATGATGAAATAACAGTAAACTCAGAATCAATAGGTGAAAATAAACGCCTTAGGTCTATTAATTCTAGGGAGGCAAGGATGCCAAAAGTAGTTTCAGTGAGTAAATGTGCCGAGCATAACTTTTCTAAATTGGTTGTTGATTCCATATTACTGATTGAGGGGGAAGGTGTTGAAGGAGATGCTCATAGGGGGAAAACTGTAAAACATCGCTCCAGAGTCAAAGTTGATCCAACTCAGCCAAATCTTAGACAAGTTCATCTTCTTCATAATGAGTTATTCGCCGAGCTTGATGCTAAAGGGTTCATAGTTGAGCCTGCATCACTTGGTGAAAACATTACAACATCAGGTATTGATTTGCTTGGTTTACCAAAAGACACTGTAATTAGGTTTAGCAGTGGAGCGGAAGTACTAATTACAGGTCTCCGCAACCCTTGTCCGCAAATTGAGGGGTACCAGACAGGGTTATTGTCTGCCGTTTTAGGTAAAGACAACTCAGGAAAACTAGTCCGCAAGGCTGGAGTAATGGGTATCGTTAAAGTAGGTGGGCGAGTATCGACAGGTGACAGCATAGTGGTTGAGTTGCCAGAGGAACCATTTCAACCCCTAAAAAGGGTTTAACAGATAGCATAAGCCCAACGTTTGGCATTTTGGGTTTGTGGTGAAAATTAGGTGTTTAAGGCGCAGTGCAGAGGCTTGTTTTGTGCGTTGTCTGCGGTTTAAGCTGGCGTTAGGTATAAGTAAGTTTAAATTATGAGGATGATATGAAGAGGTTTGTTTTACCATTATTGTTATTTTCAACTTCTGCGCTATCAGGTGATATCGTTACCAATGGAGTAATAACTGAAGTAAGAAACACAGGAAATAACATGGATATGTTTGAAATCATAGTAAGTAATGGCACGGGACCGTGCTCAGGAAAAACTATTAAGTTCCCTCGCTCTGATGCTGCTACCAAGGAAATACACGATCGCGCTTTTTCTATGGCTTTGACTGCATTTGCTAGTGATTCAAAAATAAGAGTACACAACTACCGAGATGATACTTGCGATCATGCTGTATACATTACCATTAGGAAATAACCATACAAGCACCCACCCGGTCAGATACGTTTCTCTAAAGGAAATGTTTCAGCAAATTTCGATGGGTTACGTCATGTCTTAGGACGAGAACGGATCATCAATTGACAGTTAACACATGTGAGCCTTCCGCCTATCAATTGGCAATAATTCTAAGTTGGCTGCGTTGGCAGCCAATTCATTTCGAACAATAAAGTTATCTACTTTGTTTTGTCATTTCGTTCATTAAGCATGGCTTACGACAAGTGGAAGCCATAATACGATCTTGTCGTCGTTAACGTTTCTTCGTTTGGCTCTAGATATAGGGCAATTAAACAAAAAATCACCGTGAAGCTTTCTGCTCCACGGTGATTTTGTTGAGTGCTACTTAGCCGAATAAAATATGAAATTCACGCACGGATTTTCTGTGCTATTCCAAGGGAAAGTACCTGCGATGCAGAAAGAGTATCGGTTTACGTCTTCCAGATTATCAAAGGTTTTAACCACGCCATTAAATCGATTGGTATTGTGAATGTTGCTCGAGTTTTGTATGTGGTGGAAGCTTAAATATGGATCCTGCGTGCTGTATACGGACTGGCTGCCGTCAAACACTGCTTCCATAGACTTGTCGAGCCTAATTGAATGCGGTCTCGCTTGAGCTTCATAGCGTTTACCATTGAACAATACGATGGCTTTTGGCGGCTGAGGCTCATCTCCCCTTACGGTTAAGTCCAGATCGTATTTCTTAAGCTCGCCTTTTGCTCCGGGTGGGAAAGAAACGTGCTTGGTAAAATTCCTATTGTCTACATACAGTTCAACGCTAAGGTTCTTACTGGTTAAGAACTTATCGAGATTGAGCTCAGGTGTTTTGGTCGAAACAGCGGTTATCAGAGATTTGCCGAATGTCTCGTCATACACTCGCCAGTGGTATATCCACTCTGTAGCTTGAGCTGGCTCGGTCGCTGAAATGGTTGGAATTTGCTGGATTTGCGCGGATAGCTTGTCTTGCCAATTGTCGACACTTGGAGACGCAACGTTGGCTGGCGTTACATTAACCTTCCAACTCCTGTTCCCATCGCTGTCACCGCCATAAACCTCCTTAGAAAAAGAGATCTTGCCAGTCGCCGTTGTTTTCAAATAGAGCACTTTCACGTTATCGGAAAAGTCTACGCCCGCGTAACGGAATAATCCTGTCAACTGTACCGCATTAGTATCCTTACTGTATGCCTTCCAACCAGAAGTCTCACTTAAGTTTTGGTCGCCAATAGCAATGCAATTTCCCACATTTATAGAAGTGTAGGTCTCGTCTGTAAGAGCCGTTGCTGGAATAGGAGTACTATTCGCTGCATGGCACGTGGGTTGAGTATCTGCACCACTAATAACAAGGTCGAACCTAACAAGCCTTGTTTCAGTATCACTGACAACTTTTGCATCAATTTTAACGTTCTCAGAAGAATCCGTAGCAAGATAATCGTATTCATCGAACATTTCATAGGTGAATTGGGTTCGGGATGCGTTAACCGTGACCAAGCCTCGATTTGAATTCTGGCTGAGTCTGGAGCTGGATGTGCTGAAGTTTGCTTGTTCGAACCGCGCGTTTGATCCACTTACAAAATCTGAAGCGCTAAATGTCCTTGTTTGTGATTTGATGATAGGTGGTGGGGTTATCACCGTAGGTTCTACGCTTTCAATTTCAAGCTTCGCACAAAATGGATACGCCTTTGTAATGGTGTTGCTTCGCGACACACAAGATTCGACATGGTAGATGCCTACCTCGCTTATGGGTAGGACAATAAAGTCTAATTCTGTATACGTATTTGTTGTGCCACTTGGGTTTTTCACCGTCCAAAGTGCAGATTTAAGTAATTGATGTTGAGCATTTCTGAGTGTTATTGAATTGACATCATTTGCTTCGGGCTTGAACACTGTAATCTTGTGCACTTTATTATCGGTTCTTGCTCTGACAGAGTCGCCATTTGTAATATCGATTTGGGCACCATAGGTCCAGGCCAACGCGTTGCCAGGTTGAATTGGGTGAGTGGGTACTGGGTCGGTAGGCGAAGTGCCTCCAGAATCGGATCCTCCTCCGCAGGCACATAAGCCAAGTGCAGCGGAAGCTAACAACGCGTTTTTCATTATGGTTTCCTGACATTTTAATAGAAAGTTGAGCTGTCAGGTAAAGTAGGGAGCCGAGTATTAATTTTGTGTTAACTTAACTTTTTGTAATCCTTTGCAATTTTATTCATTTTATATTTTGTGACCAATTTAACTTTTTGGCTGTTCCCCCTTCCATCATCCTGCTTTCTACATCATTTCATAAGCCTAATCCTATCTTTCAAACCAGTTACTGCTTGTAGTCCTATTCTTTAAGAGAACGATCTTGTGATCAGCTTCACGCTAGTTGCTAAATTGATCAAATAATAGCCAAAATGAATTTACATATCGTATTTAAAATGTAATTTTATATTTAAAATGTCGTTCGCGATAAGGAGATCTGCGATGATCATTGACAGTCATCTGCACCTATGGGATTTGGACGAGTTCAATCTTCCATGGGTGAACGATTTTGAACCATTGAACAAAACGTTCAGTATCGACGCCTATCTTTCTGATTTTAAGAAAGTTGATAAGTCGGTGTATTTAGAAGTGGATGTGGTTCCGGAGCAGAGAGATGCGGAAATTGAGTACGTAGGCAAGCTTTGTCAGAACCCTGAATTACCGCTTGCGGCAATGGTGGCATCCATTGAAGTGACCAGAGCAGATATTGATGAATACCTTTCTTCTGTTCGAACCAACGCGCCTCATGTCGCCGGTTTCAGGCAAGTACTCCATACCCCAGAAATGGAAGCAGGTCACTGCCTTTCAGAAGCGTTTGTCAAAGGTGTGCAGGCGATGGGGAAACAGGGGTTCTCTTTTGATATTTGTATTCGACCTCAAGAACTCGCCGATGCGGCTGCGTTAATTAAGAAGTGCCCTAGCACCCAGTTTGTACTGGATCACGGTGGCATACCCGCCATTGCCTCTTATGTTGAAGACGAATCTGCGTATAAAACATGGCAACAGAACATCGCCTCCATCGCGGCGCACTCCAACGTAGTGTGCAAAGTGTCTGGATTAGTCACGCAGGCTGGGGACTTGTCGAAAAACGAGGCAACGTTAGTGGAAGTGATCGCCTGGCTGAAATCGTCCTTTGGTTCGGAACGTTTAATGTTTGGTTCCGACTGGCCAGTCTGCACCTTGGTTGAGCCTGCACAAGCGTGGCAATCCAGGTTGGATGATCTTGTGGCGCATTGGAGCGACTCGGAAAAGCAAAACCTCTATTTCAAAACCGCGGAAAATGTCTATTTGTCTCGAGTAGGGAACTGAGGAGATACCATGAAAAAGTTTGGTCAGGTCATCCAGTTGAAGCCAAAACATTACGATGAATACGTAAAAGCCCATGCCGAAGTGTGGCCTGAAGTACTGGCTCAGATCGAAGCATCACATATTCAGAATTACTCCATTTTTCATCACAACGGCTTGCTCTTCGCCTACTTCGAATATGTAGGAGAGGACTTCGAAAGTGATATGGCGGAGATGGCAGCCGATCCGACAACGCAAAAATGGTGGGCATGGATGAAACCCATGCAGCAACCTCTGCCAGAAGCAGGTGAAGACTGGTGGCTGACAATGGAACAGGTTTTCGAACAGAAATAAGGAGAATGACATGTTGCAGGGAAAAGTTGCGTTAGTAACCGGGGCAGCATCGGGTATTGGTCTGGCTATCGCCAAAGGGTTTCATGATGCCGGAGCGCACGTTGTGCTGGTTGATGTGAATTCACAGCAACTTGAAGATGCGTCGAAAGAGTTCAATACGGATAAGGTTTCTACCTTTCAGTGTGATGTGTCCAGTGAAAGTGATGTTGCCAGTGTTTGCGCTGCAATAGAAAGCCAAATCGGTCGTCTGGATGCTCTGGTTAACAATGCGGGTATTGCGTCTATCGGCTCGCTTGAAAATACCTCTCTTTCTGAACTGGAGCGAGTTTTCTCTGTTAATGTCAATGGGTTATTTCTTTTCTCAAAGCATGCCATGCCACTGCTTGAAAAAGCACAGGGTGCCATTCTCAATCTCTCTTCCATTGCCGCCAAAGTGGGCATATCCGACCGCTTTGCCTATTCCGCGTCAAAAGGCGCAGTACTCGCAATGACCTTAAGTATCGCAAGAGACTACGTGGCGAAAGGTGTTCGTTGCAACTGCCTGTGTCCGGCACGTGTACACACTCCGTTTGTTGATGGGTATCTGGAGAAACACTACCCAGACACCAAAGAGGAAATGTTTAAAACGCTCAGCGAATACCAGCCAATTGGTCGGATGGGAACCCCGAAAGAAATTGCCGATCTCACGGTGTTTTTGTGCAGTGACAAAGCGAGATTTATTACAGGATCTGCGTATGACATTGACGGCGGTGTCACCCAGTTACGCTGATTTTTATCGATTTAAATCATTTTGATAGTGAAGGAATACAACCATGAAACTTGTTCGAGTAGGAGAAGCCGGCAGCGAGAAGCCTGGCGTCGAACTGAATAGCGGAAAACGCATCGACGTCAGTGCGTTTGGTGAGGATTATACTGAATCTTTCTTTGGTTCAGACGGACCAAAACGCCTCAGTGAGTGGCTTGATGAACATCAGGGGAATTGCCCAGAGTTTGGCGAGAACGAACGTTATGGAGCCCCAATCTGCCGACCTTCGAAAATCATTTGTGTCGGGTTGAATTATAAAAAGCACGCCGAAGAATCTGGGATGCCTATCCCGGGGCAGCCGGTTTTATTTATGAAAGCCACCAGTTCTTTATGTGGTCCGAACGATCCCATCATCATCCCTAAAAACAGCCAGAAAACCGATTGGGAAGTTGAGCTGGCGATTGTAATCGGTAAGCGTGCAAGTTATGTGTCGGAAGAAGATGCGTTAGAGCACGTCGCCGGTTACGTGCTTCACAATGACTATTCAGAACGAGAATTCCAGCTTGAGCAGGAAGGTCAGTGGGTGAAAGGAAAAAGCTGCGACTCATTTGCGCCGCTTGGTCCTTATGTTGTGACCACAGACGAATGCTCGGATGCGCAAAACCTAAGGCTCTGGCTGTCACTGAATGGTGAAATGCTGCAAGACAGCAACACCAGCGACATGATTTTCTCCATTGCTAAACAGGTGAGTTACATCAGTCAGTATATGACCTTACTTCCCGGAGATGTGATTTCCACAGGCACGCCTTTTGGTGTGGGGTTGGGCTTTAACCCTCCTCGCTACCTGAAAGAGGGCGATATTGTCGAACTTGGAATCGATGGGCTTGGCACTTCAAGTCAGACTGCGATTACCTACGAGAATTCGCAAAACTAAGTGAAACACTTTTAAAAAACATGGAGCAAAGGACGCACCACCATGGCAACCATTGAGAAAGCAGAGCTGTATTGGGTAGATCTAGAACCAGAGGTTAAGCGCACCGACGCCATTCAGTCGTTTGTGTGCCAGGAAACCCCAATGGTCAAAATTACAGATAGTGACGGCGTAACGGGGATAGGGTATACCTACACCATCGGCACTGGTGGGTCGTCGGTCGTCGCTTTGCTTCATGATCATCTTCTTCCTCAGCTTATTGGCAAAGATCCAGACTGCATTGAGCAAATCTGGCGTGATCTGTATTTCCACAGTCACGCAACGTCAGTGGGGGCGATAACTTCTCTGGCATTGGCCGCGATAGACACGGCTCTTTGGGACAGAAAGTCCATCAAAGCACAGCTTCCACTTTGGAAAGTTGCTGGTGGAGCCAAACCCGAAATCCCGCTCTATACCACCGAAGGTGGCTGGCTACATCTCACGCCAGAACAGCTTGCAGAAGATGCGATTGAAGTGCAGAAACAAGGCTTTGGTGGTTCAAAGGTTAAAGTGGGTTCGCCCTCTTTGGCAGAAGACATTCGCAGGCTAGAACACGTGAGAAAACAGGTTGGGGATGACTACCACATCATGGTTGATGCCAACCAAAGCTTTAGCCGAGACGAGGCGATAAAACGCGGTCGGGCATTTGCCGATTTAGGCATAAGCTGGCTGGAAGAACCTATGCCAGCAGAAGATATTTCAGGTCACGCGCAGCTTTGTGCAACGGCTGGTCTGCCAATTGCGGTGGGTGAATCCATGTATGGAACACGAGGATTCAGAGAGTATCTGGAGCAAGGCGCGTGTCATATTGTACAGGTCGATGTGGCGAGAATTGGCGGTATTACCCCTTGGTTGAAGGTGGCGCATTTAGCGGAAACGTACAACGTTTCAGTTTGCCCGCACTTTTTAATGGAATTGCACGTATCACTCTGTTGTGCGGTTCCGAACAGTCGCTGGTTGGAGTTCATTCCTCAGCTAGGTTCTATTTCCAGCAGCAGGCTCAACATTATTGATGGGAAGGCACAGGCACCAACCGATATCGGCTTGGGTATTGCTTGGGACTGGGACAAAATTCAATCGGAAACTCGGACTAATAAGGTGATTACTTAGTCAGATCACAGAGCAAGTCCTTATGTAAATAGTGGTCTCTGAAAAGCTAGGTCACAGCCGTGATACGAAACTGGTTTTCTCTGATGAAACTTGTTATCCGATTGAGTAACATGGGCGTAGCCCTGTTGGTTCATTCATTAAGGAAAGCATTTGGACACGAAAGCAGAGAAAAAATACCAAGCTCCCGCTTTGGAAAAGGGGTTGGATATCCTAGAAGTTTTATCTAACCACGCATCCGGTTTATCGCAGGTAGAAATCGCCCGAGAGCTAGGGCGCAGCGTCGGGGAAATATTCCGAATGCTGGTGGTACTCTGCGACAGAGGCTACCTTTCCCTTGATCCCCACACCGACCGTTACGCACTCACAACGAAGCTGTTTGAAGTGTCGCACCGATATCCAAAAATTAAACGACTGACCTCACTTGCCGTGCCGGTAATGAATGCACTGTCGGAGAAGCTACAGCAATCTGTGCATCTGGCGATCATCTCTGAGGGCAGTGTGCTCGTGATTGGGCAGGTAGATTCACCGGGTTATCACTTGATGAGTGTTCGCCTAGGCGCAAAACTTGATGTCTGGAAAGCGTCGTCTGGTCGGGTAATATTGGCGCACTCTCCTAAATCCGAGCTGGACCAGTTTATTGTTGCTCACCCTCCTGGTACTGATGAAGAGACCAATGCGATTCGTGAAGAGTTAGCCAAAGTTCGCAAGAAGGGCTACGAAGAGCGCAAAAGCTACGTGATTAAAGGTGTGGTCAACATTTCTGTCCCGCTTGTGGATTACTCTGGGCAAGCCATCGCCTGTTTGACTATTCCTATGATTGAGAGTGTGGAAGGCGACAACCGAGCCAAGCGCAAAATGTGTCGTGACGCAATGCAGGAGGCGGCGGATTACCTAAGCGACCAGTTGGGTGGCAATTTGCATCACTAAGCCCCTAAATTATCTTGTTCTTTCATTTCTTTGGGATTGGATACTGAAGCAAAGTAAAAGTTTGCCTGTACATTTTTGGTTATTAAATCGACAAAGTGTGATTGAGCTGCAACTTTACCGGATGACTGTCCATACCACTAATTCCTGGCATTGATATAAACCACCTGGTGTTCTAGGTTATTAAATCAATTTTATATAAATGTTAGGAGTTGGTGATGGGAAAACCTGCTGCCACCGTTACATCAATGCATGTCTGCCCTAAGGTTACAGCTAAAGTTCCTCATGTAGGGGGACCCGTGGTCAGCGGTTCTGGAAATGTTCTGATTGGCGGTTTACCCGCTGCGAGAAAAGGCGATACCTTAGTGTGTATCGGTCCTCCAGATACCATCAAACAAGGCTCTGGCTCTGTTTTTATCAACGGTAAACCTGCTGCAAGAATGGGAGATGGCACCGACCATGGTGGCAAAATCGTCGCAGGAAATCCAACGGTGCTGATTGGCTGATCCTAAGCGAAAAGGATGTAAGTCAGTGACAATCGATTACGAAAGAGAGGTGACCCACCTCTCTTTTTTTATGCGTGACGTTTCGCAAAGCTGTTCTTTGTCTGGTGATATATCTATTATCACGCTACCGAATCACCAAGGCACTGTGCCTGTAACGAAGAAAAGGAGGATTTAGTTATGTTAGTGTGTCGCCCATTCAGCGCACGTCACTTTGCTATAGTGAACCACTCAAGACATTGCGATATCGTGCTGCGATAATCCTGGCTTGAGCGAAAGACAAAATACATTTCTATTTGGAGTGCTCTTCTCTCGAGCTTCTGGATTGTTGTCAGCGTAGTTTGACAAAGGCTTCGTGCCTGCAATTCTTGAGAAACTCATGAGTACTTTATTATCAGCACAATCTCTTACTATTGAACAACCTTCGAACACTCTGTTTGAAGCGATTTCTTTCACTCTTCAACAAGGTAACAAAATAGGACTCATTGGACACAATGGGTGCGGTAAAAGCTCATTACTGAGCGCATTGAGCGGCAAAAATGACACTCATACCGGAACCATTACCCAAGCAAGACGATGTGTAGTGGCAAGCGTGGAACAAACACTGCCACAAGATGTTCAACACGCAAGCCTGTTAGATGCATTGGCAGAAAAGCTCACCAACGTCGATGAAGTATGGCGCGTTGAAGCCATGCTGGCGGAGTTTGGGTTTGTACCAAGCCAATGGCAACAAGCCGCCTCTTCCCTAAGTGGAGGGCAACACATGAAGTTGTTGCTTGCTCGGGCGTTAATTCAGGAGCCAGACTTACTGCTGTTGGATGAGCCAAGTAACCACTTGGATCTGCCGACATTACTCTGGCTTGAACAGTTCCTCAAGCAGTGGCGAGGCAGTTTTGTATTGGTTTCGCACGACCAGACGTTACTGGACAACGTAACCAACACAACTTGGATCATGCGAGACAAAACACTGCATTGTTTTGATTTGCCTTGCAGCAAAGCGAGAGCTGCATTAGCAGAGAAAGACATCGCCGATGAAGCTCGCCATAAAGCTGAGCAGAAGGAAATTGATCGCATTGAAAAAAGTGCCAAGCGGCTGGCGATATGGGGAAAGGTTTACGATAACGAAGACTTAGCCCGTAAAGCCAAAACCATGGAAAAGCGAAAGGAACGGTTAGTCGAGCAACAAACTGAGCTGACACAAGGCTCGCCCTGGACACTTTCCTTATCAGGAGAAAGTATGCCAGCCAATCGCCTGTTGGAGTTGGAAAATACTCAGGTGAGGGCTCAGCCTGAACTTGCTGTGTTGTTTGACGTAATGCACCAACAGGTAAAAAGTGGCGACAAGGTCGCGATTCTTGGACGTAATGGTAGCGGTAAGTCGTCGCTAATGAGGATGTTATGGCAGAGCCATCTTCTTAACAGTGACGAACACTTGCTTTCGTCAGAAGGCATTACGATCCATAACCGGGCACGTGTCGGGTATTACGACCAGAGCCTTGAACAACTGGACGGGAATGCCAGCTTACTGGATGCACTTTACCCCTATGGCAATCTGCCAGAAGAAACGCGTAAACGCTCGCTGATTAGTGCAGGTTTTCCATTTCAGCGGCATCACCAAAAAGTCGGTGAGTTGAGCGGCGGGGAGCGTTCGCGCTTGCTGTTCATCGGTCTGACATTGGCAAACTACCACTTACTGATGCTGGATGAGCCTACCAACCACCTCGATTTAGAAGGCAAGGAAGAGCTCTTTGATACTCTGCAAAAATTTGAAGGTGGGGCACTGGTGGTTAGCCACGATCGTCAGTTGATCGAAACGGCGTGCAATCGCTTTTGGCTGGTTGATGATGGCAAACTTGAGTCGTTTCTGGACGTGAATCTGGCTTATCAGAAACTGGCTGAATCAGAACTGGTTTCAGATAGGCGCGAAACCGTTGTTGAAGCGTCGGTCGAGTCTAAAGGGGGTAATGAGACGGACGAAGAGCAACTACTGGAAAAGCTCTTTGAACTGGAGACTCTGCTTGAAGACGATCTGGCTCGAAAGCCTAAGCATCAAAAACCAAAGCTTCAGTCACAATGGCGAGAAGAAATTGCTTTAATTAATAGTAAGTTAAACCTATAAGATATAAAACTGAACGCTCTCCAAATGGGGAGCTTCTTTTTATCCTGAGTTCTGTTTTTAGGTAATTTCCATGACTGTCATTATCAGAAAAGCGTTTGCAGACGAATGTCAGGCTCTGCATAACTTGGTCACCAAAGACGAAGAATGGACGAAATACAACGGTCCTTACTTTGGCTACACCCGCCCAACGGAAGACGTGTTTCGAACAACCACATTCCAGCGGCTTCTCAAAGGTGAAGACATACAGGTCATTGAATGGAATGGCAAGCCAGTGGGTACAGTTAGCTGCTATTGGGAAGACGAAAACACCCGTTGGTTAGAATCTGGTGTGGTGATCTACGACTCCAGAGCATGGGGGCAGGGCATAGCACATCAGGCACTGACTCAGTGGGTCTCACACATATTTGCCACACGAGAGCTAGAAAGAGTGGGGCTGACAACTTGGTCGGGCAATCCAGCGATGATGAGATGCGCCGAAAAACTTGGTTTTAAGCTCGAAGGACAACTGCGCAAAGTGCGCTTTTACAACGGGAAATATTACGATTCCATAAGATACGGAATACTAAAAGAAGAGTGGGAACAGCTAAGGGAAAAGGGTACTCAATGAAATACATGGCGATTCTGCTGATTAAGTTTTATCAACGCTTTATCTCTCCATATAAGGGGTTTCGATGCGCACATGCCTGTTTACACCAAGGGGATTCCTGTTCTGAAGCAGTAAAAAAGATCATTCAGAAACACGGCGTGTTTTCATCAAGAACAAGAATTTCACAGCGTTTTTCCGCATGCAGAGTCGCAAACGATACTTTGAAGCGAGAGAGGAAAAAGAAAAAAGACAAAAAAGAAAACGGTCAATTTTGTGACAATGCAAGTTGCTGTGTAGACGCGTTGTCATTGAAAAAAGATTGCTCTGACTGTTCCTGCGATTGTTGGTAAATACACTCAGGAGAATGCTGCTTTGAGCACCAAGCAGCAAACTCCCTATACATGTCATGTTCATGCATTTTTTGAACTCTGAGCAAATAGAACAGCGTATTCTTATTCGAAGAACTGATTTTCCTCTAAATACCCTTGTGCACCAATGGCTCTGAGTACCAAATCACTGAATATATTGCCTATTTCCTCTTCCGACTGGCGTCCGCCGGGTTTAAGCCACAGGAAGCTGTAGAAAAACATACCTAACAGACCTTTAACGGCAGTTTTGTCTATCTTTCTGAACTGTCCCTGAGCTGATCCTGCTGCAAAAGCATCTTCCCAAATCTGTTGGTATTCGGCGTGCAGGTTTGCAACCGCCTGGTATCGATCCCCGGTTAAAGAGTGAATTTCCCTGAAACAGACCGTCATTTCCGCTAGGTGCATGCTAATAACGTGCATCAGGTGACGACTCAGGCTTTTCACGCGCTCTGCCGGATCAATCTGATTCGCAGTGATCTCTCTCCCCGCCTCAACCAGTTCAACGATATAGCGTGAGGAAATGTCATACAGCAGGTTTTCCTTGGTATCAATGTGGTGATAAAGCGCACCGCGCCCAAGCCCGGTTGCTTCACCAAGCTCTGCCACACCCACACCATTGAACCCTTTTTCAGCAAATAGTGTTGCAGCAATCTGTCGGATTTTTGCTGCCTGTTTTGTATCTTTCAGAATCTTGCTCCTTGTCCGGAAAATTCGGACTGTTCGGTACAATTATATATGTAATGGGATGACTATTCCCAACTTTGCTTCCGATGCCATATGTTTGGAAAGTTAAATAAAATCTAGATAAAAAGCAAGGTTAAATTAATTAAATGAAAAATAATTGTTGACAAAATGTTAAACAGGATCTTTAAATGTGTACAGACCGAACGGTACAGAAATATGAAATCATGCACCATCGCAAGGATAGCGAATAAGTGTTGAAGGCATAGCCAGGGAAGCATATGAATAGTCGATTGCAGACCAACGTGACCAAAGTTTCTGAACAGGTTTCCATTGATGCGAGTGGTTTGAATAACATTGCGCTCAAGGCAAACCAGTCACCAGATCAGTTCGTATTTGTGCACAAATCACGAGGAGAGTGGCTGGGATTTAATTGGTCCTGGCTACATAAAACACTCGAAAGCACGGTGTTGTGTTTGGCCCAGAAAGGGTTCTCGTCTGATTCGGTGTTGTTGGTGAGTGGTAACTATGAGCCAAAACTTCTGGTTTTGAGCTTGGCGGTTTGCTCGATGGGAGGGCGAGTGGTCCCCATCCCGTCGACAGCCAATGAAAAAGAACTGTCGGAACTGATTGAAGCCCATTCCCCGACACATTGTTACATTGAAAAAAGGCAAACTTTGAATCGTTGCCTGTCCCTCCGGTTATCAAACTCTATTACCTGCTTTACTACGGGAAGCGAGCCTCGCACCGTAGGGCAGTGGACGACGCTACCAATAGATAATGTTCTAGTCTGCCCAGAGTTGCAGCCTGTATCAGAACACTTGAACGGATTGTTAACAGGAGAGACCAAGATTGGCTGGTGCGACGAATCTACCGATTGGCAATCAGGCATTCAGGTTCTTTTTGATACCACCACACAAGATCATCTCGCTATTGCATTTCCAGAGTCGTCGGAGTCATCTGGTCGCGACCGGGTTGAGATTCAACCTACCCACCTGATTTGTTCCAAAGATCGTCTTGGTAAATATGCGAAGGACTTTCAAAGCCGGCTCCCCACAAAAAAGGGCTTGGCGCTCTCACTTTCAACTAAAGCGCTCAAGGGATACCGGAGCTGGTGGTCACAACTTTTGATGACACGTCTGAAAAGAATTAACGGCTTCAGTCGGCTAAATAATACGGATTTGTCCGCAGTCAATCCGGTTAACTCACGTCTTGCTTCTGTTCATTTAGAAGGAGAGAACGCTCATGGATAGCATCTTAGACGTTCGTGATATCTCATTATCCTTCAAAGGGGTAAAAGCGATTTCCAATTTTTCCTTCTCAGTCGCCCGAGGCGAGATCTGCTCATTGATCGGTCCTAACGGCGCGGGAAAAAGCTCAATGCTGAATATTCTGAATGGTGTCTATCGACCGGATTCTGGGGAAATAGTGTTTAACCAGGAGCATTTCAAAAAGATGCATCCCCTGGAAGCGGCAAAACGGGGAATCGGGCGAATGTTTCAGAACAACGCACTGTTCAAGAAAATGAGTGTGTTAGATAACGTTCTCACTGGCTTATCCAGACACTCAACCGTTGGCATTTTCGCTCATGCATTGAACCTGCCTTCTGCCAAGCGTGAAGAGAAAATGTTTCGTGAACGAGCGGAGCACGTATTGAAGTTTCTGGATCTTCAGGCGCACCGAGACACGGTGGTTGAAAACCTTGCTTATGGTGTCCAGAAGCGCGTCGGCCTGGGAAGAGCACTGGCATCGTCACCAGATATGTTGCTGCTGGATGAACCGATGGCAGGGATGAATAAAGATGAAAAACTCGAAATGGCAGAATTCATTTTTTCAATCAATCAGGAATTGAACGTAACGGTTGTCCTGATTGAACACGACATCAATATGGTGATGAATCTGTCTGATCACGTTGTTGTACTTGATTACGGACGAAAAGTCGGGGACGGCACTCCGGAAGATGTTCAAAACAACCCTGAGGTTATAGCGGCCTACCTTGGAGAAGATAATGAGTAACTTCAATTCATTTAATTCTGTCTTCTCTGTCTGTTTCGTATGGAGTTTCTGGCTATGAATATCTTTATCGAAACGCTGATAGGCGGATTACTGGCAGGAACCATGTATACCCTGGTGGCGATAGGATTTGTTCTGATTTTCAAAGCCAGCGGCGTGTTCAACTATGCCCAGGGCTCGATTCTTCTGTTTGCGGCCCTAACGTTAGTCACCCTGATAGATTCCGGCATACCGTTTTTTATCGCGATTATTCTCACCTTGTTTGTTCTTGGCATGGGTGCCGTTGTGATTGAAAGAACGGTACTGAGACCTTTGGCAAACCGAAGCCCAATGACCCTCTTTATGGCAACCCTGGGTTTGTCTTACGTCGTCGAAGGGCTTGCTCAGGGGCTAATGGGCGCGGAAGTTCGGGCTCTTGATATCGGCATTGAAGATCTCCCGATTTTTATTGGAGACATACTGATTAGTGAGTTCGACCTTTATGCTGCCCTCATTGCCGTTACCTTGGTTGCGGTTCTGGCCAGCCTGTTCAACAAAACAAGATTGGGTATTTCTCTTCGGGCAGTTGCCGACGACATCAGAGCGGCACAAACCATAGGTATAAACCTGAACCGCATCTGGCAGATTGTCTGGTTTGTTGCTGGCGTAGTGGCACTGGTGGCCGGAATGGTCTGGGGCGCACGCCAGGGAGTTGCGTTTTCACTGTCGCTTGTTGTGCTTAAAGCACTGCCCGTGCTGATTATTGGTGGTTTTACCTCAATAGGCGGAGCCATTGTCGGTGGTTTAATTGTGGGTGCAGGTGAAGCGTTAGCAGAAACTTATCTGGGACCACTCATTGGCGGTGGCATCTCATCCTGGTTTGCGTTCTTGCTTGCTCTGCTGTTTTTGTATGTTCGCCCAGCCGGGTTATTCGGTGAAATTCAGGTAGAGAGGGTTTGAAAATGTCGAGCATGGACGCGCAAGTACAGGTTGCCAACAAATTTTTACCCTCCAATACGTTTAAGAGACCTCAAAAGCGGCTTTCTCTTATCTTAGTCATTGGGCTCGCGGTTCTGTTTCCAGCGGTGATGTCTGAATACTGGGTCTCCGCGGTATTGCTGCCCGTACTGATTCTGGCTCTGGCAGGCATAGGGCTGAACTTACTGACGGGCTACACAGGTCAAGTGTCGCTGGGTGCGGGTGGCTTTATGGCTGTTGGTGCTTACGCAACCTACGCCTTTGCCGTGCACGGAAACATTCTGTTTTTACCTTTAACCATTTTGCTGGGTGGAGTGGTTGCGGCAATTGTAGGCTTTCTGTTTGGTCTACCGAGTTCGAGGCTGAAAGGCTTCTATGTCATGGTCACAAGCCTGACGCTTCAGTTCTTTATTGAGTGGTTATTTACTCAGGTTGCGTGGTTCTACAACTATGGCGCTGTCCCCACTATTTCTTTGCCACCTATGGAATTGTTTGGGTTGGATATTAACGATTCTTCAACGGTTCGCTATTACTTCTCCATTCTTGTCATCTTCGGTCTCACCTGGGTGGCGTGCAATCTGGTTAAAAGCCCGATCGGAAGAAACTGGATGTCGATACGGGATATGGATACCGCCGCCGGAGTCATCGGGATCAATGCCCGAAAATACAAAACCTTAGCCTTTGCTGTTAGTGGCTTTTATCTCGGCATTGCTGGTGCTTTGTGGGCTTTCATCTTTCTTGGAACGGCGAGTACGTTAAGTTTCCAGATTGAACGCTCATTTCAGATCCTGTTCATCATTATTATTGGTGGTATGAGCTCAATTCGCGGATGCTACATTGGCGCAGCCTTCATCTTCTTACTGCCAATCTCCATTGATTATTTCGTGAAGACTTTTCTCGGCGGCAGCATCGACCCGGGCATTTTGTCCAACCTCAACAAAGTCATATTTGGCGTACTCATCATCTGGTTCTTGATTAAAGAGCCAGAGGGAATTACCCGAATGGTCAGTAACTTGTCAGCACGCATAAGGAACTGGCCACTCAGAATATAAGCAAAACGGAAAGGTTGAGCATTTCTTTCCACAACGACTGAGTAGTCGCGGATTCGGCTACCATCAACAAGGAAGCATATGATGAAAAACTACATTTCACGGAGTCTTTGCGTCACCGGTATTGTGTTGTCCTCACTGCTTGCACCCGTTGTGTCTTCGGTTGCGAACGGAGCAGAACAATTTGTACCACTCCCGACTTATAGGGTCGGACCCTACGCCTCAAGTGGTGCCCCCTGGTTTGCTGGCGAAATCGACTACTTCAATTACATCAATGAAGTGGAAGGCGGCATTAATGGCGTGAAACTGAACGTCGAAGAGTTTGAGACAGAATACAGCCCCGACCGAGCGGTTGAGGTTTACGAGCGTATTAAAAACGGAAAGGACGGTTCGCCAACCGCCTTCTTTATGACGCACTCAACCCCCGCCACCTATGCGTTGGGTGAACGCGCCAGAAAAGACAAAATCCCCTTGATTGACCCCGCTGGAGGGCGACCTGAATCGTTAAACGGCTTGGTGTTCCCTTATGAATTCCCATTGCTGTTTACTTATTACTCTCAGGGCTATGTAGCTATGGCATACATTGCTCAGCAGGAAGGTGGGTTTGACGCTCTCAAGGGCAAGAAGATCGTTACCGTTTACCACGACTCAGGGTACGGACGTTCGTCTCAACCCATCATGGTGAAACTGGCTGAAAAATACGGGTTTGAAAACATTCAGATCCCAGTCGCACACCCCGGTAGTGAACAGTCTGCAATATGGCGTCAGGTTCGCGGTATTCGTCCGGATTGGGTGGTACTGAGAACCTGGGGTGTCATGACCCCTGTCGGCATCAAAACCGCTAAGCGATTCGGTATTGATATCAACAAGATGATTGGTGATGTCTGGGCGGGTTCTGAAACCGACATGATTCCAGCGGGTGCTGCGGCAATCGGCTACAAAGCTCTGGCTCCTTATCCAGGTGGTACGGACTTTGACATCCATAAGCGTCTTCGCAAAGAAATCATCAACACAGGCAAAACCGACCTTAAAGACCTGAGGGGCTTCGGCACCGTGTATTACAACATCGGTATGGTGAATGCCGCACTTGCTGTTGAAGGGATGCGAACCGCGATGACCAAGTTCGGAAATCGTCCAATCAATGGCGAAGAAATGCGCTGGGGTCTTGAAAACATGGTGATAGACAACAAGCGCCTTGAAGAGCTTGGCATGGTTGGTTTGCTGCAGGAGCTGAAAGTAACGCCGGGTGATCACGAAGGTGGTGGCGCCGCGCGTATTCAGGAATGGGATGGCACTAAATTTAAGCTCATCACTGACTGGATCAAAGGTGACCAATCGCTGATTGCTCCGCTCATCGCAGAAAAATCAGCGGCGTTTGCAAAAGAGCAGGGAATCACACCTCGGGATCCAAGCAACCCATAAGGACTGGAATTGTGGATGAGCCTTCAGGCTTGTCCACATCTCCGATGGGCAAGACCGAAGCCGATAGACAAGGTGAATCCAGGGAGGATGCATGAATCGTCAGCAGAACGGAAATGAAGCGAGTCAGGATCTGCTAGTGGTAGACCAGATTGAAGTCATTTATGACGAATCTGTACTCGCTGTGTCGGATGTTTCTCTTACTGTAAATCGTGGCGAAATTGTGGCGGTTTTAGGCGCAAACGGAGCGGGGAAAAGTACCACATTAAAAGCGATTTCCGGATTAGTACATGCAGACCGAGCCAAGGTAAGCAAAGGGCGCATCCAGTTCAAAGGTGAAAGCAATATCGGTGTGGCTGCTCACCGGCTGGCGCATCGCAATATTGTTCATGTACTTGAAGGCAGACACGTCTTTTCGCGCCTGACGGTTGAAGAAAATCTGAAAAGCGGCACTTTTCTGCACAAGCTATCTAACCAGCAAGTGAAAACGGATCTGGAACGCGTTTATCACTGGTTCCCAAGGCTTAAGGAAAAGCGCGCCACTCAGGCGGGTATGTGTTCCGGTGGCGAACAGCAAATGTTAGCCATTGGTCGGGCTCTGCTGACCAGACCAGAGTTGGTTTTGCTTGATGAGCCTTCAATGGGGCTAGCTCCCATTCTGGTTCAGGAAATCTTTTCGATCATTGCCTCACTCAACAAAGAAGAAGGGATGTCCTTTCTTGTTGCGGAACAGAACATTCGTCAGTCCCTGAAATACGCGCATCGTGCCTACGTGATAGACAGCGGAAAAGTAGTGCTTTCAGGAAGTGCTCAGGATCTCGCACAAAGGGACGATTTACATCAAATCTACTTAGGTAACGCGCCGGAAGAAGCACATTAAAAAAGCAAAATACAAATAAAAATAACAAGTTAGAAAAATACACAATGGATTAAAGATAACACATCAATAACGCATAGAACGGCACAGTGCGGTTCCGAAATACTGCCTCTGCTGAACACTGTAAGGATGGTAAGACATGAGCAAACGAGTCAAAGAATCTGAAATCGCTGATGTAGTCATTATCGGCTCAGGACCGTCTGGTTCTGTGGCAGCAAGATACCTGGTTAAAGCGGGGATGTCTGTTGTCACTTTGGAGCAGGGTGACTGGGTTGATCCGGGGGAATACCCTGGCGATAAACCGGAATTTGAGCTGGCGGGTGGTAAGCAATGGCATCCCGCTCCGAATATTCGTGATCGCGAACGTGATTACCCAATCAATACAGCAGAAAGTGACATCGAACCATTGATGGCCTCGGCAGTCGGTGGAAGCGGAACCATCTGGGCTGGACACTGGGTGCCTTTCCTTCCTTCTGATTTCAAAGTAAGAACGTTAGATGGTGTGGCGGATGACTGGCCATTCACCTACGAAGACTTGCTGCCGCACTTACTTGCCGTTGAACACGATATTGGTTTGTCTGGAACAGGAGGCAACCCTGCCTATCCGCCTCAGTCTGGTTACCCGACACCCAACATACCCATAGGTAAAGTCGGGAATCGACTAGCACAAGGTCTGGACAAACTTGGCTGGCACTGGTGGCCGGGTTCCAATGCGATTCCTTCGGTTCCCTACAACGGGCTCAACCCTTGTGCCAGAAGGGGAACCTGCATGTTCGGCTGTAACGAAAAAGCGAAATGGTCGCCAGACTTAGCGCTTTTCCCGGAAGCGATTAGAGGTGGCCTGAAACTTATCTCTGGCGCGCGTGTGCGTGAAATTGAGTACGACGACGATAAACAGCGCGTAACCGGAGCCATTTACATCGACAAAAATGGCAGGGAGCGTCGTCAACGCGGAAAGGTTGTGATTCTTTGCGCCAACACCATTGGTACGCCACGTATTCTGCTCAATTCGATCTCCAAAACATTCCCTAACGGTTTAGCCAACAATTCAGGCCTGGTAGGTAAACGCTTAATGATGCATCCATTCGGACTGGTCATGGGGCACTTCCCTGATGACTTGCAAAGCTGGCAAGGACCATCCGGCATGCTGATTGATTCGTTCGAATTCTATGAAACCGATGAGAGCCGCGGCTTTGTCCGTGGTGCCAAGTGGGGTGGCATGTCCGGTGGCGGTCCATTGAGTGCAAAAGGATTTGTTGGATCTGAAGTCTTTAAAGATGGCGGAAAAGTAGAAGATGCCTGGGGTAACAACTGGCACGACATGATTGAACGCCGATTTGGCCGAACAGGGCTGTACGCCATCATAGGTGAAGACCTTCCAGAAGAATCCAATCAGGTCACGATTGACAGCGATCTTACGGATTCTGACGGTATTCCAGCCCCCAAAATTGTGTACAAAACATCTGAAAACTCAACGAGGCTGCTTGATTTCCATAACGCACGAGCTGAAGAAGCGTTACTGGCGGCAGGGGCCATCGAAACTCAGGTATGTCCGCAAATGCGTGAATCCGGCTGGCACTTGCTAGGTACGGCAAAAATGGGGAACGAGCGTGAAAATGCCGTCGTGAACCAGTGGGGGCAGGCGCATGATGTGCCCAACCTGTTCATCTTTGATGGCAGTACTTTCCCAACATCTGGCGGGGTCAACCCAACAGCAACCATCATGGCGGTAGCCCACCGTCAGACCATGCATATTATCCGTGAAGCAAGAAATGTGGAGGTTTCATAATGTCTGGAGCAAACCAACTGACTGAAGAAATCCGGCAGACCATCGCCAAAATCGCAGATTTTCTGATCCCTGAATATGGTGAAAAACCTGCGGCGTCCGATGTGGGCGTTCACAAGGAGATACTCGATAAGGTGTTCTCTGTTCGACCCGACCTCGTTCCGGATTTTATGCGTGGCGTTCATTTTGTGGATGGAAAAGACATCTCTGAAGCGATGAATGCACTGTGCAATGAAGACCGACGCGCCTTTGATGCCATAACCAATGTCGTTTCTGGTGGCTACCTGCTGTCAGAGCGAGTCAGAGAAGTCATCGGCTATCCCGGACAGGAGCCAGCGCCCTATGACCCTTATGAAACGCCAGAGTACATGACCAACGGCATGCTGGCCAGAGTGGCAAGGCGCGGTTCTATTTATCGGCCAACACCTTCGGTAGAGGCACAGAAGGAGGAATGATGAAAATTGCGGTCATTTTGAGGCTCAACCCAGTCCTTTCGGAAGAAATCGAACTGACTGAGGATGAGCGTGACATTGATAGAGAGTGGATCGGATTGGATTTAAACCCGTTCGATGATCAGGCACTTGAGCAGGCAGTCCTGCTCAAGGAATCCTATGGCGCTCATGTAACAGCCATTGCATTGGAAGATGAAGGCAGTAACCGAATGCTTAAAACCGCATTGGCAAGAGATGCTGACGCTGTCTATCAAATTCCCGTGGACATAGATGAAGAAGAGAGCCGCTCATCTCGCCGGGTCGCTTCTGCTTACGCGGAAGCCATTCAGGAAGTGAAACCAGATGTCGTCATGGTTGGTGTGCTTTCAACCGACGATGTGTATGGCGAACTGGCTCCGCATCTGGCGGGGCACCTTGGGTGGTCTCAGGTGAGTGCGGTCTCTGATGTTCGCATTGACGAAAACAAAGTCATTGTCCGGCAGGAATATTCTGGCGGTCGTGCAGCGCTTCTTAGCCTGACAACTCCCACGGTCATTGGTGTTCAGGCTGCAACTCAGCCTCCCAGATTTGTTTCAGGAAGCCGCTTGAGAGAATTGCTCAAGGTTGAGGTGCCTGATCTGGCGCTGGATTTAGATTTGCCTGACGACGCCTCTGAAGATGCTCAGCTTGCACTGCCTGACTTGGAAGATGGTGCAGAGATGCTGGAAGGCGAACCTGAAGAGATCTCAGAGCAGCTCTATCAACTGTTGAAGGAAAAAGGATTTGTCTGATGCAGAGTTTAATTCTTATCGAACATGATTCAGGGCGAGTTGCGGACTCCTCACTGGAGCTGATTCAGATGGCGTCTCACCTGAACCATGAAATCACCGCGCTGGTGTGTGCTCAGGATCGGGAGGCAGTCAGCACCATTGCATCGCAGCTTCCCGTTGTCTCGCAACTGTTGGCTGTTGAGAATCCCCTGTTCGCAAATTACTTATCGGGTGAGGTAATGGTTTGTCTGAACCAGGCCGTTGAACAGGTTCAGCCTGATTTAGTCCTCTTGAGCTACAGCACTGCCGGGGTTGATTTGGCAGGTGGTGTTGCACACGCACAGTCTATTCCTTTGGTTGCTTACGCCCTTGAAATGGCGATTGATGGCGATGCGCTGTCGGTAACTTCTCAGGTTTATGGCGGCAAAGTACTTGCTCGAAACCATGTTTCACTACCCGCTGTTGTGACCGTTATGCCCGGAGCCGTCAAATATGAGATGGAAGCAGGTCCAGCACCGGAAATTGTCGCTTTTGATGTTTCCGGATTAGGGAATTCAGGTATTCAGTTTGTAGGAATGCTTGAACCGGATAGTGATGGCGTTGATCTGACGAAAGCGGATCGGATCGTATGTGTAGGTCGTGCTTTGGGTGGAAAGGAAAAGTTACCTGTTGTGGAAGCACTGGCTGAAGCGTTGGAAGCCGAGGTTGGTGGGTCGCGTCCTGTTATTGATGCGGGCTGGTTACCCAAAGCGCATCAGGTAGGGAAATCGGGAACAAAAGTAAAACCGAAACTGTATTTGATGGCGGGTGTATCCGGTGCTCCGGAGCATCTTGAAGGCATGCAGGAATCGGACTTGATCATCGCATTAAATTCGGATGAACAAGCGCCTATTTTTAATAAAGCCCACTATGGTGCGGTGTGCGACATGTTTAATGTTCTGCCAGCGCTAACCGAGCGAATCAAAGCTGGGGGGTAAACGGCAATGTCATCAATGCAGACACTTCTCCTTTGGGTTATCACGCTTCTGGCGTTTGCGATTACGTTTTGGCGTTTTTGGCAAAGACTCAAACCGCTAAAAAAGGCCAGATCGATAGAGCGATTTGACCACATGAGTGAGCGGTTGAAAGGCGTGTTTGGGGACGTAGGAATGCACAAACGCCTTCTAAAGATCCGCTATTCAGGTGTGTTGCATTTGATGATATTCAGCAGCTTTATTGTCCTTTTTACCTCGATAGTTCAGGCGTTTGGCTCGGGTTTGTTTCCGGGTTTCAGCTTGGCTGCTTATGGTGGGGAAACGTGGATTGCGCTGCTGCAGGAGTTGTTTACCGTCATCATAGTCATTGGTGTCGGTCTGGCAGCATGGCAGCGATTGATTCTAAAACCCGCGCGGTTTGAAGGTTCAAACCAAAAAGATGCGGTGATCATTTACTGTCTGGTGCTCGGGATTGTATTCACCATGATTCTGGAGTTTTCTGCTTCCATTGTGGCTTCACAACTCCCAAGTCATGACTTTCGACCCATATCAAGCATGCTGGCTAATGGCATGCGAACACTGGGAATGACGCCTGAGGCAGGTAAAGTCGCCACTGGGGTTTTCTATTGGCTACATATTCTGGTGATCTTGGGCTTTCTGATTTACATACCCGGGTCAAAGCATCGCCACATGTTTACCGCAGGACCCAACATTTTCTTCCGACCTCTTGAACCCAAAGGGCAGCTGCGTTCACCGGATTCCAGCCAAAAAACTGAAAGTAGCGCATCGGTCGTTGAGACGTTTGATGATTTTTCCTGGAAAGATTTGCTCGATACTTTGTCGTGCACCGAGTGTGGTCGGTGTCAGGCGGTATGTCCCGCTCATGCGGCGGGTTCTTCATTAAGCCCCAAAACGCTGATTATGGATCTCCGCGAAGGGATGCTTAAAGCTAACTCCCAACCAGAAGCGAATGTACCAATTGTTGGCGGAGTTATTGCGACAGAAACCCTTTGGTCTTGCACCACATGTCGGGCATGCATGCAGGCGTGTCCGGTAAGAATTGAACATGTGCCGAAAATCGTGTCGTTGCGTCGCACCATGGTAGAAGCCGGGGACGTAGAGCCCATGCTGCAAACGTCTCTCACCAGTTTTCAATCTCACGGTAATTCGTTTGGAAAGCCAGCCAAGCAGCGAGCTCGCTGGACTAAGGGGTTGAAGCCGAAACTCAAGGACGCCCGTAAGGAACCTGTCGACATTCTCTGGTTTGTTGGCGATTTTGCCAGCTTCGATGCAAGAGCCCAGAAATTGTCTTTATTGGTTGCACAACTGCTGCAACAGGCGGGTGTTGATGTCGGCATTCTGTACGACGGAGAACGAAACAGCGGAAACGACGTTCGACGAGCAGGCGACGAAGGCTTATTTGAATTGCTGGCACAACACAACATTGCTCAATTAGAAGCGTGCGAATTCAATCGAATTATGACAACCGACCCGCACAGCCTGAATGCACTGAAATCAGAGTATCCCGCTTTGGGTGCGAAATACGATGTGCTCCATTATTCCGAGCTGTTGCTGGAGCTGATTCAGCAAGGGAAATTGACCGTCGATAAAAGCGCCTCACATCAGGTGACATATCACGATCCTTGTTATCTCGGTCGGTATAACGATGGGTTTGATGTGCCAAGAACATTGATTCAGGCACTGGGGCATGAACTCCACGAAATGCCGAGAAATCGAGAAAACAGCTTTTGCTGCGGTGCAGGCGGTGGGCGAATTTTTATGGACGATACCCATTTCAAAGAGCGACCCAGTGAGAATCGAATTCGCGAAGCCCTGTCCCTTGGGAAGGTGACCAGATTTGTGGTGTCCTGCCCGAAAGACGTGGTGATGTACAGCGCAGCGGTTCAGGCATTGGGTGTGGAAGAGCAAATCGTTGTTCAGGATTTGGCAGAGCTGGTATGGGATGCCGTGGGAATGGATAAGACTCGGGAAAGCTAAGGAAAGCTAGGGACAGTTAATGATGAACAAGGAAATACTTTGGAAACCATCTGCAGAACGAATTCGTCAGTCGAGGTTGAGTCAGTTTGCAAAGGACGTTGGTTTCGACCCGAATGATTACGATGCACTGCACCGCTGGTCGGTGAGCGACCTCGGTGGCTTCTGGTCGTCGGTCTGGGATTTCTGTGATGTTGTGGGCGATAAAGGAGAAACCTTCTATGTTCCCAGCCCCACAGCAAGAATGACGGGAGCTCGCTTCTTCCCAGATGCTCAGCTGAATTTAGCGGAGAACATGCTCAAAGGACCTGACGACGAAGTCGTGGTGTTTACCGCTAATGAATCTGGTCAGCAGGCGCAGTTTACGCGAAAAGATCTCAGGATGAGAGTGGCGAAAGTTGCCGATGGTTTGCGTCTGTCTGGAGTTCAGCAGGGCGATAGGGTGGCAGGGGTTCAACCAAACAACGTGGATGCCTTGGTTGCCTTATTGAGTACTGTGAGCATTGGGGCAGTATGGACTTCCTGCTCGCCAGATTTTGGTCAGTCTGCAATTATTGACCGAATCGGTCAGGTAGAACCCAAAGTATTATTCGTTGAACCGCGTTATCAGTATGGCGGCAAATCATTTGATATTTCTGATCGCATTAATCAGGTCGTAGACGGCATTCCGAGCATTCAAACCATTGTGCAAAGTGGTGAAGGTGAATTAGTCAGTGATCGTGTGATTCGTCAAAGCGATTATGGTCGTCAAGAGCCGTTGACGTATACCCGAACTCCTTTTGACCACCCCATTTATGTGCTTTATACCTCAGGAACAACCGGTGCGCCAAAAGCCATTGTTCATCGGGTTGGTGGGGTATTGCTACAGCATTTGAAAGAGCATGTTTTGCATGGCGATGTTCAACGTAATGATCGGGTAATGTGGTACAGCAACACCGCCTGGATGATGTATCACTGGAACCTGTCGGCGCTCGCTGCCGGAGCCGCTATTGTTCTGTATGACGGCGCCCCCATTCTGAAAACTCCGAACGGTTTGGATTCCACACCACTTTGGAATTTAGCCTCTGATCTTGGTTTGACACACTTGGGTGTTAGCCCCAAGTATCTGGCAACTTTAGCGGCGGAAGCGTTTCTTCCGAATCAGCACTACGCACTTTCAAGCCTGAAATCACTTATGGTTTGCGGTGCGCCGACACTGCCTCACCAGTTTGACTGGGTGTATCAGGCCATAAAAGAAGACATGATGTTTGCCTCCATTTCAGGGGGAACGGAGATATTAGGTTGCTTCTTAATTGGGTCACCGGTTCATCCCGTGTACCGCGGACAGCTTATGGTTAAAGCTCTGGGGCATTCCATAGCGGCTTTAGATGATCGGGATATTCCGGTTATTGGAGAGCGTGGCGAGTTAGTCTGCACTGAACCTTTTCCCTCAATGCCACTTACGTTCTGGGGAGAGGATGGTGATAAGCGATATCACGATACGTACTTTGGCGATCGGAACGAGGTGTGGACTCACGGTGATGTGGTTGAATTCACCTATTCAGGTGGCGGATACGTTCATGGTCGGTCAGACAACACACTCAAACCCGGTGGTGTCCGAATTGGCATTTCTGAAATTTACGCTGTCTGCGAACAATATAAAGAAGTGGACGATTACCTTGCATTCGGTCATCAGCATGATGGCGACGAAGACGTCGTACTCTGCTTAAAGCCTGCACCCGGGGAAGACATATCAAAAATGTTGGTGGCTGAAATACGCAATCAGATCAGACAGAGCGCTTCTCCACGACATGTGCCCGCGAGAGTGCACATCGTTTCTGATGTTCCTTATACCGTGAATGGAAAACGTGTAGAAGGCGCAGCAAGAACGGTAGTAGCGGGTGGCGTTGTTAAAAATATCGGGTCGATCGCCAATCAGGCATGCCTTGAAGAGTACAGACAACTGACTCGGGAGAATGCCTGGTGAATAACGCGATTGGGATAACAGGTGTCGCTTCTCTGAAACCTCAACGGCAAACCGAGGGTGTCACAACGCTGGAATTGCTGATGCGGGTTTCAAGTTACGCCGCAAAAGACGCAGGCTTGTCTCCATCTGATATCGATGGGTTACTGGTTTGCCCGCAAGTGGGTGAAACCCCCCAGCATGTGCCAGCAACTATCGCCGAGTACATGGGGCTTCAGCCGACAATGGCGAACGTTGTCGATCTTGGTGGTGCTTCCGGGGCGGGAATGATCTGGCGTGCCGTGGCTGCGATTCAAGCCGGAATGTGCGAAACCGTGTTGTGTGTGATTGGCAATCATCGCAATCCAGAATCCAGCCGTTCCCCCAACAGGAATCCGATTCGGGAATTTGATGTGCCTTTCGGTGCTTCCGGTGCCAACATCTCATACGCGCTGCTTATGCAGGCACACATGCACAAATATGGGTGCAGCGCTAAAGATTACGCTCAAATAGCAGCAGGTTCGCGGCAAAACGCACAACTTAATCCCAATGCCATTTTTCACGGAAAGCCAGCAAGTGTTGATGATGTGCTGGCGTCGCCAATCATCGCTTCACCTCTCCACTTATTTGAAATAGTGATGCCCGTGGCAGGGGCTGAGGCGGTGATTGTGACTTCCAGCCGCCATTTTCAAAAGGCGAATCATTCTCCGGTTTATCTTCTGGGAGCGGGGGAAAAAGTCACCCATCGCGCTGTCAGTCAGGCACCAAACCTCACGTCCGGTCCTCTTAAATCTGCCATTCAACGTGCATTAAAACAGTCTGGATTGTCCGTTAAAAATATCGATTTTCTCTCGCTTTATGACTGTTACACCATCATGGTCGCCACCACGATAGAGGACGCTGGATTGTGCGCACCCGGCGAGTTTGGGCAGTGGCTGTCGAATAACGGCGGAATGGGTGTTGAAGCCAAACAGCCGATTAACACACATGGCGGTCAGCTGGGTTACGGGCAGCCGGATCTGGCTGGTGGCATGACGCATGTGGTGGAAGCGGTTCACCAAATTCGGGGTACGGCAGAGGCGCGTCAAATGCCGTCTTGTCGTACTGCATTAGTAACAGGAAATGGCGCCACCATGAGCGAGGCCGTGGCTTTGGTTTTAGGAGCGGAGCAATGAATAAGGATCATTTAGAGCATTTGCAAGTTCCAGGACCAACGATAACCGCGTTGACACAGCCTTTCTGGCGGGCTGTATCTGAAGACGAACTGGAAATACAGCAGTGCCAATCCTGTCATCAGCACATTTTTTATCCGCGTTCACAATGCCCATTCTGCTGGGGAGAAGACTTGCAGTGGCAGCGGGTGACAGGAGGCGGGACATTAAAAAGTTACTCTCAGGTAAACAAACCGGGGCATCCCGGATGGATAGACATAACACCCTACTATGTTGGTTTGATTGAACTGGATGAAGGACCAACTTTGTTAAGTCATCTGTTTAGGACAAAAAAGGACATGCAAATCGGGGACAGATTCAAGTTTGCTCCTACAAACTTGGGTGGTCGGATTTTGCCCTGCTTCGAGCAGGTTTAACTAGGGTCATCAGACCCTAACAAAGGAACTGAGTTATGAGTACGCATGAAGATGGTTGGAAAGGGGTTATCAAAGGCAAACCTGAAGTGGGGCAGACGGCTTCAAGGAAGCGAACCACTAGACGGGAAGATATTGAAGCGTTTACGGGAATGACAGGGGACAGAAACCCGGTCCACTTTGATGAAGAACTTGCCAAAAAAACGCCTTTCGGAAAATTGATTGTGCAAGGTGGGGTAACAACAGGCATGTTAAATGCCGCTGTTGCGCAGGATTTGCCTGGTCCGGGAACCGTATTTTTGCATACGGACCTTAAATTTCTGAAAGCGGTTGGCGTGAACGAAACAATAACTGCGACTGTAGTGGTTGAGTCTGTGCGAGACGACAAACCCATTTGCCAACTGAAAGCCACCATTTCGGACAGTGAAGGGGATGTGTGTGTCGAGGGCAGTGCAACCACGTTTACGGTGGCGCTAGAAGGATTGTAAATGAGCGTGATCCCCGAACATTGGAAAGCATTGAGTTTAGCGGCTGCAGCCGTGATTTTGTCGTTAACCACGTGGTTTTCGGCAACTGCCATTCTCCCAGAGCTGATTGTTGTATTTGAACTCACGACAGAGCAATCATCCTGGTTAACCAATGCTGTTCAGGTTGGGTTTGTCGCCGGCGCTCTGACATCGAGCCTGATGTCCATTTCGGATGTATTGAAACTGACCAGGTTGATGGCAACCGCGAGTCTGGTAGCCGCATTATCCAACGCACTGCTTTTAACCGAACCAACGGGTGGTCTCGCCATGTTTCTTCGTTTTATCACGGGTGTCTCTCTGGCTTTCATCTACCCGCCTGCGATGAAGTTTATTGCTACGTGGTTTGTTAAAGGGCGTGGATTGGCAATGGGTGCAATGGTAGGGGCATTAACCTTAGGGTCCGCTCTGCCATTTTTGTTTCGAGGAGACACCGCCAACATCGACTGGCGGCTGGTGATCATCGGCAGCTCGGCGTGCAGCTTTATTGCAGCCATCATTTTCGGATTTTTGCTCAGTGAAGGACCTCACTCTTTTGCTAAGACAAAGTTTAACCCGAGGCAACTTGGTCAGGTTGTTAAGAATCGACCTGTCATGCTCGCCAATTTTGGTTATTTCGGGCACATGTGGGAACTCTACGCCATGTGGGGCTGGCTTCTGGCTTACATCACTGCGGCGCAATCGAATGGCTTGGAAGTGAGTAATGCCGCATTGCTCACTTTTTCTGTGGTGGCACTGGGCGCTCCGGGGTGTGTTTTCTGTGGTTGGCTTGCCGACAAAATCGGTCGTTGTTACGCCACGTCGATAATGATGATTTGCTCTGGGAGCGCGGCACTTTTAGTGGGGTTTTATTTCGATGGTCCTGTTTGGGTATTTACCCTTGTTGCTATGGTCTGGGGCTTCACGGTTGTGGCCGACAGCGCTCAGTTTTCAGCAGCGGTAACGGAGCTGTCTGATTCGTCGCTGGTGGGGTCATCGCTGGCTTTGCAAATGGGCATCGGGTTTGCGATTACGATTCTTGCTATCTGGATAACGCCGCAAGTTGCCGAGTGGCTAGGCAGTTGGCAGTGGACATTTCTAATCTTAGTACCCGGTCCCTTTGTGGGAACGTGGGCAATGTTGAAATTACGTCAGCATCCGGATTCAGTCAGGCTGGCCGCTGGTAAAGGATAATTGGGGTTTACAAGCCCTGTAAGGAAGGAATCATGATGGAAAATATAGGAAAATTTTATATCAATGGTCAGTGGGTCACACCCGATTCCAGCGACACTCATACGCTGATTAATCCGGCGACGGAAGCCGTAACCAGTCAGATCCCTATGGCCAATGAGACGGACGTTAACCGAGCCGTAGCGGCTGCAAAAGCAGCGTTTGATGACTTTTCAATGACCTCCAAAGAAGAGCGCTTAGCTTTGCTGAAGCGTTTATTGTCCCTTTATAACGACGCATACGAAGAAATAGCGCATTTGATGGTACTCGAAATGGGCACTACCAAAGCGTTTTCAGAAGCGGCTCAGGCGTGGGTGGGCACAGCGCACCTGGAAGCCACTATCGCGGCACTAGAGAAAGAAGTGTTTGAGGAGGTTCGCGGAAACACATTAATTTCAAAAGAACCCATTGGTGTATGCGCTCTGATCACGCCTTGGAACTGGCCAATGAATCAGCTGGTCGTGAAAGCCGCACCAGCTCTGGCAGCAGGATGCACCATGGTGGCGAAGCCGTCTGAGTTTTCCCCGTTATCCTCTATTAAATTTGCTGAGCTGGTTCATCAGGCGGGATACCCCGCTGGTGTGTACAACCATATTACCGGCGCTGGGGACAGTGCTGGTGGAGCTCTGTCTCGTCATCCTGATGTCGACATGGTTTCGGTCACGGGCTCAACCCGAGCAGGGATTGCGGTAGCAAAATCCGCTGCCTCAACTGTCAAAAGGGTGGCACAGGAGTTAGGCGGGAAATCAGCCAACTTGATCATGCGAGATGCGGATTTGGAAAAAGCGGTAAAAGATGGGGTAACGGCTTGTTATGTCAATTGCGGTCAGGCTTGTCGTTCACCAGCAAGAATGCTGATTCCAGAAGAAAAAATGGAAGATGCTAAACGCTTCGCCAAAGAAGCTGCCGATGCTCACAGCGTGGGCGACCCGATGAAAGATGTATCGCTAGGTCCGGTTGTTAATGAGATCCAGTTCGAGCGAATTCAGTCCTTAATCAAAGCTGGCATCGAAGAAGGAGCCACTTTAGTGACTGGTGGCTTAGGGCGGCCTGACGGTCTTTCAAAAGGCTACTTCGTTAAACCTACCGTATTCGCCGATGTTGATAATTCAATGACCATTGCTCAGGAAGAGATTTTTGGCCCCGTCATTGCGTTGATTGGTTATAAAACGGAAAGCGAAGCCATTGAGATTGCTAACGATACTGTTTACGGTCTTTCTGCATACATACAGTGCTTAGATATGGAAAAAGCCCGACAGATTGCCCGAAAACTCAGAGTCGGATCTATCTGGATTAATGGTGCAGACTGGGATGCGAATGCGCCGTTTGGCGGATACAAGCAATCCGGAAATGGTCGCGAGCACGGTGAGTGGGGGCTGGAAGACTATCTTGAAGTCAAATCGACGGCGGGTTACGTCTAAGGTCTGATTATGAAGGACAACGACATATACATTGCCGCAGCAAAGCGAGCCCCCATTGGAAAGTTAAATGGTGTGTTCGCAAGCTTATCGGCGGCGGAAATCGGTTCGCAGGTCATAAAAGGAATGCTGGCAGAACATGACTTTGACCACGAGCTGATCGATGAAGTCATTATAGGGCAGGTTCTGACAGGAGGTGCGGGTCAGAATCCTGCTCGTCAGTCAGCGGTTTGGGCGGGTTTGCCAAGCCGTATCCCCGCAATGACAGTCAACATGGTTTGTGGCGCAGGGCAGAAGTCGATTCATCTGGCGGCGCAGGCTATCAAAGCGGGAGACGCGGATCTGGTGCTGGCGGGTGGGCAAGATTCTATGACACAAGCCCCGCACGTGTTGCATGCCCGCGCACCCAAAAAGCTAGGCGATCAAATAATGAAAGACAGCATGATCACTGATGGGCTTTGGGATAAGTTCTACAACATACACATGGGGGAAACCGTCGAACCCATTGCCAGTCGGTATGACATATCCAGAGAAATGCAGGATGAGTTTGCTCTGAACTCGCAGTTAAAAACCAAAAGAGCGATGGAATCCTGCCTTTTTGAACAAGAGATTGTTCCCATTAAGGTGAAGACAAACAAAAGTGACGCCATTGTTTCCCATGATGAACAACCGCGCCCTCAGTCATCCCTCAAGAAGTTGTCAGAAATGCTCCCTGCATTTGTCGGACAAGGAACTATTACCGCTGGAAATGCTTCAGGTATTAACGATGGTGCAGCTTCCGTTTTAGTTGGGCGAGGAAGTGCGCTGGCCTCCGCTGGGCTAAAACCTATGGTTCGAATCGTCTCTTACGCATCCGCGGCATTGGACCCCATAGACATGGGATTGGGACCGGTACTGGCATCGAAACAAGCGTTAGCAAAGGCAGGGTGGACCATAGATCAGTTAGATGTGGTTGAACTGAATGAAGCCTTTGCTGCTCAATCCATTGCGGTAATGCGAGATTTGTCTCTGAATCCAGAAAAAGTGAACCCCAATGGCGGTGCCATTGCGCTTGGTCACCCCTTAGCAGCATCGGGCTGTCGAATTGTTGTGTCTCTGATTCATCAAATGATAAGAGCAAACGCAAAACGAGGCTTGGCATCCATGTGCATTGGCGGCGGACAAGGCGTAGCGATTTGCCTTGAGCTGTTGGGTTGAGTCAGCGCAACCAAATAACTCAACTTAACTTCACTTTTTCGCAGATTCAGTGGTTTGGCTAAATCTGCGATCACCTTTCTAATTCAAAGAGTTATTTTCCTATGGTCAATACTTGATATGTGATATGTTGCATTTTTTGTTTACATACACTCAATATATCTAAGGGAAAATTAATCAATGAACATTTGGTTTCTTAGAATGGACAAAGATGGCTGGGATGATCTTGACCTGAACCAAAATTATAAATATATCCACAGCGCACATGGTAGTTGTGGTGGTATAGATGTCGCTCACAGATACAAAAGCAAACTCTTTCCTGAGCTTGTTATGCGAGGTAAAGAGCTAGCTAATTTCATTCGAAAGGCCAAGCAAAAGTTAATTGAAAAAAAACTCTTTAGCTTAGAAGAGTCTGGAAAGCGACGTTGTGATATTGCTTTGAGGTATTGGCTATTAGAAATGAAGGAAGGTGACTTAGTCTTTGTTAGAAATAAAGAAGAAAAGGTGATTCTATGTAAAATCACAGGATATATATCAGAAGAGTTCTACGATAGGAGAGGATGCTTTCAAAGACCCGTTGAAATAATAAATGAGATTAATGAATCTATGGTTTCTTCAGAAATTTGGCGTAGAACACAAGGTCGAAAAACGATTGAGAGAAATGCCAAAAAGCATGTAACTGACTGGGTTGTTAACAATATAAGGTCGTTATCTTCTTCTAAATAAGAATGTTCCTATATGATTTAACCCTCAGTGTTTAAAGAAAAGTTATTTTTAAACAGATTAAAGAATCAAAATATAGCTAATTAACGATGGAATACTTAGATAGATTGATTGATACATGTAATAAAGCAAAAACTACTTCTTCAATTGCTGAATTTAAAGCAACCAGTTTTGATGATATTCCTGATATTGAAAGAGGGATCTATATCATTCAAGAAATTGGTGGTAATTCAGACTTCACGTATCAGTCTTTTGTTGATTTTAAACAAAAGAAGCTAAAGGCGTGTAGCAGAGTAAACGCTCCCTCTAGCGTTTTATATGTAGGCTCATCTACTACTGGGCTAAAGAAAAGGTTGAAACAACACTTGATTAGTTGTCCTGATAAAACTTATTCACTTCATATGTATGCTTGGTTTGAAGGTGCTTATGAAGTAAGAATTCTTCAATACGATGCTCCGTCTGAAATAATCCAGCTCATTGAAGATGGTATTTCTTTTGAGCTATCTCCTGCCTTTGGTAAACAGGGTGGAAATAATAAGTAAATTTCAACGTGGTATGGGTTGGTTATTCGTGCTCCATGCTGTTACTCGTTAAGCAAATAGGAAAGTTAAATGAAACATCTGTGGAAATGGGTAGTTATATCACTGCTAGTGTCTACTCCGATGAGTGCTTTGGCTATCGATAAAGGAGAGTCTGTAAGCCACTTATTAAAAGTGATGAAAATGGAAGAACAGCTTTCTGGCGGTTTTGAGGCAATGATACCGATGATTGATCAGCTAGCGAACAGTCTTCAGTTGAACAAAGCAGAAAAAGAAGAACTCACTGATATCTATCGGAGCTGGTATATAAACGACATTGATCGCCACCGCATTATAAATGAACTTGCTAACCTTTATTCCAAAACTTTCAGTCAGAAAGAAATAGAAGCGTTGATCGATTTTTATTCAACACCTACTGGGCAGAAGTTTGTTGAAAAATCGACTGTGTTGGTGCGAGCAGGTGCCCAGCTAGGTATGCAAGAAGCGGAGCGTGCTCAACCACAACTTATCGAGAAACTGACCCCTTTCTTGGAAAAACATCAAGCGAACTAGCATTTTCAATGTACGTAAAAGCCGAGTAGATTCAACACTACTCGGCTTTTGCGTATTCAGGTGAAAGGTAAAACGTATTCTAGTAAGGAATATCCGTCCCTTTCGCTGCGCTGCTTTCAAAACACGCTTCTACTACTGCCATTGTCTGGAAAGCATCGGCGACGGCGGTATTCAGAATTTCATCTTCGCCAGCGACAAATCGCTGAATGTTGCTCATGGTGCCTATAAAGGCGTCTGGGAACCAGCTTCCTTCTAATGGAATAGATTGCCATTCCTTACCATGTTCGCAGAACCAGAACTCATCCGGTTCACCATGTGGGTAATTCAACGCCACACCCATTTTAACGGTGATACAGCCTTCTGTACCCTCGAAGCGGAAGGTAGCATCCTGCGCTCTGCGACCATAGTTGTGGTTATGGTTAATCGACATCAGGCAGCGAAGTGGATAGTCATAATCCAGAATTGCACTGGTTCGGGTCTGCTTGAAGTCCTCAGAGCGTGGATCTGCCATGGTTCGGCAATAAACGGATTTCGGGTTGCCAGCTACGGAACGAATCAGGTCAATATAGTGAATCGAGTGAACCAGAAGTTCTATTCGTTCCATTTGGAGTAAAAACGGGAACATTTCCCAGGGGGTAAGAATGTTCAGATGAACTTCTATATCGGTCAGCTCACCTAACTTTCCACTTTGAATGGCATCTCGCATCGCAAGCATCATGGAAGAGTAGCGAAGCTGAAAGTTAACGGCGGCAACTAAGGACTTACGCTCGCATATCTCGCGAATCACTTTTGCCTGCTCTAAATCCAGCCCAAGAGGCTTCTGAATTAACACAGGTACACCGTCTGGCAATGCTTCTAATACTTCCGGAACCGCAACTGGGGGAAGTGGCAGGTCGTAGACCACATCGGTAAAGGCTGTCGCACTGTCTAAATCAGGATAAACCGTCTCGATTCCCCAGTCTTCGGCGACTTTTTGGGCTCGGTCGGTATCAATATCAAATATCCCCTGAACCTGAAACCCAGCTTTTCGGTACGCTGGCATGTGGGCATCGTGTACGATCCCACCCGCGCCAATAATGACGATGGGTTTGGGGTTGGAGGGTAAAGGCCAAGATTGTTGCAGTTCCATTTTCAATTCCTCTTCCTGAGATATAAATTTATACAGACCTTAGCTATTGCGCATTTCTACCAAGAGAATGTGTTCACAAAAAAGCACCACTTTCTCATCTTGATTCAGTACTTCGACGGTTTCTGTGACCTGACCAAAACCTGCACGCTTTGGATCTTCAATTTTTTTAGAAATCCGGATTCGGCTTCGAATGGTATCGCCAATATAAACGGGCGCAGGGAAGCGCAATCTCTCATAACCGTAAGTAAAGGCAACGGGGTTGATTTCGGTTGCAGTTAAGCCAATGCCGATGGCAAAGGTCATGGTGCCGTGAGCGATACGCTTCTTCCAGGGCTTAGTTTTGCAAAACTCTTCGTCTAAATGATGGGGGAAAAAATCGCCCGTGTGACCAGCATGAACCACAAAGTCG
Source organism: Vibrio sp. SCSIO 43132 (assembly GCF_019904195.1). Taxonomy (NCBI): domain Bacteria; kingdom Pseudomonadati; phylum Pseudomonadota; class Gammaproteobacteria; order Vibrionales; family Vibrionaceae; genus Vibrio; species Vibrio sp. SCSIO 43132. The sequence continues at coordinate 1,614,127 of NZ_CP063199.1, forward strand.
GTTTCGGTGATGGTTCTGCCGAACGTCTCTCGTGTTTCTTCCATGATGTAGTCTTCAAAATATCTCACTCTTTCCATATGTGATTTCCTATATAAATTTCATATTCACAATGTAGATTTATATTTGAAATTTATTGTTGATCATTTTTTAATCAACTGCTAGTGTTGATTTTGAAATTTAGTTTTGGATATGAAATTCGACTGAGGTTGTCATGGATAGAAAACCAACGGTAGGCGTGGCATCACGCCCCGTAAAAGGGATGCCGGAAGAACACTCTGATATCCCCGTTTGGAACGCAGAAGACTGGTATTACGAAGATTTTGAAGTCGGTCATACCATTCGCTCGTTAAGACGAACAATTTCAGAAGGGGAAGCCATGCTATTTAATAGCCTGGTGATGGACCTTCACCCCTACGTGGCAGACGACACATTTGCCAAAGAAGAAGGGCATTTCGGTAAGCGATTAGTCGCCGGTGCTCAAGTTTTCTCTTACGGGTTAGGGTTGGTCGCAACTAACTGCCTGAACTCTTTCTCTTACGGTTACGACAAGCTTCGTTTCATCAAACCCACCTTTATTGGCGACACCATCTACACCGTTCGCAAAAATCTGGCTAAAGAACCTAAGTATGACGAAATGGGTCTGATCCGAGTCAGCTACAGCGTTTACAAAGGAGATGGCGAGTTGGTGCTCTATTGTGAGCATTTGATGACGGTGCTTTACAAAGACAAAGCCAGCGTAAAAGGAGAAAGCGAGTGAGTAAGGTGACATTGCATGGCATGACCTGGGATCACAACCGAGGTTATGACCCAATGGTGGCAACTGCGAATAAATTTGCACAATTGCACCCAAACGTAGAAATCATCTGGCACAAACGCTCGCTTCAGGCTTTTGCAGACCGACCACTGGAAGAGATGACATCAGAATTTGACCTTATGGTGATCGACCATCCCCATGCGGGAGCGGCTGCGGAAAGCGGTTTGCTGCTTCCACTGGATGGTAACGGCTACGACAAAGAACTGGAACTGCTTGCCAAGCAGTCTGTTGGTCAGTCTCACCCTTCTTATTTCGACAAACACCAGTGGGCGCTGGCGATTGATGCAGCAACGCCGGTCGCAGCGTATCGTCCCGACTTGCTTCCTAATCCGCCTAAAGAGTGGGAAGAAGTGGTCGCGCTGGCAGAAGCGGGGAAAGTGGTTTGCCCACTCAAACCCATTGATGCGTTGATGTGCTTTTACAATGTATTGGCAAACCGAAATACCCCCTTTGGTAAATCAGCGGACGGTATTGATACCGAAACGGGTGTCGATGCGTTAAATCAACTGCTCAGAATGAGTAAGCACGTTGATGAACGATGCTTTGCAATGAACCCGATTGGTGCATATGAATGGCTGGCGAGTCGCGACGATGCGGTCTATATCCCTTATCTCTATGGTTACAGCAACTATGGAAGAGAAGGATTCCGCCAGCACGTAGTTCGCTCCTGTGACGCGCCCGCATTTGGGAATCACGCCATTGGTGGCACCACTCTTGGTGGTACAGGTATCGCTATTTCTTCCACCACTCAGCACAAAGACATCGCGCTTAAATACGCTTTCTGGATTGCTTCTGCTGAGATGCAGAAAGACTTCTATTTTAATTCAGGTGGTCAGCCGGGCAACTTGGTAGCCTGGCAGGATGAGCATTGTAATGCTGCTTCTAATCAATTCTTCAAAGACACATTAGCAACGCTGGAAAACGCGTATCTAAGACCGAGACACAACGGTTATCTCAAGTTTCAGGATGAGGCAGGCGACTGGGTGAACGCTTGCTTGCAAGGAAAATTGTCACCAGAGCAAACGGTAGAAAACATCCAGCAGGCGTTTGCAAGGAGTATGCGATGACACGCCCTTTAGAAGGCAAAATTATTGTCGATTTCAGCCAGTTTCTGGCAGGACCATTAGCGGGGTTAAAGCTCGCAGATTTAGGGGCGCGAGTGATTAAAATCGAACGCCCCGGCACAGGTGACCTTTGTCGTCATCTCTATTTAACCGACACCGATGTGGGTGGTGTGAATTCCTTATTTCAGGCCATCAATCGCAATAAAGAAAGCTTCTGTGCGGATCTGAAGAACCCTGACGACGTCGCTGTAGTAAAGGAACTGCTTAAAAAAGCCGACATCGTTTTGCAAAACTTCAGACCGGGTGTCATTGAAAGGCTTGGGTTGGATTATGAAACAATTCGTCAATTTAATCCTACAGTTATATATGGGTCTGTTTCTGGTTATGGTACTACCGGACCATGGGTAAACCGACCGGGGCAGGACTTGCTTGCGCAGTCTTTGTCTGGTGTTACCTGGCTGAGCGGCAACAAAGATATGCCACCGACGCCAATGGGCTTAGCGATTGCTGACATGCTTGCGGGCAATGCACTGGTGCAGGGGGTGTTAGCGGCACTGGTGAGAAGTAACGAAGCGGGCGAAGGTGGGAAGGTCGAAACCAGTTTGCTGGAAGTGCTGGTGGATTTCCAGTTTGAAGTACTGACCACTTATTTGAATGACGGTAAGCGCGATCCGGATCGCGCAAAAGTGAACAACGCTCATGCGTATTTATCGGCTCCCTATGGCATCTACGAAACCAAAGACAGCTATATAGCGATTGCCATGGGACCGGTCGACAGGCTAGGCAAACTGATGGAAGACGAGCTCATTGCCAGTTTTACGGACAGCAGCTTGTGGTTTAGCAAGAGAGACGAAATCAAGGCACTGATCCAACTCAAACTGTTAGAGCAAAACACAGAACACTGGATGTCGATTTTCGCCAAGCACGACGTATGGGCATCCGAAGTATTGAACTGGGACGAGCTATTGGAAAGCGATGCGTTTAAGCATCTGGATATGCTGCAAAAGCTCGACCATGAAGAAGTAGAAGAATTGATGACGACCCGCTTACCGATTCGGTTTGATGGTCACGTTATGAACAGTAGCGTTGCTGCACCTTCTTTAGGCCAGCATACGGAATCAATCATTAAGGAGTTTTTACTTAAGTGAACACTTGAATAAACCCTTAAACACACAGCCGAACATTCTCGCCTCTGGGAAATCGGCGTCATGGAGGACGTGATGAAGCGTTTTTTAGGATCGAACAAACTGAAAATGGCAATTGGATTTGCCTGCTTAACAACCTCGATGTCTGCGGCGTATGCAGCAGATGACAATGTACTGCGCGTCAAGCTAATTGGTGGGGCACAGTATGAACCTTTGTATACCCTGATCCCGAAATGGGAACGGAAAACAGGGATGAAGGTAGAGGTATTGTCCCGTAAGAACCACTTCGAGTTAGACCGCGAAATCAAACAGGATATAGCAGCCAACAACATCAACTATTGTGTGGCGTCTAACCACACCAGTTTTGCCCCTCAATACGGCTCTATCTATACCGATCTTCGAAAACTGATCGGTTCAAACGTATTGGATGAGTTTGTACCGTTAACTCTTGAGCACGGCACCATTGATGGTCGTTTGGTTCAGCTTCCGCGTCATAGTGACATCTCCAACCTTTATTACAAAAAATCTCTGTTTGAGAATCAGGACAATCAGGCGAAGTTCAAAGCCAAATACGGCTACGACTTAGCGCCACCAGCGACCTGGGATCAGGTAAAAGACCAGGCGATTTTCTTTGCCGATCCACCTAACTTCTACGGTACTCAGTACGTGGGTAAAGATGAGGCGATCACAGGTCGTTTCTACGAAATGCTGGTAGCAGAGGGTGGTGCTCTGTTCGATAAAGACTGGAACCCGACATTCAACTCCGAAGCCGGTCAACGTGCATTGAAATGGTTCGTCGACTTGTACGAAGCCAAAGCAGTACCAGCGGGTGTGCCAAACTACCTATGGGATGACACGGGTCTGGGCTTTGCGTCGGGCACGGTTGCGTTAAACCTTGACTGGGCGGGTTGGGCTGCGTTTTTCAACGATCCGAAAAACTCCAAAATCGCTGGTGATATCGGCTTAGTGAAAGCACCTGTCGGGTCAAGCGGCAAGCGTACGGGTTGGTCGGGTTCACATACCTTCTCAGTCACTGAAGCATGCGAAAACAAACAAGCGGCAGCTTCGTTTATTACCTTCCTTACCAGCTATGAAGGACAGATTCTGGAAGCGCGTCGCGGATTATTGCCGACTCGTACTCGTGTATGGCAAGACATCATCGAAGCTAACCGTGCTTTGAAGAACGATTTTATGGTGAAAGTGTTTAAGACCTATCAGGAGTCGATGGCAGACGATGCGTTCACACCGCCTCTTATCCCAGAGTGGATTGAAGTATCAAACCAAATTTGGCCACAACTACAGGCGGCCATTGTCGGTGAGAAAACCATCAAACAAGCGCTTGACGACGCAGCTGAAGATGCGCGTGAAGTGATGGAGGATGCGGGTTACTTGTAATCGAGACGGGTGGGGCAACCCACCCTTAACTTTTTAGAGGTTTAACGAATACAGGGATAAGTATGATTCGTGCACTTCGGCGTTTTGTTCACAGAGAAGAATCGGTTCCGTATATGCTGCTTTTGCCAGCAATCATCACCATTCTGGTGGTGGTGTTACTGCCGTTGATTTTCTCGCTGTACACAAGTTTTACGCCATACAAAATTATTCGCCCGGAAACACTGTGGAAGTTTATCGGGGTCAGGAACTACACCCGAATCTTTTCTGATGCTGACTTTTGGTGGGTGTTTGCCAGAACGGTCTTTTTCCTGACCATTGTGCTTAATGTCGAGCTGGTTCTGGGGTTAGTGATTGCACTACTGGTGAATCAGATAACCAAAGGAAAACGTCTGTTACGAACGGTAATGATGTTCCCAATGATGTTTTCTCCCATTTTGGTGGGCTTCCAGTTCAAATACGTGTTCAACGACAACATAGGAATTCTCAATAACTTGCTGCAAACCCTTGGGCTGACCGATCAGGTTATCCCCTGGTTGGTGGACGGAACGCTCGCCATGATGTCCATTATGGTGGCAGAGATCTGGATGAGTACCAGCGTGTTTGCCATTTTACTACTGGCAGGTCTTTACGCGATGCCGCAAGACCCAATTGAGGCAGCAAAGGTGGATGGCTGTACGCCGCTACAGGTGTTCAGGCACATTACCTTGCCATTTCTGATGCCGTTTGTGTTCATTGCCATGACTATCCGTTCTCTGGATGTCGCAAGAGCATTCGACATCGTAGACGTGATGACGGGGGGCGGTCCCGCTGGGCGAACTGAATTGCTCTGGACGCTGATCGCCCGAGTAGGGTACGACAACGCCAAAATGGGGCAGGCTAATGCCATGGCATATGTGTCTATCTTGCTGTCGATTTTCTTTACCTTTTACTTCTTCCGTAAGTTAGTTGCGGCACGCCGCTACATGGGAGGTGCGCAATGATCGCTGCTTCAATGAAAGTCAGAATGCAAAACATCGCGATACGAGTGGGCGTGTTCGTCCTTATCTCTTTGATGTGTATTCCGGGTGTTTGGGTGATCTTTTCTGCCTTTCGACCCAATTCAGAAATTCTTGCCAAACCACCAGTATGGATGCCGGAGGAAATCGGGCTCTCTAACTTTATGTCGATATTCGGCATGGGTGCAGAGCAAATTGCCATACCCGTGGGCAGCTATTTTATGAACTCACTGATTATCTCGGTAACCAGTACCGCGATTGCGATTTTAATCGGAATCGCAGGTGGGTACGCGTTTGCGAGATATCGATTCAAAGGGAAAGATGCGCTGTTTCTTGGCTTGATGCTGTCACGCACCATTCCGGGAATTGCCCTTAGCCTTCCCGTGTTTATCTTATGGAGTAAGCTCGGTTGGATAGACACTCAGTTTGGGGTGATCTTGGTTTACGTTGCGCTTAACGTACCGTTCACTATCTGGTTGATAGATGGATTCTTCCGCCAGATCCCCAAGGATTTATCTGAAGCGGCACAAGTGGATGGATGTACCCGCTGGCAGGCATTCTGGAAAATTGAATTTCCTCTTGCTCGCTCCGGGCTGGCGTCTGCCGGAATATTCGCATTCCTGACTTCCTGGAACGAATACGCACTGGCAAGCCAGTTAACCCGCTCGACAGACAGTAAAACGCTTCCTGTAGGGCTAATGGATTTTACCGCTCAATTTACCATTGACTGGGCTGGCATGTGTGCCATGGCGGTAATCATTATTATTCCGGCGTTAATACTGACGTTTTTAGTACAGAAGCACCTGATTTCAGGGCTGACATTTGGTGGTGTAAAAGGATAGACATCTATGGCTGATGTAAAGCTAAGCAAAGTTGTAAAACGTTACGGCAAAATCGAAGTGGTGCACGGTGTCGACCTGGACATCGCACACAACGAATTTGTGGTGTTAGTCGGTCCTTCTGGTTGCGGAAAGTCCACCACATTGCGAATCATTGCGGGGTTGGAGGGTATTACCAGCGGTGAAGTGACCATTGGTGATCGAGTGGTGAATGACTTGCCGCCAAGGGACAGAAACATCTCCATGGTGTTCCAGAGCTATGCCCTCTATCCGCATATGACGGTAGAGGAAAACCTGGGCTTTGGGTTGAAGATTTCAGGTATCGACGATGCTGAAATCAAAACACGCGTCGACAACGCGGCTCAGATTCTAGGGTTGGATAGCCTGATGGACCGAATGCCCGCTGAACTATCTGGTGGTCAGCGTCAGCGTGTGGCAATGGGGCGCGCCATTGTGAGAACGCCGGATGTTTTCCTGTTCGATGAGCCTCTCTCAAATCTGGATGCCAAATTACGGGTACAGATGCGCACGGAAATCAAGAAACTGCATCAAACCGTGCAGACTACCGTGGTGTACGTAACACACGATCAGGTTGAAGCCATGACCTTGGCAGATCGCGTGGTGGTGATGCGGGACGGCTATATCGAACAGGTAGGCTCGCCAATGGAGATCTTCCATTCGCCTGTCAACATGTTCGTTGCCTCGTTCATTGGCAGCCCGCCAATGAACATGATCGACGCTATCGCCTACGAACAAGACGGTGGCTGGATTCTGCATCTTGAAGGTGCTCACGAGATTGAATTGCCGGATCGCTTCCGTGGCAAAGTCCGACATGAACAGAAAGTAGTAGTGGGCATTCGCCCAGACGATCTGTATCCCGTTGGGCATGGCATGGAAAACGGCGTGCAAAGTTCTTCTTTCCACGAAAGCGTCATCATTTCCGAGCCGCAGGGTACGGAAACCATCCTGTTTATTCAGATAGGTCAGAAAGAAGTGCAGTCCAAAATGCTGAGCCCCAGAGATGTGCGAAACGGCGAAAGGCTGGAGTTCGCTATCGGGCTGGATCGCATTCATTTATTTGACAAGGAAACCGAGCAGTCGCTGCTTTAAAGGAATCATCATGACTCAATCAACAATCGAGCTGGATGCCATTACGCAGCTCCTGCAGAAATGCTACACCGGCGTGGTGAACGATGTAATGCGCGACCTCGGGTTAAGTAACTACGTGTTACCACGCGAAATCAGGCCGCTCCTTATGGACAAAACTCTGGCTGGCCCCATCTTCACCATTGAAGGGGAAGTGGATGAAACTCTGGACGGGCATCAAAGCCTGCTGGAGTGGACAGGGCTGCTGTCAAAAGCCAAACCCGGGCATATCTGGGTTTGTCAGCCTAACGACAACAAAGTTGCGCATATGGGCGAGTTGTCTGCCGAAACGCTGCAACACAAAGGTGTGCTGGGGTGCGTCGTGGATGGCGGAGCGAGAGACACAGGCTTTATTCGCAGAATCGGTTTTCAGCTCTGGCATCGGTTCTACACGCCAGAAGACATTGTCGGGTACTGGAAGCCTAAAGGGTTCGATGTACCTATCCAGATCGGAGGCGTCTCTATTCATACTGGCGACTACCTTCTGGCGGACGACGATGGAGCCATCATCATCCCGAGAGACAAAGCACAACACATCGCGCAGGCGGCTTACGATGCTTCCAAGGTCGAGAACAAGGTCAGAACCGCGATTCTCGACGGAATGGACGCGCAAGAAGCGTATTTGCAGTACGGAAAGTTCTGATGGCGTCTGTGATTCTGTTAAAAGCGGAGGACAACGTACTCATTGCCTGCCGAGAACTCGCTCCTTATGAGCAAGTGTCGGTTGGCGATGAGAGCGTGGTGGTTCAACAGCCCACACCGGTTGGATTTAAGCTGGCTCGCTTTGCGTTGAAAAAAGGCACCCTGATCATCAAATACGGCGTGCCTATTGGCGAATGTATGTCAGATGTAGAGGCAGGCGAAATGGTTCACACACACAATCTGCACAGCCGGTATATTCCGTCCCATCAGCGAGGAGGGCATACGCATGGCTGAATCCAAACCACGTGTTCAACTTCAGGGTTATCTTCGAAGCGATGGTCGCAAAGGGATCCGTAATCAGGTGATGGTGGCTTATTTAGTGGAATGTAGCCATTTCGTAGTAAGCAAAATTGTTCGTCACTTTGAAACGTCTGCGCCGGGGTTGGTCCATGAAGTGGGTTTTCCGGGTTGCTATCCGAACGAGCATGCAGAACGGGTTTTATCTGGGCTGGCTACCCACCCGAATGTTGGGGCGGTGCTGTTTGTTTCTCTCGGCTGCGAAAGCATGAACCGCGAAAAGCTGGACACCATGGTGAAAAACAGTGGTCGCCCTTCCAGAACTATTGGTATTCAGGAAGTGGGAGGCACGCAAAATGCCATTGATCTTGGTATTAAGTGGGTGTCGGGTGCGTTAGAAACGCTGAGTGAGCAAACCAAAGTGCCGATGGACATAAGTGAACTCTCTGTGGCGACAATTTGTGGTGGCTCTGATGGCACATCGGGTATTTCTGCTAACCCGGCAGTGGGTTTAAGTTTCGACCAGTTAGTGGATATGGGCGCGACTTGTATCTTCGAAGAAACAGGCGAGCTGATTGGTTGTGAATCGCATATGAGCCAGCGAGGGGCAACGCCGGAAATATCAGAAGCTTTGGTTGAATCGGTCAACAAGGCAGCTGAATATTACAGCGTGCTCGGGTTCGCCAGTTTTGCTCCGGGTAATGCTGACGGAGGGCTAACCACCATCGAAGAAAAATCACTCGGCGCGTATTCAAAGAGTGGTTCTCGCCCAATTGAAGGCATCATCAAACCTGCCGAACTTCCCAATAAAAACGGGTTATGGCTTATGGATGTAGTGCCCGACGGGGAAGTGAGGTTTGGTTTTCCGAATATTGCGGACAATGCAGAAATTACGGAGCTTATCGCTTGCGGCGCGCATGTAGTCCTGTTCACAACCGGGCGCGGTTCGGTGGTTGGAAGTGCGATTTCTCCGGTGATTAAGGTGTGTGCCAATCCAGAAACCTACGCGCGGATGTCCGGTGATATGGACATCAACGCCGGTAAAGTACTGCAAGGCTCCTCTCTTGATTCGGTATCCGATGAGATTACGGATCTGGTGATTGCGGTGGCACGCGGCAACAAAACCAAATCCGAAGCACTGGGTCATGCTGAATGCCTAATCACCTATAAGTAGCGGTTTTTTCAATATGATCATCAAAAACGTAGAAATACGTTGCTGTCAGACATCAACCGATATGGGCGCAAGCAGCCTAAAATCACACTCTGTCAATGCATCTGAAACACAAAGCGTTATCGACTTTCTGGTTGTTACGCTTACTACCGAGTGCGGTCTCAGTACCTCTATGTTCGGCTTTGCAGGTAAGTCGGCAGTGGGTTCTGGTCATTTAGCGGCGTCCTGTATGCCATCCTTGTTGATTGGTAAACATGCCTTAGACAGAGAAAAGATCTGGCAGGAGTTTCGGGTTGCTAATCGCTGGTGGCATCACCTGCCTATGTACAGTTTCGGACCATTCGACTGTTGCTTGTGGCTCCTTGGTGCTATGCACGCGGGGCAACCTTTGTGGCGGTACATCGGTGGATTGCGAAATCGGGTTCCTGTTTATACATCCTCTTTGGTTTTGCCCGATGCCGGGGCTTATCAGGCAGAAGCGCTTGCGGTGAAAAACGCGGGTTTCTGCGGTTATAAGATTCATCCTCCCGGTAAACAGGTTGAAGAAGATATCGAGATTCATCGCGCAGTTAGGCAAGCGGTCGGGGAAGAGTTTGCTTTGATGTCTGATCCGGTTGCGCCATACCGACTGAGCGAGACCATTCAATTTGCACAAGCCATTGAAGAACTTAACTATCTCTGGCTGGAAGAACCATTGCCAGATGAATCATTCAGTGCACTGAAGAAATTGAAATCCAAAGTATCGATACCCATTGTGGGAGCGGAGGTGTTACCGCACCACCCATATTCTGTGGCAGAAGCGATAAGTAGCGAAGTCTTCGATGCCGTTAGAGCAGATGTGTCCTGGTCGGGCGGTATCACTGGTGTATTGAAAACAGCGCATCTGGCAGACGCATTCCATATGAATTGCGAGTTGCACACCACTATTTTTCATCCGTTAGAAATGGTGAATTTGCATGTGGCAGCTGCCATCAATAACACCACTTATGCCGAATTGCTTTTCCCGACGCATACCTTTTCATTTGGTTTAAAGCAGCCTCTTCCGATTCAGAATGGCTATGCGACACTTCCTGAATCGGCAGGGCTTGGTGTTGATTTGGACTGGAATTTCATCGATAACTCAACGATTCTGGTGCTGTAGATAACAGACTCTAGGCATCTTCTACAAAGATTTCTACCCGTTCTTTGCCTTTTCCTAGGTTCTTTCGTTTTAACCTGAGCGTACCCACTTCGTCTGTGGTTTTCAGGTGAGTGCCTCCACAGGGAACCTGAGAAAATCCTTCGACTTTCCAATAGCGCCTCTCTGCGTTTTCATCCGAAAAAGCGGAAATAATAGGAAGCCCCTGATTGATCAGAGCCTGTCCCGTTTCCTGAACCAGAGGAATGGTTTCGCGTATTCCATCTGGGTAGTGAAAATCGATTCTCGCTTTGTGGGCAGCAATGTGCGCGCCCGTCTTTTCAATCCCGGCTAACTGCTTATAAAAAAGCTCCAGCACGACTTCCGCAGCAAAATGCAGCCTCATCAACTGATATCGACGAGACCAGTCGATTTTCACTTCTACTTGATCGCCAACCTGTAGGTTGTGGCTATCTTCCAAAGTGTAAGTAATCTGCTTACCATTTTTAGTGGCTTTCTTTACCTGATAGTCGCCAATGGAGCCTTCATCGCTTTCCTGTCCGCCTGCTTCGGCATAGAAGATCGTTGATTCCAGCTCAATATTTGAGCCGGAAACCGAATGCACCGTGGTGGAGTGGGTAGTGAGATAAGGATCATCCCAAAAGACTTTTCTCGTCATAATGTTACTGAGTCCTGACCAAAGCAATCAGTGCTTCCATTGAGCGCTTGAGATCGTCCAGTTCTTCGCCTGAAGGCACCGCTTTTTTGGTGCATTCGTTAAGGGAGATAACGTGGTCCATAACCAGTTTTTGACTGGGGTAGCGTTTGTCCAGAGCGGAAACAACGGTCGACTTGAAAGCATCGACTTGTTGCTGCATGGCGTCGGCTTTGCTTTTGTCACCACCATTAAATGCCAGTAAACCGGGAGTAACGATCTCTGTTTGGATAAAGGCGTCGTATTCTTCTAAGCCAAGTTTGGCTGTTTGAACCTGTTCTTTAGAATATTGGGTCGGGGGTGTTGCCAGTTTTTTCTCTAGAAAATCCAGCAGTGCCTGACATTGCTGCATATCGTTGATGTTGGGTTTAGCGGTTACCTGAAAAGCCATTGCACACGCCAGCAAAGCGAAAAGTGTTCTCATGTTCATTCCTTCGAGCATCGTTATTCTAAGTTTTATACCCATGAAGTTACTTTGATAACTTGGATATAAAACGAGCATATGACATGAAATCGAACTGATCAGTATGAAATGTGAGCTTTTTGTCAAAAAATGCTGGGAGTCTTACAAATTTTCCCATTCGGTCAAGGTTAATGCTGAGTAAAACTCGCCGGAATAGAGTTCCAGTAGCGTGAATTCGCCGGTGTAGTCATTGCGTGATGCGGTATCGATAAAATAGCTGTTTGCTATCCGCACAACTTTGTCGCTACGAGTGTGCCCATGAATGGTGAAGTCAACGCCGGATACGGCCTCAGAAGGCTGCCCCTGGATTCTAGTTCGACCCCAAATCCATCGTGGGTTGTCCATCATATCTCCTTGCCAGTTCTGCATTTCCTCCCACACAAGCGAGTGTGGCTGGGCATGACTGATTCCCACCTTACGCCCATCAGGCAGCGCACAAGTGATGGCACAGGGTATTTGGTTAACGATGTTTACCAACTTCTCAAGCGTCGCTCTTGGCTGAGTTAACGCCCAGTCTCCACCGTTTTTACACCACACTTCAATCAGGCGTCTCTGTTCGCTAGTTTTATCTTCCAGATCCCAGACAGAAAGGGCATTAGACATCATGAGTTCATGATTTCCAGCGATTGAAAGGAACCAGGGTGTCCGGTGATAAAACTCCAGAGTTTCAATAGACTGAGGACCACGGTCTATCAGGTCGCCGACGGAAATAAGAAGATCATTCGATGAATCGAACTCAATGGCATCGAGTGTGTGTTTTAAATGGTCAAGCTTGCCATGGATGTCGCCAATGACAAAAACGCGTTGATAGGGAGAGACGTCAATAAATTGGTGCCTGAATTCCATTCCTATGATACCACTTTGAATATGAATCGGTTTTGTCTGCGTTCAACCGTGAGGTTGGGTACATTTACTCCTCAAGATACCGCAAGATTGTGACAACGGCGAGCCTTATCTTTAAGGGGTGTCATTCGGTGCTCATCTTCACAAAAATGGACGCTGCACGAGGCTGATGCCATGAAAAATCGTCGCGGAAAGACTACTATTCGAGCTTCTGAAAAAAAGCATAATAACAAGATACTGTTCGAAGCACCGAACAAGCAAAGGCTCACGGAATGACCAGATACGAACAATTGGCTCAGGACATCAAATCACAAATCGAAAATGGCGTCTGGAGGGCAGGAGACAAACTGCCATCCGTCAGGGCAACGTGCCGAACTTCAGGGTTCAGTATTGCAACCGTGATGCAATCTTATCAGTTGCTAGAAAGTCAGGGCTGGGTTACGGCTCGCCCGCAGTCGGGGTATTACGTCGCGCCGAAACCGCCAGAGCCTTCGCTGCCAAGTACCCGAGAATCACTCAGCCAGACAGATACGGTGAACATCAATGATGTGCTTTTTGATGTTTTGCAGCAAACTCGGAAAAACGATGCGATCCCTTTAAGCAGCGCGTTTCCAGACCCAGAGTTGTTCCCCTTCAAAGTACTGACGCGATGCATGGCGAGCAGCGGGCGTAAGATGGCGCCAAAGTCCACGGTGAATAACCTTCCTCCCGGCAACGACAGTTTAAGACGATGCATAGCCCAGCGTTACAATCTCGAAGGCATTCACGTATTGCCCGACGATATTGTTGTAACTTCCGGGGCAATGGAAGCATTGAACCTGAGCTTGCAGGTTGTCACTAATCCCGGTGATCTGGTCGCGGTAGAGTCACCAACCTTCTATGGCGCATTGCAGGCGATTGAGCGCCTGAAACTCAAAGTGGTTGAAATTCCCAGTTGCCCGAAGTCAGGTATCGACTTAGAAATGTTGGATCAGGCGCTGAGCACTTTGCCAATCAAGGCATGCTGGTTTATGACGAATTTTCAGAATCCGCTGGGTCACACTGTTCCAAAAGAGAAAAAGCAAAAGCTGGTTAAGTTGTTGTGCAGCCACGATGTTCCTCTTATCGAAGATGATGTGTATTCGGAACTCTATTTTGATGACACAAAACCCCAGCCGGCCAAAGCCTTTGACAGTCAGCATTCGGTTTTGCATTGTGGGTCTTTTTCCAAATGCCTTGCCCCTGGCTACCGAGTGGGTTGGGTTGTAAACCGTCAGTACGCCAAGCAGTTGCAGCGTGCACAGCTGATGTCGACGCTTTCTGCCAGTATGCCAACTCAGTTAGGTATTGCTGATTACCTCCAGTCTGGTGGCTACGACACACACTTGCGCAAACTTCGCAAAACTCTTAAACAGCGTCAGCAGGACTTTCTGAAGGGGCTGAGAGCTTACCTACCTGAGGAGGTAAAGGTAACTTCTCCAAAAGGGGGGTATTTCGTTTGGGTTGAAATGCCGGAGTGCGTAAATGCGGAATCGATATATACCCAACTTCTCGAAGACAACATCGGTATTGCGCCTGGTATTCTTTTTAGCTCAGATAAACACTATGCACATCATATTCGGCTGAACTGTTCATTTGAGTGGGATGCTCAAATTGAGCACGCGATACGGCAATTGGGCGCCCGGATTAGTGAGGCAATTTACAACTGATCTGAGGTTTGAAATCAGGCGCAAATCAATAAATGCAGTTGCATTGTGTAAAGTTGATTATGGAATCACTTTATCGTTTTAACAAATCCTTTGCATTTATAAACTTGCATTCGACTCCTCTCTTTTTCTCCTTTGTTAACCTGAATGAGTTCGCGGTTATTTTGGCTCAGCCATTTTCGCCACCGTGGACATGTTCAGGAAAATAAAACGGAGAGAAACAATGAAAAAACTAGCACTATGCTCTGTCGCTTTGGCAGGGCTATCGCAGGTTTTATTGCCAGGTTTGGCGAATGCGCATGGCTGGGTAGAATACCCAAGCGCGAGACAAAACACCTGTTACCTAGACGGTGGATTTTGGGATAACGCTATCCCTAATCAGGCTTGTCAGGCAGCTTACGATGTTTCGGGGGCATTCCCGTTCGTACAAAGAAACGAAATTGCAGCGAACGTTGCCAATTATGAAGATATGGCACACGTAAGAGCTGTAATCGCAGATGGCAGCTTATGTTCCGCTGGCGCTAGCTCAAAAGCCGGGCTGGATGTGGCGTCACCAAATTGGCAAAAGACAGCCCTTCAGTTGGATGCGAACAATGAGTTTGAGTTAGTCTTTAACGCTTCGACACCTCATGATCCATCGTACTGGGAAGTGTACCTATCCAACGCCGCTTACACAGGTGACGCACCGTTAACTTGGTCAGATCTCGATCGACTGGTCAGGAATGACAACGTGGTGCTTGGACCGGATAAGAAATACCGACTCACAGTGAAAATTCCGGCAGGAAGAACCGGTGACGCAGTACTTTACACCCGCTGGCAGCGCAAAGATCCAGGCGGTGAAGGTTTCTACAACTGTAGTGACATCAGTTTCAGTGGTGGCGGTACTAACCCAGATCCGGGTCCAGTTGATCCAACTCCTCCAGCGAAGAACCTGACGGAACTTGGCTACTTTGTGACTCCCGATTTTGGACCTGTAGAAGTAGGGGATACGGTGAGATTCCGTACGTTTAGCCCAACAGGACAAGAGACAAACGACATTCAACTGCCAATCACAGCCAACAACCAGTCGAACTGGGCGGGCTTGATTGCTACTCAATTCAATGACCAGAACAAAGGTAAGTGGTTCATCGGTATCTGGCATGCTGAAATGAATCACTATATGTACGACAGTTCAAATGTGCTGGCGAACAAGGTTCATGCAACGAATGCAGAACCTACCTATCAGCTGTCTCTTATCAAAGCGACGGACCCTACGCCTCCGGTAACAGATGCATGGAGTGCAACCAAAGTTTATAAGGAAGGTGATACGGTAACACACGCTGGCAAAACGTGGACTGCGCAGTGGCATACCCGAGGTGAAGAACCTGGCACGACTGGTCAGTGGGGTGTCTGGAGATAATCTGAACAAACATCAAGAACCAACAAACGCCTCAAAGTGATTTGAGGCGTTTTTTTAACTGTTCGGTTCTTTTTCGAAGTAACTGTTCTACAGCGTTTTAGGTTCTGTATGGCATAAAAGGGGTGGTTAAGTTAAGGAGTCTTCCCATGAGCAAGCATACCGCCTCTCAAGAGATAAAATTGATTGTTGTTGCTATTGTATGTGCCCTGATGTTGGTATTCGGTCATCTGATACTGGCTAAGAGCTTTCTGGGTTTTGCCTGGGTTGAAACGGCAGCCGCTGTCATTCCACTCTTTATGGTTGTCATCTGCTATTTAGCCGTCAGAGCAGCCAGTAAGGCAGAAGACTCCGCTAACGAAACTTCCTGAATCAAAGCGTGTTAATACTTTAAAGAGGTGCATCAGTCAGGCACACAACCCCCATATCGCCTGTGCCTGAGTTGCGCCAATTTCAATTCTCTGTAAGTGAGTCTTGCCCCGGATAGGGGCTTTTTTCGTTTTCCTTCACAGTTCAATAAACGCTCATGAGTTTTGCGAACTGTACCAAAGCTACAAAATTACACACTTTAGAAAAGACAAATGTTTGAAAGATCGTGTTAAACACTATATTTTGAGGCTGCATTTTAAGTTGCAAAGGAAAAACATGGACATTTTTAAGATCATTCAGGAGTCTTGGAATTACTATCGACGTCACTTGTATGCCATAACGCTCGTCATGCTGCCAGTGATATGCATTGTCGACTTGTTTAATGCAGTCATCCCTATTGACTTGAAAAATATAACTGCGCTTCAGGGCTCTCTTCTTACCCTTGCTCCTTTTGTTCTTCTTCCTTTGTATCAGGCTGCGATTGTGGTTCTTCTGAAGTCGCGATATGACGGGGCAAACTTAACAACAGGACAGTGTTACCGTCACGGCAGTGATGCTTATGTCAGGTTACTGGTCATGTACATCGTTATGGGTATAGCGGTATTTTTCGGCTTTATGCTGCTGATCATTCCAGGAATCTATCTTATCGGACGATTCTGCCTAGCAGACTATTTCTGCGTGCTTGAAGAGAAATCGTACACAGAGTCATTAACCTTAAGCTGGAATGCGACCAAGCAATTCCAATGGCCAATTCTCGGTGGCTATTTGCTGGTGGCTCTGTTGCAGGCAATGCCGACCTATCTGTTAGGTTCTCTGGTTGGTATTCTTGAGTTAGAAAATGCGGTTGTAGACTTTGTGATTGGGGCAATCAGCACTATTCTAATGGTCATGATCACAGCTTACACATTCCGCGTTTACTGCTTCCTGGAAGTTGATGAACCAAAGCAGGGTGAAGTGGTCTAAATTATTCCGTGACAAACCCATGAAATGGTTTCAAGGAAGTGACTCAAGACATGAAAGTTAAGATTATCACCGTAGCATCAGTTGTAATGTTGATCGCTGCATGCTCTGGTCCTCAGGCGTATTACGGCACTCGCAGTTCTCAACAGAATCAGTGCCAGAGTATTGCCGACAAGCTGGAATACGAGCAGTGCATGCAAGATTCAAAGATGAGTTATGAAGAATACCAGGAACGTCTGAAAAACTGATCAGCACTATCGAGAGATAATTATGAAAAGCCATTGTGTGAAGCAATGGCTTTTTTGGTTTCTTTCTCTCAGTTTTCATAATTTCTATAGGTATGTGCTGGATATTCTTCAGTGGCAGGGTAAGTTTGTAGGCATCTTTATATCAAGGAAGATTCATATGATCTATTTAGCGGAGTATCAGACCACGGTGTTGGTTGTGGGCTTAATGGGAGCGTTGATGTTTATTCAGCTTCTGATTGCAGATGTTGTCGGTATTATCAAAAAGCACAAACCCGGGCACACCATCGCGTCAAACCACGATGATGTCTTGTTTCGTGTTGCGCGTGCACATCTGAACACCAATGAAAGTATTGCCATTTTTATTCTTGTCACTCTGTTTGCCGTTTTAACTTCGGCATCCCCGTATTGGGTCAACTTGCTTGCCTCGATTTATTTTGGCTCTCGCGTGGCTCACATGTTCTGCTATTACCTCAATTTTAAAATTGCTCGCAGTGTGGTGTTTGCGGTAACAGCACTGAGCTTGGTGGGGCTGTTTGTCGTAGGTTTGATGGCGTTCTAGCCATTCCTTATAGATTCAATAGCGTCTTTACTGCTGCTTTTACCCCAATTTCCGGGCTACTCAGCACCGGAATTTGGGCAGCCAGGTTATTTGTTGCTCCTGCCATAGATGCCTGTGCCAGTACAATGACTTCATAGCCTGACTGCTGGTCCACAATTGCATTTCTTATCTTCGTTAAATACGCAGGCATATCGCCGGATTGGAAGTCTTCCCAAGCCTGTTCAATCAGATGATAGTGAATGTCCACCATCGACGATTGCGTATGCATTGAACTTTCCAGCAACTGCCTGGTGGGCGGTAGCGTACTTTCTAATGCCGCCAGAACCAGAATTTTTTGATGACCGACGGCAACATCTGCCATTGCCCGGTCGATTCTTCTGACATCTAACTTTTCTCTCGACACCAACTGTTCAGCGATGCTTCCCAGCGTAGAGCAAGTGCATATTGTGATTCTCGCGATACTGGCTAAATCGCGTAATATCTCTTCGGTGTTTGCAACTACAGAGTGATTCAATCCTTCTGACACGGCTTTACTTAACAGCTCAGGTTCAACCCGATGGATCTGGCGCAAGTCTGGTGCCATTTGGCTAGTAAGATTGGTAAAAGTATCAACGTGAATCTTCGCGGTATGCAGAAACGCAATGTCGTATTCTTTCAATAGTTAAACCTCTTTGAAATTAAGGGTTTACTTGGCATGCGTATTGTAAATATTTTTATTCAAAAAAGTACGAATGTTATGCCAAATTGCACATTTCTTATCATATAGGCATATCAACTCTTTTCAATCGGATTTGATTCGGGTAGTTTGAGCTTATCGGGAAAACTGATAGGGAAGTCAATGCAGGCACTTGAGCTGAAGATTCCTCCTCCAATCATCGCTTTCACTTGCGCCATAAGTATGTGGATGTTGCCTGCTGCGAAAATATTCCAACAACACAATCTTGTGACATATCTGCTGTGTTTTCTATTGTTTACGCTTGGCATTTTGCTTGCCACTTCTGGCTTGATTGCCTTTAACAAAAAGAAGACAACGTTCCATCCTACGCTGACAGAGAAAACGACCTCTCTGGTAACAACGGGCATATATCAGTACACAAGAAACCCTATGTATCTCGGAATGTTACTTGCGCTTTTGGGGCTAGGCATACTGTTCAATAACTGGCTTTCTTTTACGTTTTGCGTGGTGTTTGTCGCGTACATAACGAAATTTCAGATTCTGCCAGAAGAAAGGTTCCTGACAGAACTTTTTCCAGACTCCTATCCAGAATACCAAACGCAAGTCCGTCGTTGGATTTAACCAGGGGGTCAACAGACCCTGAACATTACGATAGATATGAAGAACGTTTTATTTTTTCTTGGGTTTGCTTTCTTTGTGATTCACGAGATTGACGCCATGATGCACCACGAGTGGTTGGTGATTCCGCTTACCGTCTGGATACCGCAGGATTATGCTATGACATTGTTTGTCGCGGCGCATATTCCTCTGTTTCTTGTGATGATGGTTATGTTACCGACGGAATTTCTGAGTAAGATCGAAAAACTTCAAACTGCGATGGCTACTTTTATTGTCATTCATGGCATATTGCACTCCGCGTTTATGACTCATGAGCAATATGAGTTTGACTCTTTTTTGTCTAACCTGTGGATCTTTGGAGGAACTCTGGCGAGCGCCATCTTCCTGATTTTCCAGACGGGCAAGGGAAAAGTGCCGTCTGTGCCAGAGTAGTGTCGCTGCCTGAGCAATAAAAATAGCTAGGTCAACAGAACCTAATAAAAGACGCACTGTAATCCAATAGCAGATAAAGGATATCTCAGTGAAAAAAAACTCTTATGTAACTCCCAAGCAAGTGGTCGCCAACTACTGGAAAGCCATGGCAGAAAACGATTTTCATGATGTGGCGAAACGATGGTTGAGTGAAGATTTTGAATGTTCCTGGCCACAATCTAATGAACTCATTGTTGGGCAGGAGAACTTTGCCTCTATCAATAGTGAATACCCAGCAGAGGGCAAATGGACGTTTCAGGTAAATAGCCTGATTGAAGAAGGCACTCAGGTTGTCAGCGATGTCACCGTTTCTGACGGTAAAGTCGTTGGTCGAGCCATTACGTTCCATACAGTATTCAATGGCAGAATCACTAAGCAGACCGAATTTTGGCCAGACAACTACCCGGCACCTGAATGGCGCAAGAACTGGGTAAAGCCGCTGGAAGAAATCGCGGTTTAGTGAAATAAATTCCTACACATTTCGTTCTTTATAAGCATGATTCGGGCGCAAGTTCGAATCATGTTTTATTTTGTATGTACCCGTCTCCTAGACTGGGTAGGTCAGTGGAACTAAAGAGAACGTAATGTGAGAAGAAAAGTGAAGTATTGGGGATGGTTGCTGGGTCTTGTTTTGATTGTGGTTGTAGCCAGTGCCCAAATGCGTCATAGCGACGTGCCTGTTTCCGTGCCCGAATCGCTTGGCGTGACCAGCGTTACTTCACCACAGACACAGGTTCAGATTCTTTTTATTCATGGTTCTCCCGGTTCCAAAGAAGGCTATTCCGCTTATCTTAAGCGCCCGGATCTCCGTAAAAGTGCGGACTTAGTGTCCATTGACAGGCTCGGGTATGGCGAATCTGACCCACTGCCAGAACCATCTATCTTAAAGCAAGCTCAGGCCATTCTTCCTTTTTTATCCAAAAACAAAGCGAATATATTAGTTGGACACTCTCTGGGGGGACCAATTGCTCTTCAGTTAGGGCTTATTGCACCTAATCAGGTTAGTGGGATGGTGTTTGTCGCACCTGCGTTTGATCCGGAACTGGAACACCCCAAATGGTACAACCGCATTGCAGATACTTTGCTGGCAAAGTGGGTGTTACCTACAGAATGGAATCAGTCCAACGTAGAAATGATGTCACTGTCTAAGGAACTGGAACTCTTGGCATCCCGTGATTGGTCTGCCCTAACTATGCCCATCAATATTGTCCATGGTGTTGAGGATGATATTGCCGATCCCGGCAACTCTGTATTCGCCATCAATAAACTTCCCAAGCAGTCTGTAAAGCTCATTCAGCCACCGGATGAGGGGCACTTTGTACTGTGGCAAAACGTCCCACTTGTGGTCGAAAGTATTCATCAGGTCATCGGTTCTTTGTCTAACGAATAACCTTATCAACGAAAGCGTGAGTTATTGAATATTTTAAAATGAGACTAATTTTAAAATAAGAAGATCTTACTATTGGAATGTTTAAAAGTATGACAAATACAAAATAAAAATCTCAATAAATTCATATCAAACATACATGAAAAATCAGTCATATAATCGAATTTAGCGTGTTGAAATACTCGGTGGAAGGCGAATTAATCTATGACCAGATTGAAATGTCTCCAGCGTGGTACTCAGGTTTGCGCTCTTGAGATCGTCCCTTCCAATTTCTTTCCCTATTTGCCCCATGGGCTTCTTTACTGAAGAACAAAAATGAACAACGACAGACTGGCAATCGACACGCTGCGTGGCTTCGCGTGTATTTTACTTGTGGCATACCATGTAGTTGGTAATACACCTTTTAATGGATTAAGGCTTGAAGAGGGCTTGTATCGAGAAGTGAATGATCTTCTCGGCTATGTCAGGATGCCCATCTTTACATTTTTATCGGGATTGGTTTACGCCTATCGCCCGTTTGATGGCGATTATCGAAAGTTTATCTCCGGAAAAACGAGACGATTACTTTTCCCTATGCTGGTTGTAGGGACGTGCTTTGCGGTTTTGCAATCATTCACCCCTGGTGCGAATGCCGAGCAATACAATTGGTCAACGTTACATGTTTTACCTGTGGCACATTTTTGGTTTGTCGAGGCACTATTCATCATATTTGTGTTCGTAGCAATATTTGAAGCATTGAAATTCCTGAGTAATCCACTGTTGTTTTCGGCCGTTTTTGGATTGGCGACCTTTATCTATACCTCTAGCTTTGATGTGCCGTATTTTGCTTTGTCTGGTGCTGTTTACTTATTTCCATTCTTCTTGCTCGGTGTAGCGATACACAGGTTTAACTTGATTCGGTATCTTTCGGTTTGGCACGGTTGGATGTTATTGACCTTGGTTTCGGCGTCGCTCATGCTAAACGCACTTGGCTACCTTTATGTGCACGACAAACGATCTGTCTATGGGTTATTGGTAGGAGCAGTATTTTGCGTTGGTGCACTGTCTGTTCGCGGAAGGAGCCAGTGGCTTGCCAGAATAGGTGTGTATTCTTACTCAATTTATCTTTTCCATGTTTTCTTTACTGCGGCTTTTCGAATCATCCTCACCAAAGTTGGTGTTGAGAATACTCACCTGCTTTTTGCAGTGTCATTGCTAGCCGGAATCGTGGGACCTATTGTTGCCGAAAGATTGTTGTTAGGGACCAACATCACCCGAGTGCTCTGTTTAGGAAAATCAGCAACAAAAATCGAAAATCTTTGGTTCTCTAAACGCTTTAAAAAAGACAGAGAACTCACAACAGAGAGCGATGTGTAAATCGCATGTAGGCAAGATATCGGGCAAAGTTCAGGTTTAAGCTTTGCCTTTTTCTATTCGACATCCAGGCAAAATTCTGATGTTATCGTCTGAAATTGAGATGTTCGCAATATGCTCCGGAGTTACCGTGAGTTATGCTAACTGATTGAAAAATAGGAACTGTCGGGTCGGTGTCGGCTTGATGTCGTTCCATGTCAGGTCGAAATCCGGCTAAAGTAAGTTGCATCAACAAGGCGTTGCTATGAATTTGAAAGCTCTTAGAACCGACCGAGGGTGGTCTCAAGAACAACTCTCTCAGATGAGCGGATTAAGTGTCAGAACCATTCAGAGAATAGAACAGGGAAGCAAACCTGGAATGGAGTCACTCAAATCTTTAGCCGCAGTGTTTGAAGTTGATATTCATACTTTGCAGCAGGAGACACCAATGACCAATACAGAAAGCCTGAGTAACGAAAACATTGTCATTTCAACAGAAGAGAAAGACGCAGCTAAAAAAGTAAAACGATTGAAAAAGTTTTACTCAAGCCTGCTGAGCTATGTGGCAACGATAGGCTTCTTGTTCATCATCAACCTCATCACCAGTCCAGGTTATATATGGACGATTTGGGTTGCGTTAGGTTGGGGATTAAGTATTGCGTTGCAAGCGGTGAAGGTATTCGAGGTATTCAGCTTTTTCGATGACGACTGGGAGAAAAGGGAAATCGAAAAGCGAATGAAGAAATAAAAAAGGGAAGCCGAGACTTCCCTTCTTGTTGTCTAGCGTAAGCCAATTAAGCGCTTTGAGTTTTCGCTTCAGCGGCTTTCTCGTCTTCATCAATCAAAGAATCAACGATAACAGCACAAGCTGCGTCACCAGTGATGTTCAGCGCAGTACGAATCATGTCAAAAACACGATCCAGTGCGAACAGCAGTGGAAGACCTTCAATTGGAATCCCAGCCGCAAGAAGTACTGCTACAACAAGGAACGAAGGACCAGGAACACCTGCCTGACCTACCGCACCAATAGTCGCAGTCACGATAATTGCAGCGTAAGCGCCAAGGCTTAAATCTACGTTGAATAGCTGAGCAAAGAAAATTGCTACCAGACCGTAGTAGATTGCATTACCACTCATGTTGATGGTTGCACCCAATGGAAGCGCGAAAGACGCTGTTGAGTTACGCACTTTCAGCTCGTGCTCAACGGTATCCAGAGTAACAGGCAGTGTCGCCATTGAAGATGCAGTAGAAAGCGCGACAGCTTGAGGCTTTTTCATCGCAGAAATGAATTTCTTAGCGGATGTTTTAGTGAATACATGTACCAGAGTAGGGTAAACCACGAAACCAAAGATAAGAATGGCTGCCACGTAAACGAAGAAAAGCTTAATCACAACGGTAAGAGCACTGAAGCCAAATGTACCGACTGCGTCTGCCATCAGACCGAAGACACCTATTGGAGCAATCTTCATCACGCAGTTGATCATCCAGACCATAGCGTCAACGATGGCATTAACGCCATTGATTAGTGGAGCACGACGCTCTTTTTCCAGCTTAGATACGGCAATCCCGAAGAAAAGACAGAATACCAGAATCTGAAGAATGTTCGCTTCATTCAGAGATTGGAAAACGTTGGTAGGGATCATGCCAATAACGGTTGCCCAGAACGTTGGCAACTCACCTTTTGATGCGTACTGGTTTGAGAACATGCCTTCAACACCAGATACATCTACACCGATACCCGGCTCGAAAATCTCACCCATTGCCAGAGCCAGCGTCACTGCAAATGCAGACGTAACTGCGAAGAACCCTAGGGTAAAGATGCCCACTTTCCCTGCTGAGTGACTATCACCAAGACCTGCTGCACCAGAAATCAGCGCCACTGCCACCAGTGGGATCACTAGCATCTTTATCAATGCGATGAAGATTGAACCCAACGGCGCAAACATAGATGCTGAATTGCCCATCAAAGCACCCGCTAAGGTACCAAGAATCATAGCAATAACGACTTGAACACCGATATTGCCTAATAAACCCTTACTCTTTAACACTTCCATAACCTCTGTGCTATAAATATCGTCAAACCTAGATATTGCATCTGATATGTTAAAAAATATCGGATGAAAATCTGGTTTGGTCTTTTACACCGAATTGGAAATGCGATCAATATAACGCAGACGAATAAGTAAGAAAAAATTCATATTTGATGGTTTTTTGAATAACTATTCATGCCAAACGTTTGCTTTTGATATGAGTTAGGTTGTTTATTCGGTTGAAAAGTGGGGCAAGAGATCGCGTTAAACAGGGGAAGAGAAAAACGCAACATTAAGGTAAATGTTGCGTTTATGTTGTTATTTTTGAGTGGCAGCTTTCATCGGAGAGATAAATTCTGACAGGGCTGCCAGCATAGCGTTTTCATCTGCAATGTTAGCTTCAATAATTTTCACCACCGCAGAGCCAGAAATCGCGCCTGCAGCGCCTGCTTCCAAAGCTTTCTTAACTTGCTCAGGCTCCGAGATGCCGAAACCTAATAATGCAGGTGGCGCGTCAAACTGGTTTAACTTATCCAGCATATCGCCTACAGGCATGTTAGCTTTGGTTTCTGCGCCTGTTACACCAGCACGTGAAAGTAGGTAAGTGTAACCTCCACCGAGCTCTGAGACCTGCTTTAAGGTGTCGTCTGACGCTGTTGGCGGGGCAATAAAGATTGGATGAATACCGTGCTTGTGCGCGGCTTCTACAAATTCCTGACTTTCATTGGTTGGCACATCTGCAATCAGCACCGAATCAATCCCTGCGTTGGCACAGCGCTCGTAAAAGCTGTCGATGCCATTGGCATACACAAGGTTTGCGTACATCAACAAACCTATAGGCAGTTCAGGGTTGTCCTGACGAATTTTTGCGATGCTGTCGAAGCAGATATCCGGTGTGGTACCTGAATCCAGGGCACGAATGTTTGCACCCTGAATTGTCGGACCATCCGCCAGTGGGTCGGAGAATGGAATCCCTAACTCCAATGCGTCTGCTCCTGCATCCACTAAGGTTTGCATGATTCTCAAAGATTGTGCCGGGTTAGGATCGCCTACCGTAACAAAGGGAACGAATGCACCCTGATTTTTTTCCGCCAGACGGGCGAACATAGCTTGATAACGATCCATTACAGCGCTCCTTTCTTCTCTAAAATATCGTGTACTGTGAAGATATCTTTGTCGCCACGCCCAGACAGGTTAACAACCAGTAGCTGTTCTTTTTCTGGGTTCTCTTTTGCCAGTTTCAGGGCATAGGCCAGTGCGTGAGAAGATTCTAAAGCAGGAATGATGCCCTCGTTGCGCGCCAGTTCCTGGAAAGCATCCAGAGCTTCATCGTCGGTGATAGAGACATACTCAGCACGGCCTGTAGCGTTCAAGTGTGCGTGCTGAGGCCCGACGGAAGGGAAGTCCAGACCTGCAGAGACGGAATAAGACTCTTCAACCTGTCCGTAAGTGTCTTGCATCAGAGGGGCTTTCATTCCAAAGAAGATCCCCGTTTTACCATGCTTTAATGGCGCTCCGTGTTGATCGGTATCGATACCTAAGCCTGCTGGCTCAACACCGATAAGAGCAACGTCGGTTTCATCAATGAAGTCTGCAAACATGCCGATGGCATTTGAACCGCCACCCACGCAGGCAATAACAGAATCGGGCAGACGACCTTCGCGAGCCAGAATCTGATTCTTAGTTTCTTCACCAATCATGCGCTGGAATTCACGAACGATGGTTGGGAAAGGGTGTGGACCTGCAGCAGTACCAAGAAGGTAGTGTGCGGTTTCGTAAGAGGCAGACCAGTCACGAAGCGCTTCGTTACACGCATCTTTCAGAGTAGAGCTACCTGAGTGAACCGGAATCACTTCCGCACCCATCAGCTTCATACGGAATACGTTAGGGCTCTGACGCTCCACGTCTTTCGCACCCATGTAAACGCGACATTTTAAACCCAACAATGCACACGCAAGTGCGGTTGCAACACCGTGCTGACCAGCCCCTGTTTCTGCTATGATCTCATTCTTACCCATGCGTTTCGCCAGCAGTGCCTGACCAAGTACCTGATTGGTTTTGTGAGCACCACCGTGAAGCAAGTCTTCTCGCTTCAGATACAGTTTGGTTTTCGTACCTTTGGTGAGGTTTCGAGTGAGTGTCAGAGCAGTTGGACGACCAGCGTACTCTTGCAACAGACCCATAAATTCAGCAAAAAACTCTTTATCTTCCTGCGCGTCGATAAAGGCTTGTTCCAGTTGCTCAAGTGCTGGAACCAGAATTTGTGGTACATACTGACCACCATATTCTCCGAAGTAGGCATCTAATTTTGCCATGGTATTTCCTTAAACTTTCTTGATAGCGGGCAAGCCGCCAGTGATCAGTAATTTCGAATTTCTTTAAAAGCCTGGCTCAGTTTCGCTTGATCTTTCTGCCCCGGTGCGCTTTCTACGCCGGAATTCAGGTCCAGACCCAGGCAACTAATACTCGCCGCTTCTTTCGCATTTTCTGGCGAAAGCCCTCCCGCCAGCATGATGTTTCTTTCGTCGCCAATCAGTGACCAGTCGAATGCAACACCCGTTCCGCCAGATTGATTGCCCACTTTTGAATCTAGAAGGTGACGATCCACGTTCGCTTTCAATAGGCTTGGTGCAGACTCTGATACGCCGTATGCTTTCCAAATCTTGCATTGTTCTGGCAGTGCAGCCCTGAGTGAATCGACATAAGACTGGTCTTCATCGCCATGTAACTGAACCGCAGATAAGCCAAGTGTGGATGCGGTTTCTGAAACAAAGTCAGATGGATGATTCTGGAATACACCGACAAAGTTCAAAGGTGCGCCGCTCATGGTTAAGCGAGCTTTTTCCAGATCCACATAGCGTTTGGATTTTTCAACGAAAATAAGCCCACCAAACACCGCACCAGCTTGATAAGCCTTGGCGGCATCTTCTGGTGAAGTAAGGCCGCATACTTTATTTTCACCGAGTAGAACGCGGCGAACAGCAAGCTCAAGGTTGTCTTCTGACATCAATGAGCTTCCAATCAGGAAGCCATCTGCATGGTTGGCGAGGTCGCGAACTTGCTGATTGTTGTAGATGCCGGATTCAGAGATAACTATGGTGCCTTCGGGCAGTTTTGGTGCCAGCTCTTTGGTTCGGTTGAGGTCGATAGAAAGATCACGCAGGTTGCGGTTATTTATGCCCACAACGCGCGCTTTGAGACGTATCGCACGTTCTAGCTCTTCCTCGTTGCTGACTTCTGTCAAAATACCCAGATTTAAGCTGTCTGCCACTTCTGCCAGCGCTTGGTATTGCTCATCATCCAACACAGACAACATAAGAAGAATGGCATCGGCGTTATATTGCCTTGCAAGATACACCTGATACGTATCGATCATGAAGTCTTTGCAAAGAACAGGCTGTGTTACTTGATTCCTTACCTGAGGAAGGAAATCAAAACTGCCTTGAAAGTACTTTTCGTCCGTCAGAACTGAGATGGCACTCGCGTGGTTCTTGTACACAGAAGCGATGTAATCCAAATCAAAGTCATCACGAATCAAACCTTTGGAAGGGGATGCCTTTTTGCATTCCAGAATAAAAGCAGACTGACCCTGAGAAAGCGCATCATAGAAACTTCTGTCCGATGGCTTAAGTGACGGTTGAAAGCTTTCCAAAGGCTGGCTGACTTTGCGTTCTTCCACCCATATATGCTTGTCGGCAACGATTTTAGCAAGCACCTGTGCCATTTCACGGTTTTGTTGAGTAATGTGCTCAGACATTGATTTAGCCTCTCTCTGCCAGTTGTTTCACCAGCTCATAAGCCGCGCCAGAATTCATGGCATCAATGGCTTTTTGAGTATTGGCTTTCAAATCTTCGTTGCCAAACAGCTTTAGAAGAAGAGAAACGTTTACAGCAACCGCAGAAACCTGCGCTTCCGTACCTTTGCCTGTCAAAATATCTGTAATAATGGCGCGATTCTCTGCAGGCTCGCCCCCTTTGATGGCGTCTAATGGGTGCGTGTTCACACCAAAGTCTGACGGGGAAAGGGTGTACTCTTCAATCTTGCCGTCTTTGATTTCTGCAACCAGAGTCTCGCCGTGAATAGCCACTTCGTCCAGACCGCTTCCGTGAACGACTGCTGCGCGCTTCATACCCATTTGCAGCATGGTTTCAGCAATTGGGCGAACCAGAGCCGCATCATAAACACCCATCAATTCGATGTTAGGACGGGCTGGGTTAATCAGAGGACCCAAGATATTGAAGATGGTGCGCGTTTTCATGGTCTGGCGAACAGGCATGGCGTGGCGAACACCACCGTGATATTGCGGTGCGAATAGGAAAGCGACACCTAAATCGTCCACAGCTTTGCGCGTATCTTCCGCGCTCATCGCAAGGTTGATGCCGAATGAATCCAACAGGTCAGAAGAACCGGACTTGCTCGATACTCCTCGGTTGCCGTGTTTTGCGACTTTTACGCCACATGCAGCGGCAACAAAAGCGGCGGTAGTTGAAATATTGATGGTATTAGAACCGTCGCCCCCTGTGCCGACGATATCTGCGAAATCGTAATCCGGGCGAGGGAACGGGTTAGCATTAGCTAATAGTGCTGATGCTGCGCCTGCAATTTCTTCTGGCGTTTCGCCTTTGATTTTTAGTGCAGTTAGAACAGCAGCAAGCAGAATAGAATCCATTTCACCTTTGATGATGGCATCAAACAGTTGCTGGCTCTCGTCTTTGGTCAGAGATTGCTGGTCGTAAAGCTTATTTATAATCTGTTCCATAAAATCTTCCTTCTTCTTGCTCTGACTTAAAGCCGAGCTGAGTATCCGTAATTTCTTATTCTTGATTAAGCCAGTGCCCAGCGAATGGTATTGGCAAGCAAATTCGCCCCTTGAGTCGTCATGATGGACTCGGGATGGAATTGGAATCCGCACACTTTGTCTTTTTCATTTACCACAGACATCACCAGTCCGTCGACTTCTGCCGTTACTTCTAGTGACTCAGGTACAGAAGTGGCAACCAGTGAGTGGTAACGAGCAGTGGCAATAGGCGAGGGCAGGTCGTGATAAACGGAATGGTTTTGATGCGCCATCATCGACACTTTTCCGTGAACGATTTCACCTGCTCCGGCAACCGTGCCTCCATACGCCTCAACAATTGCCTGATGCCCCAGGCAAATGCCAATCATTGGCACTTTGCCTTTTAGCTTTTGAATCAGTTCTGGCATGCTGCCTGCCTCGGATGGCGCACCGGGACCTGGTGACAGTACTACTACTGGGTTGTCCAGCTTCTCGACTGCGTTGGCAATCACTTCCGCAGCAATATGGTTGCGGTAGATGGTAACGTCATGTCCCAGAGAGCGGAATTGATCAACAAGGTTGTACGTAAAGGAGTCAAAGTTATCTACAAATACTAGGTTCGCCATCTTTTACTCCTTGTGGGCACTTTGAATTGCTGAAATTACCGCTTGTGCTTTACCGCGGGTTTCGTCTGCTTCTGCCTGAGGATCGGAGTCATAAACAACACCTGCTCCTGCCTGAACTTGCGCAATACCATCTTCAATGTACGCCGAACGAATAACGATACATGTATCTAAATCGCCTTCACCTGTCAGGTAACCGACTGCGCCACCGTAACTGCCGCGACGTGCTTTCTCTACGTCTCGAATCAGCTGCATCGCACGAATTTTTGGTGCGCCCGTTAATGTTCCCATATTCATACATGCTTGGTAGGCGTGCAGAGCATCAAGGTCTTCACGCAGTTGACCAACCACACGCGATACGAGATGCATTACGTGGCTGTATCTGTCTACTTTGAGTAAGTCCGCAACGTGACGTGTACCTGCTTCAGAAATACGTGCAACGTCGTTACGAGCCAGATCGACCAGCATCATATGCTCGGCGTTTTCTTTCATGTCAGCGCGAAGTTCAAGCTCAATACGACTATCCAGATCGAAATCGATGCTGCCATCGGCATTCTTGCCGCGACGACGCGTACCAGCAATTGGGTAAATTTCTACCTGATTGGTGTTGGTTTCATACTTGAGCGCACTTTCTGGAGAAGCCCCGAACAGTGTGAACAGTTCGTCGTGCATGTAGAACATGTAAGGGCTAGGGTTACTGCGCTTCAGCTCTTTATAAGCGGCTAGTGGTGATGGGCAAGGTAAGGTGAACCGACGAGACGGAACCACCTGAAAGACATCGCCTTTCACAACATATTCTTTTAAGTTGGTAACGGTTTGGCAGAAAACGTCATCTGAAATGCTTGGTACTGCTGAGACATCTTTCAGCTTCACTGCCTCTTTAAGTGGCGCTGGCTTGTCACTTTTCTCAGCAATGTCGTTCAGTCTTTTTTTTAAAGCAGACTCGGTGGAGGCATCACCGTCGAACTGTGTGGCTTGTACTGTACAGGTGCGAGTCTGGTGATCCACTACCATCAAAGTTTCAGCGACGTAGAAAACGTAATCTGGGCACTGGTTGCCCTGCAGAGCACTACCCAAAGGTTCAAAGTTGGCGACGTGATCATAAGCAAACAGACCACCCATAAAGATTGAATGTTTGTCTTTTCCTTCCAAATCGAAACTGTGCTGAACCAGTCTCAGAGCATCAAAACTGGATGCTTCGCGTAAACGGCTGTCTTCATCTAACTCGGAATCCGGCTGCTCGAAATTCAGGATCAGTGCATCCGGTGACAGTTCACACGAAACCTGCTCATGAAGGTTGGAAGAAAGGCGTTTAATCAAATGACGACCATTTTCAGTCAGGGCTTCATAAGTGACCTGATGACCTCGGCATACGATGCGGACAGCGGCATCAACTAATAACCAACTGCTTAAATTTTCTTTGGAATCAATTTCTGCCGATTCCAACAACAGACTATTGGTTTTATCGCCGCAAAGTACCTGAAAAAGGCGCGTAGGATCTTCACTGTAAGGCACGGACATTGGGTGCAGGGTGACCTGTCCTTTTTCTTTAATCATTATGGCCTTATTCACAAGCCCTCCTTTTGAATAAACACGTTTCCAAATCCCCAGATAAAAATCTCAATTTGTGGTGCGATTTGGAGAAACTACATACTCGCATATTCGTCACTCAGCCCCAATCTTTGAGCGCCTTGATTTGCTGCAATATTGTCCGGTTGAGTGTGAGTAAGTCGACAAAACAAAAAGCCCGCTCAGGGAGCGGGCTATTTGACTGAAATTCTATAAATCAGATACGCACAATAGCCCGCGCAGGTTTCCACCACACAAGCCACCACGAAGCAACAGTGCAAACCACTGAAACTTTGTCGTTATGTTGTTGGTTAAATTCCTGTAACATGAGCTTCCTAAGTACGCTGTCTGTCATTGCGTACTAGTTAACTAGTGCAAGGGTAAAAAGTCAAGCATTAATATGAAAATAGATCTCCACAGCCATACCACTGCCTCCGACGGCAGACTTTCACCTGAACAATTGATTGATCGAGCGATTGAATTCAGAGTGCAGGTATTAGCCATTACAGACCACGACACGGTCGATGGGCTCAGTGTGGCGCACAGTTATATCCAGAAAAATGACATCGATCTGACTTTGATTGATGGTATCGAGATCTCTACTGTTTGGCAGAATAAAGATATTCATATTGTCGGGTTGAATATCGACCGTGATCATCCCGCTCTTCAAACGCTGATTCACGAACAAAAACGCAGAAGAGCAGAACGTTCCGAACTCATCGCTCAAAGGCTTGCAAAAGCGACGCGAGAGGGTGTGTTAGAGGAAGTGCGTGAAATCGCGGGTGACGCTTCAGTAACAAGAGCGCATTTTGCCAAATGGCTGGTGGATAACGGCTATGCTAAAACCATGCAGCAGGTATTTAAAAAGTATCTGACTCGTAATAACCCTGGCTATGTTCCGCCGTCCTGGTGCTCCATCGAAGATGCTGTCACCGCAATTCATGCGGCTGGTGGTCAGGCAGTGCTGGCCCACCCGGGGCGATATCAGTTAACAGCTAAATGGATTAAGCGTCTGATTACGGCGTTTTGTGAAGCAGGAGGAGATGCCATGGAAGTGGCTCAGCCTCAGCAAGCCCAACAAGAACGACGCAATCTTGCTGATTATGCTATACAATACAAACTATTAGCTTCTCAAGGTTCCGACTTTCATTATCCGTCACCCTGGATGGAACTGGGAAGAAACTTATGGCTGCCCGCTGGTGTAGAGCCAGTGTGGAAAGATTGGGATTTGATTCAGAATCAACAATCCCCAGATTCAAGAAACGAGGAGTTCGCAAGAGACGAAGAGCTCGCAAGCGAGGAAGAATAATGAGCCAATTTTTTTACATTCACCCAGAAAACCCGCAAGCCCGATTGATTACTCAAGCCGTTGCCATTATTCGCAATGGCGGTGTCGTCATTTATCCCACCGATTCTGGTTACGCGCTTGGTTGTCAGCTTGAAAACAAGCAGGCACTTGAACGCATCTGCCGAATCCGCAAACTGGATGATAAACACAACTTCACGCTGCTATGTCGTGATCTTTCAGAGTTGTCTTTGTACGCTCGCGTCGACAATACAGCATTTCGACTATTAAAAAATAATACGCCTGGTCCTTACACCTTTATCTTCAAAGGCACGAAAGAAGTTCCACGCAGGTTAATGAATTCCAAAAAGAAAACCATCGGAATTCGTGTGCCAGACAACATCATAGCGCTGGATCTGCTTGAAGCTCTGGGTGAACCTTTGATGTCGACTTCTTTGATTCTACCAGGCAGCGACGTTGCAGAATCCGACCCTGAAGAAATCCGAGACAGACTTGAGCATGCCGTAGATGCGATTCTCAATGGTGGCTACTTAGGTGAGCAGCCAACCACAGTTATTGATTTTAGTGAAGATGAAGCTGTGATTGCGCGTGTCGGGGCAGGGGATACCACGCCGTTCGAGTAATAAAAAAATCAAAATTTAAATGGGTATTTTTCCAGAATATCTGCGATAATACGCGCCCACCAAAACTGGTGGCATCAAATTTTGCACTCGACGTCTGTGAAGGCGACACATAGGTAAATTAATGAGCGAAAAGTTACAGAAAGTTTTAGCGCGAGCAGGTCATGGATCTCGCCGTGAAATGGAAGCGCTAATCAAAGCCGGACGCGTGAGCGTTAACGGTCTCGTGGCTAAACTAGGCGAACGCTTAGAAGATGAAAACGCGACAGTTCGAATCGACGGACACAATGTTTCAGTAAAAGCTTCAGAAGAAGTGGTCTGCCGCGTACTGGCATACTACAAACCGGAAGGCGAACTTTGTACACGTCACGATCCTGAAGGTCGTCGTACCGTTTTTGATCGCTTGCCTAAAATTCAAGGTGCACGTTGGGTGTCTGTAGGTCGACTGGATGCCAACACTTCTGGCTTGCTACTGTTCACAACCGATGGTGAACTTGCTAACCGTTTGATGCACCCATCACGTCAAGTTGAACGTGAATATCTGGTTCGCGTGTTCGGCGAAGTGAACGAGAAAATGATTCAGAACCTGGTTCGCGGTGTTGAACTGGAAGATGGTTTAGCGCGCTTCGAAGACGTGGTATACACTGGCGGCGAAGGCATGAATCACACTTTCTACGTTGTGATCAATGAAGGTCGTAACCGAGAAGTTCGTCGTTTGTGGGAATCACAAGGTCCGACAGTGAGCCGTCTGAAACGTGTTCGTTACGGCGATATCTTCCTGGATAAGAAACTGCCTCGCGGCGGATGGATGGAACTGGAGCTTAAAGAAGTGAACTACCTGCGTGAAATGGTAGAGCTTGCACCAGAAAAAACGTCCTTGATTGACCCTCATAACACATCTCGCAAACGTGACCGTTCACGTAGCCAGAAGATCCGCAGAGCGGTGAAACGTCATGAAGAGCGCGTAAACAGCTCAGGTGGTCGTGCCAACCAACGCAGAAAGCCTGCGAAAGCGAAAACACGTCGCCAAGGTTAAACTGAGCTATTAAAAAATACGAAGCCTCGCCATAGTGCGAGGCTTTTTACTTTCAATATCTTGCGATACTTACTCTATTTCTTTATAGAACTTAATTAGAAATACGAACCTTTAAGGGACTTACATTCCAGTTGTGTTGATTACAATCTACACCACTTTCTAAAGGAAATACCAAAACCAATTTCTTTCCACTTGCTTGTGCTGAAAGTGCCATAGACAAACGGCTCTGGAAAGAAAGCTCCTCATACCTACCTAGTTGATGCCAGCCCAGACCTGATATATTAATAACAACATTAGTTTGTTCAGACTGAATGTCTTTTACCGTTCCAGCATTACAGTAAATTCCGTCTGATGCCCACGCATTTATTGAAACTAAAAATATGGAAGTAGCTAAGATCTTCTTTAACATAACTCTTATCTTTTCAAAATAAACAACTGTAAAGCCTAATGCTTATTCAATATCATTTTGATGGTAATTATTTATCCACAACGTAGTTTATTTTGCAACGTGAAGAGATTTTACCTACTTCTGGGTTAGTTTGAATGCAAATGGGCGTCTTGGCCATTTTGGCAGATAGTAAAAAACTATAAACAAGTTCCCTATTATTACCTTGTTGAGATAAGTAAAACCCTCCAGAACAAACAGAAGGGTTATTGTCAAACATCACCCATACGCCATATGTTTCACCGCCTCCGACCCATGTATACATTTTATCCACGGTTCCACAATAATTTGAGAAGCCTGCAAATGAGCTAAAACTAGTTAGAAAAATGACCATAGCAATTAAAAATTTCATGTATAACTCCGAAAATATAACGAATGACGAAAATGTTCTTTTGGAGGAATCACAATACTGGTGTTAGTTAGAGTACGAATCTAACTTTTTATCTTGTTGGAATTGTATTCGCTCAAAATACTCTGTATTCATATCTAGAACCTGGCAGTAAAGTGATTTTTCTTAACTTATCACTTTATCTAAATGACAGAGTAATTTAGCAAATATTAATTATTGTCGTATTGATAAAAGCGTGTGATTGTGCACATTATTGAAAGCGAATTGGCTGCCAGTGCAGCCAAAACTTCATATTTAAAATAAACGTTAAACAATACGTTATTTTATTCCGTAGTCTCAATTCTCATACATAGCGATTACTTGGCATGTAGTCTCGTCAATATTTAAAGCAACCGACTGACCACGAGATTTAGCCGCTAGAAGTAAAGCGTACTCTTCATTAAATGAGATACGATCTCTATTTAGACAGTATCGATTTGGCCATGTCGGATAGCATGTACAGCTTGTTTTCGTTGAGCCTGCCTGACCTATAGAGATGGTTTTTCCATCATAACCTATGGCTATCATTTCAATTTTTCCATGATGCCAATCGGCGTAAGAGGCGGATGATGCTATCAACAAGAATGCAAATAATAGTTTTTTCATCTCAAGTCCTTTTCAATATCTAACATGTTGATAAAGAGAAGAAAGATAACATATTAAATATGCAGAATATGGCTTAAATCCTGATGGCTTTTAGAGGTTAATCTCAAAGTGGAATTATTCTTTGAATCATGGTGCTGGCACAAAGCTAGACATATAGATTTAGCGTTTCACTTGAGGCTTCGCACAGCTGTTCTCAATTTTGGGCAGATCATACAGGCACGCAAGACTTTGGAAATTTAGCCTCCAAAGAAGTTAAATTTCCACTTATTTCACCCCAAACCAAACAACTGAAAAAACTCTTCTATCTGCTGGTTATCTTCTTCAGTAGTTGGGTACCCCGGTTTGCGGCAATAGTCGGATTGAATGACGTTTCGTTTGGCTAATATTTTCTTTTCTATATCTATCAGGTATTCGCAGTTACTCATCCAGACTTCTATGAAAGTGAGAAGTTGCTGGTGCTTGTCTTTGGCTGCCTGATGCTGTCCGTTTTGCCAGAGGTTATAGATGTCCACATATACTTCGGCAAACGAACTGCCGGGCATGACGCCTTTTCCGCCAATGGATATCATATCCAACATGTACAAGCCTGCGTAACCGTTGAGAAGGGTTGCGTCTGGCAGCATCGAAAGTAACGTCTGGCCGTATTCGACTGGCGGATTGCATTCAACTTTAAACATTGCGTTTGGGTATTTCTTGCCCCATGCCGCCATCTTTTCAGGGGGAATTGGCACACCCGTTTCAGTGGGCGCGTATTGAATTAGAACTGGGATTGAAACAGAAGAAAGGACAGCTTCGATATGCTCCTCGATTTGCCAGGTTTGAGGGTTTAGGAAGTAGGGGGGCAGCAACATCAGCACATCTGCACCTAAAGATTGATAATGCTGGGCAGTTTGAACTGCTAATTCAGTTGCGTGATCGGTTACAGACAGGCAGCGATACACGTTTGAATGTTCTGTGTTTTTCAGAAAGCGAAGTGCCAGCTCTTCTTTTTCAGGGAACGATAGCTTGTAAAACTCGCTGGCGATACCGAATAAAGTCATGCCATGGCAACCCGTCTGAATCAAGTGTTCCACCAAACGATCGAAGCTCTCATAGTCAACGTCACCATTCTGGGTAAAAGGCATGGCGAAGACGGGATTCACCCCAACAATGTCGTTAGTTCCAAAGCGTGGTGTTACGTTATTCATAGCTATCAACCTATTTGGTATTGGTTACTCGTTTGAAGCTTCTTCAGAAGCGCGGCGTGTGGCTTGCTTTAAGTCGTTCAGGGCATTTTCGAGTAGTGAAGACATTAAATCGCTGGCCAGTTGACCGTTGCCAGCTACAATCGCGTCATAAACTTTTTTGTGTTCGTCCACCCAGGATTCATCGTCCAGATCTCTGTGAGCAAGCCGGAATGTGTGCTGCAAAACGACGGATATCATGTCACCCAGCGAGCGATAAAATCGGTTTCCAGTGGCGTCGAGAATCGCGCAATGAAACGCAAGGTCGTGTCGGACTCTGTCTTCTTCATCAAGGTATAAGGTCATGCCTTGTAAGGCTCGTCGAATGGCAATGTCATCATCTTTCGAGAACCGGTTGGCTGCGAGGTATGCTGCTCTTGGTTCAAACGCGAGTCTCAGATCATAAAGCTCTACAATTAAATCGCTACTCAACGAGCTTTGCACCACCCAGGACAGCACTTCGCTATCGAGCATATGCCATTCCGAAGTAGGGCGAACCCTTAA
This sequence comes from Vibrio sp. SCSIO 43132, assembly GCF_019904195.1. Taxonomy (NCBI): domain Bacteria; kingdom Pseudomonadati; phylum Pseudomonadota; class Gammaproteobacteria; order Vibrionales; family Vibrionaceae; genus Vibrio; species Vibrio sp. SCSIO 43132. Next base: position 1,651,602 of record NZ_CP063199.1, read on the forward strand.
ACCTAGCCGGGGAACAGATTCCACCATGCCTTTTCCATTCAGTACTTTCACTGCTTCACGTACTGCTGTGCGCGATACATTAAACTCTTCAATCAGATCCTGCTCATTGCCGAACATTACGCCTGGAGGGTAGCGACCACTGACCACTCGTTGTCCGATTTCTGTCGCTACGTGTTCATGTAAAAACTGTTTCTTGGTCAAATTGTTTTCATCCTAAGTTCGCCCGCCATCAATCACCAGAGATTGACCGGTGATCATGGATGAGGCATTCGATGCTAAAAACAGAGCAGTATTTGCAATGTCTTGTGGCTGAACCATCCTCTTCAGGCATTGCTGTTCCAGCCATTCTTTTTCTATTTGTTCAGTCAGCCAGAGCTTTTTCTGCTTTTCAGTGACGACCCAGCCGAGAGTGAGAGTGTTGACTCGTATATCCCATTCCCCAAGTTCGCGAGCCAGAGACTTAGTCAGCCCATGAATTGCAGCCTTAGCGGTGGAATAGGCGGGGTAGCCTGAAATCCCTAGTAAGTGGCTGATTGAAGACAGGTTGATGATACTGCCTCCATTTGACTTCATTTTTTCATGCACATATTGGGCGGTATAAAAACAGGAACGAAGATTCACGTTCATCAACTCATCCCAATCGGATTCGTTTAAATCTGGCAAAGCATGTCGCCTGTCATTTGCGGCGTTATTGATCAGCACATCAACCGGACCAAACTCTATCTCGAAATCTTTAATGGCTTTTTCTAGAGCGGCTAAATCCCGAATATCCACTGACGCAAATCTTGCCGTATTCAGAGTTTCCTCAAGTTGTTGACCAGCTTCGGCATTAATATCCAAAAAACTAACGTTGCATTTCTGCTGGTCGAAAGCCGACGTTAATGCCTGACCGATCCCCGTTGCGCCGCCAGTTATCAACACATGTTTATTACGCAGGTCTGGATAACCAACGGTCATGATGAGCTCCTTGTCTGTTCGTTCATCATTCGGTCTATCGCGTAGTCTGCAATCATCATGGCAGGAGCATTGGTGTTGGCGCTAATGATTGTTGGCATAATTGATGCGTCGATCACTCGTAAATTTTTCACCCCAAACACACGAAGGTGGCTATCCACAACGGCAGACTCGTCTGTTTCCACCCCCATCTTGCAGGTTCCAACTGGGTGGTAGTTGGTTTTCACCGTGCGTTTACAGTGTGCCTCAATGTCTTCGTCAGAAACGCAGTTCAGACCGGGGAAGATTTCTTCTTTCACAACATCGCAAAGAGGCGGAGCCTTAAGCATTTCACGGGAATATCTAAAACCTGCAATTTGGAGTGCCATATCGTCGGGGTGACTGAGATAGTTGGAATCGACAATGGGTTTGTCTTGGTGTCGATTGGATGCTAACCGCACACTGCCTCTCGATTTGGGTTGTATCACGCAGGCATTAAATGTGGCGCCATGAGTAGGCGCTATACCCATTACGTCACGATCCAAATACACGGTGGGCACGCAGTAGTGCTGAATCGTCGGTCTGGCTTCAGGTTCAATTGGATTTATGAACGAGCAGGCTTCGCAACCGTTACTGGATACAGGACCATTACCTAGCAACAAAAACTGAAGACCATTTTTGATCATTTTTAGCCCTCTATCTTCGCCAAAATAACCAAGCTTTTCTTTGGTAGATACGACGACAGGCACTTCATGGTGATCTTGCAGATTTTGCCCAACGCCCGGTAAATGTTGAATTAAATCGATTTGATGGTCGGCTAAGTGGTGTTTGTCACCAATTCCGGAAAGCATAAGGAGTTGTGGAGTCACCAGCGCCCCGGCTGCCAGCAAAACCTCTTTGTTGGCTTTAACTGTGTAAGTCTGCCCTTTGTGCTGATATTCCACACCAATGGCGGTGTTATCGAGAAACAGGATCTGCGTTACTTTCGCCCCCAAACGCAGCTCGAATTTTTTCTCATACATGATCTCGGAAAGAAAGACCTTTGAAGCAGAGCAGCGACGACCCTTATAGGTGGTGGTCTGCATCAATCCAGTGCCAAATTGCTTCCCAGAGTTGAAATCCTGTGTAAGCGGAACATCCATGGCTTGCATCGTCTGAAGGTAGATGTAACTCATATCGCAAATATGAACAGGATCAGACACTTTCAAAGGGCCATCTATTCCGTGAAGCACGTTGTTCAGGCGTTGATTCCCTTCCTGTTGCACGTAGTAGGGCAGCACATCTTGGTAGCTCCAGCCATCGCCTTCCACCGCCTGATTCCAGCTTTGATAGTCTTCCTCGCAACCGCGCATGTAAACCATGGCATTGACCGTACTGCCTCCGCCCAGCACATTACCTTGTGGAATATCGTGTACACGCTGACCAAGCTGAGATTGTGGCTTGGTATGATGAAAAGTCAGATATTTTGAACCCGCCAACATTTTGATAAAGCCCGCGGGCATACTAAATAACGGATGATTGTCCGCGTAGCCAGCTTCTAACATTAAAACGCTGGCACCGTATTTTTTTACCAGACGATTCGCGGCAACGCACGCTGAGCTGCCGCCTCCCACAATGATGTAATCTGTCAACTTCTATTCTCCTGAAGCCTGATTTGCTAATGGCTTTCGCGTGGAACGTCAGCGCCGCGACATCCCACTAAAAAGTCCAGGTCAGCCCCCTGATCCGCCTGTAGCACGTGGTCGATATACAGCTTTTGGTAGCCACTGGTTATGGAACTTGGCTCTACTTCGTAACGTTTGCGTCGTTGCTGAAGTTCTTCATCCGACACTTCAAGGTGAAGTTTTCGCTGCTCCACATTCAGTTCAATCATGTCGCCATCTTCCACCAACCCGATAACCCCACCCGCGGCCGATTCAGGTGCGACGTGAAGCACCACAGTGCCAAAGGCAGTGCCGCTCATTCTGGCATCCGAGATTCGGACCATGTCACGGACTCCCTGCTCAAGCAGTTTTTTCGGTAGGGGTAAGTTGCCTACTTCTGCCATGCCCGGATAGCCCTTTGGACCGGCTCCCTTTAGTACCAGAATGGAGTCTTTATCTATGTCCAGATCTGGCGAGTCGATACGAGCTTTGAAATCTTCTATTGTTGAGAAAGTGACGGCTTTACCGCGGTGATTCATGAGTTCAGGAGTCGCAGCAGATGGTTTTAGCACCGCACCTTTTGGAGCCAGATTGCCTTTGAGAATAGCGATGCCACCATGATCAACGAGTGGCTGGCTCAGCGGTCGAATCACTTCATCGTTGTAGCATTGAGCGGATTCAATGTTGTGTTTGAGCGAGTCGCCCGTCACTGTCATGACATCCAAATTCATAGAAGCTTCAATTCGCTTCATCACTGCCGGAACGCCCCCCGCGTAGCAGAAGTCTTCCATGAGGAATCGACCACTTGGCAGGCAGTCCACCAGAGTCGGAATATCTCGCCCACAGTCGTCCCAGTCCTGCAGAGTCAGCGGCACTTCGGCGCGCCCGGCAATAGCGAGCAGATGCACTACGGCATTCGTCGACCCGCCAATTGCTCCGTTGACTCTTATTGCATTTAAAAACGCATCTCGGACTAAAACCTGATTGAGACACAAATCTTCTTCCACCATATCGACAATTCGCCTGCCTGAAAGACGCGCAATTCGAGCTCGGTTGGCATCAACGGCGGGGTAGGTGGCGTTATAAGGTAAAGTAACACCTAAAGATTCCGCCATAACAGCCATGGTCGAAGCGGTTCCCACAGTGTTGCAGTGCCCGGCAGAACGGGACATGGCTGATTCTGCGTCCATAAAGGTTTTCACGTCGATCTTGCCCCCGCGAACGTCTTCAGAAAACTTCCACACATCGGTGCCAGAGCCTAGTGTTTCTCCTCGAAAACGCCCATTAAGCATAGGACCACCAGATACCAGAATAGTCGGAAGATTGGCACTGGCAGCACCCATCAAAAGAGCTGGCGTGGTTTTGTCGCAACCTGCCATCAGCACGACACCATCAATTGGGTTACCGCGAATCGACTCCTCAACATCCATTGACGCTAGGTTGCGAAACAGCATAGCGGTCGGGCGAAGATTGGACTCGCCGCAAGAAAATACAGGGAACTCCAGAGGGTAGCCGCCTGCCTCCAGAACCCCGTTTTTAACTTCCTGAACCAGCTCCCTAAAGTGTGCATTACAAGGTGTGAGCTCTGAAAAGGTATTGCAGATACCAATGACAGGTCGTCCGTCGAACATGTCGTCGGTTGCGCCGCGATTTTTCATCCAACTGCGATGGATAAAGCCGTCTTTGTCTAAGGGACCAAACCAAGCCTGGGAGCGTCTTTTCTTCATTCTTGTACTCCTGAGTTGCTAGCTTCTGATTGAGCGCGGAGCCTCAAACCTGTCTGATTGTCGAAGTAGAGAATACGTTCCGGATTTACCTGAATATGGATTTCTGCGTCCAGTTCTGGGCGGAAATGTTTATCAGCTTTCAACGTGACGGATTGATCATCGACTTTGCAGACTACCAGTGTGGCGTCTCCGGTAGGCTCTACCGCATAGACTTTTCCTGTCAGATGGGCGGGTTCATGTGAAAGTGCGCAGTCTTCAGGTCGAACACCCAGCACAACGTTTGTGTTGTTTCCGATACCCTGAGCGGGGAGATCCCCGGCATTTGTCTGAAAAGACTCATTAAGAATTTGACCGTGAATTTTGTTCATCGAAGGGGAGCCGAGAAAACCCGCGACAAATAAGTTAGCCGGATCGTCATACACTTCATCTGGTGTGCCGATCTGCTGTATTTCTCCGGAAGACATGATGACGACTCTATCAGCCAGCGTCATGGCTTCTATCTGATCGTGGGTGACATAAATCATGGTGACTTCCATCTCTCGTTGAAGGCGTTTGATTTCTGCACGCATGTCCACCCGAAGTCTGGCGTCCAGGTTCGATAGGGGCTCGTCCATCAAAAAGACTGAAGGGTTTCGGACAATCGCCCGAGCCAGTGCTACACGCTGGCGTTGCCCACCGGATAAGGCTTTGGGCTTACGATCTAAATAGTCCAGAAGCCCGACTTTTTCTGCGGCGTAGAGCGCTCTCTGATAGCGCTCCGACTTATCTAACCCAGCGATCTTATGAGGGTAGGCGATGTTGTCGCGCACAGTCATGTGCGGATACAGAGCATAGTTTTGAAACACCATAGCGATGTTTCGATCCCTTGGCAGGCGGTCTGTCATATCGGTATCGTCAAAGCGAATCTCGCCTGAAGTAGGAGTTTCTAACCCGGCGATCATTCGCATGGTCGTGGTTTTTCCGCATCCTGATGGACCCAGCAGAACAATAAATTCGCCCTGTGCGATGTTCAGGTCAAACTGATTGACGGCTTTGACTCCAGCCCATTCTTTGTTGACGGCATTTAGCGAAACTTGTGTCATCAATAACTCCTAAACCTTATCGATATGACCCCATCGTCAACCCTCTGAGTAGGTGACGCTGGAAAATAACAATGAAAATAATGATCGGAACGATCATCAATGCGGCAGAGGCAGAGAGCTCTGCCCAGCGAATGGTTTGATACCCGATGAAGCCGTAGAGCCCGATAGGGACGGTTCGGACTTCACTGTCGCCTAGCACCAGTGCAAAAAGGAATTCGTTCCACGACAGTAAGAAAATCAAAATGCCAACGGAAGCCAAGCCGGGAAGCGCAAGAGGTAAGGTAATGCGGAAAAATGCGCTGAAATAGGTGTCTCCATCGAGGTAGGCGGCTTCCTCCAGTTCTACGGGCAATTCTGAGAAAAAACCGCGCAGCAGCCAGACGACAATGGCAAGGTTGAGTACCACATGCGCGATGATTAAACCGATATGCGTGTCCAGCAGACCAAGCTGGAAAAATAGCACGAAGAATGGAATCAGCATGGCGACAGGGGGCGTCATTCTTGTGCTTAGAATCCAGAACCCAAAATCTCCTCGGCCTTTAAAATGGAAGCGGGCGAGGATGTACGCGGTGGGTGCACCAATTAACAGGCTAAGAATGGTGGAGCCGGCGGCGACAATCGCGCTGTCGATAAAAAAGTCCAGAATGGCAGGGTCTGCCAGCACTTTTTCAAAGTTTTTTAGTGTGGCTTCAAACCAGAAGCTAGGCGGACGTGACATTGCCTGAATCGGCGTTTTCAGTGCTGTTAAAAATATCCAGTAAAGCGGAAACAGACACCAGATAGCGAACAGATACAGCACCACGCGGCGAGCCCAGATTGACCCAAAAAGGCGGACGATGATGGAGCTTACCGTTGTTTTTCGCTCGGTCATGATGTGCCTCCTGTTTTCAAATCAAACAAGCCCAGTTTTCTTAGAAACACCTGACTGACGATCAAGGTAAAAATCAGCATCACGATAGCGATGGACGAGGCATAGCCCATTTCAAGAAATTCGATGCCTTGCTTGTACGCCAGAATGTTCAGTGTTCGTGTAGTGATCCCCGGACCACCCCCGGTTAACACGAAGATGATGTCGAAGGTCTTGAATGCGTCGATAACCCGAAACAACAAAGCTAAGGCAATGTAAGGTTTGAGCTGTGGCAGGGTTACGTAAAAGAACGTTTGCCAGCCGTTTGCACCGTCTACCTCGCTGGCTTCTTCTGGCTCCGATGGCAGGGAAGCCAACCCGCCTGCGGTGATCAGCAAAATAAAAGGAGTCCATTGCCAGGTATCGACAAGAATAAGAGAAAACAGCGCCGATTCAGGGGCGGCTGTCCAGGCGCTGGGTTCCAGCCCAATTGATGTCAGCATATAGTTCAGAACCCCGAGTGAAGGATTGAACATCAGCCTGAAGGTGAAGGTTGCGGCAACCGGCGTAATAGCGATAGGTAACAAAAACAGAAGTCTTAACCACGGAGCTTGCTTAGATTCATAGTGAAGCAAAGCTGCCATTCCAACCCCTAAAATGGTTTGCAGGGTCACGGCGACTATGGTGAAAACCAGAGTCACTTTGGTGGCAGACCAAAACTCTTCAGACTGGAACAACTTGCTGTAGTTACCGAACCCGATAAAGCTTTTTTCCCCTGCATTTAAAAGTGAGTAGTCGGTAAAGGACAGATACAAACTGAGCAAAAAGGGAAACAATGTTGTCAAAAGCAGCACCGCGGTAGCGGGCAATAACATCGCCAAAATAAAGTTTCTACGATGTGCTCTTGCCGAGCGAAGCGGCACAGGCGGACTGGATCCGACCATCCCTTTTGACAACATTGCCTTCATCTTATTTCCTTCCCTGATGTTATGTGTTGTATCGGTCGAGCTTCCTTACCCGACTGGCGTTACAAAATGTCGTTGATCTTGTTGGTTGCGGTTGTCATGGCAGCCTTAGATGTTTTTGCACCGGTGGCGACCTCGTTAATTGCAATGCCCCATGCATCCAGAATCTGCGCGGCTTTCGGATGGAACCAGCACGCTTTGAAGACTTCTGCATCACCAGAGTTCAGATTGGCAAGTGCCGCCTGAGCAGCATCTGCCCCAAAGCGATCTTTAAAGGCCTTTGAATCCCATGCTGAGTTTCGAATGGTGGCCAGTCCGTTGGCTGATGTCAGCGCGCAGCCCGGTTTCGAGTTCAGGAACGTCAGTAACAAGAAAGCGGCTTGTTTCTTTTTAGAGTGACGGTTGATGCCAGCTTGCCACGTCCAGATATTGGCTTTTACAGAATGGTTACCATGAGTTGGCATTGCGGCGTAAGTGGTGGAGTCGTGCACCAGACTTTTTTCTGGGTTCTGGAAGTCGGTTGCGAAGTTGGAAGAATCCATTGCGATGGCAGCCGCACCTGCAGAGAAGTCATTCAATACTTCGTACCAGTGGTAATTTCCGACGCCGAGCGGTCCGGCATCTTTGAGCAAGCGTCCGTACATATCAATGGCGGCGATTGCCTGATCACTGTCTAACACGCAACGGCCATCTTTAATCACTTCGCCGCCATAAGAGAACAGGAATCCACCACAAGGCCAGGTGCCTGCGGTACCATCGGATTTGGAGCGAAGGACAATGCCCGCCATTTGATTCGACTTGAGCTTAGTGGCAGCTTCATACACCTGATCGTAGGTTTTAGGTATGGCTAGCCTGGCTTTTTCGAACGCTTTGGTGTTACAGAACATGGTTTGAGCTTCGGCGGTTACCGCCATGCTGTAGCGTACTTTGTCTGACCACACCGGGAATTCGTTTGCCATGGAGAAAATGTCATCGGCGTCGTACCAGCCTGCATCGAACAAGGCGCGATTTGAGTAGTACTCCTCAAGAGGCTCTAACCATCCTGAGCTGATGAACTGACCAAGTGCATGAACCATCATGACATCAGGTTCTGGCGAACCGGCACCGAGTTTCACGGGCATTTCACCCACATATTCAGTTTCTGACTGTTTCTGCAGCTTGACTTTAATGCCCGTGAGTTTTTCAAACAGAGGAAGAACAGGGGCAATTGATTGTGTCCACGGGTGTTCCATTGCGCCGAGCACGATGGTTTCTCCGGCATGAGCTTTCCAGTCTACGTCTGCGGTCAAAAATTTACTTAACATATGATCATGTGCATCTGCCCACGACATTCCCGGTAGCCCAAAAGCCAGAGCAACACTGGCGGCGGTCGAAGTTTTTAAAAATGTTCTGCGGTCCATACCTTTTGGGTAAAGCCCCATTTTTTTGTTTGAACGATCCATATTCAATCTTCCTTTTGCTGTTCAACTTTCCTTAAGTTCTTCTCGACTTCGCACCTTAATCAGGTGGAGGTATGTCAATAAGTATTACTTAACAGCTAATAAGTAATACTGTTAATGATAGTTTAATCATTTGTATAAAAAATGATCAATGGACTTAACTCACAAAACCAGAGTTAAAGTAAGGATTTTTAGAAATGAGACGTTGCCAATGTCGTTGGCTATGGACTTTGACTTCAGACTGAATAGCAGTGGTATGGAGTACCGCTCAAGGTAGAAAAATATCGGGAAGGAAAAGAAAGGCACATTATATTCTCAAATTTCCGTCATTTATTGTAAATATATAAATTTGTAATGTGATAACATAACAATAATTTCGGATATCCAAATTAAATTTTTTATTTTTATTATCTATTAATTAAATTATTAGTTTCATTTGTTTGAGATCATTATTCAATTATGACAACTTAATTACATGTTGTATTTTTATTAATAAAAATTGAATAAAACGTTTTAGTCTAGAATTATATTCCTTGCTGCCTTTAATGTTACTATTGTTATTAATTCTTATTTTATTTCTTATGATTTTGATTTTTATGATTTAAATTTTAATCGTCAATCTTGTTGTTAATTATGTTTTTAATGGTTTCTTACTGAAATTTAAATCAACAAAGAACAATAATTCTGATTGTATTGTTGATTTAATTATAAGTAATAAATGAGTGGTTATTGTTTATAAATTATTTCACGTAGACATGATTTAACATTTGTATTAATTGTTTGTTTCGATTTTGAATAGTTGATTTATTCAGAGTTTTTGGGTTTAAGACAGAGATAAGTAATAGAGGCTAAATTGCCTCCTTACTTGCTTATGTCGCCTTTTTAATAAATGGAATTTTGGTTATTCGTTCAAAACCAATCACTTTTAATAAACAGGAAGAAAGGCTTGAAATGAGTTCACGTGCATTACCAATAAAAAGTAAATTGGCAGCAGGGGTGTTGACTTCGCTGCTGCTTGGGCTTTCCACCTCCGCGGTGGCAGGTCCGGTGAAATCACACGGTGTTGACTTTGGTGTCGTTAACCAAGATCGCATGATTTCGATGTTGAAAAAGACAGGTGTTATTGCAAAAGACGCTAACGAAACCGAATCGGTTAAGGCGTTGTATCAGTATTTGTCTGCTATTCATGTTCAAAAGCCAGAAGAGGGCGAACTTGCTTCTTATGAAGAGAAGCGTAACAAGAGACTACTTGGTCTGATGGGTTCGGAATCTTCCAGCAGCGCAGTTCCTGCATCTATCGCTCGTGTTCAGGAAGAGAACGCATGGACAGGACCTGTAACTCAGGACAAGGTGCTGGCAATTCTCATCGAGTTCCCTGACTACCCAGCCAACATGGTGACGCCGGGTGAAACCTCGAATTACTACGAAGACTACACACCAACGCACTACCAAAATATGTTATTCGGACGTGATGGTTACGTCGGCAGCAATGGTAATAACCTGATTTCTATGGTTCAGTTCTACGAACAGCAGTCAGGTGGTTCTTACACGCAAATAGGTGGCGTGGCTGGTTGGTATAAAGCTAAGCATCCGGCGGCATTTTACGGTGCACAACAAGGCACGACCAGAGATGTGAATGCTCGTGATCTGGTTCGTGAAGCACTTTTGGCTGCGGCGGCAGATCCTAATGTAAATCTGGGTGATTATGACTTGGAAGATCGCTACGACCTGGATGGCGACGGCAACCTTCGTGAACCAGATGGTCTGGTTGACCACATTATGATCTTCCATTCTGGTGTCGGTCAGGAAGCTGGGGGCGGTAATCTGGGGTCTGACGCTATTTGGTCTCACCGCTGGAACTTGGGCAAAGTGTTTGCGATTGAAGGTACAACGTCACCATTGCCAAACTGGGGTGGCTCAATGGCGGCGTACGACTACACGATTCAGCCAATTGATGCAGCAGCTGGTGTGGCTGCCCATGAATATGGTCACGATCTGGGGCTGCCTGATGAATACGACACAATCTACGGTGAGGATGAGTGGGGCAGCACGCCTGGTGAGCCAGTCTCTTACTGGTCGATCATGTCTTCTGGTTCATGGGCGGGTTTGATTCCGGGCACTGAACCAACAGGCTTTAGCCCATGGGCTCGTCAGTTCCTGCAAAATTCACTAGGTGGAAACTGGTTACATGGTAAGACGGTCGAGTTTGACCAATTGAATACGTCTCCGCAGCCTGTGGTGTTAGATCAGGCTTCTTCGAAAGGCAGCAATCATGATTACTTGCGAATCAATCTGCCACCAAAAGTTGTGAAACTGATGGACGTTTTGGGCACTCAGTCTTTTTACTCTCAACGTGGGGACAACCTGAACACCAACATTCAGTTTGATGTTGCTATCCCTGCTGCGACATCCGCGGCTCTGACGTTCAAAGTGAACTACGACATCGAAGATGAATACGACTTTGGACGAATTCTGGTGAACGGCACTCCAATTGCGGGTGACATCACAACGACCTACGATCCGCATGAAATTGGATACGGTATCGGATTTACCGGAGTGTCTGACGGTTGGGTAGACGCAAACTTTGACCTGACAGCCTACGCAGGTCAGACCGTGACCATCACGTTTAACTACCTTACAGATGGCGGTTACGTGAAAAATGGTTACTGGTTTGATGAAGTGAAAGTCACTGCTGACGCACAGCAGGTTGCTCACTACAATGCAGAGTCAGCGCACCCAGAACTGACGTTTGACGGCATGATTCTGAATGATGGTCGCTTTGAACATGAGCATTACTATCTGGCGGAATGGCGTCAACATGAAGGCGTTGATAAGGGATTGGCACACATCAATCGCAACAACCACATCATGACGTTCGATCCGGGTCTGGTGCTTTGGTATGTCGATACGTCTCACACGGACAACGGTGTGTCTTCTCACCCAGGTGAGGGATGGTTAGGTGTTGTTGATGCTGACCGTAACCCACAATTCTGGAGCGATGGCACTCCGGCGACGTCCCGCTATCAGGTACGTGATGCCGCATTCAATACTAAGACAGGTAACCAGATTCATCTTGTAGACCGCAATGGTCTGACTCTGGATGACCCATATGTGGTAGCGAACCCAATGTTTGCGGACTGGGAAGATTATTCCAATCCAATCCGTCCAGCGACAGGTCGTTTAACCCCACATTACGGTATCGTTCTTCAGGTGGTGGATCAGGCGGCTGATGGCAGCAGCGCCACCATCAATATGATGAAGCTGTGGTAACAGCTTAACGCAACAAAAAAAGCCCGCTAACTGTGTTTAGCGGGCTTTCTGTATCTAATGAATGAAGATGAGACGAGGGTTAGTCTCTTTTCCAAAGCATATGACAGAACTTATGATCCGGGTCTCGGCTAATCAGCATTCGGGCGAATACGTCATCCAGCTCGTCGCTTTCTTCATTAACTAAGCCTATGCGTACTTCGGCGTAAATTTCTTTATCTACATCGAAGCCGACATGTCCGACCCAGTCGTCACCCGTTTCAACCATTTCTGCCGCACCGCGATCTTCAAATTGAGCGGTAAACAGAATTACATCTGCGGGTTCGAGGTTATCGGGCGCCATTTCAAGAAAAATATCGTAGGCAGTATCGATGACATCATCAAAAGAAATTAGGTCTGACATAATGTTACGCTCGGTTCATGTATTTACGTTCAGTGGTGTTAACTACCACGCGATCACCAGTAGAAATGTACTCTGGTACCTGAACGGTCAAGCCTGTGGCAAAACGAGCAGGTTTAGTACGTGCAGAAGCCGAAGCGCCTTTAATGGACGGATCCGTTTCTTCAATGACCAGTTCAACAGATGAAGGAAGTTCAAGGCCTACTGCCTGATCGTTAACCAGAAGAACCTGCAACCCTTGTGTTTCTTCATTAATGAACAGCAGGTCGTCTTCAATCTCGTCCTGCTTAAAGGTGTACTGAGTGTAATCTTCGTTATCCATAAAGATGTACTCATCACCGTCTACGTATGAAAACGCGACATTGCGCTTTGTCATGTCCGCAGTATCTACAACGTCGTCAGACTTATAGCGCTCATCTACTCGCGCACCATTCGTTAAATCGTTACAACGTAGTTTGTAAATTTTTGCACCGCCACGACCACCTGGAGTCGTGACTTCGATGTCTTTAATCAGAAGCGTTTTACCGTTAGAAACAATGGCAAACCCTTTTTTTAATTCGCTAGCCTTTGGCATGTCTATTTCCTAAATGTTTTGGTACTCAAGCGTGTTGCCACATCTCTGGCAATTGCTTGGTTTTCAGGCTGAAACTAGCATGAAACCTTATAGGCTAACAACTGCCAAGCGCCTTTCTGCAGGTTTGAATGCTTATATTTTTGGCATTAGTCTAAGCCAACCCGCAACCCATGTTTACTTTGCTGAGCCATATGAGGAAAACTGCCTGAATCGAAAGGGGATTTTATTCACCGGAACCATGGTCTTAATTTGCATCCCCACACTTGATCGAATGGAAATGCTGGGCGAATATATACTGGAGTCTAAAATTCGGAATATTCTTTTGAACACAACCACTTCTCTGCCCGTCATTGACCCTAAAGACGCATTCCAGCCTGATTTTCAACCGGTCATCGACGAAGTTCTCGGCTTTCTCACACGTGGACTAACCTCCAATCTTCATAGCGTGTATGTCTTTGGCAGCGTTGCACGAAAAACAGCTAGGGTAGGGCATTCTAATCTGGATATTGTTGTCGTTACTCAACGTCCGCTTTCCGACAAAGAGCACACCATTGTAAAAACCATTAAGTGGCGTTTCTCAAAACAATACAATCATCTGATAACAGGCATTCAGTTTCAGTTTGGCACCATGCCTGAAATTCTCAGCCTTGATGGGATTTTTACTTGGGGCTTTATGCTCCGCCACTGCTGTGTTTGCGTTCATGGGGAAGATTTGTCTCAGAGCTTCGGAGATTTTGAACCCAGTTGGGAAATTGCCAAGCACTGGAATATGGATGTCGGTGAGTGGGTAACGCTCTATAGAGATAAGATTGCTAAGTCGCATTCAGATACCGAAACACGCTACCTGCAAAAGATCATTGCCAAGAAACTGCTCAGAGCAAGCTATTCGCTGATCATGTACAAGGATAAGCAGTGGATTGAAAACCCGGTGGAGTGTGGGAAGCACTTTTTGCGTTTTTATCCCAAGAAAAAGGTTGAGGTACAAAGACTGGTCATCTTGCTTCAGGGTAAACCTGTTCCCAAGCGATCGATAATTGGTATTTTGGATGGATTCGGCAAGTGGCTGGTCAAAGCCTACGATAAAACCGAATTCAGAATTGGTTAAAGCAAAGACGCCACTCCTCGGAGTGGCGTTTTAAGTTTTTCAGTTAGCAACCTTTGAAATTCGACTTTGTTCGGTAGCTCTGGTGGTTTGGTTTGGATGAGATTTCTATGTAGCACTTGCTTTCACGTATGACTTCTGGAGTCATATCCGATATTTTTTCTCCGTCCATTTTATGATGCCAGAAGATTACGGACTTAACTTTATCATCTTCGTCACTGGTGCCTTCCTTAAAGCCATTTTCATTTTTGTTTTTGGGCGTGACATTTTTGTAGGCGAGTTTCGTACTCATTGCTCTGTCTAAGTTTTTTTCGTCTAGGTACGGCATTAAACCTGATAGCTTGAACTCTTTGCCATTAAAACGTATTACGCTGTTCTTTTCCTTTTTCTCCAGCATCGCCTGTCCGGTAATATTCTTCGCAGCAGAATTCCAGGCTGTTTCAGCAGATATTAATGTTTCTCTTTTTGCATGAGAACTTACCTCAGTAAACTTAGGTAACGCAGCGGCAGAAAGAATTCCCATGATAGCGACAACAATGACCAGTTCGATGAGTGAGAAACCGTTTTGGCGGCTCATATTAAATTACTCCAGCAGTGTGTGATTAGAATGCGTGCAAAGCATATTGTTTTACGTAATACCTTGTCAATATAAATTTAATATAAAACCTTTTTGTGAAGTAATGAGACCGCTCGATGTTTCAGGAGAAGCTCGGAGCGTCTCAACTTCGGGAAAGCGTTGCTACATTGCCATGTGCTAATGTTAAATGAGGTAGATTTTGCTGAGATCTCACATGCAGCTATGGAATCGGGCAGACAAGCTAAAAATGCTGGTGATTTGGGGGGAGAATGAGTCTTTCACCAAGCATTTGTGGTCTTCTCTGTTGGCGCTGCGGGAAGGTTTATTGTGGATGGTTCCATGTTTAATGTTGTCTTCTCTGATTCTATTCGTTGCGTCTATTGGGGATTTCCTTTACACCGAAAGACCTTCTTGGGTTGAAGCAAGTTTTACCCTGCACTCAGAGCTGACGGCTATTTTTCCATTCCTTCTGACCGCCGCCATTTCATATATTCTTGCCATGCAATACCGCATGCCACGACCTCCCATAGCACTTCTGTCGATAGCGTACTTAGTGGTGCTGCGCCAGTTGATTCCCGAAGAGAATGTAATGCTGATGTACAGCGTCATCATGGCGATCGTGACTCCCTTGTACTTCATTCCAATCATTAGTTGGCTCGTTAAACAAAAATGGTTCGAGTTGACCAGCCTGGACAGTGCAGGGCAGATAGTTAAAGAAACGCTGAACCTCGTTCTGCCCGCTATTGTGGTAGCTGGCATTACCATTCTGATTAATACCGGATTCATTGCTTTTGTATCCAGCATGACGAGCTTTGATTTTCGGTCTCTGGATTATGCAAACGACCCATATTCGTTCGGAATGATTTTCAGCGTGCTGAACTCAGTATTCTGGTTCTTTGGAATACACGGCTATTACGCCTTGCTGCCGATGGTGGAGCTTTTAAACGAAGCCATTGACCTCAACTATTCTGTTGTGATTTCTGGTGGTGAAGCCTTTTACCATATGAATTTATCTTTGATGGGAAGTTTTGTTTTCATCGGAGGGAGCGGCGCCACCTTTTCATTGATCGTTGCCATGCTGGTGATATCAAAGCAGCAATCTCTACGCGTTATTGCGCTCGCCAGTATCCCCATTGCTGCCATCAACGTGAACGAACTTCTTCTTTTTGGGTTGCCCATAATATTTAACCCGAGGCTATTGGTGCCATTCATTTTGGTGCCCTTGGTTAACGTTGTCGTGAGCCTCTTTGCCGTTGAAAGTGGGTGGGTCGCGTCTCCTAGCGTATCTCTGCCTTTTAACAGCCCCATTTTGGTTAATGCGTGGATTGCCACTCATGGAGACTTGGCAGCCATTGGACTCCAGCTATTTAATATCTTGCTTGGAGCACTAATTTACGCACCTTTTGTGTTTGGTTTAGAGCGTTCCTATTCAAAGCACTCAATCTATTTTTCTGCACTGGATACGACCTACACAAGACGGCAGGAAGAGGCACTGACCCTTAACGATGACCCGATTTCAATTATGCAGGCGAAAGCCAAACAGGAGATCAGCCTGCAAAGTCATCTGGAAAGCATCAGTAACAAAGAGTTCTGCCTTGAATATCAGCCTCAGGTCGATGCTGAAAGCATGGAAATAATTGGCTGCGAGGCGTTAGTCCGAGCCGTAGATAAACATGGAAACATTGAGTATCCAAATCGTTTCTTGCCCTGGCTGGAACAGGCGGGAATGATGAAAGATCTGGATTTGTGGGTGGTTAAGCGCGTCGTAAGTGACATCGACTACTGGATAAGAAAAGACGTGGATTTGGAAGTCAGCATAAATATCACGCCACAGACGCTAATGGATGATCGGATGCTACAGGAAGTGGAACGGTTGGTCGTACCTTTTGCCGGAAAAATCCATTTCGAAATTACAGAACAAACGTTGCTGTCTGACAGAAGAAAAATGACTCTGGCACTGAACCGACTCCATCTTCTGGGTGTGAAAATTCATATCGATGATTTCGGAACCGGATTCTCTTCGCTCAGTTACCTTAATAAATTTGATATCGACGCGATAAAAATCGATCGAAGTTTTGTCATCGCATTAGATACCGAAAAAGGTCTCAAGGTCTTTAACAGCCTGCTCAGTATTGCAGAGGAATTGCAGCTAGATGTGGTGGTTGAAGGGGTAGAAAAAGACACCCAATTGGAAGTAGTTCCTTGCAAATCGGGTGTCTCTGTTCAGGGTTGGTATTTCAGCAAATCCCTTTCTAGAAATGACTTCGTTAATTACTATCTGGAAAACAAATCAGAGAAAAAATACTGATCATAAGTGTCCATTTCAACCTTACTCACAAGGCGGAGCAAGATGAATCATAGCCAGTCCACCCAATGACGTTTCACGGTATTTTTTGTTCATGTCTTTACCGGTTCGATACATGGTTTCGATGACCTTATCTAAAGAGATCAAACATTTGCTGGTGCGTTTGAGCGCCATTCTGGATGCATTGATGGCTTTTACTGCACCCATTGCGTTTCTCTCGATGCAAGGGACTTGAACCAGCCCACCTATGGGATCACAGGTCATGCCTAGTGAGTGTTCCATCGCGATTTCAGCCGCTATGCAGATTTGTTCGTTGCTGCCCCCGCGCAGTGCCGTTAGTCCGGCTGCTGCCATAGAAGAGGAGACCCCAATTTCACCCTGACACCCAACCTCGGCACCTGATATCGAGGCATTCATTTTGTAAAGCATGCCTATTGCGCCGGACACGGCCAGAAAATCACGTATCTGTTTGTTATCTAAAGGTCTCAGGAATTGGTGGTAGTACATCAGCACTGCGGGAATGACACCAGCAGCTCCGTTAGTCGGAGACGTTACGACTTGCCCGCCTGCGGCGTTTTCTTCACTCACCGCAAAAGCGAACAGGTTGATCCAGTCCATCACTTCCATTGGGTCATTTTCTAGCGATGCATTGGCTTCAAGCTTTTTGAGTAGAGCAGGGGCACGGCGCGTCACGTTTAAACCGCCATCCAAGATACCTTCCGTTTCGAACCCTTTCTCCATGCAGCGGCTCATTACATCCCAAATTTGATCGGCTTTATGATCCAAATCTGCCTTCGAGCGCATGGCGAGTTCGTTTTGCTGAACCAGACCACCTAAACTCAACCCATGCTTGTCTGCCTGCATCAGCAATTCTTCTGCACTGTGAAAAGGGTAGGGAATGGCAACAGAATCAAGCGGTTTTGGGTTCTTCAATTCCTCTTCTGTTTTTATAAACCCACCTCCAATGGAGTAATAGGTTTCACTCGCGACAGGGTTACCGTCTTGATCACAGGCGGTTAGTGTCATGCCATTTTCGTGATGGGGTAACGCGTGCTTGTGAAAAAGCATGTCTTTTTCCCGATTAAAGGCGATGGACTGCGTTCCGCATAGCAACAGTAGATCTCGCTTCGTACAGGTTTCAAGCTGCTCATTGGCTTCGGTAATATCAATATTCGCAGGCTCGTAACCCATCAGACCCAATAAAGTAGCCCGGTCGGTGTGGTGACCAATACCAGTGAGAGACAGCGAACCGAAGAGTTCGATCTTCACTCTGGTTATCTTCCCTAAGTCGGGCTGAATCAGTTTGCCAAATTGATAACCAGCGATCATCGGACCGTTGGTGTGAGAACTTGATGGTCCTACACCCACTTTGAAAATATCAAAAATCGACAACATACGCGTTCCACTGTAATTGTTATTAATATGTTAATTGTAATTTTTAGTGACGAGAGTTTCAAAGAAACGGATGAAGATATTCTGTGAAAGGGAGGCAAAAATCCCGACAGTTGAACTTGCCGGGATTTTGGAACTAGCTTTGTGAGAGGGTGATTTGACCTGTGGTAATGGTTTCTGAGTCTACGTCACTTACTTCATCTATGTAGCTTTCTACTGTCTGCTCAACAAAATCGGTGTCCTGAGTGAAGTACGCCAAATGGAAAACGGCGTCGCCTTCATTCACCAGCGGCAGAGTTTGCTGACCGATAACAATGCCTTCTTTAGGAGCAATAATTTGGGTTTCAGTGTCTCCCAGAGGCGAGCTGATATAAGCCAGTATCTGGTCTTTTTCTACCTTTTCCCCCAAGGTGACGACAGTTCGAAGCATGCCATCGCTGTTCGCCCGCACCCAGTTTGTTGATTTGGCAATTACAGGTTCCGGGTACTTTTTGCGGCTGACCCTTAACATTCCGGCTGCCTGCATCACACGCTTGATACCTAGCATTCCTGCACTGATGGAAATGGGTTCGAACCGCAGAGCTTCACCCGCTTCGTAAGTAAGCGTTGGAATGCCGATTCTTTCCGCTTCGCTGCGCAGAGAGCCATCTCTTAGCGCCGCATCAACAATTACTGGCGTGTTGAATGCTTTTGCCAGACGCAGTGTTTCAGGGTTGCTCAGATTGCCACGGATCTGCGGTAAATTGGTGCGATGAATCGCACCCGTATGCAGATCCAGAATCAGGTCACAACGCTGAGCAATGTTAGTAAAGAATGAGTTCGCCATACGCGATGCCAGCGAACCTTTCTCGGAACCGGGAAAACAGCGGTTCAGATCCCGTCTGTCGGGCAGATAACGAGACTTATGAATAAATCCAAACACGTTGACGATGGGCACAGCGATAACCGTGCCTTTCAGTTTGTTCGGATCCAGTATGCTAGATAACTGGCGTACCATTTCTACACCATTCAGCTCATCACCGTGGATTGCCGCATTCACCATCATGACCGGACCCGCGTATTTACCATTAATCACTTCAATCTGAATCGAAAGTGGCGAATGCGTATAAAGCTTCGCAGCTTCCAGTTCAAATTTCAGTCGCTCACCGGGAGCGACTGTGTAATCCAGCAAATGGAAATCGGAGTTTCTTTTAGCCTTTACCACGAGTTTTTGTTCCTTTTGAAGACGCGTTTTTCTCAATGAAATCCACAATCATGCCAGCCACGTCTTTGCCAGTTGCTTTCTCAATGCCTTCCAGACCCGGAGAAGAGTTGACCTCCATTACCAAAGGTCCACGCTCTGAGCGAAGCAGATCAACGCCAGCCACATTCAGCCCCATAGCTTTCGCCGCAGCTACTGCTGTTTTGCGCTCTTCCGGGGTGATTTTCACCAGTGAAGCACTGCCACCGCGATGCAGGTTTGAACGGAATTCACCTTCCGCGCCCTGGCGTTTCATAGCAGCAATGACTTTGTCTCCAATCACGAAGCAGCGAATGTCCGCACCACCTGCTTCTTTGATGAATTCTTGCACCATGATGTTGGCTTTTAAGCCCATAAACGCTTCGATAACGCTTTCTGCCGCTTTGCGGGTTTCAGCTAAAACAACACCAATGCCCTGAGTGCCCTCAAGTAACTTAATCACAACGGGCGCACCCCCCACCATATCCAGTAGGTCTTTCACGTCATCTGGTTTGCTGGCGAATCCGGTTACTGGCATCCCGATGCCTTTGCGTGACAACAGCTGCAAAGACCTCAGTTTGTCGCGCGAACGAGTAATCGCCACAGACTCATTGACCGGAAAGACGCCCATCATTTCAAACTGACGCAGTACCGCAGTGCCATAAAAAGTCACAGACGCACCAATTCTAGGGATCATGGCATCGAACCCTGTCAATTCCTCACCCTTAAAGTGAACTTCGGGTTTTTCGGAATTGATATTCATGTAACAACGCAGTGCGTCGATTACCTTAACCTCATGACCACGAGCTTCACACGCTTCAATAAGACGGCGAGTGGAGTACAAAGATTCGTTACGAGAAAGAATGCCAATTTTCACTATTTTTTCTCCTCAAATGGCACTAAGAATGATTCGGTTGGGTCAACAATGATTCGGTCATGCATGGCGGTTCTGCCCAGTAGCATTCGGAATCTCATATTTTCTCTGTTGGTTAAGGTCACTTCGATTGGCCACTGCTCTTCATTTACTGAGAGAAGCGTTTCAATCACATATCGTTTTTCTTCATGACCGCCTGAGTCGCGCACTATGCGTTCATCAATTACTTTTGCTTCACATATCTGGCTTAGCTCAGTGTTGTTCTGCGCTGGATGCATCCAAAACCGAACCCAAAGCGCATGATTTTTGGTGAACGTTTCCAACTTATAAGCGTGGAGGCATGAAGTTCGCGCACCTGTGTCTATTTTCGCTTTGATACGATCTAGGCGAAGTTCAGGTAGGCTTAGCACTTCTCGCCACCCTACGATGATCTTCTTTTTCATTTCGATAACTTAGGTCTGAGACCTGTATGTGAATAAAAGGCTGGGAGCAGCCATGAAGCGATGTTGAGGTGCCGTAATATGGGGTTCAACACGCTGCGTTTCCCTGAGCAGAGGAGAGTGAATTGTCCTCTGGGATACTCAGGGAAAGCGAATGTAGCAATTAATTTTTATGCCGTCATACAAACATTTTTGTCGTAAAGAACAAAAAAATTGATGGTAAGAATATGGATTAAAACAGACCCAACTGAGGGGCATTTAATCTTTCAAAATCCAAGCCGATGAATGGCAGAATGGCATCGGCGATGGGTTGCAATTGTTTATCGATGTAATGCTGATAATCGATGGGGCTCTCCAGATACTCTTTGGGCTCAGGACCATTCAGTGTGATGACGTATTCAATACGCCCTTTATTCTGGTATTGCAGAGGTCTTCCCAGCTTCTCGTTTTTTTCGTCTGCAAGTCGAGCGGCTCTGACCTGTGGTGGAATGTTTTTCTGGTAGTCAGCCAGTTTTCTTCGAAGTCTTTTTTGGTATACGAGCTGGTGGTCGAACTCTCCGTTTTTGGTGCTTTCAACGTAGTCTCGAATGTATTGCTCGGGGTCCTGATTGTGGAAGACCATGTCATACAGTGTTTGTTGGAATTCTTGGGATAGGGGGGTCCAATCCGTTCTTGCACTTTCCAGCCCTTTAAAGATGATCTGCTCGTTATCTCCGTCACCGATAAGACCGGCGTAGCGCTTTTTAGAGCCGGCTTCTGAACCACGAATGGTCGGCATCAGAAACTTCTTATAGTGCGTTTCGTATTCCAGTTCTAAATGGGAAGTAATACCAAACTCTTCGGTTAAGTGCGTTTGCCACCACTGATTGATGTGCTCGACTAAAGCGTGTCCTATTTTGTCTGCATCTTCCTGTGAATGAGGCTGGTTTAGCGCGACAAAAGTCGAGTCGGTGTCCCCATAAATGACCTGATAGCCTTTGTCTTCGATGAGTGTACGAGTTTGCTTCATGATTTCATGCCCTCGCATTGTAATGGACGATGCCAGACGAGTATCAAAGAAACGGCAGCCAGATGAACCTAACACTCCATAAAAGGAGTTCATGATGATCTTAATTGCCTGCGAGAAGGCTTTCTCATTGTTCTTCTTCGCCACATCTCGTGCTGCCCAGAGCTGCTCGATCATCTTGGGAAGAAAATGACGCTCACGGTGGAATTGTCCACCTCGAAAACCTTCAACGGCACTATCTGGCGTATTCCCGACGTCCAGTTTCAGACCTTCAATTAAGCCCATCGGATCAATCAAAAAGCTCCGAATGATAGACGGATACAGGCTTTTAAAATCCAGAACCAGCACTGAGTTATACAACCCCGGGATGGAATCCATCACATAACCACCGGGACTGGCTAGCCAGTTCTCAGACTGCAGATTAGGCGCTACGTAATTTGCACGGTGTAGCTGAGGCAAATATAGGTTGGTAAAGGCTGCAACGGAACCGCCAAGCCTGTCCAGTTCTACTCCAGTGAGTTTCGAGCGTTCTATGGCAAATTCCAGAAGATGAGTGTGTTCAAATATACGGTTCACCAATACACAATCTTGCAGGTTGTACTTCGCCAGAGCGGGTTTGTCTTCGGCAAACATCCGGTTAATTTCATCCATGCGGTCATGAACGTTATGGATGTCTTTTCCTTCTCCGAGAAGCTCCTGAGAAACGGATTCCAGCGACCAGGAGCGAAAGTGGTAGGTCGCGGTTTTCAAAGTATCGATACCATCTAACACAACCCGACCGGGAATGGTAATGAAGCTCTGGTTGCTGTTATTGGACTGGCGAAAATGCGCATTCTGACTGCCTCTGCCAATTTTCAGGGGAAGTTTGTGCCACTCACAGCGCCTGTTAAGCAGCCTAAAGTCGAAATCTATGACACTCCAGCCAACTACAATGTCTGGATCGAACATTTGAAACCAGTCAAACATAGCTTTCAATAGTGCGTACT
The DNA here is from genome assembly GCF_019904195.1 of Vibrio sp. SCSIO 43132. Taxonomy (NCBI): domain Bacteria; kingdom Pseudomonadati; phylum Pseudomonadota; class Gammaproteobacteria; order Vibrionales; family Vibrionaceae; genus Vibrio; species Vibrio sp. SCSIO 43132. Next base: position 1,674,380 of record NZ_CP063199.1, read on the forward strand.
CGTTTTCGACCCATTGAATATTGGTGGTCGCAGGCTGAGGCTCACCAATCATGATGACCCGACTGTCCATTTCGCTGGCTAGCCCGATGGAGTAAAGGCTCCCTTTCTCGCTGCATTCAAGATCCAGAGATACCTGAGTGAGGTGAGGGTGGTAGTTTCCAGACTTACATTGCGTATTATTGACCTTTATATGGTCATTTCTAGCTTGAGCATTGCCTTGAAACTGAATACTTCCCTGAATAAATCTTTCCATAAGGTATCGGTCGGCGAGCCTTACGTCGGATTCGTAGGTCAGGATGTCATTGCTATTAAGTAATTGAGAGGCAGCAGTCGCGTGTTTGATGGCAGTGAAATAAACTCCTGCCGTAGCAACCTGGTCAAAAGTCTTGAGTGGAAGAGGCTTGATATCGAAAGGAATTGCAGCCGCATCCAATAACTCGGTTACCAGTAGTGAGTACTCAGATTCGATAAAGAACACAGGCTTTTGGTCTGGGATGACAAGATGGGCGGGTCCTTGTGCCGTCTTTACCCATAAATCAATCTGAGCTTTGCCGGACACGTCCCTTGCTTGTCTTGTTAATACGAATCCGTCTTGAATACTCAATGTGTCTATCTCTACTTCGCTGGTCTTGTGAATTTCTTACAATTTTTATGGTTTAGCAACTTTGAGGTATTGATGACCAGAAATGCATCAACTTACACTTCAAAACCGCTTTAATTATATCTGAGTCGATTGAATTTATTGAAACTTATTCGTTACAAACAGGACGCAAAATACCGTACAACCTAACATATAGTTATAAATAAGAACTTTTGGATCTGAGGTCTGTGTCGAATTATTTGATGGGAATTAAGACGTTATGATTTGTTTACTGAAATATCAATAAATAACAAATTCGCGCTCTCTCACATTGCTGACTAAAATTGCCACAACAATTGGCGAAAATCAGTACAAACGAGGGGTAAGTTAACGACTCTGATTATAAGTTATGACGAAAGTTTGCGTTGTGACGCATATTCATTGTAATTTTTAACCCAGAATTGAGATATGATGAGTTCAACTGAATTTATGAATTCAGTTCACCGGAGTGTGAACTGAAGGAATAGATAGAACCAAAAAATAGTGTGGAGATACAAGTTTGATAAATGTTTTCCTTGTAGATGATCACGAGCTGGTTCGCACAGGGATACGACGTATTATTGAAGACGTCCGTGGTATGAACGTAGCAGGGGAAGCTGACAGCGGTGAAGAAGCCGTCAAGTGGTGCAGAAATAACCATGCTGACGTTGTTTTAATGGATATGAACATGCCAGGTATCGGGGGTATGGAGGCAACGAAAAAAGTGCTTCGTTTTAACCCTGATGTAAAAATCATTGTACTGACCGTACACACAGAGAACCCGTTTCCGACGAAGGTTATGCAAGCCGGAGCTGCGGGGTATCTGACAAAAGGGGCGGGTCCAGACGAAATGGTGAATGCCATTCGAATGGTGCACTCCGGGCAGCGCTACATTTCACCTGAAATTGCGCAGCAAATGGCGTTGAGCCAGTTCTCTTCCGCATCTGAAAATCCTTTCAAAGACCTTTCGGAACGAGAACTTCAAATCATGATGATGATTACTAAAGGTCAGAAGGTTACCGACATCTCAGAGCAATTAAGCCTGAGCCCGAAGACCGTAAACAGCTACCGCTACCGTTTATTCAGCAAGCTGGATATCAGTGGTGATGTTGAACTGACTCACTTAGCAATCCGTCACGGAATGATCGATACCGAGACTTTGTAGTGTCTCAGCAATTCGATTCCGGTTCCTTTCTTAAGACAGTTACCAGTCAACCCGGCGTTTACAGAATGTACAACGCCGAGTCGACGGTAATTTATGTCGGCAAAGCCAAAGATCTCAAGAAACGTCTTTCCAGTTACTTCCGTAAAAAGGTTGATAACGAAAAAACGCGTGCGTTAGTCAGTCACATCAACAAGATTGATGTGACGGTTACGCATACCGAGACAGAAGCGTTAATCCTTGAGCACAACTACATCAAGCAATACTTACCCAAATACAATGTATTGCTGCGAGACGACAAGTCCTACCCCTATATCTTTCTGAGCGGTCATAAACACCCTCGCATTTCGATGCACCGAGGTGCCAAGAAGCGCAAAGGGGAGTACTTTGGACCGTACCCAGATTCCGGTGCTGTCCGCGAATCATTGCATTTGATCCAAAAGATTTTTCCTGTTCGCCAGTGTGAAGACACGGTGTACAGCAACCGTACTCGCCCTTGTTTGATGTATCAGATTGGGCGATGTGCCGCACCTTGTGTTTCGTCGGTAATTTCTGATGAAGAGTACGCGGATCTGGTGAACTACGTTCGCCTATTTCTGAATGGGAAGGACAAGCAAGTTCTAGAAACACTGGTTTCCAAGATGGAAAAAGCCAGTATGGAGCTGCGCTTTGAAGATGCCGCAACTCTAAGGGATCAGATTCAGGCGATTCGACGGGTACAGGAGCAGCAATTCGTTTCTGAAGATTCCATGGATGACTTAGATGTTTTGGGCTTTGCTCAGGAAAATGGCATTGCGTGCATCCATATCTTGATGATTCGTCAGGGCAAGGTATTAGGAAGTCGCAGCCACTTTCCTAAGATCCCAAATAACACTGACCGACATGAAGTTTTTCACAGCTTTCTGAGCCAGTACTATTTGAGTCATAACGAAGCGCGAACCATTCCGACTCGATTGATTCTGGAGCAGGACTTGTTTGTGGATGCTGAACCTTTTCAGGAAGTGCTGACTCAAATTGCCGGGCGGAAGATCACCATTCTGACAAACCCGAAAGGTACGCGAGCGCGTTATCTTAAACTGGCAAACACCAATGCACTGACAGCGATAACCACCAAAATTAACCACAAGATGACGATTAATCAGCGTGTGAAAGCGCTTCAGGATCATCTTGATATGGATTCTATTCAGCGCATGGAGTGTTTTGATATCAGTCACACCATGGGTGAAAGCACCATAGCATCTTGTGTGGTGTTTAATCGTGAAGGCCCGGTCAAGCAGGAATACCGTCGATACAACATTGAAGGTATTACGGGGGGAGACGATTACGCCGCCATGGGTCAGGTTCTGGATCGTCGATATTCAAAGCAGTTGGACATTGAAAAGATTCCCGACATTATCTTTATCGATGGCGGTAAAGGGCAGTTAAATCGTGCTCACGAAATCATTTCTCAGCACTGGGAAGACTGGCCTAAGCGACCAAGGCTGATAGGTATTGCTAAGGGCATAACCCGAAAACCTGGTTTAGAGACCATGATTACGGTTGAAGGTGATGAGTTCAACATGGCGACTGATGAACCTGCGTTGCACCTGATTCAGCACATTCGGGATGAAAGCCACAACCATGCTATAGCAGGTCACCGAGCCAAACGAGGTAAAACCCGTCGCACCAGCGCACTGGAAGGCATTGAAGGTGTCGGTCCTAAACGGCGTCAGGCTTTACTGAAATACATGGGTGGTTTGCAGGAGTTAAAGCGGGCAACTGTCGAAGAAATCGCCAAAGTTCCAGGTATTAGCCTTTCTTTGGCAGAAAACATTCATCAAGCATTGAAACAATAGACGTTTTGACGCACCATTAAGCGCGCAATGACTAAGAGCTTAAAAAATATATGCGTTTTACCATACCGAACATTCTTACCTTACTCCGATTAGTACTGATTCCTGTATTTGTCATCGTGTTTTACATCCCCACGCCATGGGCTCCTTTTGCCGCCGCAATGGTGTTTTGGGTAGCAGGATTTACTGATTGGCTAGACGGTATGTTAGCGCGTCGGCTTGGGCAAACTTCTCGCTTCGGAGCGTTTCTTGATCCCGTTGCAGACAAAGTGATGGTTGCAACAGCTCTTATTCTGATTACAGAACATTACGCGACCTGGTGGATTACGATTCCGGCGATAACCATGATTGCTCGTGAAATCATTATTTCTGCTCTGCGTGAATGGATGGCAGAAATAGGCAAGCGCTCAAGTGTCGCAGTGTCATGGGTAGGCAAGGTAAAAACACTGTCCCAGATGTTCGCACTTTGGGTTCTTATCTGGCGTTATGATGACTGGATGGTGTGGCTGGGTTACGCGGCGCTGTACTTCGCTACGATTCTGACCTACTGGTCAATGGTTCAGTATCTGGTTGCCGCAAAAGATGATCTTCTGGATGAAAAGCATCAATAGATTGCCAAGCTGACAAAGAATAATAAACGGATGAGAAATCATCCGTTTTTTTATGCTTCCGCTTTAGCGACTTCGGATACCGCGTACTGATTTCTTCCTCCACGTTTGGCGTGATATAGCGCGCTGTCAGCGTGCTGCAGAGATTCAGATAGGGAAACAGAAGAAGGGCACTCATCAAAGTGAGCCACGCCTATTGAAAGCGATACGCGGTCAGCACAGTACGAATTCAGATTGGGTAGGTTCAACTTGAAGACGGCTTGCTGAAGGTTCTGAACTGCATCGTTTACCTTCGCCGATATTCTACCTCCGACCACAATAGCAAACTCGTCGCCACCGTAGCGGTAACACTTGGCACTCAGGTGCTTAAAATGCTCCTTAATTTGCTGAGTGATGGTGATGAGTACTTCGTCGCCTTTAACGTGACCGTAATGGTCATTGAGCTGCTTATAGCAATCAATATCCAGCATGATGATGCTGTAGCCAGACTGCTTTTTGTTTTGCAGTTCTCGGTAATGAGCATCCAAGGACTGGCGATTCCATAACTTGGTCAGATGATCTGTTTGAGAGATCAGGGTGAGCTGATGGCGGTTGAGCTGATTTTCCAGTGCAATAGAAAGATAGTTGGTCAACTGAAGAAATAGCTCATATTGATACGTTTGATAGGCATAACAAGCCCCGGCCTGAATCGTGAAGACGGCTTTTACTTCACCATTGATGGTGATTGGAGAGAATAACAACGAGCTCATGTTATCGTGCTCTGAGGTTTCACCTAGCATTTCACGCTTTTTCTCTGCCGTCATGTCGTTGAAATAAAGTGAAGAGTTGTTCTTGGCGCAGTATTCAAAGAATGTCGCTTTCTGCAGAAAATCGACGTAGGTTGGCTTCTTAATGGCATTGTCTTCGTAATAATGTTCCACAAACAGCTTTGGCTTGTCAGACTCATAAAACGCAATAGCAAGCGTATCGATGGTGAAAAGATTACTCAGATCATCAACTAGCTGGGGCAGTACATCCCGAAAATTGTCGCACGTGCTCAAGTATTGCCCAACCCGGTTGATCAATGCCAGGTTTTTATTTATGTCCTGAGCTGATTCCAGTGCCAGTCGATCCATATTGAGTTGGTAAATCTGGCTAAGGTAATCTTTTTCCCTTTTCAGTGCAGCATCGCGAGACTTCTTGAAAGAAGCAAAGAGCGCACTGAAATGCTCATCTTTTTCTTCTCCTGAAGGCATGGTTTCCAGTCGACTCAATAAGATATGGTTGTACTTGTCGATAAGTTTGTCTGTACCGACTTTCCTTGCATAACCTAAGCCTTCTTCAAGGTATTGATCCAATAAAGTCCAGTTAGACTGCTTTACTAACAGATAGCAGTAATCCAGCATCATTTCAGACAGATAGTAATCGTTCTGACAAACTTTAATTGCGTCTATTGCAGCAAGGTGGTGGGTCTCGGAAAGTTCAAAGTTCCCCCTTGCCATATGGTAGCGACCCTGAACCTGATGATAGAAGCTAAGGTATCTTAGATTGCCGTGTATATGAGGTTCTATCAGATCCGATATGGCAGCGACTTCATCCAACTGATTGAGCTCTACTTTGACACCAATGATATTGATGTAAGGAACCAGCTTGTATTCCAGCTCTTCATCATTCAACGCATCAAGTGACTGCTCAAAGTATTTCAATGCCGATGAATACTGCTCAACATTCATAAGCAGGTCACCAATATTATTGCGGATAAAAGCCAGCAGGCGCTGGTCGCCAAACTGTTCGACTCTTTCTGCTTTGGTCAAAAATTCACTCGCATGGGAATGATCGCCCAGTAAGCCGAAAATCGTACCGATATGAAAGTAACCAATGTGAGCCAGATACTCTTGATTATGGGTCTGGCACAAAGAGACACAGTCGAAGAACTCTTTTATAGCAGGGATCAGGTGACCTTCGCGGTATCGGGAGTAGGCATTGAAGACACTCTGAATCTCGACAGGAATGGATTGCCCAGTAGTTTCAGACAGCTTTTGTATATCGGCATACCTTTCTTTAACATCGTTTGCAGAGGCTGCGGTCACTAGGTTTCTGACCTCTTGCATTAATGTTGTCTGCCATTGCGGATCTGTCATGATGGGGTCCTGTGGTGACAATGTCGAAAATTAAGATATCTCATACTATATAAAACTCAGCCAGTTCAAAGAGCTAATTCTCTATTCACCTCAGATTTGAGCTTTAAATGTAAACTATTGAGCTCCTTAGTTATGGAACTGCTATCTATGTTAAGAGCGTGCTAATACTATAGATTTCACAGAGACTTGCTTTTAAAGAGGTGAACAAATCTGGCGGTTTGTTTGGTTTCAATACTACTTGATATTAAGGTCAATAATAAGGATTGGACGGGCGTTTTCTGTATGGATGATGAGCCGATCAAGATAAAAGGGTAGGAGTCGTATTTTTTTCAAATTCGTATCAATCTTGATTCAGTTGTAATGTGCCCACAGGCTGAATTTCTTGTGCAATGACCTTAACCTTCTTCGCTACTCTGTTAATGTGTTTTAAACAAATAAAAGAGGTCGATATTGGGTAAATGTCGCTACAAAAATAATCTATTTTGCTCCTTTTGAATGGAAAATAGCCAAACGAATCAAAAAACTAAAAAATACAGTTGACGCTCTCGCGGGAATGCGTAGAATGCCTTCCCGTACTCAAGAGGAACTCACCAAGGTTTTTCAAAAAGAGTCAAAGGCGTGTTGGCAGAGTGGCTATGCAGCGGATTGCAAATCCGTGGACCTCGGTTCGACTCCGGGACGCGCCTCCATCGCGACACTAGCTCAGTTGGTAGAGCGCAACCTTGCCAAGGTTGAGGTCACGAGTTCGAACCTCGTGTGTCGCTCCAAATTAAAGTGGTATGGCTTGAATAGCGGTATCCAGATGGTGTCTCCATCACAATGAATATTGTGTGCCCTGGTGGTGGAATTGGTAGACACAAGGGATTTAAAATCCCTCGGCGTTCGCGCTGTGCCGGTTCAAGTCCGGCCCGGGGCACCATCTCATCATATATATGCGACACTAGCTCAGTTGGTAGAGCGCAACCTTGCCAAGGTTGAGGTCACGAGTTCGAACCTCGTGTGTCGCTCCAAATTTTTAAAAAAACCTCGATAGCAATATCGAGGTTTTTTTGTATTTTACACCTACTAAAAACCCAAGCCGAAGCTTGGGTTATATCAATTGATCGAATCCGCTCATTACGCTTTCTGACCGAAATGCCTCTGATACATTGCCATGAAATCTTCGCGAACCAGCTGTTCAATTTCAAAAGCCCGGTCGGTTGGGCAGAACAGCATAAAGTGAACAACCTGCTCTCCGGTGTTGGCACTGGATATCGAAATATGCGGTTCAGCACCAGGTAGATCCACACCAGCATGACGTTCGATGACAACGTTATAGCGTTTGGCGACATCAATAAAATCTTCACAGTGGTCATCAATTTTAGCCAGCAGGCTAGGGAACATTGGGTACAGATTCCGGAATTCACCTACCACAATATTAAAGCTGTGGTAAACGTAACGTTTCATGAAGTTCAGGTTTTTAACTGGAATACTGAAAAACATACTGTTGGGTAGGGTAGCGGTTTTACCTGTGTAATTGTAATTCCCATGGTGAAGATCAATTTCCTGAATCACCGTAGCCATCAAATTGTGTTCAATCACCTCGCCACATAAATTCCCGACTTCAATCCAGTCTCCGATACGGAAAGACCGTGAACTGGCGCGTTGAATTGAGCCAGTAAAACATAAAATGATCTCTTTTGAAGCGACAACCACGGCAACTGCAATTGCAGTTAATGAAAGCGCAAATTCGCTGATTTCCGACTGCCAAAGCAAAAACAACGTAATAATGATGACGGAAAAGGTGCCGTTTTTGGTTCGGGAAATCCATTTTCGTTGATCTTCAGAAAGGAAATTGACATCACCCCGGATCATAGAAATGATGAACTTGCGAATCAGAACGATCACTAAAATGACTAAGGCACTCAGCAGAAGTTTATTTTCTAGTAGAAAGCCGACAGCTTGATCCAAGACTTCCATTCGTTCACTCCTAAGTAATTTGATTTTATTGTTAGATCAATAGCCCCTTGAAGTGCTATTTCTGAGGCCACCAGAACCCAAATACCCAGAGGCTATCGTCTCTGGGTATTGTCCAATTTTGTTGCGAAAAAGCAAAACCCAGCATTTAGGCAAATGAAGGGAACGCTTTTATATTGTTGTATGCACGCATGACAGATTCAGGGATCTCCTGTTTTATCTGAAACCCTTTTTCCGGATACGTCTGAATACGTTCAAAGTCGCCCAATAACGCCTCTATCACTAGGTTAGAGGGTATCGTATCGTTGAAGTAGTCCAAAAATCGACCTCCAGGGGATGTGACATAGACCTCTTTATAAGGCAACTTCCACTGCTTCACAAAGGTCGCGTAGGCGCGCCTTTCCATGTAAGGCTTTTGTACCAAGAGTACTTTTTCCGGGGCGAAATCCAGCTGTTCCAGAATACTGGCGGTAAAGGCGACGTTTTCTCCAGAATTGGTGGCTTTGGTTTCTAAAACGATGTCACTTTCAGGGACACCCAACTGTTTGGCGATATCAGCAAAATGCTCAGCCTCTGTTACATCAAACAAACCTTCTGTTAGTCTGCCTTGAGCGCCAGAAAAAATCAGTTTGGGGGCAATGCCATCCAGATAGAGTTGCGCTGCATACTCAGCGACTCTTTCGTCGTTACTGCACATACAAAAAATGCAGTCAGCTTTCTGAAAATGCTGATGCATTTGCATGTAATCCCACAGAGTCTCAATATGCTGATAAAGGCGCGTAGACATAAATTCTCCTATAGCGCGTCCAGCGTACTCGGATAAAGGAATGAGTAGCCCAAAGAAACCAGCTTGTCAGACACAATTCGTTTTCCGGGTTGGTCAACCACGGGTGGAAGAGTGCATTCTTCATCCGAGTCGATGGCTTCGATCGCTCGTTGATAATATTCCGCTTTACTGACGGTTGAAGGGCTGGTTGCGTTGACAACGGTGTTATGGAGATTGGTCACAGCAAAAGCGACGACGCCTACAGCATCATCCTGGTGCAGCATATTGGCAGGTGCAGACTTACTCACCGATTTAAGTCGACCCGCAAACCGAGAAGGGTGTCTATCTGAACCTACTAATCCACTGCATCGAACCACAACGTAGTCCAAGCCAGAGTCGATAATAGCCTGCTCAGCTTTCAGCATGATGACAGCCTTTTCTGAAAACTCTTTATTTTCTATAGCGATAGATAGAGATGCTTTTTCCTCGGTCATGTCCAGTGATTGTTCAGGGTATACTGTGGTAGAGCTGACTTTTACTATCTTTTTGACCCCAGCTTTATTTGCTGCTTCAGACATAGCTTGCCAGTGCAAAGCGTACTGCTCACCATTTCCTTTTCGAAAACCTGGAGGGAATGCACCCACGACAATATCTGCTTGATGAGAAGTAAATATCTGGGTCAGGCTTTTGATGTTGTCTTCTAAGCGGTCGGAAAATGAAAAAGCAGCGCCTTCAATTGATTGAGCGTTTAGCTGCTCGATACCCTGCTGAGAGGTTTTGGTCGCAATAACCTGATGGTCATTGGAGATAAGGTGTTTGGCCAGAGGCAGACCTAGCCAGCCTGCCCCTACAATTACAATACGGCTCATTGATTAAGCACCAGCACACAGCACGCGAAGAATTTTGTCTGCGTGTTCTGCCACTTCAATGCCTTCATCTGTTAGGTAGCCACCGTCAGGCAGGGTACATAATTTTTTCTCGTAGAGACGCTGAACAGCATTTTGAGCAGACTCAGAAGCGTCGTGGTGCACTTTTATGCCCGTTGCTGCACTGCTGATATCAAATTGAAGAAGAAGGTTAAGCTCGTCGATATGGTCTTGGGTGTATTTCATCGTAATTCCTCAGAGCGAAATGTCTGACCCCACCATAAAGCTCTGAAAGATCATGTACAACCATGAGAATAAAGATCTGTTAGGTTGAATCAAATTGGTGTCAAACTAGCCAGTGTCTGGTTGGGATTGTGATATCACTACGGGTTTTGCTGATCTGCCTTTTTCTTAAGCCAAGATTATGAATTTCATTTGCTTTTTTTCCTGCCTCTCAGCGCCTGTTTTACAAGGCTTTCAACAATTTTTGAAAACATAAAAATATCCCTTGAAACTTAGTGGGATTAGAGCGATTATCCGCGCCTCTTCCATGTTTCAAAATGTTTCAGGCACCATGAATATGAACCAATTCGATGCGTTGTTACCACCTCAAATGACCGAGCGTGCGGCAGAAATCGGTGTTGGCAAGGCAACAAAAGATCCAATGAAATCGTTTCTGCTGGCAATTACAGCTGGATTGCATATCGGAATTGCATTTTTGTTCTATACCACCATCACCACAGGGGCAGAGGACTTACCCTGGGGATTAACCCGCTTTGTCGGCGGGTTGGCATTCAGCATGGGGCTTGTTTTGGTGATCATTACGGGAGGCGAGCTTTTTACCAGTTCGGTGCTGACGCTAGTTGCGCGAGCGAGTGGAAAAATTACCTGGAAGTGCCTGTTTAAAAACTGGCTGGTGGTTTATGCCGGAAATCTGGTTGGGGCGCTGGTTTTAGTAGGCATCATGCTTACCGCGAAACAATACATGTTCGATGCAGGGCAGGTTGGTTTAAACACAATGCACATCGCTCAGCACAAGCTTCACCATGGCTTCTGGCAGGCTGTTGCTCTAGGCATCATGTGTAATGTTCTCGTATGCATTGCAGTTTGGATGACATTCAGTGGCAGAACCCTGACAGACAAAATTATCGTGATGGTGTTGCCTGTTGCCATGTTTGTTTCTGCTGGTTTTGAGCATTGCATTGCCAACATGTTTCAGGTTCCCATGGCAATAGGGATAAAAGAGCTCGCAACGCCAGAATTCTGGACCATGATAGGGGCAACGCCAGAAAGCTTTGCTGATCTGAATTTGACCACCTTCATCATCAATAATCTTGTTCCCGTTACTTTAGGAAACATCATTGGCGGAGGCGTGTTCGTCGGATTGGGATACTGGCTTATTTATCTGCGTGATTAGGTCAACAGATCCTAAAGATTGGCAGATTTAGAACGAATCAAAAAAGCGGGCTCGATTGAGCCCGCTTTTACAGTCTTTTTAAGCGAATTGTTCTGAGGTGACCTAATACCAGATTAAGCTTTCTGGAGTCATGACGCCTGCCAGAGTGTCGGTACTGCTACCGACAAAGCCCGTGGTAACACCTTCTTCAGGGTTAACACGAAGCGCAGGTTTCACAATGGCTTTAACTGGTTCTTTAAGCCAGTTTTTGCTGTCACCTGTGGGTTCAGAGCCCACGTTGCTTTTTGTTGATGGTCTAGCCAGACGATTTTGAATTTCCATGTGCTAAGTTCAATCCTTGCATCTTTTATGTTGGGGAGAATGCCCCACTCAGTTTTCACTTTAATGACAGTAGTAAAAAATTAAAAAGTCACCGGATTTTATGACTGATTTGTGATCTGGCTTCGCATTCAAAAGGTTATCCACATTTTCTGTGGATAACCCAGTTAACACTCATTACCAGTTTATGATATTCCAGTTATTTTCAAATCCATACGAACGAATTTGTGGGCAGGGGTTCACAAGGTGGACTTCATCAGCGTATTGACAGAGTGGTAAGTCATTTATCGAATCTGTATAGAATATGATGCGATCATAAGACACGTTTTGTTCTTTAAGCCATGATTTTAAACGGGTTACCTTGCCATGTTGGTAGCTTGCAACGCCACTGATTTTCGTCGTATAGCGTTCGTTATTTTCAATCAGGTCAATACCGATTGCATGCTCAATTCCCAGTTGATTAGCGACGTGTTTAACCAAGAAATGAACTGATGCAGAAATAACCAATATGGTGACGTCGTCTTGCTTTAACTGGGCTAGCAGATCTCTTGCTTGTGGAAAAACATGCTTCAATATGCGTTGTAGTACGCATTTTTCCACAAGCTGGTTGACCTTAATTATAGAATGCTCGGTAATCGGATTGAGAGAGAAATCCAGATATTCCTGCATATCCATGTCGCCCTGAGCATACATCGCCATCAATCTTTTATCTTCTGAAAGGAAGTTAGGTTGAGTAGCCACTCCCTCATCAACCAGAAACTGATTCCAGATCATCGAGCAATCGCCATTTACTAGGGTTTCATCTAGATCGAATACGAATAATGGTTTGGTCATACGATTTTTATGTTCCGTATCGCTTGGTTGGTTTTAGAGATGAATCTCTCGAAAGTTTAAGAGATAGGTCATGTAGATTTTATGACAGAAACTTTTCGAGAACTCAAAAAAACGCCCCAGAGAAGGGGCGTGAAGGTTGGAACAAATGAGCTCGGGTGATATACCCGAGCTTAAAGGAGATTATTCCATGTCCTGATCAAAATCACCGTGGAAGTGGTCGTGGTCAGATACGCTGTCAGCCGCTTTTAAGCGCTCGCCAATACGCAGAGTCTGCTTAGGTGCAGTAGGCTCTGAAGAGATGGCGAAACTGCGTGCAGATTTCGCAGCAGCCTGTGTTGTAGCTTCTGGTTCAGGGAAAAGCTCTTCACTCATTGCGTAATAAGTTGTCACATAGGTCAGCGCCTTAGTATTCATAAACAACGCTTTATGGCTAACGTTTGTGGAATCATCACACGCTCGGTGGTAACACTTGTCGTAAGCCACATCGATATCGCCGCCAAAGTCACCCACTTCTTCCGCTGATTTCAGTTTTTCAGCACCGGTAAATAAGCCACCAAATGCCACGCCCCAGTCAGCAAAGCCAGCGTAATCGGAACGTTTGGACAGCGCCTGAGGAACGGTCTTCTCTCCATTGTTTCCGAAGAACTCAATGAATTGTGCCTCGATATCCGAAGTACCAAATGGTGGAGTGAAGTCACCTGTGTACGCGTTATCCGGGCTATCTTTGGTGTCTGAAAGGTCACCATCCATAACGCCATAGATGTAGTTCGGTGATCCGATCATGTCGAAGTTCAGATACAGTTTCACATTGTTAAGCTCGTTATAACGTGCTTCCACCATGTCCTGCTGTTCTTCCGTCAGATCGTCTGGGTTATCGATTCCCAGCTCTTCCATGATTTGCTTGCGAGCTTCATCAAGGAGCGGTTTAAACAATTCTTCGGTATAGTAATTCGAACCTATCAACCCGGCTTCTTCAGCTGCCCACCATGCGAAACGGATTTTGTTTTTAGGTTTAACACCAATGTCTGAAAGCGTCAGTGCGTATTCCAGCAGACCTGCGGAGCCCGAACCGTTGTCATTGATCCCTGGCCCTTCTGGTACAGAGTCTAAGTGCGCACCAAGCATAATGACCTGATCGTCGTCACCATGGCGTGTCTCTGCCAGCAAGTTATTCGTTTTCACCATCTGGTTCATCGTAATAACGTTCATGGAAGCACTGATTGCACCGCTCGCGAGCGCGTCATACCACTGCTTACCTAAATCATAACGCAGCCCAAAGGTTGGAATGGTCACCGTGCTGTCACGACCTAAAGTGCCTTGAACCACACTTTTTCGACCATCGTTATTACCTTGATTGAAGATAAGCACACCTTTTGCTCCAGCAGCCTGAGCATTGGTGGCTTTGGCATTGAATGAACAGCCCCCGCGCTGGATGACTGCTATCTTTCCTGTCACGTCCTTGCCGTTAAAGTCGGTAGTTTCACAGCCGTCAGTATCATCGTAATCGGGCTGATCGAATCTGAAATCAGGCGTGATGAAGACAAGATCTCCCGTCACCGTGCCATTCGACGAGCCGGAATAGGACATGGTCGCGTAGTCTGGAACTTCTCCTTCACCCGCATCTTTGGAGCTCAGCAGTGTTTTACCGTCTACTTCCACATTGGTATTACCCAGCTCCTGCCAGCTTCTGAAATCGAATTCTTGTTTAGTGACTTTATATCCGGCTTTTCTTAATTTCTTCGCAATGTATTTCAGGGATTTTTTATAACCTTTGGTGCCAGCAGCCCGAGTCATGGCTTTACCATCTGGGGTAGGGACTGCGCGTTTTTCAAGTTTGTCGAGGTGCTTTACCACGGCATCTTTATCGATCTGGTCACTGACGTATTTTGCGACGAATTTCGGGTCATCCCAAAAACAGCCGGAGAGCATAACCGAGGCGACCGAAACCGCGAGCAAAGATTTTTTATTATTCGCCATTTTCATTATTCATTTCCTTTGAAGTTGACTGAAAGGTTGTTTCTTTTGCGAACGAAACAACACATGTTAGTTATCGAAAATTGGGCATTTCAAATTTTATTAAAATCTTTCACGGCAAAAATAATTAAATTGTGAAAGTGAAGCATAAATATTGAGAAAGTGAAAATGCCACTTTTCATTCTTTATTTTTGAATAAAAATGCTTTCTGTGCGTGTAACAGAAAAATATGCATACACTGAATTTTGTGCGGCTGGTTCAGAGTTTGAAAAGGCAGAATATTGTTCTGAGCCTGATTTTCAAACGCCTTATGAGTAAGGGCTAAAAGCACAGCCTTTCAAGTCAATGGAAGAACAAAATTTCTGAAACAAAATTTGCCATTGAATAGGTATTTGTTGAGCTTTTTTATCAATAGCTGAAACTTTATTAAAGTAACTTTAGAAAATATGAAAAGAGAATAATTAAACTGGTTGGTTGAATTTTGATTTTCGTGTAAGTGTTTTGAAATTGAGATGATTAATAATAGGAAAAAATCGAATCGATATAATTTAAATTTCTTTAATTTAATATGTTATATCATAACAAAAATAAGTGCGCTAATTTTAAATTCTGTCTGTTGCAAATAATTTATATCAACGCCTAAATAGGCTGGGATTTCGATAATTTAATTTAAAGAGAAATAGAAGCTGAGGTACTTGGTTATATATGAGGGAAGTCTAAACTTCATCCGGGTCAATTTAATATCAAATGGGAAAAGCTTGCTTTCTATCATTGCAGCTTTTTCTCATCCGAAAGGAGGAGGTTTTGCCAACCAACTGCGGATGGAGCATCAAAGTGTCTACTGGGAGAATGAGCTATCTAAAACAAGTGATACAGAGCGATCACCAAATATAGACAGAACGACTACCACTAGAGAGGTGCTTATGATTTACGCGAAACCAGGGACGGAAGGCGCAGTTGTTAGCTTTAAACCCCGCTATCAAAACTACATTGGCGGTCAGTGGGTAGAACCCACAAACGGTCAGTACTTTACCAATACATCTCCATGTACGGGAGATGTGATTGCGGAAATCCCTCGTTCAGAGGCGGCGGATATCGAACTGGCTCTCGATGCAGCTCACAAAGCCAAAGACGCGTGGGGCACCACCTCGGTCACTGAGCGTTCCAACATACTGCTGCAGGTTGCCGACCGAATTGAAGCGAACCTTGAAATGCTCGCTGTCGCAGAAACTTGGGAAAACGGAAAAGCGGTGCGAGAGACATTAGCCGCGGACATTCCACTTTGTGTCGACCATTTCCGCTACTTTGCCGGATGCATTCGAGCGCAGGAAGGGACAGCCGCCGAACTGGATGCGAATACAGTGGCGTATCACATTCCTGAGCCACTCGGTGTAGTAGGGCAGATCATCCCTTGGAACTTTCCGTTGCTCATGGCAGCATGGAAAATAGCACCGGCGCTGGCTGCGGGTAACTGCATAGTACTTAAGCCAGCAGAGCAAACGCCAACCACGATTTTACTGTTGATGGAAGTGATTGGCGATTTACTGCCACCGGGCGTACTCAATGTGGTGAATGGTATGGGACCAGAGGCAGGGCAAGCTTTAGCAACGTCTAAGCGTATCGCTAAAATCGCTTTTACCGGGTCCACTGCAATCGGTAATCACGTGCTACGCTGTGCGGCAGACAATTTGATTCCGTCGACCGTAGAGCTGGGGGGCAAGTCTCCAAATGTGTACTTCGAAGACATCATGGAACAGGAAGAGGCGTTTATTGAGAAAGCGGCAGAAGGAGCAGTTCTGGCATTTTTCAACCAGGGCGAAGTCTGTACCTGTCCTTCCCGATTGCTTATCCAGGAAAGCATTTACGATGCATTTATGGATAGGGTCCTGGCGAAAGCGAAAGCTATCAAGCACGGCAATCCTTTAGATACAGAAACTCAGGTTGGGGCGCAGGCGTCCGACGAGCAGTTTGAGAAGATCAAGAAGTATCTGGAAATCGGTCGAAACGAAGGCGCATCGGTTGTGATGGGCGGTATGCCGGAAGATTTCGGTGGTGGTTACTACATTCAGCCAACCATTCTTAAAGGTGAAAACTCGATGCGAGTGTTCCAGGAAGAAATCTTTGGTCCCGTCATTGGTGTCACCACATTTAAAGATGAAGCAGAGGCAGTTGCGATTGCCAACGATACGGAATATGGCTTGGGCGCAGGTGTCTGGACAAGAGACATGAACCGCGCATTCCGTGTTGGTCGTGCTATTCAGGCAGGACGCGTCTGGACCAACTGCTACCACCTCTATCCGGCTCACGCTGCTTTTGGTGGCTACAAGAAATCTGGTATTGGACGTGAAACCCACAAAATGATGCTAGGGCATTATCAGCAAACTAAGAACCTGTTGGTTAGCTACGATGTTAACCCGCTCGGGTTCTTCTAAACCTTCTTTCCTGTTTTGAAGCTCTTGTCCTCCAAGAGCTTCTTTCTTTGAAACTATGCCACTTTTTCTGGTTGAACAATCCTGACGCAACCCAATACCTTCTTCACTCTTCACTCTTCACTCTTCACTCTTCACTCTTCACTCTTCACTCTTCACTCTTCACTCTTCACTCTTCACTCTTCACTCTTCACTCTTCACTCTTCACTCTTCACTCTTCACTCTTCTCTCACTCGCCGTCCGCTCTCATTGAAATACACAAATATGACAGTCTTATAAATGAGGCAGGGAATAAAAAACAGAAACGACCTGCTGATAAAGCGATGAACGACGCAGAATGATGTTTGGTCTTCACCGCAATATGGAACAAATAGACAAAAGTAAAAGGAAGTAGCATGGTTAAAAGAATGGATACCTTTGCTTCTGTCTGTCACTTCAAATACTTACTGATGAAGTTTTAGTTTCATTGGTCAAAGAGTCATAGCGAAACCCTGATGAGTGATCTTGATAGTCCACCGTTTTATCTAACGGATGAGAAGATAACCTCAAATGGCGATGTCTGGTTATGCTGGAAACACACATCTGGCCTAACACACTGGCATTGCCAGAATCTTTATCGCGGTGCAGCAAAGGAAACATTTTCTGCCTCTGTCAAGATCAATACCCCGTCTTCCGATGGCAGCGGAGTGGCTCACGCACTTGAACACATGGTGCTTCGTGGGTGTCACAAACTTCCATCCTCTCGCCGTTTTTGGCAGCTAAAGGCATCGCTGGCTTTAACGGAATTTAACGCCACTACCCGGCGTGGAAATACTCGGTTCCATCTGTCTGGTCATCACAGAGAAGACGCAAGGCATGGTCTCAACTATTTCATACAAAGCGTGCTCACTCCTTTACTCAGAGAAACGGACTGGAATCAAAACCACGATAAAGGCATTCAGCAGGGTGAAAGAAATGCGTTGTATCAGGAATTGGTGGGCTATCAGGGGTTCGATGAATTCAATCAGGCTTGCTCAATGTCTACTGAGCTCAAATACCCACTTTATTGTGGTGACCCAGGTTCTGTTTCTTCTCTGACTCATCAGGATCTGACCCGCTACTACTGGCGACACTACCAACCTGAAAACATGACGTTAATCACTGCTGGTGAGTGGTCGGTCAGCAGTATCTGGGAAGGCATTGTCACCGCCTTACTGTACCGTGAAGTCATGCAACCCAAAGACCTGCCGATGCCAGAAAAATGGCTGAGTAAAACACGAAAAATCAATGACTCGCACTTACTGACGATTCGAATGTCGGATCAAAAAGCGGTTCAGCTTTATCGAATGCTCAGCGAAGGACACGTTCAGGCAACATTGAAGACACTGGGCTATTCACTGTTTCCGCTTTCTACCATGCTGGATCCCAAACCGACGATACGAATGAAAAGCGACACCGGAGAATACGATGAACTGATGGGGCGATACCTGAGTCTGCTGGTTAGCCAATGGACTGAGAGCCGTGAAGCCATCAACATCTGGCATGAATTCAATAGTCAGCAAAATCACCTCTATAAAAAGAAGTGGGGAGACAGTCTGGTTAAGCTTTATCAGTCTGTTACTGCCGTCAATGAAGGCTTGCTTTTTCCCGTCAGCAAACGTGAACCCATTGGTGACTGGCTTCCAAAACCGATGAACTACCATACCATCACGCTGTTTGCCCGATTGCCGCGAGATAACTCAGTGCTTAGCCGTGTTTACCGTCAATGGCTGAAAGAACTGATGCATTACATGTCGGTATATTTTCGGGCGAGAAACGCATCCGTTTCTTTTGACGAACAAAGCATCATCGGCTTGCTCAGCGACATCCAGTGCCTGACGATCACTCTGTCTTGTTCAGCATTGATATTCTGGCAGCACTTTGATGAGCACCTGCGTCAGCATTTACCTACTGGTTTTCATTTGAGCGAGTTGAAATCTGATCAGGCTATATTTACCCCCGCCAATCTTCCTCATATTGTTTCAGCCACGTCTCCAGAGGAACCTTCTTTAACTGTTGAGCTGAGAGGCGATGGTTTTAGTGCAGAGTTTCGCTTGCCTAAAGGGGTATCCTTGTATGCTCAGTCAGCCGCTGCCCAGTGGGTATTAAGCCGGCAATCCATCATTGATTTACGGTTATCTGGTCAGCTTTACAGCTTGAGTGCCACGGTAAAACCAGAGCGAAATGCTTTGGTATTTACCAGCCACTTTGACCGCCAGCCAGAGCAATCCCGACGATTGATATTAGAAGAGATACAGGCATTTTCTCTGAAAAATGTCAAAGAGAAGGAAGTCATTCAAGCATTTCAGGGAGGCAAAGGATTGATGCTCTCTATGTTTCAAAAACATCGCCCCAGTTTCTACCAAACAGCTTATCATTTGT
Organism: Vibrio sp. SCSIO 43132; assembly: GCF_019904195.1. Lineage (NCBI taxonomy): Bacteria > Pseudomonadati > Pseudomonadota > Gammaproteobacteria > Vibrionales > Vibrionaceae > Vibrio > Vibrio sp. SCSIO 43132. The sequence goes on from NZ_CP063199.1 coordinate 1,693,681, forward strand.
TGGGGATTTCGTTGGAGGAGCCAGAATCAGAAAGTGCATCGAATCTGGCATTTACTTTTGCTATGTGGAAGACCGCGTTGACACCTTATCTTAAAACTCAGCGTCGCAGTTGATAAATAACCTATCGACGTAAATAGCGATCAAAGTCGATATTAGTCACCCCAACTACTGCCTGAATTCGGTTGTGGACCCCAAGTTTTTTCAAAATGGCCGAGACGTGAGATTTCACCGTGGTCTCAGAAATATTGAGATCATAGGCGATTTGTTTATTGGCGCTTCCCTGAGACATAGACTTAAGTACTAATAATTGTCGGCGGGTCAGGGTGTTTAACATGTCAGCCGAAAACGCGGGTTTACTTGTTCTTTGGTTAAAGGGTTTGTTCTCTTCGGTCGCACGGATGATATTGGCAGGGAGGTACACATCGCCATTGATGATTTGAGAAAAGGCATTGCTCATTTCTTCTCTGGGGGACGATTTAGAGATAAAACCAATCGCGCCGTACGCCATAGTTTGCAGAATGGTCTGCTTATTGGTTTCGGCAGAAATGATGGCAACAGGAATAGAAGGTGCTTGGTTTCTCAGCTCAAGCAGCCCATTCAACCCTTCCATTCCGGGCATATTAAGGTCGAGCAGCACCAGATCGGTGTCGGCGTGATCGCGAACGTAATCCAGAGTGGTGGCAACGTCTTCAGTTTGATGAATGGTGCAGTCCTGAAATTTGCTTTGAATAACAGACACCAGAGCGTCTCGAAACAATGGATGATCGTCGGCAATTAAGAATTTGTACATACGAATCCCTCTTCCTTAAGGTTTTCTTTTTTGATTCTTATTATTACCACTGATGCAGATGTTTGCCCAACTAACCTCAGTTTTTGTGTTTCTATACTCAATTTCACGCAAAGCGAGATGTGAGCCGCATTTCTTTTAACTGTCTTTTAAATACAGTTTATTAACCTGAGCTCAGAATTCACGTACTAAAACTGAGACATCGACCATATGAGGAGCTTCTGAAAGGAGAATATCCTCCTTAAGTAGGATATCCGTATATTGCGAGCACGATAGACTGAAGGTATCCAAAATCTCGAGGTTCCCTATGTTTTCTGCCAATCCTCTTCCTCAGCAAACCTCTGTCGTCACAGCAGAATCCTATCAGTTGGATGCAGTGAAAGCGGTTCGCGAGTTAGCCTCCCGGCTGAATGATCCCAATATTGGGTTTGTTTTGTTTTTTTGTTCAGCAGCTTACGAATTGCGAGAACTGGAAACTGAAATGCACCGAGCTTTTACCCATTGCAAAGTAATGGGGTGTACGACAGCAGGGGAGATAACCAGTGCGGGATACGCAAAAAGCAGTATTAGTGCCATAGGGTTTGCGAAAGACGCGTTTACGGTCTCGGGAATGGTGATACCCCTTGAAGGTTTTGAGCTGAATGTTGCCCAACGCTGCGTAGAAAACCTGTTTGATGGTTGCCGACGCCAGCTCAGAGCACCGATCAAGCATTCCAGTTTTGTTCTCACCCTGATTGATGGCTTGTCCCCGCAAGAAGAGAACTTCCTGGTCACTTTGGATACCGCGCTCGGTCGTATTCCTCACTTTGGAGGTTCGGCAGGGGATGATGAAAACCTTGCTAACACACATGTCTATTGTGATGGCAAGTTCTATACAAGTTCTGCCATCGTTGTGATGTTTAATACGACCTGTCCTTTTGAAGTGTTTACTACCCACCATATCAACAGCCTTGGCAGCAAGCTGGTGGTCACCAAAGCAGACAGCGAATGCCGACGAGTCTACGAATTTAACGCTGAACCCGCCGCCAAAGTATATGCGCGTGAAGTCGGGATAGAGTTAGCAGACCTACGCCCGGAAATTTACGCGCTGCACCCCCTGGCAGTGAAAGTGGGGGGGGATTATTACATTCGTTCTATCCAGAAAGTGAACGAAGATTTGAGTCTGGATTTCTATTGTGCGGTAGATGACGGCATCGTGATTACTGCGATGAAACCGGGAGACATCTACGCCAACGTCAAAGAAAAGCTTAATGAAGTCTCTGAACGAATCGGAGATCTGGAAATCATCATCGGATGTGACTGTTTCTTAAGACGAAAAGAAATAGAACAATCCAACGGCTTGGAGACCATCCGAGAAATCTTTTCCGCGTTCCGGATGGTTGGGTTCAATACTTATGGTGAGCAGCTTGGTGGTGTGCATATGAATCAGACTCTGACCGGTGTGGCGATTGGTCGGCAGAAAAATGTCTACCCAATCTCTTCGGACGAACTTCTTAAGCGTGATAAGGCGAGTTAAATGGATAGCGAGCAGGAATTAAAACGCCAGTTAGAATCCGCGCTAGAAGAGAACGCGCGCCAGAAGAAGATCATCGATTCGCTAGTAAGAAGAGTCGAGCAGGACAGCAGCCATAGAGTTGACCCCTATGCCGCCTTCCAGCACTCAGTGATGCTTGCAGATCAGGTGCGAGAGAAAACGGAAGAACTCAATACCACGCTTCATGAGCTTGAAACTATCAACTGTGAATTATCCAATGCAAACCAAAAAGTAGAGCGAGCCCAGCAACGATTCGTCGATGCTATTGAGTCCATATCGGACGGTTTTGCCCTGTATGATAAAGACCGGTATCTCGTTCACTCTAACAGCCGTTTCCAGCGATTCTGGCTAGATAACGACATTCCCCTCGATATGCCCCGCATTACTCTTTCGGAAGTGAAACAACTGGCGCACTCCAAGGGGCTGATCATCAAAGAGCTGCCTTATTCGGATTTACACGGTGGTCGCGTTTTTCAGCAAAAAGACAATCGCTGGGTACAAGTCAGTGAGCGTAAAACCTCTGATGGTGGACTGGTGATGCTCTATACCGACATTACTTTGCTGAAAGAGGCGGAATCTGCCCGTTATGAAGCCACGATCAGCGAGAAGCTGCGTCAGTCCTATCAAACACTGGAGAAACGGGTTCAGCTAAGAACCGCCCAGTTGGAAGATTTGAACACGCAGCTCAGTAAAGAAGTGAAAGAGCGGCGTGCCGTTCAAAGCCGGTTGCTTGAAGCAAAACAGGAAGCTGAGCTGGCGAATTTATCCAAGACGAAATTCCTCGCAGCAATCAGCCATGACTTACTTCAGCCTTTGAATGCGGCCCAACTGTTTTTGGGGTCTTTAAGAGCGCAGCGAATAGGCTCTTCAGCGAGCCGTCTGGTGGACTCTTTAGAGCATTCTCTGTCCGACGTTGAATCACTGATCACCATGCTGGTGGACATTTCCAAGTTAGATGCAGGGACGATTCGAGCCGACAAACAGCCGTTCTCGTTGGATCAGTTGCTTGGCAATATCGCCAATGAGTTTCATCAGGTGGCTCTGCAAACTAACGTCGAAGTACGTTATGTGCCCAGTGATATTGTCGTTTACAGCGATTCCGTATTGCTCTCACGAATCATTCGAAACCTCATGAGCAATGCCCTGCGATACACTGAATCGGGCAAGGTATTGCTGGGCAGTCGCAGAACCCCAAACGGGGTAAGAATAGATGTGCTTGATACGGGAGACGGCATTCCAAAAGACAAGCAGAAAGAGATTTTTCAGGAATTTAAACGACTCAGCCCGAGAAAAGCGGAGAACCGGACGCAGTTAGGGTTGGGTTTAGCTATTGTCGATAAAATTTCAAATGTCCTTGGTCATCAAATCAGTCTGGAATCAGAGCTCCATAAAGGATCCAGGTTCTCAATTATGTTGCCGTATGGAATCGTAAAAACGAAGAGTGCTCCGCTGGTTGCCCCTAAAGAACTGAATGGCAGCGCAATACTACAGGGGAGTCGTATTTGGGTGGTGGACAACGACAACAATATCTGTGAAGCGATGAATGAATTATTGACTGGATGGGGTTGTGACGTTGTCACTGCTGACTCGCTTTCCGCATTGCAATTAGAGTGTGACATTGCCAGTGAGTCTGTGGAGATGCTGATTGTTGATTATCATCTGGATAATGGAGAGACAGGTCTTGAAGTGGCTCGTCATGTTCATCAAAACCGTTCTCGTCCCATCCCTACAATTGTATTGAGTGCCAACCGCAGCGAAGAGCTAAAGCATGAAGTGAGAGACTGCGGCTACTTATTACTTAACAAGCCAGTTTCGCCAGTTCGGCTAAAAGCAACGATTGTTAGCCAGCTCCAGTCTGAACAAAATCAGCCGTCTACCAAAGTGAGCCCTTCACTCTATTGATACAAGCACTCTGCCTTCTTTTGTCAGAACCCTTCGCAAAATCATCATCGTAGATAAAGAAAGAGAGATCGTTAGCATCACGAATATTGCCAGTAAGATGATCAATTGATACTTGATGGCAACGAGTGGGCTGGCGCCACCAAGGATTTGCCCTGTCATCATGCCGGGGAGGGTGACTAAGCCTGTTGTCGCCATGGAGGCAAGGATAGGAGACCAGGCTTTTTGCATCGCCACTCGTACAAACGGCATCGAGGCATAAGTAGGTGAAGCTCCCAATGAAAGCGCAGCATGGTATTCGCCTTCTCTTTCTTTGAAAGAGGTAAAGAGGTTTTGAAGCATGACGATGTTCGCGTGCATGCTATTCCCTATCAGCATGCCACTAAGGGGAATGACATACTGAGAACTGTAAACAGGTTCAGGCTGAACGATCACGACACACAAAATAGCAATAAGAGGCGACAGCCCAACAACGAGCCCAGTCAATATGGAAGAAAACAGAGGTTTTGCGGGGAGCTTGGCTTTGTCCAGAATAGCGCTGGTGCCTATTCCTGCCATGATAAGAACCCAGACAATGTTAAGTGTAAGGCTGTTTAGCTTGAACACGAATTCCAGATAAACCCCAACCAGAATGAGCTGAACGCTCATCCTAAGCACACTGATCCCCACATCTTTTGCCAACCCCAGTTGAAAGCGTTGATTGATGTACAAAGGCACGCACAAAGTGAGAGAAAACAGCAGTAAAAGTGCCCAACTGATGTCTATGGATTCCTGCATGGAGACCCCTAAATTTTTTTACCGTATTTTATCGTGAATTTGGAAAAAGTTGTGTGACTTTTTGCAGATGGTTTCTCACAAATGAAGCGTCCAAATTTAACATTTGAGCTACATTTATCGGCGGAAGCAGTGGTAAAAATCGATGAGAAATGGGTGTTTTTGAACGGATTGGCAGAGCGTTTGTTTACAAAAAACTTTCAAATTAAACATATATGAAACAATATTAATTTTTCATATCTGTTCATTATTCTTCACATAAAATGTTAATTAAACACATCTCTGGATGAGCTCAAAAAAGTGTTGAATAGCGTGCTTTGAAGGGCATCTTATCGTTGAATCGTAAGATTCGATCGTTCTAAAATTTCTCATTATAAGTTGTAGGTGTATTGGGTTTATCGAACCGAGTACAGACAAAAATATCACTTAATAGCAGGCAAATGTATGAGTAATGTTAACAAAGTGGAGTCTAAAGAATCCCGCTCTTTGGAGTGGAAGTCTTTCCTCCTCATTACCGTAGTTCTCTTTCCCGTTCTTAGCGTCATGTTTGTCGGCGGTTACGGGTTTATTGTGTGGATGCTACAGGTCTTTTTCTTAGGGCCTCCAGGTGCACACGGCTAAACGAAACCACCATCTGAACGAAGAATTTTAAAGAGAACAAATCATGAAATCGTTTATCGTAAAAATCTGGCGCACTATGACTCGCCCTGCGGTACACATCAGCCTGGGTGTACTGACAATGGGTGGTTTTATTGCTGGCATCATCTTCTGGGGTGGTTTTAACACTGCACTGGAAGCGACCAACACAGAAGAGTTCTGTATCAGCTGTCACACCATGCGTGACAACGTGTATCAGGAGTTGCAGGAAACCGTCCACTGGAAAAACCACTCTGGTGTACGTGCTACTTGCCCTGACTGTCACGTTCCTCATGAATGGACGGCGAAAATCGCGCGTAAAATGCAGGCTTCAAAAGAAGTCTTCGCACAAATTTTTGGCGACCTGGATACCCCAGAGAAATTTGAAGAGCGCCGTATCGAGCTGGCAAAGCACGAATGGGATCGTTTCTCTGCAAACAAATCTCTGGAGTGTAAGAACTGCCACAACTACGAATCGATGGACTTCGACAAGATGAAACCAGCGGCTCGTATTCAAATGAAAAACGCCGCAGAGCGCGACCAGAGCTGTCTGGACTGTCACAAAGGCATTGCTCACAGCCTGCCGAAAAACATGGACAGCTCAGGTGGTCTGATTGGTGAGCTGGAGCAGTTGGCTTCAAGCACCGATTACTCAGCGGGTAACGCTATCACCAGCGTGCGTCATCTGCCTATGTATGAAGATGCAGCAATGACTAAAGAAGCGGGTCTTCTAAACCCTGCATCCACTGTGAAAGTGGTGGATGAGAAAGGTGACGCCGTTCAGGTTGAAATTTCAGGCTGGCGTAAAGCAAAAGGCTTTGGTCGCGTTATTCAGGAAGACTTTGGTTTGAACATCGCAGTGGGTTCATTGCTAAAAGAAACTGCAACCAACGAAGACTTAGTGAAGACGTTTGAAACCAAAGAAGACGAGTTGACTGGTCTGCCTTGGCAGCGTGTGGAAACCAAACTTTGGATGGAGAAAACGGCGATGCTGGGTGACGTGACACCGATTTGGGACAAAGCGAGAGAAGCTTACCAAACCAACTGTTCGGTATGTCATACCCAACCAGACGAAGCTCACTTCACAGCTAATGGCTGGCCGGGCATGTTCAACGGTATGCTCGCATTCGTGAACTTTGATAAAGACAGTGAAGCACTGGTATTGAAATACCTACAGAAGCACTCTTCAGATTTTGCTGAAGGTCACCACTAAGCGTCAGTCGGAGTATAAGAAATGGCTATTACACGAAGAAGTTTTCTTAAAGGTGTTGCAACAACAAGCGCCGCATCTGTGATTGGTCCAAGCTTATTGGCATCAGCTTCAGCAAATGCAGCGGAAACAACAGGAACCTGGAAAGTATCCGGTTCTCACTGGGGCGCGTTTCGCGCCCACATCTACGGCGGTAAAGTACAAGAAATCAAACCGCTGGAGATGGATTCGCACCCAACAGATATGATCAACGGCATTAAGGGCATCATTTACAGCCCATCTCGTGTTCGTTATCCGATGGTGCGTCTCGACTGGCTGAAAAAGCACAAATACAGCGCAGACACACGCGGTAACAACCGCTTTATTCGCGTAACGTGGGATGAAGCGTTAGACCTCTTCTACCGCGAGCTTGAGCGTGTTCAGAAAGACTATGGTCCATGGGCACTGCACGCAGGTCAGACTGGCTGGCGTCAGACGGGTCAGTTCCACAGCTGTACCAGCCACATGCAGCGCGCAGTGGGCATGCACGGTAACTACATCACCAAAGTAGGGGACTACTCGACAGGTGCAGGTCAAACCATCATGCCTTACGTTCTGGGCTCTACAGAAGTTTATGCACAAGGCACATCCTGGTCTGAAATTCTGGAAAACAGCGACAACATCATCTTGTGGGCAAACGATCCAGTGAAAAACCTACAGGTTGGCTGGAACTGTGAGACTCATGAGTCGTTCCCTTACCTTGAGCAGCTTAAAGAAAAAGTCGCCAAAGGTGAGATTAACGTTCTGTCGGTTGACCCAGTGAAGAACAAGACTCAGCGCTACCTGCAAAATGATCACATGTACATCAATCCGATGACTGATGTGGCGTTTATGCTGGCCGTCGCACACGTGCTTTACAAAGAAGATTTGCACGATAAAGAGTTCATCAAGACATATTGCTTGGGCTTTGACCCATTCATTCAATATGTTCTGGGTGAAACCAAAGACAAGATCGAGAAAACCCCAGAGTGGGCGGCAGAAATCTGTGGTGTAGAAGCAGATAAGATTCGCGAATTTGCCCGCATGCTGGTCAGCGGCCGTACTCAAATCCTGATGGGCTGGTGTATTCAGCGTCAGGAGCACGGCGAGCAACCATACTGGGCGGCGGCGGTAGTCGCAGCTATGGTGGGTCAAATCGGTCTTCCGGGTGGTGGTATCTCCTACGGACACCATTACTCTGGTATCGGTGTGCCTTCTACAGGGTTTGCGGCTCCGGGTGGTTTCCCTCGTAACCTTGACCAGGGTATGAAGCCAAAGTGGGACAACAAGGATTTCAACGGCTACAGCCGAACCATTCCTGTTGCTCGTTGGATTGACTGCTTGCTCGAACCGGGCAAAGAGATCCGCTACAACGGCTCTAAGGTCAAACTGCCAGATTACAAAATGATGGTGATTTCAGGGAACAACCCGTGGCACCACCATCAGGATCGCAACCGCATGAAGAAGGCGTTCCGCAAGCTTCAAACTGTTGTAACCATTGAATTCGCATGGACAGCAACCTGTCGATTCTCTGATATCGTTTTGCCAGCTTGTACGCAATGGGAACGTAACGACATCGATGTGTACGGTTCATACTCTGGTCGCGGTTTAGTGGCGATGCAGAAGCTGGTGGATCCATTGTTCCAGTCTCGTACCGACTTCGACATCTTCACAGAGCTGACTCGTCGCTTTGGTCGTCACAAAGAGTACACACGCGGAATGGACGAAATGGAGTGGGTACGCTCGCTTTATGAAGACTGTCGCAACGCAAACAAAGCTAAGTTCGACATGCCTGAGTTTGATGAGTTCTGGGAGAAAGGGGTTCTGGACTTTGGTACAGGTAAGCCTTGGGTTCGCCATGCCGATTTCCGTAAAGACCCGGAAATTAATGCATTAGGCACGCCTTCTGGCTTCATTGAGATCTCGAGCCGAACCATTGGTCGCATGGGCTATGAGCACTGTCAGGACCACCCAATGTGGTTTGAGAAGACGGAACGTTCACACGGTGGTCCGGGTTCTGAAAAACACCCGTACTGGCTGCAGTCTTGCCACCCGGATAAGCGTTTACACTCGCAGATGTGTGAATCGGAAGAATTCCGCGCAACCTATGCAGTACAGGGGCGTGAGCCAGTGTACATTAACCCGGTGGATGCGAAGAAGAAGGGCATTAAAGACGGTGACCTGGTTCGTGTGTTCAACGACCGTGGTCAGCTAATGGCTGGTGCGGTGGTAACAGACAGCTTCCCTCAAGGCGTTATTCGTATTGAAGAGGGCGCTTGGTATGGACCTTTGAACGAGAAAGAAGGGGCGATCTGTACTTACGGTGACCCGAATACACTTACTCAGGACATCCCGACCTCTGAGCTGGCTCAGGCAACATCGGCGAATACCTGTATTGTGGACTTTGAGAAGTTCTCTGGTGAAGTGCCACCAGTGACCTCATTCGGCGGTCCAATTGAAGTTGCCTAAACAGTTGCGTTTGGAGCAATAAAAGAAAAAGGTTCGGTATTTACCGAACCTTTTTTAATGCTTGCAGGAAAGCCGTTATTGCAGAGCAGCAGTGGTTTGCGTTTCTCTGACTAAGATAGCGCGCTGTGCTGCTTCTTTCTGCTTGGCTGTCAGTAGCATGCCGTTACGCCAATAGCCTTTTCTTAAGGCACGTTTAAATTCTGAGTAAACCTCGTCGGGTAGACCATGTACGATAAGATTAAAGCTATTGCCGTTCATTATTAAGCTGCCTTGTCTTCCTGTTTCTGCAATTCAGTCGGTTTCAGCGGCGGTAGCGGGTTTCTGGAACCAACAGCTTCTTCAATAGAGTTGAAGCCATCTTGTTTCAGAAGTTGCACCAAGCCACGGTTAATTTCATTGATGTTCTGTGGACCATCGAAAATCATAGTCGTAATCATGTGAAGCAGGCTTGCTCCAGACGTGATTTTTTCGTAAGCGTCTCGTGCACTGAACACGCCACCCACACCAATGATAGTGATTTCGCCACGTGTACGACGGTAAACATGACGAATAACGTTAGTAGAAATACGCTGAAGTGGTAAGCCACTCATGGCGCCTTTTCCTTTCGGAAGTTTACCTTGTGCTGAAGGGTATTCTTCTGGAAGGTGCTCTTCGTTACCCTCCGGTTTCGCAAGGTTAGTCAGAACCACACCTTCCATTCCATGTTCTACACAGGCATCAACAATAATGTTGATCTCTTCAAGAGACATATCTGCCGCAAGTTTCACGTAGATTGGTCGGTCCGTCAGTGGACGAATTTCTTCGTTCACAGCGGTTAGTAGGGCATCTAGATTGCCTCTGTCGACGAAGGGTTCGCCATCCTGTGTGTTCGGACAACTGATGTTGATAGTGAAGTAATCACCGATGTCCTTAAAAGCACGCATGGTTTTCAGATAATCTTCAATAGAATCTTCAAGAACAAAATCTGGAGTAATGTTGGATTTCGCGGCGTTGATACCGACGCGCAGTGGACCGAAATCTACGTTAGCGAGTCGCTTAGCGATTTTTTCTGCGCCCTGGTTGTTCAGACCGTACCAGACTACGATGGCTTTGGACTTCACCATGCGGAAAAGACGACGACCAGGGTTACCCGGGCAGACTTCACCTGTGAATGAACCTAGCTCTGCCAATCCAAAACCCAGAGAAGGGTAAATTTTGGTTAGCTCACCATCTTTGTCGAAGCCAGCGGACAAGCCGACAGGGTTGCGGTAGGTAACGCCATCGACTTTGGTGTTCAGTGCCTGGTTTTCGTAATTAAAGAAAAAGCTCGTTAAAGCTCGCGTTAGACCATTGGAGCCCAGTGCAATACCGATTTTTTTCAGTGCGGAGTGCGCTTGCTCTGGTTCCATAAGAAAAATTAATGGGCGAACGATGCGATAGAGGACTCTCAGAATGAGGTTTCTCACGCCGATTAGGAAGCTCATGACTATCTATCCTTGTTATTGGTTGACTTTTTATTTGCTTTTCTCTGCATCAGCTTTTAGACATCAGACAGGAAAGCGTTTGTATTTGTAACCAAGAGTTACTTGGTATGTTATTAACTTTAAATAAATGATAATGCGAATGCAAATAATTATCATTTGTAAGGTTCTTAATTCTACAATCGTGACGAGTTACAAGTTTGACTGTGCAAAATGATGGAAATTAGTGTGATCTTGAATGACTTTTTCGTTCATTAAGGTAAAGTAACCACTTTTGAAAAATCGACCATCACTGACTGATTTAATCAATCGAGGTTTTACAGTGAAGGTGAGGGCAAACTTGAAGTAATTAGGAAGCGAAATGATTCTAGTTGTTGGTCACAAAAATCCGGATACGGACAGCATTTGTAGTGCAATTGTTACTGCGGAGCTATTAAAAGCACGTGGACTTGAAGCAAAAGGCATTCGTCAGGGCGAAATCAACCGCGAAACTCAACACGTTCTTGAGGTTGCTGGTGTGGATCAACCTGAACTGCGTACATCAGTTGCGGGCGAAAACATTTGGTTAGTCGACTACACTGATTTGGCTCAGGCACCGGACGATATCGGTGAGTCAGAAATCTTAGGTATTGTTGACCATCACCGTCTGGGTGATGTGATGACAGTGAACCCGCTGGAAGCTTGGATCTGGCCAGTAGGTTGCACATGTACTATCCTGTACGCACTGTTCAAAATGGAAGAAACAGAAATCACTAAGCCACTGGCAATCATGATGATGTCTGCAATTTTGTCTGACACTGTCGGTTTCGCTTCTCCAACTTGTACACAAAAAGATAAAGATGCGGTTTACGCTCTGGCTGAAATTGCAGGTGTTGAAGACCTGGATCAGTTCATCAAAGATCTTCTGATTGCAAAAACGAACATCGAAGGTTTGTCTGCAACTGAACTTGTCGATAAAGATCTGAAAGCATACCCATTCAATGGTCGTGATGTTGTTGTTGGTCAGGTTGAACTGGCTACTCTTGAGCAAGTAGACGGCATGATTGAATCTCTTGAGCAAGATCTAGAGCGTCGTTGCCAGGAAGAAGGTTTGGCATTTGCTGCAGTAATGCTTACCGACATCACTACTTCTCAAACTCATCTAATTTACAAAGGCGAGTGGGCAGAAAAACTGGTTAAGCACGAGAAAGACGGCGTTTTAATGATGGAAAACACATTAAGCCGTAAGAAGCAGGGCTGGCCTTGGCTTCAGACTGAACTCGCGTAACTCTTTATTAATTATAAAGTTAATAAACCGGAGCCTTGGCTCCGGTTTTTTTATGCTCGTCATTTCGATTGAAAAATATGACGTTAGTATGAAATCTTCAATAAATTCGACTTTTACCACGTTCTTGACTGGCGACTTACCTACTAGCTGCTACGTTTTTATGAGTCAGTACGCATAAAAATATAAATCATTGTATCCCCAAGTAATCTGTTGCGAACAAATTCAGATACTCGGAAAAACAAGAATTTTACAGGCTAGGAATTATGGGAATCGCATATCACAGTTATATCGGCACAACCGTCGATACGTTGCCGCAGTTGCCTTGTTCGGCGAGCGGTCACCTCTCTCTAAATACGCCAGTTGGCAGTTGCGTAGATCGCTTCGGTCGCATTTGGTTAGCAGACACCGCACACAACCGAGTGCTGATTTTCGATTCTGATATGGATCAGATTCTTGCCTCTTTTGGCACTGTAGGCACGGGTCCCCAGCAGTTCAATATGCCGTTCAGGTTACTAGCTCATCCCGATAAAAATCGAGTGTACGTTACCGATATTGGTAATTTTCGGGTTCACATCCTCGAATACTCAGAAAACCTGGGTATCAAATCCATAAAAGTTTTTGGTAACGAGCCAGAAGTTGATCTTAAAGGTCCTAATGGCATTGTCGTCCATGATGGAAAAGTCTGTGTCGCTGATGAATTTTATGAGGGACTGGATAGCCAGTCTCGTCTCGTCGTTTTTAGCGAAGACGGGGACTTTGAATACACCATCGACGAAATAAAACCAGAAAACGGTGGCGAGCCTGTCCACTTGCTGTGGCCACAAGGGCTTAGCTTGGACAAGCAAGGCAACATCTACATTGCCAATACAGGCTTTGCGACCGTTGTTCGTTGTGACTGGCAAGGTAATGGCATCGTATTCAGTGAACGAGACAAGTGCTATATCGACGGATTGGATTTGTCTCGCGGTGTCTCCGTGATCCAGAACCGGGTCTTGATTCCGGGTGGAGGTCCTAACGTTATCGCTGTCTATAACTTAGATGGGCGGTTTATGGGTAATCTGGATGGGTTTTTCGCCCCTGTTCAGATTACGGAATTTACCGAATCGCAGACCATGTTGATTACAGAGCCGTTTCTTGCGTCTCTGCAAAAGCACAAAATCAACCTGTCTACTCTGAAAGGCGGCAAAACTCGCGCAACTAAAGTACTCAAATCCATTGGCGATGAACGAGACAATCCGGGTCAGCTCCATTTTGTGACCTCTGTTGTCGGAGACGTCACCAATACTCAGCCCGGATATTCTGGCAATGCGCCAGCATTTCAAAATTGGGTGGAACAGCAGCTTTCGATTCAGGATCAAATATTAAAAGCCATGCAGCCAGCGGGTATCCCTTCCTGGTTGAGTATCGCTTTGTCGGCACAAACAGAATGGGTTCAAAGATGGCAACAAACCATGATCCGCATTTTCCTGAATGACAAATTTGAAGACCCGGAAGATTTACTCTGGATGGTGGATGCAGGTAACTATCAACTGCAAGCAACAGAAGATGGCAAGAGCAACTCTGCCAGACCAATCAGCCTGCCAATGCTTCCTGGCTCTTTGGGGATTGCAGCACTTACGCCAAGTAAGCCACTACCGGGTCAAATGGACCCTGAAGTTCCGCTGCTGGTCGTAAGCAACTACTTGAGTGGCATTGTTACGATACTTCAGTACAACGATGTGTTGGGCGAGCTGGTGCCTTACACCGTCTTTGGCGGATTAGGAGCCGGCGAAGAGCAGTTGAACAAGCCTCAGGGCATCGCGATAGACCCAACGAACAATGACATCTTAATTGCCGATTCCGGCAATAACAGAATTTGCCGCTGGAGGCTGTCAGAAACAGGATCCGCCGGGTTGGTTCATACGTTCGGGAAATTAGGGTCTGAGCACGAAGAATTCCATACTCCATCAGACATTACGGTTGATGCCAGCGGCACCTGTTTCATTACGGATCAAAATAACAATCGCATAGAAGTCTATGGTCAGGACGGAAAATGGATTCGCAGTTTCGGTAAAGAAGGGTATGGAACAGATAACGACAACTTCCTGCTTCCTACCAGCATCGATCACGAGAATGGCTACTTGTTTGTGTCTGATCTCGTGAACAGAGCAATAAAGATCTTCAACTGCTCAGGTGAGTATGTGGAATCGTTCAGCGGTTTTGGCGCAGACAGAGAGAAAGGACAGTTATGGCTGCCTTATCTCCTGCACGTGAAAAATAGCAAAGTCTATTTACCAGACTGTGCATTGAACAGAGTGAACGTATACAAGTTTAACATTTAACAATACCTGTATGAGGCTATGACTGGACCGTAATTAATTGAACATAGCAGGCAGTACAGATACAACGTCAGGGGTTAGGTATGAATAGTGTATTCAAGCGTGCACAGGGGAAAAAACTGTCGCATCGAAAGGCACAAGACTCAAGCGGCGTCTGCGAGAAGTCAGAAGCGGATTCTCGTCAGCTGCTTCAGCAGTTTCAGGATGTTATCCAACATTTTGAAGAAAACGCAAAGGACGAAGACAAATGCAGAGATGCACTTCGTAAGTTGTACGAAAGCCATGAGTCCTGCTTTTCCAGTCAGAAAGTGACTGGTCCGCATGAGTAACAGGGAGGCACTATGAATTTTTCATTTAAAAACGCGTCAATCAGTTCCCGAGCGCGGATGATTCTGGTTCTGTTTGCTATTGGTTTGATTGCCAACTCACTTCTGGATGCTTCCAAAACGAAAACACACATGCGAGCCAATTATGAGCGTGGCGTTCAGCAAATCGTTGAAGGCGCGGTCGGTGTTCTTGGTTATTACCATGAGCAAAGTGTTAATGGCGCACTTTCCAAAGACGAAGCTCAGCGTCTGTCGCTGGAAGCGATTTCAGCAATGCGGTTTGATAATGGCAACTACATCTTTGTTGCGGATAAAGACGGTATACAGCTCGCTTCAGGTCTGAAAAGGCTGCTTGGGACGAACATTCTGCCGCTTAAGGACGGCAACGGGAAACTGTTCGTAGAAGAGCTTTACGCTACAGGTAAGCAGGGAGGAGGCTTTGTTGATTACATGTGGAAGACTTCTCCGGACGCAACAGAGCTGTCGCCTAAAACAAGTTATGCCGATTACTTCCACCCGTGGGGCTGGATGATAGGTACAGGTATTAACATGGATGCGCTGGAAAAAGACATCCAGGAATCGCAAATGATTTCCCTGATGAACGCGGGTATGGTGCTGGTGATTCTTTCTGCATTGATCGTCTACTTCGTAAGGAGTATTACTGAGCCTATCAACAGCACGGTTTCGGCAATGAAAGATCTTTCCAGCGGAGAAGGGGACCTTACCCAACGTCTGAAGGAAGAAGGCAGCCAGGAGTTGATTGAGCTGGCTCAGTACTTCAATCGCTTCGTGAGTTCGATTCAGGACATCATGAGAGGAGTCAGTGATGCGGGGACTCAGTTAGCTGCTTCCGCGAACCAATTGTCATCTTCTGTTTCATCGGTGGACGTGAATCTGAATCAACAGCAGAGTGACACGGAGCAACTCGCTGGTGCAATGAGCGAAATGCTCACGGCTGTTGAGGAAGTGGCAGGAAGAACCGTTGACGCATCCGACTTTAGTGTCAAAGCTGCGAAACAGACGGAAGAGAGCCTGGATATAATTCAGCGTAATATTCGAGAGTCGCAACTTCTGGCAGAAGACATCGGTGAGGCGAGCCAGGTGATCAGCCAGCTAGCCACTGACAGCCGCAACGTAGACAC
The DNA here is from genome assembly GCF_019904195.1 of Vibrio sp. SCSIO 43132. Taxonomy (NCBI): domain Bacteria; kingdom Pseudomonadati; phylum Pseudomonadota; class Gammaproteobacteria; order Vibrionales; family Vibrionaceae; genus Vibrio; species Vibrio sp. SCSIO 43132. Next base: position 1,709,521 of record NZ_CP063199.1, read on the forward strand.
CGTTTTGGAAGTGATTCGTGGCATTGCTGAGCAAACCAACCTACTTGCGCTTAATGCCGCGATAGAAGCCGCTCGTGCAGGTGAAGCAGGGCGCGGGTTTGCTGTGGTTGCCGATGAGGTTCGAACGCTCTCCTTAAGGACACAAGAATCAACCATTGAAATTCAAACCATTATTGAGAAACTTCAGGCGGGAGCTGAGCAAGCCGTTGGCGTAATGAGAAAGGGGGCCGATAAAGCAACCAATACCTCAGAAATTTCCTCTTCAGCGGGTGATGCTCTGAATGAAATAGCTCAGGAAGTTCATGCGATTCAGGGAATGAATCAGCAGATTTCTGCGGCCACTGAAGAGCAAACTCTTACCGTCAATAGCATCAACCAAAATGTCTCTAGTCTGAATGATGGCTCAACGTCACTCGCCAGTGAATCGACACAAATGGCAGCGGCAAGTGAAGAGCTGAGTCAGGTATCGGAAGATATGATGCGTATGATCAACCGATTTAAGCTCGCTTAATTCTCATCTCAAAATTGAAAAGTCGAAGCTGTTGCTTCGGCTTTTTCTTTATCTTTCTTATAGATAAGTAATGCCCATCGCATTGAGTAGAGCAAAGTGACTCTAATTTTTGTTTCAAAAATGTAAGAGTATTTCGCTAAAAAGAGATAACTAAGATTGATTTATAATTCTGATAAATCGTTGTTAATTGGTTGTTACGCCTGATGAAAATACATTATTTAGATAAAAATATCAATAAACTCACGCTTATTAGTGATATTTTTATCGATATTAGTGACACTAGGCACAATAGTGAAGAGTTTTTTTGCGCAGTAAAATTACATTCGTAAAATCCGCCGAAGATTTTTTAAAAGCTTCGTGAGGTATCGAGTGAGCGTATTAGGTTATATGCAGAAAGTAGGTAAGGCACTTATGGTGCCAGTAGCTACTTTACCTGCAGCAGCGATTTTAATGGGTGTGGGTTACTGGCTTGATCCTGTGGGTTGGGGCAGTGAAAGTATTCTGGCAGCATTTTTGATTAAGTCTGGCGGCGCCATCATCGAAAACATGGCCGTAATATTCGCCGTAGGTGTGGCATTTGGCTTATCAAAAGACAAAGATGGCTCTGCAGCTCTTTCTGGTTTTGTTATGTGGCTTGTCGTCACAACACTCCTTTCTATGGAATCGCTTGCGCAACTTCAAGGCATTTCAGCCGAAGATGTAAACTCGGCGTTTAAAAACGTTGATAACCAGTTCGTGGGTATCATCGTTGGTATTATTTCTGCAGAAATCTACAACCGCTTCTCTCACGTCGAGCTACCAAAATTCCTGGCTTTCTTCAGTGGTAAGCGCCTTGTGCCTATCCTGACTTCAATTGCAGGTATGGTTCTGGCGTTCATCCTGATGACAGTATGGCCAATCATCTTCGGTGCACTACTGACATTGGGTACGTCTTTGCAGGAGCTTGGTCCTCTTGGTGCAGGTCTGTTTGGTTTCTTTAACCGTCTGTTCCTGTCGGTTGGTATGCACCATGCGCTTTACCCTGTGTTCTGGTTCGATGTAGTAGGCATCAATGACATTCCTAACTTCCTTGGCGGCGCACAGTCAATCGCGAACGGTACTGCAACACCAGGCGTAACGGGTATGTACCAGGCTGGCTTCTTCCCAATCATGATGTTTGGTCTTCCTGCTGCTGCTCTGGCGATTTACCACAGCGCAGACAAGAAAAACAAAGGGAAAGTATTCTCTGTAATGCTGGCAGCAGGTGCGGCGTCTTTCTTCACAGGTATCACAGAGCCTCTAGAATTCTCATTCATGTTCCTGGCACCTGTTCTGTTTGTTATTCACGCAATCCTGACAGGTATCAGCCTATTCATCGCAGCCTCTATGCAGTGGATGGCAGGCTTTGGTTTCTCTGCAGGTCTGGTGGACTTCGTTCTGTCTAGCCAAAACCCACTTGCGACTCAGTGGTATATGCTGATTGCTCAAGGTCTGGTGTTTGGTGTGCTTTACTACGTGATCTTCCGTTTTGCTATCGTGAAGTTCAACCTTAAGACTTTGGGACGCGGTGAAGAAATGGCAGAAGAAGGCGAAGGCGACATCAGTGCTCTTGCTGCTAAGTACATTGAAGAGCTGGGCGGTAAAGAGAACCTGGTTACTATCGATAACTGCATCACTCGTCTGCGTCTTGAAGTGAAAGACACAGCAAACATTAACGATGAAGCGCTAAAAGCACTGGGTGCTGCTGGTGTAGTGAAACTGGGTAAAACTTCTATTCAGGTTATCGTTGGTGTCGGTAAGGTTGATAAAGTTGCTGCGGCAATGAAAAACCTGACCGCATAAGAATTTTGTTCGGCTAGAGTTCCCCCTATATAACTTGAATTGCGATTAGTCACCGCTTGCCGAACAGATCAATTTAAGCCCTGATTCCGAAAGGAGTCAGGGCTTTTCTTCTTTAGGGCGAACTACTGCCTTTGGCGATCAGTCAGATGCCACATTCTCAACAATTCCATCTAATATCATCGCTAACTCTTTTGCATTGGTCAGCATAGGTAAGTGACCGGTTTGTAAAGAATAAACACTATGAATATTTAATGAGTTTGCGATTTTTAGCTGCGATTCAAGAGAAATGATTTTGTCTTGATTAGCGAACACGTAGTGCTTCGAAATTCGGTCCAGTTCCGCTTTGCCGTATTTCACAGCTTCTTCCCCGATATGAGCAGGCTCATCAATGGCTAATTTACGCAGCTGCCTTGTCTGACCTGATGATGCATCCTGCGCAAAGGTGGCGTTAAAGTGCGTCCAATCCCGAATTTCCATGCGATGGTTATTTTCGTTGTAACTCACCCCTTTGAAGTAATGTTTTTCGTCGTCGGCGTTTAGGGAAGCAAAAGCACTCTCTCCTACGAGTGGAGCGACCGAGGTGATGTAGGTGATGGATTTAATGGATTGAGAAGGGCAGATGCCAATCGCGGAATGAACCACAGCTCCGCCCTGACTGTGCGCAGCAAAATGAATGTTACCTTCTAGCGAGCGAATGTTTTCGCAAAGTGATTTAGCTGAATTGCTTAGCCCAATTTTGGACGCGTCCTCACCTGTATTTCGACCGGGTAAGTTTACCGCTAACACGTTAACGTCAGAAGATAAGTAGCTTGAAACAGGCTTCCAGGATCTGGCATCGAAGTGAGCTCCGTGAACAAAAACTAAATTCTCCGTAGCGATAGACTTCGACGAAAAGATCAATGCAGAGAGTAATAATCCAGTGCATAATTTTACCGATTGATTCATGACCGACTCCTTGTTGTCTGGTCATTTCAAGGTGTTTGTTTTCAGCACTGAGCTCAATTCAAATGGTTAAAAATCGCATCAAATCAAAGACAAAGGATGACAAATTTTATCAAATTTAGTGATTTGTAGCGTTGAAAGGTAAAAACCAGCGCGTTAGGCTGCGGGTGTGAACAATCAGGGATACGGGAAAAGGCGAAGTGTGATTCAGTTCGGTGAGTTTAGATTTGACGCAACATCAGGGAAACTCTTCAAAGAAGAAGAGCCCATTACGATAAGAAACAAAGTAGCACAGCTGTTGGCATTTTTTATCGAGAACCCAGACAGGATCATTTCAAAAGATGAGTTGCTTGAAGCGTTATGGGTCAACGGCGAATACCGGGAACGATCACTTTCTCAAAGCGTTCTGGAGCTCAGAAAATTGCTCGGTGACTCTGCATCTAACCCAAAATTTATCCGGACGATTCCCAATCAGGGATACAAATGGATAGCTGAAATCGCGCCGTTTAAACAACCTGATTCTAAATCTGCAAACAAAAAACTCACTCTGTTGCTACCTCTATGCATTGTATTAACCTTGGTTGCCGCTTTCTGGCTGGTTACTGGCAAGGACAAAATAGACTTTTCCCATCAGAGCATCAAAGTTGCAGTGCTGCCTTTCCATAACGCGACTCCCTTGGACTCCTACGACTGGGTGGAATATGGGCTCAGCGATATGCTGGCGACCGACTTGATGCTCTACCCAGACATACAAGTTTTCCCACCGAGTCAGATTGGTGCTCATGAGACGGATATTTCAAACTGGTCCGGCGAAGAGTTTAAGCGTTTGGAATTGGATGCCATTGTTTATGCCTCTGTCACCATGAAGGAAGAAGGGCAATCCATTGAATACACCATTCTTGATAAACACTTAGCTCGCCAGACTGGCTCCATAACCAAATCGGATCTGGCGCTCAGCATGCCGGGGATCGCCTCTACGATTCTTCAACAACTTCGTCCAGAAGAAGCGTTGAATACATTGGCGGAATACGATTTTGAAGTCAGCGCGATGCACGAATATGCGAAAGGGCAGCAAGCCCTAAGCCAGAGAGGGTGCCTGCTTGCTCAACACTATTTCGCCGCTTCCAGCATTATCGATGCTAGCCACGAATGGAGTGCGCTACAAAGGGCAATATGCATGGTGGATGTGGGTGAGCGGCTGTCTGCACAACCTAAGCTGGAATATCTTCTGGAACGTTCTCAAGACCCAATTGTGCTCTCGCTTTCCCACCTTTGGTTGGCTGAAATCCACATGAGAACGGGGAATTTGGACAAAGCACTCTGGCACGTAACCCAAAGTAATTATGGCGAGACAATTCAATCGAATTATTCCTGGTATGTTCAGGCATTAAAAACGGAGTATTACGTTCAGTATCTAAGCGGAAACATCCCTGTTCAGGACAACAAAGAAAAGGGGCTTACCATTTCTTTTGAAGATGTTCCATCATGGCACACTTTCAGGGATGCGAATTCCACTGATGTGAATGTACCGCCGTCAGAAAGTGTAGGTTTCCCGCAAAAGGTTCGCTCGCGTCTTGCACTGGCTCGTTCGGGCGAGCTGGACACTACAACCATAATCATGGCGCTGAATGAGGCTCTGGAAATGAATACCATGGTTGGTTCACAACGCAGTGAAAAAGAAATTCAGCTAGAAACCCTATATTGGCTTGAGCGTTCAAATCAGAAACTGAAAGCTCAGGAAGTCATCAAGGTGCTTCGTGCTGAACTTCTGTCTAAACCCGATTATCTGGTACAGAGAGAGTTGGAAAATATTCTCAATCTGTTTGAACGCTAGCTTTTCAAAGACTCACAAATAAAATTCAGCATCCACTGTGTGACCAGCAATCCATCGGTTGGTAATTTAAGCGACGCGATACCTTTTTCCTGAACGGATTTAGGTATCGAATCCTTTCTGATCTCAATCAACGCTTTGGAGTAGGGAGCACAAAATTCTGGGTGTGCCTGAATTCCAAGCGAAGTTTTTCCTACCAACATTATTGAAACAGGGCAGAAATCATTGCCCGCAATGACTTGTCCATCATCCGGCATGGAAATCACCTGATCCTGATGGCTGACCAGCAAGTTGATCTGCTGCTGAAATGGTTCCATCCAAGGCTGAGGAATGAAAACCTTGGTAACGGCAGTGCCTACACCCCAGCCGACTTCAGCGCGGGATACTTCTCCCCCCAACGCTTTTGCCAGCATTTGGTGACCAAAGCATATCCCAATGAATGGAATGTGAGCCTGATGGATCTCGCGCACTAACGATTCCATATCGTTTATCCACGGATCGTTGTCCATCACACCAGACTTACTGCCCGAGGTAATGTAGGCATCACACTCTGTAATGTCTTCAGGAAACTGCCGATGATTTACCCAGTAAAAAGCGAGTTCAATAGAGTCGTCTACTGCATGCAGAAGTCGGCTGAACATTTCCTTGTAGTTTCCATGCTCGGGTTCCAGAGCTGGGTTTACATCGTCACAGATTAATATGCAAATTTTCATTGCCATCACCGTTATGGTTATTGTTGTATTTTCTGACCTGTCAGCGCATGCACAAATAGCTGAGAGTACTCTTCTGCTGTAAATAGTATGGGGTTACCACCTGCGGCTGCATCCTGAACCGCTAGTTGCCCAACTTTTTCAACTTCATCGCCCGTGATGCCAATTTCAGCCAGTGTATGTGGTATCGCCAGTGTTTTTCGCATGCTCAGAATCCAGTTGTTTACCGCGTCAAAGCCCGGAGATTGAAGCGAAAGCGCACGCGCTAAAACCACCATTTTGTCTTCGATTTCGCTGCGGTTAGCTTCCAGCACATACGGCATCAAAATCGCGTTCAGCAGCCCGTGGTGTTTGTCGTATAGCCCACCCAAGGTGTGGGCTAGGGCATGCATGGCTCCTAAGCCTTTCTGAAAAGCCGTCGCCCCCATGCTTGACGCCACCAGTAGCTGAGTTCGGGCATCGATGTCATCACCGTCTAAATAAGCTCGGTAGAGAAAGTGCTTAACAAGATTGATTGACTCGATAGCGATACCGTCCGCCATGGGATGGTATCCGGGAGCGCAGTATGCCTCCAAACTATGAGAGAGTGCATCCATTCCCGTTGCCGCCGTAATGTGCGCAGGTAAACCAACGGTCACCATTGGGTCGAGCAATACTTGCACAGGCATCATTTTGGGATGAAAAATGATTTTCTTGATGTGACTATCGGAGTCGGTGATCACCGAAGCGCGCCCGACCTCTGAACCCGTGCCAGCTGTTGTAGGTATAGCGATAACAGGTACAATTTTGCTCTCATCCGCTTGAGCCCAGTTGTCACCAACATCTTCAAAGCTCCAGAGAGGCAGACTCTGATTTGCGCAAAGGGCGATGGCTTTTGCCGCGTCCAGGCTAGAACCACCACCAAATGCGATGATCCCATCGTGATGACCTGCGTTGTAAGCATCAATGCCCAGATTCACGTTGGTGTCGGTCGGGTTTCCCTGAACATCGGCAAACACAGCAATCGCCAACCCCTTTTCTTCACAGTTCTTTATGGCGTTTATCACGATATCCATATCTGCCAGAAAAGGGTCAGTCACCAGAAGTGGAGATTGAATATTAAGTCTCTTACAGTGATCAGGAAGCGACTTTAGAACGTCTTTTCCAACACTGATGGCTGTCGGGTAGTTCCAGTTTGCGATGGTCATTAGCCTTCTCCCAGAGTTTTGATATGGAATGATTTAGGGCGGGTCAGCATTTCGAACCCTATGCTTGAAAGCGTGCAGCCACGACCGGAGTTTTTTACACCAGTCCATGCCAACTGGGGATCGAGATAGTCACAGCGATTGACAAAGAATGTTCCTGTCTCAATCTGTTCGCCTATCCGGGCTCCGGTTAGCGCGTCTTTAGTGAAAACTGAGGCAGTCAGTCCGAACTCTGAATCGTTCATCAGCGAAATCGCCTCTTCGTCACTAGTTACGGACTGAATGCCGACAACTGGACCAAAGGACTCTTCGTTCATCACACTCATTGAATGGTTCACCTCTGTCAGAATCTGAGGTGCTAAATAAGGGGTTCCCTTTTGGCTCATCGGGAAAAGGTGTTCGTCTATGTGTGCCCTTGCACCTTGTGAAACGGCCTGCTTTATCTGTTCGCGCACAAAATCTGCGGCAGCGGTTTTAACCAGTGGCCCTAGTGTGGTCTCAGGATCTGTCGGGTCACCCAATGTGTATTCTTTTGCAAGTTCTACCGCTTTATCTACAAACTGGTCGTGAACGGACTCATGAACATAGATGCGTTCGATCCCACAACAGGATTGACCTGAATTGAAAAAGGCTCCGTCGACCAGTGTTTCTACGGCATGATCAAGATCGGCATCCGAACGAACATACGCCGGGTCTTTTCCGCCGAGTTCGAGACCGACACCAATAAACCGACCAGCCGCATTGCGTTCTACCATGGCACCGCCAGCTACAGAACCGGTAAAAGCAACGTAGTCGATACCGAGGCTCTGAATCATTTTTTCAGTGGACGCATGATCGGTATGAACAAACTGAAAAACGCCTTTTGGTAACCCAGTTCCTTCGAAAGCTTCCACTAATCGTTCAGCACAGAGCGGAGTTTGAGCCGAGTGCTTGATTATTACGCTGTTGCCAGCCAGTAAAGCAGGTATTACTGCATTGATAGCAGTGAGGTATGGGTAATTCCAAGGGGCGATGACCAGTACGTTTCCCACAGGAACGCGCTTTATGTATCGCGTAAATCCTGTTTTTTCAGGTAGTTCAATCGTTGCTAACGCATCATCAGCCTGCGCAATCATTGAGAGTGCTCGTTCCTCCACACCGAACACTTCGCCCTGTGTGTGAGCAATAGGTCGCCCCATCATTTGGGTAATTTCTTTCGCAATCTCTTCTTTATTGGCAACAAAATTCTCTATTGCCTGAGAGCAAATGGCTTTACGTTTCTCAAGCGAAGTGGCCTGCCATTCCTTTTGGCTAAGGCTGGCGCTGCTGATCACAGCCTGAATCTGTTCTGCGGTTGCCAGTTCTCGCGTCACGCACACTTTGCCATTGATCGGAGATAGGGTGTTCTGTTCCATGATGTCCTATACCTTTAGCCGTTTATATGATTTCGAAGTAGCGCTTCAGCTCCCAGTCGGTCACTGCTTTTCTGAATTCTCGTTCTTCCCATTCTCGGCTCGCCGCGAAATGGTCGACAAATTCATCGCCAAACATCTCCCTCGCGTGAGCAGAAGCTTTTAACCTTTGCGCTGCATCCCACAGAGTGCCCGGCAGTTTCAAATCTTCAGGAATGTTTTGTTCATAGGCATTACCTAAGATAGGTTCGCCGGGCTCCCATTTGTTTTGTATCCCGCACAAACCAGATGCCAATGCGGCGGCGAGAGCAAGATACGGGTTGCCATCAGCAGCACCAATTCGATATTCCACCCTCTGACTTTTGGCAGAACCCGGAATCACCCTGAGTGACGTTGTGCGATTTTCCACTGCCCAGGTAGAGTGGGTAGGTGCCCAGAAGCCGGGGATCATGCGTCTGTAGCTGTTAACCGTTGGTGCGACCATGCATAAGAAGTCAGGCATAAGTCTTTGTAAACCCGCAACAAAGTGACGCTGTAGCGTGCTCATGTTGTATTCGGTCTTAGGATCGTAAAAAGCGGAGCTGCCATCTTTGTTTTGCAAAGAAATATGTATATGACCACTTTGTCCGGGGTAATCGTTACTCCATTTCGCCATAAAGGTCGCCATAAGGTCATTTCGTTGAGCCAGCACTTTGGTGTAAGTTTTGAATAGGGCAGCTTTGTCCGAAGCACTCATGGCTTCATCAACTGCCAGAGCGGCTTCAATTACGCCGGGACCTGTTTCGGAATGAATGCCCTCAATGGGGAAGTCCATGCTTTCACCTAAATCGAGCAGTTGTTGGTACAGTTCCAGATAGGTGGAATTTCGGATCATCGAGTAGCCAAACCAGTCTGGGGTAATTGGCTCGAGGTCCTGATAATTCTTCTCTCGCACAGAGTGGGGCGTCTCATTGAAAACAAAAAATTCATATTCGAAGGCAGCAAAGGCGTTTAATCCTAGCTCGTCATATTTTTTCAATACGCGCGCTAAAGTACTTCTGGGGCAGACAGAGGATGCCTGTTCATCAAACTCGGCAATAAACAACAGCATGCCTTCTTCATCCAGCACATCTCGACAGGTTTCAGGCAGAATTCTGACAGGCGCATCTGGATAGCCTGTGTGCCATCCGGTGTAGGTGGTGTTGTCGTAGAGTTGGTCTTTGGCATCCCAGCCCAAAACCACATCGCAAAAGGCAAAGCCCTTATCCAGTGACGAGAAGAACTTGTCTTTCGACATGTATTTTCCGCGCATAATCCCATCGTTATCGAACAGCCCAACTTTGATGTGGCTTAGCCCACGTTCTTCAACAATTTTCTTGGCGTCTTCGATGGTTTTTACTGATCTTGCATCCATTTCCTGTTCCTCTGAGCACCGGCATTATCTGCCGGTGCGATACCCTGTTAGCTGTAACGATATGGTTTGCCCGCTTTCTCCATATCGGCGGCGTATTTCTTGAAGATGTCCACCACGCGTTTTGTCCTTGGGCTGGTTTTGGCAATCTCATCCCAGAATTTCAGCGCTTCCTGTTCGACTGATTTCCATTCCTCATCTGGGATGGTGGTCAGTTCAAGTTTTTTGCCTTCTACACGAAGTTTAGCTTCTCCACCCCAATACCAGTGCTGGCGGTAGTAATGAGAGCTGTCCATGCAGAGACGCCATAGCGTTTTCAGGTGTTCTGGCAGGGCATCCCAACGCTCGCTGTTGGCGAAGAACGAGCCACACCACGCACCGGAAATGTTGTTGGTTAAGAAGTACTTGGTGACGTCAGCCCAGCCAACGGTGTAGTCTTCGGTAATGCCTGACCAGGCGATGCCGTCAAGCTCACCAGTTTGAATGGCAACTTCGACATCTTCCCAGGGCAAGGTGACCGGAATAACACCGAAACGAGACAGGAAGCGACCTGCTGTTGGGAAGGTAAAGACGCGTTTTCCTTTCAAATCTGACAGGCTTCGGATCGGTTTTACCGTAGCGAAGTGGCAGGGGTCCCATGCACCTGCTGACAACCAGGTGACGCCTTTCACTTCGTCATACGCTTCTTTCCAAATTTCCTTTAAACCGTATTGTTCAAACAACACAGGAACATCCAGGCTGTATCGAGTAGCGAAGGGGAAATACCCGCCGAATACAGAAATGTCTACAGGAGCGGCGATGGAGTCGTCATCACTTTGCACCGCATCGATTGTCCCTCGCTGCATAGCTCGGAAAAGCTCACCCGTAGGTACAAGCTGATCGGCGTAAAACAGTTCAATGACCATTTCGCCATTGGCGGCTTTGTTGAATGCATCCACAGCAGGTTTGATTACGTGCTCACCGAGCGCTGGACCCGCGTAGGTTTGCAAACGCCATTTGATGGTCTTTTTGCTGTTTGCAATAGCAGGTGCGCCCACAATGGCTGTTGCACTTGCGGCTGACACCGCCCCTGCTTTTTTAAGGAAATCTCTTCTACTAGACATGTTTTATTCCTCCATGGAATGTGTGTCCTTGTCCAAGTTTAAGGTTGTCACATCAGGTCGTGTTTTATTGGCCGTAGTGGTACTCCGGTAGCCACAAAGCCAGTTGTGGGAAAGCCATCACCAGAATCAGACCGAATATCATGATCAGCACAAACGGAATGATGGATAGGTAAATGTCTTTCAGGGAAATCTCGGGTGGTGCCATCGCTCGCATCAGGAAGAGGTTGTAGCCAAATGGTGGCGTCATATAGGCGATTTGACAGGTAATGGTGTAAAGCACGCCGTACCAGAGCAAGTCGAATCCCAGCGCGCCGACTAGCGGAACATAAAGCGGCGCGACAATCACCAGCATCGCAGTGTCGTCAAGGAATGTTCCCATTAGCAGATAAGAAAGCTGCATCAGAATCAGCACCTGCCAAGGTGTCAGGTTTAATCGATCAATGAAGAATCCTTCAATCGCTTTTACTGCGCCGATTCCGTCAAACACTGCACCAAAGCAAAGTGCTGCAAGAATGATCCACATAAACATGCAGCTTATGGCTAACGTTTTTCTTAACGTCTCTTCCATGACATTTCGATTAAGGCGTCTTTTGGCGATGGCGGCAATGGTCGCGGCGGTTGCACCCACGGCGGAACTTTCTACCAAGCTGGTCACGCCCATCAAAAACAACCCGGTCATGGAAACAAATATCAGAAGCGGGGTAATGCCAGCGCGTAGCAGTAGTAGTTTCTCTTTTAAGCTGACATTTCTTTCTTCTTCTGGGAGAGCTGGACCTAAATTCGGCTGCAATTTACATCGAATCACAATGTAGACGATAAAGAGAGTCGCCATCAGCAGACCGGGAAAAACACCGGCGAGCCAAAGTTGCCCAACGGGCTGGCGGGCAATCATGCCATACAGCACTAGAACCACACTCGGGGGAACCAATATTCCCAATGAACTTCCCGCCTGTATGACGCCCGTTACCATGATTTTGTCGTAACCACGTCGCAACAGCTCAGGTAATGCAATACTGGCACCAATGGCCATTCCGGCAACACTTAAACCGTTCATGGCGGAGATCACCACCATCAGACCTATGGTTCCTATCGCAAGCCCGCCATTTAATGGTCCCATCCAGACATGGAACATGCGGTATAAATCTTCTGCGATACCTGATTCAGACAGCATGTATCCCATATAGATAAACAGGGGAAGAGTAAGCAGTGGGTACCATTTCATCAGTTTGATGGCTGAACTAAAGGCGATTTCTGAGCCTCCGTCGCCCCAGAGAAGCAGAGCGGCGATCACAGCAATAGAGCCGATAACCGCAAAGACACGCTGCCCTGTAAGCAGCATCAGCATCATGGCAGAGAACATCAACATGGCGATCATTTCGTAGCTCATGAATTTGCCTCCGTTTCGCTGCCATAGATGACAGTGGCTATATCACGGATCCAGACCGCAATCGCCTGAAGCAACATAAGAAACACGCTTATGCACATGATGATTTTTATTGGCGCCATATAAGGTCGCCAAGCTGAGTAGCTGCGTTCACCGTATTCGACCGCGTAGCTGGTGCTGGATATTCCGCCATACAGCAACACGCCTAAGTAAACGAACAACATGATAACGGTGATGCTGTCTATCATGGCTTTTTTGCGGAGGCTCCAGTTACCGTATACCAAGTCCATTCGGACGTGGCTTTGCAACTGCATAGAGTAAGGTCCTCCGAGCATGTAGAACGCCACCATGACGAATTGCGCCATTTCCAACGTCCAAAGCGAAGGGTAGAAAAAGGTTTTTGAAATGGATGAGTAGAGCAATACCCCTATCATCACGAATACCAGATACATCGCAAACCGACCGATCTTTCGGTTCACTGTTTCCACTCCCTTTACAAACGCCCGAATAGGCGAGGGAAGCGAAAGGATTGGATCCTGCTCCATCAACAACTCCATGTTCACTAGACTGCTCAAGGAACGTCACTGTTCCCAGAATGTTTTCTTAGAATGATTTCAGATTATTGGTTAAATAATGATCTGTTTGTACCTATATTTACAGAAATAAAAATGCTGTCAATAAAATTACAGAAAATATTTTTTCATTTTAAGATGTCATGTTATGTTTGTTACAATGTTCTCAATAACGGTGGAGCTACAAAGCGGTATGGAGAATGTTTTGACGGTAGCGGAAAGGATTAAAGAAGGGTTTGCCACACTGACTCGGGCAGAAAGGCAGCTCGCCAATGTGATGCTGGAGAATTACCCGGCGTCCAGTCTAGGGACGGTAGTGTCTTTGTCGGAAGCCGCGAAGGTATCGACACCAACCGTGGTTCGTTTGGCGAAAAAGCTTGGCTTTGGCGGCTTTCCAGAGATGCAACGCAGCATTCATGAGGAGATAGGCGACACCCTAAAAAGCCCGATTGAAAAGCATGATTCTATTCCCAGCATCGACGAAAAGTCCCATCTTCTTGATCGTTTTGCTGATGCGGTGGTGAACAACATCCGGCAGACCGTGACTCAAATCGATGAGAAAACGTTTAACGATGTTGTGGATGCACTAAGTGACCAAAACCGCTCTCTCTATATAGTTGGTGGGCGAATCAGCCACTCTATTGCTGAATATATGTTTACTCATATGCAGGTCATTCGTGCCAACGTCACCATGGTGGAACCGAACGCCAATAGCTGGTCGCACTATGTGATTAACATGAAGCCCGGCGATACGCTGGTGGTGTTCGATATTCGCCGATACGAGAACGACATTCTCACGCTGGCGGAAATCGCCCGCAGCCGAGAAGTGAACCTGATTCTGTTTACAGATCAATGGGGGTCGCCAGTTGTGAAGCTGGCTCAGCACGTTTTTCATGCCCGAATTGAAGCGCCTTCAGCGTGGGATTCAACAGTAGCTATTACTTTTTTAGTGGAAGCCTTGGTGGAGGCGATTCAGTCTGCAACCTGGTCTGAAACCAGCAACCGAATGAAAGATCTGGAAGTGCTTCTCGATAAAGCCAAACTATTTAAAAAGTTTGTCTGAGCTGATGTCGTAGATTTGCCCAAATCGTCTGTCGCTGAGCGTGATGTCTTTGAGGATTTTGGTATAATAGTACTTCCTGCATTCCTGTCTTCTAAGAGCATTCCAAATGTCTAAACAACTCGATCAAGAACAAATTGAAACCATCAACCGTTACAACACAGAACAACGTCTGAAATACTGCATTAAAGAGGTGGTTGCCAATCGCGAGATTTGGATTTTAACCGACGAGCATGGCTGCGTTATGTTAAACACAGAAGACGAAGATTGCGTACCTGTATGGCCAAACCAAGAGTTTGCCCAAGCCTGGGCGACAGGTGATTGGGAAGAGTGTAAGCCTGAAGCGATTTCAATCAACAAATGGCACAGCCGCTGGACCTATGGTCTGGAAGACGACGAGCTTTCAGTGGTTGTCTTCCCAAATGACAACGAGGAAGGCGTCATTCTGTACCCAGAAGAATTTGACTTTGAACTAAAAAAACAGGCGAGCAAGCGCTAATAAGTCACTTAAACTAAAAGCCCATCAGTGGGTAAAGTTCTCCCTTTCTGATTTCTCGAATGGCACCTTCTAAGGTGCCATTTTGTTGGAATTCTGAAAGTATGGCTCTGACGATAGGTTGTGCTTCGTCTTTACTCATTCCCGGTTCCAGAGAAGGGTGATAGAGAATTTTAAGCAGCAGACCATCAAGAGGGGAAAGCAGATCTTCAGGAGACTCATCGTTAAAAATGGATGGGTAGACTTTTTCTGAATCGTTCGGCAAGCCCAGAAGTTGGGTAATTTCTTCCACTACACAGCCCAATAGTTTTCCTTTTGAACGAGCCTGATCAACAGGAATAATAATCCCCCCTTTAATCATTTGCCCGTCGGGTGCGGTTTCAAAATTGGCGATACAAATCGCTCGCTTTGAATGCTGGAGCGAAGGTCTTCCCAATACTCTTTCAATGTCCTCTTCCCATTCACTCAACCTTGTGTAGACCCAGATAACGTTGGCTTCTTCAGGTGTGGGAACAATTTCGATTGGGTGATTGGTGAGGTACGACAGGTGCTTTACATGCATTTGAGCCAGTTCGGTGTGAATGTCTTCGTCCGGGACTTTATGCTCCAAATAAATTTTTACGGGTTCTCGCCATTTCCTGACGTTTTGCCCGCCAGCATCGTACTCATTTTTTAAGGCGACTTCATAAAATGCTTCTTCTAGATATGCTGGATCAAGCCACCGATACTCGCTGAAGGAAGGGGAAGAAAACGTGAAAAGCACCAAACAGAGTATACAGTGATTCAGAGGATTGATGCTTTTCCACATAGGCTGCCTTAATGTGCTGGGGCTTTATTGAAGTGGCTCTCGATCAGGCGTTGTGTAATTTGATGGGATGGATTGGCTATTACTTCGTGCGTCGAGCCAGACTCAACCACGTTGCCTTCATGCATCACCATAATTTTGTCGGTAATGTGTTTTATGATTCCGATATGTTGAGAAACGAACACAAACGACACACCCATCTCTTCCTGCAACTCCAAAAGCAAATTAATGATCTGAGAACGCATCGCCATATCCAGACCATTAAGCGCCTCATCAGCAACAATTATAGACGGCTGTAGAATGAGTGCACGTGCCAGACTGACACGTTGTTTCTGTCCAGTCGCCAACATTTGAGGATAAAAGTAAGCGTGTTCAGGCAGCAGACCCACTCTCATGAGTGTCTGTTTTACGCGCTTTTTACGATCTTCCGAAGCCATACTGGTGTTACGTTTCAGTGGACCTTCTAAGATGGTGCCAATCTGCAAACGAGGATTCAGAGAGGTATTGGGATCCTGAAAAATCATGCGAATTAATTTGCAGCGAGTGGAGTAGTCTCGGTGTTCCAGTTTTTCGCCCATAACTCTTATTTCACCAGATGTTGGCTCAACAACACCTGCGAGCATTTTTGCCAGAGTCGACTTGCCAGAGCCATTCTGCCCGATAAAGCCGATAGTTTGCCCTGCTTCGAGCGTGAAACTGACGGGTTTAACCGCGTACTGCTCTTTCTTGCTAAACAGCCCCGAACGACTGATAAACGTTTTGCTTAGGTTGCTGACTTCTAACAACGCACTCATGAACGCTTCTCCGTGTTCAGAGGGAAATGACAACTGAACTTATGATTTTTCACTTTTTGAGTCTGTGGAATTTCAACACACTGGCGCTGCGCATGAGGGCACCTTGGTCCTAGTCGGCAACCAATAGGTAAGTGTTGAAGTGGAGGAATGGACCCCGGCAGAGATTGCAGTTTGGACTTGTGAGGGATCCAGTCATTGAAGTCTGGCATCGCTTGCAACAGTGCCACGGTGTAGGGGTGCTTAGGTGCATTCAGAATCTGTTTGGTTGCTGCTGATTCGACGGATTGACCGCAATACATCACGGTAATTCTGTCTGCCCACTGAGTAATGGTGGTGAGGTCGTGCCCAATCAGCAGAATAGTCGTGTTGTTCACCTGATTCATCCGGCTAAGCAGACGGAGAATCTGAGACTGAGTAATGGCGTCTAAATCGTTGGTCGGTTCGTCTGCTATCAGAACTTTGGGCTTGGTTGCGATAGCCATCGCAATCATTATTTTCTGACATTCACCGTCAGTCAGCTCATAAGGGTAGCTGCGCATCACTCGTCTGTGGTCTTTAATGCCCACTTTATGCAGCAGAGCCATTGCCTGCGTTTTACGCCATTTCCACGCCTGCCACCAGCGACCTTCGTAAGAATCACGAGGTATAGATTCAGCCAACTGTCTGCCAACTCGTTCGGAAGGGTCTAAACAGGTTGAAGGCTCCTGAAAAATCATCGCGATATCGCGCGCGATGATCCGCCTTCTTTCACGAGGTGTCAGTTGTAACAGATCAATACTGCCCAGACGCAGCCTGTCTGCAGTAACAGTCATGTTGTCTTTGGCAATACCCAGAATGGCTTTCGCAACCAGACTTTTCCCCGAACCAGATTCGCCTACCAACCCTCGGATTTCTCCTTCGTTCATGGTCAGGCTCATGCGGTCGACGGCTTTGACTTTCCCCTGCGGGGTTTCGATTTCAATCGTCAGGTGTCGAATATCAAGTAAAGGCATTATTCAATCCCCGCATTCAGTGCGCGTCGGGTCCCTTCACCAACCAAGTTAATGACAACAATGGTAAACATAATGACCAAACCGGGTAAGGTTACCGTCCAGGGAGCAGAGTAAATCAGTTCAACTGAATCGCCCAGAATTGCACCCCATTCAGTGCTCGGTGCTTGTGCGCCCAAACCCAAAAAGCCCAGTGCCGTGATGTCCAGAATTGCGACGGACAAAGCCATGGTTGCTTCGGCAGCGATGACTGGCAGCACGTTTGGAAAAATCGAGTTCCACATAAGATGGATATTTTTAGCGCCGTCGAGACGAGCAGCAGTCACGTAGTCTTTCTCGACTTCGTTATGTACCGCAACATACACAGACCGGATAAACCTTGGGATCAGTGCAAGACAAATCGCCAGCAGAATGTTGAATTCTCCAAACCCTAGAAACGCGACGAAAATAATCGCAAGAAGCAGGGAAGGGATGGACATGACGGTATCCAAAAGGTGGTTCAGGGTACTGGACACCAAGCCTTTGGTCATACCTGCAAGAATACCAATGGCACAACCGATGAGCGCAGCGATGGCTGTGATGATAATGGCTGCACCCAGAGTCAGCTGAGAGCCCTCAATCAGGCGAGAGAGAATGTCTCTGCCAAGATCATCAGTTCCCAGGAAAAATTCAACGGTACCTTCCTGGTGCCATGAAGGTGGCAGCCTAAGATTCGCTGTTTGTGCCTGTGGGTCATGAGGCGTCAGCCACGGCGAAAAAAGAGTAATCAGAAGTAGAATAACCAGACACCACAGCCCAAACATTGCCAACGTGTTACTGCGGTAGTTACTCCAGAAAAACTCAAACTGAGTTGGAATGCGTTCTTCCTGATATACATTATCTGTCAGCATACCATTCCTTCCTTACCAGCGGATTGGCGAATGCACCAATGAGGTCTGAGAGAATATTGGCGATCAGTACAAAGGTAGCCACAACCATCACACCCGCCTGAATAGCGACATAATCCTGATTCGACAATGCATCAAGAAGCCAGCGACCGATACCCGGCCAGTTAAAAATGGATTCAGTGATGATCGCAAACGTCAGCATACTGGAAAGCTGAACACCGAATTTTGGAATAATGGGTGGCAGCGCGTTACGAATAACGTGCTCAATAACAATCTCATATTTTGAAAGACCATTAATTTTGGCCGCGCGAATGTAGTTCTGCTGCATGACTTCTGCGACGGAAGCGCGCATAAGACTGATGATTTGGGTGGTCGGTGCCAGTGCCAGAACGATACACGGAAGAATCAGGTGTTCAAGTACACTTTGCAGTGCGTGCGCTTTGAGCGGGCGATCAGAGAGCAGGGCGTCGATAATCGCAAAGCCAGTCACATGATCAATTTGATACAAGAGGTCAAAACGCCCGCCAACCGGAAACCACTCCGCTGTCAGTGAGAACACGAATATCAGCATCAGGGCAATCCAGTACAAAGGCGCTGAGAATCCTGACATTGAGGTAAATGAAATCACGGTGTCGATCCATTTACCCTGACGGGTGCCAGCAACGGTTCCAATTGGAATACCAATCAAAAGGGCAATTAAAAATGCGAAAAAGCAAAGCTCAATAGTGGCAGGAAACACGACCAGAATATCATTCCAGATCGGTTCACCTCGTTCATTCTGTCCAAAGTTCAGCTGACTGATTTCGCCAATGTACTGTAACCACCCTGGAATCAAGTCTTCGAGTGCTGCTGGCGAAGTAGGATCCAGTCGCAATATACTGAAACCGACAAAAGTCAGTATAAACAAGGTGATAATAAATAGGTTCAACCGTCGAACCGTATACCGAAACATTATTCGCTCCTCTCGACGGTGTGGAATGATCGAACGTTGAATGGGCTCATTTGGAAACCAGTCAATGATTTATGGTTGGCCTGATACTGAATGCCATGAGCCAATGGAATGACTGGCATCTCCTGATTCAACAGGTTTTGTGCCTGACGGTACAAATTCAATCTATACCGAGGCTGGTTCGTTTCGCGCGACAAATCGAGCAAAAAATCAAAGTCTGGGTTACACCACATAGAAACGTTCAGCCCCGCTTTTTCAGCGTTACATGACAACAAAGGACGTAAAAAGTTGTCTGGGTCGCCAGTGCTGGCTGTCCATCCAGTCAGCAGCATATCGACATTAGGCAGGTTGGTATTCAATTCAGCCCGGTTGAACCTGTCATCCGTCAGCAAATTCAGCGTGATACCGATATCTGCAAAGCTTGCCTGAATCTGTTCAGCGGTTTTCCGAGGGCTTGGGTTGTAAGGTCTGGGTTCAAGTGGTACCCACATCGACATCTCTAACCCTTTTGAAAATCCTGCCTCTTCAAGCAATGCCAATGCGTAATTTCGATCGTACCGAATCTGAATGCTGTCTTTTTGATACGCCCAGGAGCTTGGTGGCAACAGAGTATAGGCAATCGAACCTGTACCGTAATAGACGGAATCTAAGATTACCTGGCGGTTAATGGCAAGGTTCAACGCCTTTCTCACCCGGCGATCATTGAGTGCAGGGTGTGATGTGTTCAATGCAATGAAAGACACATTCATTGCCGGCTTGGCGTGCAAGACGAGATTTTCATCGTCAATAATGATGGGTAACTGGCTGGAAACTGGAGAAGAGAGTACGTCACACTCTTTTCGAAGCAGTTTTGCTAAAGTACCTGTTCCTCGTGTAGAAATATCAAACACAACCTGCTGCATGGCTGGGACACCCTGCCAATAGCCATCGTGCTTCTTCACTCTAATCAAATCACCGGTCTGATACTCATCAAGATAGAAGGGACCAGTGCCGATTGGACGAGTGTCGAGATAGTGTTTTGTGCCATTCTTTATCAACTGGTCAGCGTATTCGCGTGAATGAATCACAGCATACGGAGTAGCAATGTTCGGAAGAAAAGTGTTGTCGGCGCGAGTCAAAGTGAACTTCACCTGATTGTCGCCAATGGCTTCGACGGATTTAACCAGACCTTTAAAATCTATTCCCTCAAACCAGGGGTAACGCCCTTGACCAAGGTAATGAAAAGGATGACTGCTGTTTAGAATTCTCTCGAAGCTGAAAACCACATCTTGCGCGGTTAGTGTGCGAGTAGGAATAAACCATGGGGTTGTTTGAAATTCTACACCTTCTCTTAGTTGGAAAAGATATTCCGTACCATCTTCATTCACGTCCCAACTGGTCGCCAGGCTGGACACTGGCTTATGAGTCTCAGGCTCTAAAGTCAGCAAGGTATTAAAAAGCTGTTGGCTTAACGCCTCTGCTGTCAGACCGCTGTCGACTTGTTGAGGATTGAAAGACGAAGGAGAACTTTGACCACAGTAGACAAAGCCTTGTTTTCTGACCGTGCTATGGTCGATGTCGTCACTGCATGCACTGAGTAGCCACGCACTGGCAACGGTAAAAGAGAAATGTAGGAACGATTTCATACAAACGAGAATTCTGGCACTTAACGAGGTAATAATGTAATTACTCACCAATACCTCTCGATCCGGCTAATCTAACATTTTTTACTTGTCAGACCAAACAATTAGTCTGAATCCAAAGGGGCAAATGAGAATCATCGCACAGGTTTATTCGGCTTGCTGACCCACAAGATTGTACTTTCTCAGCATTCCCCTTAACTGATGGTAGCTCAAGCCCAGCATTTTCGCCGCTTGTCTTTGATTATGTTTGGATTCATGAAGCACTTTGTTGAGCAAAATTAAGTCCTGCTCTTCCTGCCATTTCTTGTAGTCGATAGGGAATTGAATATCGGCAGCAGAGGAGGCGTTATGTTCAGTAGGCTCAGTTATATCTGAATGGGTTTCAGACCAGTCGTTGCCAAAAGGATTGAAGACCAGTTCATCAATTGGTTCTTCGCCAGCACCCTGCTGATATACCGCTCTCTCAATAACATTTTTAAGCTCTCGAACATTACCTGGCCATTGGTATTCAAGGAGCGAGCCGACAGCATTGGTCGTAAAGCCTACGAACATAGGCAGCGATAATTCCCGGCACATCTTAATGGCATAGTGCTCCGCCAGAAGCAGAATATCTTCTTTCCGTTGGCGTAAAGGTGGAATATGAACAACATCAAATGCCAGTCTGTCGAGCAAGTCGGCTCTGAATTCACCATTATCTGCCATTTCTGGCAGGTTGGCATTGGTTGCACAAATCAGTCGTACGTTAGCAGAGAGAGTACGAGTGCCGCCAACGCGCTCGTATTCACCGTATTCAATAACTCGAAGCAGCTTTTCCTGAACGGAAAGCGGGGCTGTGGCCAGTTCATCCATAAACAGAGAACCACCTTCCGCTCGTTCAAATCGACCTTGGTGTTTGCCTTTGGAACCTGTGAAAGATCCCGCTTCGTGACCGAACAGCTCGGAATCTATCAAACCTTCGCTTAAAGTGGAGCAGTTCATGGATACTAAAGGCTGATCCCAACGTCTGGATAGGTAATGTAAGCGCTGAGCGATCAGCTCTTTACCCGTTCCTCGTTCACCGAGTACCAGTACAGGTCTTTCAATTGGAGCAAGGCGCGATACTTTGTCCAGAACGGATAAAAAGGAAGGGGATTCACCGATGAGATTCTGCTGCTTCACGAGATTTTCCTTAGGTGTGGTAAATTTTACCAAGTGTTGGTGTGAATTATCATAGCATACTCAGTATAAAAAATGATTGCCAGCTAACTTGTTGTATTTAAAATAAATAAAAGTTGGCACGCATTGTGTATTAAAGAAACCATACCAAGTTGAACAGTCACATAACAGGAGATCAATTATGGGTATTTTCTCTCGCTTTGCGGACATCGTGAATTCAAACATCAGCGCACTTCTGGATAAAGCTGAAGATCCTGAAAAAATGATTCGACTGATCATTCAGGAAATGGAAGACACATTGGTAGAGGTTCGCACTAACTCTGCTCGTGCTATTGCAGACAAAAAAGAACTGGCTCGCCGCGTTGAATCGGTAGAGCGTCAAATTTCAGAGTGGCAAGAAAAAGCAACTCTGGCACTGACTAAACAACGTGAAGACTTGGCTCGCTCAGCGTTGATTGAAAAGCAAAAGCTGGAAGAAATGGTTGCTGGTCTTCATACAGAACAGACGCTGGTTGAAGAAACCATCGAGAAGCTTACTGGCGAAATCGGCAAACTAGAGGCGAAAATCAACGAAACACGTGCTAAGCAACAAGCGTTGGTGATTCGTCGTCAGGCTGCGGGGAACCGCCGTGATGTGCAAAAGCACCTTCATACCAGTCGCACTGCTGAGGCGATGTCAAAGTTCGAGCAATACGAGCGTAAAATTGACGAACTGGAAGCCGAAGCCGATACCTACACCTCAACAGGCCGTTCACTCGATCAAGAGTTCGCAGAACTTCAAGCTCAGGACGAGATTGAAAAAGAGCTCGCAAAATTGAAAGAGCAAATGGGTCAGAATAAAGAAGACAAGTAATTCACTAACGGAGTCTCTGTATGTCAGCAGCGTTTATCACCGCCCCACTGATTGTATTTCTAATCTTTGTGGCACCAATATGGCTAGTGCTGCACTACCGCAGCAAACGAAAAACGGCGCAAGGATTGTCAGACGAAGACTTTGAGAAACTGCAATCCCTAACGCGTCAGGCAGAAGCGATGCAGCAAAGAGTCCAGACACTGGAACGCATTCTGGATGCTGAATCGCCAAACTGGAGGCAAAATCTATGAGTAGACAGAGCCTGTATAAAGACCCTGAAAATGGAAAGCTAGCCGGCGTTTGCGCCGGTGTAGCTCAGTACTTTGGCGCAGAAACCTGGTTGGTCAGAATCTTAGTTGTTTCCGCCGCGCTATTAGGTTTCGGATTCTTTGTTGTACTGGCTTACATCGCAATGGCTTTGATGTTAGATAAGAAGCCAGTACTTATTGAGCAAAAGAAGACATCGCAGTTCGAGCACAAAGTGAAGAGTAAACCTTGGCAATCTGGTGGTACACCGTCTCAGGTGATTCATAACATTGATAGAGAATTATCTGAGCTCGAATCATCTCTTCAAAAAATGGAAGCGTATGTCACGTCAGACGCTTTCAAAGTCAACAGAGAGTTCAAGAATCTCTGATGTCAGCCAGATGTATGAATGAGTTCTGAAACAAGAAGTTAGATTTCATACATTTATCTTATTTTTAAACTGGAACGCATATCCGTTTTCATCTATGTTATTACCAAGTTTCGAAACATGGATGAACACGCTATGCGTTTCAAATTTCATTTTCTCGCGCTATCCGTAGCAACTCTGGCTGGATGCGGACGTGAGTTACCTCCTGTTCCAGAACCAGAATCCCGACCAGCAAAACTTCTTACTATCTCCCTTAGTCAACAACAACTCGTTCGAGAATTTCCTGCGACGTCTGAAGCAGGCGATAAAGCCGTATTGGCATTTCGAGTTCCGGGTCAGTTGCAGACTATTCCAGCTTTTGCCAGTCAGCGTGTAAATAAAGGCGATGTACTGGCTACACTCAATCCTGATGAATATCAGCAGCTTTTAAAGCAGGCACAAGCCAATTTTAAGCTTGCTGAAGTGCAATATTTGCGTTTTAAAAAACTGCGTAAAGACAAAGTTGTTTCTGAGCAGGATTTCGATAAAGCGGCAGCTAATCATAAAACCGCACTTGCTAGCCTTGATCAGGCTAAAGCGAACGTTTCGTATGCCACGCTTCGTGCGCCTTACAATGGAACCATTTCGATCGTTAATGCCAACAATTTTGAATTCGTCGCTGCTCAGCAGGGCGTGATGAACATTCAAACTGACCAGATTCTGAAAGTGGTTTTCCAACTGCCTGAACACCTTTTCAGGCGTTTCACCATTGGTGATGTGGTATCGGCCGAAATGAAATTTGATACCTATCACGATCGTTCTTTCCCGCTGACTTTTCAGGAGATAGATACTGAAGCCGATCCTAAAACCAACAGCTATAAAGTGACCATGGTAATGGAAAGACCGGACGATGTCGGCTTGCTTCCGGGCATGTCCGGTGTTGTTCGAGTGGAAATCCCAGAAGGTCGAGTAACCACCATTCCGCCAACAGCCATCTCTGATGAAAATGGATCAACCATGGTGTGGAAAAGGAAAGAAGATGGCAGCGTTGAACCCGTTCAGGTCGAGCTAGATGACAGCTACAAAATTGTAAGTGGGCTAGAGAACGGCGATCAAATCGTTATCTCTGGTATTTCCGGATTAAAAGAGGGCATGAAAGTTCGTGAATGGATCAAGGAGCGAGGACTGTAAAATGAATTTGAAAGTACCATTAACGCTTCTTGCTACTTCTGTTCTTTTCGGATGTGGTCAGATTGAAGTCGCACCGGATAAACCTTTGCCAAAGGTGAAGGCAATTGAGCTTGGTGAGAAGTTGCAGCAAGACCAGATGTTCTTCCCGGCCGTAGCTGAAGCCGCGGATAAATCCGCATTGAGTTTTCGCGTCTCTGGCGAAATCAGCAAACTTGTTGTGAAAGAAGGCGACAAGGTGAAGAAAGGTCAGTTGATTGCTCAACTCGACCCGACGGATTACCAGCTTAAAGTGAACAATGCTCAGGCTAAATATTCTGTCGCCGATAGCCAGTATCGCCGCTCGGAGCCTTTGGTGAAAAAAGGGTTGTTAGCTCAATCCCAATTCGACGAGCTGGCAGCACAGCGTCAAATCGCGTTAGCCGAGCTGGAGCTGGCAAAACTTCATTTGTCCTTTACTCAGTTAAAAGCTCCAATCTCCGGTGTGATTTCACGTGTGGCGGTAGATCAATTTGAAAACATTCAGGTAGGTCAGCAGATTGTGAACATTCACAGCCTTGATCAGGTGGATGTACTCATCCAAATTCCAGATCGCCTGTTCGTTGAACAACCCAAAGATATGGACGTCACCAAAATTGAGGTCATGGTTCGGGTCAAAGAAGGGGTTGAGTTTCCAGCGGCGATAAAAGAATACACCACGGAACCTGATCCAAAAACGGCCACTTACAACGTTACGTTAACCATGCCTATGCCAGATGACTGCATTATTCTCGATGGCATGGCCGTTGAAGTTGCTGCTCAGGGCAAAAACACCGGGCTTAATCTGAAGCGTGGTATCAGTATCCCTGTGGAAGCCATATTTAATGCCGATGGTGATGAGCTATCTCGCGACAATAAGTATGTCTGGGTACTTGGTGATAATGGTGAAGTTCGAAAGACGAAAGTTGAGACTGGTAAAGTCAACTTTGACGAAATTCAGATTGTGAATGGTCTTGAGCAGGGGCAGCAGATAGTGATTGCTGGTGTTGCCCGATTACGAGATGGTATGAAAGTAGAAGTGATTAGTCAGGAGGCAGGCAAATGAGTGAATCTAACCAGCCTGTAAACCCTGAAGAAAAAGGCGTAGCAGCATACTTTATCAAAAATCGTGTGATCAGTTGGATGGTGTCGCTTATCTTCCTGATTGGTGGTGTATCGGCATTCTTTGGTTTGGGAAGACTGGAAGATCCGGCGTTTACCATCAAAGATGCGATGGTTATTACCTCTTATCCTGGAGCGACACCGCTTCAGGTTGAAGAGGAAGTAACATACCCGCTTGAAAAAGCAATTCAACAGCTGACCTATGTGGATGAAGTGAATTCGACGTCTTCACGTGGATTGTCACAAATCAGTGTGACCATGAAGAGTAATTATGGTCCGGATGATTTACCGCAGATCTGGGATGAACTTCGCCGTAAAGTGAACGACATTCAGTCTCAGCTTCCGCCGGGTGTAAATCCGCCTCAGGTTATTGATGACTTTGGTGATGTGTACGGTATTTTGCTCGCGGTTACGGGTGAAGGTTATACCTACAAAGAACTGTTGGATTATGTCGATTATCTTCGACGTGAGCTGGAATTAGTTGACGGTGTTGGCAAGGTCAATGTTTCCGGTCAGCAACAAGAGCAGGTTTTCATTGAGATTTCCATGAAGCGTATGAGCACGCTGGGTATTGCACCTAACACCGTATTCAACCTGCTATCAACGCAAAACACCGTAAGTGACGCAGGTGCTATCCGGATTGGAGACGAATACATTCGAATTCAGCCAACCGGGGAATTTGAAAACGTTGATAAGTTAGGCGATTTGATTCTCACGGAAGGTGGTGCTCAAGGGCTTATCTTCTTGCGAGATGTAGCGGAAATCAAACGTGGCTATATCGATGTTCCGAAAAACATCATCACCTACAACGGTCACTTAGCACTAAACCTTGGCGTATCGTTTAGCCAGGGCGTTAACGTGGTGGAAGTGGGCGAGCGTTTTGACCGTCGTCTTGCAGAATTGAAATTCCAGCAACCAGTGGGCATCGAAATTTCTGAGATTTACAGCCAGCCGAAAGAAGTAGATAAGTCCGTAAGTGGATTTGTGGTAAGTCTTGGACAGGCTGTTGCCATTGTTATCATCGTGCTTCTGTTCTTTATGGGGTTACGCTCTGGGTTGCTGATTGGTCTCATCCTGTTGCTGACTGTACTTGGTACATTCATCTTCATGCAATACTTCGCCATTGATCTGCAGCGAATCTCGCTAGGTGCATTGGTTATTGCATTGGGTATGCTGGTGGATAACGCCATTGTTGTCGTGGAAGGGATACTCATAGGGACTCAGCGAGGGCGAACGAGACTGCAAGCTGCAACCGATATTGTCACGCAAACCAAATGGCCATTACTGGGTGCAACGGTGATTGCTGTAACGGCATTTGCGCCTATCGGGCTTTCTGATGATGCAACGGGTGAATACTGTGGAACTCTGTTTACCGTTCTTCTCATCTCACTGATGTTGAGCTGGTTTACCGCTATTTCCCTAACCCCATTCTTTGCAGATATCTTCTTCAAAGATCAGAAGTCCAAAGGCGATGATGAACACTCTGACCCATACAACGGTATGGTGTTTGTCCTTTATCGCGGGTTCCTAGAGTTCTGCATGAAGCGCGCTTGGTTAACGGTGATTGTTCTGATCGTCGCTTTGGTCGCTTCATTGTACGGTTTCACTAAAATCAAGCAGTCGTTCTTCCCGTCTTCAACGACACCAATGTTTATGGTGGATGTGTGGATGCCAGAAGGCACCGACATTCGTGCAACCAATACCAAGTTGAAAGTGCTAGCCAACTGGCTAGAAGAAAAAGAAGCGGTCGAACACATCACCACCACGGCTGGTCAGGGTCTGCAACGCTTTATGCTGACCTATGCGCCAGAAAAAGCCTATGCAGCCTACGGTGAAATTACAACGCGTGTAAGAAGCTATGAAGAACTAGAACCTCTGATGGCTGAATTCCGTGGCTACATCGAATCCAGTTTCCCTGAAATCAATTACAAACTAAAACGTATTGAGTTGGGACCAGGTGGCGGTGCAAAAATCGAGGCGCGTATTGTTGGTTCCGATCCAACTGAGCTTCGCCGAATCGCAGCCGAGGTGATTGATGTATTGAACGCCGATAATGGGGCTCATAACATCCGTCATGACTGGAGTGAACGCACTAAGGTGCTTGAGCCTGTGTTCAACGAAAGTCAGGCTCGCCGATACGGAATTACCAAGTCTGATGTCGATGAACTGCTGATGATGTCCTTCTCAGGTAAGAACATCGGTGTTTACCGCGACGGTACTACTCTGATGCCGATTGTCTCCCGTCTTCCAGAAGAAGAACGTGTGGATCTGCGCAACATCGAAGGCATGAAGATCTGGAGTCCGGCACTTGGCGAATTCATTCCATTGCAACAAGTGACTCTAGGCTACGACATTCGTTGGGAAGACCCTTTGATCGTACGTAAAGACCGCAAGCGCATGCTGACAGTCATGGCAGACCCAGATCCTCTCGGTGAAGAAACGGCATCGACGTTACAAAATCGCTTGATGGAAAAAATCGAAGCGATTGAAATGCCGTCTGGCTACTACCTTGAGTGGGGCGGGGAATATGAATCTTCCCGCGATGCTCAGGAATCTCTGTTCAAAACCATGCCTCTTGGCTATCTTTTCATGTTCCTGATCACCATCTTCCTGTTCAACTCAGTGAAAGAGCCGCTGATCGTCTGGCTGACTGTTCCATTGGCAGTAATTGGTGTTACCTGTGGTCTGCTTTTATTCGACACACCATTTGGCTTTATGGCCCTGCTCGGTTTCTTGAGTCTGTCGGGGATGTTGTTGAAAAACGGTATCGTACTGCTTGACCAGATAGAGATCGAAATGAAATCAGGCAAGGACCCTTATGTCGCCGTTGTTGACGCAGCATTAAGTCGTGTTCGTCCAGTATGCATGGCAGCGATCACGACTATCCTTGGTTTGGTTCCACTACTGCCAGATATTTTCTTTAAACCAATGGCGGTAACCATCATGTTTGGACTTGGCTTTGCGACTGTACTGACACTTATTGTCGTGCCTGTGTTGTATCGTCTTTTCCATAAGGTGAAGGTTCACAACTAGGATCAACAAACTCTAATGAACAAACCCGCCAGCTGGCGGGTTTTTTAAAGCAACAGAAGGAAGAACTTATGTCAGACACAACATGTGCATGGGCAATGAATCATGAGCTAGAAAGGGAGTATCACGATGCGGAGTGGGGCATTCCTGTTTATGATGACAAAGTTCTGTTTGAATTCATTACTCTGGAAGGGGCTCAGGCTGGATTGAGCTGGATTACCATTCTGAAAAAGCGTGAAGGCTACCGCGTTGCCTTTGAAGATTATGATATTGAGAAACTGGCGACTTTTGACGAAGAAAATGTGCCTCACATCATTGAAAATTTCGATGTGGTGAAACACAAAGGAAAGATCGCTTCAGTCTATAGCAATGCACGTGCAGCCATTGAACTGCAAAAAGAGTATGGCTCACTTTCAAAAGCACTATGGCAGTTTGTCGATGGTAAACCGCTCATCAATTGTTGGAAAACCATGGATCAGGTGCCAGTCTCGACAGAGCAGTCAAAGGCAATGAGTAAATTCTTGAAGAAGAAAGGATTTAAGTTTGTTGGCGAGACCATTTGTTATGCATTTATGCAAGCAGTAGGAATGGTGAATGACCATCTGGTTGATTGCCCGAGATATAATGTGAATTAAAAAGACCCCCAGCGAATTGCTGGGGGCTTTTTTTTTGTATTTCGATTATTGGTTTGACGCTTCTTTTTCCAGAATCAATGCGTTATATCTTTCAAAGCCAGCTTCTAAATCAGCGATCAAATCATCGGTGTCTTCTAAACCGATGTGCAGACGAATGAGCGTACCTTCGAAATTCGGGTTTGAAATCGTTCTCAGGTAATTAAAACTCTTTGGTTCATTGGCAAGGATAAGACTTTCGAAACCACCCCAAGAGTAACCCATGCTGAAGTGTTTCATGCCATCCAGTAAAGCGGTCGTTGCGCGTGGGTAGCTGGTTTTCAACACAAATGAGAACAAGCCGTTTGCCCCTTTAAAATCACGCTTAAAGAATTCGTGACCCGGGCAGCTTTCCAGAGCAGGATGACGAACGTGATCTACTTCTGGTCGTGAAGCGAGCCAATTGGCTACTTTAATACTGTTTTCGTGGTGTTGGCGCAAACGCACATCAAGTGTTCTCAAACCACGAAGGCCAAGGTAGGCATCGTCAGGAGAAACACACTGACCCAGCAGGTAGCTTTGTTCACGAAGCTGATCCCAGTATTTTTCAGTTGCCACAGCTGTTCCCAACATGACATCTGAGTGCCCGACAATGTACTTCGTTGCCGCCTGAATCGAAATGTCGACACCATGCTCGAACGGAGAAAGGTTCACACCTGCTCCCCATGTGTTATCGAGCATAACAACGATATCGTGTTCATGAGCAATACGCGAAAGGGTAGGGAGATCCTGCACTTCCATGGTGATGGAACCCGGTGACTCGGTAAAAAGAATCTTCGTATTTGGCTGAATCAGGTCACGAATACCTTCGCCTACCATTGGATCGTAGTAAGTCGTTTCTACACCCATCTTTTTAAGCATCACATTACAGAAGTCGCGTGTAGGTTCGTAACAGGTGTCGACCATCAAAATATGATCACCGGATTCGACAAAGGAAAGGATAGAGCTGGTAATAGCCGCTGTGCCACAAGGGTAGAGCGCACAGCCTGCACCACCTTCCACTTCCGTCATTGCTTCCTGAAAGGCGAAATGGGTGTGTGTGCCCCGACGACCATAAAAGAGCGTGTGTTCTTGTCTCTTTGTTGTTGCGTGGTGTTTTTCTGCAACGGTATCAAATACGACGGTTGAAGCACGTTGAACAGGTGGATTAACAACACCATTTGTCCACTTCTTACTGCGACCAGCAGTGACTAACTTGGTCTGGTATTTCTCAGACATCCTTTTTCCTTGTCCCGATAACTATTTGGTTCTATTTAAACCATTTTACGCCGCATGAGATCAAGAGAAATTTCCCTTTAAAGAATTGGGCTGAGCAAGAAGTAAGCACGTTCGAAGATACGATGGATGAAACCGCGTTCCGACCATGTGGCTGATTCGATTTTGTGTGCGTTCTCAATGTAAGATTCCTGCACCCAATACAGCTCTTTGGTGAAGGCTGCATCGTCAACGGCCAGTGTCACTTCAAAGTTAAGCCACAGGCTCCTCATATCGAGGTTTACGGTGCCTACTAGGCAATGGTGTCGGTCGATGACCACGGATTTGGTATGAAGCAGCCCGCCATGAAACTCATATATCTCAATACCGGAGTTCAGTAATTCGCTGTAAAACGCTTTGGATGCCCACTTAACCATTATTGAGTCGTTACGATGAGGAATGATGAGCTGAACTTTTACGCCGCGCTGAGCCGTCATCTTGAGGGTTTCCAGCAGTTGTTCACTCGGAACAAAATAAGGCGTGGTAATACGAACGGATTCTTTCGCCTGATTGATGGAGAGAACCATAACCTGCTGAATCAGGTTTTCTGGCATTCCGGGACCTGATGGCACAACCTGAATCGGGTGCAAGCCGTTTTCACGATCGATCGGGCATTGAGGGAACATAGGCAGCTCTCGCGAACCTGTCTCAACTTCCCAATCCCAAGCGTGAATAGCAGAAAGGACGTTTACGGTCGGTCCGGTAATTCGAACCATGACATCTATCCACTGACCGACACCTGCGCCTTGCTTGAAGTGAGCAGGGTCAACCATGTTCATGGATCCGGTATAGGCAATCTCATCGTCTACAACGATAATTTTTCGGTGCTGCCTGAGATCCAGACGTCTTAAAAATACCCGCATTGGAGACACGGCAAGAGCCTGCGTCACCTCAATGCCGACATTTTCCATCATTTCTTTCCAATGACTTTTGAAGAAACGATGGCTGCCTGCTGAGTCCAGAAGCAGCTGCACTTTAACGCCGCGTTTTGCTGCCTGAATCAAAGCAGAGGCAACAGAGTCTGCCAATCCCCCGGGGTGCCAGATGTAAAACTCCATTCTGACGTGGTGTTTGGCGTTTCGAATGTCTTCGATCACCGACTGAAGAATTTTTACAGGTGACGTTTGCAATGAAAGGGTATTGCCACACAGAGCTGGAATGCCCGTGCGGTTAGAACACAGGTCGTGGATCTGAGAAATCTGACCTTCCATCAGCTCCGGAAGGTGCGCCTGACAATCGTGTAATTGATTGAACCAGTACTCGTATGGAGAGAACATGCGCTGCGCGCGCTCGGCTCTTTTTCTACCAAGGTTTAATTCCCCAAACAGGAAATAGCACGCTACGCCAAGAATTGGAATGATGTAGATGATCATCAACCAAGCAAGAGAAACACTGACGGCTCTGCGCTTAAGAACCACGCGTATTGTTACCCCGGCCACGAGAACCCAGTAAGCGACCAACCCAAACAGAGCAACAAACTGATAGAACTTTTCCATTTTCCCCAGTAGGTAAGAGCGATAAAGATAGCTTAACTATAAACAACAAGAGCTTAAGAAGAAATGATTGCTGGTCAGATATGGCTATTAAGAATGAGAAATTGGTGGAATAGCCCAAATTTTACCGAATGGCGCTTTATTTTCTAAACACGAATCAAACATAGCAGAACTTACAAAGTGAAATATGCAGCTTTTGGGTAAACGAGTGGATAAATTAACTTGGACTGAGTAAAAAAGCAGCGATCAGTGCTTATGTTGAGGGTGTTGTTAATAAATTAGGCTGCGCGCGCTTCCAATTTTAATTGCAAACTGTTTTACTTGCCATCATTGAAAAGAAAATAAGAACTAAGTTGGGTGTAAATTATTTTGTACATCCATGTTCAAACCAGGCGGTAATATATGGCAACAACATCACGTGCCCAGTTTTCCTCAAAACTTGGGTTCATCATGGCGGCAGCAGGCAGTGCTGTCGGACTCGGTAACATCTGGGGTTTCCCTACTCAAGCAGCAAGTAATGGTGGTGCAGTATTTCTGATCACTTACTTGATCATGGTATTTGTTCTGGCATGTCCAATGCTGATAGCAGAGCTCACCATTGGACGATACGGTCAATCCAACCCAATTCAGTCACTTAAATCTGTTTGGCCAAAAGGCAAAATAGGCGCTGCGCTTTTAGGTATTGCAGCAATGACGGCAGTCTCTCTTATCCTCAGTTTTTACGCCATCATTGCGGGTTGGTTGTTTGGTGAATTTGCAGGAAGTGCCCTGGAAATTGTCGGAATGAATGAAGCATCTCAGTGGCTGACGAGCTTTGGAGATTCGCGCAACCTTGTTCTCATGGTTATCTTTATGATTGCAACCATGTACGTGGTAAGAAGTGGTGTTGCAGACGGTATTGAGCGCTGGTCAACTCGCCTTATGCCAGTGCTGCTTGTACTGTTCGTTGTGATGATTGGGTACATCCTGACTCAAGAAGGTGCGTCAGAAGGGTTAGAAATGTACCTGATCCCTGATTTTTCTCACTTTGATTCGGATCTTCTGGTTAGCGCAATGGGGCAGGCGTTCTTCTCATTGTCTCTCGGTGTTGCCACCATGATGGTCTATGGCTCTTACCTAAGGAAAGATACCAATATCCCGAAAACGGCGGTTCAGGTTTCTCTGGTCGATACAGGTATTGCAATCTGTGCAGGCTTACTGGTGCTACCTGCAATGTTTGTGGCAAAAAATCACGGCGTTCAAATATTCGATGAAACTGGAGCGCTGCTCAGTTCAGATACTTTGGTGTTCACCGTTTTACCTGCAATGTTCGATACGATGGGTAGTGTTGGCATTGCGGCAAGCATGATGTTTTTTGCCCTGATGATCATCGCTGCGCTTACTTCCTCAATCTCAATGCTTGAGGTACCCGTCGCATGTGCGATAGAAGAATTAAAGCAAACCCGTACTGCTGCCGTTATATGGATAGGTGGAGTAATTACGGTAATTTCAGCGATTATCGTTCTGAATTTCGGCTCACTGTTTGGTTTTGTGGTACAGCTTACGACAGTGTACGCACAGCCGATACTGGGCTTAGTTTGGGCACTACTTGTAGGATGGATTTGGCATAGAAATAAGGTTCTAGAGGAAATTCGTCAGGGCTACCCTGATGTAGAAAATTCTCTGTTCTGGAAAATCTGGCCTCTTTACGTTCGCATAGTGTGCCCAGTACTGATGTTAATGGTCTTCTTCGCGTAGAACTTAACTGATTACTAATAAAACTATTAAAAATTAACACTCCAGCCCTAGTCTCTAGGGCTTTTTTGTGTTCCCATACTAAACGTATGGCATATTGTTGCTTAATAAATGCTAACAAGATTGTAGGAAATCTCCTTTATTTCACCCCTGAGTTGAACTTACAGTATCACTTTTGATACTAGTTCATTTTCTATGAGTTTTTTCAATACCGGTCTCGTTAGCAGACTGGTTCGTGAGGTTGTTGTATGAATTTATCAGTCAAACAAAAATTGGCTGCTGCTTTTGGGAGCATCATTTTGCTGATGGCGATTTCGGTAATCGTTGTCTTTTTTCAGGTGAAATCAGCGCATGAGCTGGAAAACACCATTCGAACTGATGATGTACCTGGTATGGAGCTTTACCTCACACTGATTGATGAGTCAGGCGACATGCAAAGAGATGCGCTACGAGCCATTCTGGGCGATGAATCCGCAAAAGGGGACTTTAAGAAAAACTACGGACAGTTCCAGACTGCTCTTAATAGCCTTGCGCAAATCGAAAGTTCAGCAGAAGCCAAAAACACCGTTCGCCAAATTCGTTCTTACGGTGAAGATTATGCGCGAGAACTGGAGAAGCTATTCAAGCAATCTGGCTCGTCCTTGAGTGCTGATGAAATGAGAGAGCTTTATCAGCAAAAGATGTCTATCGATGCCAGAACTATGGTGCCGATGGAAAAAATGCTTGATCGTGAATCCGCAGCGGAAAAAAGTGATGTTGAGACGGGACTAAATGTTCTGAACTCTGCCCTTTCAACCATGAGCCAGACCATGATTGGTCTATTGGTCGTCGGTTCACTGATTGCCATTGTTATTGCTTACCGTTTGTCGGCGTCTCTGACAAATCGAATTGAGAAGCTGGAAGTGGTTGCGAAAAGCATTGCGGAAGGTGACCTGACGTCTGATCAGATTGTTGATAACTCGGGTGATGAGCTGGCCAACCTGGCGAAATCGATTAATGCGATGCAAGATTCACTGAAAACGCTTCTGACCTCTATTTGCGAGGTGAGCGATCAGGTGAACAACGTAACCACGGATTTGTCTGAAGTGACGACGTCTATTTCGCATGGTGCTGCAGAGCAGGCTGATAAAGCCAGCCTCATTTCAACGGCATCAGAAGAACTGACGTTAACCATTGGCGAAGTGGCGCAGCAGAGTGTTGCGACGGCGGAAAGTGCTTCTCAATCAGGCGATGCAGCGGAAAGCGGTAGAGGTGTGATTCTGGAAATGGTTGGCAGCATAGAAAAAGCATCAACACAAATGGCAGAAATGTCGGTAAGTATGCGTGAGCTGAATGATCACGGTGAGCAAATTGGCAGTGTTATCAAAGTGATTGAAGGCATTGCAGAGCAAACCAACTTGCTGGCTCTTAATGCGGCTATCGAAGCGGCGCGTGCAGGTGAATCTGGTCGAGGCTTTGCCGTGGTGGCCGATGAAGTTCGCGCCTTGGCAGAACGTACGACTCAAGCGACTCAAGAAGTATCAGAGATCATTCAGGCAATTCAGCAAGGCACGCAGAAAGTCATGGGTTCAACCTCTGAAAGCGTTGAATTGGTTGAGAAGGGCGTTGAACAAAGTGCTGGAGCAGGTGCGGCGTTGGATCAAATCGTATCCAGTGCAACTCAGGTTCAGGGCATGATTGCTTCGATTGCTACTGCGACAGAAGAGCAAACCGCGGTTACACAGGAAATTGCCAACGACATCAATACCATCAATGATATCTCGGCACGTTCACTGGAGTTGGTCGAACGCAGTTCACATGATGTGAGCGGGCTTACTCAGCGCGTAGACGAGCTTAAAGACTTGGTTTCTAAATTTAAGATCGCGTAAAACCAGTACTAACCTTTATAAACAATGGCTTCTTCTGCATTAGGCGTTATAATTCAGCGCCTGCGAAGGAGCCATTTATGTTTGACATCCTCTTTACTCATCCCGATTTCTACATCATCAATAAACACCAAGGTATCAGCGTTCACAAAGACGAGGGTGATACAGCCTTGCTGACTGAGATGTGTAAAGTCACTGGCGATGTTCAGCTCTATCTGATTCATAGATTAGACAAAATGACTTCGGGGCTTCTGATTGTAGGAAGAAGTTCGCAAGCGGCTCGGGAGTTATCGGAACTGTTTGCTAATCGAAACGTTGAGAAATACTACCTCGCAATTGGTTCTAAAAAGCCAAAAAAGAAGCAGGGTATGGTAATGGGAGATATGGAGCGCTCCAGACGCGCTTCCTGGAAGCTCACTAGCCAAATGTCTAACCCAGCCATTACGCAGTTTTTCTCTCATGCTGGCGAGCCTGG
Source organism: Vibrio sp. SCSIO 43132 (assembly GCF_019904195.1). Classification (NCBI taxonomy): domain Bacteria; kingdom Pseudomonadati; phylum Pseudomonadota; class Gammaproteobacteria; order Vibrionales; family Vibrionaceae; genus Vibrio; species Vibrio sp. SCSIO 43132. The sequence continues at coordinate 1,745,433 of NZ_CP063199.1, forward strand.
TCAAAGGGTCTTCCTTTGCAAACCACACACTGGAAAGACACACCAAATCCGTGTAGCCCTGAAATCGGTCGGCTCTCCCATTCTGGGCGATGAAATTTATAATCCCTCATCACACGCAGACAGAGGCTATCTTCATGCCTTTGCGTTAAGGTTTGAACACAAAGGTCAACCATTTGAGTTTGTCTGTAATCCTATAGAAATGAGAGAACTGGGTGAGCATTGGCAAACAGAAGGCGTGCGCAACTCGCTAGAATCCTGGAATAAACCCTGGCAACTGAATTGGCCGGGTGTGAGAACAAAATGAACAAACAAGGTATACCCTGATTTAACTTATGTAATGCCGACGTATTTCACGACGGTAACTGACATCCCATTGTGAGGAGACAGCATGACCCTGAATCAGTGCAATGAAGCATTACAGTGAAACGCCGTTATGCTCAATCAACTTACACACACTGAACTCTGGAACTTTTATCCTGCGCTCAGACAGATGTACCCAATGAAATAATTATGGCGATGGTAGTACCCATAACTCTGGTGGATTTTTTATGAAGTGATTGCTAATTTAGATTTAGCTAACTTTCCTTGGGACCTCAGGGGTAGGAAGTTTTTTTTGATTAATAAAATCATCAAAGTGAGGGAATACTATAATTGAGTAAATTCCTTAATGATTGTTTTCATATCGCTAACAAAGATGAGGGTATATGTTTTACCCATCTTCATCTCAACTACCAGAAACAGGCAATAACACTCGAAACTGGTCAGATAATCTAATAGTAGGCTCGAATATCAGATCTATATTGCGTTGTCATTTGTGATTGGTCGGTACAAGTAGGAGAGTTTTAATTTTCATTGGTTTTTCTCGTTGGTTAGTTGGTTGTTATTTGTAGTTCCACGCAGAGCAATTTATATAATCTGATCGTCTAGTGTGGTTAATGTGAGTAGGTTGGTTATCCTCGTCAGTATTCATTATTACTGTAACGAGTTCCCCTGTTCTTAAAGCTGTGTTGATACTCCAATTTTTAGCGACAAGAACATTTGAACCGCGATAAGTGGTGTAATAAGCGTGAAAAGCTATGTGTATGCTGTCCAGAGTAGGAAAAAAAGTAATTGTGTGATACTCGCCTGTATCTTCTCTAGATTTTAATAACTCACCTTTATTGGTAAATTTTTCTACTTTACCGTTGGTTTTACCGTCCTTGAGAGTGAGCGTAAATCTATTCACTTCTTTGAGTATTTTTAACTCATCATCACATCTGACAGTGAGTTGGTTTAGCTTTATTGAAGCATTAGCCATTACAGGGGTTACAAGCAACGCTGTGAGTAGGAGAGTTTTAATTTTCATAATTTCCACTGGTTTGGTTAATTAAGATTTTACTATGAAGTTTTTCCAAGACGATTGGTTATGTGTTCCCCAAGAAACTTCACCGAAACTGGGGGAGTCAATAGCAACAGTGTCGTAGGTTATTGATTCATTTGTGTGTGCGTATAGGGTGGACGTATGCTTAACATGATCCACATACACCCATCTATGGTGTGTTTCCCATCCATCGGTTAAATACGGGCGTCCATATGTCCCTATTAATAACGTCCCGACTAATTTATTTGCAGGGTCATCTGAGAAAATACCTATAGTAGATATCGTTTATTTTTCCGTTTCTTCTACTGGTTCCCCACGTTTCCAATACATACCAATAAAATCAGAGTCATTTTGTAATTCGATGGAAGAGTTATTTTCTTTGATATTTGAGTACGCAGTTTTTAATTCATCTGAATATTTCTTTGAATAAAATTTGGCGTGTAGGCGCATTTCTTCCAAGGCACTCTCTGATGGTTTGATTATCTCTGGATCGATAAATTCACTATATGACTGTTCATGACCTGTTATTTCCTCACCAACCTTAACCCAACCATCACCTGTTAATTCAAACTTAGATAACTCCCAACAAAGGTCATTTACGTCACCATTGGCGACAACAACCCCTAAAACCTCTTGTTCAATTTTAGAGGTAACATTAAAACGCTCACCTGTTATATATACAAAAACCGCCTCCCCATCACTTAATTGGTTAGTGATATAAAAATCAGTGATGGTGAACTCCCCCAGCTCGCTGTGGTTAATCCGTCCTGTATTTACTCCAGTAGACAGGACATCAAGTCTAAAACCTTGTCTTGAATCTTCGTTGAAGAATGAAAAAAAACCTGTGGGGTGTGCATCTCTAAAAGCATCCCCGAAACATAGATAGCTATTTAGAAATTCGTTAAACCACCTCCCAAAGCTTTCATGGGGTTCAGGTGTAGGTGGAAAATTAAAACTGTTCATAGTTGGTTCACTGGTTTGTTGTTGGTAGAAAACAGCAGGATCTTGCCATTTTTTGGTAATTATTCTAAAAGCGTCACGCTTGTCGTTTTTAAATTATCTTGTGTCTACAGTCTTTTTACATTGCCCGTAAAGGGTTTTATCTACTGAGTACAGTGTTCCATTTTCCCTTTCCAGAGTTGAAACAGTGGCAACATGCTTTGTTATTGTCTTCTGTGAACCGAAGTTACCCCATTCATATCTGTATTGCTTAGTAAGCCCATAAGATATTTTCTCTCTTGCTGTCAAATGGGTATTGCCTACAGGGAATCTATTTAGGGTCGTTACAGTAGGGCTAGTTTGCATTCCTGATTTTGAAACTTCTGTAACCGAACTTTCTGTAAAGGTGACTACAAAATCAATAGGGAGAATTTCAGTCTCTACATTGTCGATAATTTTATAAGCCTCTTCACGTCCTGCTTTAGGGTTTGAATTATCCAACTCAAGAATAGCAAGCATCATATCAACCATGCCTTGCATACTAGGTTGCATGATGGTCTTACACTCATATTGGATTTTGTAATCTGCCATTACAGGAGCTGTAAACAGTGTTGCTAGTAGTGCTAGTTTCTTCACTGATTCAATTCTCTTTGCTGTGGTTCAAAAGTGGCGGAGTTCCGCCATTATTTAAATTCGTGTTCTGCAATTTCTTGAGGTGAGTACAGCCCAGACTCAATCATTTTCAACTGGTCAGCGGCTACGGTTGCCAATGCTTAATTCTAAATCTGCGTTAGCTGGTGATTTTAACTCTTCAATCAATTGCTATTGCTGAATTGGTCTTATCTGAAATGCTTGTTGCAGCTTGTAAATGGCTATTGAACAGTACCGAAGAGGGAATTACTCCGAGGATGCCAATGTGGAATACCAGTTACTGTTCAGGATCCAGTTGTGATGGGTGGGTTAAGTACATTTGATAATTTCCTTTATACTCACGTATTTCACCAGTAACACACAAATCAGTGCGTTCATAGTTAACTAGATCGAGGCGGTAGAAGTTCTTTCTGTCACTGTGCCACACAACAAATGTAAACTCTTGGAACGGATAAGCACCATTGACGTTAAGGTAGGACGCTTTCTTGCCAGGCCACACTTCAGTTATCTCACCACACACTTTGACGGTCTCGCCAAAATAAACATGAGTTTGATCTGGTGCTACAGTAGCGACAGCACTTAATAGAAATGTACTAAACATGGGTACTCCATAATCTTTTGAGTTATTGCAAAACCAACACTACTGACTACGTGGTGATGTAAATTTGTGCAAAGGAGCGCGTAATTTACTTATTGGATTATCCGACATTTATGTGGTTGATGTTTCAAAATGTAACATTCGTTCCATTTTTGCTTTTTTATGACTTTATCTTTATGAATTTAAATTGTTTTTAATTGTTACATTGTGTTGTGTAACGCATTCTCACTTGTGATTATGTATTTTCTAATTGGCTCAAAACTTTCAACTCTATGACTTCTCCACTTTCGAACGTTATTCACCAGAAATCTTTCACTTCATCTGTTGAGTTATGTAAAAAAATCTTGCTGTTTTACACCCGAAGCTCATCTCAGACGACATTAAACTGTATTTGTGGTAAAACACTACACATTCACTACATGACAACTTCAAACACACTCAGAACCTCATACAGACAAGCTCTGAACCATAAGAGTAATCATCCTGGAATATACCCTAGCAACTGAATTGGTCGGGTGTGAGAACAAAATGAACAAACAAGCATTAGATTTACTTTGGGTCGAGTTAGACTCGGCTCTTTCAAATGTTCCAGACGAAATTCGTCGATTATTTCATGGTCGCGGGCGCTGCTGGGAAGGGTTAGAGCAACTCACAGTTGACTGGTTACAGGGGCAGCTCGTTGTTAACTTGTTTAAGCCAGTGGATGAAGAGTTTCTGACTCATCTGAAAAGCGGGCTTATTACGTTTAGCCAGAGTGATACCGCGAAGTCACGTGGCTTATCAACCATTTTGTTACAGCACAGATATCAGGATGGCGCGCCATTTGAAAGTATTCTGGGAGAACCAAATTTAAGACCTGTTGTGATTGAGTCTGGTCTGAAATACCAGCTCGAACTGGGAAAGAATCAAAACTTCGGTCTTTTTCTGGATATGAGAAATGGACGTGACTGGGTTCGGGAGAGAGCGTGTAACAAGACTGTTCTCAATCTTTTTGCCTACACTTGTGGGTTTTCTGTCGCTGCCATTGAAGGTGGAGCAGATAAAATAGTCAATGTCGACATGGCGAAATCAAGCCTGAGTCGGGGTAGGGACAATCACAAACTGAACGGACACAACGTTAACGCGGTATCGTTTATGGGGCATGACATTTTTAAGTCGTGGGGGAAAATCAAAAAGAATGGACCCTATGATCTTATCGTGATTGACCCACCATCGTTTCAGAAAGGCAGTTTTGCCCTGACCAAAGATTACCAGAAGATATTGCGTCGATTACCAAGTCTGCTTGCAGACAATGGTGAGGTTCTGGCTTGTGTGAATTCACCAAGCGTAACACCTGAATTTTTGATTGATGGAATGAAAGCTGAAGCACCAGAACTGGCGTTTCAATATCGATTGGAAAATCCATCAGAGTTCAAAGATAAAGATGAAAATGCAAGCCTGAAGGCACTCGTATTTTCTTAAAAGAGTACCATCAAAAAAGGCTTTAATTTGGAAAAATTGCTCGGTTCTTTCCTGAGCGTTTAGCCTCATAAAGATTCTGATCAGCCTTGCGAAAGAAACCATCATCTTGAGCAAGTGAAGCGGGCAGGGCGACCGAACTCACACCGATAGAGGCGGTAATGTTGAGTGGTCCTGCCTGAGTACTGAATGCAGTTAGCCCTATGGCATCGAGCATTGCGTCTACGCGAGTGCCAATGTGTTCGTCATCGCGCATCAATACCAAAAACTCTTCCCCTCCCCAGCGAATCAGCATTTCGGTATTTGAAACCAGCTCTTTTAGCCGGCTAGCTGTCTCAACCAGAACTTCATCACCTACATCGTGACCATACGTATCGTTAACAGATTTGAAATTATCCAAATCAAACAGGGCAATGCGATAGCCAATTTCCCCATCGATTTCCTGACAAGTTTCTAGTTGCTGCGTGTAATAGCGTCGATTGTGCAGTGTGGTCAGTTCGTCGACAAAAGAAAGGTTTTGCAGCTCTGCGTTTTTATTCTGTACGTGAGATGTTTTTCTGAATGCGTAGATGATGGTGATAGCGGCAATCAAAATCCAGGTGCAGGCTATTTGGAATCGGAGCTTTTCTTTCGCGAGTTGGGCAGCAGCGAGCTCGTTTTCGATATTAAGCAGCTCTTTTTCCTGACGGATATGCTGAGTGACAAAGGCGTGCTCTAAATCGTAAACCTGACTTAGGAGATGAGCTTTATCTTGTTTGTAATATTGCTTGTACACAGCCAAAGCGCGGTCTGTCTCTCCTAAAGCTTCCAGAATGTCGGCTTTCTGCTCATAGGCTTTGATTAACCAGCGTTTATGATTGATCGAAGAAAACGTTGCTATGGAGTCTTCAACCCCATAGAGCGCTTTTTGATATTGGTTTTGCTCCAGAAGCGCTTTCGATTTGATTAGCTGACATTGCCCTTGCTGTATAGGTAATTCAAATATCTTGGGTGCTTCGAGACATCGTTCAGCGGCTTCTATTGTCTTTTCGTATTGTTTGTTCGCTATATAAAGAAGCGTTTCGCCTTTTATCTGAAGAATGTTGTGCCGAGGGCTACTGGTTTTTTCATCGTAATACCTGGAAGCTGCCTCAAACGATTCACGAAGCTTTTCCAGATTGTTTAGTTGATAGTAAATATAGGCTTCGTTTAAATGAATAACCTGATGCAATGAGTTCATGTCTCTACCTGGAGGGGTAGGAGCTTTACGCGCTTTTTCCATGAAGTCCAAAGCTTTGTCCCATTTCTCAATATGCAGGTACAGCAAACCCAAATTGTTGTAAAAAGTGCCGAGCAGTTTGTCGTCACCAATTCTTTTTGAGACCTGTATAGCTAGTAAGAAATGGCGTTGTGCATCCATCAACTGGTTGTCAGCATTACTTAGGAACCCAGCTGTGTTGTGGGCTTTTGGCAGGAGATAAAGGATATGCCTTTCCGTTCCGTATTTGATTGCCTCGTTGATGAGTTTAGTTGCATCCTGAATCTCGCCTTTACGGGCGAGGTTGGTGCTTTTGTCTATCATCATGACCAGTGTTAACCAAGGCAGGTCTTCAGTTTCTGTTAGCTGGTACAACTTCTGGGTATACTCATTCGCTACTTCTGGTTCATGTTTATCGCTTGCAATGCTTCGCAAGGTAAACAATCGATAGGCATTCTCTGTTGGAGTGAGTGTCGCCTTAGAATTTTTATCGAAAGCAACCATTTCGGCTTGTGCATCTTTTGGTGATGCATCAAGGAGTTTGCGAATCCTTAAAATTTCGCGACCATTCTCAGTATTCGCAAGTGTGTCTTCTGGATTAAATGCTTTGACCTGAGCTCCGCGTATGTCTTTGATACTCGGCTCGAACAACACGACATATGCTGTGAGTACGCTCAGGATCACCAGCCCTATACAGGCTAGAAAGAACAACACACTTTTTCTCATTGACCAAGAGCTCCCACAGTTTCAAAGCGGTGAAATGTTACTATGCGAGCTTTACTCTTACAACATTACACACGGTATGTTGGCTTTTTAGAGTGTTTTTGGTGATATTGTACGGTAATTGTTCAACCTTCATCGGCTTATTGGTTTTGGCATAGCTTGATGCTTTTAAGTAATGATTCGGACGCTGACTTTGGATCTTCCGCCTGACAAATAGCCGAAACTAACGCAATGCCATTAACACCAGTGCCCAATACGTCCGATAAGTTGGTGTGGTTAATGCCACCAATAGCCACTGTAGGAAAAGGACTGGTGCGGACAGCGTAAGCAAGCCCGTCGATTCCCCATTCACGTTTGATATCCGTTTTGGTTGGCGTTGAGAAAATGGCACTAACACCAAGATAGTCGACAGGAAGGGATTTTGCTTCTTCCAACTGAGCTTCGTTTTCTACTGATAACCCTAAAATTTTATTGTCGCCTATCAATTTTCGTGCGATTTCGGCTGGCATATCCGATTGCCCAAGGTGGACGCCATCCGCATCGACCGCCAGAGCAACGTCAACGCGATCATTGATAATAAGAGGAATATTGGTCCCCTCAAGGATAGATTTGGCGCGAGCTGCACGTTCAATGAATGCTCGAACGTCACCATGCTTTTCTCGAACCTGAATCATGGTCACGCCGCCTTTCGCTGCCTGTTCAACCACATGACAGAACGTGTCTAAGTTTTGTCTGTCATCGGTAACCAGATAGAGTGGATATGGGTTCATTGGGTTTCCTTCTTAGGTAAGTTGTCTTTGTGTGGCTCAAACAAAAACGCTGCTCGAAGCAGCGTTTGTTTTTAGGAGATATTCAGGCGTTCAGCCAGAACTTTCTCATCTAACAGATAGAGTACATCAAGCAGCTCCAACTGAAGGCTGCCAGGGCCTTTCGCTTGTTCTGCCGCTATTTCACCAGCTACGCCTAATACCGCCGCTGCTGCAACACCACTGTTGTCACCAACGGCAGCAAATGCGCCCGTAAGCGCACTCAAAGTGCACCCCATTCCGGTCACATAAGGCATCATTTCATGCCCGTTTAACAGCGACATTACTTGATCTGCACTTACGATGTAATCGGTAGCCCCGGATACCACCACTGAACATTGGTACTCTTCAGAAAGGAACTTTGCTGCCTCTAAAGCTGCATCACTGCTGTCTAGCGCATCGACGCCTTTGCTCTGCGCCTGTTCATCAGCCAGCGCGATGATTTCAGAAGCATTACCACGGATGATCAGTCTATCGGCTGCTTTGGCAATATCTCTGGAGGCTTTAGTTCGAATGGCACTTGCACCACATCCTACTGGGTCTAGCACGACAGGCTTGCCATTTTTGTTTGCTTGCTCAACCGCAAACTCCATTCTAGGCAACCACTGAGAATCCAGCGTACCAATGTTGATGACAAGCGCGCCTGCAAAGCTCATCATTTCTGCCATCTCTTCACGAGAGTGCGCCATAATAGGCGAAGCACCTACAGAAAGCAGTGCGTTTGCCGTATTGTTCATCACCACGTAGTTGGTGACATTAACGACGAGCGGTTTGTTTTCTCTGACTTTGGTGAGCAGTTCGGCAATAGTTTGTTTGTTCATACTTTACCTTCCTTGATAGCGTTTAATCCCTGTTGCCAGAACGCAACTTCCATTCGCGTTGCGGTTCTGAAAACGTCGATAATATGCTTGCCTCGTGGGCTGTTAAGCTCCACTTCAGCCAATAATTTGTCGATGGTTTTCACGCCTTGCGCCACGCTTTGTTGAAACTCTTCGCCGCCGTAAAGCTTAATCCAGCTTGCGTAAGGGTTACCTTCTAGCTTGGTATTCGGGTCATTCAGGAGCTGTTTGCCGATTTCCGCATAGCCGATAGAGCAAGGCGCCAATGCAGCATAAAGATCGACCAGATCGCCCATCATGCCAGCATCGAGAACGTATCGGGTGTAAGCCACTGTACCGAAGTCTTCCGGTTCGGCTTCCAGATCCGCTTCTGTTAATCCCCAGTTCTGACAGTATTCCACGTGGTGAGCGATTTCAGAATCCAGAAGGGCATGAACACTAGGCAGTGCATCACGCATGTCTTCCAGCGTTTTCGCTTTGTATATCGCAAGCGCGTAAGCGCGGGCGTAGTGTTTTAAGAACAGAAAATCTTGCTTCAAATAATGAAGATAGCAAGGCTGTTCCAGTGACCCGTCTGCCAACTGCTTTACAAACTCGTGCTGAGTGTAGTCTTCCCAGTCACTTCGGCACGCATTAATGAGATCTTGATGATTCATAGTAAGCCTCGATCAGTTGAAGTTTGGAATGTAGTCCACTGCTTTTGGTAGTGTCTCAATGATCTTTTGGTCGTACATAAACTGGGCGTAATCGTCATAACGTTTGTGGTCGACGGCTGAAGGACGAAGTGCAAAACGAGTCAGAGTGTCGTTCCAAGCACGTTTGTTCAGCTCGTTGTTCAGTGTGTCTGGCGAGTAGGCAACAAACTCTTTCCACGATTGCTGAGGGTGGTTAACGATGTAGGTTGTCGCTTTTTCCAGAGCGCGATTAAACGCTTTGATGGCTTCTTTGTCGTGTGTTTTGGCGTTAGCAACGAAAACCAGTTCGTCGTAAGTAGGTACGCCATGCTCTTCCGGGAAGAAAGCTTTTGCATCGTAACCTTCAAGAGCCAGCTGGTTGCTTTCGAAGTTACGGAAACCACCCCAGATAGCGTCAACTTTGCCAGAAGCCAGTGATGATGACAGCGCCCAGCCAACATTGATGATTTCTACGTCTTTGTAGTCAACGTTGTGAGTGTTCAGCATGGTGCCAATGGTAGCTTCTTCATTACCCGCGATAGCAATACCAATTTTTTTGCCTTTAAGCTCAGACAGGTTGTTTACCTTGCCTTTCAGAACCGTCAGTGTATTCAGTGGTGTTGCAACCAGTGTTGCTGAGCGAATCAGTGGCAAGCCAGCAGCAACGTCAATGGTCAGGTTTGGCTGGTAAGAAATCGCTAGGTCGACTTTATTCGCTGCAACCAGTTTTGGTGGTGTACTTGGGTCAGCAGGTTCCTGAACGTTTACCGTAATGCCTTCTTCCTTAAAGTAACCGCGTTCTTTAGCGATGACAATCGGACCGTGGTTCGGGTTAACGAACCAGTCCAGCATCAGAGTCAGTTTCTTTTCTTCCGCACTTACATTAAAAGCAACCGCAGAGGCAGCAAGTGCAATAGCACTGAAAATGGTCTTCTTTTTCACAATATTTTCCTTTTTAAATCGCTGAATGATTTTCAGGTCAACAGACCCTATAGATCATTCCTATTGAATGTGTGATTACTTTTCCCAAGGGATAAGTCTTTTAAGTGCTTCGTCTGCTGCAAAATACAGCGACACCGACAAAGCGGATAAAATAAAGAGTGCCGCGAACATTTCGTCGATCATCATGCGGGCATTCGCCTGTAACATCAGATACCCAAGCCCTTCGCTTGAACCTACCCATTCGCCACAAACTGCTCCAATCGGAGCCACGACAACCGCAACTCGGATTCCTGAAGCGAGAGTCGGTAGGGAAGCGGGTAGCTGAATATGACGAAGGGTTTCCCATTTCGATGCACCCATGGTTTTCGCCAGATCCAGATAGCCTGTTGGGGTGTTGCGTAAACCGTCGTAACAACAGGTGGTGACAGGGAAGAAGATGATGATGGCAGCCATAACGACTTTGGAGGTAATGCCATACCCAAGCCAGAGCATTAAAACAGGGGCAATCGCAAACACGGGAATTGCCTGACTGGCGATAAGAATCGGCAGCAACCAGCGTTTAAGGGGGTTGAACATCAGCATTTGCAGAGCAAAGATCAGCCCCATAGACAAGCCAAGAAGCAGGCCAAGCAAGATTTCCTGAGCTGTGACCCAGGTGTGTTTGAGCAACACATCCTGACGCTGAATCAGGCGCTCAAAGACATCAAACGGTGCTGGCAATATAAAGGCTGGCATCTCGAATATCACCACAATTGCTTGCCACAACCCAATCATCACCGATGCACTAATGATCACGCGCATTAGCGGGAAGGAAATTTTCTCGCTTCGCTTAATGGCTCTGGCAACGGTAGAAAGCTGGTTTACGTTACTCATAGTCTTTCTCCAGCTTTTCAATAATGCTTTGTTGAAGCTTGGCGGACTCGGCATCCAGTTTTCTTGGGATATCGGATTGAGGTAATTCCATAGCGTGAGCAAAGGCAGGAGCGCCCTGCATCACGTATAGCTTGGAAGCCAGTCGAATGGCTTCGTGCGGGTCATGGGTAATGAGTAACACGGTTTTATCTTGAAGTAGCTGATGTGCCAGGTTTTGAAGCTTGTGACGATTTACTGCATCCAACGCCGAAAAGGGTTCATCCATTAGAACGATGGGTTTTTCCTGCATCAGAGTTCGGGCGATAGCAACACGTTGTCGCATGCCACCAGATAATTGCTGTGGAAGGAGATCCCTTTGGTCTGCCAAACCGACCTGTTCCAGTAAATGCAGTGCTTTTTTCTGGCTTTCTTTGCCTTTCAATTGCTTGCCAAATCGTGTGCTGAGCAAGACATTGTCTAATGCGGATAGCCAGGGCATCAGTAAATCTTGCTGCCCCATATACGCGATTTCATTGTCAACCGACAAAGGGTGTTTTATGCCTTGTTGGTCTTCCAACAACAGCGCACCTTTCCAGCTGGCTTTGGCGTTGAGAAGCCCTGCAAAATGGCGAAGCAGAGTCGATTTACCGCAACCGCTTCTTCCAAGAATGCACGTCCAGTACCCGACAGGAAATCGCATATTCAGGTCGGCTAATGTTGGCGTTTCGGCATCCAGATATTGCAGTTCACCATTTTCTAACGCGATGAACGCTTTATCCTTTGCAAGAGTCGTAAAACTCGAAGCTTCAGCGTACATCTTCATGTCCGGGGAAAAAGTGGTGGACCGGACCATGTCCCTGACCAATATCCAGTTCATCGGCATGAGCGATGGCATTGGATATGTAGTACTTACCCAGCTTGACGGCTTCTGGCAGTTCATAGCCCTGAGCGAGATAAGAGGCGATAGCGGAAGAGAGCGTACAACCTGTGCCGTGAGTGTTTTGAGTATCGACACGTTTGGCGTTTAACGATTCAACCTTGTCAGGAAATATCAATAAATCTGTGCTGTATTCACTGGTTTCTAAATGCCCGCCTTTGAGCAGTACCGACTGACAACCCAGAGAGCGAAGTTGGTCAATCATGCTTTCCATATCGGCTTCACTTTCAGGCACTGGATTACCGGTTAAGGCTGCGCCTTCGGGCAGATTAGGGGTGATGACATCAGCAAGCGGCAATAACTCCGCTTTCAAGGTGCTGATAGCACTTTGTTCGAGAAGCAGATCGCCACTGGTTGCAACCATAACCGGGTCAACCACCAGATATTTTGGTTTGTACTGCTTTATTTTGTTGGCAACCACTTTAATGATGCCCGAATCTGCCAGCATGCCGACTTTGACAGCTGCGATATTGAGATCGGTAAATACGGCGTCTAGTTGGCTTTCCACATGGTCTAGTGGGATAGGGAAAATCGCGGAAACGCCTTGTGTGTTTTGAGATGTAATTGCCGTGATAGCTGAACAAGCAAAGCTGCCCGTTGCTGAAATGGCCTTGATATCTGCCTGAATGCCGGCACCACCACCACTGTCGGAACCAGCAATAGTAAGTACGATTGGCGTATTCACACCTGTGGGGGAAGGGTGGCTGTTTTGTGTGGTCATAAGTGCTCCCGCAATACAGGCGAGCAGGAACTCTTCTGACTAAAGAATGGAATGGTAGTGAGATCAACCCATCGACAGTAAGATTCATAGTTCCCTACGCCAGTGTTAACTGAATCAGGTTCAACGGGTCTCGCTATGCGATCTCAGCCTAAGGCTCCCCGACTATTATTCGCGATGATAACAATTTTCATTAAAAGGGCAACGAATTGATCCCCGGCTTGGTGCGTACGTCTAATTAATGAGCAAAATATCAATTATGACGACTTGATGTGTTAGCAATTAAAATGCATCTTCTTGCTCATCAATGACATGTCTAGAAAAAACGAATGGGAAGGTAGAAATCCAATTCAAATGCTTCATCTTCGCTAAGAAAGTGGTTTTTATGATAGTGAACATAAGCTGGTGTAGAACGAAGCTTAAACTCAGATTGTGGAAGCCAGGTTTCCAGCACTGTGCTTATTTGAGGAAGCAGTTCCCCGTAGATGCCTTTGAGTTTAAATACTGCGTGTAAGCCGCCGGGAATCACCATCTGGTTGACGACTCCGCGATATTTCAGGGGTTCTGAAATGCCCACACATGCAACGTATCGACACTGATCCAGCTCCACCCACGCTGGGTTTGAATGGTGTAAGCCAAACTGTTGCGAAAAATCTCGCCCGTCGTTTTTCGTCCACGCCTGCAACGTTAGCCATGCATTGCGAATCGAACGGCTGTAACCATTGTGGCGAACATACGCCGCCATTCTGTCTGGGACTTCCTTTATTTTCGGAACGGGAAGAGGGCGGCTTGCTACCCTCTTGTAGCCCGCTGCGATTTCAGGATCTTTCAAATAGGGTTTATCGGATACCTGTAGATCGTGTTTACGCCACTTGCCCGGTGACATATCGAATGTTGCCTTGAAAGCTTTATTGAAGGAAGAAAGAGAAGAAAAACCACAGTTGTTAGCGATATCCAGAATAGGAGAAGAGGTATCAAACATGAGCTGATTGGCAGCGTATTCCATGCGCGCCCGGCGAATGTACTGATGTATGGGTTCGCCAACCACTTCCTTAAACACACGGTGGAAATGCTGCTCAGAATAGGCCGCAATCGACATCAATTCCTTTACAGAATGCGTCTTACTTATGTCTTGATGAATGTGGAACAGAACATCATTCATCCTAGAGGTATGTTGATAGCTCAAAATTCTAAAAAAGCATAAACGGACATAATGAAGAGCATAAATGGACAAACATGTTTTCGCAATAGGTCATATTATACCCAAGTAACCTCAAGATGCTCGTTTCAGCGAGAATTAACTGGCTTTCAGACAAGACACCGATTTGAAGATCTAGTGGCTCTAAATTAAGAATCGGTAACGCAGTATGAAAGCCAGTTAAACTCGCCCTTGGGAGCCTATATTCTGTCCCACTTCATCGTCAAAGAACTTGGAAAGGACGGGTCATTCCACTGCGTTCTCTTCCTTGAATTGAAACAGAATATGAGGCTCTGAATCCTGCACCTTGAGGTTACTTGGGTATATCTAATACAGAATTCAATGCTGCAATGAGAAACAAATGGAAGTCGCACAATCATTAAAACAGATCCAATCGTCTTATATCCGTGAAATTCTAAGCGCGGCAAGCGACGAAAATGTCATATCGCTGGCTGGTGGTTTACCGGACGAATCAACGTTTCCTATTGCACTAATGAAGCCAGTTCTGGAAAGCTTGACCGAGAAATCCGCTGTTTTTCAATATGGTTTGACGGCGGGTTATCCGCCATTGCTTGAACACCTGGAGCAGGCTTTCAATCTTCCTGATACGCATCAAGCGATGGTATGCACAGGCTCGCAGCAAGGGTTAGACCTGATTGCGAGAGCTTATGTAAATCCGGGGGATACCGTCGTTATGGAAGCACCAAGTTACCTCGGCGCAATGCAGGTATTCGGTTTAGTGCAAGCGAATATAGTGACGGTGTCACAGAATGAGTGTGGTCCTGATCTTACGGAGCTGGAATCTTACTTTGCTTCTGAAAAGCCAAAAATGTTTTACGCGGTTCCTGACTTCCACAACCCGACAGGAGTTTGCTGGTCGCTGTCAGTGAGGCAAGCTGTGGCGAGCCTGTGTGAAGAGTACAATGTTGCCTTTATTGAAGATGCACCGTACCGAGAGCTGAGGTTTCGTGGGGAAATGTTGCCAATGGTGTCTGAGTTCTGCCCTCAGCACTCAATTGTCCTTAGATCCTTTTCCAAAATTGCTTCACCGGGTTTAAGGATGGGCGTAGTAACTGGCAAGCAAAGCTACATTGAACCGCTGCTTAAAATCAAACAGGGGGCGGATTTGCATTCTAGCGTGCCAATGCAAGAAGTACTGTTAGGTTTGCTCACTCATAATGGGTTCGATGATCACCTAGCTTCAATCCGTAGCCTTTATCGCAAACGTTATGAATGCCTAAAATCAGAGTTGGATAGGCAACTGCCAGAAGGCTGCAATGTGCAAAGCGTCGATGGTGGGATGTTTGTCTGGGCAACATTACCGGAATGTGATACCTACGTTCTGGCAAAAGCTTTGTTGGAAAAGGGCGTTGCAGTCGTACCAAGCCCTGTGTTTTACCCCAGTCCTGAAGGGCAGAAGCCCGCAATCAGGTTAAATTTCACCAACGCGAGCGAAGACGAGCTTAAAGAAGCGGTAACCCGACTGGCAACTGGCATACAACAGATCGCGTTGTAAATTACTTCTGAGCGAAACTCAAAAGCTCTTTAATAAAGACTTCCAGTGGCGTCGAAATGTCTTTCGACGCCAGCCGAATAATGGATAACGGTCGCTTAGAGTTGATGTCGGTAATGTTGATTTTATGCAACGTACCTTTAGCGACCTCTTCCTTTACCGTTTCATTTGGCAAAATCGACACACCTATTTCAGCTTCTACCGCTTTTTTCAACGTGTACACATTGTTGTGGGTCATTCGAATGTTTACATCAATACCCTTTTCGGCAAGGAGCTTGTCTATCACAACACGGGTAGGAATGCGTTCACCAAACGCGACGAAGGGTTCACCTTTAAGCTGACTGATAGAAACCGATTTTTTACCATTGAGTTTGTGCTTTTTCCCGGTAACTAAGACCAGTTCGTCTTCAGAAAACGGGATAGATTCGATCAAATGGTTTGGTTTAGGGTAAGCGACGATACCAATATCAATCTGTTCTTTCCTGACCGCTTCATAAATCGCTTCGCTGTGCTCGTACTCTAAGTGGACACACACCTTAGGGAAGGCTTTCATAAAACCGGAAAGAAAGTCTCCCAATTCGTACATTCCCACACTGTGAATAGCCGCGATTCGAATATGCCCTTCAAGAACACCGGCACTGTAATTGGACTTAATTTTGATGTTTTCACATAGTCGAAGAATTTCCCTGACATCTTCCAATATCAGTAAACCTTCGGGGGTGAGTTGAGTGGTTTGTGAAGTTCGGGAAAGGAGTTGCTGACCAAGCGCATCCTCAAGTTTTTTAACATGTACGCTAACTGCTGGCTGGCTAATATGATTCAACTTTGCCACTTTCACAAAGCTCTGTTCTCTTGCTAAGTCACTGAAAAGTTTAAGTTGAATCAAATTCATGTCTATAAGTAAAAGTTATTGAAGTTATAGAATAATAACATTTAATTTACATGGATAACCATAGCATAATTAAGGTGAATAAACAGAAGTTATATTGATATGGGTATAAGCTGATAGATACGTCAGTCGCCTACAAAAAGGCAAGCCAGTGAAAAGGAATGCGCAGTCTATGAATCAAGCCAATTCAGTCCCTTTGTCTGCTGTTCAGACAACCAAAAATGAAAAGCCATCGAAGAAGAAAAAGTCCTCTGAAATTCTGTTCGACCTAAATGCCAAAAACGGCAAAATCCCTTGGAATGCAGATGGAGAATACCCCTACAAAACCAAGATGGACGTAGTGGAATATGAACGCCACAAGCACGAGCTGCAAATTGAGCTGCTCAAGCTGCAGGGTTGGGTAAAAGAGAATAACGAGCGTATTGTCATTTTGTTTGAAGGACGAGACGCGGCGGGTAAGGGCGGAACCATCAAACGATTTATGGAACACCTGAACCCTCGTGGTGCACACGTGATCGCGTTAGAAAAACCTAATGCCCGTGAAAGGAATCAATGGTACTTCCAGCGTTACATTCAGCACTTGCCAACCAAGGGTGAAATTATCATGTTCGACCGTTCCTGGTACAACAGGGCAGGTGTTGAAAAAGTGATGGGCTTCTGTGGCGATGACGAATACCTTGAGTTTTTGCGCCAAACCCCAGAGCTGGAACGCATGCTGGCGAATTCAGGCATTCGCTTATTCAAATACTGGTTCTCGGTGAGCCGGGCAGAGCAGTTCCGCCGCTTTAAATCACGCCAGAATGATCCGCTCAAACAGTGGAAACTGAGCCCGGTGGATATGGCGTCTCTTTCGAAGTGGGACGATTATAGTCGAGCGAAAGATGCAATGATGTTCCACACCGATACCAAAGACGCACCATGGACCATTATTCGCTCAGATGACAAAAAGCGCGGCAGAATCAACTGTATGCGTCATTTCTTAAGCTTAATTGATTACCCAGGTAAGGATCACGATGTCGTTAATCAGCTCGACCCTCAAATTGTGGGCAGCCCAAAAAATATGACAAATGCAGGCTAACGAGATAAACCGTAATAGAAATAAAAATAAGGAGTAACCCATGGCTGAAAAGGAACTAAAGAAGCTTAAAAAACTGTTCGAGAAAAGCGAAAAAGAAGTGGAAAAAACGGCTCAGCTAGCCAGAGCTGCAGCTGAAGAAGCCAAACGCGCGATGGAGCAAGCAGCAAAAGCGGAAGAAGCCGCTAACCTAGCCAGATCAAAGCTAAAAAAAGCCAAGAAAGAACTCAAGCAAGCGCAATCATTTCAGGCTGCTCAAAAGAAAGTCTCTAAGAAATCCGCGATCCGCCGAGCCAAGAAGATCAGCAACCGAGAGAAAAAGCCTGTGGCGGTTTAAAAGGGTGACTTTGTTGAAGGAGAGAGGCGCGAAGCCTCTCTGTTAACATACGCCTTGTGAGTGACATTTATCTATTTAGATTCATGTATTCAATTGGTTTACAGCTAGTACTCTATTCTTACTCAGCACCAGTTCCTTGAGGCTCAGTAGCACTAACTTTTTGACTCTTCTCCAACTCAATATTCTTCAACGTATGGAAACCAGACCAGATGCGAGTGAAGGTGGTTATCCAGCAGAGTGAACCAAATACGAAGGCGATTACTGCGAAGTACTGCGGGAACAGGCAGAAGAAAACGAAGCAGGCGATGGTCTCTGTCCCTTCGGTGATGCCGCTCATGTAATACAGTGATTTGTTAGTGTAAACCGGGTTATCGATTTGATGTTTGCCTGCCATTACTGCAAATGCAAGGAAACTGGTGCCTGTTCCGATAAATGAAAAGATCAGGAATGCGCCAGCGATGGCGTTGCTTTCCGGATCTGCAAGTACAAATCCAAAAGGGACCAGAGAGTAAAAGAGAAAGTCCAGGCTAATATCCAGAAAACCGCCTGAATCGGTAATCCCGTGTCTTCTTGCCAATGCTCCGTCTACGCCATCGGCAATTCTGTTTAAAGCAATAAAGAACAGCGCCCAGCCATATTCCTGCAAAGCCAGGGCGGGGAGTGCGAGACAACCAAGCAGAAACCCGACAAACGTTGCCTGATTGGCAGTGATGTTGAGGTTGTCCAATGATTGCGCCACAAGATTAAGCGGCGCTCGAATCACTTTTACGCTGAATCTATCAAGCATGAGCATTCTCCCATGGCCAACTTAAACACGAACTGTTGACTGGCACATCGGCTTCATCGTGCGTCACCATCAAAGTTGGAATATTGGCTTCTCTTAACTGCTGGAAAACCCATTCACGGAATTGAACTCGTAAGTCTTTATCAAGCTTGCTAAACGGTTCATCCAGCAAAGCAACTCTTGGTTGCGCCAATAGCATTCTTAGCAAACTCACACGCGCACGCTGACCACCGGAAACCTGATTCGGGAAGGAATTCGCCAGCTTTGCCAAACCGACTTTTTCTAGTGCTTGCATAGCTTGCTGATTGCGAGCCTGACCTTTCACGGTGTTTGGTAATGCAAACGCCAAGTTTTCCCAGATGTTCAGGTGAGGGAAAAGCAAATCATCCTGAAACAGGAATCCGACTCGGCGAAGATGTGGGCTGATTTTACCCACGTCTTTCCCCTCGATCTGAATAGCCCCATCAAAGGAGAAGTCATCGGATAAATGCCCTGCAATCGCACTAAGCAATGTGGATTTACCACAGCCACTTGGTCCCATTAATGTGAAGACTTCTCCGTCTTTTACCTCAAAGGAAACCGGATTAAATAGAGCTTTATTGTGCCTGTCATGGATGACGAGGTTTGTTAGCTGAAGCGTCATGAAGGCTTTGAGTCCTTACTATCTGTGTACGACGTAAACGTCTGTTTTGTAATTGGTTCGTCAGCATTGCAAACGAGAAGAAAATCAATGGCAATAACGCCTGCCATAGAGCATAAATTGCGGTAACTCGGCGATCGTGCCCGCTGGTCAGAGCAACGGCTTCCGTCGTGATGGTGGCAATTCTGCCAGCGCCTAACATCAGCGTCGGCAGGTATTGCGCAAGGCTGACACTGATACCCACCGCCCAAGCATAAATAATCGCCGGGAAAAGGATGTGCGCTTTTACCGACCACCAGGCACGGAATGGGGATTTGCCCAGGCTTAGTGCTGCCTGAGTTAAGCGATTGTCGTAGCTGCGCCATGGACCGTCTAGTGAAAGGAATACATAGGGGAACGCGAAGAATACGTGCGCCCAACATACCCAGAAATAGTAAGCATCGGTAGAAAACAATAGGGTAGTGATCTGTAATCCAAACAAAATGGAGAGTTGAGGTACCAGCATCGGAATTGCGATGATGAAACCCGGTACATGCATGCGATAGCGCAGGCGATATTCGTGTCCAATCAATGCCAGAATCAGCGCAATGGTAGAAGAAATAATGGCTATCGACAGGCTGTCCAAAATAGTCGGTACAATGCCTTCCCATTCTGTTGCCCAAAAGCGTTCGCTCAGCTTGGTTGGGAACAGATCAGGGAAACGCCAGCGTTGAGCAAAGCTCCAGATTACCATTAGTGGTAGGGTCATAAACGCAATGGCTGTCGTCGCAAGAAAGAAGGTTTTACCGGGAACTCGTAAACCAAAGCGCCCAGAAAACTGCCAGCTACGACACTTCTTAACGACACCCGTTTCAATGCCTCGCAATACGGCGATAAGTAACGCACACACCAAGAATAGAATTACTGCTCCTGCTGCGGCGCGAGGTAAGAGCGCAAGGTCAGGATCGTTAAACCACTGCCAAACCAAGACGGCAAACGTAGGTGGGTTGGTAGGACCAACAATCAACGACAGATCAACCACGGATGCACCATACGCTAATACCGCCAGCAGAGGAAAACGCAGTTTGGGCAGCCATTGTGGGAATATGCACTTCCACCACATCTGTGCGTCGTTATAACCCAGGCTGTGTGCGATCTGAGTAGTTTTGTTGACTTTCAACTGTTGCAGAATAGGAATACTCATCAGCAACAGAAAAGGAATCTCTTTTAGGGTCAGAACCGCAATCAATCCCCAACCTTGCTGGTTGTGAACAATGTTGAAGTCCCATGGTGTACTGCCAAATATCGGCATCATATCAAGCAGAGGGTGAAGTGCCCGAACGATCATTCCGGTAGGTGCAAACAGGAATGAAAACCCGATAGCAAAAGCAACATGTGGCAAAGCCAGCAAAGGCGACAAGGTAAATTCAACTTTACGCCAGAACGTAGAGCGCCAGGATGCCTGCAAGATAAAGAAGGTAAATAAACACGCCAGAATGGTACTGACTAATGTTGTAAACAGAGTCAGGAAAATAGACTCCCAGACACCACTCCATTCAAAGACAGCAGCAAACCCGTTCACCGAAGGTGAGGTATAGCCAAGAGGAGGGATGTAGTTAACTGATGAGAGTATCACGCCGACAAAACCGGGAACGGTTGGCGCGATACATACAACAATCATCAATAAATATAGGAGTCTTAACATCATGACTTTCTGTCGTTTTCCTCCCTCAAAGAGGGAGGAGTTAGATTACTGACCGTAGCGTTTAAGCCACTCTTTTTCCAAAGCTACCTGCCAGCTTGGGTGAGGCTCAGCAACAGATTTATATAGCTTGGTGTTTTTCGCACTGCCTGTCAGGTGAACAGATTTTAGTACGGACGGGTCACCCCAAATGTCCAGATCACCTTTACGAGATTGTGCTTCAGGGCTAAGCAGGAAGTTGATGGCAACTTTTGCCCCTTCTTTTGCGTTCGCATTCCACGGAATAGCCAGGAAGTGGATGTTGGACAATGCACCTGTTTCCATCGCGTATGCCTTAGTTGATTCCGCAAGCGTGCCTTCATTCTGTGCGGAGAAAACGGCATTCGGGTTGAAGGTAATCGCCAGATCCAACTGGTTATCATCTAACAGCTGGAAAGTTTCTGTAGAGCCGGATGGGAACTGCTTACCCTTCTTCCAAGCGTTTGGATGAAGCTTATCCAGGTACTGCCAAAGAGGCTCAGTCACCTGTGCAAAATCGACGTCGTTTGCTGGCTTCATCAGGCGCGGATCATTGTTTGTTTGTTCAATTAGCAATGCTTTTAGGAAACTAGTGCCGTGGAACTGAGGTGGTTTCGGGTAACTAATGCGGTTTGGATACGCTTGTGCGTAGCTTAACAGCTCAGCAAAGTTCGCTGGTGGGTTGTTCAGGCGTTTAGAGTCATGAATAAACACCAGCTGTCCTACACCCCATGGCGCTTCTAAGCCTAATGTCGGTTCAGAGAAATCGCTGTCGACAGGTAGAGACTTGTCGACAAACTCCCAGCTAGGCAATTGATCGACAAACGGACCGTGTAGCAGTTCGTTGGTCTTCATGGATTTGAAGTTCTCACCGTTAATCCAAACCATATCGACGCTACCACCACTGTTCTTTCCTGCGGTTTTTTCTGCCAGAAGACGAGAGCTGGTTTCTGCAATGTCGGTCACTTTTACATGTTTTAACTCAACACCGTATCGACGCTGTAACTCTTTGTCTGCCCAGCGAAGGTAGTTATTTATTTGCTGGCTTCCTCCCCACGCATGGAAGAAAACGGTTTGACCTCGGGCTTTCATTTCAATGTCCTTCCACTGCTCTGAAGCTACTGTAGGTAGCGAAAGCAATGCAATGCACAAAGAAGAAATGAGCTTTTTCATGATTATCCTTTTAAATGTAAATGCTAGGGTGTGGAAAATTCCCTGGCGACGACTCCAACACCTTGAGACCACCCTGCGAATCCAAATTTCGTTTGAGAAACGAATCCCCTTAATGATTTGAAAAAAGCTTGAGTACAAGACTCGAGTCTTCGAAATACCAGACCAACCTCAAGACAGTTTCCTTTCAATTATGGCTTAAAATTTCAAAAATTTAACTTTAAGACGCTGAAAGTGATTCATTTTTGTCTAAATAACAGAAGGTCGCCGTTTTAATGAGCAATTCAGGTGGAGGATTTGGATTATTCCTGCTGGCATAACAGGGTAGTGATCGAGTAAGGTTCATTGCAGAGCGAACAATTGAAACAATGCGAATGAAAAGAACGGAAGAAATTTATCTTGCAGGCGGTTGCCTATGGGGAGTTCAGGAGTTTGTCAGGCATCTGCCCGGTGTTGTCTCCACTCAGGCAGGTAGAGCAAACGGGAAAACGAATACCACGCAAAGTGAATACGATGGCTACGCAGAGTGCGTGAAGATTCTGTTTGAACCTGAGCAAGTTAACGTTACTCAGTTAATGGGCTATTTGTTTGAGATAATCGACCCGTATAGTGTGAATCAGCAAGGGGAAGATGTAGGGGAGAAATACCGTACGGGTGTTTACAGTACTGAATCGGCGCATCTGGAACAGGCAAAACGCTACATTAGCAACCGAAAAGACGCAGAAAAGATTGCGGTGGAAGTGTTACCACTGAACAATTTTGTTGCGAGTGACGACGAACATCAGGACAGACTAACCCGTTTCCCTAACGATTATTGCCACATTCCCAAACCTTTGCTTCATAAATACAAAACCTGAGCAGCGAGTGCTCAGGTTTTGATGTTCAGTGCAGTCATGCTTTCGAAAGCGCATGGCTCTACAAGCTAAATTACTTATCCCGAGTTCAGGTTACTTACTTTCGCAGGTTTCGATACCAACAGCCTGATCAACAATCAACTGACCGCGGGCATTGCGAAGCATCAAGCGGTAACGCACCCCTTGTTCCAGATTGGTTTTTACCTCGTTACTGGAACAGTAATAACGCACCGCATTGTGCATCAGTTCCTGAGGTGCAATTTTGCCTTGATCCTGGTTGTAGAGCATGAGTATTTCAACCACGCCGCCTTTTGAAGAAGCTTTCATGACGTTTAACGCGCCAAACTCTAATGGAAGGCCAGCAGAAAGCACGCTCGCGCGGTGCTGGGCAATCAGTTCAATTTGAGATTGCTTGTCGTCGGATGAAGCACAACCCGCCAGAAGCCCAATGGATAAAAGGGCGGTACCTGCAATTTTTGCAATTGAATATTTCGACATAAAGCTAGAACACTTTTTTGAATGGCTTGACGATAACTTTTTCGTAAACGCCCGCTTCGATGTAAGGATCGGCATCTGCCCATTGCTGCGCAGCTTCTAACGAATCAAATTCGGCGATAACAGTAGAACCAGTAAAGCCAGCCTGACCTGGGTCATTACTGTCTACAGCAGGCATTGGACCTGCGGTAAGCAAGCGACCTTCATCTTGTAATTTTTGAAGACGCTCCAAATGCTGCGGACGAACACTCAGGCGTTTTTCCAGTGAGTTCTCAACGTCCTGAGAAAAAATCACGTACCACATAGTAAGACTTCCCATTCCAATTGTTTCGGTTAGGGAGATACTAAACCGATTCAACGTAAAGATCTTGTTCTATAAAAGATATTTGCTTTTACTTGACGTAAAAGTGTGAGTTTCAACGAGAAAAGTTTTATAGATGAGTTTTACCGAATAACGCCCCATCATGATGTAAGGGGCGTTGAGGTGTTTTTAATTTGAATTATGGTGTGGACGGAAGTAGCTGTACAGGCAGACGAGAGACACCAGACACCTTGTCTGCAATAAAGTGATTGTAGGCACCATTCACATATTCTAAGCCCTGTACCCGACCTTCCAGTTCAAAGTTATCTTTATGATCAACGTCTGCGGCGATTACTTTGTAATTGTATAGGTACGAAGGTTTCTCAAATACGGTATGACCAATGATCACCTGCTCTGCATTGAACGCCGCCAACCCTTGCTCCAGACGTTCCTGCGAAAGGGACTCACGAGGCACAGAGCGATCCCAGTAAAGTCGTGAAGGGAGATAGTAGGCATCTTTAATCAGCTTACCTTGGTCATCATATCGGATGTATCCTGCGTCCATATGCTGACGCCCATATGGATTGATGTCGCTTAAAGGCAAGGTGTTGTTCTCTAGCGCAGTGATCAGATCGTTATTAAACCCGGCATGCACAAATAATGTGTCGCCAGCGACCTCCATGATGTTTTTAGAGCGAAGCCACTGACCAAGTACGGTATCTTTGTTGTGAAGCTCCAGGAAGGTTTTCCCCATTAAGCTGGCATTCTCAAAGTAACGGGCATTAACGTAACGGAAATCGCCATAGAAGTTCATCAAATCATGGTTGCCCAGAATAAAGTGAACATCACCGCCCATGCTCCTTGCCTGACCTTCTAGGTGATAGAAAAGCCATAAGCTTTCGGTAACGTATTCACCACGGTCAAACAGATCACCTAAGTGGTAAAGATGTCCAGAACCATAAGTCCAGTTGTAGTCTTCATCCATGATGCCCGCCTGAATCAGCATATACACCAATGCCTCGATGTTACCTTCCAGATCAGACGTAACAAAATACTCTGAAGGCTTGTTGTATTGGTATGCTGGTGGCGTGTAGTCGTCTCTCAGGTTAACTCGGAAACTGCCGAGCCCACCCGGCAAGTTAACGATAACTCTTGCTTTGGAGGCACTGTAGTAGGTTCTCTCTTTATGTCCTCGTTTATCCAATGTTTCTACGCGCACTTTGTCGTCAGATAAAAGCGTGACGTAAGGTCCATCAGGTTCGCCAAGATACTGGAATGTATCCGTTAGAGAGGCGTTAAACTGAACGTCATTCGTTGAATGATAAACCTGATTAAATACTGTCACCGCTATGGTGTTCTCACCTTCAACAAAGGCCTTAGCGGGCAACACAAATATGTTTTCGGCTTCTTCTCCATATTTGGAATAGCGAAGTGGCTTGGTGGTATTGGTGAGCACTTCATCTCTTTTTAGAAGAGGGGAACGAGCCACTTCCACACCGTTAACGTAGATAGCGGCGGCGTCATCAATCTTCATTTTCAGATAAACATCTTTCAAAGTCAGAATGTTGTTTACCTTAACGGTTTTACGGAAGTAGTAAGCGCTTGGTGTTTTGTCGGGAAAACTGAGAGTTTTGTAATCGGTCAGAGCGGTATTGCCGTCTGCCGGGTGGTCGTAACCGTAGGAGAAGATACCTTCTCCCTGTTTCCATGAGGTGTCGTTGAAGTCAGTTTGGTTCCAGTCCGAATCAGGGGCGTACCCCGTATCCAGATAACGCCATTCAGAACCATAATCGAATAGCATTTCTTTGTTGTCGTCACATGCTGTCAGGGTTAACACCCCCAAAAGCACGAACAAGTATTTAATAGACATCTGTGAGTATCCCTTCTTGTTATTTAAAACCCAGCCATACGAAAAGGCTTGGGCTAATTCGACCACAATGCTAGTTGCGGCATGCTTCATTCATATTAATTGTTCATGAATAAAGCGTTTAAATAACAAGGAGATATTGATCCGACTTTGGCAATGTAGCGCTCTAATCGTTACATTAAAGCACTCTTTTTCTTAAGCAGGGAGCTCATTAGCTTTTAGCAATTCTGTCGAATCTGGAATTTGTTTGAATTTCTTCTTTAAGATCGTAGGGTAAATGATCATCGAATCTATTTCGCTTAATGGGAACCAGCGAAATATGAGGTCATTATCTTCTTCTATCCCGGGGACTGAAGCACCAAATGGAATCGCCTCCGGAGTGTCCAGTTCAACAAGGAAGTAGTTACAAAGCTCGTGGTATTTTTGCTCTCGGTAAAGATAAAAGTTTTCCATATGCCACAGCAATCTTCTGACAGAAGAATCTAAGCCAATTTCTTCTTTTAGCTCTCGTGACAGGGTTTCATCGGAATGTTCGAAAAGCTCAACACGACCACCGGGTAATGACCAAAAATCATCTCGGCTGCTCTTATGAAGCAAGACATGGTCTTGATGAAATATTACGGCGGCACTGCGATAATTAAAGCGCGACCCTCCATATTGGTATGTAATCATAGTGTTCCCTGCTAAAAATGATGTAGTGCCTTATCGTATTGTCTCAACAGATCTTAGTTAGTAACAATCGGGCGAGGCTTTCCATTGCTGTCGATGGCGACATAGTTAAATGTGGCTTCGCACACTTGAAAACGATCTTTTACGCCATCTTCTTTTACGGGTTTCACCCATACTTCCAACTCTATACTCATGGACGTTCTACCAATTTTGGAGCATTCGCCATAACAACAAACCACGTCACCCACTTTAACGGGCTTTTTGAACGCAATACTGGAGACTGACACGGTTACGATGCGTCCACCGGAAATCTCTTTTGCCAAGATTCCGCCAGCCAAGTCAAGCTGAGACATTATCCAGCCACCAAAAATGTCGCCATTAGCATTGCAGTCGCTTGGCATGGCAAGTGTTCGGGTTAATAGTTGTCCTTTTGGTGTACTCACGACAAGCCACCATTTTGATAAGAAATATAAAAACGCATGGGTGTTCCAAAACAGCAGAGGCAAGTGCCTCATAAGGGGTAAAAATTAAAGGACGCGAATACTATCAGGAGAGAAGGCCTCAAACAATATTTAAGACCACTAGCAACAAGGGGTAGGAGGAGTGATTACCCCTGTTGCTCTATGGGTGTGAAGTCGATTGGTTACTTCATCAACTACCTGTTATTAAGTTAATTCATATATTTACTTTGAAGGTTCAACTCTGTAGATATTCCCGTTGTCGGTACTGAAATACAGGTGCTTACTAGGTGATATCGCGATTGCACGTATGCGCTCACCCAGATCTTCAAACAAGCGAACTTCACTAAAGCCGTTAGGATTAACCACATTGATGTGCGTGAGCTTTAACGCACCAATTAAGATCTTGCCATCGAGAGAAGGGTAGTGTTCACCTCGATAAAGAACCAAGCTGCTTGGTGCGATTGAAGGAACATACACTTTCTTCGGAGATTCAATGCCTTCTTTCTCTTTAGCATCTCCGACAGAAATGGGACCCCAATATTCCTTACCGTGAGACGTTACGGGCCAGCCATAGTTTTTGCCTTTCTGTATCAGGTTAATTTCATCGCCACCACGCGGTCCGTGTTCGACAGACCACAATGCACTAGTCTTTGAATCAAAATACAACCCTTGGGGGTTTCGGTGACCGTAGCTCCAAATTTCCGGTTTTGCGTTAGATGAGATGTCTGGGTTGTCGCTGGGTAATGAACCATCTAGCTTCAAACGAAGAATGGTGGCGGCATGATTTGTCACATCCTGACCATTTGGGCGTTCACCTCGATCACCCACACTGAAAAACAGGTGACCACTATTATCAAATGCAATTCGGCTGCCGAAGTGTCGGGTTGTGCTGGTGACTGAATCGGTAATCAGTAAGTCTGTCCAGTTGGTCAGCTCTGTTCCATTTAGTGTTGCTGAAGCTAACGTAGTGGCAGCGCCCCCAGACTGGTTCTTGCTATAAGTAAAATAAAGCGTGTTGGCGCTTTGAGGAGACACAGCTACGTCCATCAAACCGCCTTGACCTCTGGCGTAAACATCGGGCAAACCAGTCAAAGCTTTCGTGCTGCCATTATCTACATTCAGGATGTAACCTTTACCGTCTCTTGTTGTAGCAATCAGCGTTTGCTCGTCAATAAATGCTAGCCCCCACGGTACACCAGTCAGTTCTGCTATTTTCGATAACTCAAACTTCTCTTTAGCAACAATCGCTGGGTTTGCCAAAAATACAGCAGTAGCGATAAGCCAATTCACCTTCCTGACCATGCGAGTTTCCTTTTTCTATTTATCAGACGAATTAAATCTCATTAAATCATAAAAAACGCTTGCTATGTTTATCTAATAAACTATTATGACGAAGTGTCATAAATGACGTATCGTCATGAATTGTCGTCCTATACAGGAATACTGGACGTGATACAATGAGATAGGAGCAAGTGTAAATTATACGGTGAAAGACCTATGTTCGGTTTTGGTTGTAGTAAAGACAGTAAAAATGCGAAGTCGAAATGCGCTTTGTCGATGACGAAGAAGCAACAGGCTATTGCAAACAGAGAAATGGAACTGACGAAGTTAGCGGAAGAGCTGGTGAAAGAGCAAGGCTTTGCGAACTTCACTATGGATAAGCTTACTGCCCGTAGTCCATACTCTAAAGGTACTATCTACAATCACTTTTGCAGTAAAGAAGACGTGATCTTAGCGCTTTGCATTCATTCTTTGAAAAAAGAAGCCATGATGTTTAATCGGGCATTGACCTTTGATGGCAACACTCGAGAGAAAGTGATGGCAATGCATACAGCATATCGAATCTATGTTCGGTTAGAGCCCGTTTTATCAGACTGCGTGATTACCGCCAAAACACCATGGGTACTGGAGAAAGCATCACCTGAACGAGTGAAAGAGCTTAATGATCTGGAAGAGCAGGTTATTGATGGCGCTGACAAACTGGTTCAGAAAGCAGTAGAAGTCGGGGATTTGAAATACGGTCCAGGCTTAAGCTCTGATGCAATTGTCTTTGCGAATTGGTCGGTGGCATTTGGCTCGAACGCATTGGCGAAGAACTCTACTAACAGTTACTGTATTACCCGCTTGCAAGACCCTTTCTCTGTACTCCAGAATTCCAACATTGTACTGGATGGACTTCAGTGGAAACCATTGTCTACTGAGTGGGACTACCGCAAAACCTGTCAAAAGGTAGAGCAGGAGATATTTGCCGAAGAGATTGCCTACCTGGAATCAATCGGTCGATAACCCTATAAGCCCCAGATGAAACCCACGAAAGTGGGTTTATTTAGACTCTTCAGTGACGATTCGTCAAGAAAGACACGAGATTGCGGGATTATTCCGCAAATCGATCTAGCAGAGTAGATGAGACCAGCTTGAGCTGGTTTAATATTACAGATAAATGACGAAACGTCACAAACGGAGAGTGTGATGAAAGTTCAACAAAACCTTCTTACAAGGTTACTGAGAAGTCCTATTAGCCACACGCCATGGGTACTTCTTCTAACAACGATACTTTTGGTTGTCGCCACTATTGGCGGTAAAAATTTATATTTCCGAGGGGACTACAATATCTTCTTTGATGGAGCCAACCCACAGCTCCAGGCTTTTGAAGAGATTCAAGCTACCTTTAATAAAACCGATAATCTCGCCATTGTTATTGCACCCGCCGATGGCAATGTCTTCACTCCTGAAACTCTAAACCTGGTTAGAGACTTCACCGAAGATTCATGGCAAGTTCCGTTTTCTAGCCGAGTGGATTCTTTATCTAACTATCAGCATACCGAAGCGTTTGAAGACGATCTTCTAGTGGAAGACCTGTTGTTAGAAGACTATGAGCTAACGCAGGAACGAATTGAAAAGGTTAAGCAAATTGCACTTTCAGAGCCCGTTTTGCTTAAATCCGTTGTGTCTGAAAGTGGTGATGTCACCATAGTTAACATCACATTACAGCTGCCTAAAATAGACGAAACCGCGGAACTTATTCAGGTTGTCGCATTTGCCGATCAGCTGCTTGCGAAATATCAGGCGCAATACCCGAGCGTCACTTTCCATAAAGCAGGTATAGTGGCAATGAATGATGCCTTTATGGTCTCTGCCCAGAATGATACCTCCACACTGGTCCCGGCAATGCTAGCTGTGGTCTTGGTTTTCCTGACAATCATGTTGCGCTCTTTCCTAAGCGTGGTGGCAACGCTGGTGGTTATCATTGGTTCTGTCACGGCAACCATGGGATTGTCTGGCTGGGCGGGCATGTTCCTCAGCACGGCTACAGTTAATATCCCCACACTCGTACTGACTCTTGCCGTGGCGGATTGTGTTCACGTCATTGCGACAATGCGTCAGGCAATGTTGGAAGGTAAGAGTAAGTCTGAAGCCATTTCTCACAGTATCTGGCTGAACTTCATGCCAATTCTGATTACTTCGGTAACGACGGCAATCGGCTTCTTAATGATGAATATGTCCGACTCTCCGGTGCTTCGTGACTTTGGTAATCTGGCGGCTCTGGGTGTGATGATCGCTTGTATTCTGTCGGTAACTCTACTGCCAGCACTATTGAAGGTGTTGCCAATTAAGGTCAAACCTCAAGCTCAAAACAAAGCGACTTACATGGACAAATTTGGCGCATTCGTTGTCCGTCAACGTAAAGTGCTGCTTCCACTTTCCGTGGTTGTCATCGCAGTATCCGCTGCGCTGGTTCCACAAAACAAAATCAACGATGAATCAGTGAAGTATTTCGACCAGACCAGTGCGTTCCGTCAGGCAGCGGACTTCATGGAAGAACATATTTCTGGCATGACCAATATCAACATCGCGATTAAGACAGGCGAGTCTCAGGGTATTGCTGACCCTACATTCCTGACTACTCTGGGTGAATTTACAGACTGGCTGCGCGCTCAACCTGAAACTGATCATGTTGCGTCTCTGGCGGATGTGTATAAGCGCCTGAATAAGAACATGCATGGTGACGACCAAAGCTACTACACACTTCCTCAGGAAAGAGAGCTGGCGGCTCAGTACCTGTTGATGTACGAGATGTCATTGCCATATGGCTTGGATCTTAACAACCAAATCAATGTCGATAAGTCTTCAGTCAAATTGGTGCTTACGACTCGAAATCTGGGCAGTAAAGAGCTGGTAGATATTGAAAACCGTATCTATGACTGGTTTGCGACCAACGCACCGCAATACGACATTTCTGCTTCGAGCCCGACCTTGATGTTCGCTCATATTGGCGAGACCAACATGGCGAGTATGTTGTCCACATTGCCAATTACTCTGATTCTGATTTCAGCACTCATGATATTCGCGCTTCGCTCTTTCCGACTGGGTGTGATCAGCCTGGTTCCAAACATGGCACCTGCCGTGATCGGATTTGGTATGTGGGCACTGTATTCCGGTGAAATCAATCTTGGTCTTTCGGTAGTTGTGACTTTGACTCTGGGAATCGTGGTTGACGATGCCGTGCATTTCCTTAGCAAGTACCAACGTGCACGTAAAGAAGGCAAAGACGCCGAACAGGCCGTTCGCTACGCCTTCAACACAGTAGGTCGGGCACTTGGTATTACCACGGTCGTCCTTGTCGCAGGCTTCTCTATTCTTGCGATGTCCAGCTTTAGATTGAATGCCGATATGGGGCAGCTTAGCGCGTTAGTGATTTTCCTCGCGCTGGTGGTGGACTTCTTATTCCTGCCAACACTGCTAATGCTGTTTGACAAAGACAAGGCACCGGCAGAAGACACCAAAGAAGCCATTTCTCTGAACAAGACAGAAACCGTCTCTTAATAATTTGAATTTCACGGGTGAAGAGATTCACCCGTCAGTAAAAGGAATGAATGATGAAAATGAAATACACCTCTTTACTACTGGCTGGCTTACTCATGTCGGGCAACGTACTTGCTGATGCAGTAAAAGGAATGGAAATCGCTAATGAAAGAAAAGCAAGAGATACAGGTTGGGGCGATTCGGTAGCAACAATGAGCATGATTCTGAAAAATGCACAGGGTGAAAGCAGCACACGCCAGATGCGCTTGAAATCGCTTGAAGTCGACGGAGACGGAGACAAAGGACTGACCATTTTTGATGAGCCACGTGACGTGAAAGGCACGGCATTTCTGAACCATTCACATACAACAGAACCTGACGATCAGTGGCTATATTTGCCAGCGTTGAAACGAGTGAAACGCATTTCTTCCAGAAACAAGTCAGGTCCGTTTATGGGCAGTGAATTTGCCTATGAAGATTTAAGCTCGTTTGAGCTGGAAAAATACAAGTTCAACTATATTCAGGACGATATGGTGGATGGCGAACCCGTATTTCTTCTGGAGCAAATTCCGACAGATAAAAACTCAGGCTATACCAAACAACTCGTATGGTTAGACAAGGTCCACTATCGCCCGTTGAAAGTGGAGTTCTACGATCGTAAAAGTGCGCTTCTGAAAACTCTGACGTTCTCAGAATATCAAGTGTATGAAGATCAATACTGGCGTGCACACAAAATGCTGATGGTGAACCACCAGTCTGGTAAAAGCACCATTCTGAATACTGAAGAAATGGCGTTCAGAAATGGGCTGGACGATGGCGATTTCTCCAAAAACACGCTTAAGCGCGTTCGCTAAGGACGGTTTATGAAGTTAAGAATCGCAGCCGCCTTATCGATGCTTGTTGGGTTACCTGCTTTTGCTGAACTGGCTGGGCAGGTGAACCTGGAGCACAGGCAGTTTTTCCACGAAGGATTGGACGGTCAAGGAAAAGAGCAGACATCCCTAGTGCTAAAGCCTCAATGGTACTGGACGACCGAATCAGGAGATGGCGAATGGAGCTTTACCCCATTTGCTCGCTTTGACAGCATGGACAGTGAACGTACTCATTACGACATTCGAGAACTTCAATATCTGCATGTATTTGAAGATTTCGAAGTGAGGGCAGGCATAGGTAAGGTTTTCTGGGGAGTCACGGAATCGGCGCATTTAGTCGATGTGGTCAATCAGTCTGATGCCGTTGAGTCTTTGGATGGTGAGCAGAAACTGGGACAACCTATGGTTCAGTTTACCTTCGAAAGAGATTGGGGAATCGTGGACGCACTTGTCTTACCCTATTTTAGGGAGAGAACCTTTGCTGGCGAAGATGGACGATTGAGGTTACCTGTCTCAGACGATGCCTTGTACGAGTCTTCTAAAGAGGAAAAACACGTCGATTTTGCGTTTCGATATTCTCAAATGTTCGGAGACTGGGATGTAGGGTTGTCTTACTTCAACGGAACGAATCGAGATCCATACTTTAGAAAGGTAAATGGTGAATTTAAACCGTATTACGCGCAGATGTCTCAAGTAGGTCTGGATGTTCAGGGGATCGTAGGTGACTGGCTTTGGAAACTGGAAAGCATTTACCGGGACAGCGATGACAACCACACCGGTGTTGTTGCGGGTTTTGAATATACCTTTGTTGGTATAGCTGAATCCGACTGGGACGTGGGAGTGATTGCCGAATACCTGTATGACTCTCGCGGTAACAACGCGCAAAACATAGGACAAAATGATGTGTTTTTTGGTACTCGTCTTGTCGCTAATGACGCAGAAGGAACAGAGTTTCTTATTGGAATGACTCAGGACCTGGATAACAGTGATGTCTATAACGGAAGGGTAGAAGCATCTAGCCGTATCAATAATCAGTG
Source organism: Vibrio sp. SCSIO 43132 (assembly GCF_019904195.1). Classification (NCBI taxonomy): domain Bacteria; kingdom Pseudomonadati; phylum Pseudomonadota; class Gammaproteobacteria; order Vibrionales; family Vibrionaceae; genus Vibrio; species Vibrio sp. SCSIO 43132. The sequence continues at coordinate 1,778,831 of NZ_CP063199.1, forward strand.
GAAATGGCGTGTTGATGCCTGGCTACTACAAAACGATACACCGACAGACTTGCTGTATTTCGGTCGACAAGATGATTTTGTGGAACTGTCACTTGAATACTATTTTTAGTTAAAGTAGCTGAAAGATGACAAAACAAAGCCGGGCATTGCCCGGCTTTTGTGTTTTGCGAGTAAGACTATGTAGCCTTGGCTACATAAATAATGCTAGTTCATACCTAAAACTTTTCAATCGTATTTGGATCAAATTCGCTTTAAATCTGAGCTACTGATTAAAGACTTGACCATTAGTTGGCAATTTGTGAGCAGATTAAAATCGGAATGATCACCGTGTTGATTTTTCTCATTTTTGAGTATGGTGTTCTTCCGTCGAGTTACTCAATGCTGATTGATTAGTCTTAACCAGGAAATCATGAGATTTGAGATGTATTGGCTGAAATACGCCTCTAAAGCTTCTTTTTTGATGTTTTTTCATCCGTAAAGCCAATGATCGCAGATTAGGGTTTGGATTTGAGCATCGCTTTGATTACTATGTAGAGCTATTTGAAAATACCCAAGAATCCCATCAGGGAAACCTTACGGACACTACCACTTATGACGACTCCTTTGAGGGAAGCATAGGTAGATGAGGAAACGATGCAACATCTAGAAGAGATCATTGCTAATGCGGGCTCAGCCATCGACGCTGCCGACTCGCTTGTCGCACTTGATGAAGTGCGTGTTCAGTACCTTGGCAAAAAGGGTGAGCTAACTGCTCAGCTACAAAGCCTGGGTAAATTGCCACCTGAAGAGCGCCGCAGCGCTGGTCAGGAGATCAACAAAGCAAAAGGCGTAGTTCAGCAAGCTATCGCAGCAAGAAAAGACGCACTTCAACGTGCTGAACTTGAAGCGAAACTAGCGGCAGAAACTATCGACGTGACTCTGCCAGGTCGCCGCATTGAAAATGGCGGTCTGCACCCAGTAACTCGTACTGTTGAGCGTATTGAGAAGTTCTTTGGTGAACTTGGCTTTAACACCGAGTCTGGTCCTGAAATTGAAGATGCTTTTCATAACTTTGATGCATTGAATATTGCAGAAGATCACCCAGCGCGTACTGACCACGACACATTCTTCTTCAACCCTGATCTAATGTTGCGTACTCACACGTCTGGTGTACAGATTCGTACAATGGAAAACGGCAAACCACCTTTCCGTTTCATCGCTCCGGGTCGTGTATACCGAAACGACTACGACCAAACGCATACACCAATGTTCCATCAGGTGGAAGGTATGCTGGTTGACGAAAACGTAAACTTCGCTCAGCTAAAAGGCATCCTGCACGATTTCCTATGCAACTTCTTTGAAGAAGAAGTGGAAGTGCGTTTCCGTCCTTCTTACTTCCCGTTCACAGAGCCTTCTGCTGAAGTAGACGTAAAAGGCAAAAACGGTAAATGGCTAGAAGTTCTGGGCTGTGGCATGGTTCACCCGAACGTACTTCGCTCTGTAGGCATCGACCCTGAAAAATACTCTGGTTTCGCATTCGGAATGGGTGTTGAACGTCTGACTATGCTTCGTTATGGCGTAAACGACCTGCGTGCGTTCTTCGAGAACGATCTTCGTTTCCTTAAACAGTTCAAGTAATCCAGAGGTTTATCACTATGAAATTCAGCGAAACTTGGCTTCGTGAGTGGGTAAACCCTTCGGTTACTACTGACGAACTTACACATCAAATTACCATGGCTGGCCTGGAAGTTGACGATGTCCTTCTTGTTGCGGGCTCATTCACTGGCGTTAAAGTGGGTCACGTTGTTGAATGTGGACAACACCCAGACGCAGACAAACTTCGCGTAACCAAAGTTGATGTTGGTGCTGACGAGCTACTGGACATCGTTTGTGGCGCACCTAACTGTCGTCAGGGACTGAAAGTTGCTGTTGCGACTGTTGGCGCAGTGCTACCTGGCGATTTCAAAATCAAAAAAGCGAAACTTCGCGGTCAGCCTTCTCACGGCATGCTTTGTTCTTTCTCAGAGCTGGGCATTGATGTTGAATCAGACGGTATTTTAGAGCTTTCTGAAGATGCTGTTATCGGTACAGATTTCCGTGAATTCCTTGGTCTGAATGACGTAACAGTAGACGTAGACTTAACCGCTAACCGTGCAGACTGCTTCAGCATCCGCGGTCTTGCTCGTGAAGTGGGCGTACTAAATCGCGCTGACGTGACAGAGCCTGCTGTTAACCCGGTTGCTCCTGCGATTGACGATCAAGTGTCTATCGAAGTTAAAGCACCTGCAGCATGTCCTCGTTACCTGGGTCGTGTGGTTAAGAACGTAAACGTTCAGGCTGAAACACCGCTTTGGATGCAGGAAAAACTGCGTCGTTGTGGTATTCGCTCAATTGACCCTGTTGTAGATATCACTAACTACGTACTTCTGGAGCAAGGTCAGCCAATGCACGCGTTTGATCTGGCTAAGATCGAAGGCGGTATTGTTGTTCGTATGGCAGAGCAGGGCGAGAAGCTAACTCTTCTGGACGGCACTGAGGCTGAACTAAACGCAGATACTCTGGTTGTTGCAGACCACAATAAAGCTCTTGCTATTGCTGGTATCTTCGGTGGTGAAGAGTCTGGTGTAACTACAGAAACAAAAGACGTTCTGCTTGAGTGTGCATTCTTCGCACCGGACCACATCCGTGGTCGCGCTCGTAGCTACGGTCTACACACTGATTCATCTATGCGTTTCGAGCGTGGTGTGGATTTCGCATTGCAAACAAGCGCAATGGAGCGTGCAACAGAGCTTCTGGTTGAAATCTGTGGCGGTGAAGTAGCACCTGTTGTTGCAGTAGAGTCTGAAGCTGACCTACCAAAAGCGAATACAGTATCACTACGTCGCACTAAGCTTGACAACCTATTGGGTCACCACATTGCAGACAGCGATGTCGTTGAAATCCTAGAGCGCCTTGGTCTAACTGTTGAAACGACAGAGGCAGGCTGGACAGCGACTGCGCCAACATGGCGTTTTGATATTGCTATCGAGCAAGACCTGGTTGAAGAAGTGGGTCGTATCTACGGTTACGACAATATTCCTAACCAAAACCCAGCTGCTGCGCTTAAGATGCACAATCATGTTGAAGCGGATCTTCCTCTTAAACGTGTTCGTGATCTTCTTGTTGACCGTGGTTATCACGAAGCCATTACCTACAGCTTCGTAGAGCCAGAGCAGCAAAAGCTTATCGTGCCAGATGTTGAGCCATTAGTTCTGCCTTTCCCAATCTCAGTGGAAATGTCTGCGATGCGTCTTGGTCTTATCCAAGGTCTGCTTAACACGGTTGTTCATAATCAGAAGCGTCAACAGCCACGTGTTCGTTTGTTCGAATACGGTCTGCGTTTCATCCCTTGTGAGTCTGCTGAGAACGGTATGCGCCAAGAGTCTATGCTTGCTGGTGTTATTGCTGGTACTCGCAGTGAAGAGCATTGGGATATCGAAACAAATACTGTTGATTTCTTCGACCTTAAGGGTGACTTGGAAGCGATTCTTGAGTTATCTGCTAACGAAAAAGCATACTCTTTCGCTGCCTTGTCTCCTGAAAGCAAAAAAGCTAACCCAGCGCTTCACCCGGGTCAGTCTGCTGCCATCATCGTAGACGGCAATGAGGTGGGTGTAATTGGTACGGTTCACCCTGAGCTAGAGCGTAAGTTCGGTCTAAACGGTCGCACCATCGTATTTGAAATCGAATGGTCTGCAATCAACTCTAAGGTGATCCCAGAAGCCGTTCAGCTTTCTAAATTCCCATCAAACCGTCGCGACATCGCGGTTGTGGTAGACGAAGCGGTTGCATCTGGCGACATCGTAAGTGCTTGTCTTGAGCAAGGTGGTGAGTTCCTGAAAGACGCGAAGCTATTCGACGTTTACGTAGGTAAAGGTGTTGAAGAAGGCAAGAAGAGCCTGGCAATCGCACTGACTCTGCAGTCTGTTGAGCGCACGCTTGAAGATGCAGATATCGCAGGTGCCGTTGACGCTATCGTTGCTCACGTTTCTGAGAAGTTTGGCGCTTCACTACGTGACTAACTGATACCGACCAAAACGATAAAAGCAGGCTGATTAGCCTGCTTTTTTTGTACTTGCAATCTCGTTTTCATTCAGAAGGTTGTAAATCGTCTGGCAATTTGATCTTCCTTAACGCATCGTTAATCCAAATTATATCATCATGTTTATATCCCTATACAGGAGGCAACATGAAGCGTTGGCTAGCGACACTATTATTAGTACTTCCGTTAACAAGTATCTCGTCTGAAAAAATACTGACCGCAACAGAAATTATTGAGCGTTCCGATCAGCAAATGAGAGGCGAATCGAGTTATACCGTTTCTACCATGAACATTGTTCGCCCTGACTGGACGCGTTCAATGAGCATGAAATCCTGGAGCAAAGGACAGGACTTGTCTCTGGTTCTTGTGACTGCTCCGGCCAAAGACAAAGGCACTTCTTCTTTAAAACGCTATCGAGAAATGTGGAACTGGCTTCCGGGGATTGAGAGAGTAATTAAAATCGCCCCCTCTATGCTGGGTCAGTCCTGGATGGGATCAGATTTCACCAATGATGATTTGATAAACCAGTCTTCAATCGTGGTGGACTACACGCACGAGCTACTTGGCTCTGAAACCTTTGATGACGCAGATATGTGGCTGATAGAGGCAACGGCAAAGCCAGATGCTCCTGTGGTCTGGAGCAAGGTGAAACTCTGGATTTCTCAAAAAACGTTTTTACAGCGCAAAGTGGAATTCTATGATGAGTTTGACGAGCTCGTGAATACACTAAGTACTTATGAAGTGAAAGAACTGGGCGGAAGAATGGTATCTACCCGGATGGAAATGGTGCCAGCCGACAAACCGGGTCAGAAAACCGAAATGATTACCCATGACGCCCAGTTTGACTTTGAGATTGACAGTGACTTCTTCTCCCAGTCGCAGATGAAAGCCTTGCGAGATTAAATCAGGAGGCTTAGGCATGTTACTCACATTAGCGTGGCGAAATCTTTGGCGACAAAAACGCAGAACTATTTTAACTGCGTCTGCGCTGGCACTTGCACTCTTTCTGTCTTTATCCATGCGCTCACTTCAGGAAGGTACTTACCAAAACAGCATCGACAACAGTGCACGGCTTTCTACTGGGCTAATTCAGCTTCAGCATCCAGAGTTTGGCGAAAGCAACAGTATTGATGATCTTGTCTCCGGCACTGAAGAATTTATTGCTCCAATTAAAGATGACGAAGCCATTACCAACTTACTACCAAGAATTGAATCCTTCGCGTTAGCGGCGGCTAAAGATAAGTCGAAAGGAATCATGGTGGTCGGCGTTGAACCTGACTTAGAAGACCAGTATTCAAGTCTTGGGAAAAAGGTTGCCCAAGGCAAATATCTTGAAGCCGGAAAGCAGCAAGTATTGGTTGGAGAATCTCTCGCAAGATACATGCAACTTTCCGTTGGCGACGAATTGGTTTTGTATGGGCAAGGTTATCGAGGGCAGACAGCCGCTGGCTTATTTATTGTTTCTGGAATCATTTCTTTACCCATTCCCCAGCTTGAGAGTCAGCTGGTTTATATACCCATCGATCAGGCACAGATAATGTTCAGTACAGGTGACGAGGTCACTAGTTGGGTACTCCACATTGAACCGCTGAGCCAACTATCAACCAAGTTATCAGAACTTCAAATATTGTATGGCGAACATACTCGAGTTCGTGACTGGACTGATTTGTCCCCTGAAACCGCCCAAAATATTCAGATGGATAAAGCCGGCGGCATTTTTATGATGCTGGTGCTCTATGGAGTCGTTGGATTTGGTCTGTTCGCCACTATTTTAATGATGACACTCGAAAGGCAACGTGAGTTTGGCGTGATGCTGGCAACGGGATTGTTGCGTTCTCGCTTACTGACCTTAATTGGTATTGAATCGGTTTTGATTGGGCTTCTGGGGTCAGTAATGGGAATGATACTGGCGACACCTGTGCTTGTTTATTTTCATTTCAACCCAATAGAGCTGACCGGAGAAACCGCCACACTAATGTTGGAAGCAGGGATGGAGCCAGTTTTACCGTTTGCCCTGTCAGGGATGCTCTATTTAAATCAAGCCATGATTGTGCTCGGTCTGCTCCTGCTTTGTTTGATTTACCCTCTGATAAGAGTTTACAAGCTCAACCTGGTGAGTGCCCTGAAAGGAGGTGCCCATGCTGATTAAACTTGCCTGGCGCAACCTTTGGCGCAACAAGATTCGTACCGGCATCATGCTCGGTGCAATGGTATTTGGTTTGCTCGGCGTGGTATCCATTATGGGCTTTATGAATGGTCTGATGGACAGCATGCTCAGTAATGCTATTTCCTGGCAGACAAGCCACGTCCAGATCCATCAACGCTCTTACATTGATAACCCAGATCTACACGCACTTATCCCAAACAGTGACTCCTTAAAAGAAAGCATTGAATCGATGGCTGGGGTAAAAGCGGTGTCATCCCGTTTCTTGGTCAATGGCATGATTGCTTCTGCCCGAAGTACTCGCGGAACTCGGATTAACGGCATCAATTTACATGATGAAAAAGCCATTACTCCTCTTTCGGATCATCTTACTGAAGGTGAGTGGCTGTCAGAGGAGGGGAGAAATCCCGTTCTGGTCTCAGAAAAGACCGCACAGCGATTAAAGCTCAGAATTGGTTCCAAAGTGGTTTTGACTTTCTCTGGAGCAGACAACGAAGTCGCAGGGGCAGCATTTCGAGTTCGCGGTATATTCAAAACGCCTTCAAGCAGCTTTGACGACGGAAACGTCTATGTAAGGAAATCCGATCTCTCCAAGTTAGCCGGTTTAGAAGGTGCACACGAAATTGCGATACTGTTGAAAGATGCCTCCAAACCGTCTTTGGAAGCTATGGTGCAGGACTTAGAAAAGCTTGTCTCATCGGAGGTGGAAGTACGAGGCTGGCAGAAGGTTCAGCCTTTGCTGGCGTCGATGCAGGGGAGCATGGCAACCAGCAACACTCTGATACTAGGTGTGTTTGTCATTGCTATGGGTTTTGGCATTGTAAATATACTGTTGATGTCGGTCTTTGAACGTACACGAGAGTTCGGTGTTCTAATGGCGGTCGGAATGCAAAAACATCGTATTTTCACGTTGATTCTGCTTGAAGCGACATTGCTTGGCGCTTTAGGTGCACTGTTGGGTGCTGTGAGCAGCATAGCTCTGATTTCGACACTTCATGCCTTTGGGCTGGATCTTAGCATTATGTCTGATGCACTGGGCGCCTATGGCGTTGATACCATGCTATACCCGAGAATCCAGCTAGATGAATACCAGCTTATTGTTGTTACTGTGGTCGTCGCGAGTATCGTTGCTGCCCTTTACCCCGCGCGTCAAATCCTGAAAAAGCAACCCGTTCAAGCCATGTCGGAGAAACATTAATTATGACTATTCAAATTCAAGGTTTACGAAAAACCTATAATCAGGACAGTGACTTTCCCGTACATGCAGTAAAATACTTAAACCTTACTATTGAACAAGGTGAGTTTGTTGCGGTAATGGGACCATCTGGATCGGGAAAAACAACACTTCTCAATATGTTGGGTGGAATTGACGAACCGACGTCTGGCAGCGTTGAAATCGAAGGTTGCAATATCTGCGATTTGGTTGAAAAAGATCTGATTGCATTTCGTCGCGACAATATTGGTTTTATCTTTCAGGACTACAGCCTGCTTCCTGTTCTTACGGCATTGGAAAATGTCGAGTTTGTTATGCAGTTACAGGGCAGAGGCTCGTCTGAATGTGTTCAGCGTGCAACGGACCTTCTTATTAAAGTTGGTTTGGAAGATCAAATGCATAAAGTGCCAGCGAAGCTGTCAGGAGGTCAACAGCAACGTGTGGCTGTCGCGCGAGCTTTAGCACCTGCTCCAAGGTTTGTAATGGCAGATGAACCTACGGCTAACTTAGACGCCAAAAGTACATCTGAGTTATTGGACATTATGGAAAGGTTAAACCGAGAAGAAGGGACAACGTTCATATTTTCAACCCACGATCCCCGAGTCATCAAGCGTGCTAAACGCGTCATTGTTTTTGAAGATGGCTCTTTGAAAGAAGACAAGCTTCAATCTCCTGTTCACGAGGCAGAACTCGCATGAGAAACCTTTGTGGATTAGTAGGCTTTTTACTTTCACTATCTGCCGCTGCACAAGTTCCGGGGCTAGCACCCGAAAGCAATTGGGACTTAGGTGGTTACGCAAAGTACATGGCAACGGTGAATGTACCAGATTCTGGGAGTGAAAATGTTGTTGACCACTTAGTGCATCAGCGATTCAATTTTGAATATCGCTTCAGTTCTCAATGGCGTGCTAACGTCAGCATGCGTAACCGGGTACTGTGGGGAGATTCTGTAAGCCGTGCGCCAAACTATGCGGATCTTATTGGTAAAGATTCTGGGTATATCGACCTCACAACAAACTGGCTTGAGAAAGACAAAGTGATTGGAACGACTCAGTTTGATCGAGCCTATGTAAATTGGAATCAGGACTCTTGGTACGCCAGAGCAGGGCGATTTCGGGTTAATTGGGCGATGACCACGCTCTGGAATCCGAACGATATCTACAATACCTATTCTATTTACGATTTCGACTATGAAGAAAAGGGCGGCACCGATGCAATACTGATTGGTAAGAATCTGGGATTTGCCAGTGGTATCGATATTGTGTTCTCTCCCGGTAAAAATGATGAGAGTAATAGCTACTCTATTCGCTATTTAGGTAACGAATCTGGGTGGGATTATCAGGTAATGGTAGGTAAATCCAAGACCGATAGAGTAATTGGAACTGGGTTTGCCGGGGATGTTAAAGGCGCAGGCTTAAAGGGCGAGATCAGCTACTTCAAGCCCGACGAAAACCAAATCAATAAAATAGAGTTAAAAAACAGTGTGATTGCTAGCCTGGAAAGCGATTACAGTTTTGGAGGAACACAGAACTGGCTTGGGCGAATTGCAGCACTTTATATATCACAACCGCAAGAAGTTGATAATGCCATCAAGTTTCTGAACATGCCTTTGACGGCGAGAACAATGAGTTTTTCTCGTTTTACGGGCTATGCAGATTTGGGTTTTGATGTGTCTCCGTTGCTCAGAGCGACATTGAGTTCGACGATATATAGTGATGGTTCCATATTCTATGGCGGAAACGCCAGTTACTCATTGTCGGATAATACCCAGTTGATAGGTGTTGTTCAGCGCTTTGACGGCAGAAGCAATAGCGTATTTGGAAAATCCCCCGGAACGGCATTCTACGCTCAGGTAAAGTGGAGTTTCTAGTCCGCTGGTGGATGCGGAATTCTGTTTATTATGTCTTCAGGAGGTAGTTTTCATCGGTTTTGGGAAACAAGTCTATTGTTTATATATGGAGCACAGAATGAACAAGTTGCTATGCGTTCAAATGGTCTGATTTGTGTTTCATAATTGATGTGTTTTTAATCGCAAAAGATCGCAAAAACTGTCTCAACTTTATGAATTGTTTGGGAAAAAACAGAAAAAGTACACAAAATTTACATTGGATTATTATGTTGTTTATTTGTATTTTATTAGTTTAATGCTCTTCTTAATGGTTGTTTCTTGGGTGGATTTTCTTAAAATCATTCCATCTGTTGAGTAAATTATCAGCTACTTACAAATATTGCGTAAGATCTCAAAAGAAAAAAATTGGCGAAAATCATAAGCTTGGCATACACTTTTGTTTGTGGGGTCTTAAGTTACTAAATTGGCTCTACAAAATGCTTTGGCGCTACAAGTTTTGTAGCTAATGTTTAACACAGCTTTGAGGGAAGTTTTATGGCGCTCACAAAGGCCGATTTGGCTGAGAACCTGTTTGAAAAGCTCGGATACAGTAAACGGGATGCCAAGGAAACGGTTGAAGTGTTTTTCGAGGAAGTTCGAAAAGCCCTAGAAAGTGGCGAACAGGTAAAACTGTCTGGCTTCGGGAATTTCGATCTTCGTGATAAAAATGAAAGACCAGGTCGTAACCCTAAAACGGGCGAAGACATTCCGATTACTGCTCGACGCGTAGTTACGTTCCGACCAGGTCAGAAATTAAAAGCCCGAGTCGAGAACATCAAGGTTGAAAAGTAGCCTAAGCAAATAGACCACTTCGACGTGGTCTTTTTGACTTACACTGGTTTACGACTCATTCGCTTTGCTGCTTGCAGTGTTCAACTGTTGAAGTTGCTTGACTTAAGGTACAAACCTTAAGTCTGGCAACTTCTTGGTTTTCGAAGGTCAATAATATTCTGAGGCAGATGGTCTTGTTTAGGCGAGTTTGCTCAAGGTAGTTGGCATATTTCGAACAAAAGGCACGGTAACCGTGCCTTTTTGCTATTTGAAGTATTTGAATGAAGGGTTATGCAGCTTGCGGGGCAATGTATGGTTGCCAGGCTCTTTGATACAAGGTTTTCGCTTGTGACCTCAATGCTTTGATCTTTTCCTGTTCTCTTACACTGAGCTCGCGAGATTCGATTGTCGCGGTTCGTTCTATCATCTGTATATTCTGGTAGATTTTGTGCTCAGCTCCGCTTTTAACTTCAGCAATATCACTCAGATGAAGCTGTACTTCAGCTACGATTTTGGTTCCCGGAAGCTCCAGTAACACGTTTAGGTCTCGATAGCCTGAAGGTGTGGGGGACTTAAAGCGGTTCTTGACCTTCAGAATCTTGGCATTTTGATGAAGCATTTCATAAGAAGCGACCAGGCTGGAAATATCGTCTGCAACTAAAGTAGCTCGGGCAAGATCGGTAATTCTTGAAACTTCGCCATTCAGTTCTTTTTCAATTTTCTCTTGCGCTCTTTCTTTGCTTTTCACTCCTGCGAAGTAAGGGGAAGTACCACTGAGCATTGCGGTTGTCTTACACAAGCTTTCTAACTCAAACTGAGCTTGATGTGCTTTCGAGTATAAAACATCAAAATCGGAATAAGGCTGAACAGGCTGAGTATTCATTGACTGAATGCTGTAAAGACCGCTTAAGCTGTGCCTGAATCGATTGGGATTAAGCTGGTTTTGAGACGTACCAGAACGAGGAGAGTCAGAGTTATAAGCAGGTGATGTAACGGCTGCGAGAGGTGCCTTGCTCAGAAGCAAAAGCATCAAAGCCGTCGTTTTGAGAAACAGGTTCATTCACACTCCTAGTAAGCGACAGTAAAGTGGGTACTCAAAGGGCACTGCGTTGCTAAGAATTTGAATTGTCTTTATTTGCCAGACAATAATAGTTAGATGGGGATAAGAACAACAAGTTCCAACCCCAATTGGGAATGTTAGCTAATAAGTGTGAGGTTGTGCTCAGAATTTTGTGTGGCAAGTTCGGATAAGAAAGACTTCAGCTGCTCTTTAGATGAAATTCTGATTTTAGAGTCTGAAAAACGATCGAATAGCTCACTGTGAAATGCGTAAGAATTTGCAGTATCTCTGTGATAATAAGATTCTGCCCAAAGCCTTTGGCGCTCCAGATCAGACGCACTCAGTTCATTGCCATAGCGCTGTTCGAGTTGTTCAATACACACAGAAAGTGGCATATCGAGGAAAATAACCTGATTGGAGTGAGAGCATAACTGAGATATAGGGTGCCCGAAAACACCTTCTGCAATCCAGTTTCCTGACTCGTTGAGATATTGCAGTTCATCTGAAATGACCTGGATTTTTTCAGCGATAGAATGGTTCTGATCTCGCCATGCCAGTTCATCCAGTTCAATGTGCCGCTGTCCGGTTTGGGCAGATATCTGCTTAGCCAAAGCAGATTTGCCAGCACTTATATTCCCAAATATAAGGGTGCGCTTAGCCATATTTGAACCTGACGTAATAATTATTTGTTTATATGCCGCACAAGCTACGAGGATTGCCGTTTGAAATCCATGATAAACATTAAGGTTTAACGCAATACATGTTAAAAGTGTGAGCTTCACCCAATTTGATCTTTTTGCCAAAGACATAGTGTGAACTTAATTTTCTAGTGTGCGTTCCACATTTTTATTCACTTTCAAACGAACAAAACACAGAAGTGGGGCGTTAGGAATATCATATTTATCCGCATAAATACGGCATATCAGACTTTTCCAAGCGAGTGCTATTAGATATGCTTTACAAAACGGTAGCTTAGGGCAAGAACATGCAAGACCAAGAGATTTGGCATCAAAAATGGGCATCAAACCAGATCGGTTTTCATCTGGAAGACGTCAACCCGTTGTTGATTAAATACTGGGAGAAACTATCTCCCAGTCGAGAGCAAAAGGTGTTCGTCCCTTTGTGTGGAAAATCAGAAGATTTGGTGTGGCTGGCACAAAAGCATGACAACGTGCAAGGTGTTGAGTTAAGTGATATTGCCGTACGAGCCTTCTTCGCGGAACATTTTTATACTCCAACTGTGACTACTGTGTCATCTCAGCATGACTGGTATCAGTTTGACGAGCTGAACATCTACACCGGTGACTACTTCACAGCGCCCATTGAACCAGTAGAGCTGATTTATGATAGAGCAGCGTTAATTGCTCTGCCAAAGGATCTGAGATCGAGCTACGTAGAAAGATTGAAATCCTTGCTTTTACCGGGTGGAAAGATTTTGTTGGTCACCTTGGACTACCCACAGGAAGAAATGGCTGGACCTCCATTCAGTGTTCCGAAAGATGAAGTACTGAGTTTGTTTGATGGCTTCAAGGTTACGCATCTAGCGCGAGACGATGCAGACGAAACACATCATCGGATAAAGAAAGGGCTTTCGCGATTTGCAGAAGAGACTTGGTTAATTGAGTGAGAAGAGAAGAGCAGCCATTCGGCTGCTCTAATTTTTTAATAGCGATAAATCAGTAGACAACCTTCACTTTTGAGGCTGCGTTTACGGCGTCTGAAATCGCCTGATCAGTGTCATCGCGACGAGTGAGGACAACCCCTAGTCGGCGTCTTCCATCAATATCGGGCTTACCAAAAAGACGAAGTTGAGTCTGAGGGGCATTCAGCGCTTCACTAACGCCCTCAAACCGAATGTTCTCTGATGTGCCTTGCCCCAAGATAACGGCTGATGCACAAGGTCCATACTGAGTAATCTGATTGATAGGCAGACCGGTTAATGCACGAACATGCAGAGCAAACTCGGAAAGCTCCTGAGAGATCAAAGTAACAAGACCAGTATCATGTGGGCGAGGGGACACTTCATTGAAGATGATGTCGTCACCTTTCACAAACAGTTCCACACCAAAAATACCGAATCCTCCAAGCGCATTAACTACCTTACCGGCGACTTCTTGTGCTTTTTCTTTGGCAGCTTCTGACATCACTTGCGGTTGCCATGACTCACGGTAGTCACCATCTTCTTGTCTATGACCAATAGGTTCACAGAAATGCACTCCATCTGAAGCTCTCACAGTGAGCTGCGTAATTTCATAGTCGAAATCGATAAAGCCTTCTACAATGACTCGACCTGCGCCAGCACGACCCCCTTCCTGAGCATAATCCCACGCTTTCTGGATGTCGCTTTCGCTCTTAATCACACTTTGTCCTTTACCTGATGAACTCATGATCGGCTTAACAACACAAGGGATGCCTACAAAGTTAACCGCACTGGCGAAGTCGTCGTAGTTGTCTGCGAAACGGTATGGAGATGTTTGGATCTGAAGTTCTTCCGCAGCTAAACGTCGGATTCCTTCACGGTTCATGGTGAGCTTGGTGGCATTTGCTGTTGGAACGACATTTAACCCTTGTGCTTCAAGCTCGACCAGCTTATCCGTGGCAATGGCTTCAATCTCTGGTACGACATAATCTGGCTTTTCTTGCTCAATGATGTCACTTAATGCTTTTGCATCAAGCATATCCAGAACATGTGAACGGTGAGCCACTTGCATCGCTGGTGCGTCAGGGTAACGGTCACAGGCGATGACTTCTAGCCCCAACCTTTGACACTCTATCGCTACCTCTTTACCAAGCTCACCAGAACCAAGCAGGAGGACACGAGTTGCATTTTTACTTGTCGCAGTACCAAACATTTTCCTAAACCTTTATTCGAGAACCTGACGCGAATCATACTGAAATTTACGTGCCACGCAATCGTTTGCTTTCAATGGTCTTCAATCAGATAAAAAGTATTAAGACCTTGTGATAACAAGGTCTTAATGTTTAAAGAAATGTTGTTTTTTATAGCGAAATGTATTCGAGAGATATGTCTGGATTAATGGCTTGAAGCGTTGCCTGAGTGTTCGCGAAGTGGCTTGACGTGCCAGAATTCGATTCGATTAGGACGGCATTGGTGATGAGTTCCAAAGAATCTTCAGCCAGAAGCAGTTGAATAAGTGCGACCTGAAGCGGGGGTAGACTAGGGTTGAAGGCCGCATTTTCAGCATACGCGCCAGAATATTCAGCACCGCTCTCAGTCTGTACCGCTACACCACTCAAATTATGTGAGTATGGCGCGTGGCTCATGTTTAAGGCATTCAGGGCCGCATTGACCAAAGACTTGTCGCTTTCAAACGATTTGCCATGGTCGATTTCTGTCATCAATGCAGACTCAATCCCGATATCCTGAGGGCCAAATGCCTCTGGCAGATATTCATGCAGAGTTTTGGGCTGGCGATGGGGAAGCTGAACAGAGAGCTCCGTCGCTGTGTTCAATTCGTTCATGAATTGGCGACAATGCCCGCACGGACTGAAGTTAACAGTAATGTCTTTGATGCCATGTTCTTTTTTCATCCAGGCGTGTGAAATTGCACATTGCTCCGCATGAATGGTTTGCCCGAGTTGGACGTTCAGAAATTCAACATTCGCACCAAAGTAAAGTCTGCCAGAAAGACCACGGGCAATAGCGCCAACATAAAAATTAGAAATAGGAGCATGAGAGTAGGCAGCAGCCACGGGTAACAGAGCGACCCTTAGGTCTTCATCTTTAAGCCCGGATACTTCCATTAGGTGAGAAAACTGCTCAGAAGACAGAGTCGCATCATAACTTGGCTGAGAGGTAATTTCTTCAAGCGCATGTGCGAGAGCAGATGGAAGTTCTTTAATCGCCTTTAAAATCCTAGCGTTCATTTTTTATCCTTTTGGGTACATACAACGTTATTCTAGGAAATATACACGCTCACACAGTGATGTAAATCACGTAAAATTGTGTAATGGATTGCTGTGTTGCATTTTGTGAGTGATATTCAACTTGTAATTGATTACATCACATAAAGGTGCGAGCGAAGTCAAAATTATTAACAGAATGATTGATAGTGCGATATTTGAGCAGTTTTATATGGCTGGGAGAACTATCCCAACCACACAACAAGAGCGAAGAAAGCGGGAGCAAGAACCGACGTGAGCACACCACACACGACGAGAGCAAGGGAGCTGAATGCCGCGTCTTTAGGGTTCTTATCTGCGCACGCAGCCGTACCTAAAGCATGAGACACTGTACCCATGGTTAGACCTCGTGCAATAGGGTGTGTAATACCAATTAAGTTATAAATTGGGTAAGCGAAAACCGCTCCAAAAACGCCAACAAGTAATACCAGAATAGCGGCAACGGCGGGTTCGCCTCCCAGATAGCTGGATACTTCCATCGCAATAGGTGTCGTCACCGATTTCCCCAGTAAACTTGCTATCAGAGCGTGATCTGTACCTAGATAATGCGCAATCATCGAAGATGAAAACATAGACATAACACTACCCACTCCACAAGCAAGAAGAATGATCTTCCAGCGAGCTCGGATCTCGGGCAACTGCTCATATAGAGGGTAGGCGAGTGCCACCACAGCAGGCTGAAGTAAGTAGCTAAACCATTTGTTCTGTTCATAATAGGTGTCGAAGTCTACACCAGAATAAACTAAGACAGGGATGATGATAGAAACGCTGATAACCAGCGGATTCGCGATTGGGCTATTGAATTTTCTTGCAATACTTCGCGCAAAAAAGAAAACCACTACAGTTAGAAGCACCCACATTAGCTTGCTCCTTTTAACAGCTTTTCTAATCCGAGCGCCAACAAGATAAGCACAATGGCTGTCCCACCAACGGCACTCGCCAGAATGGGAAGCGCATTTGCCACCAGCATGTCAAAGTGGTTCATCAGCCCTACGCTGATTGGGACAAAAAGCAGAACCATATAACGGATAAACAGTTGCGATGTTGGTCTTACCCACTCAACGGGGATCCAACCCATTACAAGAAGAAAGAACAAAATCAGCATGCCAAAAATGCTGCCAGGAATGGCGAGCCCGAGCAAATGTTGAATAGTAAGACCCACCATCAGGCAGGCCATAATAACCAGGAATGAAATTGCGTACCCTAAGACGCGTTGTAGCATTGCTGAATCCTTAAGAGACCAATTTTTCAACGTAATGGTATACGGATTTTAGCAAGGCAATCTTTTTCTCGTCACCGTCATGTTCGTGAACTAAGTTTTCCAGATTCTGCATGTATTCCGGTAGGTTACTTTCAAAATACTCTCGACAATGTGCTGCCCATTTCGCTTGTTCCGTTTCGTCCAAAGTCCATGGGTAGTGGCGAGCACGATAGCGGAAAAGCAGAGGTGCGATTCGTGCGTCTTTTACATTCAAATCCAAGCCAGCGAGTTGTTCAGGTGATTTCTCTCGAATGATCTCCATTGCTGTCTTGTCTGCCGGAGAGAAGAATCCGTTATAGAGCTGAGTGTCGACATCTGGGTCTACGTCATACTGGTTTTGATTCTGGTAAAGCTCAATAAGCTTTTCCCTAATTTCAGGGTGCTGGCGAATTATGGCAAGGTTTTTTAAGCACTGCTCGCGATCAATACCTATCGTTTCTGCGTTTTCCGCAGTTAACGTTTTTGCAGGAGCGAGGACAGGGCATTTGTTCAGGTGAACGAGTTTTATCGGTACTGGAAGTTCCCCTTCAGAAAGCTGATCTCTTCTTGTATAGAGACGTTCTTTCAGCTGTGCGGAATCCAGTTCAATAAGCGGGCTTGGGTCCATGGCAAGATTGACCATGACAACTGCATTTTGATTGGTTGGGTGCCACGCGACAGGAACCATCCACGAAGTGTAGGAGCATTCTGCACCCAACATACCGGAGACATGCATCAAAGGTGTCATGTTGACGATATCGACAAGCTCATTGAGTTTCTTTTTGTGGCGCATGCTAAATAGGTAATCGAACAGCTTTGGCTGCGCTTCCTTAACCTTCTTAGCCATTTCGATGGTCGCAATTACATCTGCCATTGCATCGTGTGCATTTTCGTGTTCGATGCCATTGGCAACAGACAAATGCTCTAGCTTAAAACTTGTATAGCCATCATCACGTTGAGGCCAGTTCACACCTTCAGGTCGAAGTGCGTGACAGGCTCGCATTACGTCCAGCAAATCCCATCGAGAGTTTCCGTGCTGCCAGCTCCAGGCATACGGGTCATAAAAGTTTCGATAAAGAGTATAGCGAGAGACTTCGTCATCAAATCGAATACTGTTGTAACCAAGGCTTGTGGTATTTGGCGTAGAAAGTTCGTCGTGAATCTTTTTAATGAACTCAGGCTCTGGTAGTCCTTTACTCACAGCTGTTTGTGGTGAGATTCCGGTAATAAGCGCGGCTTCAGGTGAAGGGAGGTAATCAGAGGGAGGCTGGCAATAAATGACAAGCGGTTCACCTATGATATTCAGATCCATGTCTGTGCGAACTCCGGCAAACTGGCTAGGTCGATCTTTAGCGGGGCTGGTCCCCCAGGTTTCGTAATCGAAAAAGAACAGAGTCGGCTGGTTTTCTTTTGACATGAATGGTTTCCAATAAATTAAGCGTTCATCTGTATTAGACCACCGCATTCGTGACAGGTAAACCAGAACTCAAGATTTAGAGTGATTTCGAAAAGCGTTTGTGCAGATTTTGATTGTGGAATGAAGAATTTTTCGACAGCTTCGGCGTGCTGAAAAAAGAAAAGCCCGCTAAAAGCGGGCTAGAGCAAATGGCTCATGAGTCTCAATTAGGGATAAACACAGTTTGTGACTAATTCAAACTGTAGGTGATGGTGTGAATTGTTGCATAGGCAGAGATATCTAATGTCATCATTTTGTTAGGTATTTGATTGGATTGTTTCATCGTTGTGTTGGTGATGAATTGCATTTTAGCGATCTGTAAATAGCAGACGTAAAATACAATATATGAAAATACTATAGACAAAACATCAAATTGATCATATTTTAATCGTAGCGTTTTCGGTTTTGGTAATTTGATATGAAAATGAAGGATAAAAAGGCAGAGGTTAGGCGCAGAATTATTGATGCGGCGGTCGATTTAATGTCAGAGGACGGTTTTAAAAATGTCTCAATGAGGAAAATTGCAAAAGCTGCAGAAGTGGGTGATGCGACGATCTACAATTACTTTCCAAGTAAAGAGAAGATTCTCTATGGCTATTTTGAAGTGGTGATGGAAGACACTTTGAAAGAGCTGGATACTATTGAAGAATTTGAATCCTACCAATTACATGAAAAAGTTCAGTGCTTTATTGAAACCAACCTGAGTTTACTTCTGTCGAATCGCGAATTTGTTTCAGAAGCATTCGATCTGGCTTATCTATCTCCATTAGCAAAATTTGGTTCAATGGCACCAATCAGAGCCAAGGTGTCCGAAACATTTGAAGGATATTTGCATTTAGCCTATGAGAATGAAGAACTCGAACCGCAAGCTGGAAGCAGCTTTCTCCCATCTTTATTCTGGGACTACTATGTTGGAATTCTGGCTTACTGGCTTAAAGACGACAGCGAAGACTTCACGCAAACCACGCAATTGATTGATCTTAGTCTGGCGTTTGCTATGTCGGTTCTGGAAAGTGGTGTGTTGAATCGTGCTGGGGACATGGTTTCATTTCTATTCCGTCATCATCTGTTCTCTGGTTTTGACTATCTGACTAAAGCGATGAGTACAGTCAGAACCATTAAACGGAGATAGCCATTATGACGGATATTCCAACTGGGAAAATTGGTCGAAGCTCTGTTGTTGTTCAGGCAGTGGTTCGGGCTGGATCCAAGAAAGTGTCTCAAAAGGCGAAAAAGCTGATCGGTTTGAACAACGCTTCGGACACTTCTAGCGATGAACTGGTTGATCAGGAAGTGGCGGAAATATTATTCAAAGCGTTAACCAAACTTCGTGGTACCGGGTTAAAAGTTGCTCAGATGCTTTGCATGAATCAGGTTCATGTCCCTGAATCGATTCGAAAAGAGTTAGGTAAATCGTGCTATCAGGTGACTGGTATCAACCGGGCTCTGGTCAGAAAAATCATCCATAGTCAGTTTGGTCAGTACCCGGAAACATTGTTTGCGTCGTTTGAAAATACACCTTTTGCAGCGGCAAGTTTGGGGCAGGTTCACCTGGCGAAAGATCACAATGGCAACAGACTGGCTGTGAAAATTCAATATCCGGGAATAGACCAGACCATTCGGTCAGACATGACAACGTTGCGCCAGCTATTAAAGCTTTTGCCTAGCGAATACAACTTCAAACAATCTTTGCCCTATATAGAAAAAAGCTTACTTGAGGAAGTAGATTACCTTCATGAATTGGAGCAAACGCATTTTTTCTCATCAATGAAGATTGATGGTGTTGGCGTTGTTAATCCAGTAGAAGAGTTCTGTACAGCAAAAGTGTTAACTACTCATTATGTTGAGGGAATGCATTTAGACGAATGGCTGGCAACACAACCAAGCCAGAACAATATAAATTTAGTGTGCCAGCGTTTGTTAACGCTCTTTTTGGAAACGCTTCGCAGCGGGCAACGCTTTCATTCCGATCCGAATATAGGCAACTTCCTAATCTCAGAAGATCAAACCATTCAACTGCTGGATTTTGGTAGCACATTTCCCATCGACAGAGAAACGGCTGACGGGTTTCTTTCAATGTTAAAAGCCTATCAGTCACAAAACCTTTCTGAAGTTAAAAAGTGGGTTGGTCACTTTTATCTATCTGGTGTGAATACAGAAAGACTTGATGGTTTTGAAGAACGTTTTAAAGAGTTTGTTGCGTGGAAATCAAAATTACTGAGTGATAAAGGGTTCTGCTTTAAATCTAATCCCGGTTATATGGAGCAGGGGATGACCATAGCCTTTCATGCACATCATGATGAAAAAATGCCTTTCAATCCGAGAGGAGATGTTCTTTTTTATGAACGGGTTTTGTATGGGTATTTACAAATTTTTCAGCGTGCAAACGCTCAAATTACGTTTCAATTGTAAGGGATGAATTTATGGCTATTGCAAATTATTGGTGGTTAGCTTCAGGAGCTGCTGCAATTTTCTGTGCGTTTGTTCATTTAATTGCGGGGCATTACGATCCGGTAAGACCATTTATGGCGACCGAAATGAAAATATCGGTAAAAAGTGTAATGTATGCATGCTGGCATATGGTCACCATCGTTTTATTTTCTACTGGTTTTTGGCTTATTTTGTCTGCATTTGACCGAGATAAGTCTTTAAGCGTTGGCTTTATTTCTGTTCAATACATTCTTTTTGCATTTTTATTTTTGTGGATTTCCTGGCGCTGGAAATTACCAAACCTTTGGCTCTCTCTTCCTCAGTGGATTTTGCTTCTACCGGTAGGTTTATTGGGATTGGCGGGAGTTTTGTAAGCAATTAAATGATAGTCCCTGAGCTGTATGTGTAAATACTAGCCAATCATACGGTTAATTCGATGTTCAGATCTCCTTTTAGAGGTAAAAATCTGGGTATTTTAATAATGTTTATTAACATTGTTGAATTAGAGTGTTTACAAATGTCAGGAAGACGCTGTGCAATTAGAAAAAACAGTTCAGTGGCTGATTTTACCATTCCAATGGTTTTTTAAGGCGTTACTCACTGCACTAAAAGCAATATTCAGAGCAATAATTACAATTATATTAAAAGTTTATCGATGGGCGAAAGGTATAATAATCGCTTTGTGGAACTTATGGTTATCTCTTGGACCGAAATGGTTCCGGGTAACATTATTTTCTGTCGTTATTGTTTCTTTCCTTTACTTTCAGATTAAATCTTTTTTAGCGCCTAATCTGACAGTAGAAACCGTTAATGAAGTTCACTATTTGAACAGTGGCTGGACTGACAAAGACAGAGAGACGTATTACTTCACTCCTCAAGGTACTGAGCTACTTGGCTTAGAATACAACTGGCTTGTGAATCTTGAGCTGCCTTTTTCTAAAGACATGCTGGCAAGCACAGACAATATGCGAGGGTGGGGGTTTATTGTTGACCCCGGTCAGCAGCCTACCATTATGAACCCGGGTAATTTGCCTGTTGGTTTTGGTCGGCACATCGATCCAAAAACACAGCGCGAAAAATTGGATATCACCTGCGCGGCGTGTCATACCGGAGAGCTTCACTATCAAGGAAAAGCCATGCGGGTTGATGGTGGTCAGGCACTTCACAGCATCTCCAGTATTAAAACCGGCGAGTTTATTGTATCGCTTGGTGCTTCAGTCTTTCTTACCTATGTCGACCCATTTAAGTTCAACCGTTTTGCAGACAGGGTAGTTGGAGAGGATATGGATAAACGCATGAAGCTTAGAAAAGATCTGCGTGCGTTTATTGAAAAAGGTATGAGCTTCGCAAATTCTGCGGGGAATCCATCTTTATACCCAGTGGAGGAAGGACGTGGTCGTACCGATGCCGTAGGCAGGATTGCAAATGTGGTGTTTGGCTATGACATTGATGAACCTTCCAACCTGACGATTGCAAATGCGCCTGTCAGTTATCCTTTTTTGTGGGATATGTGGCGATTTGACTGGGTTCAGTATACCGGATTTACCAATCAGCCAATGGCAAGAAACATAGGGGAAAGTTTGGGGGTTCTCGCGCCGATAAAGTTGGTGAATGAAAACGGTGAACTTCTGACTTCTGATGAGTTTGGTGAAACCGTGATTGATTTGCCGGGAATGCACTGCATCGAAGGAAAATTAAGAACACTCGAACCGCCTAAATGGCCAGAGCATATTCTTGGAGACATTGACATTGCCATGGCACGAGACGGAAAAGATCTGTTTGCCAAGAACTGCCAGTTTTGTCACGGTCCGCACCGAAGCGAGTCTTACCAATGGCCTGTAGCATCGCACGAAGGTGCTAACCCGGCTCACCAAATTGATGTGAACTGGGAGTGGGATATGGATGGGGATATCACATATGTAGCAGGTCGCGCAATACGCCAGGACTGGCGTGAAGTTGTCTGGGCGTTGCCTTGGATTGATATCGACACTATTGGTACTGATGCGACCGCTGCGAACAACTACATGGACCACAAATACGATGCCAACAAGATCATCCCAGATTCGGAGCCAGTTAATGCAGGTGATGGATTACAGATTCTACTCAATCGGCTTATTCCAAAGCTCTATCAGGATGAACACATCGATAAGTCACTGATACCCGAATACGACGGTCTTAACATTCCATTTAGAATTGTGAACAAAAGGGCTTATAAAGCCAGACCTCTGCATGGTGTGTGGGCTACACCACCATATCTTCACAATGGGTCAGTACCAACCGTCTATCACATGATTTCACCGCAAAGTGAGAGACCTCAGGAATTCTATGTTGGCAATCGAGAATACGATCCTATTCGTTTGGGATACGCGACTGACATCAAGCAAGGTGCGTTTCTTCATGACACTCGTATCGAAGGTAATGGAAACCACGGGCATTTATTCACTGATGCAGACGTTAAAGGACGAATTGGAAAACTTCTGACCGTCAAAGAAAGAATGAAGTTGCTGGAATACATCAAAGTCATGGGCAACCCAGATTTTGACGTTGCACTTGGCGGTGACCCTCAAAACTGGAATCAATACGTCGAAGCTCCGTACTTTGAATCAGAGCAGCTTGCTTGTGAATCTCGCTTTGAGTCTGCGAAAAGTCATCCACTGGAGGTACATTAATGAACAAGTTAAAGACCTTGAGTGTAAGTGTTTTCGCCGCTCTATTCGGGTTTAAAGCACATGCGCTTGATGAAACGGCGCTCGAAATGGGCATGTCGCAACCGGAGTATGATGCTGTTCAGTCATCGATTCTAAGCGCGAGAGAAATATCTCGGAGAGCAGAGGAATACAACGGAAGACCTTATCGGCGAGATGCACATGCTAAAGCGACTGGATGCGTGAGAGCGACCTTTACAGTCAACCCCGACATTCCTGCGAGGTTTAAAGCTAGCCTGTTTGAGCATGAAGGACACCAGTATCCCGCTTGGATTCGGTTTTCCAATGGGGACATGCTGGTTCAAGCAGATAAGAAAGGTGATGCCCGGGGGATGGCGATTAAGGTGATGAATGTACCTGGGGACCCAATTGCACCTGAGCTTGGCGCGTCCGGCAATCAGGATTTCATCATGACCAACGTTCCCGCCTTTTTTAATCGCAATATTTTTGATTATGCCGAGGACATGCTTTTCCTGGCAAAGTTTGAACGTACTAAATGGTTCATCAGCATATTTCCACCACGGTTTCACCCGAAACAGTTCTATCGGGCGATACAGACCGTATCGACAGTGATTGATACCCCATTGGATGCTCAGTATTTTTCAATGCTCCCTTATCAGCTAGGGAAAAATACCATCAAATTTTCGACCAAACCTTGCAAAGGAATGACTTTTCCAGGAAAAGTCGACCGCTCACCCGAAAATTACCTCAATACCCAACTCCAGGAGCAGCTTTTAACTGACGGAGCATGCTTTGATTTTATGGTTCAGGAAAAAGTGACAGGTAAATACATGCCAATCGATGATGCGACGGTGATATGGTCAGAGAAAGCATCGCCATTTATTCCTATCGCCACGATTCATATTCCACCTCAATTGATTAACAGCCCTGAACAAACAGAGTTTTGTGAGAATGTTTCAATGAACCCCTGGAGGGCGGTTGATGGTTGGGAGCCTTTAGGCAGCTTAAATCGTGCCCGAAGGTTGGTCTATAAAGCTGTCTCAGATTATCGCCATATGATGAATAAAGTTCCGACTCCCGAGCCCACTTCGTGGTGTTTAAAAGAAGAACAGACGGAAGCATGTAAAACGGAGAGGCTGATAGAAACAACACCAAACTGGCCGTTTAAGCGTGATTTTGACTATTTAGCCAGACCATTAGGTGATGAGAAATATTGAATATAAAAAAGAGGAGCAGGTATCTGCTCCTCTTTGCCTTCCTGTAGAGTGTCGCAACCCGTTTACTAGGCGACGACAACCTTGTTCCGACCCGAGTACTTGGCGCGATACAAAGCTTTATCGGCGTTAGTGATCAATTGATCAATGTGCTTCTCGTGGTCTAATACTGAAATCCCAACGCTGGTGGTAAATCTAACCTGCCTTTCACCATTATCGATAGATATATTTTCTATTGTGCTTCTGAGAAATTCAGCAATGTCCATCGCCATGACCTGATCGCCGTGGAATGCCATACAGAACTCTTCTCCACCGAGTCGACCGAAGATGGCATTGTCGGGAATGTTCCCTGAAATAGTACTCGCGAACAGTTTCAGTGCTTTATCTCCGGTTGAATGACCATATCTGTCATTTATTTCTTTGAAGTGGTCGAGATCAAACATGATGACCGCCAATGGTTTGGATTCCAGTAAGCTTTTGTCGAAAGACTCTTCAGCGAGCTTCATAAAGTTACGTCGGTTACTGATTCCAGTCAGCGGGTCTGTACGTGCTTCAATTTCCGCTCGTTGTTTCTCTTGCTCCAGTGCGTGAGTACGCTCGGAAACCAGCATTTCCAGTTCGTACTTAGCTCGCTCAAGTTGGCGTCGGTAAAGTGTCTCTGCGTTGTCTTTTCTTCTTCTGAGTTGAAGTAATCGAATGCCCATTGCAATAAGAATGACCGCCATTTCACCAAAGGAAGCAAAGACAGGCCAGTAATAGGTGAAGAAGTTATGTTCGACATAACCCAAATCTCGCATCGCTTGTGCAAATAAACCGCCAACCAGAATACCCCAGGCGACCGTATAGATTGCGGAAACTATGGAGCCTTGGATCCAGCGAATGATGCCTGCAATCGCAAGGAACGGATAAAGGAGTAGGGCGATAGTCATGAAAATGACCGCAAGGGCTGTCTCACGAAATACTGCGGCTAACGCCAGGAAAAGTGTATTGAGTATCATGAACTTCAATACCCAATCTAACTTTGGTGTCTTTTCCCTGGTTTGTAACATGGAACGTACAAAAATGATTCCGGTCATAATTGACAATGCTCCACCCAGAGACATCAGGTTCCAGTGGAAGTTATCCTGTAGCACAAACATGTGTGTAAAGCCGAGAATCGTTGGCCACGTAAGGGTTTTTGCTATGGCGTAGACGCCATAGGCCATATAAACACGATCATTGGATGCACTACCCACAACAAAGGATGTTAATGCCATAAGCAATAAACTGCCCACACCAATGGAGATCAGTGCAACTTCAACAGACTGCGCGTAGTTGAGCTTTTGAGGGTTCCATATTCTCAGGTCAGGAAAAACGTAGCCCTGACCGTCAGAGCCATAACGGAAAAGATACTGATAAGTTTGGTTTGGCTCCAGCGTAACAGGCACCACAAACCTTTGGTGTGGAATCAGTCGCTCTGAAAAAGAGTCACCAAGGAATAAGCTTGCCAGCATTTCATAGTTGTTTTCCGCGACAGAGCGTTGATACGCATCGAGGTAAATCAACTGATGATCGATGTATTCAAGATGAACCGTGATAGCGGTGTTGGTGGTGTTGGTGAGAGCAAAAATGCTCCAGAAAGCACCGGGCTGTAGCCCAGTGGAACCTTTGGTACTAAGAGGTTTAAACTCTTGGTTACGAAAAGCTTTAACGGCATCGTTTAATTTTGCTTCCCCCGAAGCGTCGTGCCATAAAAGGTAGCGACCTGTAATTCGCTTTCCTTCTTCGTCTCCTGAAACCTCAATAGGAAAGACTGAGGCGGAAGCACCAAATGATACTAAAAGCTGCAACAGAAACATTGCAAAGATGCCAAAAGAGCTCGGCAACATCCTTGATTCTATATTTGTCATTAAAATGCATTGGCACTCAAAGAGCACCTTCCTCATCCCATTTTTCGCTTTAAAAAACAACTTAGCGTTTTTTTGTCTTATTTTAGAGAAACCGACGTCGCAAGTATATTGATAGTTATAATAATATCGAATTGCTTAGAAAGTCATACAAAATTACTCGATTGGCTCAAGTTTAACTTACTAAAAGCTCATCAAGATATAGAGTTCTCACTAATGATACAAATCTAAAGAGCAAAATGACGTACACATTTCACAGTTTGATTGAGTTAGCACATAACTTTAGACGAATTTTTTAAAAAACGATTGCCCAGAGACGGCGTTGTGTTCAATGAAACATCAAAATTTTGAAGTCATTCCACTGATAATTTTCACTTTTGAGAAGGTTTATAAAAACAGAGGCATATCAGTCAATTTTCGCACTCGATACAATTGGTTTACATAATTAGCTTGATTGATTAACTATAGGGCACGCTTATTTGGGATTTATGTCTAATAAATTTGTTTTATGATGCTTTCTATTAAATTGTAAATTGAATCAACATATCACTTTAAAGTTGGGCAATATTTATCTTAATAAACAAAAAGCCAGCTTCCACAAGGAAGCTGGCTTTGATTTATTGCAATCGTATCGAAAGCTTTAGTTGGCTCTGTTATCCGCCTTGTTTAGATAATTCTACTTTTTGAAGTAGATCGTTTGCTTTCTTCATCGCCGCGCGGGCTTGAGACGCTTTACGTTTGTTCAGCAAAATGTCAGACAATTCGAGGTAACGGTTTGCCGTTTCTGAGCGAATTTTAGCGACATCCCGAAAATCAGAAGGTACTTTGCTCGCGAAATTATCAATATTGTCAACTAAGCTATCAAGTTCCTTAATGGTATTAGAGCCTTCTAGTGTAGTTCTAAGTGCTGACAATTCTTCGCCATAAAGTACACGCGCCGCCTCATATGGATAGGCCGCAGACTGCCCTGAATTCACAGCCAATTGATAAGTGCTGAGTGCGCTGATAGCACTGGACATTTTGTTGCCCTGAACAAGCAGTGTTTTATGTTCCTCTACGCTATCAAACAAAGTATTACCAACGGTGATAAGTTCAGCGAGAGTCACTGTATCTTTTTCTTTCAATGCAGTGTCAAACTTGGAACCGAATACCTCATTAGCCAGTGAAGAAGGCTTAAATTGATAGTCGGAATTAATGGTTTGCAGATCGAGATACAGGGTGAACACATTGTCTTTACTGTCCGATTTACTGTAGCGACCTTTCTCAAGGTGGGTATTAATTCTCTGAGCAAGTACCGACAGCGTAGACAGCTTACTCGAACGAATATCGGCGGCAATGGTTTCAAGTTCGTGAGAATCAGGGTAGTACTTCTTAGCGTCTTCCAGAACTTTCTCAATAGAGTAGTAGTTTGGATACGAACTTTCTCTGTCATTCAGAATTTCATCAATTCTGGTTTCAAACTCTGAAATGATGGCTTCTTTGTGATGACGAAGTAATCCTTGAGAGATAACAGCATGATGAGTAGGTTGTGCATCGATCATAGCAAGCACGTCGGAGAACGGGGTATCGAGTAACGCGTTTTGGGCATCAATTTGCTGTTCTAATGCAGCAATGTGAGTTTTG
This sequence comes from Vibrio sp. SCSIO 43132, assembly GCF_019904195.1. NCBI lineage: Bacteria > Pseudomonadati > Pseudomonadota > Gammaproteobacteria > Vibrionales > Vibrionaceae > Vibrio > Vibrio sp. SCSIO 43132. The sequence continues at coordinate 1,806,426 of NZ_CP063199.1, forward strand.
TGGGTGTCGATTTCGGAGCTCATTTGTGAGTAGCCATAACCGAGCATTCCGACCAGACCCAATATCGCCACACCTGCCGCAATGGCTGGTGTGTAGTTCTTATGTAGGAATTCTTTTATCTTTTCTGCTGAATCAAGTTTTGGTTCTGAGCTGAGGTCTAGATAGTCATTAAGCGCTTTCCACTTAGACGCAGGAATGTTGGCAGGCTTCTTCGCTTTCAACCCTTCTTTTAACGCAATGTTCGCTGGTTTGCGTCCATAAGGGTGTTTGCAGCTAAGCAGTTCGTATGCGATGCAAGCAAACGCGAATAGATCGTCCGTGTGCTTTGGATCGGAACCATTAATCAGGTTAATTGACGCATAGTTTGGCGTGTAGCCACCCACGTTGTCGTTGCTCTCTTTTCTTGCCGCAGCATATTGATCCTGCTTGAGTTTGAAAGTCTTTGATACGCCAAAATCGAATATCTTAATTTGCCCATCAGAGTTGAGCATGATGTTCGCCGGCTTCAAATCAGCGTGAACAATATCTTGGTGATGGGCGTAGTGCAGTGCATCCAAGATTTGGTCAAGAACGGCGAGCGCTTTGGTGTATTGCAAACCGGATGGACGGGAACGCTGAATCAATTGCTCCAGTGTTTCTCCATCAAGGTATTCCATTACCAGATAGTAAATCTGCTGATCAACGCCAAAGTCGAAAACGCGGATAATATTGGGGTGACTTAGCTTTTGAGTGTTCTGAGCCTCACGAATCAGCATGCGGGCTGTTTCCGGCTGATTTACATACTCTTTTTGCAATATCTTCAGTGCCACGTATGGAGATTCGGAGCCAGAAGATTCGAGTACCTTATCTTTTGCCCGATACACATCGCATAGACCGCCATGTCCAATTAATGATTCGAGTTTGTATCTTCCCTTAACCAATGTGCCTACTAAGCTCTCGGCGTTTGAGGTTGCGTTGCCTGGATTAGCGGCTTTTTTCGCAACTGATGCTGGTGGCTGAGTAGGAGATTTAGACTGAGCTTTTACTGGCTCTTCAGCAGGCTTTGGTTTTGCTGTTCCGGGTGCCTTGGTTTTTTCCTTTGAGGAGACTGGTTTTTTAGGCTCTGCTTTTTTCTCTTCAGGCTTATCAGCGGGTGCTGCAGTTTTGCGCTCAATTTTCACGATTTGAGTGCGATCACCATCTTGTGGTTTGGTTGGCTCTTTAGGGGGAAGATTATCTTTTGACATTTAGCGAACTCCAAGTTGAATGTCAGTAAGGTTAGGCACCCAGCAATTTGAAACAATTAGTAGGAATTAAAGTTTCGGCTTAGATAACAATCAAACGAAATTTGGTGAAGTAAATATTTTTTAAAATTTGATCTGCGCTGTATAAATCATTTTTCGTTGCAAAATATATTTCAAATTAAAAGCCAATTTAATCATAGTTCAGGCTAATTTTAGTGACGCTCTATTGTTATATTTATCATTGATAAAATAGTAAATTAGTTGCTTCTATTAATAACGTTAGAATTTATATAATGTTGGCTTGAGGTTATTATGGGAATCGTGCTGTCTATTAACAGCTTTCATAAATTTACATCTGAGATTCAGAGTGAGTTTGAATTTAATGATAATAATGTAAATGATTCAGTTAAATTCGGTCGCTCAGATAGCTGTGATTGGACATTGCCTGATCCAGAACGAGTTGTATCAAGTGTTCATGGTGAACTTATTCGCTTTGGTGGTGATTATTTAATAAGAGATTTGTCAACAAACGGATTATTCTTAAATAGGTCGGTAACGCCTGTTGGTAATGGTAATGAAATTAAGCTTAATGATAATGATATAATTACATTTGGTGAGTACGAAATTCTGGTTGAGTTAAAGAACTCTGGTGAAACGACCATTCACCCTCATCAGGAAGTTAACGCAAGTGACGTCTTTAACCAAATTCCCAACGATGATTTTAATGCGCCAACTGGGTTTAATAATCACACCCAAGACCACAATTTTGCCAGCGACTTATCTTCGAATTTGCAGAGCAATCCTGTGTTCGAAAGCGATATCGGGCTAACTGACGATTTCTTTAACTTGCAAGAAACACATGTTACAGACGATCTAGTAGCGGATACTCCTCCTCAACCCGCACAGCCACAGGTTGCGCCGGATTTCATTCCTGAGCCACCTCCCCAGCAACACGTACAGCCACAAGCACATAATGAACCTGCTCAGGCAGCGGTTGCAACTCCAAGAGTAGAACGCCCATCGCCGGGCAGAGCGGCTCCTCAAACTCAGACAGAAAAACCGCAAGTAAATCAATCTAGTCAAGCACCTCAAGCGTCAAAACCTCACGTGGTAGGTGGCACTTCAGGAGAAATGGATGCGTTTCTGAGTGGTTTGGGAATCACACGAAATATGGTCCCAGCCCAACACTCCGAAGAGTGGTTTAAGCAACTCGGTGAATCGTTTGCGCTGTTGCTAGGTGGATTGATGGATACACTTCATCACAGAGCAGAATTTAAACAGACAAATCGTTTGAATCACACCGCATTCCAAAGGCATGAAAATAACCCACTTAAATTTTCTGCAAACCTGGAAGACGCGATCCACAACCTCTACAACCGTAATACCGCGAGTTTTTTGGCACCACAGCACGCTATTCAAGAAGCTTTTGATGACATTGAAAAACACGAAAAAGCGTTAATGCTGGGTGTAGATGGCGCGGTACGTGGTGTTATGGGATTACTGAATCCAGATTATATTTCCACCATGAATGCGGGTGACGGTGTATTAGAGAAAATAATACCGGGTAAAACCCAAGCTAATTTTTGGAAAAACTACGAGAGACAATATTCAGATTTGTCCAATGAACTTGAAGAGAGTTCCACTCCATTCTATTTAGAAGACTTCGCTAAATCTTACGAAATGGCTTTGAAAAAAGGTTGAGAAAATGAAACAAAAAACAAAATTATCAATAATGGGGCTATTATTTGCATTCGTTCTGGCAGGATGCTCAGTAGCTAACTATGTTGTACCAGCGTATTCAACACTTGAATTTGAGGTTAGCAATAAGGCAAACCCAGATTTAAATGGTCGACCTTCTCCCGTAGTCATTCACGTGTACGAATTAACGTCAAACACGTTATTTGAAAGCCAAGATTTCTTTTCTCTGTATGAAGAACCTGAAGAAGTTTTAGGTCCTGATCTAATTGCTAAGCAAGAATTTACTTTTGCTCCTGGTAGTACTGAGCTATATGAAGTAAGCATGAAGCCTGAAGTGGAATATGTCGGTGTTATTGCAGCTTACAGAGATATTGAAAATGCAAACTGGCGAAAAGTAATTCCAGTAGACAAAACGGGTTATGAAAAACACAAGTTACTTATTGGTGAATTGTCCATAGCTGTTAAATAAATTGTTGTACGAATAGGTTTACTAATTTAATGAGTGATTTTTCTCCCATCGCATGGTGTGAGGGTATGTTTTTGCGCCCTCAACATTTTCAGCAGCAAGAGCGAGCGATTAATTTTGAATCCAAGGAAATCCAGCAATTGCTGTCGCCGTATTCCTGGGGTGTTTCTTTAATTAAATTTAACCAGGCACTGCTTAAAGAAGGTCAGCTTCATCTAGAGCAATGTCAGGCAATCATGCCCGATATGACCTTGGTTAATGTACCGGTTAAAGACAATGCGCCGAAACCTTTAATGGTGGATTCAGAAACCAAAGACACATACATTTCTCTCGCTATTCCCGCTGACAAGGTGAATGGTCAGAACATCGCATCCGACTCAGAAGAGTTGGTTACTCGCTATATATATTCTGATCAATCTGTCACGGACAATGTCACCGGACACGACGAAGAAATCCTTCAGCTTGCATCCTTGCGAGTTCAGTTGAAAGTCACCAATGACAAACTTCCTGGTTACCATTCCATTAGAGTTGCCAAAATTAAGGAAGTCACGACGGAAGGAGAAGTTCTGCTTGATCAGGACTTCATCCCACCTTCGTTAAATGCGAACAAGAACGAAACCATTCATAAGTATCTCAACAACATTGTTGCAATGATTAAAATCCGTGCCGATGCTCTTGCTCAAAGATTAGGGCAGGGGAAGTCGGCATCAGCATCTGCTGTTGATTTTGTCATGCTTCAAATGCTCAACCGTCATGAGACAACTTTAAGGCATTTTAGCCAGTGTTCGGATTTACATCCCTTCCAGTTGACAACGGCACTGTACGGTTTGATTGGAGAGCTAGCGACTTTCTCGACCAAGTCTAAGCGTCCGCCTGTGTTACCGAAATACAAACATGGTGACATGGCAGAACTTTTCCATGTAGTGCATCAGATGCTCAGCCAGTATCTGAGTGTAGTACTTGAGCAAACGGCGACTAAGCTACCACTTGAGATCAGACAATACGGTATCCGTGTTTCCAGTATTCCCGACAAAAACATTCTTTCGAAGTGTCAATTTGTTCTTGCCATCAAAGCTGACGTGGCAAGTGAAGAGCTGCGTAAACGCTTACCGTCTCAAATCAAGATCGGACCTGTCGAAAACATTCGCGATCTCATCAACAACCAGCTTCACGGTATCGCAATTTCGCCGCTGACTGTGGTTCCAAGACAAATTCCGTATCAGGCAGGTTACCAATACTTTGAAGTAACCAAGAAAGGTCCTTACTGGCAAAGACTGGCTGAAAGTGGTGGTTTGGCAATTCATATCTCAGGTAACTACCCGGGGATCGATGTCGAGTTATGGACGATTAATCAATAAGTTGAAGTAGACTGATGGAAGACACTGTAATGAAACCTACTCCCGGACGTAGAGGTGGTGCTAAGCCAGCACCAGCAGCCCCCGCTTCTCCACCACCGCCCCAAGAGGGAGACAGCACTGTACTGCTTACAAAAGTAATCAAAGAGGAGAAATCCTCTAGTGTAATCGCGTTTGGCAAAAACCTTCTTCTGGCCGAAGCAAACGTGGTTCTCTCATTGATTGGTCAAATCAGAGCTACCAGCCAGTACGGTGATGTTCAACAGCTGCGAGAAGCTTTTGTCCAGAAAATTCGAGATTACGAAACCCGCTTAAGACTGCAAAACGCAAGAAACCAGGATATTGATATCGCACGCTTCTGCCTATGCTGTCTAATTGATGAAACCGTGCTGAACACAGTCTGGGGTGGTCAGTCAATTTGGGTAGACAACTCTCTGCTTTCAACTTTCTATGCCAATACTCAGGGCGGTGAGCAGTTTTATGATTACCTGGACAAAGCCATGTCCGCGCCAACCGAAAGCCTAGATATTCTGCAACTTCAGTATATTTGTATGTCTCTTGGTTTCATTGGGCGCTACCGATTAGAAAAGAACGGTGTGGAATCTCATCGCAGCTTGCGACAGCGTGTTTTCGACGTTATTACCACCGTAAGCGAGCGTCCACCTAAAGTTCTGAGTGATGGTTGGCAGGATAAGGTACGCGTGGGTGAGGAAATCACCGAAAGCACACCTGTTTGGGTTACGCTTTCCATTGCGGGAGCCATCCTTGCTGCTACGTATATGGGATTCAATTACAAGATCAATGAAGAGTCTAACAGGACCTTTACCAACTTACTTAACCTCGTCCCTTCTGTTGAAATAACTGAATCGGCACCTTTGGCAGATGTTGCTCCTGTTGCCCTACGAATTCAGGACTATCTCGCTACCGAAATGGATCGTGGTGTTGTAGAGATTCAACAGCTTCCAGATAGAGTCAGAATCTCATTTGCAGCAAACGAACTGTTTGACTCTGGCAGTGCTGAGCTGACCCAACATATTCGTCCAGTATTGTCCAAAGTAGGTCGTTCTTTAGAAGGAACGAAAGGTCGAATTATGATTGTTGGTCATACCGACAACAAGCCAATTTTTACTAGTAAGTTCCCGTCTAACTGGCACCTGTCCTTAGCCAGAGCCACATCGGTAACTAATCATCTTGCTGACAGCAGTAATCTTACCGGTCGTTTGATCCCGGAAGGCATGGGAGACGCAAGACCACTCGTTGATAACGACACCGAAGCAAATCGAGCGAAAAATCGCCGTGTTGAAATCGACTTGTTAGTGGCACAAAGAGCTGTAGGAGGAGAGGAACAGTGAGTTTTAAAGCTGTAGGGAAATTTGTCAGCCAAAAATGGTTTGTCAGCTTAATTGGTCTGATTGCTCTGTCACTTATGATCTGGCTGGTTGGTCCGCTTGTGGCCGTTGCTGGTCATGAACCTTTAAAAAGTGAAACCTCTCGTCTTCTAGTACTGCTAGCACTAATGTTTGGCTGGGGTGTCGTGAACATCCGCCAGCAGAAGAAAGAAAAGAAAGAAGAAGATGAAAGTATTCAGAATCTTCTGGAAGTCAATGCGCAAGACGATGAAGAATCCGCTGCCGAAATTGACTTGCTTAAAGAGAGAATTGATCAGGCAATTCAAGTCTTACACAAGACGGGCAAACGCGGAAAGCAAAGCATTTACAAACTGCCTTGGTACGTTTTAATTGGTCCTCCGGGAACAGGTAAAACGACGGCACTAGCAAATTCTGGTTTGGAGTTCCCACTTTCTGACAGCTTAGGGCAAGATCCTTTGTCTGGGATTGGTGGAACTCGTCACTGTGACTGGTGGTTTACTAATAAAGCGGTGCTGATTGATACGGCTGGCCGCTATACCACGCAAGACAGTCATTCAGAAAAAGATTCCAAAGCTTGGTTGGGTTTCCTTGGGTTACTTAAAAAGTACCGTACGAAACGTCCTATCAATGGTGCCATCGTGGCAGTAAGTTTGGTGAGCTTGATGAGCCAGACTCGTACAGAACGAGGCATGCATGCAAGAGCAATTAAGGCGCGTATTCAGGAGCTGAAAAATCAGCTTGGTATGCAGTTCCCTATTTATATTGTTCTAACCAAAGCTGACCTGATAGCTGGCTTTAATGAATACTTTGCCGATTTAGAGGACGAAGAGCGCGATCAGTTACTTGGCTTCATGTTCCCCGAATCTTCAGAAGATGAGAAAGGTGTTATTTCTCTGTTTAACAAAGAATTTCACCATCTTCTGGAAAGCCTCGATAAACGCATGAACAAGCGTTTAGAACAGGAAACTGATCTAGACAAGCGAGCACTGATTTTTGAGTTTCCAAAGCAGTTAAGAATGCTTCAGGCAAATGTTGACGAGTTTCTAAGCGACATCTTTGCAAAGAACGCCTTCGAAGAGTCAACCATGATTCGTGGTGTGTTTATCGTGAGTGCGGTTCAGGAAGGCATGCCAATTGACCGCGTAATGAATGAAACATCATCAGGTCTTGGGCTTTCTCAGCTATCGCTTAAAACCAGCTCTAAAGAGTCAGCGAGTTTCTTCATTCGTTCTCTGTTTGAAGACATTATATTCAGAGAGCAATTCCTTGGCAGTGTGAACCGTCATCATCAAAAGCAGAATCGTTGGGTCAAGCATGGTGCACTGGCATTCAGCTTGGCGAGTGTGGCGGCTTTTGGCGCAATCTGGTTCCAAAGTTTCCAATGGAATAAGCAACTTATCACTGAAACCGATGACCGCATTGCCAATATCGATGAACAAGTGAAGCGAATCGATTTTGATTTCGAAGACAACTTAGTGGAATCCCTTGAGTTGCTCGATGAAATCATGGGGCTACCTATGGGGTATGCCGGATACTACGAAGACGTTGAAGGCATTAAGAAGTTTGGATTGTATCAGGGCGACAAGATAGGGCAGCCAGCGAAAGCTGCCTATCACCAGGCGTTAAATGGCTACTTCTCTAAGCTGTTGGAATCGGCGCTTATCAGTGAGATGGAAGCGAGTCAGTCTCACCGGGAATACTTGTACGAAACTCTTAAAACATACTTGATGCTGTTTAATCCGGAGCGTTTCGATATCGTCCATGTGGAAAGTTGGTTCGAACTCTATTTCGAGAACAACTTCCCAGGTGAGTTCAACGAAGAAAAACGTGCTTCTCTGATGATGCATACCAAGAACTTGTTGGCTAACGACGACCTCGGGTTATACGTAAACAATGACGCAGTCCAAGACGCGCGAAATGTACTTACTCAGTTGCCGTTGGCAGAGCGTGCTTATCAGCGAATGAAACTGCAATTCATTAAGAGTCATGTACCTTCATTCCGAATCACAGATGTTATGGGGTCACAAAGCCTTAGTCAGTTTGAGCGTAAAAGCGGCAAACCACTTTCAGCAGGAATACCTGGATTCTACACCTTTAATGGTTTCCACAGTATTTTCCAGATGCAGATTGGACGTACAGTTAAAAACCTGATGGAAGATAACTGGGTCTATGGCGACAACATCGATATTCAGGCGGTAGATCATGATCTTGCGGTTAAAGGTGTACGCGAGCGTTACTACAGAGATTACATCTATGAATGGGAATCTTTGATTAACGACATTGCACTTAAGTCGACACCAAGTCTGGAGCTTAGTTTGATTCAAAGCCGAATTCTCGCGAGTTCTGAGCGTCCGGTAGAATCTTTCCTGAAAGCAGTTCAGAAAGAAGTTTCGCTAACGAAAGTGTCGCTAAGCCAAAACGAAAAAGTGGCTGCTGAAGTCGCGACAAAAGCTGCCGACGTTGCGCTGCACAACAAGAAAAACGCTATTGGTCGATTCATGCCTACCGAAAACACAGAGCTGGCTATCAACCTTCCAGGTAAAGAGGTAGAAAGGGCGTTCGAAGGTATCATCAAAATCGAGCAACAGGACTTTGAATTGATCAACCAGTCTCTTGTTGGATTGAGAGAATACTTGTCCGACTTATCAAGTTCAGGTAATAACCAGAAACTGGCATACAAGAGCATTTTGGATGGAACAGTAACTGAAGACGTTGCGCGTTCACTTAAGCGCACCAATCAGATTCTGCCTGCTCCGTTTAACCGTTGGCTAGTTGGTCTTTCTCATGAATCAACACGCTTGGCAGAAAAGGGTTCTCAGAATCACTTGAACCAGATTTGGAAAACTCAAGTGGTTAAAGCTTATGAGCGAAGCATTGAAGGTCGATACCCATTCAATCCTTCTGCTAAGAATGAAGTGAACCTGAAAGACTTCAAACGCTTCTTTGGTTACGGCGGTACATTAGACAGTTTCTTCTCAGACTACTTGGAGCCGTTTGTCGATACATCCGGACGTGTATGGCGCTTCGAAAAAGAAATTGGAGTGAGCCCTGAGACGTTAGCTGTGTTCCAGCGTGCAGAGAAAATCAGACAGACTTTCTTCGAAACCGATAACTCAGTGAAGATTGAGTTCGGCTTGAGACCAAAGTATCTGGACCAACATATTTCTAAGTTCAAGTTAGAGCTGGGTTCACAAAGACTGGTTTACAGCCATGGTCCAGAGCGAACTCAGAATTTGTCTTGGCCATCAAGCAAGTCGGAAACACGAATTATCTTTATTCCGCCTAACTCATCCAGAGAGATCTCACACACCTACGAAGGTCAATGGGGTCTGTACAAGATGCTCGATCAGTCACTTAAGGCTCGTCCTGAAACACGTAAGGACAACATTGTCATGATTGATCTCAAGGGGAACAAAGTTCAATTGGAGTTAATACCGAGCAGCACCATTAACCCATTCTGGTCGAACGATATGGAGCGATTTACATGTCCTCAAACCTTATAACACCACAATGGGGATATTTTGGGAAAGTGCCGGCTAAAGGGGATTTCATTCAGGAATCCCTTCCACAAGACTTCTTAAAATCTTGGCAAGACTGGCAGCAAGCGGTGCTTGCTGTTAGCCGGGAACAAATGGAAGAATCCTGGACACAGCACTACATGAACGCGCCAATCTGGCACTTTGCGCTTTCACCTAATGTGTGTGGTGAGAGCACGGTTATTGGCACCATGATCCCGAGTGTTGATTCTGTTGGAAGATACTACTTCTTTACTCTGGCAAGACCTGTTGAAGGCTCTGCTATCAGCTATTGGCAAGACAGGAAATGGAGCGAAGCCACGGAGGATCGCGCATTAGAAGTGCTTGATGATAACTTCCAGCTAGAAGCTTGGACTCCACTACTTACAAATGAGCACTGGGAAGCAGTCTTAACCCGTTCGCCAGTGCTTAAAGCAACACCAGTAAACGGTGAGTTTCAAAACCTGTTGTTTGAAGAACAAATTCCGCTTGAAAGCAATCATCTGCTTCAGCATTTACTCAAAACTCAGTTGCCGCGTACATGCTACTGGTGGACCGAAGGTTCAGAGACTATTCCGGCAATTTCAACGTTTACAGATGGCTTGCCGGCCGTCGGACAATTTGCAGCCATGCTAGATGGCAATTGGGATCAATGGAATTGGTAAGGAGTAACGCGAAATGAATTGGAATTTCTTTACCTTTTCAAAAACGCACCCAGGGAAGGTCAGACCCTACAACGAAGATTCTCTACTGGACTTATCTGCAAAGCGTGTCTGGGTTGTAGCGGACGGAATGGGCGGTCATGAAGCCGGTGATATTGCCAGTCAAATGCTGGTTGATACCATCGAAAAGTACGCGAATGAACATCAGGACTTTTCTATTGATGACCTGAGAAAAGCCGTTTTAGAAGCGAACTACGCGATATATGACTACGCAAGAAGTAACCTCGATGGGAAAACCATGGGGACAACGTTGGTGCTCTTGTACATTCAGGATGGGTTCTACCACTGCTTGTGGGTAGGCGATAGCCGTATTTACCTTATGAGAAACCATCAGTTAGTCCAAAAAACGCGCGATCACAGCCAAGTCATGGACTTGGTTGATCAAGGGCTGCTGAATTTTGATGACGCCGAGAGTCACCCTCTGGCAAATGTGATCACCAGAGCGATAGGGGTGGAACCCGATGTTGTCGTCGATCAGGTGTCTGGGCAACTGGTACCCGGAGATCAATTTCTGCTTTGCAGTGACGGTCTCACTAAAGAGCTAAACAATGCTGAACTGGCGAGAAGCCTTCAGGCAGATGCTGTTGCTCAGTCTGGTTTGGCACTTATGCATTCAGCCTTGGTGAAAGGCGCACAAGACAACGTAACCTGCGCACTGATAAAAGCAACCGCTGCGGAATATTCATCTGAGGTTGCACAATCTGATGATGCAACGGTTCCAATTTTCTCAAGGAGTCGATAATGATGTACGAAGCCTCCGATTTTGAATGGATCGAACAAGCACTTCTTCCTATATCTGAAGAAGCGCCAGCAGGTGCAGATCCGCGTTCTGATGTAAGCCCACAGTCGGCTTACTTCCGTTTGAAAGACCAGCGCATGGTCGCACGAAATGAAGAACGCAATGCGATCATCGTTGAAGAACCTCTACTCAATTACGTCAATCTCTGGATTCCGTTTCTTGAAACCGTTCCAGAGCAATTGTCCAATCACTCAAAAGATTTGGAACTGGTTGCCTGGGTGATTGAGGCGATGACGCGAGCCTATGGGTTCAAGGGATTTGCAGAGGGCTACCAATTAGCCGCTCAACTCATTGAAAACTTCTGGGATCATCTTCATCCGATGCCCGATGAAGATGGAATCGAGACACGCGTCACTCCAATCATTGGATTAAACGGAATAGAGAAAGAGGGCACTTTGCTGTTTCCTCTGTCTTCGATCCCTCTTACTGAGACTCATACTGGGCAGTCATACGCCTACTGGGAGTACCAGCAGGCGGTCGATCTGGAACGTTTAGACGAAGACAAGAAACGTCAAAAACTGGATGGCGGTGCTGTAGAGCTTAAGTCGATTCAAGACGCGGTTAACCAGTCTTCGAAGGAGTTCTACCAGCAGCTTGGAGAAGACCTTGCGTTAGCCATTGAAGCATTTAATCGATACAGCCAGTCCATGGATGATGCTTGTGGCGAAGTAATGCCAAGTTCTCATATCCAGAAGAAGCTTGAAGCCATTCAATCTGCACTTAACCACTTGGCTGGTGACAGGCTTAAAGCAGATGTGGCAGTAGAAACAGAATTAGAAGAAGTCGTTGAAGAGGCTGCAGACGGAACAGTAGAAACGGTTGCGGTACCTGCAGGTCAGCTGTTAGCGGCGAACTTGGCATCGAGAGAGCATGCCATAGAGCAGCTCAAAAAGATTGCGGAGTTCTTTAAGGAAACTGAACCACATTCTCCCGTTTCGTATTCAATCGAACAGGTAGTGAGGTGGTGTGATATGCCTCTGCCAGATTTGTTGGCAGAGCTTATTTCTGATGGAGAAGCCAAGAACGGCTACTTCCGTTTGGTTGGCATAGTAGACCAAGATGGCGAATAACAAATAAGGGAGAATCCTATGACGAGTATCCACTCGAAACTTTCACGAGTAAGGAAGCCTCGTGTTCATATTACGTATGACGTAGAAACTGAAAATGCTTCACTTAAAAAAGAACTGCCTTTTGTTCTTGGTGTAATGGGTGATTTTGCGGGACACAACACTGAAGCGCTAAAGCCGCTTAAAGACCGTCGCTTTATCCAGATTGATCGCGATAACTTTGACGACGTTCTAAAGAAAATGAGCCCGACTCTGTCGTTTAAAGTGGATAACAAGCTTGCTGATGATGACTCAACGTTTACCGTTGATCTGCGCTTCAATTCCATGAAGGACTTCGAGCCAGCTTCCATCGTAAATCAGGTTGATCCTTTACGTAAGCTAATGGAAACCCGAAACAAACTTCGTGACTTGATGACGAAAGTAGACCGTTCTGAAGAGCTGGAAGACGTACTGGAGTCCGTATTGAATAACACAGACAACTTAGAGAAGTTGGCTGGTGAACTGAACCTCAATGAAGGTGATAAGAAGGAGGGAGATGAGTAATGAGTACTCAAACTGAACAGCAGTTAGACCCTACCGTTGGTGAACAGAGTGCTTCTTTTCTAGAGCAGGCGATTGGTGCGACTAAGCAGACAGAAGCTTCACGTGCGGAAGAGCTGATCAAAACGCTAACCGAAGAAGCGATGAAAGGTACGGTAACCTGGAACAAGAACTTGACCGTAACTTTCCGTGAAGCGATTGCAGCTTTAGATAGTCAAATTTCAAAGCAGTTGGCTGCGGTAATGCACCACCCTGAACTTCAGAAGCTTGAGGGTACTTGGCGTGGACTGCAATATCTGACTTCAAATTCAGAAACAAGCGCAACGCTAAAAATTCGTCTGATGAGCATGACGAAGAAAGAGCTTCACAAAGACTTGAGTAAAGCGGTTGAGTTTGACCAAAGCCAGATCTTTAAGAAAGTATACGAATCAGAGTTTGGTAGCGCTGGTGGTGAACCTTACGGTGCACTGATTGGTGACTACGAATTTACTAACCACCCAGAAGATATTGAGACTCTTGGTCTTATGTCTAACGTCGCAGCAGCGGGCTTTGCTCCGTTCCTTTCTGCGGCATCTCCTGCGCTTTTCGGGTTTGATGAGTGGACAGAACTTTCTAAACCACGTGATTTGGAAAAAGTATTTGAATCTCTGGAATACACGCAGTGGCGTTCTTTCCGTGAAAGTGCGGACTCTCGCTTTGTTTCTCTGACTATGCCAAAAGTGCTTGCTCGTTTGCCATACGGTGAAGCAACAGCTCCGGTTGAAGAATTTGGCTATGAAGAGTTTGAAGTTGACCCAGTATCTGGCATTGCGATCAACGCAAACCACAATGATTACTGCTGGATGAACTCGTCTTACGTGATGGGTGCAAAACTGACCGATGCATTCGCTAAATATGGCTTCTGTACTGCTATCCGTGGTGCTGAAGGCGGTGGTCGCGTAGAAAACTTACCAACGCACTTCTTCCAGAGTGACGATGGTGACCCGGATATGAAATGTCCAACAGAAATCGGCATTACTGACCGTCGTGAAGCAGAGCTGAGTAAACTGGGCTTCTTGCCTCTTTGTCACTACAAAAATACCAACTACGCGGTGTTCTTTGGTGCTCAGACGTGTCAGAAGCCAGCTAAGTACGACAGCCCTGAAGCAACGGCAAACGCGGCAATTTCTGCACGTCTTCCATACATGATGGCGACTTCGCGTTTTGCTCATTATCTAAAGGTTATGGCACGTGACAAGATCGGTAGCTTCATGGAAGCAGAAGACGTTGAGTCATGGCTAAACCGTTGGATCCTGTCTTACGTGAACGCATCAGAAGGTGGCGGTCAGGAAATCCGTGCTAAGTACCCTCTGGCTGATGCAAAAGTACAGGTTAAAGAAATTCCTGGAAGCCCAGGTGCTTACAACGCTGTAGCGTGGTTGAAACCATGGCTACAAATGGAAGAACTGACTACGTCTCTTCGTCTTGTTGCGAAGATCCCTGAGTCAGGCGGTTAATAGGATAGACGGCTGACCCTCGGGTCAGCCATATCATCATGACAGAATTTCATTTTGTAGAACCAGAGCTGTTGATTCACGATGTGCAGACACCCCAAGACCCAACCTTGGATGCCATATGGCTCGACCGTTTTCTTGACTTACAGTCCGATTCACAATCTCTGAAATATTGGTGCGACGCAAACAACATTCGCAGTGTTGAAGAGATGCATCAAAGTTTACTGAGTGTTATTGATCTGATTGATGAGCAACTGAATGAGCAGATAAATGCGATTCTTCATCACGAGGAGTTCCAGGCTTTTGAAGCGGGTTGGCGTGGCGTCGAATATTTGGTGAATCAAAAAGACAGTTTTGGCTCCGAGCAAAGCTCCAAGATAAAGATTTTATCGTGCAGCTGGGAAGAGCTCAGACGGGATAGTCAGCGAGCTATCGAGTTTGACCAAAGTGGCCTGTTTAAACTTGTCTACCAAAATGAATTTTCTACTCCCGGAGGGGAGCCATTTGGTCTGATTGTGGGGAACTATTGCATCTCTCATCAAGCGGGAACTAACAAGCTTGATAGAGACATGACACTGGTTCGGAAGATCAGCCAGACAGCGGCAGCCGCATTCTGCCCGGTTTTGATTTCAGCAACTCCTAGTTTATTCGGAGTCGATGCATTTTCAGAACTGGCGACGATATTGGATGTGCATGCGCAATTTGACCAAATGGAATATAAGAACTGGCAGGCAGTCCGTGACAGTGAAGATGCTAAATTCGTCGCGGTTACGGTGCCTTACGTTCTTATGCGTCAGCCGTACAAATACGATGGTAGTCGACTGGATGCTTTTGCGTTCAAAGAAAAGGTGACCAATTCAGAAAGCGATATGCTGTGGGGCAGTGCTTCGTTTTGTTTCGCTGCTACAGTTCTAAGGGCCTACAGCGAATCGGGATGGTTTGCCCATATCAGGGGATTGAAAGCAGGAAGTTACGGACAGGGAGTGATACTTCCACCTGTAGGTAGCCAGATGCAATTCCCGGGTAAAGCGAAAAGACACCGCTCCCCAGTGAATTATCAAATCTCTGAATCAAGAGAGTTGGCGCTATCTGACTGTGGATTTATTCCACTTTCACCAGTATCAGACAGCCCGCTGATTGCCTTTACTTCTAACTCTTCATTGCACAAGCCAAAAGTGTATGAAGAAAAGGGAATTACGGTGAACTCAAGGCTGTCTTCGATGCTGCAATACACATTGTGTGTCGCGCGCATTGCTCACTACATCAAGGTAATGGGGCGCGACAAAGTGGGTAGCTATCAAAATGCAGCGAGCATTGAGGGCGATTTCCAACGTTGGTTGCATCAGTACACCACAGCGTCAGATGAAGCTTCAGATGAGTTGAGGGCTAAGTACCCGCTCAACGAAGCAAAAATTCAGGTTAAAGAAAAACAAGGCAGTCCTGGGCATTACTATTCGATCATTCATTTGAGACCACATTTCCAACTCGATCAGATGGTTTCAAGTGTCAGATTAATCACCGAACTTGCTCCGGACAAAACGATATAAATAAGGAAAGTCTCATGTCAGATTGGCAGCAATTAGTACGTCAAGCAAAATTGCAGGAAACACTGGATTCGGTCATCCAGTCAATCAAGTCAAACCCAAAAGATGCCGCTCTCAGAAGCTATTTTATTGAGCTGCTTTGTATTGACGGGCAGTTAGAACGAGCTGACGAACAACTGATGCAGGCGACAAAACTCTTCCCGGAATTCCTGGCTGGTGCAAGCCAGATTCGCCATCTGGTAAAAGCCGCACAAGCGCGAGTTGATTTTGTTCAGGGTGGAGCTACGGCAAACTTCTTAGGTTCCAATGAACAGCAGTACGCCACATTGACCCAATTGAATCTCGCTATTCACGAGGGGAATGAAGAAGAAGTAGAACGTCTGAGTGAAGAACTTGAGTCTTTGAGACCAGAAACGACACTGACCATTAACGGTACTGAGTATCCGGATGTGCGTGATATCGATGATTCATTAAACGGCTTTATCGAACTCTATAGCTCAACAGGTAACTACTATCTGGCACCACTTGATCAGGTTGAATACCTGAACATTAAACCTGCCAGCAACTTGCTGGAAATCATCTGGCGACCAGTCGAGTTCTCGATTAAAGGCATCACGGAAGGTGAAGCTCATATACCTCTGACATATTCTCGTAGCGACAGAGACGCGAACAAGCTAGGTAAAGAGACGGATTGGCATCCAGTCGTTGAAGACAAGGTGTTTGTCGGTCATGGACAAAAAGTCTGGCTAGCGGGTGAAGGTGCACTGCCATTAGCCACCATCGAAAATATCGAGAAAGAAAAGCAAGAAGCTGAAGCGTAGTAGATAGCGGATGGAAAATAGATCCCATGTTGGCAATGGCGTTTCTTTGCTAGACAAGCTTATCGATTTAGACCCGAGTACAACTGTTGATACTCAGTTTCCACTGAGTAATCAACAGGTAGTAAAAGGGCTGATAAGAGACGTAGAAGCGTTGCTCAATACTCGTTTGAGTTGGGTAAAAGTTGACAATGACTTACCAGAATTACGTCAGTCACTTTTAACTTATGGCTTGCCAGACTTTTCTTCGATGCCTTTCAGCAGCAAGGATGGGCAGCAGCACCTGTGCCGGATTGTGAGAGAAACAATCTTAGAGTTTGAGCCTCGGTTCAAGGAAGTTCTTGTCGCGATTATTGAAGACAAAGAACAGCTAGACAGGATTTTGCGCCTGCGGATTAATGCCGTCTATGAGTTAGGTAAAAAGCACCATGAACTGGTGTTAGATTCCGAAGTAGAACCGGTAAGTTTAGGAATAACGGTGAGTGAATCGGCATGAGTGATGAATTCTTAAAGTACTACAACCGTGAGCTCGCGTATCTACGACATAAAGGTCAAGAGTTTGGTGCAACGTATCCGAAAATCGCAGCACGGCTGAAATTGAGTGAGGAACAGGTTGAAGATCCTCACGTTGCCAGAATCATGGAAGGCTGCGCTTTTCTTACTGCACAGATTCGTCAGAGTCTGGATAACAGTTTCCCTCAATTGACGGAAGCACTTATAGGTCAGTTATTTCCCGACTTCCACGCTCCGATCCCATCGATGAGTGTGGTTAAAATTGACAGCGATGAGTCGGCGACATCTAAGGTAACAGTAAAGAAAGGTGAGTCGGTTACTTTTGATGCCCCTGGGTTTAAGTCTTGTCAGTTCAGAACATGTTATGAAACCGACGTACTCCCGTTAAATATCAGTGAAGCGTCGTTTGAAAACGCACCTTTTAGAGGACAGTTGCTCGATATTGAAAAAGAGGCTAAATCGGTACTCAAGCTCACTCTGAAAGGGGCGAGCAAAGAAATTGAGATCAATGGGCTGAACTTTGATTCTCTGCGCCTGTTCTTTAACGGGCAACCTCAGGTCACATACAAATTACTTCAGTTTTTCCTTCAGTCAGCAATCGGTATGGCTGTTGTTGTAGATGATGAAACTCGGCGTCAGTTGACTCCACGCCATATTAAACCTGTGGGTTACGAGGCAGAACACTCCGTTGTGCCTTACAGCAAAAGAAGTTTTGTTGGTAGCCGCTTGTTGGTTGAATACTTCCTGTTCCCAGAAAAGTTTCTGTTTGCCGATTTGCTTAACTTGGAATCCGCTTGGTTTGGCGATCAAGACGAGGCTGAATTCTGGATTTACTTTGATCAAAGCTGTGACTGGCTAGAGAAGCAGGTGACAAAAGACACAGTCCTTCTTGGCTGCACACCGGTGATAAATATGTTCAGCCACGCGATGGAGCCAACTCGAATTGTAGCATCGGAGTACGAATTCCCGCTTTATCCAGAGCACCTCGAACCCGACACAACTGAAGTGATTGGTATTCAGGAGATAGGTGTTCGTAGCTGGCAGATGAAATATCAGAGTCTGCCGCCGTTTTACGCAGGGGAACATACAAACTACCTTTCAGAGCACGAAATCTACTGGACGATGCGCCGTGAAGACAAAAGCTGGGCTGGTGGGTTTGATGAGCCTGGACGAGATGTCTATGTTTCTTTTGTCGATAAAGAACACAAATTGTTTACACCGGACAGCAAAGACAATTGGGTGATGTCAGCTCAGGCATGGTGTTGTAATCGGAACCTGCCTAAGAAGCTTCCTTTTGGTGGTGGAATGCCCAACGTCAACTTACCGGACGTAAAAGATAACTTCGACAGCACCAAGTGTCTGGTTGCACCAACAGAAACGATTCGTCCGTCCATGGATGCAAGTTCCCGCTGGCAATTTGCCAAGCTACTGACTCTGTCACATTTCTCTGGTTCTGATGGACTAAAAACGTTGCGAGAAACGCTCAATCTCTATGCATTCAAAGCGTCACCAGAATCTAAAGCCATGATTGATTCAATCGTATCTATGGACGCCAAGCCTGCGACCGGGCGGGTGAATCAGAAAGGGCGAGTGGGTTTCTGCCATGGCACCGAAATTACACTTGAAGTTTCTGACAGTGCTCAATCTGAAGAACAAATCTTCTTCCTGGGCAATGTATTGTCGACGTTCTTCGCGCAGTACGCCGAGATCAATACATTTACCAAGCTCTGTATTCGTTTAAAGAGTTCAGGAGACGTTTTCCATCGTTGGCCTGCTTTGTGCGGTGACAAGGTGTTGCTATGAAGCAAGAAAAGTTTCTGGAAAGCCTTGATAAAGAAAAACTGTTCGAATCGCTTCATTTGATTGAACAATTTCTTCTGAAATCAGAGTCGAATTTAGGAACGGATCATCTTCCAAGTCAGGAAAATATCGAACTCAAAGTTGCGCAGCAATTGGGTTATGAGATTGGAGAATTCACCAAAATAAAGCCTAAGCACAATCAGAGTTTGATTGTAATGACCAATCTGATTGGGCTAACAGGAGAAAATGGTGTTCTACCCAAGCACTATAGCGAGTTGATCCTACAAAGGTTGAAAGCGGATGATCCTACGCTTCAGGACTTTCTGGACATTTTCAACCACCGAATCTTGTCACTTTTCTACCGAACCTGGCAAAACTTTCAGCCAACAGTTCAGCATCGAAGAGTATCCCAGAATACGTTCTCACCTTGGGATCAGGTGTTGACGTCCCTTACTGGCAACCTTGGTGACAGGGCTATCCATTGGGGGGGGCTTTTTGGCAAACCAGTCAAAAGCCGGGGTGCCATCCAGGCTTGCCTGGAATCCCTTTCCGGTTGTGAAGTCGAAATTCATGACTTTAAAGGGAGGTGGATGCAGCTAACCAGCGATGAGCAAACACGTTTGTGTTCGAAGAAGATGCCAGAAGGGCAGTTTTCCGAGCTTGGACGGGGGGCGAGTCTGGGGCAAAAGGCTTGGAACGTAAATGCTGGATTTACCGTTGAATTCACCGCAAAAGGGCAGGACCAAGTGCACGGCATGATGCCCAAAGGTGAGCGAATCACAGAAATAAAAGCGCTTTGTCAGGATTTACTGGGCGAAACCGCATCAATTGAATGGACTCTGACGGCTGAATATAAGCATTTGCCCAAAGTGCAACTCAAAAAAAGTGGGGGAAGGCTAGCGCTTGGTAGCGTACTCGCTCCACACAAACGATCTGAAAACAACACTATCACTATCCGAATTTAAGCAACATCAGTTAGGCGATACATAAGGAAATATCCATGACATCACTATCTTTAGCTGCACTAGTGGAGAGGCTAACTCCAGATGCAAAAGCATCACTAGAGCAGGCAGCGGCACTAGCGAGTAGCCGAACTCACCACAGTATTGAAATGACCCACTGGTTAATTACTATCTTGCAACAGCAAGGTACGGTAATTCAGACGGTGTCTGAAGAGTTTGGATTGAACGTCTTCAAGCTTGAAGATGATATTCAAAACAGCTTAGAGAAACTGAAAACAGGCAGCCAGACTGTACCAGGCTTGTCAGCGCATACAGTGACTATTCTGAAGAGTGCTTGGATGGTGTCCAGCATCGAGTTTTCAGATGAACAGATTGATGTAATTCACCTGTTATATGCACTTTTAAACGACGATACGTTGTTTGCTGTTACCTCTGCCTTTGGTCAGGAGCTCGATAAAATTAGCCCCGAAGCTTTGCTGCATTTCTGGCACAGCGCTGATCGCAAGACTCAGCAAGCTGCGCCAGCGCAAAAAGCGTCGACTAAGGCACTTGACCAGTTCACCATTGACCTGACAGATCAAGCAAAGGCAGGTGAAATCGATCCAGTTGTAGGTAGAGATAATGAGATTCGCCTGATGATCGACATCTTGTTAAGACGCCGTCAGAACAACCCGATTCTGACAGGTGAAGCAGGTGTAGGTAAAACAGCTGTAGTTGAAGGTTTGGCGTTAAAAGTGGTTCAGGGAGATGTACCACCTGCGCTACAAGGGGTTTCAATTAAGTCTCTGGATCTGGCATTGCTTCAGGCAGGTGCAGGCATGAAAGGTGAGTTTGAAAACCGACTTAAGTCTGTGGTCAAAGAAGTGAACGATTCGCCTACACCTATTATTATGTTTATCGATGAAGCACATGGCTTAATCGGAAGTGGTGGTCAGGCAGGGCAAAGTGATGCTGCAAATATTCTCAAACCAGCCTTAGCTCGTGGAGAGCTACGTACTATTGCCGCGACTACATGGGCCGAATACAAAAAATACGTAGAGAAAGACGCCGCTTTAACTCGACGATTCCAGGTTGTTCAAGTTGAGGAGCCAGCTCCAGAACTCGCAGTGGAAATGCTCCGTGGGTTAGTTCCTGTGATGGAAGGTCACCACGGTGTTCACATTACCAATGAAGCATTAAAAGCCGCTGTGTATCTATCAGACCGATACATACATGGTCGCCAACTTCCGGACAAAGCCGTGTCTGTTTTAGATACTGCCTGTTCCCGTGTAGCGCTTAGCCAGTCGGCAATGCCTGGGCAGCTAGAAGCTCTTGAAAAAACGCTCGAACAAAAAGTTGCTCAAATTGAGCAGTTGGAAAAAGAGCAGGCTCTAGGTCATTCCCATACTGATGTCCTTGCCGCTTTAAGCAGTGAAAGTGATGAGTTAAAAGCGGAGATTTCTGAGCTTAAATCAGTTTGGGAAAAAGAATCTGAGTTAGTTAGCCAGTCTAAGCAATTAAAAACAGAAGTTCTGGAAGACAAAATCGAAGGTGCCTTAGAAAAGCTGGTTGAAGTCGAAGCGACGCTAGCAGAAAACAAGACGCCACTTGTATTCTCACACGTTAATGAGGCGTTAGTTTCTGAAATCGTATCAGACTGGACAGGTATTCCACTTGGCAAACTTCAGAATGATGAGATAAACAGTCTTCTGACATTAAAAGAGAAGCTATGCGAAAGGGTTGTCGGTCAAGATCACGCTTTACATACTATGTCTGAAGTCATCAAGACTGCTCGCGCCCAGCTTAATGAAGAAACCAAGCCTAATGGTATTTTCTTCCTGACCGGACCGAGTGGTGTCGGTAAGACGGAATCTGCACTGGCAATCGCAGAGCAGGTTTATGGCAGCGAGGATAACGTAACGGTTATCAACATGTCGGAATTTAAAGAGGAGCACAAAGTTTCTCTGCTTCTGGGATCCCCTCCAGGCTACGTAGGGTACGGTGAAGGTGGTGTTCTGACTGAGGCTGTCAGAAGAAAGCCATACAGCGTTATTTTGCTTGATGAGATGGAAAAAGCTCACCCTGGGGTTCAGGATGTGTTCTATCAAGTCTTTGATAAAGGAACCATAAAAGATGGTGAAGGGCGCGACATTGATTTTCGCAATACCATAATTATCATGACTTCGAACGCTGGCACTGATACCACCATGGAGCTGTTCCAGGATCCTGAGCTTGCCCCAGATATTGATGGGCTGAGAACCGCTTTGCGTGATGACTTGCTAGAAAGCTTCAAACCTGCATTCCTCGGCCGAGTTAATGTGATTCCATATGTGCCTCTAAATCGTGATGTTCTGACTGAAATCGCGAAAATACAGCTGAACAAAATTGGTAAGCGCCTTGCAGCTAATTACAGCGCAGAGTTTGAATATTCTGATGAACTCGTAGGTGCACTTATCGACAATTGTAATGAAGAGGGTAGCGGCGCTCGTGCAATACAGACAATTATTCAAAATAGTCTGTTGCCTAAGATTTCAGATGAGGTACTTATCGCTATATCGGAAGATAAACCTATTAATAAACTAGTTATTAAAGGCAAGCTAGATAATATATCCATCAATATTAAATAACTCATTTGTCATTAAATGGAATTAAATGCGGGGCAATTCAAATTAAGTGTTTTTTCCTTAATTTAAGCTATTAAAATGATTGAATATAAGTTATAAAAACGCATATTTAATTAGTCGTAAATGACTTAATTGTAATTAACTTCCCAATGCAAATTTCTGTATTGGGATAATTCCTTGCTCATTAAATTGAGTTGAAATAATCAATGCTATAGGAGATTAGCATGCAGTCAAATACATACCTTAAATACGCTGATATTAAAGGTGAAGCTACTGCTGAGCAGTACAAGGATCTGATCACTCTACTTTCTGTTGATTGGAGCGTTGGTCGTGAAATTACTTCTTACACTGGTACAGCACAAGACCGTGAAGCAAGTTCTACTCGTCTTTACGACTTGACTATTACTAAACTTCAAGACCGTGCTTCTCCAGACCTGTTCAAAGAAGCGACTATCGGTAAAGGTAAGCCAGCTGTTTTCCACATCACTAAGCAAGGTGAAAAAGTGGAAGAAATCATGAAGATCGAACTAACTGATGCAATGATTTCTAACTACGCTGTGTCTATCCAAGACGACCGTCCAGTTGAAACAATCACTATTTCTTACACTGAAATGATGATGACTGTTACTCCAACTGACGACAAGAACAACACTGTTGCTCCTCTTGTTTACGGTTACAGCGGCGTTAAAGGTCAGCAAATGTAATTCATGTTGCGGGGCAGCGATGCCCCGCACTTGTTTCAATCAGTAAGAAGTTTGTAATGAAAAAAGCGACACAAAGTAATAACTTTATAAAGATCTCTACAGCATTTGGGTACGACTCCATTATTCTGAATAGCTTCCAATATTACGAAGGACTTTCAGAACTTTTCTCACTACAAGCTTTAGCCTATTTCAATGGCACTCAAGGGGATTTATCCCAAGTTATCGGCAAGCCAGCAGTTATTCTTATGGATAACAACGCACTTGTTACAGAAGACCCAAGGTATTTTCATGGTGTGGTTACCAATGCTCGTATTTTAGGCAGCCGAGTTACTTCTGGGCACGAAGGTGAAAATTATAAAGATATTGAACTTACAATTCGTCCAAGACTGGCACTTTGTGAGTTTCGGAAAAATAATCGAATTTTCCAAAATAAAGATGTAAAAGAAATAATTTCATTAATATTAGGCGAACATGCTGTAGAGTTTGCACTGAAATTAAATAAAACCTATCCAAAATATACATTCAAAGTTCAATATAATGAAAGTGATCTTGAATTTATTCTAAGACTTTTATCAGAAGAAGGTATTAGTTTTAGTTTTGTCCATGAAGAATCTGGTCACAAGCTAGAGTTATTTGATGATTTAAGTTTCTACCAACCTAGTACTGAAGCGGCTATTTCTCATAGCACTGGCAGTTCAGAATTCGCACATGTTTCTTCTTGGCAGGAAACCCAATCGATCACGACAAAAGCGAGTTGTTTGTCCGGCTTTGATATGTTGAAGCCGAATAGTCTTCCTAGTCATAACGTTCAGATGAAGCCTGCCTCTTACACACCTCCAATGAGTGAATACTACGAATACATGGGGGAAGAGGAAACTGGCGATAAGTATGCTTACAAGAACCAGCACATTCTCGAATCGCTTCAACGTGAAAGCCAAATTTTTTCAGGTACGGCAAGTTGTCGTACTTTTACCACGG
This sequence comes from Vibrio sp. SCSIO 43132, assembly GCF_019904195.1. Classification (NCBI taxonomy): domain Bacteria; kingdom Pseudomonadati; phylum Pseudomonadota; class Gammaproteobacteria; order Vibrionales; family Vibrionaceae; genus Vibrio; species Vibrio sp. SCSIO 43132. The sequence goes on from NZ_CP063199.1 coordinate 1,830,596, forward strand.
GCCAAACGTTTAAGTTTGATGCCCATGAAGACAAGGCGTTTGTCGGCAAAGAATTTGTTCTGACCCATGTCTCTGTGAATGCTTCGGTGTTTAACCAGACAGGTAGTCATGGAAATGCAGGGCAGGGAGTAGAAGTACAATTCTACTGTATGGATGTGAAAAAGCTTTTCCGTCCACCGCTGCCTAAAGCGAAGCCTAGAATCCAAGGTATTCAGACCGCCATAGTAACGGGTCCGAGTGAAGGCGATATTCACGTTGATAAGCATGGTCGAATAAAGGTCCAGTTCCACTGGGATCGTGAAGGTAAACGAGACGCACAAAGCTCTTGCTGGATCCGTGTCGCGCAGCAGAGCGCGGGTAACGGATGGGGAAGTACTTTCCTTCCTCGTGTAGGGCAGGAAGTGATCGTCGAGTTTGTTAACGGCGATCCTGATCAACCGATTGTTATGGGTGTGCTTTACAACGGTGCTAATGCGACCCCATATGCTCTGCCCGACAAGAAAACGCAAAGTGGTATCAAGAGTCGCTCTGTAAAAGGAGGCTCTAGCAACTTTAATGAGGTGCGCTTTGAAGACAAGCCAGGAAAAGAGCTTTTGTATCTTCACGCAGAGAAAGACTATCAATCGGTTGTGGAAAACAACGCAGACATACTTGTTGAAAACGACAAAGTACAAACAGTCACCAACAATGAAGCACATAACGTCGGTAAGAATTTAAGTGTCGATGTTGGTGAAATTCTCTCTCTTACCGCAGGAAAAAGCATTGAACTAAAGGTTGGTGGCGCGTCCATCACTATGTCGAGTTCTGGAGAAATAAACATCAAAGGCAACCAAGTCGCCATAAACGGATCAGCGATAGATTTGAAAGCCGGAAAGATCGCTCTGAACTAAGTAGAAAACCTTATTTGGACGACAGAAAGTTCAATTTATTAGAAGTGCAATAAGTTGGAAGTTGAATGCCACTGACATTTGAACCACTGGTTCTCAAAGTTGGAAAACATGATTTGGTGGATGTTCTGAAAGGCGAGAGTGAATTCTCATCTGACTGGGAAGACTCGAAAGATTTTTGTGGTGTGGCTAACCGAATTATTAAAGGTCAATCTGAAAGTAAGATAGAACGCCTGCGCGACATCGCTAAACGGAATATCAATTACTTGGAGCAGAATAAAGAGTCTGCTCCTTGCGTCGTTTTGCTTCCTGAAAAAGAAAGTGGGGAAGATTACAGCGCGTTGTATACAGATTTAAAGCAGTACTTTGGTCCCCTGCAAAGCAGTGCACCAAAACTTATCTACCCCTTTGGCAGGGCGTCATTTCTGATGTCTTTTAAGAAGCTAAGCCGTTTGCTGGATGAGCACGAATCAGGAGTCTGGGTTTTAGGGATAGATACAGATGCAGCGTTCCTTAAAAAGGAGCAAGAAGAAGAGCCAAAAGAGGTGGCGTGCAACGACAGCTTTTTCTTAGTCAAAGTTAAGAAAAGTAAAAACGGCTTGAATTACGGTTGGGGGCTCATTGATGTATCTACTCTTGATAAGCAAGTTGGAGAAAGTACTCGCTTTATATTCAGAGCCAGTGCGAAGCGAGCAAAGCAGCGTTATAGCCATCTCTCATTACCTTTTACAGTTCCTAAAGATGCCGTATCTGACTGGAACAGCGAAATACACCATTTACATAAATATTTAAATGAAAACACAGAGTTCAAATTTCTCGAGACAACATTTGGTGATTTAGGCGCTAACAGTGGCTTATGGAAAGTGATTCACACTTCAAATGTGCAAGAGAAAGATCCTGTGGATGGCTTTTGTCATTTTCAAATGGACGTCTCTGATAACAATTTTAGAGCAGCCGCCTCATTTACATGGCAGTTATAAAGAGCTTAGGTATCAATGATTAGGGAAAATTTTAGCAATACAATCCAACGAGGAACTGAGAAATTCACATTCTCATCTCAGAATCAAGGGAAAGGTACAGCAAAGGTATTCCAGAGTGAAAACGAAGCCATCAACTTTGTTGCGCAGTTCTTTTCTCGTTCAGACTCTCAATCATTGCAATTACTAGGTGAACTGAACAATGTTTCCGGTTTCCAATCTCTTTCACCGTTAAAACCTGAAGAACGCCTGCCTGCTCAAGCAAAGCACCTGGGGAAATTGCTCTATCAACAGCAACTATTCTGTAGTGTTGAAGTGAGTGCACCACCCATTTCGTCATCTGTTCCCATTGAGTTGGAATACAGTGAACCAGAAGAAGAAAAACGACCTTCGGACGGCAAAGCTGAAGAGGAACAAAACGAGAACGCGACCAGTGATGAAGACACTCCTGTTAGTGCCAAAGAACACGAAACCGGCGGTGACCCTGTTTCTATGGTTACGGGTGAAGAGCTTTTATCTCTGGATGACTTCACAAGTTCAAGTGGCTTGGTGTGGACTCGCCATTATCGCTCATCAAAGTGCAAACAGTCTGTAGGATTGGGTCTGGGATGGCGACATTCGTTCCTTCTTGAATTCAGCGAGATACAAGACGAAGAAGGTGAGGTTGCATCCTGGAAATTCATCGATGACATGGGCGATGCCATTGAGTTTCCTCCCGTAGGAAAAGGCGCAACGAGCTACCAAATTAAAGCGGGTTCGTCTTGTCTGAACCATAAAAACGGATACCGAGTTATTACACTGCCAGACGGTAACCAATACAAGTTTCTCAAGCATCATGAAGACTGGAAACTCAGCCAGATAAGGGAAAACGCTCTTAAACAGATAGATCTGAGATACTCTTCAAACGGTCGCCTGATTGAAGTCCAGACAAACGGTGTGTCCGATTTATGTTGTCAGTACGACAAAGAAGGAAAGTTGGTTGGATTACGTTGCCCGCATACCGACAAGCTGGTCGTAGAGTATGATATAGACGAATACGATCACTTGATTGGTGCGTCTGATCAAAATGGTCTGCAAGAGAAGTATACCTACACAGACAGCGCACTATTACTGACCCGCCAACGACCTTCCGGATTTACCCACTACTTCGAATGGCAGGGAGAGGGGGCAAAAGCCAAATGTGTACGTAACTTTGGTGATGAAGGCATCTATGATTACCGATTTGAATTTGGTGAAACGGAATCCAGCTATCAGGACACCTTAGGTCATACTTGGCAGTTTAAACACGATGGCAATGGGAAGCTGCTAGAAAAAGTAAGCCCTGAAGGGCGAAAAAGTGTTTGGGAATACGACGACCTTGGAAGGCTTTCAAAAGAAAGCGAACCCAACGGTACTTACAAGAAACGTTACTACAACGAGTTTGGACAGTTATCTGCCATGCAACACAGCAGTGGTGCAAAGACAGAATACCAATATGATTCGTATGGTGTGTTGTCAGCGGTGATTCACCCCGATGGTGAAGTTAGTAAAAGAGAAGTCAATAGCTTAGGTCAGCTCATCTGGAGCCAAAACCCCAGTCAGGTCTCGACACAATACCAATACGATAAAAAAGGGCGCTTGATTGAAACAGCAAGTTCTCAAGGCTCTCTCAAACGCTGGTGGTGGGGAGAAGAAAACCGAATCCAAGGTATTCAAATTAACCACTCGCTGATCCGGTACAGCTACAATGCAGAAAACCGAGTCAACGGTTTGGCTTATCCAGATGGCATGTATGTGACTCTGGAGCACAACGCTCACGGTCAGTTGACTCGCCAAAGAACATTTCATGATTTTGACAAAAGTGTATCGCGAGAACATACCTACGATTATGACGACGCAGGCAGAGTCACTTCGATAACCACACCTAATGGTTCAACCAAATTTGAGTGGGGGACGCTGAATCAGCCTGACAGCCTCATCAAACAAGATGGCAGTGGACTTTCATTTGAATACGATGCCGAAAGAAACCTCACTGCCATCAATCGAAGTGACAACGCGAGTTACCAGCTTTCTCTTTCTCCTGATGGGCAGCTAATAGAAACCAAGGGATTCGATGGTGTTCAAAACCAATACGGTTACGATGACAATGGTCAGATAAATGCTGTTATCTCTGGTCAGCGAGCCATCCATGTTGAATACAACCAACATGGTGATATGGCATCCATCAGCGCCAGAAATGAAGGCTATTTCAACGAATCTCATTTTCAGCATAGTTTTGGCGGCAAGCTGCTGACGGCGAGTAACAGCAGCCGAGCGATAAAGAATCAGTATGATCCCCATGGTTTATTAACTGAGGAATGGCAGTCAAATTATCTCATTCAAAACCAGTACAACCATCAAAAGCTTTGCGAAAAGAAGTCTCTACCCAACGGGGATGAGCTGTACTTTGATTACAGCGAATTTGGTGAGCTGACTGGCGTCACCTACCAGTCCCAATCTAAGTTAGAACAAAGCCCTGCCAAGGTGACTATTGCCTACGACAATATGGCAAGGGTTCAGACCCTTCAATATGGGAATGCTCAGTCCGAGCTTCGTACTTACGATGGACTTGGAAGGCTGAAACAGCAAGACTGGGGGACACGAAATCGTCACTATCGCTACGATGTTTCCGATAACTTAGCAAGCAGCATCGACAGCGAGTTAGGTCATCATCATTATCACTACGATGCGCTATCGCAACTGACTCGGGTAAAAACACCTGACGAAGTATTCAAATATCGATTCGATAGCTTTGGCAACCCAGAAAGCGAAGAATCGGTCGTAGAGCATGACCGTCTTATTGAGCATGGTGGATTGCGTTATCAATACGACGACCAGGGTAATCAGATTCGAGTCTCGGGTGGAGATTCCCTGCAGCGACGCGAATTCAACGCATTGAATCAGCTTGTGATGGTGAATCACAACGGGAAGCTCGCGCACTATGAATATGATGCTTTGGGAAGGCGAAGCAAAAAAACAACAGAAAGCGGTACAACCGAGTTTATCTGGCAAGGTAGCCAACTCATTGGTGAAGTCAGCGCGAATCATTACCGCTGGTATGTTTACCTTCCTAAGTCCCATGCACCTTTGATGCTGATCGAAAATGGTCTGTGTTTCTTCTACCAGAATGACCACTTGGGCACACCCATAAGGCTGGTAGATACCTCTGGCAACGTAGTTTGGCAAGCGTCTCACAACCCACTTGGGCAAGCCAGCATAGACATTGAAGAAGTCAGAAACCCTCTTCGTTTCCAAGGGCAATACTTCGATGAAGAATCAGGTTTACATTACAACCTAGCGAGATATTACGACCCTTGCTCAGGACGCTTTATCCAACCAGACCCAATTGGTTTGCTAGGCGGTATTAACCACTACCAATACGCCCCAAACCCGATTATGTGGATTGATCCATCAGGTTTATGCTGCGAGCAGCCTGATACTGCCGTAAAAGCTGGAGATACGGATTCGCAGCCAGAAAAGCGAGTCGTCTATGCAATGGGGTCGGGGAACCTTCTATCTACGGCAAATGTGAATTCGCCAACATACCCACTACATCCCCAATCAGCAGGAACCAATATTGGTGGCAAGTATGTCGAAGGAGCGGCTGAATTACTGGTATCAGGAGTCTATAACACCGCAGTGGATGTAGTTGCTGGTCTGGCAGGTTTAGCACCATTAGCGATCGGTGACTTAGAAACCTCTGTAAACTGGATTGAAGGCATACAAGATACGCTAAGTTACACACCTAACACTGAAGGTGCAAAAATGATAGGGGAGCACCTATCAGATTATGTGCAAGCGTATGAGAGCACGATGGAAAGTGCAGGAGATGCAGTTTTAGACGCTACTGGCTCACCACTTGCAGCAACACTCACTCATAAATCAGTGGAGATTGTTGGAACGTTGGCTGGCGGGCGAGTGCTTATGAAGTCATCGAAGAGTGTGCCTAAGAGTGGAAAACAATTATTCAACTTAAAATCCCAGTTGGATGAGCAATACAAATTGTGGTTGGAAAAAAATCCAGATAAGCGACTTCCTGAAAATGTAGTTTTTGGTGGAAAATTAGGGAATGGTAAAGCGACTGCCACGGATAAGCAGATAAGAAATGAAATTCGCTCAGAAGTGGGTGATGTTTTACCTAGGTTTAATGATTTCAACGAAGGAAATATTGCATTTGCTAACGTAGAAATAGATGGTAATAATATGTTTCTTAAAGCATTCAGTGGAGATGAAGCTCAGATTCCTGGTTATTTAGATGCTATACCAAAGCAAGAGCAGTTGTTACCATCCAAAGTATACGGTGGGCACGACCGATGGTCTGACACTGAACATAAAATTCTTGAAAACGTTTTAAGGCAAACAGATGAAAATTCGACGGGAAGCATTCGATTATATTCTGAAAGACAAATATGTGGCTCGTGTGAGGAAGTCATAAAACGATTTGCTGTGGCAAGACCAAATATACAGCTAGAGATAGTGGTTGGTCGAGTAGGAAAGAAAGTTGAGATAGATGGAAAAAGTGTTAGAAATACTTTTATGAGTGAGTAAGTTATGAACAATGACTCTTTTGAGTTTCGAGTGAACAAACTAAAGAAAAATATAAAGAATCCGGGACTTGCAATGGAAGACAATCTCACGGAGCTAGAATCTCTATTAGAGTTGTCTCCTGTTTCCACAGAATTACTTTGCATGAAAGCTGACTTGCATTATGAGTTAGCAGCGGTTACTGATATGTCCCACAAAGAAAAACCCATTGACCTCTATAAGCAGGCTCTTGCAATTGATAAAGATAACTACGAAGTTGTTACTAAGCTAGCAATTTATCTTAGTGTAGTACTAGAAGACTATTCAGATTCGCTAGATTACTTTGCTAAGTCTGTAAACTTGAGGTCAGATGAGGATGTATATTTGTTATATGCTGAAGCACTTGCAAATCTTGAAAGACCTAACGAAGCAATAGAAATCGTAAAAGATAGTGAACTAGATGAGGATGCTATTCAACGTATTGTTGAGGATATAACTGAAGAGTACCTATAAGGTAAGTATATATTAGTCATGTACTAATGATAGGGGCAACTGCCAGATCAGGTCCGAATCAGTACATATAAGATTTGAAGTTTCAAACTTACATATAAGGTTTTCTATTTCTCAATTCACAAAAAAGACCGGTCATAAACACCGGTCTTTTTACTTACCACATCAGCACATAGCCTTACCTAAGTAACAACCTTAGTCAGTGTTTCCATTCTCGGAATCTGTTTCATTTCATGAGCTATTTGCTCAGCTTCTGTTCCAACGATGACTTGTAAATTGTTGGTTCCAATTCTTACTACACCCATAGCACCAATATTCTTTAGGGTAGTTTCGTCTGCCAGATCACGGTTCTTGAGTGTCAGTCTTAATCGAGTGATACAAGAATCGATGCTAGTAAGATTTTCATGTCCCCCTAGTGCTTTCAGGTAATGCCTCGCTTTTTCGCCGATTTCAATCTCTTCTGAATCACCTTCTACAAGCGCTTCTCGTCCTGGGGTTTTTAAATCAAACTTAACGATAGCAAAGCGGAATACGCTGTAGTAAATCGCAGAGAAGCATAACCCTTGAACAATCAACATGTATGGCTTAACAGCAAGTGGCAGGTTGAATGATAGGGCAAAATCGATAAGACCGCCGCTGAAGGTAAAGCCGGCAATCCACTGCATACTTGCTGCGATGTACATTGATAGTGCAGTTAAAATAGCGTGAATGACATAAAGAACAGGTGCAACGAACATAAAGGCGAATTCAATCGGTTCTGTAACGCCTGTTAGAATCGCAGTAAATGCCGAAGCTCCTAAAATTCCGCCTACCTTTTTCTTGTTTTCCGGTATTGCGCAATGGTACATAGCCAAACATGCGGCTGGAAGCCCGTACCCCATAACAGGGAAGAATCCGGCTTGGTAAATACCTGTGATACCCAGCTCGCCGGTTCCCGACCAGAACTTTGAAATATCACTGATTCCAACCAGATCGAATAAAAATACCTGATTCAGCGCATGGTGGAGCCCAACAGGGATCAGCAGACGGTTAAAGAAGCCGTATAAACCCGCTCCCGTTGCGCCAAGTTCTGAAATTGCGATACCGAAGTTAACAAGCGAACCGTACACAACCGGCCAGACATATACCATCACAAGGCTAATTAAGATTGCGGCAAACGAAGTGACGATAGGTACGAAGCGACGCCCTCCAAAAAAGCCAAGGACTGCAGGAAGCTGAATGTTGTGGAATCGGTTGTAGAGTGTTGCAGCCACAATACCAATCAAAATACCAGTGAATGCACTAACGGCTGCACCTGAGGCGATGACCTGAGCCTGGGACATGTCATCCACCGGAACGCCAGTTATTTGGGATATAACCGCTACGTTCCCGACAATCATCTCGATAATCAGAAGACCCAAAAGACCCGATAATGCGGCAGCGCCGTTGTTATCTTTTGCCAAACCATACGCGACGCCAACCGCGAACAGCCACGCCTGATTATCCATTATCCCTTTTCCGCCAAACACTAAGATGGTAGCTAAAGCACTATTGGCGCCCCAACCAGCAGGGTCAATGGCGTAGCCTAAACCCAGCATCAATCCACCTGCTGGTAAAACGGCGATGGGAACCATCAACGCTTTACCTATTTTTTGTAAGTACCCGAGAATATTCACGTTATTTCCTCTTTAGTTATCAATAGTTACCGAGAATCTCATCTCGGCATTTCCTGATTAAAAGACTAAAGAGTGCAGAATTAAGAGGCTTTTTCTGTTGAGTTAACTTTTGTTCACATTCGCAATTTCGATTGTTTTATGTGACACAAGTTGTATCAGTAAGCAGATTGCGTGACGAGAACGCGCGAGCATCTATCATCCTCCGTTGACCGATGCTATCTTTTTGATAAAGCGAACTATAAGGAACATCAAAATGGATTTTGATTGGGTAGAGTGGTTTGGTTATCTGGCATCTCTGGTGGTGCTGGTTTCGTTAACAATGACATCGATCATTAAGCTAAGAGTGATCAACTTCATCGGCTGCCTTTTGTTTGCAGCTTTCGCTTATTTTATTGATTCCTATCCCACCATGTTTATGAACCTCGGTATTGCAGGAATCAATGTCTATTATCTCTGGAATATCTACAGTACCAAAGAGCGCTTCAAGCTTATCACCGCCTCGGTAAAATCAGAGTATTTCGACCACTTTGTGTCGACCAATCAAAATGATATTGAACGGCAAGTTAAGGTTGATGAACTTAAAGATGCAGGTACTGCTTTCTATATGCTTCGCAACAACAGTATTGCAGGTGTTTTGGTGGGCAATATAAGTGAAGCAGGAACGTTTCGTATCTTGCTGGACTACGTAACCCCCGAATTTCGCGACATGAAGTTGGCGCAGTTTTATTACCAGTCTCATCCGGAATTCATGAAGGAGAGGGGTGTTAGGTTGCTAGAAGCACACGCCAAAACGGCTGAGCATCACGAATACCTGACAAAAGTTGGGTTTACTCGTTCAGACAAAGACAATACTATCTATATCAAGAATTTATAAACTCAATCCCCCAGAGGGAGGTACAACGTTATGGCTATAAAGAACATTATTTTTGATGTCGGGAACGTCATTGTGAAGTGGTCACCTACCGATATCATAGCTCGCACATTCAATTTGTCTGGTGATGAGTGTCAGGCGATGGCAAACACAATTTTCCAACATCAAATATGGCTGGATATCAATAAAGGGAAAATCAGCGAGCTAGAAGCGAAACTCGCTTATCAGGAGCAACTCCAGCTTACTCCCAACGAAACCGACGTACTTTTCTATCAGGTGAAAGCGACCCAGGAGTTACTCCCAGGCACCTTCGATATGATGAAAGAATTGAAAGAGAAAGGGTACGCTCTGTTTGGCTTGACGGACAATGTGAACGAGATAGTGTCGCACCTCAAAACCACTTACGATTTTTGGCCGCTATTTGATGGTGCGATTGTGTCGGCTGAATGGTCGGTACTCAAACCAGACCCGAAAATCTATCAGCTAGTGAACGACAAATGTGGCATTCGATCAGAGGAATCAGTTTTTCTGGACGATATGCCACAAAATATTGAAGGCGCCAAAAAACACGGATTTGAAGCCTTTCAGTTTACAACAGCTGAGCAAGCTCGTGAGGACTTAAGAAGTCTGGGAGTGGCAATCTAACTCTTCTTGTGCATGGCGGGCTTTCTCTGGTGAAGAGAAGCTCAACAGAGCCAGCGATGAAAGGAAAGTCGCCATGCTGATTCCCACTCGAAATAGATTCGCTGCGTTCCAGTTATCTCTCACTTCTTGCCAATCCAAAGGTACAGCCGACGGATCCCATGACTCGGTGTAATAGTTAAGTAGTAAGTTAATGAACTTAGTAAACATGATGATTCCCAGAAAATAAACCAGCGCTACAAGTATCCAGAAGATACCTTCTCTTTTTGAGGATTGAAAAGTCGCGACTCCGGTTATTGCTGGCAAAAGTCCCGCACCAAAAAAGCAGATAAAAAATCCTGAGTGTCTGACATTAATGTTGAAGAGAGATTGAACCGTCGCATAAGTCTCGCCATCAACCTCCAGCATTGCATAGTTAACGTTGAAGCTATAGGTTGCAAAGAAACCCGCCATTAAACCAAGTAGTAAAGTCGAAATCCCTCGAAGCGCCACTTTCATGTTTGTCTCCGTTCATGTATTTGAAGTTTTAAATAGCATGAAAGGATTGAATTCGGCTGTACTTATCATTTGGTAAGTCGGATGGATTTTTTTATTCGTGAAAACGATTCAGCTGTCACACCCAAGTAGCTGGCAATGTGTTTGTCGGGGATCTCTCTGAATTCTGGTCTCGTTGATAAAAGTTTTAGATACCTTTGACTTGCTGTGAGTTGTAGCCAGTCTTTCTCTCGGCTGAATTTATCTTCCAGCACTCGCTCCATCCAGAGTAAGGCGAAATCATTCCAGTCGTTTGAATGCTGAAAACAACGCTGAAAGTCATCAAACTTCCATGTCCAGCTATGGGTAGCCTCTATCGATTCAATGAAAAATCCAGCTTCACTGGTGCGTAAAGAAGGGGTAATTGGCCAGAGAATGGAACCTGGTAGGAAAAAAGACTTGTTGTGTTCACGCCCTTCAATATCAAGGTAATACATCCTTACTAAGCCCGATTCAATTAAAAATACAGTCGTCCACGGTTGGTTTGAATGAAGAAGAACAGACTGTGGTTCAAACGAAACGCGTTTAGCGGATGCAGACAAAGCATTCTTTGTGCCTTCGTCAAGATGAGCAAAATGATTGGAGTTGTCGATAATGTCAAAACTCATAGAGGTAAGCTGTTCTATTCATTATTTTCTGATAAATCGTTGTTGGAAAGTTTCCAGCGAGCGATTAGTCGTTTCTGTCTCTTTTTTAAGAAACCAAATAATTGAGGTTTACATATTCCTATATTGGAATATATTGATTGTATGGCTAGAGCAAAAACCACCTATGACCCGTTTAATGCAATTGCAGAACCTAAAAGGCGAGAACTTTTAGAGAAGCTTGCAGGGAAAGAAATGACTGTGACTGAACTGGTAGATTTGCTGGGTTGGAATCAACCCGCAGTATCTAAGCATTTGGGTGTTCTTAAAGCAGTCGACTTGGTCCATGAACGTAAGGAAGGGCGGTTTAGAGCATACAGCGTCAACGGTGAACAACTTAAATTGATCCAAAACTGGGTAATTCAATTTGAGCAATACTGGACCCATACTTTAGACAGTTTGGGAGATTACCTTCAAGACATTCAACAAGGGGACAAGGATGAATGATCAAATCGTAGAACCGACCATTCTAACTCGTGAATACGACGCACCAATTCAACTGGTGTTTGAGGCATGGACGAAAGTAGAGCACCTCTCTAAATGGATGGTGCCTATGCCGGGAGTATCCTGTGAATTTACGAAAGCCGATATCAAAGCGGGTGGTGAATCACTGCATAAAATGACCATGCCAAATGGGTTCGAAATGTGGCTGTATTCTAAATACCTGGAGATTGTGGAGCCACACACAGTTGTATTTGTACAATCTGTTTCGAACGAGCAAGGGGAAATATTGCCAAGCCCTCAAATGCCTAGCTGGCCAAAAGAAATGAAAACCACGGTGAAACTGGAAGAGAATGGCAGTAAAACCAAGCTTCAACTGATTTGGGAGCCAGTGAATGCGTCTTCTGAAGAAGTTGCCGCTTTCGATTCTTCTCGTGAGCAACACGGAGCAGGTTGGGGCTCAGGCCTCGAAAGTCTTGAGAAATACCTGTCCGAGGTCTAAGTTATTACATCTAAGGTTTGTTGGCAGCTCGTCGTATTTAATTCAATCACGAAGAGCTGCCTTCCAATTCTTTTTTCTCTTGTTTAATTTGAGACATTCTCTTAATCACAATTGACGAATGGCAGCACGGAACTTAAGGTGGAGCCATAATAAAATCAATACAGTGAGTCTCAGAGCATGATCGACGAACAGCGAGAGAGTTTAGGACCTTTTCAGGTATTCGTTCTTTTTCTTTCTCTCTTTGTGCTTATTTCAGTATTACTGCAACTGACTATTCCGCTTCCTGAAGACATCAACGCCATACTCAGGCTATCCGATCAGTTTATCTGCTTTTTCTTTTTCATAGATTTTCTTATCCAGCTTAAAAACGCTCCAGACCGTTGGCGTTATTTCCGAACCTGGGGATGGATAGATCTGCTCTCATCGATACCCTTTGGCTTTTATCCGCAGTTTGCGCGGATAGTGCGGATCATTCGTCTGATTCGCGTAATTCGGTCGGTTCGGACACTTGTTAAAGTGTTCATGCGTAACAAAGTAAAAAGCTCATTCTCTTTTGTTGTATTCGTCTCCATTCTTATGCTCACAGTGGGGGCTATCGCGTTACTACTCCTTGAGCAAGGAGTAGAAGATGCAAACATTCACAACGCAACAGACGCATTCTGGTGGGCTTTTGTAACGATTACGACGGTGGGTTACGGCGATTATTATCCCGTCACGGTAGAGGGGAGGTTTGTTGCAGCAATCTTGATGACAACAGGTGTTGGTTTGTTCGGTACGTTTACCGGGTTCGTTGCCTCCTGGTTTTTGGAGGACGACAAAGAAGATCAAGGTAAACACATCATGGCAAACCTTAAAGATGAAGTCGTAGAACTGAGGCAAGAGGTTCAGGATTTAAAAGTATTGCTGCGAGATTTAGCACAAAAGAAAGACCCCGACTAAGGGGTCAGTCAGACTGAGGTTAAAGCGGCTTTGAACAAAGTCTAAATCACTCGACGACACCTTCTGAGAATCCATTTTAGGCAGGTTTGTAGAAGTGCATCGTCACGCCGTTTTTACACCTTTCAAACTTTGTAAGCGTTAACTGGCGTGTTCCGGTTGCCGGTTCGAATAGACGTTTCCCATTACCAACCACGACCGGAAACATCCACAGGCGAAGCTCGTCAATCAGATCATACTTTAGAAGCGTCTGTATCAGGTTGGTACTCCCATGTACTTGGAGAAGAGGACCGCTCTGGTCTTTCAAGGTTTGAATTTCGGAGACGACATCACCAGAAATGGCGATGGAGTTTTCCCAAGTTAGTGTTTGTGGGTTGGAGGTAATGACATATTTTCTCGCAGCATTCATCTGGTCTGATAGATTGGATTTTGGCGCGCTCGGCCAATGCCCTGCAAAAATATCATAGGTATTTCGACCAAAAACCATATCGTAAGGTTCAGACATCGCGTAACGTTCAACTTGAGTCATTACACCTTCCCAGTATGGCGCAGCCCAGCCCCCATGTGTAAAACCACCAGATGGATCTTCTTCGGGCATACTAGGAGACTGCATAACTCCATCCAGTGTCACAAATGCCAGAACGGCAAGCTTTCTCATAAGCAGCTCCTTATCTAATTGACGTAGGTATTTTGATATTTATTGCCAGTACGGAATTTTTGATGGATCCAACCTAAAGCCAGCCCGAAAAATCCAAATTGCAATAACCCGACGGTAAGCTCAATTTGAATCCAGTTTGAAATTGACGGCACCGTATATTTAGCGGGTTCTGTGATGGCGATATAGCTGACAAGAAACGCTCCAAAAAGCAGGGAAATGAATATTCCATCTTTTATTTGAGCAGTGGCACCTTTCCAGACCCTTAGACCGATACTGATGATGGCTCCCTGAATAATCATAACGGTAAATCCCATCGCCATGATTGGCTCGGGACGAAGAAAGCCCACTGAATCAAAATGTTCCTTATTGAGAACAAAGTGCGATAGCCCTTGCGCCGCAAAGGTAACGATCATAAACGCGAGGATTGATAAAAGGTGAGCAATCATGACGTAACTCCTTCTACCGAAGTGTATGCAGTGGATGGCTCTCTGGTGAAAGGTGCAACTGATGAGATTTCTATCGATTTTTCAGTTTTATGCCTTTTATTTAATCGCTTGGCTTCGGTCCATTTCTTTTCATGATTCATACTCACGTCTTTCTCCTTGATACGCTGTTTAACTTGAGTTCAAGCCAGCTTTTAGTACTGACTACTAACTAGACGAGAGAAATCTAAAATCGGGGACAGTTTGAGTAAAAATTTTGGTTTTTTAGAGCCCGAGTGTAGGAAGCAGGAAAAGGTGAAGTGTTAAAACTGGTGTAGAAGATTTGGGTTTGAGGCAAAAAAAAGACCCCGGTCAGTGGGGTCAGTCAGATTGACATAGACTAAGGTTAAGGCTTTCTTTATTAAAATTGTTATCAAATTAAATATCAGTTCTTGCAGATGCGAGTGAGGCTATAGTCATCACCACTGCGAGACGTATATTCTTTGTCTACACTGTGAGCGATTGGGTCGCCTTTGGCACCTGTTTCCAGAAGGCTGATCCAGTAACGGTGGCTGGATTGAGTTTCCATGCACAAAGATGTGCGAGACTCTAACTGGATATCCTTAATGTTCGCCAGATTATCGATACCACCCATATGAGTGCCTAAAGAAATCTCAAGATGACAGCCTTGCGCATCTTTTAACAAAATGGTTTCCGGTTCGCGCTTGTGACCAGACAAGGCGACAAACTGAGATGGGTTCTCTAAACCGACAAGCTTGCCATCGGCGAAGCATGCGACCAAATTGCAGTAGTAAACCATATAGTTCACCACGTCTTTGTGAGATCCACTTTCAAGCGGAAATGAAGCGTCCAGTATCTCTTTTGCCCGTTGTTGCTTTTCTGTCACTCGTTGCGCATTTGTTTTTTCAGCAGCGAGGACAGAAGTCGCATCAAACTGGGATTCGGTTTGTATATTCTGATTGTTCGAAGCAGTTGATATTGTCATAGTGATGTCCTCATCAATTATCTTTTGCCAGCTCAAGTAAAGGGTTGTGACGTTTCCTTTGCTCTTGCTTCAACTTTAGATTAGCGCCTTTGCTGTCAAAATTTCACAATAAAAATTTCACAGTGTAAATTTTACAAAAACAACTGCATGTTTTTACACAAACAAATAAGGCGACCATAAGGTCGCCTTGTTAAAACATTAAATAACGGTTTTGAAGGAGTTAAGCGTTCGCTTCCTGGCTCTGAGGAGATTCTTCTTTCTTACCCAGTAAGCGGCTGGTTATGGTTCCTGCTGTCATCGCGCCAGATACATTCAGGGCGGTTCGCGCCATATCAATCAGAGGCTCAATTGAAATCAATAGAGCAGCGATAGTCACAGGCAACCCCATCGCTGGAAGTACAATCAGAGCGGCAAATGTAGCACCACCACCGACACCAGCAATACCGAAAGAGCTAATCGTCACGATAGCAATTAGAGACAGAATGAAATTGATGTCGAGCGGGTCAATTCCGACGGTAGGAGCAACCATAACCGCAAGCATAGCTGGGTAAATACCCGCACAGCCGTTTTGACCAATTGTCGCGCCAAACGATGCAGATAAGTTCGCAATGGCTGGTGGCACATTCAGTTTGGTGATTTGTGCATCGACGTTGAGTGGAATGGTCGCAGCACTGCTTCGAGATGTGAAGGCGAAAGTAAGTACTGGCCAAATTTTCTTGAAGTATTCAGTCGGATTAACACCAACAAAAGAAACCAGTAAACCGTGAACGACAAACATCAGAAGAATGGCAACATAAGAAGCCACAATAAAACCAAGCAGGTTGAGGATGTCGCCAGCACTGGAAGTTGCGACAACTTTTGTCATTAACGCAGCGATGCCGTAAGGAGTCAGCGCCATGATCATTTTAACTAAGCGCATAACCACTGACTGAGCAGCGTCTACAAAGGTGCGAATAGGGGATTCCAGTTCTTTGTTTTCCTGCATTACTTTGCGCGCAGCAATACCTGTCAGGATTCCGAAAATAACAACCGCGATGATTGAAGTAGAACGCGCACCAGTCAGGTCTTTAAACGGGTTGGTTGGGATAAAGCTCACTAGCATTTGAGGAATACTCAAATCGCTAACGCGATCGATACGATTTTCAAGAACCGCGATACGAGCTGTTTCTCGAGCGCCTTCCGTTAGCCCTTCAGCCGTTAATCCAAATGCTTGAGTGACGGCAATACCAATTACTGCGGAAATCATGGTGGTAACCAGCAAGACTGAAATGGTCAGTGCACTGATTTTCCCAAGAGAACCTGAGTTTTCCAGTTTCACCACAGCAGCAATCATAGAAACCAGTACCAGAGGCATGATGATCATTTTCAGCAAGCCAACGTAGCCTCTGCCAACAATGTTGATCCAGTCGAGACTCTCTTTGATTGAAGCGTGACCTTCACCAAGAACAAGTTGCAGCGCTAAACCAAACAAGCTACCAGAAACAAGACCTAAAAGGACCAAACGAGAAAGTGTGCTTGACTGGCGTTGTTGTTTAAACAGAAAGAGAAGAATAAGCCCAAAAATGGCGAGATTTACAAATGTAACCAATGACATTGATAATTAACCTTTATTAACAATGAATATATATAATTCTAATAATTTGATCTTAAGTAGAATTAATGACTGTTCGCTAAATTAGATTAAGTCAGAGATTTAGCAAAGTGTGATTTGAAATTACATATGCAAAATAATTCTATGCATGTAAATATCACAAGCTAAAAGTTATATAGTTTTGGATGGTGGTTACTTGAGTATAGAAGTGAAGGTCTACTTGTAACTGGAGAGCATTCGCCACATGGCGCGGCTGTCTAATATTGTTGGGTACTCGTGTTTTGAATGAGTATCAAACAGCGCGTAAAGCATGGATTGAGCGACGTCTTTCGCGCCAATAGGCTTGAAGTTGTGGAGCTTTCCAATAAGAAGAGGGCTTAGAACTTTAAGTAAGCTTTCTGTCACCAATTCATTGGTACGAGGTGTTACACGCTCTCCCTTTAGTGGTCCTGGTCGCGCAAAGACTACTTGCTCGAAACCCATTTTAGAAACCGCAGTTTCCATCTTTCCTTTGCACTTAAGGTAATGAGAAAAAGACTCAGGATCTGCGCCATAGCTGGACACCACGGCTAATTTCTTTACACCGACGAGCTTCATTTCCTGAGCGACATTACAGACAAGATCGACATCTATTTGCGCGAGCTTTTCTTTTGAACCAGCTTGTTTGAGAGTGGTACCAAGGCAGATAAAGCCCAGCTCTGGGGAAGGAGTCTCGTCATCCCACTTAGTAATAGCAAGATCAACGTGAATGTGTTCTTTGAGTTTGGAATGAGAGAGGTTGATAGGGCGTCTGCTCAGTGAGTGGACTTGAGAAATGGCATCTTCCTTAAGAAGAAGCATCATCAGTTCGTGACCGACTAATCCACTGCCACCAGCTACAATCGCGATTTTACTCATACAACCTCTCGAGATGCTTAACGCGAGGTTGTGGACAAAATCACTCCAGAACCTACAAACACGCCACCAGTAAGCTTATTAAACAATTTAGCGCGCCCGTTTTGCAACAGCCAATGTGAAGATTTCGCACCTAAATAGGCATAGATCAAAAGCCAAGACAGTTCCATCACAGCAAAAGTGGAGGCTAAAACGAAGTACTGACCTAACAAAGACGCTTGCGGATCAATAAATTGAGGAAATAACGCGGTAAAAAACACGATCGCTTTCGGGTTGCTGGAACCCACGATAAATCCGCTAGTGAACAAACTGCGATGTGACTGCCGGTTTGCTTCTCCTTTGGCAACTTCGTAGTTTTCCTGCTTAGACATAAACGCCTGAACACCCAGATAAATCAAGTAGGCAGCACCAGTCCATTTAATGATGTTGAATACCCATTCCGACGTCGCAATCACCATGCCCAAGCCCGTGAAGGATAAAGTCAGGATACACATAATGGCGCTTAAACTGCCCAGTGCGGTAAAGATTGAAGAACGGAACCCCTGAGTCACAGATTTACTCAGACATAACAGTACGCTAGGGCCCGGTGATGCCGTTAATATGAAAATTGCGGCGACATAAATCATCCATGTATTCCAATCCATTTTCGCTTCCTTGTGAAAATAAAAAGGCAGCCATACCAGCTGCCTTGAGTCGATACAGAAATGATAAATTACTGAACTTTAAAGCGTCCGACAACCTCATTCAGATCTTTAGAAGTCGAATCCAACGCCTGATTGATAGAATTCGCATCAGAAGCGTTGTCATTAAGCTGGTGTACGATCTGCTGGATAGCCACCATATTTCTATTCACTTCTTCTGTAACCTGACTTTGCTGATCAGCAGAAGTTGCCATAAGCGCATTAAGTTCATTTATCTCAATGACAGAGTTGGTAACCTGATTTAACGAATCCATCACCTGATTGGTGTTTTCCGCCGTCTGCTCACAGCTAGAGCGTGTTGATTCCATGGCAGTGACGACGTTTTCTGTGCCACTACGCAGTTTAGAAAGCATCTCATTGATTTGTGATGTACTGTCCTGAGTTCGGGCAGCCAGGGCGCGAACTTCGTCAGCAACAACAGCGAATCCTCGACCTTGCTCACCTGCACGTGCAGCTTCAATAGCAGCGTTTAGCGCCAGTAGGTTGGTTTGCTCTGCAATTTCACCAATCACTTCAAGCACAGTGCTGATTTGTTTGGTGTCGGTGCTCATGGTGCCAATCGAGTTCGACATCGCGCTCACTTCATCCACCAGGGCAGACACACTGTTCACTGCCTGAGAAACAATCTTCTTCGACTCTTCCGCGTTTGCAGATGTGTGTTCAGTCAGCTTGGCGGCATCAGAAGCGTTTTGTGCAATGGACTCAGCCGTTGCACTCATCTCATTGATGGCGGTGATTGCTTGCTCAGTTTCGATGTTGTGATTGTTTAGCGTGCGCAAATTGGAGTCGGTTTGTGTGTTTAGCTGGTCGACAGCTGAATCAATGCTCTTGCTCGACTGTGAAACTTCCACAAACATGCTTTGAAGTTTTTCGATAAACAGGTTGATTGAGTGAGAAATCTGACCGATTTCATCTTTCGATACCACTTCAAGTCTTTGAGTCAAATCGCCGCTGCCCTTAGAAAGATCCGCGACAACCTGTTTTAGGTTTAGAAGAGGTTTAAAGGCGAAATGCAGCAGGACAATACTCAAACAGATAATAACGAAAGCACAAACCACAAGTGCCATAGTGATCAGCCAGTTAAGCGATGCGGTGTTGCGCTCGATAAGATCCAGGTCGATATAGCCGTTTAGCTGCCAGTTCTTAGAACCCAGCGCGACATGCTTTCGGAAAGGCAGTAAGTTGTCGCCAGTCTTGTTGGAGTAAATGACCGTGCCATTCTCGGAAATTAACTCGATATAGCTGCCACTCACCGCGTAGTCAGCCACCACTTCCGACATATCACTCAGGTCAACAATAAAGAAATCAACCGAGTCGTCAGGGCGGCGCATAGAAATAGTGAGTAAAGGCTTGCCATTCACTACCTTAACTTCGCTGATTGACGGTACCTCCGTCTGGGACTCAGCGGCATCCAGATAACGCTGGGTTAATGTTTCATCGTCAACGGAGCCTGACTCATCAAATGCGTAACCGTGCAGAATCTTTATGATCTTATGGAAACCCGCGTTTTCTTTCGTCTCCGCGATGTCCATCATGCTGAAATTCAGGTTCTTCGCCAAATCGACTTTGCTTTGCAGGTCGTGATTAAGACGGTTTTTGACAAGCTCAATGTTGTTACTGATGTTTTTGGTGTCTGAATCGTTAATGTACTGACTGATGAAATAATTAACGCTGACGTAAGAAGTAAGAATGGTAATTGAAACGATGACCGTTATAAGGCCAACGATCTTGTGTTTAAAAGATAGATTTTTCATGCACTTTACATCCCTAAAAGTGTGAAGAACGGAAACATCGCAAAGTGATGTGCTTTCCAGAACGTCGCACATGTTAAGCAGTGGGAGGGCGATGTGCAAACGATACGCAACAAAGTTACAATTTTGAGCCTTATATTAATAAAAATGAGCTTTATTAGTCGTATGTTAGCTATTGAAGTCACTAAATTTTGTCGATGAGCTGGCATTTTGTTCTGGCTAAAAAAGCGTCTATCCCAAATGGCATTCTAAAAGTGTGAGCTATACTGAAAAGTGTCAGTGTGAGCGTGTGGTGTAACACAAATTGATTGAGCTAATCAAAGTGCTTTAGATAATAATAAGTTAAGAATAAATCAGTCAGCTCTAACAACGTGTTCATAAGCCACCACCTGTTAAACCAACTGGGGTTTAGGCTAGGTATGAAAATTAGAGTTAAAAATATAACGTTACTTACCGTTGTTACATCTTTCTTGTTTGGTGTTCTCTATTATATAACGTGGAATGCAACACACGAGCTTGAAAACAAAGTTCAGGACGAAATGCGGAATTCTGCAAAAGAGATCATCGAAAAAATCGATCGAAATCTCTTCGAACGATTTCACGATGCCCGTGCATTTGCCATGAATGCGCGATTACCAGAATACTTTTCTGATGCTAACGATGCAGTAAAAGACCGCTACCTAGATTACCTCGACAAACTGATCACCGAATACAAAGTCTATTCCCACATATTGTTGTTCTCAGCAGATGGGGAGTTGGTTGCCCAAAACAGAATTGATGTCCTTGGTGAAGGAGTGAAACCCGTTGTGACATCGCCAGATCGAGTGTTGCTAAAGCAATGGTTTAACGATGTATTGAATGAAGCGTATCTCCGTCCTCTTGCTCCCAATCCAGCCTATCCAGAATTAGGAACCGCAGTCTACGGACCTGTCCAGTCGCTGTTTGGTCAGGAGAATGTGCGACAGGAACAATTCGACATGATGTTTGCAACAGCAATCAAAGATGACGCTGGCAAGGTTACGGGCGTTTGGGTGAATGTGCTTGATTTTCGTTTCCTGGAAGACATTGTCCATGAATACTACATGTCACTACTTATGGACGGTTATGAGGAAGTCAGGATACTTCTGACTGACCCGAAAGACATGGTACTTATCGATATGCTCCATCTGGAATCCCAGATTACCGGGTTCTTTCGTGAAAATTCTGAACTCCGCGGTTCTCAGTTCAAAATTGGGGATACCTCGATTAACGCCGTAACAAGAGAAAAGTTCTCTGGCATCTCCATTCTGAACGACCAAAATGGTGTGGAGCAATTGCAGGTCTACGCTGACAGTTTAGGAGCGTACGACTTTCCCGGCTTGAACTGGAAAGTCATTATTCAGATGCCTACGGAATTAGCATTTGTTGAAGCCGAGCAGCTGAAAATAAAACTCTGGCTCATTTCCATCATGATCATTGCGGCGCTAATTGTGACTGGGCTTTATATGTTCTACCGAGTCAGCTCTCCGTTAAAACAGCTCGCGGTGATATTTGCTCAACTCTCTCGAAATGAGTTTTCTACGCCGTTACCCAAATACCGTGAAAGCGACGAAGTGGGTGACATCATCAAAGCCGTCGATATTTTTAAAAGCCGACTTCAGGACAGAGAAAAGCTGCTGGAAAAAACACTCGATCAGCAGCAGGAACTCGACCTGCAAAGGCGCGCCATTATGGCGGCTAAGTCTGGGATGATGGTTTGTGACGCGCTAGATAAAGAGTTACCCATTGTTTACGTCAATCATGCCTTTACAACGATGACCGGTTACGAAAAAGAGGAAGTGATCGGGAAAAATCCAAGGTTCCTACATGGTCCCGATCATCAGCAACCTGGCTTAATTGAATTAAGAACAGCGCTAGGCGAAGGGCAGTCTTGTAACGTTTATCTTCAGAACCGGCGCAAGGACAGCTCGATTTTCCATTGCCATTTGCATGTAGACCCGGTGTATTCGGACGAAGGGGCACTGACGCATTTTATTGGTGTGCAAACCGATGTCACTGAGCTTCATAAAGCAAAAGAAGAGGCTCAGGAAGCCAACCGACAACTTGAAGATCTGATTACTCAAACCACCATGGAGCTTGAAGACACAGAGAGCCGAATGAAAGCGGTGTTTAAGTCGGCTGTGGATTGTCTCATCATCTTTAAGCTGGACGAGACGATTCTCGATATCAATGACTCAACCCGTGAGCTATTTGGCTGGACTCGTGAGGAGCTGCTAGGTAAACCCTTTGATGTGCTGCTCGCCGACGACTTTGGTCAGAAAGACATCAACTTCTTAACGCATTCGATTGGCTTAGAATCAACAGACAAAGGCGGAGAGACTGACGAAGTCATCGGGCAGACTAAGGATAAACAACTTTTACCTCTGGAGATGTCCATTACCCAGGTTGCGGCCAATGGTGAGGCCTATTACTTAGGAACGCTCAGGGACATCAGCGATCGCAAACACGCGGAGTCTGAGCTCAAACTCAGTAAGCGCAACCTACAGGATCTGGTGCATCGATTAAATCTGGCAACAGAAGCGGGTGAAATCGGTATCTGGACATGGGATTTCAAAACCGGAAGGTTGCAATGGGATGACCGCATGTATCTCATGTACGACCTGAAAAAGACCAAAGATGGCGCAACCTACGAAATCTGGCGTGCCCGAGTTCATGAAGAGGATTTGGAATTTGCTGAAATTGCGCTAATCGAAGCCAAAAACTCGCTTTCCCGCTATTACTCAGAATTTAGAATTCAGCTTCCCAATGGTGAAGTTCGCTGGATTAAAGCCGCCGCTGATGTGGTCTTTGATGAAGGGACACGTAACGCCATTGGAATGGGTGGCGTCAATATTGATATTACCAAAGAGAAAACAGCGCAGGAGCTGTTGCGTCGGGAAAGTGAACTGGCTAACGCCGCTAACGAAGCGAAATCCATGTTCCTTGCAAACATGAGCCATGAAATCCGAACGCCTATGAATGGTGTGGTCGGGATGATCAACCTGCTCAGTGATACGGATTTGACGCCAGAGCAAAGCACCATGGCGACAACCATCCGTGACTCATCAATGACGCTGCTTAACATCATCAACGACATTCTGGACTTCTCCAAAATTGAAGCGGGTCAGATGCAGGTCGAAAACATTCCTGTGGAATTCCAGGTTGTGATGGAACGTACTGCAGATGTGCTTTTCCTTCAGGCACAGAAAAAACACATTTCCCTTCTCCTTAAACACGACTCAAGGATTCCTAAGTTCATCATGAGTGATGGCGTAAGGCTCGGTCAGATCTTACTGAACGTAGTGGGTAATGCGGTGAAATTCACCAGTGGTGACGAGCAATATCAGGGGCAGGTCTGGATCATGACTGAACTGCTCGAAAACGCCGACGGTGACATGATTGAAATTCGGGTGAAAGACAACGGCATCGGTATGTCTGATGCGCAAATGAACAAGCTTTTTTCGGCGTTTTCGCAGGCGGATACATCCACAACACGGGTATATGGCGGAACTGGATTAGGGCTGTCTATAACGAAATCTCTTATCGAAATGATGGGAGGAAGCATTCGTGTGGAAAGTCAGGTAGGCGAGGGCAGTTGCTTCATTATGACAATACCTTGTGTTTACGACATGGATGATAGCGTTCAGCAAGACAATATTGATTTCTCGGCAGTGAAGATTTTGTCGGTAGTCCGCTCCCCTGAACTGGGCGAGGTTGTGAAACATAATCTAGAGAGTGTCGGATGTGATGTGGTATCGGTATCTTCGTTTGACCGAGCCGAGAAAGTGCTCACCCACGACTCTCAAGACTTCACGATATTAGTCGCAGGTCCCGAACATAGTGCGAAAGACTTAGAAGACACTTACGAAAAAAGCGTCGGTCTGCTGCTAAAAGAAAAGACTAAAACGCTGCTATTGTCAGACGACACATCATCAAGCAAAGGGTTTGTCACCTCCAGAACCATGGTATCGGGTGCTCACCCGCTGAAACCTAGCGAGCTGGAACTGGGTATCGCCATCTTATTGGGTAAACGCAGCCCAATTGCAGAGAAAAGGCAAACGCTGCAAACCACTCAAAATCTCCCTTCTAAAGAGAAAGCAAGAAATGACGGGCGCTTGATTCTGGTTGCTGAAGATCAGCCAACAAACCGTGATGTACTGGAAAGGCAACTTAACCGTCTTGGTTATGTCTGCGTAATGGCAGAGGACGGACTCGCCGCCTACAACATGTGGATGCGAGAGAAGTTTGGCTTGGTTCTGACAGACTGCCATATGCCCGTTATGGATGGATTCGAACTGACAAAAGCCATTAGAAAGCACGAAGAAGAAATGGAGATACCGAAGCCAATTCCAGTCATAGCGATAACCGCCAATGCGCTGGTGGGGGCAAGTGAAGAGTGCATTCAGGCAGGAATGGATGATTACCTTTCCAAACCCGTAGAGCTCACGGCATTGGGTGACATGCTGGAAAAATGGCTGGGTGTGCCTGAAGAGGAGTTGCAACAAGTCGCCAATCTGCCAAATGTTGCTCCGCAAGTTGAAGAACAACTAAATGAAGTGACTGAGATCGAAGACCAGCCTGATGCATTGGAAAACGTAATTAATTTCGAGCGGCTAGAGGCGATTTTAGGGACAGCTGAAATCGAGTTTCTTGCGCCTTTACTTCAGGGGTACTGGGATTCACTCCAGAACGATATGTCTGCTCTGGAAAGCGCACTGACGGAAAAGAATGGTCAGGAAGTACAGAGCATTGCCCACGCGGCAAAAGGTGCAGCGAATTCAGCAGGGGCAGAAATGCTGGCGGAATCGTTTCTCACTTTGCAAAACGAAGCGCTTAAGCAGGACTGGAGCTATTTGGAAAAAGTGTACCAGCAAAGCGTTGTTAAAGTCACCGACATACAAAAATACTTAGAACAAGAAAAGATAATTTAAACGTCTGAAAGCCAGGTAACAGCCCATTGGGGCTAGGAAGGATTAAACATGAAAGCCTCAGAAATGTTCGCAAAAATGACGGTCATGATCGTGGAAGACCATGACTTTTCACGTAAAGCAACATTATCTATGTTGCTCCGTTTAGGAGTAGAAAACATTCTGACTGCACCTAATGGTCGGATAGCGGCTGACAAGCTTGAATGCCATAAAGTGGATATTGTTATCACAGATATTAATATGCCTGAAATGAACGGCATTGAACTGCTTAAAGCCATTCGAACGGGGATGACCAACAACGATAAAGCGACAAAAGTCATTGCCGTGACTTCTTATTCCAACACAGAAGTTTTGCGAGCATGCATGAATCTGGATATTAATTCCTTTCTGGTTAAGCCAATCACGATTGATATGGCAAAAGAAAAGATCATTGCTGCATTTGGAGAATCAGCTCAATTGTTTCATGAACATGAATACAATCAGGTGAACTCAGACTTCGACTGCATGACAGAAGAGGTGATGGAACCGCCTAAGATTAAGGAGGTAAAACCGGAACCAGCAGAACCGATATTGCGTGAAAACGAGAGATTTGTTTCAAAATTAAGTGATCTGGAAGCGGGGATGTGTCTAAAACAAGACATTTGTGCGGCAAATGGATCACGCCTAATCGCTGCGGGCGTGATACTCAATGAGAGGCTTATTAACCGTATCCACGAGTTGAGCACCATCATTAACATCGACAAACTTAAGGTAGAACTGCCTCCAGAAGGTGTCACAAAAGTTTCATAAAGCTAATTTCATTCGAGAGTTATTAATACTTAGTTAGAGTATGTTTAATTTTTCTTAATTCATTCTCTAAATTAAGAACGGCATTCGCATTAGTTTCCTCTATACTCACCGCAAGAGACATTCGGTAACCACGAATTATTTGTGGTTAATGTTCTTGCAGATATTGCGTACCTGAAACGCAATAAATCAGGCGTAGAGTGAAATGAAAGCAATTTTTCAAATCATTTTAAGCTCCTTTAGGGCGGCAATGGTTTCATTGATCCCATATTTGTTTTTCCGTTCTGCTTGGATAATTTTCATTGTAGTTAACAATAACTACTCGCTAGTCCCTTAT
This sequence comes from Vibrio sp. SCSIO 43132, assembly GCF_019904195.1. Taxonomy (NCBI): domain Bacteria; kingdom Pseudomonadati; phylum Pseudomonadota; class Gammaproteobacteria; order Vibrionales; family Vibrionaceae; genus Vibrio; species Vibrio sp. SCSIO 43132. Next base: position 1,856,829 of record NZ_CP063199.1, read on the forward strand.
GAAGACATAGCAACAATAGATATTTTGCTTGGCAAAATATTCCCAGTATTACTTACCTGTACGTTGGCTTATCACCTTTCATTCCACTTCTTTGACGAACGATTACTGGTTACATCGCTTGCTATAACGATGTTTCTCGTCTTCTCAGGCTACATATCCAAAACAGATGGTGGGTTAGTAATATCGGATGCGTTCGTGTTGGATGACGCCATTTTAATCCCAGTTCTAGTCTGTTTAGGGTATTTTCTTGTCAATCGATACATGAAATACAAGTTAATCCGAACCCGAGTCGTCAACCCAATTCTAGAAGGTGCGATTAACGGTATGATGCCTCACTTGCTGGTGTTTCTGGTTATTGGTGCGGTTTATTTCCTTCTCGAACAAACCAGTATCCATTCTGTGATTGAAATGATTGCGGGCTGGCCAGTGTGGATACAGGCTTATTTTCATACGCTTATTATCCACGTTATCTGGCTCACTGGCGTTCACGGTGCAGCCGCGTACTACACTTTTTTCGACAGCTCATTTGTTTCAGAAATCTACGTTTCTAACATGTCATTCAGCATGTTCTTTGACGTATTCGTTATCTATGGAGGGGCGGGAAGTACCTGGGCACTCATCATTGCCATCATGTTGTTCTCAAACATGAAGTTTGCACGAACCCTGGCAAAAATCTCTATTCCTTTTGCGATCATTAACGTTAATGAACTGCTCGTATTCGGGCTACCGATAATATTTAACCCGATTCTGGCGATTCCATTTGTACTGGTCCCTATGGTGAATCATCTGTTTGCTCAGGTGTATTTGTCATTAGTGGATGTAATCGTTATCAGAGAAAGTATTGAGTGGGTGACGCCGTCACTTCTAGACTCTTATCTCGTCACAGGAGGTAACGTCAAAGCCATTCTATTGCAGGTTTTGATCATTAGTCTGGATGTGATGCTCTACATGCCATTCGTACGCAAGTATTCAAACACCAGCAACGACAGCCTGCTCAACACTTTGATTCGTAAACTCAGGTTCAGTTACGCCGTTCCAGTTCAGAAAGAAGTGAGCTTTCTAGGAATGCACAATGAACTGGTCGAGCAGCAGGATAAGCTTAATAAAAGTTTGAAAGACATACTGGCGGGCGAACTCAGGATTTATTATCAACCCCAATTCGAATCCAAAACTTTGCAAATGATTGGTGTTGAGTCTCTGCTTCGCTTAGAAAGCGATCAGAGTCTGAATTCTCCGGATTTTATAAGGCATTTTGAAAATGCCAAAATCGGCGAATACATTGATAAATGGGTGGTGGATACCGTTGAAAGCGACGTAAAAACGCAACCCGTTTTCAGGAATTTTGCTCTGAAGGTAAGCCTGAATCTTAATGTCGACTCACTAGGTGATAAGCAATTCATTAAAGATCTTATCAATAAAATGTCGGGTTATCCTGTCTGTTTTGAGATCACCGAGACCATCTATTCTCAAAATGTTGAGTTAGTCAGTGAAAGCGTAAGGATGCTGCGTGAAGCTGGATTTTTAGTGGCGATAGACGATTTCGGAACAGGGTACTCTAGCTTATCGATGCTCAGCGCGTTGGATGCGGACGTCATCAAGCTCGACAGGCTGTTTCTGAAACAGGCAAATACAGTGAAAGGCAAAGAGCTTTATCGTTCAATGATATCGACGTTAAAAAGACTTGGATTTGTTGTGGTGTCTGAAGGAATAGAAACGGAAGAAGAACTGGAGTTTGTGCAAAGTTGCAATGCGGATGTACTGCAGGGTTACTACTTCTCAAGAGCAATTAATGTTGATGAGCTAGAGCAGTATTTTAACGATGAAGAAGCGCTAGGTCATGCACCTCAGCAGCATTTCACTATTACCAGTTAATCTTCTACTGACTCCCTCAATTGATTGCCCAAGCCCTGATACCAGACCTTGGGCAATGTGATTATCTTCCGCGAGCATAAAGTACAACCAGTACGGTTTTCTTGATGATTTCCCAATCCATCTGAATCCAGCTTGAGAAGGATGTCAGTGCCAGAGCGTAGCTGTGGTCGTAGCCGACTTTTGAACGTACATCTTCAATACAGGTGTCATACCCTTGATTAACCTGAGCAAGACCCGTTATTCCAGGAAGCACACCATACGTACGGTCTGAGAAGAATGGAATTTGCGGCTCCAGTTTATTGTAGAAATAAGGGCGTTCCGGGCGAGGACCAATCATGGACATATCCCCCTTAAGAACGTTCCAGAATTGCGGAATCTCATCGAGACGAGTCTTACGTAAAAACAATCCTACTCGGGTAATACGTGGGTCGTTATCCTGTGCCCAGGTCGCACCAGTTTTGGCTTCAGCATCAACATACATGGTTCTGAACTTAATCATATTGAAAACGTTGCTGCCTTCTGGAGTTACTCGCCCGACGCGCTCTTGTGCATAAAAAACAGGTCCGCGAGAGTTAAGCTTTATTGCCAGTGCAATGATTGGGAAGAGAGGCAGTGTCAGGGCAATTCCTACCATTGCGCATCCAAGGTCAAAGACACGTTTAGCCAATGCAGTAGTGGGTGAAACTGAAAATGTCATAATATCCATAGTTCTCTCTCCTAAACTCGTTCCCAGTTGCCTTTTTCAAAGCCAAGGATGTATCGAAGACCACCAATCAAGCTCGCTGCGTGCCCGCTTACTACGTAGGCTAAGGTCTTAAAATGTTTGTAGCTAAATACACTAGGCAAGATAAGTGCCAGCAATGCGAGGGAATATCCTGCAATTTGCAACGCTGTCGCTACCATAAATAACGGGTGTTCACTCAACAGAATGGAGCCTCCCAATGCCGTCATCATCAGATAAGGCATAGTCACTCGCAGCCCCTTTCCAGAGAAGAAGGCAAACGCAACTCCCTTATATTTCGGATTAAATAGTTTGAACAGACGAAGAATCTGCTGAAGGTTTCCAGCGGAAATTCTTAAACGACGTTTGAAATCTTGCTTCGAACTGGCTTGTTCCATTTCAAGCGCAAGCATTTGGGGCTCATAGACGCCTTTGTACCCTCGCAAAATGATTCTCATAGGGATAATGAAGTCATCATTGATGGTGTCGAATTCGATCTCTTCAAACAACTTTCTTTTGAACAGGTAGAACGCGCCATGAGCGCCCAGTACGGAACCCAGCATCGCTTCGCTCTGTTTGATTGAACCCTGATAATTCCAGTATTGCTGTTCAACGTGTGAAGCCGACAAGATTTGATATTTAGGGTTGACCACGCCAACATTTGGGTCTTCAAAATGTCTGGCTGCAATAAGCAGAGCATCACAGGAAATCAGACTGGAGACATCACTCAGTGCGACTACATCCGTGTCTGCCTGACTGACCAGCTTGTTCACCATGGCGACTTTTCCCTGATTGACATCAAAGTCGAAAATTTCGATATGGATTTCTTCGCAGATAGCTTCCTGAATCGTGTTGTAAGCAATGTTCGCGGTGTCATCTGTGCAGCCGTCGCAGGCTACCCAGACTTTAAGAAGGTGCGAAGGGTAATCCAGACTGCATACGTTGCGTATCTTTTCGGCAATCCACTCTTCCTCATTGTAAGCAGGAATGATCAAAGTCACGGTAGGAAGACGGTTGTCCATGTCATCTGAACGATAGCAACGCGTATCTTTCATTGTGGGTTGCGGCGCTGCACGTTTGGCGATCATGGCAAGTAATGCCGGATAGCCGACGTGGTGATACAGAACCAGAAAAATGCAAAGAGCTGTCACGCTAATTAGTAACCATTCCATTGTTATTCCCCTTGATCACACAGTTTTTCGTAGGCAGATGTCATGTTGCGGATGTCGTAATTTTCGACGACGTAACTTCTTGGTGAAGACGGGCTAGGGCAGTTCAGCATGCTTACCAGAATTTCACTCATAAGAGAGGCATTGTCGGGAAGTACAAGCTGACCTGACTTAAGGCACAGTGACTCTTTTACTCCTCCCACATCGGTGGCAACCACCGGAATGTCGCACGCCTGTGCTTCAAGAGTTGATAGCGGGAAACCCTCGTTACGAGAAGGCAGGCAGTAAAGGTCTAGCGAGCGATAGAAATTAACCATGTCACTGACGAACCCAAGGAAGAGGACTCTGTCTTCCAGTTTGAGTTCTTTTGCCAATGCCATCAGTGACTCTTTCTCGGAACCGTCTCCTGCAATAGCCAGAATGACATTGCATGGCATGTCCTTTAGAGCGTGTATCAGAGTATCCTGTCCTTTAACATGCTCAACTCTTCCTGAGCACCCGATGATTCGCTTATTGTTTGGAAGCCCAAGTTTTTCTCTTGCTATGTTCGCTGCGCCAGGTGTGAAATGATCGCAATCTACGCCGTTGTGAATGGTTTCAACCGGGATGTCATCAAAAATTCGGACTAGTTTGTCTTTCACGAACTCGGCATCGGCGACCATTTTGGGTTTAGAAAGATAACGAGCGATTTTTTCAATTCTGACTTCAGAATCTTCGTTCAGATGCCAGGCATCATGTTCGGTATGAATACGTACCGGAACGTTGGCAAACCGAGCTGTCACATTTCCATAAAGCAAAGGACCGATATGATGGCTATGCACTACATCGGCTTTCAGTGAGCTCAATAAGTTCTTCATTTTCATGAATAACCCCAACTCGATGCCGGGTGTTTTGTTAAGGAAGAAAAGCTGATGCTCGTGATCCTTTAATCTCGGCCAGGACTTAAGCGCCTTATCTTTAGACCCTTCCAGGCTAACAACGAATACCTTGTTCGCTTTATCGGCAAAACGCAGCATATCCAATACCATGACTTCAATGCCGCCAGGTCTTAAGTGCTGAACTACATGAACTATGGTCTTCATATTGTGTCTCTCGTTTTTTGTTCGGTTTAGTCTTCTATAGCGAAAGGCGTGCCAATAAATATTGACAATAAATACAAAGAATTAAGTTAGGTTTGTGAAAGTGGGTATTTGAATTCTCAATTTGATAGTCGGTTTGAGAGAGCAGAAAAGATAAAGTCTGCGAAATGCGCCATGTAGGTCAGAGAAGGATCGGTTGACCGATCCTTCTGATGAAAGACAATCGGAAGCCTTTTTTAGGTTTCCGATTTTTTATGTCTATTCAAAACTGTTTTGTAGAATTCCTCGAAGAAAGTCCTGTTGATGTAGCCCAACTCACCACTTTCTCTGAGTATATCCCAGATGAGTGAGTGGTTAAGGCGGCTGTGTGAACAACCGCGCAGGGTAGACGAGGTTAATTTTGAATGACCTCTTTGTTGTTATTCTTCTCTTCGATACTCTCATCGACTGCTTTGACTAGCAGCAAGCCGACTGCAAGGACAATGGCACCACACAGCACGAAGATCATGCGTCCCCATAGTGGGTTTGGCAGTAGGAACATCGCCATGACGCCCACACCCGCGACAGAGATGAGTGAACCCAACATACGGCGCTGTTTGTTATCCAGCTTCTTCTGCTCTGTAGATTCAGCGACTAAAGGAGTGGCTAGGTTTTCAAAGAATTTATCTACGTTCTTCTGACGCTCTTCCGACAATGGCTTGTAGAACAAGGTTGATAGTAGGAAGAATCCGCCAGTAAAGACTAGGTGACCGATTAGACCAATAGCGACTTTTAGATCTGACCATTCGCGGCCTGTTAACGGTTCTAGGTTAAACCAGTTCTGTACCATTTCTGGTGTAATAACGAAGCCGACAAAGTAAGAGACGATACCACCGACGACTAGGGTTCCCCAGCCAGCCCAATCTGGTGTTTTCTTAATGAAGAAGCCACAGAATGCCGGAATGGTCATTGGGAAGCCAATGAGAGCGCCAACGTACATCATGGTGTCAAATAGGCTTAGGCCTTTTAACGAGTTGATAAACAGTGCAACTAAGATGATTGAAATACCAAAGAAAGTAGACGTCAGTTTAGAGACAACCACTAGCTCTTTTTCAGTTGCATTTGGACGTAGGATTGGTTCGTAGAAGTTCTTAACAAAAATACCAGAGTTGCGGTTAAGGCCAGAATCCATTGATGACATGGTGGCTGCGAACATCGCTGCAATCAGTAGACCGACCATACCTGCAGGCATGTACTCTTGAACAAAGTAAAGGTAAGCAAAGTCTCCCGCTTTAGATCCCGCATCTGGGTACTGAGCGGCTAGGTCAACACCTTGACCCGCAATGAACCATGATGGCATGAACCAGATCAGAGGGCCCATTGTCATCAGTACACAAGCGAGCAGTGCGGCTTTCTTGGCATTTTTCGAGTCTTTTGCCGCTAGGTAACGGTATGAGTTAAGCATGTTGTTGGTGATACTGAACTGCTTGAAGAAGATAAAGAATGCCCAGATACCAAAAATGCTTAGGTAGTTAAGGTTGTTACCCGAAACAAATGATGCGCCTTCTTGTACTGGGAAGTTATTAACGATCTCACCAACGCCACCACCTTGAATAATGGCTACCACGGCACACGTTACTGTGACTGCCATGATAATGACCATCTGCATAAAGTCAGAAGCGATAACAGCCCACGAGCCACCGGTAACCGACATCACCAACACCACAAGACCTGTGATAATTATGGTCGTTGTCATATCAAAGCCAAAGATGCCTGATGCAATAATAGCAAGGCCATTTAGCCAAATACCGGCAGAGATAACACTGTTTGGCATACCCGACCAGGTAAATACCTGTTCGTTGAATTTACCAAAACGCATTCGAATCGCTTCAATAACCGTCACGACGCGCAGTTGGCGGAATTTAGGAGCGAAGTAGAGGTAGTTCATGAGGTAGCCAAAGGCATTGGCTAAGAAAATAACGGCAACAGCGAAACCATCGGCATACGCTTTACCCGCAGCCCCAGTGAATGTCCAGGCGCTAAACTGGGTCATAAAAGCGGTTGCGCCAACCATCCACCAAAGCATGCTACCGCCGCCCCGGAAATAGTCACTGGTTGTACTGGTAAACGTTCTGAACATCCAACCTATTGCGATAAGGAATAGGAAGTAGATGCCTACAATAAGGGTATTGAGTTCCATCTTTAGACCTTTTGATAGTTTTGTTATGTCTTCGAGTCCATAGTAACTATCGATACCCTTATTTGTAGTACAATAACTCAAAACCGTGACGGGTGTTTCAGTTGATGGGATATTAATAATCATACAAGTGATCAATATCTAAAATTACCAAACTGGTGATCTATTGCACCAAGATTGGTCGAAAATCGATCTTAATCTTTTGTTTTGAGCATGGTTACGTAGAAAATGTCAATGTGGCGAATGAATTAGAAGAGAACTTATTACAAGGAGTGATGGTGCTGGTTGTAAGTTTTACTGTGTTTTTATTGATTATTTGTGTGATTTATCGTGGGTAATAAAAAACGTTCATGCGAGCCTGCCACGCATGAACGTCAACGGTGTAGGTAACCGGCCGAGTAATCCTTCTCAGCAAATATAATTATACGTTTTTAGGGACTAGAATTTTGTCACGCTCAGGTATTCAACTGAAGCGAATACACTATGAACCCACGTTCGACGTCAGTTCATGCTTGTTCCTATATCCAGTTAGCTGTAATCATGATCGGAACCGAAGTAGACAGTAGTGCTGCACTGAATATCATTAAGCACTGGACTATTCTCGCCAGTAAACGCAACAACATAGGTTTTCTTTCCAGTGCATTAGATGCGTTCATTGGCTTTCATCGTGTCCTTAAGATTATTGACTTCATTATTCTCAGCAACATGTCGATAGTTCCTGTTCCACGAGTAACTCAAATGGTTTGCCGAGCTTTGAATAACTAACGAGATAAATAATAATATAATACAAAATTCGCGGTATCTTAAATTTATTAATTTAAGGGCTGGCGCACATTTTTTAAACTGAAATAAATCCTTAAAAATCAATAATAATTAGTTATAACAATAAGATAAACGTTGTTTTTGATGTTGTAAAAAATTGTTTGATGAGAAATGAAAGGGGTATTTTGATCCATTTCACAGAAAGTCTTCTTTGCTATATGTATTTTATTTGTATTATATTAGTTCAAATTAAGCGTAACAATGCCAACTCAATGGCACACCAATAAGTGGAACTTTACAATGAAACACTACAATAAAATTTCATTAGCCGTTGTGGCGACTCTATTTGCGGGCTCTCTTTCTGCAGCTTCTTTCGATGTCCGTCATGAGTACAAGCACAGTACAGAGCAGCATGCGACCCGTGTAAAGATGGGCGATAGCATCGATAACTTCTATTACTCTGGCGAATTAAAGTTCAAAGGCGAAAAAGGAAAGTTCCTTAAAGATCTTAAAAACAATGGTTGGGAGCTAGACCTTGGTTACCGCTACAAGTTTGGTGAAAATAATAACTGGACGCTTCAACCGGGTATGCCAATTGAAGGTCGCGAAAGTGGTATGACATACAAACCGCAACTTCGTCTAACGTATGATTTAGATAGCGTAGAAGGCTTAAGCTTAAGTGGCCGTTACCGTTACGATATTCGTCAGAACATCGAAGCGGATGATCAGCGCCGTCACCGATTAACAGGTAACGTGAACTACCGAATGGACGATTGGCGCTTTGGCTTTGAAGCGAACTATTACAAAGCAGATGGTTACGATATTTTCGACAATTCAGACACGAACTATGAACTGAATGCCACTGCTCGCCGCCACTTTGGTCAATGGGCACCGTATGTTGAATTTGGTGATGTAAACGTGGATTCTACATCGGATAAACGTGAACTACGTAGCCGTGTCGGTCTGACTTACAGCTTCTAATTGATTCAAACTTTCCAGTGAAAAGCCAGCGATGTGCTGGCTTTTTTAGTATCTCTAGTGGCTTAATCGATAGAGTAAACCTATGGTAACGGGCTTATTTGAGGCGAGTCGTGCTTCTTGAGCGAGTAGTAATTCTGCGGTCGCCACCGCATCCATCAAGGCATTGTGCTCTATGTATTCAGGCAGTTGGTAGCGATATCTGGTTGCTCCAAGTGATACATCAAGATCTTGATGATTATTGATAGCCCGCGCTAATTTCTTCTCAATACAAAGTGTATCGAGCCACATCAAAGGCACGGCATTCAGCTGAAAACGATACGAGAGATAACGTTGGATAAAACTGTTTTCTACTGAGCAAGAGTGGGCGACCAACACTTTGCCTTGTGCAACTTCGAAAAGCGCCTTCATAGCGTCGTGGATTGATATGCCATCTTCTAGCATCTGAGGCGTGATATGGTTTATTACGGCTGTTTCTGGTTTGATCTGCGATTCGTTACTGAGGTAGAAATGCTGTGCCGTACTCAAATCAATCACACCATTTGATACTTCAACCCAGCCCATCGACAAGATGAGATCAGATTCGGCATCCAGTCCGGTTGTTTCGAGGTCGAGCACTAAATAGTCCAAGCCTTTAGCGTTAGCGTCTACGGGTACTGGCTCGAAATTAAACACGCTACTTAGCTCCGCGGGTAAAGGAACTTGCCCTCTGTAGTGCCCGCGCTTACGATTAAACCTTGAAAGTGGATGAAAAAAGTCTGTGAGCATTTTCATCAACGATTCCCAAACCTCACTTTCGCCGCCTCTTGAAGGTCGGCAATGATCCTAAACGCATCTTTTAAGTGCTTGCGCTCAAAGCTACCAAAACTATCAGGGTTGATGTGATTATCTGGCGTATGGCCGCTCTTTAATGCTTCGAGCTGGTGGCTGAATCGAAACGACAGAATAAACTCGTAGGCACCAAGGATGTTTTTAAACGCATCTTCGCTTAGGACACCTTTCTCATAGGCGGCTTTAAAGCGTTCATCGGTGGCATAAACATCAGTCTCTACCGCTAAACCGTAGATTCTGGCAAGGTCGATAATTAAGTTGATCGCATACTTTTTAACGTTGAGTGTCTTTTTATTTTCGCCTGACTTCTCGAGTACGAGATTGTTGAAGATGCCAAGCGGCGGATTTGTTGTCACTGCATCGTTTACAAGCGTACTCAAGAATTCGCGGTTGCTGCGTATGTTCTCATGCAGGGCTTCCCGGAGCTGTTTCTCATAATCGCTGACACCAAAGACGGTGCGGATCTCTAAGAACACACTGATATTGAGTAGGCGTTCATACTCAGGGCTTGCCACCCACTTCTTGTAGTAATGCTTCCAGACACTCAGTGTTTGACACCATTTCGGTGTCGCTGCCATGAATTTGCCTGGGCAAAGTGGGTAGTCACAGCTAGCCAGGCCATTAGTGACCATCATCGCAAGGTGTTTAAAATAGATACGGTCATTTTCGGTCGCGTCATCGGCAAGTACGATCGCACTGTCTTGATCAGAAAGCATGTGTACTTCATTTCGCGCGTGTGAGCCTGCGACGATCCAAGAAAAATCACAAGGCGGGGGACCAAGTTTGTCGATGGCGATTTTTATAAGCCTTTTTGTGTAGGCATCCATAATCATTGTCATTACTTTGCCGATCACTTCAGGCGCGACATTACCCTCAACCAGAGCCTCAAATATGGCTTGGCGTTCTGGTGTGAAGCTAGACAGGGACTTTACGCTGCCAGAATATTTTATTTTTTCAATCAGAAAGATAGCTTGAACACGGTGGTTTTGAACAAGATGAGTAGTGGTCAGAAGACCTACCACCTTATTGTCTTGCACGACAGGCAAATTTCGGATGTTAGATTGCATCATGATTGATGCGGCATGAAGTACCAAGTCATCAGGTTTTACTGTTCTCGGTGAATGTGTCATCACGTCACGAATTGGGTCATCGGTTGAAGCGCCAACGGCAATCACCCGTTTGGTCATATCTCGGTCAGTGATTAAGCCGACAATCTGATTGTCTTCATAGATTACGGCGCAAGGAGAGCGCTGCACTAACATGGTATGAGCGACCTCCCGTATAGACAAATCTGAGGTGACTACTGCAACTCGGCCACTGGCCACTTCATCAACTCGTTTAATGAATAAGCCTTTCTCTTTATTAGACCAAACAACATCTAACGCTGATTTAAGCCGTATTTGTGCTTGTGATGCAAAATGTTCAGCGCACGCGGGAAACTCTTTGAACAAAGTTTGTAGGGCTGAGTGAGGAATGATGTAAAGCAGCGTACTTTCAATTGCGATCGCCTTATACCCTTGCTCATCATTAATCTGTTTATCTAAAAAGGTAAAACCAAACAGATCTTCAGGACCAAGCTTAGCTCGAAGAACGCCATCACTCTTTCTTTGTTCCATCGATCCAGTCCGAATCACGTAGAGAGACTTCTCTTCAGGATTATCACATGGATTGACAGTATCGCCCTTGGCTAGGTACGTGATATGAATATTCGCCGCTAACTGCCTCAGGTTAGACTCAGGCACTTTGTCGAACGGATCGATTTGTCGAATGAACTGGATAATATTAGGCAGTAACGGATCAGTCATATCTAACCATAGATAGAGATATAATTGTATTATTATATCTCTTATGGCATTGAATGCATCAAAATTTGGTTAAACCATGGCGCTCGATACAAAAAAGCACGCCAGAGAGCGTGCTTAGAATTTGAAGTCCCGATCAACTAGACCGTTGCAATGCGGTGGTTCGACTCTACTAGATGGTTTGCTGAAGCTTGACGTGCTTTGTCACTGTTACCCGCCATAATTGCATCGTAGATTTGACGGTGCTCATTGATGCATGTACTGCCTTCTTCTGACGAGTGCGCGATGAAGTTAACAAACATGGTCGTTAGAATATTACCAAACGGAAGGTAGAAGTCATTACCTGTTGCATTGAAAATCAGGCTATGGAATTTTGTGTCGACTTCCATCCATTTGGCATGGTCAAATTCAGGGGCCTCTGCCACTTCGACCATCTTCTGGAAGGTTTCTGATAGCTCAATACGTTGCTCCGCAGTGGCATGTTTTGCGGCTAGGGCACAGGCTTCGGGCTCTATAGCACGGCGTAGACCTAAGAACTGACCGCAAAACTGGTCGGTATCGGCTAGACCATCCATCCACTCAATTAATTGCGGATCAAGGAAGTTCCAGTAAGCGCGATTAATAACACGAGTGCCGACTTTTGGGCGAGATTCAAGTAACCCTTTTGACGTTAACAGTTTAACCGCTTCTCGCAATGCGGTACGACTAACACCAAATTGCTCACACAGGTCCATTTCACCAGGAAGGATAGAGCCTTGAGATAACTTGCCAGATAAGATACCACGTGCAATCTCACGCGCCACTTGAACGTGCAGGCTGCGTTTTGAGCCTGAGATAGAGCTAAACGATCCAGTCATAATCTAACTTATAATTGATATGTATTATTTAAGTGTAATTCTAGCACTTGGACTATGGCGCACCAAGCACTCTTTTCTTAAAGCAATCTTTGATTCACAAACTTAACCTTTGGTAAAAATAAATCGTCCCGTCCCTGCATGCGATACAAAGCGTCATTCCAAGTTGATACTAAGTGAATCTCATTTCTATTTGAACACTAAATGGTTCAGGCTAGTGTTGTTATCACTAACAAATAGCGGAATATGAGATCTGATCGTTTGCTATTAAATGATAGTATTGTATGATTTATCTGGCGTCATTTTATAGGAGCCAGTTATGGCCACGTTTTCGTTGGTAGAAAACTCCAGTCGCAAGATTCACGTTCAGATAGCACGACAATTAGCGCGCAAGATATTGTCGAGAGAGATAGCAGAACTAGAAAAGCTACCCAGTGAACTTGAATTGTGCGAAGCATTTGGAGTGAGCCGCACCGCACTTAGAGAATCGACTAAGTTGCTGTCGGCAAAGGGGCTTATTGAGTCTAAGCCTAAAGTCGGTACGACGGTGAGACCCCGTCAGCTCTGGCACTTTCTTGATCCTCAATTGCTAGAGTGGATACAAGACCTAGAAGATACCGCACCGTTCTTGGGGCAGTTCCTCGGGTTGCGTAAAGCGATTGAGCCTGAAGCATGTGCGCTGGCGGCAACACACGCTTCTGCGAGCCAGCGAAAGTCTCTTTCCGTTATTTTTCAGGCGATGAGCATTGCTGCGCAAAGCTACGATTATCAAGCATGGACAGAGAATGATCATCTGTTTCATCAAACCATTTTTCTTTGTACTGGTAATCAGTTTTACATTCCGTTCAGCAATATTTTATCGACCATATTCAAACAGTTCATTGATGAGTCTGCCGAGGGTGGTCGTTTCTGCTTAGAAGAGCACCAACGTATTTACAATGCCATTATGGCTGGTGACCCAAATGAAGCGCGTATTGCTTCTCAAATATTGCTTAATGATGAGAATCAAAAGTTAGCTCTAGTGGTGAACGGTTAAGCGTTTGTTCATCCCGAGTAAACCCAAAATAGGAAGGTTCTCCTGGCAGAGCATTCCTTTGAAACACCCAACATAAGTTTACTATGACCTCTACGCCGTATGTAAAAAAGAACCTTTCGCTCGCTTGGCCGTTGGCGCTGAATGCACTTTTGATGCAATCAATGCTGATGATCGATACGTTTTTAGTTTCTCCATTAGGTGAAATCTCCCTTGCTGCAATGGGGATCGCCTCTACCATAGTTGCCTTTGTTTTGGGCGTACAAATGGCCTTAGCCAATGGCTCTCAATTGGTATTAAGCCGAGCATTTGGTTCATCTAACAGTGACAGTTTAAACCGAGGGTTTTGGGCTGGGCTATCTATCAACATGGCGATTGCACTGCTGTTTTGGATTTCGCTTTCAATAAGGGGCGCTTCGTTTATCGCATTGCTTACCGATGAGCCGCCTCTTATCGCGGAAACTGAGCGTTACCTTGCCGTTGCAAAATACATCATCTTGTTCAACGCAACAACGCAAGTGATGATCGCACTATTCAATGCTCTAGGTCGTACCAAGGTACCGTTTAAAGGCTACTTGATTGAGCTCCCCGTCAATGTTGTCGTGTCTTATGTGTTGATTCATGGATCGATGGGTTACTCAGGTATGGGTGTTGAGGGCGCGGCTGCGGGCACTTTGGTTGCGATTAGCGTGCGATTCATCTTCTTGTCACTGTGCATTAAGATGACATCATCACTGATGCTGGACATCCGATGCTTAGACGCCTTATTGAAGACAAATGTCCGAAATCACTTCAAAGAAATATTTCCTGTTGCCGCTAATGTAACCATGCTTCAAGCGGGTGCGACCATCTATATGTTGATTTTCTCGCAGATGTCACTTTATGCCTACGTAGCGATGACGATAGTGATGCCGTGGATAAAAATGGGTATGCAATTTATTACGGCGTGGGCGCATTCGTCGGCCATTACGATCAGCCAAGCGATTGGTTCGCGCCAGCTTGACGACCTAAGAAAAAAATGTCGATGTCAGTATTGATATGGCGGTGGCTATTTCGATGGTATCGGCACTGTTTTTCTTCATTTTAAGTTGGTTTTTACCCGACCTTTATCCAGATCTAGAAGCCGATACCTATCAAGCATTGGCTGTGATTGCGCCGCTGTATATCTTCCTACCCATTGTCAGAGGCTATAACGCGGTGCATGGACATGCACTCAGAGCTCTCGGTAAAACAACTGCGGTATTTAAAATTAACTTCATTGGTCAATGGGTGGTGTCACTGCCACTGTGTGCGTTAGTCGTGATTGGGCTGGATGCGCCTATATTCTGGGCGTTTGCGATTCTACCGTTTGAAGAGATGGTCAAAGCACTGCCTTTTAGACATTTAGCCAGAAAGTCGCTTAATGAGTTTGACATCAGTAAAGCCGATAAGCTGATGTATGACTAGCCGCTTATTCGAAGCCCTAACTGTAAGGGTTTCTTAAATTCTATGGTCCGTGCAGCATTCTCAGTTTTCCGACTGATCTATTATTAAGTGAAAGTTCGTAAATAGCCGAGCAGAAAAGGCAGTTGTGTTTGACGCTATTCGCTTAGCCGATTAGTTTTCAATGCTAGTTATTTAATAATGAAATAGATGGACTTAATCACTCAAGCAGCCTCAGGGGTCACAGTCGCAGGGGTTATCGGAGGCAAGAAGTGCAATGTTAAAGTGCTTTTAATGGGTACAGCTTTAGGTACATTGCCCGACTTAGATGGCATACTGGATTATGGCGATGCGGTGCAAAATACGATCAGACATCGCGGCTTTACTCACTCTTTACTTGTGTTACCTCCTTTCGTTTTGTTGATTTCCTGGCTCTATTGCCGTTTGCGCCCAGATTCGTTTTGGACACTTGCGCGTGTGTTTTTCCTCACGGCCAGCGTGTTTGTTATTCACACCCTGTTGGATGCGATGACCACTTATGGCACTCAGTTGATCTTGCCATTTGAGGGCTATTTTGAGTTGAGAAACGTGTTTATTATTGACCCTCTCTATACGTTACCTTTGTTGTTTGCGATAGGTGTTGCGCTGTTCTCGAAAAGCAGCGGCGGGCGTTGGTGTCAAACTGAGTTACTGATTTCAACGTTGTATTTAGTGTGGGGATATGCCTCTCAGCAGATGATTGCATCCAGAGTTAAACAGAATTTGAGTGCACAAAATCTACCAAACCAACAAGTTTTGATTACGCCAACGCCTTTTAATACCCTGCTATGGCGCGTGGTCGTTATGGACGAGGGTAAGTATTGGGAAGGTTTAGCCTCCGTGTAAGATGGTAACGATAATATTGATTTTATTTCTCACTCTTTGGGCGAATGGCCATTAGAAGTGCAACCTGAAACACTCATTGGATTGAAAGCATTTTCGCACAACTACCTTAACTATAGTGTTGAAGGCGATGCCTTGATTGTCACGGACCTACGATTAGGTATGTCTAACAATCTTGCGTTTGAGTTTATATTTGCCGAAAAGAGTGAAAGGGGAGAATGGTAATTGCTGGACTCCACACAGCGTTATCCGAGTGAACGTAGCTTTGAATTGATGGGGCAACTTTGGGAAAGACTAAAGGGCGATCAGAGTATTGATGCTAACCTACAATCAAGTAAAACCAACGTAAGTTCATAATTTTACACCGAGATAAGAAAAGCCGAGCATGATGCCCGGCTTTGAATTAGTTCCCGATTTTTTACATTAATTTTTAGTGACTAGCTAAAGATTAAACTTGTGCGAATGCGCCTTCCCAAGTGTAAGCCACACCGTCGAACTCAACGCGATGTGCGGCGTTTTGCTTGTCTTCATCTAAGTTGCAAATAGCGAACAGATAAGCGTTGCCTGTTGTGGTTTGCAGACGAATCACAGTACCCACTTCGTTGTTGCCAACGACGGTTACTGACTCAACTAGGCCACGAGCGCCAACCGATGCTTCGATAGACTCGTTGAAGTAACCGTGTGTCTCTAGCACAGAAGCAAACACGTGGTTCTGACCAGATTGACGTAAGATCAGTGCTGGTTCGCTCTTCAAGTTGAAGTCTGGATCATTTGCGCCTGTGCGAGTGAAGAACACTTTGCCGCCGTTTGTTGCGCTTGTGATTAGCGAGTAGTAACTGTTGTCGTGCAACCAGCTTACCAGTGAATTGCCTTCGACTTGACCAGAACCGATGTTCCATAGGTGCTGGTAGCCGTTGTCTTCGCCCATTGGACGCAGCGTGCTTTCGACATCGTATTCAAAATCCGTACGGATGATTTGACCAGAGTAGTGCACTGGAAGGTCGTATTGATGTTCTTGATTTGCTTCGATGCGATAAACATCAATCACAAGCGGTTTTTCGAATTCTGGCAACTCAGCAAGAATGATGCTGCGCTGCATGTCTACGCCGTTGTAATAACCAGAGATGCGACCGCTCATGCCTTGCAGTTTTTCGTCATCAGCTTTGAAGAAGTGCTTAGAACCGAACTTGGTTTCTGCTAGCGCTGTGTCGAAGTTATTTTGTGTCTTTTGGTCAACCGTTACTGTGTTGTGCGCGACCGTCTGCTTACAGTAAGACTTGTTCTCTGGAATGTAACGACCGCCAAACTTAGGCTCAACGTTCACCCAGCGACCAAAGCCGTAATCGTGCAGCACTTCATGACCGCGGTTAAACACGCTCAGGTGTAAACCATCGTAGTGACCGTGGTCTAGCGCTGAATGGTACTGGTGATCGCTGCCGTGCTGACCAAACCAGATAAGCGCCATTGTGTCGTCGTCTTGCTCGTCACGGTGACGAAGAATGCTTACGCCGCCTTTTTCGCCCTCTGGACCGTCTGTTACGAATAGGCTACCCCAGTTGAACGGTTTGATGTTATCTGCGGCTGCAACTGCGTCAGACAATGTTTTACCTGAGATATGAACCCAAACGTCTTGCTGGTGGTCTGCCATACCAAGTAGCGTTTCAGATTGCTCGTAACGGTGGAAACATACTGACGTAGCCATGATTACGCCTTCATCATTGATCGAAATCGTCTTCGATGAATCGTTCAACGCTGGCAAAGTACCATCTGGGAATGCCGTCTTAAATACGGCATAAGACGTGGTCTTGATGACCGAGTCGTTAAATTCGTAAATACCAAGCTCAGGCTGACGACGCTCAATCGCTTCTGCAAATAGGTAGATTGGACGCAGCGAGAAACGGTGGTAGTAAGGACCTTCCATGTAGTAGCCGTCTGGCGAGAACAGTTGGTCTAACTGCGCTAGGAAGCCGCCGCTGACTTTGTCCAGTTTCAAGCCGTAAAGCGCTTTGTCGACTGCATCTTGATCGTTAATTGCGTAACCACAGATACCTACAGCTGCTACTGCCCACAGACCGTGGTTGTGTACGATGTCGAAGTCGTGACCGTAAGTTACCACGAACAGCTCAATCATTTGCTTGAACAGGTCGTTCTCAATCAGTGATTTTTGCTCTTCTTCCAAGGTATGGTAAATACAGCTGTACGCACAAGACGCGTATAGCATCCACATGTTCTCGTTCAGAGTTTGGTGGAAGATCTTGCCCGGAGGGTTAGAGTCACGGCTGGTGTTGCTCTCTAGCGTCGGATAAACCTTCGCGTAAGCCGTTAGCATGTCCACGATGTAATCGCGGTATTTTTGTTCGCCAGTGATAAGGAATAGGCGACCCGCTAGATCAATGTGGATGTAGTTTTGCTTGTGACGGTTATGCTCGTAACCGCCGCCTTCGCCGTGACCTGGAACTTCAATACCGACCTCTGCCATGTAAGCGTCAGTTTGTTTGATGTCACGTGCTAGTGCATTTCCTAATAGGCTATCCGTGCCAAGTGCTTTGCTTAGTTCTGCCGCTTCTTCAAAGTTCATTAATAGCGGTTGGTAAGACTGGGTTTGGTAGCTCATTATTATTTCTCCTGCCCGAATGCGTTCACTTCTAGAGAGTAGAAGCCATTCCAGCTGTAGGTTTTACCGTTCATTTCTACTTGGTGTGGGGTTTGGTCGTCAGCGCCTAGAACATTGCTGATCATCACAGTAACCAGTGATTTTTCAGTCGTGATTTCTACGATGCTACCAACGGCGTTGTAACCCACGACGCGGATATCTTTCACCTGACCACGTGCATTCACCGATTGCTCAAACTCTTCATTGAAGTAGCCGTGTGTTTCTAGCACAGAAGCAAATAGCGTCGATTCGCCCTTGCTGCGCAGAATGAATGCCGGTTCGCTACGTAGGTTAAAGCTTGGGTCATTGGCGCCAGTGCGAGTGAAGATCACTTCATTATCGCCGTTCTGTTTCGCGCTGCTGCTTGTGCCTAACCAAGTGTAGTAGGTGCTGTTTTGTAGCCAGCTAACTAGCGCCATATCTTGCACTTTGCCGCTTGCTACTTTCCAAAGGTGTTGGTAACCGAAGTCATCGCCAAGCGTGTTCAGTTCACCAAAGCTTTGGTAATCGAAGTTAGTACGTACGATTTGACCATCGTATTGATGAGAGTAGTCGTACTGATGCTCGCCTTCACCTTCGATGCGGTAAAGGTCTAGCAATAGCGGTGCTTCAAGTTCATCTAGGTTAAGCATGAACACACTGCGCTGCATGTCTGTGTTCGGGTAGTGGTCGTTCGCAAACGCGCTCATACCGTTGATTTCAGTGCCTTCCACTTTGAAGAAGTGAGGCAAACCGTGCACTGAATCAGCGCGGTCTACATCGAAACCATTCTGACATTGCTCATCAATCGCTACCGCGTTATGCGCGATAGTTTGACGTGCGTACGATTTGTTTTCGTCTAGGTAACGACCGCCGAATTTAGGCTCAACGTTTACCCAGCGACAGAAGCCGTATTCACGCAGCACTTCTTGACCACGGTTGAAGAAGGTAATGCCAAGCGTATCGAAGTTACCATGTCCCATGCCGTGTTGACCGTAGTTCATCACAAGCTGTGACACATCACCGGTTTTATCCTGCATACGGATAAAGCCTTGTGCACCGTTGTTGCCAGTTGGACCTTCGTTAAGTTCCACACTTGGCCAGAAAGGTATACCGATTTCACGGTCTGCGATTGCTTTATCGTAAGCTTGAGAAAGCTCTAGACCGCATGGGTGCATCCAAACGGCGTTTTGAATCTTCGCCATGCCTAGAATGTTGTCATCCAAGCCGTAGTGCTTGCTGTAAACGCTCACTGCAACTTGAACACCCATATCGGTAATGCTCATGGTACGAGATGCGCGTCGTTTAGGGCTGGGAACTCACCATTCGGGTAAGCTGTTGCCAGCATCGCCTGTACTGTGTTGCCAATCACTTTGTCTTTGTAGTTGTAGATGTCTACTTCAGGCATGTGACGGTGTACCACTTCTGCGAATACACAAGTTGGACGAATCGCATAACGATGGTAGTACGGACCTTCCATGTAGTAACCAGAAGGTGCGAACAGTTGTGAGATTTGCGCTAGGAAGCCGCCAGTATCATCACGATCTTGACCATACACAGACATCTCTAGATATTCAGGTTTGCCAATAGCTAGACCACAAATACCAACAGCCGCCACTGCCCAGATACCGTGGTTGTGAATACGGTCGAAATCGTGCGCGTATTTCACGGTGAACATGTCTAGCATTGGTTCGAAAATGCGCTCAACAACCGCAGTGCGCTCTTCTTCTGTCATCACTGATGCCACGCATGAGTAGGCAAGACTAGTAAACATTAACCAACAGTGTTCATTAAGGATCTGGTGGAAAAGACGACCTGTAGGGTTAGTGTTTTTCTGTACGTGGAAATCAAAGGTGAGGTACTTCTCTGCCGTAAATAGCGAGAAGATCTTTAACGAACTGCGCGTACTTTTCTTCTTGAGTGATCAAGAACAAACGACCCGCTAAGTTCATGTAGGTATAGTTTTGTTTGTGGCGGTTGTGCTCGTAGCCACCCGCTTCGCCGTGACCTGGTACGTCTAGAGGCAGACGCATAAAGGCTTCAAGTTCCTTGCGATTCGCTTCAATGGATTTGCCCATTAAGCTCGGCTTTCCGACTTCCTTTCTTAGTAGTTCGACTTCTGCTTCCAGTCAACAAAATCGGTTGTGTAGTCATTTCTTTACCACCCTCAGATGAAGTGTGTTGTTTTCTTAAACTTTCTATAAAGTAATACAATATTAAGTTTGGGTGTAGTTTTTGTGGCAAAAAGGGAGAGTGAAATCACGTGATTTTAGTTAACTTATTGATTTTTAATGTGGTGGAAATCCTTTGTGTGGCTGATGTTTCTACGTTATCAATCGCTAAGTGGAATGCTTTAGGTCTCTCCATTTGATGGATATCACATATTTTTAGATATATTGTATGACAATTAAAATGGATCGGATATGCTCTTTACCAATTCGACAGCAGACCCCTTTCGCTTTGCGTTTCACTTTTATCAACATGACGGTTTTTTAAGAGAACCTTCTTGTAAAAGCATGGCTAAGAATGAAGTGCAGTAGGGTTCGCTTTAATAGAGACTTTTTAGGAGTATGACGATGAATTCTTTCTTTGTATTAGATGAGAAACCCGTGGGAAGAGTTAGGCGGCGGTATCAAGCGTAAAATTGTTGCTTACACAGATGATCTGATGGCTGTTCACCTATGTTTTGACAAAGGTGCGATTGGTGCTCCACATACGCATGAGATTCACGATCCAAATCGGTTACGTAGTACGTGGCAGCTTTGAAGCAGAAATCGAAGGCGAAAAGAAAGTACTGAAAGAGGGTGACGCGTATTTTGCTCGTAAGCACATGATGCATGGCGCGGTTGCACTAGAGCAAGACAGCA
Organism: Vibrio sp. SCSIO 43132; assembly: GCF_019904195.1. Taxonomy (NCBI): domain Bacteria; kingdom Pseudomonadati; phylum Pseudomonadota; class Gammaproteobacteria; order Vibrionales; family Vibrionaceae; genus Vibrio; species Vibrio sp. SCSIO 43132. The sequence goes on from NZ_CP063199.1 coordinate 1,877,909, forward strand.
TTTCTTCTGGATATCTTCAACCCAGCTCGTGAAGACTTCTTAAAGTAACGTATAGCGCAACCTCAGTTGCTAAGGTGACAGTATGAAATCATTAAATATCGCGATCATTGGCGAATGTATGGTTGAGCTACAGAAAAAGGAAGGTCAGTTGCGTCAGTCATTCGGTGGTGACACGTTGAATACCGCTCTTTACTTATCCCGTTTGACGAAAGCTCACGATATCAAAACTAGCTATGTAACTGCCCTGGGTAATGATCCTTTTAGCCAAGAAATGCTTTCAGCATGGCAAGAAGAGGGTATTGATACCAGCTTAGTGTTGACTGTTAATGGTAAACAGCCGGGTATTTACTACATCGAAACGGATGAGACAGGCGAGCGTTACTTCCACTATTGGCGTAATGAAGCAGCAGCAAAGTTTTTGTTTGAACAGAACGAATCTTCGGCACTAGTCGACACGCTTTATTCTTATGATGCGGTTTACCTGAGTGGCATTACATTAGCGATTCTTACTGAAGAAGGTAAGACGCAGTTGTTTGCATTCCTCGAACGCTTTAAAGCGCAAGGCGGCCAGGTTATTTTCGATAATAACTACCGTCCTAAATTGTGGGAAAGCCGAGAGAGTGCCATGTCTTGGTACCTTAAGATTCTTAAGTTTACCGATATTGCTCTACTCACATTTGAAGATGAGCAAATGCTGTATGGTGATGAGCACCTAGAGCAATGTATTGAAAGAACCTCTGCACTGGGCGTGGATGAAATCATCATCAAACGTGGTAGCAAAGATTGCTTGGTTGTGGCGAATGGCGAAGCGCAATACGTGGCGCCAAACAAAGTCGATAGCGTGATTGATACGACGGCAGCAGGTGACTCTTTCAGTGCAGGCTTTTTGGCGAAGCGTTTGACTGGTGGTAATGCGGCTGAATCGGCTTACTCTGGTCATTGTATGGCTGGTGAGGTTATTCAGCACAAAGGTGCCATCATTCCACGTGAAGTGATGCCCGATCTTCCTTTGTAATTCTTTTGCGGAGTGTTGAATAATCGGCGCTCCGCAGTGATTTATTGAACTCAAGTTAACGACGATGAGTACACTCTTATGACGACATTAAACGAACAATTAGCAAACCTAAAAGTAATTCCTGTTATTGCCATCAACAAAGCAGAAGATGCGATTCCTCTAGGTCGCACTTTGGTTGAAAACGGTATGCCTTGCGCTGAAATCACGTTCCGCACAGAGTGTGCTGCAGAAGCGATTCGTGCTATGCGTGCTGAGTTCCCAGAAATGTTGATTGGTGCGGGTACAATCTTAACTAATGAACAAGTTGACCAAGCGATTGAAGCCGGTGTGGACTTTATTGTTAGCCCAGGCTTTAACCCTCGTACGGTTCAATACTGCCTAGACAAGGGCGTAGCTATTGTACCTGGCGTAAACAATCCAAGCCTTGTTGAGCAAGCGATGGAAATGGGGCTGCGTACACTTAAGTTCTTCCCTGCTGAGCCATCTGGCGGTATTGGTATGCTTAAAGCACTAACGGCAGTTTACCCAGTAAAATTTATGCCAACAGGTGGTGTGAGCCTAGGTAACGTAGATGAGTACTTGTCTATTCCTTCAGTGCTGGCATGTGGCGGTACTTGGATGGTTCCTACAAAGCTTATCGATGAAGGCAAGTGGGATGAACTAGGTACATTGGTTCGTGACGCAGTCGCTCACGTAGCATAAGTGTCGTAGCGCCCCGATAGAATTAGCGAAAAGAATGTAAAGCGAGCCTCAGGGTCCGCTTTTTTTATCGCCAAACAAAATTAAACTCTCGAAACTATTCCATGCTTATACAAGTTTTTAATTTTTCATTTGTATTACAATACATCTCGGTATACTAAGGTTTTCTGGTTTTTTTGCCATTTAAAGGGCAGATTTACCGCTATTTAGGTGATTTTAGCCACTAAAATAGTTATGTTTTAGATCACAATAAAAACATATTGTAGTACAAATAAAGTTTAATTGGAGTAATCTAAGAGTCAGTTAATGATGATACTTAAAAGGCTGAAAAAATGACTATTGATACTCTTGTTGTTCTTGCCTACTTCTTCTTTTTAATCGCAATTGGTTGGATGTTCAGGAAGTTCACTACCTCAACCAGTGATTACTTCCGAGGGGGAGGCAAGATGTTGTGGTGGATGGTAGGTGCTACTGCCTTCATGACACAGTTTTCAGCATGGACGTTTACAGGTGCCGCAGGACGCGCATTCAACGACGGTTTCGTTGTTGTAATCCTATTCTTGGCCAACGCATTTGGCTACTTTATGAACTACCTTTACTTCGCTCCAAAATTCCGCCAATTACGTGTAGTCACAGCGATTGAAGCAATTCGTCAGCGTTTTGGTAAGACTTCAGAGCAGTTCTTCACCTGGGCTGGTATGCCAGACAGCTTGATCTCAGCCGGTATTTGGTTGAACGGTCTTGCAATTTTCGTAGCAGCGGTCTTCAACATTCCTATGGAAGCGACCATCATCGTTACTGGTTTAGTTCTAATGCTAATGGCTGTAACGGGTGGCTCTTGGGCAGTTGTCGCGTCTGACTTTATGCAAATGCTGGTTATCATGGCAGTGACCATTACCTGTGCGGTAGCGGCATACTTCCACGGCGGTGGTATTGGTAACATCGTGTCGAACTTCCACGGAGACTTCATGCTGGGTAACAACCTGAACTACGTTAGTATCTTTATCCTTTGGGTTGTGTTCATCTTTGTTAAGCAGTTCGGTGTAATGAACAACAGCATCAACGCTTACCGTTACCTATGTGCGAAAGACAGTGAAAACGCGCGTAAAGCGGCAGGTCTTGCTTGTGTGCTAATGATTGTTGGTCCTATCATCTGGTTCCTTCCTCCTTGGTACGTAGCGGCATTTATGCCTGACTTCGCCGAGAAATATGGCTCCGTGGGTGGCGATGCAGCTTACCTAGCGTTCGTACAAAACGTTATGCCAGCAGGTATGGTTGGTCTACTGATGTCAGCGATGTTTGCGGCGACCATGTCTTCGATGGACTCAGGTCTAAACCGTAATGCAGGTATCTTCGTGATGAACTTCTACAGCCCGATTGTACGCCCTCAAGCTTCACAAAAAGAGTTGGTTATCGTCAGCAAGCTAACCACTATTATGATGGGTCTTATCATTATCGGTATTGGTCTATTTATTAACTCTCTGCGTCACCTAAGTCTGTTCGACATTGTACTGAACGTGGGTGCACTGATTGGTTTCCCAATGCTGATTCCTGTGCTGCTAGGTATGTGGGTTCGTAAAACGCCAGACTGGGCAGGTTGGGCAACCTTGGTTGTCGGTGGCTTTGTTTCTTACATCTTCGGCATATCACTACAAGCGGAGGACGTAGAACGCATCTTTGGTCTAGAGCAAGTGTTGACTGGTCGTGAGTGGGCTGACCTTAAAGTAGGCTTGAGCTTAGCAGCACATGTTGTCTTTACTGGTGGCTTCTTCCTACTAACAACTCGCTTCTACAAAGGCCTAACACCAGAGCGTGAGATAGAAGTAGACCAACTGTTCAAGAACTGGAACACACCAATTGTGGCAGACAGCGAAGAGCAGCAGAACCTAGATACAAAACAACGTGGCATGCTTGGCAAACTTATCAGCGTAGCGGGCTTTGGTATATTGGCAATGGCTCTGATTCCAAACGAGCCAACAGGACGACTACTGTTCCTACTGTGTGGTTCTATGGTCCTAACCGTTGGGGTACTGCTGGTGAATGCGGCAAATAACCCAAAGCAACAACTGGCTAGTCAGGAGTAACCTGTACTCGTCATTCAAATCTAAAGCCAGTCACGGAGACTGACTGGCTTTTCATCTAATGTTTTGGCTCCTGATTTGGCAAAGCTTGTACTATATGTATGATTTAATAGCTAGGTCAAAGAGAAAGTTTCAAAAACATTTTAAAAAGAGATGACCATAAATAAAGGAATGAGTGACGTTTTTGATCGCAAAAAGGCGCTCTATTGTCTATCTCGACGTATTTTATGATTGATCTAATGATTATATAACAATATTATTCTAGTTATATAATCATACAATAATGCATTTGGAGGCAAAAATGACTAAACCTACTATCGGCTTTATCGGTCTGGGCCTTATGGGCGGCAACATGGTTGAGAACCTACAAAAACGTGGTTACCAACTAAACGTGATGGATCTAAACAAAGATGCGGTAGCGGTATGTGTTGAGCGTGGAGCGACAGCAGTAAGTACAGGTAAAGAGCTAGCAGAAAACAGCGATATCGTGATGCTATGTCTGACTACATCTGCAGTTGTTGAGAAAGTGGTTTACGGCGACGAAGGTATCCTAGCGGGTATGTCTGAAGGCAAAACGCTAATCGACTTTGGTACTTCTATCCCAGCTTCGACTAAGAAAATTGGTGAAGACCTGGCACAAAAAGGCGCTGGTATGATTGATGCTCCTCTTGGTCGTACTCCAGCACACGCTAAAGATGGTCTATTGAATATCATGGCTGCGGGTGACATCGACACGTTTAACAAAGTGAAGTCGGTTCTAGAAGAGCAGGGTGAAAACGTGTTCCACCTAGGCGCACTTGGCGCAGGTCACACGACTAAACTTGTAAACAACTTTATGGGTATGACAACAGTTGCAACAATGTCTCAAGCATTTGCGGTTGCTAAACTAGCGGGCGTTGATGGTCAGCAACTGTTCGACATTATGTCTGCTGGTCCATCCAACTCACCGTTCATGCAGTTCTGTAAGTTCTACGCGGTAGACGGCGAAGAGAAGCTAGGTTTCTCAATTGCAAACGCAAACAAAGACCTTGGTTACTTCCTAGAGATGGTTTCTGATCTAGGTACACAGTCTTTAATCGCAGAAGGCACATCTAAGAGTCTGCAAGCAGCGGTAGATACTGGTCTAGCGAACAACGACGTACCAGTAATTTTTGATTACTTCCTAAAACTTGAAGCTGAAGCGAAATAACGCCAGTTTCAAATAGGCAAAGCGATCAACAAAAATAAGAAGAGAGCAAGTGGTGTAAGTCGCTTGCTCTTTTTCTATGTGGGAAGAAGATAAATCTGACGATGCTTTTCTTTTCAGTCAGCTGTGGCATATTGATTTTATCTTCACTATGATGCGTGTTTCGAATCCCACTGTATGTGCCCCATTCCAATGGCTTCTTTGTCTAAAATTATCTCACCTTAATACTAGACTGACTTAGTCTTGATAGCGAAAGTACCATTTCTATTGCTCTCATTTCACCGTCTAATTTGAGAGTTTGCTTTGCTACGTTTCTTTGTGGCTTCAAAAGGTCAGCCGCTAAAGCTGGATAATGATAAGTTAAATCTTTGTATGTTTGATACTCGTGTTGATAACACAGTGATCTGATCCAGCCAGACTGGACGCATAATTAAGCGACATTTTGTTGTTCAAAGTTAATTGGGCTGAGATACCCAAGAGCACTGTCTTCTCGTCCGATTACAATCAACCTCTATGTATTCGAAGATCGCCTGGTGCATCTCGCGTCGCGATCTGATCATATTGGATAGCTTCAACTTTCATTGAATTGAAGAAGCTCTTAACACAAGCGTTGTCCCAGCAGTTTCCTTTATCCGCTAATACTTTGCTTAAGATTATAAGTAGTTATTAGGTCTTTATAGTCTTTTGAACAATACTGACTACCTCGATCATTGTGAACGATAACCTACTCGGGGGATCCACTGCGGAAAAAGGTCATTGAAAGCGCATAAAGAGTTTTCGGGGCGATTTATCTGTCCTCTTTATAAACAGACGCCCTAAGCTTAATTGACCTAGGGCGGTTAAAATTTCAAAAAACCGATATCCTGTTAATCGCAATGCAGCTCCGCTTAAATGAATTACATTGCGCAGAAATGCGGGCTTGTCTTTCTAATGCGCTGATCTACGCGTTGGGGGTGATGTCAATCACTGGCATAGAAGTGGTATTTGAACCAAGATCCAGCACACTGTCATCGTCAGTATTTCTCATCTTAGGAACACGGGTTAACACAGGTTTGCCTGTAAGAAGTTCCACTTCATCGCGTCGTCTGACTGCTGTGTCGGTTAGCTCCAGAATCAGGGCAATCCCTGCACCCAGCCCTAGCCCTCCCACGATACCTGCAATCAGAAAGATGATGGGAGGCAAATTGGATGGCGCACTTGGTGTGTAAGGACGATCAATCACCTTTACGCGCTTTTCTTGTTCGAAAACACCTAGCGAACTGGTTAACCTTGCCATTTCGTATCGTTCCAACAGGTTTTCATACAGTTGGCGTTTCAAAGAAAGGTCGCGTTGCAGGTTAAGTAAGGTTTTTTCGTTCTCGCCAAACTTAGACGTCATTTTTTCCAGTTCGGTGATCATGGTTTGAAGGGTTTTCACTTCCTCTTCTAAACTGTCGACCTTTGAACGCGCTTTCTGCAAGTCATCCAGTTGAGAAATCAGAACGGGTTGGTTCTGATCCGAATCTTCGATAGCCGCTGAACTGGCGATGTCCCAAAGTTGGGTGCTGTCCAAAGAAGGCTGACCTTGAGCAAGGAGATTCGCGCGTTCTGTCTCGAGCCTTCTCAGGTTGCGAATTTTAGCCTGAACCTTACTGTGAGAGTCCGTGTACTTGGCTCTGAGCAAAGTCAGTTCACTGCGGATTAGAATGATCTGCTCTTCCAGTTTGCCAACAACCGGATTGGTTTTTGAAAGCTGAACATCCAGGCTTCCTAACGTTCTTTTGGCTCCGGCGTATTCGGCTTGTCTCTCAAACAGTCTTTGTTTTAGCTGTGCCAGACGGCTTAACGCTTCAAGCTGCATTTCCGGAAGCAACGAGCCGTTATCGCTTTTAAACTTCGCCAGCGCGGCTTCAGCGGCGTCCAGCTCTGCCTGACGGTATTTGATGTTCTCAGAAAGAAAGTTCTGAGAATCGGTCATGGAAGAACGCTCTGGCGCAAGCAACTGCTCAACGAAGTGATGGCTTACGGCTTCCAGAGTTTCTTTCATCCCTTCAGACGTGTTTGAGCGATACTCAATTTTTAACAGGTCTCTGCCAATCTTGGTGACTTTAAGATTGTTAGATAGCTGACGAATCACCGCATCCAGTTCAATTGGGGAAGGGTTATCACTTACCAGATTTCTTTCTTTGGCGACAGAAGCCAGAATATGACGGCTATGAAGCAGTGTTTTTAGTGCATCCAGACGATCTTTCAGCATGGTAGATACGGCAAGATCTTCCAAAAATGGGTTCATCTTCGCGGTTTCTTGAATCAGCATACTGGTATGCGAGTCGTAATATCTTGGCGTGGTTTTACCAATCAAGAAACCCAGGATTGGTAAAATGAGGGTTGGCATTACAATTAAGTAGCGTCGACGCCATGCACCCATCAAGATAATGAGGACTCTCTGGCTTAATGTCATCATAGTGCCTCCAACCAGACTTCAAGCTCGCGAGCACGGTTGTCCCACGAGTGTCTGGCAGCAGCTTCAGGCTGCGATTGATTGATCATAAACTGGCTGTTTTCCAGTGCAGACTTGAACTCTCTCGGGCTACGCACACAGTGAACCAGCTTTTTGAACGGTTGTAGCGCCGGGAAGTCAGTCGTAACAATCGGCGTACCCGCCGTAATGTATTCCAGCAATTTAAGTGGATTGCAGGCTTTGATCTGTTCGTTATCGACAAATGGCAACATGCTGGCTTGCCAGTGGCGGCTGTAGCTTGGCAGGGCGTGATGGGGTTTTGGACCAAGCCAATGAACATTAGGTAAATTCGGAAGTGGGTTGGTTGCCAGTTCGAGTTGACCAATGAACACAAAGTGCCACTCCGGCATCGAGCGAAATACCTGATCCAGCATGTCGTAATCAAGCCAGTTAGATAAGCTGCCATAGAATCCGGCGATAGGGCGACCATCTGTGGGTAAGTCCTGTGCACGAGGAACCTGAGTCGAAAACAGAGAATAATCGACACCATGGGGCAGATACTGAGTCTTGTTCTCTGGGAATTTGCTCATCAGGCTTTCACTGGATGCCAGAATCATGTCTGCTTTTTCGACCAGCTTTTGCTCGTGTTGCAGCACACAGCCATGATCAACGCCAGTCAGTGCGCCAAAATCGTCACAGCAATAGTACACAACAGCAGATTCGTTCAGCTCACCGCACAGGTCTGCGGCAGTTGGCAGTGATGTCCATAGAATTGGGTCTTTCATCCCGTAATGTTCTATCACAGGCAGCAACTGAGACTTCATCCAGTTTTTCGCCATGTTGCGCGCCCACATTGAACATGGGGCTGGGATGGTGCGCAGTGTTACAACCGGGAAATTAGGTTTAACCTGCATTGCATCGGTGCTTTTCTTTGTTGGGGCAGTAATTTTGGTCCACGCTCTTTTCATGTCGCGCACTGACAATCGAGGCTTTCTCAATCCAATCGAATTTACCCAAAGTACTTTGCGGTTGTGGCTAATACGGTTGATAAGGTGCTGAGTGCTAGAAGGCAGTCCGCCCCAGTCTTCTCCGAATACAATCAAATCACGAGGCATGGCGAACCTCCTCAATAGTGTCTTGTGTTAGGGATTTAATGACTCTTGCAGGGTTTCCAGCAGCAAGAACCATGGGGGGAAGATCTTTAGTGACAACGCTGTTTGCTGCGACGATAGTGCCTTGTCCTATGGTGACACCAGTCATAACCGACACGCCAGTAGCCAGCCACACATCGTTTTCCAGAACCACATCTCCTGTCTGGTCATCCGAGCAGGGAGCACCTTGAGCTCTGCTTTTCGGATCCAGCGGGTGACCTGGGTAACCACAGATGAATGAGCGACCAGCAATGCGAACGTTATCGCCCAGAACCACTTTAGTGCCGACGGCGATAGTGGTTTGCCAGCCTACATCAACATTACTGCCGATTTTCAAAAGCGGCTTGTCGGTAAGCGTTCTGCCCGAAAAAGTCGTGTGACCCGAGATACGAGCATTGTCTCCGACTTCGATTGATAAAGGACCTGAAACGAAAGGGACACCACCGTAAAGATACAGGTTGTCGCCAAATTGGTTGAGGCGGCCTTTGAATACCGGTGTGTGAATAAGAACGCGAAGCGTTGTCTGCCAAACAAGACTGATTTGCTGATGGATAAAGTAAGCAAGCTTGCATACCAGATGAGGCAGAGGAAGTTCGAAATTCAAAACACGTTTAATGTTTCGAAATAGAAATTCGGCGAGTGGGCTGTCGCTATGCTTAAGCCAATTTTTTATAGATTGTAAATGTAATGAGAGCATAGTCTGTCCTGTTATGCAGTGACGTTTGACTATGCTCTTTCAATGATTGTGCCAGAAAATAAAGTATTAAAATACAGTGAGATACGCTGTCTTCTATGTCAATGACATTGGGATTCTCAATTTGACACGCGATTTGGATGAGTCTTTTTTGGTTGATGATCTTTGCTTAGATGGTTTTTTAGGTTTTTGATTCGGTAACATAACGCCTCCTACATCATGGCTTTGTTCTTTATCTACTACGTACGTCTAGTCTGAAAAGAGCAGCATAAGTTATGTTTGCATTCTGAATGCGTCTATTCGTGTACATCCTGATAACAAATTGTACACATTTAGTATAGACCATGTTTCTTTCAACAAAGTTTCATCAGGCTTTTGCCAGTATGTTGAAGTCTCTTAAAGTCAGAAGAGTGCCAGAGCGACACTCAATCGTGATGTTGTTCTGTCGTTGAGCGGTTAGTCAAAGCCGAGATAATGCTGGTGTAGCACTTGTCTGCGCGATACCCGTGAGCAATGTGCGCTCCCGCTTTGGCAATGCTTTGTAGTGCCACCGGATTGGTTTTCACCTGCTCCAGTTTTTCTTTTAGCGAAGACATATCGTATGGTTTGTACTTCAGGCAGTTAACCTGATTGGAAAGCGCTAAATCCCAGAATGAACCATCGGCAGGGATAATGACGCACATTCCCGTGCTCAGTGCTTTCAACACCTGACGTTCGTTATCAAGATTACCGGGCAGAGCCAGATAAATGTTCCCAGGCGCCCACTGAACATCCTCTTCGCAGCGCTGACAGCCAAGCAATGTAGACTGGTGTTTGATGTCTGTATTTTTGTGGATGTTTGCTCCAGTTTCTTTCAGATAGATCGCAGGGCGATTTTCTTTTCTGATGTGAGCAAGTGCATCCAGTAAATGGGCCAGGTTGCGAGTCTGAGTTTCACAAAATACTCGCTTCAGGCTGTTTTCTTCCTGCATGGGCTGATCAACATAGATGTAGCCCATTTTGAAAGGGGTGTACCTTTCGCTCTGAATTATATCCTGAGCCTGTTGGTGTGCTGTTGTGTTTGGACACTCTTTCCACTGACATGCAATTGCTTCAAGCATGGATTCACGCATGCTCTGTAAATAGAACACTCTATCCGCTTTGGTCAGGCATAGACCGTTTTTAGGCGTCCAGCTCACAGGCTGACTGATTAACTGAACCACCTGATATTTAAGCAAATTGCGAAGAAAAAATACCGGGTAGCTGGCACTGGGTTGAGAAGTCAGTAAAACACTGGATATCTCTCCGTAACGCAGGCGAGCAAAAATGACGCAGCAACAAAATGCCAAAGCACGATACCAGCGAACGAGTGGATTGTTACTGGGTGTCATGGATTTCTGGCTAACCGTGATGCCAGCGTAACCTTCGATCTGCGACTGATCCGGTGCCATAACCGTAATCTTTGTATCATCACCCTGAAGCTGATTAAGAACATCTTGAGTCAAGGATTTGGTGCTTTGACCTTGATCGCCGGACGCGACGACTAGAATGTGTGATGCCTTGTTCATAGTGAACCTCCAGAGGCTTTGCCACCAGTGAGTAACTTAGTGATGTACCCTAAGTTGTTGAGCAAAGGGGATAGATGAGCTGAGTATCGGTACTCGTAATGTGACTCAATCTCTTGCAGGTAAATCGCTGCAAGTGTCACACAGTACCGTTTCGGGTCAGACAGGCGTTGTGCCAGATAGCGAGCCTGTTCAGAGAAATAGGTCAGTCTGTTGTTATCAGAAGCCATCATCTCAATGGCTTCTGCGAGTGAAACATGTGAATGCGCCAGTGCCAGGAATCCTGTCATTCCCTGACGAATGACTTCCGGGTTAGAACCAATCATTGGGGCGATTGCAGGAAGCCCGCAGCGTCCGGCTCTGACGATATGGTCTCTTGCGCCGTCTTTTCTCGCACCGCTAATGTAGGCATCAGCTTGCTCGAAGTAGGGAGTATGATCATCAGGGCTGTATACGAAATGGACCGCATCTTTGATATCAAGCAACATAGCCTGCTGCTCAAGCTGACTGCGCTCTTCCCCTTGCCCAAGCAGTACAAGGTGTGCATTTGGGTATTCCATACGCGCCATCGTCAACGCTTGTATCAGAGCGTCAATCCCACTTTCCTGAGTCAGCGGCTCGCTGTTAATCAGCACAAAAGCGTCATTTTCCAAATTAAAATGGGTATTTAAATCCAGCACCTTTGCGCGGTGAGAAGGTGAAACCGTCGCAGCAACAGGTCTTTGTACTACTTCAATCTGTTCGCCAGGGTATCCCAGAGATTTTAAGGCTGAGGCGACATGATTACCCGGAGCGATAAGTTTGGGCATTAAACGAATACCCAAAGGCAAAGAATCAACGGAAGTAAATTTGGCTTCTACGTCCACCATAATGGGAACATCACAGTGATTGGCTACCCAGTTCATCCACTGACAACTTAAGCTGTCTAAGCAATGGATCAGAGAAATACTCTCTGTGCGTACAATTCGCTTTCCAACTTGGTATTTTTGATACCATCCGGCCAAAGAAGACGTAGAACTGGAGTCAGACGAGTAAAATAAAACTTCAGGAAATTCTCGTTGAAGGAGAAATTCAGTTTCTGCATCCAGACAGTGCCAGAGAGTGACAGTAAAAGATTGAGTCTGCAGACCAGAGCAAATTGCGCGGAGGCGTGCAACAACGTCAGTCGCGTCAGAATTGTCATATTGGACCAACAAAATATTGGTTGTGGTATCCATGCTGCCTCCCTAAGAATCGCTTTTCTGATTAGCTTGAATTATTAGGGAGCAATAGATGTGCCAATCTAATGATTGTAATTATCTTGTTGATTTATATGAAAGTGATAAATTGATGTGCTCTTTGTTTCTTATTGTTGAAGAGGTTCATTTTCATTTTGAAAATGCATTCTCAAAATGAAAATGCTAGCAATGTTGATGGTAGATCTGCAAAATTGATGGAATAACTGCCTGAGTTGAAAAGCCTTTTTCTACAGCTCTTTTAGCGGCAATTCGGATTGCCATTTTTTTGTCGCATGGCATGTTTTGCCAATCTGAGATTGCCATAGGGAAGTTGGCGTACTCTTTTATCCAGCCATTTTCGCCATTAATTACCAGTTCTGACAGATTTCCGACCGGTGTGCAAAGTACCGGAACACCTTGTGCCATGGCTTCTAATGCTGACATTGGCAGCCCTTCGTAGCGAGAAGGAATCACAAGAAGTCCAATGTCTGACCAAATCTTTGACATGTCTTTTTGATGACCATGAAAAACAACATTGCCTGAAGCCTGAGGTTTCAGGTCTTCCTCCATCGGACCACTGCCATAAATGTGATAGTCAGTCGAAAGGTCAAGAGCTGCCATTTCTAAAAAGCGATCAGGAGCTTTTTCATGACTCAATCTGCCAACAAAGGCGATCTGTTTTCCTTCGCTAAATGGCAGGTCATCTGTACTCACAAAATTCCGAATTACGGGAACTGAATGTGAAAAGCGTTCTGCGATAAGTGGGCTAACTGCAAAACTGTGCTTGCAGATCCGAGCGGTTTTCCTGTCCAGCCAGTCGTAAAAACGAAGCTTACCAGAACCTATTTCGCCTGCATGGAATGTACTGATGACGGGGATACCTGTTACCAATGAAACCAGCCTGGCGAATATGCCTGCTTTGTATCCGTGGGTGTGCACGATATCGGGTTTTTGGGATTTTGCCTGTTGGTAGAAACCCGAGAGTGTTCCATCAAGAAATTCAAAGGGAATATCGGCTTCTTTCAACTTTTTGAGCATAGGATGGGGAGTCGGGTATTCACGTAAGAACATAACGCTTACGTCGCAATGCAACTGGCGTAATCCAATAGCCAGTTGCACTACGTGGGATTCAATACCACCGAACCCCTGAGAATCGAGAGTCAGCCAAACCTTGAGTGGGTTAGTCCTCTTCTTCATGGGTTTCCCATGCCTGTTTTTTACGATAAAGGGTGGATGGGCTAAGTTCCAGAAGCACAGCTGCATTCAGTACATTGCCATCGCAGTATTCGATTGCGTTCTGAATTGCCTCACGCTCAATCTCTGCCATTGGTCTGACAGGCATCTTACCCATTTCAGCAGGCTCTGGGGCGGTAGGTGCTTCAAAATTGGCGGTTGCCGTAGATACCGCGACTTCCGCTTCAGCGGTGTACGACCTCGGGAATGGAAACAACCACTGGCTCAGGTTTTGGTACCGGTGCTTTAATAACTCTTGAAGTACTGCCGACACCAGCCGACATGGTGTTCAATTGGTGGCGGTAGGTGCTCCATTGACACTTGAGGTTCATCGTTAAGTACAACGATATTGCGAATAATGTTTTGCAACTGACGTACGTTACCCGGCCAGTCGTAGTTACACAGAACCAACTCAGCGTCGCGTTTAAAACCAGTGAACTTCTTCTTATCTTCACGGGCGTATTTGCGCAGGAAGAATTTGGCTATGTCGATAATGTCAGTTCCGCGTTCACGGAGAGGGGGCAGGTTAATAGGGACGACGTGAACACGGTAATACAAGTCTTCACGGAAACGACCTTCCTGAACTTCTTTCAGTGGGTCCCGGTTGGTTGCACAAATAATCCGGCAGTCCACCTGAATTTCTTTTGTGCCACCAAGAGGAGTGAAACGTCCGGTTTGCAGAAAGCGAAGCAGCTTTTTCTGCATATCCAGTTCCATCTCGCACAATTCATCAAGAAACAGTGTGCCGCCATTCGCCTGAGAGGCTGCACCTTTTTCTGTCTGTCGTCGCACCTGTAAACGCTCCTTTCATATGACCGAAGATTTCGCTCTCTACCAAGTCGCGTGGAATCGCCCCGCAGTTGAGGGCGATAAAAGGTTTGTTTTTACGGTTGCTCTGATTGTGAATGGCTTCTGCACATACCTCTTTACCCGTACCGCTCTCACCACAGATAAAGACACTGGCGGTGGTAGGAGCAACCGAATCAATAATCTTGTATACCGCCTGCATAGGCAGAGAGGAACCGATAAAGCCCTGATAACGCTTCCTGTCCAGCGTTGATTGCAAGTCTTCAACAAGGTGCTCTAGCTTGTTTCTCTGCAGATGGTTTTTTATGGAGGCTTTCAGTCGATCGGCATTGATGGGTTTTTCCAGAAAATCGTCAGCACCGATTCGCATTAAATCGACGGCGACATTCACTGAACCGTGAGCAGTCGCAATAATGACAGATGTGGATATCTGGTTTTCCCGGATCCAAGCAAGCACATCCTGACCATGCATATCAGGCAGTTTTAAATCCAGTATCACGAGCTGAGGTGGATTCTTTTCAATAAAGTCTTTAGCTTCTGCGCCCGTCGCTACGTGGAAAAAATCGTACGGTTCATCTTTTACGTACTGTTTGTAGAGTATCGCCAGTGACGTTGAGTCTTCGACTAGCAGAACTTTAGGTTGAGTCATAGTTTTTCATCTCCCATGCCCTGACATGGTCCCCGATTCTTAAGCAAGTAGTCTTATCTTGTAAGCAATTAATCGCTATTATTCTAGTTTGATATTAAGTTAAGCAGACAACTCTGGTGGATGCAAAGTTAAGCCCATATTTTTTAAAACAGTTTTATGGGCTAAGTAGGGTCTGCTGACCTTTCGCGGTTAAATTTTGTTCGATTTCTATGTGTTTTAATCGCGGCGCAAGGTCTTTCGCTTAGTCATTCTAAGTAAATACCTTGCAACAAAGAGTAAAGCACATAGAAACGAACCCTTTGGGCAGCATTTGTGGCTCCTTTCTACTGTGTTACCGCTTATTGATGTAGAGTGACTACATCGAATAAGCGCTGCCTTGTATAAAGAACCCACAAATTGCTGCAAAAATCATCTCGAAAGGTCAACAGACCCTAAAAGTTCCACTTAAATAAGAGATTTCGTTACTCAAATCCTCTTGCACTTCGTTCGCGTAATGCCGCAAAAGACAGGTCTGCGACTCTCGGCAGGGCAGCGGCACATTCCAGTGCTTCTTCAACTTTCTTTTCGACGCAGAGCATTTCTATTTTTCGAGCGTGTTTGGAAAGCCTCTGATTTCCCAAAGTGACGGAACTGCTTCCTAGTGTATGAGATTCAAATTCAAGTGCTTCGATGTTCCGGGTGTTAGCCGCTTCCATCAGATGAGAAACGCGATCTTTCGATTCCTGTAGGTAGAATTCGATCAGTTCAGGTAACACACTGGCATCGGTGTCGCGGATGATCTGTTGAATGACTTCTTCGTCGACCAGAGTCGCCCCGTCGTCATTGTGTTCAAAAGCCGTTATCGCGGCGATGTCTTTTTTTCTTTCAGTTGAGCTGTTTTCCATAACATCCTCATTTTTTTTATCACCTAAGTGTAAGCTTAGACAAGATAGTAAAGTTGAGCGATTAAAAGGTTTAGAAAGGTAGTCCGACATCCCAGAAGAAAGGAATCTTTCTTTGTCACCCGATAAGGAATGAGCCGTAAGAGCAACGATTGGAACGTTGGAATATTCTTCAGACAGGGCGCGAATGTGTTTCGTCGCTGTCATGCCATCCATCTCAGGCATTGAGATGTCCATAAGAATCAGGTCGTAGTGCTTTCGCTTAACGGCATCTATTGCTTCGCGCCCGTTATTGGCGATATCTGGGGTGACGCCTGCGTGTTGCAATGTGCTTTTGATAACAAGCTGATTGGCACTGTTATCCTCGACCACTAACAGGTTTCGACCTGCCAACGTGAAATCGGTGGTGGGAGCCTGATGAAAATGCTGGTCAACTTCGCTCTGATTTGATTTTTCAAACAGGACACTAAATTTAAATTCACTTCCGATGCCTTCCACACTTTGTACGCTGATGTTTCCATCCATTAAATGGAGAAGCCTTTGAGTAATCGCTAAACCAAGCCCCGATCCTTCATAGTGACGAGCGAAGGACTGGTCGACCATGGTGAACTCATCAAACAGATGAGGAAGGTAGTGTTCCGCAATGCCAATTCCGCTGTCTTTAATTGAACACAACAACTCTACTCGCGATTCGTGATATTCCGCATGTACGTGAACATCCACACCTCCATGCTCTGTAAATTTGACCGCATTACCAATCAGATTAAGCAGGACTTGCTTGAAGCGATAGGCATCACCGTACACGTAAGCGGGAACGCTCGGGCTGACATTCAGATCAATATAAAGCCCTTTTTCTTCTGCCTGAGGTTTAAAGAAATCAACCGACTGAGTAAGGCTTTCATTTAAGTCAAAAGCCGAAGGTTCTAGCATCAGTGTACTGGCTTCCATTTTGGAGAAATCCAGAATGTCGTTGATGATAGAAAGAAGCAATTGACCTGAGTTAGTTGCAGTATGAACCAGTTCTTTCTGTTCAGTACCGAGAGGCGTTTGTTCCAGGCTTCCAAGCAGCCCGAGTACGCCATTCATTGGGGTACGGATCTCGTGGCTCATTGAAGCAAGAAAACGGCTTTTGGCTTCGCTTGCTGATTCAGCCTGCTTGCGAGCCACTTCCAGTTCCTTTTGTTTGTCTGCCAGTTTCTGAGACATGGAGTTGAACGCTTTGGCAAGTTCGCCTATTTCATCTCCTTCTGCAATTGCGACCTGCACCCCGGGACCTTCCTGAGTGACAAGTTGCGCCGCATGCTTAATTTTGTATAGATTTCTTGTCAGGTAAGACCCCAGTATCAATGAGAACAGAGTAACCAGAGCCACTTCAATCGAGGCGATACTTAGTATCCAGGTTTTCGCATTGTCTAGCATGCCGTGTATGTCTTTGGTTGCGAACCCCATTTCAATATGACCGTGCCTTAGCGAGCCGGTGGTAATGGATGTTGCCCGATCAAACACGCCATCCTTAGCAGAGGAAAGCCCTGTGTCCATGGCTGCAAAATGCTGTAGCAGGTTTTGCTCACCACCTTCCACCAGAAGTCTGCCCTGATCATTGTAAATTCGGACGTAGCACAAATCTTTTAGATCCAGAATGTCATCAACCAGTGTTTGCAACGTCGCAATGTCGGAAGAGATCACGGCATCCTTGGTTGCTCCTGCGAACATTTTCAGGGTGGTGTCGGCACGTTGCAGAAGCTGTTGCTCGTTAGAATCAGACAGAAATTTGACTGCGCTCAGCACCAGAGTCATCAGCATAATGATTTCTATACCCGCGATGCCGATGATGGTTTTCAACCGAAGATTCATTGTTGTCTCCTACGCATGCTTTGGCTCAATGAGCATTAATAAGGTGTCATCATTAGGGGGAGTGCCTGCCAATGCGTCGAAGTTTGCCATCACAGTATCTATGGCTTCCTCTATGGGAAGCTCAAGTGTGTGAAGCAGTTGTTTTTCTATTTCTTTTGTTAGTTGTGTTCTTTCTGTGACGGTGTCACCTGATTCAAATAACCCGTCTGTAAATAATGCGATTCGTTGCTTTTTCCCTAGGGTTAGCTTGAGTGGTGAGTACAGAGTTTCTGGTAACAGACCTGGAAGCATGCCCTGAACAGAAATGGTCTCTAGTTCGTTTTCTGATATTAGAAGTGGGCAAGGGTGACCTGCAGAAGCGAGCTCGATTTCGTTGTTCCCATGCAGAGAGAAGGCGCAGCTGGTCAGGGTAACCTGAGAAAGTAGCTGATCGTCAAATGCACTATCAGATAGTTGACCAAGCAGCAGGCAAGGGTCTGCTTCCCGAGTGTTGTTTAATAACCCTCGCAGATACCCGGCGTAAGCATACGAAAAAAATTTTGCGCTGACATCGTGACCCATGACATCAGCGAGAACATACAGATCTTCTTCGCCAAAGGCTTTTGAAAGCAGGAAGTCGCCACCGCCACATCCCGTGTTCCTCTGGCGTACTGCGATATCCCAGCCTGAGTCGGGGGAATGGATCTTAGGAAGCAAACTGTTGGTGATTTTTTCATCCAGCCGATGAGAAAGATGGTTGTAAACCTGTTCAGAACGGGCGAGAACCCGCTGAACCGAGAACAACAACGACTTCTTATCCACGGGTTTAATAAGGTAGTCATCAATCCCGAGGTGGTTGGCATTCATCTGTACATTTTCACCCGCCAGTGCAGTGAGAAAAATAAAAGGAATCGACTGACCATCCTGAGCGGACTTAATTGCCTGGCGAAGCTCCAGACCACCCATGGTAGGCATCTGGATATCGGAGATAATTAAATCGTATTTGTTGACCTTAATTAACCCCAGAGCCTGATCGCCATTTTGCGCGCAGGTAATGGTAAAGTCCTTATCAAGATAAGCTTTGTACACTCTGAGCAATAGTGGATCGTCGTCGACGATCAGCACATCTGGTTTTCGAGTCTGGATGGGAATGTCCCAACTCATCAATAACGTATTGATTCCATTGTTGCTGGAGTATTCAAGGTGTTCGCAAAAGGTCTGAATGAGGGCTATACCACGACCTTCCTCTGATTCCGTAAACTGACTAATAATGTCTTTCGAATCTTTCAGGGTGGGGTCCCATTGCTGACCAGAATCCGACACAGACAAGAACAGTTTGCTCGCATTCTTTTCTAAGATAACTTTGATTGAAGGGCTTTGTGGTGATGCATGCTGAACCAGATTGGTAGCCCACTCCGAGAAACACAACAATATGTTATTTTTAAGGTTTGAAACACTCAAAGTACTGTTTAGAGCTTTGGATAGACATTGCCTGAGTACGGTGACCGACTCTAAATCAGTGTGTCTTTCGTGTTCGAAAAGCTGAATGTTTCTTTGTGTACTCATATGCTCACCTGTAAGAAACGTGCTTTGCGAATAGACAGCGTTATTTTGGATACCCAACTCTTGGGCAAGAATCTCGCTTTTTCTATCTGACGGCATAGCTCATCCGCCAGGCTCGGGTGATGAAGGTCATTGATCACGGTGCCCACCAGATTGGCGTTATTGTCATTAAGATGCGCCATCGCAGAAGAGAGCTCTGACTGATTGGTTTTGCCTGCCATCAACATCAGAATGGTTCCATCGCAGGCACCAGCAACGGTTTCTGCGGGTATGTTATTGGCGTTAAGCTGAGAAATGGGGCTGGTATCGATGATCACTCGATCATAGTCTTTTAACCATTCCTCAATCTTCTGTTTCAGCATATGTGGCTGGCGGAAGCCCATAATCTCAGCTTTCTCAGTAGGGGCGTTTACCCCAGTGATAACTTCATGCGTCCCTTCAACAATAGCCAGATGCTGACAAGGCCCCGGTGTAGGCTCGGGTTCAATGGTATTGCCGTCAGTATCTATCACGTCGAAATCTTCAAATACGTCTTCACTGTCGCCTGAGTTTGGCAGCATGGTTGGCAGATCAAGCGTCATAAGGCTAGGGTGTTTAAGGTTTAAATCCACAAACAATGTTCGGTAGCCAGCAAGCAGGTGTCGTTCTGTTAACGCCAGCGCCATTGAACTCGAACCCTCACCGCAGTTGGTTGATGTAATGCAGAGAGAGCGACAGTGGTGCTTCTCTAGTTGCAGAAACACCTGCTCAATTTCCATATTGCACGCAGGTATAGACATTACAATGCTCCTATCAAGGCGATCGTCGCGAGTACACGGAAAACGTCGTCTAAACCTGTTCGCACTTTTTCCAGAATACTTTCGTCCATTCTTGGCACATACACAGTATCACCAGCACGCAATACAGGCAGGGAACGGAAATTAGCGGTTCGGCTGAACTCGATCAGGTCAAAGGTTCTGGCTTGTCCCTGACAGCAAGACATGTTGACCACGCTGATTTTTTCAAGGTAGGCGTTGTTGTCCGGACCGCCTGCTTCAGCCAGTAAGTCGAGAATGGTCATGGTGTCGTTAAAGCGGTAACGACCAGGGTTTCTTACCGCGCCCAACACTCGAATCGTGGATTCTTTACTTTCATCCAGCCAGTTCTTGTTCTTTTCTGGAACATAGATGGTGTCACCGGGTTTTACTTTTGGCAGCAGCGACTCGTCACCAGTTTCAAAGTACAAAGAAAGGTTGAGCTTGCTGACTCTGGCGTACTTTCCGTTTCTATGTGTAACCCGAATATTGTGAATGTCGGCATTTTGAGTAGGACCGTCAGCCGCGGCAAGAATGTCCAGAAAGTGCATGTCTTCAGTAAATCGGTAACGACCAGGGGCAGAAAGCTGACCGAATACGTAAATAGAAGCATCGGAAGCCTGACGAACCCATTGTGCTTTGTTGTCTGAAGGGTCTTGTGGAAGGTCGTGAACTCGTACCGTACTGCCTGCACGAATTAATGGGAGTTCAGAGTCGCTTGCTCCACGCTTAATAAAATCGTCCAGATCAAAAACAGTCAATTGAGGAACCCCAGCAGGAGTAGGAGTGACGACTTCAATTCGGCTGGTATCTGCGCGCCCGACAGGACCGCCAACGTGAGCTAGAAGATCCATCAGGTTCATTTCATCAGACCATTCGACACGACCGGGTCTTTTCACTTCTCCGATGACACGCACAGCGCGGTTTGGTGCAATTTTCAGCCACGACTTTTCGTTGATGTCCGTTTTCTCAGGAACAAAGATGGCATCACCCGGACCAATGGCTGGTGGTGCGACACGTTGTGTCCCTTCGGTGTATCCAGAAAGGTCAAAGTTAATGACTCGACCACTACTCTTTATTACCCGAATCTGGCGAGATTCGGCGAAACGTGTAGGACCTCCGGCATTTGCCAGAATGTCCATAAAGGTCGCGCCTTCTTTGCCCTCGAACGCGCCGGGTTTAGCCACCTCACCCATGACATACACAGTGTTGGAACCGGACTTAATTTCTTCTTCCTGTTTAGGTACGAAGATCGTTGCCCCGGGTACCAGATTGGGTAACAGGTTAGCATTACCGGTATCCAGATATTTCTTCAGGCTGAACAGGGTAGGCTCGTTGTGAGTGATGACCCGAATTTGCTCCACAGCGGCATAGCGTGTGACCCCGCCTGCGCGCATCAGAAGATCAACCAAGTTGTTCTCTTCCTTGTAGGAAAACGTACCCGGTGCATTCACTTCGCCGAATACTTTGATCGCATTTTTACCATCGGCTGCATCACCGGAATCAGCGAGTTTGGCGGGGTCGAACTCCTGTTCGATATTGCCCACCATGGGAGATGCCGGAATGAAAAGAATGTCGAGGGATTTCATATCTGGCAACAGGTTTTCGTTACCCGTATCCAGAAATGCTTTGTAATTAAAGACCTGAACTTGTTCGCCTCTGCGAAGCTGGATTTGATCTAACTGCGCACCAGAACGCAAACCTCCGGCAGCATGAAGTGCCAGTTGAACACTGTCGCCTTGCTGCAAAGTGTATTCACCCGGGCTTTCAACATAACCCTGAATACTCACTAGCAGCTGCTTCTTGCTCACAAATACTTTTAAGTTGGACAAGTCCTGCAATACGGTTTTAAGGCTGATAGTAACAGTCGCCACCATTTGGTCTTCTGTCTTTCCCGCCACGTGAATGGGACCCACTTCGGGAAGAATCAGACGTCCACGTTTGTCTACCTGAAAGTCTTTGTTCAATGTTGGTTCACCGGGAAGCATCACGCTTATCAGATCGCCCACGTTCACACGTTCTTCCTTGGCATAAGTGCCTTCTGAAAAGCACGCACAAACCATTAAAATAAGGAACAGCAGAGATCTATTCATTGGACACCTCCGCAGGCAGGATTTGATCCGCCTGAAGCAGTTCAATCGTTACACGGCGGTTGGTAAGTCTTACGTGAGGTTCGTTTCCTTCGAATAGGGGATCGGACTTGCCAACAGAATCGACATGAATTCTCTCAGGAGCCAGACCGAAGATACTGAGGTAGCGCTTCACTTGCTTGGCTCTTTCCATAGCAAGATCAGAGTTGTAGTCTTCTCCGCCTACTGAATCCGCATGCCCGGTAACCAGTAGCTTAAATTCAGGGTGCTCTTTGAGAAGATGAGAAGCTTCCGCAAGACGCCCAACATATTTGGGATTGAGTTCGTAACTGTTGAAAGCGAATTGGTTGTCGGCGTTCAGAAGGTCGTATAAGCGCGTCGCTAGGCTTACTTCGACACGGCTTTTTTCATTGCTGCCCGGCGGCACACATTCTTCTTTTGAAAGCACATAGTCGAGTTGATTTTCCAGACGGCGAAGCAGCTTTCTCTGGATGATTAAGTCGTTTGCGGCATCGTGATGAAGCCCGCCTTCAAGTTCTCTGGCGATTCTGGCTTCGTTGTTCTTGGCATGAAGCACCGTCGCTGGGAAGCACCATTCTGCTTGCTCCAGAATAAGAACGTCTAAGTGTCTTGCTGCCAGTTCCCATTCAAAGCGTAAGCCGTGCTCGGGACCCAAAGGCTCATCTGGCATAACGGCTGCAAAACTGGCTTGTGGGTAGTGCTCTGCTAAACCGCCTTCACCCTCTGGTGCAAAACTGGTACATCCTGTTACTGAGATAATGATTAGTGATAAGTAGATTAATCTCATGCCTAGCCTCCCGAAAAAAATGACGTGCCTCGACGTGCGGTCTGGTCTGTCAGCTGTTGTTGTTCACTGGAATCGCGTTGCTGATTCGGAGTAGGGTGATCAGTTCAAGCGGCTGCCCGTGTGCGTTTTCAATACGCATGACTCGTTTTTTCTCCACCAGACGTTTGTAGAGATAAACGATGGCTCCAACACCGGACGAATCCAAAAAAGATACCTGCGATAGGTCGATTTCGACTTCATGATGTGTGTCTTCAAAGATCACTTTGTCGATTTGTGGTTGAAGGCTCTTGCAACCCATTGCATCCATATCACCCAAAACTGAAAGGGTCAGTAATTGAGGGCTCTGTTCTGATCTTTGCATTTCCATGGTGCTTCTCCTGCTATCGGGAAAGTTACGCTATTAGAGTTAGCATGATGTGTGCCAAAAATAATTACTAATAAATACAGTTGGATAAGAAGGTTTTATGACCTTTTCTCAATTTGAGACTTAGAGATTTTGTCAATTTGATAATAGGTGACGAGTTTCATTATCGCTATATTCAAAATGAGAAATCTTTGTTTACAAGGGGTTAGATCACAATTGGTGCTGAGCCGATAAAGAATGAAAACGACGATGAGTATTGTCTTATTTATGATAAAGAGGGCAGTTGGTGTATCAGTGTATTGATACGGAAATCTCGTGTTACTAGTGTATAGAAAGGGTCGGTTCTGGTGAGCTGATCTTTACTCAAGCGCAATCAGGCTAAGCAAATGAGACGGGGTTGAGTATGTTCTTTAAAACGGTTTTTCTTTTCCTGTCGTTATTGTTAGTGCCAGCGGGAAACGCCACGCAAATGAAAGAGCTTATTGGCGTTCAGGATGAGTGGGCACCATTTGCAATGAGTGGCGAGAACAAAGGGATAGCAGTCGATATTGTGACTGAGGCGCTGAAATCTCAGGGGTACAGGCTTCGATTCAAAATGATGCCCTTTGCGCGTGCTATTCATGAGGTAAAAAGAAGTCGGGTCGACATTTTAGTCGCCACCTGGTTAACCGAGGAACGCACTGAGTATCTTAGTTACAGTCACCCTTATTTCTACAACAGTGTGAAATTTATCAAACGTAAGGGTGATGGGTTTGAATATTTCGGGATGAATAGTCTGGAAGGAAAAGTCGTCGGAATTGTACGTAGTTATGGATACGGAGACGAGTTTACTAACTCACCTTTGTTTGAACGCCACCCAGTCGTGGATACCTTGGGAAACCTGAAGAAGCTGGAAGCAGGGAGAATCGACCTCACTTTGGAAGAACCTTTAGTCGCCAAGCACATCATGCGCAATGCAGGAATGGATGTTGACCAGTTTGCTTTCACCAAGAACGCGCTTTCAATCAATGCTCTTCATGTTTCCATCAGTAATAAACACCCCAATGCCAATAATATATTACGAGCTTTCAACATCGGTCTTAAAGAAATTAAAAAGAATGGAACTTACTGGGAAATCCTTGTGAAGTACGGTTTAGAAGCCGGAGATTAATGATTGGTTTCAATTTCCTACAGTATTTGTATTTCAGTGATAACACATGGCGTTCTTCTGCGTGTGCCGAAAAAATGGTAGCAATCCATTGTCCATTGCCTTCAAATTGACTAAATCATCTAATTTGTTCAATAAATGCTCTGGTATGAGCTGCTTTAAATATTTGATATTCGGCATAGCCTACGGTGAATCTTACGGTTAGACTGATTCGCCTAAGTTGTAAAAATAAGAAGAAAAAATGTTAGACCAGACCCATTCTCAATATATAAAAGATGTTATTGACCAAAAAACCAAGCCGCGTGGGGCACTTGGTCTTTTAGAAGATACTGCACATCACCTTGCATTAGTTCAGAGTCAGGGGAAATCCGAACCCGCCAGCAAAATTGAACTCTCCAAGCCACATATGTTGGTGTTTGCCGGCGATCATGGAATTGCGAGAGAAGGCGTTAGTATCGCTCCAAGCGAAGTGACTTATCAGATGGTTCAGAACTTTTTAGCTGGTGGGGCAGCAATTAACTGCTTTTGTAAGCTGAATAATATTGCACTTTCGGTTATCGACACCGGAATCCTCACTCCGATAGAGTCTCAACAAAATCACTATCATGTTCAACGCCTTGGCTCCGGTACGGAAAATTTTGCCGAGCAGCCTGCCATGACTCGCGACACCGCTGAGAAAGGGATACAACTGGGGCGCAAGGTAGTTGATAAATTGTCCGAAGACGGTCTGGACATGCTGATGTTTGGCGAAATGGGCATTGGCAACACCAGCAGTGCGTCTGCGCTTCTGAGTTTGGCGCTTGGCATCGAAGCGGAAGATTCGGTAGGGGTTGGAACCGGGATTACTCAAGAGCAGCTCAAAAAGAAAATTGACCTAGTGCAGAAAGCTATTTCACGCTGTAAACGTTCCGGTGTCTCACATGACCCCATCAACATTCTATCGGAAGTGGGTGGGTATGAAATCGTTCAGATGGTAGGAGCCTTCCTTGCCGCTCAGGAGAAAAACATTCCTGTTTTGGTCGATGGATTCATTGTATCTGTCGCTGGTTTACTTGCTATTCGTATCGAACCAAAAGTTCGGGACGTAATGCTGTTTGCTCATTGCTCGGAAGAACATGCTCACCGACTGGTCCTGGAAGCTTTGCAAGCCAAGCCGATGATTGATCTTGGTCTTCGTTTAGGAGAAGGAACGGGCGCAGCTCTCGCGTATCCGTTGGTGCTGGCAGCTGCAGCTTTCTACAATGACATGGCGAGCTTTCAAAGTGCTGGAGTAACTGTGTGAACTGGATAAAAACTCAATCTGAGCTTTTCTTTCTTGCGTTGAGTTTTTTCTCTCGGCTTCCCATTCCAGCCTCCACACCTTATTCAGAAGAACGTATGAACCGGGCAGGGCGATATTTCGCCCTTGTCGGAGCGTTACTCGGTCTTCTGTGCGCTCTCTCTTATCTTTTGCTGACTACTCTTTATTCTGTTGATATCGCTATCTTCCTTACCATGGCTTTAAGCCTGATGCTAACAGGTGCATTCCATGAAGATGGATTGACGGATATGGCAGACGGCGTGGGCGGTGGAATGACAACAGAGCGCCGTTTAGCCATTATGAAAGACAGCCGCATTGGTACGTATGGTGCCAGTGCGCTTATCATGGCATTACTTGGGAAGTATCTATTACTCTCAGAGCTTGCAGTGCGAACGGAGTTATTTTGGATCTGGATCGCTGCATATACGCTTAGCCGCACTGTCGCGGCTTCCCTCATATTTAATACGCCATATGTATCCGATTCTGACCAGAGTAAAAGTAAACCCCTTGCGCAAAAGCAATCACCTTATGAGCTTCTTTTTCTCATTTGCTGTGGTTTGCTCTCTATAT
The DNA here is from genome assembly GCF_019904195.1 of Vibrio sp. SCSIO 43132. NCBI lineage: Bacteria > Pseudomonadati > Pseudomonadota > Gammaproteobacteria > Vibrionales > Vibrionaceae > Vibrio > Vibrio sp. SCSIO 43132. The sequence continues at coordinate 1,903,975 of NZ_CP063199.1, forward strand.
GGTGGTTAACACCACTTGCTGCTGCGGTAGTAGTATTAGTCGCGCTAGCATTTCGATTTACTTTTAAGCGTTGGTTGGTCTCTCGCCTTGGCGGTTTTACGGGGGACTGCCTTGGCGCTGGTCAGCAACTTATGGAATTGCTGTTTTATTGTGTGGTTCTGGCATTGTTGAATACGGGTAATTTTTGATGGGTAAAACACATCTGATTTTGGGTGGGGCAAGAAGCGGAAAGTCCAGTTACGCAGAAGAGCAGGCGAGTTCGCAGGTTTTGTCTGGTAAAAAGCTTATTTATATCGCCACAGCAACGTCATTCGATGATGAAATGGCAGAACGCATTGGTATTCATAAAATGCGAAGAGGAGCTAAGTGGGAATTAATAGAAACACCCACCGACCTGCCAACTGCGCTCAGCCAATTAAATCCAGGAGATATTGCGCTGGTGGACTGTCTGACGTTGTGGTTGAACAACGTTCTTTTTGAATTAGGCGATAATGCTCACCAAGATCAGGTGGATGGCAGGATAGATGAATTACTTGTTGCCATATCAGAGTGTCAGGGGAACCTTGTCATTGTTTCCAATGAAGTGGGCATGGGAATCGTTCCATTAGGAAGAGTGACCCGGCTATTTGTGGATAACGCAGGATGGATGAATCAGAAAGTGGCAAAGATAAGTGACGATGTCACATTTGTTGCAGCAAGCTTGCCTTTGGTGTTAAAGGGTTCGCAATGAGTTATGACACGTACAATATCTACCTGATTCGTCATGGAAAAGTCGAGGGGGAACCCGCTCTTAACGGCATAACCGACGCGAAAGTTAACGCTAAAATTCAGGCTCAGATCGCTCAGAGTCTGGTATCGGAATTTGGTACTTTTAAATCTATCATTTGTTCCCCGTTATCGCGCTGTTTGAATTTGGCTAAACTGATATCGTCAGGGAAAAACCTTTCTGAACTGGATTACTCGACACCAGATTTAGTGGTTGAGAGCGCATTTCAGGAAATGTCGTTTGGGGATTTAGATGGTCGTCCTTTTTCTCAGCTCAGCGAGCAATGGAATCTTCTGGAAAAGTTTTGGCAAGATCCTGCATCTAATCCACTGCCTAATGCCGAAACACTGGAAGCTTTTCAGCAGCGAGTTGACACCAAATGGCAATCATTAATCCATACTTGTCAGGAAGATACGCACATCATCACTCATGGTGGAGTGATCAGAATTATACTGGCAAGCGTATTGGGTTTAGATTGGCGAAACCCTGCACTTTACTCTACGTTATCCATCGCGAATGCATCCATCACTCATATAGAACTCAGTCGGGGTGATCAGGTTTTTCTTAAAGTGAGGAGCATTGGCGCAAATATAAGGAAATAAAATAATGACAGCTCCAAGCTGGGACCTCAGTGTTGCCTACCAAAGTATTAACGATGCCAAGATAGAAAAGGACATTCACACTGTTGAACAAGGTATCGATCAGCTTAACTATCATTCAAAAAAAGGATTAGGCGAAGGCGATAAATTAGTTGTAAGCCTACAGAAAGCGATCCAAACCTACGAAAACATCAGAAAAATCCTCCGTACTGTAGGCAATTTTGCGAGCTGTTGTGCGTCAGTTGACTCGACGCATGCAAAAGCTAAACAGTTATATGGTCGAGCGGTAAAGCTCGATGCAAATCTGCAGCAAGCCTATAGCCCATACCTCGATACACTCGCTACAGCTGAACAGTCTGTCGTTGATGCTGTTTTGGCAAGCGAAGTGTCGGATGTTCAGGCTCAGAAGTTTGCAATTCGTCTGCTAAGAGAGAAAGCCTCTGAACGTCTCTCGGTTGGGCAAGAGCAGTTGCTATCAGCTCTGGAAGTTGATGGCAAACTGGCTTGGGGAAGAATGTACGATAACCTGACTGGCACTCTAAAAGTAGATGTGGATTACGGAAATGGTGAAAGGGAAGCCTTAGCGTATTCCCAAGCATCAAGCGAGTTGTTCAGTGGAAATGTAGATAAGCATGAGCCAACATGGCGAGCTATTCAGACTGCCATGGAAACGCATCGTGAATCATTTGCTTCCATTGTGAATGCCCTTGCGGGGTGGCGTCACACTGAAGCGGAAAAGCGTGGAATATCCAATTTCTTATCTCCAAGCCTGTTCGACAGCCGAATTTCAGAAGATACATTAGATGCACTCATTGAAAGTGCGAGAGACAACAAAGAGTTATCTCAAAAAGCGGCTCGTCTGATGGCAATCGTTCGTGGTGGCGAAACTTTAACGCCATGGAACATGCACGCAGCGATGCCATCCCTTACCAACGGTAAAACCAAGGTTTATGAGTTCGATGAAGCCATTCAGATCATCAAGGAGGCGTTCGCTTCAGTTTCCCCTGAAATGGCTGAGTTTGTCGACGTTATGGTGAAGAACGGGTGGATAGACGCAGCGCCGCAGCCGAACAAACGTCAGGGCGCGTACTGTACAAAACTGCCAAGTTCCCGAACACCTTTGGTGTTTATGACATGGAACGGTAGCCAGAAAGATTTGATCACGCTTGCACACGAGCTTGGTCATGCCTTCCACAACTGGGTGATGACGGACATGCCGTTAGCAGAAACCTACTACCCAATGACTCTTGCTGAAACGGCTTCCGTATTTGCGGAAAACATCGTACGTGATGCCCTGTTAGAAAAGGCAGAAAGCGATTTAGACAAGCTGGAAATGCTATGGGAAGAGTTGTTTGCCTGCGTGGCGTTCATGCTTAATATCCCAGTACGTTTTGAATTCGAACGTGAGTTTTACGCTAAGCGCAAAGAATCAGAGCTCACAGCCGATGAACTTTGTGAACTAATGGATACAACCTGGAAAGACTGGTACGGCAGCGTAATGCCAGAATCCGATACTTATTTCTGGGCCAGTAAGCTTCACTTCAGTATTCCCGAAGTCAATTTCTACAACTACCCGTACCTGTTTGGTTATCTATTCAGTAAAGGGGTCTACGCCCAACGTGAAATCAAAGGCGAGAGTTTCTACCCAGATTATGTTGAGTTACTACGCGATACGGGTCGAATGAAAGCAGAAGAGGTCGTACTCAAGCACTTAGGTATGAACTTAGAAGAGAAAGCTTTCTGGCAGCAAAGCATTGATCAGGTTGGTCAAAAAATCTCAGAATTTGAAGCACTTCTAGCGAAGATTAATAGTTAACTCCTTGTTAACCCCAAAGAAAAAACTTTGGGGTTACTTCCATCCTAGTGCGATGTCCTTCGCAAATGTCCGATCATGTATCTCTACATATGTAACGCGGTATTGGTTTGTTATACCGATTCAATTAGTTTGCCAAAAGTAACAAGTGGCATATTGGTTAGAAACAAGATAACCATTTTGAATTTCCATGGTGTGAAGTAGGTGTATAACACGCGGGTTCAGATAGGCTTTCTGATAGTAGATAGGGTTGGTATGAAATACATAATTTGTTTGTTTTTGCTTAGCGTGAGCTTTAGTGGGTTTTCTGAATCCAATAATTCGCTGCAAATAGTTCCTCTTGAGGAGCTTTCTCAAAACGAAGGATCTTGGTCATCAGACAAGCCAAAATGCAAAAATATGTATGTTATTCCCGGCTCTTCGGTTCGGCTTTCTGTGTGTGCGGGTTGGGGAATGACTACTACGTTTGAGCGTGATGGCAAAGTTCTGCTCACTGAAACTGACTTTGGGGATGCTGATTTCTACTATCCGTATTTTGTTAAGACACGCAACTATGAGCTTCTGATTGCTGAGATTGGTGCCGATCAATCATGGGGTGTGCGTGTATACAACTTAAATGATAAGAATATCATATATTTAGACTCACTTAATATTAACCCTGGTGACAAAGACAGTTATGATTCTCCAGAAGTGGTTGATATTATCGAATTCATCGATCATGGAGCTAAAGTGAATATAAGATTTACGGGAACTCATCATGATTTTGATGATAAGTGGGAAATTTTCAACATCGACAAAGATGCCTATTACTACGAGCTAACTGCGGATTCGATTGTAAAAGTTGAAGGCAATAAAACTGAGAAGTAAAAAAATTTCTAGCCCTTTCCTTATTGTTTTAAGGAAAGGGCTTTTAATTGGCTCAGCCAAAATAGCGAACTCTGATTGCATCTATCGCAACGGCTATGAAAATCATGACACCTCCGATGATTCCGACATAAAAAGAAGGGACGGAGATGATCGCCAGACCCACTTGGATTACCGTCAGCAACAACACTCCTCCCAATACACCAACAACATTTCCTCTGCCGCCAAATACACTTACACCGCCGATGATTGGTGCAGCGATGGCGTATAGAAGAAAGCTTTCACCCTGGTTTGAGGTGATCGCCATTTGCCACGATGCCAGAAGAAATCCAGCCAAACCTGCGAGAAACCCCGCTAAGGTATAAGTGATGATCTTGGTACGTTCTACTCGAATCCCCGCAGCTTTGGATGCTACTGGATTCCCTCCGACCGCATAGATACAACGTCCGAGAACGCTTTTACGCAACAAGACTGCGATAGCAATTAGCGATAAAACGAACACCATTGGCATGATTGGCCATCCGCCTGCGAAGGTCGCTTGCCCAATCCAGACATATCCATCAGGAAGGTTGGTGATTGTTTTGCCCTGAGTCAGAGCAAGTAAGGCACCTTGAAGGATGATCATCATTGAAAGAGTTTGAATGAGAGAGACCATTCTCAGTCTTGTTATGCATAGTCCATTAAAGAATCCGATAGCGGTCGCTGTGATAAGTCCAACGAGTACGCCCATCCACCATGGCAGTCCCATTTGTGTGTGAGCCATTGCGCCAATGGCGGACGAAAAACCCATATTGGCAGGGATGGACAGATCGATCTCAGCAACCAAAAGTGGCAAGGCGATAGCTAGCCCAAGCATCCCCAATACGGTTGCCTGTACCATAATGTTTTGCATATTAAAGAGCGTGAAGAAAAACTCATTAAATGCACCAAACAAAATTACCAACGCGATTAACCATATCCACACTACGTTGTGCAGCACCCAGCCTAGTTTTGACGGGCTACTAGAAATTTGCTTTGTCGGTTTCTCTTCTTTGGCTGTGACTTCCATTTCCATAACCTTACTCCTTGGCTCTCAGGCTGTTACTAGTGAGTTCACTACCAGTCAACTCACGTCGAATCGAGCCTTGCTCAAAAACGCAAACGCGATCAGTAATTCGTGCGAGTTCGTCCGTATCAGTCGAAACGATAATTACGCAAACTCCGGATTCACTCAGCTCATCTATAATTCTGAGCACGTCTTGCTTAACACCTATGTCGATCCCCCGTGTGGGCTCATCCAGAATCAGAAGTTTAGGCTTGGTTGCGAGTACTCTTCCCAAACATACTTTTTGTTGATTTCCACCGCTCAAAGTGTCAACAAGTGCTTCTGAATTGGCAGCCTTTATGTTCATGGATGCAAAGTATTGTTCGCAGATTCGGTGTTCTTGTTCAGAGTCGATAAACCCAGAATGAGAGAGGTGAGTTAAGCAAGAGAGCGATATATTTTGCTCAATAGACATTTGTCCGAGTAAGCCGTCCTTCCTTCTGTCGTCAGAGAGAAAGGCGATACCGGCATCAAAGGCATCGTGTGGGTCTTGAGGTAAAGCTCTGGCACTTTCAGCTCCAAGTTTGATGAAGCCTTTGGCGGGTTGAAGCCCGAAAATGGCGCGAGCGGTTTCTTTCGCACCCGAACCGGGAAGCCCGGTAAACCCGACAATTTCCCCAGTTGCTATGTGAAGGTGCTCTAAGTGAACACCATCACTGTGAATGCCTTTAAAACTGACACCTTCGTCCAATTGCTGGAAGTTATGTGGCTTTCGTTGAAACAGGGAAAGATTATGACCGACTACGAGTTCAGATAAATCTTCAGAGCTAAGTTGGTCAACGTGCTCGGAACTGCCTGCAAGTTTTCCGTCACGTAACACAGAAACCGCATCACACACAGAAAGGATTTCGTCGTTGTAGTGGGAAATAAAGATAAATGTGACTCCTTGACGTTTAAGGCGGCGCATAAAATCGAATAGGTGAGTACGATCTTCAACGCTCAAAGAGGTCGTAGGTTCATCGAGAATAATGACTTTGCCACCACTGAACATGGCGCGAAGTATATTCAGTTTTCTTCGGGCAACCGCGTCTAGCTGACCTGCCAGAGTATTGTGATCGATCCCTGTGCCTTCCAACATCTCCTGTGCGTCGGATTCCAGTTTTCCCCATTGAACGAGGCCGTGGTTGCTTGGCCATATACCGAGCATCAGATTCTCGGCAGCGGTCAAGTGATCAACAATCATCGGTTCCTGTGTAACAAGAAACACTCCCGCTTTTTCCATTTCCCGTACGTCGGCATTCTCAACACGAAGTCCATTGAGAATAATGCTCCCCGATGTTGCTGTATTCTGACCAGAAATCAGCCCCACAAGTGTACTTTTACCTGCTCCGTTTTCACCCAGTAAACCGTGAATTGTCCCTTGCTTCAGGCGTAGGCTGACATTGTCCAGAGCCGTAAACTGCCCGTACTGTTTTGACAGATTGACGACTTCCAGTGCGATCTCTTGATCATTCCCTTGGCTTGCTAGATTGGCACTCATTTCAGTTCCTTTGCGAATGACGTAACACCAATCAGAATAATTAACTGCCCATTTTGGCTTGTTAAAAAGCTATTTCTGAACACTTACTGTGATTGGTATAAAAAACTCGCCTGAAAATAATTCTTTCAGGCGAAACTAGCTTAGGTGTAGGCAATGCCCCAATCTTTTTCGGCAACCGATCCCCAGTGCCTTGGGTCTTTTGCATTACTGCCGTCAATAACAAAAGGAGGGATGATCATCGTTGGACCTGTTTTGCCATTAACAATTTCAGCCTTTTCCCAGAAGTACTTTTTGTTTTCATAAGGACCAATAGGGACAGGTTGTCCTTTCATCGCGTACTTTTGCAAAAGCTCGACGGCAATTTCCCCATAAGCAATGGGATCTTGAGAGACACAGGAATCCATATAGCCTTCTTGGATCCATTTCACCGCTATAGGCTCACCATCAATATTGACGAAGATAACGTGTCCGTCTTCACCCACTTTTTTCCAGCGACCTTTCTGCTTAAGCGCCGTTACGATTCCACGGGAAGGGGAGTCTGATGGCGCATGGACCGCATCTAAATCAGGGTATTCGGAAAGGGTAGACAAAGTTACGGACAGCATTTTTTCGAGCTGACCTTCAGTCGGGCGCGCCAGATACTTAATGTTGGGGTATTTGGCAAACTCGGCGTCCATGCCTTCTTTTCTCAAACGCCACGCCACGCTTTGTAGGGCGCCAAAACAGTTGAGCACTGTCCCTTTGGGTTCGCCGTATTTCTGCTCGAGTCGCTGAATGATCTGCTTAGCAGCCATAACACCACCAATGTAGTTATCAAAACTCACGGTGATTGCGACATCTCCACCATCAGCAGGTGTATCAATGATACCAACCGGAATGTTTTGGCGATTATAGCGCTTAATCACACTTACAATTGCCTGGCTGTCTATTGGGTCGCTCACAATGGCGGAAGGTTTACGAAGCATCAGGCTTTGCCACTGTTCCAATTGCCGTGTGTTATCAAAGTTAGCATTGGTTGCCTGAAATTCCCATTCGTTTTTCATAACGGCTCTTTTTACCGCTTCTTCCTGAATAACGAAGAAATAATAATCAAGGCTCTTGTTACTGTAAGGGACAAAAACGCGATCCTTTGCCCATGCCATGTTGGGTCCAGCAAGCATGCTTACCCCTAATGCCGCACCTGCTTTTAAAATGGTGCGGCGGTCCAGTTTACTTACATCAGTCATATCAACCATCTCCATGTCGTGTTACTGAATGTGAAGTGAGAGTACCTAGTTTTACTACTTAACTGTTTGGGTTTGCATAGCTTTTAAAGAGCAGGCGATAGATGCTGTCTAGTACAACTGGTTCTTTAGGCAGCGAGCGTCGTCTTCAAAGACTACAAACCCTGATAAGGCTCATCTCGTTAATTACCATCTAACGTTCCAAGGTTTGGTAACCTATTGGGTGGTCACCTTGTATTTTTTATCGAGGGCATCAATACATTTAAAATCAAAACAAAAAAGCGAATTCTAACTGTTTGTTTAATTTATGAAGTTTTACTAGCTTTTTGAGTAACAACAAAACTGGTTCCGTCAAACCGCCCCACAACCATCCCGTTTGACTCACGTGTAAAAAGTCCATTTTCAACGACACCGGGAATCATATTTAGAGCCGTTTCTAACACTGCCGGAGACGGAATAGCCTGACAATGGCAGTCGAGAATAAAGTGTCCACTGTCTGTAATGACTGGCTTTTCGCCTTGATGTCGTCGAATGATTTTGACGCGACTTCCCACATGTGCATTAAGTACATCTGATATGCGCTGCTCGGTCTGTTTCCAGCCAAACTGAACCACTTCAATAGGCAAAGGAAATGCACCAAGTGTCTCCACGATTTTGCTTTCGTCGCATACGGTGATCATTCTCTTAGAGGCATGGGCGATGATTTTCTCCCACAACAGGCAGGCTCCGCCGCCTTTGATCATATTGAAGTTGCGATCAATTTCATCAGGACCATCGATGGTGAGGTCAATCTCGCCAATTTGGTTGGGGTCGATGATTTCAATCCCCACCGATTGTGCGACTTCATTGGTCGAGCGTGATGTCGTGGTACAGGTGACTTTAAGTCCCTCGCCGACCCGTTTTCCTAGCTCCCGAACAAAGAAGTGAGAAGTTGTGCCTGAACCGAGCCCTAGTTTCATGCCATCTTGTACAAATTCATCGATAGCTCTAATTCCCGATAGTTTTTTCGCATCGTCTTGAGACATATTCTGTATTCCTTTACTTAACTAGAACGCTAAAGCTTTTCCGTTTGCCACGAGTCCAGGGCAGGTAGCTGGTCCGGGAACTCACTTCCGCTTGTAACGGCTATAGCTGTCACCAGCATGTTGACAACCAAATGATGATTTAGGCGCGAAGCCAAAGGGGTCAACAGCTCGGTACGTTCATAGGGTGTGATTGCAATGGTTACGTCTGAAACTGCGGCGAGTGGGCTATCGCTGGCGGTGACTGAAACTACTCTTGCGCCACCTGCTCGTGCTGCTGTTGCGATCTCCACCAGTTGCCTAGTCGCGCCGGACTGAGAAAATATAAAGGCGACTTCTTGTGGTTTAGAACGTTCTGCATGCAGCCATTGCCTTTGTTTACGTACTAACGCGTTGCATCTCAATCCTAATCGCTGGAATTTATGTTCAGCATCAAGAGCCGTGACTTCCGAGATACCAGAAGCGTAAATCCCAATGTAACTGGCTTTAGAAAGAAGCTTTGCCCCTTCTTCAATTTGTTCTGGTGCGATGTCTTCCATAGCTCTCTGGATGGCATTTAGTGAGTTGCGACAGGTCTTTCGAACAATGTGATCCACGCTGTCACTAGCGGTAATCTGTTCATAAACAAAAGGGGCTGAAGGGACTAATTGTTGCGCAAGGTTCAGCTTGAAGCTCTGATAACCGTCATATCCAAACCTACGACAAAATCGCATGATCGTCGGATCACTCACCGAACATTCACTGGCGAGAGACGCAATGCTCATATGGATGACCTTGTCAGGCTTTGCACTGACAAATTCCGCGACACGGCGCTCTGCGCTTTTCATGTCATCCATTTCATGCACGATTTTATGAAGCAGGCTGGTACTCATTAAGGTTCCTTTCGAAAAGTTGTTAAATCACTCAAGCGCGATAATCTGTATTGCTCGTTTATTTTTAGCTCTGATCCGCCACCCCAAGGGACAGCAAAGAAACTGACACCGACTTTCTCGGCGGTTTGCTGGTCTACGGGGGTATCGCCAATGTATGCCCATGGCTTGCCATTCAATGACATCCGCTTCGCGACTTCAATCAAGTGCAGCGGATCAGGCTTACATCTCTCGACTGCATCCGCCCCAATCGCTACGTCAATTAGGTTATCAATTCCCAGAAGCCGAAGAACGGTCTGTGTTAGCTTGTGGGTTTTGTTGGTGCAAACCCCCAGTTTGTAACCTTTCTGGGCTAACATTTCCAAGTCTTCTTTTACATTGGGGTAGAAGGTTGTCAGAGTTGCCGGCGACTCGTTGTAATATTGGTTGTATTGAATCACAGCTTCTTTCAACTGTTCACGGGTCATTGAAAGACCGCAGATATCCAATACATCAGCCACCAGCCTCTCAGAACCAAATCCGATAAAACGTTCAATTTCAGAGGTAGAAAGCGACTCCTGCCCAAAATCTGCCAGCACTCTATTCATGGATGCTGCGATGTCAGGAGCACTGTTGATCAAAGTGCCATCAAGATCGAAGATGAATGCGTCGTACTGTTTTAAGTGTTCGCTCATAACGCTGTTTCTCCGCTTGAATTGAGTGACTGAACGATGGGGCTTAAAAGAGGGTACAAAGCCTGATAAGCTTTGAACCTGTCCCTGTAAATAATCTGGTTTTCTTTGTCAGGAGACTGAGTTGTGATTTCCTTGCAGCATAGGCTGGCTTCTTCGAGTGTGGACCAGTGACCAATACCTACACCTGCAAGCATAGCTGCCCCGAAAGCCGCCCCTTCAGCAGCACCGGAAACTGTCTGAACTTCGGCATCAAAAAGGTCTGCCTGAATATGTCTCCACAATGAAGATTGGGCACCACCTCCGGATGCTTTTATGACGTCGCTATTAATGCCCATTGAGTTCATTAAGGAATAGATGTCATACAGGGAATAGGCCACACCTTCCATTACCGCTCTGCATAAGTCGGGCGCTTGATGGGTTGAATTCAGTCCAACAAAAGCTCCTCGTGCGTCAGGTTCTGGGTGAGGGCAACGTTCACCGTTCAAATAAGGCATCATCAATAGTCCATTTGCGCCTGCAGATGACTGAGCCGCCAGTTTTGCCATTGATTCGTAATCGGGAGCGGTTACACCAAAGCTCTGAATCAGTCTGGAAAGCCAGGTAAGGCATGAGCCAGCATTCAGTGATACTCCCATGCAATGCCATTTGTCAGGTGAGAGGTTACAAAAGACCTGAACTTTGCCTTGTGGATTGGTAATCGGCGAGGAAAGTGCGGTAGCTAAAATGCCCGCTGTGCCGATGGTGGTTTGTAATTCACCGGGTCGGACAACTCCTGAACCAAACGTCTGAATCACTGCGTCGCCGCCCCCGCCAATGACAGGTGTCCCTGCAGGGATACCAAAAATTTGAGCGGCTGATGCGGAGACTTTTCCCGAAATCACACTGGATTCATAGCAGGAGGGCAGCAGTGAACGTTCGATGCCCAGTGAGTCGATAACATCCCATGCCCAAACCCTGTTAGCGACATTAAACAAGCCAGTACCAGAAGCGTCCGACACTTCTGTCGCGAGCTCTCCTGTCAAAACCAAGCGAAGATAATCTTTTGGGTTGAGCACATGACGTAATTTCTGATAGTTATCGGGTTCGTGATTTTTCATCCAGAGGATCTTTCCTCCGGTATATCCGACAAGCATTTGGTTACTTGTGCTTTCTGCTAACTTCTCTGCACCGCCAAAATGGTCATGAATGGCGTCCGATTCGGCTTTATTTCGCTGATCGTTCCATAAGATTGCAGGTCTTATAACCTTGAAATTGCTATCTAAGGGCGTTAAACCATGCATTTGCCCAGACAATCCCACGCAGGACACGGAAGGAGCTCCTGATTTGGATAAGACTCGCTTTGTTGCGTTTGCTGCAGCTTGAATCCAACTCTCTGGGTCTTGTTCAACCCAGCCAGGGAAGGGCTGTTCAAAACCGTAAGCTTGAGTCTGGCTTGCGATGATATTGCCGTTTTCGTCCAGCAACACAGCCTTACAAGCTGACGTGCCTATGTCTATTCCCAGAAACCCAGAGCTCATTGTTCAGATCTCCCCGGTTGTTCAAAGCGCGTTCTGATGTGTTTGAACTGCAGGTATTCCAGCATACCTTCCCGACCATGTTCATATCCCACACCGCTCTGCTTTCTCCCACCGTAGGGTGCGTTGATAATGCCAGCGTCTACGTTGTTAACGGCAACATTTCCGTAATCGAGCCGGGAGGTCAGGAATTTGGTTTCATCCATGTGCTTGGAATACACATAGGCGGCGAGACCGTAAGGGGTATCGTTGCAAAGCTCTATGGCGTGTTCCAAAGAATCATAAGGCGCGACACCTACCACTGGTCCAAACGTCTCTTCGCTCATTACTTTCATATTCTGCGTACAGTCAACCAGCACAGTAGGGCGAAAGAAGAGCCCTTGCTTAAACTCCTGACCTATCGGAGGTAGCCCGCCTTCTAAAAGGTTTGCACCTTTATCTAACGCGTCAGCAATATGTTCTTGTGTCTTTTTCAATACGTCTTCAGAAGCAAGAGCGCCCACGTCTGCGTCTGGCGAATCCAGCCCGTTTGCCACAGTGAGATAGCTTGCACTTTCAGCCAGCTTTTCTACAAATTTGGAATACAGGCTGCGGTCAACATAGATACGATTAATCGCTATACAAATTTGACCGTTGTTTCTAAACGAACGTCTTGATGCGCCTTTGACGGCTTCGTCCAAGTTGGCAGAACCAGTCACGACCATTGGGCAGTTCCCACCGAGTTCGAGAGAAAGTCTTTTGATGTTTCTACACGATTGCTGAATCTTCAAACCGACTTCACTGGATCCGGTAAATGCCACTTTCTTTACAGTGGGATGTTCAACCAACGTCTGACCAACGGTACTGCCAGAACCTGTTACAAAATTAACTACTCCAGGGGGAATGCTGACTTGTTCTACCTTCTTAGCTATGGCTAATGCGGTAAATGGTGTGAGCTCAGCAGGTTTAATGACGATGGTGCATCCGGCCGCCAGAGCAGCACATAATTTCCAACCCACTAATTCTGCGGGATAGTTCCAGGGAGTAATCGCAGCAACCACCCCAATGGGTTCGCGAATAACAAGGCTTTCAAAATCGTTGCTGTCATTCGGAAAGGACTCCCCATGAATGCGTACCGCTTCTTCCGCGTAAAAATGACAGGTCTCGGCGAGCTTAAGGATTTCGCCTTTTGCTTCGTTTAACGGCTTGCCCTGCTCGGTTGTCATCACCTGTGCGATAGACTTTGCGTCCGCTTCTATTGCGTCGCCAAGTTGGTGAAGAAAATTCGCTCGTTCTTTAGCAGAGAGTTGAGACCAATGTTGAAATGCACTTTCGGCTACCTCAACTGCACCGTCCACTTCTTTTGGCGTAGATGTGCAAATTGAGCCAATTACTTGCCCAGTGGCAGGGTTAACGACAGGGGTCAACTTACCTGCTGGACGTATCCAGTGACCATTAATGTAAGTGGTTTCTGATAACTCATCGATCATGAATGTCACCTTATCCTTGGTGGTTTTTGACGGCATTTCTGTCAAGTACGGTACCGATTTGTTACTCAATATATAGTAAAACTACTTTAATGGGTGTTTCAAATGTGAGAGATGTGGTAATGAATTAACCGTAAAGGCAAGATGGAAGAATGGTAAATTTGTTTAACTAATTGATAATAAATAATTAAGAACAAATCTAGTAAAAATAAATATTACTGGTTGTTTTTTGATCGATTTGTCATTATGAATGTAGTTAAACTACTTTATAAGGAGAGTCGGTATGTTACCTAAGGACAGGAAAAGCGCAAAACTATTGGGAAGAGTGTGGCGTTCCAAACACTCTGGACCATCAATTGTCATAGTCAAGGAAGACAGATTACTCGACATTACACATCACTTCCCAACGATAACGGATGCACTGAACGCTGATCTATCGGCTCTTTACGATGACCTAAATGGTGAGGATTTAGGAGGCATTGAATCCTTTGTTCATTCGCCAGAAGCTATGTGCCCTGATACGTCTAACAACTGTCTGCTCGCACCTTGTGATCTTCAGGCAATTAAAGCATGCGGTGTGACCTTTGCTAAAAGCATGGTCGAGCGAGTAATCGATGAGCAAACGCAGGGGGATTCTGAACGGGCAAATGTGATTCGAGAACGGATTGCAGAAACAATAGGGTCTAACTTATCCAATCTTGAAGCCGGTTCAGAACTCGCCAGTCAGGTAAAAGAAACACTCATAAAAGAGGGGCTGTGGTCTCAATACCTTGAAGTTGGAATAGGACCAGATGCCGAAGTGTTCACCAAGTCGCAACCTATGTCGGCTGTCGGGTATGGAGCTGAGATAGGCATCAACCCACTCTCTAACTGGAACAATCCTGAGCCTGAAGTGGTTCTCGCTGTAAACGAAAAGAGTGTGATCCGAGGGGCGACACTAGGCAATGATGTGAATTTGCGTGATGTTGAGGGGCGTTCTGCGCTCCTGTTAGGTAAAGCCAAAGACAACAATGCATCCTGCGCGATTGGACCTTTTATTCGTTTATTTGATGAATCTTTTTCTTTGTCTGATGTGGCAAATGAGGAAATAGCACTGACCATAGTTGGAACACAGGGTTTTCAACTCAACGGAAACTCCAATATGAGTGAAATCAGCCGTTCACCCGACAATCTGGTGCGCCAGACAATAAACAGTAACCACCAATACCCGGATGGATTGATGCTGTTTTTAGGTACTATGTTTGCCCCAACACAGGATAGGTATTCAGAAGGTGGTGGTTTTACTCATGAGTACGGTGACGTTGTCACTATAAGCAGTCAATATCTTGGTGAACTCAAAAATACCGTTGTGAGTTCCGACCATGCCGCTCCCTGGCGTTTTGGAACACGGGCTCTGATGACCAGCCTGGCGCAAAGAGGTCTTTTGTGATGAGTACGGTCGAAAAGATAAAAGTCGTGGTCACCGATCAGGCTTTTGGTTCGGTAGAAAATGAGCAACGCATGGCTTCCCGTGTCGGCGCGCAATTTAGCGATCATCAATGTGTAACGGAAGAAGAGACTCTGAACGCTGTGAAGGGGGCATCGGTTGTGTTCAACAATTTTGCCCCGATTACACCGGAAGTTATGAAAATGATGGAACCCGGTGCGACTGTGATTCGTTATGGTGTGGGTGTCGATAATGTAGATTTGGTTGCGGCTAACCAACTTGGTATCCATGTCTGCAACGTGCCAGATTACGGAGTAGACGAAGTGGCTGATCATGCCATGGCGATGATACTAGCGTTAGCCCGAAAACTGGCGTTGTATGACAAAGGCATCAGAAACCAACACTGGTCAATAAAACAAATTGTTGGAGAACTCAAATCATTACGAGACTGCCAGGTCGGGCTTGTAGGCTTTGGCAGAATCGCCCGGTCTCTTTCAACACGATTAGAAGCCTTTGGGTGCAAAATTCAGGCTTATGACCCTTATGTTAATCAAGTTGACGTAATCGTAGACATGGTGACATTTGAGCAGCTAGTTGAAACCTCGGATATTGTCTCATTCCATTTACCTTACACCCCAGAAACCCACCATGTTTTAAACGCAGAAATGATCGCGCGGATGCCACAAGGGGCGATAGTGATCAATGTGTCTCGTGGCGGATTAATCGATGAAGAGGCTTTGGCGAAAGCTGTTCAAAGAGGGCATATATTTGGTGCCGGGTTAGACGTCTTTGAAAGAGAACCTTTACCTGAAAATTCCCCGCTTCGAGATTGCCCTAATGTTTGGTTAACACCTCACGCAGCCTTCTACTCCGAGGCATCGGTCAGAAATCTGCAACGTCTGGCCGCCGAAGAGGGAGAGCGAGCAATCAATCATGAACCTCTGCGATGTGAGCTAACTCGCTTTTGAAAAAGGAGAATCAGATGATGAGTTACCGAGATAAGCTGAGTATTGAAAATAGTAAAGCATTAGTAACAGGTGCGGGACGTGGTATCGGTGCTGCTTGCGCTGAGGCTCTGGCAGAAATGGGCGCAAAAGTTTTTTGCACCGACTTTTCGTTCGAGGCAGCAAAAAGAACAACGACTCACATTCGGGAGTTGGGATATAAGGCTGAAGCGTTTGAACTTGATGTAACAAATACGGTTGCGATTGAAGCGTTGGCCGAAAAGCTGCCCACTTTAGATATTCTGGTTTGTAACGCTGGTATCGCCAATAACTATGCAGCTGAGGAGATGGCAGATGATGCCTGGAATAACCTTATCAACGTCAATTTAAATGGTGTATTCAGAGTATGCCGTGCGTTTGGTAAAGGGATGTTGGCACAGGGTAAAGGCTCCATAATCAATATCGGTTCCATGTCTGGGTTTGTGGTTAATACGCCACAGCCACAATGTCATTACAACGCATCCAAAGCCGCTGTGCATCAACTGACAAAATCACTAGCAGTAGAGTGGGCAGATAGAGGAGTCAGAGTGAACGCTATTGCGCCTACTTATGTTAATACTCCACTGCTCAATGATGTAGACATCGATCCCGCACTTAAACAGACATGGATTGATATGACGCCTATGAAGCGAATGGGTAACCCAGATGAAATTGCATCCGTTGTGCAGTTTCTTGCATCACCAGCAGCCAGCTTGATGACGGGAAGCATAGTGAACGTAGATGGTGGATATACCTGCCTCTAAGGTAAGCCCGAGTTGTTTTAGGATCGTTAACTCAAGGAAAGAACAATGAATTCAACATTGACTGGAAAACACTACATTGGTGGAAATTGGTTGGAAGGGCGAGAACGATTTTATTCCGCTCCAACTCAAGGAGAACCAAAGCAGTTTTATTGTGGAACTGCAGAGCTTATAGATAAAGCTTGCGAAACGGCTGAATCGGCGTTTTTAGAATACAATCATCTTAGTGCTAACCAGCGGGCGGACTTTTTGGATGCAATTGCCGAAGAACTGGATCTAATAGGTGATGACATCACTGAAATCGGAGTTTTAGAAACAGGTCTTCCAGAACCAAGGCTTATAGGGGAACGCGGGCGAACCACTAGCCAACTTAGATTATTCGCCCAGCATATCCGGGAAGGTATGCACTTGGATATCAGAAAAGATAAGGCACTACCTGAAAGAAAACCACTTCCACGCCCAGAATTAAATATGGCTCAGATGCCTGTAGGTCCTGTTGCTGTATTTGGGGCATCAAACTTTCCTTTGGCATTTTCTGTGGTTGGTGGGGATACCGTAGCCGCGTTAGCAGCAGGTTGCACTGTGGTTGTTAAAGGGCACTCGGCTCACCCGGGAGTGAGTGAGCTGGTGGTGACCGCTGTGGAAAAAGCAACCATTCGATGCGGTATTCCCGTTGGCACACTGAATTTGGTTCAGGGCGGGGATCGGAGTGTTGGTGAACGGTTGGTGACTCATCCGAATATACAGGCAGTCGGCTTTACCGGATCCTTAGCTGGAGGTCGTGCGCTATTTAATTTATGTGCAGCCAGACCAGAACCTATCCCTTTCTTTGGCGAGCTTGGTTCCGTAAACCCTGTTTTTGTGCTCAAAGGTGCACTTAAAGCGCGAGCAAAAGAGCTGGCGCAGGGTTGGGCGATTTCACTCACAATGGGAGCAGGACAGTTCTGTACAAATCCGGGGGTAGTGGTCTTGGTGAGAGAATCGGAAGGAGTTGAAGAATTTCTCCAACTGGCTGAATTGGAGTTAGCCGAAACTGCAGATCAAACCATGCTAACAGAAGGTATCGCGTCGGCTTATTGCGATGGAAGCAAAGCGATGAGTCAATCTACTGGTGTGGAAAAAATTATCGCGGCGAAAGCAGGAGTACGGAATGCATCTCCGGGGTTATATATAACAAGCGGTCAGAACTTCATTGAAAACGAACACATTCAGGAAGAGGTGTTTGGTCCCTTGGGTTTGGTCGTTCTGGCAGAGGACGAATCAGAAGTCTTTACCATTGCACGGAAAATCAAAGGTCAGCTTACTTGTACCATTCATATGGAAGAAGCTGACATAATACAGGCAGAGCAGCTGCTTCCAGTGTTGCAACGAAAAGCGGGTAGAATTCTGGTTAATGGTTTTCCTACAGGAGTAGAAGTTGCTGATGCCATGGTGCATGGTGGACCTTATCCGGCTTCAACGAATTTTGGTGCAACTTCGGTCGGTACGTTATCCATTCGACGCTTTCTGCGTCCAGTCTGTTTCCAGAACTTTCCTGATGTACTTTTACCAAAGGTATTTAAGTAGTTTTTATCTACTGAAGATAAGGCTTTCAACCAGTTAGTCGAAAGCCTTTTTACCTGCCTTTAAAACTAAATATTCTAATAGCATGAATAGTAAGTCATTTTGTGAATTTCAAAGTTGTTAGAGTTTATGACGCTTACAATTTGATTATTCGGTGACTATGTCTAAATCTTTTCTATATTGTATGTACTTCCACTTTACCCAGATGTAACATTGCTGCAACAAGCCATGAGCCGAACAGGGAGTTGTACAATGCAAGGTTCGTTTTTTAATCAGTCTTTTCTCTACGACACACTGGACACAGACAGTGCTTTTGAGTCGAAAACCTTAACTCTTTCTTCTGGGCAGTTAAACTGGATTGATCGTGGGGTTCTGCTTTGGGAGCCGGTAAATACTTCGCCCGAATCTCGTCAGGTGATCATTTCTGCTGGTATTCATGGTGATGAAACCGCACCGATGGAGTTAGTTGACCGCTTGGTTAACGATATTGTTTCTGATGCTTTTCAACCTTCTGCTCGTTGTTTGTTTATTCTCGGTCACCCTCAGGCGACCAATCAGCATACCCGCTTTGTGACAGAGAATTTAAACCGCCTGTTTGATGAAACCGAACGCCCTGAGACGATAGAAACCGAGATAGCTCAAAAGCTTAAGAAGCACGTAAAGGCATTTTACGAAGGCACAGAGCAATCGGCTCGCTGGCATTTGGATCTACATTGTGCCATCCGAGCTTCGGAGCACTTTACGTTCGCAGTTAGCCCTTATGTTGACCACCCTGTACGCTCACGAGCCCTTTGTGAATTCCTGGAAGCGGGGCACATTGAGGCCTTACTGCTTTCCAATTCACCTACCAGTACCTTTAGCTGGCACACCGGACATTTTTATGGTGCTCAAGCATTAACAATGGAGCTTGGGCGAGTGTCTAAATTGGGTGAAAACGATCTGTCTGTTCTTAGCCAATTTGATTCCGCTACCCGAGCGCTGATTTCGCACTCTTCTTATTCTGAAGATCCAAAATCAATGAAGGTTTATGCGGTAAACCGAACCATTATTAAGCATCATTTGGATTTCAGTTTCACCTTTAAAGATGACGTAGCGAACTTTACTCGTTTTGATAAAGGAGAGTTGCTGGGATTTGATGGCGATGAGCTTCTTTATGCAGAAGCGCAGAGTGAAGCGATTGTGTTCCCAAACCCAAAAGTCGCACTGGGGCAACGTGCGGTTGTCATAGTTGTCGAAACAGAAACTCGCTTTGAAAACGAACAGTTAGTATCAAATAACTTGGATTGATACTTGCCTAACCCGGTTTGATATCGGTATGGTAGCGGGATACTGACTAACCATGCCGATATGAACGTTAATCATCTTCTTCAACAAAAGCAAAAACGCTGGAAAAAGTCCTTTCTGATAAGCGCAGTTGCTCTCATGTTTCTTAGTTTGGCTTACCTCTCTATTGGTGAAGTCTTTATCTCCCCGTTCAACTACCTTGAACCTCTCAATAACATGCTTTTGACTGAGCTGCGCCTGCCAAGGCTTTTTGCTGCGCTTGCGATTGGCTCTGCACTGGCTATATCCGGTGCCAGTTTGCAGGTTTTACTGGGGAACTCGCTTGCTGAGCCTGGGGTGTTAGGGATCTCGGGAGGGGCAAGTTTAGCCATGGTCGTCGTACTGTTTCTGTTACCCGTGATGCCAACACCAGAAGTCTCGATGTTAGCTGCAATTGTCGGTTCTCTTTGCTTCACACTGATCATCGTGGGCATGGCGAGAAGCATGAAATTGAGCACGCCAAGACTGCTGCTTGTTGGCGTGGCACTGGGTATTTTGTCTGGCGCGGTCGTAACCTGGGCGTTTTACTTCAGTGACGATATGAGTATGCGTGTGCTCATGTACTGGCTGATGGGAAGCATAGGCGGAACCAGTTGGCAACAGCACACCCTGACTCTGCTGATGATCCCCGTCATTGTTTGGATCTGTTTTCAAGGCACCAAGCTCGACAAACTCATGGTTGGTGAAACACACGCGAAGCAACTGGGTGTTAATGTAGACAGACTTCGCTGGCGTTTAATTCTTGCGGTTTCTTTGCTGGTGGGCATGTCTGTTGCCCTTGGTGGCATTATCAGCTTCGTTGGCTTGGTGGTTCCTCACTTGCTGCGTTTAGCGTTTGGAACGGAAAATAAATATCTACTGCCAATGTCTGCGATTGCAGGGGCAGGGTTATTGGTTTTTGCCGACATACTGGCGCGTATCTCTCTTGATTCGGCGGAATTGCCGCTGGGTGTTGTAACAACAACGATTGGTGCACCATTCTTTATCTGGATGCTATTACGAAATCATGATTTACGTTAATTCACTGTCCGTTGGCACAAGATTACTTCCTCTTTCCTTTCAGATAGAGAAGGGGGATGTGCTTCATGTAATTGGTCCCAATGGAAGTGGGAAAAGCACATTACTCTCGGCAATTTCCGGTTTGTTGCCTTTCAAAGGAAACGTAGAGCTAGACGGCGAAGATATTCAATCGCTCACGCTAGAACAGTTGGCACTCGCGCGAGCTTATCTGACTCAGCAAGAGCGACCAGCGTTCTCCATGTCCGTCATTCAATTCTTATCTTTGTCTGTGCCCGTCGGGCATACCTTGAATGATCTTGGAAAATCCCTAGACGAATTACTGGAACAGTTGAACATATCGGACAAGCTAAGCCGAGAAACCCATACTTTGTCGGGTGGAGAGTGGCAACGCGTCAGGTTAGCTGCTATGTGTATTCAAATCATGCCGGAATGGAATCGATACGGGAAACTACTGATTCTGGATGAACCTGCCGCGCCCTTAGATATAGGGCAAGAAGCTTTATTGTATGAATTGATTCAGCAAATATCAGAGCTTGGCATTACGGTTGTAATGGCTAACCACGATTTAAACCGCACCCTTCAATATGCTTCAAAAGTTCTTTTGTTAGACAACGGTACTCTGAAAGGATTTGGCAATACAGATGATGTTATGCAGCCGGAACTGTTGGCAAAAACCTACCAGACCTCGATTCGAAGAGTAGACATAGACAGACACCCGCATTTGATCTTCCGCTAGAAACAAAAAACCGCCCAGTGGAGCGTGGGCGGAATAGTGGGACTATTATAGTTAAAATAATGACTTAATAAGTTCTAGCTAAGAGACAACAGGGTAAGTCTTGTATCTCACACCCATCATCTGTTCCATACAATGCACGACCTGGCAGCTGTATCCGAATTCATTGTCGTACCAAATGTACAAAACACAGCGATTGTCCTGAGCAATAGTGGCAGCGCCATCGACAACACTTGGATGACGTGAGCCTACGATGTCTGTAGAGACCACTTCTGTAGATTCTGTGTAGTCGATTTGACCGGCCAGTGGAGAGTTGAGTGCCATCTCGCGCAGGTACTGATTCAGCTCTTCTTTGGATACTTCAGCATTCAGGTTCAAGTTGGCTACCGCCATTGAAACGTTTGGTGTAGGAACACGAATCGAGTTACCAGAAAGCTTTCCAGCCAGTTCTGGCAGCGCTTTAGCCACTGCGCTCGCCGCACCGGTAGAGGTCAGAACCATGTTAAGCGAAGCACTGCGTCCACGGCGTTCACCTTTATGGAAGTTATCAATCAGATTCTGATCGTTGGTGTATGAGTGAACAGTTTCAATATGACCGGAATCAACGCCATACTTGTCATTAATCGCTTTCAATACAGGTGTGATCGCATTGGTGGTACAGCTCGCAGCAGACACAATATTGTCTTCAGGCTGAATCATGTTTTCGTTAACACCAAATACAATGTTTTTAATGTCGCCTTTGCCCGGAGCGGTTAGCAACACTTTGGATGCACCTGCGCAAGCGACATGTTGACCAAGGCCTTCTGCATCGCGCCAAACACCTGTGTTGTCGACAACCAGAGCGTTTTGGATTCCGTACTGAGTGTAATCGACTTCTTCCGGGCTATTCGCATAAATAAACTGGATGTAATTTCCGTTAGCGATAAGTGCCTTACGTTCTTCATCGATAATGATGCTGCCATTAAACTGTCCGTGAACAGAATCACGGCGTAGCAGGCTTGCCCGTTTTTCTAAGTCGCCTTTTTTACCACCACGAACCACAATAGCGCGCAATCTTAGTGGGTAACCAGGACCACTTTTCTCGACCAATAGGCGAGTCAGAAGGCGACCAATTCGTCCGAAACCGTACAGCACGACGTCGCGTGGTTCTGTCATTGGTTCGCCGTTTAGCGGTTGCACTAATGCGCTAGCAAGGTAATCGTTAAGGTTGCTTTCATCTTCATTGTTTTGCCAATAGCCATGGGCTAACTGACCAATGTCAACTCGGCAAGGGGATAGGGACATCTCGTTGAGTTGCTTTAAAACGGGCAGTGTTTGAGCTGGAGAAAGATCATCTCCGACGTAACGTCGGGCTAAACGGTGAGCTTTAACAATATCAATGGTAGATGCGTTGATCAGTGGTCTTCCGAACAACAACACTTCTACGCCTTTTTGACGATAAAGCTGACCAAGAAGAGGGGAGATGGATTCAGCGTTAGTTTGGCTGGTTTGCCAGTCTAGAAGGTATTTTTCTGGACTCATCTTTACTTTGGACCTTTTCACGTTTTTTAGCTTAGATACAGCCTCACGGCTCAATCATAAGCTGGATTAGGGAATCGTATTTTGTAGGGTGTTTGTTATTATTTTGCGTGAAGAGTGTAAAGTTGAGTGGCTTATTCTGCTAGTAAAATTAATAGTGGTGTGAAGTGCGATGTATGAGAGACTTAATGGATTAAAGTTTCTTGTAACCCGGGAATTATCAAATAGAAATACAACAAAATATTTACATTTGAAGAGGCTTATTTTGCGACGTAAACGATTGGTGTCACATAATATTAATTATAGATGAAATCGTTACATCATTATTTGTGATGAGGTTGGCGGCAATTTCGCCTTGCCGCCGTTAAATGGAGAATATTTGTCCTTCGTTACGGCTTTTTAAATCGCTGAACTCAAAATTTACTTGCTGCAATTCAATTTGAGGTTCAGGAGCCAGTTGTGAATCTTTGTTTTTGTGATCCGACTCAGGGTAAGTCAGTACAATAGTTGTGGCTAATGCCGCCAAATAAAACACAAATACACTTTGTTTGCGTAATGCCTGCTTAATACGAGTTCGCTTACTTGCTTGTGATGTCATCATATTCTCCTTCTATGACAGCAGCTCGTCTTGGTGCAAAACCTTCTTTTGCCATTTTTTGTTCCATTCTCTTGCCCATAATCAATGCGGCAATGCCAATGAATACCGCCATAAACAGACCGGTGAACAGCGTAATTAATCCCACTACTATGGATGCGATAGAAACTAAGAATCTTTTCATTTTGTCTCCTTCTTTATTGTTGAAATTGATAATAAGGAAAGATCTATGAATGAAAGATGAATGTGAAGTTCAGAAACATAAACGACTAAAATAGATATACCCAAGTGACCTCAAGATGCAGGATTCAGAGCCACATATTCTGTTCCAGTTCAAGGAAAAGAACGCAGCGGAATGACTGGTCCTTTCCAAGTTCTTTGACGATGAAAAGGGGCAGAATATGGGCTCCCAAGGGCGAGTTTAACTGGCTTTCATACTGCGTTACCGATTCTTGATTTAGAGCCACTAGATCTTCAAATCGGTGTCTTGCCTGAAAGCCAGTTAATTCTCGCTGAACCAAGCATGTTGAGGTTACTTGGGTATAAAATCAAAACTGTTGTTGCTTTAAAAGCGTTAAACCCTGAGAATAACGCCCTTTTTGGGCACTCTGTGCCATCATTCTAACGAGTACAATATTATGAGTTTTTCCTCTTTGGGGCTGTCACCAGAACTTCTAAGAGCAATTGAGGAATTGGGGTATGAAACCCCGTCACCAATTCAGGCACAAGCCATTCCTCCAGTGATTCAAGGAAGAGACGTGATGGCAGCCGCACAAACCGGAACAGGAAAAACTGCAGGCTTCACATTGCCTTTGCTGCAGCGTTTGGCTGGTGGTAAAAGTGCGAAAAGTAACCACGTAAGGGCGCTGGTTCTTACTCCGACCCGAGAGTTGGCTGCACAGGTTAACGGCAGCGTGGTGAAATATGGCAAGTATCTGAACGTGAATTCAAACGTGGTATTTGGTGGCGTTAAAATTAACCCACAGATGATGAAACTGCGTAAAGGTTCAGATGTACTGGTCGCAACACCAGGTCGATTACTCGATCTTTACCAGCAAAACGCCGTGAAGTTTTCACAGCTAGAAGTGCTGGTCCTAGATGAAGCGGATCGCATGCTAGACATGGGCTTTATTCGCGACATCAAAAAGATCTTGGCTTTGCTGCCAGAGAAGCGTCAGAACCTATTGTTCTCGGCTACGTTCTCAGACGATATTCGCGCGTTGGCTAAAGGCTTGGTTCATAACCCAGAACAAATCTCAGTTAGCCCACCTAACGCGACTGCAAAAACCGTCGAACAGTATCTGTACAACGTCGATAAAAAGAAGAAGCCGTCCATTCTTGCCAAGCTAATTAAAGAAAACGACTGGTCTCAGGTACTTATTTTCTCGAAAACCAAACATGGTGCGAACCGACTAAGCCGATTCCTGGAAAGCGAGAATATTTCTGCTGCCGCAATTCACGGTAATAAAAGTCAGGGCGCTCGAATCAAAGCTCTGGAGCATTTCAAAACCGGGCAGGTTAGGGCATTAGTAGCAACCGACATCGCTGCTCGTGGGTTAGATATTCCTCAATTGCCACAGGTTGTTAACTTCGAGCTTCCACACGTGCCAGAAGACTATGTTCACCGTATTGGTCGTACAGGTCGTGCCGGCGAGTCAGGCCAAGCCTATTCATTAGTTTGTGCCGATGAAGCCAAAGAGCTGTTTGCGATTGAGCGTCTAATTCAGAAGCTTATTCCTCGTGAAACTGTGGAAGGTTACACGCCAGTTCACGCACTTCCAGAATCTAAGCTGGACACTCGACCGGTTAAACCGAAAAAGCCTAAGAAGAAAAAGAAATTTGCACCAGAAGGAAGTGCTAATCCTAACAACACAGATGAAACGGGTAAGAAACCTTCAAAACCAAAACGCAAGCCTAATCCAAGAAATGGTGCAGCAGGACGTCGTGGAAAAGATGAAAATGGAAAAGGTCCAAACGGCAAAGCGAACGTAGCCAACAAAGATGCAGGTAAGAAAGGCGCTCCTTCAAAAGAGGGTGGCAAACCTTTTAACAAGCCAAAGCGTCGTCGTAAACCAAAGCCGACCAATACCATCAAGTAACCTTAGCTAAAAATCATAAAGAATAGAGCGCCTTTTGGCGCTCTTTCAATATGGACTTATTTTAGCTCATTCAGATCTGCTCTAAGCAGGAATCCTCGTTGCTGTAGCATTTAGGAACCCGAGGGCAAACAGCACCACGCGAACAAATCAACCTCGCCCGATTGTCTATTCCCCGTTCTACCCAGTTTATATTCAGAATTCTCGCCACCGTCATTAGAAGCTTACGTACCTTCAATGGGATTACTGCGGTGCCACCGTTCTGAACGCACGCTTCTTTTAACAGAGTAGCTACTGCAATAGAATCATGCCCCTGCGCATCAATTGCCGGGTTAAGATCGACACCCGTGCAAAGCACGTGAGGGTTTCCGGCGAGATCCGTCACCTTTTGAGACTCACAACAGTAAATATGAGGCACATCGTTCTGCATCAAAATGGAAATCTGAGCGACAGTCCGGTCATCGTTCAACTTATCTTCATTTGAAACCATTCTGAATACAGACCAGTGCTGACAAGGATCCTCCACCATTCTCATGTTGCCCCAGGGCAAAGGAATCCCGTTTCCTCGATAGACCGCTTTCAGCTTTCCTGGGTTGTAAGCATCAAAATAGTGCCAGTGCGGATATGGAGAAACCGCGGTCATGCGCCTCATAGCGATAGATTCTGAAACCCCCGCTTGCTTGCACACACTGATTTCATAACCGTTTCTGTCCAGCAGTTGCCTGAAAGGGACTCTGGGACAGAGTAGTGCACCAGCAAAAAAAGAGCACTCAAAGTCGCGCCACGCATGAAGAATCTTCGTGGAATCCAGCTCCACTGAACCTCCGGGGTTTGACTGATCGCGAACACCATAGCTGGGGTTACTGTCTGCGATAACCATGCTCTTTTCACCATCACCGTCGTGCAATACCATATGACCAATGTTCACCGCAAGGTCGTACTTTAGTCGAATCGCATCCTTTTTCAGCATCTTATTCATGTGAAGAACATCAGGCGCTTCAAAATACGATCGAACCACTCGCTTAATTTCAACACCATTTGAGCTGATGCTGGTTTCAGGCGTTTCATCAAACCATTTAATTTTCAGACCAATGTTGTCACAGATCTCCAGTAGATCGTCCACGCTGAGTGGCATCCGCTTTTTGCCGATCTCCTCTGCTGCACGCTCTAAGTCAGGAAAGTGATTCTGGTGATGCTCCTGATGAGCACGAATCAGCAGGTGAGCGAACTGTCTGCCCGTTGTACCAGTCTGAGAAAGCATTTCTGGAATCGCAATTTGAAGGATTTCGTTCGAGAAAAGAAAGCTTGGCTCTAGTGCCATTCCCCGAATACCACCTCGGCTTCCTTTTTCCGGAACAATCTCTTGCTGTTCATGCGCATCATCCAGAAACCACTGTACATTTTTCTGAAAAACAGAGGCGATCACTTCTAGCATGTCTTCACTGGGTACCCGTTTTCCGCGTTCAATCATCGACAGATACGAGACCGACGGGGCAGATTCAGGGTCCAGTTTTACACAGCGTGACGACAGATCTTCCAGCGTTAAATTGTTTCTTTTCCGTAGGTTACGGATTTTTGTCCCAAGAAAGTGGGATTGTCTAAATAGACTTTTTGTATTTTTCATAGTTGTAAAATTTACATTGTGAAATTTTCTTTGTGAAATTTTAGTAAATATTTAGTTAAAGTGAATATGTAGTGAACAATAAGCGAGCAAAACGTAACCAAAAAGAGAGGTTGCTCACTTAATCAACACTTTCATTATGGAAATAACGCAAAAGAAGAGAACGGTCACGAGGGACGAAGCGATGAATCTACCGCAAACAAAGGAATGTCAATTTCATCAAGGCTTCTATGAGTTTATTAACCAAGAAGTACTGCCTTACACAGAATTAGACGCAAACGAGTTTTGGAACAACGTGGCGAAACTGGTCTCGGATCTTGCTCCAGTCAATCAGGCTCTTCTTGCAAAGCGCCATGAACTGCAAACCAAGATTGATGAGTACCATCGTGACAATCGTTCTTTTTCACAAAACCAGTATCAAGAGTTCCTGAAAGACATTGGTTACTTAGAAGAAGAAGGTCCGGACTTCCAAATTGAAACACGCAACGTTGACGATGAAATCGCAAAAATTGCAGGACCGCAGCTTGTTGTACCGATTCGCAATGCACGCTTTGCTTTGAATGCCGCAAACGCACGATGGGGAAGTTTGTACGACGCGTTATACGGAACCAATGTTATTTCGAAATCGAGCGCAGGAATGCAGGCGGGGAAAAAATACAATCCAGCACGCGGGAAGAAAGTCATCGCTTTCGCAAAAGACTTTCTGGATGAAACCTTCCCCCTGAATGAAGGCTCGCACCACGACGTTGAAAGCTACACCGTTTACTTCAAAAACCTGTTGGCCTTCTTCCCAGATGGAACACAAACGGGTCTTAAAGAACCGGGTCAATTTGTTGCCGCAAGCGATTTAGACAGAGAGCCCACTTCCATTGTTCTTAAAAACAATGGGCTGCATGTAGAAATCATCATTAATAGCTGCGGAACCATTGGCAGTCAGGATTTAGCAGGGATTGATGACATTCAGATCGAATCTGCTATGTCGACCATTCTGGATTTTGAAGACTCAATCGCTGCGGTAGACGGCGAAGACAAGGTAGAAGCTTATTCCAATTGGCTAGGATTAGTGACCGGGTCACTGACGTCCGAGTTCAGTAAAGGCGGTAAAACGCTGACTCGCAGCCTAGCAGAAGACAAAGTATTTACCGGTCGAAACGGTGATGATTATGTACTTCATGGTCGATCACTTCTGATGATTCGCAATGTGGGTCACTTAATGGGTATCGACCTGATGACCGACGAAGAGGGCAATGAAGTACCGGAAGGCATTATGGATGCCATCGTTACTTCACTGATAGGCAGCATTGCCATCAAAAATTCCGGCGCCTGCCGAGTAACGAACAGCAGAACGGGAAGTATCTACATAGTGAAGCCCAAGATGCACGGACCTGAAGAGGTCGCGTTCTCCTGTGAGCTGTTCAGCCGTGTTGAGTCCATGTTAGGTCTCGAACCCTACACTTTAAAAATCGGGATTATGGACGAAGAACGCCGCACTTCTTTAAATCTTAAAGAGTGTATACGCCAGGCAAAAGAGCGGGTGGTGTTCATCAACACGGGATTTTTGGACCGCACTGGTGACGAAATTCATACCAGTATGGAAGCCGGTCCGTTTCTTCCTAAAGGTGAGATCAAAAACCAGCCTTGGATTGCTGCATACGAGCAAAACAATGTGTCGGTCGGTCTTGCTTGTGGTTTCTCTGGTAAAGCGCAAATCGGGAAAGGGATGTGGGCAATGCCAGACGAGATGGCAGAGATGATGAAGCAGAAAGTTGCTCATCCTCTATCTGGCGCAACAACGGCGTGGGTGCCTTCACCAACAGCCGCGACGCTTCACTCTTTGCACTACCACAGAGTAAACGTGTTCGATTGTCAACAAGCGCTCGATATCGACACTGCTTCGCTTAAAGGCAACATGCTCAAAATTGCATTAATGCCGCAAGAAACCAACCTGACCATAGAAGACATCGAGAAAGAACTGGAAAACAACATTCAAGGCATTCTGGGGTATGTGGTTCGTTGGGTGGAAATGGGCGTAGGGTGTTCCAAAGTGCCAGACATTAACAACGTCGGTTTGATGGAAGACCGCGCCACACTTCGAATTTCCAGCCAGCATATTGCCAACTGGTTAGCGCACAAAGTGTGTAAGAAAGATCAGGTTGAACGCATTCTGGCTCGAATGGCAGAAGTGGTGGATGCTCAAAATGAGGGTGAAGGAGGCTACGTTCCAATGACGCCAGACATTGAATCCAGCACCGCGTACCAAGCCGCCAGAGCACTGATTTTTAAAGGAGCAGCTCAGCCAAGTGGATACACAGAGCCACTTCTTCATGAATACCGAAAACAAGCAAAAAACTCATAAGTACAAACAATCATCCAATAACGTGAACACAACAAGACTATAAAAAGAGGGATAGCATGGAAAACTACAGAACCGAGACCTCAAATGCTGATGAACTGATCCAACAACAAGGTCAGACTTGGGCAGCGATCAACCCAGAATACGTAGCGCGTATGCGATTGCAGAACCGCTTCAGAACAGGGTTAGATATTGCAAGATACACAGCAAAAATCATGCGCGAAGACATGGAGTCTTACGACAACGACAGTGCGAACTACACGCAGTCTCTTGGTTGCTGGCATGGATTTGTCGGTCAGCAGAAAATGATTTCTATTAAGAAGCATTTCGAGACGACGCGCGGCCGTTACCTGTACCTGTCTGGCTGGATGGTCGCGGCACTTCGTTCAGAATTCGGTCCGCTGCCTGATCAATCCATGCACGAGAAAACCACAGTCCCAATGTTGATCGAAGAGCTATACACCTTCCTGAAACAAGCGGATGCACGTGAGCTTAACCATCTGTACAAAGATCTAGATGCGGCACGCAATTCAGGTGATACCGTAAAAGCGCAAGCAGTGCAAAATCAAATCGACAATTTTGAAACGCACATAGTGCCAATCGTTGCGGATATCGATGCTGGCTTTGGTAATGAAGAAGCCACCTACCTGTTGGCGAAAAAGATGATTGAAGCTGGCGCTTGCTGTATTCAGATTGAAAACCAGGTATCTGACGCCAAACAGTGCGGTCACCAGGACGGTAAAGTAACGGTGCCACATGAAGACTTCTTGGCGAAAATCAATGCGGTACGTTATGCTTTCCTAGAATTGGGTGTGGACGATGGCGTAATTGTTGCCCGTACTGATTCATTGGGCGCTGGTCTGACTCAAAAAATCCCTGTGTCACAAACACCAGGTGACTTGGCTGACCAGTACAATGCGTTTATTGACGGCGAAGAAATCACATCTCTGGATCAACTAGAAAGCGGCGATATGGTGATGAAGCAGGGCGACAAATACCTGAAACCGACACGCCTGCCAAATGGTCTGATTCGATTTAAACCGAATACCGGTGAAGATCGTGTAGTTCTGGACTGCATTACGTCACTTCAAAACGGTGCAGACCTGCTTTGGATTGAAACAGAGAAGCCGCATGTTCAGCAAATTGCCGGAATGGTTAACCGAATTCGTGAAGTAATTCCGAACGCGAAGCTTGTTTACAACAACAGCCCATCGTTCAACTGGACACTGAATTTCCGTCAGCAAGTGTTTGATGCGTGGGCATCTGAAGGTAAAGACGTATCAAGCTACGAGCGCGAAAAACTGATGAGCAGCGTGTACGATGATTCTGAACTGGCGACGGCGGCAGACGAGAAGATTCAAAGCTTCCAACGCGATGCATCAAGAGAGGCGGGTATCTTCCACCATTTGATTACACTGCCTACATACCACACAGCAGCACTATCGACCGACAACCTTGCAAAAGACTACTTCGGCGAGAAAGGTATGCTGGCATATGTACGAGAAGTGCAGCGTAAGGAAATTCGCCAAGGCTTGGCATCGGTTAAACACCAGGATATGTCTGGCTCCAACATTGGTGATGACCATAAAGAATACTTCTCGGGCGATCAGGCACTGAAAGCCTCTGGTGAAAACAACACCATGAACCAATTTGCTTAAAACACCCCCTTAATTAAGAAACGCCAACCTTTAATAGGTTGGCGTTTTTGTGTTTGTGGTTATGGCAGCGATATTTTCTAACAAACATACAATTTCAAGTGCCAAAGATAAGCGTGATTATTTAGCGCGTTAATACTGTATCCAAGTACAGGTCGATTAAATATTGATCAATGTCCACTTTGTTTTGAAACACGGAGATCTTTCACGACATTAGTATTGTGCGATACGGTAAAAACCTCATTGTTTACATTGTCTTATGTGTTAGTCTTTGGGAATTCCCACAGGATGAAAAGCGCGCCTGTGGATGAATTATTCGGACATTATGTCCCATAATAATTGTTAGCTATTGGCTGGAACCGCAGGCTGCGTCGCAAAATAAATATTGATAAATAGGTGACTTATTTTCGAGTTGATATTCTCTAAACAAATTACGTTTACAGAGAAATGAATATGCCTAAATTTAAGGAACTATGGGAAAAGTTTCCAGATGGTGATGTTATGCGAGGTCGCTGTCAGAACAAGCAACCAAACGGCACAAGACCCTTTGATAATTACTGTGCTATCTTGCTTAGTGAAGCTTTCATAAGGACAGGGGTTTCAACAAAAAGTGCTAAAGTGACCAAGTGTTGGTCTCATTCAGGTTCAAAACACATTATTCGAGCGCAAGAAATGGCACACTGGCTCAACAAATCCAATCTATCGTTTGTTGGAAAACGAGAGAAAATAAACCCTTCAACATTTTCCGATGACCTAGATGGTCGAACAGGGATTATTTTCTTCAAAGACTATTGGCAGAGAGGGAACGAAGCATTTTCTAACCGAAGTGGAGATCATATTGATTTATGGAATAAGGACAAAATTACTAGCGGTGGAATGTTTAGACGATCCCTGTATGAGTTCTTTGGTGTGGTGTCTGACTTCAATGATAGTCGTGAAGTTTGGTTTTGGGAGGTGAAATAAATGAAAAAAATCATCTCCCTTTTTATCAGTGTCCTTCTAGTAGGTGGTCTAAACTTTGGGGTGTTCTTAGTTGCATATAGAAAGCTATCGTTCCCATACATGAGTGAAGAACAAAGAGTCGCTAATGCACCATACATATTTGAGTATGTCTTACCTTGCTTTATAGTTGTTGCCATTTTTTCGGTGTTGGCATATATAGCTGCATCAAGGCTGTCTAATAGCTAACAAAAGCTTCAAACCGACAAACAACGCGTGGCAATTTTAGTTTGCGGTGAGTTTAGTGCTTAAGGCTTAATGCAGCGGCTTGTTTTGTGCGTTGTCTGCGGTTTAAGCTGGCGTTATAAGTCAATGGAATTATGAGTCAAGAAGAAATCAAAATCGATATTTGTAATCATGCATTAGAAGTTTTAAAAGATCGTCGCTCGGTGATGTTACCACAAGTAACTGAGTCAATTGAAAATCAGTTGCAGTGGTTGGTTTCATATTTTAGCAGTGTGTCTAACGATCGGGAGAAGTTGTTTACTCTCACTTTTGGACACTACGCCGTACGTGAAATCGACCCGAGAGAAAAGCAGTTAGTTAACGCATTGAACGCCGCGTATTATGTCGCAGATAGAACTCGTAGAGGGCTGAAGTTAGATCTCAAGGTTCTTGGGCTAGACTCATAACAATTTGCTCAAGCTGACAGCTAACCTTAGGCACTTTTGGTTCGGTTTGAGTTTAGTGATTACAGTGGCTTTGCTTGAGTATCGTGGCAGTTAGCTGCAACTTAGCAAGGCGTTAACTGGCGCAGAAAATACGAAAGCACAATGGTACAGTTTCTAGGTTCAGAGATT
The DNA here is from genome assembly GCF_019904195.1 of Vibrio sp. SCSIO 43132. Taxonomy (NCBI): domain Bacteria; kingdom Pseudomonadati; phylum Pseudomonadota; class Gammaproteobacteria; order Vibrionales; family Vibrionaceae; genus Vibrio; species Vibrio sp. SCSIO 43132. Next base: position 1,936,795 of record NZ_CP063199.1, read on the forward strand.
TAGCGTGTTCGGTCGGTTTCCTTAGCTGAGCTAATGCGACTAATTTCAGTTTGATACTTAAGTTTACTGATGTGAAAGGCGGCACAAAGCCTTCTAATAATATAAGGCATTCGCGATTAGTTCGGCGCACTTACATCGCCGAAGTATGGTGTTGTGAGACGCATTTCAAACTAAAGATAAACGGTAATTTTTTGGTTAAATACATATTTGAGTTAGCTTTGTTAATCATTAATTAGCAAAACGAGCTTTGGCGAAAGTGGCTGAAAGATAGGCTAAAACTGAAAGGCGCTCAGTTAACAAACTGTTCAAGAGGGATTCGCAACGCGTGGCATTTTCACTATGCGTTAGTTTAAGTGATTAAAGTGGTATGCGGCGGCTTTGGTATTGCATTGCTCACCCCTTAACAGGGCTACATGGATTCCCCCGGCTGTCAAACATCCGCTAAACTTCAGGTGATGGGGTTTGGACTGCCGCTCTACATTCGGTCTGTTTGCTGGTGATTTATGCTCACCATGACCCTGATGACTTTGCGCGACTGCGGTGCCTTATTCGTTAGATGACATTGGGTATGTCCGCCGCATTAACAGGCTCTCCGCTCTTGGTCTTAACCTATCTCCATCCATTGCGTTTGCTCTGACCCGGTGGGTATTCTCTTTCTGCTGCTTGGTTGATTGGGAACTAAGCAGCGTAATTCTCATATTCCGTCTGGTTGTGTAACAGTGACCAGATAATTCGAGCGTTCTTAGCCGCCAGTGCGACAATCGCCCGATTCATCCCTCTTCGTTCTAATATGCCGCGACACCATTGGCTGAGCCTGTCTTGCTTATCGCCTAAGTTGGCTATCACGGTTCGTGCTCCATGAACTAGCAAGGTTCTCAAGTACTTGTCACCATGCTTAGTTATCCTGCCCAGTCGAGTTTTCCCTCCTGTCGAATACTGTTTGGGAACCAACCCTAACCAAGCGGAGAAATCTCGGCTCTTATCAAACTGAGCGCCATTACCTATGGAAGCGAGGATTGCGGTGGCAGTTTGTGGACCGATGCCTCTGACTTTCATAATGCGCTGAACATTGTCACTGACTTTAGCGAATGCGTGAAAAGCTTGTTCTGTGTCGGCGATACGCTGGTTCAGGTGCTCCAAGTGGTGGTAGGCATCAGCAATGGTGGCTCTTGCCAGTTGTGGCAGCTCGTTTTCCGCCTCTTCAAGGAAGAGTGGGACTTGCTTCATTAAAGAGGACTGACCGACGGGCATGATAAGTCCAAACTCGGACAGCAAGGCTCGTATGCGATTCATCAATGCCGTTCGCTCACGAACCCAGTGCTCTCTCATTCGATGTACCGACAATATGGCTTGTTGTTCGGAGGATTTTACAGGCACAAAGCGAGTGGATGTGTGTTGAACGGCTTGGCATATGGCGACCGCATCATTGAGGTCATTCTTTCCTTTCACTCGGTGTGGCACCACATATTTAACCGCCATAATGCGAGCATCATGTCCCAGTTTATTGAGTGTTCTTGCCCAATAATGCGCGCCGCCACACGCTTCTAATCTTATACGCATAGGCGGAATATTTGCTATGGTAGTCAGTAGCTTAGGGCGGGTAACAGATTTGTGGAGAATGACTTTTCCGTTGTGGTCAACGACGTGGATGCTAAAGTGGTTTTTCGCTAGGTCGATACCGCCAAAATAAGAACAATTAGACATGGTGCCTCCAGTGTTAATCGATACCACCTCAGTGTGGCAGATTCTAGGAAAGGGGAATCCATGTCATTCGTTATGCTTCCGAGGAAACTTGAGACAATGAAAGAAGAATTTAAACATTGGTTAACTGAGTCGGGTAAAGCGTTAGATTTCCCTGCTTACTCGGATTCTATAAATAGATTATCAAATCATTACTCAAACCAAACAGGCGAAGAGTTTGATATTTATGAGCTTGAAGATTGCCGTGAATTAAACAAGTTACGGCGACTATATGCTAAGAAGGGCAAATTTTCAGAGATTGGTGACGAAAAAAATGGAAGCGTAAGGACAGCATTGTCCTATTACACAAAATTCCGCTCGCAGCAGATGGTACATCAACAGAATGAGATTTTGATGCAAGCGGTTGAAGACTTTTGTACAGAAAATTCAAGTAATGAATTGAACGAATATCGTAAGGAAGTGCAGCAGTATTGTGAGCAACTACCGTCAGTTGCATCGAAAAGTAATGGAATTGAACTTGATGCGTCAACGATGTGCTTCACATATGAAAGAGACCTACAACAATTGCTTTGTATGCAAGTGGCAGAATTGTTCCCAGGTTATGAAATATTTGGTGGTGTAGAGGTTGGTATTGAGTACCCGGTTGGGTCGAGAAGAATAGATGTATTGTTAGAAAAAACCTCTGACCAATCACTATTAGTTGTAGAGCTTAAGTCAGGAGTCGCAGACTTTAGAGTGTTTGGTCAAATATCCATGTATATGGGACTCGTTAGTCGAGAGTTTTGTGAGCATACTGTCGAGGGAGCCATTGTTGCAGGACAAATTGATGATAGTTTAGTTCAAGCGGCTGAAACTAATAGCTCAATAAAATTAATGACTTATCAGGTTGGTATTAAGTTAGAGGAAGCATAACAAACGACCATGGCGTCAATAGCTAGTTCTTAGCTATATTTTCATCCCACATGACGCCATCTCTTAGCATTGAGTTTAAGATGACTACCATCTTGCGAACGCAGGCGATGATAGCGACTTTCTTCGGTTTTCCTGATTGAACGAGACGGGTATAAGTCGCTTTGAAAACGGGGTTACACTGCATAGCAGACATCATCGCCATATATAGAACGGTTCGAACTTGCTCCCTTCCTCATTGAATCACCCGTTTGCCTTTGTAGCGCCCACTTTCTCGAGTAATAGGTGCAACACCAATGAGGGAGGCCGCTTGTTTGTTGGTGATGTAACCCAGTTCGGGAACGTTGCTGATGATTGATGCTGATGCGATATTTCCAATGCCAGGAACACTTTGCAGGATGTCGTTTTTGGTCTGATAGTCTGGACATGATTCGATGAGTTTAACCAGTTTATCCTCGATGTTTGAAATCTGTTTTTTCATGGCAGTCAGCATTGGCTTGATGGTCGAATGCAGAGATTTGGGCAATACCTGAATTCGGTTCTTTTCCATTGTTTGCATAGAGAGCAACTGATTGCGACGTATGACTAAGTCACTCATCAATCGTATGTTTTCTGCTTTTATGATGGAGATGTCGGGCTTGATTGCTTCTGCATAATGAGCGATAAGCTCAGCATCTAATCGGTCGTTTTTAGCTCTTCGTCCAATGGCTCCTGCAAAGCGTTTAATGTGGATGGGGTTAGCGCGAACAATAGGTAATTTGGCTTCTGCACATGCCAGGACAAAGGGCATTTCCAGGCGTCCGGTTGCTTCAATGACGATTCGTTCAGGTGAGTGCTTCTTTATCGTTTTGATGGCATCTTTGATGCCTTTGTCGTCGTTTGAGACAGTGAAGAAGAGATTAAGTGGTCGTACAAAAATATCGAGTTGTGCCTTGCCAGTATCAACGCCGATATTAATGTTTTGAAGTGTGTTGGTATTCATAATAAGCTAACTCTTGCTTGCGAAATGCGGGTTCGAGACCCAGTCGACTATTCGAGGTTTGTGCTTGGAGTCCTATGGGGTGTTCACGTTTGTTATCGGTCTCTCGACAGAGGAGCCAGCATTCAATCGAACTGCCCCATAGAAAGCTTTAGTTGCCGCTAAAGCCTGGGTCTCACATTACCCGAATTCAGGGAGGATTATCCATACAAGCCATCAAGGTGACGCATTACACTCGGCGGTTTTGGTATGGAGTCCGGTGTGCTTGGTGAGTTTAGCGTGGCGCACCTTATGCCCGGCGTTATGTTCTTAGGGTTAAAAATAAGCGAAATAAAATGAAAAAAGATGGCGTATATATTTATGCAGACGAGTCAGGTAATAGTGGAAAACATCTTTTCCAAGATGGCTCTAAAGAGTACTACCAAGGGGCAGTATTAGTTACAGAAGAAATTGAGTCATTGGTAGCCAGCATTATTGAAGAGTATTGTAACGAGAATGGGTTAGAAAGATTACATGGTTTTGAATTAGGCGAAGAACGAACAAATAATCTTTGTATTAAACTGTTAGATGCATTGGATTCTAGTCACTGGGAGTTCCATTACACAATTGTCCAAAAGAGGTACCTTGCACCTACTAAATTTGTTGATACCTTTTTTGACTGCTGGGACAACCCAGTAGTCCCGATGACATGGTATGTAATTGATTTATATAGACATACACTCTGTTTGGTCATTGATAGCATGATGCACGATGGCTTAGATGAGAGTTTTTGGCAATGCTATCTGAATGATGACCTTGAGGGTCTCATGGCTATATGCAAAGAGCTACTAAATCGTTCAAGACACATCACAGATATCAGAGTAAGAGAAGTAGTGAGTGATGCTCTTGGTTATGCAGTAAAGAACCCTGAATTATTTACTCTTGTGAGTGCAAAAGGAAAAAGTGCGTACAAAAAGCAAACGCCCAATATGGTGGCATTTTCTAGTCTGTTAAACTCAATTCACGTATTTTGTAATAAGCATAGCCTCGGAGTAAAACAGTTTGTGCATGACCAGAACGATGAATTTAGAGGAACTATGCGTGAGTTTCACAAACTGTACTTTCCTCACGAGCAAGAAGCCATGCCTTTTGGTGGCATCCCGCTATTAAAAGAGTTTGTACACAACACAGGTGAGTTCATTCTTGCATCATCAAAAAAGACATATGGTTTGCAAGTTGTTGACCTTTTCTTGTGGCTTCTTCAACGGGATTCTACTTCAGAAGAACTTTCTAAAACGAGAGAGCGTCTTTTGAGTAAATCGGTTGATTTTCGAATCTCGCGACAGATGTCCGCATTGATCGTTGAGGCGAGAAAAAGAGAGGTTATGTGTGCAGAACTAAGTCCCGAAGAGCTGGCGGCTGGTCGAAAATTTGGCGCAGAAATGGAAGCTAAGCGTTTGAGCATCATTGGAAAGCGAATATAACAAGGCAATCAAGGTGATGCGTTACACTCGGCGGTTTTGGTGCGGAGTTTAGTGCGCTTTGTTGGTTCAATGGGACACACCTTATTGCTGGCGTTATGTTTATTAAGGAATATCGTGACTCAATCAAAAATAAATAATCTAAAGCCTGAAAAACTGGCTGAGGGCGCGATGAAGTGCATTATCAATGCTCAGGAACTTTGCCAAGAATCTAAATTACTTCACGAGCATGAAATGTACAGCAGATCATATGCCTTGTCGCATTTCGCACGTGAAGAATTGAGTAAGGCTTTGATGCTTTATGTAGCAATGATCAAAGTAGTAAATAAAGGAAAAGTAGACTGGAAGCAGCTTAATCGTCAGTTTCGAGATCATAAAGAAAAAATTGAACACGATAAGGCTTTAACTTATTGGTACTTGAAGCTCAATGGTGGCGAAAATGAGTTTAATGAACAAGAGCTTTTTTCTGGAGTCGAGTTCGCTAACCATAGAAAAAATGAGTGCCTGTATGTTGACTGGCAAGAGGGTGATTTTGTTAGTCCGTCTCAAGTGATCACGAAAGAACTTTCACATAGAAACTTGAACATTGCTGGTATTAAAGTAACTCATTTATCGGAGCAATTACTAAAGCTAAATAAGCTCCTAGAACTTGATAGAAAATCAGTTCAAGTATTACTTGGTAAAGAATTCCTCGAAGATCCGAAGAAGTTCATGTTTGAGCGATACGGATTAAAATAAACAAAACAAAAACATCAAGTTGACGCGTTACATTCGGCGGTTTTGGTATGGAGTCCGATGCGCTTGGCTAGTTAGTCGTGGCGCAACTTATGTTAGGCGTTATGTTCATATGAGTAAGAAGTAAAAATTAATGCAGAAGAAAGAAACATCATGTGCTTGGTGGCTTGTTACCCCAACGTATAAGTATGCAGAATACAGTAAGAATGCCCTTATCGAAAAAGGTGCAAGTTCCACAGAGCTCTCAAGTGCTTTAAAAAAGTACAACATGCGATACTTTATATCTTCATTAATGATCTGTTTAGCGGTTCAATTACTATCAATATTAGAGCTTAAGCTGTTTCCTGTTTACGGGTTTGAGTCTCAACCAGTTATTAAATACATATACTGGTTCATGATTGTTTTGGTTGTTTGGTCTTTTTTGCTCTCAAGAGCAATCGAAATAACCAAAGCATTTTTGGGTGACGCAATTGATAAGTTGAACGGTGACTTACCTAATAGTGACTTGAAGTATGGCGAGAGGTTAAAGTTAGCCTTGACCAGTTACATTGAACTAATTATTAACTTTGGAACGCTGTACTTCTTAATGCCAGTGTGCTTTTTTAAGGATTTTTATAAATTCAACTCCGTCCTCGAAGCTATCTACTTTAGTGGTGTTACCATTACTACTGTTGGTTACGGCGATATAAGCCCAAGCATATGGTTTCTTCAATTTTTAACAGTGTTCGAAGTGTTGTCTGGCTTTAGCTTGATAGTTGTTTGTTTTACTATTTATTCAAGTCTTGCTCTTTCAAGATCCCCGATTTGTAAAATATGTGCGAGAAAACTTGGAAAATGAACATAACAAACGACTATGGCGTCAATAGCTAATTTTTAGCTATATTTTCATCCCACATGACGCCATCTCTTAGCATTGAGTTTAAGATGACAACCATCTTGCGAACGCAGGCGATGATAGCGACTTTCTTCGGTTTTCCTGATTGAACGAGGCGTGTATAAGTCGCTTTGAAAATAGGGTTACACTACATAGCAGACATCATCGCCATATATAGAACGGTTCGAACTTGTGCCCTTCCTCCTTGAATCACCCGCTTGCCTTTGTAACGCCCACTTTCTCGAGTAATAGGTGCAACACCAATGAGGGAGGCCGCTTGTTTGTTGGTGATGTAACCCAGCTCGGGAACGTTGCTGATGATTGATGCAGCTGCGATATTTCCAATGCCAGGAACACTTTGCAGGATGTCGTTTTTGGTCTGATAGTCTGGACATGATTCGATGAGTTTAACCAGCTTATCCTCGATGTTTGAAATCTGTTTTTTCATGGCGGTTAACATTGGCTTGATGGTCGAATGGAGAGATTTTGGCAATACCTGAATACGGTTCTTCTCCATTGTTTGCATAGAGAGTAGCTGATTGCGACGTATGACTAAGTCACTCATCAATCGTATGTTTTCTGCTTTTATGATGGAGATGTCGGGCTTGATTGCTTCTGCGTAATGAGCGATAAGCTCAGCAACTAATCGGTCGTTTTTAGCTCTTCGTCCAATGGCTCCTGCGAAGCGTTTAATGTGGATGGGATTGGCGCGAACAATAGGTAATTTGGCTTCAGCACATGCCAGGACAAAGGGCATTTCTAGGCGTCCGGTTGCTTCAATAACGATACGTTCAGGTGAGTGTTTCTTTATAATTTTGATGGCGTCTTTGATGCCTTTGTCGTTGTTTGACACAGTGAAAAAGAGATTAAGTGGTCGTATAAAAATATCGAGTTGCGCCTTACCAGTATCAACGCCGATATTAATGTTTTGAAGTGTGTTGTCATAATAAGCTAACTCTTGCTTGCGAAATGCGGGTTCGAGACCCAGTCGACTATTCGAGGTTTGTGCTTGGAATCCTATGGGGTGTTCATGTTTGTTATCGGTCTCTCGACAGAGGAGCCTAGCTTCAATCGAACTACCCCATAGAAAGCTTTAGTTGCAGCTAAAGCCTGGGTCTCACATTACCCGAATTCAGGAAAGATTATCCATACAAAATCTTCAAACCGACAGCCAGCGTATGGCAGTTTTAGTTTGCGGTGATTATAGTGTTTAAGGTGCAATGCGGCGGCTTGATTTGTGCGTTGTCTGCGGTTTTAGCCGGCGTTAGTTTTATCAAGGAAGAAATATGAATGAATTAGCTTCACTAGAAGAAATTAGAGAGATTATTGGCGAGCCCAACCCTCTAGCTAGCAAAAAGATCTACAAGAAGTTAAATAGCAGAATGCAGGAGTTCATTCAGACTGCTCCTCTCGTCATGTTGTCTACTGTTGACGAATTTGGCTTTCCTACTATTTCCCCAAAGGCTGACAGAGCAGGCTTTGTACAAGTTCGTGATGAACACACTTTATTGTTACCCGAACTTCGTGGAAACAAACTAGCTTTTTCACTGACAAATATCGTTGAGACGACCAATAAAGTAGGCTTAATTTTTCTCCGGCCTGGTACAGTTGAAACACTACGAGTGCATGGGTGTTGTCGCTTGGTGGAAGGCGGTATATGTGATGAAGTCTCAGGTACAACACATAGAGCGCTAATGGTTCTTGAAATATCGGTACAAAACGCTTACTTCCATTGTGGTAAGCCGTTGTTACGCAGTAAAGCATGGGATTCAGCCACTTATATGGAACCAATGAAAGTGTCTTTTGGTAAAGAAATAGCTGAAAATACAGATTCAGACCAAGAATTCATACGTGAAACTGATAGAGCGCTGGAAGGTCGTTATAAAACAGACTTGTAGAAATAAAACTAACAATCTGTTTGGGATTGATTTGCAACACTTAGCATTTTTGGTTTGAGTTAAGTTTAGTGTTTACGGTGGTAAGTTGGGCGTTGTGGTTCTGTGATTCACACCTTGGTTGGGCGTTATGTGTTAATTATGAATAAATCGAATATTATGTCCGCGATTGTTACATTTGATGTTTCAGAGGTATCTAAAAATACAGACTTAGTATTAAGGTACTTCTATGAAATGGATGATGGTTTAGATATGGGGAGACAATTTGATAAAGAAGCTTCAAAAGCACTACTTGAAAATGTTCTTAAAAATGAAGAAATTCACCTTTTAGCAACCGAAGCGGACTTCTTACAAGAGAAAATGCCAAATATTGTGAAAGCGATAAATTATTATAATGACCTTCGTTCGTATTAAAAAACATAACAATCTGTTTAAGAGCAATTCGCAACGCTTGGCATATTCGGTTTGATTTAGCTTTAGTGTCTACGGCAGAATGATTTTGGCTAGGTGGTGGCGTCGCTCACCCCTTAGATCGGCGTTACACAATTTTCGGAGTTTAGAATTGGAAATTATTTATAAAGAATTAACTAAATGTGATATCGATTTACATAGAGAATTTATTTACATTGCTTTATGGGACTCGCCTGACGAACCTAGACGTTCCAGAGATGTATTGGATCATCCTAAGGTGAAAGAGTACTACATAGATTGGGGCGAAAAGGATGATGTTGGAATAGTTGCTTATATTGAGGGAGTAGCAGCTGGATTTATTCAGTTAAGAGTTAAAGATTCAATTACTAAGCAATACTCAGAGTATCCGGAGTTAGCTATTTCTGTTTTACCTCAATATCAAGGAATGGGGATCGGGGTTTTAATGTATAACGAGCTGCTTTCACGTGTTAAACACTTGTACCCAGGTATTCGGCTAGGCGTCAACCCTAAAAATGAAGTGGCAATTAAGTTTTATAAAAAACTTAATTTTGATTTTTATGCTCACCCGGAAGGCTCTTATCCTCAAATGGTTGTAGAGTTTAAGAAAATGTAAACTTCAAGCGATGGCTTTTGGTCTGCCACTCTACATTTGGTATGTTGCACCACATATTTAACCGCCATAATGCGCGCCGCCACACATAAGCATGGATGGAATTTTATTTTAATTTAATCAGTAGGTTAGAGTGATTTTCTGGTTTATTGAGAATGACCTTTTCGTTGGAATTAATGGCTGGGATGATAAAGTGATTGTTCGCTAAGTCGATACCGCCAAAACAAGAACGATTAGACATGGTGCCTCCAGTGTTAATTGATACCACCTCTGGGTGGCAGATTCTAGGAAAGGGGAATCCATGTCGTTTGTTAGGTCAATCATTAAATTATGAGTATTAATATGAAAATAGATTTTTGGGGAAAAATTTATATAGGAATAATGTCGATATACTTTATTTTCTCCGGATTTAATGCGCTTTGGGATATTGATAGCAAGCTGGAAAGAATAGGTTTAAGTGCAGTTGATTCTGATGGGGAGATTGCATTTATCTTAATCTATTGCAGTCTAATGATTGGAATAGGTGTAAGTATCGCCCTATTGTATTATTTCAGTAACACATGGGTTCACTCCGCTTTAGTAGCAACAGTGATTATAACTTCGTTCATTGTGTTTCGGTTGGTTGGTTCATATTTAACCGGTACTTTTAGTAGTACTCAAATTACTTTTTTGTTGACTGAAATGATAGAAGTCTCAATTGGTTTGTTTCTTTTATACAAGTCAAATAGGTTCTGTAAATAGTTTACCTTACAAACAATTCAAACAGACCAAAAACGCGTGGCATTTTTAGTTTTCGCTGGGTTTGCTTAAGGTGCTTTGCAAAAGCGGCATTTGTACGTTTTTGGCTAAATCAATGTCAACAATTTAGTGATGTTACATGACTGACACTTTCATCATTTTCGATGTCCTCACTTCAAACATGTTCTAGCATGAGTGAAGTGGTAGGGGAGACCAACTCATCACCTTATTTGGGCGTTATCTCTATTCAATCAAAATCACACAAGCATGGAGAGTAACATGTGGTTAAACGACGTTGAGCTTGACTCAATGACTATAAAATTAGTTCCGTTATCTGAGGCGCATTTGAGCGAGCTAGTGCTGGCTGCGACAGATGGTGAACTTTGGAAGCTTTGGTTCACTTCAGTTCCTAGTAAAGAAAATATCAATGAATACATCTCAAATGCACTAGAGCAAAAATCTAAAGGATTAGCTCTACCATTTGTAGTTGTTGAAAAATCTAGCGGTAAAGTTATTGGTTCCACACGTTTCTGTAATGCGGATTCTGTAAATAAACGAGTCGAGGTCGGTTATACTTGGTACAGCAAAAGCTTCCAACGCACATCAGTTAACACTGAATGTAAGCTACTACTCTTGAAACATGCATTCGAGACGCTTGATGCTATCGCAGTTGAATTACGTACGAGCTGGCATAACCAAGCCTCAAGAGCTGCTATCGCCCGTCTTGGTGCAAAGCAAGATGGTGTGCTTAGAAATCATCAAAAGCTTGCTAATGGCGGCTACAGGGATACCGTTGTATTTTCAATCATAAATACAGAGTGGCTGAGCGTTAAAGAAAGCTTGGAATTCAAGCTTGCCACGTGCAGCTAACAAAATCTTTAAACCGACAGCCAATACATGGCGCTTTTGGTGTACAGTAATTTTTGATGTTTAAGACGTAGTGAAGCGAAAGACTTGAAAGTGGGGTTAATTTCGTCTCAGAGGCAGCAAGATGCCTGACAAGTGGCTTAAGGATGACTGCTAACCTTTGGCATTTTGGTCTTGCTAGGGTTAGAGTGTAGTGGACGGTTTTTACACCTTGATAAGGTGTTATTTACAAGAATTAAAAAAAGGTACTGTCTATGGAATTAAACTATCGTTCAGCTAAATCTGAAGACTTGGAAGAAAGCCTTGTCGCTTTACTTTCAAATGATCCGCTTGGTAGTCAGAGAGAAGACACTTCTATTCCGCTAAATAGCGCATATCTTGAAGCGTTCGAAGCAATTATGCGAGATCCAAACAACGAATTGTTGGTTGTTGAATTTGAACATGCTCTAGTTGGAATGCTTCAAGTTACATTCATTCCTTATCTTACACATATAGGTAGCTGGCGATGCCTTATTGAAGGTGTGAGGATCCATAGCGACTATCGGGGGCAAGGGCTAGGTGAACAAATGTTTGCGCATGCTATCGAACTGGCAAAGAGCAAAGGTTGTACGATCGTTCAACTAACAAGTGACAAGCAGCGTCCTGATGCAATCAGGTTTTATGAGAAGCTCGGATTCAAAGCAACGCATGAAGGGTTCAAGCTCGCGCTGTAGGCTGCCCGTTAACAAGGTGATTAAGGTTTACTCCAATACAACGGCAATTCACATTTGATCGGTAAGTTCGCATAACAAACGCCAACCCATAAAAGGTTGGCGTTTTCTATTCTGTTGAACATAAATAAAACAAGTGTTGATTTCATCAATGCATTCCATTAAGTTTACTTTTCTATTCATGGTAATGATAATCATTATCATTTAATTTTATATGGATATTCTTTTGGTGAAAGTATGACAGAACGAGTGAAGTGGGATGGAAGCCTGGTTGAAAGCGCAGCCAAGTCTTTAGAAGAAGGCAAGATGATCGTAAGCCCGACTAAAGTAGGTTACATCATTATGGCGGCAAATGAAGAAGGGCTTAAGCGTAAATTCGATGCTAAGCAACGCAAGCTTAACAAACCCGCGGTCGTGCTTTGCGGTTCAATGGAGCAACTGAAAGAACTGGCAGAACTCAACAAAGAGGTTGAGGCTTTCTATCAGTTACATTGGGATCAAGATGTATTGATGGGTTGTATTGTTCCATGGAAAAAAGAAGCGCTTGAAAAACTGGATCCAGAAGTAAGAAAGCTGGTTACAGACCACCGTAATACCAGCTGTTTTGTGGTTAAATTTGGTACTCCATCAGAACAGATTGTCGCGCACAACTGGGACAAAGGGATTCTTACTTTCGCCAGTTCAGCTAACCCTTCAGGCAAAGGTAACAGGGGGCAGGTTGAGTACATCGGCGACCGTATTGAAGCTGCGGCAGACCTGATTATTGAAGCCAACGACTACGTCGCATCAATTCAGCCAGATAAGACGGTAGAAACTCGATACGAACAAGGTGTGATGGTTGCTATGGTCGACAGCGACGGCATTCTAATCCCAGAGCAGGGAAGTGAAAGATCGATCTCTCCGGCCCCAATTCTGATTCGTAAAGGTCTGGATATTGAACAAATCCTGATCAACCTGTCTGACAGTTTCCAGTCATGGGATTATCGCCACGGTGAGTACTACTAATTAAGCAAATGAAATAGCCGGGACATTTTATCGGGAATTTGTTCCGGCTAACTAAGAAAACAAGCTCACGATATCTGTGCTTTTCTTTGTCTTGCTATCGAAATCAATATTGTCCCTTATGTGATGGATGTGTTCTAACATCAGATCATGAGCGAGCTCGCCATTTTTTGTTCGTATCGCTTCTACTAATTCCGCATGCTCTTCCTCTCTGCATGCACTCGCTCCAGCTGAATCATAGATACCTATTATTAAAGACGATTGTGTAATCAGATCTCTGACAACCTGTAACATCACTTCGTTGTCGACGACTTGAGCAAGAAGGGTGTGGAATTGTCCTGAAAGTTTTATCGAATCACGACGATTATCAGCAGCACGCGCGGCAGATTCCTTTTTTAAATGTTTTTCCAGTAGCCGTATATCTTTGGGCTTCGCCCTTTCAGAGGCAAGTTTTGCAATAGACGGTTCTATCAGGAGCCTCATATCAAAAATATCACGAGCCTGCTTTTCGGACGGGCTAGCAACAAAGGCGCCTTTATTGGGCTGGCGGTTGATAAGACCTCTGTCAGCCAGCATAAAAATTGCGCGTCTGGCGCGCATCCGACTCACTTTAAATGCTTTGCCCAATTCAGACTCAGAGAGCTTGGTTCCGGGGGTAAGGCGTTGATCGATGATTGCTTCATATATCTGATCAACAATTGCTTCTTCTTCAGCCATATCTTTAGCGGTCGTCGCTTTCATATTAAAGAAATCACTCCGTTTAAAAGTCCCACTCAATTTCTAAACAGTATGTCCAAACAAGTGCAGTTTTCAATGGTTTTTGCACACATTTAGACCAATCAAACTATATGCAACAGCAGGGGTTATAAAGTAGTTCGCTTTATCTTTTTGTATTAATTGGACTTTTTATAGGCTGAAAAAGTGGTATCCAATTTGCTTTATTGATAACAGGATTGTTAACAATGTGACTATTCATTGTTAACAATAAGCGTGCGCTGGTACAGATTACTAATTTTTGGTCGGAGACCAAATTCAGTTGCACATAAAAGAAAAGGAGTAATTGGAATGAATAAATGTGGTTTTCTTAAAGCCGGCATAATTGCTAGTGCAATGAGTGCTGTGATATCGACAGCTACTTTTGCTGCAAACCCAGTGCTGAAGATCGGTTTTGTAGGAGTGACCTCTGGTCCTGCTGCCGCTTGGGGTATTTCTAATCAACGATCAATGGAAACGCGTGCCGAGTGGATCAACGAAACAGGTGGTTACACCATCGGAGACACAACCTACGACATTGAAATTGTTGCTTTTGACGATCAAAAGGACCCTAAGCGCGCTGTCGCAGGTATGGAAAAGATGGCGCAAGAGGGCATTCATTATGTGGTAGGTCCTAATGTAGACGATGGTGCTGCTGCAGTAAGACCGGTGGCTGAGCAAAAAGGTATCATGTATTTCCCTTATGCATTCCCTAAGACCCTCTATCAAGCTCCTGCTTCTAATGCGGTACTGGGAATGGTTGCAAACTACCAATCTGGTCCTGCTATCTACAAGTATCTCATCGAAAACAAAGGTATTAAAAAGGTTGCTTTTGTTGCGGCTAACGAATCGGATCCGTTGAGTCAAAGAGACAGCGGCATTGTTGCGGCTGAGGCTCTTGGTCTGAAAGTGGTGTCGGGTAATGTTACTTATCAGGTAGATACTACGGACTTCACTCCTGTTCTACTTCCGGTTATTAAGTCTAAACCTGACCTGCTTGTTCTTTCAGGCGTATCCCCGGCTAGCGCACCTCAGCTAATTCGTTCTGCTCGGGAGCTTGGATACAGCGGTTTGATATCGACTGAAACTGCACAGGACGCAAGCGTACTTAGGGAAGGGGCTGGCGATCTGGCTAACGGATTTATTTCTGTCGGGGGAGCATCAACACCAGAACTTGCTTCAGACGCTATGCGTGAATTTGTTAAGCGTTATACCCACAAATACGGTGAGTACAACGACGAGTCAAACACCAAAGTGTATGCATTGGAATACATCCTGGAGACGTTGAAGTCCAATCCTTCGGCTATCACAAACGTGGACGAATTCAAGCAGACAATGGATTCGTTTGAAGCGCCAAATCCCTATATCAAAGGCGAATCTAAGCTTAGCTACGTTGGTAAAACATCTTTCGGTCAGAAGCGTCAGATATCGGTGCCACTGGTTGTGAATGTGTATCAGGATAGCGAGTTTAAGACCTTGTTCGTTGCAAAGGTCGACTAAAAGTCGAACTCTCCACTCCATGGCGAAGCACAAAGTGTGTCGCCATGGACTACTGTTCTTTAGTTAGGGATTACTTATGGAACAAATTATCGCCAACGGGCTGTATCTTGGCGCGCAATACGCACTGATTGCATTGGGTCTGACTCTTATATTTTCATTGATGAATGTTCTCAATTTTGCCCATGGACAGATGTATGTATTGGGCGGATTCGTTACCTATACATTCGTCTCTCAATTTGGCTTTCCTTTCATTATTGCATTACTGGTTTCAGCCGTTGTCTTGGCGATTGTAGGTGCTGCGGTGGAACGGTTTCTGTTTCGTCCAGTTATCAAAAAAACCAAAAGAGACGAAAGTACCATGTTGCTAGCGGCAGGGATTGGCTTTTTTCTGGATGCCGTTATCTTGTTGGTGTTTGGCGAGAAGCAACGAGGTGTTCCGAAAATCATCGACGGCGTTTTTAATTGGGACTTTCGCATCATCATGCCTTACGACCGTATATTCATCGGATTCCTGGCTATCGCAATGATCGTGGTCTTTATTCTGGTGATGCAACATTCGAAATCAGGACGAGCTATGAGAGCACTGGCTCAAGATAAGGTTGCTGCAACTTTGATGGGGGTAAATGTAGATCGCTATCAGATGATTGGTTTTGCATTGGGGGCGATGCTTGCAGGTGTTGTAGGGGGGCTACTTGTGACTATAACTGGCATCAATCTAGGCATGGGAGGACCCACTTCGACCAAAGCATTCATTATGATCATGATTGGTGGAGCAGGGGTTATTCCGGGAGCCATCGTCGGCGGTTTTATTCTGGGTATGATGGAAAGTGTCGGTCTGTCTGTTTTATCCCAATACGGTGATATTACCTATCTCGTTATATTTGCCTCTTTGATGCTCTTTTTGGTCATTCGCCCTCACGGGCTGATGGGAAAACCATGGGGGTAATAAAATGAACAAGAAAACAATAAGTTGGGTAGCCGTCTTTTTGGTATCAACCTACCTGGTCATTCCTTTCATTATAGAGATAACCGGTCGCACAGATTTTTACTATACATTGACGTCTGTTGCTCTACTTTCAATTTCATCCGCGGGTGTCTGGCTAACCTTTTACATAGGACGGATCAATATTGGTCAAGGTGCGTACTCTTTAGCCGGTGGTTACGTTGCCGCTATTCTCGTGACTCAGGCAGACGTCAATTTTTGGCTGGCATTGCCATTGGCAGGTGTATTTTGCGCCGTGTTATCAGTATTTATAGGGTTGCCAATATTGCGTCTTCGCGGAGTGTATTTCGCGATGGTGACGCTGGTTCTTACAGAAGTTATGCGATTGACCGCAATGGCATTACCAATTACGCAAGGCGCAAAAGGCATTACCTCGATTCCGCTGCCTCAAGCGTTGAAAGTATTTAACTTTACGTTGATTCCGGGGTTCGACACTTTCGAGAGACCTAAGATTGCGTTTTACGTGATGGCTGTGACTTTGATGGTTTTGGCTTTTTTTGTTCTGTGGCGGATAGTCAGCTCTCGTCTTGGGCACCTTTGCCGCTCGCTCCAGCAGAATGAGGAACTGGCTTCCTCGATTGGTGTGAATACGACTTATCTGCGGGTGTTGACCTATTCAATTTCGTCTTTCTTTGGTGGGGTTGCAGGCGCAAGTTTCGTTGCGATTACGCAGTCTGTTTATCCCTCCTCTTTCCAAATTGCAGACAGCATCAACTTTATGCTCAATTGCTTTCTCGGGGGGCTTGGATATGTGTTCGGACCTATGCTCGGGACTCTGATGCTTTACTTCGGATGGGATCTGTTGTTCAGCATAGGCAAATACCAGATGCTTGTTTATTCGGGGCTCTTAATCGTTGTGATGTTGGTTTTGCCAAATGGCATCTTAAGCCTGCTAGATAAAAAGGGAGAACGCTAATGTTGCCATTATTAGAACTACGAGGGGTAACCAAACGTTTTGGTGGTCTCACCGCAGTAAACAACGTGAGTTTCTCGGTCAGAAAAGGTGAAATTCTGTCCGTTATCGGACCAAATGGCGCGGGTAAGTCCACGCTGTTTAAACTTATTTCTTCGTTCCTAAAGACAAGCAGCGGAGAAGTCTATTTTCGAGGGCAGAGAATCAGCAATCAAGCTCCCCATAAGGTTGCCCGGTTAGGTGTTGTTCGCACCTTTCAGGAGACCACAATTTTTCGTTCAATGACAGTGAGGGAAAACATTGTCGTTGCCCATCATTTACGTTCAAAGTCTTCGCTACTGGGCTTCTTTGTCAGGACAAGACTCGCCAGGGAAGACGAAGCAAGATTCAAAGATTCATCAGACAAATTAATAGAGTTTCTTGGAATAGAATCTATTGCGGACGAGATGGCTTCAAACTTACCTCAAGGACACCTCAGAACATTGGGTATGGCGATAGGCTTGGCTACAGAGCCGTCAATTATTCTTTTGGATGAACCCTTTGCTGGGATGAATCATGACGAAACAATGCGGATGGTCAACTTAGTCAAACGTCTTCGTGACGAACGGGGAGTCACCATCTTGCTGGTGGAACACGATATGCCTGCTGTTATGAAAATCTCGGACCGCCTTGTAGTGATTAACTTTGGCGAAAAAATCGCTGAAGGGACACCCTTTGAAATTCAAAACAACCCAAAAGTCATAGAGGCTTACCTAGGGTCGGAAGATGCAGCGGTGGGAATGTAGTCTATGACCGAGATACTTAAATTTGAAAATGTAGAGCTTTATTACGACCACGTTTATGCCTTGAAAGGTGTATCACTTGATCTTAAGAAAGGTGAAACAGTGGCGTTGATTGGAGCCAATGGTGCAGGGAAGTCCTCTATCTTGAGAGCCATAACGGGTTTGGCAAAAATCAAGTCAGGTTCGATTTACTACGACAATAAACGTTTAGACGGGACGCCAGCAGCGGAGATAGTAAAACGGGGAATTGCGATGGTTCCAGAGGGACGAAGAGTTTTCCCATATATGTCAGTGAAAGACAACCTCTTAATGGGGGCATTCACACGCTCAGACAAAAAGGAAATTTCAGAGTCACTGGATAGTGTGCTTGAACGGTTTCCTCGGCTTCGAGAGCGTTTTTCACAACATGCCGGAACCTTATCAGGAGGTGAACAGCAGATGATGGTAATTGGTCGGGCGTTGATGGCAAAACCTGATCTACTTCTTCTTGATGAACCCAGTCTTGGGATTGCACCAAAACTGGTACAGGACATTGCCCGCTCGATAGTCTCGATCTCAAAAGATCAGAATGTCAGTGTGTTGCTGGTTGAGCAGAATAGCCGTATGGCAATGTCAATATCCGACCGGACTTACGCCTTGTCCACTGGCTCCATCGTTTTAGAAGGTCCTTCAAAGAGCCTGATTCACGATGACCGTATCAAGGCAGCTTACTTAGGCGGGGATTTATAATTCAACATGAAAATCCTGATTGTAAACCCTAATACAACCGCGAGCATGACAGAAAAAATTCGTCTCTCCGCACAGAAAACGGCTTCTCTAGATACCGAAATCATTGCGGTTTCTTCGCTTGAAGGACCTGTCTCCATTGAAGGTTTTTTTGATGAAGCAATGGCAATACCTGGCATGCTAGCAACCATAGAGGCATCAGATGACTTTGACGCAGTGATCATCGCCTGTTTTGACGACACTGGGTTGGACGCGGCTCGATGTCTTACGCACAAACCCGTAATAGGCATTGGCGAAGCGGGATATCACATCGCGTCAGTCCTATCCAATAAGTTTAGCGTTGTTACTACGTTGGCTAGATCTGTGCCAGCGTTGGAACACAATATTTTGCGATATGGGATGGAAAGGCGCTGTGTGAAAGTGCGAGCTTCTGAAATCCCGGTTCTGGAACTGGAAAATGGAATCGTTAAGCCGATGAAGATTCTTGGGGATGAAATTGAGCGAGCAATTTCAGAAGACAAAGCGGAAGCTATCGTTCTAGGGTGTGCGGGAATGACAGACCTAGCAGCAGCATTGTCTGAGAAGTTTGGTTTGCCTGTGTTAGATGGTGTTTCCTGTGCAGTGTCAATGTGCGAAAGCATTGTGAAAATGGGATTAAAGACCAGTCGGCTGGGTGGGTATACACAACAACCAAAACATAAGCTCTCTGTATTGAACAGGTTGATCTCGATGGAAAACCAGTGACTGGGTTCAATCACCCAACAAAGCCGATTGGAGAGGTTGACCGCGAGCCATTCCGCCTTCTATATCCCGGAAGTAACCGCAGTTTGGGCTAGAACTCAAATACCGGGGCTAGCCCAATTCTTCCAACCAGCGAACGCGCACTGCATCTTTGTCGATCATGGTAAATACCTTAGGTCTTACTTCCCTGATCCACCACTCGTTGTAAGTTGCTTTATTTGCCTTGATTTTGTGTTCCTCAGAGTCATATTGGCGAGCCCAGACAAACCAAACGTCTTTACTTTCGTCCTCATAAATACTCTGGAACAAAATCTTCATTCCGCATTTTATCTGGTGAGGTAGCACAACCTCGTCCATGAATTTCAGCCAGTTTTCTTTCTCACCGTCGAAAAGCTTGTATTCGCGTAACTCGATCATAAATCCTCTTTTGGTAAGGCAACTTTTACAATCTATTATCATTTAAAACGGTCCTCTCAATCAATTTCAAAAGTGAGAAAATCGTTAACATGTTGATAAGCAGGTGATTGTGATTGCTTAGTGATAAATTTGTTAATTTAGTGTTGCGAACTGAATATTTTTTGTTTAGCGTAATTGGTAAGGCAAGTTTGTTTACTAAAACAACACCAAGGACGAAAACCATGAAAGGGATATTGAGTTTTGCGCCTAGCTTTGTGTTTGGCGTCGCGCTGTCGCTAACCAGTGTTAGTGTCAGCGCATCTACGGATTTTTTGAAAGGGCAACTGCTCAGTGACAGCGAGTACGCGGATCTGGTCGCGCTGGCAAAAGAAAAGAATCCACCAAAGAATGGCAAACAATATGTGTTTGGCTTTGCCAATCTTCAAAGAAACATTGCCTTTGGCGTAAAGGTTGAACAAGGGATTGAGAAGAACGCCAATAAAGCGGGAGTTGCGCTGGTAATTGCAGACAACCGTCTTGATGGTCCAACGGCTCTTAAAAACGCACAGTCGTTTGCTCGCCGAAATGTGGATTACGCAATCGAGTTCCAAACAGACATCAACTTTGGTCCCGCGGTAATGAAGCCTTTTAACCAAAAGAGTATTGGTGTTACTGCCATCGATATTCCGATGAAGGGTGCAACATTCTTCGGAGCAAACAACCCCAAATCCGGATTTATGGGTGGCACTTTCTTAGCACAAGCAGCGGTAGCTGAATGGGGCGAAGACAAGGTGAATAAAGGGTATCTGGTTGTTGGCGGTTTAGCACAATCCGGTGCCGTTGTGGGTATGAGAACAGGCGGTCAGATAGCAGGTTTTCAAGCCAAACTTCCCGGCTTCAATGAAGATAACATCATCATTATCGATACCAAAAACACCCTTCAGGAATCGTTCAATCAGATGAAAAACGTTCTGGGGCGAATTCCAAAAGACGCAGTGGTAATGGGAATTGCGATTAACGACCAATCAGCATTAGGTATGTTGCGTGCTGTACAGCAAGCGCAAAGGGAAGATCAAAGCTTATTCGTTGGTATGGGGGCAGATGAACTAGAACCATTAGTGAGTGAAGATCGTTTTGTTGCCTCTGTGGGTTATTTCCCTGAACGCTACGGAAACTATCTGGTTCCTATCGCACTGATGTCGTTAGCTGGTCTAGACATTCCTGATTCTGTATTGGTGAATCACGTCATGGTGACCAAAAACAACATCTGTGAGTTCTATTACGAACATAAATGCCGTGATGGCAAAGGCATGCAGTTAGAACTGGATACCGCGAAGCTTTCAGCTCATCTGGATTCTCTGCGCAGCGATCCAAATCTGAAGGGCTTTGAAAGTCTGGTTCCGGCTCAGCCTTAAGCGCAATCGAGGTTTGTTTAATGAAAGACGTTGTCTTCAATCTAAAAAACATAAACAAAGCCTTCAACGGAGTTCGTGTTCTTAGCGATGTGAACTTCGACCTCAAGCGGGGAGAAATTGTCTCCCTGCTAGGAGCCAACGGGGCAGGAAAATCGACCTTAATGAAGATTCTGACCGGTGTGTACACCAAAGACTCTGGTGATATTGAAGTCGAAGGGCAGTCGATTTCATTTGTGACGCCGCAAGACGCCATTGCAAAGGGCATTAAGCTGCTGCCACAGGAGATTTCTGTCATGCCTGATATGACAGTCGCAGAGAACATTTGTCTGGGCGACTTACCCGAGAAGTCTGGGTTTATCAAAACCCTGGATTACGACGCAATGAACGGAAAAACGCTAAGGCTACTAAAGCAACTCGGGGTTTCAAACATTAAGCCGGATAGCTTGGTGTCTGTGCTCACCACTCAGCAAAAACGTATTGTCGAACTGGCGCGTGCGCTGGATGGCGAGGCAAAAGTAATCGTACTGGATGAACCAACTGCATCGCTTAACCGAAACGAATCTCAAGCTCTGTTTGAATCGATTCGCGAACTGAGCAACAGAGGAGTAAGCATTGTGTTTATTTCTCACTATCTTGATGAAGTGTTTGAAATTTCTGATCGCATTGCCGTGTTGCGTGACGGGCAGATGATCGGAAGTTATGCCAAAGAAGAAACCAGCGTGAATGAAGTACTCAACGCCATGCTGGGAACCACAACCGGACCTCTTTTCCCTGATTCTGATGACACAAAAGGAGAGCCCATTTTCTCGCTTTCTAATATGCAGGTTCCTGGACACATCAACGAGCTTACATTTCAACTTCGGGAAGGCGAGATTGTCGGTCTGTTTGGGTTGATAGGGTCGGGGCTGGAATATTTTGGTCAGGCAATTTTCGACAGCAAAGCGTTGGGCGGAACGATGGATCTAAAGGTCAGGGGAAAAAGAGTTCATACCCAAGACCCGCAAACCGCGATTGGAGCAGGCATTGGCTTGGTGTCGGCAGAGCGAAAGCGCGATGGCATTATCCCCGATATGTCAGTTGCAAGAAATATGACTTTAGCTCACATCCATCAGTTTACTCAGAACACATCCATTGTGGATCGGGAAAAAGAGAAAACGTTGGTCACGCGCTGGATCGATAACTTGGGAATAAAGCTGGCTGATTTAGAACAGGAGATTCGTTTTCTTTCAGGAGGGAATCAGCAGAAGGTGTGCCTTGCGCGCTGGCTGGTTTCTGGCATCAAGGTGTTGATCTTGGAAGAACCCACCCGAGGCGTCGATATTGGCGCTAAAAAAGACATTTACCAATGCCTGCGCGATCTTGCAGAAGAAGGTGTCGCCATCGTTGTGACTTCTACCGATGCCGAGGAAATCGCTGGCATTGCAGACAGAAAAATGGTGCTTGCACACGGAGATGTGGTGTTGGACACGAATAACGATATTACGGTGCATGAATTGATGCACGCTGCTGCCACGCACCACAAAGCGTTGCATTAATTGGAGTAGGACATGGAATTAATGAAAAAAAGTCAGCCCAATTCAATTAAACCAGAAGGTGATTCCTGGCTTCGCTCTCTATTAGTCGGGCAGTGGGCAAGCTTGATCGTACTGGCATTCTTTTATGCGTGCATTTTGGTGACGTTTTCCACTTTGTCCCCTTGGTTTCTGAGTTATGACAATTTAATGAGCATTGGCACCAACATGGCAGTCGTTGGATTGATGGCAGCAGCAGGAACGCCTTTAATGATCGCCGGCGGGTTGGATCTTTCTGTGGCTGCAGTTGCAGGGCTCTCTGGTGTAACCGTGTCAATGGTTTATGAGAGCTATGGAAACATCTGGCTCGGCTGTGGCGTCGGTTTAGTGCTTGGCGCGGTTTGCGGCTATATCAACGGTTACTTCGCAACACGGCTACAACTCAACCCACTCATCGTCACACTTGGCACCATGAGTATTTTTACGGGTACTGCATTAGTAATGACGGGCGGGCTTTCTAAACCTTTGCTCGACGATGCATTTCAGTTTATTGGAAACGGTCAGATCGCCAGTGTACCAGTACCCTTCATCCTGCTGGTTTTAATCGTTGCCGTAATTTGGTTTGTACTGGCGAAAACCCGATACGGCAGATACGTCTACGCTTGCGGTGGCAACCAGGAAGCCAGTTATCTTGCTGGGGTTCCTGTGGTGGGTACACAGATGCTTTGGTACATCATGTCAGGTTTAGCCGGAGCCTTAGCTGGCATCGTGCTCGCATCAATGCTGGGTGCGAGTGCGCCTGATGCGGCTGGGCAGAGCCTTCTCACGGTAGTTGCCGCCATTATTTTAGGCGGGACCAGTCTCAAAGGTGGTGTTGGCAGCGTGTGGGGAACGCTGATCGCTGTGTTACTGTTAGGCACATTAAATAATGGCTTAACGCTAATGAATGTTTCGAGTTTCTGGCAAGACATCACTCGCGGAGCGGTATTGCTTCTGGCGGTAGGTGTGGATGCTATTCGAAGAAAAGCGTTGGCGTAATGAGAACGGAAAACGGAATGCACATTGACTCTTACAAATCCATAGAAGCGTCTTCAGTTTCAGAAGCAGTAGCAAAGTACATTCTGGAGCAGATCCAGACAGGGAACTTTGCGGCGGGAGAGCGTTTACCCACCGAAAGAGAAATTTCCAACGCTTTGGAAGTGTCTCGCCCGAGCGTAAGGGAAGCGTTGAGAGGGTTAGCGATTTTAGGGGTAGTACAAAGCAAACAGGGAGGCGGCGCCTACGTGTCTTCACTGGATGCGTTTGAACTGCTCAGCCCGCTCCAGTTTTATATGACGTTAGAGAAGCTGAGTGTAGACCAGCTTTATGATGCACGGGTGGTAATTGAGTGCGGAATTGTTGAATCGGCGAGTGTGTTGATTCAGGAACCAGATTTAAATCGCCTGAACGACTTGATTCAGCAGCAATGCGAAGCGACGGACGACCCATCGCTATTTCGAAAGCTGGATACCGAATTTCACCGAGTGATTGCCAATGCGTCCGGTAACCCATTTATGCAGCGCATGTCTGAGAGTTTAAATGTGCTTGGCATGGGATATCGAAAAATGGCGAGTGAGACTCCGAACCTTATCCAGCGCAGTATCGAAGATCACAAGTTGATCGTCGAAGCACTCACGCTGCGAAATGCCGAAATGGCAAAGTCTGCGATGAGGCTGCACATGGAACATGTTCGTATCTCGACCCGAGAGTCTGTCGCAAACGAATAGAATGAAAACAGGAGAAAATGATGTCCAAGGAAGGATCAGCGAATACAGGAGCAACCATTGCAGTCATTGGAACAGGATGGTGGGCAACCTTTAACCACATTCCTGCGCTAGAGCAAAACCCATCGGTTAAACGAATTATTGCGGTAGATAAAGACCAAGAACGTTTAAAGATTGTAGCGGACAAGTTTCAAATCGACGCTACTTACACCGATGTCGAAGCCATGCTGGAGCAGGAAAGCGTCGATGGTGTCGTAGTCAGTTCTCCTCATACGGCGCACTTTGCCTGTGCCAAACCGTGCTTACAAAAAGGCATTCCCTGTATTATCGAAAAGCCCCTGACAGCAGACATCAAACAGGCGAGGGAACTGGTTTCCCTCGCAGAATCAAACAACACATTCATCACCATGCCCCACGGCTGGAACTTTGCTGAATTTACTCACTCTGCAAAAGCGCTGGTTTCTCAGGGCAAGATCGGTCAGGTCTCTCACGTTGTCTGTCAGATGGCATCACCTCTCGCGGACTTGTTCAACGGCGAAGAAATGGTCGACACAGAGTCACATCTTTTCAGACCGCCTACCTCTACTTGGTCTGATCCTAATAACGCAGGGGGATACGGTTGGGGCCAGCTTACTCATGCGCTTGGTCTTCTATTTGAAATCGCGGATCTCACACCAGCCGACGTAATTGCCAAACAAACGCAGTCTAAAGCAGGCGTTGACTATTACGATGCCGCCATTGTCTCGACAAAAGAAGGGGCGCTGGTCAGTTTATCCGGAGCCTCGACCATGCCTAAGCACAAAGGCTTTATGCTGGATATTCGAATCTTTGGCACCGAAGGCGTGCTCACGGTTGATATCGAGCGACCTCGTGTGTCTGTTTTCCGCCATGACGGACAGGATGAAGAAATCGAATTGGAATCTGGCGCGACAGATTACGACGGCATGCTGCCAATACATCACTTTGTGGATTTATGTTCGGGCAAGAATGCCGAGGTATACGCGTCAGGCACGGTAGGCATGAAGTCGGTTGCGGTGCTAGATGCCATGTATCGCTCGTTTTCTAGCGGAAAAACGGAAGGAGTCTGATATGCGTTTGTCACTCACATCATGGTCGATGCCGCAATGCAGTCTGGACGAAGCGTGTGCAATCAGTAACGCGCTGGGTATCGGTAGTCTGGATATCGGTTACTTTTATCGTTCAGCTATAGATAAATCCGCAGTGCTTTCATCACCAGACACTTACGCCAAAACCATTAAAGAACGGCCACTTGATGTTCCTTGCCTTTATCACCTGTTTGGCGAATCTCTGGAAGACAGGAATCTGGCGCTGGCGTGTTCGCTCGACAAGAATAAAAAGGATTTCAGTAAGGTACTGGAATTCTGCCAGCAGGCAGGTATTGAAACGGCATTCATTCTTCCTGGGGTAGTTAATCCCGGACAAACGCGAGGTGATGCAATAAAACAAAGTGCGGAAAACCTAAATGTGCTGGTTGAGATGTCCAAAGGGACGGGTGTTCAGGTCGCCATTGAGCCTCATGTTCATTCGTGCATTGAATCGCCTGCCCAAACCGAAGCCTTATTGGATGAAGTAGAGGGACTAAAGCTGGTTTTGGATCATGCTCATTACGTCTGTTTGGGCTATCGTCAGGAGGAGATCGATCCATTACTCGCGCATGCCGCGCATATCCATCTTCGTCAGGCAAAAATGGGCTATCTGCAAACTCGTCTGGAGCAGGGCACAATCAACTATCTCGATGTATTTGCGCAGTTAGCCGCCTTGAACTACCAAGGCTATTTGGCGCTGGAATACGTACATCAAGACTACATGGGAACGCTGCATGAAGATGTGCTTTCAGAAACCATCAAGCTGAGAGATGTATTTTCTAACTGGAAAGAGGCGGCTCATGGTTAAACGCAAAACATTTTCCGAAACGCTGACCGAAGCGGATATCCTCGCGGATCAGTTTTCGACGCCTTGGGACGCGCCAACCATTCCGCCTTTTCCGTTTTCGTTTCGCAACGTAGAAGTGCTGACGTTTACCTACCGAACCACGCAACAGGCAATTGCAGGCTTGCTTCCTCCTCCGCTTGAGGTGACAGGCGATGTGGTGATGGTACACATCTATCGAATGAACGACACCGACTACATCGGGGACTATCGTGAGTCCAATGTCATGGTCGGTGCTAGATTGCCAAATGCTATCTTTTCCGATAAAGAACATAGCGGCGCATATTCGCCTTACCTGTTTCTGAACTCAGAAGTGGGCGTCTGCCATGGTCGGGAAGTGCATGGTCAACCTAAAAAACTAGGCTCTCCAGACATTCAGTTTCGTGGAGATCTGATGGTCGGGACGATCTCCCGAAACGGCATCGACATTTTCACTGGAACACTTGCATACAAGCAGCAAAAAGACGAAATCGAATCGTTAAGCGAATACATGGATTTTGCCACCAACATTAATTTAAAAGCGGTAAATCATATCGACGGCAAGCCTGCAATTCGACAGCTTACTTCTCGCAAACTGGCAAACGTAAGAGTGACGGAGTGTTGGTCGGGTCCTTGTACTGTAGAGCTGAGACCCAATGCGCAGGCACCTCTGTTTCGTCTGCCGGTGGTCGAAATGCTGCAGGGATTTTACTGGAAGGGTGATTTTGACCTGGTGGAGGGTGAAATCATCTACGACTATTTAAAAAACGAAAAGTAAAGATATAACGAAATCAGGGACTTCACGGCTATTGCTTAGTGGAGGTGGGTTTTTGCACCCTAAATTTGAGGAATGAACCATGAAAAGCTACGCATGGGTTTTGGAAGTCAGACCCGGATACGAAGAAGAATACAAAAAGCGCCATGATGAAATTTGGCCAGAAATGAGTGAAGAACTTACAAAATCGGGCATTACTAACTATCAGATTTTTCGTCACGGTTTGACGCTGTTCGGCTATTTCGAAACGGATAATTTACAGAGAACCATCGACTATCTCAGCAACAGTGAGGTGAATGCCAAATGGGGCGCTTATATGACACCAATTATGAAGATAGAAGTGGATACGCAAACTGGCTTCCCGTTTTTACTTCCCAATCAGTTTTCATTTAAGGCATAAGGAGAGGTGCAATGGATTTTTCAAACAGAGTCGTACTGGTCACAGGGGCAAGCCGTGGTCTTGGAGAAGCAACGGCAAAGCTGCTGGCGAAGAAAGGGGCTGCGGTCACTATCATTTCGAATGAACCATCAAAGCTCGGAAAAGTGGAGAGCGCTATTCTTGAAAGCGGAGGACGTTGCCTTGCGTTAACCTGTGATGTGAAAGATGGAGAAGCCGTCCAAAGCGTGGTCGATCAAACCGTCGAAAAATTTGGCAAAATCACCGATCTGGTCAATAACGCGGGCGTCATTCAGCCATTAGCTTTGATCGAAGATACCGATTCAGACGCATGGAAGCAGTGTGTTTCCACCCACATTTTCGGCAGTTTTCATTGTGTAAAGTCTGTTATACCTCATTTCAAACAACAAGCCGACTCAAGCATCATCAACATCAGCTCGGGTGCTTCCGAAGCGCCGCTAGACGGTTGGAGCGGTTACAACTGTGGTAAAGCCGCACTTAAGATTTTTTCTTCGGTCCTTCATCAGGAAGTCAACGAATACGGCATTCGTGTCTACAGCTTAAGACCAGGTGGTGTGAACTCCCGAATGCAGGATGAAATTCGCGCCGCCAAGATCAACGACATTCCGCATGCGATCATTCCGAAAGAAAGTCTTATGCCTCCGATTCATGCCGCCAAAGGCATCACAAGGCTGATTCGTGATACTGAAAAGCAATACAACGGACAAGAGCTTGATGTCAGACATCCCCCTTTAATCGGAGATTTTGAGAACGAGGATGAGGGGTTATGAGTGAAAAGAAACGAGTAGTCTGTACGGACTATACCTTCCCAAATCTGGACATCGAAAAAGCAGTGTTGGAAGAGCAGGGCTACGAGCTCGAAGCGTATCAATGTCGGTCCGAAGAGGAAGTCTGTTCAGTCGTTAAAAACGCCGATGCAGTATTGGTGCAGTTTGCTCCGTTTGGTCGTCAGGCAGTAAACGCAGTTAATCCGGGTACAACTGTCGTTCGGTACGGTGTGGGTTATGACAATATCGATGTGTTATCTGGGCATGAGCATGGGTTAAAACTCGCCTACGTTCCCGATTACTGCACCAACGAAGTCGCGGATCATACCGCCAGCTTGCTTCTAATGTGCCTTCGCAAAAACGTCGCTTTCGACCAGTCGATTAGAGACGGATACTGGCGAGCAGTAGAAGTCGGAGGCGACCTGAAACCGTTTGAAGAAACCACTGTCGGCTTTTTCGGTTTCGGTCGCATCGGCAAAGCGGTGTTAGACAGGTTAAAACCTTTTGGTTTTCATTTTCTGGTCTGTGACCCTCTGATGACGGAGCGCGAAGCAGAATCGCTTGGTGTGACGTTATCGAGTTCTGACGAATTCTGGTCATCCGCTGATGCGTATACGCTTCATGCGCCCGCGACGGAAGAGACCATAAAAATCATCAACAAACAGACAATGGCGAAAATGAAATCAGGCGCGCTGGTAGTGAATACCGCGAGAGGCGAATTGGTCGATGAAGCGGCGCTGGCGGAAGCACTTCAAACACGTTCGATTGGTGCTGCTGCGTTGGATGTATTTGGCAAGGAACCCATGAGCTTTGCTTCTCCGTTGCTGAAAGCACCGAATCTGGTGTTGACCCCCCATTCGGCCTGGTATTCCACTCAATCGATGCAGCGACTACAACGCCTTGCCGCGGAAGAGATTGTTCGGGGTTTAAAAGGGCAAACACTGCGATGCCCAATACGTAAGCACTAAGGTCAACAGACCCTAATGGGAAGATTTAAGGAGAATACTGTGAAAATTGCATCGATTGATACCTATGTGCTGTTCTACCCAGAGCCGAATGATTACTCTTCACAGCGCTGTGCCTTGTTAGTCAAAGTGACCACCAGTGATGGCGTTGAAGGTTGGGGAGAAGGTATTGCTCAGTTTCCTGAGGCAACAAAAGCGGCAGTGCCGATTGTGGAAGGGCTTTTTGAGGTAATAAAAGATGAAAACCCTCTGGAAATAGAAAAGATCTGGCACAAGATGCGTGATCATACCTGGTGGTATGGTCGAAGCGGAATTGCGAACTTTGCCGTAAGTGCCATAGACATCGCACTATGGGACATCAAAGGCAAGGTACTCGGTGCACCTTTATACGAACTTCTTGGCGGAAAAGTAACGGAAAAACTGCCAGCAAACGCATGTATCCACGTCAACCATCCTACGCCAGAAGAGACCGTCGAAGTGCTGGAAGGTTATATACACGATCAGGGATACCAGTCTTGCAAACTGGGATTCGCCAAGAAAGGTCCTTCACCTATTGGTAAAGTCTCACCAGACATCGATGTTAAGTTTGTTGCGGATTTAAGGTTAGCTCTAGGAGACACACCAGACATCATGGTCGACGCAGGGAATGGCGTGAAATGGGATGTGCCTACTGCCGTCAGAACCACACAAAGAATGATGGAATCCAATATTCGTTGGATGGAAGAGCCTCTATATCCAACTGACATTCTGGGGTACAAAGAACTGAGGTCAAAGGTCGGAGTTTCCATTGCCAGTGGAGAACGCGAATGGAACGTCGAAGGCTATCAAGCTTTGCTAGACACAGATACGGTAGATGTATTCGGGGTAGATCCGGGGCGTGTTGAAGGCATCACCGGATACATGAAGATTCAATATCATATCTCTGCGAAGCGCCGATTTATTAACGCCCACGCCTGGAGTACAGCCATTACGACGGCGGCCAGTTTGCACTGTTCTCATGCCAGCAATAACTCCATCGTATTCGAATTGAAGCCAATTCCGGGTCCCGCGCAATTTGATCTGGTGAGTGAGCCTATAGTACAGAATCAAGGGTGGGTTGCTGCCTCCGATAGACCGGGTTTAGGCATAGACGTTCATCTCAAAACGGTAGAGAAGTACTGCGTTCAGCACATGACGTTTAAAGGTTAAATGAAGAAATAGTGAAACGGATAGGATTGGCGTGTGTTGGATTTAAAAAGCCCGAGTATTGAGACTCGGGCTTTTTATAACTCTGATTAGCTGTTTGCTTAAGCCGTCAGTTTCGCTAGATCGGCAGGGCGGTAGTAAACCGACTTAAGTACTTTGCCCTGACGAATCGTTTTGCCTTCAATCGTTACATCTTCTGCACACTTAGCAATGATGTATTCGCCCTTAGTTACCGCTACCAGCTTCACGCCTTGTTTGGCGTAATGCGCTTCTGTTTCGCTGTATTCATTCTCGTTGCGACACACTTTGCTCATGTTACTGGAATGCACTTCATCCCAACAAGGTACAAAATCAATCTCACGGTTAGCGGCAACGTGAAGAAGCAGGTCAATCAGGTAGCTGATTGCAATGTTGTCTTCCATTTTGCTGTGCCCAAGGTGCACTAAACGACCCATAAGAACGTATACCGTATCCACAATGGCATCTGCCTGCTCAGTTTTGCAGTCAGCTTCTGCCAGTTCTGTGAGCTCTTCAATCGCTAGAGAAGAATGAAGTTGGTCGGCTTTTTCATCCAGTGAATCTGGCTGTGCGACAGGTAGGTCAAAAGTAGAGCGGAATTCAGTAATGTCTTGATATAGATGATCGTATAGGTCTTGAGTCAGCTTGGTCAGTTGCATTGTATGCTTCTCGTTTGAATTTTTCCGCATGTTACCAGAAAAATTAATTCTCTTCATTGGCTTTAAAATGTGAGCTTTATAACTAAGATTATTAAAAGGGTGGGGAACATCACCAAATCAATAAATATAAGCACGTGAACTAACAGATAGGCAGAAATACTGGGAATGTCATTATGAGTGAGTCGAGCTCAAGTGAAAAGGTTATACGACGCCTTTATGAAATAACGAATAATTACTCAAACGGATTAGACGCACAGATCCAAAGGCTGCTAAAACTCGGATGCGAACGTTTTAAGCTGGATATAGGCATCTTTTCACATATCGAAGGTGAAGATTACACTGTATTACAGGTCCAGCGCCCTGACCATATCGAGCTCAATGCCGGAGACTCGTTTCCTCTCCTTAACACTTACTGCCAGATCACCTGCCAATCAGATAAGCCTGTGGCAATAGAGTATATGAGCAAAAATGACGAACTAGCCAAACATCCGGCTTACAGAAATTTTGGTTTAGAATCGTACATCGGCGTGCCCATATACATTGAAGGCAACCTCTACGGTACTCTTAATTTTTCTAGCCATAAGCCATATAAAAGGCAATTCAACGAGTCGGATGTCGACGCTTTGCAATTGATGGCGTCCTGGATTTCTGTAGAACTGAGGCGACATCAACACGAGACAGAGCTAAAGAAACTGAACAGAGAATTAGAAAAACTGGCTCTGTTCGATCCGCTGACCAAGCTGCCAAACCGCCACTCGTTACTGGATGTTGTGCCCAAATCCATTCGCCGTCTGGCTTTTGACAAAACCGAAGGTGCACTGGCTTTGATTGATATCGACCACTTCAAATTGGTAAATGATTCGTTTGGGCATTTGTATGGCGATAAGATTTTAGTGAAAACCGCCGATAGTATCGCGGATGCGATTCGTGAAATCGATTTAATAGCGAGGTTTGGTGGGGAAGAGTTTGTGGTTTGGCTGCCAAGAACCAACAAAAACGACATCATGAAAATTTGCGACAGAATCATGTCGAGCGTGTCGAAAATCAAATCCGGGACATCAACGATCACCGTCTCCATTGGTGTCTGTTTCTTTGAGTTTTCAGATTCTAAAGTTAACGACCCTAAGAGCTTACTTGATGACTTTATCCTGACGGCAGACAATGCTCTGTATGAAGCAAAAGCGAAAGGGCGAAACAGGGTATGTGTTGCTAATCATAGATTCTCACGGCGCCCCAGTGCGTGAGGCGCTGCTTAAATCTATCTCTACTAGTTCTTCACGTATCTTACGCGGAACTGCTTACCTTTTAATTTGCCTTTCTCAAGCTTTTTGAAGGCTTTCTTGGCACTTTCAGTATGAACAGCAACGTACGCGCTCATAGGGAATACATTGATTTTTCCTACCTGACTCCCCGGGATGCCGTCGTCGCCAGTTAGCGCGCCTAATATGTCACCCGGGCGAACTTTTTGCTTCTTCCCACCATCAATTTGAAGTGTCACCATCTTTGCGTAATACGCGCGCTGGTTAAGTACGTCTTCACTTGGTAGATCTTTTGTTCGAATATCGAAATCAAAATACTCTTCAATTTGAGCAACTTTGTAAGATTCCTTTTCACTGATAAAGGAATGCGCGCAACCTTTTGCCCCTGCACGACCAGTACGCCCGATTCTGTGAACATGAACTTCCGGATCGCGTGCTAGGTGGAAGTTGATAACGGCGTCTAAATTGTCGACGTCCAGCCCACGGGCGGCAACGTCAGTTGCAACCAGTATCGATACGCTTTTATTCGCAAATTGCACCAAAGCCTGATCACGCTGTCTTTGTTCCATGTCTCCATGCAGTGCGATAACACTGAAATCGTGGTAACGAAGTTCGTCCGCTACTTCATCTACATCGCGTTTGGTATTGCAAAAAATGACCGTCGACTCAGGTTTATCCTGCATTAGAATTCTTCTTGTCGCTTCGAGTCTTTCTTCACAGCCTGCTACGTCATAAAAATGCTGGCGAATACTCACGGTATCGTGTGTCGATTCCACGGTGATTCGCTGTGGTTTTCGCAAAATACGTTTGGATATCGCTTCAATGGAGTCAGGGAAGGTAGCACTGAACAGCAGAGTTTGTCTGTCTGTAGGGGCTTGTTCGATGATGGCGTCCAACGCATCCTGGAATCCCATGTCTAGCATGCGATCCGCTTCATCCAGCACCAGCGTATTAAGGTGTTCTAAACTGATTCGACCTTTATCTAAGTGATCCAGAATACGACCTGGTGTACCAACCAGAATATGTGCGCCGTGTTCAAGGGAGCCAATCTGAGGTCCCATTGGCATTCCACCACAAAGCGTTAGCACCTTAATATTATGGATTGCTCGCGCTAACTTTCGGATTTCTTTTGCTACTTGGTCGGCAAGCTCACGGGTAGGGCACAAAACCAATGACTGTACGCGAAACTTTTTCACATTCAGGTTCTGCAATAAACCCAAACCAAATGTTGCCGTTTTACCAGAGCCTGTTTTACCCTGCCCAATCACGTCCTGACCTTTTAAAACAAAAGGCAGGCTTTGTGCCTGTATTGGAGTCATTTCCTCATAACCCAGTGAATCAAGGTTGGTCAGAAGTTCAGGTTTTAACCCTAAAGATTTAAATGATGTGTTAGACAAAGTGTTTTCCTAGATTTTGGATTAAGGGTTATTCGCGGGCTGTAGACCCTAGACAAAGAGGTAAGGGAACAGCTTTTTTCGTTCCGCTTCCGAAAGGTTTGAGACTCTTTCTATATTGGTGTCTGGGATCGACTCTGGATCTGGGTAATGTTTCAGGGCCTTCTCCATGCTCTCTTCACGGATAAGGTGGAATATTGGATAAGGCGCTCGGTTAGTCAGGTTCTCATCGTCTTCTGGATCTGCACCACCAAAGCAGTAGTTTGGATGGAATGTCGCCACCTGATAGATCCCTTCCCAGTCTTGCTGTTTAATCAGAGCCTCGACCCAGTCGATGAAAAAGTTGTAGTCCATAAAATCAGACAGCATGTCAGGGACAACAACTAAGGTCGTTTCAAGCTTCTCTGGTTCACAACTGTGTAACTCAACCAGCTCAGTAAGAATATCTTCAAGCAACGCTTCCTCGCGAGTGGCATGGCTGATGGCGATCTTAATTTGCTTGTTGCGGTTGGGTTTGGCAGCAAAAGGGCACAGATTGAGACCAATAACGACATCTTCCAGCCATTGAGTGACCTGCTGGTGGATTTGTTGATCTTTTGAATTCGACATTGCTCGGACTTCTTTAGGCAAATTTTGGCGCAAGCCTACCACATTCAAAACGGCAATCCCAAGTGTACTAACCTTCAACCAGCTTTTTTGCTCAAATGCATCATTGAGTCTGATTTGAGCCTTTCAAACCCTTTCAACTTGTAACACAGCAAAAACATAGCGATATAGAGACCGCTTCCCCCAAGAATGACGCTTCCCCAGCCACCGTGTTGCCAGCAGTAAATCAATAGGAAGCCGCCTAAGCTTCCACCTATGTAATAGTGAACAAGATAGAGAGCAGTCGCGGTCGCCTTGGCGTGTTTGGCTCTTTGGCTTACCCATCCGTACGCCAGCGAATGTACGAAGAAAGCGCCAAATCCTACTAGCAATAATCCCGCAACCAGCGCTGAGGTAGAATCGACGTAGGCGAGTAGCATTCCTGAAGCACTGATGACTGTACCCAATACCATGCCTGAAACACTGCTAAAGCGTTTACGCCAGTTGCCACTCAGTCGCGAACTGATGGTGCCCGCCAGATAACAAAGGAAAATCATAGAGACGATCCCGACAGGAAGCTCATAAGGAGGTTCAACTAACCTGAACGCCGCCACACTGTAGAGATTAACGAACAACGCGAAATTAACGCCACCGAGTAACATCGCAAGCAGTAATTCTCGATTTTTAAGATGTTTTAAAACGCTACGGTTATGGTGGAAAAACAAACCGGGCTGAGGTTTAAAGTGTTTTTGAGGTGGCAATAGCTTTAACACCAAAATGGCTGCCAATAAGCTGAATATCGCCATTCCAATCACCGCGGATTGCCAGTCAAAATACTGAGTGACTAATCCTCCAAATAAACGACCTGCAATCCCGCCAAGAGAATTGGCGCTTACGTAGGTGCCTATTGCCAATGCGAGTGCCTGAGGTGAAAACTCTTCTGCCATGTACCCAACCGCAACCGCTGCATAGCCAGCCAGTGCAAAGCCCATTGCTGCTCGTGAAAGGGTAAGAGTAAGCAAGCTTTCAGAAGTTAATAGTGTTAAGCCCACGAACGGAAGCAGAAATAAGCTAATAAGCATCACTTTTCGGCGACCGATCTTTTCCGACAAGACCGCCCAAGGAACTAGGGAAAACGCAAGAGCAAAAGTACCTGCAGCTAAAATCCAGTTAACCTGTGTGGAGGAGACACCGAAATGATCTGCCATCAGAGGCAGCATAGGCTGAAACAGGTAGAGGTTGTTAAATACAATGAATGAGCCAAAAGCTAATGCGAAACTCACAGAACGATAAGAAGGGGAATGGGTATCTATCATGCGGACTTACTCTGAAAAACGTCAAGGAAAGACTAGCAATCTGTACTCTATAGTGAAAATATATAAAAAATATCACTGCTATATCTAAAATATATGGAAAGCAAACCTCTTCGCTATTTTGTTGCTGTTGCTGAAACCGGCAACGTTACTAAAGCCGCCGCCAAACTGAACATTGCTCAGCCAGCCCTGAGTATTGCCATCAAAAAGTTAGAAGCCGAACTGGAACTCTCACTGTTTCATCGTGATGAACGCAAGCTTGCATTAACTGATGAAGGCAGAGTGCTTCTGCCTTTCGCAAAAGGGATATTGCAGCAACTCAACGACGCAAAACTGGCCATGGAAGAGCTGAAAGGGCTGGAAAAAGGTGAAGTACGATTAGGCGTGCCGAGCATGATGGGGTCTTATTATTTTCCCGAGATATTAATGGCATTCAAAGCATCGTACCCCAACTTAAAACTGACCATCGTTGAAGCTGGGACGCAATCTGTTCGGAAGATGCTCCTAAACGGAGAGCTGGATATCGGTGTGGTGATCAATGAAAACGTGCCAGATGTTTTAGACGTCGACCCTATATTTCGGTCGCAAATGGTGGCTGTCGTCGGGGAGCATCACCCTTTAACGACAAAAGAATCCATTTCTTATCAGGAGTTTTTTGAACAGGAACTGGTGATGTTTAAGAAAGGTTACTTTCACCGTGATTTTATCGATGAAATCTGTGAATCCAATCAGTTGAAGGCGAAGTTTTCGTTTGAAAGCAACCTACTCACCATGATTCTTAAAATCGTTAGGCAGGAGTTTGCAGTAACTGCGTTACTTGAACTGGTGACAGACAATGAAACGGGCATCAAAGGGATTCCGTTTTCAGAGCCTGTCTACTTAGACCTTGCTATGGCATGGCGAAAAGGCGGGTATTTGTCTTTAGCCAACCGGACGTTTATTGAGTTTGTAAAACAGAATAGCCAAGGGTGAGAAACTTAAGATTTGTACATCTTTTCAAAGTTTTTCAGGTTCCAGCCAATCATCACCTGATCGCCTATTTTTAGTACTGGTACTGAACGTGCGCCGATGGCATCCAGCTCTTTTCTTCCTCTCTGCATCTTAGCGTTGCACAGGCGGTATTTTATTCCCTTCGAATCAAGGTATTGCTGTGCTGATTTGCAGTGAGGGCACTTATCTTTAATGTAGAGAACAACGCGTTTCATAACTGTCTCTGGCTTGTGGAAAGTTCGGCATTCTAACGGATTTGCGCCGTTTGAAAAAGCAATGAGTAAAAACTCATTGAAACCGTATTCTCCTGTCCTCTGCTTAAGAAAACATCTCACTTACAAGATCTTTTACTACTATTAAGAAAAAGTAGTGTGAATTCCGTCACCAATTAAAAACATTACTATTGACGGGGTTTTTAGAGTGAATGTTGTCTCTTTGGGAGGAATGTATGAGTTCAAGTCAAGGCGTTCAAGCTGATCCAAAAGCCTTAATGGAGTTACACGATTTAACGGAGACAGACCTCGCTCTGATCCGTAAATTTGGCAAAATCATGACCCCAAAAATGGATGAGTACGTACGCCATTTTTACACCTGGCTTGAAACGCTGCCGGAATATAAGCAGTTTTTCAACGACAGCAGTCGCCTCAATCGGGTTCAGAATCAGCAACTACGCTACTGGGAATCCTTCTTCGAAGCCGATATCAATAACAAATACATAGCAGAGCGTATTGCATTGGGGGAAGTTCATGCGCGGGTTGGGCTTTCTCTTCCTACCTATTTTGCTGGTATGAATATGTCGCTCGTCATTTTCACCAAAAGAATGTACGACGGTAGCTTATACAGCGATGAATACAGCGCTTTGGTCACGGCGTTCACTAAACTTCTTCATATGGACACCACCATAGTAGTGGAAACCTACTCAAATCTGATCAACCGACGTATTTCGGAGCAGAGTGAAGCGCTTCTTGCCATGTCCACTCCAGTAACCATGATCTGGCAGGACATTCTAATGTTGCCAATCGTGGGGATCATCGATTCAAAACGTGCTCAGGACATCATGAGTGCGGTGCTCGGAAAAATAGCCGATGCACGCGCCAAAATCTTCATCATGGACATCTCGGGTGTTGCAGTGGTAGATACCGCTGTCGCCAATCACTTCATCAAAATTACTAAAGCGACACGCCTTATGGGGTGTGAATGTCTTGTGTCTGGTGTCTCTCCGGCGATAGCCCAAACCATGGTGCAGTTGGGAATAAACGTGGGTGAAGTCAGAACCAACGCAACGCTAAGGGATGCACTGGAAGAAGCATTCAACATAGTCGGTCTGGACGTCCAAGACAAAGCTAGCTGAGGGTAGACATGGAATCAGCCATTACCATCAATAGTCTGGATTCAACACTCATTGCCTCAATTCAGGTGGATTTGACCAATAACGTACTGCTGGGATTTCAGCAGCAGTTATTGGAACAGATCCATAAACGTTCGGTTGATGGCGTGTTACTCGATCTTTCGGGCGTCGGAACATTAGACAGAACCAATTTCGAGCATTTGAGAAAGATCATCGATTCGGTGGGAATAATGGGAACAACATGCGTTCTGGTCGGGCTTAGACCCGGGTTGGTATGCGCTTTGGTTGAGCTAAACGTGAATACCGATGGTCTTCAAACGGTGACGAGTCTTGAACAGGGTATCGAGCTCATTAACCAGCGCCGGACAGGAGGAGCTTAATGGGAGCATTTCTAGAGCAATCTCAGGACTATCGGGAAGAAGTCTACCATGTGTCATCCGAGTCTGAAGTCATGACGGTCGTGATGGCTTCCTACGTAATGGCGAAAGAGGTTGGTTTCAACGACGTTGAAGTCAACGAAATCTCTACCAGCGTTTCAGAGCTTGCCATGAACATCGTGAAATATGCAAACCATGGGGACATCTTCCTGCATGTTATGAACAGCTCGACCAAAAAAGGGCTAGAGATTCGCGCAGTCGACAAAGGTCAAGGTATTGAGGACATCGAACGCGCACTCAAAGACAGTGAAAGTACGTCTGGAACGCTTGGTCTGGGTTTGCCCGGTGTAAAAAGAATGATGGACGAATTTCACATTGAGTCTTCCAGTAACGGGACACAGGTGGTGGCGAGTAAATGGGTGCAATGAGTCCTTTTAGTTATAGCGTCAGAAGCCGACCTTTCTATGGCGAAGTCGTGTGTGGTGATGGCTCGGTCATTCTCGAAAGTGATGAAGGATTGTTTGTCGCGGTAATCGACTCGCTAGGGCATGGTCAGCATGCAGCGAGCTTGTCTCGCAAGATTGAAGAGTCGATTCAAAACGAGAGTTCGTTTGACCTGAAATGGCTTCTGAACAAGTTAAATGAAGAATTTAAAGGCAGTATTGGCGCGGCAATCACACTGTTTACCCTTAACCGGGCAACAAAAACCTTTGAGTGTGTAGGTGTCGGAAACAATAGCGTCAGGGTTTTCTCTAAATCAACGATGAGTCTTGGCTCCCAGCCGGGTATCGTGGGCGAAAGAATCCCAACGCTGAATCCATTTTCCGACCGTTACGTTGATGGAGATATGTTCGTACTCACCACAGACGGAATCAAGGAACATTTTGATTTGTCCGAGTGCCCGACGTTGAAGTACGAAACTGCCGATAGCGCCTCTGGCATCATCATGGAACGTTTCAGCAAACGGCATGACGATGCAACGGTAATAGTAGTTAGGTGCAGCGATGAATGAAATTGGATTACTGACAATAGACGGTAGCGACGCCAGTTTGCTTCTGGCGCGCAAAAAAATCACTAGCATATTAAAAAGCAGTGGCTATACTCCCGTCGAAGTCGATATGTGGGGCTTTAAGTTCTCACAGCTTCTTAGAGTGGTGAACGAGAACTACGCGCCCGTCACATTCAAAATTCTGGCGAATGAAGCTTCGATTCGGTTTGTCAGTGACACCATTGAACAGGAAATCGATTTTAATCTCATTTCATCTGCCCGAATTCCATTTAAGCATTCTGACTCTCTCATTGAAATCGAACTTAAAGCCAAAACCCCATTTGATTTATTTGAACTGGATTTGTTGGAACGCGAGCTTTCAGTAAAAACCGTCGAAGAACTGATGGTTGATTTACAGGCTAAAAATGCCGCCCTTGCTCACCATCAGGAGGGTTTAGAGAAAGAGATCGAATCGCAAACACTGGATCTGCAAAAGTCAGAAGAACTCTCCCGAACCATTGTCGACAGTGCACCAATAGGTGTGATCCTGCTTAACAAAGATTGCCAAATCATCAGTTGGAATAAGAACGCCGAGGAGCTTTATGGCTACACCGCCGATGAAGCGTTGGATCAGCCTATTAAGCAACTACTGAACATGGAAGGCGAAAGTCGTCTGGACGATGTTCTTGGTGCCAAGCTTGACTTACAGGTACAGCAAAGTCTTGCGGGGCAGTTTTTTGAAGTTGAAACCAAAGACAAATTTGGGCGCTTGGTTCCCGCTGAAATAGGCATGACCATTTTTCAGCTTGGCGACATATGTCAGGCGACATTATTTATTCGTGATATTACCGAGCGAAAACTCTCGGAGCGGGAGCTAAATGCGGCGATGGCGAAAGCCGAAGAAGCGGTCGAAGTAAAATCCATGTTCCTTGCCAATATGAGCCATGAAATTCGTACACCAATGAACGCGATTATTGGTATGGCACATCTTGCCCTTAAAACCGACATGTCGCCAAAGCAGAGAGACTACGTTTCGAAAATTCACAGTTCGGGCACGTTGTTACTTGGCATCATTAATGACATTCTCGATTTTTCGAAGATCGAAGCAGGCAAGCTCGAAATGGAGAGCATCGAGTTTACCTTAGATGACGTTTTCCGAAATGTGTCGACCGTAACCGGGCAAAAAGCGTTTGAAAAAAATCTTGAGCTTCTGTTCCACATCCCACGAACGATTCCTCAGCAACTAATTGGTGACCCACTGCGTATTGGTCAGGTGATCATAAATCTGGTGAACAACTCGGTTAAGTTTACAGAGCAGGGGGAAATCACAGTATCCGTAGACTTGCTTGAGCAGATTGGCGACCGCATAGAACTGGAGTTCACCGTTGCTGACACGGGCATAGGGATGACCAGAGAGCAATCCAGTCGACTGTTCACCGCATTCACTCAAGCGGATGGAAGTACCACACGAAAATATGGCGGAACTGGGCTTGGGCTTTCCATATGTCGCCGACTGGTAGAGCTAATGGGCGGAACCATTCGGGTAGACAGCGAACCTGATGAAGGAAGCCGGTTTGTTTTCAATGTGTGGTTTGATCTGGCAGATCAAATTGCAAGCAGCAAAGACCGCTTAACGGCTTTACGCCCGGATATGCTGGATGAGCTAAAAGTGCTTATTGTAGATGACAACCGACATGCGGTAGAGATCATGTCTGAAATGCTCGAAACATTGCCGATTCAGCCAGAGGTGGCACACAACGGTAAAGAAGCGTTCGATATGGTTGAGCAACACATCAAGGACGAAAACCCGTATTCACTGGTGCTGATGGACTGGAATATGCCGGAACTCAATGGCATTGAAACCGTATCTATGATGCGTGACAGCATTGGCAACGAGAGCCTGCCTAAAGTGGTTATGGTGACGGCCTATGACAAAGACGAAGTAAAGAAAGCATCTAACGACATTGAAATAGCAAATTATCTGACTAAGCCTGTGAGCCAGTCTTCATTGTACGACTGCCTGATTGAGTTATTTACGGATGTGGACAGAGCGCTTGAAATAGCAGAGGAAGTCCGCTCTGAAGATAACGATGAGTTTAAAGGTTTGCGAGTTCTGTTAACGGAAGATAACGAAATCAATCAGCAGATTGCGTTCGAACTCATGTCGGGCAAAGGAATGGAAGTCACGATTGCAAACAACGGGAAAGAAGCGTTGGAGCATCTGTCGGAGTCCGGGGAAGGCGAAGTACCATTCGACATTATGTTTATGGACTTACAGATGCCGGTCATGGACGGATACGAAGCGAGTAAGAGAATTCGTTCGAACTGTCGTTATGAAGACATTCCACTGATCGCCATGACGGCTCATGCCATGGTTGAGGAACGTGAACGATGCCTCAATTTAGGCATGAATGACCATATATCTAAACCTATTGACCCGGAGACTCTGTACCAACTTATTCGCAAGTGGGTTGGTAATAAAATAAAAGAGTTACCGAGCCCCCCACCAGAAGCTGTAACTGAACCTAAAGAAGAACAAGAGGTTCAAACGGTTGAACCAGCACCGATCGTTAATGAGGTAAAACGTGAAAATCGCACCTTATACGACATGGATGCTATCGACTATAAAAATGCATTGCTACGCGTTGGAAGCAATGAAGCCTTGTTTAAGAAACTTCTTGGTCAGTTGATCAATAAAGAGTTCGATTTCCGCAAGCGCGTCGAGATCATGATAGAGAAAGGGGATAGCGCAAGTGCATCAATGGCTGCCCATACTCTTAAAGGTTCTGGTTCGAATATGGGATTAATGAGGCTGTCAGACATGGCTTCCCGATTGGAAGTGCTGATAGAAAGTGAAAAGCCAGATGAAATGAGCGTTTTACTCAATGACATCGACATCTACATTCAAGATCTTTTCCCTGAGCTGTCGAGCGTTATTGGGCACGAACTGCCGACCAAAAAACAAGAAGTAGATGCCAATATTCTAGGAAGGGCACACAAGCTTGATGAACTGCTGCAAAACTTTGATGCAAGTGCCATCGACTTTCTGGAAGAACATCACCACGATTTTGAGGCGGTATTAGGTGGCGAGGAATTTGAACGCTGCTGCCAGCTGATCCACGACTGTGATTTTGACCAAGCAGCTTCCATTCTCAGGAGCTTGGTGAATTTATACCCTTTGGACATGGGTAAAGTGCAAGGAGCCTAATGTTGTTTAAGCAGGGTGACAAAAAGACAATTCTGATTGTCGATGATACAGCTGAAAACCGGACTCTGATTACCGGTTTGCTTAAAGACGACTATCGAGTGCTTGCGGCTGTCAGTGGTATGCAAGCTCTGGAGTTATGCGAACGATTCAACCCGGACATGGTGTTACTTGACATCATGATGCCTGTAATGGACGGGTACGAAGTCTGTTACAAGCTTAAAAAGAACCCAAAAACGGAATCGATTCCCGTCATCTTTCTAACCGCAAAATCGCAGATTGAAGATGAGCAGAAAGGGTTTGATGTAGGGGCAGTGGATTACATCCTGAAACCCATTAGCCCGCCGATTCTGCTTGCTCGCGTGCAGACTCACCTCAAGCTCAAGTTCGCGATGGAAAGCCTGAAAGAGCACAACGATGTTTTGGAGCAGCGAGTTAAGGAAAGAACCGAGGAGCTGGAATTGCTTCAGGATGCGACGATACTGGCGATGGCATCGTTAGCGGAAACTCGGGATAACGACACAGGAAACCACATACGACGCACGCAAAAATATGTGAAGATTCTTGCCGAAACCATGGCTGAATCCCCTAAATATGCCAGTAAACTGG
Source organism: Vibrio sp. SCSIO 43132 (assembly GCF_019904195.1). Classification (NCBI taxonomy): domain Bacteria; kingdom Pseudomonadati; phylum Pseudomonadota; class Gammaproteobacteria; order Vibrionales; family Vibrionaceae; genus Vibrio; species Vibrio sp. SCSIO 43132. The sequence continues at coordinate 1,979,994 of NZ_CP063199.1, forward strand.
ACTCTGAAACCATCGAAGCCTTGTATAAATCTGCGCCTCTGCACGATATAGGAAAGGTCGGCATTCCAGACAATATTCTCCTCAAACCCGGTAAATTGACCGACGAAGAATTCGATATCATGAAAGGGCACTCCAAGCTTGGTGGCGACACTATAGATGCGGTTGAAAAAACCTTGGGAGTGACCTGCGCATTTTTACAGCATGCTAAAGACATTGCTTATTACCACCAGGAAAAATGGGATGGCTCAGGTTATCCAGACCATCTGGTTGGTGAAGATATACCATTAAGCGCAAGGTTGATGGCTGTTGCAGACGTGTACGATGCGCTTATTTCTTCAAGGTGTTATAAGCCGCCATTTCCTCACAGCAAAGCCGTCGAGATCATAGAATCTTCATCCGGCTCCCATTTTGATCCGGATGTAGTAGAAGCTTTCAGACGGGTAGAGCAGACGTTCGATGAAATAGCTCACCGGTTTGCCGATGAGCCAGAAGAAAGGTCAGAGAAACAAAACTGACGTTAAATTTTATAGGCTTTGAGCAGCAGAAATAGGGATTTCACTGCCATTTCTAACTGGTCATACGCTTTGGCTTTCCCCAGTACCCTGACACCCTGAACCTGAGTCAGGAGTAGCGACGCCAAGGCTTTTGCATCACTTTTATTGTCAATTTGTCCTTTTGACTGCGCGTTAATCAACGCTTTTTCAAAGTTACTCAGAAGCAAGTCAAACACACCTTCTCCACGATTTTTCACCATATCGTCGGTTCCGCCATGCTCAATGAGCGCATTCTGCAAAAAACAGCCGCTTTTCTGATCTTTTTGAATACTGGCAAAGCGGGTTAGGAATTCTTCTATAGTTATTAGGTCAGCATCTTCTTCAAGAAGTGATTTCATTGAAGGGAACGAAATGTTGTCCAGGTAGAAATCCAGAGCGGAATAGTAAAGTGCCTGTTTGTCGCCATAGGTGTTGTAAAGGCTAAAACGGTTGATACCTAGGGTATCGACCAGATCCGCTACCGATGTATTGGCATAGCCCTTTTCCCAAAACAGGGTCATGGCTTCAATGAGTTTTTCTTGTTTATCAAAGTTACTTTTTCTAGGCATAGTTTCTCTCACTTCTTGCTCGACGGAGTATATCAGCTTTGAAAGAAAAATTTAATACTTGACCGATCGTTTAGGTTTCTTTTAAAGTAAATCTAAACGAACGTTCAGATAAAGGAACAAAACAAAATGAAACTCTACGAAACAGCAATGACTCCTAGCTCGCGTCGCGTAACTATCTTTATGAAAGAGCTGGGAATTGAGATGGAAAAAGAACAGCTCAATGTAAGAGCAGGCGATAACCTGACACCTGAATATCTGGCTAAGTCGTTAAACGGTAAGGTGCCTCTACTTGAACTGGATGGCGGCGAAGTGATCTCGGAGAGTGTGGCAATTTGTCGTTATTTGGATGCTGTTACAGAAAACAACAAAGCTCTATTTGGTAAAGATGCACTTGAGCAGGCTAACGTAGAAATGTGGCATCGTGTCATGGAGTTTGAAGGTCTGTATGCCGGTTTTCAGGCGTTTCGAAACCTGACAGGCATCTACAGCGATCGCGAGACGTGTGTTGAAGCCTGGGGTGTGGAGTCTAAGAAACGTGTAGAGAGTTTTTTACCAAAACTTGAAAAACGTTTGGCGGAATCTGAGTATGTTGCGGCAGACCACTTTACAATTGTAGACATCACTGGTGCTATCTTTGTTGGCTTTGCGGCGAATGGATTAGAGATTGAAGTATTTGAATCTTACCCAGCAATTAAGAAGTGGTTTGATAACGTTTCTGCACGCGAATCATTCCAGCAATAACGAGTATTCTTAATTCGTACACTGTGAGCCTCTTGATAAAGGGGCTTTTTTAAATGCTCTTTTTAGGTGTAGAATGCCTGACGTTCCAGCCGGGAAGAGACAATGAACACTCAGCTCCAGTACCTTCAGGGATACCCTGAACACATTCTCGATCAGATTCAGCAGCTCATAAATCAGGGTAATCTCGGACCCTGGCTACAAAAACGCTATCCAAATAACCACAACATCACTTCTGACAAAGCGCTTTTTGAATACACCATGCAATTCAAGAATCGATATCTTAAGAAGTCAGCGCCTTTAAGCAAAGTGGTGTATTGCAAGAAGATCCACACGGTCAATCATGCTCTTGGGCTTCATACCTACGTATCAAAGGTTCATGGTGGCAAGATCAAATCCAAGAACGAAATTCGCATAGCGACTTTATTTCGAAATGCACCCGAGCCGCTTTTGAGGATGCTAGTCGTTCATGAGCTTGCACATTTAAAAGAAAAGGAGCACAACAAAGCGTTCTATCAACTCTGTTGTCATATGGAGCCAGACTATCACCAACTAGAACTGGACGCTCGCTTGTACCTTACTTATCAAGAACTTTCTTAACAGGAAAATCGCTTCGTGCCTTCAAAAAGCCAGTCCAAAGCCTCTGACAAGACGGCTAAAACAAAAGTAACCAAGAAACGCTTCGGAGCGTTACATAAAAGAAACCCTCATAAGGGCAAGTATCACTTCCCGTCTTTGTGTAAAGCATCTCCAGAGCTGCAGAAGTTCGTAATTAAAACGGTTAAGGGTGACGAATCGATAAACTTTTCTGATGAACAGGCTGTGATTGCTCTGAATCGAGCTTTGTTAGCCAAGCATTACAGTGTCACAAAATGGGATATTCCCAAAGGCTTCCTTTGTCCTCCACTACCGGGAAGGGCTGATTACATTCATCATATTTCTGATCTTCTAATCAATGTGCCAAAAGAATATGAAGTGACGGGGCTGGATATAGGTACCGGAGCAAATGGCGTCTACCCAATAGTTGGAATAAGCCAGTACAACTGGGTGATGAGAGCGACTGATATCGACTCAAAATCCGTAGCGAACGTGAATAAGATTGCCGACAGCAATCCATCGTTAAAACGTAATCTCTTGGTGGAACTGCAAAGCGATCCAAAGTGCTATTTCAGAAACATTCTAAAACCGGATGAAAGGGTAGATTTCACTATGTGTAATCCTCCGTTTCATAAGTCACTTCAGGAAGCCGCGAAAGGCACGGAGAGAAAGCTGAAAAACCTTTCACAGAACCGAGCAAAGAAAGGGAGTGAGCTAAAGTGCACGGCATCGAAACTCAACTTTGGTGGACAAAAAGCAGAACTATGGTGTCCGGGTGGAGAAGAAAAATTTATCCGTAACATGGCTTTTGAAAGTAAGCACTTTGCTAAACAGTGCCTGTGGTTCACGACTTTGGTTTCTAAGAAAGACAACGTTCGACCATTACGAAAAGCGCTGGAAAAATTAGAGGCTCATGAAGTGCACATCGTGGAAATGACGCACGGTCAGAAGATCACTCGGTTTGTTGCCTGGACGTTTCTGGATGAACACGAACAGGCAAACTGGTTTGTATCCAAATAGCTCACATGACTGAGTTTACTTGGGTATAATTACGTTCCCATCGAAAGTGCAGTCATCAGTAGGATCGGAAGAGTGAAGATGCTGAAGAAATTCGCGAACAGAACCATAGACGCAACATTTCTTGGCTCGACATTGAATCGCTCGGCAAACAGATAGTTCATTACGGCTGGTGGCAGCATGGTAAATAACACCATCATCTGCATTTGCATCGGTGGAAGCGGAACAAAGTGATAAATTATCAGGAAGGCGACGAGCCCGGTCGCTAGTGATTGTAGTGAACACATCACACCCGCTTTCAATCCCGCCAATTTCATATGACACATTTGAGAACCAAGCGATAGAAGCATTACAGGAACGGCTGCTTGGCCGAGCAACGAAGTGGCGTTGTAGACAGGTCGCCACAACTCAATTCCCGACAGGTTGAATGCCAGTGCCAACGAAGCCGCGATGAATACAGGCATTTTAATAATTTGTTTGAACGGGTTCCCATCACTCAGCAATGCCAGCCCAACACTAATATGGGTGCTGGCTGACATAACAAATAGCAGTACCGCTGGTGCTAGTGCCGTATCGCCAAACGTATAGGTAAATAACGGGATAGCCAGATTACCACTGTTGCGAAACATGTGGGGTGGTGCCCAGGCTTTGTAGTTCAGATTCAGAACTTTACAGACAGGAATCATCAGGATTCCCGGGACCAGAATGGCAATCAGGGCAGCACCAATCAATGGCAGTTGCTGCGCATCTAACGACATGGTTGCCAAGGATGAAAATACTAACGAGGGTGTAAACACATCCATATTTATTCGGTTAATGGGTTTAAAGTCGGGTTTAATGAATTTGGCAACGATAAAGCCAACAAAAACCAGAGCGATAACCGGAAAAATAATGTTAACGACCTGCTCGAACATTCGCATCCTTGGGAAAATTGGTGTTAAGAGGTGAACAAGTTAGCAGCGATCTTGAATAAGGTCACTGAAAATAAGAACTGATGGGTTAAAAAAAGAAAGCTCAGGCGCCCGCAGTGTCCTGAGCTTACAAAATAAACACCGATGGGTGTTTAGTAAAAGTAGGGAAAACCGTTACGAGCGGCATGATTTGTTCATATATTTCACATTGCTGTAACGGGGTTAACAATACCTTATCGACTGTGTGGGTCTTATTGATCTACATCAATATCGTATTGAGTGTTTTATTAGACAAAGGTCTAATGCGAACAAGAAATAATAAGGATTTGTATTCGTTCTGAGCTCACTGTTTGTGCCACAAAACGAGTAACTGATTGAAAACTGGGAGTCAAAAGAAATAAAAAGGGATTACATTAGTAATCCCTTAATTTATAGTTAAAAACTGATCATTCCGAACAAACTTCGATGAGTTCATCATTGCCAGCATTCAAATATCGACTTTCCAAAGTGTGTTTCGGTAGCGGATAACTGCGAAGAAAGCCTTGTACATAACGACAACCATGAGATTCAATCATTGAAAGTTGCTCCTCTGTCTCTATACCTTCCGCAATGAGCGTCATACCCAGAGCGTTGCAAAGGGAGACTGTTGCTTTAATGATGGTTTCACTTCCTTTATGACACTTATGGACAAAGCTTTTGTCCAGTTTGATGGTTGAAATCGGAAGTGCATCCAACACCGAAAGAGAAGAGTAGCCAGTGCCGAAATCGTCGAGATAAATCCTAACCCCCAGATCCACGATGTCATTTAGCCACTTACCGCATTCCTCATGCTTCAAAACCATGGCAGATTCCGTCAGTTCAAGAGCCAGACGTGTTGATGGAATCTGATAGTAATTGAGCATGGTTTCCAGCTGCTTGCTGAGTGAATTGTTGACCTGAATTTGAGAGATATTCACGCTCATGGTGAAATTTTTCGGGAGAACGTGTTTCCACTCTGCTAACGTTTTGCATGCTTCATTCAAAACCCAATTGCCAATTTCGATGATCTGCCCGGTTTCTTCTGCGAGTGGAATAAACTCTTCTGGTGGTACGTTACCGAGCTTTTCATCTTCCCAGCGCAGAAGTGCTTCAACACCAACCATGGTATCTGACTGAGTTTCCAAAATGGGTTGGAAAACCAATGTAAACGCTTTTCTTTCTATCGCGTGAGAAAGTCGTTGTCTGACCAATACTTTTCGGTTGAGAGTGCTGGAAAGGGTAGGAGAGAACAATTCAAAGCGATTGCGACCTTCATTTTTAGCCTGATGCATTGCCATTCCAGATTGCTTTATAAGTGTTTCAACATCCTGGCTGTTGGTTGGATAATGGCTGGCCCCCATACTGGCAGTAATGGAAAGGTCGCCAATCCGATTAATAGGATAGTGATTGGCAACTAGGTGAATGATCTGCCCCAGTGTAGAAGAGACCTGATCAAGACCTTTTTGCGGAAACAGGAGTACAAACTCATCGCCTCCAAATCTGCCTAATATGCACCCATCAGGCACACACTGCTTCAAACGCTGAGTCACGGCTTTTAGGAGTTCGTCACCTACCTCATGACCGTAGGTATCGTTTATCAATTTGAACCCATCGAGGTCGAGAAAGGCGAGTGTGAAGGGAATCTGCTGAATGGTGTGTTCTGATATAACATCTAACATGCCACGACGATTGTACAATCCGGTGAGGTAATCGTGACAGGCATTGAAACTGGCTTCTTCTAATCGCTGTTTCTTTTCCGTTATATCGACCAGAGTAAGTAGCAACTGGTTCTTGTCAAACAACCATTGTGCGGTCACATCGAAGTGATGGGGTTTTCCATCCATGTCATAGCTAATTTCTTCTTTAATTTCCTGCTTCATAGGTGCGGACTCTAGCCATTCAAAAGCTCGGATTTTTGAAGAAAGTAAATCACCCAAGGTGTAAAAGCTGGTTGCAAACGTGAGTCGAAATGCTTCATTGGCGCTGACAAGGTTGCCTTTGTGATCAAAAAGAAGTGAGAGGCTACCGCCTCCAGAAAATGCGAGATCACGTTTAAGACTGTTTCGTTCCGCCACAACTTCAACCAGCATGGCAGTTTTACCTGGGGCTATTTCGATTCCTGAAAACACGCAAAGCGCGCATTTGAGTTTGCGTTTCGGCGTAAAACTCCACCAGGTACGCACTTTTTCGTTGTTGTTGAACTTCTTTCGATATTGTTCCAGTGTGGCTTCGACGGCCATCGACATTGAAGAGCGGAGGTTTCGTTTCTTTAACTCGTCGAGAGAGTCGCTTTCCCACAAGACCAGCGCCGGGGAATTCGCCCAGACTATTTGCTTGCTGTCGAGATCAAATATCCATATCGGGTTATGAAGTAATTCAAAGTCTTCATATTCTCGCATGTACTACGCCTGTTTCTTTGGATTCTTACTGGAGTAATCGATTTCACCATTATTGACTTGAATGCTATGCCCGATCCATATGCACTAATTTGATTATTTGTCGCAATATAAAATCTATGCCTGTGTTGCGTCGCAGGATAAGCAAATAATTTTTAGAATCCGCCAAAGTTAGTAGTTAATTGTAGAGATCAAACCAATCACGGCAGATCATTCTTTTTCTGTGCATTTCTATATTTTCGATTTGTAGCACATGTATTTGTAAGCTTATGTAAGCATCTGATTTCACAGGAAAGAGTGCGGTATTTATAAAGTTTATTACCGACCTCGAGACGAAAAATCTACTAGATAACTTTTTGAGCTAAATAGTAAATATCGCTCTATTAAGAAGGTAGCTTCGTTTTCAATGGATTTCTAATGTAATTAAAGCAGTCGAGTTTTAATAACCCAGTGTTTTTGTGGTCAATATGCGTCTTTTTAATCGACTTAGTATCAATATTCAAAAAGTCTCATTCGTTGGTTTGAGTTTCACTAATTTTGCGTCTATAGAAATATGAGAGCTATTCATATAAATGACATTAGATTTTGCTAAACAAAGTGTTACCCCAAAAAAATCGAAATAGAAATATGATTCACAACTGAGGTTATTATGCGCGTAAATCAACCGGTTACACAAAAAGAAGTCATGTATCCACCCAGCTATAATTTGCTGTCAGTAACTTCAACAAGCAGTCACATCACTTATGCCAGTAAAGAATTCTGCGAAGTCGCTGGATATAAGCTGGACGAGATGGTTGGTCAGCCGCACAACATGGTCAGGCACCCGGACATGCCGCCCGAAGCTTTCAAAGACATGTGGGAACACCTCAAACAAGGTAAGTCCTGGATGGGGCTGGTTAAAAACCGCTGTGCTAATGGTGACCATTATTGGGTAGATGCCTTTGCATCACCAATCAAGGAAAACGGAAAAACCGTTGAATACCAGTCTGTAAGACTGTGCCCAGCACGTAATCATGTTGATAACGCAGAAAAAATATACGCACAAATTCGTGCTGGTAAAACGCCATTTAAGCTAAAGCTTCCAAGAACACGATTGTGGCAAAGAGCCACCATGTACTTTGTTCCCGCGACCATCCTTTCTGCAATTGCTAACACTTTTGTTCCAGGCGTTGGCGTCTGGGCTTTGCTTCTTCTTGCAATTGCGTCGGTGTATTCCCTAACCAGAAGGTTGGAAGCGTTATCTGAGGAATCTCGCAAAGTCTTCGACAACCCACTGATGGAGTTGGTTTACAACGATCATATTGATGACATTTCGGAAATTAAGCTGGCTCTTAAGATGAGGCAGTCAGAGCTCAATGCCGTAGTAGGGCGCATACAGGATTCGAACGATCAGATTGGTGAAGCGGCGCAGTCCTCTTCCAATAACTGTGAAACCACTGCATCTAACCTCGAAGGGCAAACTGCAGAAACTGAACAAGTCGCTGCTGCTGTTAACCAGATGCACGCAACGGCAAACGAAATTGCAGAAAACGCGCAGAGCGCATCAGAGGCAACAGCTAACGCAAATACGGCTGCAACGGAAGGGCTTGGCGCGGTTAGCCAAACGAAGGACGCAATTTCGAAGCTGTCTGCTCAGTTGGATGAAGCGTCTGGTTTGTTCTCCGAACTTGAAGCTCATGGTAAAACCATTGGCGATGTGCTGACCGTGATTCAGGGAATCGCTGAACAAACCAACCTGCTGGCGCTGAATGCGGCAATTGAAGCGGCACGTGCTGGTGAACAAGGACGTGGGTTCGCAGTCGTTGCAGATGAAGTTCGTACACTTGCACAGCGAAGCCATGAATCGACAGAAGAGATTCAGTCGGTGATTACCCAGATTCAGTCCAGTACGCAAAGTGCTGTTAACGCAATGCAAGAAGGCAACAGCCTGTCTAAACAATGTGTAGATAGCGCAGAAATTTCCGGTAACAAGCTGGACGTGCTGATGGGTCAAGTCTCAGACATTTCAGATAGAAATAGCCAGATTGCAACAGCAGTAGAAGAGATGGCAAGGGTAACAGAGGATATGAACTCAAGCGTTCAATCCATCAGTGAGGTTTGCTCCGCGACGAATATTCTAGCGAGCGATACGCGAGATGAATGTGAAGGCTTGGTAGCTAACCTTGATTCGCAAGGTAAGTTGGTAAGCCAGTTCAGACGTATCTAGGGTCGGCAGACCTTACTTTTCGTTCACAAAAACCAAGCTCCGCTTTTTAGCGGGGCTTTTTGTTGAGTAGTAAAGGGGAGTGACAGCCTTACTCTATTGAAAGCTGACAGACACTGGTTACCCGTGTTGGAAGAATTTGCTGGTAGCCCGATGAGAATTCGTAAAGGCTAACAGTTTCACTCATATCACAGCTTAAGTCTTTCATTGCTGGCGGCATAAAGGGCAGGTAATGACTTCCTGCATGCTCAGAAGACCATATCGCTTTTGAGTTTTTTCCGTATTCAGCGGTGATGTTTATCATTGAACGAATAGTGTCGGATGACTTTGTGTGGATAGGAAAGTCGTAGTGAAACGGAGTGAATTTGAAATAGCCGTTCTTATCGGTTTTCACAATCTCCACAATGGTTCGGTTGGTGGTGATGGTACGAACGACCGTTGCCCCCGGCACAGGCTGCTGATTTTCAAATAGTTGCCCGGAAACTGCCGGAGCAACCTTATTTGGATTTGGAGACAAAGAAACAATGTCGGCTATACCGCTAATAGGGTAACTTGCAGACAACACTAAAAAGCACTTTTTGAACATATATCACTAGGGCCTGTTGACCTTAACAAACGGTAGCCAGTTTCAATAAGTTACCGTTCAAAATGCATTGTGAAAAATATCAAAAACGATGTAGGTGCTGTTGTTACGATATTTTTTACGATTTGTATCAGCTTAATTTGTTGCTTCTGGTTGAGAAATCCACTTTGAGGTGAACTGATCAGCAGGTAGTGCTTTTGAATAGAAGAAACCCTGACCGATATCACATCCGATACCACGGATGTACTCAGCCTGCTCTTTAGTTTCAATTCCTTCCGCTACTGTCTTCATGCCCAAGCTGTTCGCCATAGACACAATGGCTTCTACCAGAGAGCGATCGTTGGCGTTGGTATCCGTATTGGAAACGAATGATCGATCTATTTTCACCCCATCAAATTGAAGTTTTTGCAAATAGCTAAGCGATGCGTAACCGGTACCAAAGTCATCTAGCAGTACCTGTATACCGTGTTCGCGTAAATTTCGAATGATGTCGCGTGCGGTATCGATGTCCTGAATCAGCTGGCTTTCTGTGACTTCCAGTTGTAACTGCCTTGGACGACAACCCGCCTTCAACATGCTTTTTGCCAGAATGCCACCTATGTCCTGCCTGTAGAGTTGTTTTGCAGAAAGGTTAATAGTTACGTAAAAGTCTTTTGGAAGCGTAGACTCCCAGGTAACGAGCTGCTGACAGGCGCGATCGATCAAATGTTGTCCCAGAGGCAGAATCATATCGGTATTTTCTGCGATAGGGATAAAATCGTCTGGCATGATGATCCCACGAGTAGGGTGTCGCCATCTGACCAAAGCCTCTGCTCCCAAAAGCTTTCCAGATTGCATATCAATCTTAGGCTGGTACCAAAGTTCGAATTGCTCCGGCTGGTTCAATGCTTTGCGCAGTTCCTGTTCAATATCGATGCGTCGCTCTATCTTTTGGTTCATCACGTTGGTGAACAAACTGTAGGTGTTTTTCCCACGTTCTTTGGCGTGGTACATCGCGATGTCTGCATTTTTGATTAGGGTTTCGGCATCCTGACCGTGGCTTGGGTATGAAGCAAGCCCGATACTGCCACCGGCGACAATGGTGTCGCTCTCAATCACTATGTCTTTCTGAAGGGTAGAAAGAATATTGCCCGCCATATATTCACGTTGTTTTGGAGACAATCCCGCGCAGCAAATCAAAAATTCGTCGCCACCAAGGCGAGCTACCATGTTTGATTCAGTTTCAGGGAAACCGTATCCCACTTCACGTGATAATCGAGTTGAGACGATTTCGAGCAGGTGATCGCCAGAGGCATGCCCAAAGTGATCATTCACCTGTTTAAACTCATCCAGATCGATAAAGAAAACGTCAATTTGTTGATGTTGACCGGATTGAATTAGCTCATTTACATGGCTAATAAAATACGTTCGGTTTGGTAAACCTGTGAGAGCATCGTGGTACGCCATAAAGCGTATATCTTCAGTATGCTTTTCAATGCGCATTCCCATGTCATTGTAGGCGTTAACCAATTCACCAATTTCATCTGAACGACGCAAAGCGCGCATAGTTCTGAACTTGCCTTGCCCCGTTTCCTGTATGTGTGTGGTCAGCCGGCGAATGGGTTTAGTAAGCGAGCGCGCCATAAGAGTGGCGAGAAGGAGGCTAAATGCAAAGCTGGCAAAAGTAATCCAGAAGTGCCCCTGATAAAGGCTTCGAATGTTCTCTTTGTAAGCTTCACCAATGATCTTTTGGTTGTCGGATATATCGTTCAGGAGCTTTTCCAGACTTAACTCAATGTAGACCGCACCCATTGACATACCAGACTGGGAGATGGGCTGAATGTATATCAGCTTGGAACTAGTCTGCTTGATAAAGGGTTTGTTTTTACGCATCGACTGCTTAATGAGGTCCTGATTCGGCGGCACCGCGCCAAATGAAAGCATTTCTTCAGTACCATCGTGGAACACATTGCCATCTTTGTTAATGACATTAACGACCATCACTTCTCGCTGTGAAAGGGCAGGCTGAATCGCTAAATAGGTCGCCTCAAGATTGTAGTTGTACAGCGGATCAAACAGGTGTTCAGACAGATAAAGTGCAATCGACTTGCCACGAAGTTGAAGCTGTCGGCTTAAGCTGTTGTGGGTGTGTTTGTTCAGTTCTTCGATAATGCTATCGGTGTGCTCGTTATAGAGATTTTTTTGCAGGATAAAATGACTGAGCGACAGCGCAGCAATGATGCTCGCTGTCGCGATAATGTAGCGGGTGCTCAGTTTTATCGAAGAAATACGGCTCATTTTGTTAGGGCTTCAATTTTTGGTAGTTGCAGGCGCGCTTCATCCAAAACTTTCCTTGTTTCTTCATTGAGTTCATCAAATTTTGTGGTTTTCTGGAATCTAACCAACGTTGCCTTGCCTTCAGCAGTATTATGCATGTTCATCAGTGTGTGTCTGATTGCATTGTTCATTTCATCAGAAAATTCAGGAGAAGACAGCATCAGATCCCTAGGGTATGGGGACGATTCGTAAACAACTTCCGCAGATTGTTTAATCTTTGCTGGCATATCTTCATTGGCGTTCCAATTACTGTCACTGAAGGCACCAAGATCTGCTCTTCCCTGATAGACCCAGGAGGAGATGTTAATTTCGTTAGACTGTTTGAGTTGTTGATCAATAAACATATAGCCCACCTTGTCCGAATCTGGTTTTTGGCGGTGGCTGTCTAAATATTGAAGTTCATACCCTTGGCTAAGTAACGAAACCGCAGGTATAAAGAATGAGCTATTTGAACTTGGCTTTTCAAAAAGTATAGATTTTCCATTTAGCTCATAAAAAGATTTTGAATCTTCTGATTTTATAGAAAAAATTATAGAGCTGTATGTGGCTCTGCCTTTTTTCCAACGTCTTGTAAGAATATTTGCATCAGCATTCTTTTCATAAAGTAGGGCGCTATACACAGTTGCAGGAAGCAAGTGAACCTTGTGATTTCTTAGCTTTTCTTCCATTTCTTCCAGAGTTGAAACCACCACGACTTCACCGTGCGTGTATCCAAATTCTTTGAGTGAATCTGCAAGATAGTTCGCTAGTGGTAAGCTCCATTTAATTCGTGATTTCACCTTTTGAGACACAGCACCAACAACAAAAGGTTTGTCATTCAATTGGATAGAGTCTTGGTTGCTCAATTCAGCATACACGGGATTTGCAATCGTCAGACATGCAATGGTTGCTGAAGACAGCAATGTCGAAGCTGTGATTTTCATGAAAAGTGGAACCTCTAAAAACAACAAAAAGTGAGTTCGGCTAATCTGAGAGAATAGGGAGATCTTTCATTTGTGTAAACGATAATTGGAAGCAAGTTAACAGAAACTGTGCAATAAATCATTACAAGATGTTTCAATTATATTTACCGTATAATCATATTTTCTAATTGGCTCATTATGGATTTTGTCAGCGAGGGGGAAGATTTATATTTTGATTGTTTTTTGTTCGGTTTAAGTTGCGACGAGAAGGTTTTGAAGTTTTGGCTCAGAAGACGTTTCCTTAAAACGATTTATCTCTTATAAATCGCCCTATATGAATTACGTTTAAGGTACAACCAGTTATTGAGTTGTTTGATTTTATGAAAAAGCATACGCATAATGACTTGATACTCACGCGCTCTCACTTGGAAAAGTTGCATGTATCTCTCAAGCCCGGAAGATTTTCAAAAACATCTATTTAGGGATGAAGAAGGGTACTTGTGTGCTCACTACAAAAACTACACATTTAGTAGTGTCTTTCAGCCTATCTTAATAGCAGGTGGAGATGTGTTTGGGTTTGAAGGACTTGTTCGAATTAAAAACGAAAATCAGGAACCCGTAAGACCTGACCTTTTCTTCAGAAGCGCAGAGCTCACTTTTGTTGATATGATTAACGTCTCTTTGTTATGCGCAAGCATACATTTGAGAAATTTTGCCCAGTCCTCCCATCGCGAAAAGAAAATCTTCATCAATGCATCGCCATTAGTATTTCAAGTACTTTCACACGATGACAACGCAATAGACGTTCTATTAGGTTTCTTACAAGCAGTTCACCTGAATCCAGAACAACTGGTCTACGAAATCATGGAATTCGATGAGGGTGATGTACATAAAATTCTCAAAGGTGCTCAGGTACTAAGCCGATATGGTATTACCATCGCAATGGACGACTTTGGGCAATGTGCTTCGAACGAGGCGAGAGCCAAAATTCTATTGCCTTCCATCATAAAGTTAGATAAGTCACTGTTGGACAATTTCGTAAGTCATAATGACTTCGATTTGGTGGATTCGCTTGAGCTAGCAAACAGCATTGGCGCTAAAGTGATTCTTGAAGGGCTAGAGACAAAAGCGCAGCTTGATAAGCTTGCAGACATGAATATCGATATGTTCCAGGGCTTTTACCTTGGTCGACCCAAGCCACTTCCGCCTCAACTTACTGCAAACTAGATGTAAAGTCCTCATTCTTAATAATTCTTAAACATAAATCTGACCAGAAATTAAGCATAGAGCTTATTAAGGTATATATTAAATAAGAGGGTCTTTGTTTTAGGAAGAGGTGTATGAGGCTTTGTCATTGGCTGGTAGGTTTTTCATTATGCTACGGAATTGCATTCAACGTGTTTGCAATCAACAAAGTCACTTTAACGCTGCCTGCTTTCAAAGATAATGGCCATGAATTTTTCCATGAGCTGCTAACTGAATCCTTAAAAGCTCAGGGTATTGAAGTCACCATTATTACTCCTTCCCGTCACACTCCCCAAAAGCGTGCTGTTCACATGTTGAACAAAAATCAGATCTCCCTTTACTGGCTAGTTAAGACCAATGAACGCGATAAGAAGTACGCGTTAGTCGATGTGCCATTAACGAATGGCATGATTGGGCAGAGAATTTTACTCATTCCTAAAGGTGCGCAGCATCATTATAAAAACATCAACACATTACTGGACTTGCAAAAATCCGGGCTAGTAGCTGGGCTAGGAGCTAACTGGTATGACATAGATGTTTGGAAGGCGAGTAACCTGCCATATCATGTAAAAGATGGAGAATGGCGACAGCTGTATGAAATGCTCTCTGAAACCGGTGGCGTGAACTACTTTCCCCGGGGAATGCATGAAGTTCTTGCTGAAGCAGAAGGGCAACCACAGTTAGAAATAGAAGACCGACTCATCCTGAAATACAACCGCAGCATGGTGTTCTATTTGAGTGAATCAGCAATAGAATACAAGTTGCTGATCGAAAGGGCATTGAAGCAAGCCAAAGAGAGTGGTTTAATGCAACAGCTTATTGATAAGCATTGGAAAAAAACAATCAACACCATAAAACCAGAAGATCGGACAATTATTGAACTGATCTCACCATAAAACGTTAGTTGCTAAACACATGAAACCTAAAATTAGAAGACTATGGCATAGCTGTATCTTTACGGCTGCCGCAGCGGTATCCGGTTGCGTAATGGCGGACACCGTCAGGCTTACCTCACTCTATTGGCCCCCATACACGGGCGAAGAACTGGTGCAGCAAGGTGCCAGTGTCGCCGTGGCTAAAGCGGCGTTTGACGCAATGGGTCACCAACTGGAAGTGGACTTCTTCCCCTGGAACAGAGCTGTTTCTCTCGCCAAATCCAGCGATTATTACGTTGGCTATTTTCCTGCCTATTATTTCAAAACCAACAAGTTACTGCTTTCAGAACCCATGGGGAGCGGGATGTTAGGTTTGGTCGAAAATGTGGACAAGCCGATTCGATGGCGTGCGCTTACCGATTTGGTGCCATACACAATTGGTGTGGTAAGTGGTTACAGAAACACCCGCGAATTTGATGAAATGATCCACAGTGGTCAGCTCGAAGCACAAGAGTCGATGACAGACACGCAAAACGTACTGAAAGTGGCGAGTTCTGAACTTGATCTCGCTGTCATTGATGAAAATGTACTCCGGTACCTTCGAATGCATGATCCTGAAGTTTCTCAGGTTAAAGAGAAACTTCAGTTAAACAAAAAGCCGCTGGTGTACAAAGATTTGTATATTGCCTTTACACGTGGTCCTGAAGGCGAGCGTTGGCTAGAAGTATTTAACCAAGGTCTAGGAAAGATAGATGCTGATCAAATCATGAGAGACTATATGGATCAGCATTTTAAAAGCCACTGATCACACTGATAAAGCACATCGCTGTACTGCTGATTACAATAGGTATTCCATAGGCAATGCCTTTTTCCCGAAATGTTTTCAGGCTTCGGTAGTACAGCGCCATTATGATTACCTGAATACCACCAAGTAAAAACATGCTCATCACACTTAATAGTAAGTAGTCTGGATGAATGCCAATGGCAAAAGCAGTGAGTAGCTTGGTATCACCACCTCCCCAGATTCCAATCACAGTCGCAACAAAGCCTATAACGAAAACCAACACCGCGTAGGGAAGTGAGTCCCAGATAAAACCATTGTTAAAAGCGAGAGGAAGTGTACAAAGGGCAACAAGCAGTACCAGTTTGTTGGGAATGCGTCGATGACGGATGTCCGAAACGCAAATAGCAATACCAAGAATGCAGAGCGCAACAAAAAGAAGCGCATTAAGAGAGAGTTCAATATTCATCTCTCGAATTATACCTTAATCCTCCATGGGTTATGTATAGATGTTTATTGCCGAAGGGCAAAATAAGGCTCATAATCCATAAGGCTCAATTACTTGTTGAATTGGGCTTCCCAACTGACTTATCCACTTCAAGAAGGAATCAATATGCAGAGCGTTGCCATTTTGCTCTTTATCTTGGTCACTGTATTCATCATTTACCAAAAATATTTTGCGAAACGCTATGCACCCATAACGTACCCCTATAAGAAGGTCGGCAGTTTAATGGGAAGCAAAGAAATTGCCTTTTACAATGCATTGATTGCCGCATTAGATAACCGCGCTATCGTCTTTTCAAAAGTCCATATGGCGGACGTGATCATGCCCGTCCCTAACAAGGACAAAAAGAAGTGGCTTGCTGCCTTTAACAAGATTGCGCGAAAGCACCTGGATTTTGTGATTTGCCGCCCCGGTACGTTAGAAGTGATGTGCATAATTGAATTCGATAACGGAAAAGAGCTGAATAAAACCAAAGCAGAGCGCGAAAAGCTTCTGATGCATGTTTGTAAAACGTCTGGTATCCCCCTGATAGGCGCTAATGAAAAATACGCGTACCAGGTAGGGAGACTACGCAAAGTATTGGCCGAGTACATTGATACGCTGGAAATTGAACCTGAGGTGAGATTCTGTAAAGAATGTCAGTCACCAATGGTGGTGAAAGTTGGCGTTCAGGGCGCTTACAAAGGAAAACGGTATTACGCATGTAGCCGCTATCCAAACTGTAAGCACACTGAAGATTTCATTGAAGAAATCAATTGGTCTTAAATCTTAAGCAAAGCAGATAAATGGAGCCAGCGAATAAGCTGGCTATTTTTGACTTTTTAATTGTGACATTGTCACGCCAATGCTGGAAAGTTTTGTTGGCATCGACTTGTCTAGTTCGGACAGCTCATCCTCTGAGATGACCAGCACCTTAAGCCCATATTTTCTGTATGTTTCTAGCTTCTCTTTAAATTCAGTTGCTTGCTCGGTCGATTGGTCAGCCGACTGAAATTCAAGATAAACATTCACTCTGGGAAGGTAGAAAGAAGACTGCACATCTTGCTCGATTGGCAGAGTCCGGGCATAGGCGTGTGTGACACCAGTGAGATACAGCCAGTTATCGATATGCATTTCTTCGATAGTGCGTACATAGTGCCCATCGGCACAGTGGTATTTGGCTTCGAATTTCTGGCGGAAGTTAGAATAAGACTTATCTGTGGATCGCTGGCTTACGTGGCAGCCGAGTAGCTCTTCCGCGGAAGCAAGCAGTCTGGCATTCAGTAATATTCCTGAATCCCAAACAACATAGTCAATTTCCGAACTTGCATTATTGCGCTGGTCTGCCCCCATACGTTTGCCCAGCGGCGTGGTAACCCATCCTTTACCTGAGCGTACAATCCACCCCAACTCGCCAAACAATTGGTTCATTTGGTGCGATGAGAGCTTAAACTTAGCTCCCACCTGGCTTGCGGTCAGCTTGTCTTTTTTGAGCTCATAAACCGGCACATACATATCTTCAGGCCAGACAATGTATTTTCCGTATTGCTTAGATTCCTGATACTTGCCGCCTTGGGCTTCACCAAGTTCAGTTAAGGTCCAGGATTCATCCTTTTTCACGATGAACTCATAACGCTCAAGTGCATGAAACAGGGCGCCAGATTTCACATTAAGTTTTTCTGCTAATCGACTGGTTGAAAGCATATTCACTCCGATGGTTACAGCCTTATTGTAATCAAAGGATTAGCGATTGAAATCCCAAACACCTAATTTTCGTAATCTTTAGGAATTAACCACCGCTTATGTATGGTTAAGTGAGCTCTCTGAACTATATTCAAAAGAAAGAGAAAAAATAACTCTAACTACAGTTGGTGTAAAAGAGCATGTCAGAGAAGAAAGTATTTGTGATTGCTGCGGAAGTGGCTGCAGAGCTTAATAAAGGAATGGTGATTGCCAAACGTTTATTATTAATAGCCAGCAATGCGCGGGCACTGGCGCTAAGGGCAGGGGAAAGCGCAGCTGGCTTCAGACCAATTACGGATTCTATAGATGATTTGGTTAGAAAAACGTTGGATACGTCCAAAGTCATCAATCAAAAGGCGCAACTATTAAGTCGAATAGCGACCTCCGAAACACGTTCATCCTCTGCGCTCACCAAGTTCAATAATGTAATTTGCCGAGATACCGATGCTCGCTACATCGAAAGCCTTGCACCCGCAATCACACAAACCCGTGAACAACACGCCCAACTTATTGCTCAGTTTAAGAAAGAAGCTCGAGGTCTCAATGACATGCTGGATGAGCTTTACAGTGAGCTGAAAACCGCACAAATCATATCCACCATGCTCAGTGTCGAAGCTTCTCAGGCTGAAGAACTGCATCAGGAGCAGCTAAACTGCATAGCGACCAGCGTGGCAGATTCTGCAAAAGAAATTCAAAGCCATGTTCTTCAGTCACTCAATTTATTCTCTGAACTCACAAGGGTAGTCTATGCAAACAAAAGTGCTGTTTAACCAAGGAACTCATCGCTGGATAGTTTTTGGACGGGATCCGGAAAAACCAGACGGCATCATAGACACTAACCAGTACATGATTACCCACCGTGACGAAGCCATCCTTCTTGACCCAGGAGGTATTGAGCTGTTTTCCGCCATGCTGGGATGTGTTGTTAAAGAAGTACCAGTCGAAAACATTACCCACCTGTTTGCGTCTCATCAGGATCCCGACATTATTTCATCCCTGGGTTTATGGGATCAGGCTCTTCCAAAAGCCAAACTTCATTCGCCTTGGTTGTGGGAAGGGTTCATTAAGCATTTTGGTATGGAGAACGTCGATTACATGCCGATTCCTGATGAAGGAAAAACGCTCAGCCTGGCAGGGTTAGAGTTGCAATTCGTTCCCGCTCATTACATGCATTCGTCAGGAAATTTCTCAGTTTACGATCCACAAGCTAAAATATTAATGTCGGGAGACATCGGAGCAGCACTAGACGCTGTAGATGCGCCGATGTTTGTTCAGGATTTTGATGCTCACATACCAAAAATGGAGTATTTTCATCGTAGGTGGATGCCCTCAAATAGAGCCAAGACCGCATGGATTGAAAAAGTCAGTAAGCTGGAAATTGATATGCTCTGCCCACAACACGGCGGCATATTCAAAGGAGACGACGTAAAACGTTTCCTGATGTGGCTAGATGGTCTGGACGTAGGAGTCGCGACGAAATAACTGTCAGTTCTACGTCAAGATACTCTGAATTCATTCAACTACCGGGTTTGAAGAAATACCATGTCTGTATCTAATGTAGAAATCATCACTAATGAGCAAATGACTGTATCAGCATGCTTTTTTGAACAGCGCGACATATGGAAAAGCACACAAATGAAAAGGGGAAGCAAACCTCTTTTCGATTTTTGTCTGGACTTTGGGATTCGGTTTGAAGATCTGATTGATGCAGGTCTGATAGAAAAAAGCGAAAAAGCCGGCAGCACTTCCATCTCAGACTATCAGTTAACAGAAGCGGGGCACGATTTTCTGGTCGCTGAGTACGAAAGCTTTTGGGTTATTGGCACAAAGCTGGAAGAGTTAGACTCTTTCATAGAAAACTTCCTTCATAACCGCCTCGCGAATATATACCGAGACACATAGAACTAGAAAAGCCAGTCAACACGACTGGCTTTTCCTTAAGTCAGATTTTAAAACTGGTATTCAAGAGTCACCATAGGACCAAAGAACTGGAAGTTAACGTTCAGATCGGTTCGCTCAGACCCATAATTCACATTGACTTCGTAATAGCTGTAGGAAGCTTCGGCGTTCCAGTTTTCATTGAACTGGTATTGCACACCCAAATTGGCGTCTACTAACAAACCTTTGATGCTATTAAACTCAATGTAAAACACTTGAGCATGGGAAATTGCGCGCCAGTTTTCGTTAATCTTGTATTCCGCTTCCAAACCAATGTCTGGAAGTGGAGCTGTGACATCGGTAAACGCATAGTTTCCTTTACCTAACACAACATTCTGATTACCACCTTGTAAACTCAGCTCGCCCCCCAGTCCAATCTGCATTTGCATAATGTGGATACCAGCCGTCAGGTCCAGGTCCCAGTTTTCGTTTTCAAAAAACGAATAGGAGTAACCCAATCGTGCAAGGTCGATGTTCAGCGTGGACTGAATGGTTGCACCAATTTTAGCGTCGTAGATTTCCCCATCAACTGGGACAGAAAAAGCGCGTTCTGAGGTGACCGAAGAATTTCGGTGTAAGCTACGCCAGTCAAGGTACATTGCATGCTTTGAGTTAAACGCGTATTCAACTTTAAGGTAGGGTAAGACCTCGCGTTCTTTTAGCCTTAAGTCGGATTCAAAATCCAGATCGAAACTTCTCGATAGATCTGAAGAGTAAGCCCCCATGGATGTATCTGCGCTGGAGTAAAAACCACCCACTTTCACACTCAGGTCGCCAGCCTGTGATGCCCCGGAAAGAAGCAATAAAAGGGAGGCAGCCAACCGTCCTTTAGTTATCATGTTTGTTAAGTTCCGTTTGGTTATCAGAAGGTTAAATACATAGATAGCAGTTATGAGCTACGGACACAACATTCGATATGAGGTTCAATTCGTTTCAAATTGTTTATCCGACGTAAGTGAGCTGTAGATTGAATTTTATAGATCTTAATTTCCGAATTCTCATTTTTGTGCCAGACGTCTCTGTTTTGGCATAAAGCCATGTTATGTCGCCCTATTTTTATGGGGTTCGTCGAGTCTGTGTCTACATTTATTAAAGAAACGCTTCGAGAGTCTATCTGCGGCTGCAGGGAAAGTGTGGCTGCCTAAAGCGCATTTTTGCTCGGACGATAATAAAAACTCCACAGCGACCATCACGAAAAACAAATTATAAAAACGTCCTGAGGCGACACATGTCACACAGCGAATACGCCATTATTTTGGATAGTGAACTCAATATCCTGGGGAAGAACCGACGCTTTACAGAAAGTGGGTTAATTACTCCCTCTGCCACATCACTTATTGGTACCTCTTTAAAAATTACCTGGTTGACGTCTGGGCAGGTGATCACTCCAACACACCTTTATTCAAGGGAAAATCGCCAGCAACAAAAAGTCATGGTGGAAAGTGAAGAAGGGCTTAGCGAAGGTGTCATCGAACCCATCTCACTTAGCGATGATAATTTGTGGCAGATACGGTTTGCCTGTCAGGACAGCGAATCTGTTTATCAGGAATCTTCAGATGTGTTTAAGTTTCGAACCATGCTTGAAGGTTCTCGCGCTGGCACTTGGGAATGGAATGTTCAGACGGGAGAAGTCGTGTTCAATGAACGTTGGGCGGAAATCATTGGATACGAGTTAGAGGAACTAAAACCGCTTTCCATCGATACTTGGATTAAACATGTGCATGAAGACGATTTATCGATTTCAGAAGAACAATTGATGGCGCATTTTTCTGGAGACACTCCTTATTATGAATGCGAAGTGCGTATGAAACACCGAAACGGTAGGGAAGTCTGGGTGCGCGACTTTGGCAAACTCATGACCAGAACACCTACGGGTGACCCCGAGTGGGTGGTTGGCACCCATATAGACGTAACTTCAAATAAGTCTGAAGCCGTCCAACTTGAGTCTATGAACCATGAGCTTGATGCAATGATAGATGTCAGCCCAAACGTCATCTACCGCTGCCAAGGCGATCCACTGGAGAGCATTGATTTTATATCTAAAGATGTGAGCGAAATGACAGGGCACCATAAATCTGAGATTGTTGAAAGCGAAGGTTACTGGGGAAAGCAATTACCTCAGAGTGTGTACGACGAAGCGAGAACAGAGTTTGTACAATGGCAGAAAGAAGGAAGAGACAGCGTACTCACAAGGCAGTATCGATTCCGTCATAAAGATGGATTCTATCTATGGCTTTCCGACTCTGTGCGCAAATTCAAAAGCCCCGTTTTCAACACCAACGGCTACATAGGTTCAGTAGCTGATATTACTTCTCAAAAGAATCTGGAACTCAAACTGCAAGACAGCCAGTATCGGCTCAAAACCGCGCACCAAATTGGCAGGATGGGGCACTGGGAATGCAACTTAGATACAGGCGATGTTTATTGGTCGGATATGGTGTACACCATTTTGGGCTATGAACGGGGACAGGTTCAACCAAGCCTGTCGTTCTTTAAAAGCTTAGTTGCCGAAGAGCACAGAAACCGAGTGGATGAAAGTGAACGCGCCGCCCAAATAAGCGGTAAATACGACGTGCAGCATATGATTAAGCATGCCAGTGGAACACTTATCTGGGTACACGAAATGGCGGACTTTCAGGTCGGTACAAACACGCTCATTGGCACCATCAGAGACATTACCGATCAGAAAATCCTTGAGATTCAGCTTCGTGAACAAGCGATAACCGACCCGCTAACTGGCGCTTATAATCGACGTTTCTATCTGGAACGCCTGAACGCTGAGTTTGAACGTTTTAGCCGGGCAGGCAGAAGTTTCTGTTTAATGATGATCGACTTTGATGAATTCAAACAGGTTAATGATCAACACGGGCATCTATTCGGAGATGAAGTATTGCGTGAAGTGGCAGCACTCATCAAAAATCGGCTTCGTGTGAATGATGTGTTTGCACGGATTGGTGGTGAAGAATTCAGCGTGATTTTGCCAGACACCCAGCTAGAAGGGGCAAAGAAGGTCGCGGAAACCATCAGAAAACAGGTGAGCACTTTGGTGATCAGTCATGAAGGGATTGAAACATCCATTACCGTTACCATCGGACTGGCGGAAACACTGATCAAAAGTGACACCATGGACAATCTGATGCACCGAGCAGATGATTTGCTTTACGAGGGCAAGAAAACCGGAAGGAACAAGGTATATGTCCAACCGGAGGTGGAATAATCGATCTGCCGTTGTTTTGTCATGACTCAAACGCTAACATGCACACAGTTGCAATTTACACATCCAGATCATGACGAAACCGCGCTTAACACTGGTACGCGGCTTACCCGGTTCAGGGAAGTCGACTTTAGCAAAAACAATGAATGCGAAGCACATCGAAGCGGACATGTATTTTGTTGACCGAAAAGGGGAATACCGGTTTCAGCCCAGGAAGTTAAAACAAGCCCATAGCTGGTGTTTTAGCCAGACTAAGAAATGGCTCAACAAAGGATCAGATGTCGTCGTATCGAACACCTTTATCGAGAAATGGGAAATGGAGCCTTATCTTCTTTTAGCAAAAACGAGCGGCTTTGAAATCGACATCATGGTGTGCAGAGAAGAATTCGGCTCAATACATGATGTGCCATCAGATACCATTGAAAAAATGAAGTCTAACTGGCAGGAATAAGGCAGCTATTACGCTGCCTTTTTTTAATTTTGGTTAGTTGGTAAGGTGGGACACAAGGAAACGAGTAATATTCACCATATCTTCGACTTTAATGAACTCTTCTGTGGTGTGTACTTTCGCCATTCCCGTGGACAGGTTTACCGTTTTCAATCCTCTGCTGTTGAAAATGTTGGCATCGCTACCACCGCCTGTTGAATTGGTTTGTCCTACCATACCAACGCGCTCGAAGCTTTCTTTGATAGATACAATCAGAGGGTCACAATCATCAATTTGATAGGCGTCGTACGCACGAGTTGAAACAATATCTACCTCTGCACCATGTTTTGAAGCCGCGGCTTTGAATGTTTCTTCCATATGCTTCACTTGTGCTGACAGCTTATCGTCTTTGAGAGATCGGGCTTCTGCCTCTATGTAAATTTCAGGCATAACGATATTGGTTGCCTGACCACCAGTAACGACACCAATATTTGCAGTGGTTTCTTCATCGATACGTGACAGTGTCATGTTTGAGATGGCATCCGATGCCACAACCATGGCATTGATGCCTTCTTCCGGTGCCAGACCTGCGTGAGCTGGTTTGCCCTTAATCGTCACTTTCAAGTTTTGCTGACCGGGTGCTGTGGTAATGATACTGCCAATCGGTCCACCTGAATCCAGAACAATCGCATTACCCGATTCGATAACGCTCATATCGAACTGGCGTGAACCATGCAGACCGCCTTCTTCGTGAACAGTAAAGGCTACCTCGATAGTTTGGTGATCCAGACGATTTTCCTGAATGGTGCGAACCGCTTCGATCAGTGCAGCAATACCCGATTTATCATCACCACCTAAAATGGTGTCACCTGCTGAGCAAATAACCCCATCTTCGAGAATCGGAACAATACCGTTTCCCGGTGTTACCGTATCAAGGTGGGCGCTTATAAGAACGCTGCCTTCCAGTTTCCCAGCAAGCTTGCCATAAACATTAAAACCGTTTGAAATGTCTTCTGTAACGGGAAGCTTTTTTACTTCAAAGCCCAATTGCCCCAGTTCCTCTGAGACTGCTTCTGCCATCTGTTTTTCATAGCGGGATTCACTGTCGATTTTGACCAGTGACATGAAGTGTTCGACAAGCCTTTGTTGATTTACTTTTGACATAAGACCTCTGTATGAGTAGGTATGGACGTAAAACGGGCGAAGCAACCGCACGCTACATCACGGAAGTACAAGCACATTACATGAAACCTCTCTTTTTTAAGGCTGAGCCAGATCAATATCACGCTCGAAATTTCATAGCTGCTAAGATTAAGAGAACCAATCAGGATGGTATTGAATGAAAAAGCTTCTGTTGTTATTGATTTTATTGGGTTTGGGCGGAGGTGGTGCATACTACTATTTCGTCATGATGCCTCAAATGGCTATGGTAGCCGTTTCGGACGGCCAGGTTATAGAGCCAGACCAGCAAGCAGAAAAGCCTATGATGGAGCTTGAAGAAAAGAAGAATGTGGCGACCATTGAATTGGGTGAATACTACGTCACTTCAAGCCGTCTTAACGTTCGAAGGGAACCTGGCATCGATGCTCCGATTTCACGAGTCCTTGATATTGGCGATAAGGTAAACGTGCTGGAATCTAATCAGGGCTGGGCTCGCATCTCAGAGTATTACGAATTTGGCGATGGTAACTTCGCTCAGTGGGTTTCTGAACAGTTTCTTTCATCCTCCATACCTGAGAATTTGGCAACGGTTCGTTCAGGAAGACTCGAAATCGCCATCAAACATTCAGACAATTTTGTTACCCACCGAAACTTGTTCTTAAAAGTGTCTCAGGCTTTAATCGACGATGGTGTCTGCTCCAATGGCGATTTCAAAGAAATGCGCGGCTGGCTTAAATCTGTGGATTATCAACCAAGAGATGTGTACTACACCTACTGTGGTGGCATTGAGCGAGAGAACAAAATTTATCTTGATGCCGAAAGTGGCGAAGTTATGGATGTTAATTAAATGTAAAGCCCATTCTTGATGTTGGGCAGTAAAATTTACGGCTAGGAAATACCCGTAACATGCTTTACTTTCATGCATTTTTTGCCAATGTGATGTACTGTAAATTTATCTGTACAGATTTTAAACCTTTAACCAAATTTATCATTTCATTAACATCTGTTTCCACCCGATAAAAAATCATCCATGTTGTATTTAAACGTGAACATACAACGGAGGATAGGGTTATGGATATTTCATACAACCCGCTAGGTACAGATGGATTTGAGTTTGTTGAATACACAGCCGCAGATAACAAAGGGATTCAGGATTTAAAAGATCTCTTCTCGTCTTTAGGTTTTGCAGAAGTGGCAAAACACCGTTCAAAAGAAGCCTGGTTGTATCGCCAAGGCGACATTAACTTCATCGTCAATGCACAGCCTCATAGTCAGGCTGAAAAGTTCGCAGCCGAGCATGGTCCTTCAGTTTGTGGTATGGCCTTTAGAGTTGAGGACTCAGCACAGGCTCTGGCTCATGCACTTGAGAATGGCGGCAAGCAGTACGTAACCCAAATTGGTCCAATGGAGCTCAGCATCCCTGCGATTTATGGCATTGGAGAAAGTTTGCTCTATTTTGTCGACCGATACGGCACAAGCGAGATCTACGATGTAGATTTCACCTTCTATGAAGATGCGGCACAAAGGCTTGCTAACAAAGACGTCGGTTTGAATGTGATTGATCATCTTACTCATAACGTGCGTCAGGGCAACATGGATGTTTGGTCTGGCTTCTATGAGCGAATCGGCAATTTCCGCGAAATCCGCTATTTCGATATCGAGGGCAAACTTACGGGTTTGGTCAGCCGGGCAATGACAGCGCCATGTGGCAAGATTCGTATCCCGATTAATGAATCATCAGATGACAAATCCCAAATCGAAGAGTTCCTGAAGGAATACAACGGGGAAGGGATTCAGCATATTGCCTTAACGACAGACGACATATACAAGACCGTTCAGACACTTCGCGATCGCGGAATGGACTTTATGCCAACCCCGGATACTTACTATGAAAAAGTAGACGAACGTGTTGAGGGGCATGGAGAAGACGTGAGCCATTTGCGCGACTTGCAAATCCTGATCGACGGCGCGCCAATGAAAGACGGCATTTTACTGCAAATCTTCACTCAGACGGTCATCGGACCGGTGTTTTTCGAAATTATTCAACGTAAAGGAAACGAAGGATTTGGTGAGGGTAACTTCAAAGCTCTGTTTGAATCCATTGAAGAAGACCAGATCAGGCGCGGTGTACTGCAAAACGTGTAGGTAAAAACACAATTACTCAGAAATTCGAAAAGCTGCATAATGCAGCTTTTCTTATTTATACTATTCAAACAACGCCAGCAGATTTTTGTCTTTGTAGATCCGGCTCTTACCGTGCTTTTTAGCCATATAAAGATTTTCATCCAACACCGACCACATTCCGGTATCGAAGTTGTCTCTTGTAACTAAACCGCCACTTACAGTGACAAAAATACTTTTCTCATTGTGGCAGACAGGATGAATCGAGACACACCTTAAAATTGACTCAGCGGCGCTCTTTACTGATCCAGAATACGCAAGCAACTCTCTTGATAGTGCGACGACAAATTCTTCTCCACCGACGCGATAGACGTATTGTTCTCCACAAAATTTCTGTAGTCGCTTGGTTAGCTCGATTAACACTTGATCGCCACCATCATGACCGTGTCTGTCGTTGATTTGCTTAAAGTTATCTATGTCAAAGCTCACTACGGCAGGTACATCAACCTCATTTTTCTGAATCTCGCTAAGGTGGCAATCCAGAGCACGTCGGTTTAGTGCTCCTGTCAGAAAATCGAAGTGTGCCAGCTTTTTCCAGTCTTTTTGATAACTTGTGCGTTTGCTTTCGTACGTGAAACATACCGATGCCGTCAGCAGGTAGGAAAGAACAAAGTTAACCACGGATATCTGTATCTCAGGTTCCCAGATAAACATGAGTGCAATGATTTTGATGACCAGATACAGCAGCGAATAGGTAACACCTTCGTTCTTATCCAAAAGGAAGAAAAATATCGCAGGCAAACAGATGGACCACTGAAATACACCTTCGTTTATGGGCTTGGTTATGATGGAGAGTAAAATCACCGCACAAAGAATCAAAATGTGTGTGCGAATTAATGATCTCTTGGTCTGAAAACGATCAAATATTCTCCAGGTAACAATCGCAGTAAACGTGTATGTCAGTTGAATAAGCGCCAATGTCATATCCCCAAGATAGTAATTCAGCGCAGCTAATGGAATGGCAACAAGTCCCAGAAAGATGGAAAGCTTCAGAAACACACGCTCTCTAAGATTATCAAGATCGTTAGCTTGCTTCACGACTTGCCTCCAGCTCATTCAGTACTGCGCTTATTTCCTGAGGTTTATGTACGGCGTATCCCTGACCGTAGTGAACTCCAAGCTTTTCTAGTATTTCGCGTTGATGTCTGTTTTCAATAAATTCTGCAACCACCTTTGCACCATTGATTTCTGCAAGTTCTACAATCGACTCAATCATTTTTTGTTGGAATTTTGAGTGCTCAACGTGCTGAACCAGAGAACCATCAATCTTAATGAAGTCGAACACGTCATTAGAGAGAGTGGCGTAGCTGGAAAAACCCGAGCCAAAGTCATCAAGAGCAATCTTCAACTGAGACTTTCGGAGTTCTTGCAGGATGGAAGAAAAACTCGTGTCCATGGCGTAAAAATCCTGTTCTGTCAGCTCCAAACACATGCGGGAACGGACAGAGTGGGGTAATGTTTTTAGAAACCTGACGAGCTCGGGGTCGAGCAAAGACTTAGGTGTGATGTTAACGGCGAGTTCCAAACGTTCATGTTGAGCGAGATAAGAAGCTGCCTTGGACAAAATGGTTTTATCAAGTAGTTGCTCGAGACCATGCAGTGTCACAACTTTCAAAACTTGACCAGCTGGAATCACCTGTTGATTCTGACCTTCATAGTGTAAGCGGCAAAGTACTTCAAACTTGTTTGTATTGGCTTTTTCAGAAAGAGGAAATATTCGTTGCGAATACAGCCGCAAAGCATTGGAAAGAATGAGAGACTTTGCTTCTTGCTTTCTTTCTGGAAGTGAGTAAAGCATGAAGTGATCGTTGTCATTCCAGTCTTTAAACATGGCATCTTGCTCGATTGCATTTAAGCAACACAACTGAGCTTTGAACATGCTTGTCTGACAAGAATCAGACGGTTGGGTCTCGTAGCGACCAAAGCAAATATCAACTTTAATGTCCGTTGAGTATGTCAGGTTGCTCTTAACCAAGTCGATTATGCGGCTGGACGAGGTTTGAGATGTAATTAGTAAAAAGCTAGAAGACTTTACCCTGTAGAGTTGCCCCTGATTCACTCGCGCAACATTCTTAAGCTCCCTAGAGAGCTTGATTAATATGTGATTACCGCTTGCGCGACCCAGTTGTCGGTTGATTGAGTCAATGTTTTTGATGGTAATGAAATAGAGAAACTGTTTCTCATCAAAGACTGCTTTGTCTTTCAATATTTCAACATCTGGCAAGCCTGTGAGCGGATCTTTGTTGGATTTGCGAAGGATAAGTCCGTAGTCATTGAAATTAACCACTCGCATATCCGCCAGTTCATAGATACAAAGCGTGATGATCAATACGTGGAACAGATAAAACATCGCCTGCAACAGGAAAAGATACTTGGTTACTTCGCTATTGCGGTAAGTGGCAATGGCTATTAGTACCGACACCGCAAAACACGCCGCATACATGTTGATAATAAAAGGTTTATATCGCGTATCTTTGTGGGTGATTAGGTGATAGAACACCAACGCACCACCTGCCATGTTGATGATTAAATTCGGTTCACTCGCTTTAAGTACATTCAACGCGACAACTTGAGCCGCGATGAATCCGACCATAATGACGATGTGAGTCGGGTTAAGCCTGCTGTTTTCCTTGCAATACACCGTCAGAAAGAATGCAAAAACAGAGACGATGTAGCAGGAATACCAAAAATCGTTACTTAACCATTCTACATTTTGAATCCCTTTCTCTGTAACGTGACTCAAAGGCAAAAAGCCGTAACCGTATAGATAAAAGAGGGTAAGTGCTGCCATATAGACAATGCATGACACTGAAGATATTTTACTTTCATGCCATTTAAATCGTGCGTAAAAGACAGATAAAACGGCAAAGACTGTCATCAGGGCAACAACAAAAATGTCTCTCGTGATGAGTTGACCAAGTAGATGTGCGTTGTTGACTAAAATTGGGTTAAACAGGGCATATTGTTCGTTGGGCGTTTTCAGGTAAATGCGATCATACGAAAAGGGCTTATCCAGTTGAATGGCTCGAAAGCCTTTGAAGTCTTCTGTCAGCAAGAGTCGTTGATCTTCGAAAAAGAAAAGTTGACCGTTACTGAGAGTTCGATTCACCAGGTACAGCGAATAATGTTGTCTTTCTTGCTCGGAAATTTCTATGGAAAACCAACAGCTTTCCATAAGCCTGGGAGTACAATGTCCGTTCTTATTCCAGCCATCTGAAAAGCTGGGTATGGCAATAGAACTTGTGCTTGAAAAGCTTATCTTGTCTTTTGCAAGTAGCTGATTCTCCAAATTAAATTGTGAGAAAACAGTCAAGGTGCAAAAAGTAAATAACAAAGAAACCAACAAGGTGGGCATTGCAACATTTCCATCAGAACCAACTGGCGCAGAATTATAGATATAACTGTTATTAAGTTGGGAAACCTTGTTATACAAAACCGTGGATTTGGTTAGGAATCTGGAAAGGGGCTACCAGGACAGCTTAACCTGGTAGCGAGTGCGCAAGCGAAGGCACTAAACGTTTGCCCGCCCGTCTATTTTTTGTTGAACAAGCCATTGTTGCCGCCATGCCCCTTGACCTCCGTATTTCTTACCTAAACGAAGTCTACGATATACCTGGTTTATACATTGGTGTCAGTCCCATCAAAATGAATGATGAGCTTTGTTGTTCGACAATTGCAGCATCTCTCACGAAGGAAAACATGGAAGCTCAAATTTCAATGATCGAGCTTGAAGGGAGTCCTGAGTCAATCCCGTTAATCCGGAAAACACATAAGGAACTCAGAGAGTCTGTAGCAACATCGCTCGCTGCTATCAACTTACTTGAAGAGTGTCATCCTGAACTCAACTCAAATTAGCAGAATGCAGAGGGGGCATCATGAACCATGTGACTGGCAAAGAAAATGTCTTAGATTTTCCTGAACGTGAAATTGAAAACAAAGAAAGGTCTATCTGCGTATCTGGATTCTTTAGTATTCCCAATGAGCTGGCAGACAAACTATGCAGTACCCGTTTAAGTGATCAAGAGCATCGTGTTTTGTTTGCTGTGATGAGAAGAACCATTGGATACCACAAGTTAGTGGATTGGGTTTCTCTTGAACAGCTTCACGAGATGACCGGTATCAAAAAGCCTAATCTGAGTAAGACCATCAAGACCCTTTTAGAAAGGCGAATCCTTATAAGAGAAGGGCGGAAATTGGGTATCAATCAAACGATATCGGAGTGGGTAGACAAAGTCAGAACGTTATCCAAACAGATAACGAAAGTTATGCCAATAGATAACGATTGTTATGCGAATAGACAACTCGACCATGAACAAAAAGTTATGCCAATGGATAACGCTGTTATCCAAACAGATAACAATTGTTATGCGGATAGACAACCACAAAAGAATACAATATTACAAAATGCAAATATAAAAAAAAGAAACAAAAAAAAGACTCTCAAACCTCCAGACCAAAAATCATCACCCCCTCCTGTGGATTTTTCAGTTTTCGAAGGCATCACTTCAGAGCAGATCTCAGAACTCAAACGGATTCGAAAAGCCAACCGAGGCGGTCCCATTAGCCAGCGAGTGGCTAACCAGCTTGCGAAAGAATTTATTCGAGCAAGGCAATACGGATTTACACTTGATGACTGCCTGACTGAATGGGAAACACGAAGTTGGAAGTCGTTCAAAGCAGCATGGGTCGCCCCTAAAGAGCGCTTCCATTCAAAGCCTTACCCAGATTTTCATAGTGGTGATACGAGTTGGGCGAAAGACCTTGGTTGGTAGGAGATGGGGAGATGAAAAATGTTAATCAACTGAGCCAGGAATACCGCCAAAACCCGAAGCGTTTTGCGGACAAATACGCGCGTCAACCTGCGGCAAAACAATCAGTTGAAGACAATGCTGCCAAGATAGTGAATACGTTGTTTGCGGAGCTGCAATCGATTTTTCCATCGTGGCGGCACGCATTGCCGGATGAGGAAACGCTTGCCCGAACCAAGAAAACCTGGACCAAGGCATTTATTGAAAATCAAGTTGTTACTCAAGCCCAGTTACAACAGGGGTTAAGGGAAGCGAGAAGACACAGCAGCCCATTTTTCCCGAGTGCAGGGCAGTTTATTGACTGGTGCCACGGGAGTTCGGAGCAACACGGTATCCCTGACGTTCGCAGTGCGTACCTGGAAGTTTGCAGACATGCCTCTGAACCCACCAGGGCTAATTGGACACATCCAGCACTATACGTAATGGGAAGCAAAACTGGTTGGGATGCACTTAAAACCCGCTCAGAGAAACACACATATCCTATTTTTCAGAGTCAATACCAAAAGGTTTTAACTCGGATAATTCGAGGGGAATCCTTTACTGATTCTGTTCCCAAATCACTACCAAGCAAACCTTTGAAAGCACCGCTAAGCCGAGAGAAATCCATTTAGCGTATTCAGAGTCTTCGTGACAAGTATGGATTTCATAAAAGGGGTGGGGAGAACAGCTGTGAGAAGTAACTCAAGATAGCTGTATTCTCGTACATTTGATGAAATATTGAACAACGCCCACTTTCACACCAGACAATCGACATTATGAAGTGCATAAGTCTAGATTACACAATGAATTGCATGCTATTCTTGTGCGCGTGTTTGAGTATCATTGGGCACGCTGTTGATGAATTATTCAGACATTTTGTCCCATAATGATTGTTAGGCATGAATGATAGGCAAGTAGATGATATTACCTAAAAAATCCAGTCTGATTGTGGACTACGAGAAAATTAAACGAGATACATTCATCCTTCTCAATTTAGGTTATGGGTTAAACAGGTTTCAAGATGATGATGAAGGTGATGTACGCTCAAGGAGTAGTGCGAATATATTTCTTGATTATGGGCATAATTATGAAGCGATAGTCTCAGAAAAATTAATAAGTATAAGTATTTCCGCAAGAATACTAGACGACAAAATTTCTAAGATTATACCTACCCTTTCAGCATCGAATTTTTCATTCGAAGAGTTCATCGGAGATGATAGCGACGGCAACCTCTTAAATTTGCGGCAATGTTTCAATAAGGTAATTCATTCAGTAAGTATGGAGCATGAATTGCTGCATCTGCCGGAAATTTATTTATCAGGAGAACATACGAATTGTAGGGAATGGCATGTGAGGATTTTTATTTTACCCTTTTGTTCAGCGGTATATCAATGGTTAACAGAATGCGCAAATGCCTAACAAACAGTTCAAGTAGACCAAAAACGCGTGGCACTTTTAGTTTGCGTTGAGTTTTGTGTTTAGGGCAGTTTACAAAAGCAGCATTTGTGCGTTTTTGGCTACTTAACTGGGCGTTATGTGGCTAATCAAAGTCGAGGTAAAATTGGACGTTTTAAAAATAGTCACTGAAAACTGGAAAGATCTAGTAAACATCCTTGCAGTTGTTGTCGCAACACTTTCATCAGTTGCTTCATTTAGGTCTGCATCTTCAGCTGCAAAATCAGCACACCTTGCAGAGTCACAACAAAAGCTAATTTTGGTTCAGTCAATATCGAGTTCGTTACAGGCAATTTGTCACGGTGTAAATGTTGCAAGAGAAACTAAAAAGTCACTGGATGTCGCTTATACAGAGCTGGCGTTTCGGACTGGACAAGTTGGTGGTAGCAGGGTGACTCTTGCAAATAATCAAACAGAAAAAAGGGTGTCTGACTTATATCCTTTGGAAAATATTGCACTTGAAAAACTGTCTCAGATAACTGCTTTTCCTACACTTCCAATAATTGAACTAATATCCGAGCAGGTTAACTATGAAGCTTTTAATCAGAGCGTAGTGCAAGCAAACATGCTATTAAACCAAGAGCTTAGTGAGGTAATGCAAATAATATCAAATTACCGAAATAAAGCTATGTAACAAATTACTTAAGAGTGACGGCTAACCTTTGGCATTTTTGGTTTGGTTGCGTTTAGGGATTACGGCGGCTTTGTTTGGGGGGCGTGGCAGTTAGCCGCACCTTGGCAAGGCGTTAGGTGCACAGATATTGAGATGCTAAATGGATAAAGTTATTAAAGTGGTTAATGTGGTTTGCTTCGTTACATTCTTGGCATATGCGTATGCGATGTTCATTCACCCTGTTATTAATAGCGGAGGTAGTTGGAAGTATGTGCATAGTGTTTGGTATTCATGGCAAGCTTTAAATGTAGGTATGTTAGCGTTTAGTTCAAGTGTAATAGCATTTAACATATCTAAATATAACGGTAAAAAGAAAAGGGAGAGGGAATTTGTTGCTGCTAAAGCCCTCTTACCAGAGTCCTTAAGTGAACTTACTAAGTATCTAAAAAAGTGCACTCCTATGCTTGTTAATGCTTGGGAAAGAGCAAGTGACTGTAGTGATCGATGTTCAACTCCTCTTGTTCATTCTCATCCAGAATTGCCCCAATCGTATAGAGCTGTATTTAGTTCATGTATCGCAAGTGCAGAAAATGAAGTTGGTGAGTACCTAGCATATATATTGATGAGGTTACAAATTCATCATTCAAGGTTAAGTTCTTTGCAAAATGAATTTTCAGAAGATGAGCATGTTTCTCAAATACCAGAAAATATTATGTCATATATGTATTGTTTAGCTGAGTTGCAAGCCCTGATAAATAAGCTATTTGGCTTTGCTCGTAGCATAGAAGGTTTTGATGGGAACAATCTTACATTAGAAGATTTTGGTACTGCTTATTGTATGCTCAATATTGAAGTTGATGATATTGACGGATTATGGGGGTTTACCACGCGTGTATATGAAAACCGACGTTAATAGAATGAACATAATAAAGTCATCAATGTAATGCTTTTTATTCGGCGGTTCTGGGATGGAGCATAGTGCGCTTGGTTAGTTTGGTGTTGATACGCCTTATGCTAGGCGTTAAGTAAAAAGAGGATACAATGGAAATTACTTTATATCACGGTACGGATCCTAATATTGTAAGGGATTTACAAAACTGTAAGGTTGATGTCGATAAAGGTGGAGGTGAGTTTGGTAAAGGATTTTATTTAGGAAACAGTCGACGTCTAGCTAAGCGGCGAGCTTACCACAAGACTAAAGGCGTCTATGGGACTGCTAATGATGCAATGAACTATTTTAATAATACGTTGGAAGTAAAAATAAACATTCTCGACCTAGATAATTTTTATAAGAAAAAGACTCTGGATATAGAGCAAGGGCGAAGATTATTTAATAAATTGTCTGCTAAACCTAAAACTACAGGTTCCTATACTTTTTACCCAAATCATGATTATATAGTTGGTCCGGTTGTTGGTCGAAAGGGTAGATACGTATGTGTTACTCAATATAAGTTTGATTCGAAGTCATCAGAAAATGTTATGAATAAGCAATGCCAAAACGTAAATATTGAATCAAGGATAGTTTAATGTGTCAGTTAGTTTACTATATGGAAAGAGATCTAGAGGATAAAAAGTATAAACCTATCTCTCAGTTATCTAATAATATAGACGAATATATTCTTGGGGAGTTATTTTTAGTTTCTAATTCAGAGGATCTGCCTAAAAAAGTCAAAGTAAAAACAATATGCGGTGAAAGAATAGTCTATGATGAACTAATACACGTGTCGGACAAAAATTTATATTCAGAATTTAAACTTGAATTTTCAGAATCTGGTTTAGCGGTAAAAGATGAAGTTATAATTCGTGCCTACAAGTTGAATCATGGAGAGAGTGACTTTCCTCATGCTTGGATTTTGTTTGAAGTGATCAATACGGTTAAAATATTAGATACTTTAGAAGATAATAATAATTATAACCTGTTAGGCGAGTCAGAAATTGTTGCTTAACAATCCGCTGAAGATTGATTCACAATGCATGGCATTTTTACAATGTGTTGCTTTGAGTGATTAAGGTGGCTTACAGAAACAGCATGGGTGCGTTCTTGGCTACTTAATTAAGCGTTAGCACTCACTCCACATGGTGAGAAGTTTGATTCTAGTTATTTGGAATTTTGATGTGTTATAATTATCTGATTTTTAAGCATTATAAATAATCCCATAAGGTTAGGTATCTTGAAAACGGATCAAGAATTAAAAGAAGCTGGTTTCACACAGTCGGGGATTCAGCGATATCAGTCAACAGTAAGCGATTTTGCTACTGTTCTTTATAAAAAGTCACTTAATTTTGGTGATGCGGCGAAAGCTGATGATATGCCCAGAGAGGTAACGCATGATCATGTAAGGTCTTCGGCAAATGTAATTAGCCATACATTCGGCGCAGAGAAAACTTCTAAATGGTGGATTGTATGTCAAGTTTCAGAATATGCTCTGACAGCACTTTCTGCATATGCCGCTGCCAACTTGTCTAAAAACTGGGGAACTCCCGTTTTTGTCGTTGCAGTTGTCTTGGCTGGAGTTCTAGTTGCAACCCGTATTTCCAATACAAAGTCGAAGTAGAGTAAAAAATGAAAGTTATATATACAGAATCTGGCTCTCAAGCACTAGAAAATTATCAGTCATTGCGTAAACGTGAACTTGAAGAGTTTCTTCAAAAAGAAAAGTATGTATTTGGTGACGAATTTGTCGAAATTACCGCAACCGACATCAAGAATGCGGAAAAAGAAATTACCTACGTTAAATCAAGTAGAAGATCTTCTTTACCTATGACAGCAACTTTACTGAAAGTGTATATGTTTCTTGGGCTGGTCATGGTCACTTATGGAGTGTTTTATGATCAAATCATGGAGTTTATTCATGGTGGTGCGACTGAGCAAATGGCGTTCATTTTTGGTGGTGTTGCCTTAAGTCTTATTTCTGGTCTTGCGCACTATTATATCAAAATGCGAGATGAGCGACGGGCTACGCAAAAAGCTCTTGAAATCAAAGCTAAGAAATTTGAAATCTCTGAAGACTGAGTGCTAACAATCTGCTTAAGAGTGATTTGCAATGCTTGGCATTTTCACTATTCGGTGGTTTTAGTGTTTAGAATGGCATGCAGAATCTTTGGTATTGCGTTATTCAAACCTTAATTAGGCATTAGCCTTTTAAGTAGAAAATTTGCACATGTTAAACAAAAGGACGTCTACTATGTTTCTCCCAATGAAAAACCCTTATAATTTTTTCCAAGGAAACAAAGGCTCGGTAATTACATTATTGGCAATCAGAGAACGTGGTCCGATATTGTTCACTGAATTAGAACAACTGATATTTGGTGAAAACCGTCCTAAAGATAGCTGGTCCCGCTTCTTAGGTCATTTACTTCTAAAAGTAAGAGACCTAGTCGAATCAGGTTTAGTGGACGTCAAGGGTATTGATAGTAATATTTTTGTCTCCGTTTCTCCTGTCGAGCTTCTGCATGAACTTGGAAAAATCTCATTAACAGCTTCTCAAAGCTTACACGCAATTCAAACGATATTGGACGTAAGTCTGACAGAAGAGGTCGCTAGACCCGATTACTCTATTAGAGTCGCTCCAATTTTTGGAAAGCCAATTGAAAAGGAAGCCCACCCATGGTCAGACATATTTGTAATGATGCCTTTTCTCGATGAAATGGAGCCAGTCTACACGGATCATATTTTGCCTATCGCTTCAAAATTGAAAATTTCATGTAGTCGTGGAGACGATTTTTTTTCAAGTAATTCAATAATGCAAGAAGTTTGGTCCGCAATATATTATTGTAAAATTGGTATTGCAGATTGTACGGGGAGAAATCCCAATGTTTTCTATGAAATTGGAATGGCACACTCACTCGGGAAAAGATGTATCTTGCTTGCACAATCCATAGATGACATCCCATTCGATTTGCGGCACCTTCGCACAATTATATACGAGTATACACCAAGAGGAATGAAAATGCTTGAAAAGATACTTAGATCTACTTTACAGGCTGAACTACAAATCAAAGGCTAACGAGCTGTTAAACCAGAACAAAATATAATTGGCTTTGCTCCTTCGCCGCTTATTCTAGCCAACAATATTATTGCCTGTTAACAGGGCTTTATAGCTCATTTGTTTTCTAGTGCTTTCGGTTTTGCATTCGTTGGTAGTTCAGCGCTTTCTTTGGGTAGCGAAATCTCAACCAATTGCTTAGCTTTAGGTCTCGAGGCGCTTTCAGTTCATCGCGAACGTTTGGCATCTTGGTGAGGCAGTCAAGCCGCTTTGAGTTAGGTGTGTGGGCATAACAAGAAATTCAAGCAGACCAAAAATACAAGGCAGTTTTAGCTTGCATTGGGTTATGTGACTATGATGGTTTGCAGAAACACTATTTGAGCCTTTTTGGGCTGCTTAATTTGGCTTTATCAATACAAGGAGGTTTCATGGCAAAATTTGATTTCACTACGCTTTATAGTCAAGTTCCGGTAGCTATTGAAGCTATGGCTTCTGAATTCAATTCGCACGAATTAATATTAGAAATAGCTCAAAATAACCAAAAGGAATATATAGAAGCCCTAGCTGCCTATAGTGACAGCGAGCACCCATTTATGCACGTTCACAAGCAGCTATCTACATATCTGCGTAAATTTGAAAATGACAAACTGAAATGTTTAGGACACAGGCTAAGTCGGGATATTTTCGGCAAACCTAATACATGCCTTGCGTGGAAAAAGTATCCGTAATACATATAAGCCTTCCGCCTGTTAATAGGCAATAACATTCTCTTGGCTGCGATAGCAGCCAATCCTTCTCACACAACATAGCTATCCACTTCGTTTTGTCATTTCGTTCATGAATACACGCCGCCACACGCTACTAACTATATGCGTTTAGGTGGGTATTTGCTTAAGTAGTCAGCAGTTTAGGGCAGATATCGAATTTGCGGAGAATGATTTTCGCGTTGGAGTCAACGACGTGGATGCTAAAGTGATTTTTCGCCAAGTCTATACCGCCAAATTAAGAACAATTAGACATGGTGCCTCCAGAGTTAATCAGTACCACATCAGTGTGGCAGATTCTAGGAGAAGGGGAGTCATGTCATTAGTTATTTACAAGGAGTAAACATGGCGTTAGAGCGTGTTTACGCGCTATGCGGAACTTCAAACGCTGGTAAAACATCGTGTTTGAATGCACTTATAGAAATTCTGACAAAGAAAGCTGAAAAAACCATCCCAATAAAAGATGCTGATGAGGATGAGGATGATCGTATAGCTATTTTCCTCATCAATGGTAAGTATGTTGGGGTTTCTACTCAAGGAGATGTAGTCAAACAAGTACAGGATAACCTCAACGCTATTGAGTCGGCTATTGAGTCGCAGTGCAATATCATATTCTGTGCGACAAGGACTCGCGGAGGAAAATGTACGCATGTAATCGATCGCTTTGGTGAAAAACTAACTTGGATTGAATGCATGGGTATATACAATCATAAAGCTTATGCTTTTGATAATAGCGCCTTTATAAAGGCAAAAACAGAGTCGTTAGCAAATTTGATGTTTAGTCTAGTCGGGTGAATGGTACAAAACAAATTGCTATAGAGTGACGGCTAACCTTTGGTATTTTTAGTTCGGTTGGCTTTAGTGGTTACGGTAGCTTTACTTAGGTTTCGTGTGGTTAGCCGCACCTTTGCAAGGTGTTAGCTTACAGCACACTTATTAATCTCCTATACGATACAAAGGAGTATTGATTATACTACGGACACAATATTCAAATCTAAGGTCATCTGAATGAAAAAACTGCTATTTACTTTGCTTTCTATCACGTCGAGCCTAACAACCTTTGCCGCTGAGGTCATTCACAAAGACTGGGTTATTAATACGGATGGTGATGACTACTATTACGCAGCAACTATCAATAGTAGCGATCATATTTTTGGGAAATATTGTTATTTTAAAGACCAGCAGTGCTTATTCTTAATTGGCGTTGATATTGTTTGTACTACAGGTAATCAATATCCAGTGTTAATCAATGCTGAATCTGGCTCTCTAAATCTTAATCTTGTTTGTGGAGATAGGGTCGGTGACCAGAATGTGTTGGTTTTTGATAACTTTGACAAGATTGAGAAGACTGCTAAAGAAAGTAAGCAATTAGGGATTGCCATCCCGATGGAGAGTGGTCACTTTAAAGTTTCTCGCTTTAGCCTTTCAGGCTCCACATATAGTTTAGACACTATGACAGAAGAAGCTGAGAAGCGGGTATCATTATCCAATGTAGATAGTGAACTTCTGTAAACTAACAAATTTCTCAAGAGCAACAGCTAACCTTTGGCATTTTTGGTTTGGTTGATTTTAGTGATTACATTAGCTTTGCTTCGGTTTCGTGGCTGTTAGCTGCACCTTGTTAAGGCGTTAGATTATAGAGGTCACAATGACAACGGACAGAATTCTGAGTATATCTTCAGTGGTTATTGCCCTGACTGCGGTTTGTGTTTCAATTTGGCAAGGTGTTGTTGCAAGAGAGCACAATCGATTATCAGTTAAACCGTTTATTACTTCATCTCCTCGCGTTCCTGGAATTGGTGGCGAAAATGGGGTTTTCATATCAAACGCTGGTGTAGGTCCAGCGTTTATTAAAAAGGTGTATA
Source organism: Vibrio sp. SCSIO 43132 (assembly GCF_019904195.1). NCBI lineage: Bacteria > Pseudomonadati > Pseudomonadota > Gammaproteobacteria > Vibrionales > Vibrionaceae > Vibrio > Vibrio sp. SCSIO 43132. The sequence goes on from NZ_CP063199.1 coordinate 2,020,296, forward strand.
TTAAGGCGAACGGCAACGAATTTGACATGACAGTTAATAATTGGCCAGCAATTTACGCACACCTTGATCTAAAAAGTTCATGTTATGTTGAACGCTGGTTTAAAGAGGGTGTATCGCTGAAGGCAGGGTATGAGATAAAGATTATTGGTCCTACAACAAGTCCTCTGGATGCTAGTTGCCCAATAGAGTTTCTGAAGCTTATCTCATCCCCAGAGTTGACCATTAGCTTGGAATACGAGTCAATATATGGTGAAGAGTTCAAATATTCGCAACGAATAGGTCTTGATGCTCAAGAAGCAGCTAGGTTTAAGCATGAGGTGGGTTATTAATCCATACAAGCGCTTCAAGTCGACAGCCAACGCGTGGCATTTTGGGTTTGCGGTGAATTTAGTGTTTAAGGCGTAATGCAGCGGCTTGGTTTGTTCGTTGTCTGCGGTTTTAGATGGCGTTAACACTATTTAGGATGAAGTTAATATGGAAGCCAAAGTATTCTACAGCTGTCATTCATCGGACGACCATATTCCGAGTTCAAACCCGATTGTTATCGATAAATATACTGCGGTCAGCGTTGCATTACAGATATTAAGAGAACCGGACGATTTTATAGGCTTTATAGATTCGAATGAGAGGGTTCTCCAAGTACGTTTTGAAGAATCTGAGCAGTTATGGGTGGAGCACCCGTCCCCAAAACATGGTGGCTCTTTTGGCAAATTCATACCTTACTCAGAACTGGAGGCTCTAGTAATTAATCTTCCAGAAAAACTGCATAAGATGTGTTTGCCAGGTCTGGTGTTCCAGTCGTGGTAATTGTTAGCAAAAACCTCAACTCGATAGCCAACGTGTGGCAGTTTTGGTTTGCGTTGAATGTTGTTTTTTAAGCTGCAATGCGGCGACTTGGTTCGTGAGTAATTCAGGCAAGAAATTGCCTGTATGTGAAATGCTGCATAAGTCTTAAAGACTAGCCTAGATATATACTTCCCTAATGTTACGATTTAGCCTCAACGAGCACGTATCTATTGCTATAACAGGAGGCAGCTTGAATATAAGAGTTATCGTACTTCTTGCCATATTGGCTGGTGGCTCAGCATTTATGAATGCTTATAGCACTGTCGGTGATACAGTGGAACAAGCCATTGCTTTTGTCACTCCTCTTCTTGCCTACATAGCCATTATTGCTTTGGTTGGAATTTATCAAAAAGTGAAGATATTCAGTGATAAGTTCATTTCGTACTTCTCTGTCCTCTTTATTCTTTTTACAATCCTCGAGAATGTCTATCCGATGTATCTATATCGTGATCAGACGTTGCCCAATGATTATCTAGTGCTGTTCTTTTTACAATTACTCCTAAACATTTACATCGTGAAGGTGATTCGCAGTGAACAAAACTCTCAGTCAGCTTAGTCCGGCTTCGCCTTTATTGTCAGTTTTACTGAAAATGAAAGGACAAATAGACAATAAAGTTAATGCAAACGACATTTATAGAGACCTATACCCTGTATTAGAAGAGTTACTGATGAAAGGGTACAGGTTTGAGTCAGCAGAAATTCAAGGGCTTGTTTCTATTCTTAGTGAATTGCCGGCATGGGGAGCGAGGAGAATACATTTTCGGAAAGCCTATTTGAAAGACATATATACACTTAAGAAGCTTCCAAGAGATCCTAGAAACATCCCTTCAGGGCTATGGCACTGAGACTGAGTAGTTTTTTGGGAACACTTGCTCAATACGGGTATCTCAATATCCCGATGAGTTTGCCAACAGGGCGAGAATACTGAGTTTCCCACCCCAGATATTCTCGTCCGTCACTGTCCTTGTACAACCCAAACTCTCCGCTAGGGGGGAATTCCCCAGAGTCAACCACGACCAGATCACCAACCTTTAATGCCAAATCGTTGGGTTCAACATTTCTGATTCTCTTTGATATGTAGCGCATAGCGAAACCTCTCATCCTTGATTTGATCAATGGTCACGTCCATGTGCGGGTCAAAAGAAAAAAGTAATGCAATACGAAACATCAAGTTAGGCAGTTAAAGGCTAAGAGCAAGCTTAGGTTACGCGTGCTGATTTTGAGAAAAATGAATACTTAGCTGAGACTCTGTTCTATCTACGTGATTTCTTTGCTTGATATTCTAACTAGACGGATTTCTTGCTTTTGGATTTGTTCCTTATACATAAAACTGTATATAAAAACAGTATTCATTTAAGTGAGTAATGTCACTTTTTGTGGATGTGTTTAAAAAGATAACAAGCAAAGTAAGGTTTTACTCAGAATCGACTTCGGTGAAGTTAACGCCAGATAAGTTATTAGAGGTCACTATATCGAAAAAACCGCCCGGCTGGTCAGTGCAAAAAGTGCGTAAGCCTGCTCCGTGGACTCTGAAAATCCCACCGTCCGAAATCGACTCTTTGGCTAGGACCAACTTCTTGAAAGGACGCACGCGACTTGGCTTACCGTTACGAAGGTTCACGACGGTTTTTTCTTTATCAATGGCATCAATAGTTTTAGTGATGTTCAATGTTAACCAGCGCTCCCCATTAAGATTTAACGGCAAGAACTCGCTGCATGTTTTCAATCCATCAAACTTTTTCATTGTCTCTTCTGAGGCGGCGAGGGCAGTGGCTCCCCAAGCGACAATGTCGGGCTTAGGTAACGTGGGTTCACCGTCAACTTCTAGCCAACCAACATCAATAGAATGCCAGTCAGAAGCTAAAGACTCTCCATTCAAATCTGGAAAATTATGAGTGGTTGCCTGAAGTGACATTTCCAGGTTACTTTCCTGAAGAATGGCAAACTCATTGGCGTTAACAGTGACAATGAAAACTCGGTTGAATGTTGTCATAATGAACCCTTAAAACTGCTTTTCAAAACTTTAGGTATGAAACTCGAAAAGCTCAGATATGACTTACTTCAAGGTATAAAGTCTTAAAACACCGCCAATAGGTTGGGTTCAAAGCGCAGCCCCTTAAATTTATGACTTTCGCACATCGACTTAAACTCATCGGTTACAAACAAAGTTGGACCCACTAATCTGGATTTAAATACCAGTTTTTCGGAAACATCATCCTGGTCAAATGCCAAGGTATCATACCCATCCTCGATACCATTGAGATATCTTTTGGCACACAACTCCAAATCCTCTTTGCCAAACTGCAGACAGTTAAATATGTACATTGGTTCTTCATCCACTCGAATTGGCAGTAATTCTCCTTTCGATTCAAGATAGGGGGATAGAGTTTTGGCCGCTTCTGAACTTAAAACGAGATAGGTTCTAAGCCAGACAAAGATGTCCGGAATGCTAGTGTTATCACCTAACACTTCTTTACTGGAGCACGATACATTATCACTCCAATACGGTTGCAAGCTGATATTTGATGCTGGCTGTTTACGCAATTCATTAAAGTTAACGCCATTTAGCATAGACGCTAAGGAAATAACGTTGAGGCTAATAGTTCTGAAGTCTTCAGGAAGCTCCATCAATTGGTATATTGCAGTCACTATTTACTTATCCATTGCGTATCTTTAGCAGTTAGAATTTGAGTTGGATAGCGGACAACTATACACAATCTGTGGATGTGAAAAAATTTGTAGACATAATTATGACACCTCAAGAGTTCTCAATCGCAGCGAGTTAAAAGCTATCAAGCCCTCAATTCCGAACTTCTAATAACTCTGAATAAATCGCGAAAATCTAACTACTGTATTTTACCACAAAATTACCACGAAATTACCACAGTGACAGCGTCACTATTTTTCGAGTATTCATTCGCTTGAATGTTAATTCAATACATAGATGATGAGATTAATGACGGAAGGCAGGTTGAGGTTTCTTCTAAACGTAAAAAAGCCTGCTATAAAAGCAGGCTTTTCAGTAATTTGGTGGGTCCGGGCGAACTCGAATCGCCGACCCCTACCATGTCAAGGTAGTACTCTAACCAACTGAGCTACGGACCCAAAATACATATTCATTCAACAAGGAATGGTGCGTCCGAGTGAACTCGAATCACCGACCCCCACCATGTCAAGGTGGTGCTCTAACCAACTGAGCTACGGACGCATTCCCTTGGAACGAGGAGGATATTAACCACTGCGGGCGAGGGGTGCAAGTGGAAATTTGAGGTTTTTGAACTGGTTGGCGTCTTTGTGATCACCTTGGTTATAAATTCGACCAAATTAGTCTCTGAGTTTCTAAACAATGGATGTTTGAGGCTTTTAACCAGATAAATTGAAAAAGTGACAACCGTCTGATCGCGTTGTAATCATTTCAAAGAGTTAAGTAAATAGGTGAGAATAGATCGCATTTGATCAACTGATAATTCGCTCCGGGATTCGGATTCCGATAAATATAAATGACATTATTCAATCTAATGTCGTACCCAAAGGACTAGGGAAAGGAATGAAGAAAAGGATTTTAGCGTGCGTGATTATCGCTGCGCTGAGCGGAACGTCAGCAATTGCAGAACGACCTACCGAGCACTCACTGCTCCTGGCGAACGAATACAAATCGGAAGTCAATCTTGATGAATACTGGGTTTCGGAGAAACTCGACGGAATACGCGTGGTTTGGGATGGTGAAACACTTTACAGCCGCAAAGGTACAAAGATTCATGCTCCTGTTTGGTTTATTGAAAACCTGCCTCCCGTCATGATGGAGGGTGAACTTTGGGCTGGTCGAGGTAAATTTCACGTTGTTCAACAAACTGTGATGGACAAAACGCCATCTGATCGTGCGTGGCAGGACATTCAGTTCATGGTTTTTGACCTTCCACATTCTGCTGGTGATTACGCCAAACGCTATTACGACATTCAAAACTGGGTTCAGGTGATCAACCAACATCATGTTCGCTATGTCGAACACCATCCTGCAGGTAATCATTCTCAGCTAATGCACATGCTCGACACCATTGACGGTAATTACGGCGAGGGTGTGATGCTGCGTAAAGTGAACCAAAGATATCGACCAGGTCGTTCTGATGACCTACTCAAACTTAAAAAGTATCAGGATGCAGAAGCCACAATCATCGGATACAAACCGGGTGAGGGTAAGTACCACGGAATGCTTGGTTCTTACTTTGTAAGATGTGCTGACGGTAAGGAATTTTATATTGGCAGTGGGTTAAAAGATTCGATGAGGAAAGACCCATTACCAGTGGGAGCTCGAATCACTTATCGCTTTAATGGTAAAACGTCGACAGGAAAGCCCAGATTCGCGAGATTTGTAAGGGAAAGAATAGAGTAAGCTGTGAGTTAGCACATCTGAGTTTATGATGATTCTAACGCCCGGGCTTTACACCACACCGGGCGAATAGGTTTTGCCAGTATTTAACGTGTTCAAGAGTCGCAATTTTAAACTCTCTATGGCTCTGTTCAATGTTAAAAAACGTTCCATGCTGCTCGGTTATTTCCTCTAATAAGAAGTTAATGTCCTCGCCAATTTTCACGTATGCGGAATCCAACTGTGCCAGATAAGGCTGCACTTGCTCGATATATTGAGACTGGAAAACGTTTCTAAGATATTTGAACTGCGTACTGTTGATGTTTGCCCCACATCGGATGTTACCGTCGTATTTTTTAAGCTGACTTGTCAGGGTTTCGAGCCAAAGCGTACTGTTATCCAGACTGTATTTAAGATTCCCAATTACAGGGATTGTTTCAATGGCCTCCTGTGACGGTGTAACACTATTCGATGCAGATGTGTCGTGTCCCCTAATGGACTGAGATATCTTGATGAACGGGTCCAAAGCGAGCTTTACTTCTGTTACCGAAGACATCGAATCTTCAGGCAACCAGTCTTTCCCGGTTAGTTGAGCCCGCCAGGCACTACTCTGAGTAAACACATGTTGGAAATGAAGAGGGTACTGCCTGACTTTCTGTTGGTATGCCTTAGTAAGTTTGGATTTCACTTCTTCAGAAATTTCTGGGTGCGAAAGGCATTCACTGGCTTTGGAAACAAATTGAGTTTCGTAATCCAGCTGACGAAACTCATCCTGAACCTTTCCAAGAGATGAGTTGCGCTCTGCAATCAACTCAAACAAACCACAATTACGCAATTCATACGATTCAAGCAGACCAAGTGACAGACGTGGAATGGTCAATTGAAGCACTTTCTTATCTGGCAATGAAGTAAATCGCTTTTCCGGGGCGTCCATTTCAGGGGCATCCTGAACACGTGCGACTCGTTCCAGATAGTCTTGATACATGTTGGTGACAGGATCAGAGCATCCTGTCAGAAAGAAGATAGAGGCGAAAAAAGTGATTCGTAGCAACGCATTACATTCCATTGTTTTTTCTAATTCTACGCCACTGAGACTGAAATGTATCAACCAAATAGAATAAAGCCCGGAAAACCGGGCTATAACAAAAATCGAACGTTTACGCTGACATTATCGCGCGGAGAATTCGAGCTGGGTGTCATCTGGCTGCTTGTGCATCCAGTGAAGCCTCATACCAAGCATAAAGGCTGCGGAAGACAAACCCACTATGAAGCCAATCCAGAAGCCAGTCGCACCCATTGGGGCGACTACCCAGTCTGTCATGCCTAGCACGTAACCAACGGGCAAACCTAATATCCAATACGCTATAAAAGTACGGTTAAAGATGGCTTTCATGTCTTTGTATCCACGTAACGCACCAGCTGCAATCACCTGAATTGAGTCGGTACATTGATAAATCGCGGCAAACACTAACAAAGTACTTGCGGTGACTACCACTTCCTTGTTGTCTGTGTACAACAGGGCAATCTGTTCGCGGAATAGCACGGTAAGCAGAGCAGTGATGCACGCCGTTGCCAGACCAACAAAAATGCCGACATGCGAAGAGATTCTTGCGCCTTCAGTACTGTTTTCCCCCAATTTATGACCGACACGAATACTTACTGCTGCGCCGATACTCATTGGAAGCATGAATACAAGGGAAGAGAAGTTGATCGCCACCTGATGGGAAGCAACGATCGTTGGGCCTAAAGGCGCTATGAGTAACGCGACAACCGCAAACAACGTTACTTCAAAAAATAGCGCGGCTGCGACAGGTACGCCGAGCTTAAATAGTCGTGTTTGTGCTTTCCATTGAGGCGCATGAAACTCATCAAACAACTTAATGTGTTGTAACTTTTTGGCTTTCGCGACGTAGAACAACATCATCAGGAACATAATCCAGTAGACGATGGTCGTTGCGACGCCACAGCCCACACCACCAAGGGCAGGAGCGCCAAGCTTTCCGTACACAAAAATCCAGTTAAGCGGAATGTTGAGAAGTAATCCCACAAAGCCAATCACCATCGCGGGCTTGGTCAGGGACATACCATCTGTCAGGCTTCGTAAAGTCTGAAACAGTAAGAAAGCAGGGACTGCCCACATCACAGCGAACATGTAGCCGTTGGCTTTTTCTGCCATAAGGTGTTCTACATCCATCCAGTCCAGGATCAACTGTGTCTGGAAAAGGACGCCAACGATAGGCACAGTAAGTAGCAAGGACATAAAGATGCCCTGATGAATTTCAAAAGGAATTTTTACCTGACGGTTAGAACCGTTAAGCTGGGCGACAACGGGCACTAATGCCATAAGTAAGCCGATGCCAAACAGAATAGAGGGCAGCCAAACACTGGTAGCAATAGCAACTGCTGCCATATCGGTAGGGCTAACACCACCTGCCATAACGGTGTCGACAAATCCCATTCCCGTCTGAGCAACAGACGCAATGAGTACTGGGGTAGCGAGCTTAACTAATTGAGAAGCTTCTTTTTTATAGCGGTGCACACAAAACTCCAACATAGCTTAGAGTGGCGAATGATACTGCTTTGATCGTAAGATACCAATAACTTTGATACATATATTGATAGGACAAGAATGTTTACCGGAATTGTGCAGGGTACAGCGAAGATTGTATCGATAGAGAGAAAACAGGAATTTCAAACTCACGTTCTAGAGCTGGAAGGAGAGCTAGGTTCAGACCTTAAAATTGGCGCATCGGTTGCGCACAATGGTTGCTGTTTAACGGTTACACATATCGATGGGAATCGTATTTCCTTCGATCTCATGCAGGCAACACTTAAGTTAACCAATTTGGGCGGCTGCGATGTTGGTGATTACGTTAACGTTGAACGAGCTGCAAAGTTTGGCGACGAAATCGGCGGGCATTCAATGTCTGGTCACATTTCCACTACGGCTACTATTTCGAAAATCGAAGAAAGTGAGAACAACAAAACCATCTGGTTTGAACTTGAAAACGACCATATGCGATATGTTTTGGAAAAAGGTTACATCGGGATAGACGGTTGTTCTCTGACGATAGGTTCGGTTGAGGATAATCAATTTTGTGTTCATCTGATTCCAGAAACTTTAACAAGGACTCTGTTCGGAAATCGCAAAATCGGTGAGCCTGTCAATATAGAGTTTGACCCACAAACACAAGCAATTGTCGATACAGTAGAGCGCGTGTTAAAAAATCGCAACGTCTAAACTAACTATTTGATTATATAAACAAAAGAAGAGCACCTTTAGTAAGGTGCTCTTTATTTTTATATCAATGTTATTGACTATGGAAAAGGCAAATTCAAGGCTCAATTCAGAATATTTGTTCGTCATCAGCGTCAATGAATAGCTGTACCTTATCATGCTGTTCGTCCACCAGCATATTCAAGTGAATCGCATGGCAACAAGCAGGGCAGTCATCGTAGAATTCCTGGCTGCCATTTGATGAATCCAAGGTAATACGTATTGTATATCCGCAGTGAGGGCACTTTACGCTCTTTTCTGTGTAAGCTTTCATAACATCGGTCCTTACATCAATTAGAATCCCCTGTTGAATTCTTATTCATACTAGCTCTTCGTCTTACTATTCGAATTGAATTAAGTATGAAACATGAATAAGTGCAAAATTTCAGAGAAAAACGACCTAGATCACGTGTTGACGGTCAGAAAAATGCATCTGAGCCAATGAAAGAAGAAAAGAAAGATGTGAAGTCAGCGTAGAAACAGGCTGATTATTGCCTTATTTATATAAAATCAGATACGTAATATTTTGAAATATTAATTATGTAATTGGATGGATTTAATCCATCCAATAATTTGAGCTAATGTGGCTACGAAATTTCAGACAGTAAGCTATCTACGATAGTTTGCGCGTCATCCAGATAGTGACCACCAAACAAATTACAGTGATTCAGAATGTGATAAAGATTGTAGACGTCTCGCCGAGATGAGTAGCTTTCAGAAAGCGGTCTCAAACTTTCATAGCCTTGATAAAAGTCGATCATAAACCCGCCAAAAAGCTCTGTCATTGCTATATCACACTCGGCGTCTCCCCAATACGGCGCCGGATCGTACACCATAGGCCCTACTGGGGTATTCGCAACGTTGCCACTCCACAAATCACCATGTAGGAGTGAAGGGCGAGGGTGGTGGTGCGAAAGTCGGTCATAGACCGCTGAAACAATCAGGTCTGAATTGCCAAACTCCACGCCTTTTTCTTTCATTAGTTGAAGCTGCCAACCAATACGCTGCTCTGAAAAAAAACGCGCCCAGTTTTTGTGCCAGGAATTCGGCTGGAGTGTGGCTCCGATGTAGTTGTCGCTATCGAAGCCAAATTCTTTCTGGTCACCCCAGTTATGATGTTTTGCTAACTGAAGACCGAAGCGATAGCTAGCTTTTGCGCCTTCTAAAGGTTTGCAGGGTATGTAATTGAGGATCAGAAAGGCATGATCCTTACAATGCCCAACGTGAACCACCTCGGGTAAAAATAGCGAATCAGTTTGGGTAAGAGACTGTAACCCCTCAGCTTCAAGCTCGAAACGCGGCAGAAAGGAACGATCATTCGTTTTGACGAAATACCGCTGTTCGCCATCACTGATCATATAGCTTTGGCTGATATCACCACCGCTAATCCGAACTTTTTCTTTAATCTTGTATTCAAATACCAATACTTCAGAGAGTTGCTGAGAAATAGATTGCCACATATCCCATTCCTGCCGTCGGTTGGATTCTACACCCCAATATTAGCCCAATACTTTTTGTGGTTACTGTTAAATATGCCACATATGCCTAACTGACTCGTAAATAACACAAAGATCAAATGATCTGATCGAGATCTTCTTTTCAGGATCAGATGTGAAGCAAATCCGATTTTGGAAACAAAAACTAAACTAAAGCATAGTTTTGTAAAGTGTAACCATTATAGTGTGATGTTGATTCAGGAAAGTAATCCCAAGCGTTTTCTATGAAAGTACTAATTTGTGACGATTCAGCACTGGCTCGTAAGTCAGTAGCGCGTTGTATTGCTGATTCCGAGCATCAGAAGATTCTGTTCGCTGGGGATGGTCAGGAAGCACTAGACATACTCAAAGTGCAGAACATCGACGTTATGTTTCTGGATCTCACTATGCCTGTACTAGACGGGTACGAAGTCCTATCCGCAATGCCCGTCAGTGATTACCCGACTAAAGTGATCGTCGTTTCCGGCGACGTGCAGCAAGCCGCCAAAAAGCGATGTAAAGAACTTGGGGCTTACGAATTCATTGAAAAGCCTCTGAATCCGGAAACCGCGAGACCGCTTTTTCCCAGTATCGGCTTAACCTTTTGCCAGTCTTCTTCATCCACACCACTTCCAAAGCTGGATCCTATTACTCAGTTTAAAGAGTTGACCAATATCGCATTGGGGCGCGGGGCTGCCATCATCTCTGACCACTTGGGCGAGTTCATTCATATACCAATACCAAACGTCGGTCTGCTCAGCCCAGGCGAGTTGGCGATGACGCTTGAAGACGTTTTGCACCGTGAAGGCTCTGTGGCCGTCGCTCAGCGTTTTGTAGGTGGCGGTATTCACGGCGAAGCTCTGGTTTGTATGCGAGGCACCCAAATAGAAGAAATGGGGCAGAGCCTGGGCTACAAGGTTCAAGAGTCGTCATATAACGAAGTGGTTATCAATATTGCCAACTTGCTGGTGGCTTCTTACTTAGTGTCCCTTGGGGAACAGATGTGCACCCAGTTTGCGCTCCGCCAGCCAGCGGTCATCGACCACTTTCACCAAGAAATCAATTCCCTTAATGTCGGCGGTGTAGGGGAGCTCTTTACCGTCGAATACACTTACTTTGCTGAGTCCATTCATTTTGAATGTGAAGTGCTGTTCCTTATCGATTCTCGATCGGTCGGTAAGATAAAACGAATACTGGAGACGATGTAATGTCAGACCTGACTCTGGACATATCCGAATTTCACTGGGCATTACAGGTGATGGATAACATGGACGCCGGGTTAGTGGTACTCGACACCAATTACAAAGTCTGCACCTGGAACAGTTTCATGCAGTCATACAGCGGCATTACTGCAGACATCATCATGGGGCACAACCTGTTTGATTTGTTTCCTCAGCTTCCAAGCGAATGGTTAAAAGCCAAAATTGAAGCCTCGATCAAATTAAAGATGAGAGGCTTTTCAAGCTGGGAAGACAGACCTTATCTGTTCGAGTTTAATAACTTTTCCCCGGTATCAAATGGTTTGGCAGTGATGTACCAAAACGTAGTGATTACGCCACTAAGAGCACTGACCGGCGAAGTGACTCATGTCTGTCTAATGATTCACGATGTGTCAGACATTGCTAAGAAGAAACTCCACCTTAGAGAAACCAACCAAAAACTCAGCCACCTGAGCAGAACCGACGGCTTAACGGGTTTGTACAATCGTGCGCATTGGGAACAGTGCCTTAGCGATCAGTTTATCCAGTGCCAGACACTCAATACGCCAGCGTCTCTGGTGATCTTTGATATCGACCATTTTAAAAAGGTCAATGACACCTATGGTCACAGTTCAGGAGACGGCGTTATACGCCAAACGGCACATCTTCTGAAAAAAACCGCCAGACAAGCAGATTGTTGCGGTCGATACGGCGGCGAAGAATTCACCGTATTGCTCCCCAATACCAATTCAGAACAAGCACACTACTTTTCCGAAAGGCTCAGGCAGCGTATCGAAGAAACTGCCGTTTCTACCGAGCAGGGAGATATAAGCTTTACTATTAGCCTAGGAATTAGTGAGTTCCGCCCTGAAATGGAAACCTACCTAGCTTGGTTGGAATTTGCAGATAAAGCGTTATACAGCTCAAAACAAAATGGTCGAAACCAATCTACAATTCATGACTGAGTAAGCGAAAACTTGCCCGCTTACGTATTAACTTAAAAGCCCGTTCTTTCTACTTTACAGCTCAAAATGAGTTATTTATTAAGCAACTGACCTTTTGGATATATCAAATTGGTCAGATATGTCTTAAAATTTAGGTAGAAACAATAAAACACCAAACTCGGTGGAGATTATAAAGTGGTTGTAGAAACAGATGGCTACCTTGCTCTGATTGAGCACCTGACAATGAACCTTGACATTTTTGCCCAAGTCGACGGCGATACTGGAGAAGAAAGTATCGAAGATGTCGTCACCGATCTTATCGCAACCAATATCATGGCCATTTTCGAACAGAACCCCGAACTGCATTCAAGCGTACGTTTTAAACTGCTGAAAGAAGCAGACTCCGTTGCTGAAGATTTAGGGGAAGTGTTAGCAGGTGCGTGGAGCAAGAAAGCGACAAATGAGCAAATCGCATTCTTAGACGAGTATATCTCGCTACTTAAAAACCTGTTCGACAGCGCGGTTGCTCAATACGACTAAAGCAAATGGTCGGTTCAAACGTGAAAAAGGCTGGTGAATCACCAGCCTTTTTCTATTCTGTAGCCTATATACCCAAGTGACCTCAAGTTGCAGGATTCAGAGCCTCATATTCTGTTTCAATTCAAGGAAAAGAACGCAGCGGAATGACGAGTCCTTTCCAAGTTCTTTGACGATGAAATGGAACAGAGTATGGGCTCCCAAGGGCGAGTTTAACTGGCTTTCATACTGCGTTATCGATTCTTGATTTAGAACCACTAGATCTACAAATCGATGCCTTGCCTGAAAGCCAGTTAAATCTCGCTGAACCTAGCATCATGAGGTTACTTGGGTATAGACTCAATGGACTCGTCTGAAGTGCCAGAAAGCGTCAGCCCAATAAGGGTTATCTAAGCGCGATATGATGACGCCTTTCGAGGTGGATGCGTGCATAAACGCGTTATTTCCCATGTAAACCCCGACATGACGTTGTTTGAATCCTGTTTTAAAAAACACGAGATCACCGGGTTGTGCGTCCCGATAACGGATTTTAGTACCAAGCTGGCTCTGACTTTCGGTTGTGCGTGGCAATGTTTTGGAGAATGCCTCGCTAAACGCAATCTTGGTAAACGCACTGCAATCCAGACCGTAGCGGTCATTTCCACCAAATCGATAGGGCACACCTTCCCATCGGGTATAAACCTTAGACAAAGCCTGTTGAGTAACTGTGTGGTTTTCACTGTTTAGCTCAAAAGGTGGTGACGAGCTATACGGGACACTTTGCGAACACCCTACAAGTAATAGGGTCACAAATATGGCTTTTATCGATATAATCCTTTGAAAATTCATATAAGTTTTAATTCTTAGTTTTTCCTTTACTGAAATATAGCTGTCACGAGCGCACCATAGACTCTTTCACATCAAGACCAATGTGGACAAGTTTTTAGGACCGCTCAATGAGTAGAACCAGCAAGACCCGTTTCTCTCTTTCACTCATCCATGCCATCGTTGCCGTGTTTGCTATTATCACGCTAATGGTAGTGTCACTTTCAGTGATCAGCCAGCGAGGGATAGACACAGTAGGCTCGGAATTCAATCACCTTTCTAATCAGGCACTTCCTCTTGCAATGAATAATGCAGAGTTAACTCAAGGGATATTGACTCAGGTTAAGCGCTTAAATCAAGGTATTCAAAGCGAAACTGAGGCAGAACTGCAAGATACGATGACAGTTTTGAATACGCTCTCGGCACAGGGGCAGTCTAAGATCGACTCCCTGTTCCGGCTATCCGATGCGTTTGGCGGTGTGGTTTCCAATCAGCAGAAAGAGCGACTGATTGAATCTGTCGAATCCTTAAGAAAAGGTTCTGTGCAAGTATTGGAAAATCAAAAAGCGGTGTTTAAAACGCAAGCGGAACTCGATGAAATGATTCCGTCTTTTCGCTATGGACTGAGCTCAATTGGACCTGAAATGAATCGGGTTGCTTCTTTCCTGGTACAGGAAAACCCCGAGGCATCAGACGCGGCGAACCGGTTTATCGCCAGTGCCAGTTCGATGGAAAGTACTTTTCTGGTCATGATGATGGCAGAAGATATTGAAAAAGCGACCAGCGAATACAAAGAAATGCGAAACCGTATAGCTGGAATAAACCTGGCTTACGACGATTTTGCTGAGTGGTACCCAGACATCAACGAATTTGCAAGCTTAACGGCACCCTACGAAATGGTAAAAGAAGGCTTTCAGGAGGGGGGTGTTCTACAGTTGATTCTGACCAAACTTGAGAAAGTAGAGAAGCAAAAACAACTCGTACGAGATGCCACAGTCAGCGCCGATGAAACGATTGAAATGCTGAGCAATATATCCTCTACCGCTCATACACTGATTACGAAAAGTGAGAACGAAGTAGAGCGGACTATAGATCAGGTTCGAGTCATTTTACTCGCGGTTGGCGCAGCTTTGGTAGTCATCATCTTGGTCACCGGTGTATTGCTGAGGCGTTGGATTAACAAAGGGGTTCGCAACATAACAGGCGCGCTTCAAATGCTGACCGAGCACAAGTTTGCACATTCTGTCTCTGCAGTGGGTCCTTCTGAAATGCGCGTTGTTGCTTCCCAACTCAATAAAGTTGTCGACTCGACGGGCGACTCTCTCAAAACCGTAACAGAGAACTGTGAAACCCTGTATAAGACAGCAGAGATTAGTCACTCCGCAGCAGAAGAAACGAAATCAAGTCTGGAAAATCAAAACCACTCTTTAAACGAAATGGTTTCTACTGTATTTGAGTTGCAAAGCGCCATTCGCGAAATTGCCAAAGTCGCATCGGAGTCGAACGATGAATCAAGAAACGCAGCAGCGGAATCAGTTCGAGGTTCATCAGTCATTGAGCAGAATTCCAGTCGCCTAGCAAAACTGGATACCACGTTGACCACCAATGAAAAATCTATGGTGGAGCTGGACGGAAAAGTCCGTGAGATTAGCGAGTTGGTTGACTTGATAAGTGGAATTGCTGAAAACACCAATTTACTCGCATTAAACGCTGCCATTGAAGCCGCTCGGGCAGGAGAGCAGGGCAGAGGGTTTGCAGTCGTCGCCGATGAAGTAAGAAAACTGGCCAGCGACACCAGCAGCCAGACCACTAACATCCGCGAAATGATGGAAGCACTTCACAGTGCCGCAGCAACAGCTAAGCAAAGCGTAACGGATAGCCGAAAAGAAATGTCCCAGGCAATGCAATCCAGCATAGATGTGAAAGAGACCTTCGCAAAAATTGAAGCTTCAGTAGAAGCAATAAAGCAACGTGTTGAACAAATCTCGGTCGCGACTGAGCAGCAGGAGCGCTCGACGACAGACGTAAACAACAACATTCAGTCTATTTCAGAGCTAGGTGAAAACACCAAATTTCAACTCGAGTCCATGATAGAAAGCGCAGAACAGGTGGCAGACATTGCCGGACATCAACAGGCAATGCTCCACAAATACGAACTTGCTTAATGATTGAGTGAACTCAATCAGTGGTTGGGACAAGTTGTTCAAACAGTAATGAATGCCAGTCCCAACTTCCTCCGCTCCCAGCACAGCGGTTATTCGAAAGTCTCCCGGTCATTTTATTGGGTTTGTAAAAGAGAAATCGAATATCCCTACTCAATATGTTGCCTACGCCATCTTTGATTAGCTGAGTATGCCGTGTGATCTTTCCGTGTCCTCCCATATCTAAGATAGGAACCTCATCAGCCCAAAAACCATACTTAGCACTTGGAGAATTTGTTTCTGACACGGTAAGACAACGAGTTTGATAGAAATCTTTGTATCCCTCCCAGCTAGAGTACTTTTTGTTAATTTGAGAGCTGCAAACGCCAACATCTTTGCTTTGGCTTGATATTCTCCAGCATCCTGCAGCTAAATCCTCTGATGAGCGAGAATCATTGCCCACGCAAAGTTCAACGAACTTAAATTGCTTTTCAAAAATGGCTTCTCGCCAAAGCCCGTTGTCTTTATTCGACTGATAGGAAAAGCCTTTTACTTCAATTGCTTTATCTACACTGGCATGAACTTCCTCTTCACACGAACTTGCCATTCTAGACAACAGCTGTTCTTTGGCACTTACTTTGTAGCTCACATTTTGTGATTGATGTACCGCCTCCGACAGACGCCTTCCCGCCTGGAGAAATGATTCATTCTTCTTTATCTCTGGGTTCACCTTTAACGCCATTGCGAGAAGGTTTTTAGATACATCATATTTGCCAATACCTGTATAGGCGTGAGAACTGGCAATGAGGTAGCGCGTGTTGTTAGCGATATTTGAATTAAGTGAATAAGCCGAATCAGCAGCGGAAACCGCTTTTAGGTAATCTTGTTGAGAGTTGTAGCAATTTAACAACGTAAAATAGGAGAGGATATTAGGTTGAATGCGGAGAGCTTGTTTTGAATATTCTATCGCTTGAACACAATCTTCTCTAAATAGCGCAAGCGTCGACAGACCATCATAGCCAATATATGAATCGGGATAATCGCGAATGGTGCTTTGATATGCTTGCTCCAGCATCAAATATTCTTGTGATGAAATCTTTTTGTCCTCGCTGGCTTTGGACAAAAGGGTATCCAACTCCTCTTTTTTTGTCTTTAGGTCAGCATTAGCTAATCCCTGGTTCATCAACGTTAATGCTGCAATCGTCAAAGCTACAACGAAACTCACTCTCATAAAAACGCCCACCCAAACTCTAGAATTTAAATATTAGCGCTTATGGAGGGAGTAAGACTTCTTAGCTTCGAGATTTATATCAGTTTTGTCTAAATGGCTGAGTAAGCATCTTCCATAAATGTTGCTCTTTGGGTTTTCTGAATAAAGGAAGCCCAATTTCTACATCGTGATGCCCCTTGACTGGCTGATCGCGGTAGGTTCCAAACCATCGATCCCAGATAGATAAAAAGAAGCCAAAATTTGAATGCGTTTCTTTGACGACCACAGAGTGATGAACCCTGTGCATGTCTGGTGTGACCAACCAGGTTCGCAACCAGCTATCCAGTTTTAAAGGCAGCTTTCCGTTGCTGTGATTGAACATTGCGCTGACGTTAAGAATAATCTCAAACACCACTATCGCAATTGGGGATACACCGAGCGCCAATACAAGCAATATTTTAATCCACATCGACAGGATGATTTCGATAGGATGGAAACGACTTCCTGTGGTGACGTCTATATCCTGATCGGCATGATGCATTCTGTGCAAGCGCCACAAAAACGGAAGCCTGTGAAACAGAACGTGCTGAACGTAGATGGCGAAGTCCAGCAAAATAACGGACAACAGAACATTCAACCACCAGGGAAGGGCAAAGTAATGAAACAAGCCAATTCCAAAGTGTTGTGCCTGCAGGGCGCTATCGAAAGCAACGATGGGCATAATGATCGCCAGACAAATACTATTCAGCCCCACCAACCCCAGGTTGTTCGTCCAGCGAGTCCATTTGCTTTGAGTTAAACTTTTACGTGGAGCGTAATACTCCCAACAGGCAAATAGCAGTAGCCCGCCAATAAAAAAGCTTAATCGAATGATTGCTGGATCTTCCATTTATACGTCCTTTTGATACGCCTGTTTAATTAGCGTGTTGCTTCAGTATACGCGCATACTGATTAATTTATCTGTGAGCTCTGCACAAAGAGGCAAGCAGCATATATAATTGTCCAAAATTTCAATTCGTCCGTTTTCATGCGCATCCATCAAGTTCACTCTCTTTTTCAGCAACGTCTTGCGAAAGCCACAAAGCCTTTTAATGCCCGTGGTGCAAAAGTTGTACGTTGCCAATACTGTCAGGTCGCTACCTTACATTGTATTTGCGAACACCAACCCAAAGTTGCCACCAAAGTCGCGGCTTTGATCATCATGTCGGATAACGAGATTCTGAAACCCAGTAATACGGGTCGGCTGATAGCAGACACCGTTGAAGAAACTTACGCCTTTCAATGGACACGCACAGAACCTGATGAAGCTTTGATTCGATTGCTTGAAGACGACCAATATCAGCCCGTCGTCGTCTTCCCGGAAGACTATGTTGATGAAAAGTCGCGTCTTATTGATATAGAAGACCCGTCCGTTCGCCATTTTCATTCGGACAAAACGCCTCTTTTGATCTTTCTTGATGGAAGTTGGCGCGAAGCAAGAAAGATGTTCAGAAAATCAGAATACCTGTCCAGATTACCTGTGTTGTCTATTCGTCCAGAAACCGTTTCAAGTTACATGATGAGAAAATCAGATAATGAAACTCACCTGGCTACTGCTGAGGTGGCGAGTATGGTGTTGGCGTTATTTAACGAAAAGCAAGCGTCTGAAACCTTGTCTTTGTGGTTTGATGTGTTCAAAGAAAGCTACTTACTCAGCAAAACAAGAATAAAACCAGACCTCAGTAAACCTATGCTAACCAAATACCTCGAATGCACCGCAAACATTGAGCACAGAGTCGCCAGTTAAACTTACTGACAACATTAATTGGTGCTATATCACGGACTGTGCGCGCGGTTTGTGGATAATGCATGGGTAGTTAAATTACACCATTTATACGTATTCAGGAGAGAAACATGTACTACGGCTTTGATGTCGGTGGCACCAAGATTGAATTTGGGGCGTTTAATGACAAGTTGGAGCGTCAGGCAACTGAGCGCGTTCCGACTCCCGGTGACGATTACGAAAAGCTGGTTGAAACAATCGCGGGTTTGGTCGCGAAATACGACGCCGAATTTGGCACTCAAGGTACTATCGGCATTGGTATTCCGGGTATGGAAAACGCGGACGACGGCACGGTATTGACTGTCAACGTCCCAGCCGCAAAAGGCAGACCGCTGCGCAGTGATTTGGAGGCAAAAATTGGTCGAAGCGTAAAAATCGAAAACGACGCGAACTGTTTTGTACTGTCTGAAGCGATGGACGAAGACTTAAAAGATGAACCGGTCGTTATGGGTCTTATCCTGGGTACAGGTTTTGGTGGCGGTTTTGTCTTTGAAGGTAAAACCCATTCTGGTCTCAACAGCGTTGCTGGCGAAATAGGGCATACACGTCTACCTATTGATGCATGGTTCCATCTAGGAGATAACGCTCCTTTGTTTGATTGCGGAAGTGGTAAGAAAGGCTCTCTGGACAGCTACCTTTCGGGTCGTGGCTTTGAACTGCTGTACGAGCACTACTATGGTGAACGTATCAAAGCGGTTGAACTTATCAAATTGCATGCCGAAGGCGAAGAGAAAGCGGTAGAGCACGTTGAAAGGTTTATGGAGCTTCTGGCAATTTGCCTGGGTAACCTGTTTACCTCGTTTGATCCGAATGTAGTGGTACTAGGTGGCGGACTGTCTAATTTCGACCTGATTTACGAAGAAATGCCGAAACGTGTGCCTAAATACCTTCTTTCAATTGCCAAAGCACCGAAAATTGTGAAAGCCAAATACGGCGATTCAGGCGGTGTTCGTGGTGCAGCATTCCTGAATATCAAATAATTTTAGGGTCTTAAAACCCAAAACTAAAAGAGCCGCGATATTTCGCGGCTCTTTTTTACAAGGATTTTTAAGATTTCTTCTTACCAACACCTAGGTTTTCTTTCTGGGCTAGGGTTATCTTTCCAAAACCCAGTTTCTTGAAATGATTGTCTCGAAAGTCACGTACGGCTTTGGTATCAGAAACGGCTTCAACTTGCTGTTCCATCTTTAAATAGTCTGAAATATCAATGCCTTCAGCATCGGCTACCGCTTCATGAATGCTACGAAATTTTTCGTAAGAGAAGAGTAGGGTTTTCTCTTGCTTTTTATATGTGTAAATAATGGTACGCGCCATTGTTTAAACTCATCTGGAAAATTTGGGCTCACTCTACCAAGACAGCAGAACGTTGCCAATTATATTCTGCCCTGAAGCGGAATGATGGTGACGCTTTCACCCGTTTTCACAGTGTCGATTTCAGGTGAAATTTCGATAAGACAGTTCGCTTCGCTCATGGAACGTAATATGCCTGAACCCTGTTTTCCTGTTGTTTTAACTTCCAGTAGCCCACTTGAGTTTACATTGTAAATTCCACGGCTAAATTCCGTTCTTCCCTGACGAGAACGTAAGTTCTCAATGGCGATTGCTTTGATTTTCAATGGGTTCCAACCTGTCTCACCCTGAAGTTTACGAAGTGCAGGCTCAACAAAGTTAATGAAAGACACCATCACGGCTACCGGATTGCCAGGTAACCCGAAGAATGGCTTGTCTTCTATCTTTCCAAAAGCCAGTGGGCGACCCGGTCTCATACTGATGCGCCAGAAATCAATGCTGCCCAGTTCTTCTAGCGCATTTTTGATGAAGTCTGCATCCCCAACCGATACACCACCAGAAGTAATAATGACATCGGCATCAACGCACGCGTCTTTGAGGGCTTGAGTGATACTCGCCTGATCATCTTCCAAAATACCTAAATCAATCACCTCGCAACCCAGTCGCTCAAGCATTCCCAATAGGGTGAATCGATTCGAATCATAGATGCAGCTATCTTTTAGCGGTTCCCCGGGAGCCTGAACCTCATCTCCCGTTGAGAAGAGTGCCACTTTGACCGTGCGAAATGTGTGGCAAGTATCAATACCTAAGGAAGCTAACATGCCCATTTCAGCTGACTCAATGCGCTTGCCTTGCTGAAATACGGTTTGATTCTCTGCAAGGTCTTCTCCCGCTTGGCGAACGTTTTGACCAGCCTTTATGGATGAATTACCAAATGTGACAATGTCACCATCTTCTGTTGCCTGCTCTCGCATGACAACCGTATCAGCGTTACTTGGGGTAGGTGCACCCGTCATGATTTTTACCGCTTGCCCGACTTCAAGATTGCTATTGAATGCATTTCCTGCCATGACTTCGGCAACGATCTGAAATTCAGCTCGCCCTATGTCATCACTTCTGATTGCGTAACCATCCATAGCAGAATTGGTGTAAGCAGGCACATTAATCGGAGAATGCACATCCGAAGCCAGAACATGCCCATAAGCATTCTTCAAATATGTCTCGTTGGTGTCGCTTAGAGGAGTAATGGCGCTGAGTATCGCCTCTCTCCCTTGTTCTACCGAAAGAAATACCGGAGAAAGCGTATCGCAACAGGCTTCGGTTGAAGCTGGCTTCGACGTAGCGAAGCTGTCTTGTGAAAACTGGATGACAAAATCGGCAATGGCATCCAGATCATTGATGTCTATTTGAGGAAGAGGCGATTCGACTTTTCTGTCGCTCGCAATCGCGATGATATTGTCATCATTCGGATGCAGCCAAGGCTTTCCAACTTCTTCTCGGTTTAGCTCGATTTTAGGGAAGGCGATGTTTTTGCAGCCTTCGACCAGAATCAAGTCCAGTTCATTGTGGTCAAAACGCGAAAGCAAATACTCAAAATTGGCTTCTGAATCGGGAGTTTCTGTCATCAGGGCATGACGATAACGTGAACTAATTAACATCTGGCTTGCGCCCGCCTTTCTCAGGCGGTAGCTGTCTTTCCCCGGCTTGTCGACATCGAAATTATGGTGGGCGTGTTTCAGTACACCAATTCGGATACCTTTCTCCGTAAGCTTAGGCAACAGAGACTCAAGAAGGGTGGTCTTTCCGGTTCCGCTATAAGCAGCAAAGCCCAGTACAGGCAGGTTGTTCACTTGTTTTACGTTCATAATAGGGTGCCAAACTCTTGTAATTCTTCTGGTGTGTTCAGGTTAATGAAGCTTTCTGCTACATCGCTGAAATCCACTCGGTGGGTCACACACTCGTCATAAAGCAGAACGATCTTTCTGTCGCCTCGCTCAAGGAATGCTTCTAGTTTAGGCAGAACACGCTTATGGAAAAGCGTAAAAACGGGCTGTAAATGACCGCCATCGTGTGCGACTAAAATGTCAGAATCGACCTGAATTGCAGATTGAAATCGTGAAACCAGATCGTTTGAAATATTCGGGCTGTCGCAAGGCACAAAACCAACCCAGTCACGGCTGGCGTGTTTGAGGCCAGCGTGGATACCACCAAGTGGTCCGGGGAAGTCTGCGAAATCGTCACTTATCACCTTCGCGTATTTGGCGTATTGTGATTGGTTTCGGTTCGCATTAATGAGGATATCGTCTGTTTGTTCACTCAGAATAGAGTGAACATGCTCAATCAAAGGAATGTTGTTAAGGGTGACCAGACCTTTGTCCTGTCCACCCATTCGTGTTGCTTTTCCGCCAGCTAAAATGACCCAACTAATTTGCGTTGGAAATTGCATAGTGCTTCTCTTGTATGAGTTGTAATAATGGTTTTTCTGACAGTGATTTATTTTCTATACACCACTGTTTTTGGCAGAGCTGAGTCAGTGCATTACTTTGATGACTGGTGATCACCAGACTCGCGCCACGGCTTAATAAGTCTTTTGACATTACCACCAATCGATCAATCGATTCTTGATCCAGACTGGCACTTGGTTCATCCATTAACAGAATAGACGGGTTAAGAATCCACGCTCTTGCCATGGCGACTCTTTGTTTTTCACCGCCGGAGAGCAAAGACACATGTTCTTCAGCCAAAGTTTCTAACCCAACCATTCTTAGCGCCGTAATGACCCGATTACGCTTCTCCAGCTTGCATTCTCCACCGTATTTTACGCCATACGCAACGTTTTGATACACCGTACCATCAAATAGATAGGGTGACTGGTGCAGGTAAATGATGTCTCGACGGGTACGAATACCAAGGGCACGTTTGAACCAGGAAGGTGAGGGGAAATCAATCTCACCATCCGTTGGTTCCACCAAGCCAGCAAAGATTTTCAACAGGGTGGTTTTTCCAACCCCATTATCACCTTTCAGGTAAACCGCTTCGTTTGGTCCTATTTTAATTTCAGGAATGTAAAACAGAACTCGATCTTTAAACCGCATCGATAAGTTGCGCGCAGACAGTTTTAGCGTCATCCCTCTGCCTCCTAAGTCCGCAAATAGCCTTTACCCCGAACCGAGGAAAGGGTGAAGTTGAGTAATAAGGCGAGTGAAAGAAGCACAATGCCCAGAGCAACCCCCTGAGAAAATGCACCTTTCTGGCTTTCCATAGCAATCGCCGTCGGAATATTTCGAGTCACTCCCATGATGTTTCCACCCACCATCATCGAACAGCCTACTTCGGTAATGATGCGGGAAAAAGCAGTGATGGTTGCGGCCATCAGTGGGAAACGGTTCTCCCACAATAAAGTGACCGCTACATGTGGAATGGATACACCCAGTGTTAAAGACGTTTCCACAGCTCTTTTGTCACTGGACTGAAGGGCACCGTGCATCATGGAAACCAGTATGGGGAAACAAATCAGCATTTGCCCGAAGATCATGGCTTTTTGAGTGAACAACATTTGCCAGTCGCCAAGTGGTCCTGCTCTTGAAAGCATCATGTATAGCAAAAGACCAATGACAACCGTAGGCACAGCCTGAAGGGTGTTCACCAGTGAAAGAACAAACCAGCGACCGGGAAATTCGCAATAAGCAAGGAGGAAAGCAAAAAGTAGAGCAGGCACAATAACCAGCATTAACGCAGACAGAGAAACGCTGAACGATACCGTAACAATCGTCCAGAGCTGCGGGTCAAAGCTGACCAGCAGCTGCAATGCTTCTAATGTGGTTTGCCATAGATTCACGGTTATTCACTCTTTGCGTTTGCCACAAACAACTGTTTGCCCTGTAGCTTGAAGCTGTTGATCAAAGTTTGTCCTTTGGAATTAACTAACCAGTCACTGAAAACTTTAGCACCTTGATAATTTATGTCTGGGTAGCGTTTGGGGTTAACCAGAATGACCTGATAAGGATTGAACAGGCGTTGGTCACCTTCAACGGCAATGCCTAAATCCACCTTATTTTGATATGCGAGCCATGTACCACGGTCAGTCAGCGTGTATCCCTGCATTTCAGACGCCATATTGAGCGTTGGACCCATGCCTTGCCCAACCGAGCGATAGCCGCCAAAATTCGGTTCAATAGAAGATTGCGCCCACAGGTTAAGCTCTTTTTTGTGCGTTCCTGAATCATCACCGCGAGAAACAAACGTCGACTGACTATTCGCGATATGTTTGAACGCTTTAGCCACGTCATTACCACCATAAACTTTCGCAGGATCATTCTTAGGTCCTACGACCACAAAGTCGTTATACATAAGGGAGCGGGGAAGCACACCGTAACCTTTTTCAACGAACGTAGCTTCCGCTTTTGGCGCGTGGGTCATGACAAGATCGACATCGCCATTTTGCCCCATGCGCAAAGATTTCCCCGTGCCAGCTGCAATCACGTCAACCTTGTAACCCGTTTCTTTTTCAAATTCTGGTAGCAGGTAGTCGAGAAGACCGGAGTGGTAAGTACTGGTGGTCGTCGCTAAACGAATATGAGGTTTTTCCTGGTCGGCAAAAGCCTGATAACTGACAGTTGTACAAAAGGCGAGGGTCATCGCTATTTTTTTCATTACTCAATTCCATTTTTGTTTTTGTTAGACGTTTTTCTTATTGCTTCCAGCCAAAACGGATTCAATACGTTTGGTGGTCAGGCATATCAATGATGCTTATAGGGATATAGCAAGCTCAGTGCCAACTATACCCAAGTAAGCCCAAGACACTTGGGTATGAATTTAGCCCGTTTCTGTGAAGTAGGTCGTTCAATTGGCAACCGGAATACAATCGAAAAATTTGAGCTAGGACAAAATGTCGCACATACTTTCTTTTTGTATTGATCTTGATTGGTACACTCTGTCCCAGTTCAACAGACCTTAAATGAGCCATATATGTCAGTTTCACACGATCCCTATCTTTCCAGTTCTCAATCACAACCCAATCATGTTGGTAAGTATCAGGCGTTTTCTGTATTGGTAGTCGATGATGAAACAGGCATGCAAGCCATATTGAAAAAGGCATTAGGCAAGTGGTTTTCCAAAGTCGACTGCTGCGGCAGCATCGAGCAGGCCGAAAAATTCAGGCTGGAAAATCATTACGACCTGATCATTCTGGACATCAACTTACCGGGTCGTTCGGGTATAGAGTGGAAAGAAGCATTTAACGATGACGACCGTCGTTGTGATGTGATTTTTATGACGGGATATGCCGACCTCGAAACCGCGATAAGCGCACTTAAGCTCGGTGCGACTGACTTCATACTCAAACCGTTTAATCTGGAACAGATGTTGCAATCAGTGCAGCGATGCATGGATAAAAGACTGGCAACACGTCTTCATCACGCACTTACCCGAGATGTGAATCGTCTCATCAGCAGTGAAATGATTGGCAACTCAGAAAAAACCAAGTCACTCAAACAGTTAATGGGACAATTTGCACCATCGCGTGCCTCGATTCTGGTAGAAGGAGAGTCGGGTACGGGGAAGGAATTAGTTGCGCGTGGGGTACACGCTGCGAGTGGAAGAACAGGTCCTTTTGTTCCTATAAACTGTGGCGCAATAGCGCCTGAATTATTGGAAAGTGAGCTATTCGGTCATACAGCAGGTGCGTTCACCGGGGCGAAGAAAAGCCGTGAAGGTCTGTTTCGCGTGGCAAGTGGTGGGACGTTGTTTTTGGATGAAATTGGTGAAATGCCCATCGCTATGCAATCGTCGTTACTGCGGGTGCTAGAGCAAAGAACCATAAGACCTGTCGGTAGTGAAAAAGAAGTCAGTGTGGATGTCCGGATTGTCGCGGCAACCAACCGAAACCTGAAAGATGAGGTTGAAGCTGGCACTTTCAGAAAAGACCTGTATTACCGGCTGAATGTACTGAAAATTGATGTTCCACCACTTAAAGAACGTAAATCTGACCTTATCGATCTTGTTCCATTCTTTACCAAGTCGCTAGCGAAAGAACTCGGTATGCCAGAACCTAAGTGGGCGCACGAAGACATACTGGCCATGCACGACTACGACTGGCCAGGAAACATTCGGGAACTCAAAAACTTAATGGAAAGATGTATTTTGCTTGGCAAGCCGCCGGCACATCATTGGAGAGAACTGAACGCAGACTATTCACAGCCCGTTCAGCCAACTGTATCAGTGACAACGTCACTAGAAACTGTTATGCCTAAGCTTCCGGATTATCGAAGCGACGAGATCCTTGGTTACCCCAACGAATGGAGTTTAAAAGAAGTCGAAAAAAGACATATTCAGCAAGTAGTGAGCCACCATGATGGCAATAAATCTGCTGCCGCTCGGCAGTTAGGTGTTGCTCGAAAAACCCTAGAACGAAAATACAAAGAATGGGAATCAGAAGGATCGGACGATGCCGAATAATAAACCCGGTGTATCTAATGTATTCAAAGTCTGGCGACTGCGCCTTAAGTCAATGGTGCGCTACAGGCTACTTTTCTTAACGTCAGCCCCAATATTACTAACATTGCTTGCCTTAGTGGGTATCACTTTTTACTGGTCGACCCATTACACTTGGCAGAATGCTTTAGTGAATGTCTCCGAAAAGCTTTCTGTAGCCGACAACAGCATTCAGATACTTCAGGACAAACAAGTCCAGAGTATGAAATCGCTGGCAAACTCCTATCCATTTCAGATTCGGTTGATGTCGGCTCATCGCGATGCTCTCGAACTCGGTGACTGGGTATCGGCACAAAAGCACAGTTACCAGCTCGATTTTCTTCGCTGGATCCCTATTGAACACTCAACCAACCAAGAGTTACTCGCTCAGAAAGCGTCTTTCTTCGACGTGTTCACCGTTGATCAGATGAAAGAATTCAACCGCGACCTCGCGACCAAAGCCCAGATTCCTCTGTTAAACGGAGAAGGGGTGGAAACACGTGGTTTAATCAGTCGAAGCGTATTGCCAGTAAAAGATGAAGACCAACGGGTTGTAGGGTATCTCGATGGTGGCTTGCTTCTTAATAACAGCACCGGTCTGGTCGACCAAATCCGTGACCTGATCTACGCCAAACCCAACGCACTTCAGCCTCAAATCGGTACAGTAACTCTATTCATGGATGACCTGCGAATCAGTACCAACGTGCCTTTGGACAGTCAGGAACACAAAGGCAGAGCAATTGGCACAACGGTTTCCCTTCAGGTTAAAGAAGCGGTTCTGGACAGAGGGGAAAACTGGATCGACCGCGCTTATGTTTATGACGACTGGTACATCACCGCTTACCAGCCCATTTACAACCAGTACAACGATGTCATTGGCATGCTCTACACAGGGTATCTGATCTGGCCGCTTATCAAAGTTTACATCACCAACCTTGGCGAAATCAGTCTCACCATTCTTACTTTGCTGCTCATATCTGGGATGATTGTGTATCGTGGTTCACGTGATCTGTTCCACCCGATTGAGCGGATTCACCATGTAGTAAAATCAGTGCAGGCGGGCAGAGACAAGCGCATCGGACAATTAGGTTTGGATGACGAACATGAGCTGACTCAGCTTGCGCGCCAGTTCGACAACATGCTCGACTTGCTTGCTCAGCGTAACGCCGAAATCCGTCAGGCAGCCGATCAGCTAGAAAGCAAAGTAGAGCGACGAACCGCCAAACTTCATGAGAAGACAGAACAACTCGAACTTCATATCAAACTGCTGAACCAGACCCGCGATAAGTTAGTGGTGAACGAGAAACTAGCCGCACTCGGTGAGCTGACCGCCGGTATCGCCCACGAAATCAACAACCCAACCGCGGTAATACTAGGAAACGTAGAATTATTGAAATTCGAACTGGGTGACAAAGCAGATTCGATTGAAGAAGAAATTGATACCATTCTGAATCAGATTGATCGCATTCGAAACATTACGCGAAGCCTGCTCCAGTATAGCCGTCAGGGTGGTGTGCAAGACGAAATTACCTGGCAACACGTTAACCCAATCGTCGAAGAAAGCCTGACCTTGGTTAAAACTGGCGCCAAAAAACGCGACGTTCAATTTGTTACCGAGCTGAATGCCAAATCGGTTGTCGAAGTCAACCGACATCACCTGCTGCAAATTCTGGTAAACTTGGAAATGAATGCCATCCACGCCATGAATGGAGAAGGGGTATTAACCATTCGCACCGAAGACTGGCAGGAAGAAGACGAAACCAAAGGCGCAGTCGTTCATGTGATTGACCAGGGTTGCGGTATTCCAGAAGAACAGCTCAAGCGAGTGTTTGATCCTTTCTATACAACTAAACGAGACGGAACCGGGCTTGGTCTTTCCGTTTCGCAAAGCATTCTCAGCCAGACGGGTGGAGAAATTAAAGTCACTTCCAAAGTTGGTTTAGGGAGCCAGTTCTCGGTGTATCTGCCACAGAAGGCTAACGCCGTTGAACTGGTGATGACGGAATAAAATAAGGAAAGAAAACTCAGTAATGACTACGATCATTTTAGTACCCGGATACACAAACGCAGGTCCACAGCATTGGCAAACTTTCATAGAACGAAAATATCAAAATGTTGTTCGGGTTCAACAAGAAAACTGGGATATGCCAGAACGCGATAAATGGGTCAATGTTCTTGAAAAAACAATTGCTTCTATTGACTCTAAGGTAGTTCTGGTTGGACACAGTTGTGGTGCTGTAACCATTACTCAGTGGTCATCAATGTTCAGTTCCAACAAAGTAATTGGTGCTTTATTGGTTGCGCCAGCTGATGTTGATTCACCCAGTGCAATCTCTGAGATCCATACTCTACGTCCTCTAACATTTAAACCTCTGCCATTCCCCAGTATTCTTGTTACAAGCGATAACGACGAGCATCTTTCACTGGAAAGAGCTCATTTATTTGCGAAATCATGGGGAAGTGAAATTGTAGAGATTCCCGGAGCGGGTCATATCCACACCAATGCGGGGTATGGCGAGTGGATTGCAGGTGAAAAGCTAATAGAGAAGTTACTAGGCAGTAAACTTTTGAAGAAATCTCAAGACCAAAGCCAGTCCCTTCTGGTCTGAAACCCAATAAACACTTGCATCAAAACGCGTTGCCAAGTACCGTGGCAGCGCTTTTTACTATCTAAGGGGTTCGGTTTTGATTTCTACCGCGAATATCACACAACAATTTGGCGCGAAGCCACTATTTGAAAACATTTCAGTTAAGTTTGGCGAAGGCAACCGTTACGGTTTAATCGGCGCAAATGGGTGTGGTAAATCCACTTTCATGAAGATTTTGAGCGGAGAACTCGACCCGACTTCTGGTAACGTCAGCTACGACCCAAATGAGCGCGTTGCGAAACTGAACCAGGATCAGTTTGCTTACGAAGAATTCACCGTTGTCGACACGGTTATCATGGGTCACAAAGAGCTGTGGGAAGTTAAGCAAGAGCGTGACCGTATCTACTCTTTGCCTGAAATGAGCGAAGAAGACGGCATGAAGGTTGCTGATCTGGAAACCCAGTTTGCCGAAATGGATGGCTACATGGCAGAAGCCAAAGCGGGCGAGTTGTTGCTTGCGGTAGGTATTCCGCTGGAACAACACTTCGGTTTGATGAGCGAAGTCGCTCCGGGCTGGAAACTGCGTGTTCTTCTGGCTCAAATCCTGTTTGCAGACCCAGACATCATGTTGCTCGACGAACCAACCAACAACCTGGACATCGACACCATCCGCTGGTTGGAAGAAACGCTGAACGAACGTAACTGCACCATGATCATCATCTCGCACGACCGTCACTTCCTGAACAGTGTCTGTACTCACATGGCAGATTTGGATTACGGTGAACTTCGTGTTTACCCAGGTAACTACGATGAGTACATGACGGCAGCATCTCAGGCTCGCGATCGTCTGTTAGCAGACAACGCCAAGAAGAAAGCGCAAATCGCTGAACTTCAAACGTTTGTGGCGCGTTTCTCTGCCAACGCTTCAAAAGCCAAGCAGGCAACATCCCGTGCTAAGCAGATCGATAAAATTAAGCTTGATGAAGTAAAAGCATCAAGCCGTCAAAACCCATTCATTCGATTTGAACAGTCTAAAGAGCTATTCCGTAACGCACTGATTGTAGAAAACCTAAGTCAGGGTTATGAAAACGACCTGTTTTCAGACTTCAATGCCATTTTTGAAGTGGGTGAGCGGGTTGCGATTATCGGTGAAAACGGCGTGGGTAAAACGACACTTCTGAACACACTAGCAGGCGTTCATGAGCCGCGCTCAGGTGAATTCAAGTGGTCTGAAAACTCCAACATCGGTTACTACGCGCAAGACCATGCCGAAGACTTTGAAGCCGATATGGATTTGATGACCTGGATGGGGCAATGGCGTCAGGAAGGCGACGACGAGCAAGTCATTCGTAGTTTTCTGGGCAGAATGTTGTTCTCGCAAGACGACATCAAAAAGTCAGTAAAAGTGCTTTCCGGTGGTGAGCAAGGTCGTATGTTGCTTGGCAAACTGATGATGCACAAACCAAACATGTTGTTGATGGATGAGCCAACCAACCACATGGACATGGAATCCATCGAATCTTTGAATACTGCTCTTGAGCAATACAAAGGCACACTGTTCTTCGTTTCGCACGATCGTGTGTTTGTTGACTCTCTGGCGACCCGAATCATCGAAATCAAAGACAACAAGATCACTGATTTCAAAGGAACCTATTCTGAGTTCCTAAAATCTCGCGGTGTAGAAGAATAATCACTCAAATTATTCGATAAACCACGAAAAAGGCGCTCATTAATTGAGCGCCTTTTTGTTATCAAATTTTTACCCTTTAGTCTCAAAAATAATACTTTTAGCGCAGAAAAAGATCATTAAAAGACTAAAAAGTACTTTTCTGCACTCAATAATTTCTCTTTTGACTATTTTTGAATTGTGATTGTTGCGGGGATGTTAATAAGCAACATACCTCAAAATAAACTAAAAACAGTCGAGGGAATGAACATGAAACTCAGGACATTACTTTCTGCCTCTGTACTTGCTGCCATTTCAAGTGCGCCCGCTATTGCGGCTACCGAGCTAACCATCGCGACGGTAAATAACGGTCATATGATTGAAATGCAGAAGCTTAGCAAAGCATATGAAGAGGCGAATCCAGGGGTGAAACTCAATTGGGTGACTCTGGAAGAAGGGGTGTTGCGCCAGCGTGTGACCACAGATATCGCAACCAAAGGTGGTCAGTTCGATATCATGACGATTGGTATGTATGAAGCACCAATCTGGGGTAAGAAAGGCTGGCTCAAAGAAATCAAAGACGACGCCAGCTACAACGCTGACGATATTTTACCGGCGATTCGTTCTGGCTTGTCTGTCGACGGCAAGATGTACGCGGTCCCATTCTACGGCGAAAGCTCGATGGTGATGTACCGTAAAGATCTGGTCGATAAAGCAGGCATGGCAATTCCGGATAACGCTTCGTGGGGTCACATCCGTGACGTTGCGGCATCCATCCATGATCCAGACAATGGGGTTTATGGCATCTGCTTGCGTGGTAAGCCAGGGTGGGGTGATAACGCCGCATTCATTACTACAATGGCCAACTCATTTGGTGCCCGCTGGTTTGACGAAGAATGGAAACCTCAGCTCACCACTCCTCAGTGGAACCACGCTGTATCTTTCTATGTTGACCTTCTAACCACTTATGGCCCTCCCGGTTCAACCTCCAACAGCTTCAACGAAATCCTCGCGCTGTTCAATGAAGGTAAATGTGGCATGTGGATCGACGCCACCATCGCAGCTTCTTTCATCTCCGATCCTAAGCAAAGTAAAGTTGCAGATAAGGTCGCATTTGCGCAAGCACCAATTGCGGTAACCAATCGCGGCGCTAACTGGCTTTGGGCATGGGCACTTGGTGTTCCAGCTGGCAGTAAAAACCAAGCTGAAGCTGAAAAGTTCGTGAAATGGGCGACTTCTCAGGACTACATCAAGCTTGTAGCACAAGAGAACGGTTGGGCGAACGTACCAACAGGTACTCGTCAGTCAACTTACGACACGCAAGCATTCAAAGATGCCGCGGTCTTTGCTGAAGCAGAACTGAAAGCGATTCAATCTGCTGATCCTCAAAACAGTACTTTGCTGCCATCTCCTTACGTGGGCGTACAGTTCGCCGCAATTCCTGAGTTCCAGGCGATTGGTATTGCTGCAGGACAGCAGTTTACTAACGCCTTAGCAGGAAACGTTTCGGTAGAGGAGGCGCTGAAAAATGCGAACAAGTCTGCCGACCGTGAGATGCGTAAGTCTGGTTACTACAAGTAACCGAGCGAGGCTAGCTTAGCCAAGCTCCATCGCAAGACAGTAGCAGGGGCGATACCGCTCCTGCTCACTTCAGAAGTACTTTTGGGGCTTTCACCCCAATTCGTTTTACAAGGAAGTCTTTATGCAAAGGTGGTTACCCAAAATATTGGTATTTCCATCCTTCATCAGCTTATTGCTGTGGATGGTCGTGCCATTATCCATGACCATTTATTTTTCCGTCATCCGATACAACCTCCTGTATCCGGGAGAGAATAATTACATTGGCGGACTTAACTTTGAATTTTTCTATACCGACGAAGCTTTCTGGCCAGCGGTGACCAACACACTGACGTTAGTTGGCATGGTGTTGGTCGTAACCGTGATTGCTGCGGTTTTGATTGCCGTGTTACTGGATAAACCGTTTAAGGGCAGGGGCATTGTTCGGGTATTGCTGATTTCACCGTTTTTCATTATGCCAACGGTGAACGCATTGATCTGGAAAAACCTAATGATGCACCCGGTTTATGGCGTTTTAGCGTCACTCTGGGAATCGGTTGGGTTAGAACCTGTAGATTGGCTCTCGGATTACCCGCTGGGCTCGATTATCGCCATGTTGAGCTGGCAATGGATGCCTTTTGCCCTGCTGATCTTTATGACGTCACTGCAATCGATGGATACCGAACAAAAAGAAGCAGCAGTGCTGGATGGTGCCAACGGATTTCAAGTATTCCGCTACTTAACGCTTCCACATTTGGCACGACCTATCGCGGTAGTGATGATGATCGAAACCATCTTCTTACTCTCTGTGTTTGCGGAAATTTTTGTGACCACCAGTGGTGGACCTGGGTACGAGTCAACCAACCTCGCATTCCTAATTTTCGCTCAAGCCTTAATGCAATTTGATGTCGGCGTGGCGTCTGCGGGTGGTTTGATTGCGGTTATTCTCGCCAACATTGTGGCTTTCTTCTTAATCCGTGCCATTGGCAAAAACTTAGTCGCCTAGGAGAGCTTTATGAATCAGACATTTCGATTTAGAGCCGTTTTAAGCTGGGTGATAGCGTTGATCGTGTTTTTCCCGATCATCATGATGCTGATTACCTCATTCAAAACGGAACAACAGGCCATTTCGGTTCCACCGAGCTTTATCTTTGAGCCTACGGTTGAAAACTACGGCATCGTTCAGGAGCGAAGCGATTACCTGAAATTCGCCAAAAACTCAGTAATCACAGCATTTGGTTCCACGTTGATCGCCTTGATCATCTCGGTTCCTGCGGCGTATTCAATGGCGTTTTACCCGGGTAAACGTACCAAAGATATGCTCCTTTGGATGCTTTCAACCAAGATGTTACCTGCCGTCGGGGTCTTGGTGCCGATCTACATACTGTGCAAAGAGGCAGGATTGCTCGACAGTAGTTTGGCGCTGACTATTATTTACACCTTAATCAATCTGCCGATCGTCATCTGGATGTTGTTCTCTTACTTTAAGGACATTCCAAAAGACATTCTCGAAGCCGTTCGTTTAGACGGAGCGAGCACGTTAGGTGAAATTCGTTATGTGCTGCTTCCGCTCTCATTTGGTGGCATCGCGTCTACAGCGCTTTTGTCTATTGTCTTGAGCTGGAATGAAGCCTTCTGGGCGATCAACTTAACATCCGCAGATGCCGGCACATTAGCCACCATGATTTCAACGTATTCCAGCCCGGAAGGATTGTTTTGGGCGAAGTTATCTGCCGCATCCACATTAGCCTGTGCACCTATCGTCGTGCTTGGCTGGTTCTGTCAGAAACAATTGGTACAAGGATTGACCTTCGGAGCAGTAAAATGAGTTATTTAACAGTCAACCAACTCGACAAAAAATACGGCGATGCACTTGCCCTTAAAAACATCAATTTTGAAATTCAAAAGGGTGAGTTTGTGGTCTTCGTTGGTCCATCCGGTTGTGGAAAGTCGACACTATTGAGAACCATTGCAGGGCTGGAAGAATCTTCTGCTGGTGGAATTCATTTAGATGGTGAACTGATTACCGAAGTGCACCCATCTAAGCGTAACCTTGCCATGGTGTTCCAAAGCTACGCGTTGTACCCACATATGTCGGTTAAAGAAAATATGGGTTTTGCCCTTAAGCTGGCAAACATACCAAAAGATGAGATCGACAAAAAAGTACTGCAAGTCGCTAAGGCACTGAAACTTGAGCCATTGCTTGATCGCAAACCAAAGGCACTCTCTGGTGGTCAGAGGCAGCGTGTGGCAATTGGGCGCGCCATCGTACGTAACCCGAAAGTATTCCTGTTTGATGAGCCACTTTCTAACCTGGATGCTGCACTTCGTGTTGAAATGCGTATCGAGCTTTCTCGCCTCCATCATGAACTTGGCACCACCATGATTTACGTAACACACGATCAGGTCGAAGCCATGACGCTCGCCGACAAAGTGGTGATCATGAAACAAGGGGAAGTGGCACAAATTGGTTCTCCGCTAGAGCTTTATCATCAGCCAGCAAACCTGTTCGTTGCATCCTTTATCGGTACACCAAAAATGAACCTGCTTAACCTCGGAACCGTTCATTCTGAAGGCGAAAATCTGACAGCGCAGTTAACTAACGATGCTCAAATTCGGCTACCTGTAAATAAATACAGTAGTTCGATTTTGCAAGCAAAAACGCTGGGAATTCGACCAGAAGCCGTCACCATTGTCCCAACAGAGCAAGGCGACGTAACAGGTGTGGTTGAAGTAATCGAACAACTGGGTTCGGAAACCCTAAGCTACGTCCGCATTGAAAACGGCGAGACTCTGGTTTCTAAACATGCGCCCGCAGACAGCCCGAAACTGAATCAGGAAGTAGGGTTGGCTTTGGACAAAGAGCAAATCTATCTGTTTGATTCACAAGAGCAAGCGCTCAATATTTATGAGGAGCTCTCTTATGACGAATAGACTGGTTCATTTTGGTGTGGGATCTTTTTTCCGTGGACATCAGGCGTATTACGTCGACAGATTTAATCGTCTGGTTCCACCTTCTGACCATTGGCACTATACCGGCGTCAACCTTCGCCCAGAATCACGAACAATCACTCAAACCTTGCAACAGCAGGGCGGTCGATATCATCTAAAGAAAATCTCCGCATACGGTGATATCGAAATCCGAAAAATTGAAGCGATGGATACCGTTGTCGACGCTTCCGGTGACGTTTCCGAACTTGATAGCATCTTCACCGATCCGAACGTAAAGGCGTTAACCATAACGGTTACTGAGGGCGGTTATTATCTGACAGATACCAACGACGTTAACTTAAGGGATGTGGAAATTGCATCAGATTTAGCTAATTCGGATGCGCCAAAAACGGTTTACGGATACTTAAGTTACGCTTTGAAACAGAGAGCGGCGAGCCAGGCGGGAGCAATTACCGTTTTGACCTGCGATAACCTACGCGACAACGGAACTCTATTAGAAAATGCGTTTAAACAGTTTCTCTCGGCTAAGCAGGAAACTGAGCTTTTAGAATGGGTCAGTAAACACGTCACATTCCCTTGTTGTATGGTCGATCGAATCACGCCCGTTCCTCCAAAAGGACTGGCGAGGCAGCTTGAAACCATCATCGATGAAAAAGACGAGTGCCCAATTATGGGCGAAGACTTCGAACAGTGGGTCATTGAAGACAAATTCGCTTCAGACTTTCCCCAGTTAGAAAAAGTCGGCGTAACTTTTTCCAGTCAGGTCCATCAATACGAAGAAACCAAGATACGCATCTTAAATGGCGGTCACTTTTTGTTGTCTTATGTGGGTGCGTTAAGAAATTACATCACCTTCGATCAGAACATGGAAGACGACCAGCTTGCCGATTGGTTAAAGGGTTATCATCAAACCGAGGTTATCCCGACTATCAGCCATCCGCCTGTCGATCTGGAGCAATATCGCCAGAAAATTGTTGAGCGTTTCAGCAATAGCCATATTGCCGACTCAATAGAGAGGATCGCGATGGACAGCGTGAGCAAGTTTCCTCAGTTCATACTGCCCACTGTGCGCTTTAATCTCGAAAGAAACCATATGCCACGATATGCGATTTGTCTTATCGCTCACTGGTATTGCTTTCTGGAGCGATTCCATAACGGAAAGCTCGCGTTTAACTATAAAGACCCGCATTTCAGTAAAGCAGAACAATGGCTTAACTCTAGTGACCCTGTCACTATATTTTTATCAAATGAAGATGTCTGGCAGGGGCTGACGTCGCGTTTTCCTGAATTTACCGAGCAGCTTAAAAAGCAGATTGAAACCCAATCAAAAGAATATGAGGAATCCGAGAGCTAATGAGTAAAGGTCAATTCGTACGTCTGTCTAAAATATGTGACAGGCTTGATAGTGATAGGAAAGCCCAGCTCTCAGACAAATTTGGGTCGGAATTATATAGATATACCTTAGGGTTATTTCACTCTAAGCATCTTGGCGATTCTCGTGTCTACACATTCAAAAACAGCCGCAAAGCCAAGAAATCAGGTAGAACGCTTAAAATCATAAGGAAATGAAATGAGTATCACCGTTTTTAATCAAGACCAACTGGTTTTGAAAGGGAAAGTCGCTCTGCTTAGCGGCGCAAACGGAGGAATTGGATTAGCGGTTTGCGCCACTTATCTTGCTAATGGCGCAAGCTGTATGGTTCTGGATCTTGCTGATTCTCCATCCGCAGAGCTACGCGAGTTAATAAAGCAATACCCAGACTCGCTAAGTTACTGCCCAACCAATGTGACGGATTTGGATCAGATTGAGCAGGCAATTTCAAAGACAAAAACACAGTATGGTCAAATTGACGTGCTGTTCAACAATGCTGCGATATTCGATATGGGACCGATTCTTGAGTCTACATCTGAACAGTTTGACCGCTTATACAACGTCAACGTGAAAGGGATGTTTTTCATGATGCAGGCAGTCGCAAAAGAAATGGTTGCAGCAGGTAAGGGCGGTAAGATCATCAATATGGCATCGCAAGCGGGAAGGCGCGGTGAACCTTTAGTTGCTCACTACTGCGCAACTAAGGCAGCGGTTATCAGCTACACCCAGTCTGCTGGGTTGGCACTGGCTGACAATGGCATTAATGTAAATAGTATCTCGCCGGGCGTCGTCGACACTCCAATGTGGGATCAGGTGGATGCATTGTTCGCTAAGTATGAAAACCGTCAGCCCGGTGAAAAGAAAAGGCTGGTTGGTGAAGAAGTACCGTTGGGACGAATGGGCTTGCCAGACGACATGGCGGGAATGGCGTTGTTTTTGGCGTCACCAATGTCAGACTACATTACCGCTCAGACATTTAATGTCGATGGCGGCAACGCGATGAACTAAGAGTAAAGGCATACTTTAACGCAGCATAAGGAAGGAAAATGGCGCACTACCTGGGAATTGATATTGGTACTTCATCGGTAAAAACGTTGCTTATGGGGGGGAATGGAACCGTCGTTGGCACCGCTGGCGAATCCTATCCTGCATCCACTCCT
Source organism: Vibrio sp. SCSIO 43132 (assembly GCF_019904195.1). Taxonomy (NCBI): domain Bacteria; kingdom Pseudomonadati; phylum Pseudomonadota; class Gammaproteobacteria; order Vibrionales; family Vibrionaceae; genus Vibrio; species Vibrio sp. SCSIO 43132. Next base: position 2,057,973 of record NZ_CP063199.1, read on the forward strand.
AAACCACTATGGTCCGAACAGGAACCCGATTTATGGTGGAATGCAACGCTTAACACTCTGAAGCAAATCAAACACGATTTCCCAGTGCCATTTTCCGATGTTCAGTGCATAGGGCTTTCTGGGCAAATGCATGGCGCCGTCATGCTCGATGAGTCGCTCAATCCAGTAAGACCCGCCATCCTTTGGAATGATGGACGTTCACATCAGCAAGCAGAAGATATGAATCGTGAGTTTCCTGAACTCGGGAACGTAGCGGGTGTTCCCGCGATGTCTGGATTTACCGCTCCTAAACTGCGCTGGATGGCAGAGCATGAACCGGACGCGTTTAAGTCTATTCGACATATTCTCCTTCCCAAAGACTACGTCAGGCTAAAGCTGACTGGCGAGCTTGCGACAGACGTCAGTGATGCTGCAGGCACCTTGTGGCTTGATGAAGAAAGCCGTGAATGGTCGGACAAAATGCTCGAAATCAGTGGGCTTCGACCAGATCAGATGGTTACCTTAAAAGAAGGCACAGAAGATACTGGTCAGCTTTTAGCAGAGATTGCGTCCGAAATTGGCTTATCCACTTCGGTCACCTTATGCGCTGGCGGGGGAGATGCAGCATGCGGAGCCATTGGTATTGGAGCAATAAATCAGGGAGACGCGTTCATATCTTTAGGGACATCCGCTCAGTATTTTGTGACCACTGAAACCTACAAACCTTATCCTCATGCTTTAGTCCACTCTTTTGCTCATGCTGTTCCTGAACGTTGGTTTCAAATGGCGTGCATGTTGAACGGTGCCAGCCCGTTAAAGTGGTTCGCCGATTTAACCAAGCAAGATATTGGTGAGCTTATTGCTGAGCTCGAAGCCGATTACGATCCCACTCAACCAACGCTATTCCTCCCATATTTGATGGGGGAAAGGACGCCTCATAACAATCCATTTGCGACCGCCAGTTTTCACCATATGACATGGGCGACAAAAGGGCACCACATGACTCAGGCAATATTGGAGGGTGTTGGTTTTTCACTGCTAGACTGTCAGAACGCCATTCAGGAAAGCGGCACTAAAGTCGAATTTCTGGGTGCCATTGGTGGCGGAACCAAAAGCCGATTATGGCTTCAGATTATCGCCAACATTCTAGGCATAAAGATCCTTCGCTACGAAGGTGGAGAGAGCGGTCCGGCTTATGGAGCGGCGAGGCTGGCCAGGCTGTGTGATACCGGAGAACCTGTTTCATCCGTTTGTCATGCACCTAGAGTGCTTGAAGAGATTTTCCCCAACCCAGAGTATCAAGCCGTCTATAAAAAGAAATACCAAGAGTTTAAGACGCTATATTCAGAGTATGAGAAACAGCGTTCGAGTCGAGTAGGAGCTTCTTATGTCCACCTATGAAATTAAGCCGTATCATCGGGAAAGCCTGGGCGAAGAACCCGTTTGGGAGTTCATGGCGTTCGACAAAGAATCGGTGGCGTATACGGAACATGGCGTACCTCATCACCGAATTAAATGGCATGTGCATGAGCAATACGAACTCCATCTGATTGTGAAAACAACAGGTAAAGCCATGATAGGTAACCACGTAGGGCCATTTTCGCCGGGGCAACTTATACTGGTGGGTCCTTGGCTTCCCCATAACTGGGTGAGCTATCTTGCAGAAGGGGAAACTCACAAGCTGCGAGACATGGTGGTGTTGTTTGAACCTGAACTGATACAGAGAGCGGCACAAATATTTCCTGAATTATCCTTGTTTAAGCAACTGATAGAACAGGCAAAAATGGGGGTAGAGTTTCTGGACGTGCCCATGGAAACCAGCATGGAATTTATGAAATCGGTCCGTAATACCCGGGGCGTTGAGAAGCTAACTAACTTCCTGAGGTTTATGGATTTCCTAAACGAACAGAAAACAAGAATTCTGTCCACGCTTCCGCCCTCTGAGAAGAAAGATTCCGAAGTCATGCACAACAAAATTAACCTTGTGCTGGACTACGTTATGCTTAACCACGAAAAAACCATTCGTGTGAAAGATGTCGCCGATCTTATCGATATGACGGAATCTTATTTCTCACGCTTCTTTCACAAATCAACAGGACATCGATTCACCGATTTTGTAAACCGAATACGCATCCAGCGAGCCTGCATCAAACTGGTTGAATCAAAAGAAAGTATTGCCAACATTAGCCAGCAAGTCGGCTTCGCAAACCTCGCCAATTTCAGTCGCCAATTCAGAAGAATTAAAGGTCTGACCCCGCTCGCATACCGCAAGAAAAACTCGGTGGATGGTTAGTCTGTCTTACCAGTGAAGATGTGAGCTAGCCTAAGCTGAGTTTTCGTAATTCAAATGACGTGACGGATCCTTAATCAACCACGTCATTTAAAAGGATCCTTGTCCTTTTGACTGGGCAATAGTTTAAGAACTGGAGTTGCCCATGCCCTTAATTTGCTCAAAAACTTCTTCAGCTTCAGCAGTTAATAGTGAGTAAGTTCGGATGTCTCCGCGCCTTTGAGCTTGCATCGCTTGTTCAAGAAGCATCGAGTGTCGTTTTTTGAGCTTTTTAGCCGAGTTGTTCTTAAAAAAAGAAAACATATTTAGATCCGTATTTAGATAACTATCTGTACTACGGAAGGCAATTGGAAATGGTTCAGCGAATGCGTGTATGTGAAAATTAAATTTCCAAAGTTGCTTTATGTTGTTTAGCTCACATCTAATTTTGTTCAGCACTTTACATGCCTTATTCAATTTTGATGCTTATGTCAGTATCGATTTAGTAGTGAACTATTTGAATCCCCCTAACCAGAGCGAGTTTAAGGCTGTATTAAGCCACTTGGAGGGACCATTCACTTAACTTATTACGGTATCTATCATTAAAAGCAAACCATAGGGAATGGGAAATGGAATGGTATATAGCTGTCTTAAAAAAGTATGCGATATTTGAGGGGAGGGCGAGAAGAAAAGAATACTGGATGTTCATTTTGTTCAACGCGATCTTCACGTCTATTTTGGGGCTAATTGACAAAATTTTAGGGATTGAGTTTCTGGGCATCATTTATGGGTTGGCGCTAATCGTTCCGGGAATTTCGGTAAACGTGCGTCGCTTACATGATATAGGTCGTACTGGATGGTGGGTTTTAATTGCGCTAATACCGCTCATCGGCTGGATAGTACTCATTATTTTTGCCGCGACAGAAGGTGTTAAAGGTACTAATGAGTATGGTGCAGACCCCAAAGAATCAGATGAGAGCCACGCCTGACGTATTTAACTGTCTACCAGTCTGCTGCCCAAAGGGTTCGGCTCTACGCGTTTTCCTCTTCCTCAGTACCAGACAGCAAAAAAAGGTGAGACGCGAATTCAGCTTGATAACTACTATATTCTCTCATGTGGAGGCTTTGTATGAGCTGGCTTGAAAGATTGAATTTAGTTCTTGATTACATTGAGGAAAACCTTGATGGTGAAATTTCGATAGATGAGGCAGCCAAAATTGCATACTGCTCAAAATATCATTTTCACAGAGTATTCTATGCCTATTTCAATGTAACCTTTGCTGAGTACGTTAGGCGGCGTAAATTTACCTTGGCTGCTGTTGATGTGGTAAGTAGTCAGGAAAAAATCATTGATATCGCCTTAAGATATGGATACGACTCCCCAAACGCCTTTACCCGAGCATTTCGCAGCGTGCATGGGATTAATCCAAGCGACGCTCGAACATCTCAGGCAAAAATCGCCACGTACAAGCGAGCCTCTTTTCCTTCTGAAGCTATAGGTGCCGAAAAGATGGATTATAAAATAGTAGAAAGACCTTCGTTTAAGATTGTTGGGAAAAGCAAGAGCTTTAAATTCGATGACTTTGCAAAAAATGGTCAGAATTTTTGGAAAGAGTACGTCAAGTCGAATGAGTATAAAGCGCTTTGTCAATTAACTCATGGCAGACCGGGATCAATAACTGGCGCTCCACTTCTCACCGCCTATTTCCCAAGTGAAGCAGACAAACTCGATGAATTTTTGGATGTGCTTGGCATAGAGTTTATTCCAGACAGCAACTCAGAAGAATTCGAAGTTCATACAGTGCCAACTGCCACTTATGCCGAGTTTGAATGCACTTATAGAAGCGCTATGAAAACGAACAGATATATCTACGGTGAATGGTTTTCTGCTACGGGTTACGAAAGGGATGGAGACAAACCCGATATTGTCGCTTATTTTCCGATGCCTTATAGGCATTTCAGTGAAATGGGTGTTCGTTGGTGGGTCCCTGTTATCAAAAAAGAGTAGGGTAGCTCGGCTGTCATAAGTGTTGTGTCTGCCAATACGAGAGTAGCGAAGAGCCCTAGCGTTAAATTCAAGGGAAATGAACGGATGAAGAATATTTTCGTAAGGTTTTTTATATTTACGCTAGCAGGGATTTGCTCAATAAATTCAGGATTTGCTCAACCCCCTCTTTGTGCTGAAGATACTTCTCCGTATAGAGATTTGGATTTTTTGGTTGGAGAGTGGGAATTTTATACTCTGGATGGAAAGCTGATAGCCAACCAAACGTACCATAAAAAGGAGAAAGGCTGCCTGATCCTAGAAGAATGGAAGACAATTTCAGGTGAAACTGGTACGGGAATGAACTTCTTTGATCCTGAATCAAAAAAATGGCGTCAGGTTTGGATGAGTCCACGTTTTCATATTGATTATTCCGGAGGATTAGATGAGTCGGGCAATCTTATCCTAGAAGGGCGTATGTACCCTAACAATGGGGAAGCAAGCTCCGCAGTAAAAGGAGTATACACCCGAAATTCTGATGGCTCAGTTACCAAAGAGTTTCTCAAACTTGGTAAAGAAGAAAATAACTGGAAACGCTTTTTTATTGGTGTAGCCAGGAAACCATCCCAACGTTCTGAAGCAAACGATTTAGCCAAACCTAGTGGTGATTCTTTTTGTAAGTCATCTCACCGACTTTCTAACGCTCTAAACTTCTTGCCGGGAAAATATGACTATTATCTGGAAAACGGCAACAAACTTGGTCGGACAGAATATCAGACTACTTCTGGCGGTTGTGCCATTCTGGAAAAATTCAAAAATAATAAGGGTGACCTGTCTGTCGGTGTGCTCAGCTTAGACGTTAACAAAGGGAAATGGAGGCACTTTTGGAGTAGCGAAAGATTTACTTTCGAAGTGTTTGGCGAACCGACATCTGAAAACGTTTTGTTTTTTGAAGGAAATATTGTTAACCACTCTACAGGAAAAGAAACGCCTTTCAGGGGAACATGGAACGTTGACAATAAAGGGAACATCAAACATGTATATGAAACTTACGATACAAAGTCTGAAAGCTGGAAACTGTTTTTTTCAGATATTTCCAGAAAGTTATGACGACTAGCGTGCAGGTTTCTTTCGAATGGAAGTTAAATATTTTAGTCGGACTACAAGAGAGGGCAGCTGACCCTCTCTTGAGGCTGTTTCAATAAATATCAGCACTTAAAAAGTCTGATGAGAGAAGCGAGAATATTGCAGTGCATCCGCCACTTCCTGAGCTTTAGATTGTGAAGTCATCAAATTCAAAAGCTTTAGTGCTGCCTGATAACTCACAAGGCTGCCATTGGATGTGAGGACATTCCCATCGACGACATAGTTTGTGTCGCTCAATACCTTCACTTTAGGATAGTCACGTTGAAAATCTCTTTCACCACCAGCCCAGGTGGTTGCTTGTTTACCATTTAGCAAACCAGCTTCTGCCAACAGGTAAGCACCCGAACAATTGCTTGCCATCCATTCCGCTTTTTTTGACGTTGAAGCGATATAGTCGATCAGCACTTTGTTTTCGATCAGCGGATCCATGTCATAGCTCGATGTAACGATTAACGCATCAACCTCTGGTGATTGCCCAATCCAGGTATCAACTCCAATTTTTAAACCTTCCTCAGTGGTGATCATGGGTTTGTCACTGACAGAAATAGTGACCGCTTCATAGTCACTGAACCAAGTTAGTCGACTTGCAACGCCAAACACTTCAAGTGGTGCCGTAACGTCCGAGGTAAGCACACCATCATAGACCAAGATACCTATTTTCTTTTTTTCCGCTGATGCCGTAGGTACCAAGACAAACAATGCGAGAAAAACGGTGAACAGAGCAATGATACGACCCTTCAATTTGCCATCAAACATTTTGTCATCCTTTAATTTAATAAATAGCTGCAACCATCTTAACGAGCGATTTTCATGATTGAAGTGCCGACTTCTCTCATCTAAAGTGAATATAATTCACGAATGGATATGGATTTAGCATGGACAAAATACGCTCGTTGCGATTTTTCGTTGCAACATTAGAGAGAGGGAGTTTCGCTGGTGCAGCGAAAAAATACGGCACCGATCCATCAACAGTGAGTAAAGCTTTGCATAGATTAGAAGCTGAGATTGGTGTGCAGTTGTTTCAACGGTCAACACGCCAACTCAGCCTGACATTGGCAGGTCACCAATATGCGCGTACAGCAAAGCTTGTGTTAGATGAGCTTATCGCCTGTGAGGAAAAGTTACAGCATCTGAATAGTTCGCCGTCGGGTACGCTAAAGCTTAATTTGCCTGTTTCTTATGGCCGCCGCTATATCCAGCCTTTACTTAAGCAGTTTCGCCAACAATACCCCAGTATAGATTTGGAAATTCATTACGACGATTCCTATGTCGATATGATAGAGCAGGGCATTGATGTCTCTATTCGTTCCGGCTCGGTGCAGGATCGCCAGTTAATTGCTAGGCAATTAAGCCCGATTGATTTCCTTATTTGTGCAAGCAAAGAGTATCTCGACCAGCACGGAACACCCAGTGGACCAGAGGATTTTCATCTGCATACCTGGATTCGGTTTCGCTATAAACAAACGGGAAAGATACTTGGGCTAAAACTCTCTCCTGAAGATGAGGCTCAAACGCAAGCGGTAGACAAAAACATCATCGTTAATGATGGAGAATCGATGGCGGAACTTTGTGCTCAAGGGCTTGGACTGACGCAGATTCCGCATTTCATAGCCCGAGACTGGATCAACAGTGGTGAACTACTCCCGCTATTCCCTGGCATTCGGTCTGCGGACGAAGGGGTCTACATTCTCTATCATCGGCGAGAACTTCTTCCATTGCGGGTAAAGCTATTTGTGGATTTTGTGGTTGAGGCAATACAGGATCAAGGCGAAAGCCCACGTCACACTTGGGTTAGTGGTCTGAAAACTGTTCGACCTTAATGAGATATCATTTCTTTGCTGAAGAGTAACCTAAGTGTCGCGCTTTCGGTAACGCCAATGTAAAGCTATTTCACTTACTCTTCGATTCCAATTAGATTGGGTTAATCAATGGATGATCATCAGAACACTTTGGCTTAGTAGCCATAACACTGGCGAAACCAAAATGATTGTTGAATGAACAGTATTAAAAAATTGAGGAAATTCGGTTGCTAGAAGTAAAAACACTTGGCTTGTTCTTTGTCACAGCGATTGCAGAAATATTAGGATGTTATTTGCCATATTTATGGCTAAAAGAAGATAAGTCAGTTTGGCTTTTGGTACCTGCCGCTATATTCCTGGCTCTTTTTGCCTGGTTGTTATCTCTTCACCCGACTGCGGCGGGCAGGGTTTACGCGGCATACGGTGGTGTTTACATTTTTGTTGCCATCGTGTGGCTGTGGCTAGTTGATGGGATCCGACCAACACTTTGGGATATTGTTGGGGTGTCTGTCGCACTGTTAGGCATGGCAATCATCATGTTTGCTCCAAGAGCTGCGTGATAGTAAAAAGCCGCTTACTCTTTGCTAAACAAGGGTAAGCGGCTTAATTGACTTTTCAAGTAATTAACTGGACGTTGCTAAATTGCTGGACGATTCAGATTTAAAACGCTTCAGGAATATCGCTTTCAATGCCGTTAAATGAGGGAACTCAATTAGCATTCCGATCGTGATGGTCGCGTAAATCAGCGGTTGGTCAGGTATAGCTACCGTCGTTAAACCAAGCATCAGAGGGGCGTTTCTTGCTCCGGTGGTGAAGGTGAGCAAACAATGCTCTGGGTACTCTAGCTTTGCAAACTTCGCTGCCAGTTCTCCTAATGCAAATGTCACGATAAAGAAGACGAAAATCGCAAGAAGCAATAGAGGAACGATAGATAAGTGTGCCGCTAGCTGGTTGATGTTGGCAGCAAATATCTGACCAACCAAAAGCATCAACACCAACGGAATCAACGCATTACAGATAGGCAATAATTTATCGATAAAGCGATGCAGAACAAATCGCAAAACAGTGGCGGCGATCAAAGGTTTGATAAACCATTCAAGCAGAACTGTTAAGTCAATTTTGTATTCAATAACTGTATTGAACGCAAGTAGATAAACCGGGAACAAAACAAGCTGGCTCACCATATTGATTGGCAATAAAGTGGCTCCCAATTCTACGTTACCTTTAGCAAGGCGAGTAAAGCCCAAATACCAGTCGGTGCATGGCGCCATAAAGTAAATAACAAGACCTGTATAAAACAGCGCTTCACCAGACAAGAAAACCGACGCAATACCGAATCCAACTACGGGTATGATGATAAAGTTCATCACCCAAGCCAATCCGATAAAACGAACATTGGTTCCGCCTTTAAACACACCTTTCAGCGGTACTTCAAACAGCAACAGAACCACTAACGCCATAATAGTGGGGTCGATATAGTTGCCTGCAGAACTGCCAAGGCTAGGGGAGGTAAGACCAATTATCGAACCCACCACAATGGCCAATATTAAAAGGCTTGTTGAATGAGTGAATAAGCTGATCGTTTTAGTAACGTGCTTCTTAAACATAAAATCCTCACACTATTAATCAGCAGAAACACTGCTGAGTTTCACAACACGTAAAGTCATCCAATAACATTCCTGCCTGCTCGTAGTGATTTAAGACAGACGTGTCCAGCCCTAGCTCAGCACCAATAATGCTGCATGGTGTTGCGAATCGACCGCGGAATTTGTATATGAAGCAAAGCAAATTGTTTCCGTGAACCAGTTTGGGACCAGACAAAAATAAGTTGCGATGCAGGGTGGATTCATCAAATTTATTGACGATAGGAAATCCGTCTTCTGCTATATCAAAGAGATCAGTTACCGGACCAAGGTGGGTATCGAAACCCGTGCAGTTGATGGGTTTTCCCTTGCTTATAAGTGTGTCACCTGTGGTTGATATCAGTTCATACTGATCTTCTGAAGCTCGAACTTCCAATACTTTGAATCCCTGTTCAAGTTCGACTAAATCCATGTTTGCCATAGACGATAAACGCTCGGCTGTGTAAGGACTCAACACTCTACTTGGGTCATAGGTATCTTCTTGCTCGCTACCCGAATCAATCAAGGTGACGCGCCTTCCCTGGCTTGCCAGGTTAAATGCGGCATCAACACCACTTTCATATGTGCCAATTACGGCGTAATGTTCTTCTTTGCAATCAGCCCAGGAATCGATTTGACTGTTGTGTAAACAAAGTTCACTGCCTTCAAAGGCTTTCAACCGAGGAGCGGCATACTCCCCACCTGCCCATATCAAGTATTGGCATAGGATAGGTTCACCGGATTCTGTCTTTACCAAATAGCGGTCTTCGCTATGAGGTGTCACTTCAACAACCTTAGTATTTTCCTTCACCGGTAAGTCGTAATGCTTCGCCACGCTACGCAGGTATTGGGCATAATCTGCACCACTTGGGTGCTCTTTGTTTAAACTGAATGCAGGGGAAGTATCCGGTGTGATCGCGTTAAGGTCGGTCTGGTGATAGCCGTTACTGGGAAATGACGGGGTGATCATTCGCATTTCCTTTGGCCACGCTTCAAAGCTACTACCAATGGTATTAGCATCAATGACCAACATATCTTCGTTTTCGATCTCCATTTGTTTAAGCAGAGCAGCGCAGCCTAAACCTGCTGGACCTGCTCCAATGATGACCACATTTATCTCTTTCAAACTACAATCTCATCCTTTGAATATTTGAGATGTTATAACATATCACAAACTAACAAAGATGATAGTAATTATCATTTGTGCGAATGAAATTTATCTTCTGTTCATGAGGTTGAAAGTGGGAGATAACCTATTGATTGGTATGGGCAGCTTAACTACCTAAACTGAATTCAGATATTAGATCGATTGGATCTTCGTGCGAAGGAATTCGCAAAAACAGGAAAAGAGTACCACTTTTACGTTCTCAGTTTTCGACAGCAATAGGGTGTAGAAACACTTCGCTAAGTTCGCGATTCTGACTTGGTTACTAGCTACCTATAGGCTGGAGAATTTATTGCCAGCTTTCCAGCTTAACGATTGTTGGGGTAGCGTTTTTCAGACCGGGAGTTGACGTGAACAATAAAAATACCCACTTCATGATTCCTCTGGGGAAAGTTGAATACCCAATATCTCTCACGCTCACATGTTCAGGAAGCCATCGGCTAAATGTTTGCCTTATCTGACTACGATTCACCCCCCAAGGCATGGGAGGCGCTTTATAATCTGGCGTTTTCTGCCAGCCATCTTGTGAGATAGTTTTCTTGGAAAGCCACGCAGGGATGGTATCAAACATAACTACCCAGTTATCGAAGTTCTGTTCTATTGCCTGAAGCAGAGACCTCACTTGTTCTTCGGCGAAGTACATAAATAGTCCCTGCGCAGAAATGAATACGGGCTTGTCCTTGGGAACACTTTCAAACCAAGTCAGATCCAAGGCAGAAAGAGCAATATGGAGATGACGCGAGTCGGGCTGAATAAACTGTTCTCTGTTTTCGATTGATTCAGGTAAATCAACACATAACCATAATGCTTTGTCGTTATCTATTCGAAACCGTTGTGTTTCAAGCCCTTCTCCGAGATTAACAATAGTGCCATCGGGATACTCATCAAGAAAAGCACTAATTTCACGGTCAAAATCAAGAGACCGAATCGCATGTGAAGGATCTGCCTTACCGAAGCTCTTTTCGTAGTCATAGTTGATACTCTGGTAGATCTGAATGGCTTTGTCGTCCTGTATCACCGAATCTTCACGCATCGCTTCATTGGCACGGTTATGCAATGTCCATAGCATGGTTTCTGGTACTTCTTTTAACTGAGAATCGACTTTCATTGGATGTCTCCTGATCAGCAATGTAGTGAGAAGCGATACCTCTCATATCGAAAAGTTGTGTTACTTATAAGGGAAAGACCATTGTTTCGATTTCTATATCAATTCCGATTGCGGTACAAGGTATATTACAAATGGCATCTTTTGATTGCAGAAGGTAAAAGCTAGACCTGTTACTCCATACTTTTTTGTTGAATTAATACCGATGATTCTATTCTAAAGTCGCTGCGATCCTTGGTTCGACAATCGAGTGGTTCAAACACAATTCAGTTGGTAAAAAGGGTGTCCTCCACACCTTTCTGTAGCGTTAAATTAAAGGGAAAAACAATGAAAATTCGGCACTGGAATTATCTGGCTTTCGCTCTGGCGAGCAGTCAATTAGCATTCGTAAGTAACGCCTTCGCAGGTGGTAGCGTACCGGACTGCGATTACACAAAGCTGGTGGTAAACGCACCTTCAACCGTGAATCTTGTGGCTCAAGGGAAATCATCTGGTAGCGTTGAAGGAACAGACAAAGAACTTGGGTATCTTAGATACAAATGTTCTAGCGGAAAGCTCGTAATAGACACTAAAAACAATGTCCGAATCAGCAAAGGATATCAATTCAACCTAACCAATGGATCTGTGAATGAAGTGATCTTAAATGGTGACCAAGAGGCAAACATCACAGAAGTGACGGCAAATGAGTTCGACTTGTCGGTTTATGGTTCTGCCACATCGCAAGTATCTGGCAATGCAGAATACTTATCCGTCACTGCAGACGGTGACGTAGATGTCGATGCATCTGAACTGAAGGCTAAAAAAGTGAAAGTCAGGATCAATGGTTCAGGGCAAGTGAAGGTCCATGCTTCAGAGACACTAGACGCCCAAGCGAATGGCTCTGGTCGTATTGAATATTCCGGAGTACCTGAGCATCTGAAAGCTTCGTTTAACGGCAGTGGCTCCATCTCTTCAACTCAATAATACAGGCAGCTTTTTCACTGAATGATTACAACAAAAATAGAAACAGAGCGTTTGATATTGAGAGCGCTTAGCGAAAACGACGCACAAGACCTTTACGACATTTTTTCGGATCACCAAGTCATGAAGTATTGGAATTGTGCGCCTTGGGATGGGTTAGATGTCGCGACTCAGTTCATCAAAACCAGCCGTGAATCGATGAATAACAACAAAGAACTCACTCTTGGAATATACCTCAAAGACAGCGGGAACCTGTTAGGTAAAATAATGCTGTTTAATTTAGAGCAAGAGTCCAGAAGAGCCGAGATTGGGTTTGGCATTAGCCGCAATTTTTGGGGAAAAGGCGTAGTGTTTGAAGCAGCGAGTGTACTTATTGAGTACGCGTTTAGCACATTAGAATTGCGACGAATCGAAGCTGAAATTGATCCCCTGAATGTCGCATCAGGCAACGCTTTAGAACGTCTGGGTTTTGTGAAAGAAGGGCTTCTAAGGCAAAGATGGGAAATAGGCGGAGTTGTTTCAGATTCCGCACTCTTCGGGCTTTTAGCAGGAGAACATCGGACTCAATCGGGTTAAGTTAACCAAAATAAGGAACCTATGTGAGCGAGCAATATAACACCCAGGTATCAGAACATTACGCAGCGTATCGACCACCTATTCATAGAAAAATTCTCCAAGATATTTTTCCAGAAAACCAACGCTTTTCTACCGGTCTGGATATAGGCTGCGGTACAGGCATATCGACAGAAGCACTCAGCCATTTCTGTGAGAACGTTATAGGTCTTGAACCCAGTGAAGCAATGCTCGCTCAGGCAACACCTCATAAGAACATCAGCTTTTTACAAGGTACAGCAGAAAGTATCCCGCTTGGTGAACAGTCTATTGATGTCGTTTCTTTTGCAGGCTCCTTGTCATACGCAAAATCCTCAACACTGAGTACTGAACTGGCTCGGGTCTGTCGCCCAGACGCGTTGATTGTAGTTTATGATTTTGAAGTAAAACTGGAACAGTTTCTAAATAAGCTGGGCGCTGCAATTCCACCCAGATCCTCTAGCTATAACCACGCTGAGAACTTTGAAGGAGATTCAAACCTTCATGAACTTAACGTTTCGAAAGCAGAAATCACTCTTCCGGTAACATCTGAAGAGCTGGCACACGTGCTGTTTTCGTCTTCAAGGCGCTATTCGGCACTTGCCGAGCGATTTGGTAAAGACAGCTCGTTTTCCAAGGTGGTAGAAGTACTAAACAAGCAAAGCCATAACCATCAAATTTCGATTGATACATACCATTCGACATACCGCCTTAAAGTATCGGAATCCTTCAGCATCTAGGGTCTGCTGACACTCCTTGTCAGCGGTGTGAATATATAGTTCTCCTAACATTGAGTAGGAGAAACTGAACCATGAAAATGAACTATTTTGTTGTTGGCACGAACGATCTGGACAGATCTACACAGTTTTATGATGCGCTGTTTGAGAAAACCGCATTTAGTCAGGTTTTATCCAACGAAAGAATGACTTACTGGCAAGATGAATCCAGAGACTTTGCGTTCGCAGTCGCGATCCCATTTAACCAAGAACCCGCCACTAATGGAAACGGAACCATGGTTGGATTTAGTGTGGGTTCCGTTGATGAAGTCAAAAGGCTTTACAATAAGGCACTTGAGCTAGGTGGTACCTGCGAGGGGAAGCCCAACCAGAGAGGTCCCCGATTCTCAGCTTATGTCAGAGATCTCGATAAAAACAAATTGGTGTTTGCGGATTAAATTCATTCCTAAACGAGCAGCGGGATATTTTCTCCCGCTGTACTTCCAAATTTCCTTTTCTGCGAGCTTTCGCACTCTATGCCATCCATTAAGTGTTGACCCCACCCGTGAATTAAAAATAATAATTAACAAAGAGTTAGAATCTAAATAAATGATATTTTTTGGAGAATAAAGTGTTTCTACGTCGAGCATGGAAAGGTGACATCGCGGTTTGGCAATCTGTCGTATTCGTCAGTTTGGTTGGCTATGTTCTAACAACGCTAACCGCTCTGGCAATCGGCGCCGTGGCTATGCAATTTGAATTTTTCACCAACTCTGAGTCCATTCTCAAGACAACACAATATGCGATCTCTTCATTGTTGTTTATCGGTTTTGGTATTTTTGCTGTGAAATCCTTGTGGACCTCGGCGAATAATCCAAAAAGAAATATTGGCCATGCCCTGGCAAGAGTGTGGGCAATTTGTATTGGTCTCTATGTGTTTGCTCTGATTATTCGATTGATATTTTTGGCTTAAAAATGAAAAAACTAGAAAGTGTTGCCTGGGTTCTTGCGCGTGACTCAAAAGTACTTTGCGTAAAAACCAAAGGAAAAGACAAATATTTTATTCCGGGTGGAAAACTGGAACCCGGGGAGTCCCATGAAGCTGGATTAATTCGAGAGATTAAAGAGGAACTCTGTGTTGATTTAGATCCAGCTACGATAAAACGCGCGTTTTCCATCTGCGATGTGGCCTATGGATTTGAAGGTACAACGCTTGAAATGCACTGTTATTACGCTGACTTTATGGGAGAAATTTCTACCAGCTCAGAGATTGAGTCGATGGATTGGCTAGACCTTTCTCAACTTGAACTTTGTGCGCCAGCAGCTCAAAAAGCAATTTCAAAAGTGCTCTGAAGAGTCACCCCATTAAAATGAAAATCCACATCACAGGCAACGCAGGTTCCGGTAAGACAACGCTGGCAAGCAGATTAGGTGAGGCATTAGATCTGCCTGTCTATAGCCTGGACAGCGTCGTCTGGAAAGAGGGGTGGGTTGCGGCTTCAAAAGAAGAGAGATCGCAAGGTGAGAATGAGTTAATCGGGCATGATCACTGGGTTATCGAAGGCGTTTCTCGACTTGTCCGCGACAATTCAGATTATGTTGTTTTTCTAGATGTACCTCGAACCATTTGTGTGTTTCGTTGCTTAAAACGTAACTTACCGTACCTTTTCCGCTCCAGACCTGAACTTCCTGCTAACTGCCCTGAAATTATGATACTTCCACGTTTGCTAAAACTTATCTGGAATTTTCCCAGCTTAGGAAAACCAGCGATCTTGAGTTCTCTGAATCAAAAAAGAGGAATAGTTATAAAAGGGTCTTCCAATATAGAAGAGCTGGTCGCTCAGATTTTAAGAGATTTAAACAAATAACTTCACGGAGATAAATGCATGGAGCTTATCCGCATTGCGAAAAAAGACGATTTAACGGGTATTCTTAAATTGTATAAAGAACTGCGCGGCAACGATCCGGTTGTTACGGAGGAGGAACTCTCGGAAACCTGGACAACCATGCAAAATAATCCGCATACAACGCTCGTTGTCGCTGAAGTAGATGGACATCTAACCTCGACATGTCAACTAGGGTTAGTACCAACCGTGACCAACGCAGGCAAGCCCTTCGGAATTATTGAACATGTGATTACCAGTGAAAATTTCCGACGCCGTGGGCTCAGCCAGAAGGTATTGGAAAAAGCGCTAGAACTGGCTTGGGAACAGAATTGCTATCAAGTAGTGCTTCTGTCTGGCGAGACTCGTTTTTCGGCTCACCGGCTGTATGAAAAAGTCGGTTTTCAATCCGGTATTGAAAAAGGCTTTGTCATAAAAGCGCCATAGATTTCTATGGCACAGCAGATCATGATTCGAATTTGTCTTGGTGATAATGTAGTACTAAACCAACCGCAGAACAGAAGAACATGGAAGCTGTCGACACGTTTACAATACAAACTCATCAAGGTCGATATGAAGATAGGCCTCTAGAGTCACACCTTTATTTTCGTGGACAGCAACTAAGCTTCAAAGTCCCAGGGTATGTTATTGAAAAGCAGTACGACTGCGGTGCGTATTTTCTACTCATATTAAGCTGGGACTGCTTATTTGAAGAAGGTTGTGAAGTCGTCGTTATCAATAAGCAGTTCGAAAAGGTCGGCGATTGCAATTTAACACCGTACTACAACAGCTATGTTTTAACTTCATTCAGTAAGTTAGCAACGGACCAGTATCAGCTGATTTTTAACGACTCTGAATATTATGAGCTGACGGTACATTACCCTAAAAAGCGTTGGTATCGTCGGGTGGCAAAACTCGTGAAATCCCAACGCCCAATTGACAAAGATGGAGCGGATCATGCTTGAAAGATACGGTTTTATTGTAAAAGCAGACAATTACAATCATTCGGAACACAAAGCAAAAATCGCTACGCAAGGCTTCTCAACGAATATTACCTGTGTCAGCAGCGATGAAGAAGCGGTGATCGTAGCAAAGGAAATGGTGGAGCAAGGCATTCAGGTCATTGAGCTGTGTGGCGGCTTTGGGAAAGAGAGCGCAGAATTGATTATCACTCAGGTCGATACCCAAATACCCATTGGCTACGTAACATTTGATGAACCGGAACTTCAAAAACTTAAGCGGGTAATGGCAGAAGGGTAAAACCATGCGCCTATTCCGATGCTTCTAGGAGCATGTTACTCCTAGAAGCAAAACGCGATTTCTCTTCTAATGACTTCAATCGTTAAACCCTAGTATCTAAATTGCCCAACAATCAGCTCCAATCTATCCGCAGCCTGACGGACTTCACTGCTGTTTTGTACCGAAACATTCACGGCGTCTTTGGTGTTATTTGCCAGATCGGCAATGTGCGTGATGTTTCGATCAATGTCCGCAGACACCATAGCCTGCTCTTCGGAAGCGGTGGCAATTTGAGAGTTCATATCAAAGATGGCGCTGACTTCTTCCACAATCCTTTGAATTGCTTCTACGGCGTGTATTGTCTGCTGATTAGTGTCTCCCGCTTTAGTTAAGCTTTGTTGCATCAGGTTCACGGTGCTTTGTACACCAGTAGATAGCCCACTAATAGTTCGTTCAATCACCTTGGTCGAATCAGATGTACGTTTTGCAAGCTGGCGCACTTCATCAGCAACCACCGCAAAACCACGGCCATTTTCTCCAGCCCGGGCAGCCTCAATCGCTGCATTTAGCGCTAACAAGTTCGTCTGCTCGGTAATTTCACTGATCACCGACACAACAGATTGGATTTCGGTGCTCTGTTCTTCCAACTGACGCACCAGATTTTGCGAGTTGGTAATGTTATCGGTGAGCCCTTGAATGCTGTCACCCGCTATATGGCTGAGCCGCATGCTTTCTTCCGCATCAACTTTTACTTTATGCGCGGTACTGGCAGCATTCTCAATGTTTGAAGCAATTTCATTGGTGGTCATTAGCATTTGGTTGACCGCAGTAGCGATAGAGGAGGATTCCATCTGTTGCTGCTCGGCGTTATCCAAACTGGTGTTAGCGGCTTTTTGAGAGGATTCCGCCGCCTGAGCGAGCTGAACGGTTACAGCAGCCAACTCCAGCACGCTGCCCTGAAGTTTACCTACAAACTTGTCGAAGGACTGGCTAAGCTGGGCCAGCTCATCTTTACCTTTGTCTTCCATTCTTACCGTAAGGTCGCCTTCACCTTCAGCAATATTGCGCATCATGTTTCGAACATTAATCAACCGACCAGAGATCTGAATGCTCAGTAAAATAAGTAAGGTTGAGATAAACAGACCGATTCCGATACCAAAACTTCTGAGTTTGACTTTTGCTTCTACCCGCAATTCATTAACCAATTCACCAATCTGAGTCTGCATCCGGTTCAGACTATCTTCAGTACCGTGAACATTTTTCCTGAGTTCGCCACGCATCCCACTGTTATGATCTAACCCCAATGCTACACACGCTTTATAGAGCTCATCGAAAGCCCCTCTAAAGTCGTCAGAAGCCAGGCTAAGAGCATCGATCATCGCAGTTGAAAGAGGCTGTTCCTGAATCTTTGAATGAAACCCCTGCCAGTTTTCCTGGAACTGTTGATATTGCTCATGTCGCTGAGTCAGGAAAAATCGATTCTGGCTATCCACTAATCGCAAAAATTCATTAGAAAGGCTAGGGCGATCCGCGGTAACCAGAAGGTTATTGAGTTTTTCTTCCTTAGAATTAAGCTCGCCGAGCAGTCCGGATTCTTCGTCCAACCCGATGTAGGACATTTGAGTAGCAAGCCGGTTAAATTGAAGAAGGTATTGTTCTAACGTTTGCTCAATATCAGCAAAATCCGTGTTGCTCTGGGTCGCGTACTGGGCGAGCAGTGTGTCCAGATTACCGACTCTCGATTGCAGGGATTGGTAACTGGACTCAAATTTCTTGATGTATTTGGGATCTTTGCGCGCTAAGAAGTCTTTTTCATGACGCCGTAACAGAAGTAACTCTGTCTCACTTTGTGCGTTTTGCTCAGCAGCAAACTGCAGACTTTCCAGCTCTTGTATTATGGTGCTTTCATAAACTGCGTAAGTACCAATACAAACTAACAATGCACCAGTTACGGCAAGCAATTTCGCCTTAATCGTGTACTGAGAAAGGGCACCTGCGATTTTCATATTCAATGGCATAACCTAGCTCCTCCACCAATAACTTATCGCCGCCGCCTCGGAAAGACCCGATAGAGCAACGACCATTCTTGGTTTGGACTGACGTTAAACAAAACGATACAACTGAATTCGCTGAAGTATTGTTCCACTGAATGCCTTATGTTTCATTTATGTGTATTTTTCATGACAGTCAGTATTATTAACAGATAGCATAGTATTAGAGGATTGCAAGAAGGTGCGCTTAACGCACCTTAGAAGGGAAGAGAAAGGAAAAACTCAGTGATTGCCTTTTACATCAAACTTTATGTTTTCAGCACCGGTAAAGACCTGAAAACGCAAGCCTTTAGCTCGGGCGATAGTGGTAATGCCAAATTGCCTTGCCAGATCTAACCCCATTTGCGTCACACCAGAACGGGAAAGCAAAACCGGTATTCCCATTTGTGCCACTTTGATGACCATTTCGGATGTTAAGCGACCTGTCGTGTAGAAAATTTTGTCGTCACCAGTTTCTTGTTTAAGCCACATTTCTCCCGCCAGTGTATCAACGGCATTGTGGCGACCAACATCTTCAACAAACGACAATATTTCTTCTTTTCGGCAAATCGCACAGCCATGAACGCCACCCGCCTTTTTGTAGGTGTCATTGTGATGGGTGAGTGCCTCTAATGAAGCATAAATATCCGACTGCTTGGTCACAACCTGAGGTACCTGGTAGTTTTCGAGCTTTTTCATTACGTTGCCATACATAGTGCCCTGACCACAGCCCGAAGTAACAGTCTTCTTTTTCAGCGCTTTTTCTAAATGATCCGTATTTTCTTTAGTGATAACGGCAGCGGTGTTGGTTTCCCAGTCAATAATGACGGACTCAATGGCTGAGGGGTCTTCAATAAAACTCTGATTCTTTAAGTAACCCAGTACCAAAGCGTCGGGTCGCGACCCTAACGTCATCAGAGTCACGATTTCCTTCCAGTTAAGCATTACGGTAATAGGGCGCTCACAAGCTATTTCTTTCACCATGCGCTCGCCATATTCGTCAAATACCTCAACTTCTTGGGTAGGAGAAGGTGAGTTTCCTGTTTTTATTATTTTGGGCTGATAAGACAAAGCAGCTTCCTTATTCTTGTGTGTTCTACGTTCAAACAGCAATTACCTTGCCAATTGGCGCAAGAATTGCTTTTAACCCTTAAGACTTTTAACCAACACAAAGATTGGAAGCAATATGTCACTAGATAAAAACGAAGACCTCTGGATGGTTGAATGTGTCCTTGATAGTAAGAATGTGGGCACAGGTCGATGGGTTACTCAACAGTGGGAATGGAAGAGCATCAACCTGAAACCCGAAAACCACTCTGAGTTGACTATGCCTTTAGAACTTCATCGGGATGAACGCACTGACTACCGCTTTAACCTGAACTCGGTGCAGCCCAAACTGTTCCTGGCTCTTGAAAACCTTGACCAGCTAAAACCTGTTGCGTTAACAGCGTCTCAGGCGGTGGCAGGCAGCTATATGGATGGTGACTATCTGGTTCTTTCCATTGATATGCCATTACCAGTTCAGGCGTGGATGGAAGCCTTTATTGGCAGACATGGTGAACTTCTGGAACAACGACGTAAGAAGCGCAGAGGGGCGGGCAGAGCAAGTGGCAACTGATTTCTTAAAGCGCTGGAGCGCACGAAAATTACAAGAAGATAAAGACTCTGAATCAGAGCAAATCCTTGATCTTGAAAAAGCCGATACTCAGAAAACGGCAGAGCAGGAAGCCTCACCACAAGCGCCAGATAAAGCAGAAATACCAGACGATATCGAAGAGCCTGAACAAAGCGAGACCGACGAGCCCAGCGTTGCCTCTCTTTTAAAAGAGGGCGCTGACGCCGCGATAAAAAAAGCAGCGTTAAGAAAGCTGTTCCTCAGTGGTGAATTCAGTGAAGTCGACGCACTAAACGATTACGACCACGACTACGCATCAGTAGGAAACCTGACAAAAGAGGTCTCCGAAAAACTCCGCGGATGGGTGAAAGAACAGCTTGAAGAGGAGGAGAATCCTCAGAGTATCGGACAACAAGATGAAGCCGTCCAAAACACTAATGACTGTGAAGATATTCAGTCGGAAATTTCTGCAGACAACATGCAAGAAAGCCATCCAACTGGACAAAATATACCACATGGAAAGTAGGTACATTTTGACTAAGGCTCAGAAAATTAACCTGCGACAAAATGTCACAACTGCTTAACATTGCGCACATATTCCCAAACTAGAAGCTATCAAAATATCAATTAGGAGCGGTTGGATCGCAAATTGCTTTATACCTCCGATATAGGACGAAGATACGTTCAAAAATGGAACATAAAGCAATGTTAAAACAGAAACTTCCTGAGCCAACAAGTGCAAACGGATTCGCAAGGAAAGCAGCGTTAACCAACACTGTGGAGCTGACCAACCTCATTCCCCCAACGGTCAGCTACCACAGTGGGGGTCATACATTAGTGATTGGTCCTTTTCCAATTCTTGCTGAGATTGAAACGCAGCTAAACCATCTAGACTCGCTTACTCTGCTTTGTACCGAGCATGATGCAGAATCCGACCAATTAATCGATCCATCCCGACTGTATTTTGGTCACCAGCCACACATTCATGGTTTTCTTGGAGCCTTTAAAGTCACCGTTAATCACGCTGGAAATACCGTAAATTTAGCTACTGCGGCGATTGGGCATGACTGCTTTGATGTCGTGCTGGACATGACCTTGCAGGGGCTTATGACAGAAGAAGTACCGGTTCCTGGTTATTTCCCGTGTGGACGAGGGTATCCGACGTTACCAGAAGCACTGGAGTCGATCCCCGACATGATGGGCACGTTTGATAAACCAAAGTATTTTCGGCTGGACACCGATAAGTGCGCACACAGCTCTCGCGGTGTAAAAGGATGCGATCGTTGTGTTGATGCCTGCTCAGCCGGAGCGTTAACCAGTGATGGTAATGAAGAAATTGGGCACAAAATTCAAATCAACCCATACCTTTGTCAGGGTATCGGAACCTGTGCTACGGCTTGCCCGACAGAAGCCATTCATTATGCCATTCCCGAACCTACTCAAACTCAGGCATTTGTTGAAAGACTGCTAAAAAACTACCGTGAAGCTAAGGGCGATAACCCAATTATCCTGTTTTGCAGCAGTCGCCATGAAACATACAACCTGATGGCACTTAATGCGCTACCGGACAATGTGATTCCGGTTGAACTGGAAGAATTGCCGTCTGTTGGCATCGATACCTGGTTTGCGGCGCTGACCAATGGTGCGGCTCAAGTGATGTTTGCAGCGAGTCGTAAAATGCCAGAAACCATTTTGCGTGTTTTAGGGCAGGAGATAGACACAGCACAGGCGCTGCTTTCGCAGTTAGGAATTGAGGGTGAACGAATTCAAGTTTTGTATCTCGAAGACTTAAAAGATTCTAGCCCCACTTTATTGAATTCGTCTTTATGTACACCCATCGGTGAACTAAAGGGCACGAAGCGTGAAAGATTATTTAAATCGCTAGACCACCTTTCTTCCCTCCATATACCAGAAAAAATTCAAAGTTCAGTCCCCGCCAGCGCGCCTTTCGGCAACGTAAGTTGTGCCAGCAAGGACTGCACGCTGTGCATGGGGTGCGTAGCCGTCTGCCCAACAGGCGCACTACACAATGACGGAGTTTCACCGGAGCTCAGGTTTGTAGAGCAAGACTGTATTCAATGTGGGATGTGCGAAAAAGCATGCCCAGAAAGTGCGTTATCGCTCCAACCGAGATTCAACTGGGATAAAGAAGAACGAATACAAGCGAAAGTGATCCATCAGGAGAAAGCAGCGGAATGTTTACGATGCGGTAAACCTTTTGCGCCTCAGTCCATGATCACCATGCTACAGAATAAGTTACGTGGTCACTCCCATTTTAGCGATGAAATCGCCATCAACCGCATCGCGATGTGTGAAGACTGCCGTGTTATCGACATGTTCAACGACTTTGCTGAACATCCAGAAAAACAGCTGAATGTGTAGGGGGCGTCTAATGACTATTTCAGAACAGTCTACAAAAAATGAGTCAATGAGAAGCGACATCTACGCACTGTTTGCGGCTCTGATGCGCTCCGCTCCTAAAGAAGACGTGCTCGACTGGCTTCAAGGCATTGAAATCAGTGAAGGTGCCGACAGCCGAATGTCTGATGCATGGACGCAACTCAGTCTGGCGGCCGCTATATACAGCCCACAAGACATTGCAGATGAATATCAACTCCTCTTCATCGGAATTGGCAGAGGAGAAGTGATGCCATTCGCATCCTGGCACCTGACAGGGTCGCTCATGGAAAAGCCTCTGGCTCTAATTCGACAGGATTTAGAAAGACTGGGTTTTGAACGCAATGAAACCACCAAAGAACCTGAAGATCATATCGCCGCATTGTGCGAGGTTATGTCGCTTCTGGAAACTGAAATCGAGCAAAACGCGTTCTTTAACCGCCACATACAACCTTGGTTTGAAAAACTCACGGTACAGATAAAACAAGCTGAGCATGCGCAATTTTACGCAGCCTTGGCGACTGTGATGAATCAGTTTTTGTTGATAGAGCAAACACGCTTCGCCCGTGTTCCTGTTCGAGAAACAAAGATGATCGCAACCGAACAATAAAACAGAGATGCAAAGCATCCATTTACGTAACTGGAGCAATGTATGAAAGACAAACAAGCCATCGATCCTCGACGCCGGGACCTGCTCAAAGGAATGACCACAGTCACGGTAGCAGGGGCACTTGCCGCTGGCACTTCCAAAGTCGCTGCTGCTGAGGAAACACAACCAGAGGTGACCGAACCAACCACCGGATACAAAGAAACGCAACATATCCGTGATTATTACGACACCTTATAAGGAGCAATGGAATGAAACTTACCAAGCGTTCCGATAGCGTCAACAAGGAAGAATGCCAAATCGGACTTA
Source organism: Vibrio sp. SCSIO 43132 (assembly GCF_019904195.1). NCBI lineage: Bacteria > Pseudomonadati > Pseudomonadota > Gammaproteobacteria > Vibrionales > Vibrionaceae > Vibrio > Vibrio sp. SCSIO 43132. The sequence goes on from NZ_CP063199.1 coordinate 2,081,389, forward strand.
GCCGCCGTTCTTTTATGAAGAACTCAACACTCGCCGCAGGGGGAGCCGCTGTAGGGGCTTCTATGTTTGCGCCGGGCATGATGCGTAAAGCAGAAGCAAAGAGTGTGTCGGCAAATACCCCCGTAGAAATTAAACGCACCATCTGTTCCCACTGTTCAGTGGGTTGCGGCATTTATGCCGAAGTGCAAAACGGAGTCTGGACGGGTCAAGAACCGGCTTTCGACCACCCGTTTAATGCTGGCGGTCATTGTGCGAAAGGCGCGGCACTGCGTGAGCATGGTCACGGCGAACGCAGGCTGAAATATCCAATAAAGCTGGAAGGCGGAAAGTGGAAACAGCTTAGCTGGGATCAGGCCATCGAAGAGATTGGCAACAAAACACTGGAAATTCGCAAAGAATCTGGACCCGATTCGGTTTACTTCCTCGGCAGTGCCAAGCACAACAACGAACAAGCCTACATGTTCCGTAAGATGGCGTCGCTTTGGGGCACCAATAACGTCGATCACCAGGCTCGGATTTGTCACTCCACAACGGTAGCTGGTGTGGCAAACACCTGGGGCTACGGGGCAATGACCAATTCTTTTAACGACATGCACAACTGCAAGTCGATGCTGTTTATCGGATCTAACCCTGCTGAAGCGCACCCAGTCGCCATGCAGCACATTCTGATCGCCAAAGAGAAGAACAACTGCAAAATCGTGGTCGCGGATCCTCGTCGTACCCGAACCGCAGCCAAAGCGGATCACTTTGTTTCTATCCGTCCGGGTTCTGATGTCGCCTTTATTTGGGGCATCCTCTGGCATGTGTTCAAAAACAACTGGGAAGACAAAGAATTCATTCGCCAACGCGTATTTGGCATGGATGAAATCAAAGAAGAGGTTGCTCGCTGGACACCGGCTGAAGTTGAACGCGTTGCAGGTGTGAATGAAGCGGAAGTATACAGAACCGCTAAGCTGCTCTCTGAAAACCGCCCGGGTTGTGTTGTCTGGTGTATGGGCGGTACCCAACACACCACAGGTAATAACAACACCCGTGCTTACTGTGTTCTTGAGCTGGCGCTTGGCAACATTGGTAAGAGTGGTGGCGGTGCCAACATCTTCCGTGGTCACGACAATGTACAGGGCGCGACCGATTTGGGCGTGCTTTCTCATACGCTTCCGGGTTATTACGGTCTGTCTGACGGCGCGTGGAAACACTGGTCTAAAGTCTGGGAAGTCGATTTCGAGTGGGTTCAGAATCGCTTCGATCAGAACAAATACCGTGACAAGAAGCCAATGAACAACATGGGTATTCCCGTGTCTCGCTGGATCGACGGTGTTTTAGAAAACAAGGACAACATCGAGCAAAAAGACAACATCCGAGCCATGTTCTATTGGGGACACGCGGTGAACTCCCAGTCTCGTGGCGTAGAGATGAAAAAAGCGATGGAAAAACTGGATATGATGGTCATCGTCGATCCGTATCCGACTGTTGCGGCTGTCATGAATGATCGCAAAGACGGTATCTATCTGCTTCCTGCGACCACTCAGTTCGAGACTTATGGCAGTGTTACCGCTTCTAACCGCTCACTTCAATGGCGTGACAAAGTAGTAGAACCGCTGTTTGAATCCAAACCCGACCACGAGATCATGTATCTGCTGTCGAAGAAACTGGGTTTCTCCGATCAGTTGTTTAAAAACGTGAAAGTCGAAAACAACCAGCCTCTGATTGAAGACATCACTCGCGAATTCAACCGTGGTATGTGGACGATTGGCTACACAGGTCAAAGCCCAGAGCGTTTGAAAGAACATCAGCAAAACTGGCATACCTTCCACAAAACCTCACTGGAAGCAGAAGGCGGACCCGCACACGGTGAAACCTACGGTCTACCTTGGCCTTGCTGGGGCACGCCGGAAATGAAACACCCAGGTACGCACATCCTCTACAACACATCCAAGCCAGTTGCAGAAGGGGGTGGTAACTTCCGTGCACGTTTTGGTGTGGAATTCGAAGGAAAGAATCTGCTTGCGGTGGACAGCTATTCGAAAGGCTGTGAGCTGGAAGATGGCTATCCAGAGTTCAACGACAAACTGCTTAAAGCACTGGGTTGGTGGAATGACTTAACGGAAGCCGAGAAAACCGCCGCAGAGGGTAAAAACTGGAAAACCGATTTGTCGGGTGGCATTCAACGCGTCGCCATTAAACACGGATGTATCCCGTTTGGTAACGCCAAGGCACGAGCGGTGGTCTGGACGTTCCCAGATCGAGTGCCACTACACCGCGAGCCTCTGTACACCCCAAGACGCGATCTGGTTGCCGACTACCCAACATGGGACGACAGAGAATCCATCTATCGTTTACCTACCTTATACAAATCCATTCAGGATCAGGATAAGTCGGGCGAGTACCCCATCATTCTTACTTCTGGTCGATTGGTTGAATACGAAGGTGGGGGCGAAGAAACGCGTTCCAACCCTTGGCTGGCTGAACTTCAACAGGAAATGTTTGTAGAAGTGAATCCGAAAGACGCCAACGATCTTGGCTTTAGGGATGGCGACATGGTCTGGGTTGAAGGTGCCGAGAAAGGGCGTATTCACGTGAAAGCCATGGTGACAAGACGCGTGAAACCGGGAATGGCGTTTGTTCCTTTCCACTTTGGCGGAAAGTTCCAGGGTAAAGATCTTCAAGATAAATACCCAGAAGGGACAGACCCGTATGTCCTTGGTGAAGCGGCAAACACCGCCACTACTTATGGTTATGACCCAGTGACCCAGATGCAGGAGACCAAAGTAACTCTCTGCAACATTCGTAAAGCGTAAGGAGTCATAAAATGGCTAAGATGAAATTCCTATGTGACACCAAACGTTGTATCGAGTGTAACGGCTGTGTCACCGCATGTAAGAACGAAAACGACGATGCCCTCGAATGGGGGCTTCAACGCCGACGTGTCGTCACACTAAACGACGGTGAAGCGGGTGAAAACTCCATTTCAGTTGCGTGTATGCATTGTACCGATGCACCGTGTATGGCGGTTTGCCCAACGGATTGTTTCCGTCAAACCGAAGACGGCATCGTACTGCACAACAAAGACTTGTGTATCGGTTGCGGATACTGCCTGTTCGCCTGTCCATTTGGTGCGCCACAATTCCCGCAAACCTCTGCATTTGGTGAGCGTGGAAAAATGGACAAATGTACCTTCTGTGCTGGCGGTCCTGAAACTGAAAACGGATCTTCTGAAGAGAAAGTGAAATACGGAGCTAACCGCATTGCGGAAGGCAAGCTGCCTATGTGTGCCGAGCTGTGTTCTACCAAAGCTTTGTTAGCAGGCGATGCGAATACCGTGTCTGAAATCTTCCGCCAGCGTATGGTGGAAAGAGGCGGCATTAGCTCCGGCTGGACAAGCGGTGAAGATCTCGCATTCGACGCAACCAAAAGCTAGAGGACCAAAATGTTACCACGCATCATCGTTACCTTCTTTTCGTTGTTTCTTGTGTTTGTTGGCAAGCCTGTGCTTGCCAACGAATCTGCAAGCGCGGAAAAAGAGATCGCTCAGCTCGCCGGAGCGGATTACTGGCGTTTGGTCAAAAATGGGGAAGAGGGCTATACCACGTCTCAATCCTCTGAACACGGCGTATTGATCAATGCCAGCGGTCAGCTTTGGCGAGAAGTGCGTAACAAATGGGTGACGCCCATCGGAGGTTACGTCATCCTGGGGGCTTTCGCCTCTTTACTGGCGTTTTATCTCTGGGCAGGGCAAATCAAGCTCTCTAAAGAAAGAACCGGAAACAAAGTATTAAGATGGACGCCGTTTGAGCGCGCGCTTCACTGGTATACGGCATCACTGTTTCTGATTCTTGCCTTATCCGGTCTGCTGTTGATGTATGGTAAGTACATCATGAAACCCGTTGTGCCTTACGGAATCTGGGATTTCGTTATTGCAGCATCTAAGGTATCGCACAACTATCTGGGTCCGCTGTTTGTGATTGGTCTGGTCGTCATGTTGATAAAATGGATGAAGAACAACTTCTTCAACAAAGTGGATCTGGAATGGTTTAAACAGGGCGGCGGTATACTGCCAAACGGAAAGCACCCTCAAGCAGATTTCTGTAACGGGGGCGAGAAAATCTGGTTCTGGCTACTGGCAACGGCAGGGGTAACAGTATGCGTGACCGGTTTGATTATGGATTTCCCTATATTCAATCAAACCCGAGAACTGATGATGGTGGTCAACATCCTCCACGGTATTTCGTCACTCGGATTGATCGCCGCTTCGCTTGGGCACATCTATATCGGTACGGTCGGTACAGAGGGGGCTCTGGAAGGCATGAAAACCGGTTATGTGGATGAAACGTGGGCAAAGCAACACCACAACATTTGGTTTGAAAGAGTCAAAAAGCAGGAAGGCGAAAGCCAGCAATGAAAATAAACAAGAAGCCCCTTTACGGGGCTTCTTTCATTTAGTCACGCCGCCGCCAGATAAAGACAGCAGTAATACAACCCGCTACACAAAGAGCAGCTGTGATACCAAACAGTCCGTTACCTTCGAATGAATCAATGGCATACGCAAATACAGGTGGACCGATGGTTGCACCTAAATTCCCTAACTGAGCAATTGCGCCATTTCCCATCGCTCGTTCTGATTCGGTTTGGGATAAGTAGGGAATCAAGGTAAAAGAAGCGCCTTGCACCATACCCGAGAACAGCATCAGTACCACTGCCGCAGCGACAAAGTAAAACTCCTGATGTTGTAACTTGATGGTAGAGAACGTCGCTAAGGCAATAGCGATATACGCGACAAACAAAAGAACAGGCGCTTTCAAAGAATACTGAGTCAGGGCACCCGCCAGAAAAGTACCAAGAATACTCACCAGCGGGAGTACGACGAACAGCAGGCTTCTTATTTCTTCATTAGCCGATGTTCTCGGAATAAATGTAAGGAGCGCCACAAACATGAAGGTGTGGAAGAAAAACACAACACCCGGGAAACACGTTCTGGGATTCAGATAAACCCGAATTGTCGTCTGAAAAAGCGTGTACAGGCTTCCTATGCCGCCTCCTTCACCATTTTGATTACGAGGGTGGTGTAAGACAAAGAACACGATCAAAGGAATGGACAGCAATGCATGACCAAGAAACAGCCCAGAAAGACCATACACAGATAGAATTTGATTTCCGAGCCAACCTGTAACGGCAAACGCAACTCCGAAAAATGCCCCCCAGATCCCCATAACTAGAGAGTGATGCTTTTTCTGCGCCTGTTGAAGCATAAGTGTTGGGGCGGCAATCACCACACCCAAATGCGATGCCCCTTCGATAAACCGACTCATAAGCAAAACTGGGTAGCTAGGGAGCGTAGATTGAAGCAGAGAAAGACCTCCACCGATAAGTAAAGAGCCTATAAGGACTCGGCTGTAGCCTATTTTTCCAGACAGCACGCCACCAATCACACCCAGAACCAGCCCGACCATGCCCACAACTGAGAGCAAAGTGCCCGCTGAAGCTCCATCAATCTGGTAAGCCGTGAGTAAGTACTCGTAGGATATGGAAAACTTGGCAAACTGCATTGCCGCAAATATTCCCGCAAACCAGAGAAAAGCAATACTCAGCCATTGGGTTTGATTCAGGATTCGGGTATCAGCCGTGTCACAAGAAACGCTACTCATAAATAGTTAACCACCTGCATGTTTTTGGAGCGACACAATTCAATGTCGCTTTTTCTCCAATGTACATGGCGATGACTATTTTTTATGAGATTTAGATATGATTATCAAATCAACCAACTGGCATTTTTAAAATGACGCGAGTGAAGTTTTCTGGCTCCGACTCGATTCGGATCGAACCATGCAGTTTCTGCATAACAAACTGAGCAATAGTTAACCCCAGGCCAGTTGCGTTCTTCTTGCCATTATTGGTGTAAAACGGTTCAAAGACTTTAGCCAGAACCTCGCTATCCATACCAGTTCCGTTGTCTTCTATCAGAAGCCTTACATACTGGTCGTCTGCGCGAGTCGAAATACTAATGTAGGCACCTTGTTGGTCTTTGCGATCAATCGCGTCGATTGCATTTCTAAACACCAGCTCCAGCACTTTTCGCAGCATGTTTCGGTTGCCCGTCACCATTAAGTTCTCGTCCATCTGATTTTCTACCGAAATCCCTTCAGGGTTTAAGAAGGCATCATCCTTGGAAAACGCGCTCGACAATTTGAAAGGCGTGAGTCTGGCATCGAGAGATTTATCGGCAAACACCCGCAGGCTTAGTAACACGTCTTTCACTCGCATCAGCCCGGATTCTGAATCCGAAATAACGGACTGAATGTCTTCGAGGATCTCGCTTATATCGGTTTCTTCGTAGTAGATAGCGACCACTTCGTGCTTAGCTTCATTGTTAGGTTCCATAAATAACTGCTTGTGCAATTCCAGCAGTTCCAGAATGGAATCAATGTATTGCTTTAAAGGTTCGAAATTTCCCAGCGTAGAACTGATTGGGTTATTCATTTCATGCAACAAGCCAACAGCAATGTTACTGAGCGAAAGCATTTTCTCGGACTGAATCTGCTCTTCGTTATCATCTTTGATATGCGCCAGCGACACCTGTGCCTGTTGGAATCTTTGGTTCACTTCTGCCATGGCGTAACGGCGTTCAAGACGTGAGTGCAATTGATGCGCGACTTCTTCGAGCACTTTCAGGTTGGTAACGGTAAGCAAATCCAGATGCTTTTGCTCGATAAGACAAACCAGAGCGTATCTGACTCGTTCATAAATACTGATGGGGAAGAGCAGTATGGCAGCACCACCAAATGCACTGTGAATTGGAGCTGGCGGGTCAAGATTTACCAAAGGACGCGTCGTTAGCTTTTCAATCGAGACATTGGCTTTGAGTGTTTGACTGTCGTTTTCACTCGCCAGTGACAACGTTTTATCTTTAAGTTGGAAAACGTTCTGTACCAGTCGCTCCTTGGACACGTCGTAAAGAAACGCATGCTTTGCCGAACAGAAATTGCTGATGGCATCGATAACGAGCGCAAGAAACGTCTTCTCGTCTGCATTCTTTGTGTCTGAACGCCCGACCTGATGGAGCATGGTTAACCGGCTCTGAAGCATGGCTTCGTTTTCATTCATAGCGCTGTGGCGCTCTACATCTCGCTGGAAATAGAACTGGAATATATTCTCCGGAGTGGTTGTGAGGCTTAAACAGTGATCAACACCTGACATGGTCAGCGCTTGGGTAAGTTCACCGTCAAAAACAACCCAAATGGTCATGGTCTTTCTGCCTAGCGTACTCCTTGCGTATTGGCAAATCTCAGGAATGTCATCAAAACTATCAATATTACAATGCAGGATAGCGATATCTGGTTCAAACGAACGAATGGATCGCATGACTCTTCTGGACGGGGTGTGCTCAATGGTGACGTTGGCTGCACTATTCACAAACTGAAAAGTGTTTTTGAGCTCTTCAGACAGCAAAACCTTAACAGACATATTTTCCCAAATTCATATAGTTGGACTATATTTTAGAATAGTAAAGAATACAGAAATGCGCTCAGGAGAAATGGCATATGGCAACAATTCGTCTTTTATACTACAGCGAAGCAACCAAAGAGATGTCTTTAGCGGATTTGAAAGAGATTCTTGGCACAGCCAGAGACAACAACTCTTCACAGGATATATGCGGCATGCTCTGCTATGACAACCAGTTCTTCTTACAGGTTCTGGAAGGAGACAGTGAAGAAGTGAGTGAACTTTTTATTAAGATTGGTCAGGATGTTCGCCACGACAGGGTGGCCATTATGTCGGTACAGCAGATAGAGAAGCCGGCGTTCCAGAACTGGCAGATGGGTTATGCAGGGTCAAGTGAGTTGCTGCAGTCTCTGCTACAAGAGCTCAACCTTGACGCTTTTGAACCAGACAAACTCACGCCCAAGCAAGCTGCTGAGATTTTGTACAAGCTCTCAAAAAGCCAGACTGAAGTGTAAACCGCTCTGCGTGAGTGACGCGCAGAGTTTGCACCAATTTGATCAACCCAACCGGGTGCAATCTCACCATAATAGTGCACCTGAGTATTCGCATCTTTTGAATTTATTCTTCCTCAATAATATTTTTATTATTTATAACAATACCTTAAATCATTTTTAACGAATCCAATTCTCTTTGGAATGATCCTTGCGTTATAGCTGAGAATTATCTTTCCCTGATTTGGGGAATAAGACTCAGAGTGCACAGGAAGCGTGCAAAAATAATAAAGGAGTAGTTAAAGATGAGTAATACCGTTGCGGACTTGCAGGGAGCAGTCCACACACTCACTCAGAGTTCAGATACCTTATTTCTTCTTCTCGGTGCCATCATGGTTTTCCTCATGCACGCAGGCTTTGCTTTTCTTGAAGTGGGTACCGTGCGTAAAAAGAATCAGGTCAACGCCTTAGTAAAGATTCTTGCGGATTTCGGAGTGTCTGCCATTGCTTATTTCTTTATCGGTTACTGGATGGCTTACGGTGCCAACTTCTTTGCTGATGCAGAGACATTATCGGCAGGCAACGGATACGAGTTGGTTAAATTCTTCTTTTTACTTACTTTTGCTGCAGCCATTCCAGCCATCGTATCTGGCGGTATCGCAGAGCGTGCTCGCTTTTATCCGGTACTGATTGCGACCTTCTTTACGGTTGGTCTGGTGTACCCGCTATTTGAAGGCATGATCTGGAACGGTAACTTTGGTCTTCAGGATTGGTTTGAATCCTCATTTGGCGCAGGTTTTCATGATTTCGCTGGTTCTGTTGTGGTTCATGGCGTAGGTGGCTGGATTGCGCTGGTGGCGGTTATTTTCTTAGGCATGCGTAACGGCCGTGTCAGGGCAGGGAAGCATACCAACTTTGCGCCCTCTAACATCCCGTTTCTGGCACTTGGCGCGTGGATCTTATGCGTAGGTTGGTTCGGGTTCAACGTGATGTCAGCTCAGACTCTTGAAGGAATCAGTGGTCTGGTCGCCATGAACTCTCTAATGGCGATGACTGGCGGTATTCTCACCGCATTGGTTGCAGGGCGCAATGACCCGGGGTTCATCCACAATGGTCCTTTAGCCGGGCTGGTGGCCGTTTGTGCGGGTTCCGACCTGATGCACCCAATTGGCGCTCTCATTACAGGTGGCGTTGCGGGCGCGATATTTGTTTACCTGTTTACCTACCTTCAGAACAAAACCAAAATTGACGATGTACTGGGCGTCTGGCCACTGCACGGTGTTTGTGGTGCATGGGGTGGTATTGCTGCCGGTATTTTTGGTCAGAGTAGTCTTGGCGGTTTAGGTGGCGTAAGCTTAACTGTGCAGGTTCTGGGTACGGTTATCGGAATCGTGGTTGCTCTGATTGGTGCAGCCATTGTTTACGGCATACTCAATGCAGTGACAGGTCTAAGACTGTCTGAAGAAGACGAATTCAACGGTGCAGATCTGGCGATTCACAAAATCGGTTCAACCAGTGAAGACTAATCTGAAATCAGGTTCAAAAATAAAACATTCTTCAGAAGGGCGACGATAGTCGCCCTTTTTACGACTATGGTCTAGCGCCATACCCTTTTTACCATTGTGTCTTTAGTGCTAAGGTTAGGGGACATAATTACAAGGATGTGTGTCGTATGAACTTCCCCTACAGAAACATTGTGATTCTCACTGGAGCAGGGATATCCGCCGAATCAGGCATTCAGACTTTCCGAGCTCAGGATGGGCTATGGGAAAACCACAGAATTGAAGATGTGGCGACCCCTGAAGGGTTTCAGCGTAACCCTGAACTGGTGCAAGAGTTTTACAATCAAAGACGCAGAAAACTGCAAGATCCCGCTATAAAACCGAATACTGCGCACGAAGCGCTAGGAAAGCTGGAAGCACAACTGGACGGCAAAGTCACCGTTATCACCCAGAACATAGACAACCTTCACGAACGCGGTGGCACCAAGAACATCATTCACATGCACGGTGAACTGCTGAAAGCGCGATGCAGTGAATCGAATCAGGTGGTGGATTGCTCTGAAGACATCCTATCTGGCGATCTTTGCCACTGCTGTCAGATGCCAACTCAGATGCGACCTCACATTGTTTGGTTTGGCGAAATGCCGCTCCGAATGGGCGAAATCTATCTGGCACTCGAAGAGGCCGATTTATTTATTTCGATTGGCACATCCGGTGTTGTGTATCCAGCTGCGGGCTTTGTCCACGACGCAAGAATGCATGGTGCACACACCATCGAAATTAACCTTGAACCAAGTGCGGTCGAAAGTGAATTCGAAGAAAAACGCTATGGAAAAGCGAGCATTGAAGTACCAAAACTGGTCGAAGAGTTATTAAGCGAACCCGACGCATTGCGTGCTCATGCATAATCAACTTCTTTAATGAAAGATTTCAGATACGGCAGGCTTGTATGAGCCTGCCTTTTGTTTATCGTTACTAGTTGTTTTCTCTACTAACAAAGGCCGTCAGATCTCTATTGTCAGTTCTTTACCATTTCGACGAATCTTCATCGTTAACTCACCCTTGGGTACAGTTCGGAGCAAATCACCCAGTTGACGTATTTCAATAGGCTTGTAGTGTTTTCCATTCGCTTCCAAAACCACGTCGCCATTTTGCAGCCCGTATTGAGTCAGCCTTTCTTCTGGGTTGTAGAAGATCTCTAACTGCTCATTGGAAAAACGCACATAAATCAGTCTTTCCGGCTGCTGCCAGGTTTCTTCTATAGAAGTCGCGTCATAACAGAACATGAGCTTGTTTGGCATAAAAGCAAAGCGATCAAATCGCGAGAAAAAGTCCATGCCAACCGCATACTGGCTAATGTTCGCCGACACTTCAATCTCACCCAGAGGCATCCCTTCGAAATAGAGATCTTTCACTATGTAACTGTGTTCCTCTTTAAAACCATTTGCATCATAGGAGAGTTGTGGCTCAGGGTTTTGATATATCGATTTGGTTTCCTGCTCAAGCAACTGAATAAAGTCCTCTCCAAACCGAGAATCGGTCGCACCAGTATCCGTCATAACGGTCACATCAAGATCCCCGTAGTTCATGACTAGCCAAGGAGCACGGTTGTATGTATCTGAATAGCCAACACACTGTTGAAAGTCTGCAGCATTAAGGGCGTAATCGTATGCAAAAAGCTGATTCGAACGATTGTCTTTGAGCCAGGTGAGTTTTCGGAATGTGTCAGCGCCTAAAATGCCGTCTATCTGGATGCCGTTACCTTCGGTGATAACATCAAATTCAAACCCAATCCACAGGTCATGGTCGTGAATGACTTTGTCACCAATTGACATTTCCACCGGTTCAAAAAAGGAGAAGCGATCGGGTTCTACAACACCGGAAACCCCAGTGATGTTTCCAAAATCTCGGCGAAGAATAGGTGGAAACGTGTCTAGAGATATCTGCTTAGTAATTTGTCTGGCAACGTCGGGATCAATAAAAGTGACGCTTGCACCTGTATCCAGCAGAAAGTGATAGCGTTTTCCATCAATAACAACGGGAACGATTAAGGCGTGAGAAGAGGGCTGCGACGCAGTCATCACAGGGTCATGGCTGGTTTCGGTTGGGAGGGAGGAGCAACCCGACACTAGACCCATTCCTAAAAGGACAGACAGCGAAGCATAAGTTTTTGATTGAAGTAATTTCATTTGTATTGTTGTTTTATTATTCGGAGAATTAAAACTAATACAAAATATAATCCCTCTCAATCACTTGTTAACTACATTATCAACATGTGCACAAAAACTTAAAAAGGATAATTGAACTGGGAACTTCTTGGGCTAATCCAGAGCCAATGAGCCATTGTTGATGGCAGCGAACCGATTCACATCCTTGATATGTTCCAGCATTTCGGTTTTGCAGTTTGAGTCCGAGGAAGCATATAGAGAAACGAGCTCTTGAACCAAGTGGTTCAGTTCTGTTGGGACACGCGAGACAGCTGGCTTGGTCTCTTTTTTCTCAACTTTCTTTTCGGAAGGCGAGTTTAAAGTTTCTCTCGCTTTGCTATGAACTATGTCTAGATGAAAGTTCTTAAGAGAGATGAGTGAATCTCTATGAGGATGATACTTGCTGGATTGCAAGGCACGAATATCAGAAAGAAGCTGCTCTGCAAGTTTCATAAGCTCACGATAGGTTGTCGGGACTTTGAAGTCGTGTTTATTGTTGTCCATAACCAGCTCCTTTGATCTTTTCTTAGAGTTTGTTCTTTTTATGAACTTTTACTGACATAAATAACGAAACGATCACTGAAAGCTCGATTTTTATACAAATATTTTTCCTGTATAAGAATTGAGTCTGTATATGGTTGAAAAGAAATAAAAAAGAGCGGGGGAAATCCGCTCCTCTTGTCTCGATACTTTTCTAGAATCTTTAAGTGACTTACAGGTTCACTTTAAGTTTCTGGAAGTACTCTTCATAGAGTGTGCTGGCTTCACCCACTTCATCTTGCCATTCGCCACTGTCCATCACCTCTTGAGGAGGGAAAATACTCGGATCATTCGCAAACTCTTTTGGCAGTAGAGGGTAAGCCGATTTCACTGGTGTAGGGTAACCAATTTCTACCGCAATTTTCGCTGCATTTTCAGGGCGAAGCAGGAAGTCGATCATCTTGTGTGCGGCTTCGATGTTTTTCGCACCACTTGGAATCGCTAAGCTATCCATCCAGAAGATGGTGCCTTTCTCTGGCCACACGATGTCGATGGTTGCACCTTCCTGGCGTGCCATGTACGCCGAACCGTTCCAAAGCATACCCAAAGAAGTTTCACCAGCTAGGTAAGGGTTCGCAGGGAAGTCTGAGTTAAACACCAACACATTAGGCATCAATTTTTTCAGCTCTTCGTACGCGGCTTTGATTTCATCAGGGTTTGTAGTGTTTGCGGAATAACCCAGCTTGGTTAACGCAATGTGGAAGACTTCACGAGAGTCATCCATCATCATCAGCTGACCTTCCCATTTGGTGTCCCAGAAATCATCCCAGCTTTTCACGCTGTCTTTGTCTAGCATGTCTGAGTTAATGCCAATGCCCGTCGCGCCCCAAATGTATGGGATAGAGTAGTCATTGTTTGGATCGAAAGGCTTGTCTAGGTAATTAGCATCGAGATCGGCAAAGTGAGACAGCTTTTCTTTGTCGATTTTTTGCAGCATCTTCTCTTTGCGCATCTTAGATACAAAGTAAGTAGAAGGCACCACAAGATCGTAACCTGAACCCTGAGTCTTCAACTTGGCATACATGCTTTCGTTAGACTCGTAAGTAGAGTAGATAACTTTAATTCCGGTTTCCTTGGTAAAGTCTTCTAAGACTTCGCTTGGGATGTATTCGGACCAGTTGTAGAAATACAGTTCTTCGTCTGCAGCAGAAGCGTTGAAAGAAAGGATAGATGCAGCACTGATAAGACCAGCAAACAGCTTAGAGCAATTTTTCATTGTTTCCCTTTATCTGTTAGTGGGAGAGCGTCGTGGCACGTGTTATGTGTAACTTGAGTATATGTGCTCAGCCTCTCAAAATTAGGTGGCAGAATTGTACTCCAGTTTATGAAAAATGAAAAAGGGCAATCGAAATTGCCCTTAGAAATAACATTCAGATGATATTTTATTGACCAGCTTTTAGCTTCATAAAGTACTCTTCATACTTCACTGTCTTATCGCCGACCGCTGCCTGCCATTCCACTCGGTCTAAATCTTCCTGAGAAGGGAAGAGTGGTGACACGTCTTTAAATTTCTCGTTAGACTCTTTTACCGCGGTTAAATAGCCTGCGTTTTTTGAAATTTGCTCTGCGACTTCCGGGCGAAGCAGGAAGTCGATCATCTTATGCGCGGCATCCACATTTGCTGCACCGGAAGAAATAGCAAAGTTATCCACCCATCCAATACCGCCTTCTTTCGGGAAAACCAGTTCCAACGGCAAACCTTCAGCCTGCGCAGCAGCGGCTGAACCATTCCAGAGCATACCAACACCCACTTCACCAGAAAGGTAAGGCGCGGCTGGGTTATCTGAGTTGAACACCAGCACGTTTGGCATCAGTTTTTGCAGCTCTGCATACGCTTCATCGATTTGCTTTTCATCGGTGGTATTACCGGAATAGCCGAGCTTGCGAAGAGCAATATGGAACACTTCACGTGTGTCATCCATCAGCATCAACTGACCTTCCAAATCGGAATTCCATAGATCGCCCCAGCTGTTAAACTGGCTTGCATCATACATATCGGTATTCACCGCTAAGCCCGTAATAGCGACAACATGAGGAATCGAGTAGTCGTTGTTTGGATCATAAGGCTTATCGAGGTAGTTGGTATCGAGTTTGTCGAAGTTAGTTAACTTAGACTTATCAATTTTCTGCAACATGCCTTCATCGCGCATTTTGGAAACAAAATACGTCGACGGAACCACCAAATCGTAACCTTTATTGTGAGTTTTCAGCTTGGCATACAAGGTCTCGTTCGACTCGTAGGTCGAGTAAATCACTTTAATGCCTGTTTCATCGGTAAACTGTTTTAAGAGATCGCTCGAAATGTACGGTCCCCAGTTCATGAATACCAATTCTTTGTTTTCGTCCGCTTGTACTGATTGAGTCAGTAAAGAAAGCGCACATGCACTACCAGCTAAAAAAGTAGCCCATTTTTTCATTAACGTTAGCTCCAAACTAAACGGGATAAGAAAACATCGCAGTCAAACACTGCGCTGTCGAATGAGTAAAATAAGTTTATCACTCTAATTTACTTCACTTTTTCTCTTGCAAGCAATTGTGAAATCACAACCAACACAAGAGATACCACCAGCATCACAGTTGCCAGTGCATTCACTTCTGGCGAGATGCCGACTTTGACCATTGAGTAGATCTTCAATGGCAGAATTTCGTACGTTGGACCGGTGACGAATGAACTGATGATTACGTCATCCAGAGACAGCGTAAAGCTCAACAGCCAACCCGCCGCAACCGCAGGTTTCGCCAGAGGCAGGATGATTTGCTTTAGAATCACCCATTCACTCGCACCCAAATCTTTCGCCGCTTCCAGCATTTTTACATCAAAACCATTCAGGCGGGAGTAAACCGTTACCACCACAAATGGCAAACAGAACGTGATGTGAGCAAAGAAAAGGGTAAAGAAACCCAATTGCACGCCCACTACTAAGAACAGAGCAAGCAACGAAATCGCCATAACAATGTCTGGAGACATCATCACAATGAACAGCAGGCCATTCACCATACCTTTGCCTTTAAAGCGATAGCGGAATAGGGCAACCGCTGTCAGGCTTCCTATGATGGTGGCTGCTGTTGCGCTGAACACCGCCACATTCAGTGAGTGCCATGCGGCTTGCATCAGGCTGTCGTTGTTCACCAGCGCTTCGTACCATTTCGTGGTGAAGCCTCCCCATTTCATACCAAACTTGCTGGCATTGAAGGAGTTAACAATCAACACAATGATTGGCAGATACAAAAACGCGTACACCAACGTCATAAAGCTAAACTTAATTGACTTGCCCATCAGCTTAGCTCCACTTTCTTATTCAATAGTTTTCCTGCCCTGTAGTAGGCATACAACATAATCGCCATGGCAACCGTCAGTGCAATACTGGTTGCGGCACCAAACGGCCAATCTCGAGCATTAAGCACCTGACTCTTGATGACGTTACCAATAAGCAGGTTCTTCGCACCACCCAGCAAGTCAGAAATGTAGAACATCCCTAATGCAGGAAGCAGAACCAACAAACAACCGCCGATGATGCCTGGCATAGTCAGTGGCAATACCACTTTCAACAGCGTCTGAAGCTTGTTTGCACCCAGATCGCGAGCTGCTTCCAGGTAGGTGTCATCCAGCTTTTCTATCGCGGAGTACAACGGCAAAATCATGAACGGCAGCAGGATATAAACCAAACCAATCATTACAGCAGATTCGGTGTACATAATACGAATCGGCTTATCGATAATGTCCATCGCAATTAGGCTTTTGTTTATGATGCCTTGTGTGCCTAACACAATTTTCAATCCGTATGTGCGAATCAGTGAGTTAGTCCAGAACGGCACAATCACCAAAAACAACATAAACGGACGCCATTTCTCAGGCATTTTTGCCACGATGTAGGCAAACGGATACCCAATCACCAGACAAAGCAGTGTCGCAACAATCGCCATATAGAACGAATGCCACAGCACTTTGAAATAGTGCGGGTCCGCTAAACGAGCGTAGTTTTCAAGCGTGAAGGTCATCTCAATCAGATTGGCTTCATCGCGGGTCAAAAAACTGGTTCCGATGATCATTAAGTTCGGAAACAGCACAAATATCACCAGCCAGCCTACAATAAGGCCGATGATGGCATTTTGTAGATTAAGCTTCTTGTTCATCTGCCAGTACCACTTCCCAGCTTTCAACCCAAGTTACGGCGACTTTCTGACCCAGAGAATGGTCTACATCCGGATCATCTTCATTGAAGAACTCACTGACCATAACGCGCATGCCCGATTCCAGTTCCACCACGGAATCCAGTGTCATGCCTTTATAGGTTCGGTCAATTACGTGCCCGACAATGCCTTTTGACTCATTTTCTTTAATTTCTTCAAGTCTTAAATCTTCTGGACGAAGCAATACTTGTAGCTTGTCGCCACCTTTAACGGCTTTGTCGTAATAGACGGTGGACTCCACACCTTCGATGTTTGCTTTAATGCGTTTGTCGTCGATACGTGCAATCACATCAGCATCAAATACGTTGATCTCGCCGATGAATTTCGCCACGAACAGGTTTTTCGGCTCTTCGTAGATTTCACGAGGGGAGCCGTCTTGCTCAATCTTCCCGTCTTTCATCACGATGATGCGGTCAGACATAGACAGCGCTTCTTCCTGATCATGAGTAACGAAAATAAAGGTAATACCTAACTGACGTTGCAGCTGTTTCAGCTCGATTTGCATCTGCTTACGCAGTTTGTAGTCGAGTGCAGACAAAGATTCATCCAACAACAGTACTTTAGGCTTGTTCACTACTGCACGTGCAATCGCAATACGCTGCTGCTGACCGCCAGAAAGCTGATGCGGCTTACGCGCAGCCATATGATCCAGGCGCACCATTTTTAGCGCTTCAATTACGCGAGGTTCAATATCAGCCGAAGGCACTTTTTGCATGCGCAAACCAAATGCGACGTTGTCGAACACCGTCATGTGCGGGAACAGAGCATAGCTCTGAAAAACCGTATTCACATGGCGCTGTTCTGCTGGTGTAGCCGTAACATCGACACCATCAAGTTTGATGGTTCCCTGATCGCTGGTTTCAAAGCCCGCGATCATCCTCAGTACCGTTGTTTTGCCACAGCCAGACGGACCAAGAATGGTCAGGAACTCGCCGTGATTCACGTTTAAGTCGAATCCATCAATGATTTTTTTACCATCAAAGCTTTTCTCGATGGACGACAGTTGTACAACATGAGTTGGCTTTTTCAATGTCTGTTTTTCTCCTAATTAAAAGCCAGCACTGGTCTGCTTGATTCTAAAAAAACATCCCAGAACGTATGTGGAGTGGGGAGCGAATCATATTCCTCAAAACGGTGTTCGCAAAGCATTTTCTTACACAAAAACCTAAAAATTTTTGCGGCTTTTGCTTACCTGTTTGTACCTCATCTCTAAACCCTTATTCATCAAGAGTTCGAATGCTGATTTAAGCATTAAACTATATACCCAAATTACCTGAAGATTCATGGTTCAGAGCTATATCTTCTTTTTCAGTTCAAGGAAAAGTGCGCTGTGTAATGGTCCACCCTTTCCAAGCTCTTTGACGAAGAAATGGAATAGAAGATAAGCTCCCAAGGGCGAGTTTGCTTGCTTTTCATACGTCGTTATCGATTTTCGATTTAGTACACTAAATCCACAAATCGCTGCCTTGTCTGAAAATCAAGCAATTCTCGCTGAACATAGACTCTTCAGGTAGTTTGGGTATACCCCTAATCTTTCGATTTATAGACGGAATTTTTGCCCGACAACGGAATCGAACCAAAAGAAATGGCAAGAAAGTGCAATTATTGGTCAATTGAATCTAAAATTAAACAAGTGTTGCATTCTTGCTTTTAAGACTTCGCAGAGCGCACGTATAATCGCCATCATTTAGTACTTGCCGCAGAGCAAGTTGTACCAAGAAAGCTATAAGGTCAGGGCACTGACCCGGAAGTATCTATGAATAATGAGATAGTAAAAGATTTCAATCTGGGGGGGAGCATCGAACAGGCTCTTTCAGGGAATTACGAACTCAAACCCAGCGACGTCATTCAGGAAGCCTGGAAATATACGGTTAAAAACTTCTTCTCGTTTTCCCCAGCAATTATGGCACTGATCGTCATTCAGGCTTTGATTTTCTTTATCGCGCTAAAAATGCAGCTTGGTGACCCATCAGTGTTGCTCAGTTTGCTTCAAACCCCAGAGAAGATGGATCCGCAGATCGTCAGTTCACTCCTCTTTGCCAATTTCAGCTATGAGCTAATCAGTGCACCTCTTTCCGCAGGTATCAGTTTGATGGCGATGAGCCACGCCGCCGGGTTAAGAACCAAATCTCGTCATATGGCAAAAGGTCTTCAATACACGATTCCGATCATCCTGGCGACCATGTTCAACCTGCTTTTGCAGGGCGTAGCGGGGCAGTTGCTGCCTTTCCTCTCCATTTATCTGACCATTGCGTTTAGCCATTCAATCTTGCTGATTTGCGAAAAACGAATTCCGCCGATGCAGTCTTTATTGCTGTCTTTGAGAGCTGTAAACAAAAAATTACTTCCAATAGCTGGCATTTATCTCGTTGTCGCTTTCATGTTCTTTATGGCGACCATTTTCTATGGTATTGGTCTTATCTTTGTTGTGCCTTTCTTCTTTCATGTCAAAGGCATACTGTATCGCAACATGTTTGGCATTCAGCTCAAAATCGTTGCTTCTGATATTCCAGCGAAACCTCAACAAGGTCCAGATAATTCCGGAACATTTGATGCTTAAAAACCTGCTAAAACTTATCGCTGCTGTGTTTTTCACAGTGGCGATTTTATTTCCTTTCTACCCAAAAAAAGAACCAGCCCCCGTTGTTCAACAACCACCAGTCAAGCCACTACCTGAAATGGGCGCTACGCCTGATTTCGCAGCCATCGGCAATGTAGGCAAGAAAAAGACGGCATTCTTTGGCTTTCTTTCCCCGGCAATCGCAATAGAAAATCACCGAATCCAACAAGAAAGAGATTTTCTGAGTTCAATGCTAGAAGCGGAATCAACCGTTCGCCAAAACCCAGATAATCTCGCCAAAGCTGAAAAACTCGCGAAAGCCTATCGATACGCGACCCCTTCTGAAGGCATTACTCAGAGTTGGATCCAAGCCATGTTGCTTCGTGTGAACGTGTTACCTCCAGCGCTTGTTCTAACGCAGGCTGCCAATGAATCCGCATGGGGAACGTCAAGATTCGCGACTCAGGCAAACAACTACTTTGGTCAGTGGTGCTATCGCGCAGGGTGTGGATTAGTGCCACTTAGAAGAACAGAAGGTGCAACCCACGAAGTGGCGAAGTTCAATTCCGCGCAAGAGTCTGTTGCCGCTTACTTTATGAACGTTAACCGCAACCGAGCGTATGCGGAGTTGCGCACAATCCGAGCCGAGCTGGAACAAACAGGACAAGACCTGAAAAGTGAGAAGACGGCACTCGCATTGACGCAAGGATTAAGTCACTATTCGGAGCGTGGTCAGGCGTACGTAGATGAACTGCAAGCCATGATCAGACACAACAAGAAATATTGGTCTGAGTCCGGAAAACAATAATGAAAATTCAATCTTTATTAGCCCTAACTGTTTCGCTAGGTTTAGCGCTGCCAACTCAAGCGCAGGAATACATGTTCACTTATTCCAAGCTCTATACCCAAATGAAAAACAACGCCAAAGAAGGGCACGATGACGTTAAAGTCGGGCTTTTCTTTATCGATGCAGACACCAAAAAGCTCTGCAAACTTGAGAAGGCGTGGATGGAGAAGGAAGAACATTACGAAGAGTTTGATACCTCTGGTTTTGAACTCAAAGTACCTGTCGATAAGAACTTAAAATCGGCAAACCCTTTGGTATTTGTGCGTACCGAAAAAGACAAACGCTGCGACTTCTCCATGGTTGTGATGGCAAAAGAGCAGTTTAGCGGAACAGTTCAATACGGTGATGTCGAGAAGCTGTTGCCTCAGATGCAGGTGATGCTGGAAGATTTAGGCGGTATGTTCGCAAGCTGGTTTACACCGGATGTGGAAGGCGTAACACTGGAGTTTGCTAACGAACTGAACAGTGAAATCAAGCTTTCTAACGGCAAAACTATCGATGTGGTAGACGGTCGTGCATACCTAGCACTGAACCAAATCACAGAAAACGGGAGCTTCACTTTGCCTGAAGCAACAACCCGTGTGCTTCCATACCTGCCTAAAGCGGACTAATCGCTATTCGCCTGCATTTCAAGTTTCTGAACTGGAGTGCAGGCGTGATTCATTGATATTCCTTTTGCGAAAAGCCGCTGGCGATATCCCTTCGTGTTTCTGAAACACATCGTAAAATGCAGACAGAGACCCAAAACCACTGTCTAGCGCTATCGCCACTATCTTAGTATCCGATTCTGCTAGTAGCATTTTCGCATGATACAAGCGTAAATCGGTAAGATGTTCTTTAATGGTCTTACCGAGTAGCTTTTTAAACAAAGACATAGCGTACCCTTTGGATACACCTGCATTATCTGCCACTTCATCTAATCCTATTGGAACTGAGAAATGTTCACTCATAAAACGAAGCATCGCTTCAAAGTGGAGGATAGCTTTACCGCCAATCAGAGAGTTGGCATCTTGTATGTCTCTTCTCAAGATGGTCGACCAACCCTCGGTCGCAAGCCGTAACAACCTCGCTTCAACTTCCAGAGCGTGCAGTCTATGCCATGGACTTTCTGTACTATGTTCGTTTACCCATCGGTTAACTAAATTAAGGTCGATGTCATTATTTTCCCGGGCGCAAATTACCGAACCGCTGAGTAATGCACTTATAAAAGAGGAAGGCAGATTCCACTGAAGTAACTGAGAGAGGGAAATATAAACGTTGGTAATTTGTTTCGCTCCGTTCACGCTAAGCACCCTATGGGGGTTAGCTCCCCAGAAAAGAGTGAAAACGCCACCTTTTATGGTGACATCGTTTCCAGAAAACGAATACGTCATTTCGCCTTGGTGCAGATAGTTCATTTCGATAGAAGCATGGTGATGATAGTACGAAGGCTCGAACTGCCTCGGTTGAATGTCTTCAAACACGACACCACATTCTTTCGGGTAATCAGGGTCCTCTACACGATAGGTGCTGGAAAACTCATGAGAAGGTGTCGACTGTTTCATATCCGCCTTTATCAGTACTGCTCGTATGTGCCTACAACATTGTCAGCTTGAATGCTTTTTCACAAGTATAGATTCATTTTTCTGAAGAATTTTTGGCATTTCTAGAATTGCTCTTATTGCCTTTCTGGAAAGCTATAAGATTATTTAGGAAGAATATGTCCACTTCGTTGCCAATAATCTGAATTACCACCGTGAGATTAAGGTCAACAAACTCTAAGGACAATAAAAATGAAATCGTACCCCAAAATAGCTTTTATTGGCGCGGGATCTACCGTGTTTATGAAGAACATCGTTGGCGATGTACTCCAAAGAGAATCCCTTCAGGGCGCTCATGTGGCGTTGATGGATATTGATGAAGGTCGACTCAATGAGTCCCATATTGTCGCTCAAAAAATGGTGTCGACGTTGAAGTGTGAAGCGACACTTTCAACTCACCTCAACCAGAGAGAAGCACTGGAAGGCGCAGACTTTGTTATCGTCGCTTTTCAGATTGGGGGCTTTGAACCTTGTACCGTCACCGACTTTGAGATCCCCAAGAAGTTTGGACTTGAGCAAACCATTGCTGACACCTTAGGCATTGGTGGCATCATGCGTGGCTTGCGCACCGTTCCACATCTGTGGTCGGTTTGTGAAGATATGCTTGAAGTCTGTCCAGAGGCGTTGCTTCTTCAGTATGTAAACCCAATGGCAATCAATACTTGGGCGATTGCGAAGAAATACCCGCAGATCAAGCAGGTCGGTCTTTGCCATTCTGTGCAACACACTTCTGAGGGTTTAGCGTCTGATTTGCAAATACCAATCGAGAACATCCGATACCGCTGCGCCGGCATCAACCACATTGCGTTTTTTCTGAGCTTTGAAGAGCGTTTGGAAAATGGTGAGTACGCAGATTTGTATCCGAAGCTTCTTGAAGGCTATGAATCGGGCGTATACCCAAGACCAGAAAGCCAGGAGATGCCACGCTGCCAAAATATTGTGCGATACGAAATGCTGAAGCGCACAGGGTACTTTGTCACCGAAAGCTCTGAACACTTCGCGGAATACACGCCATGGTTTATCAAATCGGGTAGGGAAGATCTTATTGAAAAATTCGCCATTCCTTTAGATGAATACCCCAAACGATGTATTGAACAGATAGACAAATGGCACGAGCAATCTCAAAAACTCATGTCTGAAGACACTATCGAAGTTCACAAGAGCAACGAATATGCCTCGGCAATCATTAATGCGGCGTGGACCAATGAGCCAGAAGTGATTTACGGTAATGTTCCAAACAACGGCCTAATCGATTCGCTGCCGGAGGGCTGTGCCGTTGAAGTCCCATGTCTGGTTGATGCTATGGGTATTCAGCCAACCAAAGTAGGAAGTCTGCCACCACAACTTAACGCCATTATCCAGAGTAGCGTGAGTGTGCAGGCGTTGGTTGTGGAAGCTCTTATGACGGAAAACCCTGCACATATTTACCATGCCGCCATGATGGACCCGCATACCGGAGCGGAACTGGACCTTGAACAGATCTGGCAGTTGGTGGATGAACTGCGTCAGGCGCACGGAGACTGGTTGCCTGAATGGGCAAGAAAGTAAGAAATGAAAAGGGGCTCAACTGAGCCCCTTCTTTAAATCAGATGTTGGTTACATCCAACTGCAATTTCGGATCAAACTCTACCGCATCTTCGTCGGTAGTTTGAACTTGCGGCATCTCTTCTTTATCAAAGCCGATATCACCACCGTTAATGACACCTGAATCGCGGTTGATGGATTTGAAATCAAACAGTTCAAAGTCTGCAAGGTGGCTAGGAACCACGTTTTGCATCGCAGTAAACATGGTCTCAATTCGACCTGGGAACTGCTTATCCCAAGTGTTCAGCATTTGCTTCACATTCTGACGCTGCAAATTTGGCTGTGAGCCACACAAGTTACACGGAATGATTGGGTATTCACGCATATCAGCGTATTTGATGATGTCTTTTTCACGACAATAAGCCAGTGGACGAATTACCACGTGTTCGCCATTGTCTGAAACCAGTTTTGGTGGCATGCCTTTGATCTTTCCACCGTAGAACATGTTCAGGAACATGGTTTCAATGATGTCATCGCGATGGTGTCCTAGCGCGATTTTTGTTGCACCCAGTTCTTTTGCTGTGCGGTACAAAATACCACGGCGCAGACGAGAACAAAGCGAACAGGTGGTTTTGCCCTCTGGTACTTTGTCTTTAACAATAGAGTAGGTGTCTTCTTCTATGATTTTGTACTCGACACCCAAGCTTTCTAAATAGTCTGGCAAGATGTGCTCTGGGAAACCTGGCTGTTTCTGGTCAAGGTTTACTGCAACCAGCTCAAAGTTAATCGGCGCACTTTTTTGCAGGCTCATCAAGATATCCAACATGGTAAAACTGTCTTTACCACCAGATAGACACACCATAATGCGATCACCATCTTCAATCATGTTGAAGTCTTTGATGGCATTACCAGTGTTGCGGCGAATGCGTTTTTGCAACTTGTTAAAGTTGTACTGTTGAGCTTTGGTGCGCTCTTTACTTTGCTCAGTCATATCCAGCTTTTTCTGTTGTTATCTCGACAAGAAATTGAAGTGCGTATAATACGGATATCCGCGCTAGATGCCAGTGTTTTAAGGTGCGAAAGGCATAGCGAACTAAAAGTATAGAAACAAAACAGGCAAGCCAATGGCTTGCCTGTTTTATCTGAGAAGTAATTTGTTACTGATTAGGATCCAGCGGGCTGATGTAGCCCTTCGGTTTTAACGCCAGAACATCGCAATTAATCTTATCAATAACGTGTTCTGCCGTATTGCCAATAAAGACGGCTGACAAACCCGTTCGACCAGTCGTTCCCAGAATAACCAAACCCGCATCCAGTTCATCTACGATTTTGGGAATCACTTCCTCTGGCAGACCTTGCTCAACTCGGGTATTGCTCTCATCAATTCCGTGTTTCTGCCTTAATGCTTTCATTGCCGTAAGGTGATGACCACGTACCGCGTCGCTGTATGTAGTTGGATCAAACTCAGGCAGTTCTATGGTAATGTTCGCTGGCGTAACTGGGTAAGCATTAACAAGTACATACTGAGCGTTCAAGCGACCGCTAATGTCTTGCAGTTGCTCAACCATTGCATCGTTCAGGTCTTGGTGGGTCGGGTTTTCAGATGAAACGTGGACAGACGCCATAACATTACCGTTTACAGGCCAATCGTGGTTCTTCACTAAAAGCACGGGGCAGGGGCACTTGCGTAAGATATGCCAGTCGGTTGGAGTAAAGATCACCGACTCCAATACGTCATGTTTACGAGTCGCCTTGACTACGATTTCATGCTCACCTGCGAACACTTCGCCGATGATCGCTTCATAAGGGCGATTATGCCAAACCACCTTGATGTCCAGTTTAACGGACTCATTGAGGTAAGGTTCAGCCACTTCTTCCATCCAGGCTTCGCGCTGCTGAATAACGCCACGTCTCATTGCGTCTCTCTCGTCTACGGAAAGCATGGAAGTCATTTCATAGGAGAAATCGTAAATCGATAAGAAGAACGTGATGTGGCTTTCAGAACGACTACTTTCACTCAGCTGAATCGCCCGGGCCAGTGCTGGCTGCTGATCGCTATTAACATCAGCAACAACGAGGATCTTATTGTAAATACTCATAACAGCTCCTTAGAAACCAAAAGGTTAGAGGCATGGTTTAAGTTAACTGTAGCTTAGTAGAGCAGAAAAATTTAGGAAAACAGAGATTATTAGAAGAGAAATATGAAGTGGCTCAGAACTGAGCCACTTCATGGAACCGAGGTTCAACAATTAGGATTGAGAGTTGGTTATTCAGCAGAAACGCCTGCTAATTCTTGCAGTGCGTCGTGATCAAGAATAGTGATGTACTTGCCTTTAACACTCAGCATTTCAGCTTTTTGGAAGCGACCTAATAAACGGCTGATGGTCTCAACTGTCAGACCAAGATAGTTACCAATATCGCCACGCGTCATGGTAAGACGGAACTCGCGTGGGCTGAATCCACGTTGAGAGAAACGAGTAGAAAGGTTATACAAAAATGCAGCCAGTCTCTCTTCAGCGTTCTTCTTGGATAGCAGCAGGATCATTTCCTGATCGCCTTTGATTTCATTACTCATCAGACGCATGATCTGCTGACGTAACTTAGGCATTTTACCAGCAAGGTCGTCGAGGGTTTCGTATGGAATCTCACAAACCATTGAGGTTTCTAGCGCTTGTGCGAAGCTCGGGTGAGAGTCGTCAGTAATGGCGTCAAAGCCGACTAAATCACCTGCCAGGTGGAAAGCAGTAATTTGTTCGTCGCCTTGTTCTGTGATGGTGTAGCTTTTGATAGTGCCGGAGCGGATAGCATACAGTGATTTAAGTTCATCACCGGCTTTAAAGATTTCCTGACCTTTCTGGATAGGTTTCTTTCGCTCAATGATTTCGTCTAATTGGTCAAGCTCAGATTCATTGAGAGTGAAAGGAATACAAAGTTGGCTAATACTACAATCTTGGCAGTGAATGGCACATCCACCGGACTGAACTCTTTTTGTTGCTGGCTTATCTGAAATCATAACTTCCAAACGCTATTTTGATATACATCAATATTTTAACACTTCCTAATACTAAAGGGTAGTGAAAAAAGATTTATCGAAACAAAGGGATGTGACAATTTATGAAAGTAACGTGAACGCATCGTAACCAGTGTATAACCCATAAGCAATCAGTATGATTGCGCCACACTGTCGGAACGTTTCATTTCTTTGCCACTTCTGAAATTTCACCGCGCTCATGCCGACTAAAAGCATGGCGGGTAAGGTGCCAAGCCCGAATGAAAACATAATTACGGCACCATCAAGTGCACTGCCAGATACCGCTGCCCAGGTGAGGGTTGAATAAACTAACCCACAAGGCAGCCACCCCCAGACAAATCCGAATGGCAGTGCGTGAAGCGGGGATCTCAGTGGTAATAGCTTCTGACCAACAGGGGATACGAACTTCCATATGCCTTGCCCCAGTTTTTCGACCGCCAGCAAACCCTGCCACCACTTGGCAATGTATAAACCCAGTAAAACCATAAACACAGCCGACACCAAACGCAGGTATGTGAGGGCGAGATTAAAGTCTGAAAACTGTGCGATAGACGACACCGCGCCACCAATCACCGCACCAGTTACGGCATAGGAGGATAGACGACCAAGGTTATAAAATAAGGTGATAAAAAGAGTACGAGTTGAATTCGGGTTACCTACTGCAACTGCGGAAGCGATGCCACCACACATTCCCATGCAGTGACCAGCCCCTAAAATACCGATGATCAGTGCCCCTAACCAATCAGCCATAAGTACCGTTACTCTTTACTACTTTGAGCATTGCTATTTTGATCATTTCTATTTTGCTCAATGTGGCTTCGAGCATTTTTGTCTTCCGGCTTGTCATTCGTTTCATCTTCATCAAACAAAATGCTGTGTCCCTGACGCTCCAGATCTTCAAATTGCTCGCTTTTTACCGCCCACAAGAAAACGGCAACTGCCAGGCAGACAAGAACAATCGCAATCGGGATCAATATATAAAGACTAGCCATTTTCTTTGAGCAACCTGAGTGAGTTAGTAACAACAATGATGGAACTGGCAGACATGCCGACGACGGCAATATAAGGAGCAACTAAGCCCGCGACTGCCAAGGGCAAAATCAATAAGTTGTATCCTAGCGACCACGCAAGATTTTCTCTAATAATTTTGCGTGTTTTGAGGGCGAGTGAACGTGCTTCAATCAATTTATCCAGTTTGTCACCTAATAACACCATATCGGCGGACGACTTAGCCACATCCGCACCTCCACCCATTGCTACAGAAAGGTGTGCACCAGCAAGTGTAGGGGCATCGTTAATCCCATCACCTATCATTAGGGATACTTCGTTGTCACCAAGTGTTGACAGGAACGCAAGCTTATCTTCCGGTGTCGCACCAGCAACCACAGATTCAATGCCAATTTCTTCAGCAACAAGTTTTGCATTTGCCATCGAGTCGCCAGTCAGCAGCGTGGTTTTAATACCAGCTTCAGCAAGTTTTGAAACCAGTGTCTTGCTTTGCTTACGAATAGGGTCGTGATAGTAGAAAGTGGCAACGTGCTGATTGTCTAGAGAGAGATAGACGCAAGGCTGTGAGGCATTCACTTCTTCACCGAGTACAAACGCAGCACTACCTATTTTGCAGGATGCACCTTGATACTCACCGACAATGCCGAAGCCAATTCGGTTTTCAACATTAGTCACTTCAACGCCTTCTTCGACAAAGGTCTTGAACGCTTTGGCAATCGGATGATTGGCGTGCCGCTCCAGTGAGGCAGCGATAGCAAGGCACTCGTGTTCAGTGAGTTTCTCACTCGCCACTTCGGTTCTATCTATCTGAATGTTGCCTTCGGTGAGTGTTCCCGTTTTGTCCACAACCAAATGGTTAACTTTGCATAAGGTTTCGAACACGTGACCTTTGCGAAGAAGAATACCAAGGTTACCCATCCGGGAAGTTGCGCAGGTTATCGCTGTTGGTGTTGCAAGTGAAAGCGCACAAGGGCAGGTCGCAACTAACACGGCAAGCATAATCCAGAACGCATCATCGGGTTTGGTCTGATGCCAGTATGCCCAAGTGCCTGCCGCAATGATCAAAATGGCTGCCACAAAGTAGCGGGCAACCACATCCGCAATTTCTGCAATTTTAGGTTTGGACATTTGCGCTTCATCCTGAAGGCGCACGATGTTGGAGATCATCGAGTTGGCTTTACTGGTGTTCACTTCCAAGTCGAAAGACTCTTCACCGTTTAACGTCCCGGCAAAGACCATATCACCTTGCTTTTTCACAACAGGAATGGACTCGCCTGTCAGCATGGATTCATCAATATGGACACGACCATTCAGAATAACGCCATCTGCGGGAATATGTTCGCCGGGTAATACTCTAACCTGATCACCAATCTTCAGACTTTTTACTGGCAGCTGTGAACCATCCAGCTTGGTCGCCATAGACGGAATCAGTTTTAGCAGGTTTGCGCTGGCAGCAGCCGCTTTTCTTCGGGCGCGCATCTCCAGAAATCTCCCTAATAGAAGGAAGAAAGTGAACATGGTAATGGATTCGAAAAAGACTTCACCTTGCTCAGTAACCGTTGCGACTAGGCTGGCGATATAGGCAAAGATAAGCGCAAGCGATACAGGTACGTCCATACCCAGAGTTCGTCCTTTCAGACTGCGCCAGGCATTCATGTAAAAAGGCAGGGCAGAGTAGAGCAGAACAGGGGTGGCAAAGATAAGGCTCACAACGCGGAAGTACTGTTTGAACTCGGCATCCAAATCCCCGAACACTTCAAGGTAAAGTGCGACAGCAAGCATCATTACCTGCATGGTGGCTAAACCTGCGATCCCCAAGCGGTAAAGGTATTGCTTCATCGCTCGATGGTAACTGGCTTCCTGTTGATCCGCTTCGAATGGTGCCGCTTTGTATCCTAACTGGTGTACAGTCGACAGCAAGTCGCTCAGTTTTGCTTTGGATTTATCCCATGCCAGTATGGCTCGGTTGGTGGTTGTGTTCACACGAATCGACAACACGCCTTGCTGATTTACCAGCTGTTTTTCAATCAGCCAGGCGCAGGCAGCACAAGACACCCCTTCGAGTGACAATGTCACTTCAGACTGATGTTCTGACTGACGCACAAACTCAGACTGTACTTCCTCATTGTCATAATGAATCAGGTTTCTGAGTTGCTCTGGAACTAAATCGGCTTTTTCCGCAGGGGCAGTTCGGTACTGGTAATAAGAAACCAAACCGCTATCAACGATGGTTTGGGCGACGGATTCACAACCGGGGCAGCACATATCGCGCTCTTCCCCTAAAATTTCGACTTTAAACTCAGTGTTGGCTGGTACATCTTCACCACAGTGGTAACACTCTTTTGTCATCGATTCAGTTACCTAGTTGCGTCGGAGTCTGGGAAGGGAACGTGACTTTGCCCTGAATGAGCCACTCTTTGTTGTGAGGTTCAACTTCTACAAACCAGGGACCCTGAATTTCGTTATCGAGGCTAAAACCATACTGACCACGACCATTGGCAGATAAGGTTTGAGAAAAGTCTCTGTCGGCCAGAGTACGGTGAGAAAATGTCACAATAAGTGCAGGGAAATGATCCAGTTCCCCTTTGTTAAAGTCCACAATGATTCGGTCACTGCTGGTTGAGACGCTTGCGGTTAACCCTAAATCTTTTGCTACATTCTGTTTCGAGATATCGATATTGATACCTTTTCCTTTTTTATAGTAATCCTCGGCAACCAGAGACACAGAGTTTTTAGAAAAAATACCAAGCGTGACGAAACTTGCCACAACAACGGTAGCTGGAAGCGCGATCAGGAACCACGGCCAAAACTGTTTATACCAAGGCTTTACCATAGAAAAATTCTCAACAACGGAATATAGATTTAACTTAAAGAAAAGACAGCCCCATGAAAAGGGGCTGTATAGATATGTACTATTTGTCTGAGTTAGTCAGGCTCCAGACATAAGCAGAAACAAGCTGAACTTTGTCTTCGCCCAGAATGTCTTTCCAAGCTGGCATCACACCCTGACGACCGTACATAACCGTCTCAGTGATGTCGGCACGTGTATCACCGAACAACCATATCTGGTCAGTCAGATCAGGAGCACCAAACGCTGGGTTACCTTTACCATCTGTACCATGACACGCTGCACATGCTGCAAAGCGCGCTTTACCTGCCGCGGCTTCACGTGCATTCACTTTACGACCAGATAAGCTCAAGGTGTAGGTGACAACTTCACGTACGCCTTGTTCGCCGAACGATTCGCCCCATGCTGGCATCGCACCGATACGACCATTCATTACCGTATTAACGATAGCCTGAGGTTCACCGCCGTATAGCCACGCATTGTCAGCCAGGTTAGGGAAACCTTTCTGACCACGAGCATCCGACCCGTGACACTGCGAACAGTTCTGCAGGAACAAACGCTGACCAACCTTAATCGCTTCTTCATTTTTAGCGATTTCAGGAATGTCGTTCAGTTCACCCGCTTCGTTGTATGCTAGTTTGCGGAACGCTTCACCAAAATAGGTATCTGCATCGTCCAGCTCTTTAGCGTATTGATCCAGTCGCTTGTCTTTTTGCGCTTGCGCAATTCGATCACGAGATTGCTGGATCGTTGTTACAGTTTGGTCGGAACTCTGCCAACCCAGAAAACCTTTGAAGTTACCTAAACCCGGAAACAAAGCCAGATAAATAACAGCAAACACAAAGGTGCTTACAAACAGATACGTCCACCACTTTGGAAGAGGGTTGTTCAGTTCGCGAATACCATCGTATTCGTGCCCCATATCAACACCATCTTCCACGCCCATTTTGTCCTTTACACACCAGTATAGTAGGGCAGCACAACCCAGCAACGTACCTACGGTAATAACAATTACCCAGAGACTCCAAAACGTATTCATTCTTTGGTCACTCCTTCGTCACTTTCAGAGGGTTTCTGCTCGTCGGCAAACACCAGGTTTGCATCTTCTTCAAAACGTTCTTTGCGGCTTTTACCGTAAGCCCACCAAACCACGCCTAAAAAGCTAACGAACAACACTATGGTCCATATACTATGAATAGTACCGATATCCATAATTCCCCCTTACTTCATCGCATGACCAAGAGATTGAAGATAAGCAATGATGGCATCCATCTCTGTTTTACCTTCTACGTCTTGTTTTGCATTTGCGATTTGATCGTCGGTGTAAGGAACGCCAAATTGATCACGGAAGACAGTCATCTTCTTCTGAGTCAGCTTGCCATCTAATACGTTTTCTTCCAGCCAAGGGAAGCCTGGCATGTTGGACTCAGGTACCAACTCGCGAGGGTCGATCAAGTGAACGCGGTGCCACTCATCGGAGTAACGACCACCCACACGTGCCAAATCAGGTCCAGTACGTTTGGAACCCCACAAGAATGGGTGTTCCCAAACACTTTCACCAGCAATGGAGTAGTGACCGTAACGCTCAGTTTCAGCACGGAACGGACGAATCATCTGGCTGTGACAAACGTTACACCCTTCACGGATGTAGATATCACGACCTTCCATTTCTAACGCACTGTATGGGCGAAGATTCTGAACAGGCTTTGTTGTCTGATCTTGGAAAATCAACGGAGTAATCTCTACCAACGCACCCAGACTGATTGCGAAGACAATCAAGATGGCCATCAGACCAACGTTCTTCTCAACAATCTCGTGGCGGTTATTTGAATTCGAACTCATTAGTCAATCTCCTTATGCCGGTTGCGCTACAGCTTTTAAGCTGTCTTTAGGGGCAGTGATTGTCTTATAAGCGTTGTATGCCATTAAGAACATACCAGCCAGGAAGATGAAACCACCAAGGAAACGAACAAAGTAGAACGGGTAAGATTGCTCTACAGATTCAACGAAGCTGTAAGTTAGCGTACCGTCGGAGTTAACCGCACGCCACATCAGACCTTGCATTACACCGGAGATCCACATTGCGACGATGTATAGAACCGTACCAATAGTTGCCAACCAGAAGTGCGTGTTGATCAGGCTAACCGAGTACATACGCTCCTGACCGAACAGTTTCGGAATCAGGTGGTAAACCGAACCGATAGAAACCATCGCAACCCAGCCAAGTGCGCCAGAGTGTACGTGACCGATTGTCCAATCGGTGTAGTGAGACAGCGCGTTGACCGTCTTAATAGACATCATAGGACCTTCGAACGTCGACATGCCGTAGAAAGACAGCGAAACGATCAGGAATCGAAGGATAGGGTCATGGCGAAGTTTATGCCACGCGCCTGACAGAGTCATAATACCGTTGATCATGCCACCCCAGGATGGAGCAAACAGAACAAGAGACATCACCATACCCAAAGACTGAGTCCAGTCGGGTAGTGCTGTGTAATGTAGGTGGTGAGGACCAGCCCAGATGTAAAGAGAAATCAGTGCCCAAAAATGAACGATAGACAAACGGTAAGAATAAACTGGTCGTTCAGCTTGCTTTGGAACGAAGTAATACATCATGCCAAGGAAACCTGCGGTAAGAAGGAAACCTACGGCGTTGTGACCGTACCACCACTGTACCATCGCATCGACGGCACCGGAGTAAATAGAATAAGATTTACCCATTGCAACTGGAATGGCCATACTGTTCACGATATGAAGAACCGCGACAGTAATAATAAAGGCACCGAAGAACCAGTTTGCTACGTAAATATGAGAGGTCTTTCGCTTGATTAAAGTACCGAAGAATACGACGGCATAGGCAACCCAAACAAGGGCGATTGCGATATCGATAGGCCACTCAAGCTCTGCATATTCTTTACCCGAGGTATAACCCAAAGGCAGAGTAATTGCAGCGGCTAAGATAATTGCCTGCCATCCCCAGAAGGTAAAGGCGACAAGAGGACCACCGAATAAACGAGTTTGACACGTACGCTGCACAACGTAATAGGACGTTGCAAAAAGGGCGCTAGTACCAAACGCAAAAATAACCGCATTAGTATGGAGGGGACGTAAGCGACTGTACGTCAACCACGGCGTATCAAAGTTAAGCTGTGGCCAGACTAATTGAGCGGCGATCAAAACACCAACTGCCATTCCGACAATTCCCCAGAGTATGGTAACTAAGGTAAACTGCCGAACGACCGTATAGTTGTAGTTTTGTTCTAGCTGCTTTTCTTGGCTCATTTGCATGCTTCCAAATTTTTATTAACTACACTTTTGCTTCCAACACGACATTTGTCGTAATGCCACCAAATCGGTCGAGGAATTGTCGTTTTTTCATACTGTTAATTCCTTTTAACGATTTTAATAAAAAGCGGCATTTTCAATGTGCCACTATACTGGAACTAACATATCAATGACAGGAAATTAACCTCACTTATACTCCGGTCATTCAACTAATTGTTAAAAATTTGAAGTTTGTTACATAGAGGAAAAACTTAAATGCCCGCACAGAAATTAACACCAGCCCGACTCACTCAAATTGTCGTCATGTTATTGATTTTAATAGCAGCATTTACGTGGCGCACACTTGATCAAGATCAAGGAAACATTATCAATTGTGTGGTTAAGACATGCCAATTTTCACTAAACAAGCAACCATTCGAAATACGCGTTACCGAACATGACATCTATATTGTAGGTGACTCTGATAAGTTTCGCGTATCTGTTAATAACAATATAGTTAGTGCGGATAAAAATAATTCAAACTGGTTAATTTCCAAACAACAAAAATATGATCACATTTTGATAACAAATAAAGAAAACGGGGATTATGTGAAGGTCATTCATAAAGAAAAATAGCGCTCTCATATTATTGAGCAATTGGTAATAAATAGATGCGGTGAACCGTTTATTCCTGTATAAAACAAAATAGAATTAGTTACTTGTTTCATACCGTAAAAAATGAAGTTGATATCCGCGTTTTCCCATTGCTCTGATGAGTCTGAAGCTGTAATTGATCTGAGTTCGCAAATTCCTGACGATATCAACCCATCTCTCATTCTTTGCTACTTCACTGAAGAATACTCCGCCAAAGCACTTAAAAATCAACTGACTCAACAGTTTCCGGATACCCCGATTCAAGGGTGTACATCCTGCCGTGGCATTTTGACAGAAAAGGGGTTCCATAGAGGACCCGTTGTCGGGCTTATGATACTTGCCGACTCTCAGAGTACTTCAGCTTATGGAACGGGGATAAGCGACGGCTGCCTGACCTCAGCTGCGCAAAACACCAAAAAGGTATTGAGAGAAGCCATTCAGAACAGCGGAAGAGTTGGCGAACTGCCAAGCCTTATTATTGTGCATGCCACCCCAGGGTTTGAAGAACCAGTTATCGACGCCATCTACCAAGAGTTTGGTACTCTGGTGCCTCTCATTGGTGGCAGCGCCGCCGATCATTCGCTTGAAGGCAAATGGCACGTATTCACCGAGCAAGCCACATCTCAGGAAGGGATATCCATTTCGGTGTTGTTTCCTTCGTCGCCTTGCGAAACCGGGTTCCACACAGGCTATTCCACAACAGGTGTCAGCGGAGAAGTCACGAAAGTAGGGCACCGCTCCATACTTGAAATAGACCACAAACCCGCACTAGACGTTTATCAGACATGGTGCCAGTCGCTTGGCAATCACATTGTCGATGAACAAAGCCTGTTTGCCACCACCAACTTATTTCCATTAGGAAGAATCGTTGGCAGCATCGATTATCAGCCGATCTACAAATTGTCTCATCCAGTGAAAACTTCCAGCAATGGGGAAGGGATAGAGCTGTTTACAGAAATCGCAGAAGGCGAACGTGTCCACCTCATGACGGGGTCCAAAGAACGACTCATCAGCCGGGCTGGCAAAGTCATTCAATTAACTAATGACGCCTGTATCGATATGGGCGAACCGTTAGGTGCCATCAACATATTCTGCGCGGGATCCATGCTTCACATAGAAAGTGCAATGAATACAGTGTGCGAACAGGTACACAGTGCACTTAAGAATCAACCTTTTATCTGCCCATTCACGTATGGCGAACAGGGTAGGTTTGAAAACGGTATAAATGCGCACGGCAACCTTATGGTGTCCTCCGTTGTGTTTCATCAAAGTAAGAGAGTCTAATGAACGCTTTTGATAAAGAGCAGCTCCAAGAAGCCCTTTTTGAATTACAAAAAAGCAAAGAAAAAGAACAAAAACTGCTTGATGAAAACAGAGCGATCCTTGCCTCTCTCTCATCGATGACGGGGGCAAGTAACAAACACCAGATATTTAATGGTCTGCTTACCGTTCTGCGCAAATACATCAATTTTGAAGATGCCATCGTACTTTCCCGCAGCCCAGGGGAAACTGCTTTTCAGACTCTGCTGAGCACCAACAAAGTATTCCGCGACCAGGAATGGCAACAGGACGACAAACTCGACCGCGCTATTCTGGGCGAAAGCATCATCATCTACCAGCCCGAATCTCTGCTGCAATTCAGCCATTTCAACTCCATCCTGCAAGATCAGGTCAAATCTCTACTGATGACAGGCGTAGAGTCAGAAGCCAGTCAGTCGGTGATTCTGTTCATTGGCAACCGCAAGGGGCAGTTCTCCGTTGCCTGTAAGGATATTCTCGCCAGACTGATACCGCTTATTGAACGGGCTGTTATTGATATCGACTACAAAGAGAAATTGCAGTCTTTGGTCGCAACCCGAACCAGTGAACTCAGACAAAACCGGGAACGATTCCGAGACTTCGCCAACAGTGTAGGGGATTGTCTGTGGGAGACCAACAGTAGTTACCGCGTCACTTACATCTCCGATATTTCACCTATTAAAGTGGATTATCACGGTCAGTGTATTCAAGCCATGCTGGGCAACATTCCAGAGCTTGAAAAGCTCAATGCGGCAATGGAATCTCGTCAACCGATACGCGATTTAGAATGGTGCTACAACCAAGAAGAAGGGATTTGGCTAAGCATAAGCGGCGCTCCTCTTTACGATTTAGAAGGTGAGTTCTTTGGTTACCGTGGCACGGTAAAAGACATCTCTCAGAGTAAGCAGCGTTACCTTGAGCTACAGCGTGCAAGAATGGAAGCGGAAAAAGCCAATCAGGCAAAATCCCAATTCCTTGCAATGATGAGCCATGAAATCCGAACGCCCCTGAATGCGATTCTTGGGCTGATTGATGTTCAGCTTTCCAAGTGCACTAACAAAAACAATACCGAAGTCTTAAGAATGATGGAGTCATCTGCTGAGCTTCTGCTTGCCATTATCAGTGATGTACTCGATCTGTCAAAAATAGAGTCGGGCAGCTTTGAACTGGATACAAAGAACGTCAATTTACGTGACATTGTCACAGGAAACTTACAGCATTATCAGTCACTTGCTAACGATAAAAATCTACAGCTCTCTCTGAATCTAGCAGAAGACATTCCGAAAGAAATCCACACCGATTCGACCAGATTGTCGCAGATTCTGTTTAATCTGGTTGGCAATGCCGTGAAGTTTACAGAGTCGGGAGAGATCAACGTTGATGTTCGCACACAGGGCAATCAATCGTTGGTGATACAGGTCTCCGATACTGGTATTGGCATGGATGATTCCGTACTAGAGAAGCTGTTTAAACCATTTGTCCAAGCCGATGGTTCGATAACCCGAAAATACGGTGGCACAGGGCTAGGGCTTGCAATATCTAAGCAGCTTGCCAGATTACTAGGCGGTGATATCACGGTAAACAGCACCCGCCACCAAGGCAGCAAGTTCACCGTAACCTTACCGATAATCGGCTCCAAAAATGATGTAGGAAAAAACGCTCGCAACAGCGACGTTATCCATTCTCAGAACAAACTGAACATTCTTGTTGCAGAAGACAGCCCAGCAAACCAGATGGTGATAAAACTGATGCTGTCTAACCTTGGTCACAACGTCCACATTGTGCCTAATGGCGTCGCAGCCGTTGAGTATGTCGAGAAAAACCAGAACAACCTGGACGTGATATTTATGGACATCTCGATGCCAGAAATGGACGGACTGGCTGCCACCAAAGTACTTCGCAAACAAGGGGTAACGCTACCTATCATTGCGCTAACCGCACACGCGATGAATACCGACAAAGACCAATGTCTTGCGGCAGGCATGGACAGATTTGTCGCCAAACCAATCAGGGCAAAAGACATACAGGAAATCTTAAAAGCCTATTGCTAAACGACAATATTTGCGTTTAGTTACAAGCCTTAGCCTTTGCTTACAACGCACAGTGATTCATTTCACGCTTTTGTACTCAACACCCAAGGTTGATATCAAAAGCCAATCAAATGAATTACTGTTCTGCTGTGTTTTCCAAGTAAGGTTGTATCGTGAAAGCCATTTCCAAGTTATTGTACAAACTATTAAAAGTTAAAAAGCTTCAACGCAAAATAGACAAGTTCTTTTCCTTTCCCAAGCGAATCCAATCGAAAGTTCAAAAATTCTTAAAAGTCATCCCATTTACATCAAGCCGTTCAAATAGCAGAAAGCCACCGGTATCAAAAACTTATCGCGCATCAGGAAAGCTCGCCTGGGGAGAGAAAGTTTCACCTGAATTTCGAGTCAAAGTCGAAGAGATAAGTAAGCGCATTAATATCGATCCTAACTTCCTAATGGCTTGTATGGCATTCGAAACAGCAGAAACATTCAGCCCAGCCATTAAAAATGGAGCGGGCAGTGGAGCTACCGGTTTGATTCAGTTTATGCCTGCGACAGCAAAAGGATTGGGAACATGCACAAAAAAGTTGGCTAGAATGAATGCTATAGACCAACTTGACTATGTCGAAGCTTATTTCAAACCGTACCGTAGTAGGATGCGCTCACTGGAAGATGTGTACATGGCGATTCTTTATCCCGCAGCGATCGGAAAGCCGGCGTCTCACGTGTTATTCAAGAAAGGAACGATAGCTTATCGCCAGAACGCTGGGCTCGACCGCAAAAAGTTAGGGAAGATAACCATAGCAGACGCTTCATATCAGGTCAGAACCAAGCTAGAAAAAGGACTTCAATCAAACTTATGTTGCTAGAGCAAAGCTACGTGCGCGTGATAAGAGTTTAATGTACAAGCCAACGGCACGAAGCAAAGTTGAAGTTGTAGATGCAAGAGCCCAAATGAACTAAAGCTAATAGTCATTTACTTAATCTCTGATTAAAGAAATGACTATTAGGTATTTTATGGTAAATAGGATTATTGTTAAATTGCATGGCTTTTGAAGGGAAAGGGAGAGCTGAATGTATCAGAATCGACGTAGATTGATGCCTTATTTAACATAATATACATAATGCGCACTGAGAACACCAAAAAAGAAAGCTAATAACTCAATTAAATCAAATGATTAGCTTTGCTTTCTAGTTGATACCTAAGCGGCATCAAACTTCTCTAATATCTTTTCTAGCTTTTCTATTGCTCGCTGGTTCTTAGACCTTTCAGCAATAATCGCTAGGACAACCAAATCTACATCTAAACCTAGTGACTGAGCTATCTCTGCGGCAAGTTCATCACTCATTGTGCCGCCATTTCTCCATTTATGAACTGCATTGTGGGAAATGTCTAAGTATTTGGCTACCTGGTTGTCGCTAGGTAATTGTTTTTCAACACGTAATCGGTTTAAAAGCTCTAGCGTCGTTATCATGTTTTCTCCCTCCGATCGCTAGCATAGACCAGTCTCTACGTTGTAGCCAATCGGTTGAAATCATTAAGTTGATGTTTTTAAATGCGGATGTCGAAACCGAGATGGTCTGATATCTATCAAATCGCTCCTTTCTCTGCCTGACATGGTGAGATATGAACGGCAGTTTAAGGAGCACCCGACTGATAGATGAATGAAACTACGGTGAGACCGGGTAAAAATTTGTTAGAACACAATAAGTTGAAATGCTATCAACTTGTTCATGAATTACGCATGAACAAGGTATTACATTCCAACGCTCTGTCCTCGTTGGCTCTAACAGATTTCTTTTAAATACAACACTCAGACAAGTCTAGCAGGCTTATAAGCCTTTGACTTACGATTTTTAAAAGGAAACGTCATGGCTGCACCAACCAAACCCAATTTCGAACCCGCCAAGCTCATTGGTTCACCTAAGGTGCTCCTGAGTAAAGACGGCGAATATACCTTTGATAAAGACGGAAACGAAGTTCTAGTGTCCACGCTTCACTGGGCAGACCATCGCAACGACTTACCAAACTTGAATGCATGTAAAGCCGCTATTGTAGCTAAGCAAGCAATTCTAGACATGATGTTGGCTTAGGGGAAGCGAGATGGAATCACCAAAAGTAACCGAATTAATCGCCGCCGATTCGCCACCGATAGTGGCTTCTTTTTAACGTCAGGAATAAGAACTTGGAACAACAGGTTACTCAATCAAAACAACGCAAAGACCGCCCGCTGGCGTGTCTGAATCGCGTTATTCTTGAGAAAATAGCCGAGTGCCCTTCCAGCTCCGCCGCGTTCCTGACTTCCAACGGGCGCGGTATGCGCAAATCTTTCGTTCAGGACATCGCCAAGGTCATGACCCTTCTGGTTGAGGAAATGTGTTACACCTCTAACAAGATTGGTATCGCGACCAAAGACGGCTTTGCGCTTCGTACGTGGGGATTTGTGGCAGAGAAAACCAACCTGCCCCTGTGGCGCGTTAAGCAGTGCATCAAGTTTGCGTTTGCCAAAGGTTGGATCAGCTCTAAGCAACCTCGCGAACGTTATACAGGCAAAAACAACCAGACCAAATGGCGCGGTCTGGCTTCCATCAAGCGCATTGAGGAAGCTTACTTTATCGACCTAGGTATTCTTGAGCAGTATCAGGAAGCCAAGAAAGCGTCTAAAGAGTGGCTGAAACTGCTGGCAAGACGCCTGCAACGCCCTATCAAGTACATTCAAACCCCAATCACCCTACTTGCCAGACGCCGCAAAGAAGCAGCAGAGCGCGAGCCAGAGCCCGAACCGATACCCGTCTAGGTCTGAGTGACCGACAAAAACAAAGAAACCGCCTTAGTGGCGGTTTTCGTGTTTTCTATGATT
This sequence comes from Vibrio sp. SCSIO 43132, assembly GCF_019904195.1. Taxonomy (NCBI): domain Bacteria; kingdom Pseudomonadati; phylum Pseudomonadota; class Gammaproteobacteria; order Vibrionales; family Vibrionaceae; genus Vibrio; species Vibrio sp. SCSIO 43132. Next base: position 2,121,263 of record NZ_CP063199.1, read on the forward strand.
CAAGAAGCAAATAAAAATTGAATCATGATTAGTCTCACGCTACCACCATACAATTCAAAAATCAATACAAACCAAAACATGACAGGGTGACAGTTGCGAGTATTCACAGGATGCGCGGTCATTATTCACTCAATCTGTGGATAAGCCTCTGTATATCCATTTCTAACTACTCCTAGTTGTCACTATTAGTTGATAGTCCTAATAAGTAGCCAACATAGTCTTCGACTAGAACGATGGTATTAATAGAAATAAAGAACTTATATCCTTATCCCCTGAAAATCGGGGATAAGATGATGAAGCGGAGCTTCTTGCTCGCAAGCGAGCTGGCTCCTTAGCCACGCGGTAAGAATTGTCATATTCCCTCCCCTACAACTAACGCTGACGAGACTCAAGACGTGATATGTTCAGGTTCAAAGACAATAAGCTTTCACGCACTCAGGGCGTGTACAGGTCGTTTCTATCGCTTCGCGATGGCTTAGCAAGAAAAGGGGTTGAAATTGAAGAGTTTACTAAATACAACATATAGATATGCAATCATTTGCAATCGATTACTTACTATTGGTAATATTTAGCTGATAGATAAAGAAAGTCCGGTTTCCTAGCTTCTAGTTAAGGAAACAACATGAAAAAAACTGTCCAAAGGATTGCTGATTATGCTCAAGGGGTTGAGCAATATTCGCCGTCTGATATCAAAGTACCATCCTTTATCCCAAAAGGCTTTATAGACCAACTCACCAAACCGTTCACCCAGGTGCGAAACTGGGCGAAAGCCGTTACCGATTTTTGCGTCGAGTCCAGTGACAACCAGGACGAAGCCAGCCGCGCAATCAGTAAACTCGAAACCGAAGTCCAAGACCTGGAGCAGCGTTTGGCTCAACTTGAGCAAACCTGCGTCGATAAACTCCGCGATTTTGTGGAGGCGAACCAATGAAAACGCCTAACTGTAAGCACCCTATCACCGCTTCGCTTATTACCGAAGCTCGCGCCGAAACGGGGCTCACTCAAGCTGAATTTCTAAAACAGCATGGCATCAACGTGACTCAAGCCACATTGTCGCGCTGGGAAACAGGTGAAATCCAAGTGCCTTTGGCAGTTCTGATTGAGCTGAACCTGGTGAAACCCATCAAACCAGGGAAAGCCAGTCATGATTAAAAACCAGCAGCTTACGATCATATTGAAGCGCCTGATTGAGATGTCGTCACAGGTGTATACAACCCCTAAGCAGCACGCGCAAATCATGATGAAAGCGTTAGAGCAAGCGATTGCTGAAATCCGGTTCTATGACATCACCTGCGGCGAACTTGTATCAACGTTTGAAGACTTCAAAGGTGAGTACACCAATCGCCAGTTTCTCAGTCAGGTGATAGGGAAAGACCTGGTTAATGAGCATTCAAGCGACTTGAGAAGCTTACTGCAAACGTTTCAGCAATTTGACTGTGATTGGGATAAGACCGTTAGACACCTCAAGATAAAAGCGGCGATAAAGCAATGTGTTAGCGAAATTCAGGGGACATGGCTATGACGGTAAGTAATAAGAATCCGATTTTGGGCTATATCGCCTGCCCTGATTGCTTAACCCCAAAATCCATTCGCCAGGGAACGGGTAAACGCAAAGCGTATTACGTCGGCCGGTGCGAATGCGGGACAGACAACCGCACCGCTACAGTCCCACAGCAACTCATGAGCCAGTACAAACCGCTCGAAGAAGTGGAAGCCGAGCTGGCAATGATGCGCGCCAGGCTTGACCAGGACAAACCCAAAGAGAGCGATAGCTTATCGACTGCGGATGATTCACCAAAAGGTGAACCAACCGATACCAAACCGTTGGCAAATGATAAGCCAAAAGATGAGCAAAACAGCGAGCCACCCAAAGAAGAAAGCAAGCTATTAGTGACCACGCTCTGCGTGGGCATTGGCAGTGTATTGGGATGGGCAGTAGGCAAGACAATTACAGTAATCAGGGCGGCAGCATAATGAGCGTAGTAGACACAGAATTAATGGATCAGGTGATTGACGAACACGAAGCGGTGGATACCCACAGCACCGATGAGGAGCTAGCGCTAATCCAGGCAATGGGCGCCGAAGACGACGAGTTTAACCCCGATGCGGCGGTCAGTGCAGCGGCGTCACCTCCCCCAACCAAAGCGCAGCAAATCGAAGCCCTGGAAGAAGACGCCGCCATGTTGGTGGGCGGCGCGGAGTATCTGATTCAGCAAGCGGTACACCCTGCTTTGAGTTTTGGGGAGCCCCACTCCGCAGCACTGGCAAAAGCTACGGCGCCAATTCTGCACAAATACGGCGGTGAGCTCCCTCCCTGGTTAAAGCCTTACAAAGAGGAGCTGGGGTTTGTGGTGGCACTGGCAACGGCTGGCGGCTCAATGTTCTTCCAGTACCGCGCCATTAAGCAGGCAGAAGAAGCCGCCAAGGTCAAAGAGAGCAAGGAAGAAAACCATGAGACCGATTAACGCCAACAATGCGTTAGACAATCACCATGTCTACGTGTGTGGCATGTCCGGTTGTGGCAAGACCTCAGCCGCTAAGAAGCTCTTTATCAAATCGTCTGACCAGGTGGCGATTTTTGACCCGCTTGGCGACTACCACGGCGAGCTGTGCAACCGTGTGGTACGCGGTTACACCAAGCTGCGCGACTTTGCGGCGGCGCTGATAGCCGGACGTAAGACCAATAAGAGCTTTAAGATTGCGTATCAGCCCACTCATGAAACCACGCCGGAAGATTTTGATCGCTTCTGTCGTGTGGTCTGGGGCGTGGGCAATGGTAAGCGAAAGCCCTTGAAAATCATCTGTGAAGAAGTCGCCGAGCACAGCTTAAACGCAGGCAAGGCAACGGGGTATCACGGCAAAATACTGCGCCTGGGCCGTAAGTTCAATCTGCACAGCATCAACATGTTTCAGCGGGGTCAGGAGGTGTCCAAGACCATCATAGACAACTGCCATTTTGCTTGCATCATGATGCAAAAGACGGTCAAAAGCGCCATCTATCTGGAGAACATGACGGGCATTTTAGCCACTGACATCAATCAGCTGAGCAAACTGGAGTATCTCCTGCAGGAAGGAAAGCCCTATAAGCCAGGCAAAATACGATGGTAGATGTGAACCAAAGCCCACTTATTACGAACCCTTAGCTAATCCCTATTAGGAATGATTCGCCAAGGTTAGGCAAAGATGAAACCGCCCTATTTCTGGGCGGTTTTTTATTTCACTAATCAGGACATCATTTTTATGAAAGTAACACCGAAAAACATTGCGATTGTGGGCGTTGTGGCGCTGGTCGTTTCCGTGGGCGTGGTTTGGGCATCCAACAACGTTGACGCCGTTGAAGACACCATTGGTTAAGGGGTGACTATGGAAATTCTAACTACGCAGTTCGCTCCTCGCCCTAAAGAGCTCGACCCGATTGAAGGCGTTGGCTGGGGTAATCGTGCCTCTTTGCGCATGGTTGCCGGCCCTACCTATCACTCCATTGAGTTGATCACCAACATCACCAACCCCGCCGACATTGAGCGCGTGGAAGTGGCGCTCAATGGCTCAGCGAAATACAGCATATCAGGCGAATCCCTGGTGAAGCTCCAGGCACACCGCAAGAACTTTGCTGAGTCTGGTCGCTACATCATTTCATTTGGTGATCCGACTCTGCGCACCAAAGTCGGCGTCCGTCAGACTGACCTGGTCACTCTGCCTGGCGAAGTGTGGTTTGTTTACATTCAGCTTAAACAAAAAGCCGCTGACGCCAACGGAAATCTGCCAGCGGCGCCAGTGATGCGCGCTCGTGCTCACGTGCTGCCCTCACAATCCATCCGTTACTACATGCCTCGCCTGTATGAAATGACCTGGTTTGCGTCGGCGTCCGGTCGTACCCCGTTCGACTTTGCCGAGCGCAGCCCGGAATACTGGCTCAAGCGCATTCACTTCCTGAGCGACACCATTGATCGCGTTCGTGTGCTGCGTGACAACCTGGAAGAGCTGAACGTAACCAAAGAAGATAACGCGTTTGACCTGGCGCAGGCCAAGAAAGAGCAAAACGCCGGATGGTTCAGCCTGGACTTTATCCGCTATGGGTTTGGCTCGGATGGCATGCTCAACACTGCGGCGCAGTCCCAGCTCGCGTTTGAGCTCGACAAAAGTGCCATTGGCTCAGTTCCTGTCGTGGTCGAGTCGGTTCAGCAAGTCACGCCACTGCCAACCAAAGCCAAGAGCTAAGGAGGCGCCATGCTAGATGATTGGGGCGAATCCCTGGCAGGACTGACCGACTCCGTGATAAGCGGCGGCGAAAAGTTTGTTCATGCCTGGTTCGAAAATGAAGCCGACAAGGTGAAAAGCGCCGCTCCAGAGGAGCAGCGCCCTCACTACGTGCCTGCGCAGCAGCCCAACGGTCAGCCGATTGTTTACAAACAGACTTTGCCCATCAATACCACACACATCCTGTTGGGTGTGTTGGTGGTTGGCGGGATTGTCTATCTCGCAAAACGGGGGTGAGTCATGCCATTGATTGTATTGCTTCCCCTGGCGGCGGGTGGTGTCGGTTTCGGGGCGGGTCTGTGGACAGGCTCCGGCGCCGGAAAGCTCGTAAAACTCGGCGTGATGGGCGGCGGGGCTTACCTGGCCTATCGCGTGGCTAAGGAGGTGACCGCATGATACCTCCATTTACTAACAGCGGCGCCATGCCAATGGATTTAAGTGGCGGTCCAAGCGCTGCGAAAAGCTCCAACAGTATTGGCGGCGCGTCACAGGGCGCTATCAACATGGGGGGTAAGGCGTCAGCCCTGCCCTGGATTTTGTTGATCCTTGCTCTGTTTTACATAGGAGTGAAAAAGAAATGAAGTTCACTCTCATCAAACCAAACCGCGCCGACATTGAGGCGCAGTTTGAACACCTGCGACCCGCGTTTGGCGGGCTCTCCGATGCCAATGTAGAATTTGAGCACACCACTCGCCTGGTCAGGGAGAAACGCGCCTGCTTCTACCACCTTGAGGGCGATGGTGTCTCACTGCGCTTTGTGGGTGAAGCCCAGCAAGACGGCAGCTATTACGTGTCGGCGCTGTGTGGTCAGGGTTTAGAGAAAGGTTTGCCCGTTTTTATCGATACGGTGAAAGGCCAGGGTTACGCCAGACTGAAAGGTCAGGCTATCCGCCCAGGCATCATCAAAATCTATAAGAAAATCGGATTCTCCGAAGTCGTCGAAGACGGCATCACTCATCTGACGCTAGAGCTGGGAGGTGAGCATGGGCGGACGTTCTAGCAGCAGTAACACCACCAACACCGAACAGACCAACGGTCAGAACGCCATCCAGGGTGACAACCTGGGCGTGGCGGTTTCTGGGGTCAGTAATTCCAACATCAATGTGACGGCCACCGACCACGGCGCCATTCAGGCCGCCAAAGACTTGGGAGAAATGGCCATCAATGGCAACACGGAAGTGACCACCGCCGCCATTGATATGGGGGAAAACGTTGCCGAAGGCGCGATGGAGCTCAGCCTGGAAACGTCTGAAATGCTCAGCGATGCTCACAGTGAAAACCTGCAATACATTGCTGGGCTGGCGGGCAATCAGGCGGCGCAAAACAGCGAAAACCTCAAAATGATGGGTCAACTCATCTCTAAGAAGATGGACGGCGGCGCAGAGACGCGCACTAAGTACATCATCTGGGGTCTGGGTCTGGTTGTCGGTGCGGTTGTCCTGGTCACCGTTGCAAAGGAGATCAATTAAGTGAGTCTCAAACAAACCTTAGCGCCCCGTCAGCGGGCGCAATTTCAAGCGATTGGCGAATTTCTGTATGTGGCAAATTGCCCAGGAGAAGTCTCGATTGAAACTCAGCGCGGTAACTACCGTTTGCGCCGTGGCGCCCAGATTCTGGATAAAGCGCTGGGCGGTCTGATAACCGTTGAGAACCTGGGCGAGCACGGCCTGATTGAAATCGAAGTGGGCATGGGTCGCTATGTGCCGCCCGCCGATGGGCAAGAAGTGATTGTGGGGCAAATGCCGCCCATGGTCATGGCGCCAAATCAAAGCGTAGCCGTAAGTGGTCTGCCCAAAATTGAGCTAGAGAACGGGCAGCAAATTGACATCCGTTCCCTACCCGCCATTGAGCTGGCTAACGGGCAGCAGTTGGTCATTGCCAGTCTGCCGGCCGTTGAGCTGGCGCCAGGGCAAAAAGTAGGGATGGCCGGTGATGTCATGGTGCGCACTAAGCAGACGTTCACCGTGCGCCAGCGTACCAGCTCCAGCTACGCCACGGGCAAGCATGCCCTCCCTTATACCATCCCTGCCAAAAAGCGCGGGCGCATTACGGTGAAAGCCCCCAAAGCCAACACCGGAGCCATTCATCTGGGTGACTTTGAGCTGGATGCTGGGGAATCCATCGAACTCTTTGTGGAAAGTGCCATAGCCGTCACTGGCGCAGCGACCGACCACGTTCAATTTCTGGAGTACTAATTATGGGTGAAGTGAAAGACAACCTCCCACAAGGCAGCAGCCGAAACAAAATTGAATATCTGGCAGAAGCGATAGACAGCGCCAAAGCCGACGCAAAAGGCGCCTCTGCTCCCCCTAGAAACCTGCTTTGCAATCCCGATTTGACTCAATCAACTACGGATTGGAATACCACCATGAACACCACGGCGCGAGACACCGGATATAAGGGTGCGCGCTGGCTAACGGAAGGCTGTGAATTTGCCAATCTGAGTGCCTCCAATATGCACATTGGCAAGAGTCTTGGCAGACCCGCGCCGATTGGTTGGGGTATCGAAACCCTATTGGCGGGTGCAGATACCGATAGCATTGGGTTGAGCTACTACGTGATAAACCCTGTTGCGCTGTATTCCAAGAAGTACGGGAACTTTGCAACGGGCGTCCTCGCCGATGGTGCCAGCGGCAAAAGCAAAATCGTCATGTTCTCAATGTTTACCACTCATCGTGATGAGGCACTGTATTCAAAGGATTGGGTAGCGCCAAGTGATGAGCTGCCGGAATACTACAGCGTGTATTTCTTCGGGCAGACAAACCAGGGACAGCGATTCGGTATTGTAGAGCTGGACGTTGACGGCAACGCCAAGCAAATCGTGGCTGAAAAGGTGCTGACAAAGCATTCCTTTGATGAGCATGAAAGACAGTGGATTCATGGAATTGAGCTAGACCCGAGCCAGGCATACGCCTATTTCGTTGAGTCCGATTCTGCCGACAACTCGCGACATAGCAACGGCAAATCCGCGCTGATTATTGAAGCGGGCGTGTTCATCAATTACGAAAAGCTGGACGTTGTGCCGGATATGACGCCGCAACCAACACGCATGCACAAATGCACGGAAGTGATCGGCACTTTCCCCGCGTCCGAAGTGGCAACGGGTAAGTTGGTGCCGATGAAGCAATACCACACGCCCTATGGGATGGAAAAGCATTGGGTATTCGCTTACACGCAAGGGAAACAGCGGTCTCACGCCTTTAATCAGCTCTCAGTGACCAAGCACGACGAGCATCATATTCGCGTGCAGGGTGTGGCGCAGGACGGGCATACCTCGGTTGACTTGTCGGCGTTCTATTCCGAAACACCCCTGTACATCAACTTTTCAAATGTTCTAGCTGGGGTATAGCCATGCGCTATGCCCTCGCCTTGATTATCGTATTAGGAGCCCTTTACATGGCAAAACAGCACACCGTTCGCGGCGTTCGCAACAACAACCCGCTTAATATCCGCATTGGTAACGACTGGCATGGCGAAGCCGCCATTCCACGCGACAAAGCCTTTGAAACGTTCAAGCACCACAAATACGGCTTCCGGGCCGGCGCCAAATTGCTGCGCAACTATCAGCGCCTGTATCACCTTTACAGCCTGGAACAAATCATCCACCGCTTTGCGCCGCCAAACGAAAACGACACCAAGAATTACGCCGGATTCGTGGCAAAACGCCTGGGGGTGTCAGTTCATGATCATATCGATTTATTCGACGATGAAACCCTCGCCAAAGTCATGCACGCCATGAGCATCATGGAAGTAGGTCGTTATTACAGTCTGGATGACGCCAGGCAAGGAGTGGCGCTCGCATGACCCGTGAAGATTTGAAGAAAATCGGGATAACGGTGGCCGGCGCGATTGCCGCCGCCTACTCCCTCAAACTGCTGAAACACTGGGGGCTGATATGACCTGGTTGACTGCCCTTTTCTCGCCCCTGGTCGGGTTGTTTCAGTCGCACCAGGACGCCAAGCACAAAGCCAAAGAAAGAAAAGATCGTTTAGACGAAGCCAAGACCGTCGCCACCATCAAGCGACTGGAGCAAGGTGACGCCAACGCCACACGCCTGGACGAGCTCAGCCTGGCAAATCGTGGCTGGGAAGCTGATTACCTGCTTTTCATCACCACATTGCCCGTACTGCTGGCGTTTATTCCTCAGTGTGTGCCGTTCGTTGAAGCAGGCTTTGAGGCCCTGGAAAGCACACCAGAATATTACTGGTACGTGCTCGCCATGATTTACATTGATACCTTTGGATTCCGGCGCATGTTACGTGTGGGCTTTGAGCACTGGTTAGACAAACGATTTGGGAGGCAATAATGGAAGACCCTTACATCATTGCAATTGTGACAGGCTTAATCTCCAGCGTGGGCACAATCGCCGCCATTAAAGTGGACATAGGCTGGATTAAGCTCACTCTGAAAGAGCACGCTAATCGCATCAAGCAGTTAGAAAAGCGACTGGCAGACATAGAAAAAGGCGCGTAATGCGCCTTTTTGCTATCAGTTTTTCCGTCTCGAGTCGAACCGGTATCGCTAATCTGCTATCAAATCCAACTGATCGAGCCGGTTCCTGGACGTCTTTTTGCTATCACTCGCCACCTTTAACTGCTCCAGACTGGACAAAAAATTGTTACTGGCAGAGCGAAGCTGGGAAAGCTCTCTTAATGCCTGGCTCAGTTCGCGCTCCAGCTTATTGATCTCATTCTGCATCACTGGCACATTTGCCGCCGCTTTCAACACGGCTTTGGTACTGGCAGACTCGCGATAGTGCTTTTTCAGTGTATCAATGACCTCTTCTTGCTTATCGTCGAGTCTAATCGTCAACGTTCCCATATTCCTCTCCCTGAAATGCCATCAAAATCAAACGATACTGGCTTAAAAACTTCAAAGAATGCTATCAAACCAGCCAGCTGCAGCAACCAGGCAAAGCAGTTTTTGCTATCAGGTTAAAAGCCACAATGAAACAGCATGATATTGACTAATTAATTGATATTGTTGAAATATGATGTAATCACGTAGAAAACAGGTGAAGCGCCTCGAAGCGAGAGTAATGACGATTTACACAGGTAAGAACCAAAGCGCACGATAACCCCTTACAAACCTCCTTGCCCTCGCTTGCTGCTCGGATGGAATGAAAAAGGAGCCGAAAGGCTCCTTTTGCACAGAAAACATCCATATTGTTAATGGCTTATATCAAGTAGTTGCTTATAAAAGCTCAATCGTTAGAATACAACTATCTAACAGACTTGATAGGCAAAGCATAAGAAATGAAAGACTTATTTCCTGGACATTTTAAAGAAGATGAAGACCAAATAAAGGAACTTTGGCAAAGTTGTATATTTGCTTTTGATACAAATGTTTTGCTTAACCTTTATAGATACTCCGATTCATCAAGGGATGAGTTTTTGCAAATATTGGAAAAACTTAAAAATAGAGTGTGGCTACCACATAGAGCCGCAGAGGAGTACCTTAACAACAGACTCTCTGTCATAGATTCACAAGAGCAATCATACGACAAAACCATAAATTCAATTAATTCTTTACACAAAGGATTAATAAATTCTCGTCAACATCCATTCGTTAGTAAAAATACGATGAGAAAAGTTGATAGAATTTTCTCCATGTTAAAATATGAATTAGAAGAAAATAAAAAAACTCATACTAAACGTATACATGATGATAAAATAAAAGATTCTATATCTGAAATATTTAGTGGTCGTGTGGGTTCACCTTACAATACAGATAAATTAGGAGAATTAATAAAAGAGGGAGAAGAGCGATATAAAAACAAAATCCCTCCGGGCTATATGGATTCTGGTAAATCTGATAAAAGTAACTCCAAAGCAAACCAGTACAAAATGTTTGGTGATTTAATTGTTTGGAAGCAAGTAATTGATAAATCCAAACAAGAAAAGAGAGCAATAATTCTTATAACTGATGACAAAAAAGAAGACTGGTGGATAAATTTTAAAGGAAAGACTATAGGTCCTAGACCAGAACTTATAGAGGAATTCAAAGCTAATACTGAACATTCTTTCCATATGTATCAAACCGACAGATTTATAGAGTATTCAAGTGGATTTTTAAATGAAAAATTAAATCAAGACCTGGTCAACGAGATACGAGAAGTAAGACGACTTGATAGTATAGAAATTGAGGAATCTAATGAAAGTTTTGATATCAACAATGTTATTTCAATACTAGATCAAAACATAAGACAGCTCGGTTTATTGAAAGATAGAAAGAACATGTTGATTGCCACTAGAGAAATGGAAGAACGTCTATACAATGGTATTATATCTAGTGATCCAAATAGTTGCATTGACCACCAATATAAATCAGTCTCTATAGATAACTTGAATAAAAAAATACATGATAACGAAATTAAAATTAATAATAAAAATTTTGAAGTTAAAGAATTGAAAGAATTAGTTGAGAATTTAAAAACATCAAAATAATCATTACCTAGGGCGCAAAAGCGCCCTATTTTTTTGTCTACGCAACATCAAGTTACTTTTTCTGACACGGTTTTTTTTACGCCTGAACTCTACGACGTTCTGACCTAAAGAAACTTTGATATCCAACTCCTGGAGGTCGTAAGCAGAAAGTTCCCGTCCACCTGGCGTGTAAAGCTTATCTCCCCGAATCTTGAACCCTCGCCACGCTCTATCTGGTGGCAAATATCCCCTGTGCATGATCAACAACAGCCTAATGACCGCGACAGGCCATTTACGTTTGTTTCTCCAGGATTGGACAGTTTTAGGGGTTACGCCGAAGAAATTGGCAGCTTGTTTGTCATCGTCAAAGTGCCAAATGAAAAGGTCTAGAATTTGGTTCGTGTAGAAGCCTGTATTGTAGAGGTCGTTCTTAATATCTTTATTCATGTGATCTGTGTCCCATACTGCGAATTGGAACTCAAAATCATATTTTCACTGCATATCTCAGGGATAGTAATCAAAGCACTCATTTATGTAAGACTTCTTGAAAATAGACGTCATTCAAAGTGCATTTAATTCATTGATATTGTTATAAATATCAATACATCAAGGTTTTAACATAAAGACCACATAATGCGCATCACAAGATTAATTGTTAACAAAGCTAAAAGTGTCCAAACCGACGATTACCCGTTGGCTTGATGGCGCCGTTCCAATCAATCTGATGGCAGAAAAATTCTTACTGTCGCTTGATGTGTCTCAGCTTAATTCATTCATCTCTTCTTCCGTTTCATCATTTTCAGACTTGCCGCTCGAAGCTTTGTCTAAGTCTTTCTTCCATTGGTCATACTCATCTTCTTTGATTTCTATACCACTTATAAAAGACAAAATGAGTAGCAAAACACCAAGCGCAAAAGCTATTTGAGTGCCATAACTAAAAATGGGCAGCAGCACTTTGACATTGTTTAGTTGATACTTAGCCATCGAGCATTGTGTGTATGCTTCACTATCGAGTTTGCATTCATATTCTAAAATGTTTGGGATGTCCTTTTGCTCAATCCTCACTGTTTCGTAAAGGTTGAACTTTCCATCCTTTTCAATCGGTAAAATAACCAACATCAGCTGCATAAACGTCAGTGCAGCTAAGGTAAACATAAATATGGAAGCCTTTCGCCAGCTATCGGCATGCTTCCTGTTATTGAAAACCCATTCCCACCAGCATGCTGCACCTTTGATAGCTTTGATAAAAATCGCCTTCATGAACTTAAACCCATTCAAATTCTTAGTGGATAAATTACCATGAAATCAATTGATTATCACACGCTTGTGAAAGTGCCGGAGTAAAACTTATTCGTGTACCTGTGAGTTCGGGTTACAACCCAGAACACATTGCTTCGCTTTTTGATGAAACCACACCTGAAGCAGCAGCTTCTTTTGCTTAAAAACCTGTTAAATAAGCTTTATTACCTACACCCTCGCCTTTAGCGACGCATATTCTCTTGTGTTGCTAAAGGTTTCTCAACTCCATACACACCTTAAAGATCAATGAATGTTAATGGATAGTCATTGATTGATTCTCCCTCCGTTATTGACAATAAAAACAATAAAACAAGACATCTCTCACTGTTTTTGGTTACTTTTTAACCCACCATGTATGACAAGAACAGAATTAATGAATTCATAAATGAGAATATCTAAATCGAAACTGGCAATTGACCAGATTGTTTATGACCTATTGAAAGAAAACATTCAGCCGGGCTCCTTTCTTAAAGGAGAAAACGAATTGGCACTTGCCATGGGCGTATCGAGAACATCGGTAAGAAGCGCATTACAAACGTTAGCCAGCAAAGGGCTGATTACCATAACCCCCAAGGTGGGAAGTGTTGCCAACACACCGGATAAATGGAACTGGCTGGATCACGACGTTTTGCGCTGGGTGGCTGAATTCAAAGAGTCCGATACCTTTATTCCCCACCTGCTTGAAGTGCGTTTAATGGTTGAACCAAACGCAGCAGCGTTAGCGGCGTTAAATGCCACCGGAGACAACCTAGCCGCTATAGAAAAAGGCTACAACCTGATGGAAACAGGTTTGGCGGAGGGCGACCGAGAGAAAGTCAGAATGGGTGATATGGAATTTCATAAGCAGCTTTTAGTGGCGACCAAAAACCCGTTTTTGATTTCGCTTGGTGATGCTCTGACAACAACGATGGCGGTGTCGTTTACCCGAACGCTAGAGCAAAACATGACGCTAAGCCAACCTGCTTTGCAAGATCACTACAAAGTGATGGATGCAGTGCGAATGAGAAACCCCGAACAAGCTCGGGAAACAATGCGCGAGATTGTATTAGACGCAACAAGTAAAACCGTTAAAGAGCTGAAAGCCAGCGATTTGATTCGCTAGCCTGAGTTGCAGGCACCTGGCTTTTGGAGTGTTCTCACACTCATCAATCTTGTATTACAAGATTGAATTTAAAGTAATACATGGAGTTTTTATGACTGGGCAATGGATTGCCGTAGACTGGGGAACAACCAATTTCAGAGCATTTCTGATGTCTGAATCAGGCGACTGTTTGGACACCATTCAGGCTCCTAAAGGGTTGCTTTCCGTTAAACACCAACAATTCCCCGAAGAATTTGACGGGCTGATTCACCACTGGACTGAGAGTCATGGTCCGCTGCCCGTCATAATGGCTGGAATGGTTGGTTCTCAACAGGGCTGGCGTGAAGTGCCTTACCTCCCTGCCCCCGCGACTATTTCTGATATTGCTAAGAGGTCTAAAACCGTGACCTTGCTTTCGGGAATCCAGGCGAAGATTGTTGCTGGCGTTCTTTGCCAGAATGTTTTTGGTCACCCAGATGTGATGCGGGGGGAAGAGGTTCAGTTGGTGGGGTTAAGTGACCAACTCCAGCAGGATTTCACAGCTATTTTATGCGGCACACACAGCAAGCATGCGGTCTGGAAAAACGATCAACTGATGCACTTCTCTACTGTGATGACTGGTGAACTCTATTCCGTTCTGACCAGCCATAGCTTGTTAGGCAAAGCCTTACCAGAACAGGAACCCGATGAAGCTGTGTTTAACAAAGGTCTGGATATCGGCATCAGCCACCCTTTAAATCACGTTTTGTTCAGCGCGAGATCATTCCGTTTAACAAAAGACATCAAAGAAGCGCATGTCCACTCATACATTTCTGGGCTTCTCATTGGTCATGAATTCTCCAAGATCGATGAACAGGAAGAAGTCCACCTGGTCGGCTCAAAAGGTTTAAGCAACCGCTATTCCAACGCATTGAGTTATCTGAATATTCGCCACCAGATTCATGATGGCGACCAGTGCTTTTTGAAAGGTATGACAACCATTTACAACAGCGAGAACTGCAATGAACACTGATCAGCTTAGAAATAATGAATGGTTTAACACCCTGCCACTTATCGCCATACTTCGCGGCGTAAAGCCTGATGAAGTCATCGACATTACCAGCGTGCTTCTGGAGTATGATTTTCGATTTATTGAAGTACCGCTGAACTCTCCAGATGCAGTAAAAAGCATAGAAAAGCTGGTGCAGCACTTTGGCGATAAAGCCATTATAGGTGCAGGAACCGTAACAACGGTAGATAAGCTGATGCCCGTTATCGAAACCGGTGCCAAACTGATCGTCACTCCTAACCTGAACCCCGACGTGGTCTCCACAGCCAGAGAGCACGATTGCGTTGTCTTCACTGGGGTTCAAACTCCTTCGGAAGCCTTTTCTGCCATTGAACATGGCACAAGCGCACTGAAATTTTTCCCCGCCGAACTGATTCAACCAATCGGCATTAAAGCCATTAAATCGGTTCTGCCTCCAAACATGATTTGTTGCCCAACAGGTGGTATTGAAGCCGACAAAGATCAATTGCAGTCCTACATTGATGCTGGTGTCGACGGGTTTGGCTTAGGGTCGGGGCTGTATAAGAAAGGGATTACGCCATCTGATTTGCGAACGCGTGCCAAAGCGTTTCGGGATTGTTGGGCATCCTTAAATTCCACAGAACGTTAAAGGCGAATTCCCTTTTACTCAAAGACTTATTGAAGGCGTTATATGAAAATTACTGGTTACGAAACATTTATAGTGGCACCCCGATGGGGCTTTTTAAAAATCACCACCGACGAAGGCATTACAGGCTGGGGAGAGCCCTGTTTAGAAGGCAGAACGCACACAGTTCATACCTGCGTTGATGAGTTAATGGAATACCTTATTGGTAAAGATCCAAAAGACATAGAACTGCACTGGAACTACCTTCACCGGTCAACCTTTTACCGAGGTGGCGCAGTAATGATGAGCGCCCTTTCAGGTATTGATCAGGCACTTTGGGACATCAAAGGCAAAGCACTAGACTCTCCTATTTATCAGCTTCTCGGAGGCAAGTGCCGCGACAAAATCCAAACCTACTCCTGGATTGGAGGTGACAGACCCAACGATGTAGTCCGCATGGCAAAGGAACGAAAATCATTAGGGTTTAATGCCATCAAAATGAATGGCACCGAAGAGCTGAATTTCATCGACAATTACAGCAAGGTAGACGCGCTGCTCGATAGAGTTCAGGGTATTCGCGATGCACTGGGTAAGGATTTTGGTATTGGAATCGACTTTCATGGGCGGGTTCACAAAGCCATGGCGAAAGTCATGATGAAAGAGCTGGAGCCAATGCACCCTATGTTCGTGGAAGAGCCCGTACTGGCAGAACATTTCGACTGTATCCACGAGATTGCCCGCTATGGTGCCATTCCTATTGCTACTGGTGAGCGATTACATTCTCGATGGGATTTCAAAAAGCTGTTGGAACATGGTGGCGTCGACATTATTCAGCCTGACGTTTGTCACTGTGGCGGTATTACCGAACTGAAAAAAATCGCCTCGATGGCAGAAGCTTACGACGTCGCACTCGCCCCTCACTGCCCACTGGGCGCAATTGCGCTGGCGTCGTCTGTTCATATTGATACCTCCTGCCAGAATGCCATCATTCAGGAACAAAGTATCGGGATGCACTACAACAAAGGAAACGATGTTCTCGATTACGTAACCAATAAAGATGTCTTCGATTTTAAAAAAGGCTACTGCCTTAACATTGAAGGACCGGGGTTAGGCATCGACATAGACGAAGACTTTATGCGCGAGCAGCATCAAAAAGCCCTTTCACAACCTAAATGGCGAAACCCACATTGGACAAATGAAGACGGCTCCTTCGCAGAGTGGTAATCCACTCCCATTCTAATTCACATTAAAAAGCAGCTTCCCCGTGTTGCTGCTTCTTTGTTTTCCACCGACCTTTCTCACGTAAAACTATTCCTTTAACGTCTGAAAAACGGCGACTTTACTTGTCCCAAATCTTGTTTATCAGCACCGATGGATCGCTCCTGCTCAATTTTTGATATAAAGGCAAAAGGCATTTCAATAACACCTCTCTCCTCCCCGATCATTTCTCATCTGGTTATGAAGTAAGCAGCGCTTTATTTTGTGTGTTAATATGATAAACATATAAATATGGAGAGCGTACATGAGTAAAAATAGCTTACTGAATCGCGCAAGCTTGCTTGAAGGATCAATCAAACACCGCGGCATTCTCGGAACCGTTGTTGAACACCTTGGTGTTCGCATTGTGGGCGGTGAATGGAGTGAGAATGAAGCCGTGCCCAAAGAAGCCGCCTTAGTTGAAGAGCTGGGTGTGAGTCGCTCTGTCATTCGAGAAGCCTTTCGTATGCTTTCTGCCAAAGGGCTTATTTTTAGCCGAACTTCGGATGGGACACGCGTACAGCCCCGCTCAAAATGGCGTCTGCTCGACCCAGACTTAATGGAATGGCGAATCAAGTCTGGCGAAACTCACGACCTGCTGAACGATCTGCTTAAAACCCGACTCGTCCTCGAACCGGGTATTACCTTTTCTGCCACTCAAACCGCAACGGATTCAGACCGCCAGCGAGTTACCGATGCATGGAATGCAAAAGTGGCAGTGTTTGAAGACGATAACGCACCTGAGCAGGAAAGACGAAACCGCTTTATTGAAACGGATCTGGAATTTCATCGTGCGTTAATTGCGTGCGTTCAGTCGGAACTGCTCAATCACCTGTTTCTTGTTATTGAAGCGGCCCTCGCCTTGCTCATTGATTTGCAAATGAAAGGCAAAGGATACACCGACAAAATGATAGGGATGGAAGAAAGCCACGTTCTTCACCAAGACGTATACGACGCCTTTATGGCAGGAGACGCGACCGTTGCAGAGGAAGCAATGAAAGCGCTTATCAATCGTGCAATCAGTGATGCTCACGAGGGAATGAAATTGGTTAACAACTAGGGTCTGTATACCCTTAAAGGACTTACATGAACAAGGATGTATTAGGAAATGAAATCATTGCCAATGTCGCCGACCGATTATTAGAGCACCCCTTTCAGGGGTGGTTCTACGGCGATTCTGTAGGGTTTGAAGGTTTACTGGCAGCGTCAGATTATCTTGGTGATAACCGATGGTCTGACTTTACCTGGGGATTTTTCCGCGGCTGGGCTACCAGACGAACCCCGTTTCAACTGGATGACAATACCGCACCAGGTCACATCATGTGCTCGATCATCGAGAGAAAGAAAGACGAAAACCTGAAACAGGCCACCATCGACTTAGCGCACCATTTGAGTGAAAGACGCAATATTGATGGTGTGCCCGTCACCTTTGAAGACACCCTTCGCTCACTCAGACAGCCATACGGCGGCGTTCCGCTATCTGAGGAGCAACAAAAACAAATGCTCAATCCGGGGGCTGGTATCTGGCTCGACTGCATGCACTTCGATCCACCTTTCTATGCTCACCTGTCTCATATCGACCCTTCAGGCAACTGGGGAGAAAGAGCAGTTCGCGAAATACTCGGTTATCGACAATTTCTGTTTAACCCTGAGCTTGGGCTTTATCGTCACTACTGGCTGGAAGACACCAAGCAATCGTACATTGATGGCTGGGGTCGTGGGCAAGGATGGGCGCTGCTGGGCTTACTGGACGTCGCTCACTACGCCTCTCATGTAGAAGGTGCAAACACGGTTAAAGAACAGGCTCAGCAATTAGCCAGTAAGATGCTGGAATTCCAGCTTCCAGATGGCAACTGGTACGCGATGATTCACGAAGAGCGATCAGGTCCTGAATCTTCCACTGCTGCTTTTATGGCGACCGCTTTTTATCGTGGAATGAAAGCAGGCATTCTGGATCCTGAAACCTTTGAAAAGCCTGCCAACCTCGCATTTGAGGCGATGGTTAAAAATCTGGATAACGACGGAAACTTAATGGGTGTGTCTGCGGCAGTGATGTCCGCTCTAGTGGATGAACACTATTGGCATGTCCCTCTGAATAAAATTGTTCCTTGGGGACAAGGACCAGTGCTCACAGCGTTAGCGGAAAGAAAAGCGTATTTAGAATCCGCATAGATCAATACACGAACACAGCTCCAGTAGGTGGAGCTGTGTTTAATATCTACTTTCAAATTTCGCGAAATGTATTACTCGTACATTCGTATCGTCACGCCACCATCCATCACTAGGTTTTCTCCTATCATAAACCGCGCTTCTTCAGAAGCGAGCATCGCGGCGACCGCCGCCACTTCTTCGGGTTTGCATAACCTCCCAACGGGTTGCTTGGCTTCTACCTTTGCCCGTTCTTCGTCTGGATTGTCCGATTTATTAAATTCATCCTGTGCGATTTGAGTATCGGTGTATCCGGGGGAAATGGCGTTAACAGCGATGCCTTCCCCTGCGTATTCCAGAGCCAAAGAGCGCGTCATCCCCAGCAGAGCATGTTTGGCAACAGGGTATGGAAACGTTTTAGGAATGATGGAAAAAGCGTGATTAGAAATGATATTGATGATCGCCCCATTTCTTTTCTCAAGCATAAAAGGCAATACCGCCTTACAACAATACCAGGCACCTTCAAGATCCACTTTCATGCATAAGTCCCAGTCATCCTGAGCCATATCCAGTGGTTCTTTGAATACCGCAATACCCGCGTTGTTTACCAGAACGTCCACACTTCCAAATAATGAGCTCGTCTCTTTGACCATTGCGGATACCGAATTAGAGTCCGAAATATCCGTTGTAATACAGACCACGGGGTTCCCTGTTTTACTCTGAATGGACGCTGCACTTTCCTTGCCCAGCCTGCCATCCCGCTCTGCGATTACCACTGTTGCACCTTCACTTGAAAACCGATGTGCAATGGCTTTTCCGATCCCCCGACCGGCTCCGGTCACGATTGCTACTTTCCCTGTTAAACGCTGCATTTCTATTTTTCCTGTGCTTGATCACATCATCTTTGTCTGATAAACATATAATAATCTAAAGTACAAAAAATAACCAACCACCACAAGGAAAGAAACATGAACAAAGGAAGTTCGATCGTTGCCTTGTCTGCGTTGCTGGCAGTTGCGAGCGCAAGTGCAAGTAATGGAGAAATTGTTGCCATCTACAAAAGTGGTACTCAGCAATACTTCATTGATCAAGGCAACGGATTTAAAGACGCTGCCCAGTCTCTGGGTTACTCAGCAAAAATCATTAATGTGGAACTCGACGCTAACCTCGCCATCAATGCGGTGACCGATGCGATTGCGTCTGGTGCGAAAGCCATCGCGATTACGGCGCCGGATCAGGCTCTTGGTCCAGCAGTCGCTCGCGCGGCGAAAGAAGCCGGGATCCCAGTCATTGCCACCGATGATCCGCTTAAGGATGGAGATGGAAATCCGATTCCATTCGCCGGATTCGATGGCAAAGCGATGGGAACAAAAGTGGGTCAGCGAGCCGGAAAACTTTTGAAAGAATCTGGGTGGCTGGAGAAAAACGATTACGGTGTCCTGAGTGTCGAAGTGCAGACAGTATCGGTGTGTAATGACCGGACTGACGCGTCTCGGGAGCAAGTGATCGCCGCGGGTGCTGATGCCAGCAAGATCTACCCTGTCGCCTATTCAGGTACTACAGACAGCAGCCTGACAGCAACGGGACCTGTTATCACCTCACATCCAAGCATCAATAAGTGGGTTGTTTTTGCCTGTAACGATGAAGGTGTACTCGGTGCAACAAATGCTCTTAAAAATGCAGGCTTCCCTGCTAAAGATGTTATCGCAGTTGGTCTTGGTGCTTATGAAGCGTGCCGCCCTTGGAAAGCCAATATCCCAAGCGGGTTCAAAGCCGCGCTTTACATCAGCGGAGTTGATGTTGGTGAAGCGGCTGCCCGCGCGTTAATTAAATCCATTGAGTCTGGTCAGCCGCTGCCACTTAAAACGGTCGCGAACACCACCATAGTCGATGCCTCAAACTATCAGACATTCATGCCCTGTAATTGAGGAATCAATATGGAATCGGCAACGGTATTGTCTGTACAGGACGTCTGGAAATCTTTTCCAGGCGTCAAAGCCCTCTCTCATGTTTCGATGAAGGTCGATTCAGGGGAAGTAGTCGCCTTTATCGGTGAGAACGGAGCAGGCAAATCAACACTCCTGAAAATATTGTGCGGTGATTACCAACTGGATAAAGGTCAGGTCAGTTTAGACGGCTCTGACATCAGTGCAGCAACACCGCTTCAGTCCAGAGATGCTGGCTTTCGTCTTGTCCGTCAGGAACCGGAAATAGTGCCTTACATTTCTGCCGCTGAAAACGTGTTTATTGGTGAATACCCCCAGACTCAGGATGGCAGAGTGGATCACTCTGAAATAGTGCAAAGCACAGAGCGATTGCTGGAGAAATACGGCTTCACTGGCATGCTCGATGTTCATACCTTAGGGCATAAGCTTTCCCCTGCCCAGATGCACATTGTTGAGATCCTGAGAGCCGTCAAACACGGTGCGAAAGTGGTGGCGTTTGACGAACCCACTTCGTCGTTAACCACCGAAGAATGCACAAAGCTGTTTCGCCTGATTCGGACATTACAAGCCGAAGGGCTTGGGGTTATCTACGTCTCTCACCGTTTGCACGAGATCATGGAAATCGCGGATCGCATTGTGGTGTTAAAAGACGGTTTGGTCACAGGAGACGTTAACGCCTCTGAGACCAATGAAGATCAGATCGTCAGCATGATGGTAGGACGTGAACTGGTACACAGTTTTCAAAGAGAGAATGCAAGCCAGCAAGACGTCGTTTTTGAAGTGAAAAACTTGTCGAGCCACTGGCATAAAGACATCAGTTTTCAAATCAAGGCAGGCGAAATCTTAGGGTTTGCCGGACTGGTCGGTGCTGGAAGAACAGAACTGGCAAAAGTGCTGTTTGGAGAGTTCCCAAAAAACTCTGGGCAGGTCTTTGTCGCAGGGAAAGAACAGAAAATCTCATCCCCTGCCGATGCCATTAAAGCCAACATTGGATTTGCCCCAGAAAACCGCAAAGCGGAGGGGCTGATCTTAGTTCGCTCCGTTTTGGAAAACGCCTCTATGGCGGTGTACTCGGCTCTGGCTCGCTTTGGCATTTTACGCTACGCCAAAATGGGCGAAACCATCACCCCCTTCATTAATCAGTTAGAAATCAAAACCCCGAGTTTAGATCAGGAGGTTGGGAAGCTATCTGGAGGAAATCAGCAAAAAGTGGTTCTGGCTCGCTGGCTTGCCGCAAACCCGAAAGTGCTCATTCTTGATGAGCCCACTCGGGCGGTGGATGTGGGTGCTAAAGCAGAAATTTACCGTCTGATAGATCGACTGGCACAACAAGGCATGGCCATCATGATGATTTCATCTGAAATGCCCGAGCTGCTGTCTATGTCTGATCGCATCATCGTGATGCATGAAGGTGAAATCTCTGCCCCTATTCCCAGTCAGGAAGCCACCGAAGAGTCCATCGTTAACTTTGCCATTAGCGGTAAAGCCGTTCATTAAATATTGTGTTCAAGGAAGAGTCACATGCCCAAAAATGAAGCAGCCTCGGTTTCAGTTAAAGCGCCCAACCCGAAACCTTCTTTGCTAAAAAGAATGACCGATCTGGTTGGTGTAGAAAACCTGTCGCTGATTATTGCTCTGATCATCATGGTGGCTTTAATCACCACCCAAACCGAATACTTTTTTTCACCCCGTAACCTGCTCAACATTGGTCAGAACATGGCGGTTGTCGGGCTTATTGCTGTCGGGATGACACTGGTGATCGTGTCCCAAGGGCTTGATATATCCGTCGGTTCTATCGCGGGCTGCGCGTCGGTTATCTGCGCCATTATCGTGACCCAAATGGGAACCGTGGCTGGGGGTATCGCAGGAGGCATTGCGATTGGCTTGGTACTCGGGCTGGTCAATGCTGCCATTATTTCCCACCTCAAAGTCAATCCGGTGGTGGCAACTCTGGCAACTTTCTCGGCTTTTCGGGGAGTCGCTTTCTTAATTGCGCCCGGTGGCCGACCTGTAGGTGTTTTGGATCAGGGGCTTGCCTATTTAGGTTCAGGAAGAGTGATGGCATTCGGCGATTTTCCCGGCATTCCCGTCGCTTTTATCATCCTCGTGATTGTGGCGCTTATGGGGCACTTCATCATGCGCTACACGGTATTTGGTCGTTCCATTTACTCCATGGGGGGCAACCCCGCCGCCGCAAGACTGGCGGGTATCAACCTGACTCGTATGCGCTTTTACATTTACGCCATTTCGGGTGCGCTTTCCGGATTAGCAGGCGTCATCGTGACGGCCAGAACAAGCTCTGGTCAACCCGCATCCGGAACACAAGGGCTGGAATTGGAAGCGATCACCGCCGTGTTTCTGGGCGGCGCATTACTCGCCGGCGGTAAAGGGACCGTCTTTGGCACCATGCTGGCGGTATTGCTTCTTGCCACACTATCAAATGGCATGAATTTACTCGGTATTCCAACGTTTTATCAACTCGTGGCTAAAGGCTTATTGCTGGTTCTTGCTGTTGCTATTGGTCAGTGGCGTCTCGCCCGCTCTGAAAAACAACAATCTAAATAACGCCACCAATTTACGAACTATAGAGAGGAATTATGTCGGACCATATTTTATTCAACGTCGAAGATGGCATTGCGACGCTCACGCTCAATCGCCCAGACAAGCTCAATGCGATTACTGCCGCGATGGGGACAGAAATCGTCCAGTATGCCAAGCAGGTCGACACGGATGACGACATCAAAGTGCTGGTGATTGCGGGTCAGGGTGAACGCGCTTTTTCTGCTGGCAGTGACGTCAACATGCTTGATGATCTTGGCACTGCGTGGGAAGGACGAAACCGCGCCAATTACGACCGTGATTACATCGCCCCACTTCTCCATTTGCGCAAGCCTGCGATTGCAGCCATTGATGGCTATTGCTTAGGAGGCGGACTGGAAGTTGCGATTTGCTGTGACATTCGAATCGCGACACCACGTTCCCGGTTTGGTGCTCCTGAAATACAGCGAGGCTGGCACGCAGGGAGTGGTAACACCTCTATTCTCCCTCGTCTGGTTGGGTTTGGAAACGCAGCCATGTGGATCCTTACGGGCGAGCTAATGAGCGCAGAAGAATCTCACCGAGTGGGTTTTGTTCAGAAAATCGTTTCGGAAGATGACCTGATGTCGGAAGCAAAACGTCTTGCAAAGCGCATCGCACAGAACCCGCCGATTGCGGTTCAGTCGGCTAAAAATGTGATTCGCCAGAGTCAGGGAACCTCGATTGAGCAAGGTTTATCCTGGGAAAACGACGGCTATACGCTGTGCATGATGACGGACGATGCCGCAGAAGGGATTGCAGCATTTGGCGAGAAAAGAGAACCGGTGTTTAAGGGGCGATAAATGGAAAACTCCAATTCAAATAAAGGTCCATTACAGGGAATAAAAGTACTGGATCTAACGATTGCGATGGCTGGTCCCCTGTGCACTCAGCGCCTGGGAGAAATGGGCGCAGATATTATTAAGATTGAAGCACCGGGCGGCGGAGATTTTTCCCGCCACGCCCCAATGGCCGATGTCACCAAGTTTGGTGACGCCACCTGCTATGTGACTTTGAACCAAAACAAACGCTCGCTGGTGATGGATCTTAAGTCTGAGGAAGGCAGAAACGCGTTGTACCGTTTGGTAAAACAGTCAGACGTGCTGGTTCAGAACTTTCGCCCGAGAGTAGCGAAAAAGCTGGGTATAGATTTCGAATCGCTTTCGGCGATCAATCCGTCTCTGGTGGTCGGTTCAATCAGTGGTTATGGCAGTGACGGTCCTATGAAAGATCGCCCCGGTCAGGATTTGTTGTTGCAGGCGTTTACTGGCTTAACCATGCACGGTGGCCGGGAAGACGGTTTGCCCATGCCCTCACCTCTTTACATGGTGGATGTCACGGCATCTCACATGCTGTGTGAAGGAGTGCTAGCTGCTCTGATTGCCAGAAGCCGAACTCAGGTTGGCGAAGAAGTGTCTGTCACCATGATGGGTGCCATTATGGAAATGCAATGTCAGGAGATCGCCACATGGTTTGCCTCCGACACACCTCCCAAACGAAGCAAAGCGCCTCACGTGTCGATATATCAGGAACCGCCCTATGGGATCTACCAATGTCAGTCTGGGTATTTTGCCATTGCGCAGGCGGACTTGTCGGTACTCGCACAGGCTCTGGAAAAACCTGAGTTAGAAACTCTGAAATCTCAACGCCCTTCGCAAAGTGATATTGACGATATGTGTGAGTGGCGCGACCAAATCTATTTCCTTGTCGCCGACACACTCAAAACACGTTCAGCACAGGATTGGGATGAACTGCTTACTCCTCTGGGTGTCTGGTGCAACGTGGTGAATTCCTATCAGGAGTTTTTGTCTCACCCGCAAGCGGCACCTCATATCACCACAATCGAACACCCCATCGGCGGGAAATACAAAGCGGTTTCACCAGCAATCAGATTTGGGGAGAAGTCGCGTAGCGATCTCACTCATGCTCCTCTGTATGGAGAACATTCTGTTGAGGTACTCACCGAATTTGGTTTTAGCAAAGAAGAAACACAAACACTTTTAGAACAGCAGGTTATTCACGCAAATAAATAACCCACACAAAAAATACAAGTGAGAGATAAAACAACAACGTCGAGGCTAGGTTTTACGGCTCCAGAAGGAAGGAGCATTGACTATACATGGAGATAGACCAATGAAACGACAGATACAGCAAATCTTACTCGTGCTTCTGCTTTGTGTGGTGGGCACCACTGCATATGCAGCCAAAGAGACGTACAAACTCAAGTTCCAATCCAGTGATAATTCTGGGAACCCTAACTTCCTGCTTAAAAAAGAATGGGCAGAACGCGTTGCTCAGATGACCAATAACCGAGTGATGATTGAAGTGTTATCCGTGGGTTCTGTGGTGAAGCACACTGAAACCATCGACGCAATCAGCGCAGGCATCCTTGATGGTCATATTACGGCTACAGGTTATTTTTCAGGAAAAGATCCAGCGTTCGGGCTTTTGGGTAACCCTGTGGGTGCCTGGTCAGACCCAAGCGAGATGTTGCTCTTCATTGAACACGGCGGCGGCAAGGAACTTTATCAGGAACTGCTAGCGCCTTACGGGCTTCACTTTATTGGTGCTTCCGCTACAGGTCTTGAAGCTTTTGTTTCAAAGAAACCACTTGATTCAGTAGCAGATCTTAAGGGCTTGAAGTTGCGCGCGCCAGAAGGTTTAGTGCAGACGATCTTCACCGCGGCTGGTGCAATCCCTGTGAATTTACCCGGTTCGGAAGTGTTTACCGCTCTCGATAAAGGCGTTATTGATGCGGCAGACTATACGGTGTTTTCAACCAACCACCAGCAAGGCATGCACGACATCGCCCCTCACCCCGTTTATCCGGGCTTCCACTCTCTTCCAGTCTTAGAGGTTTCAATCAACAAAGAAACCTGGGACAGCATGCCTGCCGATCTGCAAACCATTCTTGATGTTTCGGTTCGCGATTTTGCCCGCCAGATGGTTTCTCGCCTGAAAATGGCGGATCAGAAAGCGGTGGCAGAAGTATTAGCCGGTGGAAAAATCACGATTCACGACTGGTCGGCAACAGAGCGCAATAAGTTCCGATCCATTGCCAAAAATGAGTGGGAGAAGTACGCCAAAAAGTCGCCTAATGCTCAAAAAGTCTATAAAGCGATAACCAAGTTTTTGGCAGACAACGGCATGCTTTAGCTGAACCGTTAACCGTCCAACACCACGGCTGTGCTTTTTTGCACAGCCCCTTAAGCCAAGGAAGGTTTTATGGATTTAAGTGAACAGCAAGAACCTTTGAACTACCTGGACAGGCTGGTTGTAAAAGTCGGTCACACCATCAGTTTTCTATTTCTGGTTAGTGCTCTCGTTATATTTTACGAAGTCATTCAGCGGTATGTGTTCGACAGCCCTACTTTCTGGGTGCACGAAACCACGGTGATGATCGGCGCGTTGTTGTTTGTGTACGGAGGCAGTCACTGCGTCGCAAAAGATAAGCACATTCGTGTCGTCATCATCTATGACGCCGTTTCTCCCAAAGTCCGACGCTGGCTTGATGTCATTATTTATGCGATGTGCTGCGTTTCTACCGGGATGTTAGCCTGGGCAGCCTGGCAGGTGCTTCTTCGTGCTGTGTTTGCTCCCAATGGCGACATTAGATTTGAAACAACGGGCAGTGCGTGGGACCCCGCTTTTCCCGCTTTCATTAAAATCACCCTCTTTCTCATTCTTTGCCTGATGTTCATTCAATTTGTTTTCCGATTAATCAACAAACTAACTCGGGGGTCGCATGTTTGAACTCTCTGCCATCGGTATTGAATGGGGCAGCCTGCTATTACTTGGCATGCTGCTCGTGCTGTTGCTTCTTGGCATGCCATTGAGTTTCGTGACCAGTTTTGTCGCCATGTTCTTTCTGCTGTTCTGGATTGGACCAAAAGCCACACCACTGCTCGCCAGCAGAATCTACGCTTTTATATCCTCCTACGTCTTTATTGCCGTGCCCATGTTTGTCTTGATGGCGGCGATACTTGATCGATCGTCTATCGCAACCGATCTGTTTAACGCCATGAGGTTGGTTTCAGGTCGCCTGCGAGGTGGTGTCGCCATCCAGACACTACTGGTTGCCGTGTTACTGGCTGCCATGTCTGGCATTATTGGGGGGGAAATCGTATTACTCGGCTTGCTCGCACTACCGCAAATGCTAAAGCAAAAATACGATCCAAACCTGGCGATAGGAACCGTCGTTGCTGGTGGTGCATTAGGCTCTATGGTGCCGCCATCCATTGTACTGATTATTTATGGGTTGATTGCCAACGTTTCGATCAGTGATCTCTTTACGTCTTCATTTGTACCTGGATTCATGCTGGCATCCATGTATGTGGCGTATGTTCTGGTGCGTGCTTACAGCAACCCTTCAGTTGCACCTATCGCCTCTGATCAGGAGCTCGACGCACCATTAAGAGAGAAACTGGTCGCTTTCAAAGGCGTGATTCTTCCGGTTCTCGTCGCCTTTATGGTCTTGGGTTCTATCTACTCTGGTATCGCATCAGTAACCGAAGCCTCCGGTTTGGGTGTTATCGGGATCCTGATTTCTACCTGGGTGCGTAAAGAGCTCACATTCAAACTCATTAAAGAAAGCACGATACGAACGCTCGAGACCGTTGGGATGATCATCTGGATTGGTATCGGAGCATCGATACTGGTTGGGGTTTACAACCTGATGGGTGGGATTCGGTTTATTGAATCACTCATTCTTTCATTTGGTGATGGCGAGCCGATTTACATCCTGTTCTTGATGATGGGTATCTTGTTCATTCTGGGCATGTTTTTGGACTGGGTAGGCATCGCCTTACTGACCCTCCCTATTTTTGTGCCGATCATCAATCAAATCGGCTACGACCCAATCTGGTTTGGGGTGGTGTTTTCACTCAACATGCAGCTTTCTTTTCTTACACCTCCTTTTGGTCCTGCCGCCTTTTATCTTAAGTCGGTCGCACCTCCTGAAATATCACTAGGGATGATTTTCAAAGCCGTGGTTCCTTTTATCGCGCTGCAAATTGTCGCTCTGGTTTTATTGATCGTATTCCCCGAATTAGCACTTTGGTGGCGGTCATGAGTTTTTCTACCATTTCTAATCAACAGAGAGGTAACCTCTATGCTGAACTTTCAAAAAACCATTGGTGACCGCTGCGATCTAGCAGAGGGATGCTGCTGGTGCGATAAAACAGAGTCCTTTTTCTGGATAGACGTGACTCGCTCTTTGCTGTTTCAATACAAACTGTATGAAGAAGAACTGGTTACCTTCTCCACACCAGCACCACCCGTTAATACCTTGCCTTCAGAAGATCCCGACAAATTGCTGGTCACCCTTTATGACGGTTTGTATCTGCTCGATTTAAAGAAGCGCGAGTGGGTGCTTTGGACTGAAATTGATTCTGATCCGTTAAATCGGATGAATGATGGCGGTGTCGACAGAAACGGTAATATCTGGCTGGGTTCGATGCAGAAAAACATCGCCGATGATGGCAGCCCTCTTGATATTGGTGCAAACGGCAACTTCTTCTCTATGGTCAACAGACACACCATTCGCAATCATCAGACGCACATTGGCGTATTCAATATGATGGTGTTTTCACCCGATGATAAATGGCTGTATTTTGCTGATTCAATGAAGAGTGAAATCTATCGCTCTCCTTTCCATGCGCAAACGAGTTCGATCGGTTCACCTGAAGTGTTTTCTAAACTTGGCGACAGCTATGGAGTGCCGGACGGCGCTGCCATGGATAGCGAAGGACATATCTGGAGTGCCAGATGGGACGGTTCGGGCATTGCAAGATTGACCCATTCTGGCGAGTTAGAGACGCTGTACAAGGTCAACACGTCTCGCCCTACCAATGTGTGCTTTGGAGGGAGAGATATGAAAACCCTGTTGGTTACGACTGCCGCTTATCTGTTGGAGGGTGACGAGCGAGCGGGAGAAATTCAGCTTTATCACAGTGACGTCGCAGGCTTGCCTACCTATAGGGCGAACATTCCAAACTGGTCCCGATTACAGAGAGTCTGAGATGAATAAGAAAAAACCTAAAAATACAGACTCCCGCGCATTGGCGTGGGAGTTTGGCACTATTAGCGTACAGTCTATGGGTGCCATGATCGGACCAAGCGTTTTCATTCTACCCAATGGGAAACAGGTCAACCCTTTCTACATCGCGCCGTGGCATGGCGAAGAAGTCGGAGATGAAGTGGATAACCTCACCAGACATTTAAGGGGGGAATGGCCATGTGTGCCTTTTGGTTATCCAATGCCAACTGAACACTTTCCCAAAACGTGGGGTGATATTTTGGACGAGAACGAATCGATAGATTTTGTTCATGGCTATGGCTCTCATCACAACTGGACTTTCGAGCCATCAGAAGACAACGAAATTTCCATGTACATAGACTACCCCAGCGACCATGATATCGCCCGGCTGACCCGTACTTTACGACCCGATCCTAACGCTCCCGCGGTGGATCTTCGTCTTGGCATTCAAGCCAGACGCCCTACTTGCCAGCCTGTGTCGTTGCATACATGCCTAAGGTTACCCAACCAACCACAAGGAGCAAAAATTGCCCCCGGTAAATTCACTAAAGGACACACACATCCATCTATCGTACTGCCAGGGTCTCAGCAATTTCAGCCAGATAGAACCTTTCTGTCTCTTGAGGACGTGCCTCATATTCTGGGTGGAAATATTGATGCCTCCCGCGTTCCATTTAAAGAAGACATAGAAGAAGTGATGCAACTGGAGAGGACAGATGGCAAAGCCGCGTTACACCATATTGAAGAAGACTGGATGGTGACCTTGGATTGGGACTTTGACGTACTGCCAGATCTGTTACTTTGGTATTCAAACCGAGGGTTTAAAGCAGAGCCGTGGAATGGACGCAATGTCTGTTTAGGAATGGAACCGGTTTGCTCACCTTTTGGCTTGTCTCCGAATACCGCTCAAACCGCTAACCCTTACCAGCAAAAAGCATCACCAACTTGCGTTTCTTTGAGTCCTGACTCCACGCTTTACATCGACTATCGTATTGAAGTTAAACCACTCGACAAGCTCAAACTATAAATGATTCGCATTCTCCAGCCTCTCCAAACTCAATGCTAACCTCAAGATTTCATTGATAATATTACCAGTTGGGCAAATATGCCCGATTGGTGTAAATGACGTATTTCTAGATTTCAATATTCCCCATCTTTGGTGCAAATTTTATATTAAGGGAATATGAAACGGTAAAATATGCAACTGAGTTCTGCTAGCTTTCGCACTTGATTAAACCAACCCACCTCAACGCTGTTTTTATGAAAGATAGTTTTACCACGTGCCTCCGCTAAACAAGGACAAGCAAGAGGTTATCTTTCTATGAGGTGAACTTTGTATTTGACTTAAATTGAGTGGAAATCAATCAAATATGGAAGCTTCAATCCATCTTCGCAAGCTGTCGGCAAAAAGCGATCATGTAGCTTTGCCCTGGATTCATCAGTTCGAACTTATCTCAAAACAATATCCTGACAATAAAGCCATTTTAAACCCAGCAGGAGAAAGCTACAGCTACCGGGAACTCGATTCAAAAGCGAACCGGCTAGCAAATTACCTTCGTGAAGAGCTAGGACGCCTTTCACTAGGTCACCGTAAACATGTGATTGCCCTGTGTACATCACGCACCAATATAGAAGTTGCCACCGTTTTTGTGGCAGTTTTAAAACTGGGGGCTGCCATCCATCTGGTGGAACCCAAGCTTGGGGCAGAAGTAAATACTAAACGGCTGCATAAAATTGCACCCGATATCATTCTTCTGGACGATGAAAACGCCAACCTAAGCTCGCATTTCTCTGGATTTAAAACGCTATTGCTTAGTGAGCATGAGTCTGACATATCCCAAACTTCCGACGAATCGGTATCGGCGGTTGGTGCAAGGCACGACGCCTGCGTGTTCTGCAGCTCTGGCACCACGGGGGAACCGAAAGTCATTTCTATGCCAATGCTCCCTCTTTCAAACCTGACTCGTACGGGCAATGAGGAGCTAAAACTCAACCACGAAGCCCGAATCATACAACTGGCACGACGCAACTTTGATGCAGTCGTGCATGAGTTGGCGATTGCGTTGGGTAACGGAGCCTGTCTGGTTCTGATCGATGAGCAGACAATGTTCTGTCATATGGGTTTTATCGACTTTATCCATGATTTTCATATCACCCATATCACGATTACCCCATCCCACGTCAGCCACCTCCTTCAGACTCATGAGGGTAACCCGAACCCCATTTTTGCTCCCGTTAATACGATTATGCTGGTCGGCGAGGCGTTCAGCGACGATCTTCCGCATAGATTGGCTAAAGCGGGTGTGTCTCGCATTGTGAATGGCTACGGTCCGTCAGAAGCTGGGATCTGGGTGATGAGTGCGGTTCTTTATGACGAAAGCATTTCTAGCGAAGTCATCCCCACCCACTTGGGCAAGCCGATTCGCGGTGTAGACGCCAGAGTCATGCACTTCGATGAAAACACTCAACACTGGCATCTTTGCCAACAGGGAGAGAAAGGCGAATTATTGGTGAGTAATCGTCTTCAGAACGTCTACAAAGATCAGAAAAACAACCAGTCTCGATACATTTACATTCCGGATCCGGTAACAGATAACATCGAGTGCTTCTACCGAACTGGCGACATTGTCGAGATAACTCCTAACGGCGAACTGGTGTTTGTAGGCAGGCAAGACAACCAGATCAAACTTTCTGGACAATTGGTTGTGACTGACGAAGTTGCCAATCAACTTAAGGATGCGTGTACTGCTCTCTTTGGTGACCGAGCCATTGATATTTACATTGCTGTAGAAAGAAACTCCAAAGGAACACCCACATCTCTGACGGCATATCACACCGCGCACGATCCGGAAGACGCCAACGACATTGCCTGTCAGTTAAGTGACTACTTGGTTAGCCAGATACCGCCTTACATGCATCCAAAACGCTATGCTTGGATGGAGAGCTTCCCCATTAAAGTTGGAGGTAAACTGGATACGCAAGCTGTTATCAGTCACGCTCAAGATTCAAAAATCGCGCTGGAACCACAAACCCTCCCTGAGACCATCACGCAGTTGGGTATCGCCAGTATCTGGCAGCATGTTCTTTCTATTAGTGACCAGATTTATCTTGAACACAGCTTTACGGACTTGGGCGGAACCTCTTTGCAAACACTGTCGATGCTGTCTGAGGTTAACCGGGAGTTCAATACGAAAATTAAAGCCGATACCCTGATGAATAAGGATACGCTTGCTGATTTGGCTAATGCTGTAGAGCAGGCAGTTCGCAATCCTGACACAGGGAAAATTGTCCCACCTGAAGCGGTCAATTCGCTCATTGAAATGCAAACAAGTACGAGCGACCACTATCTGTTCCTCGTTCACCCTGGTGATGGTCACGTTCAGGTGTATCACAAGCTGGTGGGTCTGATTCCTGAAAACGTAAACGTATATGGATTAAGGGCTCCGGGCGCGGAATCGGACGAAGAGATCGCCCGATTCAGTGTCAATGAATACGCTCAGCGTTACGCCGACTTGATCGTTGAACAGCAGCCAGAAGGTGATATTTCTATTCTGGGTTACTGTGCTGGCGCCCCGATTTCGATTGAAATTGCTCGCATCCTTGAAAGCTATGGCAGGAAAGTCGGTACGCTTGCACTGGTTGACCTCCCTAACGGTTACCACAAAAGAGAAAACACAGATATCGCTCAGGGGTTAACAACCTTCTTCCGCCAGATGTACGGATTGAACACCAGCGCTGAGGAACTTCGAAATCACAGCCTGAACCCTGAAGACCAGTTTGAACTGCTGTTTGATCAAGCAGTAACGGCAAGGTTGGTAGAAGCTGATCAATACCAGCGTCTGCACGATGCTCTTAACGGTGTAATGTATGAACCTGAACAAGAAGATCCAGTCGAGACAATGTACCTTTTCTTTAAATACGCTTTTAAGCTGGACGTGGATATTGAAAAGCTAACGCAGTACGAAACAGACCTGGAGAGGCTAAATTACGTAGTTGGTGAGGGTCAGAAGCTCAACCTGTTCCCACCAGCTCTTACTGTAGATTATTTTGCCCGTCTGCTCGCGATGGAAAACACCACTAAAGATGCCGTTCATGGTTATGTTCCTGAGCCCCTAAGCATCCAAGGCAATATTCTTTACCTGCACGCCAGCCCAAGTATTGAAAACCCTATGGCCTGGTACCCTAACCCGGCGACCTGGCATGACGATCTGCCCGGGATGGAAGTCCTGAATTTGGAAGGTGATCATTACTCAATCGTGCGCGAAGAAGAGGATATGAAAGATCTGTTAAAGCAAGTTTCAGAGTATCTGGACTTTGAATTGAGCTAGCTAACCTGAACTCTGGATAACTTGAGCTCTACAAAATGAAAGACGATGGATAACCCATCGTCTTTTTTTGCCTCTAGTGAAAACGTCAAGGTTCCTCGATTCGCTGATTACAATATTCTCGCAACTATTCCCTGAAAATTTAGACCTTCTTGAGCAGAACCAGAACAGATAACGCCCTCATACAAATGTATTTTGCCCACGTATTCAGTGTCATCCCATTCTTACACTTTTAGTACCATTCTTAATTAAGTTTTCTTTTGTCTCTATTCCGGTCTAAATACGGTATTTTTCTGTTTCATTTATGTATATCTATGAAACTTAAAGATTTTGCTGCGATCAAAATCAAACACTGGTTAATAATGATTTACACAGAAATGTAATCGATTGCATTATTACACCCGACCTCACACCTTTGCTTGCTGCGCTGGGGTTAAGGAGCCTTTTTAGGCTCCTTTTTTGCGTTTATCGACAAAAATATTTGTGTGACAGAAATCATCGAAAATCATCCAAGATTTATTAATCATCTTTAACAACGGATGAACTCGTTTTTCTGGATAGCTACGCACTTGAAAAGTGCCAGTGAAATGGAGCTATTCACCAAAAGGTTTATTGAAATCTTACAAGATATATTTAGTTATAGTGCATTATGATGTAGATAGATGCTTTAAATTCATGAAAATCCACTTACTCGGAGACATGGATACGGATATACATTTCAGGAACTTTATATTTGAAGCGCATACCTTTCTTGAGACCCTTCTTGCCTACTTTGCAGATCTTTTTGTCTCCTGCATAACGTATGCGTTTAATGTAGGCATACTTTCCCTTATGCTCCATTTCAATCATATAGTTACAGTATCCCTGCAAGGGCTTTCTATAACGTTTAATTGATCTCTCGACTCGTTTTTTGATTTTCTCGGCAACTTTGTTGGTATGTGAATCATCGGCAATTGCCGCACCACTAATACCACTGAACATAAAAGCAATAAGTAAGGCTCTAAGGATCATGCTTCCCCCTTTCACTGCAGAGAAACTTACGCTTTTCGAAGCTATTGACCTAACTCACAAAAGTCGAATTACGATCCGCTTCGTGTTGTTAGCCTGGGACTTGCAAAGGTTTTATAAAAGATTTGAACCAAGCTGATGAGTATCACCAACTTGGCATTGTGATTATGCGGACTTTTTAGAAGAGTCGTTTTTGAATCCTTGGTGAGGGAACACATTACGGATTCTTTGCTGAATTTTATTTGGGATGGATTTAGTAAAAGTCAGCCTTGCACCATTTCTTGTCGTATAGACTTTGATTACACCGGAAAATGGATTTTTATGAGCGATTTCAAGGCAATTATGTTTGAAGCCTGCTGGTAAATGCCCTTTGTGGCTGCTCAGCTCCCCGTCCTTGAATTCCATTTTCAGTTTTGGTCGATCGACACCTACTAACCAGAAGATGACAACGGCAGCGACCAGTAATAGCCATAACATGCTTGTCTCCTATATTAATCTGAGAGCAGTTTGCTCAAGTCCTCTTTCAGGCTGCTTACTTTCTTGCTCGCCTTCTCACTGCGCGAAGCTTCACTTAGCAGGTATTCAATGGCATCTGACAAAGTACAGCCTAACTCGTTAGCGCGGTTGGACAGTTTTTCCCACACTCGATAATCAAGATCGATGGATTTCTTTTTCGTATGAACCTGCTCAGCGTTGAAATGTCTCTTTCGTTTTGCCCGAATAGCCTGTTTCATCTTGTTATCGAGCTCAGGCGACATATGCCTTTCGATCCACTCAAGGACAAACGTCGGTTCATGTTCAATGCGTTTTAACTGCTCTATGGCTTGATCTGCTTCGCTGGAATCAATGTGTTTCGTAACCGCCTCACCATCTTTCCATTTCTTAATGAGATACTGCCATTTCCAACCACATTCGAGGTTTTCAAGCTGTTGATATTTCATGAACCTGTCCTTAACGTATGCCTGTGTGACAGCGTAACCCAGAACATGCCAAAATACAATCTTATAACGATCACACTTTGCCCTAACATCCTTCTGGTTTTGTCGATTTTAAGCTCAAAAGACTTCCACTTTTTTAGTGCAGTCGTACGGCTATTCGCTAACTATGTCTGTTTTAAAAATCAAACTGTTGCAGTTTGAGCAATTAATTCCTTTTCAACACTGCATCTTCACGTTGTTTGGGTATATACTTTGGCTCTTTTAAATTTACGAAACACAAAAAATGCAGCAAACTTGGCAGAAAGTTACTCCTCAATACGATGCGTATCATGCGCTTTTCGAACGATTTGAAACCATCCCTTCACAATCCTTCATCGCAATGCAGCCGCGCGTCTCTTCTGCCTTGATCCGCTTTGATAAACTTAGCAACTTAACCCGTGTCCTTCTAGTTAACGCTCCCGACAACGCGATATACCGCCAAACATTAGTCGCTTCGTTTCAAGAGTTACAGCGTATCGGTGAGATCGAAAACAAACCGGTAGTTAAAACCGAATCTCTTGATAGCAAAGTACTTTTCGGGCGCTTTGAATCTAAAGACGGAGAAGTGACAAGAGTTGAAGAAGGTTTGCTGCAACAGGCAAATGGCGGCTACCTGATTGTGTCTGCCAGTCTTCTTTTTGCTAGCTTTTCTAACTGGGCAAAGCTCAAATCCGCTCTATTGGGTGAGTCCTATTCACTCGAGCCCACTTCATCAAAAGCTCTGGTCGATGAGATCCCAACTCGTCACGTTGATGTAAAACTGGTAATTGTTGGAAACCGTAGCCAAATGAGCGACCTTGATTACATGGACGCAGACATTGCTAGCGGATTCTGTATGTTTGCCGAGATTGAAGCAGACTCAAGAATCTCAGACGAGTCTATGGAGAGATACCTAGGTTACGTTCGATCTCTGACAACGGAATTCTCACTGCCTTCTTTATCTGTGTCGGGTATTGAAGAGTTGCTTCGTGCGGGTGCTCGTGAATGTGAGGATCAGCAATTCTTTCCACTTGGTCCCCTTTGGCACAATACTCTGTTGAGTGAAGCCGCCGTTGAATCAGGTGGGAAAACAATCGAAGCCACACACATCAAGGCATCCCTTGCGAAAAAAAGCTACAGCGAGTCTTACCTGCCGAATCGTGCTTTAGAAGACATTTTGGATGGTCAGGTCGTTATCGAAACCAAGGGAGAACAAATCGGTCAGGTTAATGGTCTGACGGTTGTGGATGTTGCCGGTCACCCTATTTCCTATGGTGAGCCTGCCCGTATCTCCTGTGTGATCCACTTTGGTGATGGCGATATCTCGGATGTCGAACGCAAAGCCGATCTAGCGGGTAACCTTCATGCGAAAGGCATGATGATCATGCAGGCTTTTGTTAGCCGCGCACTGGAACTTGAAGAGCCACTGCCTTACTCTGCCTCTATTGTGTTTGAGCAATCGTATTGCGAAACGGATGGCGATAGCGCCTCTCTTGCTCAGCTATGCTCCTTCTTAAGCGCATTGGCGGAGCAACCAGTGAATCAGCAAGTAGCTGTCACTGGTGCCGTCGACCAATTTGGTCGTGTACAGGCTGTAGGCGGCTTAAACGAAAAAATAGAAGGCTTCTATGATGTATGTGCTCATCAGGGCTTAACTGGTGGTCAGGGCGTGATTTTACCCCTATCCAACCTGAAGCATCTGGCTCTTAAAGATGAGCTGGTAGAAGCGATCAAAGAGAAGAAATTCCACATCTGGACGGTGGAATCCGTAGACCAAGCGTTACCACTTCTGACGGGCAAAGAGTTCCGTGGCGAAGGCGAAGATACCATTCTTGCAAAGATTGAAGAAAGGCTTGCCGGGTCAGATAAACCGGAGCATGGTAATCGTTTGATTGATAGAATAAAACAGTGGTTCGACCATAACTGATCCGACTTGTTTGGCGTACACCTGTTCACTAAGATGCCCCTACGTATTTTTGGAGTAATAAACAATGCAAAACAAACGTGAATCATACAATCGCGAAGAACTTCTAGCGTCTAGCCGTGGTGAGTTGTTCGGTCCTACTGGTCCTCAACTTCCAGCGCCAAACATGTTGATGATGGATCGTGTGACGAAGATGTCTGAAACTGAAGGTGCTTTTGGTAAAGGTCGCATTGAAGCTGAATTGGATATTACTCCAGATTTGTGGTTCTTTGATTGCCACTTCCCAGGTGACCCAGTAATGCCAGGTTGTCTTGGCTTGGATGCGATGTGGCAGCTAGTTGGATTCTTCCTTGGCTGGATTGGTGGCGAAGGTAAAGGTCGTGCTCTTGGTGTTGGTGAAGTGAAATTCACGGGTCAAATCCTGCCAACTGCGAAAAAAGTCACGTACGAAATCGACATGAAGCGTGTTGTGAACCGTAAGCTGGTTATGGGTCTTGCAGATGGTCGTGTTCTAGTTGATGGCAAAGAGATCTACGTAGCGAAAGATTTGAAGGTAGGTCTGTTCCAAGACACTTCTGCTTTTTAATCACCCCAGATTCTAAAATACAGTGGCTTGCCCACTGTATTTTTTGATGTAATATATTTAGTTATAGTGCATTAAATTGTTTTAAAAAGACCCCTGTCTTAGGGGTCTGTGAGGAAATGGGTGGTTATTTATAGAGACCAGCTTGCTTGTCATCTCTGGCATCACGCCAACCGCCTAGCCAATACGATTTCGCGTCCATCTGCTGATAGGGGCAAGCCTCCTGAGATCGACCATTCAGACCCGCTTTGTATCCTTGAGATTGAGCTCTTTCAAGGCGATCACGCTTCTGTCTCTTCATAGTACAGTCCTCATACAATGTAAATCGTTATCTTACTACTGTTACTTTTAGATGGAGTTTTTATGACTCCGGTATTAAGAATCGTCCAATCGAACTCGATCCTCAAGGCACAAAAAAGGCATGGATCCAATTTTGTGAACCCATGCCCATTATTAACAATTAATTTATTTACGGCGGAAACTAATTAGTGATAGGGCTGCTAAAAGTAAGATCCCTACCCCTGCACCTTTGCGTTCAACGGGATCTTTATCAGCCGATCTTTGCTGAATATTGGCAGCCGTTGCGCCGTTAATCGGAGTAAGTTTAACAGAAACAAGCTTTTCCGTTCCGTCACACGAAGCGTTGTGGCTCGTGGTTTTGTAACCACCAGCACACATCATTGCGGAAGCAGAAATAATGCCAGCATTGTTAATGTCATTGGCATCGATGATCCGGAACTGGTTATTATTGCCACCCACGGATCCATCATTAGTTAGATCATCCAACCACCACGCGCGATTTTGGAAAATACCAGAGCGGTTTCCTGTAATGCCGGTTGCTGCATATGGGAAAATAAATCCGCGTTTGCGTCGGATCTTTCCATCCACTTCACGAACGTTTTCCGCGTCGATGCGCCCAACGATTTCGTTGAAATCGTTCACTGAACGCATATCACCACCAGCACCAGCAAAGAAGATTCCTCCAGAAAGGTACGTCGCAGATGGGCTGCTGGAAGAAGCATTTGCAACCCATAGTCGGTTGTTCAGTGAGCCCTCCTCAACAGGAACATCCGTTCGGCTACGTTTGTAATCGTAATTACCGCGTTTTGTGTTGCCGATCACTAAAAGGTTTTGGTTCACATCGGTAGCCACGGAGTTGTGGTAGATGTAACCATCAGGATTCAGAGTGGTACCACTGATTGCCTTCGTGCTCCAACCGTTGATTTCACCTCCGGTATCGAACGTTGGCAAGAATACCGCCGCTTCAGGAAGCATGTCCGAAGAGTTTTTGCGGTTGTAATACCCTACCAATACTGGCTTGTTCGAATCGTTTGGATTGATTGTCGCTGCCCGCACACTTGCCTGATAGGACTGAGTACCTGTAGACGTGTCTGTCACCTTAGAGACAGTAATCGCTCCGGTGTTTGTCACATCCCAAACTACAGCCTGATTGTTGAATCGTAGATTCTGACACTGCGCTTTAGTATGCGGATCAGATACTGTTTCACAATCCGACTTATCACCGAAGATGGAGAAAGCAGAAGATCCAACGACGTATTTCTTGCCGTTGTACTCAAATGAATCAAAGGCGCGAGTTACACCCATGGTATCAAGTGGTTGTGACGTCACGATAGGCTCAAGCGCGGTTGTGCCATAAAAGCCGCGGCTTTTGTACTGGCGCGCAAAGTTGCTGCTGCCCGTATGCATATAGCCACTGCTGGAGTTCCCAATCGCGGTATCGCCGTCAAAGTTATTCACGACGATTTCATTTGTGCCTGTAATGTTTCCAGACACCTCAGAGATTAATGATACGCCACCTGTAACGAAGGCTTTGGTGTTGTTGTTAGCCGCAGTAAATGGTGTTGACCAGCTGAAAGAGTTCAGAACGCGGCGCGCACCGCCTGAATCGTTAGTACCATAGAAGAACCTGTCTGCCCACGCTTCACAAGTGTTGTAGCGAAGGTTGTAGTCACAGTACTTACGGTATTCGTCGCGGTTGCTAGTTTGGTCGACAAATCTGAATCGATTATCGAACAGAAAGTCCATTTCATCATTGATCCACTGACCTGCTTCACCTATACGTCCGCGAGACGCGACTTTCGGATTAGCAGAAGCACAGTCTTCAGTAAAACAGTTAGTCACTGTGCTAACTTCGCTGATTGCTGAACCGAAGTTTTCGTTCTGAGACTGCTCTACAACTTCAATGTTATACAAAGCAGCCTGTGCAGACGTGGCACCGATAACCAGTGACGCTATCGCTGAAAGTTTAAATACTTTATTACGACTCATATTTCTTTCTTATTCCTGTTGCATCGCTTCGAGCTCTTCCCAGCGCTCAAAGGCAATTTCTAATTCCTGTTCCGCAGCGGACAATCTATCCAGTACAGGCTGAGTCTCATCCACTGACTTGGCGAAAAAGTCAGGATCGTTAACGTTTGCCTGCAAATCTTCGATCTCTTGTTCCAGATCTTCTAGTCGTTGCGGTAAGGCTTCAAGCTCTCGCTGTAGCTTATACGATAACTTCTTAGGCTTGTTACGAGCCTGAGACTTTTTGGGACTTTCCTCAACCTGTTTCTCTTTTACTGCTGGTTTTTCAACCTCTCGAACCGCCTTAACTTGCAGACGTTGTTGCTGGGCATCGTGATAGCCACCAACAAACTCTTCTATTTTGCCGTTGCCTTCGAAAATCCAACTGGTCATCACTGTGTTGTCCACAAACTGACGATCGTGGCTGACCAACAACAATGTACCCTGATAGTTGGCAAGCAAATCTTCCAAAAGTTCCAGAGTTTCTATATCCAGGTCGTTAGTTGGTTCATCTAGCACCAATAAGTTGTTCGGACGCAGGAAAATACGAGCCAGCAATAAGCGGTTTTTTTCGCCCCCGGACAAAGCTTTCACCGGAGTTCGGGCACGCTTTGGTGAGAAAAGGAAATCTTGCAGGTAGCTTAATGCATGTCGTTGCCTGCCACCCACCATAACTTCTTGTTTGCCATCAGCCAGGTTGTCGATAACCGACTTCTCTGGATCCAGGATTTCACGATACTGGTCAAAATACGCAACTTCTAGCTTAGTCCCACAGTGAAGACGTCCGGATTCAGGTTCTAAGTCCCCTAACAGCAACTTAAGCACTGTACTCTTGCCACAACCGTTTGGACCAATCAACGCAATTCGGTCGCCGCGCATGATGTTGAAGCTGAAATCATCAACAATCTTGTTGCCTTCAAAGTTAAAGTTAACGTTTTGGGCTTCAAATACGATTTTTCCTGAGCGAGCTGCATCGTCAATCTGAATATTGGCTTTGCCCTGCACTTCTCTGCGCTCACTTCGCTCTTTGCGAAGCGCTTTTAACGCTCTAACACGTCCTTCATTGCGCGTACGTCGCGCTTTAATACCCTGACGTATCCAAACTTCTTCCTGAGCTAGTTTTTTATCGAATTCTGCATTCTGCATTTCTTCAACACGAAGCATCTCTTCTTTTTCGACCAGATAGTTCTCATAGTCACCCGGGAAGCTGGCAAGCTGCCCGCGGTCAAGATCAACAATTCGCGTTGCCATCGACTTAATAAATGCGCGGTCATGCGAAATAAAGATGATTGAACCACGAAAATCCTTCAGGAACCCTTCAAGCCACTCAATGGTAGTTACGTCTAGGTGGTTGGTAGGCTCATCTAAAAGCAGTACGTCTGGATCACAAACCAGAGCCCTCGCCAGAGCAGCTTTGCGCTGCCATCCACCCGATAAATCAGTGAGTAGAGTGTGCCCATCAAGCTTTAATGCCGCCAGAACGTTCTGAATACGGTCTTCGAATCGCCAGGCACCAGAGTGTTCAAGGGATTCCTGCGTCTTCGCGAGCTTGTTGATGTTCTTTTCACTCGGGTCCTTAGCAACCAGATCGAGCAGATCCTGGTAGATCTTAAGTTGCTTACCCACTTCAGCTAAGCCTTCAGACACATAATCGAAAACTGTACCTGTTTCGTTGCGCGGCGGATCTTGTTCAAGGCGTGATACCACCACGTCTTGAGTAACCTGCATCTTGCCATCGTCGAGAAGAATGTCGCCCGCCAACACCTTCATTAGTGTTGACTTGCCTGCCCCGTTACGACCAACCAGACAAACACGTTCGTTTTCTTGCAATGCAAAGTCTGCATGATCCAGTAATGGGTGGTCGCCAAAAGCCAGCTGACCATTATGAATGGTGATTAATGCCATGTTTGTCTAACCATTGTTGTAATTGTGGTAAATCAAAAGGCCAACCTAACTCAGATTCGCCTGATTCAGAAACAGAAATGACAGGAATAGTGACCCCGTAACGTTGAAATAACTCATCGTCGAATGCGATATCGATGATTTCAACTTGGCTGGTTACCCCAGCCTGTTTAAGAAGGTCATATGCCATCTCACAGAGATGACATCCTTCTGTGCTGTAGAGAGTTATCACACCTTATCCTTGATGAGTGATGATCCAGCAATTGTGAATATGCTTGTTACGCGCGAAATCCAGTGGCAAGGTCTGCGAAGAAATATTTTCTGCCCTTAACCCAAGTTCGTTGAGTGCGTCCACATCCATTTTGAAATGGCGTTTGTTGTTTGAAAAAACGATAGTTCCGTTACCACGTAACAGACGCTTTAGATTTTTCATTAGCTGAATATGATCACGCTGAACATCGAAAGATTGCTTCATGCGCTTAGAGTTAGAGAACGTTGGTGGGTCGATGAATATCAGATCAAAGTCTTCTTCCGCCTGCTCTAACCACTGCAGACAGTCCGCCTGAATGAATTCGTGCTCGTTGCCACCCACACCATTGATGTTCAGGTTCTCCTGAGCCCATTCGAGATAGGTTTTCGACATGTCGACAGTTGTTGTAGATTTTGCTCCACCACAAGCGGCATGAACGGTTGCAGAGCCGGTATAAGCAAAAAGATTAAGGAAATCCTTACCCCCTGCCATCTGACCTAGTTTGCGACGTGTAAGCTTGTGATCCAGGAACAACCCGGTATCGAGATAGTCGTGGAGGTTGACCAGTAGTTCTACGCCATACTCGGTTACCTGCATGAATTCCGAATCCTGACTCAGCTTCTGATACTGGCTGCTGCCTTTCTTCTTCTCTCGGACTTTAAGAACAACGTTGTTTGCCTCCACGCCTGTAACCTGAATGGTTGCGCGGATCATATCGGTTAGACGACGTTTGGTTTTCTCTTCAGGAATGTTCTTAGGGGCAGCATACTCCTGAATCACAACATGATCCTGATAGATATCGATCGCTGCGTTGTATTCAGGTAGATCCGCATCGTAGACCCGATAGCAGTCCAGTTTTTCTTTACGCGCCCACTTACCTAGCTTACCCAAGTTTTTCTTAAGACGGTTTGCGAAATCAGGCGCAATCAGAGTCTCGCTGTCTGCTGCTTTAGCTGTATCACCCGGCGCACGCTCTGAGATGCTATAATTTTTTTGGTGACACTGTAACGCACCATTATTCAATTTGAACTGCTTGTCGGCTCTCATTCGCAAACAACTCAGTAATTCATCTGAAGAGGAGAAGATGGACGCTTTGCAACCTCCGAATTCAGTCTTAAGTTGACCACCAAAGGCTGTGTAAAGTGCGATTAGACCAGGGTGAGTACCCAAACGCTCACCATACGGCGGGTTAGAGACAATCACGCCGTTATCAAACGACCCCGGGCGCTTGATCTGAGCCGCATCCCCTTTCTCGAAGTGAATCAGAGACTCTACACCCGCACGTTTCGCATTTTCACGCGCTGTTTTCAGAACGCGGGTATCGTTATCAAAGCCATAAAACTTAGATTCCACCTTTTTGGTGCCTCTGCGCGCTTGTACATTCGCTTCAGATTTGATCTCAGCCCACGTTTCCGGTTCAAAGTCTTTCAGTGATTCAAAACACCAGTATTTGCGATGAACACCAGGTGCCATATTGGCAGCAATCATTGCGGCTTCAATCAGTAATGTTCCGGAGCCACACATAGGGTCTAGCAGTGGCATGCCCTGTTCCCAGCCACAGCGCGAGATAATCGCCGCCGCGAGCGTTTCACGTAAGGGGGCACGACCAGACTCAGTACGATAGCCTCTGTGATGCAAGCCGGAGCCCACCATATCGAAGCCCACCAGCGCTTTGTCTTTGAATAGACGCACATGAACACGAAGATCTGGTTGATCTTTGCGGATCGAGGGACGAGAAAGGTTTTTCTTGTTAAAGGAATCAACGATTCCGTCTTTAACTTTTAACGCACCATACTGACTGTTGCGAATCTCTCTATTTGTACCATTGAAATCCACAACAAACGTCTTGTTGCTATCAAAGTGAGAAGCCCAATTCACAGCGGTCACAGACAGGTATAAATCCATGTCGTCCTGGCAATTGAATTCAGCAAGTATGCGAACGAATCTCGAAGCTAACCTACTCCATAAACAGACGCGGTAAATTTGAGCATTGGTTGCTTTGAATTTCACACCTGCCTGTACAGGTTTTGGATCGCTAATCCCTAGCGTTTTAAGTTCGTCAACAAGCAGGTTTTCAAGTCCGTTAGAAGTGACGGCTAAATACTGATTCATACTGGTCTTTTAATAACAAAAATGAGCTCGATTATACCTGACCTAACTTGGCATGCCGAACCCATTATGACGAATTATTCTTCCCATCCATTCAATTGACCACTTTTCCATCAAAAACCAGCGAGCCATTACATAAAACTACGCTAATTATGTTGGTAAGTACTTAGTGACAATATAATTGACGTTAAATAAAGGCTCGTGTAGATAGTGAATACTTATTCGAGCAATTTTTGGTATATACCAGAACAAATTTAGAGCTGAAAGTTAACTACATTCAGGCTTAAAATGGGAATTTTTTGATGAAAAATCGAACGTTAATCCCCAGATTTGAGGAAATATGGAAGGAAAAAAATATTTGATGCGGTTCAAAGTTCTCAAATTTGAGCTCAGTTTTTACTCAACTTGATGAAGAACTAGAGAGAGATTTGTAACGAACGGTTGGTGGTGAGCAAGCAAAAAAAGAGCTGTTGGCAATGCCAGCAGCTCAAAGGAACGATTTCATTAGGGATGTAAAAGCGCGTTTTAGCCTACCAGAGCTATTGGCGCATAGTTGTCGAATACTTCTGCCCTAGCTATGCGGTCATGCATGACTTTGACAGACTGACAAAAACTTAAGGATTTCGAAGACGTCAACTGGAATCCATCTAACTCTACCG
Source organism: Vibrio sp. SCSIO 43132 (assembly GCF_019904195.1). NCBI lineage: Bacteria > Pseudomonadati > Pseudomonadota > Gammaproteobacteria > Vibrionales > Vibrionaceae > Vibrio > Vibrio sp. SCSIO 43132. The sequence continues at coordinate 2,165,947 of NZ_CP063199.1, forward strand.
AAGCACAGACACTCGCGTTGTCGCAAACTTCAACCACCATAAACAGACCACTGTTCAACTCATTCTTCAAGTGGACCAGCTCGCCTTGTGAAGGAGCGTGTCCCCCACCTTGGTGATCGAAGAACCAGCTCTTAGGTTGAACAGGTTTATGAAAACGATTTGTGGCAACACAATTAAGAATAAGTTGAGCTTGTCTAGGCTCACTCAGAGGCAAAGTGCTTACAGATTCCTTGAATTGCTGGAATACGGATGCGTCGTCGACAGAAAACTCGCTGTCTTTAAATGCACAATCCACCAGAAATTTTTGAGGAATTTCTACTTTGAAGGCCATGTCTCCATCAAGCCCTAATACCAGGGCGCTTACTTCGTTATCAAAGTACCACTTCCAGTTGTCGCTTGGTTTCAACATGTCCTGTCTCTTTAATCTTTATAGTGATCAGTAAGTTAGATTTCAGCCTACTTCACTAAAATCCATTTACTCATTTATTCTACAAAGCGATCGACAAAAAAAAAGGGGAAAACTCCCCTTTCATTTTTGTGAATATGATGTGATTTTCAGAAGAAAATTTATAGGTTTTTCACTATATCTCTGACCAGACCAGGACCTTTATAGATAAAGCCAGAATATACTTGCACCAAAGACGCACCAGCCATAAGTTTTTCTTTGGCTGCAACGTACGAGTCGATACCACCCACACCAATGATTGGCAGTTTGTCACCCAACTCTTCGTGTAACTTGCGAACAACTTCTGTGCTTCGAGACTGAACAGGACGACCACTTAAACCACCCGCTTCATTTGCGTGTTTCATCCCATCAACAATAGAACGGTCAAGTGTGGTGTTAGTTGCAATTACACCATCGATTTTATTCTTCACTAGCGAATCACAAATTTGTACGATTTCATCATCGCTTAGGTCCGGAGCAATTTTCAGTGCCAACGGTACATACTTACCATGTTTGATTTCCAGTTCCGCTTGCTTGGATTTCAGATCCGAAAGCAATTCGTCCAATGCTTCACCGTATTGCAACGAGCGAAGTCCCGGAGTATTTGGTGAGGAAATGTTCACAGCAATGTAGCCCGCGTACTGATACACTTTTTCCATACAAATCAGGTAGTCTTCACTTCCCTTTTCGATCGGCGTATCTTTATTCTTACCTATGTTGATTCCGATGATTCCGTCGTAAGTTGACTTCTTCACATTTTCAACAAGGTGATCAACCCCCATGTTGTTAAAGCCCATTCGGTTAATGATGCCTTCAGCTTCAACCAAACGGAACAAACGAGGTTTGTCGTTTCCAGGTTGTGGACGTGGTGTGACCGTTCCAACTTCAACAAAACCAAAACCCATCGCACCAAACGCATCAATACACTCACCATTTTTATCCAGACCTGCCGCTAAACCGACTGGATTTTTAAAAGTAAGTCCCATGCATTCGACTGGACGATTAGGAAGTTGCTGACGATAGAAAAGATCGAAAGGTGTGCCGTTGAAACGTTTGAAGTTTTCGATAGCGAGATCGTGTGCCTTTTCGGCATCGAGTTGGAAAAAGCCAGTTCTGGCTAGACGGTAAAGCATTGTGCCTCCGAAAGAAAAAAGCCCCGTTAAACGGGGCTGTATTATTTACTCATTTGAAGCACAATTCAAATTTAATAACGTTAATTCTCTCAGAGCGACGGAAAATTTAGCGAATTCATGGACAGAACCGACCTTAAACTCGTTTAGAATGTTTTCCCAACGAACCAATGACGATTTATTGTTCTCCATCCATTCATCCAATGCTTTGTCTACTTTCACTTTTCCAGAACTGCAATCACAGTTAAGTACTTGTGCAGTTAACAAACGCTGTTGCCAATCGAGATCTTCTCGGAATGACGCTCTTGCCAACGCTTGCCAGTTATTTTCGACTGCCTGATTGGTGATTTGTTTAAGGAACCAGTGCAATGAAAGACGATCGCCCAATGTGAAGTACATTTTCGCGGCTTCTTCCACTGTTTTACCCTGCTCACGAGCCACTGAGGATATATCCAGTGCTGAGTAGAGACTAGATAAACGAGCGACATAGTTCGCAACCGAGCGATCAATGCCCTGCGCGATCCACAGGTCAGCAAGATCGTTGTGCTCTTTCACTTCTTCTTCTACCAAAAGCGTATCCAGATTCTTCATGATTGCCTGAACATCATCATGGTACAAAGCAACCAACTCTTTCACTGTCGACTTGTTCGAACGGTTTCTTAGCAACCAACGGCTCAAGCGACGAAGGATTCGGCGGATCGCATACATCAGATCATACTGTGCGATCGTTGTCGCTGTATTATCAAAATCGCGGATCTGTTTCATTATGCCGCCAAGCTCGAAGATCTCACGCGCAGCAGAATAAGCATTGGCAATATCAACAACTGAAGCGCCCGTCTCTTCCTGCATTCGAGTGATGAAGTTACATCCCATCTCGTTAACCATCTGGTTTGCAAGGCAAGTTGCGATGATTTCGGCTTTCAGTGGGTGGTTAACCATCTGATCCAAATAGTTACGGCGTAACTCAGATGGGAAGTAGCTAACCAATTGCTGAGCATGGAATTCGTCTTGCGAGATTTCATCACACACCAACTGCTCTTTCAGTACCATTTTGCCGTAAGCAACTAATACTGATAACTCAGGACGCGTCAGTGCCTGACCCATTTTCTCACGCTCAAGCAATGTATCGTCATCTGGAATGTATTCCAGTGCACGGTCAAGATAGCCTGCTCTCTCCATAGTGTGAATAAAGCGAATTTGCTCTTTCACCAAAGAAGGACCTTGCTGCTCACTGACCGAAATGGACTCTGACTGCCAGTACGCATCTTTCAATACGATTTCAGACACTTCGTCTTCCATCTTATCCAAGATCTGGTTACGTTGTTTAACTGTCAGATCACCGTTTGCAACCAGACTGTTCAGGAAGATCTTAATGTTCACTTCGTTATCTGAGCAGTCCACACCACCAACGTTATCAACGAAGTCGGTATTGACTCGACCACCATTAAGCGCGTATTCAATACGACCCAATTGAGTCATACCCAAGTTACCGCCCTCACCGACAACTTTGGCTTTCATGTCACGACCATCAATGCGCAATGCATCGTTAGCGCGATCACCTACATCGGTGTGAGTCTCACTGGACGCTTTGACGTAAGTACCGATACCACCGTTCCAGAACAGATCAACTTCCATCTGTAAGATCGCTTTGATCAGGTCATTCGGTGCCATCGAACTCTTACGAGTACCTAGCATTTTCTGAATTTCTGGTGTCAGGTCGATAGACTTCGCTCGGCGGGAGAAAATGCCGCCACCTTTAGAGATAAGCTTCTTGTTGTAATCTTCCCAGCTTGAACGAGGAAGGTTGAACAAGCGATCACGCTCTTTCCAGCTCTTGGCAGAATCTGGATTTGGATCAATGAAGATGTGCAGATGGTTAAACGCTGCCTGCAAACGAATATGCTTAGAAAGCAGCATGCCGTTACCAAACACGTCACCCGCCATATCACCAACGGCAATACAGGTGAAATCTGTTGTCTGACAGTTAACGCCCATTTCTCGGAAGTGACGTTTCACCGACTCCCAGCCACCTTTCGCAGTGATACCCATGGCTTTGTGGTCGTAACCATTAGAACCGCCAGAAGCAAATGCGTCACCCAGCCAGAAGTTGTATTCATCTGCAACCGAGTTGGCAAGGTCAGAGAATGTTGCTGTACCTTTATCTGCCGCAACAACTAGGTAAGCATCGTCTTCATCGTGGCGAACCACATTGTCTGGGTATACAACATTACCTTCAATAATGTTGTCCGATACGTCTAGCAAAGCACGAATGAATTGTTTGTAACAACGCTGACCTTCCGCAAATATCTCATCACGAGTCGTTAGATTTGGCTGGCGTTTACAGATGAAACCACCTTTTGCACCAACTGGAACGATAACCGTGTTCTTAACTTGCTGCGCTTTCACCAATCCTAAAATTTCTGTACGGAAATCTTCTTGTCGGTCTGACCAACGCAAGCCACCACGTGCCACTTTACCGCCACGCAGGTGAACACCTTCGATGTCAGGGGCATAAACGAAAATCTCAAACGCAGGAACAGGTTGTGGGATTTCCGGAATTTCCGTCGGCTTAAGCTTAAGAGCCAGCCAAGGTTTTGGCAGCCCATTGTCCGCTTTTTGGTAGTAGTTAGTACGAAGCGTTGCAAGGATCATATCCATGTAACGGCGAATGATACGATCATCATCTAAGCTCTCAACCGCATCTAACTGCTCGTTGATCTTGTTGATCAGCTCAGTCTGGTTCTTCTTCGCCCCTTTGAACTTAGGTTCAAAGCGTTTGCTAAACAGATCCACCAGCCCTTTTGCAATATTAGGGTGATGCGCGAGCGTCTCTTCAATGTAGCTCTGGCTAAACGGGAACCCGACTTGACGCATGTAACGTGCATAGCTTCGAAGAATCGTCACTTCACGCCCGGTCAAACCTGCGCCCAATACCAACCGGTTGAAGCCATCGCTTTCCAGAGTGCCAGACCAGATGTCGGCAAACGCTTGTTGGAAACGATCACGTGCTTCGCGAAGATCGACGGATACATTAGAAGCCAGCAACATTGAGAAATCTAAGATCCAGTATGTCACCCCATTAGACTTGCGAACTTCATACGGTGCTTCACCAATGACACGCAATCCGAGGTTTTCCAACATTGGAAGAACATCAGATAAATGAATAGGTTGTTCGCGATGGTACAACTTAAGGTGTACCGCTTTTGAGTCATGGCTTTCTTCCTGAGGACGGTAGAAAAGCATACCCAAATCTTCTGGTGTATCTAATGCTTCAAGGCGTTCAATGTCTGCCACTGCAGAACCTGGCAGCATAGCTTCTTTATAAGAACGAGGGAAAGCTCGCAGATATTCTTTGGATAATGGCAAACCTGTGCTTTCACCAGTGTTGGCAATGATCGCTTCTTGTAGTCGGTCATCCCAGGATGAAGATACTTCCATAAGGTTCTGCTCTATCTCTTTGACATCAATATCGATGTTGTTGTTCTTAACGTGAACAATGTAATGCGTTCTCGCCAGTGGGCTTTCAGAGAAATAAGTGGTGAACTCTACTTCTTGATCGGAATTCAGGTACTGACCAAGAATGCGTTGAGTCTGACGGCGAAGCTGAGTGTTGTATCGCTCTTTAGTCACGTAAACCATGCAGCTAAAGAAACGACCAAATGGGTCTTTGCGAATGAAGAGTCTTAGCAAATCACGATCTTGCATTTGCACAACACCCGACCCCACTTGCAGCAATTCTTGCTCAGTTGCCTGAAGCAGTTCGTCACGCGGGAAGTTTTCCAAAATATTATGAAGTGCTTTGTAAGAGTACGCCCCTTGCAAGTAGCCGCTTGATTCAAGAATACGGTTCGCTTTGTCACGAATCAGAGGAATGTTCGCCACGCTCTGGTTATATACTGCCGACGTATAAAGACCAGTAAATCTGTGTTCACCGATCACTTTGCCATTCTTACCAATCTTCTTGATACCGATGTAATCGGTATAGGCTGGACGGTGAATGTGGGATGCGGTATTACCTTTGGTGACGATCAGCAAGTAAGGCTTTTTGGCTTCCAGTCTCGCCGAATCGGCAAGATCCGAAAGTTTCACAGCGCGGACTCGGCTATCAACAGAGAATATTCCCAACCCCTTTTCTTCAGTTGGGCGCAGCTCGTGATCCCCTTCTACGGCAACAAGGTCGTATTCCTTGTATCCCATAAAGGTGAAGTTGTGATTGCCTAACCACTTTAAGAACGCAATGGTTTCATCAACGCGCTCTTTTTCAACTGGAAGCGCAACGCGTTGATCTTCAATTTCTTTAATTACCTGGTTCAGTTTCGTTGCCATTGGTTTCCAATCCGCAACCACTAAACCGGTATCCGTCAGAATAGAGACAAGTTCATTTTTCAGATCTGTCATCTTGGCTTTGTCTGCCAGCATATCGACTTCGATATGGAAAAGAGACAGGCTGTCTCCTGACTTTTCGTTTACGCCTTTGATGTTATTGTTTTTATCGCGAGCAATTCGAGTGGGACCATGGAGCATTAAGTGACTGGAAAGATCTAAGCGAGCTAACGCCATTTTCACCGAGTCCACTAGGAATGGGCTATCAGGTACCACAATTTCAACGATCGTATGGGTAGACTTCCATCCATGTCGGCTTACCGTAGGGTTAAATACTCTTACCGAAATATCCTTCGCCTGTTTCTCACTGATGTGATGCCAAAGGCTGACAACGGCACCGTAGAGATCGGACTCATTCCTTTGCACCAGGTCTTCCTGACCTATGGTACTAAACAGGTGTTGAGCAAGTTTTGTCACTAAAGGTTGGTGGGCAAGCTCGAGTTTGTCTTGAATCAGTTTGTAAACTTTTTCAAGAAGAACCGGCACAACGTTTTCTCGTGCGGTCATATTAACGCTCCAATCTTAGAATTTTTTGTAGGGTTATTGCTTGGGTCTTTCGCCCTTACTGCAACTTGGTAATGCCTTAACCTGACTAGAAAAATCAGGCATACATATATTGTAAAAGCAATATTGATAAAAGGTTAAATGAATTGCGTGTGGGAAAGAGAAAAAAGTCTGAATCTGTGATTAAGGTACCTATTTAACTCTCTGAAAACTCGTTGATTCACAGAGCTTCTAACTTGAGAAACTTATTATTCTGGTCAGTTGTTAGTCTAAATCGCCCTTTGACACCAATTTGACTAAGAAACGGTCTGAAACGAGATGCAGGTAATTGGATTTTTAATCCTTGGTCTGTATACACAATTACGGAACTGGCTGCCCCAGAATAGTGATTCAAAAACTCTTGATAGGTGATGTTTAGAGAAAATTGATACTGGTTCATGGATAACAAAAGTGGCAGTAAAAACTGCCACTTATTTTCTTTTACTAATCAGTCTTTATCAAGATTCTAGCGCTTTTGTTACTTTTTCAAAGAGGTCTTTGGCCAGATTGTCGAGTTTGGACAGTTTTTCCAGCTCTTTGCGCATTAATGCCTGACGCTCTTCATCGTAGTTACGGTATTTCAGCAGCGGATCAATCAGACGAGACGCAACTTGAGGGTTACTCTCATTCATTATTGCCAGAATTTCCCCTGCAAATTGGTAACCACTACCATCTTTGTTATGGAAATTAACTGGGTTGCCACCAAAGAATGTCCCTACTAGATTACGAGTGCGGTTAGGGTTTTTCAGGTCAAACGCCTGATGGTTCATTGCATCTCGAATTGTCTCAAGCACATTGTTTGCTGGGTTCGTGCCTTGAAGTGCAAACCACTTATCCATCACAAGACCATCATGACTCCACTTGTCACTAAAGTCATTCATCAATTCTTGACGACAAGCCAACTGCGCAGCGTTTGCTGCCATCAATGCCGCTTGAGTATCCGTCATATTGTTTGCTTCTTGGTAAACTGTTTTCACCAAGTCGTTACCCTGCTCTGTCAACGCGAGATAATTCAAACAAGTATTGCGGATCAGTCTCTTGCCAATGGCATCATGCTCTACCACATAATTCTGTTGGCTATTACTGTGGAAAATCGCACTTAGCTCATCACTCATGCTTGCTGCAAAAGTTTTGCGAATCGACTCACGAACGAATCGAATAGCATCGACATCAGCGGGTTTAAACCAACCTGCAATTTCGACTTCGCTAGGTACTTTGATCGCTTCAGCAATAAATGCTTGCTCTAGTGAATCATCCAGCAACAAACCGCGGAATGCATCAACGACATTTTCTGGCAGTTCAAATGATTCACCTTTCTGGTGACGGCTTACATTCAGCTTAATGTATTTTGCCAGCAACATTTGCCCTGCATCCCAACGAGCAAAATCATTACGCGCGTGAACCATCAAGAAACTCAAGTCTTCATCTGAATATTCGTAGTTGAGTTTTACAGGTGCAGAAAACTCACGAAGCATCGAGATGACCGGACGTTCTTCAACATTTTCAAACACAAAGGTTTGTTCTGCCTGAGTGAAGTCCAGAACATTATGAACTTTTTCAGAGTTACAGCGTAACTCAACAATACTGCCATCCTGATTGTAAAGCTCTATATCAAACGGAATATGCAGAGCCTGTTTTTCTTTTTGCTCTAGTGTTGCTGGTGTATGTTGTTTTAGCGTTAACGAAAAAGTGTTTGCTTCAGCGTTGTATTCGGTTTCGGCATCCACAACCGGTGTTCCCGACTGGCTGTACCACAAACGGAAATGCTTGAGATCGACACCAGATGCATCTTCCATGGCTGCGACAAAGTCTTCGCAAGTTGCTGCGGTGCCATCATGGCGTTCGAAGTAAAGCTTCATGCCTTTCTGGAAGCCTTCTTCACCAAGTAAAGTATGCATCATACGAATCACTTCACTACCCTTCTCATAAACAGTCAAAGTGTAGAAGTTATTCATTTCTATCACTTTTTCAGGGCGAATCGGATGAGACATTGGACTTGCATCTTCCGCAAACTGAGGACCACGGATAACACGGACGTTGTTGATACGATTGACAGCACGAGAACCCAAATCAGAAGAAAACTCCTGATCTCGGAATACGGTCAGCCCTTCTTTCAAACTCAATTGGAACCAGTCGCGGCAAGTGACACGGTTGCCTGTCCAGTTGTGGAAGTACTCGTGACCAATTACCGCTTCGATTCCAAGGTAGTCATCATCGGTTGCGGTTTTGTCATTCGCCAAAACGTATTTAGAGTTGAAAACATTCAGACCTTTGTTTTCCATCGCCCCCATGTTGAAGAAATCAACAGCAACGATCATGTAAATGTCCAGGTCGTATTCAAGACCAAAGCGCTCTTCATCCCATTTCATCGAATTGATCAGCGAAGTCATCGCAAATGGTGCTCGATCCAGGTTTCCTCTGTCTACGTAAATCTCTAAATCGACTTCACGACCAGAAGCGGTGACGTATTTATCACGCAGAACATCAAAATCCCCGGCGACTAACGCAAACAGATATGCAGGTTTTGGATGTGGATCATTCCATTTTGCAAAGTGGCGACCGTTTTCCAGCTTGCCTTCTTCTACTCGGTTACCGTTACTCAGTAGGTAAGTGTTTTGTTCTTCGTCTGCAATAACGGTTGTTGTGAAAATTGCCAATACATCTGGACGATCTAAATAGTAGGTGATTCGACGGAAACCTTCTGCTTCACACTGAGTACAAAAACCACCACCCGATTTGTATAGCCCTTCCAACGCCGTATTAGCCGATGGATTAATTTCTGTCTGAATAGACAGCTCAAAATCGTTAGTTAACCCATTGATTTCGAGACCACCTTCCACTTCTTGATAATCAGTCCAGTCCTGACCATCAACTTTAACATTCAGTAATTTCAGCTCGTCTCCATCTAGAAACAACGTTGTGCTGCCTTTAAGCTTTTTTACAGTGGAAACAGCAGTAACGATCGTTGCTGTATCGTGCAAATCGAACGTTAGATCCACGTGTGTAATAGTGAATTCTGGTGACTGGTAATCTTTACGATATTTGGCTTGAGGGTTCTGAGCCATAATGAAATTTCCTTTTAGATATCTTTGTGTTGCATGGCAACAAAGCGGCTTAAACGATTGTAGCCTAAATAGGAGTATTTGAACTTAGATCAGGTATGAGGTTACTTAGGTATATCTCGACAGGTGTATCATAAGACAAGACGGCTAAAGAAGATAATGGAAAACAGCAAGTCTCACAAAATGATACCGGAAAAGCATACGCTGCTATTCCGGTAAGTTGGATGGGGTTATTTTACTCGATTAAGGACAGCGTACATATCTGACGACTGGCTGTCTAAGGTGAGCTGATCATCGACAAGTGTGTAGCGGGAATCGTGTTCGCCGTCACTGTACATTAGGACTAAGTGGTCGCCTTCAATTATATAGATGCCTTCATGAATAGCTTCCACACCCTCGCTGGACTCAACCCGGAATGAGAAGACAAAATCTGCTTTCAACACTAAGTCCATTTTGCTCACGTCACTCGCTAGAATGTCATCACCACCCAGTGACTCGCTGGTCCAGCTCCCTACAAGTGCTGAAGGAAGTGCTTTTTGGAAGACAACACCGTTTAAATTGAGCTGATTGTGATTGTTTTGGTATTGGTAGATTTGAGGAGTGTCGGTATCCAGACCCAATACGAGTGTGGATTCATCCGCTTCATATCGACCCTGCCAGTAATCGACACTGTGGTCTTTCTTCTGAATTTCTATAGTGAAGATGTAGTCAGACTCAAGGGTCAGACGGATAGCGAGAAAATCTTCTGATGAGTCGTCTGGTTCAGGGTTGAAAAGATACCAGTCTCCCAGCAAAAATGGATGGGTAAATTGGGTCAAATCCGCTTTTTGCTTCACCTCGGCATGAGTCGAACCTAACAAAAAACAGGTAAGAATTAATAGTAATACTCTCATCACTTCTACCTCGCTTTTTCTTTAAGCTTAGAAGTGAATTGAGTAAACACCCAAAATTTTAGATCTATATCACATTAATTTTTGACAATAAAAAAGCGAGCACGATGCTCGCTTTTCAAATTATTTAACCTTAAGAGGTTGTTTTCTTGACGATATCTACCGTTATCGCTACCGCCTCATCAAGGTAAGCATCCGGTGCCTCATAATCTTTCGGCAGGTCTTCTAAGCTCTTGTAAACCTTCTCTCCCATCGCCTTCTGGCGCTGATTGATTCGGCTCAAACGCTTATCTTCTGCTTCATTTTGTTCTTGCTTACGAGCAGCCTCATTCAGAGAAATTGAATTTTCTTCCTTCTCTGCTTTGTATTCAGCAATATCTTCATTAATGAAGGAGTATTCCAAGTCAGAAGCAATACGCTTGTCATGAAGCGCAGTAAGCTCGGCAATTAACTTAGACTTGTCATCCAATACTGAATATTCGGCTTTTTTGATCTGATCCCAAGGCAGTGCATTGTCTTCTACACTTTCACCCGTTTCTTCGGGTTCAACGGCAGTTGGGAATGCAATGTCTGGAACAACGCCTTTGTTTTGCGTACTGCCACCGTTGATTCGATAGAATTTCTGGATGGTGTACTGAACATATCCCAGCTCTTTCTCGAACAGATCGTAGATATGATTCAAGCTTCTGTGTTGCTGAACCGTACCTTTACCGAACGAGTTTTCACCCAGAACAACGGCTCGACCATAATCCTGAAGTGCCGCAGCAAAGATTTCAGATGCCGAAGCACTGTAGCGATTGACTAGAACAGTAACCGGACCGTCATAACTGATCTGCCCGCCAGTATCACTATTCTGCTCAATGCGACCATAGCTGTCACGAACCTGAACAATCGGACCGCTCTTAATGAACAGACCAGATAAGGCAGTTGCTTCAGTTAACGCACCACCGCCGTTGTTTCTCAGGTCAACAACAATACCGTCTACGTTTTGTTCTTTTAGCTCGCTGATCAATTTGTCTGTGTCTTTGGAAAGACCAACATAGAAGCTTGGCACTTCAAGTACGCCAATTTTCTTGCCATCTCTTTCAAATACTTCAGATTTTACAGCGCGGTCTTCAAGTCGGATTTTATCGCGAACAATTGTGACATCGTAACTTTTCGCACCTTTTGCTTCAGGCAAAATTTGCAGACGTACTTTTGTTCCCTTCGGACCTTTGATGAGCTGGACTACGTCGTCTAAACGCCATCCGATAACGTCAACCATCTCTTCCTTGTCTTGCGCGACGCCAATAATGCGGTCGCCTTCCGACAATTGCTTGCTTTTAGAAGCCGGACCACCAGCAACCAACGACCGAATCACGGTGTAATCTTCGGTCATCTGTAAAACCGCGCCAATACCTTCCAGTGAAAGGTTCATTTCTGACTGGAACTGCTCTGCATTACGAGGAGAAAGGTAACTGGTATGCGGGTCTACTTCACGGGCAAACGCGTTCATGTAAAGCTGGAAAACGTCTTCGCTTTTGGTCTGGGAAATACGCTTCATTGCGTTGTTGTAACGCTTTTCGAGCACTTCTTTAATTTCTGACCACTCTTTGCCTGTCAGCTTCAGGTTTAGCGCATCGTATTTCACTCGCTTGCGCCAAAGCTCATTAATCTCTTCCTGGCTTGTAGGCCATTTGGCATCAGAGCGATCAACCATCATCGATTCATCGGTATCAAACTTGATCTCTTGATCCAACAGGGTTAACGCGTAAGCAAAGCGTTCAAAACGCTTTTCGTTTGCCAGGTTATACAACTTAAACGCAATCATATTGCTGCCAGATTTCAACTGGTCGTCAAGCTGTACTGACCATTCAGCAAATGAGTTGATATCACTTTGAGTGAAGATGTTTTTGTTGTAATCAAGCATTTCTACGTAGCGATCAAACATCGCCTGAGAGAATTCATCATTAAGATTGAAATGCTTGTAGTGTGAACGAGTCAGTCTGGAAGTCACTCGTTTGCTCGCTGTGGTGTGTTGGACTTCAGGAGCAAGAAGTGGCAAGTCGGCTTTGGAAAGTTTGGCTTCGAGAGCCTGGGCTGACGCCGCCAACATAAAGCTGGCAGCAATCAGAGTCAATTTAGAACGACATTTCATGCGTAGGAATTTCTCCTTTAAGCGCGTAGGTGCTCCGCTTTTACGACCATCTGCAGGCCATTGTTCAGCTGCACACGCACATCATCCTTGTTAATTTCAACAATTGTAGCAGCCATATTCCCTTTACCCATGTTTACGTTCACTGAGTTGCCAATGATCATGTCATCGTCATTCAACGGACGCGTAGGCGCTGCTGCTTTATTGTTCTGAGGTTTTTGTGCTTTAGGCTTCGCTTTACGAGCTTGAGGCTTATTTGCCTTCGCTTTCGCTTTACCTTCTTCACGTGCTTTTTCTGCTTTCTCTTTACGACGAGCCTGAACTCGCGCTTTGCTTTCTGCAAGTGCAGTCTTAGCGTGTTCAACGTGCTCTTCTTCTAGGGCACCGCATTCGTTACCGTCCAGATCCACACGAACTGCGCCAGGTTTTGCACCATGTAGGTAACGCCAAGACGACGTGTATTGTCTTAGAGCAGCGCGTAACTGAGTTTTACTTACTTTCGGATCTTCACTCAGACGATCTGCTAAATCTTGAAAGATACCAATTTTTAATGGTTTAGCTTCACCTTCTAAAGTAAAGCACTTAGGGAAACATTCAGCAATGTATGCAATAACTTCTTTGCTGTTTTTTAACTTTTCAGTGTTTTCCATGAGGATTCCTGGTTGTTGCGGCCTGTCCGCAAAGCGTTCATGTAAATATTTTCGCTATTATAGTGACATGCTTAGGAAAAACCACAACCAAGTTGTAAATTAATCGTTGTTCGCGTGGGAATTGAGCAGCTTTTCAATTTCCTTCATTAAGAAGGTCAAACCCGCTTCGTCTTTTTGGTCAAAACGCTCGATTTCAGGGCTATCAATATCCAGTACTCCAGCAATTTCTCCATTAATTCGAAATGGAATCACAATTTCTGAGTTACTTTCTGCGTCACAGGCAATGTGCCCTTCAAAATCGTGGACATTTTCAATTCGCTGAACTTTATCTTCTGCAACAGCAGTTCCACAAACACCTCGCCCAACCGGAATCCTCACACAAGCAGGTTTACCTTGAAATGGACCGAGCACTAACTCGTTTTCTTTCATAAGATAAAAACCAACCCAGTTAAGCCTGTCCAGCTCCATATTCAGCAAGGCGCTTAGGTTCGACAAATTGGCAATTAAATCCGTCTCTCCTTCAATGATCGCCTGTGCTTGCTTTGTCAGAGTCTGGTACTGCTTTTCTATCATTTTCTTCTTTTTCCCTGAGATGTACGTACAATGCCACATTGATGTAATAAAACTGGCATTTGTAAAAAATTCGTTATGAGAGAACACACTATTAGCCGTTCGTGGCTTTTAACACAAGCAAAAAAACACAAAAAACGCTTGATGGTCGCTAACTTGATTGCAATTGCTGCGACTTTAATCAGTGTGCCCATTCCCCTACTTATGCCACTTATGGTCGACGAAGTACTTATGGACCAGCCAGCCGGTGGTTTGGCTGCAATGAATCAGGTTTTACCCGAATACTGGCAAACTCCAACGGGTTATATAGGTCTTACCCTGTTGCTGGTTATTTTGATGCGTTGCGCATCGCAGGCGCTTAATATTCTTCAAAGTCGGCAGTTCACACTCGTTTCCAAGACAATAACTTGTAAGATGCGTGAAATCATGATCGACAAACTGGGTCGAATCAGCATTGCACAGTACGAAACGCGCGGAAGTGGCGGCATCAATGCCCACTTAATCACTGATATCGAAACCATCGATCAGTTCATCGGGTCGACACTGAGCAAGTTTATTGTCAGCTTTCTTACTGTAATCGGTACTGCGGGTATTCTCTTGTGGCTAGACTGGCGACTTGGGCTCTTTATTCTGCTTGTTAACCCTATTGTTATTTACTTCTCTCGTAAGCTTGGCGGCAAAGTAAAGCACTTAAAGAAGAGAGAAAACCAATCTTTTGAACGCTTCCAAAACCGACTGATTGAAACACTCGACGGCATTTACCAACTGCGAGCTGCTAACAAAGAACGTATTTTCTTGGACCAGTTGAAAGAGCAAGCGAACGACATCCGAGTCGACGCCGACAAATACGCGTGGCAGTCGGAAGCAGCTGGTCGAGTATCATTCTTACTATTTTTACTTGGCTTTGAACTGTTCAGGGCTGTTGCCATGCTTATGGTTCTGTTCAGTGATCTGACCATCGGTCAGATTTTTGCGGTATTCGGTTACCTTTGGTTTATGCTCACGCCCGTTCAGGAGCTTCTGGGAATTCAATTTTCCTGGTATAGCGCAAAAGCTGCTTTGAAACGCATTAACTCTTTACTTGCCCTTGAAGAAGAAAAACGCTCAGGTGGTAAAGTGGATCCGTTTGGCATGAGCAACAGCGTGGATGTAGATATCAAAGACGTCACTTTCGCTTACAACGATGAAAAAACGGTACTCAATGAGTTGTCGATTCAAATTCCGGCAGGCAAAAAGGTAGCGCTTGTTGGAGCAAGTGGCGGAGGAAAATCTACCCTGATTCAGCTTTTAATCGGGGTTTACAGAGCAAGTTCGGGGCAAATATCGTTTAATGGTCACTCTTCAGACGATATAGGCTTTGAGCTCATACGTAAACAAATTGCCGTTGTATTACAACAACCTATACTTTTTAATGACAGCTTAAGGCATAATCTGACTTTAGGCAGCAACCACAGTGACCAAGAGCTTTGGAAAGCACTGGAAGTGGCGCAGCTACAAGATGTCACAGAGCAACTGACCGATGGTCTGGATACTCAAATCGGTCGACAGGGTGTAAGGCTATCGGGAGGACAGCGACAAAGGCTGGCTATTGCCCGCATGGTTTTGAGCGATCCGAAGTTCGTTATTCTGGACGAAGCCACGTCGGCGCTGGATACAGCTACTGAGTCTGCTTTGCATTCTGCTCTGAATCAGTTCCTCGCTGGAAGAACAACACTGATTGTCGCTCACCGATTGTCTGCCGTAAAACAAGCTGATCTGATCTATGTTTTAGAAGACGGGCAAGTAACTCAAGCAGGTACGCATGTTGAATTGGTTCAACAAGATGGGCTGTATCAAACACTCTATGGTAGCGTTCAAACCGGAGCGTGACATTGTCACAAGAAATCGATAAAGATTACAACGCGGAAAGTAAGATGACGCTGACTGAGGAGCACTCGCAGCAAGTCAATCAAGTACGCCTTTGCCAGCATTGTGAGCTCCCTGTCGATAAGCTGGACATCTCTAAGGGGCAAAGCGCACATTGCCCCCGTTGCAACACTCAGTTGTACCGCGGTGGTGAGCGCTCTATTAATGGCAACTTAGCATTAGCTGTCGCCTGCCTTTTGCTTTTTATCCCTTCTCACTTTTTTCCTTTTATCAGCATTCGCCTGTTTGGGGTGATGATTCCGGCTACTCTTCCCGACGGCACGTTTTCATTAATGCAGGAAGGGTTTGTCGGGCTTGGGTTGCTGGTTCTGTTCTGCGCCTCAATTGCACCTTTTATTGTTTGCATGTCTGTGGTGGTTGCTCATCTTTCATTACGCTACCGCTGGTTTCGCCCCCTTCAATACTCTCTTCTTAATATTCAGCACCTAAAACACTGGATGATGCTGGATGTATTCCTGATCAGCATTGGTATTTCCTGCTTCAAGTTGCAGGATTATGCGGATATTTTTGTCGGCTGGGGGCTGCTGGGGCTCATTATGTTGCAGCTGTTTTCGCTCATGCTTGTCACCCGAATCAGCGTTCGCCGATATTGGGAAACATGGCAGCCAGAATCAGGGTTCGACTACCCCAGAAAAGACATTCATTGCCACAGTTGCCATTTGTCGCAACCAGATTCGATTCGCTGTGACCGTTGCGATAGCCCTCTGAATCACAGGCGTCCCTTTTCAGTTCAGAAAACGTGGGCATATTTGATTGCCGCTTCCATTGCGATTATCCCGGCTAACGTTATTCCTATTTCCATTTTACTGACCAACGGAAAGCGACTGGAAGACACGATTTTTTCTGGAGTGGCGTCTCTGGTGAAAAACGGAATGCCCGGCATCGCGGTGATTATTTTTGTCGCATCGATTGTGGTTCCTGCCATAAAAATTCTTGGGCTTGGGTACATCCTTTTGAGTGTCCAGTTCAAACAGAAAACACGTCACAGAACACGAATGAACATTTATTTTGCTGTGAAATGGATTGGTAAATGGTCGATGATGGATTTATTTGTCATATCGATCATGATGACTCTGGTAGACAGAGGACAAATTCTTGATTTTACACCGGGATATGGAGCTGTTGCCTTTGCGATTGTTGTCATATTGACTATGCTGGCAACTGAGAGCTTGGATCCCCGGTTAATATGGGACCATAAAGAAGTCCCGGAACGGAAAGCGACGTTAAATGAGTAGTTTAGACAACAATCAAAGCGCCCATACACCACGTGTAAAACGGGATATTGGCATTTCCCCTCTCTGGCTTTTGCCGATCATAACCATCTGCCTCGCGGGGTGGCTGGTCGTTAAAGCCGTCAACGAAGCGGGTCAGCGAATTCAGATCTATTTCTCAGACGCTCAGGGGCTTATTGCAGGCAGAACCACGATTCGTTACCAAGGTCTGGAAGTGGGCATGGTGCGTGATATCAAACTCTCCCCTGAACTGGATAATATTTTTGTAGAAGCAGATATCTACCCGGAAGCCACTAAACTACTGAGCGGTCAGACACGATTCTGGCTGGTTAAACCAACAGCCAGCTTATCCGGCATATCTGGTCTGGATGCTTTAGTATCCGGTAACTACATTGCCATTCACCCAGGCGCCAGTGATGACGAAGATGACGACTTTGATACCGTCTACACCGCGTTGGAAAACAGCCCGACAGATCTGCTAGCAAATCAGGGGCTGAACATTGTGCTCCACTCTTCCGATCTGGGTTCGATTTCAGTCGGCTCCCAAATTGTCTACAAGAAAATCCCAATTGGTGAAGTATACGGTTATCAGCTAGACCCTGACGGTAACTCAGTCAGTATCAGAGCTTTCATAGAAGACGAATACCGTCATCTGGTTTCCAGTGAAAGCCGTTTCTGGAACGTAAGCGGAATAGGTGCAAACGTTGGGTTTGACGGCGTAGACGTTAAGGTAGAAAGCCTGAGTGCTATGCTGGGCGGTGCAATTGCTGTGGACTCGCCCGACGAAGGACAACCGATTACTGAAGGGGCCGAGTTTAAACTCTATCCCGATCTCAAAACCGCAGGTCGCGGTATCCCTATTCAGATAGAGTTACCGAACGACAACAAGGTCAGCACCAATGGTGCTCCGATTGTTTATCGCGGCATTGAAATTGGTCAGATCACGGATATTCAGCTTTCTCTCGATAGAACGAAAATCATCGCCTATGCGTCCATTCAACCAAGCTTCGCCGACACACTGAATACAGGTACACGCTTCTTATTGGAAGAAGCAGAAGTTTCCCTAACCGGGATTGAAAACATCGGAAACCTTGTGACAGGTAACTTCCTGACACTGGTACCCGGTCAGGGTGAGAAATCACGCGAGTTTACCGCCATCAGAAAGTCCGTATTTGCACTGGAAAAGCCCGGTTCTTTGGAAGTAACCTTCACGTCGAAGGATTCTTTTGGGCTGGAATACGGAACTCATGTACTCTACCGCGGAATTCAGGTCGGAAGTATCATCGACATAGAACTGGACAATGATCAGGTTCAGATGAAGGCACTGATTGATGCGCAATACGCCCACTTAATCAAAAGCCGCAACCGCTTCTTTGTTGATGGAAGCGCAAAAGCCGAGCTGACTGACTCTGGGATCAGCGTATCGGTGCCACCAGCCAAACGCTTACTTTCAGGTTCGATCAGCTTTATTTCTTCTGGTAGTAAGAAACCTAAAACGAATTACCCATTATTTGCCAGTCAGTCGCTCGCTGAACTCGCTGAATTTAACAAGTCTGGCTCATACGACCTCACTCTGTTTAGTCAAAACTTACCTTCGGTTTCCAAAGGTGCGCCACTTCTCTACCGCAATCTACAGGTAGGTAAAGTATCCGATTTCAAACTGACTAACGGAGGCGTACTGCTCCACTTAAAAATGGATAACCAGTACAAACATTTGCTAAGCAAAAACACCGTTTTCTGGAATCGTTCTGGTATTGAAGTCAACGCCGACCTCAACGGAGTCAACATAAAAGCAGCGCCAGTCAAAACCTTGATTCAAGGCGGTATTGCTTTTGATTCACTACCTGGTGTGGAAAACAAACTAAAACAGTACTGGAAACTGTATGACAACTACGATGAAGCGAGAAAGTACGGGCGTTTGATTACTCTGACCAGCGACAGTGCTCTTGGTGTCGCTTCGGGTATGGAAATTCGATACCAAGGGGTTCCAGTTGGCGAAGTCACTCTGGTCACTCCAAACTTCACTGCAGAGAAGGTCGAAATTAAAGCTCGGATTCTTCCTGAGTTTGTTAAAAACATCGCTTTGGATAAATCTCACTTCTGGCTTGTTCAGCCGGAAGTCGGTTTACGAGGTGTGAAAAACATCGAAACCTTGCTGTCGAAATACATCGATGTTGAGCCGGCAGGTAAGAAAAGCACTTTCGCCTTCAAACTTCATATGCAAAGTAGCCAGTTACAGGGCAAAGAGTTTCAGCTCCAGAGCGAGCGAAGAAACTCTATATCCGTTGGTACGCCTCTCTTATACCGCGACATGGAAGTGGGTCGTGTAATTGACGTAAATCTGGGGGCGTTTGCCGATCGCATCATCACCACCATTCAGGTTGATCATCAATTTGAACACTTAGTACGTGAGAATACAGTATTTTGGAACGTTTCTGGTGTCGATGTGTCGATAGGCATTACTGGCGCCAAAATCAAAGCAGGCACGGTAGACAGCTTAGTCCGCGGAGGCATTGCATTTGCTACTCCGGATACACGCCCTCTTCCTCCTGAAGCGAAAGAAAAGTCTGCGTTCTTCCTTTATGCAGTATCACAACCAGAATGGCTGGAATGGCGAACACCTATCCCTAGGTAATTTAAGCCACCTCAAACTAATAATGCAGCCTTACTTTAGGCTGCATTTTTTTTATATTCCGTTAGAATTGGCAGCAAATTTTTCTTCAGAGATACCACTTTGCACTCTAACATCAAACTCCCAGACGCATTCATCAGTCAAATTCAAGACATTATGCCTTCTCATCTGGATATGGATGAATTCATCGCGGCATGTAAACGTCCGCTGCGTCGAAGTATTCGTGTGAATACTCTGAAAATTTCAGTTGAGGACTTTTTAGTTCGAGCAGAGGCGAAAGGCTGGACTTTGACACCTGTACCTTGGTGCGATACTGGCTTCTGGATTGAAAGAGAAGAAACTGACACTGTACCTCTTGGAAACACAGCAGAACATATGGCTGGACTTTTCTATATACAAGAAGCCAGCTCAATGATGCCCGTGACGGCATTGCTTGCAGACAACGACGTCGATGCTCTGAATACCGTGTTAGACGTTGCAGCAGCGCCAGGTTCAAAAACAACGCAAATTGCAGCAGCGCTCAATAACCGTGGTGCCCTCGTTGCTAATGAGTTTTCTGCCAGCCGAATTAAGGGACTGTACTCAAATATCCAACGTTGTGGTGTGCGAAACGTTGCGTTAACCAACTTTGATGGACGCATATTCGGTGGATGGTTGCCAGAACAGTTCGATGCCATTTTGCTAGATGCACCTTGTTCTGGTGAAGGCACCATTCGTAAAGACCCTGATGCGATGAATAACTGGAGCAAAGAATCGGTTCTTGATATCGCCCACACCCAGAAAGATCTGATTGAAAGTGCCTTCTACGCATTGAAGCCCGGCGGCGTATTAGTTTACTCGACCTGTACACTGAATCTGGAAGAAAACCAGCAGGTATGTCACCACTTGAAAGAAAAATTTGGCGACGCCGTCGATTTTGAACCATTACACGGTTTGTTCGAAAACGCTGAAAACGCGATTACCGAAGATGGTTTCCTTCATATTTACCCACAGATTTTTGATAGCGAAGGCTTTTTTGTTGCTCGCCTTCGTAAACACCATTCTGTTGAATCTCCTGAAGTGAAAAAGCGTCTGGGTAAGTTCCCTTTTGACAAAGCATCGAAAAAAGTCGGTCAGGATGTGGAGAAACACCTAACCGAAACGCTAGGAATTTCGTTACCAGACCAAACTCAGCTATGGCTTCGAGACAAAGAAGTATGGCTGTTTCCTACCGCACTAGAATCAATGATCGGCGAGATTCGCTTTGATCGCATGGGCATTAAGCTGGCAGAAGCGCATAAGAAAGGTTACCGCTGGCAACATGAAGCCATCATGGCACTCTCAACAGGTGAAGAAACTCAAAGCATATCTTTGAATATCGAAGATGCCAGAGAATGGTTTATGGGAAGAGATGTCCGCCCTGAGAACCTCTCCGGCAAAGGTGAAGTCATCGTAAAATTTGGCGAAGATGTCATCGGAATCGGAAAATGGGTAGGAAACCGAATAAAAAATGGTCTTCCAAGAGAACTAGTTAGGGACGGAAACCTGTTCTAGGCACTACATATGGTGGTATTTGAGCCTGTGTGTACTATGCTTTAGTAAAAGCAATTAGCGCAGGCTCTTTACAAAAGAGCCATTCCCCTAGCCCAGAACAGGAATCGTTCTGGGCTCTTTTTGGGCGGGAATTCGAGAAATACATAAGTGGCGTTTAAAATCACTTATTTAAGCGAATACCATCTTTCTCGATAACGATTTTTCCCTGCTTATACAGCCCACCAATGGTCTTTTTAAATGTACCTTTACTGGTACGGAAAATTGCAAAAATAGCCTCTGGTGTGGATTTGTCATTAAGCGGCAAAAATCCATCCTTCTTTTCCAAAGTCTCAATGATCTTGTTGCTTAGGTCGTCCATTTTTGCGGTACCGACTTTTTGCAGTGACAGGTCGATTTTCCCGTCTTCACGCACAGACTTGATGTAGCCCTTTAAACGCTTACCGATAAACAACTTTCCAAACACATCCGAGCGGAAAATCATTCCCCAGTGCTCACCATTAACAATCGCTTTGAAGCCGAGATCACTGCGCTCCGCAACAATCAATTCAACCTGTTGGTTTTTGGTGTACTTCGCAGGTGTTTTGTCCAACCACTTATTGAATTTGGTTGTTCCTACAATTCGACCTGATGCCTTATCGGTATAGACATACACAAGCACTTCCTGACCGGGGCGAAAACGAGCACGCTGTTCGCTAAATGGAATCAGCAGATCTTTCTTATCAATCCCCCAGCTGGCAAATGCGCCTGTGCTGTTGATGCCTTCAATTTTCATCAGACCCCATTCGCCTACCTGAGCAATCGGCATTTCAGTCGTTGCACAGAGCTGGTTGTCAGAGTCGAAATAAAGAAAAACATCAATCTCACTGCCTAAATCTGCACCAACAGGTACGTGTTTGTTGGGCAGAAGCACAGTGCCGTAGTCGTCCGCATCCAAAAACAGACCGAATTCTGCTTTACGAACCACTTCCAATGTGTTGGTTTGACCAATTTTTATCATGTTAAGGTGTTACTCATCTTAAATTTGGCGGTGATTATACGTTAATTCTGCTATCATTGGTTAGGTAAATCACTCTTCATTTTCAATACGATGCAGCAAACAACAGCAGTGCTTGTTGGCTTATTGATATCTGACTTATTATTCTATACCAATCTTTTGATTACGCTTTCACGACATAAAAATAAAAAGAAAGGACTTCTATTTGATAACGGTTGAAAAACAAGACGCATTAACTTTAAAAATTACGCACGTTATGCCGACCACCAAGATGTTGGATTTGGACGTGTATATATTTGCCCCAGGGGAATTAGGGCTTAGCGCAGACGTTTTGTCTGAAAACGATTTTTACTACGGGGCGATCAGTGAAAAACGCGCCTACTACAGTGACAAAACACACCTGCCACTAGTACACAGCCGGTTAGCAAAACGGGGACAACTTTCTAATAACCAGTATCGTGTTAGCTTGAGTTTGTATGCTTACCAATACCTTATCGCTCTGGATAAGGCCGTAGACGAATTGAATCAACAATCTCGTGACAGCGTCACCGAAGAAGAGGTGGATGACGTAATTGGTATCGCATTAGACATTCTTAAGCGACTGCGCCGCTCCATTCCATACGATGAAACTCAGAAACGCTATTACGCTAACATCGATAACTACCTTTCCTGGTACACGGAACAGCACTTTCTCTCACTGGTGGCACACCTTCCACGAGGCAAAGAGTATGGTGCAATCAAAGAACGTTTGATTGTCCTTTGCGAAAAAGAGGTGGCTCATCGTGAACTCAATCGCTACAACTCTAAGAAAGCGCGCAACGACATTACCCGCATGTCGAACAAAATGCGCTTGCTGCGACGCTTAATTGAATACCCTATTGTTCTGAAAAAGAAAAACCGCTCTATGGGTAAGAACGTGATGCGTGCAGTAAAAGGCATCGCGACGGGGTTTGTGATGATATTTGTAACCACCATTGCCATTCTGATGAGAGATCGTCTGGGAGAGATTACCGTGTCTTTCATCATCATTATGTCTTTTATTTATGCGCTGCGTGAGATATTCAAAGACGACCTCAGGGATATACTTTGGCGCTGGATTCGTAAAGGCAAACCTAAATGGCGTGGTCGATATTTCGACCCAAGTACTAATAAAATGGTTGGGCAAAAAATCGAATGGCTCGATTACACTAGTTACTCCAAACTGCCAGACAGAATTCAGAAAATACGCAAACGCCGGGTCGCTCAACGGGAAGAGCAAGTTTTGCACTACCGAAGCCAGACTGAAATGACCACCACTCTGTTTATGAGTGGTTACGAGCAAACGAGAGAAACACTAAACGTTAGTCTGAGCCCTATTGCCCGATTAATGGACAAAGGCTCCAGCAAGATCTATCAGCTAAAAGATGGCCAGGTAAGCAAAGAATCCGTTGAAAAACGTCATTTGCTGAACTTAATCATCAAAGAAGATAATCACGACGCTGAACCCAATTACTATCGTTGGAAAATCGTGCTAAACCGTTCAAAGATCGTCGACATTGAACAAATCACGATTTAATTGCTTTCACTGATAGCACCAGCTCAAATACCGCCATGGGCTCATCTCCATTTAAGGATGGGCAAGTGGCGGTAATGGTTACTGGTTTATTGACCCGTTCTCCTGTTAAAAACGTCTCATCCAGCATCTGGTCAATCAGTTCACCATCCGAGCACGTGAAATGAACGTCTCGCTCCGGTCTTTTTAGAAATTCACCTTTTACAGCTTTAAACGCCAGAGAAACTTTTCCACCTCTTTCTTGAGCCTTTCCCATCGCCATAAAGCCGCCAGCCAAATCGGCGCCAATTGCCAACGCGCCAAAATACATACTGTTCAGGTGATTTCTGGTTCGCCTTCGCAGTGGGATGCGAACTTCTACAGACTGCTCATCAATATTTAGAATCTTAGGTCTGCAGAGCCAAATCAGTGGCACTTTAGAGAATCCAAAAATTTGAAGATAGAGATTGGCTTTTTGGAGAGCTGAGAGCATCCGTTGCTCCTAATTTATTTAACTTGTCTGACCAGTTAAATAAAAGCCACTGTAAATGTCAACAAAATGTAAACAAAGATTAAGATCGTCTTCTAAAGCCACCTCAAATAAGTGACAGCGTCACCAAACTAAATTCTGGATAACTTAAGCCTATATTGCGTCAAGTTCTAACAACGGCATGTCAAGTCAGCTGTACATTTCGGGCATTTTTTTGCGATATTTCGCGTGTAAAGATAAGTTTTTGTTCATATGGAGAATTGCGTGTTTATTCCCTTATGGATTTCAGCTATCTTAACCGCTTTGTAGTACAACAACAGGCGTGAACATGCCCTTAAAGACAGACGAATTAAGAACTCAGCCGCTAGGTCCTATGCCTACCCCTGCAGAGCTGGTTCAAGCTCACCCACTCACGGATGACGTTGCCGAGCGAATCGAACAGTCTCGTCGACAAATTGAAGCCATTTTAGCTGGTGAAGATGACCGACTACTCGCTATTGTTGGTCCTTGCTCGGTTCACGACACAGATGCGGCGCTGGATTATGCGAAGCGTTTGAGTGACATCCAGGACAAGTACAAAGATGAGCTTTTCATCGTTATGCGTACTTATTTTGAAAAGCCAAGAACCGTTGTCGGATGGAAAGGCTTGATCACCGACCCTAACCTGGACGGATCTTATGCGCTGGAAGCGGGCTTAAACAAAGCGCGTAAATTACTTCTGGACATTAACAAACTCGGATTGGCTACGGCGACTGAGTTCCTCGACATGATTACTGGTCAGTACATTGCCGACCTCATCACTTGGGGTGCGATTGGAGCACGTACTACTGAATCTCAGATTCATCGCGAAATGGCATCTGCACTTTCCTGCCCTGTTGGCTTTAAAAACGGCACGAACGGAAACGTTAAGATTGCCATTGATGCAATTCGCGCCTCCCACGCGTCTCACTACTTTTACTCGCCAGACAAGAATGGACGAATGACGGTTTACCGTACATCGGGCAACCCTTATGGTCACGTCATTCTTCGTGGTGGAGATAAAGGACCTAACTTCGATTCTGAATCGATTGAAAATGCCTGCAAGCAATTAGCAGAATTCGACTTACCACAAAAACTTGTGGTCGACTTTAGTCACGCTAACTGCCAAAAGCAGCATCGTAAGCAACTGGAAGTGGCGCAAGATATTTGTGACCAAATCCGTTCTGGTTCAAGTTACATTGCAGGTATTATGGCTGAAAGCTTCATTCTTGAAGGTAACCAGCCAATGAACGACATTCACTCTTTGACTTATGGGCAGTCAATCACCGACCCATGCTTGAGCTGGGAGCACACGGTCGATATGCTAGATATGCTGGCAGACGCCATAAAATCACGCGCAACCAAAGGATAATTCCATGCCTTCTTTTGACATTATTTCTGAAATTGACACCGTTGAACTTCGTAATGCGGTAGATAATGCCAATCGTGAGCTGGCTACACGTTTCGACTTCCGTGGCGTTGAAGCTAGCTTTGAGCTGAAAGACGAAACTGTAAAACTTAGTGCAGAAGCAGAGTTCCAGTTAAAGCAGATGAGAGACATCTTACGCGGTAATCTCACCAAACGTGGGGTGGATGTAAACTCAATGGACTCACAGAAAGCGGATGCAACAGGTAAAACCTGGAACCAAACGGTACTTTTCAAGCAAGGTATCGACAAAGAGATGGCGAAGAAGGTTGTTAAGGCAATCAAAGACGCCAAATTAAAAGTTCAAGCTGCTGTCCAGGGCGAGAAAGTACGCGTAACGGGTAAAAAGCGTGACGACCTGCAAGCTGTGATTGCTCTGATTAAGCAGTCAGACCTCGGTCAGCCTTTCCAATACGAAAACTTCCGAGACTAACTCAGCTTTTCAAGCGGATATCTCGCAATTTGCAGTTAACTTTTTAAAAAGGCTTCATTGAATGAAGCCTTTTGTTTTATCTGCTTTCTATCTTGTAGAGGCAATCTCTATCAAAGTCTGGTTTTGAGCCAGAATCTTGAGCTCTGGATTGTGTTGTTCACCTTTCGGGAAGAAAACCACAACACGAAGAGAAGGAATCTCAGAATGTGCGAGCTTGGCAGAAAGCTCAGCATAGCTAGAAAATGTTTCTCGCTCCGCATCACGACGGCACAAATCAACAAATTCAAACGGGCAATCTTTATGCGCTAAGACAAGCTCAGCCTGTTGCATCAGCCTTAGTCCTTTAATTGACATCAACTCTACATCATCACTGTATTCCAGCCATGTCATAGATCCGCTGTCATAGTCCGTGTCATTCAGGCGCGCTTCGTACAACTCTTCAAGATATGCCCTGTCTTCAACAGTATCTAGCTTAGGATCTGAGAAGAACGCTTCCCAGAACTTCCTACGTGAATCTACCGAAGGAAGCGATTCTTTGATGCTGTTTCTTTTAGATGCGGCAAATTCAGCCAGCAGACTGATGTTCTGAGATAACAGCGACTCCAGTTTCTCGCGAATGTTTCGAACCAGTACTGGTGACGCCCCACCACTTGAAATGGCAATTTGAATTCGACCACGGTTAACCATAGATGGCGTAATAAAGTCGCAGTATGGTTGGTCGTCAACTACATTCACCATGATGCCTTTATGCTTGGCATCTGCATGAACTTTATGATTCAGTTCTGGGTTATCGGTCGTTGCCCAAATCTGGATATAATCTGTCATCATATCCGGGCTGTAAAAGGCTTTTACCCAATGGCATTTTTGCTCTTCGACCAGCTTTTGGAGATAAGGGTCAATTTTTGGAGAAATGATCGTAACGTCTGCACCAGCTCTGAGCAGTGAATCTACCTTTCTAGATGCAACCTCTCCCCCTCCTACTACCAATACTGGCTTGTGATTTAAGTCAAAAAATAACGGGAAATATCGCATCCTATTCCTTTGCAATGAATTTCGTGATTCCCTAATACTAACAAAAAGGGGGCATTAGGGATATGTGGTCAATATTCATCCAGAGATCATCATTCAAATTTCTACTTATTGCGAGATATATCATCTAGTAAATAATTTCATAGCAATATCAATGGCTAATTAATGACCTCTGACAGCAATAAAAACTCTAACGCACAATTTTGTAGCGCTCTTGCACTATTTACATTCGTATTACATTTCGTCATTCTAAATACGTCCGGATTTGCAATTGCACTCAAAAATTCTTTTAAATTAATAATTTGAGAAATTTCAAATCCTTTCCTACGCTTATAAATAGCTGTGTGAATAGCGTGCCGTACTGCTACCACAACAGCATAAAACACTAACACAACTTAACGTGAACCGATTTCGATTGGTTTTACATGGATGATACAGGAAGGATTCAAATGGCAAAGAAACTCACTATTCTTGCTTCCGTAGTTGCTGCTTCAGCCGCCATGATGGCAACCACCGCTCACGCAGCAGATGGCACTTTAGATAAGGTTAAGTCTAAGGGCTTCCTCCAGTGTGGAGTAAGTACCGGTCTACCAGGATTTTCTAACCCTAACTCTAAAGGAGAATGGGAAGGTATTGACGTTGAATACTGTCAGGCACTAGCCGCTGCAGTTTTGGGCGATAAGTCAAAAGTTAAATACGTACCCCTAACTGCAAAAGAACGTTTCACCGCACTTCAGTCTGGTGAAATTGACGTTCTATCTCGTAACACCACTTGGACATTGCACCGTGATACGGCTCTTGGTCTGAACTTTGTTGGCGTAAACTACTACGACGGTCAAGGTTTCATGGTTAAGAAAGATCTTGGTATCAGCAGTGCTAAGGAACTGGATGGCGCATCTGTATGTGTTCAGTCTGGTACGACAACAGAGTTGAACCTGGCTGATTACTTCCGCAACCAGGGCATGTCTTACAAGCCAGTTGTATTCGATACAGCGGCACAAACTTCAAAAGGTTTCGACTCCGGCCGTTGTGATGTTCTTACAACTGACCAATCTGGTCTGTACGCACTTCGCCTGAACCTGAAAGATCCGGCTTCTGCAGTCGTTCTTCCTGAAATCATCTCTAAAGAGCCTCTAGGCCCTGTTGTACGTCAGGGTGACGATGTTTGGTTTAACATCGCGAAGTGGACTCTTAACACAATGGTTAACGCTGAAGAATACGGCATTACTTCTAAGAATGCTGACCAGATGCTGAAATCTAAAGATCCAAACGTTAAGCGTATTCTTGGCGTAGACGGTCCTAAGGGTAAAGGTCTTGGTCTGGCTGACGATTGGGGTTACCAAATCGTTAAGCAAGTAGGTAACTACGGCGAAAGCTTCGAGCGCACTGTAGGTAAAGGTTCTCCGCTTCAAATTTCTCGCGGTGTGAATGCACTGTGGAATGCAGGTGGCTTTATGTACGCGCCACCAATCCGCTAAATTACTGATTATTATAATTAAATAAAAAGGGCGGTGTTTGCCGCCCTTTTGTTACATAGATTTAGCTATATGGATTTGAGGTTATAGTTGTATGCAACCTACTGATAAAAAAGTGACTGGCTCGGATAAACCGGCACAGAACACAAATCTTCTCTATAATCCTACGTTTCGCTCAATTGTGTTTCAGGTTATTGCTGTTACCGCATTGGCGAGTTTCTTCTACACCATTATCAACAACGCACTGAGTAATCTTGATGCTCGGGGCATTGCCACTGGTTTTGATTTTCTTTCACAGGAAGCAGGCTTTGGGATTGGCCTTACTCTGATCGAGTATGATGAAACCTTCTCTTACGGCAGAACTTTTGTTGTTGGTCTTTTAAACACCGCTCTCGTATCTGTTCTCGGGATCATAGTCGCGACGGTTCTTGGATTTTTTGTTGGTATTGCCAGGTTATCCAGTAACTGGCTTGTCAGTAGAATCGCAGCGGTTTATATCGAAGTATTCCGCAACGTTCCCCTACTTCTGCAAATCTTCTTTTGGTACTTTGCTGTTCTTCAGGCTCTGCCATCCCCAAGACAAAGTATCAGTTTAGGCGAAGCAATATTCCTGAACGTTCGTGGTTTGTACATGCCTAGCCCGGTTTTCGAAGACGGCAGTGGTATTATCTTCGTTGCATTGATCGCTGGTATTATTGCCACCATCGTGATCAGTGTCTGGGCGAAGAATAAACAAAAGTTAACGGGGCAACAGACGCCTGTTGGACTGATTGGCTTTGGGTTGATTGTCGGTCTTCCTTTTATTGCCTATCTGCTTGCTGGTATGCCCATCAGCGCCGAATACCCAGTACTGAAAGGGTTTAATTTCCGGGGTGGTGTGTCCATTCTCCCTGAACTTGCAGCACTGTTGATCGCGTTGAGCGTTTACACCGCATCATTTATTGCTGAGATCGTTCGATCTGGTATTAACGCAGTAAGCCATGGTCAGACTGAAGCAGCAATGGCACTTGGGCTTCCACGTTCGAAAACGCTTAAGCTTGTCGTCATTCCTCAAGCTTTAAGAATCATTATTCCTCCACTGACTAGCCAATACCTTAACTTAACCAAAAACTCATCTTTGGCGATGGCTATTGGTTACCCAGACTTGGTGTCAGTATTCGCAGGTACCACTCTCAATCAGACTGGTCAGGCAATTGAAATTATTGCCATGACAATGGCCGTTTATCTGACCCTGAGCCTGGTGACGTCTGCGTTGATGAATGTCTACAACCGCAAAGTAGCATTGGTGGAGAGATAGTATGAAGCAGCATCAATTTCAGCCCGACCTTCCACCGCCGGCTAACACAGTAGGCGTTGTTGGCTGGGCAAGAAAAAATCTTTTTAACGGTCCGGTTAACTCTATTGTTACCTTGATTTTGGGTTATATAACCATTGTCGCCACTTGGAATATTGTCGACTGGGCATTTCTTTCAGCAGACTGGACAGGGCTTACCCGAGAAGACTGTACCCGCGACGGAGCTTGCTGGGTATTCATCAGTGTCCGCTGGGACCAGTTTATGTATGGGTTCTACCCTGCAGAAGAGCTGTGGAGACCTCAGCTATTCTTTGCGACACTAGCTATCTTCGTTGCACTGCTGGCTTATGAAGGTACGCCAAAAAGAACCTGGATCTGGTTGTTTTTCGTTAATGTATACCCATTCCTGGCCGCTGGTTTACTGTACGGTGGTGTGTTTGGTCTTGAAGTGGTCGATACCCACAAATGGGGTGGTCTGCTAGTCACGCTCATCATTGCTTTGGTTGGTATCATTGTATCGCTTCCAATCGGTGTGGCACTAGCATTGGGTAGACGTTCGGAAATGCCGATCATTCGAAGTCTGTGTACTGTGTACATTGAGGTGTGGCGTGGTGTTCCACTGATTACCGTCCTATTCATGGCATCTGTTATGCTGCCTTTGTTTATGTCTGAAGGTTCAGAAACAGATAAATTGCTACGCGCACTTATCGGTGTGGTAATGTTTAGTGCAGCATACATGGCAGAAGTAATCCGTGGTGGTCTTCAGGCTATTCCAAAAGGACAATATGAAGCGGCAGACGCCCTAGGATTGTCATATTGGAAAAAAATGGGGTTAATTATTCTGCCTCAAGCACTTAAAATCACGATTCCATCAATTGTTAATACTTTCATTGGTCTATTTAAAGACACCAGTCTTGTACTTATCATTGGTATGTTTGACGTACTGGGTATTGGTCAGGCAGCGAACACCGACCCTGAATGGTTAGGTTTCGCCACAGAAAGTTACGTATTTGTCGCGTTAGTGTTCTGGGTGTTCTGTTTTGGCATGTCGAGATACTCGATATGGCTAGAGAACAAACTTCATACCGGTCACAAACGATAATTAACAGGTTCAAGGACGTATTATGACGCAACAAGAAGAATACATGATCCAGTTGAAGGACATGAATAAGTGGTACGGCGAGTTCCACGTATTGAAGAACATAAACCTGGACGTGAAGAAGGGTGAAAAAATTGTTATCTGTGGTCCTTCAGGGTCCGGCAAGTCTACAATGATTCGCTGCATCAACCGTTTAGAAGAACACCAGAAAGGTCAAATCATTGTTTCAGGAACAGAGCTGACTGAAGATTTAAAAAACATCGAAGCTGTTAGACGTGAAGTGGGTATGTGTTTCCAGCACTTTAACCTCTTCCCTCACCTGACGGTTTTGGAGAACTGCACGCTGGCACCAATTTGGGTTAAGAAAATGCCTAAAGAGGAAGCCGAAGCGATTGCGATGAAATACCTAGAACGCGTGAAGATCCCCGATCAGGCAGACAAATTCCCAGGTCAGCTTTCTGGTGGTCAGCAGCAGCGTGTGGCCATTGCACGTTCATTGTGCATGAGTCCACAAGTCATGCTGTTTGATGAGCCGACATCTGCACTTGACCCCGAAATGGTGCGTGAAGTTCTGGATGTAATGGTAGAGCTTGCTGGTGAAGGGATGACCATGCTTTGTGTAACTCACGAAATGGGTTTCGCGAAAGAAGTTGCTGACCGAGTTATCTTTATGGATGCGGGTGAGATCATTGAAGAAAACAATCCAGTGGATTTCTTCGAAAACCCTCAATCCGACCGAACTCAGAATTTCTTGAGTCAGATTCTTCACCATTAATGGTAAGATTCATTGTATTGATAAGGCGGCATTTGCCGCCTTATTTTTTCGTTTAATCTCGAGGCAAAACTCTATGAGCCTTAGCATTAACAAATTGTTACAAACAGTTTAATGCATATCTCTTTATAATTCGTACCATTTTTTAGACATGAGACGCTGCGAGCCCTTGATTTTTGGAACTTTAAGCGCCATAAATGTCTTATAAATAACGTGTCACCTGATGAGGAACATTATGAACGGTCCAATAGTATCAAATTCTCGCCACACAGAGAGTCTGATCCAAACCAATAAGGTATTGCGAAATACTTACTTCCTACTTTCACTTACGCTAGTAACAAGTGCCATTGCAGCGCTCGCTACTATGGCAATGCAAATCCCGCCTATTGCCGCGATTGTAATGCAAGTTGCCGCAATCGGTATTCTATTCTTCGTTATGCCAAAAGCCGTAAACTCATCAAGTGGTCTAGTATGGACATTTGTGTTCACGACCCTAATGGGTGGTGCACTTGGTCCAATGCTTAATTACTACGCTTCCATCCCGAATGGTCCAATGATTATTGCTCAGGCTCTTGGTTTAACAGGTATGGTATTCCTAGGTTTGTCTGCATACACAATCAACACTAAGAAAGATTTTTCTTTCATGCGTAACTTCCTGATTGCGGGTTTGATTATCGTTATTGTTGCGGCAATTATTAACATCTTTGTAGGCTCAACCCTGGCTCACCTAGTAATCAGTAGTGTGTCTGCGCTAGTTTTCTCGGGCTTCATTCTTTACGACACAAGTCGAATCGTACGAGGTGAAGAGACAAACTACATCAGCGCAACAATTTCTATGTACCTGAACATTCTCAACCTATTCACTAGCCTGTTGAGCATCTTAGGCATAATGAGCGACGACTAATTCGCGTCCGAGAATTACTCTAAGCCCGGCTTTTAAAGCCGGGCTTTTTTGTACTTTCAACTTGAAGTTAACTGCGCTAATCTACGCGACCATAATTTTCTATGATTGATGACTATGCTGGAATATCAAGGAAAACAAATCGAGACTGACGCACAAGGCTACTTGTGTAATCACCAAGACTGGAATGAAGAGCTGGTGCCTTTACTTGCAGAGAAAGAAGGAATCGAGCTGACAGAAGCTCACTGGGAAGTCATTCGTTTTGTTCGTAAGTTTTATGAAGAGTTTAATACCTCACCTGCTGTACGAATGTTAGTAAAGGCAATAGAAAAGGAGCACGGACCAGAAAAAGGAAACAGCAAGTACCTTTTTAAACTATTTCGTCAGGGTCCAGCAAAGCAAGCAACCAAATTAGCTGGTCTGCCTAAACCAGCAAAATGCTTGTAACACTTCGTCACAATATTTCAAAGCCAGTGTGAGCTTCAAATTCGACTTCACTGGCTATCACCGAATCTACCCTAGCCGTTCTTGGTCCCTTTTCTAACCACAATGCCAACTCATTGATTTGGCTCATTTGCCCGCTTGCCAATACTTCCACATCACCATTATTCAAGTTTTTAGCGTAACCAGCCAAGCCCAGTTTAAGACCCTGATGTGCAGTGTGGTAACGAAAACCGACTCCCTGTACTAATCCTTTAACGAAAAACTTTATCGACTTTTGAGACATGTATATATTCCTTCAATTTATTGAATGGTATAGTGTGAACCATCAATAAAACTCCGTTAGATGTTCACAAAAGGAACTGCTTTACTCATGAAAAAAATACCGTTTCGATGGATAGATAAGTACCTTATCCATCTGAAAATTCAAGAGAAGTTCTATCTGCTTTTTCTTCTTCCCACTCTCGCGATTATCATTGTATCTTCTGTTCTTAACCATGCTGCTAATCGACTTGTCGAGCAAACGATTGCGCAGGAACTGAAAACAGTCACGAGTCTAATTGAGAATTCTGAGCTAAATAAGAAAGACGTTCATTCCATTATTACTCAATCACCTAATATCCAGCTTGGTTCGGGATCTAACTCTGTTTCTACGTCGGACGGGCAATTCTCGTTGATCGCAGGTCCATCAAGTGACCTTGTTTCGTCTCTTTCGGGCATACAACTGACGTCCATTTTGGTAAGCCTGCTAATCGTCGCGCTTGGTGTCTACTATATTATGACCTTCATTGGTGGAGCAATGTTCTCCGCAAACAAGGCGCTATCCACTCTATCCAATGGCGACCTGACTAACCGAATGAATTACTTCCCAGTAAGGGACGAATTTAGCGTCATTGCCATTAACATAGATAAAGTTTCTGAGCGTGAACAAAAGCTAGTGCTGGCGATGCAAGAATCTGTCGCGCTAATGCAACAAATAAGTTCAGAGCTGAATCAGTCTTCAACTGCCAGCTATGGAATCTCTACTCAGCAACAGTCGAACCTTGATTCTTTGGCTAGTGCGTCTGAGGAAATGGCAACAACTATCCGTGAAGTCGCTTCGTTAGCGCAGGATTCAAGCTCTCAAACAGAAGAGGCAAAACTCGTTGCCTTAGGTGGACAAAAGAAGGTTGCCGATACTCTGACGTCAATTTCTAGCCTTAGTACTGAAATTCAGTCAGCAGCTCAGGCTGTTGCAGAACTTGATGCCAATGCGGCACAAATTGATGAAGTAGTCGCAACCATTGGTTCAATCTCCGAACAGACAAACCTTCTCGCGCTGAATGCTGCGATAGAAGCAGCTCGGGCTGGAGAACAAGGTCGCGGATTTGCCGTAGTTGCAGATGAAGTCAGAAATCTGGCAGGGCGAGCACAGCAGGCTACTGTTGAGATCCAAACGATGATTGAGTCACTTCAAAACAATAGTTCTTCTCTGACGAAACTAATGGAAGTCACGGTTGAAAATGCATCCCGAGGTCAATCGTTGATGAACGAAGTCGATACAGAGATAGGAAGCTTGTCATCAAAGAATGAAGTTATTTCTGACAGCAGTACTCAAATTGCAACCGCTGCTGAAGAACAAGGCGTTGTGGCAGACAGCATCGCTTCTAGCGTCGAAGCCATTCGCGACCAGTCAGCAGAGGTCAACAATCTAATTCAGTCAGCCAATAGCAATATTGAAAGCCTGAGAAATCAGAGTAACCAAATGGAAAAGTTGCTCACCGGATTGAAAGCGTAATTCAATTTTGATTTCTAAGGGCTGCAGGTGCAGCCCTTTTTTATTTCCATCACCGTTTGCAATTCCCCTTTTGGTGTCCCAAAATACCGCCCCTATCCTATTTTTACTTCAGGCAAAATTATGACTCCAGCTATACACCTAGCAAAGGGACGCGATAAATCTTTGCGTCGCAAGCACCCATGGATTTTTTCTCGTGGTATCGAGAAAGTGACTGGAGAGCCTGGCTTAGGTGAAACCGTGGACGTTTATTCTCACAATGGTCAATGGTTAGCAAAAGCAGCATTCTCACCAAAATCTCAAATTCGTGCCCGTGTCTGGACTTTCGATAAATCGGATTCAGTCGATCAAGCGTTCTTTGAAAAACGTTTGAATGATGCTCAGTTGCTCCGTGAAGACATCATTGAAAGAGATGGTCTCACTGGATACCGTTTGATTGCCGCTGAATCAGATGGTCTTCCAGGTATTACCATCGACAAGTATGACAACTACTTGGTATGTCAGCTATTGAGTGCCGGTGCGGAATATCATAAAGAAAATCTGGTCAAAGCTCTGGTTGCCTGTTTTCCAAATCACAACGTTTACGAGCGTTCTGATGTCTCTGTACGCAAGAAAGAAGGTTTAGAAGAAACCGTTGGTGTATTACATGGCGAACTGCCGCCTAAGTTTGTTTCGATTGAAGAAAATGGCGTAAAAATTAACGTCGATATCGTAAACGGGCATAAAACAGGGTTTTACCTTGATCAAAGAGACAGTCGCCAACAGGCGATGAAGTATGTAAAAGGCAAAGAAGTACTGAATTGCTTCTCTTACACGGGCGGATTCGGGCTGTACGCAATGAAAGGAGAAGCGAGCCGAGTCATTAATGCAGACGTGTCTCAGCCAGCTCTAGATACCGCTAAATTGAATGCAGAACAAAACGGTTTTGATGTTTCTAAAAAGCGTGCAGTCTTTCTTAACGCCGATGTGTTTAAGCTTCTTCGTGAATACCGGGATCAAGGCACAATGTTTGATGTTGTTATTATGGATCCCCCTAAGTTTGCCGAGTCGAAATCTCAGCTTAATGGCGCTTGCCGTGGGTACAAAGACATCAACATGCTGGCGATGCAAATCTTAAAGCCAGGTGGCACACTACTCACCTATTCGTGTTCAGGATTGATGGAAAACGATCTGTTTCAGAAGATCATTGCAGATGCAGCTGTTGATGCGGGTAGAAGCGTAAAGTTTGTTGAAAGATTTGAACAGGCAGCCGACCATCCAGTCGACACCGCGTACCCTGAAGGTTTTTACCTTAAAGGTTTTGCATGTAAGGTTCTGTAAAATCAGACGTTAAAAAATGCCGGGATTTTTATCCCGGCATTTTTTATTTTTATCAATCGTCTTTAATCAAAAGAATTGTGGTTAAGTTGTTGGTCAAATCTGTCGCCGACACACCGTCAAAGTCTATCGTGACTGAATTTCCATCTTTGTTAACAGTAATGCTTGATCCGCTGTCATCGCCATCCACAGAACCTTTAATGTTGTCTAGCAAGGACGTTACTTCTGAATCAGATAAATCTGAGAACAGATCGCTTAAGTCCAGTTTATCACCATCATCGATATGGAAATCGGTAATACGGTCCGTGCTGCCATCCAAATCAGTTTTAACCCACTTGAACACATCAGCGTCGTCACCACCAGTTAAGATATCGTTGCCTAACCCGCCTAACAGGATGTCATTACCTGCTCCACCGTACAGTGAATCATTGCCTCCCTGACCAAACATGATGTCATCACCAGAACCACCATATAAGGTATCAGCCTTATCCTTGTCGGTAGATTGGTTGAACTCATTCACATTTTCAGTGATGTAGTTATGAACTTGCGCATCGGATACCTCAACTACACCCAGTTTGCCAGCAACATACTCTTTAATACCTTCATAACCCTGACTGCTTACTCCTGCCATGTGGATTGAGTCACCAAACAGAATGTCATCGCCAGCACCAGCATCAATGGTATCTTCACCCGGAAGCTTATCTTCTGAATACCCCAGAATCGCTTCAGCTAGATCATCAGCATCAACATTCGCCTGAACGTTGCCATCAGTATCAAAGTCTTTCAACTGATTTTCATCAAGGCTATTCCCGATACCTATCGCTTCAACAGTGACTCCGCTGTTTTCAAGTAAGTCAAAACCTGAATTCGCATTCGAAATCGTGTTGCTGTCTGCGTAGTACCCTGGACCAGCGATTTGAACAAACTCATGCTCACCCGTGCCATCTGGACGCATATAGCCTTGGAAAGTCGCGTCGCTTGACCAGGAGTTATAGCTATAAACTCTTCCATACGTATCAATAATCAACTTGCCTTGGTATGAATAAGATTGACCAGGAACATAATCTGAATTGCCCAGGATATCACTCAACGCTCGATCGTTACTGTTGTAGCTGCTGTTGTAAACCAATGGATCGGTAACGTCAGTAGTGTAATAAGTCGGGCGTCCATCGGTGATAAAGTAAGCCATATTGTTTGCATCTGGATGCGTTGTCTTCACTGTTTCAAACCAATTGTTTGTCACAGTGAATGCATCTTCATAGTTTGTCCCGCCTCCAGATCTGAGACTATCCAATACGTCTTCTAGCTTATCTTTCGCATCTGAATCCGCTAGGTTTACGCTCACGCTGGTATGTGCGAGGGTGTCGAAATCGACCAGCATGACGTTAACCGTTCCAGAGTGCTCACCTTTAGCACTGTTGATCAAACTTTCAAAGACCTTCTCCAGCTGGTCTTCGATGTCATCAATATTACTGCTACCCATACTCCCGGATGTATCAACCATGAAGGCGATATTGTAGTCCTGACCATGAGTAACCACAGTACCTGTTGTGTCACCTACTACAGTGTCATGAGTGTCTCCGGTAGTGTAAGTCTGCCCGTCTCCCCCAATGGTTGTTCCCACAAAATCACTCAACACAATTGAGTCATCTGCTGTCGCGGTATTCGATGTATCACTTCCTTCCTGAGAAGTAGCGGTAACCGTTATTTCAGATGCATTAGATGCAGAAGAAACTAAAGTTAATCCTGTCAGGGTAACTTTGGTGGCATCAGAATCCCAAGAACCGGTCAAAGTGATAGTGCCATCCGAACCCGCTGTACCTAGAACAGACCCATCGCTTCCTTTCAAGACATCACCTTGCACTAGACCAGAAATCTCGATCTGACTCAGTGATTCGCTTCCGTCGGTGTCATTTAGTGACGCTTCAATTTCCAATGGGTATTCTGTCGAAGTTGGCTCAACAAGAACGAGTTCACCCGTTGTTGAATTCAGTGTGTATATACCGTCTTCGAACTGAACCGTCTCGATGTCATGCAGAGCCTTAGTGATTTCAACGCCATTCTCTACACTAGTGAAATCAAACCACTTATCGTTAGAGCTATAGCCCGATCCTTTCGTCACTGTGTAGTCTGTAGATTTACCAGGCAAAATCGCAATATCTGCTCCTGTGCCTCCGTGTAGAGAGTCAACACCCAGTCCAGAAACGAGGATATCCTTTCCATTACCTCCATACAGAGATTCACCATTAGTATCATCGCTGCCCACCAAGATATCGTCACCATCGTTGTGGTAATTTTGGTGAACATCTCCATAGATAGAGTCACCTCCACCATGGGTACTCACAATGTAGTCATTACCCGATGTGCCATGTATCGTTTCTGCCCAGGTTTTACTGTCCGTTTTCTCGTTAGCAATATTAAACTGTGACTTATCAAAGTTTCCTGTTTGGAAATCTTCCGTCGATATACCCCATGTTGGGAAGTCATCGTAATTTCGCTCTGCATCTCCTGTAATTGACACATCCACTTCAGGTGCATCAGCTACAGGCGCTACGTCTAAATAAGCAGAGCCAGTGTCTGATAGTTTCCCATCACTAACAGTGAAGTCGAACTTGATCTCTTCAGCCGCCATGTCTTCATTTGGATAGAATACAGCTCCTGTCACCTCGCCTTGAGCGTTAGTGGTAACGACCAGCTCACCTTTAGACTCATCTACAGACAGTGAAGAAATGAACAAGTCATCCTGATTTTCGTCGGTAGCAGTATTGAGCAGGATTTGAAGTTTAGCTGCGTCAATGATGAATGCATTATCTTCATCCGAGCTACCAAAATCAGCGTCTCCGTTTACGACTGGAGCACGTTCCAGGGCGGATTCAGAGCTAGGGATACTGATATCGACAGTAGCTGTTCCATCACTTTCCTGACCATCTGAATCTACCGCTTTATACTCAATTTCATCATTGATTTGAGAGTCAACAACCTCGACGCCCGTTAACGTAAAGTTGGAGTTTTGGTTCGCTGTGGTAGTCATGCGGATTTCATCGAAGCCACCATCAAGCTGTAGATTCGCGACATACTGAGAATTTACGATGTCGCTAGAAGAGTCTACAACTACAGTTGTCTGCAGAACGCCATCTTTGTATAACTCAATATGAACCTTGGCATCAATACCCAAACCTGCATTTGAATAGTGTCCATGTAGGCTCGCTAAAGATACGTTAGCTTCAGTAACATTGACATTGTCACCGAAGTCGATGGAAACGTATTCTTTGTTACCACTTTCGATTTCACCACCATTTACACCAATACCGGCTTCATTTACATCACTATCGTAATTCAGGGTACCTTGCGTAAGTGAACCATCATTGCCAACAACACCACCGGTGATAACTACTCCGCTATCCAGAGCAATCTGCGACAAATTATTGATTGGCGTATCATTGTTGAATGCTGTCGAATCGAAGCTTAGATTTTCATTTACATCACTATCAAGTTCATATTTAACGACAGCAGAATCAGCGACAACCGAGCCAACTTCCAGTTTCGTTTTCGAACCATCCTCGTTAATGACGTAAAGGCTACCGAACTGTGGTAATTCGGTCACTACTATGTCTGTCGTCTTATCAGCACTGCTGTCATCTTCTGTATCCGTCGCATTTCCAGAGAAAGGAATATTGAAGACACTAGATGTTGAAGACACTGTGAAATCATTAACTTCCGGAGCTTCATTCACATGCACAGAATCAGACGACGTATATTCCTGACCGTTCGCGTGTGTAATAGAAACGCTAATAGTGAAATCACTACCTTCTGATGGTGTAATGTAAGAACCAGTTACATGACCATCTTCAATCTGCTGCTCTGTAAGAGTAATAGACTGAACTCCGGAAGGAAGTGTTACAAGCAGAACTGTGCCCACTGCTGCACCAGCAGGAAGAGCAACTCTGTAGCTTACAGATGACTCGACTTCAGAACCTGAAAGAACACCGTCGTCATTCACATCGCTGGTAATGGTAACCGTAGGTTTCAGAAGCTGTTCGACGGTGTAAGTCTCATCGCCAAACGTAAAGCGTTCAAACTCTCGGAATACGTTCGTATCATTCTCAGATGGCTCAAATACTACAATCTCGCCAGCACTGTTAACACTGATCACATAGTTTTCAATGGAATCAGAGAAGATTGCCTTGTCATCGTGGGCACCACCATCCGCGACAAAGTAGTCATTATCGTCATCGGAAACCATTTGTAGATCATCTCGACCTCCACCAAGAAGTACGTAGTCGTCAGAAGACTCCGTAGCAGCTGGATCGAAACTGCCATGGTAGTAATGAACGGTATCGGATGCCTCACTCACATTTCCAGCAGAATCCGTTTCCTTAGCAAACATGAATTCATTGTCGTTGATCGGTGTAACACTGATACTCGAAATATCGAGGGTCCAACTCAAATCAGCCTGGACGGTAGCTATACCAATAGATATATAGTTACCGTCAGAATCTTTAGCAAATACCTCAATAGTATTACCGACTTCACTACCCGTACCATGCAGAGTCACCTCAGAGTAGTCACTATTCACTGAATCATCGGTGATGTTGGTGATGGTTGGTTTTCCTGTTGGAGTATCATCGACGTTTTCTACACCTATGGTGAAGGTTTCTTTGCTCGTTGAACCGTCGCTCGACGTCGCCGTGATTTCGATCGTGTGACTTTGCGCCGTTTCGTAGTCCAGACCGTCCTTCGCGACCGTCACCACACCTGTCTCTGGGTCGATCGTGAACAGACCATTCGCGTCATTCGTCAGACTGTACGTGACTTTGTCACCGTCTGCGTCGGTCGCCACACCTGTGATGTTCACCACCGTGCCCACGCCCGCGTTTTCACTCACTGTGTTGTCCGCGACATTGCTGTCTGTCACTGGACCTACCGCATTGTCTGTATCGCCTTCGCCCGGCGTCGTGCCGTCCGCGTTTTCTACACCTATGGTGAAGGTTTCTTTGCTCGTTGAACCGTCGCTCGACGTCGCCGTGATTTCGATCGTGTGACTTTGCGCCGTTTCGTAGTCCAGACCGTCCTTCGCGACCGTCACCACACCTGTCTCTGGGTCGATCGTGAACAGACCATTCGCGTCATTCGTCAGACTGTACGTGACTTTGTCACCGTCTGCGTCGGTCGCCACACCTGTGATGTTCACCACCGTGCCCACGCCCGCGTTTTCACTCACTGTGTTGTCCGCGACATTGCTGTCTGTCACTGGACCTACCGCATTGTCTGTATCGCCTTCGCCCGGCGTCGTGCCGTCCGCGTTTTCTACACCTATGGTGAAGGTTTCTTTGCTCGTTGAACCGTCGCTCGACGTCGCCGTGATTTCGATCGTGTGACTTTGCGCCGTTTCGTAGTCCAGACCGTCCTTCGCGACCGTCACCACACCTGTCTCTGGGTCGATCGTGAACAGACCATTCGCGTCATTCGTCAGACTGTACGTGACTTTGTCACCGTCTGCGTCGGTCGCCACACCTGTGATGTTCACCACCGTGCCCACGCCCGCGTTTTCACTCACTGTGTTGTCCGCGACATTGCTGTCTGTCACTGGACCTACCGCATTGTCTGTATCGCCTTCGCCCGGCGTCGTGCCGTCCGCGTTTTCTACACCTATGGTGAAGGTTTCTTTGCTCGTTGAACCGTCGCTCGACGTCGCCGTGATTTCGATCGTGTGACTTTGCGCCGTTTCGTAGTCCAGACCGTCCTTCGCGACCGTCACCACACCTGTCTCTGGGTCGATCGTGAACAGACCATTCGCGTCATTCGTCAGACTGTACGTGACTTTGTCACCGTCTGCGTCGGTCGCCACACCTGTGATGTTCACCACCGTGCCCACGCCCGCGTTTTCACTCACTGTGTTGTCCGCGACATTGCTGTCTGTCACTGGACCTACCGCATTGTCTGTATCGCCTTCGCCCGGCGTCGTGCCGTCCGCGTTTTCTACACCTATGGTGAAGGTTTCTTTGCTCGTTGAACCGTCGCTCGACGTCGCCGTGATTTCGATCGTGTGACTTTGCGCCGTTTCGTAGTCCAGACCGTCCTTCGCGACCGTCACCACACCTGTCTCTGGGTCGATCGTGAACAGACCATTCGCGTCATTCGTCAGACTGTACGTGACTTTGTCACCGTCTGCGTCGGTCGCCACACCTGTGATGTTCACCACCGTGCCCACGCCCGCGTTTTCACTCACTGTGTTGTCCGCGACATTGCTGTCTGTCACTGGACCTACCGCATTGTCTGTATCGCCTTCGCCCGGCGTCGTGCCGTCCGCGTTTTCTACACCTATGGTGAAGGTTTCTTTGCTCGTTGAACCGTCGCTCGACGTCGCCGTGATTTCGATCGTGTGACTTTGCGCCGTTTCGTAGTCCAGACCGTCCTTCGCGACCGTCACCACACCTGTCTCTGGGTCGATCGTGAACAGACCATTCGCGTCATTCGTCAGACTGTACGTGACTTTGTCACCGTCTGCGTCGGTCGCCACACCTGTGATGTTCACCACCGTGCCCACGCCCGCGTTTTCACTCACTGTGTTGTCCGCGACATTGCTGTCTGTCACTGGACCTACCGCATTGTCTGTATCGCCTTCGCCCGGCGTCGTGCCGTCCGCGTTTTCTACACCTATGGTGAAGGTTTCTTTGCTCGTTGAACCGTCGCTCGACGTCGCCGTGATTTCGATCGTGTGACTTTGCGCCGTTTCGTAGTCCAGACCGTCCTTCGCGACCGTCACCACACCTGTCTCTGGGTCGATCGTGAACAGACCATTCGCGTCATTCGTCAGACTGTACGTGACTTTGTCACCGTCTGCGTCGGTCGCCACACCTGTGATGTTCACCACCGTGCCCACGCCCGCGTTTTCACTCACTGTGTTGTCCGCGACATTGCTGTCTGTCACTGGACCTACCGCATTGTCTGTATCGCCTTCGCCCGGCGTCGTGCCGTCCGCGTTTTCTACACCTATGGTGAAGGTTTCTTTGCTCGTTGAACCGTCGCTCGACGTCGCCGTGATTTCGATCGTGTGACTTTGCGCCGTTTCGTAGTCCAGACCGTCCTTCGCGACCGTCACCACACCTGTCTCTGGGTCGATCGTGAACAGACCATTCGCGTCATTCGTCAGACTGTACGTGACTTTGTCACCGTCTGCGTCGGTCGCCACACCTGTGATGTTCACCACCGTGCCCACGCCCGCGTTTTCACTCACTGTGTTGTCCGCGACATTGCTGTCTGTCACTGGACCTACCGCATTGTCTGTATCGCCTTCGCCCGGCGTCGTGCCGTCCGCGTTTTCTACACCTATGGTGAAGGTTTCTTTGCTCGTTGAACCGTCGCTCGACGTCGCCGTGATTTCGATCGTGTGACTTTGCGCCGTTTCGTAGTCCAGACCGTCCTTCGCGACCGTCACCACACCTGTCTCTGGGTCGATCGTGAACAGACCATTCGCGTCATTCGTCAGACTGTACGTGACTTTGTCACCGTCTGCGTCGGTCGCCACACCTGTGATGTTCACCACCGTGCCCACGCCCGCGTTTTCACTCACTGTGTTGTCCGCGACATTGCTGTCTGTCACTGGACCTACCGCATTGTCTGTATCGCCTTCGCCCGGCGTCGTGCCGTCCGCGTTTTCTACACCTATGGTGAAGGTTTCTTTGCTCGTTGAACCGTCGCTCGACGTCGCCGTGATTTCGATCGTGTGACTTTGCGCCGTTTCGTAGTCCAGACCGTCCTTCGCGACCGTCACCACACCTGTCTCTGGGTCGATCGTGAACAGACCATTCGCGTCATTCGTCAGACTGTACGTGACTTTGTCACCGTCTGCGTCGGTCGCCACACCTGTGATGTTCACCACCGTGCCCACGCCCGCGTTTTCACTCACTGTGTTGTCCGCGACATTGCTGTCTGTCACTGGACCTACCGCATTGTCTGTATCGCCTTCGCCCGGCGTCGTGCCGTCCGCGTTTTCTACACCTATGGTGAAGGTTTCTTTGCTCGTTGAACCGTCGCTCGACGTCGCCGTGATTTCGATCGTGTGACTTTGCGCCGTTTCGTAGTCCAGACCGTCCTTCGCGACCGTCACCACACCTGTCTCTGGGTCGATCGTGAACAGACCATTCGCGTCATTCGTCAGACTGTACGTGACTTTGTCACCGTCTGCGTCGGTCGCCACACCTGT
The DNA here is from genome assembly GCF_019904195.1 of Vibrio sp. SCSIO 43132. Classification (NCBI taxonomy): domain Bacteria; kingdom Pseudomonadati; phylum Pseudomonadota; class Gammaproteobacteria; order Vibrionales; family Vibrionaceae; genus Vibrio; species Vibrio sp. SCSIO 43132. The sequence goes on from NZ_CP063199.1 coordinate 2,210,277, forward strand.
GATGTTCACCACCGTGCCCACGCCCGCGTTTTCACTCACTGTGTTGTCCGCGACATTGCTGTCTGTCACTGGACCTACCGCATTGTCTGTATCGCCTTCGCCCGGCGTCGTGCCGTCCGCGTTTTCTACACCTATGGTGAAGGTTTCTTTGCTCGTTGAACCGTCGCTCGACGTCGCCGTGATTTCGATCGTGTGACTTTGCGCCGTTTCGTAGTCCAGACCGTCCTTCGCGACCGTCACCACACCTGTCTCTGGGTCGATCGTGAACAGACCATTCGCGTCATTCGTCAGACTGTACGTGACTTTGTCACCGTCTGCGTCGGTCGCCACACCTGTGATGTTCACCACCGTGCCCACGCCCGCGTTTTCACTCACTGTGTTGTCCGCGACATTGCTGTCTGTCACTGGACCTACCGCATTGTCTGTATCGCCTTCGCCCGGCGTCGTGCCGTCCGCGTTTTCTACACCTATGGTGAAGGTTTCTTTGCTCGTTGAACCGTCGCTCGACGTCGCCGTGATTTCGATCGTGTGACTTTGCGCCGTTTCGTAGTCCAGACCGTCCTTCGCGACCGTCACCACACCTGTCTCTGGGTCGATCGTGAACAGACCATTCGCGTCATTCGTCAGACTGTACGTGACTTTGTCACCGTCTGCGTCGGTCGCCACACCTGTGATGTTCACCACCGTGCCCACGCCCGCGTTTTCACTCACTGTGTTGTCCGCGACATTGCTGTCTGTCACTGGACCTACCGCATTGTCTGTATCGCCTTCGCCCGGCGTCGTGCCGTCCGCGTTTTCTACACCTATGGTGAAGGTTTCTTTGCTCGTTGAACCGTCGCTCGACGTCGCCGTGATTTCGATCGTGTGACTTTGCGCCGTTTCGTAGTCCAGACCGTCCTTCGCGACCGTCACCACACCTGTCTCTGGGTCGATCGTGAACAGACCATTCGCGTCATTCGTCAGACTGTACGTGACTTTGTCACCGTCTGCGTCGGTCGCCACACCTGTGATGTTCACCACCGTGCCCACGCCCGCGTTTTCACTCACTGTGTTGTCCGCGACATTGCTGTCTGTCACTGGACCTACCGCATTGTCTGTATCGCCTTCGCCCGGCGTCGTGCCGTCCGCGTTTTCTACACCTATGGTGAAGGTTTCTTTGCTCGTTGAACCGTCGCTCGACGTCGCCGTGATTTCGATCGTGTGACTTTGCGCCGTTTCGTAGTCCAGACCGTCCTTCGCGACCGTCACCACACCTGTCTCTGGGTCGATCGTGAACAGACCATTCGCGTCATTCGTCAGACTGTACGTGACTTTGTCACCGTCTGCGTCGGTCGCCACACCTGTGATGTTCACCACCGTGCCCACGCCCGCGTTTTCACTCACTGTGTTGTCCGCGACATTGCTGTCTGTCACTGGACCTACCGCATTGTCTGTATCGCCTTCGCCCGGCGTCGTGCCGTCCGCGTTTTCTACACCTATGGTGAAGGTTTCTTTGCTCGTTGAACCGTCGCTCGACGTCGCCGTGATTTCGATCGTGTGACTTTGCGCCGTTTCGTAGTCCAGACCGTCCTTCGCGACCGTCACCACACCTGTCTCTGGGTCGATCGTGAACAGACCATTCGCGTCATTCGTCAGACTGTACGTGACTTTGTCACCGTCTGCGTCGGTCGCCACACCTGTGATGTTCACCACCGTGCCCACGCCCGCGTTTTCACTCACTGTGTTGTCCGCGACATTGCTGTCTGTCACTGGACCTACCGCATTGTCTGTATCGCCTTCGCCCGGCGTCGTGCCGTCCGCGTTTTCTACACCTATGGTGAAGGTTTCTTTGCTCGTTGAACCGTCGCTCGACGTCGCCGTGATTTCGATCGTGTGACTTTGCGCCGTTTCGTAGTCCAGACCGTCCTTCGCGACCGTCACCACACCTGTCTCTGGGTCGATCGTGAACAGACCATTCGCGTCATTCGTCAGACTGTACGTGACTTTGTCACCGTCTGCGTCGGTCGCCACACCTGTGATGTTCACCACCGTGCCCACGCCCGCGTTTTCACTCACTGTGTTGTCCGCGACATTGCTGTCTGTCACTGGACCTACCGCATTGTCTGTATCGCCTTCGCCCGGCGTCGTGCCGTCCGCGTTTTCTACACCTATGGTGAAGGTTTCTTTGCTCGTTGAACCGTCGCTCGACGTCGCCGTGATTTCGATCGTGTGACTTTGCGCCGTTTCGTAGTCCAGACCGTCCTTCGCGACCGTCACCACACCTGTCTCTGGGTCGATCGTGAACAGACCATTCGCGTCATTCGTCAGACTGTACGTGACTTTGTCACCGTCTGCGTCGGTCGCCACACCTGTGATGTTCACCACCGTGCCCACGCCCGCGTTTTCACTCACTGTGTTGTCCGCGACATTGCTGTCTGTCACTGGACCTACCGCATTGTCTGTATCGCCTTCGCCCGGCGTCGTGCCGTCCGCGTTTTCTACACCTATGGTGAAGGTTTCTTTGCTCGTTGAACCGTCGCTCGACGTCGCCGTGATTTCGATCGTGTGACTTTGCGCCGTTTCGTAGTCCAGACCGTCCTTCGCGACCGTCACCACACCTGTCTCTGGGTCGATCGTGAACAGACCATTCGCGTCATTCGTCAGACTGTACGTGACTTTGTCACCGTCTGCGTCGGTCGCCACACCTGTGATGTTCACCACCGTGCCCACGCCCGCGTTTTCACTCACTGTGTTGTCCGCGACATTGCTGTCTGTCACTGGACCTACCGCATTGTCTGTATCGCCTTCGCCCGGCGTCGTGCCGTCCGCGTTTTCTACACCTATGGTGAAGGTTTCTTTGCTCGTTGAACCGTCGCTCGACGTCGCCGTGATTTCGATCGTGTGACTTTGCGCCGTTTCGTAGTCCAGACCGTCCTTCGCGACCGTCACCACACCTGTCTCTGGGTCGATCGTGAACAGACCATTCGCGTCATTCGTCAGACTGTACGTGACTTTGTCACCGTCTGCGTCGGTCGCCACACCTGTGATGTTCACCACCGTGCCCACGCCCGCGTTTTCACTCACTGTGTTGTCCGCGACATTGCTGTCTGTCACTGGACCTACCGCATTGTCTGTATCGCCTTCGCCCGGCGTCGTGCCGTCCGCGTTTTCTACACCTATGGTGAAGGTTTCTTTGCTCGTTGAACCGTCGCTCGACGTCGCCGTGATTTCGATCGTGTGACTTTGCGCCGTTTCGTAGTCCAGACCGTCCTTCGCGACCGTCACCACACCTGTCTCTGGGTCGATCGTGAACAGACCATTCGCGTCATTCGTCAGACTGTACGTGACTTTGTCACCGTCTGCGTCGGTCGCCACACCTGTGATGTTCACCACCGTGCCCACGCCCGCGTTTTCACTCACTGTGTTGTCCGCGACATTGCTGTCTGTCACTGGACCTACCGCATTGTCTGTATCGCCTTCGCCCGGCGTCGTGCCGTCCGCGTTTTCTACACCTATGGTGAAGGTTTCTTTGCTCGTTGAACCGTCGCTCGACGTCGCCGTGATTTCGATCGTGTGACTTTGCGCCGTTTCGTAGTCCAGACCGTCCTTCGCGACCGTCACCACACCTGTCTCTGGGTCGATCGTGAACAGACCATTCGCGTCATTCGTCAGACTGTACGTGACTTTGTCACCGTCTGCGTCGGTCGCCACACCTGTGATGTTCACCACCGTGCCCACGCCCGCGTTTTCACTCACTGTGTTGTCCGCGACATTGCTGTCTGTCACTGGACCTACCGCATTGTCTGTATCGCCTTCGCCCGGCGTCGTGCCGTCCGCGTTTTCTACACCTATGGTGAAGGTTTCTTTGCTCGTTGAACCGTCGCTCGACGTCGCCGTGATTTCGATCGTGTGACTTTGCGCCGTTTCGTAGTCCAGACCGTCCTTCGCGACCGTCACCACACCTGTCTCTGGGTCGATCGTGAACAGACCATTCGCGTCATTCGTCAGACTGTACGTGACTTTGTCACCGTCTGCGTCGGTCGCCACACCTGTGATGTTCACCACCGTGCCCACGCCCGCGTTTTCACTCACTGTGTTGTCCGCGACATTGCTGTCTGTCACTGGACCTACCGCATTGTCTGTATCGCCTTCGCCCGGCGTCGTGCCGTCCGCGTTTTCTACACCTATGGTGAAGGTTTCTTTGCTCGTTGAACCGTCGCTCGACGTCGCCGTGATTTCGATCGTGTGACTTTGCGCCGTTTCGTAGTCCAGACCGTCCTTCGCGACCGTCACCACACCTGTCTCTGGGTCGATCGTGAACAGACCATTCGCGTCATTCGTCAGACTGTACGTGACTTTGTCACCGTCTGCGTCGGTCGCCACACCTGTGATGTTCACCACCGTGCCCACGCCCGCGTTTTCACTCACTGTGTTGTCCGCGACATTGCTGTCTGTCACTGGACCTACCGCATTGTCTGTATCGCCTTCGCCCGGCGTCGTGCCGTCCGCGTTTTCTACACCTATGGTGAAGGTTTCTTTGCTCGTTGAACCGTCGCTCGACGTCGCCGTGATTTCGATCGTGTGACTTTGCGCCGTTTCGTAGTCCAGACCGTCCTTCGCGACCGTCACCACACCTGTCTCTGGGTCGATCGTGAACAGACCATTCGCGTCATTCGTCAGACTGTACGTGACTTTGTCACCGTCTGCGTCGGTCGCCACACCTGTGATGTTCACCACCGTGCCCACGCCCGCGTTTTCACTCACTGTGTTGTCCGCGACATTGCTGTCTGTCACTGGACCTACCGCATTGTCTGTATCGCCTTCGCCCGGCGTCGTGCCGTCCGCGTTTTCTACACCTATGGTGAAGGTTTCTTTGCTCGTTGAACCGTCGCTCGACGTCGCCGTGATTTCGATCGTGTGACTTTGCGCCGTTTCGTAGTCCAGACCGTCCTTCGCGACCGTCACCACACCTGTCTCTGGGTCGATCGTGAACAGACCATTCGCGTCATTCGTCAGACTGTACGTGACTTTGTCACCGTCTGCGTCGGTCGCCACACCTGTGATGTTCACCACCGTGCCCACGCCCGCGTTTTCACTCACTGTGTTGTCCGCGACATTGCTGTCTGTCACTGGACCTACCGCATTGTCTGTATCGCCTTCGCCCGGCGTCGTGCCGTCCGCGTTTTCTACACCTATGGTGAAGGTTTCTTTGCTCGTTGAACCGTCGCTCGACGTCGCCGTGATTTCGATCGTGTGACTTTGCGCCGTTTCGTAGTCCAGACCGTCCTTCGCGACCGTCACCACACCTGTCTCTGGGTCGATCGTGAACAGACCATTCGCGTCATTCGTCAGACTGTACGTGACTTTGTCACCGTCTGCGTCGGTCGCCACACCTGTGATGTTCACCACCGTGCCCACGCCCGCGTTTTCACTCACTGTGTTGTCCGCGACATTGCTGTCTGTCACTGGACCTACCGCATTGTCTGTATCGCCTTCGCCCGGCGTCGTGCCGTCCGCGTTTTCTACACCTATGGTGAAGGTTTCTTTGCTCGTTGAACCGTCGCTCGACGTCGCCGTGATTTCGATCGTGTGACTTTGCGCCGTTTCGTAGTCCAGACCGTCCTTCGCGACCGTCACCACACCTGTCTCTGGGTCGATCGTGAACAGACCATTCGCGTCATTCGTCAGACTGTACGTGACTTTGTCACCGTCTGCGTCGGTCGCCACACCTGTGATGTTCACCACCGTGCCCACGCCCGCGTTTTCACTCACTGTGTTGTCCGCGACATTGCTGTCTGTCACTGGACCTACCGCATTGTCTGTATCGCCTTCGCCCGGCGTCGTGCCGTCCGCGTTTTCTACACCTATGGTGAAGGTTTCTTTGCTCGTTGAACCGTCGCTCGACGTCGCCGTGATTTCGATCGTGTGACTTTGCGCCGTTTCGTAGTCCAGACCGTCCTTCGCGACCGTCACCACACCTGTCTCTGGGTCGATCGTGAACAGACCATTCGCGTCATTCGTCAGACTGTACGTGACTTTGTCACCGTCTGCGTCGGTCGCCACACCTGTGATGTTCACCACCGTGCCCACGCCCGCGTTTTCACTCACTGTGTTGTCCGCGACATTGCTGTCTGTCACTGGACCTACCGCATTGTCTGTATCGCCTTCGCCCGGCGTCGTGCCGTCCGCGTTTTCTACACCTATGGTGAAGGTTTCTTTGCTCGTTGAACCGTCGCTCGACGTCGCCGTGATTTCGATCGTGTGACTTTGCGCCGTTTCGTAGTCCAGACCGTCCTTCGCGACCGTCACCACACCTGTCTCTGGGTCGATCGTGAACAGACCATTCGCGTCATTCGTCAGACTGTACGTGACTTTGTCACCGTCTGCGTCGGTCGCCACACCTGTGATGTTCACCACCGTGCCCACGCCCGCGTTTTCACTCACTGTGTTGTCCGCGACATTGCTGTCTGTCACTGGACCTACCGCATTGTCTGTATCGCCTTCGCCCGGCGTCGTGCCGTCCGCGTTTTCTACACCTATGGTGAAGGTTTCTTTGCTCGTTGAACCGTCGCTCGACGTCGCCGTGATTTCGATCGTGTGACTTTGCGCCGTTTCGTAGTCCAGACCGTCCTTCGCGACCGTCACCACACCTGTCTCTGGGTCGATCGTGAACAGACCATTCGCGTCATTCGTCAGACTGTACGTGACTTTGTCACCGTCTGCGTCGGTCGCCACACCTGTGATGTTCACCACCGTGCCCACGCCCGCGTTTTCACTCACTGTGTTGTCCGCGACATTGCTGTCTGTCACTGGACCTACCGCATTGTCTGTATCGCCTTCGCCCGGCGTCGTGCCGTCCGCGTTTTCTACACCTATGGTGAAGGTTTCTTTGCTCGTTGAACCGTCGCTCGACGTCGCCGTGATTTCGATCGTGTGACTTTGCGCCGTTTCGTAGTCCAGACCGTCCTTCGCGACCGTCACCACACCTGTCTCTGGGTCGATCGTGAACAGACCATTCGCGTCATTCGTCAGACTGTACGTGACTTTGTCACCGTCTGCGTCGGTCGCCACACCTGTGATGTTCACCACCGTGCCCACGCCCGCGTTTTCACTCACTGTGTTGTCCGCGACATTGCTGTCTGTCACTGGACCTACCGCATTGTCTGTATCGCCTTCGCCCGGCGTCGTGCCGTCCGCGTTTTCTACACCTATGGTGAAGGTTTCTTTGCTCGTTGAACCGTCGCTCGACGTCGCCGTGATTTCGATCGTGTGACTTTGCGCCGTTTCGTAGTCCAGACCGTCCTTCGCGACCGTCACCACACCTGTCTCTGGGTCGATCGTGAACAGACCATTCGCGTCATTCGTCAGACTGTACGTGACTTTGTCACCGTCTGCGTCGGTCGCCACACCTGTGATGTTCACCACCGTGCCCACGCCCGCGTTTTCACTCACTGTGTTGTCCGCGACATTGCTGTCTGTCACTGGACCTACCGCATTGTCTGTATCGCCTTCGCCCGGCGTCGTGCCGTCCGCGTTTTCTACACCTATGGTGAAGGTTTCTTTGCTCGTTGAACCGTCGCTCGACGTCGCCGTGATTTCGATCGTGTGACTTTGCGCCGTTTCGTAGTCCAGACCGTCCTTCGCGACCGTCACCACACCTGTCTCTGGGTCGATCGTGAACAGACCATTCGCGTCATTCGTCAGACTGTACGTGACTTTGTCACCGTCTGCGTCGGTCGCCACACCTGTGATGTTCACCACCGTGCCCACGCCCGCGTTTTCACTCACTGTGTTGTCCGCGACATTGCTGTCTGTCACTGGACCTACCGCATTGTCTGTATCGCCTTCGCCCGGCGTCGTGCCGTCCGCGTTTTCTACACCTATGGTGAAGGTTTCTTTGCTCGTTGAACCGTCGCTCGACGTCGCCGTGATTTCGATCGTGTGACTTTGCGCCGTTTCGTAGTCCAGACCGTCCTTCGCGACCGTCACCACACCTGTCTCTGGGTCGATCGTGAACAGACCATTCGCGTCATTCGTCAGACTGTACGTGACTTTGTCACCGTCTGCGTCGGTCGCCACACCTGTGATGTTCACCACCGTGCCCACGCCCGCGTTTTCACTCACTGTGTTGTCCGCGACATTGCTGTCTGTCACTGGACCTACCGCATTGTCTGTATCGCCTTCGCCCGGCGTCGTGCCGTCCGCGTTTTCTACACCTATGGTGAAGGTTTCTTTGCTCGTTGAACCGTCGCTCGACGTCGCCGTGATTTCGATCGTGTGACTTTGCGCCGTTTCGTAGTCCAGACCGTCCTTCGCGACCGTCACCACACCTGTCTCTGGGTCGATCGTGAACAGACCATTCGCGTCATTCGTCAGACTGTACGTGACTTTGTCACCGTCTGCGTCGGTCGCCACACCTGTGATGTTCACCACCGTGCCCACGCCCGCGTTTTCACTCACTGTGTTGTCCGCGACATTGCTGTCTGTCACTGGACCTACCGCATTGTCTGTATCGCCTTCGCCCGGCGTCGTGCCGTCCGCGTTTTCTACACCTATGGTGAAGGTTTCTTTGCTCGTTGAACCGTCGCTCGACGTCGCCGTGATTTCGATCGTGTGACTTTGCGCCGTTTCGTAGTCCAGACCGTCCTTCGCGACCGTCACCACACCTGTCTCTGGGTCGATCGTGAACAGACCATTCGCGTCATTCGTCAGACTGTACGTGACTTTGTCACCGTCTGCGTCGGTCGCCACACCTGTGATGTTCACCACCGTGCCCACGCCCGCGTTTTCACTCACTGTGTTGTCCGCGACATTGCTGTCTGTCACTGGACCTACCGCATTGTCTGTATCGCCTTCGCCCGGCGTCGTGCCGTCCGCGTTTTCTACACCTATGGTGAAGGTTTCTTTGCTCGTTGAACCGTCGCTCGACGTCGCCGTGATTTCGATCGTGTGACTTTGCGCCGTTTCGTAGTCCAGACCGTCCTTCGCGACCGTCACCACACCTGTCTCTGGGTCGATCGTGAACAGACCATTCGCGTCATTCGTCAGACTGTACGTGACTTTGTCACCGTCTGCGTCGGTCGCCACACCTGTGATGTTCACCACCGTGCCCACGCCCGCGTTTTCACTCACTGTGTTGTCCGCGACATTGCTGTCTGTCACTGGACCTACCGCATTGTCTGTATCGCCTTCGCCCGGCGTCGTGCCGTCCGCGTTTTCTACACCTATGGTGAAGGTTTCTTTGCTCGTTGAACCGTCGCTCGACGTCGCCGTGATTTCGATCGTGTGACTTTGCGCCGTTTCGTAGTCCAGACCGTCCTTCGCGACCGTCACCACACCTGTCTCTGGGTCGATCGTGAACAGACCATTCGCGTCATTCGTCAGACTGTACGTGACTTTGTCACCGTCTGCGTCGGTCGCCACACCTGTGATGTTCACCACCGTGCCCACGCCCGCGTTTTCACTCACTGTGTTGTCCGCGACATTGCTGTCTGTCACTGGACCTACCGCATTGTCTGTATCGCCTTCGCCCGGCGTCGTGCCGTCCGCGTTTTCTACACCTATGGTGAAGGTTTCTTTGCTCGTTGAACCGTCGCTCGACGTCGCCGTGATTTCGATCGTGTGACTTTGCGCCGTTTCGTAGTCCAGACCGTCCTTCGCGACCGTCACCACACCTGTCTCTGGGTCGATCGTGAACAGACCATTCGCGTCATTCGTCAGACTGTACGTGACTTTGTCACCGTCTGCGTCGGTCGCCACACCTGTGATGTTCACCACCGTGCCCACGCCCGCGTTTTCACTCACTGTGTTGTCCGCGACATTGCTGTCTGTCACTGGACCTACCGCATTGTCTGTATCGCCTTCGCCCGGCGTCGTGCCGTCCGCGTTTTCTACACCTATGGTGAAGGTTTCTTTGCTCGTTGAACCGTCGCTCGACGTCGCCGTGATTTCGATCGTGTGACTTTGCGCCGTTTCGTAGTCCAGACCGTCCTTCGCGACCGTCACCACACCTGTCTCTGGGTCGATCGTGAACAGACCATTCGCGTCATTCGTCAGACTGTACGTGACTTTGTCACCGTCTGCGTCGGTCGCCACACCTGTGATGTTCACCACCGTGCCCACGCCCGCGTTTTCACTCACTGTGTTGTCCGCGACATTGCTGTCTGTCACTGGACCTACCGCATTGTCTGTATCGCCTTCGCCCGGCGTCGTGCCGTCCGCGTTTTCTACACCTATGGTGAAGGTTTCTTTGCTCGTTGAACCGTCGCTCGACGTCGCCGTGATTTCGATCGTGTGACTTTGCGCCGTTTCGTAGTCCAGACCGTCCTTCGCGACCGTCACCACACCTGTCTCTGGGTCGATCGTGAACAGACCATTCGCGTCATTCGTCAGACTGTACGTGACTTTGTCACCGTCTGCGTCGGTCGCCACACCTGTGATGTTCACCACCGTGCCCACGCCCGCGTTTTCACTCACTGTGTTGTCCGCGACATTGCTGTCTGTCACTGGACCTACCGCATTGTCTGTATCGCCTTCGCCCGGCGTCGTGCCGTCCGCGTTTTCTACACCTATGGTGAAGGTTTCTTTGCTCGTTGAACCGTCGCTCGACGTCGCCGTGATTTCGATCGTGTGACTTTGCGCCGTTTCGTAGTCCAGACCGTCCTTCGCGACCGTCACCACACCTGTCTCTGGGTCGATCGTGAACAGACCATTCGCGTCATTCGTCAGACTGTACGTGACTTTGTCACCGTCTGCGTCGGTCGCCACACCTGTGATGTTCACCACCGTGCCCACGCCCGCGTTTTCACTCACTGTGTTGTCCGCGACATTGCTGTCTGTCACTGGACCTACTTCGTCATTAACCGCTTCTACGGTCACTTTCACTGTAGAAGGTTCACTATCCAACTTACCATCGGTTACTGTGTAGGTAATTGTTGCTTCGCCGTTGAAATTGTCGGCTGGGGTGAAGACAATTTTTCCGTCGACTATGGCGACGGTGCCTTGTTCTGATGGAACAGAAGCTTCTTTGATTGTTAAGGCGTTATCTTCGGCGTCCGTGTCGTTTGCAAGAACGTCAATAGTTACAGTGTTATCTTCTTGCGTCGTAGCGGTATCTGCGACTGCAACTGGTGCGTCGTTTGTGCCGTCGATTCTGATGGTGATGGTTGTTGGTGTGCCATCTTCGGTAAAGACGTTAAAGGTTTCTGTAACGTGTTCGCCATCGTCTAGATGATCGTATGTGCCATCAGCAACAAACTGCCATTCGCCGCTTTTGTGCATGTAGAGTGTGCCGATATCACCTTCTATAGTGTCGGCTTTAAAGGTATTATCCGCACCATCAACATCGGTGTGCGTCAGAGTGCCACTGGTTCTTAGCACTGCATCGGTTTCTGTAAGTGTCTTTGATGCTGCAGTGACGTCGGCAGCATCGTTCTTACCTATGATGGTTACCGTTACGTCTACGACTGTTGTCGCACCCTGAGAGTCTTTGACTTCGATTTGGTAAACTTCGTTGAGCTTATGACCTTCGGGCAGTTTATCAGCGGCTTCGGTATCGGTTAGAACAAACGTCCAGCTGCCGTCTGCTCGCATTTCAAATTCACCAAGACTGGTATCTGGTTGGGAAACAATGGTGAAAGTATGACTGTCACTGGCATCAGGGTCATTAACCGTAAAGCCTTTTACGGTCTTTGATGTGTCGTCTTCGAAAATCCAGGCTTGAGTCTGAGTTTCAACAACAGGGGCATCGTTGGTTCCCTGAATGTTGATGTCAATGGTGGTTTTTGTTCCGTCTTCGGTCTCAACAACAAATTGTTCCGTTACCTTGTCGTTTGCGTCCAGCTCATCCAAAGCCGTGTGGGATTCGAAGTTCCAGGTACCATCTGCCTGAAGAGTCAGCATACCGTAGGTACCATTGATCGTTGTAGGTTTGAACGTATTGTCGTTACCATCGGGGTCGGTACTTTCAAGTTTCCCGTTTGCTGACAATACTGAATCGGATTCTGTGAGATTTGCAACACCCGCCGTTACGTCAGCAGGATCGTTACTGCCAGTCACGGTAATGGTGAGTGTTGTTGTAGTGCTGCCGCCTGCATCGTCTGTAACAGTAACAGGCACACTAATGACGAGCTCCTGACCTTCTTTCAGATCATCATATTCACTTGCGTCGAATGTATACGAACCGTCTGAATTTAGTGTCAAACCTTTCACAACTTCATCAGTTGTAAAAGTCAGAGATTCTCCAGCCGGAAGATCGACATCAGATGCCTCGATCTGCCCTGTTACGCTTGCGTCTTCATTAACTTCAACGTTTTCAGCGGTCGCTGTTGGGTCGTCATTAACTGCTGCGACTTCAACATTGATAGTGATGGTATCTGTACCACCGTTTCCATCACTGACTACAACGGTAAAGCTGTCATTTCCGTTGTAGTTTTCATTCGGTGTGTAAGACCAGTTCCCATCTGCGTCAACAGTAACAGTCCCATTGGATGGATCTGTGCCTTTTGAAAACGTCAGGTCGTCTCCGTCAACGTCCGAAGCGGTTAACTTACCTGACTTAGTAGTATCTTCGTTAACAGATACAGTAATTGAGTCACCAACAGGATCACCATTTTCATCGCCAATTACTGGATTATCATTGATGTTCTCACCAGTAACCGAGTCACTGCCTGCTGCGGACACGTTACCTGACGAGTCTGTTACTGTCGCGTTTACTGTTAGTGTTTCATTTTGCTCGGGAACTGGGTAACTGACAGTGATAAATCCGACATCGATCTGTTCTTGATTGATGACAATATCTGGCTGCCCAGTCACTTTAAGAACGTCACCGACTTTCACACCTTCTGGTAGTGTGATTCGAACATCCACCGAACCGTCATTTTCATCAGAGGTTAAGATGCCATCATTGTTGGCATCATCAAGAATCTGAACGGTTGGTGCACCTGTTGGTGTATTGTCTTCTGTTACAACACTATCGTTGCCAGCTGTAGAGGTGTTACCTGCCTGGTCGGTAATAGTGGCTGTTATGTCAAGGGTTTCACCATCGGCTGGTCTGTCGTACTCCAAGATGATTGAACCAGCGTTAATCATGTCTTGAGTGATGATCGTGTCAGGCTGTCCTGTCACTTTTAATACATCGCCAACTTCTGCATCGGACGGGATTTGAACAGTGACTGTTACCTGACCGTCTAATTCATCATCACTTAGCGTTCCATCGTTATTTGCATCTTCTGTGATGGTCACTGTTGGTGTAGACGGTGGTGTTGTATCTAAATCGAAAGTAACTGGTGCACTGGTAGAGGTTGAATCTCCGTTTGGCTTAAACACTTCAGATGTTACCGTGTAACTCCCATCTGTATTTAAATTTCCTGACGGAATAGTCACAACAATTGGAGAGGTTCCATCCCAGTCATCAGGAACGGGAACTTCAATGAAGACAGATTCACCAGTAGGTGTCGAAACTTCGACAAATATGGTGTCTTCAATCGTTGTGTCTGCTGGCACTGTGATTAGTAGATCGACACCATCCTCTGCTTCTTCAGCATTAACAGAGTTCACCGCTTCGGGAATAGCAACAGAAGGAGCACCTTCTGGACCCGAATCGGTCGTGGCGGTTAGCAAGATTCGATAGGATTCTAGAAGTGTCAGGCTTTGGGTTCTGGACAGCCCCTGGCGTTCAAAGCTGCCTGTATCGAACGATGTTTCTGCAATGGATTGCGCACCAATACGCTCGATTTCACCGGATGTAGTTAAACTTGAGCCCGATGAAGCGTCACCCGCAGCAGTTGCGAATTCGTCGTCCAACTGAGTTGGGTCTTCTCCGCCTTCTAAGGCTGCGAAAATTTCTTGAATGTCTTCATCAAGCTCAAGTTGGTTGATGTCTTGATTATCGTCAACAATACCCGCTCGTGGTGCCGCACCGTCTTTGGACGCACCGTCGGCTTCAAGAACGACTTCTCCGGGTAAAAGTGGGGTTCCTTTTGGAACAACTCGAATGTTTCCTTGCTGGTCAATAACAATCATTTGACCAACACCTGCGATCGCTGAAGATAAAAGAGACTGAATAGAATCCATGCTAACCTCTAATTTTTGTTTGCGTATTTCCGCCAGGATGAATAACGCATTAGATTTTTATTAGTTAAACTAATAATTTAACACCTATATGGAACTAACTCCACAAAAGCAAATGTTTGAAGCAATGTCTCATTCATTACTCTTTCAAGTTTATGAGCCAGCTCTCAAACTTAAGGTGTTTCAATTTTGCATCAATCGTAAATAGTTGTTTAAAAATTTAACTTAATGATTCAATGACCATTATTAAGAGTATTTTTCATACTGTTCCTAAAATAAGAACTGAATATCAATTTGCGAATCGAGCTAATTACAAAACTATTAGTTATCTGTATCGGTAACTTATTGATAAATTCTACTCATACTAAAGATTTATTTGATTGATATTCTCATTATTGAGAATAAATTCTCAATAATGGTTCATAGAAAACTCTGCTTTGATACTCATCAGAGTGAGTAAAACTCTTAATAGAGCTAACTCATTATTTCTTATTAGGATTTCTATTAACATCTTTTAATAATCGATTAATAAGAATATTTATCTGTAACCACGCATTACTAATCTTTTTCAGGAGTATTTTGTCTGCTCTCTTTCCAAATTTTTATTCAACCTGATAATTAAGGCTGAGGATCTTGAGATCATAAAACGATCAATTTTCTAATACTTAAAGCATTAGAAAAGAACTAAAAAATGAATTTATAAACAATCCATAAAGAAGGTATATTTTTGTTGGATGCCAGATAAATTAGTGCAGGTTTCAGGTTCGAAATAGTGAGTAACTGAAAGGGTTTCAATTACAGAGCAAACGTTTACGAGATGCATTTACAGCTTAATTTGGTTATCTCAATTGCAACCAAAAACGCAAGACTCAGCATGTAAAAACCAAGTCTTGCGCTTTTGCTATTTAAGGGGAATGAGTTTATTTATCAGTCCCATTTAAATGCATTGTTATTCATCAGTTCATTGACGATATCACTGGAAGTAGATGTCATCGATAAACCGTAGTCGGCAGCGTTACCAATTACGACGTCGATCGCTTGTGACATGCCACTTTCAGGTGTAACAACCAGTTCTAGTGTAGAACTGTCTGAAGATACTGTGGCGGAGATATGCCCCAGCAAAGAAGACAGACTGTTGCCATCGACAGTATCTGGAAGGATGTCTCTTAAATCGAGTTTGTCACCTCCCGACAGTTCAAAGTCGGTAATTTGATCGTGACTGGCTGCACTGTCAGTTTCACCCTTGTACCAAATGAACAAGTCGTTGCCTGCACCACCTGTAAGGATGTCATTCCCACTGCCACCAGCGATCAAGTCATCGCCGCCGTCACCGTCTAATATGTCATTACCTGATAACCCAAACAGACTATCAGCAGAGCTATCACCACTAATGGTATTGGCATTACTATCACCGATGTTGTCGCTCAATATCAGGCTTCCATTGTCCAACAAGCGCTCGATCTGTTCTTCCGGTGACAAACTGCCCGGAGAGGCATGAGACAACAGACTGCCTAAGCCAATACCTTCTAATTCGATGGTCTGAATGGTTCCAGAGCCATTACTCACATTCAAGTAAGTATTTCCGGAAGATTCAGAAAGTGACAGATTTGAAGTCAGATCACTCAATCCAGAAACATTGTCAGCAGCCACAATTGCGCTTAAATCAAGTCTGTCATTACTCACATCAAACTCTCGGATAATGTCGTGCCCTGCCGGAGTGCCCAGAGAACCGGGCTGCCAAACAAAGGTATCTTGCGACGCCACTGCACTTCCTTTTGGATCCCCGTAGAAGATTTCATCGTCATCCGTTGCAATGAGAATGTCATTTCCAGTCGTAGGAGTGCCATCAAATAGCGAACCGTTAACCGTTACGGTTACCGTTTCAGTAGAAACAGCGCCGTGACTGTCTTCTACTTCAATGGTGAATGTTTCCGTCTTAGTGACGCCCGCCACCAAGTCTGCCGTATCTGGCTTACTCTCATCGATGCTGTAAGTCCATTGCCCGGACTGGTCGATGCTTAAGTTGCCATAAGTACCACTTGGGTTAGAAACCGACCAAGTCAGTGATGTGTTATTGGTATCTGGGTCAGTGGCGGTCAAACTACCAGTTGCAGATGCTGTGAAGCCAAGCGTTGTCGTTCCTGCTACCACAACTGCCGTAACCTGAGGTGCATCATTTCGACCTGAAACGGTAATGGTTACATCCTGCTCTTTTGTCCCACCCTGACCATCAGAAACCATAACGGTAAAGACTTCGTCTTCTGTCTGTCCCTGTCCAAGCGCGTTACTGCCTGCAAGTGAATTGTTAATGCTGTATTCCCACTCACCTGTCGACGTATTCAAACTCAGTTCGCCGTATTTTCCGGTATCAGAACCAACGATAGACCAGCTATGAGTATCCGACAGGTCTTTATCCGACACATTCAGGTCGCCCGTTACCGATGCGGTTGCGTCTTGTGAAATGGAATCGGAAGTATCGCCAGTAATACTTGGGGTATCGTTTGAGCCAGTAACATCAATCGTCACCGTTTTGGTCACCGTATCCGTGCCATCAAACACAGAGATTTGGAAGGTATCCTGCTCAGTTTGACCAGCCGCCAGATTCTGAACCGCATCCGAGGCGTTATTCAATGTGTAAGTCCAAACACCATTCGCATCTACCGAAATGCTGCCATACGTTCCGACATCGCTGCCTGACACGCTCCATGTGTGAGTGTCATTTTCATCAATATCAGATACATCCAAATCTCCCGTCGCGGCGCTTGTTCCGTCTTCTGCAGTTGCTCCAGTAACAGGACCAGTAACGACAGGAAGATCGTTGGTACCTTTTACTGTAATAGTGACAGTCTGCGTATCACTGACATCATGCTGATCAGAGACTTTTATCTGATACTGAATTTCAATCTCTTCACCTGCTCCCAATTTCTGGATGTCTGCATGACTGTTTTCGAGATTGAAGGTCCATTCACCATTTTGATCAACGTCCATACTGCCATAAGGAGAATTGTCGTTGAGTACTTCCCACGTATGGGTGTCTGGAGAATCCAACATATCCGGGTCGCCAGACTGCAGTTGCCCAGTCACAGTCCTTGTTGACTCTTCCTGCGCCTCTGCGTCCGTATCGGTTGCAAGATTGCCAAAAATGGAAGGCGCATCATTTTCACCGTTGATGGTGATATTTACCGTTATGGTATCCGTACCACCGAACTTATCTGTAACCGTAATCTCTGCCGTATCGGTGATTGAAGAACCTTTACCAAGGCTGTTTACGGTTGCGTTGTTACTGTCAACGACGTACTCCCAGGCACCTGTAGATGGGTTCACACTCAAAGTACCGTAAGAAGCAACCGTCGTTACGCTGTAAGTCGCGGTATCATTATCGTCGACATCTGCTGTCACCAACTGACCGGTTGCCGTTGTAACCGCCGTTTCTGCAACCACGCCCGTTGAATCACCGGAAACAACAGGATCATCATTAGTACCAGTAATGGTGACTGTGACTGTTTCTCTGGTGGTCACGCCAAAGCTATCGACCGCAGTAACAATAAAGGACTCAGTAATAGAACTGTCTGGAGACAGCTCTTCGATATGAGGCTGACCGTCGAACAAGTTGTATGTCCAGTTACCATCTGCATCGATTTCAAACTTACCGTAGGTTCCTTGCAGTGCGTTCGCACCTTCTTTGGCGATAAAGCTCGCACTATCATCGGTATTCGCTTCTACCGCATTCAGCTTGCCAGACGCTGCTATACCACTGTCTTCTTCGGCTGTACCTGTCGTTGCTCCCGTAATAACTGGAGCATCGTTCGAACCAGTAATCGTGATAGTGACGGTATCGGTAGATTCGAGTCCGTTGTCATCTTTAACAATGACGTCAAAAGTCTCTGTTAGAGTTTCTGTTTGACCTAGATTCTTAACCGTGTTGTTACTGCTATCTAACTGGTATTCATACTCACCCGTTGTTGGGTTAAGAATCAGCTTACCGTAAGTGCCTTCCTCTTCATTTGAAGCGGTTTCATTTGGTAGACGCCAAGTGTGTGTATCACCAACATCTGGGTCTCCAGGATTCAAATCACCGGTAATTTTTCCATCAGAATCACTGTTCGCAATGCTGTTGGTTAACTCACCCGTAATATTTGGCGCATCGTTAGTACCGGTTATGTCAATTTCGACCTGAAGCTTGATGGGGTTTCCACTTGCATCAACCGTCGTTTTACCATACTGATCAACAACCACTACTTCGAATGTTTCTGTAAGCTTCGCACCTTCTTTCAGTTGGTTAACTGTAGGGTTAGCGCTGTTAAGGTTGTATGTCCAGTTACCGGAAGAGTCCAGAGTTAATGTACCAAACTGACCTACACCACTTGGCAGATGCCAGGTACCCGTTCCGAGACCAGCTGGGGTAGTGAGCGTTCCGGAATCGGTAGTAACGGCATCTTCTTTAACAACAGCCGTTTCAATAACCGGATTAGAAACTTCGACATGATCAGCACTACCAACAACATCAATGGTGATGGTCTGCGTATCTGAATCGTTTGCTTCGCCAGAAGAATCCGTCACCTTAACTGTGAATGTTTCCTGCACCGTCTCACCCGGTTTGAGGTTTTGAACCGCAGGATCATTGTTGTTAAGTACATAATGCCACTTGCCTGTAGCCGGATTGAGCTCAAGCGTACCATACGTGCCTTCCAACTTATTATCTGGTTCTGCTGTACCGCCCGAATTAATCAAACTCCATGTGTGACTGTCTCCGGTATCAGGATCAGTCACCGTCAGTTGTCCAGATTCTGCAGTTAGCGAATCCTCCGTAACTGAACCTGTAATGTCTCCACCAATATCAGGCTGATCATTCGTTGGGCTGCCACCTCCGCCAACTGGTGGGAAGTTTGAACCTTGAACATTGATGACAATAGCGAACTTTTCTGACACACCGCCATCAAGATCTTCTGCCCTGACATAAAACGTATCCGTTGCCGTGTCGTTCGGACCAGGCATCGATTTGGTGCTGTCTATCGTGTAGACCCATTCGCCTGTTGTCCCGTCGATGCTTAGGACACCGTATGTGCCATCACCACTTTCAACCGTCCAGGCTTTCACATCATCCAGTGAGTCTACATCCGTCGCCAGTACCATACCCTTTGCGGTTTCAGACTTAGTAACGGTTACCGTTCCGGCGTTATCACCAAAGACTTCTGGAATATCATTCGTTCCTTTAACCGTAATTGCCAGGTCCTTGCTGACAATGGCGCCAAACTCGTCTTCACCAAGAATGGTGAAGGTTTCCACGTAAGTTTCTCCCTCACGCAATCCCTGAACCTGTGGCGAGTCATTATTGATGAGATACTCCCAGTTACCTGCCGCATCAATGGTGAGTGTGCCTAGATTGCCTGCAAAGGTAGAGGAAACAATTTTTGCGGAATCGACGGTATCGGTATCCGAACCACTAGCAACGTCTTTATCGATGTCGGTTATATTCAGTGCTCCGGTTAACGAAACACTTGAACCCGTGCCAGTATCTTCTTTATAGGTTGCTTCTGTATCACCTGAAATCACAGGTTCGTCGTTTGTACCAGCAATCGTAATAGTGAGCGGTTTGGAGACCATTTCACCTGCGTCATCTTTAACAAACACGGTAAATGTCTCTGTCAGGCTGGTTGTCGGAGACAATTCCTGAATCGCTGGTGAGTTTGGATCTTTAAGGGTATAGGTCCACTGCCCTGTTGACGAGTCGACAACAAGGTTGCCGTAGGTACCTTCTCCGGCAGGATGTGCACCAGAGATACCGAATTCAGCTCCATCATCTTTATCTGGATCACCAGAATTCAATTGACCAGATACGGAGCTTGCACCATCTTCCGTTACGGTTTTGGAAAGTGCGCTTCCATTAAGCGTTGGTGCATCATTGGTACCCTCAATGGTAATGACAACCTGGGATTCACTCTGCTGACCGAAGCTGTCGGTCGCACGAACAGTGAAGGTATCCGTTGTTGTATCGCCTTCATCAAGTTCATTTACCACGTTTGAACCATCATTGAGGGTGAAGGTCCATTTTCCATCGCTGTCTATAGACAATGTGCCATAGGTGCCACTTGGATCAACCACCATCCATGTGTGTGAGTCGTCACCATCTGGATCGCCAGAACCCAGCGTTCCTGTTGTGGTATTCGGTGTGGTAGGTGTAGATGTACCAGCGAGTTCTTTTATGTCGCCAGTATCATCACCAACAATACTTGGGTCTGAGTTTGTACCCACGACATTAATGACAATTTCTTTGGTTGCTGTACCACCATTGCCATCATCGACTTCGATGGTAAATTTGTCCTGAGCAACCTCACCAGCATCCAGCGCCTGCGTCGCAGGTTTTCCTGAATCCAGAACATACGTCCATTTCCCAGTATTAGGGTCTACCGAGAGTGAACCATAAGTGCCCGTTGGCGCAGTCACCGACCAAGTGTGGGTATCGGATGTGTCCACATCTAGTGCTGCCAACTGACCGTCTGTCTCTAATTGACCTGCCGTTGCTTCAATCACGGTCCCAGAAACTTTACCGGTTATTTCCGGGTCATCGTTATTACCTTTAATGGTGATGACTAAGTTCTTCTCTGTTTTCTCACCATGACTGTCGGTTACGGTGACGCGATAGGTATCAGTCAGCGTTTCGCCCACCGCCAGTGCCTGCACCTGACTATTGGTATTGGTCAGATCGTAGCTCCAACTGCCGTCAGAATTTACCGTTAGCTCACCAAACAAGCCTTGAGGGTTGAGCACTGCAAAGGTGTGAGAATCGTCCGCATCCGGATCGCCATCCAACAACTGACCTGTGGTCGTGGTTTGAGTATCCTCTGTTACCTCTCCCGCTAAATCGCCATCCAGTGCTGGAATGTCGTTGGTCCCTTCGATTGTGATGACCACTTTCTTGGTAGTTGATGCTCCGTGGTTATCAGTCACTTTTACCCAGTATTCTTCGCGAATTCTGTCTCCTTCATCCAGATCATCGGCTTTATCGTTATCCAGAGTGAAGGTCCATTTTCCGTTCGCATCGAGAACAAATGTCCCCAGGCTATCTGGATGATACTGAGTGACCTCCCATTGATGGGTATCCGTTTTATCCACATCACTAGGTTTCAACTGTTTAGAAACCGAAAGCGTGCCATCCTCAGTAACGGTGCCAACGCGGGAACCGCCCAAACGCGGTACATCATTGGTTCCCGTCACTTCAATGGTAATCAGTTTGCTGTCTGTTCCGCCCTGACCATCGCTAACCGTGACGGTAAAGAAATCATGGGCTTTCTGACCTTCTGCCAGTTGCTGAACACGCTTACTGCTGTTGTTAAGGGTGTATGTCCAGTCACCATTAGCATCAATAGAAATGGAGCCGTATTTGCCCACACCACCATTACTCATGGTCCAGCTATGAACATCATTCAGGTCGACATCGGCAACGTCCATCGAGCCGGTCGCTGTCAACGTAGTATCTTCTTTCAACTGACCTAACTGTGTACCAGATATGGAAGGCTGGTCATTATCACCTTTGATAGTGATAACAACGTCTTGCGTTACAATTCCGTTGTAATCATCTTCTATCTGAACCGTAAAGGTATGCGTGACTTCCTGCCCTTCAGACAAAGTTTGTGCTGCGGAGTTATCGAGCACAAACTCCCATTCACCGGTGTCTTTGTCTATTGAGAACGAACCGTAAGTCTGAGTATCACTACCAAGCAAAGTAAACGCAGCGTTGTCCGGTACATCTGGATCCTGTATTGCTAACGTGCCCGTTGCATTTTGTTTGGCGGCATTATCTTCTTCTACATCGCCAGTTGTTCCGCCTGTTACAGACGGCAGATCATTGCTACCAACCACTGAAATTTCGATGGTTTTAGAAACGGTTCCACCTTTGCCATCACTCAAGGTCACGGTAAAAGTTTCAGTTTCTTTCTGATTCTCGTGCAAGCTGTTTGATTTAACCGCATCCAAGACGTACTGCCAGTTACCATCATTATCTATGGTCAGGTTTCCGTATGTACCTGTTCCACCACCCGATACAACCCAGGTATGAGTGTCCAATGTGTCGACATCATCAAACGTAATAGCACCGGAAGCCGTGGTTTGAGAATCTTCAATCACGGTATCAGCGAACTTGCCGCCCGTGACCGCTGGATCATCATTGGTTCCCGTTACAGTGACTGTCACTTCCTGAGTATCTGTCGCTGAACCATCACTGACTTGAACGGTAAAGGTTTCAGTCACAGTTTGCCCTTCGGCAAGCGACTGAACGGCACTCAGTGAGTTATTGATTTGATATGTCCACTGACCAGTGCCTGAATCTATCGAGAAGCTGCCGTAAGTCGGAGAGCCTGTCGTAACGTCTGTCCACACCATATCTTGGTTTGGATCGGTGTCGTTGTCTGGATCGGTAGCGACCAGTGTTCCTGTAGCAGTTGCACTCGCAGCAACGTCCTCTTTGACGGTGCCAGAAACCCCCGTGGTTTCATCTATCACCGGACCATCGTTAGTACCTTCAATTACCACAGTAACAGTGGTAGGTGTACCATCTTCGGTTGTGACGTTGTAAGTTTCTTCTACTTTGTCGCCAACGTTTAATTCATCAAAGGCTTTGCTCGCAACAAACGTCCAGACACCATTGGCATTAATTGAGAATGTACCTATGGTTCCGTTAGTTGTGGACGCATTGAAGCGGTTGTCTGTGCCATCAACATCCGTGCTGGTCAGAGTACCGCCAGTAGTGAGCGCTGCATCTGTCTCTTGTAACGTTTTGGTCGCGCTATCTACAACGGCTGCATCGTTTGTCCCCGTTACTTTGATGGTAAGAGTGGTGGTTGCGGTTCCACCTGCTTCATCGGTTACGGTTACAGGTACTACTATTTCAAGCACTTGTCCCGCAGGAAGATAGTCATAGCTAGAGGCATCAAATGTATAGCTACCATCCGAATTAAAAGTTAGCCCGGTCGCAGTGCTGGTCGTATTGAATGTCAGTGACTCCCCTGCAGGCAAATCGACATCAGTTGCTGTCATTTGACCACTGATTGAAGCGTCTTCCTGAACATCAACCACTTTAGCGTCAGCAACCGGATCATCATTTGTCCCGGTTATGGTAATGGTGAGCATGCCTGTATTACTTACGGCAGACTGCTCATCCGTCGCGGTGTAAGGAACCTGAATGACCAGAGTCTCCCCTTCAGACAGCGAATCATAACTGGAAGCATCGAAGCTGTATGAACCATCTGAATTGAACGTCAGCCCAGTTGCTGTAGATGTTGTCGCGTAATTCAGAGAAGAACCTGGTGGAAGGTCGACATCTGTCGCCGTCACATTGCCAGTAATGCTCGCATCTTCATCCACGCCAACAGACGCGTTTTGAGCAACTGGTGCATCGTTGGTGCCCGTGATGGTAATGACGACTTCCTGGGTATCGGTTACCATTCCGTCACTCACCTGAACAGTAAAGGTTTCAGTCACCGACTGACCTTCAGACAAGGCTTGAACTGCTGGTAGCGTATTATCTATCTGGAACGTCCATTCGCCAGTTCCCGAATCGATAACGAAATTGCCGTATTGAGAAAGATTGGTTGTAATGTCAGACCACGTGAGATCCGTATTTGGTGCCGTATCATTATCTGGGTCAGTGGCAACAAGCTGACCTGTTGCTACACTACTACCCGCCGTATCTTCTGCAACGCTGCCCGTCACACTGATGGTCGAATCAATTACAGGGGCATCGTTCTGGCCGACGATACCTACGGTGACATCAACGATGGTTACACCACCATCCTCATCAGTGACTTTCACCTGGTACGTTTCGAACAGTTTTTGCCCTTCTTTAAGGTAGTCTGCGGCACCTGGAGTCAGCTCATAAGTCCACACACCTTCACTGTTGATGACAAACGTACCTACAGCACCAGGGACAGAACCGACGACTTCAAAAGTATGGTTGTCATTATCCAAGTCTTGCACAACAAGATTTTTGACAATTTGTGTCGTCTCATCTTCACTAATCCAGCCACCCAGTCTCTCTTCCACCACCGGAAGATCATTCGTCCCCTGAATCGTGATTTCGACCGTGCTGGTTGCCCCATCGGTAGTAGTGACCGGGTAAGTAAATGTCGCCTCTTCGCCGACTCGTAAATGGTCGAAAGTGCCGCTTGCTGTAAATGTCCAGTTGCCATTTTCATCAATGGTGAACGTTCCGAGTGAATTAGTAACGGAACTCGCGACAAAACTGTTGTCTGGTCCATCTACATCTGTACTGGTTAGAGTACCGGAAGATGTAAGAACGCTGTCTGTTTCGACAAGCGTAACAGAATCGGAAGAAACGATAGCGGCATCATTCTGACCAACGATACCAACCGTGACATCAACAATCGTCACGCCACCGTCTTCGTCAGTGACTTTCACCTGATAGGTTTCAAAGAGCTTTTGACCTTCTTTTAAGTAATCCGCCGCCCCCGGAGTTAGCTCGTATGTCCACACGCCATCGCTATTGATAGCAAAAGTACCGACGACCGTTGCTGGCGTTCCTACTACTTCAAAGGTGTGCTTGTCATTATCGAGGTCCTGAACAACGAGGTTTTTAACGAGTTGCCCAGAATCATCTTCAAGAATCCAGCCTCCCAATCGTTCTTCCACAACAGGAAGATCGTTCGTACCCTGAATGATGATTTCAACCGAGCTGGTTGCGCCGTCGGTAGTTTCAACCGGGTAAGTGAAAGAAAGCTCTTCTCCCACTCGCAAGCTGTCAAAGGTCTCACTAGCCGTAAACGTCCAGTTACCGTTTTCATCAATCGTAAACGTACCAAGAGAATTGGTTATGGAGTTGGCAACAAAGCTGTTATCTGGTCCATCTACATCTGTACTGGTTAATGTACCTGACGTAGTAAGTACGCTGTCTGTTTCAACCAAAGTGCGAACATCTGAAGAAACAACAGCGGCGTCATTTTGACCTACGATACCGACCGTTACATCAACAATCGTTACGCCGCCATCTTCATCGGTCACTTTCACTTTATAAGTTTCGAAAAGCTTCTGACCTTCTTTCAGATAATCAGCTTTACCTGGTGTCAGTTCAAACGTCCAGACGCCATCCGAGTTAATTTTGAATACGCCAACACTGTCTGCCGGGTCAATTCCGCCGACAACTTCAAAGGTATGATTGTCATTATCAAGGTCTTGAACAATGAGGTTTTTAACGAGTTGCCCAGCATCATCTTCAAGGATCCAGCCCCCTAAACGCTCTTCAACAACAGGAAGGTCATTCGTGCCTTGAATGGTGATAGTCACCGAGCTTTCCGTACCATCCGCAGTGGTAACTGGGTAGGTAAATGTTTTTTCTTCACCAACTCTTAGATGATCAAACGTGCTGCTTGCTGTAAACGTCCAGTTTCCGTTTTCATCAATGGTGAATGTGCCAAGGTCATTGGTAATACTGTTGGCGACAAAGCTATTGTCTGGTCCATCAACATCTGTACTAGTCAAAGTGCCAGAGGAAGTTAATACACTATCGGTCTCGACTAAGGTTACCGAATCGGAGGACACCACTGAAGCGTCGTTAGTACCAACGATGCCAACCGTAACCTCAACAATGATTTCACCACCGTCTTCGTCAGTAACTTTCACCAGATAGGTTTCAAATAGCTTCTGCCCTTCTTTTAAGTAATCAGCTTTACCCGGAGTCAGTTCAAACGTCCAGACGCCATCTGAGTTAATTTTGAATACGCCGACGCTGTCAGCAGGGTCAATTCCACCCACCACTTCAAAATCGTGATTCGTGTTGTCTGGATCCTGAACAACTAAGTTCTTTACAATTGGTGTAGTCTCATCTTCTTGAATCCAACCTCCTAACCGCTCTTCAACAACAGGAAGGTCATTTGTACCCTGAATAGTTATTGTAACCGTGGTTTCTGTTCCATCTGTGGTGGTTACCGGGTAAATGAAACTTGCTTCTTCGCCCTGGCGAAGATGATCAAACGCGCCATTTGATGAAAACGTCCAATTACCATTGGCATCAATAGTAAAAGTACCAAAATCATTAGTAATGGTGTTGGCGGTAAAGCTATTGTCTGGACCGTCAACGTCAGTACTGGTCAATGTGCCAGAGGAGGTAAGGACGCTGTTTGTTTCAGTCAGAGTACGAGTATCTGCCGACACAACAGACGCATCATTAGTACCCACGATGGTAATGGTCAATATTGTTGTATCGGTTCCGCCAGCTTCATCGGTTACGGTTACTACGACAGGAATTTGTTGTGTTTGCCCTTCCTGAAGGTAATCGTAACTGCTGGCATCAAAGGTATAAGAACCATCAGTATTGAAGGTCAACCCTTCAATTGTGTCAGTAATAGAGAAGTTTAAAACGCTGCCCGCAGGAAGGTCGATATCAGTAGCGTCCATTTGCCCTGAGAAGGTTTCATCTTCATTCACTGAGAAAGATTCAGCCTGAGCGACAGGCGCATCGTTAGTACCCGTGATGGTTATGGTTAGCGTACCGCTACCTGTTGCTCCCTGATTGTCAGTCGCGGTGTAAGGCACCGTGATGACGAGGATTTGACCTTCAGACAATGAGTCATAGCTGGAAGCATCAAACGTGTAAGTACCGTCGCTGTTAAACGTGAGTCCAGTCGCTGTCGATGTAGTCGCGTATGTCAGTGTAGAACCAGCAGGTAGATCGGCATCTGTTGCCAAAACCTGTCCAGAAATGCTGGTATCTTCATCAAGAGCTGCGCTGCTGTTCTGAGCGACGGGAGACTGATTTACTGCCGCGATCTGCAGAAGATTAAGAAGTGAAAGACTTTGAGTTTCGGATAACCCTTGACTGGCTAAACCAGAGGTGTCAAAAGACGTAGCCGCAAGCACTTGCGTGCCAGTACGTTCGATTTCCCCAGACGTCCCAATAGATGAACCCGCTGCGCCTCCACCGGCTGCAGGTGCCAATTCTTCAATCTGAGTCGGGTCAGCCCCTGCCTCTAACGCGGCGAAAATCTGATCTATCTCAGGGTCGGTGTCCAATGTGCGCAATTCACCGCTTTCATCCAGTATCGCTGTATCTGGTAAATCGCTCTCGGAAAACAGTAAATAACCCTGTTCATCTTCAAGTACCACTTCACCAGGTAACAACACTGTGTTAGCAGGAACAATTTTGATGTTGCCCGCAATATCAATAATTATAATTTTTTCTTGCGTTGGTGTTTCTACACCCGCTGCGGTGGCAAACTCCACAAGTAAAGTAGGGTCTTCACCCGCCTCTATTGAGGACAATATCTGGTCTATATCGGTAGATAATTCGGGCTCTCCCTCTTTCGCAGGAAGCTCAGCCAAAACCACTTCATCATCAATAGTTACAAATACTTCGCCAGGTAAAAGTGAATAATCTTCGGAGACAGTTTTTAAATTCCCCTCTACATCTATCACTATTACTTTACCCAGTGCAGACAAGCCTGCAGAAAATAAAGACGAAAAAGAAGCCATATTCCCTACTCCCAAAGAAGTAAAAACACTACGAATTTCTATCCAATATCGCAGTATTAAATTAACAAGTGGAAGGTTAAGAATTAGAGCAATATAATTTCGTAAAAGGCTTAAAAATTCAAACTGATAATATTGCTTCTAAGTGTCTCAACCTATAATATTCGACCCTTTTAAGTATATGTATTTATTGATAGTTATCTGTTTCAAAAATGAGAACAAGCGAATATAAGTGTTTGTCTGTGAAAACATTCAATGGCTTATGATTAATAAATATCGCAATATATAGCTCACCCAATAATTTGTATTTTGCATGCATCTCAAAAATGAGACTATAATTGGGATAATATATAAACATATCAAGAATTAACACGACTGGAGAGGTAAAGTGAAAGGACGTTATATAGGTGCCATTGGCTGTTTGCTTGCTGGTTCTTTAGCCACAAGTGTCTATGCTCAAACGCTGGAGCAAGCCGTGGCCATTACGCTCGCCACCAACCCAGAATTAAAGAGTGCATTCAACGATTACATGAGTTATCGAAAAGATAACGAAGCGGCAAGCGGTGCATATCTTCCAAAAGTTGATCTAGACGCTGGAATTGGTTTTGAACATGTAAACCCAGCTCCGGTAAATAGCGAAACAACTGACCTGACGAGAAAAGAAGCAACTATAACTTTTACTCAGCTTATTTGGGATGGTTCAGCCACACTTAATAATATAGATAGAACAGCTGCTGAAGCTGAATCCATGAGACTGCAATTATTAGCCAGTGCTCAGGATAAAGCGCTTGAAGTTGCTCAGATTTATCTAGAAGCCGTTAAGTCTGAAGAAATTCTGGCACTTTCTGAAAGCAATCTCGCTGTTCACAAAAAGATCTATAAAGACATCAAGCGTAGAGCCGAGTCTGGTATTGGTTCTGTAGCGGATGTTTCTCAGGTTGAAGCGCGTATTGCTAAAGCACACGGCAACTTGCTCGCAGCACAGAACAATATCTTTGATGCGCACACTCAGTTCACCCGCTTAGTAGGACAGACTCCGCAGGGTCTTATTTTCCCAAGAGCGGATGAAACGTCCATTCCACTGACCTTTGCAGAAGCATTGGATAATGCATACGGTGATCACCCTGTTATTCGCATTGCGGTAGCAGACGTTGAAGCCGCGCGTTTCCAGTATGACCAATCAAAAGGTGTGAACTACCCTACATTCTCTTTCGAGGCATCCGGCACATGGCGTGAAGATGCTGGGGGTGTACGTGGTCAGGCAGATGAAGCAACTGCAATGCTTCGTATGCGTTACAACCTGTATAACGGCGGCTCCGACAGTGCCAACTCTGAGCGCGCTGCCTACCAGTTAAATAAGTCAAAAGATCTCCGTGACAGAACTTTTCGCACCATTAAAGAAAGCCTCCAGCTTTCCTGGAGTGCACTGGATCTGACCTTGCAACAGAAAGAATTCTTGGCAGACCACGTTGACTCCGCTGCGGAAACGGTTATTGCTTATGAAAAGCAATACCGAATTGGTAAACGTACTCTTCTTGATTTACTCAACACCGAGAACGAATTGTTTGAAGCCCGTAAAGCATACATTGATGCACACTATGCAGAGCAATTGGCTAAATATCGTGTCATGAATGCTTCCGGAAACCTGCTTGACTCTCTTCTGGTTGAAGTACCAGACGAGTGGAAAGAATCTGTAGAATATTAAGGTTGGAATGAATGAAGTATCTAGCAATAGCGTGTTCAGCTCTGCTTACACTATCTTGGCACGCTTCCGCCAATCAGAGCGATGACGAATACGATTATATTGACGTACCAAAGTCTGACCAAATTGCTGATTTAAGTGATGATGACTACGATGGCGTAGTGAACGCCCGTGACCTGTGTACTGGTACACCTCGTGGCGCTAGCGTAGACAATGATGGGTGTGAAACCTACATTGAGTCGGAAGATAAAAAGCAGCTAAAAGTCTTGTTTGCCAACGACTCAGATGAAATCACACCAGCCTTTATTACCCAGATTCGCACCATGGCTGAGTTTTTGGATGCTTACCCTGAAACTTCAATTGAGCTACAGGGATTTGCCAGTAAAACAGGTAACGCAGAACACAATTTGGATCTTTCTAAGCGCAGAGCGAAAGCCGTTCGAGAGGCTTTGATCAGCTATGGAGTGAGCCACACACGAATTAAAACCATCGGTTTTGGTGATTCGGTATTAGATGACTTGGGTGAAAGCCAGGTTAGCCATGCACTCAACCGCCGCGTAGTCGCGACTGTTGTGGGGTACAAAGGCTCAGTCATCAACGAGTGGAACATTTTCACTACTAAGAAAAAGTAAATTCAAACGCTCAGACCTCAAAGCCAGCCTCCATAGAGTCTGGCTTTTTTATTTCTGTCTTATTTACCGTGTAAAATCCCTTCTGAAATGCTACCCTTTGCCGCAATTATCACTTGTATTGGAAAATCCCGATGACAAAACTGACTTCAGATATCGAGTCTAACCTAAATCTGTTCATTGAAGAGACAAAACAAACCAAGCTGGTTTGGGGTCTGAAAAATGAAGATGGATGGCTGGCTTGTGATTCAACAGAGTTTGAAAACAGCGAAGTAATGCCATTCTGGTCATCTAAAGAAGATGCTGAACTTCATAACGTTGAAGAGTGGGCAGATTTTGAGGTACTGGAAATTCCACTCGATATTTTTGCTGAAGACTGGCTGCTTACTTTAGCAGAAGATGGTGTTTTAGTTGGTACAAACTGGAATGCCACCTTAGAAGGTAAGGAAATGGAACCTTCAGATTTGGCAAAATTGTACGTTAAATGACAATACAATTAAAATAAGTACTTCTGGCTCGGAAATTAATTTTCCGAGCTTTTTATTTTTCTGAAACCAATCTAGTTTCACAAAGTGAAACTGTATTTATATATATTCAAACCTATAATTTTCGGCTCACCTCAACTATTTGCCCATTCTTTTGCACAATTATCATTTTCTGTTTCAAAAGGTGACATTTGCACTACCACCATTATGCGATGAACGTAAAATGGCGCAGTCAATTTATACTCACTCGGGAGCATAAGTGAGAAAACTCACGCTACTTTCAGGCATCATCGCATTAGTCCTTTCCACCTCTTCATTTGCTTTTGATCGTGAAGCCTGGAACGCACTGTATTCTAAAAAACTTCAGAGTGATGAACATGCTGCACTTATGATGCTTCAAGAGCGTTATATCATCCTGCCCGACAACGCTGAAAAGCTTTATATATCAACACAAATCCACCGTTTTTATACGCTTAGAAAACAACCCTATTACAGTGAATTACCCGATACACCAACAAGTTATGATAAGTTTCAGCACACCTTAGTTGCCGCACTGAATGATGAAGTAAAGCACGACAATAAAGCGGCATATGCCAAGTATAAAAACCTCATTAACCAGACTAAAGTCACCCACGATTATCAAAGTCGCGCCCTAATTGAGTACCGCCTTTGTCTGCTCCTTAGCCGCATGGGTGAACATCATAGCGCCAAGTTTTATTGCTCTTCGATTTCCGCTCACCTTGAGCAATTAACGGACCCTTTTATTCCTTTAAGGGATGCCTACCGTCTGTTAGCCAATAACTATGCCCATTTAGGTGACTACAAAGTCGCGTTGGAAACGTATTTCAAAATCATTTCTAACTCCAAGGACTACCACGATAATTCAGGCAACTACAACGACATCGGCAATCTGCTGTCTGATATGGGCAGGTACGAAGAATCGGAAACCTACTTACTCAAATCTCTGGAATTGCGCAGTGAACCAAATACTCTGCCACTTGCCCGGGCCCAGATCTTACATAGCTTAGGCAGCTTATACCTTAAAGCTAAGCAGCTAGACAAAGCCGAGCAACACTATCAAGAGTCTCTGCAAATCCTCAAAAAGCTGGATCACCAGTACGGCATGGCACTCACCTATATTGGTCTTGGGCAACTGAATACCGAACTGGGGCATCACGACCTCAGCAACGCCTACTTGCACCAAGCGATGGATATGGCTGAAGACCAAAACAATCTAGAGATGAAAATCAGCATCGCGTTAAGTCTGGCGAATGAATATCTGACTCGTGAAGTGTATAACGTAGCCATTGAGTACGCTGAAACGGCAACTGAATTGGCCAAAATAGACGAGCTGCCTAAATACGAAGCCGACTCGCTACAACTGCTGTCGGAAATTCAGGAGACAACAGGTAACTACTCGCAAGCGTTAGAGAGTTACAAACGTTTTCATGAGTTGGAAATACAAAAGCGCGACCGAGAAAACCAAAATGCGTTTGAAGCGCTGGATTTAAGTAAAAGCAAGCTTGAAGAAGAACTGGAAAACTCAAAACTGGTGTTGAAAAACACAGAGCAACAGCATCAGTTGGAGTCTTTAACTCAGCGCGATCTAATGAACCGAATGTTTATGGTGGTGTTGTTTTTGATCATTGGCGGGATACTGTATGCAAACAAACGAACCCGTCAAACCGCGGAAAAGGACTCGTTAACACACACTTACAATCGACTAACGATTCTAGAAAAAATCCGCCGGCAACCACAAAGTTCCTCTCCAGATTTAAAGCATGTATTAGTGCTATTCGATCTCGACCATTTCAAGGACATCAATGACAACTATGGTCACCCTACCGGAGACATCGCGCTAAAACATGTAGCAAAAACCATCTCGTCTCAGCTAGGTGAAAGAGACAGTATCGGTCGAATCGGTGGTGAAGAATTTATGGTGCTTCTTACCGATGTTCCCGAAGAACAAGTGTGGGTAAAAGTAGAAAAAATGCGGGATTTGATTGAGTCTAAAACCTTTATGTCGGAAGACCATCAGACTCTGAATTTAACCGCGAGCTTCTCTTACCTGTCTACATCAGAAAAGCTCAGCGACTTTGATGTGCTCTATTCAATTTTGGATCAGGCACTGTATCAGGCAAAACTCAATGGCAGAAACTGCATTGTTGATGCTTACACTGACCCTATTGATGCGATACGCCATTCTGCTTCGACACCAACGACTGCATAACACTGTCTTTGTTGTCGAGGTATTCATTTAAACCTGCTGCACGCAAGTCGCAAGATGGACAATCTCCACAACCATCACCAATCACGCCGTTGTAGCAGGTTAAAGTATGTTGGCGAACCAGATCCAATGCGTCGTATTGGTCTGCCAGTGCCCAGGTTTCCGCTTTGTTCAACCACATCAGAGGGGTTTTGATCTCAAGCGCTTTATCCATTCCAGACACTAAGGCTTTGTTCATCGCTTTCACAAATTCGTCGCGGCAATCCGGGTAGCCTGAAAAATCGGTTTCGCACACTCCAGTGATCACTGTTTCAGCACCGATTTGATAAGCGTAAATACCGGCAAGAGTCAGGAATAAAATGTTACGCCCAGGAACAAAAGAGTTTGGCAAGCCATTCTCTTGTAATTCGTGGGAAACAGGAATGTCGTCTCGCGTTAGTGAGCTGATAGCCAGTTCATTCAAAAGCCCGACGTCCATGACTTTGTGCGCGGCAATTTTCAGATCTTTAGCAAGTTGCTCCGCCACTTCGATTTCAAGCTTATGACGCTGACCATAATCAAACGTAATTGCATGAACTTCATCAAAATCTTTGATCGCCTGAACCAAACACGTTGTCGAATCTTGTCCACCGCTGAATACTACGACTGCTTTTTTCATGATAAATCCTCGGTTTAAGCGATATTCAAATATTTATGAGTCTGAACAGACAGGCGCCAGTTACGAGCGATGCAGGTATCGATACAAAGCTTAGTTGCTCTTGGCTTCTGGCTGATTGGCTGCAACGCAATGGTGGTTTCATCCGACACATCGGCGCTGGCAATCAATTCATCTAGCTGATCGATGTCTTTCTGAGTACCAACCGGATGCTTGATCTCGTTCGCTCTTTCAAGAGCAGATACCAAAACAGGCAGCTTGCCTTTCATGGCAATTTTAGGGGAAACCGTCACCCAAGTGGAATCAGTGGCTTTAACTTCGAAGGTTCCGCTGGTTTCGATTTGACATTGGCAGCCAATATCCTCAAATGCCTTTGTAAGTGCAACAAGGTCATAAACGCAGGGTTCGCCACCAGTGATGACGATGTTTTTGGCGGTATAGCCGTGTTTTTGATACTGCTCAACGATGTCGCCAGCAGAGACAAAACACCAGGTAGGTGAGTCTGCCGTTTTAATCATGATGTCGCCAATGGGGACCTGATCTTGTTCTTCTGCTTCCCAGGTTTGCTTGGTGTCACACCACGCACAACCGACTGGGCATTCTTGCAAACGGACAAATACAGATGGCACTCCGGTGAAGGTGCCCTCCCCCTGAATGGTTTCAAACATTTCGTTGATTTTATACTGGCTATTCAACACGACAATACTTCTTTTTGATTGAGTTTTAATTACTAGTCTCGCAAAGCAGACTAGACAAGCTGGTTAGGCAAATTTGCCCTTCTCATACAGCGAACTGCCGGATTATACGCACTTCTAACGAACATGCCAGCCTTTGTAAAAATACCGACCAACCGACAAAAAAATAGAGCCCAAATGGGCTCTATTTATAGGGTCTATAACGATTTCTGTTTATTTCTAGCCTAACTATTTCTTCTCTGTTTGATCTTTCCCTTCACGAAGTTGGGTAATCGCGAATATCAAAACCAATACCGGGTAGCGAGACGCCTCCAGTACTAAAGCGATGATTGAGCTGTAATTCAGGAATGTTTTCACAACGCTGTAAAGTAAGTTGGCAAACATCAATATGAAAATGACGGTTACGATATGTTTAACGCTGCGATGTCTGGACTCCACTTTTGGCTTGAGGAACGTAAACACAGAAGCAATTGCGATGGATGTGGCAAACCAATACGCAAAATCCGGTCTTGGCCACAATGTACCCAAAACAGCGATAATGACTACGGCAACCCACCAAACGGAGGCACTACTTAGGATCTCACCGGTATGTACTTCGTCTTTTTTATCCAGTCTGTTGAAATGCCAAACCGCCATTCCCCCTAACGCCATCCCTGCCAGAACGTCGGTGAAGTACTGAGCACCCAGATAAACGGTCGATAAACCATGAAACAGGACGAGCACCACAATCGTTGGCAAATAGCGCCTGACCATTTCAATTGGGTATTCACGGGTTGCATGCAGATAAAACAGCCCCAGTACAGTGACCATCAGTGCGCTCGTCATGCTCGGCATTCCAAAGCCAAAGGTGTCACCCAACATAAGCTCCGGCATAAAGGCATGAGGTCTCGCAAAACCAACACCGACCTGAGCAACCAGCGCTAACACCGCCACACTCACCACGGCGAACAAAAGCTCAGCGCCAAAGTAACGACCAAATACCATAAATGCTGCCGGAATCAGTACGATCAGCATCCAGGGGCTGGCAAGAATGTCCCCAACGTAGAAGAAGGAATGAATGTACGGCAACAACGCAGTCGAAGCACTCAATACCCCCTCTTGCAGGGCTTTAATATAACGAATTTCTTTCTGATGAAACGGAATCGCAGCTTCTACAATGTCATCGATGTACGCCACTTTTTGTCTTGCGGCTTTTTCGGAATAGTATTGAAGTGCATCGATTTGAGACGGGTAACGGTAATTCGCCTTATTGACCTCTGCGATGTGTGCCAATACAACCTGTTTGGTTTCTATTCCGTAGTGAGGAGCAAACCATGCCGGAACAATATTGTGACCACCTTCGTCTTTGTGGTTGAAAGCCACCACAGGGGAATCAGACACACAATCGTACAATGCCGCATTCCCTAAAACACCCAGTTTACCTATCGCCGTAACAACCAGCCCGGATTCTTCCCAGGCTTCTCGCTCAGCAGCTTTGGCTGGGTCTTCCCCTTCCTCAACATGACCTCCGGGAATGGAAAGCTGACCTGTGATAGCCTCGCGAACCATAACAATTTTTCCGTCATGGCTGGCAATTAAGCAAAGTGCCCCTTTGTACTTAGGTGGTGTTTCAGAGGAAGCATGGGTAAAGCTGGCGAAAAAAGATAAAACAAGCGCCAAATAAGAAAAGAGATGACGAGGTGTCACGATGAGCAATCCCTGTGATTAGTTTGAAATATGGGTTAAATTTTTTAAATCAGAGGCTTACGCATCCAATGAATATGATGATTCAAGCCCAGTTTGTTATAAAAGTTTAAAGCAGCTTCATTAAAGTGCCAGACCTCAACAAACATTTGCTTCACTCCACACTCTTTAAATGCTGTTTCGAGACGTTCGAACAGCATCTGAGCCACTCCGGTTTTTCTGTGTTCGGGAGTAACAAAGATTTCGTCAATACTGCCCATGGTTACAGGCTTCATGATTGACGACTGCAACTCACAAAAGTGGCCAGATACAAAGCCCACAAGCGATTGTTCGCTGTCCTCCGCCACATAAACAAAGCACTCAGGATCATCGATATACCGAGAGATACTTTTCTCTTGTTCAACCTCTTCCGGTGATTTGAATAAATCGGGGGTCTCACGATGATGGTAGTCGTGTAATTGGTACATGAATTTGTTGAGTGCTTCCAAGTCTTCAACTTGGGCAGCGCGAATACGATAAGTGCTCATAAGTTTATGGAAATAAAGCGTATGTTTAGGGTCTGTTGACTTTGTAAGTATATACATAAGACACAACAAGGTGCAGTGCCAAAATGGAATTTCTTGTTTCACAGACACTAACAAATGAAAACGCGCCAATTGGCGCGTCTGTGTTGGGTTATTTTTTAGCTGGGTGAATCACCCTTTCCAGTTCGTTCAAACTGGTTGGGTCGTCAATCGTAGATGGCACGGTATACTGCTCTCCATCAGCGATTTGACGAATGACCCGCCTCAAAATTTTACCTGATCGGGTTTTGGGTAATCTGTCGACAACCAATGCATTTTTGAAACACGCTACCGCCCCAATTTCCTCACGAACTTTACCAACGAGTTCGGTTTGAATATTCTCATCTGAAATGGCGACACCGTCTTTAAGCACCACAAAGCCAAGCGGGGTTTGCCCTTTCAAATCGTCGTGAACTCCAACTACGGCGCATTCCGCCACAGCAGGGTGCCCGCCAACTACTTCCTCCATCTCACCAGTAGACAGGCGATGACCCGCGACATTAATTACGTCATCCACTCTGCCCATAATGAAGAGATAACCGTCTTCGTCTAGGTAACCTCCATCACCAGACACATAATAGCCTTCAAACTGCGACAGATAGCCACTTTCAAACCTGTCGTGATTTCGCCAGATAGTTGGTAAGCAACTGGGAGGCAGTGGGCGTTTTATCGCAACATACCCTTGTTGGTTTGGCGCTTTCTGGTCACCAAGCTCATCCAAAATCGATACTTGATATCCCGGCATCGGCTTTGTCGCACTGCCGTGTTTCACCTTAAGCATTTCTATACCGGTTGGATTACCCGCAATCGCCCAACCCGTTTCAGTCTGCCACCAGTGGTCAATCACTGGTTTTAAGGTGCAATTCTCGACCCAAGCTTGCGTCGGAGGATCAAGCCTTTCACCTGCCATAAATATGCTTTGAAGCTTGCTTAAATCGTAAAGCTTAACGTGGTTGCCATCTGGATCTTCTTTCTTAATCGCTCGAAACGCCGTTGGTGCAGAAAACAACACATTCACTTTATACTCTTCACACACTCGCCAGAATGCACCGGGATCAGGTGTTTTGATGGGCTTTCCTTCAAACAAAACCGTTGTACAACCGTGAATCAACGGGGCGTACACAATGTAAGAATGACCAACAACCCAACCCACATCTGACGCTGCCCAAAACACACCGTCTTGGCTCAGGTTATACACGCAAGACATGGAGTACTTCATTGCAACCGCGTGACCGCCATTATCCCGAACAACACCTTTGGGTTTTCCCGTTGTTCCTGAGGTATAGAGGATATAAAGCGGATCGGTCGATTTTAGTGATACGCAATCGGTATTTGGCGCACTCTCTTGCTCACTTTGCCATTCCCTATCTCTTTCATGGGAGAGATTAGCTACACATTCCGGACGCTGATACACAATCACCGACGAGGGCTTCCAGCGGCTGTCCATAATGGCTTTATCAACGATGGGTTTGTACGCCAGTACTTTGTTCACTTCAATCCCGCAGGATGCCGTCAGCACTACTCTTGGTTCAGCGTCTTCAATTCTTACCGCCAGTTCGTTTGGGGCGAATCCACCAAACACCACCGAATGAATGGCACCAATTCTGGCGCAAGCCAACATTGCCATCGCGGCTTGGGGGATCATTGGCATGTAAATCACCACCCGATCACCTTTGCCTACTCCATGTTTTACCAACATACCTGCAACGTGTGACACCTCTTTATGGAGTTCACTGTAGGTGTACGCCTGTTTGGTTTTGGTGGCCGGAGAGTCATAGATCAATGCTGTTTTATCGCCATTCCCCTGCTCAATGTGGTAATCCAACGCCAGCCAACAGGTGTTTATTTCACCGTCTGCAAACCAGCGATCGATTCCGTGCTCATCTTTGCTAAGGATTTGATCAGGGAATCGAAACCAATCGAGATTTTGCGCTTGTTTCTTCCAAAACGCTTCGGGTTCATTACACGCAAATTGGTATTCTTTTTCGTAGGTAGACATCCGTTCTTCCTCCGAGAAGAAATGTGGGGTCTCTATTGACCCCACATTTCGGTTAGTTAATGGCAAACAAGCTCATGAATTCATGTACGGGCATGCTTTCGAGTGCTTGTTGGTCTTTACATAGGTCAAAGATTTGCTGCGAACGACCAGCCGGGAAGCGAGTTTGCAGATTGCGTAGGAACTTCTGCTCCAATACTGGAATCCCTTCTTCGCGGCGTCGGCGGTGACCAATTGGGTATTCAATTTCTATCTTGTCGGTGGACGAACCGTCTTCAAAAAACACCTGAATCGCATTAGCGATAGAACGCTTGTCCGACTCCAGATATTCACGGCTGTAACGAGAGTCTTCGATGATCATCATTTTCTCACGCAGCGTATCAATACGGGGGTCGCCATGATGGAAACTGTCTTCGTAATGTTCTGCAACCAAGTCGCCGTAAAGCAGTGGCACCGCAATCATGTATTGTAAACAGTGGTCACGGTCAGCTGGATTCGCTAAGTTGCCTGATTTAGAAATAATGCGAATCGCAGACTCATGCGTGGTCACCTCAATTCTCGCAATCTGATCCACTTTGTCTTTGACTTCGTTATGAAGTGCTACGGCACATTCCACCGCAGTTTGAGAATGGAATTCTGCGGGGAATGAAATCTTGAACAGAATGTTTTCCATCACGTAGCTACTGAATGGCTGGCTGACTTTGAACGACTCGCCATTAAACAGCACATCGTAATAACCCCACTTAGGCGCAGTTAAGACAGAAGGCAGACCCATTTCGCCTTTCATGGTGATCATCGCAAGGCGAACAGCGCGAGAAGTCGCGTCACCCGCTGCCCAGGATTTTCGCGAGCCAGCATTCGGTGCGTGACGATAAGTACGAAGTGCACAACCGTCTACCCAAGCCTGAGACACCGCATCAATGATTTGTTCTTTGCTGCCACCCAGCATTTTGGTAACCACAGCTGTTGAAGCAACACGTACCAATAGGACATGGTCCAAGCCCACTCGGTTGTAGGAATTTTCAAGAGCCAGCACACCCTGAATTTCATGAGCTTTGATCATCGCAGTAAGCACATCTTTCATGGTCAACGGTGCTTTACCTTCCGCCACTGCGCTTCGGCTCAGATAATCTGCTGTAGCTAAAATACCGCCAAGGTTATCTGATGGATGCCCCCATTCTGCTGCCAGCCACGTATCGTTAAAATCTAACCAGCGGATGATGCAGCCGATATTGAACGCAGCAGTGATTGGATCGAGTTCATGAGACGTGCCCGGTACTCGTGCACCATGCCGAACCGTAGTGCCTGGAACAATCGGACCGAGATGCTTGGTACATTCTGGGAAACGAAGCGCCAGCAAACCACACCCCAGAGTATCCATCAGACAGTTTCGCGCCGTGTTGTACGCTTCTTCGGATTGAATGTCAGTGTTACTCACGTATTCTGCGACTTCCACCAGAAGATCATCGGGTGCCGGGCGTTCGTTAATCTCTACGTTTTGTGTCATTTCTTTTTCCTTAAATTCTATTGACGCTGGTCGATTGGCAGCCATTCTTGATGTTCTGGACCGATATAATCGGCACTTGGGCGAATGATTCGGTTGTTCTCCCGCTGTTCAAACACATGCGCACACCAACCTGTCAGTCGGCTCATGACAAAAATCGGGGTAAACAGCTTGGTGGGAATGTCCATAAAGTGGTAAGCAGAAGCATGGAAAAAGTCGGCATTACAAAACAAATCTTTTTCGCGTTTCATAACCGATTCAACCCGCTCGCTCACGGCGTAAAGGCGAGTATCCCCGACCGCGTCTGATAGCTTTTTCGACCAAGCTTTAATCAGCGCATTACGTGGGTCGCTCTCGCGGTATATGGCATGACCGAAGCCCATGATTTTCTCTTTACGCTCCAGCATGCCAAGAATTTCTCGCTCTGCCTCTTCAGGGGTTTGCCAGTTTTCGATCATCGCCATAGCAGCTTCATTTGCGCCACCATGTAATGGACCTCGCAAAGTGCCAATCGCACCCGTCACGCAGGAATGAATGTCCGACAAAGTCGATGCACATACCCTTGCGGTAAAGGTTGAGGCATTAAACTCGTGCTCGGCATACAGAATAAGAGAACAGTGCATCACCTGCTTGTGCAGGTCAGAGGCAGGTTCATCGGTCAGCATTTTGAGAAAGTAGCCGCCGATACTGTCTTCTGAGCGATCTTCGGTATCAATTCTTATTCCATCGTGAGAATAGCGATACCAGTAACAAATAATGGCTGGAAAAAGCGCCAGCATTCTTTCGGTCGCAGAAAGCTGGTCGTCAAAGGTGTTTTCGGTTTCGAGGTTCCCTAACACAGAGCACCCCGTCCTCATGACATCCATGGGATGCGCTTCGGCAGGCAAAAGCTCCAGCGCTTCTTTTAGTGGTTCTGGTAAGCCACGCAATAAACGGAGTAACTCCTTATACTCGCTAAGCTCTTGCCGATTCGGCAGCTTTCCGCGCAACAGCAAATACGCAACTTCTTCAAACTCCGCATGGTTGGCAAGATCGGTAATGTCGTACCCGCGGTAGGTTAAGCCTGTTCCGCTTTTTCCTACGGTACACAGTGCAGTAGAACCCGCACTCTGCCCCCGCAGCCCTGCGCCGCCAAGTGGTTTATCTGTCATGACAGACTCCTTGTCATTGTGGCTTTTGCCCAATCCTTATATTTTTAGGTTGATTGGTGCGCCAGCCGCTTCACGTTATTGGATTTGAGTGGGTCGAAACCCTATTTTTCTGCGAACAGCTCGTCTAGCTTGTCCTCATAGTCGTGGTAATTTAGGTGTTGATATAACTCTTTTCGAGTTTGCATTTGGTCAACCAATGCTTCTTGATTGCCTTCATTTAATAGATGGGAATAGACCATTTCTGCTGCTTTATTCATGGCACGGAAAGCGCTGAGAGGGTAAAGCACCATGTCCACTGAATGCTCTGCCAGTTCCTGCCCACCAAAAAGCGGGGTTTGACCAAACTCCGTAATGTTGGCCAAAATTGGGATAGATTCCCCAAAGTGACGTCGTAACGCATCTGAAAGCACCCGATATTGGTCTAGTTCTACGAATGCTTCTGGGAACAACATATCAGCGCCCGATTCCACATAAGCTATGCAGCGCTCAATTGCACTGTCCATTCCTTCTACTGCGAGTGCATCGGTTCTTGCCATAAGAACAAAGTTAGAATCGGTTTTGGCATCCACTGCAGCTTTGATGCGATCCGTCATTTCATTTGTGGTCACAATGGCTTTGTTTGGTCGGTGACCGCATCGCTTTTGAGCAACCTGATCTTCCATATGTACTGCCGCCGCGCCTGCTTTCTCCATCGACTTGATAGTGCGCGCGATATTAAATGCGCCACCAAACCCGGTATCGATATCCACCAACAAAGGCAAATCGCAAGCGTTAGTGACGCGCTCCACATCCACCAGCACATCGTTAAGTGTGGTGATGCCAAGATCGGGCAAACCATAGGAAGCATTGGCAATGCCACCGCCAGACAAATAGATCGCCTGATGCCCGGTATTCTTCGCCATCATGGCGCAATACGCATTGATGGTGCCGACAATTTGCAGTGGGTGATGGTTTTCGACTGCTAAGCGAAACTTCTTCCCTGGTGAGGCTTTCTCTTCCGTCATGCTTCACTCTCTTGTTGAATTTGTTGTTCGATAAGCTGGCGGCTGCACGAGATGTGTCTTCTCATCAGCATTTCCGCTAACTCTTCGTCTCGGTTTTGAATGGCTTTGAGTATGAATTTATGTTCTTCCAGCGCTTGTTCGGGGCGAGAATGCGAGCGTGGAGACTGGTATCGGTACATCCGAAGCAGATGATACAGCTCATCGCAAAGTAAGGTGACAAGCTTGCTGTTTCGGCTGGCTTTAATAATCCGGTAATGGAAGTCGAAATCGCCATGCTGGTGGAAGTAAGAAGACCCCTCTACCTGTTCGATGTGATCGGAATGTGTCGACAATAATTGACTCAAACCTTCGATTTCTTCGTCTGTGATGTATCTCGCCGCTAACCTCGCCGCCATGCCTTCTAGAGCCTCACGCACTGCATAAAGCTCCGACAAATGAGTAAGGGAGATGTGAATAACGCGAGCCCCAACATGAGGAATTCGCTCTATCAACCCCAGACCTTCCAGCCTCATGATGGCTTCACGCAACGGCCCTCGGCTCACATTAAAGCGCTTTGCCAGTTCGGGTTCCGAGATTTTGCTGCCGGGAGCAATCTGCCCTTCAACAATCGCTTCCACCAAGCTACTGGTGAGGTTTTCTGATTTGGTGGCTTCTTTTTCTGGTGCTTCTATCGACATTTCAATCTCAATATTGTCAACAATCTACATATTTAGATCAAAATTTAGCCACCAAAAGCTATTAGATCAAGCGGATTGTCGACAATTTAGACTAATGTCGAATAAGCGACCTAATTTAACTTGCGTGTTTTGAGAAATGAAACGAGAGGTTTGTATGAAGAATTAGAAAAACAACCGTACTCGGTGTTTACGAGTACGGCTAACAGGTAGGAAATGACTATTTTCTATCAGCGGGTATTTCCATGACACCAGTGTGTCCTATTGAAATCAATCCATTTACTTGTAGAGATCCAACTATCAATCCAAGTATCGCAGCAACGCAAAGAACAACAATTAGCGACTTTTTCCCATATTTTGCAACAAACGCCACCAATATAAGAGCTAGTACAAATGGAGCAATTTGTAATAAGTGTGGTCGAGCATTCAAACTAACCAACCACACACCTGCCACAATTGAAAGCCACGAAATAAGATAAACAAGATTAAACAACAACATCTCTCCATAAGCTATTTTTTCTATTTTATACATACAGTTACACGTCACCATACTCATCGTTCCTATGATGCGATCAATCTAACTATAATTCTCGTGAACAATATGAACTTAATTCATTTTTTGTTTTTTATTCTTTTTAAGTCTTCTATCTGGGCAATATCGGTCACGCACATTAAGTTAACAACCAGCCCTAAATGGCAACATAAACATAACAATTAATCTCATCAAAGAATGAGTTTAACCACATAAGGAACGTGACATGATAAAGGTACTGAGACCCACATTTGCCGCTGCAGCGATAGCCGCAAGCTTTTCTTTCGGCGCATTTGCAGCAGACATGGAGAAGATCCACTTCTTGATCCCTGGCGGTGCTGGTGGCGGTTGGGATATGACCGCGCGTGGTACGGGTGATGCATTGGTAAAATCTGACATTGTCGACAAAGTTTCATTCCAAAACCTGTCTGGTGGCGGCGGCGGTAAAGCCATTGCGCACCTTATCGAAACGGCGGAGCGTCAAGAAGACACTCTTATGGTGAACTCTACACCCATCGTTATTCGCTCGTTAACAGGTATTTTCCCTCAATCTTTCCGTGACCTTACCCCTGTTGCAGCCACCATTGCAGATTACGGTGCGATCGTGGCACCTGCCGATTCCAAGTACAACGACTGGAAAGAAGTAGTTGCGGATTTCAAAGACAATCCTCGTAAAGTAAAAATTGCTGGTGGATCTGCACGCGGCAGCATGGACCATCTTGTCGTAGCAGCGGCATTTAAAGGCGAAGGATTTGATGCCAAAGCGGTTCGTTACATTGCCTACGATGCTGGCGGTAAAGCAATGGCTGCCCTACTTTCTGGCGAAACTCAGCTTCTGTCTACCGGTTTAGGTGAAGTACTGGAAATGTCGAAAAACGGTCAGGTAAAAATCTTAGCGGTAACGGCTCCTAAGCGTCTTCCTGCTGCACCTGAAGTTCCGACATTGACGGAATACGGTAACGAAACAGTATTTGCAAACTGGCGTGGCTTCTTTGCAGCACCGGGCACAACACAAGCCAAGATTGATGAGTACAACGAGGCACTGTCTAAGATGTACACCACTAAAGAGTGGGCAACCGTTCGTAACCGTAATGGCTGGATCGACAACTACAAGCCAGACCAAGACTTTTACAAGTTCCTGGAAGATCAGGAAAAACAAATGGGTTCACTAATGCGTGAACTTGGTTTCCTGAAGTAAAGCATTTACCAATCCGTTGAGAGGCGTAGAGAAAACCTAATAGGCTGTAGTTTATTCTGCTCTTTAAAATGGATTGGTAGCCCCTTTGCCGCGTACGCTGTAAAACGCCAAACTCCTTTGTTTATTTAGTTATCCCTCAAGTGGTGCTGCTTTATCGGTTTCATCACAACTAAATTGATTAACTAGGCGTATGCGGCTCTTTTCCTTACATCAAAACAAAGGATTGAGCTATGTCTGCTAAGCCCACCAACTTATTTTGTCGTGACCGCGTGGGTGCGATGATCTTTCTGGTCGTATGTTTATGTTACGGCTATCAAACCACGCAAATCCCTATGTTCCCCGGTGATGAGTACGAACCCTTTACCGCTCGCACCCTCCCTACTCTTCTGACGGCTGTCGGTGTCATTCTGTCCCTGATGCTTCTTGTGACTGCGCAGCCAGACGAAGAAAGTGTTGCAACCCTTGGCTTCAACTGGAAATTGCTGATCGGCTTTTTAGTGTTGATGGCAATGTATGGCGTAGGTCTGACTTACGTGGGTTTCGTGCTCGCCACTGGTTTCTTCCTGATGATCGGTTTCTACCTGTTGGGTGAAAGAAGAAAATCCATTCTGTTTGGTGCTTCATTCCCGTTCGTCATCGCGTTCTATTTGTTGC
This sequence comes from Vibrio sp. SCSIO 43132, assembly GCF_019904195.1. Taxonomy (NCBI): domain Bacteria; kingdom Pseudomonadati; phylum Pseudomonadota; class Gammaproteobacteria; order Vibrionales; family Vibrionaceae; genus Vibrio; species Vibrio sp. SCSIO 43132. The sequence continues at coordinate 2,255,154 of NZ_CP063199.1, forward strand.
TGACACAAGGCTTAGATATCTATCTAGAGCCCGGTGTTCTGTTTTCTATCTGGTAGGAGAATGACATGTTAGATGGAATTTTAGCGGGTCTCTCTACCGCAGTAATGCCAATGAACATCATGATGGTGATCGTTGGCTGTTTTGTGGGTACCTTTATCGGCATGTTGCCCGGTCTTGGCCCTATTTCGGCTATCGCGCTGATGATCCCAATCAGTTACGGTCTTGACCCTGCTTCCGGCTTGATTCTGATGGCAGGCGTCTATTACGGCGCCGTATTTGGTGGTTCAACTTCATCAATCTTAATCAACGCTCCGGGTTGTTCTTCTACCGTGGTTACGGCATTCGACGGCTACCCAATGGCGCAGAAAGGCATGGCAGGTAAAGCTCTGGCACTCGCCGCTTACTCGTCTTTTACTGGAGGTACGCTGTCCGCCATCATGCTTTTGGTTGCGGCTCCTGCCCTGGCAAGCGTTTCTTTAAGCTTTCAGTCGTCTGACTACTTTGCCTTGATGCTTCTTGGCTTGTCTGCCGTTGCTGCCTTTGCTGGAAAAGGACAAGTGTTGAAAGCTTGGATGATGACCATTCTTGGCTTGATGTTGTCTACCGTGGGCATCGACAAAGGTGTCGGCGTGGAACGGTTTACCTTTGGGTTAACAGACCTGATGGATGGCTTTAGCTTCTTGTTGCTTGCTATGGCGACTTTCGCTCTGGGTGAAACCCTTATGGGCATCCTAAAACCGCAGAAGGATACTCGTGCTGAAGAAAGCAACCAGCTCGACAACTTAGGCAGCATGAAAGTCACTAAAGAAGAAGTAAAAGAAGTCGCACCTGTATCTCTGCGATCTTCATTTCTTGGCTTCTTTACCGGCGTTCTTCCGGGTGCCGGAGCCACAATCGCAGCCTTCCTGAGTTACGGTATGGAGCGTAACCTGGCACCAAAAGAAAAACGTGAGGAATTTGGTAAAGGCAGTATCCGTGGTCTGGTTGCGCCTGAATCGGCGAACAACGCGGCATCTAGCGGCTCGTTCGTTCCTCTGCTTACGTTGGGTATTCCGGGCTCAGGTACTACTGCAATCATGCTGGGTGCTTTGATTGCTTACGGTATTCAGCCGGGTCCTCGCTTGTTTGTGGATCACCCAGATGTATTCTGGTCGGTCATCATCTCCATGTACTTTGGTAACATCGTATTGGTGATCTTAAACCTGCCACTAATCCCGTACATCTCTAAACTGTTGATGGTGCCTCGTACCGTACTTCTTCCAATGATTCTGTTCTTCTCAATCACTGGTGTGTACTTGGTGTCCTTCAATACGGTGGACGTGTTTATCATGCTACTGGTCGCAATGGCGGCGATTGCTCTGAGGTTGGCGAACTTCCCGCTCGCTCCGTTATTGCTCGGGTTTATCTTGGGGGGATTGATGGAAGAGAACTTGCGTCGTGCCCTGATGATCAGTGACGGTGAGTTGAGCTTCTTATGGGAGCGCCCAATCACAGCTGTATTCGCTTGTCTGGCGGTTGCTGTATTGCTTGGTCCTATTGCGGCGAAGTTCATCAATTACCTAAAACAGCGCAATGTAGCAAACCCTACTCATCAAGATTAATCATCGAAATGAGTGCAAAACAAAGGCTTCTGGAAAACCAGAAGCCTTTTTATTTTTGAAAAGCAGAAATTAGTTGAGAACAAATTTTTGAGTGTAGGTGGACTTTTCTTGTAAAGATGAGTAAATTCAAAGTTCCTCGAGTTATTAAGCTTTTTTCCGTTTGTTTCGGTAGCTTTTTAATGCACCATCCAGCCAATTTTCCTGATTGAGATTATTTACAAACCACTCAATGAAAGCTTCGGAATACCTATGACGTCCATCTAATTCATAATGATAATTGGAGCGCTTAGCTTTTTGGGTTTTGTTCTTTTTAACAACAGCTTGAAACGAATAACTCGTAATTTTGACTATATTCTGACGAAGATTAATCTCTTCGATAGCCGTTTTTTGATGGTATGGATGGGTTATATCTGGATCTTTTGTTTCTCTAATTATAATGGCTCTCTCACCACTATCACTTAATGATAATGACAGGTCACTTGCAGAAGACTTTTTAGTCAATGCTAGCTTGTAATCTACAGAAATAGAAAATTCATCCGAATCACATTCACGAGCCATTTCTGTGAACTTACCAAGAAACTCTTTAACTTGACTTGCCGTTAGCTCACCGTAGGTTTCCTTAATTACCGCTACTTCAGGTTCACTGCCATCAACGATGAGGCTCAATAAACCTACGCTCTGACCTGCTAATGGGCTATTACCCATTAACGCTTTATACCTGTTTTGGTAATTCAGTACTGTAGCTTGAAACAAACGAGACAATTGTGGTTGTAGCTCAGGAATGAGTAGATGAATTGCATGATCCCTTAAATCGATTAAGATTTCTAAATTTTTAGCTACATTATCAGATGACTCGATAAGCTTACACATGGCTTCTCGAATACTTATGCTAAAGTCGCCTTCTTTGAAAATGCATGCAGCACCATCCCTCTTTGCAAGTTCTGACTTAAGCATGAGTTCCCAAGCATTTACCATCATAATAGTAAATGCTTCGACGCGATTTCCTAGCGTAGGACGGTTGTAAACTTCAAGCGCTAGTGTAAAGGCGTCATGACTTCGTTTAATGAGCTGATCCGATAAAATTTCGTCAGGTGATTTAGAATGGGTGTTTAGGCTTTGAGACATTAGCCTCAAAAACTCATCATTTGAAAGTTGGCTAATACCACAGCATTTCCACAAAGAACGGTTCACTTTTACAACATAACCACCTTTGAGCTTTTCATTGAAGTATTTATTTACAGAACTAACACTATAACCAACCGACTCTGCCACTTCTTTTGCCGTAAATTCAGAGCCCTTCTCTTCCAGATTTCGAAGTACTTCCAGTAATTGCAGAAGCATACCCTTTCTGACCATGTAGATTTTCCTCCAAAAGCTTAACCCGTCCCACAAACAGCCACACAACATAAATAAATCGGTATATCTAAAAAACTTATCCACATGTAAATATTGATATTTTTACTTTGATTACATTTGTAGAAAGTGGGAAAAGCCGCAAATTGTATAGGTTTTAAGTAAAAATCGTATTATTCAAATTTTTGACCTAACTAATTCGTAAAACAGTTCTAGTCTTACCTTCATAAGCCAGCAAAAACATAATCAACAACGCTCATAAACCTACCACAATGCCATTACAAAAAGAAATGAAATTCCTAGCATTTAATTCAACTAAAACTCAAAATGCGAGCTTAATATGTAATAATTAATAAACTTCTAAACTTCATGTTCGCAGAACAATTGAGAACGATATTTTTCCCTGCCCTTACTGGTCACAAGCAGGTTTTCAACGAATACAAAAAAACGTCATAGATGTATGACATGAAAAAGGCTTCTGGGAAACCAGAAGCCTTTCGTGTGATAGATGAACAATGGAACTTAGCTAGTTCTTCCAATGGTTATCGAGCTATCATTGTTACACTTTAAACTGGCTGACCAGCGTTTGTTGCAGATGCGACATCTCAGTAATTTCGGATACGACTGAGTCGGACGACTGTGCCTGATTTAATATATCCGCGCTAAGATCTCGGATGTTTGCGATGTTGAGGTTCACTTCGCTGGATACCTGCTGCTGTTGCTCGGTTGCATTCACGATCTGGTTATTCATTTCGGTGATAGCCTGAATCGCCGACTTTATCGATTCCAATTCATTCACAGCGTTGCGAACGTAGACAGAGGTATTATTGGCAAGGTCGTTTCCTTCCTGAATCGCACTGACCACGTCTTTGGTGCCAAGTTCGACTTTGCCAATGACTTCGCGAATTTCTCCTACCGATTCCTGAGTGCGACTCGCCAGGCTTCGAACTTCGTCTGCCACCACTGCAAATCCTCGTCCATGCTCACCTGCCCTTGCTGCTTCTATCGCCGCATTCAAAGCTAACAAATTGGTTTGCTCGGATATCCCTTCTATCACAGTCAGGATCTCAGTAATGCTGGCGTTGTTGCTTGCCAAAGCTTCTACTGTGGGTACAGCGGTTTGCATCTTCTCCACCAACCTGGTCATTTCGCTGTAAGATTTCTCAACCACTTCATGACCAGAAACGGCTGCGACACTCGCCTGATTGGCTGCATCAGCCGCTGAATGAACATTTTGCGCCACGACGGTCGCGGTTTGCGTCATTTCTTCGGAAGCCGTTGCCACTAAGTCCGTTTCTTTAAACTGGGAGTCACTGCTGTCCCGGATGACTGTGGCAGAACGTTTCGACTGTTCAATCAGCTCTCCCACCACTTCCGTCGTATTGACCAGATCCCGGATGATCGTCTGCAGCTTTTCTAAAAACTGATTAAATTCTGAGGACAGTTGACCGATTTCGTCGTTAGACGTGACTTTTAAGCGCTGCGTTAGATCCCCTTCTCCCGACGCAATGTCATGGAGCCGAGCGACAACTTCACGTATAGGTTTTACCAAGCGAGATGAAGATACGCTAATCACGACCAAACCAATGACGACAAATAAAGCACCAAAAGAGATTTCAGTAACAATGCCAGCTTCAACCAGCCCCTTGATAACTGCGTCCAGAGCGTTCGCATCAGCTAGAACGCTGTCTTTTGGTACGTCTATCAACACACCCCAGCTCTGATTGGCAATTTGAATAGGAGAGAAAACTGTTAGCCAGTTTTCATCTTTGCTCCAACTGACCTGGCTTTGATTTCCATACAAGAAATCGGTCATTTTGCTGTCTGATACGTGATTGCTTTTGTAAGGAAAACCGACTTTGTCGGGCATCACATCGCTGGCGATAAGCGTGCCATCCAAGGAAACAATCGCGATCTCACCCTGCCCGTCAAACAGGGCTTCGTCCGCTTCTGAAATGGATTGATTAAGCTGGTCCAAGCTTAAATTGATGCCGAGTACACCCACCAGTTCATCGTCTCTTTTTAACGGGACAGAAATGGAAGCTGTAAGCGCACCTTGTTCAGAAATTTTGGGGCTCGACACGCACGCGCCGCCAGTATTGAGTGGGCATGAATACTTCTCGCCGTTGGCTGGATCGGAGAGTTCATTCTCCCCTATCAGTCGTACTACGGCTTTGTCGCCCTCTTTGCTTTTTGCCCAATACGGGGAAAAACGTCCGACTTCGTTAGAGCCAAGTTCACCGGCGTTTTTGTAATACTTGTCTTCTCCGTCAACCTTGTCGACTTCGAATACCAGGTACGCTCCCTGAATCGTAGGAAACTGATTAACGGCACGCTCCACCAGTTCGTTCAGCGCATTACGCAGCACTTCACTGGCAGTAAAGTTTTCTTGTGCGTTTTGGATCAGAAACAGCGCACTGTCACCGAGCATTTCTGCGCGGTAAGTAGCTTCATCTAAATATTTCTGGACTTGGGCAGCGTTAGATCGGGATTCGGCGTTCAATAGCTGCTGAGATTTTAATACAACGGACTCAGTACTTTTCCCTTTGATGACGGTTTGATTTTGAATTGCGTTAAAAACTGAAAAACCAATCAAGGCAATCGAAGTCAGTACCAAACATACCCCAGACAACAGGGTGATTTTCCATTGTACAGACAACGAACTTCGCTTGCGTAGATCGCTCATTTGTAACTCCTAGGCGTTTAACGGTTTAGCCCGAAGGCTGAAATAATGTTTGTTAAATACGCCTTTGTGCCTGAAGCAAAACTTCGTCACTTCAAGCACACACCTACGACATTGGTCTTTGCCTCTGTCTCGATGATCGGTGCTTTCAGCACTGAACACCTAGGTGCCACTCCTTTGTTTACATCACAGGTTTTCCCTGCTTATTTATGTTTTACACTATGTTAACACTATGACTCATCAGAACCATGACGTGTGTATGAAAACTGCGAGGAATAAATCATAATTCTTTAACTAGCAGCTCAATCATTTTCGCATTTCGGCATTTTTCTCAATATCACTCGGTACTTGTAGCTGCCAGCGTTCCAGTTCTGTCTGGCTAAAGATAAACGCGCCTTTCTTCGGGGTCGTGATCGTTGGCATGTTTCCCTTTTCATTAAACTGATTAATCAGCTTCGCCACTTCAATACCCTGTTCTAACGCGCTGATGCTTAACCCACCAATCGCCTTACCCGGACCAACTGAATAGGACCAAAACGCAAAAATGGGTAACGGCGAGTTTTCACTCGTCCATGCACTCACTTCATCCAGAGAATAGTGCTTACCAGACTCATCTTTTAAAGCGGCATAATTGGCGATGATGATGGCGTCGTAGCCCTGATTCTTGGATTCCAACACGTTACTTTCCCAACTCTCGTAATTAGGGACCAGGCTGGTGTGAACGGTAATCCCGTTGATATCCTGATTGAGTTTATTGCTGAAAGAGGTCTCCAGTATGGCGTGTGAGGTTGCGGCATCGTCCATCAATACGCGTATGTTTTTCACCTCTGGCAGTACTTTGCTGATCATATACACCGAGCGTTTCATCAAGGGTCGTTCGAGTACCCCAGAAATAGTGGGCGTGATTGAAATGTAGTTTCTCGGATTTGCGTTAATACCTAGAAAGAAAGTCGGAATTTTGTTGTCTATCAGGCGAGGACCTAAATACTTGAGGGCGTTGTCGTCGGACACCACAACAACATCAGGATCATGTTGCTGGATAAACTCCCACGCTTTATCTGCGATTGCAGGAAATTGCTCGGCGGGTTTGCGCTTAGTATCCATCTGGAAGTCATGGATCGTCATCGCACCTATTTCGCTCTCGAACCCTTCCCGATACTCTTTGACCCAAGGATACTCAAAGTGATAGCTGTGAATAAAAACGAGCTCCTTAGCAAAGCCCGGAAAAGCAAAGAGTAATGCCAGAAGAACAACGATGTGATTTCTCATATAAAAGCCCTAACGTTATGTCTTTTACAAGTTTAGACAAAAAGTCAGGGCTCATAAGATTTGATGAAAGTTAGCGTAGAATTTTTCGGTAGGTTCTCTCTGGTCTTCCGACTGAGCCGTAATGAACATCGGCTTCAAGTTCGCCGGAACTGATCAGATATTCGAGATAACGTCTGGCTGTGGTGCGGCTGGCACCGATTCTCACCCCGGCTTCATCCGCCGTGAGCTGGGTATCCCCCACGAAGAGATGGCGGATTTTATCCAGTGTTACACCATCAATCCCCTTAGGCAGGCGATTGTTTGCGGGCTCTTGTTGCGAACTGGATTGCAGCATTTTGTCCACCAGCTTCTGATCAAGATCCGACACCGTTTCCAGCTCTTGTTTTTGTGCCTGATATTTCTTTAACGCCGCTTCTAAACGGGAAAAAATCACCGGTTTCAGTAAGTAATCGACCACACCACCCCGCATGGCTTCCTGCAGCGTGTCCACATCTCTCGCGGCGGTGACAAGAATAACGTCACAATGCTGTTTTTGCTGACGAACCTGTCGAAGGATCTCCAGCCCGTTGCCGTCTGGCAGATAAACGTCGAGTATGACCAGTTCTGGTTGCAACAGTTCAAGCTGCATTTCGGCTTCGGTTTGAGAAGTGGCGATACCAACCACTTCATAACCGCCAATCTGATTCAAGTACCTGTTGTGCACCTCAGCAATGCCCTCATCGTCCTCGATGATCATTACCTTCGTACTCGTCGTCATTTTCTTTTGTCCTTTGGTATATACACCGTCGCTCTTGCTCCCTGAGTCGGACCATTTCCCAGCTCCAGCTGTCCGCCATACTGGCTGACTAACTTGCTGACCAGATAAAGCCCCACGCCCCTGTTGGCTTTCGCCTTGCTGGAAACGCCTTTCTCTATCAGTCTGGATACGTTAATGTCTTCTGGCAAACCACATCCTGTGTCTTCCACTTCCAGAATGATTTCTGTCCCGTAGTCACTGATGGATACAAACACATTGCTTGCCACTCTATTCTCGCGTTCTGCGATCATGGCATCGAATGCGTTGTCGATTAAATTCCCCAGAATCGTGACCAGATCATCTGCAATGATATTTTCAGGCAACTGCTCTAATCGTGTACCAGCATCAATTTCCAGCATAAGACCGAGTTCACGGGCACGCTCTGTTTTTCCCAAGAGTAAGCCAGCTACTAATGGATCTTTCACTGCATCTCGGATAAAGCCAATTAACGCCTGATAATGTGCGGTTTCCTGTCCTATCAGTTTCTGAACCTGTTCGGTTTCTCCTAACTGAACCAGCCCACTGATGGTGTTGAGTTTATTTCTGTGTTCGTGAGTTTGTGACCGAAGCATATCGGCGTATTCACGGGTTTGAGAAAGTTGTTTGGTCAGCTCGGTTATTTCGTCCCTTCGACGGAAACTGGACACGGCTCCGACCACTTCGCCCTTGACTATAATGGGGTTTCGGTTGGCAACAATGCGCTGATCATTCAAATAGAGATCTATGTCATGCTGAGGCTCTTTGGTTGCTAGAATATCCACCAAATCGCTATCGGGAAGGACATCTTTCATCGGCAGATTCAGCACATTCTCTCGGTCGATTTTGAGTATTTCACACGCACTTTTGTTGATTGATCGAACGGTTCCGGCATTGTCGATGCTGATAACGCCTTCCTTGATGGTACTCATGGTGACATCCAGTTCGACATACAGTCGTCCTATCTCCTCAGGTTCAAATCCAAGAATGGCTTTTTGAAAACGTCGGGACGCATAGTTTGATAACACAGCATTGGCGATCACTACCAGCAAAGCCATGGCAATTAGAAACGCTAAATAAGGTTCAATTCTGTCTTGCAGACTGTCGAGCAAATACCCAACAGAAACAACCCCGATGATGTTTCCATGTTGATCAATGACAGGGGTTTTACCCCGAACCGATTTACCTAACGAACCCTCGGCATAAGACACATAAGACTGACCAAGTTCCAGTGCTCTTGCGTTATCGCCCCCTTTCATCGGCTTGCCAACGCGCTCTTCAACTGGGTGAATCAATCGAATGCCTTCTTTATTACCAATTACAATGAAAGTTGCACCGATCAGTTCCGTAAGCTCTCGAAATTCAAGTGGTAATTCTCCCACCTGCTCACTTTCGACCATGTCTACAACGGAACGTGACTGCGCCAGAAACTGCGCAATGCCAAGTGCTTTGTAGCCCATTTCTTCTTGCTGGGAATGCTTAATATAGGCGAATCCCGCCGCGGTCAGGATAAGTAGCTCAATCAACCCCGACAAAGTCATGATAATCAATAACCTGCGGCGAAAGCTCAGATTTTTCCAACTAAACAAAATCGTCCCTCTTAATTTCAGCACATAACTTTAACAAACTCGAAACATCGCTTCCGTTAGTCACCGCAAGAATTTGAACTTCAGACCTTTTGCTAAGTATAGGATCCAGTTGCACAGCTATTTTTTAGAGTATAAACTCTAATTCAAATTTTAAGTGGTAAGTTTAATGATGAACAAAAGACCTCTGGTTGTACTTTTGGGCGCACTTCTCACCCAGCCTCTGTCGGCATTTGCTCAACCCGTCAACTTTGATCAGGCTTGGCAAATCGTTCAGCAGCAGAGCGACTCCCTTTCCGCCTCTCAAGCCAACCTAGAACGCTACCAACATTTACAGGCATCCAAAGACAGCCTTAACCTGCCAAAGGTAACGCTTTCAGCGAATTACACCCGACTGGATGACGATGTAACCCTCTCTGCGCACCAAATTGCCGAGAGCTCCAACGTCGACCTTTCTGGATTAGCCCATATGCTGCCGCCAAGTGTAATTCAGAGCTTAGGTGGTGCTACATCGACCATTACTGAAAAAGACATTTTCTCCTCCTCCATTCGAGCGGTATGGCCGATTTTTACTGGCGGCAAAATCACTGCAGCTCAGGAAATCGCAAAAGGGCAAACCGAAGAAGCTCGTAGCCAGTTAGAAATGGAACGTCAGGCAAAATATGAAGATCTGACCAAGTTCTATTTCAGTGTGGTTTTAGCAGAGAAAGTGGTCGAAACACGTCAGGCGGTTGAAAAAGGATTAGAAAAACACCGCGACTTTGCATTGAAAATGGAGAAGCAGGGTCAGATAGCGAAAGTCGAGCGCTTGCAGGCAGAAGCCTCCTTCGATAAAGCCAAAGTCGACAGGAAAAAAGCTGAGCGCGATCTTGAAATTGCCAAAACCGCGTTAGCGAAACTATTGAATGTCGACAGCGTCGAGCTGGACAGCCAGCTTTTCATCAACGATGCCTTGCCGCCGCTTTCTGCATTCGTTGATCAAACTCTGAACACCTACCCGGGTTTGCAGCTTCTGGATGCCAAAGCGCAGCAGGCAAGCAACCTGGTTAAAGCCGAAGACGGCAAGTACTACCCCAACGTTTACCTGTACGGGAACTACACAGTATACGAGCACGAAAGCCTTGCCAGTCAGATGAAACCAGACTGGATGGTCGGCGTGGGTGTGAGCATTCCTCTTATTGATTCTTCTGGTCGCTCCGATCGCTCTCAGGCAGCGCACAGTGCAGTCCAGCAGGTGCAGTACCTCAAAGCGCAAGCCAAAAAAGACTTGCAGGTGCTGGTCGAAAAAACCTATCTGGAAGCCGAACAGGCTAAAGAAGAAGTTAACGGGCTCGATTCCAGCCTGAATCTGGCGGAAGAGAACCTCAAACTTCGTCAGCGGGCATTTTCACAAGGTTTATCCAACTCTCTGGAAGTGGTCGATGCTCAGCTTTATCTGGCGAGCATTCGTACTCAACAGCATGCCGCTCGTTTCAACTACCTGATTGCCTTAAATAAACTGCTTGCCCTGAGCAATGAAATGAACACCTTCGAACAATACGAAAACCGAGCTATTTTGGAGAACCATTCATGAAAAAAAATCTATTAAAACCTGTGGTCGCGGGCATTGTTGCCTTGGGTTTGGGTGGATGGCTGGTTCACAGCTTTAACGTCGCATATGAAGAACAGCCGATGCGTTTGCAAGGGCAGATCGAAGCGCAGCAGTACAACATCTCCTCCAAAGTGGCAGGTCGTATTGATAAGGTGATGGTGCGCAAAGGTGATGAAGTGGCAAATGGCGATCTTATTTTCACTATCTATAGCCCTGAACTGGATGCGAAGCTTGAACAGGCTCTGGCAAGTAAAGAAGCCGCTGGCGCGCTGGCAGAAGAAGCCGAAAAAGGGGCGAGAGAGCAACAGATTCAGGCATCGAAAGACCAGTGGCAAAAAGCCAAAGCCGCATCTGATTTGATGGAAAAGACCTACAACCGAATCAATAACCTGTACAAAGACGGCGTTGTGGCGGAGCAAAAAAGGGACGAAGCGCTAACCCAGTGGCAAGCAGCAAAATACACCGAAAGCGCGGCTTACCAGATGTACGAATTGGCGAAAGAAGGAGCGCGAGATGAAACCAAACGCGCGGCAGCCGAAAAAGCCAGAATGGCGGCTGGCGCAGTCGCAGAGGTAGAAGCATTTGCCGCCGACACCAAAATTCGTAGCTGGTTTAAGGGTGAAGTGTCTCAGGTATTGCTTAGCCCGGGAGAACTGGCACCGCAGGGCTTCCCTGTTGTCACTGTATTGGACATGCAGGACGCATGGGCAGTATTTAACGTTCGCGAAGATAAGCTAAGCCAATTTACGAAAGGCACAGAATTTGTTGCCAATGTTCCGGCACTTGGCAAAGACGTGACGTTCAAAGTCTCTCACGTGGCGGTTATGGGCGATTTTGCCACCTGGCGTTCGACCGATTCCAGCCAAGGCTTTGACATGCGAACTTTTGAGGTAGAAGCTCGCCCGGCAGAACCAGTGGAAGGACTGCGCATGGGCATGAGCGTGGTTATCGAGAATCTCTAATATGAATACGCTCACCCGATTATCGGGGCAATTGGAGATCGTTAAAGCAGACAAGTGGCTCTTGTCTGCCATGACCTGGATTCCACTCGTTGTCGCTTTTATCATTTGGGCGGTGTTCGCTCAGGGATTGGCTCGCGACCTCAAGATTGGCATCGTTGACTTAGACAATACCGCTTTTTCTCATCAGCTTATCAGGCATTACGACGCCTCTCCGAGCCTGAAAATCACGGCTAGTTATCCAGATACCTTGTCTGCCAGTCAGGCACTCACATCCGGAGACATCTACGGTTATGTGGTGATCCCACGTAATAGCTTTAAGCAAACCGCATTAAACCAACCGCCGCAAGTGTCTGCCTTCGTCAATACGCAGTACATTCTGATTGGTCGGCTGATCAATTCAGCACTGCTGCAAGCTCAAGGCACGTTTAACGCGAAAGTTGAAGCAGGTAAAGCCTTGGCTAAAGGTGACACCACACCCTCACAGGCATTGGGAAGCGCCCTGCCCAGCCGCAGCCAGATTACCCCTTTGTTTAATAGCAATACTAACTACAGCCAGTTTTTGCTTGGCGCCGTTGTCCCCGCTATCTGGCAGATCGCCATAGTGGTAGGCACGGTTATGGTATTGGCTGCGAATCTGCGCTTGCGGGGACCAGCACAATGGTTGGGGCAGTCGCCTGTTCGCCACGTGATGAGTTCACTAGCCCCTTACTTTCCGGTGTTTATGCTGCAAGGGTTGGGCATGCTGGCGTGGTTTTACCTTGGTTTGAAGTGGCCGTTTCACGGTAACGTTGCGGTGTTGTTTATCGCTCAAGTTCTGATGGTGCTGGCTTGTATGATTATGGGGAGCCTGTTTTTCTTCATAAGTTTGGATGCGACTCGTGCAACGAGTTTTGCCGGCGCATTCACTGCCCCTAGCTTTGCGTTTATGGGCATTACCTTCCCTGTGACTGAAATGAATCAATGGGCGCAGGCATGGCGATCAATGCTCCCTGTCAGTCATTACATCGAAGCCCATGTTTACCAGTCTAATTACGGAGCAAGCTTTCTCGATACACTGAACGAGCTGGTTCCAATGTTGGGTTACCTTATCCCATTCGTGATGTTACTCATTCTTATCAAGAAGAAATCAAAGCAGGTGGTATTGCGATGAATGTATTCCAGTTGATCCGTGATGAGCTAAAAGCCATCTTCAGCCACCCTGCAATTGTTCTAACCGTATTTGGCGGTACACTTTTTTATTCATTTCTCTACCCACTACCTTACGCTAATCAGGTTGCGCAGGAGCAACAGATTACGGTTGTGAATTTAGACAAAAGCCAAACCAGTTATCAGCTAGAACGCATGGTGGATGCCACACCACAGGTGAGCATTGTATCCAGAACCCATACAGTTGAAGACGCAAAGGCGCAATTTCTGGCTCACGAAGTCAGTGGTATTTTGGTGATTCCTGAGCATTTCTACCGCGATATGATGCTGGGTAAAAGCCCAGTGCTTTCTTACGCTGGCGATGCATCTTACTTCTTAGTTTTCGGCACTGTAGTCGAGGGGTTAGCTCAGGCTTCCGGTACCCTGGCGGCGAAAGCTAAAGTGGCTAAATTGGTTTCCGATGGCTTGCCTTTGTCTCAAGCCGCTGAGCTCTATTCTCCGGTGCATCTGAACTTAAAGCCGACGTTCAACCCTGAAATGGGCTATGTCGATTACGTCGTTCCTGCTGTGTTTGTGTTGATTCTACACCAGACACTGATCATGGGGACTGGCATCCTGACGGCAAGCCAGAGAAACCGAAAAGGCTATTGGAACGAGTATTCTGCCACTGAGCTGACTCTAACGAGAATCGTGATCTTTGGTCTACTCTATGTTGCGCTTAGCCTGTATTACTTTGGTTTTAGCTTCAACTTCTATGAGATCAATCGACTGGCAGGTATTGGTGATTTGTTTATCTTACTTGTACCATTTCTGATTGGAGCGGGCTCGATTGGCATTGTGCTGGGGGGTATTCTGCCTCGCGTTGAGTTGGTGACACTGTTGGTTTTGGTCAGTTCAATGCCATTGATATTTACGGCTGGGTTTATCTGGCCTTTGGAAAGTATCCCTGCTCCACTGGTCTGGCTGGCGAACGTTTTGCCAAGTTCACCTGCCATTCAAGGCTTTTTGAAAATCAACCAGATGGGTGCAGAAATATGGCAGATAAAAGACGTGGTCGCACAGCTCTGGATTTTAGCGGCGATATGGAGCTTTCTCGCCTGGTTGAAACTCAAAATGCAACCACTCCCGATAAAGCAGTCACCTTTGATAAATTAACGGCTTAAAACGAAGAAACCCACCAAATGGTGGGGTTCTTCCTATTTCATATCATCAGTTGCCTAGACCCAGTCCTTCAGACAAAGCTTTGATTTGTTCAAGATCCAATCGGTGAACTTCGATCATTTGTGTTATCTGGCTCAGTTTGGAATTCACATCATCACTGCGATCACACGCGTCCGACGAGGCATCCCATGAAGTGCCCGCCAAAAATTCATCACATTCTTTGGCAAGTTTTTCTTTTTGAGGCAATAGCTCTTTTTGCTCTTTTAACAGGCTTTCCAGTTCCTGACGAATGGCCATTTCACGCTGGAACACTTCGCGAGAACGCTCGAATACTGACGCCTGCAAATCTGCCTGCCGATTCAACCTTTGATTCGAAATCCCCAGCTCTTCTAATTGTGAGCCCTGCTGAGCGATTAAAGCTTCCTGCTCTAAGTTCACCTTTTCAAGTTCGGTGACAGTGGTTTCTAATTCTTTTATCTGAGCTTCGTATTTCTCAGTGATTTCATCTGACTGGTTGTTTAACTCTACTTTTAAAGATTCGGATGTATCCTTATCGTAGTTGTCTAACTGCAATTTCAACTGCGCTTTTTCGCCTTCCAGCGCTTGAAGTTTTTCTTCCTGAGAAAGGTAGGCATCCTGCCAACTGCTTTGAGTCACAACGGCTCCGCCCAAACCACCAATGGCTAAACCCAATACGGCTGCCACTGTGATATAGAGATACGAAGACTTGTTGCGCTCTTCTATGATGACAACTTCTTCTTCCTGATCGTCATCGCGTTCGTCTTGGATATTCTTGTCTACCATTTCTTACTCCGGCGTCATGTGACCAGCTCTGTGACTACGACCGATACAACGTAGATTACAAACCCAATAATTGATGCAAGAATGACGCCCTTTTGTATCTTTTCATTGGTTCTATAGCGAAATAGAAGCACTGCGATGGCTATCAGTGCTGCAATTGCAATTAATCTGGTCATATCTTTCTCCTTACCCTGTGTCTGTTATACCACTTTTTCGGGTAGATAACGTAAACACTCTGTCCGAAAATTTCAGATAGATGGTTGAACTGCTGGGGTTTTGTACGAAGTTAATCTAATAACCGACCAACATTGCCATGTTGATCGGTTTTGATAGAAGCCAGTTGCAATTGAGCTACCGGAATGGAGGAATGGTTTAGATGACTAGCCCACCGTCAATCTTTAGTACCTGCCCCGTAATAAAGCTGGCTTTGTCACTGGCAAGAAACTCGACACCGTTGGTGATGTCTTCTGGAGTCCCCATTCGACCAAGCGGGGTTTTGCCTTTCATCATATCCAGCACCTTTTCAGGCAAATCCGCCGTCATGGGTGTTTCAACAAAACCTGGGGCGACGCAATTTGCTCGAACCTGTGCACCTTTACGAGCAAACTCTTTTGCCCAGCCTTTGGTCATCGCAATCACCCCGCCTTTAGTGGCGGCGTAGTTAGTCTGACCAATGTTCCCATCCGTTCCAACAACCGAAGACATGGTTACAATGGAACCGTGGTTGTTTTCAATCATGATGGGAGCAACTGCCTGAGTCAGATTAAAGACACCTTTCAGGTTCACGTCGATCACCTGATCCCAGTCCTGCTCTGTCAATCTGTCTATCAGACCGTCTCGTGTGATGCCAGCATTGTTAACCAGCACATCAATCCGGCTGAACTCACTGCGAATTTGATCAACCAAAGCGGTTATGGCTTCACGATCGCAGATATTAACGGTGACGGGTTTGACGTTGTTATGAGAAGAAAATGCTTCTTGCAACACCTGTTCATTCATATCAAGGGCATAAACCATCTGTGCACCTTGCTCCGCAAAGCGTTCAACAATGGCTTTTCCTATTCCTTGGGCAGCACCTGTTACAACACATATTTTATTATTTAACATTGAGTGTCCTCTCGTGGGCTAATCCATTCGCATTTCACTGCCAGAGGTCAATTTGGGCTTAAAATCCAGCGTGAAAACGTCGCGATCCAGTTTTTAGTACTGTTCTAATCATAGGATTAAATACTGAACCCGCGAGTTAAATTTCAATGTACCAGCCCTTTTTCAAGTGCGAGCTTAACCAGCATGGCGGTTGACGTTGCTCCTAGTTTCTTTTTGATCCTTAACCTGTGGGTCTCGACTGTACGAACACTGATATGCAGGGAGTGGGCAATTTCTTTATTGCAGGCACCGTCTACAATCGCCTTGAGAACATCCGATTCACGTTTCGACAGCGTGTCATCTTTCGGCTGAGGCTTTTCATTGATTTGCTCCAGCAAGCGATCGGATGCCTGAGGGCAAAGGTAAGACCTTCCCTGCGCGACCTGATTGATCGCCATCACCAGCTCTTCCGACCCGACATCTTTCAACACATACCCTTTCGCCCCAGCTTTTACCGAGCGAACCACATAGTCGCGGCTGTCGTGCATGGAAAGCATGATGACACCCGTTTTGGACGCCCTACTTTCTAACTTTTCCAACACCTCAATCCCGTTAAGGTTGGGCATGTTGATATCCAGTAGCAAAACGTCAGGTTTCAGAGATAGTGTGGTTTCCAGTGCGTCCGTTCCGGTGCCGACACACGCCAGTATGTCGAGGTTGTCTTCCCGTTCAAGGCGAGATTTCAGACCATCCTGCATAAGGCGATGATCATCCGCCAATACCAATCTAATCATACAAACTCCATGTTCAAACTTACGCGTACTTCCGTTCCTTCCCCTGGGGTACTGGTGACATTGAATGAGCCTCCAATTGCCTGAATACGCTCTTTCATGTTTTGTAACCCCATGTGCTCAAAAGTGGCTTTCACTTTTTTTCCGTTCTTAAGTGCTTTGGTAGAAATGCCTTTGCCATCGTCACTGACGGTTAAGATTAACTGCTTCCCTTCTCGCTGCATTACTACGTCAACTCCTTGAGCGTTGGCATGTTTTTCTACATTGTGCAGTGCTTCCTGCATTACTCTGTAGAGAGTGGTCTCCACTTCCGGCAGAAGATCGACGCCTTCGATGTCATGTTCGAAAATCAGTTCAAGCTGAGAACGCTCTCGCAGGTCATTGATGAAAGCTTCTATACCCGCAACCAGACCTAAATCGTCGAGTTGAGGGGGTCTTAAATCCCGCGAGATCCTTCTAAGTTCAACAATCGCCAGCTCCATCGCGTCTTTGCTGGCATCCAGCTCCTGCTCTTTTTTCCCGTCATCGGTTTCTTTAGACACGTTGTCTAAACGGTATTTCGCTGCCACTAAAAGTTGATTCACCCCATCGTGTAGCTCGCGCGACACCCGGTGCCTTTCATTTTCCTGAGAATCAATAATCTGCTGATTCAAAATGCTTAACTGCTGGTTCGCCAGGCGACGTACATTCAGGTTGAGCGACGCCCCAAGTGCGGCAATCGCCGAAATGGCGATAAACATCACCACAAACAGCGCGGTGCTGGTTTTCCCAATATTTTCATCGAATCCATTTTCCATATGGGCAACTTGTTGTTCTATGTCGTCCAAATACACCCCTGTTCCCACCATCCACTGCCATTTATCCAGTGAAACAGCATAACTGAGTTTGGGCAGCGGCTCTTTCTTCGACGGTTTATGCCACAGATAATCGACAAATCCACCGCCCTCTCGCCCGACTCGTATCAATTCCTGCAACAGCTTTTTGCCCTGAACATCTTCAACATTCCACCAGTTTTTTCCTATTCGCTCTGTTTGATAAGGCAACACCAGTGCATCGCCGTCCCATGTATAGGCAAAGAAGTAACCGTCGCTTCCATACGTGAGCTGGCTCAATTTTTCGGTCACGATTTGCTTGGCAACTTCCGGTGGCAGGCTTTCATCCTGGTAGTAAGGCTCGATACTTTTGATTGCCATTTCTACGTACTGCTTCAATTCTTGTTTCTTCACGGCAAGTACATTGTTTCGAGTAAGCGAGACCTGCTCTTCAACCAATTGTTTTGCTTGAGTAAAAAGAATCGTAGCGACAACAATCACCACCAGAACAAGGGGGACGATAGACAGCAAAATGATGTTTATCGAGAGTCTTCGGTTACTGATTAATCCCATTAATTCACCCAGAACAGTACGTAGTTTTACTGACATTTTGTTCGGAAAACTGCACTTTTTACCGACAAAATTTGCGCAGTTATCCCAATAGAGAGGAATCTGTCCCGTCTCTACACTTAGCATCAAATGTAACACTGCGTTAACAAAAGTGATTACGCCGCGTTCACATTTCTTGGTATTTACACGGATAGTAACCTGACTAAGGAGAGCCCCATGACGTTCAGAAAAGTCGCCATCTCAACCACACTCGCTATCGCCGCTACCAGCCTTGCTATTTCAGCTCACGCAAAGGATAAGAAAGTCCTGCTAAAGACCCCTATTGCGTTTGGCAGCCACCTTCCTGCACTGGGCAGCCCGATTCAATGGTATGCCGACCACATCACCAAAACATCGGGCGGCACCATCAAGATGAAAATCTACGAACCAGGTAAGCTGGTGAATCCCGCCGAAATTCTGGATGCCGTTTCTACCGGCAAGGTGAATTCAGGTTATTCCACAGCTGGCTACTGGCAAGGCAAGCTGCCCGCATCAGCACTGTTTTCTGCCGTGCCTTTTGGTCCTGAAGCGGGTGAATATATGGCGTGGCTGTTCTTTGGCAATGGCTTAAAGCTGTATCAGGAAATGTACGATCAGGGGGGATACAACGTTAAAGTGCTCCCTTGTGCCATTATTTCTCCGGAAACCTCTGGCTGGTTCCGCAAACCGATTGAAAAGCCTGAAGATCTGAAAGGGCTAAACATGCGCTTCTTTGGTCTGGGCGCATCGGTGATGGAAAAACTGGGAGTGGGCACTGTTCAGCTACCGGGTGGAGAGATATTTGGTGCCTTAGAAAAAGGGGCGATAGACGCATCTGAGTTCTCTCAGCCAGCCATCGACCAGCGACTGGGTTTTCATAAGGTCGCGAAATACAACTACTTCCCGGGCTGGCACCAGCAATCGACGGTTTTCGAACTTCTGATCAACAAAGATACCTGGAACAAGATGAGTGACAGTCAGCAGGCATCGGTAGAGACCACCTGCATGGCAACCATGACCTATTCCATTGCAGAAGGTGAAGCACTTCAGTTCTCCGCCATGCAGAAAGCAAAAGAGCAAGGTGTGGAAATCCGATACTGGAACGATGAGATGCTGAACCTGTTCCGCACGACCTGGCTGGATGTGGTCGATGAAAAAGTCGCCGCAGACCCGTTTTTTGCCAAAGTGTGGAAAGACCTAAGCGAGTTCCGCGAAGGTTATGCGCTGTGGCAGGCGAACGGCTTCCTGCCTCGCGCGACACAGAACCAGCAATAACCCTGTGAATTGGGCTGAATGGTCGGTGCTCGATGCCGACCATTTGCTGTAAGGAGTAACCAATGAACAAGGTGCTTGCTATGACCCCAACACCCCCGCTTTATCAACAAATAGAGACGTTTATTACCGCCGTCAGCCGATGGCTGGCATGGACCAACTTTGCCTTAGTTGCCGTAATCATCATTCAGGTGGTTCTCAGGAAAGTGTTTTCAAACGGACAAATTGCACTGGAAGAGTTGCAGTGGCATTTGTACGCGACCGCCGTGATGTTTGGCACCGCATACGCTCAGGTGACAAACCTTCATGTTCGCGTCGACCTGTTCTACCACAAATTTTCTGAGCGCAGAAAAGCCCTTGTCGACTTCTTTGGACTGACGTTTCTCGCCATTCCTTTTGTCATTATCGTGATTCTTCACTCTTACGATTTCGCGTACGAGTCCTGGCGGGTGAACGAAAGCTCTGCTTCACCATCCGGCTTGCCTTATCGCTGGCTAATTAAAAGTGTCATTCCGCTGAGCTTTAGTCTTCTGCTTCTCTCCATGCTTGCAAGGCTTCTGCGCAACATTGAAACATTATTTAAAGGAGGCACGCATGGAAGCAAATGAGTGGATCGTCATCGCCATGTTTGGCTCTTTTATCCTGCTGCTCTTCACAGGGATACCCGTTGCTTATGTTTTAGGGGGAATCGGCGTCATATTCGCTGCTGTAGGTTATTTTGCCGATATCTATCTGGATACGTTTACCGGGCTCGATTACACCAGTCTGGGTCTGGTGGTCAACCGTATCTACAAGATTATGGATAACTGGATTCTGGTTGCCCTGCCCATGTTTATTTTTATGGGAAACATGCTCGACAAATCGGGCATTGCCGAAAAGCTGATGGCGTCTATGCAGGCGTTGTTTGGCAAGGTGCATGGAGGTCTGGCGATTACCGTTATGGCGATCGGCATTATTCTCGCCGCGTCGACAGGCATTATTGGCGCATCGGTTGTGCTCCTTACCGTGATGTCGCTGCCCAGTATGATGCGACAGGGTTATCACCTTCCTCTTGCGCTTGGTACTGTGGCTTCCGCTGGCACACTGGGAATCTTACTGCCACCTTCTATCATGCTTGTGATCATGGCGGATCAGCTTGGGCTTTCTGTTGGCGACCTGTTTATGGGGGCCATCATGCCCGGATTATTGTTAGGTAGCCTGTACATTCTTTATATCCTGTTTGTTGGAAAAGTAACGCCAGATAAAGCCCCCGTCCCTAACGATGTAGAGCCTGTCGACTGGAATTTGATCTTGCAGGTTTTCAAAGACATCACTCCAACGGTGGTGTTGATATTGTGCGTGCTAGGTTCCATATTTGCCGGCGTCGCCACACCTACGGAAGCGTCAGGCATTGGTGCTCTTGGGGCAACATTGCTCGCGGCGTACAATAGGAAACTGAACCTGAAAGTGTTGAAAGAAGTGCTTCTTGCTTCCTATGGCACCACCGCTTACATCTTCATGATTTTCCTTGGAGCTTCCTGCTTCGCTTTGGTGCTGAGAGAGTTGGGAGGAGACGAACTCATCGAATCATTCCTGAGTGGCTTGCCTTTCGGACCATACGGAATCATCACCTTTATCCTGATGATTGTGTTTTTGCTTGGCTTCTTCTTGGACTGGATTGAGATCACTTTGATTGCGTTACCTTTATTGGCTCCGGTCATCTCAAGCTTAGGCATTGAATTAGACGGCCATGGTGTGGTCGACAACCCCAGTTTGGTGTGGTTTGTTATGCTGGTTGCCATGGCTTTGCAAACCAGTTTCCTGACGCCTCCAGTTGGTTTCGCGTTGTTCTATTTAAAAGGCGTCTGCCCAGATGGCGTTGCACTCAGGGACATTTATCGCGGCGTTATCCCTTTTATCGTTATTCAGCTTATCGCTCTTATCTGTTTGGTTGTTTGGCCACAGCTCGTCTTGTGGTTCCCGAGTGTCGCCTACGGATAATTTTCAAACCGTCAGCCTCCCCCTTTGGAGGCTGGCTCGTGACCCTCTGTTGTCTCTAAATTGCAAATGGCTTCTATCAGTTACATTGAAAGAAAGAGTGCATCGTAACATTCCACCCGAAACCATGATTTCGATTGCAGAGCAAAGTGCATATTTGCAGTATCTCGCACTAACCGAACTCATTTAGAACCTACCCAATCTATGGTCATTGAATGTTGAAGAGAATCTTGGCTACAGCATTGTTTTGCTCTGTTGTTATCGCTACTACTTTTAAATTCTCTGTTTCCGAAGAAAGGCTAATGCTCTGTGCCTTAGGAGCAGATGTCAGCTTGCTAAGCGAAAAAGGCTGCTACCAATATTTCTACGTTTTCGGCGTATCTTCTGAGCTGAAAGACATTGTGCAAAGAGGATACGGCATTAGCCCGATATTAAGCGCAAATACAGAAACACGGTTCTTGATCGCCAAGCAGCTCATCTCATCAGGGGTAGACATCAATCAGCCAAACCCGACGGATGGTCTCAATATGCCCCCTATTCACAGCACAATATTGCAAGACGACCTGGAAGGGTTTAACTGGTTGGTCAGAAACGGTGCAGACTTGAATATTATTTACGAGCAGACAGGTGAAGATGTACTGGCCTTCTTAAACGCCATGTATCTAGAACATCCCACGCACAATCGTCAGCACATGAGAGAGCTTATCTTAAACTCCCCGATCATTTATTCAGGATCTTGAGGGCATCACTGGTTCCTCTAAAAAATCATCATCCCATCCAATCGTTTGCATTGCTCATCAATTAAGCAAACAGATTTTTCACTACTGACAATCCCCCTTTCTTTTTGTACGATGCGCAGCTTAAAGTCGAAAGACTTTTGTTCCAGTGAAGATGAACAGGAGAGAGACATACCCTAGTGTATGTCCGCCGAAGAATTAATTATTTCAGGCAAAGTGGACTGTCGTTGGAGGAACCTCTGGAGAGAACCGTTAAATCGGTCGCCGAAGGAGCAAGCTTCGAAAGAAGTGAAACTCTCAGGCAAAAGGACAGAGGAGTGAAAGGCAACATTTTTAACCCATTACTGGGAAAATCATCCGTTTTTTGGGATCTGCTTTTGTAGAAACCTCCTTTCTCTCTTCTCCTTATGTTGTTGTAATTAAGGGGAAATCATGCAAGAACTGCATTCTATTTTACTTACCATTGATAATCTGGTCTGGGGACCGCCACTGCTTTTACTGCTGGTGGGAACAGGCGCTTACTTTACATTCAAACTGAACCTGATTCAGTTCCGCCACTTACCGAAAGCACTGAAAATGGTGTTTGGCAAAGATCCGTCTTCTGGCAATGGGGATGTCTCCAGCTTTGCTGCTTTGTGCACTGCCCTTTCCGCGACTATCGGCACCGGTAACATTGTGGGTGTCGCAACCGCAATCAAATTGGGTGGACCGGGCGCACTTTTCTGGATGTGGCTTGCCGCTCTGTTTGGAATGGCGACCAAATACGCTGAGTGCTTGCTTGCCGTGAAGTACCGCCAGAAGGACAGCAAAGGTCAGATGGTCGGCGGTCCTATGTACTATCTGCGTGACGGTGTTGGATCAAAGTGGCTGGCGTCTCTGTTCGCGATCTTTGCTTTGGGTGTGGCGTGTTTTGGTATCGGAACCTTTCCTCAAGTTAACGCGATATTGGATGCCACGCAGCTTTCATTTGGCTTACCGCGTGAAATTTCTGCCGTTGTTCTAACCCTTCTTGTTGCTTTCGTCACGCTTGGAGGCATTCAGTCCATTGCACGCGTCGCAGGTAAAGTCGTCCCGACAATGGCTCTGCTCTACATTGGCGCGTGCGTGAGCGTGCTGGCAATGAATGCCGACCAAGTCATTCCTGCCATTCAGCTCGTACTGAACTCTGCGTTTACCAACACGGCTGCTACTGGCGGTTTCTTGGGTGCAAGCATTATGCTGGCGATTCAATCTGGTATAGCACGCGGTGTGTTCTCGAATGAATCTGGTCTCGGAAGCGCGCCTATTGCAGCGGCAGCCGCGAAAACCGATTCTTGTGTGAAGCAAGGGCTGATTTCGATGACGGGCACCTTCTTCGACACCATTATCATTTGCACCATGACGGGTCTAACTCTGATTCTGACGGGGGCATGGCAAGGTGATTTGGCGGGTGCAGAAATGACGACCTCCGCTTTCGCAATGGGGCTAAGTTCAGAAACCTTTGGTCCGATGCTGGTTTCCGTCGGGCTTATCTTCTTTGCTTTCACGACGATTTTGGGCTGGAACTACTACGGTGAACGCTGCGTGGTGTACCTAATGGGCACCAAGGCGGTTCTGCCGTATAAGATTGTGTTTGTTTTACTGGTGGCATCTGGTGCCTTCCTGAAGCTGGATATGATTTGGCTGATTGCCGACATCGTGAATGGCTTGATGGCTATTCCTAACCTGATCGGTCTGATTGCTTTACGACACGTTGTATTAGAAGAAACCCGACTCTTCTTTGAAAAAGTTGCGGAGCCTTCACAATTAGTGGCAAAACATCAAAACTAATAAAATAACCATTGAGAGCCCGGATAAAATCCGGGCTTTTTTATTTTCATAGAAAATATCAATTAGAAAATAATTTTAAAATTTATTTAGATCTTATAAAAATATTTCTTTAGTTTATTCTCTAAACACCTTAGGAGAATAACTTATGAACCACTTCCCATTTAAAAGCCAACAGCACAAAGAAAAATATTTAAATTATTACCAATCCCAGTTAATACATTGGTCAAAGCCCTATAAAGAACTTCAAATAAAAACCGATTTTGGTATCACTAATGTTCGAATTAACGGAGATAAAAACGCTCCTCCATTGATTCTATTTCATGGGGCTGGAACTTGTTCTTTGCAATGGTTATTAAATATTGAAACACTTTCCAAGCACTTCCGTACCTATGCCATTGATGGACTGATTCACCTTGGATGCTTAGGGAAGAGTATTCCAGACAAACCCATTAAAAATGAGCATGATGCTGCAAAATGGATAGACGAATTACTTAAGGGTTTAGGCATTACCGCACCCATTCACATTCTGGGCTCAAGTCATGGGGGTTGGCTTGCTAGTCACTACGCAAAACAAAGACAAGAATCCATTGCCAAGATGGTACTGGTTGCGCCCGCAGGTTCTATTCTTCCTTTGGACAACAAGTATCAATTTCGAAGTATGCTAATGCATATTTTCCCATTTAAATTTGTTCGAAACCGTTATTTCAAATGGGTATTTAAAAATTTATTCAATCAAAACCCTGAGTTATTTTCATCGGTTATACAAGACTTTGATATATCATCAAGAAGTTTTATTCCCATTAATCCTAAAGCGTTACCTAAAGCAGAACCTTTAAATAATCAGGAAATAAAAACCTTAGATATCCCAACCAAAATAATTCTGGCAGAAGATGACGTTATTTACTCTTCCAGAGAAGCCGAATCACGAATTAAAGCATTAAATGAGCAAATAGAGGTACAAACAATAGATGGTGCAGGTCACGATTTGTTGCTGATCCACACCGACTTTATCAATCAACTGGTGGTAGATTTTTTACTTGATTGCCAGCCTTAACGCTCGTCGACCAGCAATTTAACACCCAAGCCAATCAACACCAGCCCTGTGGCACCTTCTATGATTTTTAAGAAGCTTTCACTTTTCAGCAGTTGTTTGGCTTTATTGACCATAACTACTAACCCGCCCTGCCACACCATGGCAATCACAAAATGAATGGTCGCCATCAACATGGATTGAGTCAGTGCGCTGCCTTGTGGATCGATAAACTGAGGCAGAAATGCAAGGTAAAACACCGCCGTTTTGGGGTTAAGAACGTTGGAAAGGAATCCTTCTCTTAGTGCAATTAAGCTGGATACATCACCCGTTTTCTCAGCACTTGTCATGGTGTTCCCATGTGCTCCAAACACTGCGCGAATCGAACTGATGCCCAACCAAATCAGATACGCCGCTCCGACCATCTTCAACGCCATAAACCACTCTGCCGACTGCAACAAAATGGCGGAAATTCCGATGGCAGAAAACGTCGCATGAACAAACAAACCACAGCAAATCCCGAAGCTGGTAAGAAAACCATGCTGACTCCCTGCCCTTGTGGTGTTTCTGATCACCAGTGCAGTGTCTAAACCCGGCGTTAACGTCAGAATGGTAATCGCAATTAAAAAGGCTTCAATATTCAGGATTTGCATCGTATTTCCATATCAATTCGCTCGATGTGAATTTATACCCCAAATCACCCTCAGTCCCAAATTTTGAGCGGCTTGGCTCAGGTCACAGGACAAAAAATATTTACGATTTTGTTCCATGCGATTATGCGCGAGGCTTGGTATAGTTGGCTCCGTCAAAACACCAACCATGTAACAAGGAAAACCATGAGTTACTACAATAAATTGGTAAAACATTGCCAAAAAATATCTCGCTTTGAACACCTTGATGCGATCTGTAGCTGGGACGCCGCCGCTGTGATGCCTTCTGGTGGTAACGAAGCCCGTTCTGAAGCGTTGGCTGAGCTTTCTGTACACCTGCACCAACTTTCTACCAAACCAGAACTGGCGGAGTGGTTCGACAAAGCCGAATCCGAGTCTTTGAGTTCTGATGAAAAAGCCAGCCTTGCGGAAATGAAACGCATCTGGCAACAAAAAACCGTGCTGCCAGACGATCTTGTTGAAGCGCAGTCACTCGCAGGTTCTAAGTGTGAACACGCATGGCGTACCCAACGTGGAGACAACGACTGGGAAGGCTTTGAAAAGAACTGGGCTGAAGTAGTGAAGCTTTCTCAGGAAGAAGCGCAAATCCGCGCAGAAGCAACGGGAAAAACGCCTTACGATGCAATGCTCGACCTTTACGAACCTGGCGTATCAACGGAAGCCCTGGAAACGGTGTTCAGCAATGTGAAAAGCTGGCTTCCTGAGTTGATCAACCAAGTCATCGACAAGCAAGCCAAAGAAGAGATGATTCTGCCTACAGGCACATTTAGCGCAGCAGACCAAAAGGCACTGGGCTTGGATGTCATGAAGCTATTGCAGTTCGATTTTAATCACGGTCGTCTTGATGAAAGTGTCCACCCTTTCTGTGGTGGTGTTCCAACCGATGTTCGCCTGACCACTCGCTACGATGAAAACGACTTTATCCAATCAATGATGGGTACCGTGCACGAAACGGGTCACGCGCGCTACGAGCAAGGTTTACCTAAGAAATTTGCAGGCTTACCTGTAGGTGAAGCGCGTTCTATGGGGATCCATGAGTCGCAATCTCTGTTCTTTGAAATGCAGATTGGTCGCAGCACACCTTTCATCCAGATTTTGGCAGACAAAGCACGCCAGCAATTCCAACGCAGTGAAGACGCATCTTTCTCGGCAGAGAACTTCCATAAGCTATACACTCGCGTTGAAAAAGGCTTTATCCGAGTGGATGCTGACGAACTGACCTACCCAGCTCACGTGATTCTTCGTTACGAAATCGAACGTGATTTGATGAACGGGAAAATCAAGCACACCGACGTACCAGAGCTATGGGCTGAGAAAATGCAAGCTTACCTAGGTTTGGATACTCGTGGTAACTTCACCAATGGCTGTATGCAAGACATTCACTGGACAGACGGCAGCTTCGGTTACTTCCCAAGCTACACACTAGGTGCCATGTATGCCGCTCAAATGATGGCAAGCATGAAGAAAACCGTCGACGTTGAAAGCGTTATCGCCAGCCAGGATCTTTCTCCTATCTTCAATTGGCTAGAAGAGAAAGTATGGAGCCAAGGCTGCTTGCACACCACCGACGATTTGGTGAAACGAGCAACAGGCGAAGTGCTCAACGCAAAGCACTTTAAAGCGCATTTAGAAGGGCGCTACCTGTAATCGAAAAGAGCCGCAATCGCGGCTCTTTTTATAACTAATATCAATAAAATCATTCAAACACATAGTATTTACGAAACTCATGAAGCTAGAAAAAGTAACCCGCGAAAACTTACGTGAAGTTCTCAACCTTGAATTGGCAGACAGTCAGCAAGGCATCGTTTCCTCTAATGCCGTGTCCATGGCACAAGCAGGGCTGCATCCTTATTATCAGCCAAGAGCCATTGTGGTCGATAACCAGATTGTTGGTTTTATCATGTACAGCGAATGGCGCGATGCGGCATGGGCGAAAGAAGAAAAGCTCGGAGAATTCTATATATTTCGAGTGATGGCCGATAAAGAACATCAGGGCAAAGGCTACGCCAGACAGGCCATGAAAGCGACCATAGAAGAAATCAAACAGCAAGGCGCATCGACCATTCATATTGGCTATTCTGAGTCCAACAACGCTGCTCAAGGTCTCTATAAAAGCTTAGGTTTCGTTGAAACAGGTATCGGTGAATGGGGCGATATGATGGCTGAACTGAAGTTTTAATCCGCGGAAATTCACACCAGTACAAAAAACCTTTCCAATAAAAAATGCCAGTTACTCAGTTCAAGGTGGCTGGTATTTCCAATAGCTATTCTTTTGAAAATAAAGTCATTTCACCTAAATCTCTGCCGATATTGACTAGGCGACATACCTTTGTATTTCTTAAACAGCCGGTTGAAGTTAGATCGGTTGGTGTAGCCAACGTTTTCTGCGATTAAGCTTATGGGCTGAGAAGTGGCTGTGAGCAGTTGAGATGCGTGATTCAACCTTAGCTTCATCAAGTAAGAGGTATAGCTTTCGTTAAAGTGTTGAATAAACCAACGATGAATGGTGTTTTCGCTGACGTACATGTAATCCGCAAGGCTCTTTAGCGTGATATCGGATGAGTAATGGTTGTCGATGTACTTACAGACTTGGTCAATTCGGCTGAAATTGCTGTTTGTTTTTTCTCTTTCCCCTTCCGAAAGATAGGAAAGCAAAGTAGTGTGGGATTGGTCGGCACACAAATCCCCAAGAATCTGGATTAATACTGCAAGCTGCCCTATGGGGGTCAGGCTGTTGAAGTTATCAAGATGCTGGAAAACTTTTTCTGCGGTGTCTGCGGAAAACCTCACACCTTTGCTCGCATTTTTAATCACGGGACCTAACTGCCGAAGTTCGACGCAGCTGTACATGAGTTTGGCAATCCATTCCTCGCGAAACCAGATAACGTGAGTTTCACACGGATTTTGTTCACTGGAATTTATCGATTCAAAACTGTGCGCAATACCCGGACCAATCAGAAGCAGTTCATTGTGCTCTATCTGACCTTCAAAATGCCCAACTCTCGATTTGCCCTGAAAGTTTCTGTGTAAAACGAGCTCAAATTCTTGATGGGCATGCCAATATTCTGGCTTCGTCACCTCCTCAAACATCTTATAGCGCCAAGACCAACCGACCCGTTGAGGGACTTTTTGCATCGTTGCTTTCATTTGGATTCGACTCCCACTCACCTATCACTTCGATGTGTTTGGCAGTGATACCACGCACAATTAGTGATAATCAAGAAAAGTATCAATAGTCGATAGGATAGTATCAGGAACGCAATATGGAAGTGTTACGGTTAATAAGTCGGCACAGTAAAGGAGAAACAAAATATGTCCGAGTATTTTAACCGCTTACTGCCAAAGCTCACCTCGCTTGTAGACTCCAATCAGCAAGCTTTGTCTCAGGCAACGGAGCTGTTCACACAGGCTATCGTTGAAGACAACATGATACAGGTTCTGGGAACGGGTCATTCTCATATGATTGGTTTAGAAGGATTTATTCGTGCAGGTGGTCTTGGCAACATCAACGCTATTTTGGATTCGGTATTGCTCACTAACGATGGAGCACTCCGAGGATCGGCAATGGAAAAACTGCCGGGGCTGGCTGAAGTCATCTGGAATGATCAGAACATCTCCCCTAACGATGTGATTATGGTGATTTCCAATTCCGGGCGAAATCCACTTCCCATAGAATTTGCACAAATCGCAAAGTCCAAAGGTCATTCGGTTATCGCGATAACCTCGGTTGAGCAGTCGTCTAAGTATCCGAGCCGTCATAGCTCTGGTCTGAAACTGATGGATATTGCAGATATCGTCATTGATAACCAGGTGCCACCAGGTGATGGGTTGTGTAACGTAAACGGGAAAGTAACGGGGGCATTTTCCAGCATCGCAGGCATTCTGATCATGAATATGCTTGTTGTCGAATCGCAAAAAGAAGCCTTAAAACAAGGTGTCACACCGCTAATTTTCTCCAGTCAGAATGTAGATGGCTTCGATAATGACTACGTGTATCAACACTTCGGTTCACGATTAAAGTCCATGTAAATAATTAAAGCGCTCATATCGATAAAACCAGATATGAGAATTATTCATTCTATCAAATTTACATTCGAAAATGGAGGAATTTATTATGGATATGGAAATTGAAGTGTCGATCGGAAATATCGAGTCTCTTTATAG
The DNA here is from genome assembly GCF_019904195.1 of Vibrio sp. SCSIO 43132. Classification (NCBI taxonomy): domain Bacteria; kingdom Pseudomonadati; phylum Pseudomonadota; class Gammaproteobacteria; order Vibrionales; family Vibrionaceae; genus Vibrio; species Vibrio sp. SCSIO 43132. The sequence goes on from NZ_CP063199.1 coordinate 2,285,016, forward strand.
CGCCATTGCTGGAGGCGCAACCCGAATAGAACTTTGCTCAGCATTAGCTTTGGGTGGATTGACACCTAGCTATGGATTAATGCAACAAGCAGGGCGAATATCGAGCATCCCGGTATACGCTATTATTCGACCTCGCCAGGGAGACTTCTTTTATAGCGAAGATGAAATAGACATTATGATGTCAGACATAACCTGCGCAAAACAGGCTGGGTTGCAGGGAGTTGTACTTGGTGCATTAACATCCACAGGGCACATTCATATGCAGCACGCAAGAAAGCTCTGCGATTACGCCCACCAACTGAAGCTCGGTGTCACCTTTCATCGCGCATTTGATCATTGCAATAACGCAGAAAAAGGGTTGGAAGACATTATCAGCCTCGGTTGTGAGCGGGTTTTGACTTCTGGATTTGCTGCAACTGCCCCGTTAGGTACAAACACGTTAGCAAGCCTTGTCCAGCAGGCTGGAGACCGCATTTCCATCATGGCAGGCGCTGGTGTGAATGCCGGTAATGCTAAAGACCTTGCTGCGAAAACCAGAGTGAAAGAATTGCATCTTTCAGGAAAAACGACTCGCCCGACGAAAATGATGTTTACCTCTGAGCACAGCAAAATGGGGGCGAACGATATAGATGACTATCAGATTCCGGTTACAGATAAAGCGGCTATTTCTGAAGTAGTTCACCTCTTTAAAAGTAAATAGTTCCAAATACCCATTCATCACTTAACGACAATCAGGAAATATTATGATCAAAGAAATTTGTGTGGAGAATTTCACCTCCATACCGGATGCCATAAAAAATGGCGCAAACAGAATCAGCTTAAAAGATAATTATTTAGAACAGGGAACAACCGTCAGTAATGGCGTAATGAAAGTATCGATTGAATACGCACATAAAAATAATATTCCGGTAGTAGTCTGCATAAGACCTCGTAAAGGCAATTTTATATACACACCGCAGGAAATTGAAATTATGCAGACCGATATTAAACTTGCCAAAGAACTCGGTGCCGATGCGATTGATTTTGGTTGTTTAAACCAGAATAACTCTATCGACAAAGAAGCTACGCTAAAAATGCTCGAATCTGCTGAGGGGTTGAAAACGGTATTTCACATGGCGTTTGACAGTATTCCAAGATCGGAGCATCAAGAAACGATTGACTGGCTACATGAGCAGGGTGTTTCTCATATTCTTTCTCACGGATGCCCTATTTCAGAGCCCATCGACATCGCCTATCTGAAAGAGACCATAGCCATGGCAAAGGGTAAGCTAACCATCGTTCCTGGTGGCGGTATCAACTACTCCAATATTGAAGCTATCGCCAGAGAACTTAATGTGAGCGAAGTACACGGCTCGCATATCGTTAAGTTAGGCAACTATGAGTTTTAGCACCCCAGCAAAAAATTGGGTCTAAACCGTAAGAACCTATAGAAATTCAAAGACATCACTGCGCAGTGAATCAGGTTCATGTTGAGCACAATCGGATGATTGCCTTAAGAACGGTTAGACAAAATTACCCCTATCACGGTCAAGCTTATCCCGCCTGCAATCGCGATTGATAATCCCTCACCAAACACTGGCACAGCCGCAAGTGCGGTTAACGCTGGCGATAGAGATCCAATGATGGACGCCTGCTCCGAGCCGAGCTGCCTGATGGCGTAGCTATAACCAATGGTGGAAAACAAGCCCACACAAAGCCCCTGCACCAGAATAAATGGCAATGCATCACTCAAAGAGAAGTTTCCAAACTGGCTGGATACGGAGCCACTTAAAACCAGCGCAAGTGTTATCAGCAGGGAGCACCAGGAAATCAAGATGGTGACAGCAATAGGGCTTAATCCTGAACGCTTTAAGCTCATGGTGTAGACAGCCCAAACCGTACTCGCACTTAGCAGTACCGCGATGCCCTTGAGAAAATCGCCAGAAATTCCCATACCCTGCCCTCCAACCATAATGGCAACGCCGAGCATAATAAGAGCCAGCGAAACAATTCGCTTCAGAGATAGAGCATTACGGAAGAATAACCAGCCAATCACTGCGACAAAAAATGGCGGAGTTCCTGCCAGAACAGTGCCTACATACGCAGCAGGAACGTAATTCGCCCCCATAGAAGCAATAAAGAGAAATGGCACACCACCAAGCAAAATCATAACCAAATCGGTCATTTTTATTTGTTTGATTTCATCCAGGTAACGAGCGGTAAAAGGCAATAGCAAAACAACTGGTACCAAGAAGCGTATCAACGCAACATCCGCTGTCGCCAATGGCGACGATCCAATCGCTCGGATGGAAAGAGCAAATCCTGTCCAGATAAACAGCACTAATGTGATAACAGCGTACCCCTTTAAATTAGGAGATACATTTGGTAAACCTACAGCGGATTGAAAATAGCTGGCGACTTTTTCCATAACAAAATACCTGAACAAGAATTTCGAACAGATAAATTATTCATCAGATCAACCGCACTTATTCGGCGAATGTGGCACAGTTTCTTGCCATGATTGGTGGATTCCATCATGATTAGTCCAATTATTAACGAAAATCGCCAAGAAGATTATGGACAGAATTGATCGCCACATCCTTTCCGTGCTTCAAAAAGAAGGACGCTTATCTACCGCAGAGCTTTCCGAAAGAGTCGGGCTCTCTCCTTCTCCCTGCGCCAGACGCCTTAAACGCCTCGAAGATGAGGGATATATCGAAGACTATCAGGCGAACCTGAGCCGGGAAAAAGTCGGCATCGCAATGAGTTTTTTTGTGGAAGTCAGCCTCAATAACCACCAGGCAGAGTCGATAGAAAAATTTGAAGAAGAGCTGGAAAACATCGAAGAAGTTGTGAGTGCGCACATTGTGTCGGGTGGCTACGATTATCTGCTCGAAGTCGTCAGCCCTAACCTCGCTGGGTACGAAGCCTTTACCCGAAAGCTACACAGAATAACCAGCGTGAAAGACATACACACGCACCTTTCTGTAAGGCAGGTGATCAGTAAAAGCCCGCTGCCGATATTTGTGTGAGGTTGAGTAAGATTTTCCGTCTTTTTTGCTGATGTCGAATTTCTTCAATCAATCGCCTTCAACGCTGGTTAGCCTATAGCTAAACGATGAAGGAGATAGGCATATGGCAACTAGATTGGATTATTTCAACGCAGCCCCAGAGGGCTTTCAGATTCTGCTTGGGCAGGAAGATTATCTTCGAGCTCAGTTCGAGCAGGTTCCCCACCTTTCCGTTGAACTTTGGGAGTTGGTAAAACTGCGTGTTTCGCAAATCAACCAGTGCGCGTTTTGTATCGATATGCACAGTAAAGATGCGCTTAAAAACGGAGAATCGGAACACCGATTGATAGGGTTAAGTGCGTGGCGTGAAATGCCGTTGTATAGTGAACAAGAACAGGCTGCACTGCATTGGGCAGAAGTTCTGATAAAAGAAGGTAATGCCTCGGATGATGACTATTCCGCGATACTCAATGTGTTTGGTGAACAGGGGATCGTCATTCTGACTCTGGCTGTGAATGCCATTAATAGCTGGAATCGCATTGCCAAAACATTCAAGCCCGAAATCGGCAGCTTATCGGGTTAACCAAATGGTAAAAAACACTTAGGGTCTGTTGACCTTTCGAGCTGATTTTTGCAGCCATTTGTGGGTTCTTTATACAAGGCAGCGCTTATTCGATGTAGTCGCTCTACATCAATAAGCGGTAACACAGTAGAAAGGAGCCACAAATGCTGCCCGAAGGGTTCGGTTCTATGCGCTTTACTCTTTGTTGCAAGGTATTTGCTTAGAATGACTAAGCTAAAGACCTTGCGCCGCGATTAAAACACATAGAACTCGAACAAAATTTAACCACGAAAGGCCAACAGACCCTATCAACGCAATGGATTTTCGAATCATAAAACCTAAGAAGAAGTTAGCCGACCATGTGCAAGCCATCTGGTCGGCTAAAGTCGTAAAAGGTTTGCACGATTCGACGTCCAAACCTCTTTATTGTGACGGAGGTTCAGGAGTCACCTTCTTGCTCAGTGGCGAAGTCTGCATGGCAGGCGAGCCCATCAAAACTCCTATTTACTTTCAGCAATACAGCAAGCAAACACAGTTTATTGAGTTAGGAGAAAACGCCGAACTTTGTGGTATGCGATTCCACCCGGGAATGACGCCTTCATCTTTGTTTTCAGACGCCTCCAGCTCACAAGCACTCTTATCTGAACTCCATACCCAACTCACAACACAAACCAATCATAGTGCCCTCTTATCAACCCTATACCGATGGTGCAGCCGCAATATTGAACTCAACAACCCGAGCTTTGCCAAGCGCTCTTCACTGATCCATCTGGCAACAAACGGAAAAATTGGCGAGCAGTTTCAACAAAACCAAAGGCAGGTGGAAAGGCAGTTCCGCGAATGGATCGGCATGAGCCCAAAATACTTTCAGCGCCTTCGCCGAGTGCATAGCAGTGTGGCAAAACTAAGAGAAAACCCGAATGTATCGCTCAGCGACTTTGCATACGCACAAGGCTTTTCAGACCAAGCGCATATGACCAGAGAATTTAAAACCTTTTTACTGACCACTCCGGGGGAATTGAGTGTGCGGCTGAGAGAGAGAATAAATACAAGTAATCATAGATAACCTGTTATTACTCCTAACTTTTTATTGGAATGATCCGTTTAGAAGCTTGAATCTCCGCCACCAGAATTAAAATCAGATTCCGTACCAGCAGAACCAAAACCATCATGCGATACATCAGGTTTCGGTGTACTCACACCATGAGTGGATGCATATTCCAAATATTTATCCGCTGTTGTTGCAGAAGGATGATTGAAGAGAATCTCGCTGACTTCTCGATGAAAATCTGGGTGAGCACCAAAAGATGAACTTAGACCAAGAGACATGTATAAGCTTTGGCTAGCCATCATGCCATAAGCATAATTGCTGTAGCTTAGATCAGACTTCTTATCGAGCGCCACTAACGCCCAGTCTATTTCCTCTTTAGAGTAATGCTCTTTTATGCCGTATTTTACAGCTAGCCTAGGGGTCACTTCTTTAGCTACCGATTTTGCAATCTTCTTTTTTGACCAATCAAACATTGTGCTTTAACTCCCTTAAAGACAAGAAACACTAGCCTAACACTTCACAGCTTAAATATTTTTTTACATTCCAATAATCAAGCAGTTAATAAAAAATGACTGAAGATTTCAACGCAAAATTCAGCATAGTTCGAGTTTTAACATTCAAAATAACCTCGCTTCTTCACCAATGGTATCCACTTAGTCTCCACGCTCAAAACCTTGCACCAGATCACTTTCTATTCACATAAAATTTAACTTTTACACTCACTCAATTATGTCACTTTTGGAAAAATACAATGTTATTTATTCCAATAATGACAAAATAAAATCTAACTAACTGATTGTTTTCAAACAAATCAGCCATTTCTGTCGTGTAGCTTTAATGGCGTTTTTGGCAAATATATGGTGTCTGCTTCTGGTTCAGATTGGTATTCGAAATTAAGATAAACACACTACAACGATTAACAAACCGATCACACATTGTGAAAAGGACGCTATGAGTACCCAAGAGCTAATCAACACCTTCATCGATATCGTCGGGCAAGAGCACGTTTTAACCCAGGAAAAGAAAACCGAATATTACCGCTCGGGTTTTCGATCTGGTAAAGGAAAAGCACTCGCTGTGCTATTCCCGGGCAGCTTGGTGGAACAATGGAAGTTATTGCAGGCAGCCGTCGCAGCTAACTGTATTGTGATTATGCAGGCGGCGAAAACGGGCTTGACGGAAGGCAGTGCTCCCAGCGGTAGCGACTATGATCGAGAAGTCGTTGTGATTAACATCATGCGTATCAACCAGCTCCATTTAATCGAAGATGGTAAGCAGATCATTAGTTTACCGGGTGTGAGCTTGCACAAGCTTGAGAAAACGCTGAAAACAGTAAACCGAGCTCCCCATTCGGTGATTGGGTCTTCTTCCATTGGCGCTACTGTGGTTGGTGGTATTGCAAATAACTCTGGTGGTGCTCTGGTGAAACGGGGGCCTGCTTATACCGAATTGGCGTTGTTCGGCCAGGTAACAAAAGAAGGCGAATTGGTGCTCGTTAACCACCTAGGAATTGAAGGGCTTGGAGAAACACCAGAAGAGATCCTTGCCAATGTCGAAGCAGGTAACTTCGATGCGAGCAAAATCATTCACAACGACGCCATGGCGTCAGACAGAGAATACGACGAACGAGTCCGAGACGTAGATGCAGAAACTCCTTCTCGTTTTAACGCTGACTCACGTAGATTATTTGAAGCCAGTGGCTGTGCCGGAAAGCTGGCTGTTTTTGCAGTGCGTGTTGATACCTATCCGGTTCCTGAGAAAGAGCAGCTTTTCTACATTGGCTGTAACGACCCCGCTAAGCTGACCATGCTTCGCCGTGAAATGCTGAGTAACTTCAAAAACTTGCCGGAAATGGGCGAATACATGCACCGCGACATTTTCGATTTAGCGGAAAATTACGGTAAAGATGTATTCCTTTCTATCCATCATTTAGGCACAGACAAACTCCCCAAGTTCTTTGCTTTAAAAGCCAAGGTCGAGTCGGTTTTAAATCGCATTCCTTTTGTCTCGAAAGACCTGCCCGATACCCTACTCTATTGGATGAGCAAGCTCTTCCCTCAGCATTTGCCGGAACGCATGCTGGATTATCGGAATAAATACGAACATCACCTGATTCTTAAGATGAGTGATGGTGGAATTGAAGAAGCAAAAGCCTATCTGGGCAACGTTTGGTCTAAACAAGATGGCTGTGACTACTTTGAATGTACGGCTGACGAGGGTAAAAAAGCGCTGCTTCACCGGTTCGCAGCCGCAGGAGCAGCCATACGCTATGAGACAATCCATTCGAAAGAGGTGGAAGACATTCTCGCTCTGGACATCGCTTTACGCCGAAACGACATTGACTGGGTGGAGCAGTTGCCAGAAGAAATCACAAACGACATGGTCATGGCACTCTACTACGGTCACTTCATGTGTCATGTTTTCCATCAGGATTACATCTTCAAAAAAGGGGCTGACACCAAAAAGATCAAAGCCAAAATGTTGGAATTGCTTACCCAAAAAGGTGCGAAATACCCTGCCGAACACAACGTCGGGCATCTATACGAAGCAGAAAAGCAATTGCAGGCATTTTATCACTCACTTGATCCAACCAATACCTTTAACCCCGGTATTGGGAAAATGAGCAAGTACAAACGCAATTGCAGCTGTTGTGGCTAGAATCTCACAGCCCTTCGAGATTGTGATCCTAAAACAGCAAGCTCAGGCTTGCTGTTTTTTTCTTTCTATGAGCTGCACTGTTAGAATTGTAACTTCGCTATTCACGGATGAATGGAGACAACCCCATGCCAAAGTTCGCGGCAAACCTGACTATGCTGTTTAATGAAGTGGATTTCCCGAATCGTTTTGAGCTGGCTAAACGCGCTGGTTTTAAAGCGGTCGAATTTCTTTTCCCTTACGAGTATGAAGCCAGGGATATCGCGGAGAAGCTGAAAGAGAATGATCTGGAACTGGCGTTGTTCAACCTCCCACCCGGAAGCTGGAAAAGCGGCGACAGAGGCATCGCTGCTCTGCCCGATCGCGAAAGCGAGTTCCGTGAGAGTGTTGAAATAGCACTAGGCTACGCACAAGCGCTCAACTGCAAAAAAGTCCACGCCATGGCTGGGATCGTAGAGTCTTGTTTCTCCCGAGAGCAGCACGTATCAACCTTTATTAAGAACATTCGTTTCGCGGCAGATGCATTTGCAACACAGGGTATTGAAGTCATGCTTGAACCTCTCAACAGCCGTGATGTACATGGGTATTTTATCTCACACCAACAAGAAGCCATTGAGCTTATCCACCAGATTGATCGCCCAAACGTGAAGCTTCAGTTTGATTTCTATCATGCTCAGATTATGGATGGCGATATCACTCGCTTACTTAGGAAATGTGGCAATTACATTGGGCATGTTCAGGTCGCTTCTGTCCCAGACAGACACGAACCCGATTTAGGCGAACTCAACTTCCCCTACCTGTTCGAAGTACTGGAAAATATGGGGTACAAGAGCTGGATTGGCTGCGAATATCGTCCTAAAACGACGACAAATGAAGGCTTGGGTTGGATGAGGCGTTATTCAAATTAAACAGCAGATTAGAAAAAAGAAAGAGACCAAATGGTCTCTTTCTTTTTATCTATACAGATAGGAAACTTACCCTATATTCTGCTTTTTCTGATCATCGGTCAGATAACCAATCCAATCATCGACAGGCAGAGGTCTGGCGAAGTAGTAACCTTGAGCACAGCGACAGCCTATTTTCACCAATGCGTCGACGTGGCTTTCGGTTTCTACTCCTTCTGCAATCACCGTTAAATCGAGCACTTGCGCCATTTTCAATACTGCGCTGGTGATCTCGTAATCAAGTTTGGAAGAGTTCACTTCCTGAATAAAGCCTCTGTCGAGTTTGATGCAATCCGCAGAAAGATTTTTAAGCACAGATAGTGAAGAGTACCCCGTTCCGAAGTCATCAATCGCAATCTTGTAGCCTTTTGAGCGAAGCGATTCGATGGTACGTACACAGGTTTCAAAATCACGCATCATATCCCGCTCGGTAATTTCCAGTAGAAGCTGATCCGGTCGACACTCTGTTTCGTCCAGAATGGCTTGCAACTGGTCGGCAAGATCGGTCATGAAGAACATCCTCGCCGAGAAGTTGACCGAGAAGATAATTCCTTCCAAATCAATGCCTGAATGCTGCCACTGGGTGATCATGCTCGCGACTTCGCGGAAGACCCACTTATCAATATCGATAATCAGATCGGTTTTTTCTGCTACTTCAAGGAAATCGACAGGTGGAAGCAAGCCGAGCTTCGGATGCTGCCAGCGCACTAGTGCTTCTGCACCAACGACGCTCTGAGTATCCAGATCGATTTTAGGCTGGAAGAACACCACCAGTTCGTCGTTTTTGATCGCCTGATGCAAGCCCACATTAGTCTCGATCAAGTCGGTCACTTCGAGCGTCATCTTGTCGGCATAGACACGATATTGGTCACGACCATTGCGTTTCGCGTGATACATCGCCGTATCGGCATTTCGAATCAGGGTTTCGCCATCCGAACCATGTTGTGGGAACTGACACACACCGATACTGGCGGACACAAACACGGTTTTATCGTTGATGTAATAAGGTTTGCGCAGCGCCTTGTTAATTCGGTCTGCCAGCACTTCACCATTTTCAAGGCTTTCTACCTTAGAAAGCACCACCATAAATTCGTCGCCCCCCATTCGGGCAACAAATCCAATATCGGTAATCAGTTGATCGAGGATCTCTGAAATGTTGGCGAGCAAGTTGTCACCTGATGCATGACCAAGTGAATCATTGATGGTTTTGAACTCATCAATATCAAGATACAACAGCAGGAACGAGCTATCCTGTTTTTTGGCTTTCTCGATTTCGTCATCCAGACGCTTTGTGGCTAACAAGCGGTTCGCCAGCCCCGTGAGTGGATCGTGGTGTGCCAGGAAGTCGAAGTTTTTCTTCTCTTCGTTTAAGTCGGAATACGCCTCAGACAACCTGACTGCCATTTTGTTGAAGGCGTTTTCGATGTGGCTCCATTCATCGGTCCGCCCTAGGTTGATCGGCTTATTGGCCCCATCCGATTCCAAACCTTCAAAGCCTTCTTTTAAGTCATCCAGCGGCTTACGAATATGGCGTTTCACCACCTGACTGATCAGCAAAATGGACAACAAGAAGGCCAGAATACTAGTCACTACCGCGTTGAAACGCGATTTTCCAATTTCCTGTTCCAGTTGCTGACTGAGCTCTAGCGCTTGCTTCTGCACCCTTGCTTCGGTCATTTCTACCATGGCAAGCAATTCGTTCTGAGCATTGACTAACGCCGCCATCACCAGCCAACGTTGTTCTAAATTCGCACTGATACGACGAAGAGCAGCGTTGTAACGTTTTACCGTGCGCTTCATGCGTTTCTTCTGCGCAGACACTTGTGGCGTGTCGATATCGACGTTTTCAAGATGAAGAAGGAAGATATCCAGCTCTTTTTGAATTTCGATGATCAGAACTTTTTCAGTCTCTGGTGTGATTCGGCTGTGAATGTTGCCGACCATTTTACCAACGGTCAGGAACACCTCACGCAACATGTTCACCAAGTCTAGCTCGTTGTTGTAACGAATATAATCGGGTTCACGGATGTTAGTGAGCTTGCTGTCTGCGACCACTAACTCTAGCTGATCCAGCTGCTCGGCTAGCGTGTCGTCGATTTCCTGCGTCTGTTTAAGAATGCGGTTTAGAGCCAGCGAACTGCCAAGAAAGCGATGGAAGTTATCGATAAACGAGTCCATCTTCTTGGAAAAATCACGGTTGGTAGAGAGATCTCTCAAGCGTTGCAACTGTAGATCGATATTAAACGCTTCTTCAGAAAGCGTGGTTTCACTGAACAGAAATGTCTGTTCCAGTAACTTCACGCGTGATGTCAGAGCAAATACGCGTCGGCTGATTTCAGAGTTCACCGTTAGTACTGAAACGTGTTCAGACGCTTCCGTTTTCAGGGTGGACTCCACGTAGTAGAGCGAGCGAATCACCGTAAATATGGCCACACTGACTATAGCCAGTAGCAATAGGTTGGAGAAGATAATCCGCTGAGTAATGCTAACTTGAGATAATTTCATCGACCCTTCCATATCTTCAGGTACGCGTCACGATAGCCGTTTTCAGGATCATAAATACCAGTGTCATCCTGGTTGATCAGTTCCTCGACGTTTTCGGGCGTCACTAGGTGAACAGGTGCGGAGTAACCGCTGGGCGGAAGTTGGTGAAAAGCTCGGTTTAGCTCATCTATAATTTGCCATCCTTGCAAATAAAGGGGTTCTGGGACGGTAGCCAGCTGGAAGAAATCCTGATCAATGCGTTTGTAAGCCGCTTTACTGCCGTCGCCCGCAGATATATTGCTTGGAACGGGTTTTCCCTTCTCAAGGTTTGATTCAAGAGAAGGAATCGCATAGTCGATGTACAGATCATTGATGGCGAGAATATGAGTGATTTGTTCGTCGTGCTTTTTCCACAAGTACTCGAAGGTGTCAGGCATTTTCTCGGCAATTTCATCAAGCGGAAGAGGCTGAATTTCGAGCATGGTACAGGTCGGGCAACGCTCGATAGTCTGCGCCATCTTATTGGCTTTGATGGTTGCGATCTGGTAGTTAGGGTCGTTAAACACCACCGCTTTAGCGGTGCCTTTAGAATCAACAACTGCCAGCAACGCCGCCACTTCCGCAACATCGAGCGGATCGGTGGTGATGTTCATATACAGACCGAGATCTTTGTTCCCACCCGCCAGCTCTGTCGCGTGCCAGCCAATGACCACAATCCCCAAACTTTCTGCAAGTTTGAGGGTTTCCCGGTGCCGCTGGGCATCGATTCCACCAAGAACAATGGCATCAGGTTCAAACCCTATCGCCTTCCTCAATGCAGCACCCTGACGGACTTTAGACCCCAGCCCGTCGATAAACCTCAGGTGCCAATCGAGGTTTGATATGGCTTCTGACATCCCCCTTGCCACGCCATATACGCCACCGTTACGTAGATCGGAAGCGATGAAAATGATGTTCTTGTCTCGTGTAATGCGTGGTCCATCAGTCGGACCATCCCAAATTTGATTACTGGCAATCGCCTTTGCAACTTTTTCCTGCGCATATGCAAGGAAATCCCCTTCGGCACCATCAGCAAAACTGGATGAGCTGAAAGCAATAGCAAACAGGCTTACTGCTCGCCTTATGATTTTTGTCATAATTTTATTCGATAAAGTATCTTTTTGTAAGAATCGGCTTTATATAATTACAATAATGTTAATACATATTTTAATAATTGGTAACAGTGATGAACTATCACATTTATAAATTTTTATTTGCTGCTATAACCGGAACTCTGGCACTTTCACCTACGGATGGGCTTGCTGATAGTTCAAACACTAAGAACTCCCAGATACATCAGATAGATGCGGGTAAATTGGAGAAATTTCAGATCACGGTAAGTGCTCCACCTGAACCGCTGACGAAAAAACCAGAAAAACCGATACGCATCGCAATTATTTATCCCAGTGCGGATATTTCTGATTTTTGGGTCCGAAACTACACCGCAATGACAAAAAGACTGGAAGCTCTGAAGCTTCCGTTCGAAGTCACCGAGTTCACATCCAAGCAGATCGAACACTCCCTTCAGACTCAACACACCAACTCCGTTTTGAATGCTGAAGTTCCTTACGATTTTGTGATTTTTGGTCCTTCGGAACTGGAATTACAATCAAGCAATATTCAAAAACTGGCGGCATCCACCGACTTTCAGACGTTTATATGGGCGTTCCATACCCCAAACCCTGAATGGGAATTCCAACCGGATGCCTGGTTCGATTTCTCCAGCGCGATGGGTGCAGAAGTACTTTGTGACTATGTTATTAAACATCTCGGAAATGACGTGAGCTTCGCCGCCAACCGCGGTATTCCAGGAATCACCGATACTCAGCGCTCTCAGGGGTTTATTGACTGCGTTGAGGATAAAGGTGAATGGTTAAGCGTGTACGAGCACTTTGGGCAATACCAGAAGCTTGGGGGAGCAGATGGAGTGCGCCTGATATTAGATAATTTCCCAGAGGTCACCATGGTTCACAATGCCAATACGGCAATGACCATGGGTGCGGTTGATGCGCTGCGTGAAGCCAAGAAACTGGATGATATTTTTGTCACCGGTTGGGGCGGTACAGCCAAAGAGATTGAAAAAATCAAGCTGGATGAGCTAGACGCAACTCCCATGCGCATGAGTGACGATTTAGGCGTGGCAACGGCTGAGTCAATCAAATTCTACCTTGAGAAACGAGCGTCTGAGGTTCCGTTAATTTATCTGGGAAGGATCACCGTGGCACACAGTGATATGAGCGATGTGGAGCTCAACACCCTGACTCGTGAGGCATTCCGCTACTCAGGCAGCGAATAGCTAAACCCCTAAAAGTTTTAAGCCCTCTAAACTTCACATTTAGAGGGCTTTTGTTTTCCTATCTCCTAGTTGCTCTGCAGCACTTCAATCATGGTTTTACTCCCTTCATTATTGAGAATTGAATAATGGTCTCCATCCACCAATTTGTCGGTCCTATTCAAAAGGCGTTTTTGCCATGAAGCTAGCATTCTTTGCTGCTCCTCATCTTCATGCTCAGAGGCATAAAATAGGCATGTGGGATTGCTGACTTTGTGCGTGGAGCGATAAGTTGCCAACGCAGCCGCATTCTTTTGGCAAGTCTCCACTATTTGCTCAAGGTATTGTTGAGTCTGTTCACTGGCTTGAACATGCCCTTGTTGGGACAAGGCTTTCACGATGTCTGACACTGAGCTTTGAGAATTAAGCTGCCCTTCAAGTTCAGGATATTGCTGGATGATTTCACTGACAAATACTCGATTGAGTTCTTGCTGGTCGGTCTCCCTTTGGTCATCCAAAGCAGGAGGATCAATCAAAACCAGTTCAACAGCAGGATCGAGGTTTTTCGCCATTTCCAGTGCAATAACAGCACCAAATGACCAACCAATAACTCTGCTAACTTTCTTACTCTTCAAAGTGTTATGGTAATGCTCAGCTAAGGATTCAATCGTAGATAGAGACTCGCGTTCGTCACCTAAAAGTGGATCCCGAAGAGTTAACACCGTTCGATTTTTCGGATAATTTTCTAACCAGTATCGATAGCCAGAAACTTCACCGCCAACGGGATGAATCACAACGTCAGTTTCGCCATCATCTGGCACCAAACTGTCAGACTGAGCTCCACACTCTAACTTCTCAACAAGACGATCAATCGAGATATTGTGGTTCAGTTCTGCCAGAGAAAATTGGTTGGGAAATGTCGCATTAAGCTCATCAAACAGGTCAAGAACCGTTAGTGAGTCTCCTCCCAAATCATAAAAACACACGTCCGTTTCTATGTCGCTTTCGTCCATCCCCAGCACCTCAGAAAAAATTCGAGTGAGTTGTTCGCGCACATTAGAGTTCGCACAATCAGAGTGCTCAATATTTGAAGTCCGTTCAGGTTTGCTATTCAAACGATGGAAAAACGCCTGCACGAATTTTGGTTTCAATGGAGAAACGTAAATTACCCCCTCACCACTTTCAACCGCTCGCTCAAATACCCTAACGCCCTCCTCTGGTGTGATGGCAAACGCCGTGTCTTCCACTGCTTTCGCCATTCCCGTCTTTGCCCATGTTGGGAAGTTCAGAGAAATATATCGAACAGATCCAGACTGATTCTCGGACACGGCAAGTTGATTTAAAAACGTGTTCGCCGCGCAGTAATCCGTTTGCCCTGCCACTGGATAAACCGAAGACATGGACGAACAGAACGCGACAAACTCAGGATGATATTGGCGCGCTGAATTTACGATGTTTTGCGCACCCGCTATTTTGGCGTTCTGGCTCGATTCAATGGTGCTTGCGGTTGCGGAGTGCAACATAGCGCCCCCAGCAGAACCCGCGGCATGAACGATGCCCGTTACCTTACCAAATGTGATTGCGACAGAATCGATAAGCGTATGCCACTGCTCGGAATCACTGACGTCGCATTGAACAGTCTGAATACCTGATTGAGTTGAAAGTGAAGAATCACTTGCGCTGCGTGATACGGAGATCACCACGTTATTTTCATTAAGGATGCTTAGATACTTGCACAGATGTTGCCCTATTCCACCTGTTCCCCCAGTTATGATGTACACACCTGAGTCAGGCATCGCCACCTCTTTATTTTCAAAGCGATAGGGTTCACTTTCAAAGCGGTATGCTTCATTTTCAAAGTGATATGGCTGATACGTAGGTTTCCAAAGGTAGCGTCCTCTTAAGGCATAAAGGTTTATGTGCTCTGCACTCTCTTCAGTTTGCTTTTTCATTCGTTCAAACAAGGTGGCAATTCCTGCTGAAAGCTGGGAAGTGGATGCCGAATCGGTTACATCCAAGCACGCCAATGACAGATTGGGCTGTTCGATTGACACCGTATTCGCCAACCCGATAACTGTGCTGTTCTCTGGTATCAGGGCTTCATCGCCTGTGATATCAGCAACGCCTTTAAGCAGGCAGACCAGAGAGACTTCCATATTATGTGGTGCAGATAGACAAACCTGAATAAGTTCCACACCTTGCCAGAGAGGATTTTTTTCATCGACACAGTACAACACATTCACACGGGTATGATCGGCGCTCAATGTTTCTAAAGACGCCTTAAACGCTTCAATGGTGGTCACCTCAACGGTATTGGCATGGAACACTTCTGAAAGATGAGGGCAATGAGTGAGTTCTGAGTTGTAAACCAATGTCGGCAGATCCGTTTCTTTCTGTGACACCTTCGTCGCTCTTTGCCAGCACTCCTCTCTGAACCAGTCTTCAAACTCTGCGCGTTCACTGGGTTCTGCCGTCACGGAACGATGATAGAAATCACTCAGATAGGGCTTTTTGTGGAACTCCGTAAGCGGTAGGCTCCCCACAGAAGAAGTCTTCCCTGCGTCATAAGATCCGAGAATCACATGAGCATTTGTTCCTCCCATACCAAAGCTACTGACGCCAGCTAATCGGTTGTTGCCATTCCATTCGTAACTGTCTTTGGTCAGTAAAAGACCTGCTCGGGAAAAGTCGATGTCTGGGTTCGGTTCGTCATTCCAAGTACTCCTTGGCAACTCCTCTCGATAAAGAGCAAGTACAGTGCGGATAAAGCCCGTCACACCTGCCGCGCTGCCAAGGTGCCCCATCTGGCTTTTTGTCGAACCTGTTAAACACTCTGAGTTTTGCACGCCTTTACTTCGATTTCGTTCAAACGCTTGGCTTAGCGCTTCAATTTCTATTGGGTCGCCCAGTTTGGTGCCTGTGCCGTGTGCTTCGATGTAATCCATCTGCTCGCTAGTGACACCCGCATTTTTTTGCGCTTGAACAATGACGTCTGCCTGTCCTTTTACAGAAGGAGCATAAAAGCTGACTTTATCCTTGCCATCGTTATTGACTGCACTGCCTTTGATTACCGCGTAAATTCGGTCACCATCTTGCTGGGCTAAATCCAACCGTTTCAGTACCACCATGCCGATACCATTCGCAGGTACTGTGCCGCCAGCGTGTTTCGAAAACGGTTTGCAGTGACCGTCTTTCGATAGGATCATCCCCTCTCGATACGCGTAGCCTTCCAGCGTATCCAAATCTGCATTTACCCCACCTGCTAACGCAATATCACACTCCTGAGTTTGAATTTGACGACACGCCTGATGAATAGCGACTAGGGAACTGGAACAGGCTGTTTGAGAGGTGATCGCAGGTCCCGTCAGGTTGAGATGGTAAGCGATTCGAGTTGAGATAAAGTCCTTTTCATTCAGCAGAGATAAAGCGTAGTCATCCAACTTTCCTTCGCTGTTTCTTAAAACTTTGCTGCCATAGGTGTTATCGCTGGCACTCATTACCACACCGATAGGATTAGCGTTGCCCCATTGAATACCCGCGTCTTCCAAGGCATGGACTGCATTCATCAGCGCATGGCGTTGCTGCGGATCCATCAACTTGGCGTCGTGCTCTGAAATACCAAAATATCCCGCATCGAACACATCGACACCTTCCATGCTTGAACGAACGGAAACCCAAGATGGATCGGTATTGTCATCCGGTTGTTCTATGCGCTGAATGCATTCTTCACCACTTTGAATCACACGCCAAAACGCCTCTAGATTGTCGGCATTGGGTAAGTTCACCGCCATGCCGATAACCGCTATATCACTGGTTTGAGACGGAGAATTTTGAATATGTGATGCCGACGCTGGCGTGGTATTTTCGACATGTTCGGTAAGTTTACGCACGCTGGGATGGGCAAACAGATCCACCAGCTTTATCGGCGGCGTCAACTGGCTGAGTTGGTCATCTTTGATGATATGGCTGTGCGCTTTCATCAAAGATAAAGAGTTAAATCCTGCTTCAAAAAAGTGACTGTCTGGGTCGATGGAACGACCAAGCAGCTCATTGAAAACAGTGTGTAATCGCTGCCCAACCGACGAAGTCATCTCACTTTGATTACTCACCTCTTTGATTGCCGTAAACCATTCCTTAGGGACAGGCAGCGCATCACGATCCAGCTTGCCATTGGGCGTTTCTGGCAATGCATTGATGGCAACAAATAGCTTCGGTACCATAAAGTCCGGCAGTTGCTGAGATAAGAGTTCGATGTAGCGCGTTTTGTTCTCTGCCAATCGTTCAGAACTCATCTGGCAATAAGCGATTAAAGTCTCCATCCCTTCTGAGTTGGTTTTTAACACCACTGCACACGCTGCGTTGGTCAGTACATTGGCTAAGGCGTTTTCTATCTCACCCAGCTCTATCCGGTAGCCGTTGAGCTTCACTTGATCGTCGTTTCGACCGCAGTAAATCAGCTCGCCTTGCTCGTTCCAATAGCCAAGATCGCCAGTTTTGTAGAGCCTTTGAGTTTCCCCAAACACGTTCACTCGGACAAAACGTTCTAGAGTGGTATCTGGCTGATTCAAATACCCATTCGCTAGCCCGTTTCCGCCTATGTAGATTTCCCCTTGAACACCGACAGGACAGGGTTGAGCGTATGGATTTAGCACATAGATTGCCGTGCCGCTGATCGGCTTACCAATAGGCACTGAAGCTAGCTTAGACTCGGAATGGAACATGTCTTTGTAGCGATAAGAGTACGTAGTGCACCCCACTGTGGCTTCGGTTGGCCCGTATTCATTAATGATTCGGGTGTTGGGCAGCGAACTTGCGATACGTTTTGCGGTCATCGCATCAAACGCTTCTCCACCAACGACCAACGTGTGATTGGACAAAAGCGGTTGTTCTAAATCCAAGTAAAAACTCAAGGCTTTCAAGTGGGTCGGCGTTAGCTTGAACACCGCTGGCTCTGAACTCGTCAGCGCATTGATAATGGATTGAATTTCGTTGCCATCTTGCTCAACTAACTTAACCGTTTTGCCTGCGACAAGCGGCGCTAATAAGGTGGTAATCGTGGCGTCAAAGTTTATTGATGAAGACACCACCGCTCGCTCAGCGTCGCTGTAATAATGATGGGTGCAATGCGAAAGGTAGTTGAGTAGCGAACGGTGTGATACATCGACACCCTTCGGCGTGCCCGTCGATCCTGACGTATAAAGCACGTAAGCTCTGTCCGTCTTCATTTCCGCGAGATTCAGGAGTTTATCAGGCGTGTTCAGCCCTTCGAAACCCAGAAGTAGCTGTGCGATGGTTTTGAATGAGAAGTGGTGTTGAAGTGCAGAATGCGCGCCTCCTAGCGTGAGCGCCACCCCAGACATCTCAATCATCCTCTCCAACCGTTCACTTGGGTAATCAGGATCAAGAGGAAGGTACGCTGCACCTGCTTTCAAAATTCCGAGTATCGCAGCCAACACCTCGGGGCTACGATGAAAACTTACCCCAACAATACTGCTGCCGTCTGGCTCAACATATTCTGATAACGCTTGCGCAATTCGATTGCTCTGTTCGTGCAGTTCGAAGTAGGTTAGCCTTGCTTCACCGAGTTCAACCGCCAGAGCATCAGGCGTTACCGATGCCTGAAAGCCAAACCATTCATCAAGCCGCTCCCAAGGCAGGCTCTCCGTTTGTGGCTGTTCACCCCACCCAATTTGCTGTGTCATCTGTTCTTGATTGAATGCGGACAACAGATGAATCGCAGAATTCGGCTGCGTGGCAAGATTATTCAACACAGCAGAAAACGAGCGCGCAAACTGGCTCACCAGTTCAAGATTCAGTTTGCTGCCTTGAAATTCCAGTACGCATTCGGCTTTTTCATCCAAGTCAGTCACGAACAGAGTGAGCGGGAACTTGGCTTCACCAGAAAACAGCGTTTTTGCAGTGAGCGCCAATCCATCCAGATTGAGGGCTTGAGTATCGGTGTTTTCCAACACCAACATGGCTTCGATGATATCCTGGTTTCGATCTCGTTGCAGGGCAGCCACTTCGCCAAAGTCTATCTCTTGGTGTTTCTGGGTTTGCACTACCACTTGATTCACCAAAGCCAGATACTTGTCGACACTCAACCCCGAAGGCATATCCACCTGGAACAAACAGGTGTTGGCGCACATGCCCACCAATGATTCGAAATCTCCGCCCTCACGGTTAGCGACAGGAGAAGCAACGGATACACGATCTTGCTGAAAGTAGCGGTTTAAGGTCAGGCTGAACGCCGCCAGAAGAAGACTGTATAAGGAGATGCCTTGTTGTTTGGCGCAAAGTTTTGCGGCATGCCATAAGTCATCATCCAAAATGATTTCATGCGTGCCATCCGCATTATTGGGTTGGCAAAGAGGCGCACTTTCACCAAATAACATGGGTGGATAGAATTTGCTTTGCTGCTGCCAGAATGCTCGCGCCACTTGAGCTGAACGGCTTTGGTGGTACTGCTGACGCTTGAGACTGAACGATGCATAAGAAATGGGATTGATCCTTGAATAAGACAGATCCTCGTCGTCATTTTTTGCCAAAGAGCGATTCTTAATAACTGAATGGTATGCATCACTCAACGCTTTAAGCAGTACGTTGACACTCCAGCCATCAATCACCAAGTGGTGAAAACACAGTACCAAGTGGTAGGTATTTTTATTGGTGGATTGAGCAATGGCAGCCCGACACAAAGCGTCGTTTTCAATATCGAATACCGCGTTGGCGACATTGTCCAACTTATGGGTTTGATTTCCCAACCATTGGCACCCGAACAGAGAATCTTCGTAGTCGCGTTCAACTACTTCAATTTGACCGTCGCTCTGAAGAAAGGCACTTCTCAGCGCACCGTGGTGTTTCACGGTGAACTCCCACGCTTTTTTGAATGCATCAACATCCAACTCACCTTGAATTTCAAAGTGATAAGGAGCGTTGTACGCCACCGAGCTTGGGTTCAAATGTTGCAAAAGCGCCAAGCGAGCCTGCTCGGGGGAAGCCAAATGGCGAGAACCGTCTAGCTTTTCTGAATCCCATTCTGCGCCGGCTTCTTGAGGTATCAAAGCTTGCTGTTCGATCTGTTTCGCTACAGACAACAATGATTCGCTCGACATGACATCGCCCACGCTGAGTGAACAATCCCACTTGTCACGCAGCCTAGCCACTAGGCGCATGGCTTTCAGCGAGTCGCCACCACATTCAACAAAGCTTTCATCCAAATGCGGTTCGCTTGTCAGGTGCAGAACCTCTTTGGTCAGCGACATAAAGTACTCACCAGATACGGGGGCTTGCCGAAGTAACTCTGCCCTCGCGCTTATCACGCGGTTGTCTGAATCGGTAATTTCTCGGTTTTCCATCTTACGAAGTTGGCGTCGATCGAGCTTGCCGTTTTTGTTCAATGGAGGATTGGTAATTGCAAAATATCGGTGCGGTAGCATGTACGCAGGCAAATGCTGCTTTAAGTGGGTTCTCAGAGACTCCTTACTGGCGTCACTTTCTAATACCAGATAGGCGTAGATGTCGGTTTCTTGATCTTTTACCGGCACACAGGATGCATGCATTACGCTGGAATGTGACTGAAGGACTTGTTCGATTTCAGTCAGTTCAATTCGATGCCCCCGAACTTTGACTTGTTGATCTTCACGCCCTAGAAATTCGATCTCGCCAAGCTCGTTAATTCGTCCCAAGTCACCGCTCAGATACGCTTTTTCGTTCAGCCAGGGAAGAAATAGGAAACGTGCTTCGGTCTTTTGCTGGTCGCCAAAATACCCTTTTGCCAAAGCGGGACCGGTAATCGCAATCTCTCCAATTTCACCGGGTTGTGCAAAACGATTGCGGTCAACCACGATGTGAATCTGCGTTTGGTTAATGCCTTTGCCAATGGGTACGCGACCGGATTCAATGTATTCAGGTAACCGCTCAGGCAATATCGGATGACACGCACTGAACGTGGTGCACTCTGTTGGACCGTATGCGTTGTATAAGCGCGCTTTTTTGGTTTTGTCTGCATCAAAAAAATACGCTGCGTTGGCGGGAATAAATGCTTCTCCACCCACCAATAAATGTTGAATGGACGCGAGTGTCTGTGGGTCTTCCAACGCCATCAAATTAAACAGACCCGTCGTCATAAAGGCAACGTCAATTTGAGAATGTTTTAACTTGCTGGCAAGCAGAGCTGGGTTTACCAAAGATTCTTGATTCACGACGACGATGGTCGCGCCATTAAGCAATGCTCCCCAAACTTCAAAGGTTAACGCATCAAACGTTGGATTGGCCAAGCACCCTACTCGGCTGCCCAGTTCAATCGGCACGTAGTTCGGCTGATGCACAACGCTTTGAATTCCAGTACACAGAACCGACACCCCTTTGGGAACTCCAGTTGAACCCGAGGTAAAAAACAGGCACGCCAAGTCGTTGCTATTGGCATTAGGACGATATGGGACGGGCGCTTCAAGTGTCTTTATATTACTTAGCCACTCAGTAAACTCTTGCTCGATAGGCTTTAGAGCGACTGTTTCTTCCTTGTCGGATTCTCGCACCCACTTGGAGAGAATCGTTGATTCGGACACCACAGTTTCGATACCGCATTGCTGGTACAACTCCTCGCGCCGCTTTTGAGGCGTGCTTGGCTCAATGGGTACGTAGCACACGCCCATTTTCACTGCAGCCAACAATGTCGTCACCAATTCGATGGAACGGGGCAAACAAACCCCAAGGCGATCGCCCGACTTAATACCGAAACCATCAAAATGAGCGGCTAATGCACCAATTAACCTGTTCAATTGAGCATAAGTTAACGCCCTTTCACCGTCTTCAATGGCAAGGCAATCAGGGTGAGAAGCAACTATCTCTTCAAACAACTCAATCATCAGATAGCTCCTTTTCGATCATTTCAGCCACATCGTTGATGTAAGGCGGCTCCAGTAACGTTGAATGATCCCCCTTGATGGTTTCAACCTTAAGTGGCGTACTCACTTTGGAAGACCAGAACGCCTCCATCAGACCTAGGTGTTCATCGTCTTTGTCTTCGGTTGCCATCACCAATAGCGTTTGGGCGTTGGATTCTTCCAACCTGAGTATTTTGAGCGTGGCTAAATGATGGTTATAAAGTCGGTGGTAACGGGCGATTTGTTCGTCCTGAATACCCGGATACATCCCGTTGTACTTCACCAGTTTTTCACGGAAAACATCGGCAGAAACAGGTGCGATCATCGCTTGCACTTCTGGCTTTTCGGTGGCTTCGCTGTCTAGCACCACCGCAGTGGAATGGTTACAGCCCCGTTCTTTCATCAGCCTCGCCATTTCAAACGAGACAATGCCACCGTAAGAAGCTCCGACAAACACATGTGGCTTAGCCAGCAAAGGCTCTACTTGGCTTAAGTAATATTCCGCCATTGCCTGAACGGTGGGCAGAAAGTCTTCATCAGTGTCGACGCCTTTGGCTTGAATGCCGTAAATCCCGAACTCTTCTGGCATCGCTTTGGCAAACGGCAAATACCCAAATGCTGTGCCCCCTGCCGGGTGGATGCAGATGACGTTTTTTCCGTTCTGGCTAGGGCGAAATTCAATCACACCATGCGACCAAGACGAGGAAGGCGTTTCGGAGTCACACTCCCCTTTTTGCGTTTGCAACTGCCCGCGAACCAGACCACCCAAGGCTTCGATAGTTGGGTGCTTAATTAAGTCAACCACCGGAATCCTCACACCAAACTGTTTCTCCACAAAGTGCATGACTTTGATGGCGGAAATGGATGATCCTCCCACATCAAAAAAGTGATCGCGAATGCCGATTTCTTTTTCCAGTAAGATGTCTCGCCATATTTGATACAGCTTCATCTCAATGTCGTCACGAGGTGCCCCCGTATTGACCTGCCGGTTGTTGCTGTTTTGAGCCATGGTGATCAATGCGCGAGCATCTACCTTTCCATTCGGTGTTAGTGGCATCTCTTTCACATTCAGCCAGATGCTTGGCACCATGTAGCTAGGCAGCGTGTCGATAAGTTGCGCTTTTATCCGCTCTAACTCTTCATCATTTGAATTCGAGGTCAGCTGGACCGCCGCAAAGAGTTGTTTCTCCGTCGCCCCATCCAACGTGGCAACGTGCGCGGCTTCCACTTTAGGCAGAGAAAGCAATCGTAATTGAATTTCAGAAGGCTCCAGACGTTGCCCGCGGATTTTGACCTGGTGGTCAACGCGCGATACAAATTCCAACAGCCCACCCTGGTTGTAACGCACCCGATCCCCTGTCTGATAAAGCCTTTCTGCACGACCATTTTCAAACGAGTGGTCGGCAAACTTCGCCTGCGTTAAATCGTCTCGACCAAAATAGCCTTTGGCGATACCTTTGCCCCCTACGTAGAGCTCTCCTACAACCCCTTTGGGTAACAATTGCTTGTGCTGATTGAGCACATACACCGTGGAATGGTTGGTTGCTCTGCCCATTGGGTAATCGGGCTGTATCGCTTGGATATCGTAGGTCGCACAAATGGTGGCGTTTTCCGCCGGTCCGTACACATTCACCAAGTGCTTTGGCTTGCCATGCTCGAACATTCGTTCCACCACACTACCGTTAACGGCTTCGCCACCAAACAACAGGTAGTCAACACTGGCGAACAAATCTGGTTTCAACTCTACGAGTTGATTCATCAAGGCCGTTGCCATGCAGAAGGTTTTAATGTTGTAGCGTGCAATCTTGTCTGCAAAGGCATCCACATTGTGAATATCTTCGTCACGTAGAATGACGGTGGTTGCACCGTTAATCAGCGCTCCCCAGATATCGAAGCTGGACGCGTCAAACGAGAAACTGCTGACTTGCCCGACCGAGCTATTGGTGGGAATAGAAACGAAATTGGTGTTTTTAAGCAGCCTGACAACACCTTGATGGGCAATTTCAACGCCTTTTGGCTGCCCCGTTGAACCGGAGGTAAAAATCACCATGGCGCTGTTTTGTGGGTTTCGGTACGTGCTTTCAAATTCGTTCTCAGAAGTAGCATTCATCCAGTCTGAAAGCCGGAAAATAGGAAGTGTATTTTCACTTTTTGCTATCTCAGCGCTGTCGTCTGTCAGCAGGCATTGAACGCTTGCCAGCTCAGCAATCAATTCGATTCGCGCTTGTGGGTGTTTGGCGTCCATCGGAACGTAAAGCCCCCCGACTTTCAGCACTGCCAACACGCCGACCACCATTTCTGCCGAACGTTGAACACACACTCCAACGCGGTCATTTTCGTCAATGCCCGACGCTTTTAAATGTCGTGCCAAGGTGTTAGTTACGTTATCCAGCTCTCGGTAACTCCACTGCCTTTCCCCATCGATCAACGCAACTTGATCGGGAGTTTCTCGGGCATACTGCTCAAACAGTTCATGGATGGAACAATCTGGAATGGGATTCGTACTGCCATTCAGAGTGGACGTCAGCTCTTCTACTTCTGACGTGCACAACAATTGAACGTGTTGTAACGCGGAAGCTTTATGCGTCACGAAGCCATTTAAAATGTTGTTGAGATGCTCCATCAACTGGGTCATCTGCCAATCTGCAAACTGAGTGCGATCGTATTGCAGCGACAGCTCTAACCGTGAGTCCTCTGCATCTCGAGTTTTGAAGGCTTGCAGTGCAAGACCAAAGTTGGTCTCTTCCTCTGCCTCGACCTTGTCCACGCTAAAACCGCTCTTAGCGACTTGCTGCTCTGAGTGATTAATCGGGTAGTTTTCAAACACCACAATGCTGTCGAACAGATTGCGCCCTTTTACCGAGGACAGGCTTTGAATCTCGTGCAGAGGCAAATATCCGTGCTCCTCCGATTCAGCGAAGCCCTGCTGTAACCCTTTCAGCCAATCTAATACCCCTGTTTGGCGCTCAATCTCTGCGACAACAGGCAAGGTGTTGATGAATAAGCCGACCATCGACTCCGACCCGGCTAAGGTTGCCGGACGCCCTGACACCGTGGAGCCAAACACTACCCGACTTTCACCAGAGTATGTCGATAACAGCCACGCCCACGCCCCTTGTAATACCGTGTTTAAGGTGCACTGCGCTTCTTTCGCCAGTGATTCCAACTGACGTGTAAGATCTGCATTCAACACAATAGGCACACTGCCTTTGCCTTGAAGGTTTTCATACATTTTTTCGTTGAACGATTTGGTTGGTAGTTGGGTCGGCTCTTCAATATCACCGAGCTTCGCTTGCCAGAAACAACGGGCAGAATCGGAATCTTGCTGCTGCAACCAATCTACGTAGCGCCTGTAAGGAATGGGATCATCGAGATTTGAGTCTGTCACCGAATCAACTGAGGCGTAACATTCAAACAGCTCTTGCATCAAGATAGGCAGACACCAGCCATCGGTCAGTGCGTGATGGGTAGACCAAACCAGTTTTCCTTTGTCTTGTTCAGTTTGGAGCCAGTAAAACTTGGTCTGAGTGGTATCACTCAGTTCAAAGCCGGAAGCTCGCTCTTCTTTCTGGATGGTAGACAATTTGTAATGCGCATCAGACTCACTCATTCCAATCAGATTGACTGCCTGCCATCGCAAGACAGCCTGATCCGCGACCCTTTGGTAATGACTGCCATCAGAACCCAAAACAAACGAGCTTTTGAAAATATCATGGCGATGCAATACCCTTTCCCACGCTGCCTTGATTCGCTGTCCATCTACGTGATTGAGCGACAGCGTAAGTTGGGTAATGTAAGCGTCTCGCTCCAATTCGCTGTGATAAATCATGCCTTGCTGCATGCCAGTTGCCGGATACACATCCAGCAAGTTTCTGCCTTGTTTTTCAAGCGCCTGTAGCCACTGGTCAACATCCGACTGACTGAGTTGTAAGCAGTGAAAATCTGACGGCGTTTTTCGAATTTGTTCTTGCTTGCAACAATGTCCGATAAGGGCTTGTAGGTGCTCAATGTAGCTCTGCGTCAGGCGTGTGACTTCTGCTTGGTTGATAACATTGGCGTTGTAATCCAAGTCTATCGACAACACACCATCAACGATGCGCCCGTTAAAAGACAAGGCTCTTGGCATCATCTGATTTTGCGTGCCATCATCGGTTTCAAACCCCGTCACCAGTGACAGGCTCTGGTCTTCCGCGCCAGACTCTCCGCTGGATATTTGCCCCAAGAAGTTGAATAAGATATCTGGAGACTGAGCGTTTGCATCAAGCTCGGAGGAGTTATCTTTTAGCCAGCCATACGCCAGCCCATGTTGAGGAACTTGACGAACTTTTTCTTTAATTGCGCAAATCACATCGGCCAGTGTCGAATCATCAGACACCAGATTGAGTGGGTAAATAGAGGTAAACCAGCCAAGGGTTTCGCTCAAATTCAGGTCACAGCCTTCCGTATGGCGACCGTGAGTTTCAAGAGCAAGAGAAAGACGTCGAGTTGTATGACTTGATGATCCTTGATTAGGTTCTTCGGTAGACAAGGTTTGGAACAAAGCTGCCAGCAACAAATCCTGAGTTTGAGTCCCAAACGCTCTGTTCGCTTGACTGGTCAGCCGTTCAGTGTCGGCTGAATTGAGAGAAAACCGAACGGTTTGGGTATCGATGCCTGAAACAGATTCAAATCTCGGTCGTATTTGCCTTTCTTCTTGCTGCCAGAATGCAATCTCCGATGCGCGCCACGTTCTTTGCTGATTGAATTCAACCCATTTCTTAAAGGTAACAGGCTTAGCCGCCAAGGTAAGCGGCTGCTCGTTATCATGCTGCTCAACCAAAGTTTGCAGATCATCGAGCAGAATTCGCCAGGACACCCCATCCACCACTAGGTGATGAATAACAATGAACAGCTTGGCATGACTGGTTCCTTCCCCAAACAAAGCGAATCGGAAAAGAGGACCATTTTGAATATCCAGTTCGGTTTGAATCTGATTACATCGCTCCGTAAACAAATTACTCTCGATCAGAGACTCACTCGATACCACAGATTGGAAGTCCAATTTTTCCAGTGGTTGGAAGACCCCCTGCCTCTGTTGTTTTGATGAATTTTCACCTTCAAGAGAAGTCGCTTCGAAGCGAAGCCTCAACACATCGTGTCTTGCCACCATCACTTTAACGATGTTCAGAATAGACGCGTGATCGATTGTGCTGGAAACGTTCAGGAGCAACGATTGATTAAAGTGATTTCGTTGTGATTCCTCACGAGCGAACCGGAAAAATTCACGCTGGATCGGCGTGAGTGAAACACTTCCTTCACTCGCTTTTTGTGCTTCATCTGGTGTGTCGAAAGCGGCGGCATTCGCTAATTTTGTTACAGTTTGTGCTTCAAATAGCTGTCGAACAGAAAAGTGCACACCCATAGCCGCACAACGCGAAACGCTTTGCATCGCCGAGATGGAGTCTCCACCAAGGGCAAAGAAGTTATCGTTGGCGTTCACCACTTCCAGATTGAGCAGAGATTGCCAGACCTCTGCAATAACGATTTCTGCTTCCGTCTTGGGCGTTTCGGTTTTGGATTGACTATTTTCAACCTGAATTGCTTTGGCTTGAGGCAAGGCATTTCGATCAATTTTTCCATTAACCGTTAATGGCCAGGATTCTACACATACCCAGGTAGCCGGAATCATATAATCCGGAAGTTGATCTACCAGTTCTTCACGAACGCTTGCCAACCACTCAGATGGGTTATCAACGCTCTTCTCTGGCTGAACATACGCTTGCAAACGTGCATTTTCATCTGCCCAGACTCGTGCAGATGCCACTCCAGAGGCTAAACAAATGGCGTGTTCAATTTCGCCCAGCTCGATACGATGCCCTCGAACTTTGACCTGATCGTCAGCCCGCCCAGCAAACGTTAACTGCCCTAAGTGATTGAGACGGACGATATCGCCCGTTTGGTAGAATCGCTCTGTTAAGCCGTTCAGCGAAACAAATTTCTCTTTGGTCAGCTCGGGTGAACGTAGGTAACCACGCGCCACTCCTTCCCCCGTCAGATACAACTGACCATACACGCCATCAGGTACGGGATTGCCAACATCATCCAAAATCACACATTGCACACCTCCAATAGGGCAACCAATCACACTTGGGTCATCACCCTCTTGATATTCGTGTACCGTTGTACAGACGCTGTTTTCAGTAGGTCCGTATTCATTGAAAAGGCGAGTTCGCGTTACAAGTTTTTGAATCAGGTCTGGATGAGTCGATTCCCCCGACACCACAATTCTCGGGATCAACGCCTCATCGGTATCGGTATTCAGCTCTTTCAACAACGCTGGAGGAATGTACGCCACTGCGTAGCGATCTGCTTGATATAAGGCTTCACTGAGTGCATCCAAATCAAAACGAACCGATTCAGACACAATATGCAGCGGTCTACCACTTGCGAGTGCTCCCCATATGCTGGCCACAGAGGTATCAAACGCAAAGTTGGTAAGATACAAAAAGCCCGCATTGGGATGCAGTTCTTCTGAATCCAGATCCAGATAGCGCTGCTGATTCTGTATGTAATTTGCCACCCCTTGGTGTTCGACCATTACACCCTTGGGCTTGCCCGTCGACCCCGATGTGTAAATGACGTAAGCAAGTTGATTAGGCAGAACCGTTCGTTCAAATGCTAAGGGCTCACCCGTTAAGTTGTTATGAGCGATTTCTATAAGCTTACAATCGTTTAGCTCCAATAACTTACTTTGGATCAGAGCTTGTTGGGAAAGAACAACTTTCGCTCCGCAATCTTGAATGATCTGCTCAATTCGAGTCGCTGGCTGACTGGCGTCGACAGGAACGTACGCGCCGCCAGCTTTCACCACCGCTAACATAGCGACAATCATGTCTATCGAACGTTCAAACACCAAAGCCACAGGTGCTTCAACGTCTACCCCGTGAGACACCAACCGATTCGCTAACTGGTTGGATTTTGCATCTAAAGATGCGTAGCTAAGGGTCTCGCCGCCACAAACCAAAGCCGTGTATTCAGGGTTGCTGGCAAGTGAGAGTTCAAACAGATCCAGCAACGTCTGGCTAGGCGCTGCCAGCGACTCCCTAATGAATCTTGGCTTCGCGAGTGCATAAGATTCAATGGCTCGTCGTGGGTTTTCTGCCACATGATTCAATAGACGATTAAACGCATCTGCCATTGCCTGAATCGATGTTTCGGCAAACAGATCAGTGGCGAAATTCCATGAGAAATCGAGGTGATGCTTGGATTGGCGGACACCTAAAGTCAGGTCGAATCGTGCTTCTGTCTCCGTAGGTGCGACTGCCTCGGCATCTAACCCCAGCAGCTCGACCTGTTCCAAATTGTCTTGCTCGATCGACAACATCACCTGAAACAACGGGCTGGTGTTTAATGCGCGCTTTTGTTTCGCCAGAGTAATCATGCGTTCAAACGGCAAAGACTGATACTCAAAATCTTCCAAGATCTGGCGGTGATTAACAGCCAACAAGTCGTCAAAATTTGAATGCTCATCCAACTGAGTTCGTAAAGGTAAATTGTTGACGAAAAAGCCAATCAGCCCTTCTAGCTCAGGGCGTTCTCGATTGGCTACGGGCGTTCCAATAACAATGTCCTGCGTACCAGAGAAACGCGCCAGTAAGACAGAAAAGGCGGTATAGAGCACATTGAACAATGTGGTTTGGTGCTTTTTAGCGAGGTCAGCCAGCTTGTCAGTGGTTTGACTGTCTAACCTTGTGACCAGACTCTTTCCCTGGTGACTTGGCTGGGTAGGTCTTGGAAAATCCAGCGTCAGGCTGTGTTGCTCCGGTGCCCCATTCAACCTTTGCTGCCAGTAAGCTTCTAGCGATTTGGCGATGCACGTACCTTTGCCATATCGTTCTCGCTGCCACAGGGCGTAATCAAAAAACTGGATGGGTAAATCAGGCAATGGCGAGTCGTGGTTCTCTTTAGAAAACTGCTGATAGAAATGGTTGAGTTCCTCAATAAGAATACTCAGTGACCAGCCATCCGCCGCAATATGATGCACCGCAAGATACAGGCGGGTGTGATCTTCGCTGATTTTCGCTAAACCCACTCGAATCACTTCCCCTTTTGCCAAATCAAAGGGGGCATCCACCACGCTCGCTTCCAATGCCGATAATTCGGATGGGTTGTCCACCGCATCCACCCATTGAATTTCGACATCACGCGGTATCACTTGCTGATGGTCTATTCCGTTTTCAGAAGTGATGTAGGCAGTGAGTAGTACCTGATGACGCTGAATCAGCGCGTTGATTGCCTGATTCAAAATGTAAAGATCAGGGTCGCCATGAAGATCATAGATAAGTGGGATCGCATAAAAACGCCCATGAACGTCCATTTTGTCTAACGTCCACAACCGTTGCTGGGAATACGACAATGGCGCGCTCATTTGTTGTTTTGCAAGGATTGCTTCATCTTGTGTAGTCGGATCCGATGAGCGTTGTTCATCAATCAACTGCGCCAGCTTTTCAATCGACGGAGCATCGAAAAGGACTTTCAGCGATAACGATACGCCAAAAAGAGTTTGAATTCGGCTGACCATCTTGATGGCAAGCAACGAGTGCCCACCCAAGGCAAAGAAACTCAGCCCGATGTTGCTCACCTCGGTTTCCAGCAACTCCGACCAAAGGGCGGCAAGCCGTTTTTCAGTCTCGGTGGATGGAACTTTTCCTTCGGCACTCTCACTGAGTACTGGCAGAGGCAAAGCACGGCGATCTACCTTGCGATTGTCGGTCAGTGGGAACACAGGCAGAACCACAAAGTAATGCGGCACCATATATTGTGGAAGAGATTGCGTCAGCGTTTTGGTCAGCCTTGGCACCAATTCAGACTGGCTGGTTTGGCTTTTGACATACGCCACCAGTACTTGAGAACCTTGATCGACTTGAGTACCTTGGCTTTCTGGGTCGTCACCTTTCAATGCATTGACCGATACAGTGGTCACTAAGCTTTGCTCAACGTCTTGATGTTGACGAAGCTGGTATTCGATTTCACCCAATTCAATCCGAAAGCCGTTCACCTTCACCTGAAAATCTTTACGCCCGACGATTTCTATCGTGCCGTCAGGAAGCCAACGTCCCAGATCCCCAGTTTGATACATGCGCTCTTGGTGTGACACAAAAGGGTTATCGGCATATTTTTCTGCCGTAAGTGTGGGCTGATTTAAATACCCTCTAGTGACGTTGTCACCAGAAAGGTATACTTCCCCTACACAACCAATCGGTTTTTGTTGTCGATGATCGTCCAACACGTAGTAGCGGTTGTTGGGAAAAGCTGCCCCGACATGGATTTTTTCGACGTCCAGATGCGTTTCTGTGCCTGAGCAATACACCGTAGTTTCGGTAGGTCCGTAAAGGTTGTAAAAGCGAGCATCGCTGTCGAGCAACTTGTCATGCAACTGCCTGCCAAGTGCGTCGCCTCCGGTCAGCATTTTTAGCCCTTGGTATGGCTTCCAGCCATCGTCTATCAACATTTGCCACGTTGAAGGTGTGCCTTGCATAACGGTGATTTTGTGGGTGCGCTGACACTCTGCCATCAAGGCAGGAGAACGCGTATGCTCCCAGTTCATCAGCACCACTTTTGCGCCAAACATCAGCGGCAGATACATTTCGGTGACGTGGATGTCAAACGCTGGCGGTGCAATAGATGCCACCACATCGTCTTCTTCAATGCACACAACCGACTGAGTTGAGAACAGGAAATTCGACACGTTTTTATGCTCGACCATCACCCCTTTTGGTTGCCCTGTCGAACCGGAAGTGAAAATCACGTATGCCAAATCGTTTGAATCCGTGAGCACACCCATTTCACTCGGGTTTCGCGCTGAATAGCTATCCAGTGCTTTCCAAGTTTCGTCACATGCCAGATCAAAAACCTCACTAGCCGAGCAACCCTCTGGAGATTGGCGGCCCGCAAGGGTAATGCTGGCATCTGTCAGCTCCAGGATTTCGTTTAGTCGCTGAACCGGATGGTTTGGATCCAGAGGCAAGTATGCTGCACCGCTTTTGAGTATCCCCAGTATTCCGACCAATGCCGACGAAGACCACGCATCAATCAGACCAATACATTGGTCACTGCTCGCCCCCTGAGCAATCAGAAAATGGGCAAGTTGATTGGCTTTTTTGTTGAGCTGAGCATACGTAAGCTGCTCTGTACCTGTTTCCCCCAGCCACTCACAGGCGATGTTGTCGGGGGTCTTTTTCACCTGCTGCTCGAACATATCGACGAAGGTGTGATGGTTAGGAAAATCGCGGCTGGTTTCATTCCAGCCTTCGATTTTTTGCTCCACCTCCAGTGAGATCATCGGCAATTGATGAACGTTCTCACTGGGGTTCGCGAGTACACCTTGAATTAGGGTAAGAAAAGCGTCTTGCAGAGCATCTATGGTTTCTGCTCTGAACAGGTTATCCGCGTACACCCATGTTGCTTCTAGCTCTTCACCTTTGTCCATCACATGAAGCTCTAACTCGAAGTTAATATTGCTGCGCTCAACACTGAGGCTTTCCACCTCAATACCATCCAGATCGAGAACAAATCCGCCGTCTTCATGCAACGCAAACAAGATTTGAAGGATGGGCGCGTAACTGCTTTTTCTCTCGTGACCTAGCGCCTGAACAATGCGTTCAAACGGAACATCTTGGTAGCGAAATGCCTCTGAGAGCGTGGTTTTGGATTTTTGTAACAATGAAAGGAAGTGGTCGTTCTCGTCTACCCCAATTCTTAGTGCTAAGGTGTTAACGAAAAAACCGATCAACGATTCCGTTCCGGATACCTGCCTGCCTCCGACAGGCGTCCCAATGATCACGTCAGAGCGTTCCGTCCAGCGCCCAATTAGCAAAGTAAACAGGCTGTGAAGCAATGTAAATACGGACACTCCTTGCTGCTGCGCAAAGGCTCTTAAAGTTGCCGTCAGAGATTTGTCCAACCTTTGGCGACAAATGGATCCCGAAAATTCTGGCGTTGCCGGACGCGGGTAATCCGTCACCAAGCTGTTCAGTTCCTCGGCACCTTTCATTTTCTGCAGCCAGTATTGCTCGCTATGTTGGTGCGGTTCTCCAGTTCCATCTTGTTGCCAAAGTGCATAATCGCCGTATTGGTAATCCAAACTTGGAAGCCTTTCCGATTGCTGCTTGAGCGCCAAATTCAACTCGTTAAAGAACAGAGAATAAGACAAGCCATCAAACACCATATGATGGAAAACAAACAACAGTAGATGATTGTCGCCTTCAGTACATGGCTTGGTGACAACTCGGAACAAAGGTGACTGAGCTAATGAAAATGGATGACTGGCTTGCTGCGCCATCCATGATGAATCTGACTGCCGCTCATTGGATTGGTCGATTTCAATGGTAAATGGAAGATCGGTTTTAGCGGTTTGGTACGGTTCACCCTCTTCCATCAGAAAACAGGTCGACAGCACACTGTGGCGCGAGACAACAGTTTGAATCGCCTTTTCTAACTTCTGAATATCGGGAACTTTGCTCAAGCGAAAAGCGGTCGCCATGTTATAGGGTGCTTTCTCACCGTAGAGCGATTCAAGATAGAACAGCCTTTGCTGCGCCGAAGTCAGAGGAAAACGTGTTTTGTCTGGACGTGGCTTAGGTCTAGAATCCGATGAAGTGGTGTGCATTTCCAGAAATGCCATCACTTCAGGTTTGTTCTTTTTGAGCAGCCCTGCCAGTTCCTTGCTTAAACCGTTTTTAGCTTTGTATTTCAGTGCCCCATTTTCCAGATACAGGTGCACCCCCTGAGACTTAGCCAGGCGAATCAGTTCGTGTGCCATTATATTTCGCCCTCTTCCATCACATCCATGTCGTTGAGTGCATCGTCGGTTTGTACCGCCAAAATGCTCTCGATGTAACCTGAAAGTTCGCGAATGGTGCCAAACTCAAAGAAGTCACTCATTTTCAGCTCAACACTGAATTCCATACGCAGTCGCGCTATGATTCGCATCGCCAAAAGTGAATGTCCGCCTATAGAGAAGAAGTTGTCCGTAACACTGATTTTGGGCAGTTCCAAGCATTCCGACCAGATGGACAGCATGACGTTTTCCATCTCGCTGCTGGCAGCTTCAAACGTAGTGTCTTCTTCAAATGGAGACGGCAGTTTGCGCTTATCCAGCTTGCCTTGTTCGGTCAGTGGCAGGGATTCAAGAATCAGTGTCGCACTTGGGCGCATGTACTCTGGAAGAGACTTTTTCAACGACACGCGAATCTTCCTCGCCAGTTGTCGCTCATATTTGGTGGTGTTGCTTTGCCACTGCGCGACCTCGCTTTCAACTAGTGTCACGTAAGCATAAATCGCGCCCTGACGGACGATCACCGCCGCCTGAGATACTTCATCATGGTCTTGCAAATGTGCGGTAACTTCCCCTAGAGAAACACGGAATCCACGCACTTTAACTTCGTCATTCAGGCGTCCGAGATACTCCAATTCCCCT
This sequence comes from Vibrio sp. SCSIO 43132, assembly GCF_019904195.1. Taxonomy (NCBI): domain Bacteria; kingdom Pseudomonadati; phylum Pseudomonadota; class Gammaproteobacteria; order Vibrionales; family Vibrionaceae; genus Vibrio; species Vibrio sp. SCSIO 43132. Next base: position 2,319,358 of record NZ_CP063199.1, read on the forward strand.
GACGGAGACCAGCGCACCTGATCCCCCGTTCGATACCATCTGGTGTCTACGGAATCAGGCACAATATGCCCCTGAACAAATCGTTCTTGAGTCAGTTCTGGCTGGTTAAGATACCCGTTAGTGATGCCTTTACCACCTATCACCAGTTCGCCAGGCACCCCGACTGGCGAAGGTGTACTCTCTGCAGATCCTGCCTGATTGACTACGCAGGCATAGGCGTTGGCAATAGGTCGACCAATGGTGGGCGTTTGTGGTTCTGAAGCTTGCCCGGCAACCTGTGGGAGGAGCTTGGCAAATGTGGCATCAACTGTGGTTTCAGTTGGACCGTACAAATTGTAAAAATTAGCGTTAAAGCCTTGTGGGAAGGTAACCTGCCCCAAAGCATCGCCTCCAACAAGCAGGGTCTGCAACGAATCCGACCAGGTAAACTCCGACGCGCAGACCGCTTCTAACAGCCCTGTTGGTAAACAGCAATGCGTGACCTGAGCTTCACCCAACTTTTGACTGAGAACAGAAAGATCGTCGCGTTCCTGATCATCCAGAATCAACACCTGCCCGCCCGCCATCAAAAGTGGGAAGACTTCTGCCATAAAGGCATCAAAACCCGCAAACGCCAGACACGTTCCTGTGCTTTCTTGTGTTAAGTTGAATTCATCAATGTGCCAGCAACATTCGTTATGAAGAGACGACATTGGCACATCTACCCCTTTTGGCACGCCAGTCGAACCAGATGTGTAAAGAATGTAGGCGCTTAGGTCGTGTTCGAACCTCGGTGTTTTCCAAACTCGTGAAGTTTCCTGATGTGTAAAATCACTCTCAATCGGAATACAAATGACGGATACTTTGCTTTCAGAAATACTGCCCAGCACAGCGGATATATCAGCATCTTGCAGTATAAAAGCTTGGCGTTGAGGTGGCAGGCTCGGTTCAATAACTACAGCACAAGCACCAAGCTTGAAGGTGGCATACATGGCAGCGATCAGTTCTGGTGAACGGCTCGCCGCAATACCGACTCGCTCTCCCGGCTGCACGCCCGCTTTATCAAGCTCAATAGCCAGTTGATTAGAGGCAAGTTCAAGCTGAGCATAGGTATAAGAGTGGGCACCGCAAGCCAGCGCAATACTATCAGGGTTCTGCTGCGCAGCGAGTTCGATCGCTGCCACCAGCGACAGCTTGCTATATTTCGCTTGCACGGCATTAGAAAGCTGCGGTCCTGTTCCCCACTGCTTATCCATAAGCGTTTGCTGACGAGGGGTTATTGCTGTCAGACGATCAATCGGTTGATTCGACACCGCTTCGAATCGATTGACTAAATCCAGGAACAGGTACTGAAAACTTTCTAAGAACAAGGCGATTTCTTCAGCGCAATAGACATCACTGCGGTACTCCCAAAGGAAGTGCACTTCCCCGTCTTTGTTGAAAGATTTTCCTCTTGGCACGACCAGACAGTCTAAGTCGAATTTCGACGTTTCTGAGATCATGGTTTCGTCTTTGTGCCAATTCAAACCTTCAATTGGCTCAACATCAATTGGGGTATCGTGAAACCCAAGCAGAACATTGAAAAACGGGTTGCTGACCGCACTTCGGTCTGGGTTCAGCGCTTCCACCACTTTGGTGAAAGGCAACTCTTGATTGTCTTGTGCCTCGTCTATGGTTTGCTGAGTTTGTTCAAGTAGTTCACTCAGCGTAGAGGTGCGATCTAGCGATTGACGAAGCACCAATGTATTCACCAACATGCCCAGCACACCGTGCGAGTTTTGCCAGTTTCGGTTGGCAAACGCGGAACCAAATGTCAGATCGCTCTGCCCTGAATAGCGCCACATCGCGAGATACAAAACGGCAGAGGTAAAAGCAAACGGGGTAATGCCTTGCGCCCCACACAGTGCTTCCATTGCTTGCCATTCTTTTTGGCTAAACACCATTTTCTGGTGACCACCTGAAAACCCAAGCGCGTGGGATTGCTTACCAAACAATGGAACGCCCTGAGGGCAGTTTTCAAGCTTTTCGCACCAGTGTTTCTGTTGCTTTTCGGCTTCGTTAGATTCCAGCCAACCTTGTTGAGCGGTATGAAAATCGTAATATTGCGCCACTGGCTCTGGTTGCCACAGCGAATTACTGGAACGGGCTCGATACGCATCCATCATCTCGCGTGTGAATTCGCTGCCGCTCCAGCCATCATGAATGATATGGTGTTCCTGATGTATCAGAACATGGTCATTGCCAGCGAATCGAATCAAGACAAATTCCGCTAACGGCAATTGGGACAGATCGGAGATACCCGGAAGATGTTCTGCCAGCACGCGGTTGATCACTTCGGTTTTGTCTTGCGAATCGGCTTCTACCACCCTGAGTTTGTATTGGATTTCTGGCAGTACGCGTTGGCGAGGTTCTCCCTCTTCTTCGATGAAAATAGTGCGGTAAATATCGTGTCGGGCATACACATCGTTCAGTGCTGCCTCTAACGCGGGCACATTGAGTTCACCTTCAAAATGAATTGCCGCTTCAGCAAGGTATGCTTTGCTGTCAGGTTGTTGCTGCGCCATGTACCACGCTACCAATTGCTGGCTCGACAGTTCAAAAGTATCTGGGCGATGTTTGGAAATGGTAAGGACTTTAGACTTCGAATCATCATTCGCAGTTGTTTCACTCTCTTGAATTAAACCCAACACACCTGAAACCGTTGGTTTTTCTCTAAACTGGCGCATCGAGACGGCACAGCTGAAGGTCTGATTAAGCTTGTTGATCAGGCGAATGGAGCCAATAGAGTCACCTCCAAGCTGAAAGAAACTCTCTCCTTCATTCAGTGTGCTGACAGCAAGTTCCGACAAGAATAAAGCCGCTATGGTTTCTCGATTGTTTACGGAATCTGCCTTTAGAGTTTTGGCTTTATCGGCGTAGTCGCTGACGTACAACTCGTGCAGAGCTCGACGATCAACTTTGAGGTTAGTAGTAAGCGGTAAGGTATCTAGTTTGATAAAACTGGAAGGTACGTGGCTCTCTGGAAGCATTTGGGTAAGAGTATTTCGAACAGATTTCTCATCGCCAAACCCGCTATAAAAAGCAACCAGATACTTACTTCCATCTGAGTGCGTCGGGGTAACAAGACAGGCATCGTCAATCGTATTTATTGTCTTGAGTGTCTGTTCAATCTCTTCCAGCTCGACCCGATTTCCACGGATTTTGACCTGATGATCATAACGCCCATTAAAATGGAGATTACCCATTCCATCTTGCTTGACCAAATCACCTGTCTTATACCAAGTCCGCCCATTTTTATCGGTCACAAATGCCAGTTCGGTTTGCTCATGGTTGTTCACATACCCGAGGCTCAACCCGACACCTGTTACCCACAGTTCGCCCGATTCACCTTCTTTTGCCTGACAACCTTGCTCATCCATCACCATCACTTGTGTATGCTGAATCGGCTGCCCTAAATTGACAGGCCGACCATTTTCAACCTGATGGATCGATGTGCAAATAGACATCTCCATCGGGCCATAACCGTTGAATACATTGCACTTGGTTGACCAGTGCCACAGCAGTTTTTCATCAGACACATCACCTACCGCGGCTAACGATTCAAGTACGTATTCTCGATCACTTTTCAAATACGGAAGCATCGCCGAAGGCAAGATGGCGTGTGTAATTTTCTTTTCAACCAGATAAGACGACAGCGCCTCCGGGTCGGTACGTTGGTCTTCCGAAATGATCGACAGCTTAGCCCCATTTGTCAGCGCCATCAGCCATTCTAGCGTGGCGGAATCGAACCCTAACGATGCGTAATGAAGCATGATCGAGTTCGGAGAGATACCCATTGTTTCGCTAAGTGCCTCACAGGTATTCATTATGCCCTTGCTGGTCAACATTGCGCCCTTGGGCTTACCCGTTGTGCCAGAAGTATAAAGAATACAAGCGGTATCAAAGTGAGGGTGGACCTGAGAAAGCGGCTTGTTGGCGCTGTTCTCCAGAAGAGAATCGATATGAAAAGTGCGTTTAGGAGAAAAGTGAGGGGCGATATTGTCGGTAAGAAGAATCGAGCAACGAGCATTTTCAAAAATATACCGCTGTCGCTCTGCTGGATGTTTAGGGTCAATGGGTACATAAACCGCCCCCGCTTTTAAGACTCCCAACATGGCGATGATCATTCGATAGCTTCTGTCTGTTACCACTCCCACATGAATTGGTGCGGATCCAATGTTCTGCTCAACCAGACAATGAGCAACCCGGTCACTAAGCACATCGACCTGTTTATAGGTCAAAATTTCGGCATTATCTTCTATGGCTATAGATTCAGGGGTTTGTGAGGCGAGGTAGTTAAATTGTCTTACTATTGAATGAGTTAGATCTTTTTGTTTTTTATTATTGATTGTAATCATCTGATAATGCCTAAACTTTGATACAAAAATTTACATATTCTTATACGACATCGAGACAATTGTAAATGACTTGTTAAAGTTTATAATGGTTTGCTCATAAATATTGACTTATTCATTTCATAGCTCTCACATTTGTTTTAAAAACAAAGAATTAGATTCTTTTTCTAGGGATAAATATGCAATCAAATGATTTTTGGCTCGACTACTTTGAAGAGAATCCTTTGGCAGACGACTTAGCCGATGACATTCGACTAAGTGGCGCGGACAGTCGATTTTCCCGACCCGACTGGCATTTATTGATGACCCCTGTGGTATATCCCGAGAAATCGGTTAAAAAACAGACAAAAATTCTACATGAGCTATTTAACCTGATTCGTAACCTCCCCAATATCGCTTTCGATGGAGAGATGGAGGCGTTTGCTAATGCCCTTGGCTTTTCAGATGAGAGAGTGATCTCACTGATGGAACAACTGAGAGACGTCAACGGAATCATACCTTGCAGGTGGGACATTCTGGATGACGGCAACCATTGGAAAGTTATGGAAGTCAATGTTGGCGGCGCCATAGGTGGATTTGCCTATGACGGTATACAGGCACTGTATGATCAGGCGCTTGAAAACGAAAAATACGAAGATTCAGCCATTAAAATCAACGAGTTCTGGCATTCTCCTTATTCACATATCTGCCCCGCTGTAGCTCAAAGGCTAGCGTCCCTCAATAACCCAAAACTTGTCGTTGTTGATGATTTCATTCAGTTTAAAGACAGCCCTTTAGTCGCCAACAGCGCTGCAGGTGCCCTGAGCACACATCTGGATATCGAAGTCAGCACAATCCCCCACAATGAGCTACAGAATGTGCTCGCCTCGCATACGGGTGATATTGCTGTTTTTGAAGTATTCACGCTGAGTGATATGGCAAAGGATTTGGATGGTTACTCAGGCTATTTGAATGGTCTGAAAAACGGGAAAATTCATTCGCTCATTCACCCGTTCAGTGAGCTTTACATGAGCAAAGCTGCTTTGGCAATTTTGCACCAAGATGATGTTTTAGCTTCGGTTTCTGAGCAAGAACAAAAGCTCATTGAGGCGTCTGTTCCTAAGACGTATGCCGTCGGTGAATCCAACCTGTCGCAGCTTTTAACACTCGATAAGAAGGATTGGGTACTAAAAAGCGCCATCGGCTATGGTGGACATGGTGTCACGTGCGGCTGGGAATGCGATGAAGATACTTGGCATCAAATCCTGTCAGACGCCGCTTCCCCTAACTCTTCCCTATTTATTCTGCAAAAGCGAGTGGTTGGAAAACGACACCCTGCCATATCAATGACACCGAAAGGCGTGTTTGTCGAGTCTGACGAGACTATGGTACTTGGTGTCTTCATGCTCAATGACCTATTTGGAGGAGGCTGCGTCCGTCAGTCACTTTCAGGTAAAGGCGTGATTTGCACAGCCAACCATGCAGCGTTAGGTGTCATGCGAGTTCAGAGAGACTAAAGTCAGTTTGTCGAATCCGCTGGTTCGTGAGATTCATTGAGCAACGGGCTTTTGAAAAGGAACAAAGCTCCAACTCCAATCACCACACACAGCAGCCATATGTTGATTAGCCCTACATAGGCTGCTCCAAACCCACATAGCAGTGACCCCGTCACTCCACCGACTCGCATGACCAAAGAGTTAAGAGAATCAATGGTTGAGCGAACGTTATCATCCGTCGCATGATGCAAAAGGTGGTTATAGGCAGATTTTCCTAAGTGATTGGTAAAGTCGTAGCAAATAAACAATAGAACAAACAAGATCAGATCACCGGAAAGAGCAAAAACGGTAGCGGCAATAAGACGAAACATGACGCTCACCAGCAATACTTTGCCCATTTGCTGGTTGAGTTTTTCTGTCATCCAATTGGTAAACGCCGCTGCGGCACTGCCCAAAAACATGGTCACCGCGTAAGTAAAACCATAAACCCACTCTAACGGTTGTTCACCTGCCAGATCTTCAAATCGAACTGGCCAGAATTTTTCGATGGCACTGGCAATGGGAATGGTTAAGAACATGGCAAACAGCAAACGCCACAAAACTGGGTGTTTGGCAGCGATGACTCCCGTTCGGACCTGCTTAGGTATGGTGGTAAACACATCTCGCGTAAATGGTTGAAACTCTCTCTGTTCTTTAACCCACACCAAACCAATAACAAAAACCAGAACCAGACAGATAAGACCAACACTCAAAGCAAAGTCATACAGTGTCCGATCATCATAGCCCCATTGATTACCGACAAACATGATGCCTGCGCACAGCAGAGCACCGACAGCAGCAAAGAAACTGGTTCTAACCCCTACCCTTGCAAAACCAGTTTGCAGAGTCATATCCCCTTCACTTTGATTAAAGGTTTCGACAAACCAGGCTGTAAGTGTGCCAGAGCTAATGGCTATGCTCGCTCCCCATAGAAACATGGCAATGACACCACCAGCAAAAGTAGGAAGAAGGAGGAGTGTTAAATAGGAAGAAGCACTAAAGGCAATCGAGCCAAGAAATACTTTTTTCCGACCAATCTGATCTGCCAGCCCACCAGTCGGCAATTCCAGAAGCATGACGGTAATGCCCATTGTCGCCATGATCATCCCTATTTGGGGAATAGTCATGCCGAAACTCATAAAAATAGGTGTCATAACGGGTAATACGACGAATTGAGAGACGAAAAACAGCCCCATAAAAAGACCATAGCGATGACTGAGCTGCAATCGATTCATCTGGAAATTCTTCTCCCCATAGACAATTAGAACAAAAGCAATCAAAGAAGATTGCCAGATAAGATACTGATGATAAAGAGGTTGTTTATAAGCTTATAGTCAGCCGACAAAAGAACAACGTTTTGATCACATACAAAGCAACAAAATTTATCATTTTTTATAAAAATATATAACATCATTCTGAATGCACATTTTGGGATGATCGGTCAGGGAGACTACGTAATGGAAATGGCAGATAAGGTTCAGGAAGAGCACGTTTTTAAGTTCATACCGGGCATGGACTCCGCTCCTGAAATTGAAACCGTACTTGCCAGCGAACTCACTCCCAAAGAATTCTATGATCGATACGTGTCGCAAAATCAGCCCTGCTTAATCAAAGGGGCAATCAGCCACTGGGAGGCTATGGATAAATGGCAGGATCCTGAGTATCTCAAAGAAAAAAATGGAGACAGCCCAACACCTTATTATCCTCACATGAACTATGAAAGTGCAGAGAGAATGGGAGAAGGCAGAAAAGTCGAACCTTTTCATCATGTGCTTGATTTGCTTCGTTCCGGTACTGAGGAAATACTGAGTGCGCCGTCTGTCGTATTGAGTGAAGAGCCATTTAAAGTATTGGCTCCTGATACCAACGGTTATCGATTCTTGCCCAATCCGCCTAAGCCCATTGCTTATCCCAAATCCCGAGCTTTTATGTACAAAGGTGCCGGAACAGGCTGGCATTTTCACGTAACCGATGAAACGTTAATGAGCCAGGTGATTGGAACGAAAAAAGTCGGTTTACTGCCACCTGACAAGCTAACCGATGACTTAGTATTTGATGCTTTTAAAGCCGATGCATACTTGGAAAATGGGGACTGTTTTGATCAGAGTAAGTCAAACGCAATCAAACCATTTACTGCCCTAGTTGAGCCAGGTGACGCAATGTATATCCCACCATTCTGGTGGCATGGCATAGAACCAACTGACAATGAGTTTGGAATTACCGTTGCTCAGTGCTGGCGTTCCCCTCTTCATGTGATGGGCGATCTTTCCTACCCCACAGTGAGAAAAATCTGGAAGAAAGCGTACACCGAACCGAGCAAAGTGACTTTTGCTATTACAGCGCTGGGCATTGCGAGTTTGGGAGCTCAATTGTGGCGCTGGATAACCAAACCGCTGCGGACATAGATATCGTAGATATATAGATATCAGACACAAAAAAACCTCCCATATTGGGAGGTTTTGCATTGAACCGTCTTTCTTACAAGAAGTGAATCGTCGCGTTCAGTGTGAATGAACCGATTGAACCTACATCGTTCTTGTTCACTTCAAACTGCTGGTATGAACCACCAACAGAAAGCATGTCGATAACAAAGTATTCTACGCCGACACCGTACATCATTTTAGTGCCAGAGCCTTTTTTGTTGGAACCTTTGTCCAAATCGTAGTTGTGCATGCCGCCTTTCGCGTAGATATGCAGAGGACCAAAGTCGATGCTTGGCTTTAGTGCCGCGTAAACAGAACTGCCTTCAATACCACCATCAAATTTACCGTGATTCCAGTAGCCTGCTTCTACACCGATGATAGGTAAAATACCGGTACCAACATGGAAGCTGGTTGCAGTCGCATTTTTGCTGTCCAGATCAGATTGACCTGCGTTTACACCACCATACAACCAAGAGTCTGCGTTAGCTGTTGTCGCTGCGCCCATTAATGCCAAAGCTAAAAGTGTTTTTTTCATTTCGTACAACTTTACTTCTGATCGTGTGAAACGTCCCGCTCCACGCGTTTCCAATTACAACCATGATTCATCATGAACCACGAACATACCTAAATAACCTGACGACGGTGAGATTTGCTCATACTCACCCAAGTCATTTGGGTATGATTTTCAACCATTGGAAAACTGTTGCTATTAAGGAAAACTCGAATTGTACCGAAGCGAGATTATTTTAAGGTTAACAATGCGCTTTAGCCATACTTAGATGTAAAACTTTTTAAGTTTTTTTATGCTCAAAAAGCACTTTTATTCAGACGCTCAATAAAAATGCTGGCAAACGCCAGCATTTTAGATAACAGCTCAAATTTTCTTTACAAGAAGTGGAAAGTTGCCGTCACAGTAAAGGATGTGATGTCACTGTAGTTGTCACCACGGTTAAATGACTGCCACGAACCACCAAGGGACAGATTATCCACTAAGAAATATTCCGCACCTGCACCGTACATTAAGCCAGTTCCATCACCCGCGCCATCGTTGTCCCAAGAGTGCAGACCACCTTTTGCGTAAATGTGAAGAGGACCAAAATCAATGCTTGGCTTGACTGCCGCAAACAAAGAAGTGGTATCACGACCATGGCTCCAGTAGCCAGCCTCCAAACCCAAAATCGGCAAAATACCGGTACCTACGTGGAAACCAAATGCCGTTTCTTTGTCGCCGCTGCCGAAATCAGACTGACCAAAGTTGCCGCCTGCGTAAAAAAACGAATCTGCGCTGGCTGTTGCTGCAATGCTCGCTAAACCCAGAGCCAACAATGTTTTTTTCATTTCTATTCCCTCAAATACGTGTTCAGAGAATAACAATTTATCCCCCGGTAAATTGACGTAACACATTAGAACAACGTCAGTATTTACGTCAGCTTAATTCCTTCTTGCAAAGAATAGACCATTATTATCGTTGGAATATCCTTAGCACTCAGAAATGGCATTCTTAACACGTTTATCTGACACCGGATAAGGCGTACCTAACTGTTGAGCAAAGAAACTCACTCTGAGTTCTTCAATCATCCAACGCACTTCTTTCACGTTGTCCGGGATTGCCACGCCTTTTGGAATCTTGTTCAACAGCTCTTTATAGTCGTTCGTCACTGATTCAATTTTCAGCATGTGCAATCGGTCTTTGTTTGGATCGATTGGCAGCTTTTCCATTCGACGTTCAATCGCCTTCATGTAGCGAAGAATGTCTGGCAGCTTCTTCCAACCGCACTCTGTCGCAAACCCTTTGAAAATCAAACCTTCGATTTGAGCTTTGATATCTGACAAGGCAAACGCCATAGTGAAATCGATCTTCCCTTTAAGCTTTTTGTTGATGTTGAAAGCCGTGGTCAGAATCGTTTCTACCTGCTTCGCAATGTCGACAACTGTATCGTCCAGCTCTGCGCGAACGTGTTCTTTCAGGGCTTCAAACTTGTCCGATTCCCAAACCAAACCGCCTTGCTCTTCTATCAGCTTATCGACCCCACAGGCGATGCAGTCATCAATCAGATCCAGAACCTTGCCATAAGGGTTGAAGTAAAGCCCAAGCTTAGACTTGTTTGGCAGGTTCGAGTGCAGGTATTTGATAGGCGATGGCACATTCAGTAACACCAGACGGCGCTGACCCGCCTGCATCGCAGAGATCTGCTCCTGCTCGGTTTCAAACAGCTTAATTTCAACGCTGTCTTTCGAGTCCACAATCGCTGGGTACGCTTTTACATCGTAACCACCGCGCTTCTGTTGATAGACTTTTGGCAGTTCGCCGAAGCTCCACGTATGGAGACCTTGCTGCTCGATATCGTCATCCGCCACCTTTGATAAGGTCTCTTGCACCTTATCTTTCAGGCTTTCTTTTAGCTCGTGGAGATCTTTGTTCTCTTTCAGCTTGCGGTTGCGGTGATCGACAGCACGGAACGTTACCTTTAAGTGCTCCGCTACCTGATCTAAATTCCAGTCTTCACGCAGTACTTCCACACCAGTCATTCGGCGCAGCTCTTTCTCTAGCGAATCGAGCAATGGCGCTTCCATTGGTGTTGCACGCGCCAAGAACGCGTCGGCATAGTTCGGTGCTGGCACAAAGTTTTTGCGCAAAGTTTTTGGCAATGCCTTAATCAGGCTGACGATCAATTCATGTCTTAAGCCAGGGATCTGCCAATCGAACCCGGCAGGTTCCACCTGGTTGAGAATCGGTAGCGGAACGTGAACCGTCACACCGTCGCTGTCTTCACCCGGTTCAAACTGGTAGCTCAGCTTGAGTTTCAAACCGTTCTGATGCCAGAAGTTCGGGTAATCCAGATCGGTGATGTGGCTGGCGTCCCCTTTGAAGAGCATCTCTTTTTCAAAGTTGAGCAGCTCAGCATTCTCTTGGGATGCCTTTTTCCACCAGGTATCGAAATGACGCCCCGATACCACTTCAGTGCCAACGCGTTGGTCGTAGAAGTCGTATAGCTCATCGTCATCGACCAGAATATCGCGGCGTCGGGACTTGTGCTCCAACTCCTCGACTTCCATCAGCAGTTTTCGGTTTTGCTTGAAGAAGGCGTGCTTGGTTTCCCACTCACCTTCCACTAGCGCACTACGAATAAAAATGTCTCGGCTCACCGTGCTATCAATGTTGGAATAGTTGACCAGTCGCTTAGGAACGATCGGCACTCCGTACAACATCACCTTTTCATACGCCATAACGGCGGCGCGTTTCTTAGACCAATGTGGTTCGCTGTATGTACGTTTGATCAAATGCTTGGCGAGTGGCTCAATCCACTCAGGTTGAATCTTGGCAATGATTCGCCCCCACAATTTGGACGTTTCAACCAGCTCAGCAGACATGATCCACTTAGGCTGCTTCTTGAACAGACCGGAAGCAGGGAAAATATGGAAGCGTGCGTTTCGCGCACCTTGGTAATCATTTTTCTCTTGGTCTTTCACACCAATATGAGAAAGCAAGCCCACCAATATCGCACTGTGAACGCCTTGATAACCGCCAGGCTCATCGTTCAGTTTAAAGTCCATCTCGCGCATCGCCTGATGGATCTGGAAGTACACGTCTTGCCATTCACGAACGCGTAAATAGTTTAAATAGTCTTGCTTACACTGCTTGCGGAACTGATTGCCTGATAGCGCTTTTTGTTGCTTTTGAACGTATTCCCAAAGGTTCACAAACGTCAGGAAGTCCGATTCTTCGTGGAAGAAACGGCGATGTTTATCGTCCGACGATTGCTGTTTGTCTGATGGGCGCTCACGTGGATCTTGAATCGACAACGCCGACGCAATGATCATTATCTCTTTCAGACAGCCGTATTTTGGTGCTTCTAGTACCATGCGTGCCAAACGCGGGTCGATAGGCAGTCTGGCAAGCTGACGACCAGCGGGTGTGAGGCGCTTCTTAGGATCCTTCGCTTTGTCGTTAATGGCACCCAGCTCTTCAAGCAACCTGACACCATCTTGAATGTTGCGCTTGTCTGGCGCCTCTACGAATGGGAAAGCCTGAATATCACCCAACCCGAGCGCAGTCATTTGAAGAATAACAGAGGCAAGGTTGGTTCTCAGGATTTCAGGATCGGTAAATTCCGGGCGTGATTCGAAATCTTCCTCAGAATAAAGACGAATACAGATACCCTCTTCCACACGACCACAGCGACCTTTACGCTGATTCGCACTCGCTTGAGAAACAGGCTCAATCGGCAATCGTTGCACTTTGGTTCGGTAGCTGTAACGACTGATTCTCGCCGTACCCGGATCGATAACGTATTTGATACCCGGAACCGTCAGCGATGTTTCCGCAACGTTGGTGGCAAGGACGATACGTCTGCCTGCGTGAGGCTGGAAGATTTTGTTCTGTTCACCAGCTGAAAGGCGCGCGTACAAAGGCACGATTTCTGTGTCACGAAGATTACGTTTGTTCAACGCATCGGCGGTATCACGAATTTCTCGCTCACCGTTCATGAAGATCAGGATGTCTCCTAATCCTTCGTCGCACAATTCATCGACCGCTTCGAATATGCCTTCAAGCTGGTCGCGATCATTGTCGTCATCACCAGAAAGCGGACGATAACGGGTTTCTACCGGGTAGGTACGACCAGAAACTTCAATAATGGGCGCATTGCTAAAGTGCTTAGAAAAACGCTCTGGATCGATGGTTGCCGAGGTAATGATGACTTTCAAGTCTGGGCGACGTGGAAGTAATTCCTTCAGGTAACCTAAAATAAAATCGATGTTTAAGCTGCGTTCGTGCGCTTCATCGATAATGATGGTGTCATATTGATTTAAGAAACGGTCATGCTGGATTTCCGCCAGTAATATACCGTCGGTCATCAATTTGATTTGGGTGTTATCTGAAATCTGGTCGTTAAAACGAACTTTGTAACCGACGAACTCGCCGAGCTTGGTTTCCATCTCTTCTGCAATACGGTTAGCCACCGATCGCGCTGCCAGTCGACGTGGCTGAGTATGACCAATTAATCCGAACTTTCCGCGACCAAGTTCCGCACAAATCTTCGGAAGCTGAGTTGTCTTACCTGATCCGGTTTCACCTGCCACAATCACGACTTGATGCTCTGCGATTGCCGCGGCTATGTCGTCTTTCTTCTGGCTTACAGGCAGGATTTCTGGATATTCGATGGTTGGTTGGTACGCTGAACGCTGCTCGGCGGTCATCATGGATTTTGCGATGTCCAATGCAATGTCGTCGAATGCCGCGAGTCTGGATTCTTCTTTCTTTATTTTACTTGCACCCTGAATTCGTCGTGAAAAACGAAAACGGTCTTTAATCATGCAATCTTTGAGTGCAGCTCTTAGCTTGGATGGGCTGTTTGGAACGTTGCCAGCTGCATTTTGCTGTGACGAGGTCAAAGCGATACCTTCTTATTTTTAATTCTCTCGATAAAACTGGCGCGAATTGTATCACAACTGCGCGAAAGTCACCTCATGGTGGAACCAAAGGCGATGTCAGGAAATTTTACGCAATTTCGGCTAGTTAGATCTCTTTACGCCCCCTCTAACAACAATTGTTAAATTGAAAAATACGCATGAGTAAATCTACACGCAATTTGAGATTACCCCTCGCAAAATGACAGAACGCGAGCATACTGACTTGAGTGAATATGTAATTTAGCGAGGAAAAACACGAATATTCATAGAGTTAAATTGACAGTTCACAGTTGGCTTGGATTCTGCTTAGTAAGAACTCAGTTTCCCATTTTTACAAGCAGAGGTAATCATCATGCAACCATTAGTCAGTGTCGTTATTCCTACCTATAACTGCCTTGATTATCTATCCAAAGCGATAGGCAGTGTACTTGAGCAAGATTTGGAGGAGCTTGAAATTCTGGTGATGGACGATGGTTCCACAGATGGCACTTTCGCCTGGCTAGAGAAAATCGCCGAGCAGCACCCGCAGATCGTTCCTGTCAGGCTCGATCACGTTGGTGTGGTTGCGGCGAGAAATCACGCAATCGAAATGGCTCGCTCCGAATACATCGCCTTTCTGGACGCGGATGATTACTGGCTTCCCGGAAAACTCAAGTGCCAGCTTAACTGGCACATGGCAAGTGAAGACCACGTTCTCAGCTTCACCAACTACATGCATTTCAATGAGGAAGGTAAAGAGATCATCGATTGTTTTGGCTACTGGAAAGTCTTCAATCACCTTCCGAATGCCAATCGCTTTTTCGATATCGATAATGCCGGAGACGAAATTCTGGCGACCAATATGATAGGCACTTCTACGGTTGTTGCCAGACGAGACGCCCTTCTTAAAGTCGGAGGTTTTAGCAGTGAACTGAAATCGGCCAGCGATTGGGATATGTGGCTGAAACTGGCGCAGTGCGGGAAAGTATCGGCGAATCCAAGAATTCAGATGCAATATTTGATGAGAGCCGGATCCATAACATCAAACCGCCTGAATCGACTCGAAGCAATGCGCCGTATAATCACTGGCTACATAAACCGTTATCCAGCCTCTGACAAAGCATGTGAGCTTGCGTGGTCACGGCTTGAGGAAGGTTACGCGGAGTATCACCGCGAACAGGGAGAGGCCAAAAAGGCATTGCGTTGGGATTGGGTATCATTAAGACGAGCACCAGAATTCCGTAAGCTCAAGCACTTAAGCCGAGATTTGTACTACTTGATGCGCTCTCCTTCTAGAGCGAACTGAGTGGCTAAGCCAGACAGTTGACCACCTAAATCACGACAAATCAGGAAATGGCAACTCGTCTGGTTCAACGAACTGTGTTCTTGCCTGGTCTGAAAATAGCGTCGCTTTGGCGTAATGGTGCGACAGAAGATCGCTGTTTAAGAGCTCTGAATTCGCTTCAATAAAATGCTCGAATGAAACACAGCCTGCTGACTTTTTCATAAAGCACAGAATTGCCATGAGCCATGCTTTGGTGAGTGTTTCATGGTACTTACCTTCGGGCGCAATTTCATTGTGAGACAGCAGATTGGTCAACGAATTACGCATTCTGTCTAATGCTGACTCAAGCGACATGCCCGCTAAGTAAATGTAGCCTAGCCTAATATGCGCTTTGTGATTGAATTCTGATATCGGAAAATCACAAGATTCCACTTGCTGTAAAAAGATCTTGTCTTCCTGAGAAATGATGCTGTTCATATAACCTGCCTTTTTGCTTATTCATTTCCAGAATGCACCCTGAACCTATAGACGGGTCAATAGGTTATTCGACATTTCAGACAACAAAACTCATTCGAAAAATTTGAATGACTTAATCGTGAACAGCGTATTATCTTTGAGATTCGGTCTGCCTAGAATGACACCATCAAAACCAAAACAGATAAACAAAGGACGAAATGATGGCTCAAGTACTGATTCTTAAATCAAGCATTCTAGGTGCTCATTCTCAATCTAATGCTCTCATCAATGTGATTGCTGAAAATGCGACTGAATCAAACGTGGTTATCCGCGATCTGGCTGAAAATCCTCTCCCAATTCTTGATCACAACGTTTTGGCGGCGTTTGGCGGTGGAGAAGATCTGACTGAAGAACAGCAAGAGATTCTGGCTAAATCTGACCAGTTGATTGAAGAAATCAAGCAGTCAGACAAGCTGGTTATCGCAGCTCCGATGTACAACTTTACCGTACCCACTCAGTTAAAAAACTGGATTGATATGATTGCTCGTGCTGGCGTGACGTTCCAGTATTCGGAGAATGGTCCCGTTGGTCTGTTAACCAATGTCAAGGAAGCGACGGTTATTACAACACGTGGCGGTGTTCATAAAGACACAGAAAATGACATCGTGACAAGCTACCTGAAAACCACTCTAGGTTTCGTTGGCATCCACAATGTGAATTTTGTTTACGCTGAAGCTCTGGGTATGGGTGAAGAAATTGCCGCTAAAGGCATCGAAAGCGCAAAACAGCAACTTCCTACACTTTAATGCATTAGTTTCTTAATACACCTTGTCTCTTTGCCCACCTTATGGTGGGCTTTTTTATTTGTCTGAAAGTAATAGTTTTTTTCAGACTTAATTGCCTGTTAACCCATTTGTATTATTATCGTTCGGTAGCCTTATGACACATTCTTAAACAACACGCTTCTAAAGCTTAGGGTCTACGATGAGTTTTACTGAACAAGAAATCCATGAGATTCACAACGCTATCCAGCAATTTGACGACGACACTGAGATCGCAATGGCTAAGATTCAAAGTGATCAGGTTGCATTTTATGGTGCGAGAAACGAATCTGGAACTCCTCACGCGGTTGAAAACTTTGCGTCGGTATTCGAAATTGGTTCGATAACCAAAGTTCTGACCTGTCAATTACTTGCCAAATCCGTTCTTGCTGGTGAAATTGCGCTGGATGAAGCAATTAATCATCACATCGCAGTACCCTTCAGGAATAAACTTTCCATCACATTCAAAGAACTCGCCAGCCACACTTCTGGGCTTCCTCGTTTGCCACCCGGTTTGATTTGGGGCGCGCTTTTTAAGAATGCTAAGAACCCCTACAGAGATTACCTGGAACCCCAGCTGCTGTCTTACCTTGAGCATAAGCTCAAACTGAAAGGCAAAGGAAAATCTGTTTATTCAAATCTTGGTATGGGCTTGCTCGGCTACACGCTCAGCCAGCAATCCAATAGAACCTATGAAGACCTACTTCAAGAGTCGATTTTTAAACCCTTGGATATGCACAATTCGACGTCTCAATTGTCCTTGGTTCAGTCTAGATTAGTTCAGGGGTTAAATAGCGCCGGAAAGCCAACGCCAAATTGGGATCTCGGAGTTTTGGCTGGCGCTGGAGCGGTGCTTTCTACAGTAGAGGATTTTTCAAAATATATCTTGTGGTGCCTAAAAGAAGATAACGCCATTTTTGAACTGCAAAGACAGCCAGTCAGCACGGAGCATGGGGCGCGCATCGGTTTAGGTTGGGTAATTCTGGGGGAACCAGATGAGAAAGAACGCTATTACTTTCACAACGGTGGAACTGGTGGCTATAGCTCGTGCATGATGATTGATATTCAGGAAAAGACTGGATACGTCGCGCTATCCAACATCACGGGGCTACAAAAACGAAAAGGACCCGTGTTGGACAGACTTGTCGACACGTTAATCAAAGGTCACCCGGATTCTTAAAGTTACAAAGGCGAGTTTTTGGCTCGCCTTGTGGTGTGTGCCGCTTACACATAGCACTTAAGTAATAACCTACAGTGCAATCCGCCTGTAATTGTCTGTTTGTTGGAGCAGTTCAGTAATGATTTCTAATACTCCCCCTTCATTGTTTGTGCTTTTGGTCACTCGGTTGGATGCTTCCTGAATGGCAGGTTCAGAGTTTTTCATTGCTACACCAACTCCGGCAGTTACCAGCATCGAGAGATCGTTATAACTATCGCCCACCGCTATCACGTCGTTCCAGGTTAAGCCAAGTTTTTCAATATGAGTCGCTAAGGCAGCGCCTTTGGTGTTGCCTTTGCGTGCAAAATCAATCCGGTTGATCCATGAACGTTCACCGATAAAGTGCTGGTTTATTAACGGGTGCCCCATGAATTTTTCCATTTGCGGGCTGTTCCCTTCCACCACAAATTTCCAAACATGGTTAGCATTGTGAATAACAGCTTTGAAACTGCTGCAGGGTTTGATTTGAGGTCGGATACTGCGTTTGATGTTGTCCGCCCAAAGCTGAAGAGAACGCATGTGACCGCTCTTCGAAGATTTGTGGTACACCATCATCTCATCGACATAAACCACCAGCTCTAGCTGGTAATGCTCCGCGATAGAAAGAAATTCCAACGCTAATTCTTTGTCTATATCTGAATGGCTGAGCACTTTAGCCTGAGCGTAATCATACACGTAAGTGCCATTGCAGCAGATCGTTGGCGTGTCTAACTGCAACTGCGAGTAATAAGGCAATGCAGCCGTATGATGACGCCCGGTCACCAGCATAACGTGACAACGATTTTTCAGAACCCGAATTGCGTTGATCACACTGCTTGGTATGTCTCGCCTGTCGGTGAGCAGTGTACCATCCATATCAAGTGCCAGTAGTTTACTCATTCTCCTCTCCCTAAACTTTATCTCTTCTCCGGTATAAACATCGCAAGGTACTTGCAGTCATACCGAGAAGTATCCCCTCACCTTGGCCAAATACACGAAGTGAGTTTGATCAATATTGCGTATTGAAAAATATAGAGGTCTAAACTGAGTAACCCATATTCATACATCAACAAAGCCAGACCTATATTGAAAATTGAATCTTAAAAGTGAATCCATACCCAAGTAACCCCAAGGTGTTGGGTTCAGCGTGGATTAACTGGATCTAGTATCTATTGCCCATAATAGGCGTTTTCCCCATGTTTTCGGAGATAATGCTTATCCAGAAGCGGCTGCTGCATTGAACCGAGTTGAGGCGACAACTGACGAGAGAACAGCCCCATGTACGCCACTTCCTCCAGCACAACAGCATTGTGAACCGCACTGCTCGCGCTTGTTCCCCAGATAAAAGGACCGTGGGAATTAACCAGCACCGCTGGCATCTGATTCGGATCCAGTTGACGGCGTCCAAATGTTTCTACAATGACCTGTCCTGTTTCCCATTCATAATTCCCCGCGATTTCATCCAAAGACATCTGGCGCGTGCATGGGATTGAACCATAGAAATAATCGGCGTGGGTCGTTCCCCACGCAGGAATATCGAGACCTGCCTGCGACCAAATCGTTGCGTGGCGCGAATGCGTGTGAACAACCCCTCCAATGTCAGTGAATGCACGGTACAGGCATAGATGTGTAGGGGTGTCTGATGAAGGTTTTTTGTCACCTTCGATCACCTCTCCTGTTTCTAAATCTAGTATCACAATGTCACTGGCTTTCATGACGTCATATTCGACCCCGGAAGGTTTAATTGCGATGACGCCACGTTGACGATCAACGGCACTGACATTCCCCCATGTGAAGGTAACCAAACCGTGTTTTGGAAGCGCCAGGTTGGCTTCAAGTACCTCTTCTTTTAGTGATTTATACATTCCATCCTCCCTGTACCATCTTGTCTTCCATCCAACGTCTGGCTTTGATCAACTCCTGCACAGGCTCATCCGCTTTTTCAGTCCACATTTCTATCAGGAAACTTCCGCGGTAATTCAAACGCTTTAACGTTTTAAATGCCTGCACAAAATCCACGCAACCCTCTCCAAACGGAACATCTCTGAACTGACCCGGGCACGTATCTGTCACGGCATAGGTATCTTTAAGGTGTAATGCGGCTATCTGATCAATACCCAGTTCAAGCTCCGCCGTTACATCGTTTCCCCAGGCTGACAGATTCCCCACATCTGGGTAAACCGTAAACCAGGGAGAATTGATTTTTTCCTGCCATGCTTTCCATTTGGTAATTGAATTCATAAACGACGTGTCCATGATTTCCACCGATAACATGACCTGAGATTTCGCTGCTAAGTCGACCGCCCACTTTAGCCCTTCTTCAAATCTTGCAAGCGTTCCTTCGTCCTGTTCTTCGTAATACACGTCGTAACCGGCTAGCTGAATGGTGCGTATGCCAATGTCCTGCGCAAGAGTGATGGCTTTTTCCATGATTGAATAAGCTTGTTCTCTAATCTTTGGATCGCGGCTACCAAATGGGAACCTGCGATGCCCAGACAAACACATGGACGGAATCCGAATACCGCTTTCTATAATGGTATTGGTTAACGCTTTGCGTTCTTGTTTTGTCCAGTCTAATCGAGACAGTCTTTCGTCCGTTTCATCAACGGACATTTCAACAAAGTCGAAACCGCACGCTTTCGCTAGAGCCAGCCTTTCCGACCAGCTCAACTGTTTGGGCAGTGCCTTTTCATAGATACCTATTGGAGGTATTCCATCTAAATCATCATAATTCATGTTATTCCCTCCAGAGAGATGACAGGGTTTCTTTGAAATCCATGGCCGCTTTTCTTGGGTCGGGTGCGGTTAAAAGTGCCCTGCCAGCGATAAAGGTGTCGATTGGAAGATGACGGAAGGTCGGCAGAAGTTCAGGGGTGATACCTCCTGTTACTGACATCTTGAACCCTAAGTCACACATCCTTTGTAACCAGTCTAAATCTTCCTGATGCCAGGTCTGACCGGCAGCCTGAGCATCTCTTCCTCTGTGATAAATGGCTTGCGAGATCCCGAGTTTTCTCCATTCCTGAGCCTGCTCAAAAGTCCAGTCTCCGAACAACTCAATCTGGATGTCACCGTTATGCGCCCTTGCAACGTTCAGAGCACTTTCCATTGTGGCTAAAGGCGCAGCACATATAACCGTCAGTAACGAACCACCCGCCTTGAACGCCATTTCCCCCAAATCCTTCCCTGCATCGGCAAGTTTCATGTCGACGACTAATGGCTTTTCCGGATGCTGGGCTCGAAGCGATCGGACAACCGACATGCCTTCGGAAAAACAGATTAAGGTTCCTGCTTCCAGCACATCCACTACTGGTGCTAGCGTTCTCGCTGCATCAAGTGCTTCAGCTTCAGTCGTTACATCCAGTGCAACCTGTAATTTCGGAATCATGACAATCCTCCTGATTCGGATTTGCCTGTGATTGGGTGTTGAAGCCCCTCTTCAAGTTTTGCCAGAGATTCGACATACACCCGGTATTTGTGTTTCTTCACTTGATACTGTTCATAGACATCTGAGTCTGGTGAGACCTTGTTGACCTTGACGTCCATCACGGACATGGCTTCGTCTGTCGAGGCGTAAGCCTGACTGCCAACCATGGCGACAATTGCCGCACCAAAACAGCCTGTTTCTTCAATTTGTGGAAGTAGCACCGGAAGCCCGCTCGCGTCTGCCAGTATCTGCATCCACTCCTTTGAGCGCGCTGGACCACCACACACAATCAAGTGTGTGAGATTTGGATATAGAAGCCTGACATGATCGAGGTGGAACAAATGGCTGAACACCACGCCTTCGTAAATCGCCTGAAAAACCTGCGGTTTGGTGTGAAGTGACTGCATGCCATAAAGCCCACTCTTCACGCCCAGACCTGCATTTGAACCATAAAGAAATGGGGCAAACAGAAGCTCAGAGCTCAACTTAGGAAGTTCACCAACAGAGCGATTGATCACTTCAAAGTTTTCATCACCAAACAAATCGGTAAACCACTCTAGGTTGCCAGCCGATGTAGGGCTGGCGTCATGTGTGATGTACTGACCTTTTTGGGCATAGTGTCCAAACACATGAGGTTTGGCTTCTGGATTACGAATATCAAACAGATGGTCTGTGACCCCTGTAGTGACCGACCAGGTCCCCATGGTTAAGGTCAATGCACTGTCATCCCTAACTCCAGAACAAATGGCGGTTGCAACGACATCAAATACACCACCTACAACTGGGGTCCCTTCCCGAAGCCCCGTCAGCCTAGAGGCAGAAGAGCTAATTTTCCCTGCAATATCTGTTGCACCAATTATGGGTGGCAGCGCTTCCATCACTTCTGGAATACCCAACGTGTCTGCCAGAGAATGATCGTAATCCTGAGTATCAAAGTTGTATAAATTTGACTCCGAGATATTGGTGATTTCGCAGTGCTTTTCACCCGTCAGGCACCATCTCAGATAGTCGTGACTCATGAACACAGTGCCTATCTGCTCATACTGCTCTGGTCGATTCTCTTTTATCCAACGGGCAATGGATACCGGGTGCCCGGTCCATAACGATTGTCGGGTTTTCGGATGAATAGATTGCGGTATCCCCTCTTTCTGCCAGCGTTTAACAATGTCAATTGAACGCTGGTCGGCCGATAAAATTGCTCTTTCCATAGGTTCATCGTTTTTATCTAGCAGAAATAACCCTTTCCCTTGAGCAGAAATCCCGATACTTTGAATCTGAGCAGCGTCGACACCCGTTTTCGCAATCACCTTTTTGATCACTGAGCAGGTCGAATCCCAGAGTTGGGTGGTACTTCTTTCCACCCAGCCAGAATGTTCAGAAATCAGTTCAAGGGATTCACGCGCGACGCCAATTTCTTTGCCACTCTTGTCGTATAAACCGGCTTTGAGGTAAGTACCTCCGCAATCAATTCCCAACCAATAACTCATCTTAGTCATCCTTTACGCCGTCATAGGTCCAGAAAACGAATGTAGTTTGGAGCAGGTATATCGATGATTTCATCCGTCATTGAGATCAAACCGCTTTCAATGTCTCTCGAGAAAACAATCACATTGCCCGTATCCTGATTAGACACAACAGCCGCATGACCACAGGGAGAAATGGCAAAGTGGCGCGGGAATTTACCGCCTGTAGAAGTGATATCAACGAGATCTAACTTACCGTCCTCCAACACTTTAAACACTGCTATAGAGTTATCGCCCCTATTGGAGACATATAGAAATTGAGCATCCGGTGACAGCTTTATCTCTGACACGTAACTGATCTGATCGTGATTCTCTAGCGTCGACTTATATTGGAACGGTATCAGACGCGGTTTTATCTCTGATGGGTCAGAACTGTCGAGCTGCGCGGCGCAGACTGTATTGAACAATTCATTTGAGACGTAGCAGATGTCCAGCGTTGGGTGCATTGCCATGTGTCGTGGACCGGAGCCAGGTTCAAACTCTATCCAGGTTTCACGTGTCAAAGTTCGGCTTTGGGCATCCCAGCGGTACTGGAAAACTGCGTTTTCTCCAAGGTCAGGAATGAACACCCAGTCATGCCAGAAGTGAGCACAATGCGCGTGAGGACCAACCTGACGATTCCCCCAGTGATCTTCACGATTTTCAACCTGACGCCACTCGGTCTCAGGGCGGTAGTACTGCTTAAAGGTCTGAATCACTTCGCCCAGACGACCTTCGGCATCAACGGCAACAACATCAATGATGGCATCCCAGTAATTGATCACTATTGCCGCATCGTTATTTGGAGAAAACGATACATAACAGGTCGATTTTCCGTTTGCCTGAAAACTGGACAGCTCTTTCAGGCTGCCATCTTTCTGCACTTCGTATTGAATGACGGTTCCGTTCTCTCGAATGGTTTCGAGGATTGCGTAAAGGTATTTGCTGTCTGCACTCGGAATCAGTACCGCTGGATTGAGTGATTCCACCGAGTTATTCACTACAAGCTTGCCTTGTTGAGTCAAAGTAGCGCAGTACATCCCCTCGCCCGGAACTGGAGAATAAGGTTGGTGTGCGAGTGCGTCGATGTCACTGTATGTACCAATAACAAGCTGGTAGTCCTTTTCTAATTTCATATTAATACCTTAAATAAACTTTATAAATTCAATCTATTAGCCTTTAACTGCACCAGCAGTCATGCCCGTAATAATTTGCTTTGAAGCGACGAAGGTGAAAATAATGGGTGGGACAGCAAGCAACATCCCCGTCGCCATAATGACGCCCCAGTCAATGTCGTATTCGGTTAAAGAGTTCACGATGGTGACCGGAACAGTTCTCGTGTCACGTTGTAACAAGGCATTCGCCAGAAGAAACTCGTTCCACGCGATTCGGAAAGTAAAGATGGCCGCGGCTGCTAAGCCCGGTTTTATAATGGGCAACACCACAAGGAAGAAGATTTGCAGTGGACGAGCGCCATCCACTTTCGCGGCCTCTTCTAATGGCAGTGGAACCTGCACGATAAAGCTCTGGAGAATCCAAATAACAAAGGGAAGATTCATGGCGACGTACAGCAAGATGATCCCGCTGTATGTTCCGTCTAATCCGTAGTCGAACGTCCAGATCCCGAAAACAGGCACCAAAAGTACCGCTGGTGGCACCATGCGCATCATCAAAGTAGTCAGAGAGACCACGCCTCTTCCCATAAACTTGAAGCGAACCAGAGCGTAGGCTGCCATGCACCCGATGGTCAGGGTGATCACAGTGGAAACAAGAGCAATAAATATGGAATTGCCCAGTGATCGTGTGAACGTTGGACTGCAGAAATCTACGTGGTCAGGCGTGTACCAGAGCACATCACACAAGACCGTTTCGTAATTTTTTAAAGTAGGTGTGAAAAACAGGCTGCTGCTGTCATTCATTATGTCTACATTCAGCTTGAACGAGGTCATGATCATTAGCATGATGGGTCCGATTGACATCACGATCAACGCGACCAATAAGGCATAAAATGCAGGGTTTTGCCTGTTCTCTTTATCTTTGCTCATTGTTCTTCTTCCTTATTTGCCAGCGCTTGTTTCTCGATCCTTTTTTCGTTGACTTTGTTGTAAATAAACATGGCTAAAGTCAGGACGAGGAGTACAATCAACAGTAGGTTTGACATCGCGGCTGCCACACCCAACTCTCTGAATTCAGAGGCTGTTCGGGAAATTCGGAGCGCAAGAATCTCGGTTGATAACCCGGGGCCACCATTGGTCATCACCAATATCACTTCAAGAACTTTGAATGCATCGATGAGCCTGAGAAGTAAGGTCACAATAAGCACCGGCATCATCAGAGGTATTTTGATGTACAGAATTTGTTGCCATTGCGTCGCTCCATCAATTCTTGCAGCTTCTAACGTCGACTTTGGTAAAGACTGCAAGGCAGCCAGAGAAAGAATGAAAATAAAAGGAGTCCACTGCCAGACGTCTGCGATAATAATGGATGACAATGCCCAACCAGAGTCTGATAGCCAAGGAATGGATTCAAAACCCAAAGCATTCAATGTTCTATTAAATATGCCAATGGTTGGGTGATACATATATCGCCACATTAATCCCACAACAATAGGAGCAATCATCATTGGCAATATAAATATAGTTCTTAACAGGGACATCCCTCTTATATTTCTATCCAATAATAAGGCAAGACCAACACCAATAAACATTTCAAGAATAACAACGACACTTGCAAACTTTAAAGTCACGCCTAAAGACTCACGGAAAGAGTCATCTTGGAATAGGTTTATATAATTTTTAAATCCTACCCATTCAGCTTCACTTATTAATTGACTGGGGTTCCAGTCTAAAAAACTCGCATACATCATGTAAAATATCGGATATAAAAGTCCAAATATTAATGCTATTCCAGCCGGAGCTAAAAATAGATATGGAGTCATGCGATTTAAATTATCAGCTTTCATTAAAATATACCGAGATTACAAAGGCTAGAGTTCATACCAAGCGTAATAAAACGACGATATAATCTCTTTATCTCAAATTACCCGAAGGGAGTGAGTCGGGGATACACCCAAGTGTTCTAATACTCCACTTAGGTATATCACTATTTATTCCAGGTTATTTCTCACTCCAAGAATAGTAGTTTGCGTCAGCCATTATTTTTTCTGCTCGCTCCGCTACTCCATCAAGGGCCTCTTGAATGTCCAGATCTTCGGTCAGTACTTTAGACAAAGTGGTGCCTAAATCTGAATTGATTTTTCCCCATACAGGAATGATTGGTCGCCAGTCAGGATCCGCATGTTTAAGTGCAGTACCAAAGGTTGCCATGTGAGGGAATTTCGCGTTCACGTCATCATCGAAGTGAGTAGAGTAACGGGATGGGTTACCACCAGCCAAAGCAATCATTTTGTCTACTTTCTTCGAGGTTAGCCATTGCATCAGCAGGAAGGCCGCTTCTTTATTCTGCGCGTTTTTAGGAATGCCGATACCAAATCCACCTGTCTGCGAGCCTCTGCGAACACCCATCGGATGCGGTGCCCAGCCGATCTTACCAACCACTTTAGATTTAGTTGGGTCATTCACTTGACCAGCAAACACTGTAGAGTCGAGGAACATCGCGGATTGCCCTTGCAAGAATGAGGTTCCTGCTTCTGCAAAACCAAATGTCTTGGCTCCTTCCGCTCCACAATCAACAATTTTCTTCAGCGCTTTTGCCGCCGCTACGCCCTCTGCATTGTTGACGATTGGCTTCCACTGGTCGTCGAAGATACGACCGCCTAAAGGTGCCAGGTGAAGTAAAAACGCATGCGAAGCGTGGTGACCAGAAGCCGCTCGTGAAGCCAGTCCACCCATACCCGGTTCTAGCTTTGGAATCTCACACGCCAGGTAAAGCAATTCTTCGTAGCTTTGAGGCACTCTCAGTTTGTGTTTCTCGAATATGTCTTTTCGGTAACCTAATATAGAAGTCTCTGCACCGAATGGCAGTCCAAATAGTGAACCTGTAGGTCCTTTAAGATAGCCTTTTTTACCTCCGGCAACGCCAATATTCGCGACATAACCGTCAATCAAATCTTCTGCATCAAAATTGGGATCTGCCAGAAGCGGATTCATGAAATATCTCGCCAAATTTTCTAGTTGATCGGCATAAACATAATCAGCTTTTGAAAATACAACGTACGCAATTAAATCGTAGTCGCCTTTTCTTTTAGTTAATTCCAGTGTTTGCTTTTCGCGCATTCTCAGATATTGAAGTTGGTCGACTTCTACTTTGATGCCCGTTTCTTTAGTGAATTCCGGCAATACTTTCATTACCGCATTGTAATGCGGGTGCGCTGGAAAATTCACAACCAGAGTTGTGCCTTTAAATGAATCGTAAGGGCTAGCATAAGAAAATGTTGTAATGGCACTGACAGTAATTGCAGTCAGTGCTTTCTTATTAAACACCTTTTTCAGATACTTAATCATATTGCCTCCTAAGAGCAAGCGAATAAAGTTGATGTTCCAAATTACGTTATTTGTGTTCCCTTCATCTTTATGATGATTTAATAATTAGTAAATTGTTTCTTCCGTGTGTTTGTCAAAAACATAAATGTCATCTGGATCAACTTTAAAACTAACAGTATCTCCAATACGAAATTCATTTAATGAATCGACTTCAACCATAAATCGGCTTTCTTGAATTGTAGAAATCAAAACGGTTTGATTTCCAATATACTCATTGACGTTTATCTTAAAAGTAATGGTATTTTGAGATTCACCTGAATCTGTTGGAATTAATGCAGAAGGACGAATCCCTACAATAATTTCGCCAGATTCGGGTAAAAACGATAAATTATCGAGTTTAGGCAACTGAAGCTTAAATGACTCCCCTACCGCATATAGCGTTCCATTTTCTTCTTCTACCGTCATATTGAGGAAGTTCATCGGAGGCATTCCCATAAAACCCGCTACAAACTTATTGCTTGGCTTTTCAAATAACTCTCTTGGTGTGCCATGTTGCTGAATGTACCCGTCTTTCATCACGACGATTCGGTCAGCAAGCGTCATCGCTTCTATTTGATCGTGCGTAACATAAATGATGTTTTTCTTAATGTTTTTGCTCATCATTGCCAGTTCAGCACGCATCTGACCTCGAAGTTTTGCATCCAGGTTAGACAATGGTTCATCCATTAGAAGCGTTGAAGAGTTGCGAACCAGAGCGCGCCCCATTGCCACACGCTGCCTTTGTCCACCGGATAACTCTGCCGGTTTACGATGCAGGTATTCAGTAAGACCTAACATTTCAGCCGCTTCGGTGACTCGTTTTTTTATGTCGCTTTTTGGATGCTTTGCTAACCTCAGTGCAAAGGACATGTTTTTATAGACATCCATGTGCGGATAAAGCGCATAATCCTGAAAGACCATGGCAATGTCTCGATCAATAGGTTCAAGATTCGAAATGGATCTGTCATCCATTTTGATTTCGCCATCACTGACGGTCTCCAGACCTGCAATCATTCTAAGCGTGGTCGATTTCCCACACCCTGACGGTCCAACGAATACGGTGAACTCGTTATCTTCCATTACTAAGTCGATTTGATGGATCACTTCGCTCGATTGATATCTTTTTGTCAGTTTGTTCAAAGTTATTACAGGCATAATCCGTTACTCGTTGTCCTTGTTTTGCATAATAAGTGTCGATTTAAAGATGCTATCGACATGAGCTAAAATGGAACGTTCCGCTGCGTCTGGATCGTGATTCTTTAATGACCGCAGGATTTGATGGTGTTCTCGAAGACTTCTGACGGTAGATTTCTCTTCTGCCATTGCAGCAGTTCGATGCTCCAGCGCGTAGGAATAAACATCGATAGCAATTTTCGATAACAAATCGTTGCGACAGGATTGATAAATGATCTCGTGAAACTCTTTATCAGAAACCTGAAACGCCACATGGTCGTCTAACACCGTTTCCTGATATTCGATTAACGCTGTGAGTTTTTCTAAGTCTTCTTCTTTGATGTTGATGGCGGCTGAACGCAAAATGGATGACTCGATAACCTTTCTTGTTTCCGCAACTGTATATGCGTCGTAACTTTGAATGTCTTCAAGAAGATGGTTGGACTGAATGATCTCCGCAGAGCCTTTAGTCACAATACTTTTTCGTCCACGTGAAACGGTGATTAGCCCACGTTCGCTCAGTAAAGCCAACGACCCACGAATGGTTTCCCGGCTGACGTCATAAGACTTGGCAAGTTCTCGCTCTGAAGGTAAGGCTTCACCTTCCGCAATCATCTTAGACGCAATGAGATCACTCAGTTTGTCCGCAATTTGTGACTTGAGCGTTAGCCTGGCCACATCCGAGCGGTAATAAGGTATATCGTTTGATTCATCGGACATACGTGATTAATCCTTTACTGATAACTACACTCACATTTTGGTATTTATTAAATACCAGTTTATTTCTTTAGAATGTAACGGTGGCAACCAAAATTTGTGACCACATTGTTAACAGAGCTCAAATTAACCGACAAACAACTCGATTTTCAATTTAAATCGATCATTTTTTGATCGTTTTGTTGATCTAGTTATCAAAAACCACCTTTTTACAACATTGGATACTATTTAATTGGCATGCAATTACTACCAATTTTTCGTGGCGATTGGAAATGCTTCAATACCAGTTTAGTACCTTTCAAAAACAGGCGCACAGCTCGAATTTAACAGGTTACGAACGCTCTAACTTGCACAGAAAAGCTTAACATTAAGAAATTTATATTATTGAATTTTATAGAAATTAACATTATAAAAAGTGCTGAGTATAACGATTGAGTTTGTGAATTTTTATTGAAAAGATGATAGAGAGTGGTTCTATAAGAGGTAGGAATTCAAACCACTTTTGGTATGGTAGAAGACCACTTCTGGTATGGTAGAAAACCATCTTAGCTTGTTGAATGCGTTGCTCATTTGTCAGGTATGAATACGTAATTTTATGAAGGTTTTTGAAGCCTGCATCAATGCCATTCAGGCATGGCTAAATCACAAAAAAAACGGGGCGAATCCATCGCCCCGTTTTCTTGTCTTCATACCAATTAAAAATCGTATTGCAGGTAAATTGTGTTGTAGTTACTGCCGCCTTTAATTCGTCCAAACTGAGAGGCTTTTTCGAAAATGGAAGAACGATGGTGCAATCCATAGCCCACCCACAGGTGATCCCATTCTGGCTTTCCAACCATATCACCTATATTGAAATCGAAGGAAATATCCAAGTAATTCATCAAATTACTCATGTTTTCATATTTGCCTTCCAGCTCACTACTTTCAATGTAAGTGATGTTTTGAACATAGGAGATACCTTCTGCGGCACCAAATTTCCAACGGAATGGCCATTCAAAGGTGTAGTACGCTTTCACCGCAATCACGTATTCTGGACTGGCACTCTGAGTAGAACTGGACCAGTGCCACGCTGCCCCTGGAGTCAGGTAGATATCAATGGGAGCACCGAACAATTCATCTGTTAACGGGTGACCATAAAAGAACGAAGTCATCTTATTGCCGTTTTCATCCGGCACACCTTTAAACTGGAAGATGTCTCCCATATCGGAAGGCGTTGCAAAACCCTGTGCCACTCTCAGGTAAGGGCGTGTTTTGATGTCTGAACGCGTTGGTGTGTTTTTGTCATTGAACAACCCGAAGCCAATGAAATACTCGTGACCCCACCGCTCTTTCACCACAATATTATCGTAAGCGTTGTCGTCTAACCTAGTAGCGTAAGCACTACCCAATAAATACAAATTTGAAGTGACGCGGTAACGAGTTTCAAAACCCACTTTAAACTCAACACCACCGCCAATGTTCTTTCCGAAACCCGGAGAGCCTTCTAGCCCGTTGGCACCATAGTAATAAGAGTTAAAGTCGTTAGATTTAACACGGAGTTCCGCACTTGGTTTAAAGTCCCAGTTTTCTGTTGAACTCTTTGCTGTTGCGCGAAGATTACCGAACAACCGAGCGGCATCATCACTCATTATCTCAGCATCGATGTACCAGTCAGAATCCTGAAAAAAGTGACGGTACTGGAAACCTAAATCAAATGAATGACCACCGTAGCGGTTTTGCTGAGATGCTGGCAGGTCAACAAATCTGAGGCGAGTAAGGGCATTAATCTGATAGTCATCTTGTTTGTACAGATGAACACCACCTTCCAAACCATCAAGAAATACCGATTCGCCTTTGTAATAAAAAAGCGGGGTAAACGTTGAAACGGAAGCATCGTCTTCACCGGGAAGGTTGTACACAATGGACGCATTGCGATACGCCATCCCTACTCCCCATTCTTGCTCTTTCACCTTATTCACTTCAGAAGCTGTGGCAGTAAAAGTCATAGCACCCATTAACGTCGCCAACGGCGTTAGGTGAATTAAAGCGCGCATAGATGTTGTTTACCTCTATTTATTCATACTCGGGAGATTGATGGCAGGATGAACGAAAGACAGCCATTTTATTGAGTCAAATGTCAACATTCGTAGTAAAATCAGTAAAATTACTTTAAGATTCCCGCAAATTAGCCGCTACACTAAGTAGAGGCGTACAGTATAACGAATCATTGTGAAAGTATCTGAATTATTGCAAATATTAAGTAAATTCTCCGATAACAACGATCCTCACGTTGTGACGGGAGAAGAGTGGTTGCCAGAACGTTTGCTAACAACAAAGCTGAACGAGGATTTTCTGTTTCTTCATTTCGATCAGCAGCCCGCAGATCAGGGTGGAGATGAAGAAGGTCGCGGATTTGTTGAACATGAAATCTCAATGTTGAGAGACAAAATCAGAACTATTTTAGAAGAAGAAGGCGACACCAGTATGAAAGCAGAGGCATTTCTTGCCCTGTTCCTGATTGGTCACGAACGCTCTTCTTCAGAAGTTATCGAGATTCTGGAAGAAGACGCAGAATAGCAATTCCAATGACACGATCTGTATAAGATTCATAGAGAAGAAGGGCGCTCGTTCAGCGCCCTTCTCTTTTATCTGGATTAACTTTTTCTAGCTTTGAACGGTGAGTACTACCCGTCGATTGCACCCCTTTAGCTTGTTTTCCAACTGTTCACAGATGGGGGCGGTTTCACCATACGCCCTTTCAATCACCTGCTTGTCATTTCCAAACGTTTTCTTAAGAAACCTGGAAACGTTTGAAGCTCGGCGTTGCGACAATGCCGCATTATATGCTTCCGTTCCAACCTCATCGGCATGCCCTTCCACCGCTATCGAGACGCTTTTGTCCAATAGATTCATGTAGTCGAGCAAAATGTGTTTGTGGTCGTCGCTAAGCTTGTCTTTGTCGAACTCATAATTCAGCACCAAAGTTTGCGATACCCTGTCGTAAATACACTCTTTGCTGACTGAAAACTGTTCTTTCTCAGTCTCTTCATTGATAAGAACGGGGGTTTCCGCCTGAGTGATATGATGGCTAAGTAGGCGTCCGCTAGTTTGTGTACCAAGATGGTTCTGCGCCAAAACTCGCGTTGTTTTTAAATAGGTATTTTCCTGAGCCAGACAGTTAGCTGCCGCGTTACCGCAAAATACCAAAAGGAGAATAAAGGTTAGTGTTTTCATCGTTATATTCCATTGCCTTTTAATCGACCTGTCTCTTCATTCAACAGGTTTAAAATGTGCTTGTAGACGTCGCTACCGCTTGATGCGTGTAGGACATTCTCTTCTCCCACACAATCAAAGAAACCGTTCTCTGCTCGATTCATCTGAAAATCGATTCCAATTACACCAAATGTGACAGTAATAGGTTCTCCGAATCGGTCTTTCTTGTTTTCCAGGTCTTCCACCATACGGTCGCAGAGCCCGTACTTGGTGAACTCCTTTAAGATACGTGTATCGCGGGATGTGCCGTCTGGGCTGTGTATTTTCCACTCCCTTCTGGTATCTTCACCATCAGAAAGGACAATGATCACTTGGTGGGGGTTGTACTCTTCTTGGCTATTGGAAAGCTCGGCCGTACGCAGTAACCCCTGCCAGGAGTGAGTTAAACCTCCCGCACTAAAGGTACTGAACTCTCTAACAAAAGCGTTGTAGTTATCAGTAAGATCGATGTCGTTGAATAGAGGTATTGGTTGATAGTTAACACTTCTCAGATAAGCCATTGTCTGTGGCGATATATACACATGCCTTTTTTCGGCGTTTCTATACCGAATAGATTCACTGATTCTGTCCGAAATAATGTGCTCAAAAACTTCTCGCTTTCCATTTACTCTTTGATAGTTGAAATTGTTATACCCAACCAGAGCAACACGACTTTTATGGCTGTTAAAGCGGTTAAAATTTTCGAGATCATCCAGAATTCTACCGACAGTACCTTTCACTACCTGAAGCTTGCTATAGCGACTATGCCCAAATTTGAACGCTCTGTTCATTGAGTCACTAAAGTCAATTACAAAGTAAATATCAACTGGCTTGGGCAGGTATTTCCGGCTTGTGGACTGACCTGAAACCTCAAACTCTGGCCCCATGCCAAATTGCTTAAAACTGATCCACGAGTCATGTTTCGTCGTTGCGGTCACCAAAAAATCGGCAAAAGGCGAGAGTTCTCCAGCAGCCTGTACACACCCGGTATCATAGTCACAACGCGTATCATCAATAGTGACCCGAACCTCACCTTTATTGGTGGGCATGTAGTAATCAACAATGTTCTTTGCTAATTCAATATCAGGTTCATTTTTTCCCGTTGAAGATGAGATAAGCCCTAAACTGGCCACTTCAGCGGCTTCCCCTAGCTTGGCGTGAGTGTGAAGCTGCTGGGTGGTTTGCATAGCCAATACCAACATACCAATCATAAACGGCAGGCAGTAAACAAAGGCAATGAAAGCCGCTCCCTCCTGTTTACGCATAGAGCGAGACATGGAAAAGTTCTTCATAGTTAAATCCTCGCGAATGAAAATGAAGAGGAAACCATGTCAACAAACTCCCCTCGCGCAACACCAAGTATGTTGAACGGGGTTTGATAACAAAGAGAAACCTTGTAGACCGGAAGCTTACGATTACGTGTCGTTATTGGAACGATGTCAGGGAGCTTACTCAGTGGGACAAAATTACAGCCTACATATCCCTTCTCTTTGACCACGTAGCGAGCATGGGCGGTATGTACAACCAACTCCTCAATACGAATCCCAAACCGGCTTGGTACAAATACATTGGACATTCGAGTCATCGCTGATTCAGCAATAGAATGCATGTCTTCAATTAATTGTTCACACTCACCAGACCTTCGACAAATGTTGCCCTCATCTCGAAAAAGCTCCCTACGTTCAGACAAAACAGACGCCAGAGAATAAGCGAGTCTGTCCATTTGTCCCTTTTTGGCAGTAGCAACCACATAGTTCACTTGAAGGGCAAAAAAGCCTGCAACAAATGCCAGAATCAGTGCTAATTCGATGGTAAACGCGCCTTTTTGTTTGTTAAGCACAAGCTTCTCCCCCCAGTTTGAAGGTGCATCGTTCGTATTCCTGAATGGCTATTACTTCGCGGCGCATATCTATATTGGGTAAAAAGAAGTTAAAAATGGGTGAGTAGCTAAAAGACACTTCGTACATGGCCAGCGCTTTGTTTCTCGGTTGTTCAGACACGCCATTACATGAGCTAAAATGCTCAGATTTTTTGCTGCAATCCACTAACGTATGGTAGCCATCTATGTAATAGATGTTTGAGGACAAAGAGCCATCTTCGATGACTGCTGGCATAACAATTCCACCACTGTGCCGGATTGCAGAGCGGATAGCTCGGTCATAATTTACTGTGGTCACACTATCAGCTCGACCCAGCTTCTTAGTATCGGCAACGGCGCGAGTAATAGCGTGGTCAGTAATCGCAATCGCAAAAGCCATCAAACACAGCTCCATCCAAGTCAATATCATTACAATTAGAATTGGGAATCCTATCGCGGCTTCAATCGTAATCACGCCCTTAGATTTCGAGCGTTTGCGATAAAAAGAAATTGATTTCATACCACAACAGCTATAGTTCTATATGACGATTCTTGGTGTAATCCACCACAAACGCCCCTTTGATTTGAATCCGATTCAGATAGGCTTTTGCCTCTTCTACTGAGCTGAACTCACCAATGCAGTATCGCTTCCACAGATTGTGTGAATAGGCGTAAACCGTACCGTAGTTATTACGTAAATAGTCCAGATACTCACTTGTTATCGCTTTATAGGTCGCAAGCACCTGAATGCGGTAAATCGACGGCGTTTTTGCCTTTAGGCTATTGGGGTTAAACACCATTTTCCCAGCCTCGGGGGGCTGTTTACCCACCCTATCGACAGGGAGGACCTCAGATTGCAATTGGCTATGTGGCTTATACAAAGCGTTGTCCTCCGTTCTTGCAGGATAATTCACAGCAACGGGCTGTGGTCGAGGTTTCTGAGAGCGAGCAAGCACAGGAACAGGTTTCTTCTTTACTGACTTCATTAGTTTTTTCAGTTGTTCACGTGCCTGTTCCTCGGGGTACTGTTCTCGTAGTGCATCCAAGGCAATATCTGGTCGATTTGCGTTCACCGATGCCAGTATCAGGTTAGAGCGCACTTTCTCGTCATTAGGGTGATCCAGATAGAGTTCATAAAGTGACGCCATAGCCTCGTCATACCTGCCCTGCATCAGATAAACCACTGCAATACTGTTTTTCGCTTCCCGATCTGAAGCCCCCAGTTTTCGGCTCTGTTCGAAGTAATCAATGGCTAATCCAAACTGACGTTGTTGGGCTTTAATTTGTCCCATCAGGATATGATGTTGGTACTTGCCTCCGCCTTCTTCTAGGTACATATCCAACAACTGTTCACTTCGGGCGTAATTGCGTTTGAGGTATGCAATTTTGGCTTCCGCTAAAATAACTCCTGGTTCGTCTTTTTCAGATTGACTGAAAGTATTCAGATAGAGCTCTGCCGATGACGTATCTTTCAAATCGATGTAGACGTTTACCAACTTGATCTTGTAATCGTCATTCTCTTTTAAATTCGCTTTATAGAATTCCACCAACTGGGTTTTGTCATTGGCTCTCAGTAGCAAATCTTCTTTGGTATCCAGTTCGCTGTTAGTCGAAGCACACCCTCCTAACAACAAGACTACGAGTAACGCGTTTTTATAGTTAACCATTAAGCAAGCATCCTTACGATTCCGGGGGCGGCGATCAGCACCACAATCGGTACCATGATGAAAACGATCAGAGGAATAGACATTTTTGCACCCATTTTTCCAATTTTTTCTTCCAGCTCCATCATATTGATTTCTCGAATATCCGTAGCCAAAGTAGCAAGTACAGGACCAACAGAAGATCCATATTGAAGGCTTTGAGTCAGCGTCATTACAAAGCTCTGCGCTTCGGTTGTAGGCACCATTTCATAGAACTCTTCCAACGCTTTCTCCAGCCCCACCAAACGAGAACGCTCGGTCGTTTTACGAAGAACATATGCAAGGTTTTCATCTACCGTGGCAATTTCTTTACTGAGGAAATCAAGGCTGGACTCAATGGTCATACCGGTGTGGACACAAACGTTCATCAAGTCGAGCAAAAATGGCAAACGGGAACTGATGTGCTTAATGTTTTTCCTTGTGCGAGCTGCTACATAGGCATCTGGTCCTATCAAAAAGATCACCAGTGCAATACCAGAAAGCATAAAGAATTCTGTAAACTCTAAATCACCAATAAAAAAACCGTACAAAGTGCTCAAGAACACCAGAAGGAAAGGGATGAATTTAAAGAGGTAGTAGCTCTTGGCAACAAACTCATTGTAAATCCCTGCTGCGATGAGCTTTTGTCTGTTCTCTTCGTGGTTAAAACTGAACGCATCCAACACCTTGGTCATCAGCTCTATCTGACGTTTTTCTTCTTTGGTAGAGCCAATGATCTTGCTGGTGTAAAACCTGGCGACCATCGAATCCCACATCCGAATTAACACCCAGGCCACCAGCATCGAAGCCAGAAATGCGATCACTAGGTATAACTGAGTTGAGGCAGTCATCAATCCACACTCCTCAGTATCATGGAAATACAGAAGAAGCCGATTAGCTCACTGACCAATACGTAATAGAAGATAGGTTTTCCTCCCTCTTCAAACATCACGAAGTTATAGTCTTCGGGGCTGGTAAAGCGAAGGATCAGCAAAAAGATAATCGGTAAACACGCGACAATTTTTGCCGAAGAACGAGCTTCAGATGTGAGTGCGTTTTTCTTTTTCTCTAATGCGCGAGAATCAAACATAATGCGGTTAATTTTGGTAATCACATCCTTTAACTGCCCGCCGCGACTCAGATTGATGCGGATCGTCGAAATAAAGAAGAAGTATTCGACATAAGGAAAAGTTGACGCACTACGCGAAAGTACATCGTCTGGGTCTTCCCCAATCAGCAACCTTTCAGCCATGTACTTAAATTCTTTTCCCACATCGTTGTCGAGCTTTTCCCCAACGTATTCAAAAGCATGAATAATGCTCTGCCCAGCAGCGATAGCACCCGACAGAATATTCAACGCATCGGGGAAGTCACTTTTGAATTTTTCTTCCTGAATATCAGCCAGTTTGTATAGGAAAACGACAAACAGGATCGGTTGCCCTATCGCCAGACACACCAAGATATCCTGTTTAAACAGGAATAAATTCACCACAAAAATCAACGCGCCACTGATGACAAAAAACAGGATCAGTTTTAAAGGGATATTCGGTTCAAGCAGCTTTTGCAGTTTTTTGAAAACAAACTTAGCTTGTATCCGGATACTGGTTTCAAAATGATCCGTATCGATGACGGCTTTCACTCCTTCAATACCGTCGAACTCATTCCCCTGCTCTATCAGAGCCGTGACTTTTTTATTGTTTTTTCGGTACGACAACCAAAACAAAAGCGCGACAACACACCAGATCAAAAATGCCCAGATCATGAAAAAAGCTCCTCTAGAACGTTTTCTAATCCAAAGAACTGTGCGCGCTCATAAACAATGGAACGTTTTGAAAGACCTGGGGTGCGAAATTCACCATCGATTTTCCCGTCTTCGAGCGTTCCTTTGTTCTCAAACCGGAAGATGTCTTCCATTACAACGCTGTCACCTTCAAGCCCTACCACTTCAGATATATAAAGGACTTTACGGCTACCATCGTGAAGGCGCTTTACCTGAACGATCAGGTCTACCGCGCTGACAATGGTGCGGCGGATGGCTTGAATAGGAAGGCTGGCTGTCGCCATCATCACCATGCTTTCTGTACGTGCGATGGCATCTCGTGGTGTGTTGGCATGCAGAGTAGACATAGAACCATCATGACCTGTGTTCATCGCCTGAAGCATTTCAAAAGCTTCGCCGCCTCGACATTCCCCCACAATGATGCGATCGGGTCGCATACGAAGTGAGTTGATAACCAAGTCACGAGCCGTTATTTCACCGGTACCTTCCACACTCGCCTGACGGGTTTCCAGACGAACGATATGTGGTTGTTGTAACTGCAGTTCGGCCGCGTCTTCAATGGTAACAATGCGCTCCGATTCCCCTATGTAGCCTGAAAGGGCATTCAGCAAGGTGGTTTTACCTGAACCAGTACCACCAGAGATCAAAATGTTGCATTTACAATGACTTGCTATGGAAAGCAGTTTCGCCATTTCAATGGAGAGAGCGCCGAATTCGACAAGGTTTTCCAATTTGATTTTGTGCTGCTTGAATTTACGGATGGAGATCGAGGTGCCGTCAATCGCCAATGGGGGGATCACGATGTTTACACGGCTTCCGTCTTCAAGGCGGGCATCACAGAGAGGTTTGGATTCGTCGATTCGGCGCCCTACGTTAGATGCAATGCGCTTTGCGATGGTATTGAGCTGCTTTTCGTTGACAAACTCAATGGGTGATTTTTGCACCTTGCCGCCAATTTCAATAAAAATATCATGCGGACCATTGATCATAATGTCCGATATATCATCGTTATCCAGCAAGGTTTGTAGCGGACCCAATCCTTTTAGTTCCGCCAAAAGTGCTTTCACCAACTCAATTCGCTGGGAGTTAGAGACCTGCAGTCCGCCGCGGTCAATCAGCAGATTTACCGTTTCTTTTAGCTGGGCTTCTAACTCTTCATTGCTGATTTCAACCAGAGTGGAAGCATCTAGTGCGTCAAATATCTCGTCTCGCAGCTTTATATAAATTTCTTTAAATTGACTCATTGCACTCACCTACTTCTTAAACAGTGAGAACTTAGATTTAGAGCCAATGCTTTTCCCCGTCAGATCCTGAATCATCTGGACGACAGGCTGGGCGACTTTATTCTTAATGACTGTTTTCATCCCGGCCTGGATAAGCTGCTTTTCTAACCCAGATTCATAGCTAAATGTCAGTGCTTCTTTTTGCTTTACCCGCTCTTTCGCGTTCTCCAAAGAAACCATGTAATCTTTTGCCGGGCGGTTTTGACTGAACAACACCTGGTGCTCCGCTTTACCCATTTTTTTTCGAATGATGTTGTAAGCCCTAAGTGACGCGACTGAAGGGTCACACACAACATATATTCGGTGATACTTTTCACTCAAATCTTGATCGTGAATCTCTTCGAACGAAGTAAGAGGAACCGAATCCACGATGAAGTTGTAATTGCCGATTAACTGATACGACAGATTGTGAAGCGTTGAAGCATGGTCTCCGACACAGGCGGTGGTTTTTTCGAGAATCAGATAGTCGAGCTTTTCGCTGGCTGAGGAAACATAAGTCTGAGCTATCGCGCTGTCGATATCCTGTTGGTTTAACTCAATACTGTTATGACGTGGCTTGACGCTTTTCATCCCCAGAAAAATATCGGACGCAAATGCATTAGAATCATGATCGACCAGTAAGGTTTTTAAGTGCGCCTGCTCAGATAGCCCATAACTCAACAGAGAAGAAATCGTCGAAAGCCCAATTCCTCCTTTACAAGAGAGAAGCAGTACTCGTTTCGCAACCCGAGTGTTATTGGCGACAGCCGTATTAGGTGCGCTGACACTTATGGTATTCAGCAAGTCTTGGAGGTGTTCATCC
This sequence comes from Vibrio sp. SCSIO 43132, assembly GCF_019904195.1. Taxonomy (NCBI): domain Bacteria; kingdom Pseudomonadati; phylum Pseudomonadota; class Gammaproteobacteria; order Vibrionales; family Vibrionaceae; genus Vibrio; species Vibrio sp. SCSIO 43132. The sequence continues at coordinate 2,358,755 of NZ_CP063199.1, forward strand.
CACAACACATATTCTGCACCTAACGCCTGAACTTGATTTTTCAGCCGAATAGAGTCTGAATCGCTCACTGCGATGATGCGAATGCCGACATCCAGTTTGGTAGTGATGTCGCTTATTTCATGATTCAGATTCTCTGAGTTTCGAAAGTCCAGAATCACGTGCTTAATTTTCTGATTTTCAGGCATTTTGCCTGAATCGATGTCGGGTACTTCAAGCGGAGCTGGAAAACCTTCAATGGCATACAGATCTTTGACAGACTGAATAAACTCAGCGTCGTCCGATACCAGAAGGTCAACAAATTCAGACGATGGCTTTTTGGTGGCGGTCGATGTCTTAAATAAGTTGTTTAGATCCATCTTTTATTCTGTACCTTTTAACGGTTTCACGAGGCTTTTGATCCGGTTGTATTCGACAGCACAACCAAACTGGAACGAACTGGCATTACCCATGTGCAACGTCTGGCAATGCTTGTCGTTCACTAGTGTGTATTTGGTAACAATAGAAATAGACTTTTCTGACAAGGGTTGAGAATCAGGTCGAGCAGAATCTTCTCCTTTAACCGTTGCATTAATACGGTGGCGATGAATGCCTTTTTGACGAGCGTTCTCGATCAATTCAGCGACAAATTCACTTTCTTTGGGGTCGTAATAGACTTCAAACAGAGATTTCTGGTGTGACTTATTCACGTCTTCGATAAAACTCAGGCTTCGCTTGAGTGAAATACGCTTGTCTACCACATTGAATTCATAGACTTGCTCTAACTCATCCACCTGCGTTAGGTTTGAGGGAACAGGAGAACTACACCCAACGAGAAACGGGACGGCAAAAACCGCTAGTCGCAATAACATTAGAATCCTCCCGCTTTAATGGTTTGTTCTACTTCAGGGTCAGATAAATTGATTCGGAACAGTCGCTCTAAATCGCTGCTGGCTTTGAATTTTGGCAATTTAATGTCCTTCGCTTGTACCGGATCCACCAGGTTAACCGTGGCAACAATAATCAACTCTGTTTTGGTTCGGTCTGACTTGGTGTGACTAAATAAGGCGCCCAGAATCGGGATATCTCCTAAGAGGGGAATTCGGCTTAGTGTTTCGCGCTCTTCAGTGGTTAATAAGCCCGCAAGAACAAAGCTTTGTCCATCTTTGAGCTGCACGGTGGTCTGCGCCTTTCGCGTACGAAGAGAAGGCATGTTATAGAATGCGTTGCTCTGGCTATTGGATGCGTCTATCGAACTCACCTCTGGCATCAAAGTAAGGCGAATGTTTTCCGAATCCGTTACCTTTCCGACCATCGACAATTTGATGCCATATTCCTTGTAAGAAACACTCACACCTTCCCCATCGCGTGCAACTAGGGGCAATTCACCACCAACGAGGAAGCTGGCTGTTTCACCGGAGATGACAGATAAGTTGGGCTCTGCCAATACCTGACCAATAGAGTCGTCTTTGCTTGCCGCAATAACAGCGACAATATCTTCTGCAGAAAATTCGAGGATCTGTTTTACATAGCGACCTGGTTGACCCACATTGCTGTATGACACACCCAATTCAGAAAGGAAATTACTTGAAACCTCTGCAACAGTGAGCTTTACGTTTATTTGTTCGGTAGAAAGAACTTTAAGGTTGTTGATGATGCCTTTGAATACGAACTTCTCCGTGTATGCAAGTTCGCTACTCAATCCTTTCTCCAATGAGCTCGGGTTCAATACACTGCGACTGGGTGTTTTTTGTAGCATTTCACCCACCAGACGATAGATCTTGTTTTTGACTTCTTCGCTCTGCACTGTGCCGTCCAGCACGATTTGGGAACCAACATTAGTGATGTTGACTTCCTCATCAGGGAAATGGGCAACTAGCATTTGTTTCACCTGACGAAGGCTTTTGTTCACCACAATTTCAGAGTTATAGATTTCATTTCCACCTCTATCAAAAATAATGAGGCTTGCAGTACCAACACTCACACCGTGAATGACAATTTTGGTTTCATCAATAACTTTATAATCCGCCACTTTCTGGTCAGATACGAAAACAGTATCTATTGTGCGGTTAGTTTTAACTGTTTTTGCAGCACCTTGATCAATGGAAACAAGCTCGGAGCCCATCACAATAATTGGAGAACTTATTGTAAATAAAAAAGTCACTAAACTCAGAATTCTCATTACTTTGCTCCTGCTCTAAGTTCACGGACTCCGTGTTGTTTCTCTAATATATCGACACTACGGACAGACAGATATTGGTTTACCATATTCGCCGGAACGACAGTTATTTTTGAGATTCTTGTGGCAATATCCAACTTCATTACATCGTTTATTTTTAGTTCAACAACGATCTGCTTTTTATTTATTGATACGCCGTCTTGTTGACTCTCTTCATTTACGTCTATAACTCGAACGATACGTGCTTTATGTACGAGCACTTCAGTAATAATATTACTTATGTCTTTGAATCCTGAATTGTTAATATTGGAATACTGACTCGTAGTGGAAATAAAACTTATTGCATCCCCAGTGGACAACCCAATTGCATCTACCGCGCTTTTACCATTTGTTGTGTAATAATAAGGTACGTGATTTTCAGACAGAGTGAAGTTCATGTAATCCTTATCACTCGGATATGCAATAAAGTCATGTTTTAAATAAGTATTTTCACTAAGAGGCTCCCTGTACAAAGCACCATCTGGGATTCTCTGTTCTTCTGTTATCAGTCCGTTATTTCTTGCCTGAACTTCTGAAATTTCCACAGTTTCTGTAGCCAGTTCGCTGTAAAAGCTTCCTTTATTAACAGGTTTCACCAACCGAAGTACTTTAACAGTCTCAACGATAGGCTCAGGCTTTACGGGGACAGGCTCTTCGGCAAAGAAGATGTCTTTGCCATAAAGCAACCCTAGAAACAAAACAGCTGAAATTAGTACAAACAGGACAGGCTTACTCATACAGATCACTTATAAAGTTGGGCAGGAATTCCTACCCAATAATTCATATTCAATAATTTAGTTATGAAGAGACTTCATATTTAAATTATATTTTCTCGGGAGTCTCTGTTGCAGGGTCTTCACCTTCTTTTTTGGTAGTAATTTCATGAGCATCGGATAGATTTGATTGAACCTTAGTCATTGCTTTTTGAATTTCACCACCTAAACCAGAGTTAAATGCAGCTAAAACAATACCTGAAATAACCACGGCAATAATTGCGTATTCAACCGCAGTTACTCCGCGCTCATCACGGCTAAACTTTCCTACAACTTTTCTTATCTTCAATAACATTTTTATATATTCCTTTGGCTATCAAAACAAAGTTAATATATCACTCAGTATCAGATAAACAATTAATCTTTATTAATACAAATATCACAAAAACTTATAGATTAGATAAAAAGATAAATTTAGGGATGAAAATGATAGTCAAATTAATAATTTTTATACATATATAATTATATTTTTGGATATAAAAAGGCGAACAAAATGTTCGCCTTAAAATACAAGTATGCTATTTATTATTAATCACATTACTTCGAGAGCTGAATCTGTGTGAACAAAAAGTTCTTTAATTCGATTCGTCAATCCAATCTGACTCAGCTCATTGAATGTTGATTCATTGCACCATGCATAGCAGTTAATAGCGTTAGAGGTTTTATGAGCATACAATCGATCTGACTTAATACACCAGCTTGGACAAACTAAAACCGTTCCAGGCTCTTCCATCTCACTTTTCATTAGTCTGGCACTGCTAGTATTAAACCAGCTTTGAATGTTTTCTACACCGAACCCCGTTTCTTCAAGCAAGGTGATGACTTGTTCACGTTCTAACGAGTTACAATGCACCACTCGGATTGGATTCTTTCGCGTAAGTGTAGGATCATTGGGCCTATCACATACAACATATTGAGTCCTTTTCACATTCACCATATGACCACTGCGAGAAGGTTCCGAATTTACACCGAGAATGATATCAAACTTGCTTGCATCGATATCTTTTGGGTTTCTAAAGTTGACTAGGCTCAAATCTAAGTGACTCAATACTCTGAACGCTTTTACAACTTCGTCCACTAGCTCCGTTGAAAAGGAATCGGACACGGCGATCTTATAGCGTTCCTTGTTCTTGGCTTTGCCTAACTCATCAAATAATTGCTCATAAAGGTCCAAACTCAATTCGGTATACCTGAGCAAAATTTCGCCTTCTTTGGTTAACTCAAAGCCTTCTTCTCTGTCAAAAATGCTTGCACCTATATGGGCTTCTACTTTTTTTATGTGTTGTGAGACAGCAGGTTGCGTAATAAACAGCGACTCCGCTGCTGCCGAGAAGCTTTTACATTTCGCCACACATGAGAATGTTTTTAAGTATTTAATTTCTATTACATTTCTCAACATTTTTACTTTCTCTTTCTAAATTGAGTCACTACAAACCTCTGCTGACATCATTCATCAATCAACTTGGGTTGACGTAAACTTGCCAGCACTATTCGTGGGTCTTCGTTAGCTATTAGTTGTTGTTGAATTCACTATTTAAAAACATCTGAGCTTCCCAGAAGGGCAAATCATATGTTTTATATTTAGCTCAATTCAGTATCCACCCCGAAAGGCAAGGGCTTCAGAATTTATCAATTCTTATACAAACTTTCTGATCCCTTGAAGGAGTAAGGTATCAATTCAAAATATAACAATTAATTCACAACTAAACATCATAGTGATAACACCGCACGTTTGTTGCTGCAAGCAACAAATCCTTGTGGACAAATAAGCACCACTTTAATAAATAAGAAATGACGCCTAACCATTTATGCTATTACCGCTCTCCCTTGATTAAGCTTCGTGCAAAAAACATTCAGGCGAAGATTTATAAAAGGCAATCATAGCAAACATTTTCATTTCTCATTCTACTTTAACATCACATATATTTGATTATCTTATAAATTTTATTAATAACTTAATAAGTTAATGTAATAGTCACAATGAAAACATGGCAAAAGGTCAACATTTCCTGTTGAACATATCCTTATTCATAATACAACTTTTCTAGTATTTTTTTGAACAAATGTATCATTTCTTATGTAACAGTATTTTTTATAGTTTGGCGTACTCATTGTTTGTAGAATACAAAAACTAAAGGATTAAAATGAGCTCTGTAATACTGACGTAATGTTTATAAGTTAAGAGCAGATCACATGTTAAAAATAAGTTACATATAAACATTATGTTAAAGATGAAAAATGTTGGGCATTATCTTGAACTGGCAATTTATGAACAAATTTCAATACCAATAGTATTTCCTATTTAGCTCAAACTCCTTACCTTTAGTAAGGCTAGACCTAAGGAATAAAACGCAATGAATCTGTATCAGAACCCGACCAAAAAGGTCAGCTATGCCAGCTAGTGGAAGCGAAACAAGAAGTCTGAGCCATTCAGGGCAATGGCTTACGCAAAGCTCTCACGACTGTAGGTGCGTATGGCTAGATGGAATGTTGGTGAGCACATCAATCGGGGGGATAGGTCAAATCAAATCGAGATTAAGTGGTTTGTGAATAATACTATGCGTGGCACTCCTAGCTCGGTGCCTGTGCAGTGCTTTCTCGAACAACCAATTGTGTTGGGACTTCGATGTGGCTGGGGCATTCTCGACCAGCAATTTTATCCAGAATAAACTCTGCTGCCCTCTCCCCCATCATCTGAGAAGGGACATGTATCGTGGTTAAGCTTGGGGTGAGGTGCTCGCACAAAGGCAGATCGTCAAAACCAGTTATGGAGACTTCTTCAGGAACTGAAACGCCTAACTCTCGGCATTCTGTCAGGCAACCGAATGCCAGAACATCATTACCGCATATAATGGCTGAAGGTCTGGACGATTGTTTACGGGATAAAAGGTGTCGGCAAGCGTTTCTGCCCTCCCAAATGTCGTAACGGCACTCAACAATATCCTGCGAATGGAGGGCGATTCCCTGCTCTTCCAAAACAGAAAGCGCACCGTTCAAACGAGCTGTGGCCCGATCATTTCCTTCCGTTATTCCGGATATAAACCCAAACCGACGATGCCCCTGGTTGATTAGGTACTGCGTAATCTGTTGAGCTGCTCTAAAGTTATCAAAACCTACACTGGGGTACGGACTTTCCCGATCTAACACCCATAAGTTAGCAAAGTTCTGATTGTGCTTTTCCAGAATCGAGTAAGTTTCGGGAGCATGTTCATTTCCTACCAATAACAACCCATCGACCCCCTGCTCCATAATGTCACGAACCTGCTTAAGCTCGTGCATGGGGTCATAATTACTTACCGCCAGCATCAAGGTATAGCCTTCTTCGTAAAGGCGACGCTCCAAGGCGTTGATACCTGAGGCAAAAATGGCGTTATCGATCGTTGGGATAACTGCTCCAATCATGCGTTTTTTATTTGATGCAAGGGCGCGAGCGGCTCCATCACGCACATAGCCAAGTTTGTTGATCTGCTCTTCAATTCTCAGACGAAGCGGCTCTTTGACTTGATGCGGCTGATTTAACGCTCGTGACACCGTAGCGGTAGAAACACCAGCCGCTTTTGCCACATCACCGAGTGTGGGTTTATCCGTTGACTTACGTAAGCGCTTACCTTTAACCATAATAATCAGACATTTCTTAAGTACTTATTCAGTATATCCAGATATGTCGTTGATTAGAAATTACTCATTTCTTTCTGTGATACAAGTTAAACAGACGTAGTGTTTTATAACCCAACCCATAGATATAACATGATGTTTTTATTGGAAATAATCATAATTTCCCTAAAAAATTTGCGATAAAGTGAAACAAATTGACTATTTAATAACCAGTTTTCGTGATCGTTACTGGAAAAAATGAACAATTATCGCTCAAATCATAAAAATGTAAGCGCTTACAGTTGACTGTTATTTGAACACTAATTTATGGTGATGTTAACGAGTTGTTGCGAGGGACGTAATCATGAAAGACACAACCACACAAAGTTCAACACAGTCTGAAGTTAATAAGCTGGCATCGGGCAGTAAGGTGTATCTGACTGTTTGTCTTAGTAGTTTTGCATTCTACCTTGTCAATATTCTCGCGGGGTGGGCTTCGATTCGGTTCGAGTTTCCCGTTACTCCACTTGACGTTGTACCAGAAGCCTTATTGCTCTTAGTGGCGGTTGTTTCTGGCGTCATATTTGTATTGCTGCAAGAAAAACATACTCAATAAGAAAGCCATCTGCCCTCCTAATAATCTGGAAAAAAGGAGCGGGTGCTCAACGTCATTCCCATTAACGTGAAAATGGAGTCAAAAATGAAAGGATTCAGTGAAAAAGATCAAATCGAGTCTGCCGAGCGACGGAAATTTTTTGAAATTGCGGGCAAAGCTGGGGTAACGGCCGCGATTATGATTGGTTCTGCGGGCGCTTTGATGAGCCCGAGTGCAGCGGCTGCGATTTCGAAAGAAGAACGAGAACGCCAGAAAGCAGCAAAATACACCATGACTATTGCCACTGCCTACATTTTGGGTGCTTCTCGTGGCTACCCCATCATGCAGTTGGATTTTAAAGAAAACATCCAGAATATGACCAATGGGCAGGTTTACGTAAAACTGGCTCCGGGTGGTCAGCTTGGTGCAGGTGGAGCGCTTGCCCAAAAAGTGCAACAAGGGACCATTCAGGCAGCACAACACTCGTTGTCTAACTTCTCGTCTTTTGCACCTGTTGTCGACCTGATCAACATTCCTTACTGGTGTGGTGAAAATCAGAAATTCGTTAACTTGGTTAATTCACCTGCCTGGAAAGCGGAAGTTGACCCAAAACTTGAAGAGCGAAATTTCAAAGCACTTTGGTATGTCACCATAGACCCTCGAGTTGTTGCATTAAGAAAAGGTCGTAGTGAGATCATTAAAACGCCCGATCAAATGGAAGGCATTAAATTCCGAGTCCCTGGCTCAAAAATTCTTCAGCAGTTCTATCATTTGCTTGGCGCTAACCCAACCCCAATTGCCTGGGGCGAGACACCATCCGCCATCAAGCAAGGTGTGGCAGATGCTCTGGACCCGAGCGTAGAAGCACTGAACATTTTCGGATTCAAAGACGTACTCTCTTCGGTCACCTTCATTCGCTCTGTACCTGATGCACAGGTCTTCTCCTGCAATCTGCAGTGGTTTAATAAGCTTCCTAAAGATATTCAGGAGGGAATCGAAGCGGCTAGCGAAGTTACGGCGCACCAAAACTTGGCGAAAGTGCCAGCCGCCCGAGCGTACGCTATGTCGGAGCTTACTAAGAACAATGTACAGTTCTATTCTCCTACCCCGTCAGAACTGGCGCAATGGCAAGAGAAAGCAGGTCACCAGCTTCCGGTTTGGGATTCCACCAAAAAAGCGCTGGCAGGATCACTGGATACCTTCGACAAGTTGCTTGAAGCAGCGAACACGAAAGGGCGTTACTACGTCCACGACGTGTAGGGCGTTGGCAGCCGTAGACGCTTGCGGCTGCCCTTTTTCCGAACTGGTCATTTGATTAAGGCAATTCCTATGGCGACAAACCGTATCTCCCACATTGAGCAAAATTTAGAGCGCTGGCTGTGTTTGATGTTCTATTCCATGATTGTTCTGACTATCATTTCAGAGGTGACTCGACGATTCGTGCTCAGTTATTCCTCCATCTGGGGTGAAGAGGTTGCCCGATACTGTTTTATTTATCTCGCGTGGATCGGCGCTGCCCTTGCAGTCAAAAATCGGGCCCACATTCGTATCGACGTACTGATGGGATTCTTACCTAACCGAGCACAAATTGCGGTTTATCTGTTTAGTGATTTTCTTACGCTCGTGCTAGCGGTCATTTCGCTCATTGTTTCTATTGGACCAGTCATGACGTCGTTAGAATTTGGCTCTGTGACACATGGCTTGCGCGTGAGTCAGGTATGGTTTCTGTTTGCTGTCCCCTTTGGGTTTACGTTAATTGTGCTGCGCTTGTTGCAATCGATAAGACGAGATCTCAAGTCATTCTCTAACAACGAACCCGTTTATCAGGGCGAACGCCTGATCGACTAGGAGGACAAATGAACAATTACTATTTGCTAGAACAAGCCTCCGCAGCCTCTTACGGAATGGCAGTGTACATTCCTGTGATTGCCATGATTGTGATGATTTTTATGGCTGTCCCGATCTGGGTGGTATTAGGGTTAGGCTCGATTGCCATGTTACTGGCAACCGACGTGCTTCCCCTGTCTCTTGTTGGAGAATCTCTTTTCGACGGAATCGATGCGTTTGCGTTGATCGCGATTCCACTTTTCATCCTGACTGGCGATGTTCTGGTAAGAACAGGGTTGTCGAACAAGTTGCTTGATGTGGCAGAGGCAACAACGGGCAGCGCAAGATCAGGATTGGGCACATCAACGGTTTTAGGATGTGGTTTCTTCGCCTGTATTTCAGGATCCGATGCTGCCGGCGCTGCAGCAGTAGGGAGAATGACCATAGACAGGCTGGTCGACAGAGGTTACCCAAAAGCTTACGCTTGCGCACTAGTGGCGTCTGGTGCCTGTACCGGTATTTTGATCCCACCTTCTATCGCTTACATCATCATCGGACTGATACTGGGCATATCTGCCTCTACCCTGTTTCTGGCTGCGGCCATTCCGGGATTACTCATCATGTTTTCCATCATGGCAACCAATGTCGTACTCAACGCCATCAACGGTTATGAGGATTCAAAAACCGGTTTCTCTATGAAGCACTGGCTGAGTACGATCTATCGGTCTCGTGATGCTCTGTTAATTCCATTCATTATCTTAGGCGGGATCTACTCTGGAATATTTACCCCAACAGAGGCGGCAGCAGTGGCTGTTCTGGTTGGTCTGACTATCGGGCTATATCAAAAATCCATTACCTGGAGAGACTTCCCCAAAATGCTGTATAGCTCAGCAAAAATCAACGGGATCATCTTACCGATTATAGCCATGTCATTGCCTTTAGCTCAGACTCTGGCAGTGCTGGAAATACCTCAAAGTTTTGTGGTCCAGATGACCGACATTACCGAAGATCCGGTTTACCTGACTCTTATCATGATTGGAATCCTTATTCTTGCAGGCTGCGTGATGGAAACTACCCCGAACATTGTGGTGCTATCCCCAATTCTTCTGCCGTTAGCGCAGTCAATTGGCATGGATGAAATTCATTTCTGCATCATGATGGTTACCGCTTTGGGCGTTGGGTTTATAACGCCTCCTTTAGGGCTCAACCTGTTTGTAGTATCTGGGGTAACACAAACACCCGTTCTACAAGTTGCCAGATATGCAGCACCTTATGTTTTCTCGATGCTATTGGTGGTTTTGCTTTTAGCATTCGTGCCCGAAATTTCATTGTGGGCACTCCGATTTAATTAGTCTTTACAACAGTTTTATGAATGCAGCGTCCGTTGTAGGGATCTCTGCATTCAAAATTTACAAGAAGCACTTTTCAAGGAGACAGAAATGGCGATTCAATACAAGAAAAAAGCAACAAAAACCGCCGCTACAGGCGAACAGGACACCAGTCGAATCGTTAGCGATATGCTAAATAAGATCGCACAGGGAGGTGAAGAACAAGTGATTGAGTTCACGAAGTCTTTTGATGACTGGGACGGCGAAATTTTGGTTTCCGAAAGTGCTCTACAAGAAGCTGAAGCCAAACTTTCCGACCAAATGAAGCAGGATATTCAGTTTGCCTATGAGCGAGTAAAACGCTTTGCTGAAGCTCAACTTGAGTCACTGAAAGAATTTGAGGTGGAGCTTTCCCCCGGTTTGTATGCTGGGCAAAAACTTATCCCCATGAACACGGCAGGTTGTTATGTTCCCGGAGGGCGATACTCACACATTGCTTCTGCCATCATGAGTATCACAACTGCCAAGGTTGCTGGCGTCAAAAACGTAGTAGCCTGCTCACCAGCACGACCGGAAGTCGGCATCAATCCAGCGGTTCTCTACACTATGAAACTGTGTGGCGCAGACTACATTCTGGCACTTGGTGGAGTTCAGGGAATGGCCTCCATGGCAAATGGTCTGTTCACAGGCAACAAAGCCGACATTCTTGTTGGTCCCGGTAATCGCTTTGTGGCCGAGTCCAAGCGTCAGCTTTACGGTCAGGTTGGCATTGATATGTTTGCCGGTCCTTCTGAAATTGCCATCATTGCGGATGAATCCGCTGATCCAGAAATCGTTGCTGTTGATTTGGTTGGTCAGGCAGAGCACGGATTCGACAGCCCTGCATGGCTGTTCACCACTTCCGAGTCTCTCGCGAATAAAGTGATGAAGCGTGTACCTGAGCTTATCTCAGAATTACCAGATACCGCCAAACAAGCCGCCACCGCTGCATGGAATGATTATGGTGAAGTGATTGTGTGCGACACCAGAGAAGAAGTTGTCCAGATCAGTGATGAGTACGCTTCTGAACATCTGGAAGTGCAGGCAGAGGATCTAGATTGGTGGCTGAACACCCTATCCAATTATGGTTCGCTTTTTCTTGGCGAAGAGTCAACCGTCGCGTTCGGGGATAAATGCTCCGGTCCCAACCATATTCTTCCCACAAAGGGGGCAGCCAAATACACAGGCGGACTGTCGGTCAGCAAGTTCATTAAAATTTGTTCGTTCCAGAGGCTCACAGAAGATGCCAACCGTGAAGTCGCGGCTGTAACGGCAAGAATTTCTCGCCTTGAAGGTATGGAAGCGCACGCAAGAACGGGGGATGCCCGCCTAGCAAAATATTTCCCGAAAGAACAGTTTCAGTTGGGGTATGAATGATGAACTCCACTGATTTCTCAGTGAAAGATCGCGTCGCGTTTGTGACTGGCGGGGGTACAGGGATTGGTCGTCAATTTGCCAAAACTCTCGCTTCAGCCGGAGCAAAAGTCGTGGTATTGGGCAGGCGTGAATCTTTGCTTCAGGAAACGGTTAACGAGATTGAATCTTCGGCAGGTGAAGCCAGCTATTTAGCGTGCGACCTTACTAAGTTCAGCGACTTAAACACGAACATTGAACGGTGCAAATCCTTCTACGGTTCGGCAGACATCCTTGCCAATGTTGCGGGGCTTAACTTGAGGCAACCTGTAGAAGCAGTGGATGAAGCCAGTTGGGATGCCACTCTGGATATAAACCTTAAGCTGCCCTTTTTCCTGGCAAAACTGCTGGTACCGGATATGAAGGCGAAAGGGTTTGGCAAGATCATCAACATTGCGTCGCTACAATGTGAACGTGCCTTTCCCAACAGCATGCCTTATGGCGCATCGAAAGGCGGTGTGTGTCAACTCACCAGAGCCATGGCGGAAGCTTGGTCTGGTTATGGCATTACATGCAATGCCATTGCACCCGGATTTTTTCCTACGGAACTCACCTTACCTGTTTACGAAGATAACGACGCACTGAATAAGCTGGCAAACCAAACAGCGATTGGACGTAACGGAAATCTGGATGATTTGGACGGACCTCTGCTGTTTTTATCCTCCCAAGCTTCCGATTATGTCACCGGTCAGACTCTTTTCGTAGATGGCGGATTTACTGCCAAATAAACAACGAGGAATAAAGATGAAAGCACTCGTTTACACCAATACAAATGAAGTGACGTTCGAATCCCAAATCAAGCCGACACCTGCAGAAGGAGAGGTGTTGGTACAGGTCGAAAAAGCCGGGATATGCGGTTCAGACATGCATGCGTATCACGGGCATGACCCAAGACGTGTCCCACCTTTAATTCTCGGGCACGAAGCGTGTGGAATTGCAATGAATGGCAAGTATTTGGGCAAGAGAGTCGTACTGAACCCGCTGCTCACCTGCATGCAATGTGAGGACTGCCTGAGCGGCAGAACTCATCTCTGCGTAAACCGCACCGCAATAGGTCTAAAAAAGCCGGGCGCTTTCGCTGAATACACGGTCATTCCCGAGCAGAATCTGATTCCAGTTCCTGAAGGAATGAACCCCGAACACGCTGCTCTTACAGAACCGACCGCTACTGCGCTCCATGCTTCTGAGCTGATTGAAAAGCACATGCATCGAACATTGAGCGATAGCCGAGCGGTGGTGATTGGTGCGGGTTCGATAGGCTTACTTTGCGCACTATTTCTTAAACTTAAGGGAATAGCAAGGGTTACGCTAAGTGATACCAATGCAGACCGACTTGAGACCGCAAAGCGTGCTGGAATTCAGTATTTGCATAACCCTCTGACCGATGATCCATTACCCAATTCCAGCACCGAAGTCGTGATTGATGCCGTCGGCTCAAGTCGCACAAGAAATGCGGGGATGAATGTGATTAAACAGGGGGGTGTTTTTCTGCATGTCGGTTTGCAGGATTCCTCTGGCGAATTTGATGTGAGAAAAATGACCTTGCAGGAAATCACCGTACTGGGCTCTTTCTCTTATACTCAGCTTGATATGATTTCTGCTATCGAAATACTTCATCGTGGCGCGTTAGGGGATTTAACCTGGATTGAGGAACGACCTTTAAGCCAGGGTAGTCAGGCGTTTAGTGATCTAGACAATAACCGCACCGCCGCAGCAAAAATCATTTTGGATATAAATGCCTAAGTGAATCTGCCGTCTGTCATCATGTTTTTTTATCAGAACCAGAGTTTAATGCCCTGCGCCGTTAAATTCTGTTCTGGTTCTGCGTTTTTAACCGTAGCGTAGATCTTTCGCCTGATCACGTTAGACAAATTCCTTGCGACAAAGAGTGAAGCCCATAGAGACAGCTTAGTGCTTGATTGATAATATGAAGTAAGTCAGATCCTTAATCCGAGCGAAAATCGATGAACAAACCCACACATTTTCTTCCTTTGTACATGCAAGTAAAAGAGCTATTGATACAGAGACTAATAGATAAAGTGTGGTTACCCGGAAGCCCGTTACCAAGCGAATTCCAGCTTGCGGATGAATTGCAGGTAAGTCAGGGCACCGTAAGAAAGGCGTTGGACGAACTGGCAGCTGAAAAACTGGTGGTTCGTCGTCAAGGGAAAGGGACTTATGTAGCTGAACATACTCAGGAGCAGCCACTCTATCACTTCTTCCGACTTGTTGATCTTCAAGGCAAGCGCCATTTACCAGAAAGCCGTATCCTCGACTTTAACCGCTACCCCGCAACCCGACTGGAAAGCGATTCTCTTTCTATCCCAGATGAAGAACAAGTCATTCGAATTACTCGTGTTCGCGCTCTGGAGGGTGTACCGGTTATTTATGAGACCGTTTCTCTGCCTGACAGATTATTTTCTAACATGCCTCTTTCAGACGACTTACCCAACACACTCTACAGCTATTATCAGCGTGAGTTTGGGTTGTCTGTGGTCAAAGTTGTTGAAAAACTTAGAGCAGTGCTTGCTAAAGATGAAGAGAAAACTCATCTGGAGATTGACGAAGGCACTCCTCTACTTGAAGCCACACGAATTGCTTATGCACTGAATGGTGAAGCAGTGGAATTACGTGTGACTCGCTGCCATACGGAACAGCATTGCTATTTGAATGAATTAAGTTAAGCCTTCACAAGCTCAAGTAAAAACAAAGCCTTTCCAAATGGAAAGGCTTTGTTTTATGACAACTGCATCTGTTTTAGTTAAGCACTTCGGTAGAGCTTGGTCAGTGAAAACTCGACATGCCCTAAGACTTCTGCGCAGGTATTCCTGCCGTTGGCGGTATCTATCACCATTTCGATCAACTCATCACCCGCTTCATCCAGCGTCATTTCGTGTCGAAGAATAGCAGACACATCATGATCAATGTGTTCGCTCATGGTTCTCACTGTTCTAGGGTTTCCTGTAATTTTCAAAACAGGCATGATTGGATTACCAATAACGTTCCCCTGCCCAGTTGGGAAAAGGTGAACAACATAGCCACCCGCAGCCTGAAGCGTATTACATTCTGCTGCTGCCGATGACGTATCCATAAAGTACAAACCCGGTCCTTTCGCTGGCGTTTCAGCGGGTTCGAGAACATCGACATAACGAGTTTTTTTACCGATTTTCTGAACGTTGCCCAGCGCTTTTTCTTCAATGGTCGTCAACCCACCTTCAATATTCCCTTTGGTTGGCTGTGAATCGGAAAGGTCGTTGGTTTTTTCAGCAAGAATGAAATCGTTATAAGAAGACCAGGTATTCATGAACTTTTCTGCAGCTTCGGGATTAGCCGCTCTCGCTGCTACAATTTTCTCTGCACCGGTAATCTCTGAGGTTTCACCAAAGCATGTTGTGGCACCCACTTCATTCATCTTGTCGATGAAGTTACCCACCGTTGGGTTGGCAGAAAGACCAGACGTTGTATCGGATTCGCCACATTTCACGGCAACCCAAAGGTCGCTGATTGGGCACTCTTCTCTCTGCAAGGAGGTTGCGTAATGAACGTATTCTTTGGCGGTGCGAGACGCTGTGGCAATCGTGTTGATATCGCCATTTTGCTCGATCGAGAACCCTTTCACCGGTTTACCTGTTTCTGCAATTCCATCGACGACTTTCTGTGTCCAGCCAGGTTCAATACCAATGACCACGACCGCCGCTACGTTCGGGTTTGATCCTGTACCGATAATAGTACGAAAGTGAAGGTCCAAGTCTGCGCCAAACTGTAAACGACCATAAGCATGAGGAATGGCGATAGTCCCTTTAATGTTATTTGCTACCGCTTCACACGCTGCATTTGAAATATCGTCCAAGGGTAAGATCAGTACATGATTACGTACCCCGACTCGACCATTTTCACGACGGTAACCCATAAATGTTGCTCTTTTCATTCTATTATCTCCCTGATTACCAACGCTTAGTTTTAATATTGTGCACGTGAGCATGACCACCAGCAGCAACCGCTTCGACCACTTTCCCCATGTCTTCGTTGTATTTAATGATGGTGTCACCAACACTCAGATCTCGGAGCGCTATTTTGTGACCAAGAGGTATATCCGCCAACGCCGTTAGCCTGATCTCCTCGTCCGTATCCATCATGTACCCCGTGACTTCCATACCTTTTACGACGTTTTCGACCACCATTACCCCGACAGTGTCGTTCACGTCATGCACCAGAAAATGTGTTTCACTCATTTTTCCATCCTTAGCTTTTATGACTCAAAACGCCCTAAATCCAATCTCAGGACGTGTTAAAACCACGCTATCAGTCGCTCATTTTATGATCAATTAGTTTTTATATCTTATGTCTTATATAAGACATAAGATATAATCAATAAAATTAAAACTAACCTTTATATTTCATAAAGATGAGACTGATAACTCTATATTTTATTGGGAAAATACATATTTCATTTTTCGTGATGTAAGTCAAATTAGGCTCAAACCAAAGATCGCTATTGGATCGAGAAGAGTAAAGAAGTGTAATGAGAAACTCTGAATCTTGTAATTTCTGTAAACTGCCCCAAAGTTAACGTTAAGACCTTTTTTGGAGATTAAGAATGATCTCGACACTTTCTAAAATTTTTAAGCAACTCACCGAAGGTAGCGATCTCAATTCTGGCGAGGTAGCTAACCCTAACCTTGCAATTGCTGCCCTGTTTTGCGAAGTATCCAGTGCCGACCATAATGTCGATGAATCGGAAGAAGCCGCTACTTTGTCTATGCTCACCAAAGTACTGGAAATTGATAATGATGAAGCCAAAGCTTTGATTGTTCAGGCTAAGAGTAAAACAGAAAACTCTGCGTCACTTTATGAATTCACCTCTCAACTAAGGCACTTAGATCAGCCAGAGCGTATTGAAATCATTAGAGCTTTATGGGAAGTCGCCTTTGCCGATAACCATTTAGATCCACTGGAAGAATCTGTTATCAGAAAAACCGCCGAGCTGCTGTATGTGGATCATAAAGATTTTATCAGAACCAAACTGGAAGTGACTGATAACCGATAAACTTCGCTCTGCTTACCCCATCTAAACCCGCAAATTGCGGGTTTTCTTATATCCAAAATCACTATTAACCAATTGATAATTAACAGGTTAAACGTTAATCACATTTCTAATAATCTTTGATGGGCTTCAAATATAACAATCAAAAGCATTCCCCTCGCCTATACAACAATCAAAAATCAAACCTCATTTACAAAGTAAACCCAAAAACAACCAAGGATATAAAATGAGAAAGCACTTGATAGCACTCAGCGTCATTGGCTCATGCATTTCATTCGGAGCTTCTGCAAACTGGACTCTGGCTTATCATCACGATAAACACGGTAACGCACTAAAAGGTCAGCTTTGCCAACTTGTCGATGCGGTAGAAGCGGGGCAAGAAGTCAGGGTTCTTCAAGATAGCGGTTCATCCAAAGCTCTGACGACAGCTGAATACGTCTATACGAAAGGTGGAAAAGTATTTGCGGAACTGACTTCGAACATTAGTGCTTCTTTCCATGGGGATAAACTTCACCACCAACAAAATGCCTACCACTGGTTTGCGACTGTTGATACGTCTGGCTATCGTCATATGGCTAGATGGAATGTTGGTGAGCACGTCAATCGTGGATACAACTCAGATCAGGTTGAGATTAAGTGGTTTGTGAATACCGACAAACCACTGGGTATTTTTAACTCGACCTGTAATGGTGACGGGGACAATGACCCAAGCACTCCTGACCTGACAAAAGTACCGGAATGGTCGAAAACTCAAGAATACAAAGGTGGTGAAGTCGTTAAATTCGCTAATAAATACTACTATGCAAGGCACTGGACTCGTGGTCAGGAGCCAGTAGATAGCGCTAGCGGTCCTTGGACGGAACTGAAGTTTTAATCAGCCGCACCTAAACTGGGGAAGCTATTTCCCCAGTTTTGTTTCATACATAACCTGTATTCGTTTTAGCTGAGAGGCAAATACATAACACAGTGTTCAGGCTCACATTCTATGTCCATTTTGAACCAGCCGAGAGAAAGGTATAGCTCAGGAACGTTGGTATAGGCATACCGGAAAGGCAGATGATATGCGGTTGTACTTTCTACCGCGTATTTCAGAAGGTGACTTGCAATCCCACGTCCTCGATATTCAGGTAAAACACTAAGTGCATTAACCCAAATGGCATCATGCTCACTGTTGGGAGCTTGGTGGCGAGTAAATGACAACCCTCCAGCAAGTTTCTCTCCAATCAATGCCGCGAATACTGGCGGCAAATCGCTGGAAAATGCGTCTGATTTTAAAAAGGTGAAATCCGCCCAGGACTGCTGAAACAGCTCTTCTAACGACTCAACAAATGGTGAGTCTTTCTCGCACTCAATGACTGTTAACTTCTGCATCGGTTTTCCAAGCTTCAACGTTTATGGAAGGCCATCGTGCCTTAAAGCTTTTGGTCATTTTGTTGTAGCTGGTTTCTGTCATCGCGATTTTATTTGGCTTCACTTTTCTTTCAAAAGCATCCTCCAGACCATAAGGCGCATAGATGCCTATTTGTCCTTGCTTATCCAAATGGAAACCGATAGCAAACGCTGACAACCAGGAATCAATCCCCTGCTCTACTCGATCATATGCTGGTATTGAGCAGCCAAACTTTTTCGGATACCAAGAGTGAATCGTAGCTTGGTTTTTTACATCTATTTTAATGGGATGGTTCAATCGCTGGTTTAACTCGGCTTCATACCACTCTTCAGAGTGAGTGGCTTGAGAATCAAAATAGACAATGTCGAAATCTTTAACCCGATCAAGTAGAGGTCGTCCCTCTAAGTGGTTCCATATCACCTGCGTAATAGCGCCACCAGCAATGTAGTAATTTGGTATTCCTAGCGATGAACACTCTTTCGCTGTTTCTACTAGTTCAGGTACGGATTTGATTAAAGTAATCAACTTAAGCTTCATCTGTAAGCTCTCTAGAATCGGAGGTGTCCCCAGTCAGAATATACCTCCACTGCCACTCAAAATATGCCAAGGCAGCAACAAAAACTGCCTCACTCGCAACAAACAATAACCCGATAATACTGGCTGAGGGTATTTGGTTATAGATGATGATTAGACACGCAAAAACCCATATCGCATTGCCAGTCACCAAGATGCGGATAGCATTTAGGTGCTTTTGTTCACGGGAGGCGAGAGTTAGGGAATATGCGGCATAAGTGAGATTTGCTATGCCAAGAAATAAGACCAAATCAGAAGGCATTTGATACAGTTTGACTAGAAAGTCCTGAAGCAAAACAACGACGGTTCCCACCACTAATGCTGCACCGCCATCTAGCCAAAGAATGTGTTTTCTGACTGAAGAAAAATCCATTTTCAAGTTACTCCCCTATTCTATCGACTTTTGAATCCATCGCGTGCTTTTTGAAATAGATGACCATACCCACAAAGATCAACCAAGGTAAAGCTATTGCGCTAACGTATGCCGCCAAGTCTTGTTGCAAATAGAAAAATACTTGCGCTGCCAGACTCGCGAACAATGCAAAGCAAAAGGAAAACAGCATCCTAAATACGGTGTCATTATGACGTTTATTAAGACTTGGGGCTCGCTCAGCACTCATCCAAAAAACGAAACCAAAAGCTGCCATCCCACCAACACAAAGTTGTACGATTCCAATAATAATGGTTAACCATAATGGCATTAGCTGCCTAACTCCCTTTTGTCTTCGTGTTTTTGACTATCAGCAAGATTTTCATTGAGCTACCTATCGTTACTAACAGTAAGCTTGAAAACACCTTGTTGGTTTTCAAAACCCAAGCGCTTAAATAGTGCTTGAGACCTGAGGTTACAGGGTTCAATATCAGCAGTTATCGTTTTAATGTCTTGCGACCTGGCATATTCAAGTAACAGCGTGAGAGCATGATACATATAACCCTGCCCCCAGAACCTTAGATTGAGAAGGCAGCCAATCTCACACAGCTGACGGCAATCGCTAAAACTGTGCAACCCGCATGTGCCTATGACCTTTCTTGTTTGGTTATCTACAACAGCCCATTCATAAGACTCTTTAGCGTCTTCTAGCTTGGTGACACTGTTTAGCATTTGCTCCATCATACCGATTGAAGTAAAAACAGGGTCAGAGGCATATTTCATGACTTGATGGTTTCCATACACCTCAAACAGATCATGCGTATCCTTGGGTGTCATCGAGCGAAGCGTCACTTTACTTCCATACAAACTGGGCTTCGCATTTTCCTTTACATTGATTCCTTTCAAAACTCACTCTAATTGATTCAAAAATTGTGACACTTTGTCGATGTAGACTTCCGGTTGGTCATGATGAACATACGTCAGAGATCCTGTCACTGAAGTAAATTTAGCGTTGGAGAAGATAGATAATAGCCTTCGCCCCAGAGATTCAGGGAACAATGTTTCATCGTCCGTTGCCCAGACTATAGATACGGGTTTGTCAAAACCTCTAAGCGCATTTGCGGCTGCCAGAGTATAGTCTGTTGACCACCCATTTACGACCTTTTTAAAATCATTACGTATCATTTTATTGTTAATAAAATTAAAGACATACTGATGATACACCTCTTCTTTGGTCAAACTATTCGACAGTAGCCCGAGCACCAGAATAGAAGTAAGTAAGGGCTTAATTCGGAACAACTGAGCCATCAAAGATAAATAACCGGGAACGTGAATTAGCTTAGGTAATGTCGAAAACTGATCTGGTGGAAACACGTCAAACGCATCACAGTTACTTAAGATCATTGCCAAGACTCGTTCGGGGTACTTTGCGGTAAATATCTGACCGTAGGCACCACCGGTATCATTTCCGACGAGTACGACCGAATCGAGATTTAGCGCATCGAGAAACTGGGTCAATATCTGGCATATACCGTCAGGAGATAAATCTGCCGATTGGTTCAATGGGATGGCATGCCCGCCAAAGGGTAAATCCGGCGCGATACAGCGATATGTTTTGGAAAGCTCTGGCAGCACCTTTCGCCAGTTATTGCTGTTTGCTAAAGCGCCATGCAAAAACAGCAACACTTTTCCCTGACCAACATCTTTGTATCTGATCGTCCCACACTCTAATACAGCCTCTTTAAAGCACTCCTCATGCTTTGCAGCTCTGGTTGTCGCTGTTTCTTCTCCCTGAACTTTATGCAATGACTTGGTTTCTTCCATATGTGCTCTCCTGACCATTGTGCGATGTCTTCACATTAATCAGGAAACCCTTTGAATACTTGTAAGAACTGGCTATCTTAAAAATCAGTAAGATGGTGCGATCTTCAGGTGTAAAGGAGTCTAGTTTGCAGGCGAATCGGTTTTATTTAGGCGATCATTACTCGGTATTCACTGGATTCCTCAGTGACATCCCTCTCCACAAACATACCACTGGTGCGGTATGCATTTCTTTAGGCGCATCAATGAAGATCGGTGAGCAAGACCAAAATGAACCAGTGGAAACCAAAAGTGTGTTTGTTCCGCAAAACCATATGGCGTCTTTTCAGTTTTCATCTCAGCCTGTGCTGATCTTTTGCTTTGAGGTAGAAAGTCACTTTTATGAGCAGTTTCAAGCTCACAATCAATACTCCCTAGACAGAATTTCAGCCCATCTTGATAGCGAATCCGAATTGATTCAGTTTGCCAAGCAACTGACATCTGAAGACAATTACCGAAGAGAAAACACAACTCCTTTATGCCAGATTCTTGCTTCGGTCACACCCGTTCAGAATGCTCCCCAAGTTGTCGAACCGCGGTTAATCCAGGTAGTTAGAGAAATTGATAACAACCTTGAAGACAATCAAGAACTGGATCAGCTCGCGGAGCTTGTACACCTTTCTCCCGGAAGATTGGGGCACATTTTCAGAGAGCACACTGGCATGCCAATAAGACGATATCGGATCTGGCGGCGTTTACGGAAAGTGATAGAGCTTTACGTTGCAGGAAAATCGATGACAGAAGCGGCTATTGAAGCCGGGTTTAGTGACTCGTCCCATTTCAGTTCAAGCTGTAAAAAGCTGCTTGGTCTCTCTCCTTCCCAGATTCTGCACTCGGAAAATAAAATCGAACTCTATACAGGCTAGTAATGCCAATCGTAATAAGTAGTTGGTATAAAAGAAAAGCCAGCAATCATGCTGGCTTACTATCATAAACAGACTGGTCATCAATCTGACTCTAGCAGAGCTTTCAAATGCTCTGGTAGCTGGTCTTTCAGTTCTGGTTGTTCTTCCAATAACAGCGACAATGCCTTTCGCGCTTCGTCTGCTTTCCCTGCTTTAAGCAGCATTTCAATTTTCAAGAACGGAGACGTTTCAGTGTGCGATTCCAAAACTTCCGCCATCATACGCTGCGAAGATTCTGGTTTCTTAGGCAATGACTTCAGAAAAGATTGCGGTTGTTCGGGAACATCGGCTGCAGGAGCGGCTTCCGGTGTAAGGTCATATCTCTCTTCTATCATAAGAGAATCATCCATCATGGACTCGACTTCCAATGATTCGTGGACGGTATCATCTACCCATTTCCACGGGGCTAACAAAGTTACAAATACAACACTTGCCGCTACCGCCAATACGGGCTTCCAGTTCCATGTAGATTTCACCACCTGATCACGATTCGATGATTTATTGGCGTAATTTAAGATAGCATCGTCGATTTCGGGAGAAGGCTGCTCGTTCGCACTTTGTTTGTAGAGCGCTTCTATTTCCTCATCTTTAATTGGTGATGTCATAGATTGCTCCCCAGTTTGCGAGTCAGGCAGTCTCTCAGCTGATTCATGGCATAACGTAGACGCGTTTTTACCGCTTCAGCTTTGGCGTCCACAATTTCACAGATCTGATTTGCCGAAAAGCCCGCTTCATTTTTGAGCAGAAAAGCTTCGCGCTGTAGGGGTGCCAACTGTTCCATGCAGTGCTTCAAAGCGGACTGTTTTCGTTGAGTCAGAGTATTTTCATCCAGATGAATGGTGTCATCCTGCTCGACTTGATTAAGATAGGCATCTTCAGAAAGCTTCTTTCTGTGTTCATCAATAACCATATTGTGAGCAATTCGATAGAGCCAGGTAGTAAATTTGGCTGTCACTTCATAGCTAACGCGAGTGTCAATCACACGGAACCAGACGTCCTGAAATAGCTCTTCAGCCCTTGCTTTGTGCTGCGCACCCAATTGTCGAACGAAATAGCGATACAACGACCCTTTATGCCGTTGATAAAGTTCAGCAAAGGCGGGTTGTTCGCCTTTGCTGAATCGGAGCATCAGTTGCTCGTCTGTAAGTTGATCCATTCAGAATTTGCCACTAACAAGATTCGAATTAATACAGAATCTTAGCCCAGTTTTACACCCAAGTAACCTTAAGATACTGGATAGAATGCAAGTTAAAGCGCCTCGGCAATTTCAACAAGGCGGACAAACTCACCTCGGTAGTTAAATGGGTCGGCACCTTTGTTGGCATTCGCTACCTTCACAATGTCTTCATAGCCGTAGCTGGATAAGTAGTTGTTGTCTTTCAACTTCTGAGCGAATGCAGCGACGGCAGAAGCAAACTGAAAGTCTGAACTCGCCTGAGAAAATTCCGCTTTGATATCCTTCATCAGCACCGTATCTTTCACCAAAATGCTATCGTTTTTGCCGGGCAGTTTATAACGAACTTTCACTTGAACCAGTTCATCTTTTAGAGAGTCACTACTTGGTTTGCTCTGATTCGACTGATAGCGTAAATTGTCAATCTGCCCTTTAGAACCGGCCAGTGTTAGCTCATATAACGCAGTAACAGTATGCCCCGCTCCAATTTCGCCAGCATCGACTGCATCGTTATTAAAGTCTTCATCTTTAAGCAAACGATTCTGATACCCGATAAGACGATACTCTTTGACGTTAGCTGGATTAAACTCCACCTGAATTTTAACGTCATGAGCAATGCTCTGAAGCGTTCCACTCATCTGGCGTAACAGAACTTTTTTCGCTTCATGTAACGTATCAATGTACGCATGGTTCCCGTCACCCACGTTGGCAAGTTGCTCCATAAGAGCATCGTTGTAGTTGCCACGACCAAAGCCCAAAGTGGTGAGAGAAACGCCGTTTTTTCTTTCTTTAGTGATCAACTCTTTGAGTGTGTCCATATTGGTTTCACCCACGTTGAAATCACCATCTGTCGCCAAAATGACTCGATTGATTCCACCTTTGATAAAGCCTTTCTGAGCTTGCTGATAAGCCATTTTGATTCCGCTTTCACCATAGGTGCCACCACCAGCTTGTAGCTGTTTTAGCGCATTCAAAATTTCTTGTTTGTTGTCTCCTGACGTTGGTTCTAGAACCACAGCGGATTGACCAGCATAAGTAACCAGGCTGACTTTGTCGTTCTTACCCAGTTCTTTCGTCATCATGGAAAGGCTTTGCACTAAAAGCGGTAACTTGTTTGGCTCTCCCATTGAGCCAGAAACGTCTATCAGAAACACAAAATTGGATGATTTTCGCTCCGATTTAGGTATGTCATACCCTTTCATGGCGATTCTTAGCAGCTTTCTTTCGACATTCCATGGTGAAGGTGCGACTTCAGACTGAACTGAAAAAGGCTGACTTTGGTTATCCGGCGTATTGTATTGATAGTCAAAGTAGTTAATGAATGCTTCTTCTCGAATGGCATCCGAAGGCGGCTTCTGCCCCATATTCAGGTAGCTACGTACATTTGCATAGCTTCCTGTGTCCACATCTATTGAGAAGGTAGAAAGAGGCGATGTCGCTACCTGTACAACGCCGTTACTTGGGGAATCAAGGTAGTTGTCGCGATTCTCTGCATTAGGGAAAGGTTCTAGCATTGGCATTGGTCGAGCGATCATCGTTTTTGCCATGCGATTGCTGGGGGCAGCAAAAGCAACCTCGCCTCCTTGTATGGACTCCAGAAGAACCAAACTCATGTCTTCCACTTCTATTTCTGGTTTTGGTGACTGAGTGGAATCTTGTATCTGCACTTCATTCGAGACCTCTTCGACACGAGGGTTATCGACACTTTCTGTGCACGCTGTAACTAACCCTAATGCGATAGCGACGGATAAATAGCTCTTTGTTAGTTTCATTTTTTTGTCCTGCTGTTTTTGCTTGTTTCTCCTATAAACGGATGAATTGGGAAAAGGGGTGAAAAAATTAATAAAAAAATTCGATTGTTTTAAATTTTCTTTTATTACAATGATTTATAAATAAATTAAATATCAAAACAATTCGTTTGACGCAGCATCGATCTCAAAAACTCCCTCACATAATAAAAATCCTATTAAAAACTCGTAAGATAAATTAAACGAGTAAACTCACCCTTTAAAAAAGGTATAAAAACTATGGATTTGGCGCAGTGGGTATCGCAGGTCGCGTTACCAGTTTGTTTGGCTTTAATGATGTTTGCTATGGGAATTAGCCTGACAGTCAAAGACTTTACGCGAGTGATTAAGCACCCAAAGGCATTTGGGTTAGGAGTTGGATTACAACTTTTGGTCTTGCCATTGCTGGCTTGGCTATTAATCTGGCTATTCGGGATGTTTGTTTCGGTTCCGCTCATTGTCGCGAGTGGATTGATCATTCTTGCTGCCTGCCCGGGCGGCGCGACATCTAACGTCATCTCACATCTAGCCGGAGGCAATGGCGCACTTTCCATTAGCATGACTGCAATCGTCAGTTTACTGACTCCGTTTATTTTGCCTGTCACACTCGCGTTTCAATTAGCCCTTCTCAATGACAGTCAGGATACGCCACTATCATTACCTGTCGCTAAAACGCTGATGCAGCTGATCGTGATCACCGTAATTCCAGTTGTTATCGCGATGACACTAAGAGCCAAGTTCCCAAAATGGGCACAGAGAAACGAAAAACGAATAAGCAAAGCCTCAACCATATTGTTTCTGTTGATGGTCTTGTCACTCACTGCGGTCAATTGGAACAAGCTCTTCGATTCTGGATGGTTGGTTGCAGCAATGTGCTTGAGCTTGAGTGTGATAGCGATGCTGGTGTCTTACTGGGTTAGCAATCAAGCTAAGTTAGAAGATTCGAACCAGCTTACACTAATGATTGAAACCAGCGTGCAGAATGCAGGAACGGGGATGTTCATTGCCTTAGCACTTTTACAATCGCCACCTCTCGCAACCGTTCCTCTTATGTATGGATTACTAATGAATATCCCTGCTATTACGTTGATCTTGTACGGGCGTATGAGAACACCTTCTATGGCGACTTCCTAGCTATATACTCAAGTAACCTCAAGATCAAAAAGAGGCGCATCAAGCGCCTCTTTGCATTTCTTTTTCTTAAAGCATAACCAACGCAAGCTTGGCTAAATTGTAGGCATCGACAAAGCCAGAATGCTGCCTTCCTTCCCACTCTATGCCTTTCTCTTCCTGAGCGGCTTTATGACCAATACGTTTGTCTTTCAGACGATTCTGAACCCGATATAAGGTTGCAAGGTTGATGAATTCTTTAAAAGGTAAATCAATCTCTTTAGATTCACATTCTGCTTTCAGAATAAGATCATCACGCCCCCAGGATGCGTAAATTTTGTTGGCACCACCAAAGTTTTTCACCATGGACTGAATTACATCCGCAAGCGGGCGACCCTGCTTTTCGATTTTACGCGGGGTGATTCCCGTTAACTCACTACAGAAAAGCGAGATCTCATCTTGTTCCGGCTTGACGTAGTATTGCGCGCGTTTGACCACCTCACCTTTCTGAAGGTCTATTTCCGCCAGCCCCACTTCAATGATCTCACCTGTTGTGCCAACACCATCAGTGTTCCAGCAGCACATTTCTAAATCAAAGCAGACAACGCGGTTGTGGTTCATTCTTAGCCTTAAGGGTTGCAAAACGTCAGGGGCGGCATTTTATACTTAAGTCGCTTTAAAATGCTAGGTTCAGAGCCGGAGATGAGAGCCTTATGCTTATAGTTCCATCAAGTAGCATCAGATCAAGCAACATCAGAAACAGAAACGCAATTGCGCCCTGCTTGCTTACTTTCATACATCAAACCGTCGACGGCTTTCATCAGTTCTTCACCATTTTCGTCGGTTCTCGGTTTTGCTCCAACACTCAACGTAATGTCAATCTGATGAGGGGAGCATTCGACCGGAGACGACGCCACTTTGCGAATTAGCCGGTTTAAGTAAGCGGAAAGAATACTGGAGTTGGTATCGTAGGTAAGAATACAAAACTCATCACCTCCTACTCGGGCAAAGAAATCACCTTCATTCAGTTCTTCACTGATAATACTGGCAACGTGTTGAAGGGCTTTGTCACCAGCAGCATGCCCATAGCGATCATTGATGACTTTAAATTTATCAATATCAAAACCCACCAAGCTGAAAGGTTCTTCTTTTTCCAGCATGGTTGCGAATAGAGAATTGAAAGCACGGCGATTGTAGATTCCTGTGAGCGTATCGTGTTCTACCAGATAACGCAGTTCACGGGTTTGCTCATCCACTTTTTGCGCCAGACGATATTTCTCTTTTGAAATCATGTTCACCACGAAAGCAGCCAGCAAACCAACCACCAAACCACATAGGGCAATGCTCGCTAACGTCCATTTATCATTAGCGGTCATTGGCGCCAACAAGCGAAACTTCAAAATCCACTCACGATTTTGCAGGCTAATGGTTTTGCGAATTTTTAACCCTTCGGTCTCAGACCAACCGGTACTTGAGAACAGAATAGGATCATCTTCCGCGTCAAACCCAATGTCTTTTACCTGAATAACCAATTCCTGCTCGGCTGCGGTTCTTAACATCAGGTTTTCAAAATATCGAGTGGTACGTACGACACCAACCATAACGCCCAGCAGGCTGTCATCCTGATGAGAAAAAACCGGGTGATAAACCAGCATTCCCGTTTTTTCAAGCCCTCTGTCTTCTCCATCCTGTAAGAGACGAATCTTATCTGAAATATTGGAATCACCCGTTTTGGTTATGTCTTCCAGAATCAGGCGAAAACGATCTCTGGATGAGTAAAAGCCTATCAATTTGGTGTTGCGAGGGCTTCTGGGATAAATGTCGGAAACAATGTAGGCATCCTCACCTTCAGGGAGAATAAAACCATATTGTTTGGGCTGATCTTTCGGAATCGTGTGGAGCTGGAAATCGGGATATTGCTTTCTGACCTGAGCTATATGTTCTTCAAGATTCTCTTTCGAAACTTTCGGCATCCACTGCAAACCAATCAAGCTTGAAGAATCCTGGATCACCTCTTCAGCAAAGATGGGAAATTGTCCCCAGTTTTCAGGTTCAACAGAGTGAAAGAAGTTCGCGGCAGCACCAATGAAGTCGATGTCTTTTTCGACCAAAACCTTAAGCATCTGGCTTTGGCGCTCGGCTAAATTGTCAAAAATTCGGAAGGTATGATTTTGTTGGCTTATGGCAGCAAGGTAAACGAAGAATAAAGTCACAAAGAGAATGACCCCCAACGTCAGCCAGGGCAAAGCACTCTTTTTCGGTTTTTGTTGTCTCTGTGTACTCAATGGCATAAACGCCTCGCAAGCCTGTTTCTACATTGCTCAACCCTGCGCTACTGATCGTTCGCTAAGCAACAATTATCCTATCACACACATATACAGAATGAAGTATCGAAAATAGATTAGCGCCCTGCCAGCCTATTTTGAGATGTAACAAGTTATTACATAGCGCAAAAATTCAGCTACTGCGTTTTTTTTCGGGCATTTATGCCATATTTCTTCCTGCCCGCACCCTTGAATATGTTACAGTTCGACCCAATTTTTCCGCTATATCTCTGCATTTCGGTGACAAAAGTTTCACACTGTATCTATTGCTGGAATGCCTATCGTTTATATAGAGAATTTCATTATGAACTTTGACATCAATTTAGTTCCCCAAACTTTCGACATGCTGCACACAGGCTTAGCAGCATCCAGTGTTCTTCTTCTCCTTATTGCCGTTGGTCGTAAGTCTAAAGTTATTGAGAAGGTGGTTGAAAAACCTGTCGAGAAGATCGTTGAAGTAGAAAAGCCGGTTGAGAAAATTATCGAAGTCGAGAAAGTCGTCGAAGTCGAAAAAGTCATTGAGAAAGTCGTCGAGGTTGAATCTAAACTTGCCACTGCTTCTACAGACTCTGCTATGCAGTTACTTTCTATCATGCAACAAGAAGCGCGCTTGATAGACTTCCTGAAAGAAGACCTGACATCGTTCTCTGATGAAGAAGTGGGCGCTGCGGCTCGTGTAATTCATACTGGCGGTCAAAAAGTGCTTAACGATTACGTGACGCTTTCTCACGTTCGTAGCGAAGACGAAGAAACACGCATCTCAGTTGAAGAAGGTTTCAACCCTCAAGAAGTTCGCCTGACTGGCAACGTAACTGGTAATGCGCCATTCAATGGCACACTGGTACACAAAGGCTGGAAAGCCGATTCCATGAACTTGCCCAAACTGGCAGAAAACTACGATGCTTCTATTATTGCTCCAGCAGAGGTAGAGCTATAATGGAACACCAATCTCAGCCAGTTAATAACGAACAACCTGCATTCAGTGTTGGCATCGACTTAGGCACCACGCACTGTGTTCTGTCTTATGTCAACACGCTAGATGAAGACGCACGCGTTCAGGTAATGCCTATTCCTCAGCTTACCGCTCCGGGCACAGTTGAAAACCGTAACCAATTGGGTTCTTTCTTGTACCAGCCACACGAACATGAGATGAACTCATCATCTCGCGTGTTGCCTTGGTCTTCTGAACCAAAAGCCTTAGTGGGTGCTATTGCACGTAACTTGGGTTCTAAAACCCCAATTCGATTGATCGGAAGCGCAAAATCCTGGTTGTGCCACGGTGGTGTAAACCGTCGTGATGCTTTCTTGCCTGCAGGCAGCCCAGAAGAAGTCGAAAAAGCGTCTCCACTTCGCGCGACAGAACTTTATCTGGAGCATTTGAAAGACGCTTGGAATCATGCCAACCCAAATCACCCCCTTGCCGATCAAGAAGTAACGATTACCGTTCCTGCTTCGTTTGACCCTGCCGCTCGTGACTTAACAGCGGAAGCGGCTCGTAACGTTGGCTTTGTTCACCTGACTTTGCTGGAAGAGCCTCAGGCGGCGCTATACAACTGGATCGACAACAGCAACGATGCTTGGCGTGATGAAGTAAACGTTGGCGATGTGGTACTGGTTGTTGATGTGGGCGGTGGTACTACCGACTTATCTTTGGTCGAAGTGACTGAAGAAGATGGCAACCTAACACTTAACCGTGTTGCTGTTGGCGAGCATATTCTGCTTGGCGGTGACAACATGGATCTGGCGCTGGCTTACCGCTTAAAAATGAAACTTGCTCAGGAAGGGAAAGATCTTCAACCTTGGCAAGTTCAGGCGATGACACACGCCTGTCGTGATGCCAAAGAAGCCCTATTGAACGACTCTGAACTGCAATCGGTACCGATTGTGGTGCCAAGCCGTGGTTCAAAGCTGCTTGGCGCAACACTAAAGACAGAATTGACTCAAGAAGAAGTACAGCAGACTCTGGTGGATGGCTTCTTCCCGAAAGTGGCTATTACTGATCACCCAGTTCAGAAAACCCGTGGTGCACTGACCCAAATGGGTCTGCCTTATGCACAAGATGCAGGCATTACTCGTCATATTGCGGCTTTCCTTTCAAAGCAAGCAAATGCGCTTAAAGAAGGTAACCCTGAGCCCACTCAGGAATTCAACCCATTTGCCAATATGCCTGGTATGCCTGGTGGCGAACAGGCACCGTCAGCTGACTTTATCAAACCCACTGTTATCCTGTTTAACGGCGGCGTTTTAAAATCAGAATTGCTGGCAGAACGACTGGAAGAAACCATCAATGAATGGCTGATCGAAGCCGACTCAGATTACGCAAAACGTTTGACTGGCGTCGATTTGGATCTAGCTGTTGCGAGTGGCGCGTCCTACTACGGCGCGGTACGTCGTGGGCAAGGCGTTCGAATTCGCGGCGGTATTGCTTCGAGCTATTATGTGGGTATCGAAAGTGCTATGCCAGCGATTCCGGGTATGGCGCCTCCAATGGAAGCTTTGTGTGTCGCGCCTTTTGGTATGGAAGAAGGTTCAAGTGTTCAGGTACCAAGTCAGGAGTTTGGTTTGATCATCGGTCAGCCTGTGAACTTCCAGTTCTTTGGTTCTACCGTTCGCCGTGAAGATGAAGCGGGTACACACCTTGATCACTGGGCACCAGAAGAGCTGGAAGAACTGCCTGAAATTCAGGTGACGTTGCCCGTTTCAGAAGGTCGACG
This sequence comes from Vibrio sp. SCSIO 43132, assembly GCF_019904195.1. Lineage (NCBI taxonomy): Bacteria > Pseudomonadati > Pseudomonadota > Gammaproteobacteria > Vibrionales > Vibrionaceae > Vibrio > Vibrio sp. SCSIO 43132. Next base: position 2,389,769 of record NZ_CP063199.1, read on the forward strand.
CGAAGGCGAAGTGGTGCCAGTTACCCTTGCTTCTCGTGTAACAGAACTGGGCACGCTCTACCTAGAAGCCATTGCCGCCGACAACGGTCAAAAATGGCATGTTGAATTCGATGTCCGTGAAGACAGTAATTCAACAGAATAAAGCGAATAATAATATTAGATAGACGGCATCCAGAAGGATGCCGTTATTCACTCAGACGCCTGAGTAATCAATCAACGGAAGGTTTTGTTATATGGCATCTCCTCGTTTCCTCGTCGGGATAGATTTAGGAACGACCAATACCGTCGTCGCATTCTGTGAAATCACCGACAACCTAGAACAATCCGAAGTCAACCTATTCGATATCGACCAGCTTATTGGTCCGGGCGAAGTGGTTCGCAAACCGCTACTCCCCTCTTTTCGTTATCATCCAGCCGAAGGACAAATAGCCCTTTCCGATCTCACATTGCCATGGGAACCTCAACCTGTAGACGGTGACGTACCCAATACCATAGTGGGTGAATGGGCTCGTGAACTAGGGGCAAAAGTAGAAGGTCGGCAGGTATCAAGTGCCAAGAGTTGGTTATCACACCAAGCGGTTGATCGCCGCTCGGAAATACTGCCATGGGCAGGTGCATCCGATGTTGAGAAAGTCTCGCCACTGATTGCGAGTGCCAGTTACCTGAATCACATTCGCCAGTCTTGGAACCACCGAAATCCGGGTAATAAACTGGAAGATCAGGATGTGGTAGTCACGGTTCCTGCTTCGTTCGACGAAACCGCGCGCAAGCTGACGCTCGAAGCCGCTGAATTGGCGGGTCTTAAAAAAATTGTTCTATTGGAAGAGCCACAAGCTGTCTGCTATGACTGGTACGCTCGTCATCAAAAGACAGCTTCAGAAGAACTCAAACACCTCCCGCTGATCTTGGTGTGTGATGTGGGTGGCGGTACAACCGATTTGAGTTTGATTGAAGCGAAGTTTGAATCCGACGAGCTTTCACTGGACCGAATTGGCGTGGGTGAACACCTCATGCTGGGCGGTGACAATCTCGATTTGGCGCTCGCACACTTAGCTGAGCAACGTTTTAATCAGACCAAAAAACTGAATGCCGCAAGCCTCACAAAGCTGATTCAGCAAACCCGAAAAGCCAAAGAGAACCTGCTTTCAGCCAATGCACCAGAAGACGTCAAAATTACCATGCTGGGCAGTGGTTCTAAACTACTGGGCGGTACCAAAAGTGTTCAGTTGAGCAAACAAGAAGTTCATCAGATCGCCCTGGATGGCTTTTTCCCGCTTTCTGATTTTTCGCAAACGCCTGACAAAAGACGAAGTGCGGTTGTCGAATTTGGGCTTCCCTACGTAGCCGACCCTGCCGTCAGCAAACATGTGGCGGAGTTTCTAACTCAACATCAGCAAGTATCTCACGCAGCATTAAATAACGAAGACAAAGATCAACCAGCCATTCCTGTTGGGCTCTTGCTTAATGGGGGTGTTTTCAATAGTGAGTTGGTAACGGAACGCATCACGCAGCTTTTAGAAACCTGGAAAGGCTCGCCAATCACCGTGTTGGATAACCCTCACCCTGACTGGTCAGTCGCATTGGGGGCGGTAGCTTTCGGTAAAGCTCGCCGAGGGGCACAACTTAAAATTGGCGGCGGTGCTGCACGTTCTTACTTCTTGCACCTGCAAGAGAAAAACAAAATGGGCAAGGCGCTCTGTTTGCTCGCAAAAGGTACAGAAGAAGGTCACGAGATTCGCCTAAGTGGTCGACGTTTCTCCCTCACACTGGGTGAACCCGTTCGTTTCAACTTGCTGACATCTACCCAAGACTCACTTGGTAACAACACCGCCATTCAAAACGGCGCCATGGCAGACATCGACCCAGATTTATTCAAACCGTTGCCGCCTTACATCTCGACTCTCGAAGGCGATGGCGCAGAGCTGCATGCTAACCAAAAAGAGCGAGTTGAAGTCCAACTTGCCTGTCAGCTTACCGAAGTCGGCACTTTGAAAATGGAGTGCGTCAGTACGGAAGATGAAAGTAAGCGTTGGGAACTGGAATTTGAAGTTCGAAATCAGCAAGCGGAAGAGCAAGAAGAAGCCAAGCTCAACCCCAGGCTGAATGAATGTAAAGAACTGATCACTCGAATATACAGCGCAAACAAGAAAAGCGCCGACTCGAAAGAGATCAAAACGCTGCCTAAAGATCTGGAAAAGAAATTAGGCAAGCGCGAGGAATGGGACTTCCCTACTCTTCGACAGCTTTTCGATGCCTTTTCACAAGGTCGGAAACGTCGAAGACGCTCTGAACAACATGAGAAAAACTGGCTGCGACTAGCAGGATTTACCTTAAGACCGGGCTTTGGTGATGCTACCGATTCATGGCGAGTCGAGCAGATTTGGAGCCTCTATCAGCAAGGGATTCAGTTTAAAAACCACCAAGGCTGGACAGACTGGTGGGTTTTCTGGCGTCGCGTCGCTGGAGGGCTCAATCAAGAACAACAGGAAACGATCCTGGCCGACATTGCTAAATATCTGCATCCGGGAGCAATGAAAAACCCTCAGTCGGCGAAAGCCGCGCAAAACATGGGTTACGAGTCAATGGTGCGCCTTTCAGCTTCTCTCGAAAACCTCGATGTGGAAGACAAAGTACTGCTATCCACTTGGTATTTGAGCAAAGCAATCAACCACACACAGTTCGAACAAGCGCACTGGTGGGCGTTGGGAAGGCTCGCTTCTCGTACGCCTTTGTATGGCAGTCAGCACAATGTTGTGCCTCGCGAACAGGTTGAGCAATGGCTACCTAAGTTGCTGGATTTGGACTGGCATAAGGAACCAATGATCCCATTTGCAGTCGTCATGATGTGTCGTAAAACCGGTGACCGCTTATTTGATGTTTCCGATGATTACCGTGAGCAGGTACTGGAAAAACTCAAGCAGAGTAAAGTGCCTGATTCGTGGGTGTCTCTAGTGGAAGAAGTGAAAGAGCTGTCGCAAAGCGAATCGAAACGCGTGTTTGGTGACGCCTTGCCAAGTGGTTTGACTTTGGTTTCAAAATAGCCCGATTGGTTGGACTAAAATCGCCGCAGTCACCTTTTCACAAAGAATATCGTGTTACAAAGAATATCGTGTAAGAAGTGATGTTCCTTGCGGCGAATTTCAGTATTATACGCACACTGAAAATCACTCCCTAATTCGTGAGGTAATCCTTGAACCTATTTGTTAAGAATCTGACCGTCATTGATTCGTCTTACCTATGTGAAAAACGCGGTATGGTCGGAGACAGTTGGATTGTCGACGTATCACTGACTGGTGATCTAAATGAAATGAGCATGATTTTAGATTTCGGGAAAGTGAAAAAAATCATCAAGGAACTCATTGATGAACATGTCGATCACAAACTGATCGTGCCTGCATCAAACCCAAATATTGAATATTCAGAGACCCAACCGGGTTACACCAAGCTGGGCTTTTTACGTGGTGAACAAACGCTTCACCTGAACTGCCCGAACAGCGCTTACTGCTTTATCGAAACATCAGAAATCGATAACCGCGCGCTGACTGCTCACATCTATCAGGTTTTGAAGCAGTATTTGCCGAACAATGTCAGCGATATCGATATCACTTTGCGTCATGAAGATATTAAAGAGCATTACTATCACTACACTCACGGATTGAAAAAGCACGATGGTAACTGTCAGCGAATTGCACACGGGCACCGCTCTACTCTTGAAATCTACGTGAATGATGAAAGAGACTCCAAGAGAGAGGAAGACTTCTGTGAACGCTGGAAAGACATTTATCTGGGCTCGCAAGAAGATAAAGTAAGCATCGCGTCTTTGGGTTTCATTGCTCAAGAAAACCTAGTGAGTGACGATTCCCACTACGCGTTTATGTACTCCACCAGCCAGGGCGACTATGAATTGATCATTTCGAAGGAAGTGACGGAAATCATCGATACCGATACCACGGTTGAGTTGCTGGCTCAATTTATACAGAAAGAAGTGAAGAAGACGCTTAACTCAGAAGACTCACTAAGCGTTGTAGCTTATGAAGGTGTAGGGAAAGGCGCTAAAGTTTTTTAGAAGCCGTGACCCTAGTATTTCACTTCAAAGCCTTTTGAAACGACAAAGCCAGCGCACTAGACGCTGGCTTTTTAATGATATTAGTTCTGATGAATTTGCTCAGATTTAGTTATTCAGGTTTGATCTTAACTGCTGTACCAAATACCAGAATTTCTGATGACCCATCCATAATGGAACTGGTGGTGAATCGAATGCCTACTATCGCATCGGCGTTGAGATCTCGAGCTTGCTGGACTAATCGTTCAATCGCCGTATCTCGGGATTCCGATAGCATTTCAGTGTAACCTTTCAGCTCTCCACCAACGATGCCTTTCAAGCCAGCCATAATATCTCGACCAATGTGTTTAGACTGAACAACGTTCCCCGTCACAACACCGACCACTTCCTGAATCTCTTTACCCGGTATGGTTTCTGTCGTAGTAAAAATCATAGGTTACTCTCCTTCTCTGAATCTGCCTCATTCGAGACAGTAAAAATGTTGTTCTAAAAGATAGAAAAGAAACGGTAACTACTCTTTCACGAATTTATCATTATTTATTTCAATAAGATAGTAGAAACCAAAACCCCAACAGTTTAATCAACAGCTCACGCTTGTTATAACATCACAAAAATAACAGGTTACACAATAGCATCAGAAAAATGTAAAGAATCTGACACGCTAGCTTTTCAAACTGAACCTCAGTTCCAGAAACATCCGCAATTAAAACACATAAGGATGAACTGGCGATGAAGACACTAAGAAGGAAAGCAAAGTGAGCAAGTTTACCCAACATCACGATCAACGCACTCTGGATAAAGAACCGGAATTCAATAATTTCATAGAAGCCGCCCTCTCACGCCGTCGATTTTTAAAGGCGACAGGAGCCGCTGGTACGGTGGGATTCTTTGCCGCTACACCACTGAGCCAGGCGGTAGCTAAAGCCGCATCTGCTCCCTCTGACAAAATGGGTTTCAATGCGATTACCATTTCAACCGCAGACACCATCGAAGTGCCTCAAGGCTATCAGGCGGATGTACTGGTTTCCTGGGGAGACCCTATCTTCAAGAATGCACCAGCGTTCAGCCAGAAAGCCGATTCAAAAGCTCAGGAAATGCAGTTTGGCGATAACAACGATGGCATGACGTTTTTCCCGCTGTCAGACACACGCGCCGTGCTTGCTGTAAACAACGAGTACACCAACAACGAATACCTTTATGAACATCAGGGCAAAAACATTTCTGCCGATGACGCACGCAAGGCGCAAGCGGCTCACGGAGTTTCGATTGTCGAACTGGTCAAAAAAGACGGCAAATGGCAGATCAATATTGAAGGTCGACTAAACCGCCGTATTACCGCTTTTACCGAAATGGAGATGACCGGTCCTGCCGCAGGACATGATCTTCTAAAAACCGCTGCCGATAAATCGGGTAAGAAGATTCTCGGAACATTTAACAACTGTGCGAACGGACAAACGCCATGGGGCACCTACCTGACTTGTGAAGAGAACTTTAATGGCTACTTTGCATCAAGTGTAGAGACCAAGCTGGGCAGTACATACAAGCGTTATGGCTTGAAAGACAAAGATTGGGGATACGATTGGTTCAAGCATGACGAGCGTTTCGATCTGGGTAAGCATCCGAATGAACCACACCGCTTTGGCTGGGTAGTAGAAATCGATCCAATGAACCCTAATTCCACACCGAAAAAACGCAGCGCACTGGGTCGCTTTAAGCATGAAAATGCGGCATTGACCGTGAATGACGACGGTCACGTAGTGGTTTACTTAGGTGACGATGAACGTGGCGAGCACCTGTACAAATTTGTCTCTAAAAACAAATACAAACCGGGTGCGGACTCTAACCGAGATCTGCTAGAAGAAGGCACTTTGTACGTTGCTAAATTTGACGGTAAGGAAGGTGAACTGGGTGGAAAGGGTCAATGGCTTGAGCTGACCTGGGGCAAAAATGGTCTGACACCAGAGAACGGCTTTCCCGATGCCGCATCTGTGATGATCTTCGCTCGAATGGCGGCAACTCAGGTGGGTGGTACCACCATGGACCGCCCTGAATGGGTCGCGGTTCATGCTGATCAGAAATCCGTTTTCTGCACATTAACAAACAACAAATACCGTGGTGTTCGCGAAAACCAGCCCGTCAACGTAGCGAACCCTCGCGTGAAAAACCCATACGGTCATATTGTTCGCTGGCGTCCGACAAATGGGGATCACACCGCAAACACCTTCGACTGGGACATTTATGTTCTGGCGGGCAACCCTGAAATGCATGAGTCTGGATTGATGGCAGGATCAGACAACATCAACAAGGACAATATGTTTAACAGCCCAGATGGCATAGGCTTTGACTTAGCAGGCAGGCTTTGGATTCAGACCGATGGCAAATACTCCAATAAAGGAGACTTTGCAGGGATGGGCAACAACCAGATGTTGTGTGGTGATACAGAAACTGGGGAAATTCGCCGTTTTCTAACCGGTCCGATTGCCTGTGAGATAACAGGGCTTACCTTTACGCCAGACTACAAAACCATGTTTGTTGGTGTTCAGCACCCAGGTGAAGATCTTGCTCCTTCTCACTTCCCAGATGGCGGAAACAGTATTCCACGTTCATCGGTTATTGCTATTACCCGAAAAGATGGCGGTGTGATTGGGGCGTAATCCCGCCCTCCTAACAGTAAAGCCCTGCATAGCAGGGCTTTGTCTCTTATATCCTCAAGCAGTGGCTTGTTCAGCAACGTATTGTTTGTTTCCCTTCCATACTGCAATAAAGAAGATAAACATCATAATGTTATACCAGCCTCCCCCAATAATAATTGAGAACGGCTGTACCATGACATCCATCAGAATGGAGCCAAGAAGCATCATTGGAAGTGGAGAGAAAAATACGACTTTCCGAGAGAGTAAGCTTTGCCTGCGCAGAACCATATAGCTAAATAGCAGGGACGCCAAAGCAAACATTCCAAATATGACAAACAGATAAATAACACTGATATCCCAACTACGAAGAAGTGCTTCCTCGCTCAGCTTTCCAACGACCCCAATATGAGTGAACTGGCTGTGGTAAGCCCCACCAATAACAATGGCTAACCCAAAAATCGCGAATACAGCATTACGCATTTTGCCCGCATCCAATTTCAGGAAGACACCAATAAACCCAAAGAGATACAAGAAAGCAGCGACCGGACCGACGAAGCCACCCCAGAATAACCGCGCATCACTGACTTCCGTCATGACGAGGAGAATCGCTACAGGAGAATCTGCAAGGGGCTCGGTTGTAAAATACAGAAGCATATCACCAACATACATGAGAACAGCCCCCATCATTCCTAGCAGAAGATACGTTGATCCTTTCATTTTTTTCCCTTTTAATAGCAGAGTAGTTCGCCAATTTAATGATAATGATTCTCATCTGTAAATAAGTTTTACAATCGGCTAACTGGTATAAACCTCTTTGATTTATAAGGATTAATGTATGCCTCGCGAGAAGTTTCAAAGCATTTACCAACGCGCTGCTGAACGCAAAGGAGGAGAAGGTAATCTGGAAAGTCTGATTTCCAGACCGCTGGATAAAAAAGAAGTAGCAAAAATCCCAAATGATCGGTTTCTTGCTGAGTTTACTCAAAAGGTCTTTCAGAGCGGGATTTCGTGGGAAGTGGTTAGAAAGAAATGGCCGAATTTTGAGGAGATCTTTTTCCAGTTCCGAATCGAACCACTATTAATGCTTTCAGATGAGGTTTGGGAAGAAAAAGCTCAGGATCCCAGAATTATTCGCCACTTAGCGAAAGTGATGACCATTCCCGCTAACGCTCAGATGATCTACGAAGCCAGCATCGAGCACGGCTCGTTTGCCAATATGGTAGCGAATTGGGAAAGTGATCGGGTCACTGAGCTTTGGGAATACTTAAAGAAACATGGCAAAAGATTGGGTGGCAACACCGGACCTTATGCGCTGCGTCGTCTCGGAGTCGACACCTTTATTCTGTCTTCAGATGTGGAATCTCACCTGCGAAGTAACGGCATCATCACAGGTGGGAAAAACACCAAGTCTTCATTGAAAGCAACAAATAAAGCTTTTGCAGAATGGCAACAGGAAAGCGGTCGAAGCCTGTCTGAAATCAGCCAGATCATTGCCTACAGTTGCGGTGACAATCGCGTTAGTTAGAACGAGTTGACCTAACCCGGCTGACGCCAAGCAACCCAAGCTCAGATTAAATCACTGAGCGTTTTAATTTGAAACGCCTGAACATATACCAGCCCAGCCATAAACCAGATGTCATCAGCACTGCGGTAATGATGGCTGGTTTTGGATCATCAAGAGAGCTGATGGATCCTGAATACACTGCTATCAAGCAATAAGGAATTGTGCTGATAGACCAGGCGACAATAAAGCGAGAGAACTTCATTCCTGTCATGCCCGCTAGACAAGCGGTTACCTCTGGCAAAATCGGTACGGCACGCGAAAGTAAGATCATGACAAATCCATGTTTTTGAAACGCTGATTTTGCGTCCTCTATTTGTTTCGTATCTTTGACCAGAACATTGAGCAACCGATCACCAAAGCGATTGCCAAGTAAGTAGCCGATTGTCCCCGCGAGCATCATGCCCAATATCGCAGCAACGGCACCATACCATTGCCCAAGGAAGAAACCCGACAGTATGGTGATCGTCAATGTCGGCATGGCAACAAACAGATCGGCGAACAATAACAATACGGTTGTGCCGCCTACGTAAATAGGAGATAGCGACTGAGCATAGGTTAACCAACCTTCGATCTGCTCGACACTCAAAACTCCAGCGACTTTTAAAATAATGAAGGTAGAGGCAAACGCTAACGCCACAACAAGCATGATTCGAATGAGTGCTTTCATTTTTTACTCTCCTGTTATGGATAAACAACTTGAATTGAAACGCCAGAGCTGAACTCTTCTCTCTCTAAACGGGATTTTCGATAAATCGGAGCACCCGTTAACGTGACTTTCTGTTCCTTTGAAAATCCAAGCCCTTCAGCGGGGTAAATGCCTGTCCAGTTTTTAGTGACCTTTCCGTTCTGGTCTTCGTCGTGCAGCACCTTGATGGCGATCTCTTGCTGAGGGATCTCGAACTCAAAAGTCATGGTTGGCTTAAGCTCGGTTTTGACTTGTCTTTGTAAAGCCTGTTCATGTTTTTTCGGGAACCCCTGCTCTCCAAAGATAAACACGATGACATTACCTCCCCGGCTGGTTTCGATACCCGTCACTTCAATCTCTACACTATTCGCTTCAAATATGACACTCATGATCCCGACTCCTATTGCTACGGTTTTCTTGTTCATCTTTACGCTCTCTTCATTAGATTGGCGGCGGCGTTGGGTGATAAACGCATTAACCAACGAAGCATTTTCACTTTGCCTATGTCGTTATCTTCGATCTGTCTTTCGATTCCACTAATCAGCCTTTGGGCAGCGTCTTCCGAGGTGAGTTTTCCGCTTCCTCGTCCATCGGTCATTTTGGTTTCCACTAAAGGCATTAACGCCTGAAGCACTTTTACGTTAGTGCCTTCTAACTGATACCGGAGCGATTGCGAAAATGAATTGAGAGCGCTTTTTGTCGCACAGTAAACCGCAGACGTCGTTTTAGGCATTAACCCTAAGCCGGAGTTAACATTGAGAACCACAGCTGAAGCGGATGACATCAACGAAGGCAGTAGCAGCGACGTTAGGCAGCATATGGAAGTAAAGTTTGTGGTGATCTCTTTCTGGATATTTTCGTAACGAAAATCTGAGCTAATAAAGCTAGGGGTAAACTGAACGGCAGCATTGTTGATCAACACATCAATGGTTGGATGATCATTTGATATTGCGCTGGCAACCCATTCAACTGAAGCAATGTCAGACAACTCAGCCTGATAGGTTTTTACATTAAGGCTTGATTCAATCTGGGACAGCTTTGCGGAATCCCGCCCAATAACGATCACCTCATTGCGGGTTGCAAGTGACTTAACAACATCAAGCCCGATGCCAGAGGTTCCCCCTGTAACCACTATTTTTTTATTCGTTAGCTCCATGAACTTCTCCCTTTCAGGTTATTAAGTTAGTCTTTCTGAAAAGGACTTTAGAGCGTTTGGATAGGGTCAGCGTTAACCCGGGTTAAAAGCGATGAATTTTTTTGAGTTTGTAGAAAAGTACGGAATAGAAGTAAACAAAGAGGAAGGAGAGCACCTTTTCAGACAAGGAGACTCCGACGGCAGCATGTACATCATTCAGGAAGGCATGTTGAAAGCCTATTATGTTACTGCCGAGGGGAAGGAATCGGTGAAGTCGTTTTTAATCGAAGGAGATGTAATTGGTAGTATGTCTGCCGCCTACGCCAGGCTGCAAAACACCTTTAGCCTGATTACGCTGACTCCATGCAAGCTGACGAAGTTCGATTTTCAGACATTACACCAGCAAACCCAAAACGACATAGAGCTTTCACAAAATGTGATTGAAATTCTACTCAAATTTGCGATGAAAAAAGAACAGCGAGAGCGAGACCTTCTTTGTCTTTCTGCGCAAGAGCGTTACGAAAAACTGCTCGAATCGTCTCCAAATTTGATTGAGAGGGTGACCCAGAACGACATCGCCAGATATTTGGGGGTGACGCCAGTCGGTCTGAGTCGAATTAAGCAGCGGGTATTAGGTCATTAGAAATTGGTGTTATTGCACCAGCTACATGCCATATACAAATTCTTTGCCCGCTTCTACCATATCGCGATGAATAGGTGCCAGTGCTTTAGCGTAAGCCGCTAACAAAGACATGGTGTACTGTGCCCGACGTTCAAAGCCTTCATCGGTGCAGTTGTTATCGCTGTCCAAAAGATCCTGACTGTTTCTGAAAATAAGGTGGTCAGGCAAAAAGCATACGTGATTGTTTTTGCTGCCAGTCAGCCTTAGTTCCGTAATCGGATACACACCGTTAATGCTTACTGTCACGCTAGAAAGTAAGGCGGGCTTATGTCCCAGCTCGTTTGCCGTACTCAGCATTAAGAAGTTTTTCAGAGCTGGCGTTGCCATTCCGTGCCATTCCGGTGTGATGAAAACAAAGGCATCGGCTTGTTTCAGCTCTTCAGCGATGTTGTTCCACGGGGTCCATTCTTCTGTACCTTCCCAAACGCCTTCATTCCAGAATGGTAAGTTAATCTCAGCCAAATCATATACTTTTGATTCATCAAACCCGTGAGCTTTACTTACCTTCTCTAAGTACTGCCCTACTTTCAGGCTTTGAGAATTCGCACGCTGACTACCTGCAATAATGGCAATTTTCATGGTGACCTCCAGAACGTTATTACCCATGTTTAAAATTCATCTTCATTAAGTATCTTTCCAAAAAGATATAATTACGCTACCGGATAAACGTGAGTAGTTCAAGTATCTTTTCGTAAAGATACTTCAAATTAAGATATTTAAATATTATTAAACAGAGAAATGACCGCTTAAGCGCTGGGGAGGATTTTTCCAATCAATACTTCGCACTGTTCCTGATTCATCTGTTTTGGTACTGGATAGTTCCATTGCGCCTCATGCAGTGCCATTTTTGCTATGTCAGGAATGTGCTCTTCCAGTAAGGCATCAATATTAGCTGGAATATTCAAACTTACCTGTAAATCACGAACGTACTGAATGAATTTTTGTGCTCTCATACTTTCAGTGGTTTTGGTTTCACTCACATGAATCAGATCAGCCAAATCCGCAAGCCTGTTAACCACCGCTGGCTTAGAGAACTCAAGGACATGTGGAAGAATCACGGCATTCGCCAGACCATGCGGCGTACCATATTTGGCACCTATCGTATGGGATATGGCATGCACATAGCCAAGACTCGCCTTTGTAAAAGCCAAGCCAGCATAGTAAGAAGCCAGAGACATATTTTGACGAACCGCGCTGTTCTGCCCATAGATCACTGCTTTTTCTAGGTTATCGTGAATCAGCGTAATCGCTGCTTTGGCGTAAGCGTCAGTTTCTGCAGTCGCATTCACGGACAGGTAAGCCTCAACAGCATGAGTGAGTGCATCCATCCCGGTGTGCGCCGTTATATGAGGTGGTAATCCCATTGAAAATGCGGGATCCAATGCCACTAGTGTCGGGACCAGTTTAGGGTCCATTATCGGAGTCTTCTGATGGGATACAGGGTCTGAAACGACTGCGGCGATCGTCACTTCAGAACCAGTGCCTGAAGTCGTCGGCATAACAAAAAGTGGTGCCGTTGCGCGCCAAACCTTAAACAGACCAGTAAGGCGTTTAATGGATTTCTTGTTAGTCACTCGCGCTGCAATGACTTTTCCGCAATCGATAGGAGAACCTCCCCCTAATGCAAGAATGCCTTGGCAACGCTCTCGCTGATAATGCTCCAGTCCTTTCTCAACCTGATCATAAGTGGGATCTGGAGTGACGTCTTTAAACACAAAGCTTTCAACACCCGCACGCACTAGTTCAGCTTCCAGCTTTTCTAGTAGCCCAGATGCACTGATTCCTTCGTCCGTTACAATCAGTACCTTTTTCACTCCAAGCAGAGATACAGAGTGACAAAGCTGCTTTAACGAGTCCTTCCCCATAAACAGAGTCGGTTTGGGAATAGGAACCACAGCCGCCGCCACTTTTAGAGCTTTGATATAAGCTTTGTGCAGAATTAAGAGTAACTGGGATTGCATGGTATTGCCTAAGTTGAAACCTTTTAAAACAAGTCTAGGCAATACAACGATTTATCTCTAGCCAGAAACCACAATTTCGAGATGAAGATTACAATTCGGTTCGGCAGTGAAAAAACAATCCAAAATATGAAAATGAACACTCTGTGTTAGATAACAGACATAAAAAAGACTGACAGATGCCAGTCTTATAATCAGTGTTGCTCACCAGTCGGGTTTGAACCGAATTCCGATTGCCGATAAATATCTGAGAGCAGCTTCGGACCTTTGTTCTGGTTCTCAGCTTTGTAGCGTCTGCGACGAATTTCCAATTCTTCTTTTTCCATCGATCTAAGCGCTTTCTCATGCTCTTTCGCAGCTTTGATAAATTCGGGATCAGCCAATGCCTGCTGACGTAATTTGTTCACCCTTTCCATTGTTTCCCACAACATACTCAGCCCTCCTATAAAAACTGTATACACATACAGTATAGAGAATGAACAATCGGGGTCAAGAGAAAACTGTGTTTTTATACAGTAAAAATACTCAAACTCCTGTTTATGCCTGATAACACTTAGACTGGCTTAGGCTCAAATCGATGTCCGCACACTGTTGAGCAATCCACTCATAGAATACTTCCCCCACATCTGTGACATCAGAATGTTCCAGTAATAGCTCTAAGCCATACCGAACATCTTTAACCATTTCCAATGCCCGTTTACCTGCACCTTCGGCAAAAGCATGATCCGTCCAGTGACGCTGGCTGATCGTGCATAAAGCCTTGGCGCTCATGACATGAACGTATACCCCTTCAAATATTCCAACCAAAGGTCTTTCATCTGAACGCCACGGGACAGGAAACCGTAAGTTCTTGTCGTCTGGTTTAAAGATGGGGATCAGTTCTTCCAGATAGCGAAGCTTAATATGGCTCATTTCGTGCACCATGGTTTCGACGCTTTTGAGCAGACCGTGATCCGTCATCCAGCACGCTCCCTGATAAGAGGAAATGGTGTAACCATGTATCGTCCAGCCTGTTGGTTCCCCTCTTGGTACAATCACAGACACATATTCATCGATATCATTCGCAATGTCGGGGCAATACTTTTTGATCAACAGATAAGGTGACTCATAGGTATCGTGGCTAAAGTCTGGAGGAAAGTTTATCGAAGATTCATCTATCTGATCGTAGTAAGTCGTCCCGCTTCGCTGTGGCACTTGCCTTTCGTCCAATTTCATTCTGAGCAATGGGTTGGTATTGGAGACAATAATCGAAGATCCTTCTAAGCGACGTTGCTCAATCTGTTCGATAGGTAAGCTTACCGAAACCACACACAGCCCTTCTTCACGGTCGTATCGCAAAGCGCAGTCGCAGTTTCGTTGCGTTTCTTCTCCTCTCAATTCGAACAGTAATCCAACATCCCAGGTAACCAAATACCCGGAGACAATGGCTACTCGCTTGATGGCAGTATCCTCAGACAGATAAGTCATGTTATTCCACAATCCAAGCAATGCCCTGAGCTGGTTCTCCTGATGCTCTTCAAGCAAGCTGGTAACAAGCTGATTCAGCCAAGATCGAAACAAAGGGGAAGAGTACAGTTTCTGACTGATATGACTGGGGCACGAGCTTAAAGTGCTGACAGATTCCTGAATGTCCTGATGCCATTCCAATAAATCTTCGCGCATCAGGAGTATGCCACTGGCATGTTTGAACAGCTGCGCCTGCAATGAACAGGAAAAATATCTTAATTTTTCTGCATCCTGCTCAGATGTGTTATCCAGCAAATTAAGAAGTACTTGCGTAGGGCTGGTATCCGAGTTGTTAATCGCACTCATGTTAGGCTCCGTGAGCAGGGTCCATTTCCAGAGCTGGAAATATTCTCTGCTTGATGTGATGAAACAGAAACATTTCGTCGTAACACAATACCGATCGTCGGTTAAGTACCATCCCATCTGGACCGTTTCTTCCGGCCAGAAAACCTCCTCCACATAAGTCGTGATGCTCACAGGCGTGACATTCATCAGGAATAGACTTTCTAAGACTGGATAGATTTCGAAACCCGGAGTCAAAATGCAGTTCCGAGAGTGTATGCTCAAAGACGTTGTATTGTGTTTTTGCGTTGCCGTTGCTGCCTACTCGATAATAATCCGGGTATTCAATGTCTCCACTTGAACTCACCACAAACATGTTCAACGTGTCGTTCACCAAAGCATCTACGTGTTGTTTGCCCCCCAAAATCAGAGCAATAACGTGGTTAAACAAGCGAATCTTTATGTTCGGGTCGTCGTTAAACCACCAGCAATCAAACAGTTCGGCGTACCATTTTCCTATTGTTGGATCCTCTGCGTAAGCTGCCTCCGTTCGTCCCTCTTCATCCCAGGGTTTATGACCATAGTGAAAATGAATTGGGAATAAAACATCCACGCTTTTTAACGGTAACGACTTCACCCACTGGAAATAATCTTCTGGCTTAAGTGAAGTTTGAGCGACACTTAAAATACCTTTTACCAGGGGCTGGTACTTTCCATTGAGCAGTGTTTGCAAGTTTCGGTGAATGGATTGATAAGACCCCTTACCGGACGACGTTATTCGGTAAGCATCATTCACGGATTTGGGGCCATCCAGACTCAAGCTGACCGCGACATTGTTTTCTAAAAACATGTCCAACAGAGAATCGGAAGGCATTTTATAGAGGTTAGTTTGAACACCAAGAGTAACGGTTTTTCGCAATATATCGTTATTTGAAATAACGGAAAAGACGGATTCAAATCGTTTTACTGGCCATAAAGTTGGTTCACCACCATGAAGCGTAATATCGAAGTGGGAAAGCGCTTGTTTATCAATATATTCAGCCAAACGATCAAGAAGCTGGAATATTGTCCATTCAGACATGTTCCTGTCGTTATATTTATAGCTTTCATCTTCTAAATTAAACATATAGCAATATGTGCAATTTAAATTACAGAAAGACGTAAGCTTTACTATGCAACTTTCAAAAGTCATGTTGAAAATTAAGCCACAGAAAATAGATCTGTGGCTTAACTCCTTTACCAACGTAGACCGAAGGATATGCTTAAGGCGGCGGGATCAAACCCTTCCTTGCCTTTGAGCTCTTTTAAAGCCGACTCCATGATTCTTGCTTTCGCAACTTCCCTTTCGATATCCCCGACATTTGATTTAATTTTCATGTCTAGATTTCGAAAGGCTTTAGGACTGATTTCTAGTTTTCCAATTGATTCAAATTTTTCGATTGGCATCTTAATTCTCCATTTAATTTGCATCGTTTTTAATTCATCAACTGGGTAATAGCCCACACCCAAATTACCTCATTGCATCAGGCTATTAACCTGACCTCATAAGGCAACACTATGATTTCAATATTTTTTACAAACAAACTCCTAAAAACAAAAATCAGTAAGCCACCTGAAGCCTGAACGTATTTCATGCTTATATTGGTATTCATGCGACAGAGATAGCTTGGATATATAAAACAGACAACTGACATTACCCGTCTATTAGCATTACTTAATTTTATTATTTATGCATGTCACATCCTTGAGACTGCATTTTGTTTTTATAAAATTAAAATATATAGCCATTTATTTCATATGCTTAGTCACATAAGAAAGTTTAAAACATTTAATTCATCCAGAGCTCTGTGAAATCGATTACAAATTTATCCCTTAGCTCACATACATTTGGAATTTTGAAAAATACACTAAGTTAGAAAAGAAATATTGGTAAGGCTATTTATTCTAAAGACCAATTAAAAAGCCACTTATCTATTAAGTGGCTTATCTTAATTTTGAGAACTCTCGATTTGAATTCAATTCTCGAAATTTTTTGTACTACGACTTGTTACGGTAACCGACTTTGACACTCCCGCTGTCACTAAACCACAAGGCTTCATTACGACGTCGGCCAATCAAAATAGGTCCGTCATCATAGAACAAAAAGTTCTTCCAATACTTTTTAAAGAATGCCCATTTGGTTTCAATAATGTTGTACTTTTCGTAGCAAAAGTACACTGTTACGTCGTCTTGCCAATCAACATGTTCCAGAATTTCAGCGGGCAAATCTTCAATTTCCGAATCCCAATCCTGCATCCAGTCTACTTCATGTAACCAGTTACTGGTCTTCATAGGCCAGTCTTGAGAGCTCAGGCGCTCTGCATCAGGGCTTTGGGCACTGATGTTTTCTTTCCACAGTTGCGCCGAACGAGCTTGCGTCATTGGCTTTATTTGATCCAGTTCTTCTTCCGGAACTGGCATCGACTGATGGGTGAAAATCCATTTGCGTTGATATTCATCCAAAGACAGATAGGACATGTGTTTCCTTTTATAACGAGTAATCTGGCGTATCTCGCCAATTCGGGTTGATCAGTGAAGTCAGGTTGTGGTCTCGCCACTTACCGTCAATAAGCAGATAGTCTTTTGCCGTCCCTTCAAGTTCAAAACCCAGATGTTTCAATACCCCTTCACTACGCTGATTGGTCGGGATATACGCGGCCATAATACGGTGCAAATTCTGATTTTCAAACATCCATTCACACGATAGTTTCAGAGCGGTTTTCATCACGCCTTTACCTTGATGGTATTCCGCCACCGAGTATCCGACGTTACAGGCATGAAATGGATGACGGGAGACATTGCTAAAAGAGACGGTTCCCATCATTTCGTCTGTATCTTTGTCTATGATAAGCAAGTAAAAAGCCAGCCCCATGCGGTGGAGTTCGTGCAGTTTGATCAACCTTTGTGCCCAGCCGTCTTCGCGAAAAAAGGCTTCTTCACGTTTAGGCTCCCACGGTTTTAGGTGCGCTTTATTTCGACGAAAATACTCACTGATCTTTTTAGCATCAATTGGCTCGGCAGTGCGAACCATGATGTTGCCACTGGTGGCTTGCATAATGTATGAAGTCATAATTACGATTTCCGAATTCCGTAGTCACGCAGTTTGTTGGCAATAGAGGTGTGAGAAACATTCAGTCTTTTCGCCAATTTTCGGCTTGATGGGAACGATTGATACAAGCTTTGAAGAATTTGGGATTCGTAAGATTTCATGATCTCATCAAGAGAACCATCCAGATTGACACCAACCAGTGCGTTTGACTGCTCGATGGTTGGCAGCTCGAAATCTTCGGTTTGTAGAGTCTCTCCGTTCAATCTCGTCATGGCTCGAAGCACCATGTTATCCAATTGACGAATGTTTCCAGGCCATGGGTACTGAGTCAGTTGCTCCAGTGCTTCGTCACTAATGGAAGGTTTGTTCATACCTAATTGATGAGCGTACTTCGATACAAAGAGATCCAAAAGAGTCGCAACGTCTGAGTTACGCTCACGCAAGGCAGGGATGTGCAGGCTTAGTACGTTCAGTCGATAATACAAATCCTCACGGAACACACCTGTTTCAGTCAGGTCAGATAGCTTCTGTTTGGTCGCCGCAATCACTCGCACATCAACATGCACTTCATTCTCTTCACCCACACGGCGGAAAGTGCCATCCTGAAGAAAGCGAAGGAATTTGATTTGAAGATGAGCACTCATCTCCCCGATCTCATCAAGAAATACGGTGCCACCATTCGCCTGTTCAAAAATACCAATGTGCCCTGCTTGGTTGTTGAATGTGCCAGGGGCGTGACCAAACAACTCCGTTTCCGCAACATCGTCCGGCATTGAGGCACAACTCAGAACCAAGAATGGGTTGCTGGCACGTTCTGAACGATTGTGACAAGCCCTTGCCAACATCTCTTTACCTGTACCCGTTTCACCTTCAATCAGAAGCGGCTGACTCATGGTGGCAAGCTTCTTAGCCTGAGCCATCAGGTTTTTGTGGCGGTTTGAGCTACCGACAAAGTGCTCAAAGCCCAGGTTGTTACTTTCGGAAAGAAACGGGTCGCTTTGAACATTTTGCTGTCTGTTTTTGAGTGTCACTACCGCACTTGCCAATACGGTGTCATTGGCCTCACCCGTAATATAAACAGGCATAACTTCCAGAGTGTAGTCCAACCCGTTGATCACCACGTTATCACGGAAACGCGCGCTGCTTTCCTCAAGCCAACGAGCGAAATTAAATTGGGGAATGTAGTGATTGATTGGCTCGTCTATTAGCTCTGCACCTTGGTGGAAAAACAGATCTCTTGCCGAATGGTTTGCCACATCGATAGTGCCTTTCAGGCTGACTGACAGAACCGGATCAGGCAGATTTGCCAGCAAAGCCATCAACTCGGTGCTTTGCCTTTCACTCGGCATAAACTGGATTTTGCGTACGTCTGTTACTCCGCTGATCAGGCGAATCTGCGCCATCAAATCACGGAAATCATCAAATTCTATTTCTGGGCAGTTAAGATAAATAATGCCGCGTCGATCAATTTCGATTCCTCGCAAATCAATCTCTTTGGTTGCGAGAATATCCAATAGTTCGCGAGTCAGACCCAATCGGTCTTCACATAAAACTTCTAAACGCACTTCGGAGTCCATCAAGGTGTCAGGAAAAGTTGACACTCAGTCTGAAACAAGCCCTCTATCCAGTCAAGAAAAGCTGTCGAAATTGAGAGTTCTTAAGGTGTTATAGCCGCTGTTTGCTGAATCTGTGTGCGAATTACGAAGTTTAAGCCTGTGGTTGAGGTTAAACTTCGTACTGAGTTGATTGGAGTCTGTTGACCTAGATATGCGTTGCGTTAGGAAAGCGATTTGGAAATGCGAGAAACAATGCCCTTTCGAACCTCACCCAGCTTGATCTGTGATTCAGGCTGCCAGGCAACCGGGCGCAAAAGCGACATCGCTCGAATGCCAAGTCGTGCTGTAAGAAGCCCCACACCTATGCCCTGCGCTGCTCTCGTAGAAACTTTACCTGCCAAATCCATAGACAGCAGATCCATGCTGGCATCAGCAACCAGCTCGGTTGCGCCCGCTGCCGCCATATTGACCAGAACAAGTTTAAGTAATCGGATTCTCGACCAGTACCCCAGTTCAACACCATACAGCTTGGCAAGATCATCGATGAGTTTGTAGTTTCGCCATGCCACCAACAACATGTCTGCTGTAGCCAGCGGGCTCACCGCCACTAACAAGGCGGATTCTCCAGCTGATTTGGTGATGAGCGCCTTCCCTTTTGTATCCAGATCTTTAAGTACAATACTGTCGTACATCTGCAGAACTTCCTGATCGCTGTGGTTAGCGTTAATCGCATTGACCCAACGATCATAAGCTGGCGACATTTCGCTAATGCCAGCTTGTTTAGCGACATTCATGCAGAAAGGTTTGGCTTTGCCGATTTGATCGGCATCGTACAAAGCTTTCGCTTCTTCCTGAGTGGAGAACTGGTTGCGAAGTTTTCTCAGTCGCCAAAGCTCTTTACCGATGGCACCTACTCCAAATGCGGCAATAGCAGCGACAAAGGTTGCCCAGCCGAAAGAGAGCCAGTCACCAGACTGAATTGCCGTAACAAAGGTGTCTACCGTTTGCCATCCGACAAGCCCAGTGAATCCGGCAAGTAACCCTGTCAGCCCCCATCGGCGCTTTGTTGAGGGCTTTATTGCTTCGCCCAGTTCTGGTACTGCATCGCTATCCTGCTCTATTTCAGCTGGCATAAAGGTTTCTTGCTCGTTGAACTGAATATGCGCATTCAGCTCTTGTGCTTGCCTTTCTTCCGGGTTGTCTATGGGATCGCTGAATACTTTTTTCTGCTTAAACTCATTCATGACAATTTATCCCCTATCAAATACTGCAACGCCTTATCCATTCGAATATGGTTCAGTGGATCGTTCTCGTTACTGAACTGTGGTCGGAAGCTTTGAAAATCAAATTGATTTTTTTGCCAGTAAGCCTCATCGGGTAAAGACTTGGGCACTTCTCCTGGATATACCGTCATTGCATCTCCGCTCATCAGGTTCCCTTGAATAGCTGGGCAATTGTCATCACCCGAACCAACAAATCCAGATTGAGTCGCCTGAATCGAAGCAAGCGTCATACAAGTCATATCGATGTTTTCGAAAGCAGCATGCTGCCATGCGGGATGAACCATCTGCTTGAGAAGTACAGACAAATTGGCATGCTGCTCGGGTGTTACATGGTCTGCCTTGGTTGCGGCAAACAAAACTTTATCGATTTTGGTTGAAAACAGGCGTCTGAGCAGGTTATTCCGACCATATTTGAACGAACGGAGCAACTGTTCGATGGCGCCTTTCATATCGTTGAAAGAATCTCTGCCCGCGTTAAGGGGTTGCAGGCAGTCCACCAGCACGATTTGCCTGTCGAATGTAGAAAAGTGTTCTTTGTAGAACGCCTTAACGACTTTCTGCTGATACTCCTGATACCTTTGCTTTAACATCGCAAACTGACTGTGCTTGTTAGCCGTGTCTATTTCATCAAGATTATTTAGCGGGAAAAACTGAAGGACGGGCGCACCTGCCAGTTCCCCCGGAAGAACAAAACGCCCAGGCTGAACCCAGTGAAGCCCCTCTTCTTTACATTGAACCAGGAATTCTGTGTAGACAGCACTGATTTCCGCCAACACTTTTTCGTTCGCGTCAGCGTTAGGATCAAAATTTTCAAGTGCACTTAGCCACGGTTGAGCTAACTCACTTCGACCATGTTTCAGTGCGTCAAACTGAGATGCACTCCACTCTTCATAGGTCATTTCAAGTAAAGGCAAATCCAGTAACCATTCCCCTGGGTAATCAACAATGTCTAGATAAAGCGTTGCAGTATTAGACAGGTATTTCATCACTCCGCTTTGAGGGCGATATTTTATGGCAAGGCGAATTTCGCTGACGTCCCTAGTCGGCTGAGGCCACTCAGGAGGGGAAGAATGCAAAGATGTCATCGCCTCTTCATAAGCAAAGCGAGGCACCATTAAATTGGATTGTGGGATGCGCTTAGCCCCGATCAGGCGATGCTCTTGAGAAACGCTGAGTAAAGGAAGATTGTCGTGAGTAGATGAGTGAAGCAGTTGGTTAACTAAAGACGTAATAAAAGCCGTTTTACCTGCTCGCGAAAGACCAGTAACGGCTAATTTAACGTGTCTGTCCATACCGCGATGGACTAAATCATTGACTTCTTGGGTTATTCTCTTCATTCACATGCTCCGAATTTTCTGGGTTCAGAGTATGCAAAAACTGCGATTAATACCAGATGAACTGTTTCTTAATAACCAAAAAGCTTCTTAATCATCTTCTATCAACTTGAAGATAACGAATAGTGCCAACTCAAGCAGCAAGGTCAGGACAACCGTAGTGATAACGTAAGTTTCCTGAAAAATCGCGATACCACGTAAAATCATGTCGTAGCCAACAATGGCACCGACCACAATGGCTATCAGAATCTGTAAAAACTTAACAAAGCGAGGCATCATTTCTCCTTTTAATTTTTGCCTTTCTAGAAAAGATAGTACTGCTTACCGAATGAAAAACCACAAAAAACGCAGCCTAAGCTGCGTTTTTCTAACTGATATTTGAAAAATGAGAATTCAAAAGGTCTGTTAACCTAGGCTTTTTCAGCTTCTGCGATTTTCACTTTCCAGGTATCCGGACCAATTTGGTGTGCATTCGCACCAGTTGAATCTACAGCAACTGTCACTGGCATGTCTTCCACCTCAAATTCGTAGATGGCTTCCATTCCAAGATCTTCAAACGCCACCACACGAGCTTTCTTAATCGCTTTCGCTACTAGATAAGCTGCGCCACCCACTGCCATTAGGTAAACGGCTTTGTGGTCTTTGATGGATTCAACCGTTGCAGGACCGCGCTCTGCTTTACCGATCATCCCCATGATGCCCGTTTGTTCCAGCATCATATCGGTGAATTTATCCATACGAGTGGAGGTTGTCGGACCCGCAGGACCAACAACTTCGTCTCCTACCGCATCGACAGGACCAACGTAGTAAATGAATTTGCCATTCAAGTCGACACCATCCGGTAGCCCTTCACCACTTTCCAGCATGCCCTGGATTCGTTTATGCGCCGCATCACGACCCGTTAGGATCTTGCCAGACAGCAGAACTGTTTCGCCGGTTTTCCACTCTTGAACGTCTTCTTTGGTCACAGTATCAAGGTTCACGCGACGAGTGTTTTCACCCGCTTCCCAGGTAATGTCTGGCCATTCTTCAAGCTTCGGTGGGTTTAGCTCTGCCGGACCCGAACCGTTTAGAGTGAAGTGCACGTGGCGAGTTGCCGCACAGTTTGGAATCAGGCACACCGGCTTAGAAGCAGCATGAGTAGGTGCTGTTTTGATCTTCACATCCACAACAGTAGTCAAACCACCCAAACCTTGCGCACCAATACCAAGCTTGTTGACTCGGTTGAAGATGTCTAAACGCAGTTCTTCTTCTGCATTTTGTGGACCACGCTCGATCAACTCATGAATGTCGATGTGCTCCATCAGGGATTCTTTAGCCAGTACAGCGGCTTTCTCAGCCGTACCGCCAATACCTATGCCCAGCATACCCGGTGGACACCAGCCTGCTCCCATCGTTGGTAGCGTTTTCTCAACCCACTCAGCAATATCATCAGACGGGTTCAACATCACCATCTTGGTTTTGTTTTCACTGCCGCCGCCTTTAGCCGCAATTTGGATTTCAACCTCGTTGCCCGGCACCATATTGATGTGAACAACGGCAGGCGTGTTGTCTTTAGTGTTGATGCGCTTACCCGCAGGATCCATCAGTACTGATGCACGCAAAGGGTTGTCTGGGTTGGTGTAAGCCTGACGAACACCCTCGTCCACCATTTGCTGTACAGTCATGTCAGTAGAGTCCCACTGCACGCCCATACCAATATTCACAAAACAGGTTACGATACCAGTATCCTGACAGATAGGACGACGCCCTTCTGCAGACATGCGGGAGTTGATCAGAATCTGTGCGATGGCATCTTTCGCTGCCTGACTTTCTTCACGTTGGTAGGCTTCATCTAGGGCTTGGACAAAATCCATAGGGTGATAATAAGAAATGTACTGAAGAGCATCAGCCACACTGCTGATAACATCTTGCTTACGAATGACGGTCATACATTGCCTCGATTGTTATAATTTATGCTTCCATTTTGTATACCAAAGACACTTTTGGGCTTTGTTAAACAGCTCAAAGTGGCTTAGGTATAACAAGAAGTCTTAACGATTGCTTCCACATGGGATGCTTTTTAATCAGACCGTTAGTACGGATGCATCCTCTCGTGTTCTTTTATGATACTCTTGCTCGCCACAATGCGCCACGTAGTCTCCGAACTCTTTGTCACAAATTTATACAAATGAATAACAAGTCTATCAAATCTATCTCTTTGGTCTCCCTTGAGTATACGCCCTCTTTAGCTTCCAACCTGTTCAGTAGAATTGAAAATCAACCCTGGTCGATGCTTTTGCGTTCCGCCTCTGAGAGCCACCCTGATAGCCGATACGACATCTTAGTGGCTAAGCCAATTGCTACGCTGGTTACTAGCGGAGAAGAAACTCAAATCACTTTAGCTAGCGAAACCACTACGTCGACTGACGATCCATTTACTTTGCTAGAACAAATTCAGGCTGAATGTTTGCCAGAAGCCGAGGCTATTCAAGACTTACCTTTTATTGGGGGTGCGTTAGGCTATTTCAGTTATGATCTGGGCAGAAGAGTCGAAACCCTGCCGGAGCTTGCAACAAAGGATATCGGCTCCCCTGATATGGCAGTCGGCATCTATGATTGGGCGCTCATTTGCGACCACAAACTCAAAAGAGCGGTCGTCGTTGGTCTGGAACCCCAGCAACATCTGGACTGGCTGCTAAGTCAGACATTACATGAGATCAAACCTCCCTTCCGTTTGTTGTCTGACTGGCAATCTAACCTCACACAAGACGAGTACACCACGCGCTTTAATCAGGTTCAGGATTACCTTCAGGCTGGCGACTGTTACCAGATCAACCTTGCTCAGCGTTTTGTCTCCAGCTATCAAGGAAGTGAATGGCAAGCTTACCAGAAGCTGGAAGAACAAAACCAAGCGCCGTTTTCCGCATTTATTCGAATGGAAGACAGCGCAATTCTCAGTATCTCGCCAGAACGCTTCTTACAGCTAAAGAATGGGATTATCGAAACCAAGCCCATTAAAGGAACACGACCTCGCAGTGCCGATGAAGCAACAGACAACGCGAACGCTAATTCGCTAAAACTGGCAGAAAAAGATCAGGCAGAAAACCTGATGATTGTGGACTTGTTACGAAATGATATTGGTCGCGTTGCCAAACCCGGCACCGTTTCCGTACCCAAATTATTTGCGATTGAAAGCTTCCCTGCTGTGCACCACTTGGTCAGTACCGTGACTGCAGAGTTGGATAAACAGAAATCGGCAACTGACCTGCTTAGGGCGTGCTTTCCCGGTGGCTCCATCACCGGAGCCCCTAAAGTCAGAGCGATGGAAATCATCGAAGAATTGGAGCCTCATCGTCGAAGCGCTTACTGCGGAAGCATTGGCTACATTAGCCGCTGCGGTCAAATGGACACCAGCATTACGATTCGAACCTTGGTGGCAGAAAAACAAAAGCTCTACGTTTGGGCTGGCGGCGGTTTGGTTGCAGACAGCGAAGCTGCATCTGAATATCAGGAAACCTTTGATAAGCTCAGTCGAATTCTTCCTGCTTTGGGTGACTAGCTCTGGTTCGAATGGGGGTCAAAGCCCCCACTTCACCAATACGTCTTTTAAATCGGCGCTGGTATAGGGCTTGTTGAGTATGTCATTCATACCGACCTGCAAGCACTTCTCTCGCTCCGCTAACGTTGTTCCTGCCGTTAGAGCAACAATGGGGACACGAATGTTTCTCTCCCTTAGCGTTAACGTTGCATCAAACCCATCCATTACTGGCATCCTGCAATCCATGAAAACGAGGTCGTAGTGATGGCTGCTTACCGCTTCCACACCTTCTTCACCGTTATTGGCAAAATCTGGGGTAATCCCCAGTTTTTTCAGCATCTTCTGAATCACAAACTGATTCACGCGTAAGTCTTCCACCACCAGTATTTTTAGCGAATCCAGCATTTCATCTTCAGCAAGGTTGTCGAGCTTCTCCTGCTCAACGTCCTGAATCACTCCTTCAGACAATCTAAGAGAGACATCGAACCGAGTTCCTTCGTCTGGCTTGCTTTTTAACGTGATCGACCCCTGCATCATCGCAACCAACTGCTTACAAATAGCCAAGCCCAACCCTGTTCCTCCATGATTGCGCTTGCTGGAAATATCTGCCTGCGTAAATGGGTTAAACAGGTTTTCCTGATCTTCTTCGGCAATCCCGCACCCTGTGTCCTGCACATAGAAAGTCAGCCAGTTGCTTTGCCAGGATGCATTAACCGTCACGTGACCACTTTGGGTAAACTTAATGGCATTGCCTATCAGATTTACGAAGATCTGTTTAACCCGCTCGACATCACCGACAAGGACGTTTGGCACAGAATCAAAGTTTTCGATACGAAACTCAATCCGTTTCTCTTTTGCCAGATTGATGAAAATACTTTGTAGAGTTGTCTGAATGTCTGACCAGCGAAATGCCCTTTCACTCAGCTGCATCATTCCTGCATTGATCTTGCTGTAATCCAGCAGGTCATCAATGATGACTCGCAGAAACTGCCCGGATTGCTCCAGCGTGTTGAGCATTCGTTTTTGTTCATTGGTAAGTGATGTGTCGGACAAAAGCTCTAGCGTTCCAAGCAAGCCATTGAGAGGCGTTCTTAGCTCGTGGTTGATCATGGCCAGGAAGTCACGGGTTGAACGCTCTGAGGCTTCAGCTCTTTCCCGAGCATCGATGGTTTTTCTCAGAATAAGCTGACGGCTGATGGCACTGCTCACCAGTTCCGACAGCAAAGTAATCTGATGTTCAAACCATTCTCTGTCGTCGGTACTCTGCTCTGGTTTTACCGCCAAAGTACCAACCATTATCCCTTCAGCCATTAAAGGCCACCACAAAACACCGCAGCCATCCCACACTTTCTCTGCATTTTCGATGACCTGAACCGGTATAACGCTAAAGCTCAGTTCGCCGTATTCGGCAGAGGAAAGAGCTAAGGTGTCTTTTTTAAGAAGAATGAGCTTTGCGTTGACGACAAGGTCAGAATCGCAAAGCTCTTTTATCAGGCTGTTTAGTATGACTTCATCAGGCGCATGTTTAAGAAATTGCCGCCCATAACGAATCAGAATTCTGGAAATCTGTTCCTGAAATACCTTTTTGCGCATCTGAGCGTCAGACTGCGCCTTTACCTGCTGCAAGCTTTCATCCAGTTGCTTGTTCAGGTTGTACATTTCAACGGATTTTTCTTCCAGCAACTTCTCGGCGTGTTTTCTGGCTGCAATTTCCCTGTACAGCTTCTTTTCTAGTAACTCTAGCCGGGAATCCATGAATACCTCGCTAAACCTTTGTCAGAACAAACCTTACGTGGCTGGCATCGTCTGTCATTGGGTTCATTGTAATTTTCAGTTTTTCACTGAAATGATCGGCACACCCGAGGATCAGTCCTTTACATACACTGCCCATGCAGCGAGCGCTTTTATAATCCATCACTAACTCAGATTCATTTTCAGTTTGAAAGGTAAATTTAGGCGGATGCGCATCAGGGTAAAGCTTTTTTACTTCCAGATGGATGTATTCTTCGACATGGCGCAAGAATTGAAAGGTACATTGACTGTGAGAAAGCGACTCGTCGGGAGCCAGTGATGAAAGTAATTTGTTGAATACCGTTCGCCCGAATACCTCTTGCAGGTCTTCCGGTGACACGCCTGTCTCTTTGCTCAATGCAACAATCAGCTTCACCAAATCCCGGTGATCGTAGCTGCCGACTGACGTGTAAATGCCGTCATCTTCAGACTGAAACAAGATTTTGTCCACAGTGGGCAACCCGAACTTTTCTTCAACCAGCTCAAGAAACTCGGTAAAAATTAAACCCTTCATCTCCAACCCTCTCACAATTGCCAAAATAAGACTTTGGTAATAAAAGCATGATCCACACTAGTCATTTTTTCAATTTTCATTAACAATTAATAAGATAGTCAGCCAAAGTAAGAGCTTATGTACAAAGAAGATTTTCTCAGTCGCTTTCTTTTCACGCAGCCCGCTGAATACCACAAAGGGAGCTTTACACGACATTTGGATTTCGGGCACGAGGAATACCGAACTGCTGCTGTCCTTATTGGGCTTGTAGAACGTGATGCCGGGCTAAACATGATCCTGACTCGCCGCGCCAGCCACTTACGCCATCACCCTGGGCAAATCAGCTTTCCCGGAGGCAAGACAGAAAAAGGAGATGCCTCGCCTTTTGAAACCGCTATGCGTGAAGCGAATGAAGAAATCGGGCTTACTGCAAACCAGATTGAACATCTTGGCCAGTTAACACCAATCAAAACCGTGAGCGGATTTGAGGTAACCCCAGTGATTGCGTTTGCAGATAATCAATATTCCCCCGTCACCGATCCCAATGAAGTTGATGATGTTTTTGAAGCGCCAGTTGAATATTTATTCAATAAAGGAAACATTCATTCGGTAGAAGCACACTTTCAAGGCACCCGAAGAATTGTGTATAACATCCCCTATAATCAGCATCTCATATGGGGAGTGACAGCGCAGATTATTCACACTCTTCACACTCAGTTCACAAAGTAAAAGTGGTTAAATAATCCATCTCCATTGTTTAATTTTTCTTATTCGTAAACCTCATAAATCCACCCATTTCCTTACTATTCACAGCAGACAGCCCCAATAGGGCAAACGTTTGCGTAAGTTCTTTCTAAATTAGATGCGGCTTCGGATTAGTTTTACTTATAGCAAAAACTAGTATTTCTAATGTGTAGCACGTGTTTTACGTGACTTATCTCTCTTTTGTTAATCTTTGTTTTCAAACCTGGAACATTTATTGATCCTGATCCTGATATTTCACTCAAAAACAGAGACAATAGCTCCTGTAATTCCTGTTCCCATAAATTACACGAGAATATAACTATGCAAACAAACGTTACTACGGCTCGCGCCGAAGGAACTCAATCCAAATGGACTTACAGAGACTTTACCTGGGCTCTTTCTCTTTTTGGTACCGCAGTCGGTGCGGGTGTATTGTTTTTGCCAATTAAAGCTGGCGCTGGTGGCTTCTGGCCATTAGTCATCTTGGCCCTTTTGGCCGCTCCAATGACCTGGTTTGCTCATAAAGGACTGGCTCGCTTTGTCCTTTCAGCAAAAAATCCTAACGCAGACATCACTGACACAGTGGAGGAACACTTCGGTAAAACTGGCGCAAACATCATCACTTTTGCTTACTTCTTCGCTATTTACCCAATCGTTTTGATCTACGGTGTTGGAATCACTAACACGGTAGACTCATTCATGGTTAACCAGCTGGGATTTGCATCAATGCCCCGTTGGTTGCTATCTGGTGCTCTGATTACCTTGATGACCACAGGCGTAGTATTCGGCAAAGATCTGATGCTGAAAGCCACATCAATGATGGTTTACCCTTTGGTATTCATTCTTCTTGCTCTGTCTTTCTACTTAATCCCTGACTGGAACACATCCATGATGTCTGTTAGCCCAGACTGGTCTGCAATGCCAAGTGTTATCTGGCTTGCGATTCCAATCATTGTGTTCTCTTTCAACCACAGCCCAATCATTAGCCAGTTTACGAAAGAGCAACGTCGCGTTTACGGTGAAGATGCGGTGAAAAAGACCGATATGATCACAGGCGGCGGCGCAATGATGCTGATGGGCTTCGTGATGTTCTTTGTCTTCTCTGTAGTCTTGTCTCTGTCTCCAGAACAGTTGGCTACCGCACAAGATCAAAACATCAGTGTGCTTTCTTACCTGGCTAACGTTCACGAGTCTCCGCTGATTTCTATCCTTGGCCCTGTGGTTGCATTTGCAGCGATCACTTCTAGCTACTTTGGTCACTTCCTAGGTGCACACGAAGGCTTGGTTGGACTGGTAAAATCTCGTAGCGAAGCACCAGTAAAACGCATCGAGAAGTTCTCACTCATCTTCATCGTGATCACAACCTGGATTGTTGCGATTGTGAACCCTTCAATTCTGGGTATGATTGAGACGATGGGCGCACCAATGATCGCTGCTATTCTGTTCCTTATGCCTGTATTTGCAATGCAAAAAGTACCTGCAATGGCTAAGTACAAAACTTCAGCGTTTGTGCAAATTTTCACAGCAATGTGTGGTCTGGCGTCTATAAGTTCTGTAATCTACGGCGCTCTTTAAAATTCGCTTAAGCGAAAGCCATATTTATAAAGATAATAAAGAGTCCCCCTGCTCAAGCGGGGGCTCAACCTAAGGTAAAAATATGATCAGCGTATTCGACATCTATAAAATCGGTATTGGGCCTTCAAGCTCACACACGGTAGGGCCAATGAAGGCCGGTCAAAGCTTCGTAAACGATCTTGTTGAAATGGGTCGTTTGACGGAGGTTGACCATATTAAAGTGGATGTTTATGGATCTCTTTCTTTAACCGGGAAAGGCCACCATACGGACATAGCCATTATTCTTGGCTTAGCTGGTAACTCACCTGAGAGTGTAGATATTGATTCTATTCCCTCATTCATTGAAACGGTGAAATCTTCAAAAGTTTTATCCCTTGCTCATGGTCAAAAAGACGCAGCGTTTGATTACGATGTTGATTTGACTTTCCACACCGACAACCTGTCTTTGCATGAAAACGGTATGCAGATTCACGCGTTAAGTGGTGGTGAGTTGGTTCACTCTAAAACCTACTACTCCATAGGCGGTGGTTTTATTGTGGATGAAGAAAACTTCGGTGTAGAACCTGAAGATAAAGTTGTCGTACCTTATGAATTCAACAGCGCGAAAGAGCTGGTGGATCACTGCAAAGACAACTGTTTGTCCATTAGTGCACTGGTAATGGCAAACGAGCGTGTTGTAAAAGACACCAACAGAATTGAAGAAGAATTCGAGCATATCTGGAACACGATGAAAGCGTGCATGGAGCGTGGTTTAAACACCGAAGGTGTGCTGCCAGGTCCATTGCGAGTCCCTCGTCGTGCCGCTGCCCTATTCCAGCAGCTAAAAACCACCGAGCGTCTTTCCAACGACCCGATGACCGTTGTCGACTGGGTAAACATGTACGCATTTGCGGTTAACGAAGAAAACGCAGCGGGTGGACGTGTGGTCACTGCTCCGACAAACGGCGCATGTGGCATCATTCCAGCGGTTCTGGCTTACTACGATAAGTTTGTTCAGCCAGTTGGCGTGAAAGAGTACACACGCTATTTCGCAGCTTCTGGTGCGGTTGGTGGATTGTTTAAGCAAAATGCATCCATTTCTGGCGCAGAAGTCGGCTGTCAGGGTGAAGTTGGCGTTGCCTGCTCCATGGCAGCGGCTGGTCTTGCTGAACTAATGGGTGCTAGCCCAGAGCAAGTTTGCATGGCGGCTGAAATCGCGATGGAACACAACCTGGGGTTAACCTGTGACCCAGTAGCCGGACAGGTGCAAGTGCCTTGTATCGAGCGTAATGGTATTGCTGCGGTTAAAGCGATCAACGCTTCTCGAATGGCGTTGCGTCGCTCTTCTGACCCGCGTGTTTCTCTGGATAAAGTCATTGAAACCATGCTGGAAACAGGTAAAGACATGAACGCCAAATATCGCGAAACATCGCAAGGCGGATTGGCTGTAAAAGTTATTTGCTGATAGCTTGAACAGGAAATAAACTAAGGGCATGGATATCCATGCCCTTTTTTGTATATATAATTATTATGATTGCGATTAAACGCCCGAAAATTAAAGATTTTTCTTCGCTTATTGAATTAAACGTCACTGCCGAACAAAGCCAGTTTGTTGAAACCTTTGATCATCTGTATGAACACAGAGACAAGCAGGACGTCATCTATTCGATCTCGGACAGCGGAACCCCCATCGGATTTTTTGCACTGGACCAGGGCTTTGAGAAGAAGTTTACCTTTGTGAAAAACCGTGAAATTGGCTTAAAGAACTTTGTTATTGACCATCGCTTCCAGCGCAAAGGTCATGGCAAGGCAACATTGGAAAGGCTTCTTACGTATCTGTACACGGCTTACCCGAACTACGATTCCATCTGTGTGATGGTAGAAAAGGATAACGAAGCCGCCTATCAGTGTTTTTTAAGCGCCGATTTTAAAGATACCAATAAACCGTTTTACGAAAATTCAAAGCAAATCCGAATTCTTCGCAAAACCATCACAGCACCATTCTGATAAAAGAAAACCGGAAACGTCTCCACTGTTTCCGGTTTTTTCTATCTGCCTCAGCGATTTGTACTATCTCTTAAAACCTCACGGCTATTTGGGCAACTACCTTTAGGTAAAAGGTGGAACAAATATAC
Source organism: Vibrio sp. SCSIO 43132 (assembly GCF_019904195.1). Taxonomy (NCBI): domain Bacteria; kingdom Pseudomonadati; phylum Pseudomonadota; class Gammaproteobacteria; order Vibrionales; family Vibrionaceae; genus Vibrio; species Vibrio sp. SCSIO 43132. Next base: position 2,421,775 of record NZ_CP063199.1, read on the forward strand.
TCTCGTGCAGATGGTTCTTTAGTACCGCTTGAACCTTATCCCTCAGCCACAACACCTCTTTATCCTGTTGATGTCGGGCATGCCATGTCATGGATATTGGTCCTGCTTTAAGATCAAAAGGCGGCTTTTTTATAATCAGTTGCCCAGCCTCGACCGCATCTATGATGATCGGCAGTGGTATTGTGGTGATCAAATCGGTGTTAATCAGAATCTTGGGGATGTGGTAACAGTGGTTAACTGTCATCGAAATTCTTCGCTTTAATCCTTGGTGTTGTAATGCCTTGTCGACGCCTCCAATAGCCTCACCAGAGAGCGACAACAGTAAATGTTCAGCAGACGTAAAGCTTGGTAAGTTGAGCTCGTCCTTGGCGAGTGGATGGTCTGCACGCATGGCGCAAACAAAATGATTATCAAACAAGTGCTGGCTTTGCACTTTGCCTGAACGCCCTTCAAAGTAATCCAGCACCATGTCAACATCGGCATTCAGCAACAAGTTTTCCCCATTCACCGTATACGGCACTGCATGGATGTCTACCTGTGGAGCTTCTTCTTCAATCATTTTTCGCAGAGGCAGCCAAAACAAATCCGCCATCCAGTCTGTAACAGCAATACGAAACGTGCGCTTAAGCGTAGCTTGCTTAAATACCTGCTTTTCCGCTGCGCGCTTAATGTCATCTAAAGGTAGTGAAATTTCTCGCCATAGTTTTTCAGCATAAGGGCTCGGACGTATGCCCCGCCCTTGCTTAACAAACAAAGGATCTTTCCATGCATGACGCATACGAGCAACCGCATTGGAAACCGATGGCTGGGTCATGGAAAGCCTTTCAGCGGCAGCGGTTATGGATTGCTCCTGCATGATGACATCAAAAATAACCAACAAATTTAGATCAAGATTCGCCATATCACATTTGTTTTTTATAAAGGTAATGGAGGGCTGCTCACCTCTATCGTTCAAAATCGGCTCGAAATGGGAAAGTCAGCGGGCATCAGTATCACCAAATACATTCAAATATTCAATGCATATCATACCAATCATCAATTAGACGATATGAATCAGTTTTGGCAAAGTATCCTCACTGGCCGAAAAGACCATAACTATCTGAGAGTTAACAAGAGGAATACGTATGAAAGCTGTTTACATTGAACAATACGGAAATGCTGAAAAACTCATCGTTGGTGACATTGCAAAGCCTCAAATTCAGCCAAATCAAGTTCTGATTAAAGTCCATGGCGCTGGCGTAAACCCAGTCGATTGGTTGGTACGTGAAGGGTTAGTAAGAGACATTACAGAACATAAATTGCCCTTAATACTAGGCTGGGATGCCGCAGGTGAAATAGCACAAATCGGTGAGCAGGTAACAGATTTTCAGCTAGGTGATGAGGTATTTGTTTACGCCCCTATTTCTGACCAAGGTGCATACGCTGAATATATTGCAGTGGACAGTGACATAGTAGCGCGAAAGCCAGACTCATTAACTACATTGACGGCAGCCGCCGTTCCGCTTGCAGCAGCAACCGCCTGGCAAGCACTCATGCAAGGTTGCCAGCTTCAATCCGGTGACAAGGTACTTATTCATAACGCCTCAGGCGGAGTTGGCAGCTTTGCAGTACAAATTGCCAAAGCGCATGGTGCCTATGTAATAGGGACAGCATCCGCTGCAAAAGAACCTTATGTAAGAGCATTGGGTGTCGATGAGTTTATTGATTATCGCAGTCAGCGTTTTGAAGACTCGGTTGAACAGGTTGATGCCGTGTTAGCTGCGGTAGGTGGAGATGGCGTTCTAACACGCTCCCTCAAAGTGGTACGCCCCGGAGGTTACTTGATCTCTTTGCTGGATGAATTGGATGACGAAATGGCACAGCAACAAGGAATTCACTATCAACGCTGGTTTGTTACGCCTAACGCTAACGATCTCCAACAAATAAGCGAGTTAATTGATAGCGGGAAAGTTCAGGTCCATATCGAAAAAATATTTAAGTTAGATCAGGTTAAACAGGCTCATAGCTTTAGCGAATCAAAGAGAACAACTGGAAAGATCATTATCGATTTGTCGGCGTAGTCATCAGCCAAATCAAAATAACTAACATGGAGAAAATACTATGGCTCATAAACAAGCGTTTCATAATAGCAAGCTACCTGACTTTCTTAATGCCTTTAGCTGGGGTTTAAAACTGACCGATTTTAACGACATCTTTTTTGTGACTGGTCATGCCGATTGCAACCCAAATTTTGTGACTCAGCACCCTGGCGACCCTGTTGCTCAAACCAAGTTGATTCTTAGCCAAATGCAATCATTTATCGAAGAAGCTGGTTATAGCGTTGACGACATTGTGCGCACGGACTGGACGTTTACTAACGATGTGAACTCTGCGCAATTTGAACAAATCGCCGCATTGTGGGAAGAATTTTTAAGTGACGTTCCGGTCAAACCTGCGACAGGAACATTAAGATATGTGCAGCGGCTAGGCATGCCAGATATGATGGTTGAATATGAGATGATGCTAGCCCGCTAACACAATGTTCAACCACGGTTGCAAACAACATTGATTTTCTAGACCAACGAGTACCACGCCAACACCTCAAAGCGGTACTCGTTAATATTGTTCTATTGTTCTAAAGCTTGGTACTCATCTGTAAATCCAGAAGGCAAATTACCAAGATTGAATTTCATATCTATTCAATGTGCAAACCAGAAGCTTGACATGTACCACTGGATGAAACTGCATAGTCAATCCTAACAACCTTAAAGCCAGCACTTTTAGCAGTCAAAACCTGAGAAAACATACCCTTACCAGCCTCAGTCGATAGGTTTAAATACATAATTCCCCATTTACATTCGGGTATTCCCTCAACTGTGTAAAAGCCCGCAGATGTAGCACCTTCTGAAAACACTCGTTTTACTGTCTTAGGAGTGCTTATTTGAGCAGCAAGTAAAGCACTTGATACCGACATAAGCACAGACGCGATAATTAATTTTTTTAACACTTTCAATTCCTTTGTTTACAAATAATACAATCCCAGTTTTAACTGGTTCATAATGCACTAGCCAAACCAACGTGTAGCACTTTAGAAACTAACGTTCATCTCGAAAAAGTGTGTCATATGTTGATGGTTGGTTTGAAGCTTCTTAGCGAATAGTTCACCAAATCATCAAGGTAGCCAGACCACGCCTACAAAAACTTCTCGATAAGAACTTCATCAATGTATTCACCCCGAACTTTTGCGTGCTTTTTCGCAGTACCTACTATTTCAAAGCCTTGTCTAACGTAAGCAGCCAGCGCACGCTCATTATCGCGGCGGACGTAAGCAAATAGCTTTTCATATCCCTTTTGCTTAGCGACCGCAAACGTAGACTCAAAAAGTTGTTTAGAGACACCGAGACCACGAGCACTTTCGCAAACAAACGTACCAATTATGCCAACATGCTCAAAAGCCTTTGTGTATTGATCGAACGGCTCAATATTTTGAAAACCAACAACTTTAGAATCGAGTTCAGACAGCGCTACGGTAAACACACCACGCTCAGGGAAACGAGCAATAAACTCTTTTTCTTCTTCTGGAGTAAAGGTCGTGTCTAGAACCGTGTATAAACCTTCAGAAATGATTGGATTGAGTACATTAGTAATGCCTTCTGCATCTTCCAGAGCCACCTGACGAACTACCAACTTCATGCAACCTATCCCTTATTACATTAAAAGATGTTTTGTACATGAGTTCGAGGCTTTCAGCAACTTTATCCATTGATGGCTGAAATATCGTACTCAACACCACTTACAAAGACCTGTTAGAAGTCATAAATCCCGTTAAAGTCGTAGGATTCACCGAGATAAGAAAGATGATAATGACTTTATGGTAAGAGCTGGCATCACACGTTATATACCTACCCTTTACACCAAACGCTTCGAATACCAACACTGCTAAACCCTACGGATTTACAGTTCTTGCTGCTGGTACTGCTTGGCATTACGTCCGTTAAGATCACTTCAGCGCCTAAAGATATTGCGTCTTCGATTCGAGCTCTCAGTAAGGCAGTCTGACACCCGTTAGAACGGTAGATCTCTTGGGTATACGCGTTAGCTAAAATTGCGTACTCATTTTCGATAAAACTTGTTGCCCAAGCACAAGGCTTACCATCTATTTTTGCAACATAACAACGAAACGTATCAGAGCAATAAAGCGAGCGCTTCTTTCCCCAGATTTCGTTTGTACACTTTAATCCTGACGTTTTGAGTAAAGCTAAAAACTCATCGACCTTATTATAATCCCAGCGTTCAACTGAAACTTGGTCTGAAACGTCTGTGGACACCGCATAGTTTGACGCTCTTAGTTCGAGAAATTCATGCTCAAAAACTGGTGCAAATCCGCGGTTTGATAGCCATGATTTCAGTTCATTTGTAATTGCCTGAGGCTCTATAGAAATCTCGGGAGAAAAACTATCTTCAAACAGCATCAGGTGACTCTCTAACGCTTCTGAACTACATGCACCATGAATGATTATCTGGTTGTCATACTTGCGTGTTTTGTCCACATAAACAGCACACCCACCAGCTTCAACCGTAAAAAGCTCACTTGCCAAATCTGTTGAAAGCGTTCGCTCATTACTAAAATGAAAGTAAGAGTTATATACGTCTTTTACTCTTTTATCTTGCATCGTTCCCTCGACATTGAATGAAATATAGTACCCGCTTAGACAGCAAACAGAACAATAACCAAATCGCCGTATTTAGCTTTAATAACACTCAAAAGCGCCATACATTTTCGGTCTGATTGAACTGCTTATGGTGTTTATTTTTCCAAGTATGCCTGAATCGTTATCGTATTGACGTGGCAAACATTTGAAGATACCTCAATGCCTTCTGTGCTCCAATCAAGATAACCATCTTTAAATACAGATACTTTATATGTTCCTTCACGCTCGTATGCGCCAAGTAAAGCCTTTGAGTTATCGCAACCTGTGCCATGAGGGTTGCTTCTTTCTTCGGAAAATTCACCATCACGAATGACAATTGAAGCTCCACAAGAAATACGATACCCCGTTTCTTTATCTATAACTTCAACCTTAATAGCTGGTTCAACGGAATCACTACATGCGACAACCTTGCCATCAGAAGTCGTTTTAAAATTGCAACCGGATAAAAAGACGCAGCTACAAGCTAATACCTTTAATAAAGTATTATTCATATTCTCCCTCAATAAACATAACGAACGAAACGAGCTTCCCTTTCTGACGTTCTGCCACTCTGTAGTGGTATCGACTTAACGAAAAATCACTTTGGTAACTAAGCAGCAGCCACTAACGGACGTCATTCTCCACAAACTAGAAATTCGCTCTAACCTGCTGACTAACATAGCAAATATGCTACTAATGCGTATAGGATTGAAAGTGTGTAGTGGCGCGCATTATTGAAGGGAGTGAATACGATTTAAACAGGATCAGCTTGGGTAAACTGGTGACTATCTAGTGCTCCAATGAACGAGGAGTACTTATATGCGCTGTACATTACAACATTAGGCACATAAGCAAACAAAATGCCCCAGATATGAACAGAAGCATGCTGATACCTACATCAAAGTTTGACTGCTTTTCGTTACCTTTCTGGCCTTCTTCCATTGAAGCAGCCATTCTAGTCGCTGTGTTCGGGCTATGCCTCAGGTAAGATTCTTTACCCGGTTTAGCTGTAAGAAATAGACCGCTCAGGCTCCACTGAATAAGCAGGGAATAAAAGAAGTAATCGCTGATGAAATTCAATTTAGGTACTGAAAACAGCATTTCACATATATGAAGTAAAACAGCTAGAAGTCCATTGACCACCATAAACACAAAACCCAACGATTAACACTAAAAATGCCAAGCGTTGGGAATCTGACTTGAACGTTTTGTTATGCAATTATATCGAAGATTGAACTAAGGTCGTTAAATATTCATTTCTTAGTAAACGTTCAGACTTATTATTAACTGCCTCAGTAGCTGAAAGCTTATAGTCTCCTGGTAACTGAGACTCAAACTCTTCAAGCTTACTTTTCAAAGTATCAATATTTATATCAGCACCTGTTTCTACCGTAAAGTACATTGCTAAGAAAAGACTAAAGAAGTTAGCTTTGTTGTTCCAGTAAGATTTTTGCCTTAATTTAAGTTGAGCAAACAATCCAGATACAGTTTCAAAGTTTTCTATTAGATCGGACTTCATATCAAATCCATCAGATAAGTCATTAAGATATTCTGTAACTCTATCATTTCTATTATATATGCCACCGATTGCCGTCGACAAAATATTTAAGACATACATCAGGTTGTTTTTCTTTGAAATTTCTCTAACTGTAAATATATTTTTTGAAGTAAAAAGCTTTACTGTTTTGTTTATTTTTTGTTTCTCAGCCCAAAGGTAAAATTCATCTGATATATTCGGATCTGACTTGAAGTTCTTGGCTTTTTTAGCAATATCAACCTGATCAGTTAACAATTTAGCAACCAACATATATTCAGACGTCGAATATTCTGACGCTAACTTTTCTATAGTCGTTAAAGAGTTAGAAGTTCTATTAATTCTTTGGAAAATTTCTTTAACTTTAGGGTCATCATTTTCAAGATCAAGCTCAATTACAGCAATTTCATATTTAAGAAAATTAGATTTATCTTCCTCTACAAGATCCTTATAAAACTTACCATCTACTTCAAATTCATTTGCAATGAAAGATTTAATTGCATTCGTTCTTTGCTGCCCATCAACTATGCAGGAAACCGTAGTCATTTTCTCTACGTCTATTTTACCTTTAGAAATAAATATTTCTGGGAAAGGAAATCCCAATAATATTGTTTTTATAAAGTCCTTCTTGTGTGATTCTAACCACACAAGGTTTCTTTGAAAATAGGCATCAGGAATCAGCAACTCTTTGTTAATATCATTTATAAGATTCAATAATGAAACTGATCTAACTTTATAAGCAATCATTATATTGTTGTTTCCTTGTTTTTTACATGCAGTTCTATTGCTGTTCTTTGTTTCTTTTCAAAGAAACACTCTGACAAATATATTCCTGCATCTATAGATTTGAATAAACTGGAGTGCTTTGTAGATAACTTACCAAAAAAGCTTCTAATCTCAGCTCTTTTTGTACAATTTGGCATTAAATCAGGTCTAAAAATACCTTTGCTCAAATACGACAAGTATTTGTCCTTCACTGCTCCTCCCTGTTCGGTATCCCTGGGGAACTTATCTACTTCTCTGTATCCATTAGTTTCTTTAGAAACAATTTCCATGTACTCAATGAACAATGAAGAATCAATAATCGCAATATCTAGGTCTGATTTTTTATCTTGAAAATCTCTTTTTTTGTGCAAACTTCGACCTATTTGACCAGAGCCTGTAGCTTGTATTGAAGTAAAGGGAACTTTAAAAAAGTTGCTAATTTCATCGAAAATTTCATACTTCAAGTCCTCTTTACCCACAAAAGCAAAAGTTGGATAGGATAGATACACCTTTCTTACTGTCTCTTCGTGAGAAATTTTGTTTTCTATGTCTCTATCAATAGTTGCTAAATGATTCATGAACTTCTCAATTTTTTATTTCATTTTATCATGCTTAACTGACGCAATACATACTTTGCTGCATAACGAATGACATGGATTCCCCCCTTCCTAGAATCTGCCACACTGAGGTGGTATCGATTAACACTGGAGGCACCATGTCTTGTTCTTATTTTGGCGGTATCGACCTAGCGAAAAATCACTTTAGTATCCACATCGTCGACTCGGACAGAAAAGTCATTATCCACAAATCCGTTACTCGCCCTAAGCTCCTGACTAACATAGCAAATATGCCACCTATGCGTATAGGATTAGAGATGGATTGGCTGCTATCGCAGCCAATAGAATGTTATTGCCTATTGACAGACGGAAGGCTTATATGTGTTAGTTCTATTAATTAGTTAGCTCAGAAGGTTTTCTACTTTCTGTTGAGCTTGCTCGATAACACCGTCATCGATACAAGACGCAACAGCTACTAAAGCAGTACCAATTAGTCCAATATCATCGGTATACCCTAGTATCGGAGTGAGATCAGGAATGGCGTCAATTGGCGATATAAGATAACCAAGCGCTCCGTAAATAGCCGTTTTGTGGGCCAATGTACAATCTTTATGTTCAGTTGCATAATACAAAGTAAACGCTTTTTCTAACCCGCCTTTACCAATTGACGTGGCATAGTTCTTACATTTTTCCCAAAAGCTGTCGTCGCTAAATTCATCATTGTATTTTTCTTGAGCTTCCTCAAGAGAAACATCGCTGCTTTTTAAGTCACCTTTCTTTTCAGCAATACTAGCTTGGTCTGCATTCGAGCCCATTAGTTTGTTAATCGCTTTAGAAAACATTGTTATCCCTTCCCGTAGTTTAGTTTCGATAGATACAGGAGGTGAATCTTTCCAGAACATAACTAATATGTCCACAATTTAAATGCAACAACTTGACTATACAGCTAACGCTAGGCATAAGATACGCCGCGACTAAATAACCAAGCCCACTGAACACCGTATCAAAGCCGCCGAGTGTAACGCGTCACCTTGATGCCTTTGTTATACCTATGCGATTTTATTCCAGAGGTTCATTTCCCACTCAGAAAGAGACAAGTTAGCCTCTTGCGCCGTTTCTTTAGCTTCGTTTATTAAGAACTCATATTCCTTAATGCAATTCATTTCAGTCCAATTAACTTTAGAACTGATGGCTCTCAGGACAATACCATCTAGCGGGATATGAGGCGGTTCTTGAGGAATATACCCATACACCCAAAGAAACTTTAAATACAAGTTAACAGCCTTTTGTGCCGTTCCTACACGAAACTCGCCTTGATTCAGGATCTCACTATGCTTCTGAGTGACGTTTACTACGATAGCCGAGATGTTGTTTATATGATCTTTGTTATCAACTTTACGTTGGTATACCTCTTCGAGTGCAAAAAGCTCTGTCTTTACAGTATCTCGAAGTCCATTTTTTTCTCGGTTATAAGAAGTTTCTTTTTCATCTTTTGTCTTCTTACGATATACATTTCCTCTCTGGAACGCTGCAATTATCGAGTTTGATAACGCTATTTTTAGAATAAACTCTTTTTTCATTCCGCTGGTTTCCTTTCTAGATATAACAATACTTATGCAACAAACTATCCATATAATTTATCCACAGATCTTCACATAACATTCTTATTAGGCGAAATATATAACACATATCTTTATGTAATCTTTGACTAAATCGGCTTTTGAGACAGAAGCGTCATTCACAGAACTAGATTACTTTTCGAGAAAAGTGGACAAGGCAGCAACACTTTGGAATATCCGGTTCATTCGAACGGTTTGGTATAAAAAGAAGGAATGTTCTCGACCCTCTTTACTTAAAGCAGAAACCCGCGAGCTCGGGATCTAGATGCTATGCGGGTATCGGTGATTTGAGGTTATGGGTATACGTTTATAGCGTAAAGAACGCTCGCGAGAAGAACCCAATGGTGATGATGGGGGCGAAAGCGGCGAAGGAACAGAGCACCGGGGTTCTGGCTCTTGGATAACGTTCTAACAACAGCACAATGCAGAAGAACGCTGGATACAACCCAAACAGGTATCTCGGCATCGCATTCAGGCTTGATGAGAACGGGAGATAGAGGTTGATAAACATAAAGATCGCTTCTGCGAAATACTTCTTCATGCACAAGTAACCGACCATCGCAAACCCAGCCAGACCAACCAGTGTGAGGTAAAGCTTCGACCCTCCCCTTTCAAAGCCGTATTCTATCCAGTCTATTGGGTGAGTAAAAACCCTACCCCACGCTATCTGGATATGCCCGAAAGCCAGGGCGTCTCCTGATTGGAAATAGAGGAAGGTCATAAAACCAAAGAAACCTAATGGAACCACCCAAATTGCGGTAACCGCTCTTAATGCGGGTAACCTGAATGTGAAAAGGTTTCTGAATCCGTAATGCTGAATGGCAATGATCAGTAACGAGAAAACCAGCATCACGCCCAGATTACGGGTGATGGCGGCTATCAGCCCGAGTATGGCAGCCCAAAGCCATTGTTCCCGATACGCGCAAAGGAAAACCCCACTCACTAATGCAATAAATAAGGGTTCGGCATACCCTGCCATTGAATAAACGGTAAACGGTGAAAAACACATTAACCAGATTGCGTGCTTTTGACCTTTTTCACTTATGCCCATTTGTTTCAGCGCCATGATGAAAACAGGCACGCTGATCAAAAATGCAAGGTTAGAAACAATCACCAATGTGATTTTTCCATCGCCAAAAATTGGCATCAATAGCTTGCCCAAGAACGGAGTTACCGGCATAAACGCCCAGTTTGCTGCGTTTTTGTTACTCAACCATTTCGGGTACAGGTCGTAGCCGTAATCGATCATTCTTCTGAACCAGACGCAATCAAACCGGCAGATTGTTTGCCAGGCTGTCAGCTCGCTGGTATCAACCGTTTTAAAAACATCAACCCCAACCAACCCAATGAAGTAGAGAACGATCCGGCTTACCAGAACAGCTAAAACAATGGTGATCCAGTCTTCTTTGGTTAAGGAAATATCTGGTAGAGAAGAAGATGTTTTGTCTACCAGAGGAGTTTTGGCAAGTTGAACTGTACTCATTGGAACACCACCGACTGAACATTAACGGATTCCATAGGCTTTATTTTTAGATAATTTAGATTTTCTTTATTTAATTGGTTCATCGAGAACTTGAGCGTAATTTTATTTCTGAAGTAATTCGGCTCTAATGGTACGTCGTTCAAATAAAAATCTATTCTGGGTAATTCTGAAGCATCTCTCGACAGTGAAATTGTTATTCTTTCAGCTTTGTCTGGAGTGGAAGAAAATAATAACCCTCCAGCAGAATTTAGCGGGCGATGTCCCTCCACTATTTTCTTTCTCCACCCTTCTCTCGTCAGCAGCGGGCTTTTTTCTGTAATATTGACCATGCCCGACTCAGGAATGGCAAATGTTTCTTTATCTCTACCCCAGTAAAGTGTTCTTGTGTCCATGTAATAGGTTTGATAAGACAGGCTCACTTGTGGGGTCGCAATTAAATACAGCACCCAAAGGTAGTACCCAGAAAGGGCAAAAAATAGGAAAATTAAGAATATACGCAACTTTCTATTTGAAGCATGACTTGTGAGTTCGTCACCTTCCAGATGAGCAGAAACCCCAGTTTCGTGCCTCATTACCTCTTCCGACATACCAGTTTCCTTATGCAGCAACAAGTGAAAGGTTGCGTTTTATCGCACTCAAACCAGCGCTATGTCAGTGTCTTGTCAGCGTAAGGGCAACTCGATGCTTTATCGGCTAAGTATCACTCAACGTGAAAGGATAATTAGCGCATTCTAATTAAGTTTCTTTGTCCTCTTTCTTTAAAATTCGCCAAAAACATTATCAACTAAAGTCTAATAGATAAATTAAACCAAACCTGATCATATTTATTTTGTATTTTAAAATATTAACAGAATGTACAAATAACCGAGTATTTATGTCAGGTAATATTTAAATAAATTTGTTCTAAATCAATTTATATTAATTATTCATTACTAAGTTCACAGTAACAATTAAAACTGAGACAACTTAACTTTTTATTAACTTAAAATAACACCAGAGCATTATCTGTTGCTCAATTAATTTAATAATCAAAATAAAAAGTCAGCCAATGAACGTGTCTATTACCTATAAACTGCTTTTCACGCTGGTGTCAGTATTTACTTTAGTATTGGCATCTTCTACGGGTTACCAGTATTTTCAGCAACGCAACTTAATCTATACGGTATTAAGCGAGCAACTGCTGGACAAGGCAGGTAACTACTTCGACAGCCTGAACATGATGATGCTCACTGGCACCATGAGCCAGAAAGAGACGTTACGGGAAAAAGCGCTTGCCCAAGACGGGATTGAAAATGTCCGGGTTTTGCGGGCAGAGGCCGTATCTCGCCTGTATGGTGCGGGAGGCGAAAACCAGTCTGCCATCGACAACATCGATCAGCGTGCCTTAGCCGGTGAAACCGTTATTGAAAGCATCTCTGCGGATTGGGGCAAAGGCATTGTGGTGGCTTTGCCAATGAAAGCCAGCGACAACTATCGCGGGACAAACTGCATCAATTGCCACATGGCGAAAGAAGGCGAAGTGTTAGGTGCCATCAGGCTTGAATATAACCTAAGCCATCTGAACCAACTTATCAGCCAGCGAACCATTATTGCGGTCGCTATCATGACGGCGATTGCCGCGGTCGGTTTTTTGATTGCACTGAGCATGATAAGGAAAATCGTGGTCAACCCGCTAAAAATGACTTCTCGCTTGATGGAACAGGTCAGCTCAAACAAAGATCTTTCTATCCGGCTTGATACAAAGCAAAAGGATGAAGTTGGTCAACTATCAAAAGACATCAACCATTTATTAGACAGTGTGGCATCCAGCATGTGGCAGGTTCAGAAAACCTCGCATTCTCTTGCTGAATCCGCCACTCAGTTAACGAATGTGGCAAAAGATAACGACCACGCGGCGAACAATCAGCAACAGGAGACTGCTGAAGTTAATCAGAATATTGCTGAGCTGCAAGAACAGCAGCAGTGCATTGAAAACGCCACTACTGACGCCTCAGCATTAATTACTCACACCACCGAAACCGCGAAATCCAGCTCAGCACAGTCACACAATGCGAGCGAAGATATTCAGAACCTGGTTGGAGACATCGAATCGGTAAAAGGCATGATCTCCGATTTGAACGAGCAAACCGGTGAAGTGTCTTCGATTCTTTCAGTCATAAAGGGCATTGCAGAACAAACGAACCTGCTCGCATTAAATGCGGCTATAGAGGCGGCAAGGGCGGGAGAACAAGGTCGAGGGTTTGCCGTGGTTGCCGATGAAGTGCGACAACTGGCCAGCCGAACACAAGAGGCCACGGGCAGCATTGAAAACATCATTGCCGATTTTCAGCAAGGCAGCGTTCAGTCGTTAAACTCGGTTGATGAGGTGTGCCAACAAGCTCACTCCCGCGCAGAATCTATCGAATCCCTCTCATGCACCCTGAAAGAAGTCGTGAGTGAAATGCAACAGGCTAACTCGCATGCAACCAGTATTCAGGAGCAGGTCAAACTTCAGACATCTGTTAGTACAAATGTTAGTCAGAAGATAGAAACCATTACCCTACATGCGGATCAAACCTCTGCTTCAGCCCGTCAAACGCGAGAGATCAGTCTAAATCTTGAACATTTGTCGGAAGAACTCGAATCATTACTGAATCAATTTACCCTGCCAAGCGATATTAAAGGTTGAAGCTGATGAATTGACAGGTAATATGTCAGGTTGAAATTAAAGAAATGATTTCTAACCCGACTGAGCGATTAAAAACCGCTCAGTCGGGTTGTATTTTGACCTCTATGGAGAATATAACAAACATGACTTACGCGCCTGTAAAAGACGTACTAAGCGGTAAGCTAGCTGTAGACAGTGAAGTCACTGTTAAAGGCTGGATCCGTTCACGTCGTGATTCCAAAGCCGGAATCTCTTTCCTTGCCATTTATGACGGCTCTTGTTTCGACCCGATTCAGGCCGTGGTCCCAAATAATCTTAATAATTACGAAGACGAAGTGCTTAAGCTAACAACTGGCTGCTCTGTTGAAGTAACAGGTAAGATTGTTGAATCTCCAGCAGAAGGTCAGGATTTTGAACTTGCCGCTACTGGTGTGAAGGTAGTTGGCTGGATTGAAGATGCTGAAACTTACCCAATGGCAAAAACACGTCACTCAATTGAGTACCTTCGTGAAGTTGCGCACCTTCGCCCTCGCACAAACGTTATCGGTGCAGTTGCACGCGTACGTAACTGTCTGTCTCAGGCGATTCACCGCTTCTACCACGAGCAAGGCTACTTCTGGGTATCTGCTCCGCTTATCACTGCTTCCGATGCAGAAGGCGCTGGTGAAATGTTCCGCGTTTCAACGCTAGACATGGAAAACCTGCCTCGCACTGAAAAAGGCGACGTGGACTTCAACGAAGATTTCTTCGGTAAAGAGACGTTCCTGACTGTATCTGGTCAGCTAAACGCAGAAGCTTATGCGTGTGCCCTAAGCAAAGTGTACACGTTCGGACCTACGTTCCGAGCAGAAAACTCGAACACCAGTCGCCACCTTGCGGAATTCTGGATGGTTGAGCCTGAAGTGGCATTTGCGGATCTTGAAGACATCGCGAAGCTGGCTGAAGACATGCTGAAATACGTATTTGAAGCCGTACTTGCAGAATGCCGCGACGATCTTGAGTTCTTCGCTCAGCGTATCGACAAAGAAGCCATTACTCGCCTAGAGCAATTCGTTGCTTCTGATTTTGCTCAAGTAGACTACACAGACGCTATCCAGATTCTTCTGGATTCTGGTCGTGAATTCGAATTCCCTGTTGAATGGGGTATCGATATGTCTTCTGAGCACGAGCGCTTCCTGGCAGAAGAGCACTTCAAAGCGCCAGTTATCGTGAAGAACTACCCGAAAGACATCAAAGCTTTCTACATGCGTTCTAACGAAGACGGCAAAACCGTGGCTGCTATGGATGTACTGGCTCCGGGTATCGGTGAAATCATCGGTGGTGCACAGCGTGAAGAGCGCCTAGACGTTCTGGATGCTCGTATGCGTGAAATGGGTATCGACCCAGAACACATGAGCTGGTACCGCGATCTGCGTAAATACGGCACAGTGCCACACGCGGGCTTCGGTCTGGGCTTTGAGCGTCTGGTTTCTTACGTAACAGGTATGGGTAACGTTCGCGACGTGATTCCTTTCCCACGTACGCCACGCAGCGCAAACTTCTAAGATTTTTTAATCTTACCGAAAACGCCACTCTCTCGGGAGTGGCGTTTTTATTTTCAGCACTTATACCCAAAAGTTCTTAAGAGACTTTGGTATATACCCGGCTTTGCTTGCGCCCTAGGTAAGCTGAAATGAAAAGAATCATAATCGGGTCTAGATAATTACAACGTAGTGATATAAAGCTCATCATGAGCGGTCATTTGAGTGTAGAAACTCATTAAAATGCTAGACTGAACAAAAGATAAAACAGGTCACAGAACCAGAAAGGATTGTCCTATGAAATTTCAGGACTTCAATACATCATTAACTTTTAAGCTGTACACCATTGCCGGCTTGATATTCGGTATTTACGGGGGGCGTGTCTGCCCAATGCTGGAAACCCTCACATTGGAAGAAGTACTGGTTCATACCGGCGTTGTATTCAGTGTGATGTTTGTGATACGTATGGCAATTACCCGATCCTTGGTAAACAAGGAAGATGTGAATTACATCAAGCTGGACACCGCACTCTTTTTCTTTATGAGCGTCCCTTTCTCGCTCTTCTATCGCACAGTTTACGACTTCCCATACGACAGCAACCTCAAGGTGCTATTCGGGATGACTCTGTTTGGTTTCTTCACTGGCAGTATTTTGCATTTGAGCCATCAGATAAACAGCTTCAACGATTTACTAAAGCAAAACCAAGCCAGCTTTAACTTAATGGGCAAACGTCGCTCCTTGGTCAAGCAGATGATTACTCTGGTAGTCCTGCTGCTTTGTACTCTTGCCATAATGATGAGCATGGTCGCGTTTAAAGACATCCACTGGCTGGAAAACACACCGGAAGCGCTGCATGACGGTTCAGGCAAGCTTAGTATTCTGAAAGAGTTCATCTACATCTCCGCTGTATTAACTGGTTATGCCATTACCATTATGTTGCTCTGGGCGAAGCTGATGAAGCAAATCCTGATCAGTCAGGAAAGAGCTCTGATACAGGTGACTAATGGCAATATTGATGCTCGCCTACCCGTTGCCCAGAACGATGAACTGGGAGCCATGGCACGAATGACCAACCAAATGCTCGATTCGTTGCAAGACTCGCAAGACGAAGTGAAAACCACACGTGACGTGGCCATTGTCAGTCTGGCGGCATTGGCAGAATCACGAGACAACGAGACAGGCGCTCATATTCTGCGTACACAGGAATATGTCAAAGCGCTTGCGATTCATCTTTCAGGACACCCTAAACTTAAAGAACAGCTCACCCCTTCCTATATTGATCTGCTGTACAAGTCGGCACCTTTGCACGACGTAGGTAAAGTGGGCATTCCAGATTCCGTGCTACTCAAGCCGGGTAAACTGACAGATGAAGAATTCGAGATAATGAAAGGCCACCCTCAAATAGGTGCCGATGCCCTCTCTATTGCTGAAAAGCGCATGGGCAGCAGTTCGTTTCTTCGCGTTGCCCGTGAAATCGCCTTAACCCACCATGAGAAATGGGACGGTACTGGATATCCGAATGCACTGAGTGGTGAAGGCATTCCACTGTCCGGTCGCTTAATGGCACTGGCCGATGTTTATGACGCATTGATAACAAAACGCGTATACAAACCCGCTTTCAGCCATGAAAAAGCCAAAGGGATCATTCTTGAAGGCAAAGGAAAGCATTTCGACCCTGAAGTCGTGGACGCTTTTCTTGCTATTGAAGAAGAATTTATGGCTATTGCCGCTCAATATAAAGACATGAAACAGGAAACTCCGAAACAAGATCCTGATACGGGTAATCTGCAATTTGCATAAGGTTGACGTAGTTTTGGCATTTTCAGGACTTATCTGGCAAAAATCTTAGGTTTTTGTAGGAGATTAGCCCGCTTTTTCTGACCTTGATCAGCTGCGAGCCACCTAACAAAGAAAAATACTACTTTCTGTTGAAATCCGGTTGTAACCCGTGACTGGGAAAGGTATAACTAGCGTATATTTATACCTTTCCCATTTAATCAACACGGACGCCGATTATGTTTGAAAAAGTCATTGCCGCCCCCGCTGACCCAATCCTTGGTCTGACTGAAGAATTCAAAAAAGATTCCCGCGCAGAAAAAATTAACCTAGGTGTGGGTATCTACAAAAATGAACAAGGTCAGACTCCAGTTCTGGCTACAGTTAAAAAAGCGGAAGCTGCACTTCTTGAAACAGAAAAAACCAAATCTTACCTGACCATCGAAGGGACAGCTGAGTACGGTTTAGCGGTACAAAAGTTACTATTTGGCGCAGATTCTGATGTTGTCGCATCTAAACGTGCAAAAACAGCACAAGCTCCAGGTGGTACGGGTGCACTACGCGTGGCAGGCGAATTCATCAAACGTCACCTGAACAGCCCTAAAATCTGGATCAGTAACCCAACTTGGGCAAACCACAACGGCGTATTCACGGCTGCTGGTTTAGAAACGGCTCAATACGGTTACTACAACGCTGAAACTAAAGACAAAGATTTCGCTGCAATGGTAGCGGATCTTGAAACGGCAAGTGCTGGCGATATCGTTCTTCTTCACGGCTGCTGCCACAACCCAACGGGCATCGACCCAACGGCAGAAGAGTGGGAAACTCTGGCTAAGCTGTGTGCGGAAAAAGGTCTGCTTCCTCTGTTTGATTTTGCATACCAAGGTTTCGCAAAAGGTGTTGAGGAAGACGCAGCAGGTCTACGCGTATTTGCTGAGCACAACACTGAGATTCTGGTTGCAAGTTCATTCTCTAAGAACTTTGGTCTGTACAACGAACGTGTTGGTGCGTTTACGCTTGTCGCTAAGTCTGAAGACGTTGCTGCAACAGCCTTCTCTCAGGTTAAGAGCATTATCCGTTCTATCTACTCTAACCCACCAGCGCACGGCTCAGCGGTTGTTACTCACATCCTGAACGACGAAGCACTGCGCGCAGAATGGGAAAAAGAAGTGGCAGAAATGCGCGACCGTATTCAGGAAATGCGTGAGCTGTTCGTTTCTACATTGAAAGCGGAAGGCGTTGACGCAGACTTCAGCTTCATTGAGCGCCAGAATGGCATGTTCTCTTTCTCTGGTCTGTCAAAAGATCAGGTTAACCGCCTGAAAGAAGAATTTGCAATCTACATCGTTGGCTCAGGTCGTATCAGCGTTGCGGGTATGACAAAAGAAAACATGGGTCCACTGTGTAAAGGTATTGCTGCGGTTCTTTAATCGTTATCGATACATTACGTATTAATATATTTTAAAGACCAGTCATTCGACTGGTCTTTTTTGTTGATTACTATAGGATGGAGAACAATAAAAAAGCCTACAGTCAGCTCTCCTATGCAAGCAGAAATAATAGAAATAAAGTCCTTTATCTCCCAGTACCCTCCTTTCAGTGCATTGCCAGAAGAGCTGCTTGATAAAGTCGCCAGCAACATAGAAATATCTTACTTTCGTCAGGGGACACCCATCATCCATTTTGGCGATCATATCCACGATTTGTATCTTGTGCGGAGCGGCGTTGTGGAAGTCTATCGCCGTAACGGAGAGCTTTATAACCGATTAGATGAAGGCGACATTTTTGGGCAGATGGGTCTGCTGACGAACAACAAAGTTCGCTTTCCTGTTACGGCAATTGAAGACTCCCTCGTTTACTGCATTCCGGAAGCAATTTTCCAGACCTTATATGATGAAAACGATCTGTTTGCCGATTTCGTTGAAGTGGAAGATTCAGCCCGGCTCCGTCAGGCGGTATCCAACACCAGTGATGCCAACGACCTCACTACATCCAAAGTGCGTACTTTGATTACTCGTGAGCCTGTCACTATTTATTCCGATCAGTCGATTCAGGAAGCGGCACAAACTATGGCGGAAGAAAACGTCTCTTCGCTGTTGGTTTTTGATCGCGAAACCGCTGAAAACGATGAAGACGACAGCCCCCTGAAAGGCATCATCACTGACCGAGATCTCTGTACCCGTGTATTAGCAGCGGGTTTGTCGCCCCAATCTGCGGTTTACGATGTGATGAGCACAGACTTAGTCTCGCTGGATCACAATGCCTACGTTTACGAAGCTATGTTGACCATGCTCCGATACAACGTTCACCACCTTCCCGTAGTGAAAAACCAGCAGCCTCTCGGTATCATCGAAGCGACCGACATTGTTCGCTATGAGTCTCAGAACTCCCTGTTGCTGGTAAGCAGTATTTTCCAGCAGCAGACAATGGAAGAATTGCAGACCCTTTCCGAGCAGGTCAAAGACAGTTTTGTTCGTTTAGTCAATGAAGACGCCAACTCTCATATGGTGGGCAGCGCCATGTCGGTGATTGGTCGCAGCTTCAAACAGAGAATCATTGAACTGGCGGAAGAAACGCTGGGACCACCACCAGTACCCTACTGCTTCCTGGCATTAGGCTCCATGGCAAGAGACGAGCAGCTTATCGTCACCGATCAGGATAATGCCATTATTCTCGACGAAAGCTATAAGCCGGATCAGCACGGCGACTACTTTGAAAAGCTGGCGAAGTTTGTCTGCGATGGCTTAGATCAGTGCGGATACAACTACTGCACCGGAGACATCATGGCAACTAACCCTATGTGGCGCATGACGCGCCGCGAATGGGAAGAATGCTTTAATGACTGGATTGATGATCCAAACCCCAAAGCTCTGCTCAACAGCTCGATCTTCTTCGATCTGGATGGCGTATATGGGCGAACCAAGTGGGCAGAACAACTCAATGGATACATAGTACGCAGAGCAAGAAAGAATAATCGCTTCCTTGCCTGTCTGGCGCGTAATGCTATCAGCCGAACCCCACCTCTTGGCTTCTTCAAAAGCTTTGTGATGGAAAAAGATGGTCAGCATAAAAACTCCATCAACCTCAAACGCCGTGGCACTGCCCCACTCGCTGATTTGATTCGCGTTCATGCACTTGCAGTGGGTTCTCGCTCTCAAAACTCCTTTGAGCGTTTAGACGACATCATAGACGCGGGGATTCTGCCAAATGGTCGTGCTGAAGACTTGCGTGATGCAATGGAGTTCATTTCTATGGTTCGGATTCGCCATCAGGCCTTAGATGTAGAGGCAGAGATCGAACCGGACAACAATATCGAACCAGACAACATGTCTGACTTCGAAAGACGAAACCTAAAAGACGCATTCCAGATTCTTAGCAATGCTCAGAACTTCCTTAAATATCGCTATCAAGCGAACACCTTTAAGTAGTCGGAGCTGGTATGAGTTTATTCAGAAATAGCCGTTTAGGCGGGCAAACGGACTGGCAACGCCGCTTTAAAGAGAAAGCCCAATCTGTCACCGATGAGCGCCTTCATGACTTCTATCAGACTGGTATTGTTTCAGGTGATACTCCTCTGTCTAAAGTACCGTTTGTCGCCCTGGACTTTGAAACTACTGGCTTAGACGCTGAAAAAGACGACATCGTCAGCATTGGGCTGGTCCCTTTCAACCTTAACCGGATTTACTGCAATCAGGCCAGACACTGGATCGTTCGCCCCAACACCCCGCTTCAGGAAGAGTCCGTGGTGATTCACGGTATCACTCATAATGACATTCTGGATGCACCCGATTTAAGAAGAGTATTAGATGAAGTACTGGATGCCTTGGCTGGGAAGGTCGTGGTTGTGCACTACAGAAAAATCGAACGAGAATTTTTGGATACGGCGTTAAAAGACCGGATTGAAGAGGGCATCGTGTTTCCGGTCATGGATACCATGGAAATTGAATCCTATGTGCAGGATATGAATACCAAGGGTATTTTCAACCGCCTTAAAGGCAACAAACGTCAGCCAGTGCGGTTAGGTTCTTCTCGCGAGCGTTACGGACTGCCTGTTTACCCGCCTCACCATGCACTAACGGACGCCATGGCAACAGCAGAGCTGCTTCAGGCTCAGATTCAGCATCATTTCTCTCCTGATACCCCTATCGAAAAAGTCTGGTTATAAAAAAGGCTGCCTAAAATGGCAGCCTTCTATCTTTACAGGTAGTACTAGCTTTTACAGGTAGTGACTAGCGAACACGTTCGGTTCTCATACCCATCAACAAACTTACGCACATTAGCAATAAGATGAAGGTAAACGGCAGTGCCGTAGAAATCGCACCTGCTTGCAGGGCCTGAATGGCTTGTGTGCCACCTACCCAAAGTAGCGCAGCCGCAATGGCACCTTCCATGAATGCCCAGAACACACGCTGCATCACTGGTGCATCCACTTTACCACCAGCGGTGATGCTATCGATAACCAGAGATCCTGAATCCGATGACGTGATGAAGAACACCATAACCAGCAGAATGGCAATCACTGAAAGCAGAGTGCTAAACGGCAGCTCTTCAAACATCTGGAACATCGCCAGAGGTACTTCTTTAAGACCTTCAGTACCCAAAGCACCAACACCATTAACCACCTGATCAATCGCCAGACCGCCAAATACAGACATCCAGATCAGCGTAACAGCAGTAGGCACCAGAAGAACCGCAACCATGAATTCACGTACTGTACGGCCTTTCGATACACGAGCGATGAACATGCCGACAAATGGTGACCAGGAAATCCACCAGGCCCAGTAGAATACTGTCCAGCCCTGGAACCACGCCTCGTCTTCACGACCATGTGGGTTACTCAGCGGAATGATGTTTTCAACGTATGCCATCAAAGTGGAAGGGATAGAACCAAAGGCAACCGCGTAACCAAGTAACGCAACAAAAATTAGCAGCACAAACGCCACGATCATGTTGATGTTACTGATGACCTTAACACCGCCATCAATGCCGCGGAAAACCGAAACCACTGCTAGCAATGTTACCAGTACGATTACCGCAATCTGCAGACCAATACCGCCATCCACACCGAATACGTGGTTGATACCACTCGCGGCTTGCTGAGCACCTAAGCCCAAGGATGTCGCCAGGCCAAACAGAGTTGCCAGCACCGCCAATACATCTACAACGTGACCCGCCCAGCCCCAGGCTCTGTCGCCCAGAATAGGGTAAAAAATTGAACGGATAGAAAGCGGAAGCCCTTTATTGTAGGTAAAGAACGCAAGCGATAAGGCTACGATGCCATAAATTGCCCAAGGGTGAAGACCCCAGTGGAACATGGTTGCGCCCATGGCAAGTTTTGCCGCTTCTGGGGTATTTGGTTCAACGCCCAGAGGAGTCTCATACCAGCCAGTGAAGTAAGCAACTGGCTCGGCAACACTCCAGAACATCAAACCGATACCCATGCCCGCCGCGAACAACATCGCCAACCAGGACATGAATGAATAGTCGGCGGAAGCATCCTGACCGCCCAAGCGAATTTTGCCGAATGGCGACACAATCAGTGCCAGACAGAAGATCAGGAATATGTTTCCCGCCCAGATAAACAGGCTGTCGAATTTACCAATGATCGACCACTTCAAACCATCCAGAGTAGACTTTGCGGTTTCCGCGTCTGAGATGAGTACAGCAACTAAAAATAGAATGATAAGACCAGCACTGGTCCCAAATACCGGATTATGAACATCAAATCCCCACTTCTGTACATTATCCTGACCAACCGTGTAGTCGGTACTATCGATACTGTACTTGTCGATTCCTTTTGTCATATCTCCTCTTTAACCCTTAACAGGTTTGTTGATTTTGAACCTATTCGAAACCTTTCCTCACCAGAATGGTTAGTGAACGTAACAGTTCATTGATTTTAAAACCCACAAACCCTATCGAAAATGTCCGTTTAAAACCAGAGATAACTCAAAAAACGTCCTAAAATCTCAGTTTTCTCAATTTGAATGGCTATTTTTAAATCAATCAATACTAGAATTCGTTTTGAAGTCTAAACATTTGTACTCTCAACAGAGAGCGTCGCGTTTATGATATTTGTGGAGCACGTTTGTTTTCTTAACAAATGCATCAAAAAGATTACTTAGGTATATACCCAAGTAATCTTTTAAAGAGATAAACGGTCAAAGTACTCAAGAGTCGAACATCGCTGTTGACTCTTGTGTAGCAAAAGCTTTATATAACCCCCGAAAACACTGGTACGGATAAAGAATTTGGAAAAACACGAAGAAGTTCTGATTGCGATACGACAAATCATCCGCGCAATCGATCTGCACTCAAAAAAACTTGGCAAAGAACTGGGATTAACCGGTCCTCAGTTGATATTGATGCGTTCCATCAAAGAACTGGGTGAAGTGACCATACGGGAACTGTCGAACAACACCAATATGAGCCAGGCTACTGCCACCACCATTCTGGATAGACTTGAAAGAAATGGTTATGTTAAGCGCGTCAGAAGTGTGAGCGACAAGCGTAAAGTACACGCCTACCTTACTGATGAAGGCAAAGCCATTTTGGAAAAAGCCCCTCTTCCGCTGCAAGACAACTTTATCGATCAATTTCATAAGTTGGAAGAATGGGAACAAAGCTTACTGTTATCTTCAGTACAGCGTTTGTCTTCAATGATGAATGCCGAAAGCTATGACGTTGCGCCTGTTTTGGAAATTGGCAGTATCACCAAAAACGAACAGCCTGCGCCATAAAGAAAAAGCGAGTGAATCACCACTCGCTTTCTGATTCTCTAATTCTCTTGGACTCAGTCAACCAAACCTTTCTCTAGCGCGTATTTCGCTAACTCTGCCGTAGAGTGTAGATCCAGCTTGTGTTTGATGTTTTGCCGGTGGGTTTCAACCGTGCGGTAACTGATGTTGAGCGCTGAGGCAATTTTCTTACTGCTCTGCCCCTCTGCCACCAATTTAAGCACCGCTTCTTCTCTGCGGCTTAATGGATTGGGTTTTTGTTGCGCGGGGGTGATGGGCTGGGTGAACAAGGTTTGTGTAACGGACTCACAAAAGTACGTGGAACCTTGATACACCGTCTTAATGGCCTGAACCATCTTTTCTGCCGAAATCTCTTTCAGCATGTACCCGACAGCTCCTGCCTGCATTACCTTCATGATGTATTCACGGTTGTCATGCATTGTCAGCATCAGCACTTTCACACTTGGGTGCTCTTCTTTCAAAATCATGGTCGCTTCAATGCCATTCATAACAGGCATACTAACATCCATTAGCACCACATCGGGTTGCACTCTGGTGACGGCATCTATGGCTTCTGCACCATTGCTCGCCGTCGCGACCACGTTAATTTCATCTTCCATTTCTAGCCGGGCGAGGAAACCATCCAGTACTACCTGATGGTCATCCACAATTACTATGTTTATCGCCTTACCTTGGCTTACTGCTTTTTGCATTCCATGTTGTCCAGTTTTCTATCTTAATTACACCGGAATCAAAACCGTTATTTCTGTACCGTAGTTGGGTTCGCTAAAGAGTTCAAAATCTCCTCCGATAAATTCGACTCTTTCTCGCATATTTCGCAATCCGATCCCTTTTGCCCTCATGGTATCACTGACTGAAAATCCTCGCCCGTCGTCTCGAATCATCAGCTGAACTTGTTCACCAAGCTGATGCACCACCACTTCGACTCGGTTGGCGTACGCATGTTTCTCTATGTTAGTGAGCGATTCCTGAACCACTCGATACAGTGTTGTAGCCACTTCGGAATTCATTTTGGACATGGATTTGTCGATCTCGTATTCCACTGGAATCTGAGCGTGTTCGCGAAAATCCTGAAGCAAGGTTTCGAGAGCGGCCTGCAGGCCTATGTCGTCCAATGAACTTGGTCTCAGGTTATGAGAAATCCGACGCACTTCATTGATCGCAGTCATCATCGACATTTGAGACTTATCCAGATGCGCCAGTGCTCTTTCATCGATATTAGGTTCTTTCTGCTTTAACTTATGCGCCAGCAGCTCCAGGTGACATTTGCACGATACCAGAAGCTGATTGATACCGTCGTGCAGTTCTCTCGCAAGATGCTTTTTTTCGTCTTCCTGAAACATGACCGTTTTGTGGGCCAGCTCTTTCAGGTTTTTGTCCGCAATTCGATGTTCGTGCCAGTTTACCGCTAATGTCAGCACGACAATCACAGCAACCGTAACACTCAGAATCGACATGGTACTGATAAAGGTGGCTTCAATGTTCTGGTTGATGGAATCTTCCATCTGGGCGACTTCGAGATGAATATCTTCAATGTAGAGCCCGGTTCCGACCATCCACTCCCACTTAGGCAACCACGCAGCGTAACTGAGCTTAGGCACAATTTCACCCGTCGACGGTTTTTGCCATAAGTAGTGCGCAAACCCGCCTCCGCTTCTCGCCTGCTCTATCAGAGAAACAATCAGAAAGTTACCGTTTTCATCCTGCATATTGATCAGGTTCTGCCCGATCAGCTCAGGAAGAATGGGGTGAACAAGATTGACGCCATTTTTGTCGTAAGCGAAAAAGTACCCGTCCGAACCATATCTTAAGCGCGTGAGGATCTGCTTCACCTGATGTTTGGCGTCTTCTTCGCTTAATTCATCATTGGCATAAACATGGTGGATGGCATCAAAGGCAAGATCCAACTTGTCTTTTAACGCGTTTTCTCTAGACCGTATCAAGCTGGTTCGAAGCGTTTCGATCTCCTTCACGCCCAACGCTTTGGTTTGGTGAATCGAGATCCAACTGATACTGGCGGTGACCAAAATCAGAGGTAATAAGGTGAGTAATATCAGTTTGGCTCTAAGAGGCATAAGCTCCCTCTCTCACCCAGTGCGTCATCGATACGTCCATGGGAGTTTACGAATACAATCAGCCTCTGAATGTATCAGAGGCTGACATTAGCGCCCATTTTTAACCGAAATCAACGAGCTGTAACAATTGTGAGATCACATTCCATAGAATGACGGGAATAACAGAATTGATGCCAGCACCAGAATCTGGATGGCAATAAACGGCATTACTCCTCGGTATATGTCTCTTGTGGTTACGCCTTTCGGTGCCACACCTTTAAGATAGAACAAACTAAAACCGAATGGTGGCGTCAGGAACGAGGTTTGTAGGTTCATCGCAACCAGGATCGCAAACCAAACCATATTGATCCCCATCAGTTCAGCCACTGGAGCGAGAATCGGTACGATGATGAAACAGATCTCAACGAAGTCGATAAAGAAGCCCAAAATCAGGATGACCAGCATAGTGATGATCAGGAAGCCCCACTTCTCACCCGGGATCTGCATCATCCACTCTTCAACCAGATAGTCTCCGCCCGTGTAGGTGAACGCCATAGAAAACGCAGTTGCACCAAGTAGGATGGCAAAAACCATAGCCGTTACTTTTACGGTTTCTTTGGACGCATCGTATATCATTGCCCAGCTAAACTGACGGTACAGTAGCGCCAATACAATGGCTCCGGCTCCACCCAAAGCCGCTGACTCTGTTGGAGTGGCAATACCAGCGAAGATGGAACCCAGTACGACGACAATCAAAGCCATCGGTGGAACCACTGCTTTGAGTGCTTCAATGACTTCTTCTCTGCGTGAAATGGATTCATCTCGCTCTATCGGCTGAGCAGCTTCAGGGTTCATTTTGGCGTAAATCAAAATGTAAACCACATACGCACCAACCAGAACTAAGCCCGGTCCAACCGCTGCCTGAAAGAGATCACCGACAGGTACACCCAAAACATCGCCCAGCAAGATCAATACAATGGATGGCGGGATAATTTGCCCCAAAGTGCCCGACGCACAGATGGTGCCACACGCCAGCCCTTTGTCGTAATTGTATTTGAGCATAACAGGGAGAGAAATGAGCCCCATGGCGACAACAGATGCCCCTACAACACCTGTAGAAGCCGCCAACAGAGCTCCAACCAACACGGTTGAAATCGCAATACCGCCACGGACGGTGCCAAATAAGCGCCCCATGGCTTCAAGAAGTTGTTCAGCCAGTCGAGTTTTTTGCAGAACCAGCCCCATGAAAATGAACAACGGCACCGCCATTAACACTGTATTCTGCATGATTGACTCTATGCGATACGGCATAAAGGCAAACATTTCTGGACCTTCTGCCCAAACACCAAATAGCAGGGCAATACCACCAAAGGTAAAGGCAACGGGGAAGCCTAACAGTAAGGCCACCAGCGCTACCAGAAACATAACAATTCCTATCATAAAACTACTTCCCTGTTATCTGGTATGAGCTGGACTAGGATTAAAAATTTTGTTCAGTGAGTTCAGAAGCAATCCGATGCCACTCACTGCCATAAAGAAGAAAGACACTGGGATCATGGCTTTAATGATCCATCGGTAAGGCAGACCACCCGGGTCGCCCGACGTTTCGCCGAGTTCATAAGACTCTCTGGCGAAGTCAATGCCGTACCAAGCAACAAGAAGACAAAACGGGAATAAGAAGAAAACGGTTCCCAGAATATCAATGATGGCGCGCGCGCGATAAGAAAGGCGTTCATAGAAGATATCGACACGGACATGCCCTCCTGCTTTTAGCGCATAAGGCACGCCAAGAAGGAAGACGCTGGAAAACAGGTGCCATTCCATTTCCTGAAAGGCAATCGATACGTCATTAAATACATAACGCATCACGACATCGTAAACGACGTTTAGCAACAGCAGTAAAAATAGAATGCTGGCAACCCAGCCCAGCACATCGCTGATCCGGTTAAACAGTCGCTCCATGTAAATTAGGCTTCTCATTCCATACTCCTTGGAAAGACAAACTAGAAGAGGCAGGGTCTTGCAAATGGCTACGTCGACTGCTTTGGGGGGCGTAGTGTCCTTGCAGACCCTGTTTTTCTTGGGCTATTTGCCGAGGGTTCACCCCTCGGCATTTGGTTCAATGACCTAAAATAATTATTGTTGTGCCTGACTGTTCAGGTAAGCGCGGTGAGAGATATCTGTCCACGAGCGTACTTGCTTCAGATAGTCTGCCTGAGATTTTTGGATCTCTTTCGCCAGTTCGTTGCTTTCTGCATGTTTCTTGAGAAGGCGATCGTTCGCTTCACGCAACGCGCTCATTACTTGAGGTGGGAAGTCTTTCACCTGAACATTTGGGTATTCAGACTTAATTGAAGACCAGTTCTTACCGCTCTCGTGCGTGGCTTGCGTGTACATGTCGTACGCAGCAGTTTTCATCGCTACACGCAAAATCGCTTTCAGGTCGTCTGGCAGACGTTTCCAGGTGCGCTTATTCACTAGGAACTGAAGCTCTGAACCTGGCTCATGCCAACCAGTGTAGTAGTAAGGTGCGATTTTGTGGAAGCCCATACGCAAGTCCAGAGAAGGACCTACCCACTCCAGTGCGTCGATAGTACGGCGCTCAAGCGACGTATACAGTTCACCCGGTGCGATGTTTGTTGGTTTCGCGCCCAGCTCTGCCAGGATTTCACCGGCAAAACCTGGAATACGCATTTTCAGACCTTTAAGGTCATCAACCGAATTGATCTCTTTCTGGAACCAGCCACCCATTTGGATATCGGTGTTACCGCCTGGGAAAGACATCAGGTTATGCGGAGAATACACTTTCTCCATCAGTTCCATACCACCACCGTGGTAGAACCATGCGTATTGCTCTGCCGGAGTCATACCGAAAGGCATAGACGTGAAGTAAAGCGTATTAGGTACCTTACCTTTCCAGTAGTAAGACCCTGAATGTCCCATGTCATACTGACCCGATTTCACCATGTCAAAAACACCCAGTGGTGCCTTGTGCTTGTTGGCAGAATCGATTCGGATTTGCAGACGACCATTCGACATTTCTTCAGCCATTTTGGCCATATTTTTGGTCGCGTCACCAAATACTGGGAAGTTTGGCCCCCAGGTTTCAGCTAGCTTAAGTCGGTAGACTTTGTCGGCAGCATTAGCTGAAGCGGTGACCAAGGCAGCGCAAGCCGCTACAGCGACAAAGGTGCCTTTAAGAGTTCGTTGGATTGATTTTTTTAAGAGACTCATTATTTCACGTCCTATGTTGTGTTTGTTCACAACCCATTCCTGTGTGGATTGCGAATTTCCCCAAGTGGAATAATGGGCTCGGCGCCATTAGCAGTACTTGGGTATCACAACAATGCCTGATTGAAGAGCATTAACCTATTCGGGAGAGCACGGACGTATTTCTTTACACCTACCCCGTATTAGACTTTAGTTTTACGTACTAATACGTAAGATATTTAATTAAAAAATTATTGAAGCTATAAATTAAAAAGAGTTTTGAAATAATAGATAAAATTAAGAAGTAATTTCTACGTAAGAACAAGTTCTAGATAGAAGTTAAAAATATTAAGGTACAAAACGTAAAAAAGCCCCAAAAATTGGGGCTCCTTCACGATTCTTAATCGAATTATACTGGCTTGTACACAACCTTGTTGCCCGCCAGTTGCTCTTTAACTACCAGGTTTTCTTCTAGCAGCTTCTTAAGAGCGCCAGTTGCCCAAGAAGCCGCTTTTGCGTCTTCCTGACCAGCTTCCAGACCGATACCTTTAGGGTTAATGCCTTCAGGGTTCTTAGCTACGATGTCTAGAACGCTTTGTTGTTTTGGCGTTAAGCTAACCGTGGTTTGCGCTTTCGGTGCTGGCTTTTCCACTTTTGCTTCAACGGCTTTTTTAGCAGCAGGTTTTTTGGCTTCAGGAGCTGCTTTAGCCACATTTAAAGTCGCTTTGATGCGTTTTTGCAGTTTAGCCTGCACTTTACGTTTGTGAGCGAGTCTCATTGAGTTTTTCTCCATTTCACTGCTATACCGCGCAGTGGTGAAAAATTTGAAGCGCGAGTTATACCAAAAACTGACACTGATTTGTAGCCTAACGGCCACTTTCAACGTAAAAATGGGGGAAGAGCCTTTCAAAGGCTATATTTTATACAGAAACAAGGAATGCGCTTTCTCCTCGGAGATGCATAGGAATTGCACCACAATGAATACGATTCACATGACAAACATACCATTCAGTTATCAGTCTCCAACAGGAAGGTTGGTCATGGGCCTGGCGTGTCTGATTACCTTCTTTCTTCTTATAGTCTCTCCGGGAATTCAACAGGCGCTGCTCTCTCTGTTTGGTTTGATAGCCTTTTTTGTGGTTACGCATTTCCTTATTGAGAAGAGTAAGGTGTCATTTACCCTCACTGCCACACACTTTCAGCAGCATATGTTTAAAGGGGGCTGGGTGGTGAGGTGGAATAACATCAGTCATATTGGCGTCTGTACCTACTCTCAGGAAGGATGGCATCAACCCATTCCGTGGATCGGCATTAAGCTTAAAGACTACGAACCTTACCTCGACAATATCTGCCCCAGAATCAGCACACAAATACTTCTGGAGCAACGATCCCTTCTTTATCTTGGTCTAAAACAGATGGATAAGAAGAACATTCCTTTTGAAGACATCGTGTTGGACTCAAAGCCTTACGAATCAAGTAACGGTGGGCAGTACACAGGTCTGCAAGCCATGCTGGCGAACCGAATGGCTTACCAGAGAGAAAATTTTGGTTACGATATTTTTATTTCGACGTCCGATTTGGACAGAAGCGGAGATGAATTTGTCGGCCTGGCAAGACGATTTCTCGCGGCAGCCGACAAAGAAGATTTAATCAACTAGTTAGCTAAACCTAGTAAAGAGGCATTTCGTCAGCGACAAACGGGTTAGAAGCGCGTTCATGCCCGAATGTAGACTCCGGACCGTGCCCAGGAATAAAATGCACATCGTTACCAAGCGGCCAGAGTTTTTGCTTGATGGACTGGATAAGCGTGTTGAAATCCCCTTGAGGGAAATCGGTTCTTCCGATGCCACCATTGAAAAGAACATCGCCTACAAATGCGGTTTTAGATGACTCATTGAACAAGATGACATGGCCTGGGCTATGACCTGGCGTGAAGTAAACGTTCAGTACTTCATTACCAAAAGTGACAACGTCACCTTCATCTAACCACTGTTTTGGTTCAAACGCTTCTGTAAGAGGAAATCCAAACATCTGGCTCTGCCCTTCTAACCCCTGAAGCCAGAAGTTATCGGCTTTATGAGGACCGATAATGTCGACACTGTGTGCATTGGCCAGTTCTTCTGCGCCACCAACATGGTCCAGATGCCCGTGAGTCAGCACGACATTCACAACTTTAACGCCAAGTTCTTTGATTGTGGCTTCCAGTTTAGGTACGTCGCCACCCGGATCGACCACAATCGCGTCCATGGTTTCATCACACCAGACAATTGAGCAGTTCTGCTGAAATGAAGTCACCGGCACGACTCTGTATTGAAGGCTCATAAAAACTATCCCGTATTCATTTTAAACTGCGGGAACTATGACATTTGCCCCCTAGTTTTACAAGCCATTAGGTATGGGGGAACAGACCGCAACTACCAGTTTCGGACTGGACCTGTATCTATATGAATAAAATTACTTTTTGGGTAATAGCCTACGCCGCCCGCTTTGAGAGATAAGGCTGCCTTTTTCACTTCAGAAAGTTTGACGCCATCCAGTCGAAAATCGATGGCTTTACCAAGCATGTGGTAGCTCTTTTTCGCCACTGCCTTGGATTTGGCTCGTAACGCCTTATTAGTGGCAGGAGAGCGATAACCAGAGATGATCTGAACTTCGGCATCGCTGCCAATTAAGCCTTGAATGGAGTTGATTTGGTCGAATAGTGCCGCATCCATCGAATACACTTCATTGCGGCGGTGATCCCGGCACAGATGATTAAGACGCGCGAGTTCGCTTCCTACGTATCTCTGACCATCAAAATAACAAGACTCCAGAATCTCTCCTGTGTGCAGATTGTTGAATTGCAATGTTCTCGGCTGGTTTGCATAAGTTGCAAAAACTGAGGGAGAAAAAGGCAATGAGACAAAAGTGCCAAGAACGGCGGTATTACGGAGGAAGTGTCTTCTCGAGATTTCTTTGGTTGTCATCTGAACGGTCTGGCGCGGTTTCCAAAGTCGCGACAGTAACCAGATTCCGTACAAGCGTCAATTAGTCATCAGCTCAAATTATTGACGGAATAGTGCCAAAGGTATGGTTAGTTATTGAGCAGAAAGATTTTTATCCAGATTGATCAAATTTGTAAGTTTCGCGTCAAAATTTGAACTACGACTCAGTTGATCGTATTTGTAAATGTCACTTCGGTATTGCACCTGCCCTCTTTCTGTCCAAACCGTTTGATAAATAATAGAAACAGGAATGCGTTGTTTCAGTGCCACAGCAACCGTTTCTTCACGGCTGATTCTCTCTTGATGACTTGGACGCAGCTTAGAGTTGCTGGTTAAAAGCAGATTGGCAAAACCCTCGGCAGATTCAATTCGGATACAACCAGAACTGAATGCCCTTCTCGCCTTGGTGAACAGCGACTTCGCCGGTGTATCGTGGAGAAAAATGGCATTCTTATTTGGCGTATTGAACTTGTATTTACCAAGTGCGTTGTATGGTCCTGAAGTTTGTCGGATTCGGTACGGAAAGCTGTCTGGGTCAATGGTTTGCCAGTCGATATCCTGTGGGTCGACCAGAGTCCGGTTATGCCAGCTTTCAACAATTTCGTAATTGTGTTCCTGAAGGTAAGTTTCTTCCTCAATCGCTTTGGGAAGAATGTCTTTCACCATGATTTTCCTTGGCACATTCCAGCTTGGATTCACAATCACCGAATCCATTCTGGTATCAATGAGCGGTGTTTTCCTTGATGGACGCCCTACAATCACGTCTGAAGAAAACGCTTCTTTACCATCTAGCCAGTAAGACATCGAGTACTGCGGTACATTCACCAGAACAATCTGGTCGCGCTGCAATGGCCAGATACGCAGCCTTTGCGCATTCAGGGCGACAAGTCTTAAACGCTCTTCAATAGAAGCATTGATCCACTTAATGGTTTTCGGACCGATAATGCCGTCTGCATCCAGGCCATGCTGAACCTGAAACTGGCGAACCAAATCGTCCAGAGGTTTATCGTAGGTTTTGTCATCGGCATTCACCGCCGACACGTCATAACCTAGCACCTGCAGGCGATTAAGCAGCACCCGTTTGTGTGACAGCACATCTCCTTTTCGGGTGAAGCGCTTTTTCTGGCTATAGTCGCTCAAATAGACGTTTAGCCAGGGTTTCAGCTCATAGATGGCGGTTACATAATCAGAATACAGTGGCGATTGAGGTTTCAACCCTTCAATGTATTCAACCAACGAATCGGACATTACCGCGTTATAAAAGCTCTCAAAGCTAGAACCTGACGGAGTGGGCAGCATGGCTGGAACTCGTCCACCAAAAAACCAGCCCTTTCCCATAGACTGAGAAAGCTCGGTATAGCTGATGTAACTCAACAAGGTGTCTGTCGCCAGCACGTCGTATTCTTGCCAGCGATTGTGATATCGCGCTTCTTTTAGCGCCATCAAACGTTTATAGAAAAGCTCACTCACATCAGACAGAGCAAGGTGTTCAAGCTGCGTTTCGAAGGCTTCAATCGCGTCGTACTGAAACCAGATAGGCTGATATTGATACTCGTGATAAAGCGCAGTAATGACAGGTTGGTGAGCCAGAGGTGTATGAGCTGGTGTTGAGCTATTCACCCAGGTTGTGGCGTAGTAACTGTTAGCGCTGGAAACCAGTGGAAGCATAGCTATGATCATGAAATAAAAGTATTTCCTTAACCTCATAGCCCGCTCCCTGGATCATAGTTACTAATAAATGTATTCCTAAAGTATGGCAAAAATTGCAGCAAAAACTTGTATCGTTTATTAGATTATCGCCGACCAGTGGTTATCCCAATGAATACCTGATGAATATTTTTTTTCAACTCCAGCTAAAGAATGGGAAACCACCCTTCCAACACCTGAGCTAATTTTGAAAGAATTATCATTCACAACAACACCTGACGCATCAGGCAGAGATTCAATTTCCAGCAGTTCACCCGTAGATAATTGCCAGATACCATAACAATTTCCTCGTGGAGATGTGGCAAGCACCCAATCCCCTGTGGCGGCGATGCTAGCAATGTAATGGTTGAATCTCGCCCATTGTTCTGGTTCAGCTTTGAACTCGACCATTGGTTTCCCCATCTGGTGAGCAGCTAACAGTGCTGGATAATCGTCTGGCGATCCGCGATATTGCTGACCACAGAAAACCATACCTTGACCATTATGTGCAAGATGGCGAATACTCAGTTTATTGTCGGAAAGCGACACTTGTTCCAATACTTTTCCGGTAGAGGACAAATATGTCAGAGTTGGAGACATGGTTTCGAGGTTCATCGGTGTTCTTCCATTGGTATGAACACCACCGACCCCTATCGCCAGATCACCATTTGGAAGCATGATAACCTCATGAGGACCCAGCCCAAACCCGGTGAATTCCTCTACTTTCTGGTAGCCATTTTGAACGTCGTATACACCGATAATCCCGCGGCTTGTTCCTCTTTCCCCCTCTGTCGCATAAAGAAAGCGCCCATCGGGAGAATAAACACCGTGACCGTAAAAATGACGATTAGGACCCGATGAAACGATGGGTTTTGCTGCACCGCTAACGAAATCAAACGGTTGGAAAAATGTCCCCGGTCTACGGCCGAATGCCACTGCCGCACTTCCAGCGCGGTGAATGGCAACGCCATGTCCTCGGGCAGGTAAAGTGAGTTGATGGATGGGGTTACCGTTGATATCGGCAACCGTTGCAAAGAACTTATCCCGACCCAGAATAGAACAACCAATCAGAGCTGGCGTATTTTGCTGGCTGGAAGTGGAAGCGCACCCAAAAGGTAAAAAAGGCGCTGAAGCGCCAAATAAGGCTGCTTTAAGCAGCCTTCTTCTTGTTTGATCAGTCACCATCTGTTGCATTAAACCCTACGACGACACCCAATTCGATTGCGACCTCTTCATGGATGAGATATTTCAAATGCTCAAGCTTGTTGAACTGCGCTAATAC
The DNA here is from genome assembly GCF_019904195.1 of Vibrio sp. SCSIO 43132. Classification (NCBI taxonomy): domain Bacteria; kingdom Pseudomonadati; phylum Pseudomonadota; class Gammaproteobacteria; order Vibrionales; family Vibrionaceae; genus Vibrio; species Vibrio sp. SCSIO 43132. The sequence continues at coordinate 2,456,320 of NZ_CP063199.1, forward strand.
GTTTCTGTAGCCTTCTTTCGATTTCAGCATGGCAAACATGCTGGACTCTTCTGGCCACGTATCCAACGTTAAATCAAATTGCTCCACAATGCTGTCTGCTAGCTGAATACGTCCTCTGTCTCTCAGCTCTTTATCTAGCCCGAAACCATGCGCAATATATAGTGCTTTCATTGCCTCAACATTGGCTTTTAAGTTCGAGAGGGAGGTTTCAGAGCGCCATGATTCAGCAAAGTAAGGACGAGGCTTCCCAACTTTCGCCAGAGGGCGGCTCATTTTTTTCATACTGTACTCAAGCTGATTAGACAACAGGCTGAGGTACTCGGTACGCCATTTCTTGCCGTCCAGAGTTTTCCATGGATTTGCCTGCCATGCGTCAGCAATGTTATCGGACTTGTCTGCGATATTCTGGCTGATAGCCAACCCGCTATCACAAGCCTTGATCTTGTCTTTATGAATAGGAGACGCCTTGTCATACAGAAGCCATTCCATCGCGCCTAGCCCCTGAACCGTGACGCTCATTTGCGATAACTCATTGGCGGACCATGCTTTATCGGCTTTAACAAGCGTCGACATTTTCCGACCCGTGGTGTTTTTCTTATCTGGCCAGAATTGCATGTTCCAGCTTTCTTTTAACGCATTCTCAGGACCACGTTCTTGCCCCTGAAGCGCCATCCAACGGAGCATGGTGCTGTGCCACGCTGACTTCAGTGAGTCCTCTGTAAGATCTTCCGAACCACAGTATTGCTGCCAAATTAACGCCTGTTGCTGCGCTTCTGCCAGCAATAGAAATGCGGCTTCTTTCTCAACATCATACACCGCTTCACTGATGTGAAGGTTGGCATATTGCTTGTTTTCAGGTAACTCACCACCACTTTGAACGGCAATTTCCTGTGGCATTTGTGCATCGTTCGACTGACAGCCGACCAGAGCCAGGAGGCAAAGGCTTAACGTTTTCTTCATACGTGGCTCCTGTTACAGCGAGTTAAGAAACGCCACCAGCGCCTCTCGCTCTTTTTTGGACATGTTCAATACATTCTCTTGTGCGGGTTTTGCCTCACCACCATGCCAAAGCACGGCTTCCAGAACGTTACGTGCTCTTCCGTCGTGCAGCAAGTTCGTGTGACCGTTGACTTCTTTGGTGTAACCCAGCCCCCAAAGTGGCTGAGTACGCCATTCACGACCATTTGCCAGATACTCTGGACGGTTGTCGGCAAGCCCTTCGCCCATATCATGCAATAACATATCCGAATAAGGGTGAATAATCTGCTCTGATAGTGCAGGTAAGCGATCATTTTTCGCCGTTTTAATGTTCACGGCATGACAAGACTGGCAACCCGCTTCAGCAAACTTGGCCTGACCCAGCTGAACCTGAGGGTCTCGGGTATTACGACGAATTGGAACGGCAAGGTGCTGAGAGTAGAATTCAACAAAGTTTAAAATCTTTTCGCTCACTTCCGGCTTGCCACCGTGAGGAAGATCATTACAGATGGATTGGTTTTCAGTACAGTTCTCGACTGGAAACAGTGAACTGGTCAGTCCCAAATCGCCATTGAATGCTGCGGCATTTTGCTGCATCAGATTAGGTTGACCTGCTTTCCATCCGAATCGACCAAGCGCAAAGCCTTCTGCCTGAACATCCCAGACCCGGTTCACTTTTCCGGAAATGCCATCTTTGTTTTTATCTTCAGGATCTGCCATGGCAAGAATGGTTTCTTCAGGAATGGCTTCCAGCAATCCAAGCCCTATCATGGGTGGCGCGACACGTGCCGAGAATTGAGTATCCGGGTGCATCTCTCCGTAGTTCAAATTTGTGATCGTCAAGTTAGGCTTACGAAGTGTTACCTGTTCGCCGTCTTTAAAAGTAACCACCACATCAGAATAAGTAATATTCACTTTGCCTTCTGGCTTGGCATCTGGGAGAGCAAAATCCTGAAGCTGGCCGCCGTACGTTGGTTCAGGGATAACGCCATTCATAATGAAGGCTTTCTTCTGCTCAGGCGTCATGGCTGGAATGCTTAACCTGACCAGCATGGATACCGCGTGCTCGTCACCCTCTTCTGGAGGATGACCTCGCCCATCTTTGATATGACAGTTTTGACACCCATTGGTATTAAACAGTGGTCCAAGACCGTCTCTCGCATCGGTTGATGCAGGCGCCTGAACCCAGGGGTTACGGAAAAAACTGTTACCGACACTGAAATCTAAACGCGATGTCATGGGCAGGTTGTTGGCAGGTAAAGAAAAGGCATTCGAGCCATCTTTCTTCACACTGGTGTTACCACCCGACTTGGTATCGTACGCAAAGACGCTCGTTGCGATTAGGCTTGAAACAATGGTAGGAATTAGAAACTGCTTCATTCTTGGCTTCTCAAGTGTAAAAAGGGCTCATAAAGAGCCCTTGGATTTTATTATATTTTTATGCAATTAAAACTCGTGGTCAGCAGTGTCTGGGTTCAGGCTATCAATACCAATGATGCTCGCTGCACGCTCAATTGAGCCAGTTTGTGCGACAAGCGACATGATGGTGTCATTCACCAAAGCATTACCTTGAGAGTTATTCGCAGCAATCAGCTGATCAAAGTGCTGATTGTTTTTCTCAGCAGATACAACTAGCTGACCAACCTGCGCACGAGCGCGGTCAAACTGCTTCTGAATTTCTTTAGCTGCTTGTTTGTCTTTCTGCTCTACTAAGTCGTAGATGCTAGGACCAGATAGAAGCTGACCATTCTCACGCTTGTACAGACCAGTAAATACGTTGTAGATACCTTGTTCGTTGTAATAGTGAGAGTTGTGAGTGTTGTCAGAGAAGCAATCGTGCTCATCTTCAGTAGAGTTGGCTTCAAGTGCGACTTTCATACGCTCACCGGCAAGCTCACCCAGAGAAAGTGAACCCATCCCGAACAGCATTTTACGCAGACCGTTATTAGCAGATTCAGACAACAGTTCTGTACGGTAGTTACCCGCCTGACTTGGTGCCCACTGACCTTCCATCCACTCTAGATCTTGGATAAGAAGTTGAGACGCGGCTTTCAGGTATTCACGGCGACGGTCACAGTTGCCATTGGTACAGCCTGAACCATCAATAAAGTCTGTGTATGAACGCTCACCCGCACCCGAGTTTGTGCCATTCAGATCTTGTCCCCATAGAAGGAATTCGATGGCGTGGTAGCCGGAAGCAACGTTTGCTTCTGAACCACCAATTTCATTCAGGTCTGCAATCAGCTGAGGGGTAATCTGGCTTGCATCTACAACCTGAGAGCCAACCTGGATTTTGCTGTTGGCTACGATGTTAGCTTGTGCACCTTCGTTACCCAGTTCGTACTGGTAATCGGAAGATACGTAATCAATCAAACCTTCATCAAGTGGCCATGCGTTCAGCTGACCTTCCCAATCGTCAACGATGGCATTACCAAAACGGAAAACTTCCGTCTGCTGGTAAGGTACACGAGAATCAATCCAAGCTTGACGAACAGATTCCAAAGAGGTTTTAGAAGGGTTAGCGAGGAACTGGTCAATGGATTTGTCAAGTTTCTTAGCCGTATAAGTTGCATCAGAAAATACTGCGTGAGCAAGATCGGCATAGTGGGTTACGACTTGGCTTTTGGTTACTGCTGCGAAAGAAGCTGCGCTAGTCACGAGGAGTGAAGCTGCGACGGCACGAGCAACGAAACGTTTTGAGATCATGGAAATCGTCCTTGTTGAGCGAAATATTATCTGTAGTAATAGTGCTAATTATTATCATTTGCACCTTGATTGCGATCATACAAATTTACAATTTAAATACAAGCAACAAAAACAAAAAAACCCCACAATCGTGGGGTTTTATTCAAATAAATAATAAATCTATCACAAATCTAACAGGTGCTTACCATGGGAGACTTTAGCTTTTAGGTAACTCTCGTTTCCATTCTTGATATGAGCGTGGGTATTAACCACTTCTTCAATCTCAATGCCGTGTTCCTGAAGCTCTTTGATCTTTTTAGGGTTGTTAGTGATCAGGCGGATCTTAGGCACATTCAATGCTTTAAGCATTTGTGCAGCTTCAGTGAAGTCACGAAGGTCATCACCAAATCCCAGATGATTATTGGCCTCATAGGTGTTCATGCCTTCGCTTTGCAAGCGGTAAGCGTCAATCTTGTTGTACAGACCAATGCCACGCCCTTCCTGCCGAAGGTAAAGAAGAATTCCGCCGTATTCACCCATCTTCTCAATCGTTTCATCTAATTGCTCACCGCAATCACAACGCGAAGAATGGAAAACATCGCCAGTTAGGCACTCAGAGTGCATTCGAACTAGTGGTGTTTCCCCGGTTTTATCTGCTGATTTGAAAATGACTGCGACGTGCTCTTTGTCTGTTTTCAATCCATGAAAAGACAATAATTCTGCATCGATGTGACTTTTGGAACCAACTTTTAACTCTATTCTGGCTCGTACTTCCGCCATAACCCTTCCCATTTGAATTAAGCGCTTTACTGCACTTTTATATTAGCTCTATACATTGTATGACAGAGGTGCTCTGACTACTAGATGGGGATACGAGATAGGATAATCAAGCGATCACTCGATCCGTCTCTAGCACACAATTGTTATAATGTAACATTTAATTCAAAGAGGGCTCAAGCCCGTTTGGTAGCGCCTGAAAAAAGAAAAGCTCGCTAAATGCGAGCTTTCAAGAGCCGGAGTTGTAACGCCTCGATTCAGTGCTGTTCCTTCTGCCACAAAATAAGCTGAACCCATAGATTTTCGAGTTCAGACAGTTCTTCTTTTGTTAACACTGATAAAGTGGTTGCAGAACCTGAGCACGGAGATTGCGTAACAGCCGCATTGTGAATCTTATTTTGAAAGATTTGCCGTAAATTGGAGATTGTTGGTTCCACAAACATCGTCCCTTGGTGAGAAGCGTTTTTTCTATATAACTACAATAATTTATAAGAATGATAGTAACATTTATTATACAGTACAAGCCACGTTTAGCAGTTTTTCTGGCTTAATGTCACAAAAATCCAAGCACCACACTGAGCTAATAAAGAAAAAATCAAAAACTTCATAACCTTACAGCTTTACAACCATCAAAAAAGCGTTGCTATCGATTACATTGACAACAAAAATGTTATGAAAGCAATTATTATTGAGCTAAATAATAAAATACAGAGCTTATCAAGAAGTTATGTATTGGTCCTCTCCTTCCCCTTCTATATTCATCATTGATATTGTTTTGAAAACTAAACAAAGTTAACACCTTGTTTAACCGGGTAAATATCGAACCTGTTTCATTTTTTTTAAACTTTAATCGATTGCGATTACTGAGAATAAAAATGAAATTCGTCACATACATCCTATCTCTGTTCAGCATATTGGTCTTGAGCTTGCCAATAAATGCCGAACAAACAGAAGAGAAGCGATATTCCTACACCGTTAATATTGGTGTGTTGAAAGAAGACTTTGCCCCCTACTCTACCGTGAAGAAAGGTGAAGTGACTGGACTCTTGCCCAGTATCATTAACGAATTTCAGTTCTACGTTAACCGCAACATACATTTTGTCCCGTACGATAACGCCACGGATCTATATGACGCGTTGTTAAAGGAGGAAGTGGATGCCATCACTGCTCACGGGGCAAATTATCGGGACGTAGCACTGTCATTCACCAACCCTATTGTTTCTTCGCGTCAGATTGGATTGTCTCACGAACAAATTGGCTTCTATCATGAGCTAAATGGTCGGGTTCTGTCGTATGTGAAGCAGTTTGGTAATGAATCCTACCTGAAAGATTTGTATCCATCCTCCCGCCTTTTACCATCCGAATCCGTCAGCGACGCCATCTACAAAGTGGCAATGGAAGTCTCTGACGCGACGGTTGGTGACGGCTTAATGCTATATCAGCAGTTGCAAACCGGTCCTTACGCCGATTTTCTTTCTATTTCTCTGTTTGATGATTTGCCTGTTCAAAGTCATTTTCTGGCGACTAAATCCACTAACACCCAGTTAGTTGAAGAATTCAACCGAGCCATCAACAGTTTTCGCCGCAGTACCCGCTATAAGGAAATACTTAAAAACTGGCTGGATGAAACGCAAGAGCGCTTTCTGTTGGTACAGAACGATACTTTAGCTCTGACAGAAGCTGAACAGAAATGGCTTGGAACTCACCCCAGTGTGCTGGTAGTCACCAGAGGGAATTCGAAACCTATCGATTTTTATTCAGCCAACCTAGGTCACCAGGGGATATCAGCAGAGATTCTTCAGGAGATTGCCCTGATTACCGGGCTGAAATGGGATTACATCAACCTGCAAACATTGAATGAAGATGAACTGGACTACCACCATTCCAATACCAAGCCTCTGATTCACGCTGCTGCCAGTATCAAGCAAGAAAAGTACGCCGATCACCTGTTCTCTCGTCCCTACATGCAGGAGCCTTGGGTGGTCATAGGACGAAGCGAAAATTACACAGCGGGGCTGATGTTCTCGGAGCTTGATGGTGCCACGATAGGTACTGTAGACGATACCGTTGGAGTTGATGTCATTCGTGAGTATTGCCCGACCTGTAACATCAAGCTATTCAAAACCGACGACGAAGTATTAGAAGCGCTAGACAACAAACAGTTAGACAATGCTGTGATGTCACTGTTTATTGCTTCCCCTAAGCTGCAAAGCCAGTATGCGGGGCAATTGCGCGTGGTAAGCCTGCTGAATAAAGAAAGTGAAGTACCCGTCTCTTTTTCGGTTGAGCACGACCAGCAGCTTCTTATCAACATCATCAATAAAGCTCTTAGTGCAATTCCACCTAGCCGTATTCAGGAAATTCAGAAAAAGTGGCGTAACGCAAACTACGAAAGTGGGGTGAAAACGCGTGACGTGTTATACGGTTTACTGTCCGTTGCGGGTATCGCTGGTTTTATCATCTTGGTGATAATGGCATGGAACTGGAAACTCAAGAAAGAAGTATTCAACCGTAAAAAAGCCGAAGAAGATCTGAAAAAGCGAGTCAATTACGAGCGTTCTCTTCTTGATGCGATCCCCTTCCCTATCGTGGTTCGGGATGCCAACGGCATCATCCAGAGTACAAACAAAGCTGCAAGCGATCTGAAATACCTAAATTATCTGACGGAATCTCTGGTTAACAACAAGGATGAAGACAACCTCATTCTGAGTGGTTACTCTCTTCCACGCTTAGAGAATGAAGTGATCATTGATGGGGCAGAGAAACATTACGCTTACTGGAAATGCCCTTATGTCACGCCTGATCATCAGATCGACGGCACAGTGACCATTTTGGACGACATTACTGAACTTCATTTAACGCGAAAGCGCGCGAAAGACGCCGAGCAAAGGGTTCAGAAACTGGCTGATAATGTTATCGGCGCGGTACTTCAACACACTCAGAGCAAGCAAAACCTCCATTCCATACAATTTACTTTTGTTAGCGCCGGAATCTCAGATCTGATCGGTATTGAATCTGAACAATTGATGGTATCTCCGCGCACTTTTTTCAGCCCGATGAGGCAGAAAGACAAAAAAGAGCTGATCAAGTGTGTGCGTCATGCGCTGGACGAAGGCTTTATGTCGCAAGATGTTGGTCTAGTCATTGATGGCGAAGAAAAATGGCTTCACATTCAGAGCAAAATCACTGAGACAGAAGACAGCTATATCTGGAACACGGTTCTCACCGACATTACCGAGCTAAAACAACAGCAAAAGGAACTAAGAGAAGCCCGTCAGAAAGCCATTTCAGCAACAGAAGCGAAATCGCGATTTCTGGCGAATATGAGCCATGAGATCCGCACCCCAATTGGCGGCATCATCAGCTTGCTGGAACTGTGCGAGCAGTACTCAGTTGTGGATGAAGTAGAGAAGATTCACACCAGCCTTTCGCAATCGGCAAATAATCTGCTGCACATTGTGAATGACATTCTGGACTTTTCAAAAATAGAAGCAGGGAAACTCACGTTGAGCCCACAGCCCTGCGTTTTTGAGTCGCTGATCATTCGTATCACTCAGTTGCAGGCAAGACATGCGCAGGCAAAAGGGCTGAAATTCGCACTCTGGCTAGACCCTGCCCTTGCTTATCTGATTAGCATCGACGAAGTCCGGTTGGGACAAGTTTTGAATAATCTCCTCAATAATGCGGTGAAATTCACGGAGCATGGAACCATAAGACTCTCCGTCAGTTTGGTCGAAGAATCCGATCAAAAACAAACCATTATGATGCGCGTGATCGACAGCGGGATCGGGATTGAAAAAGACTCACTCAAAGGGTTGTTTCAACCTTTTGTTCAGGCAGATGAAGGTACTACTCGCAAATTTGGCGGTTCCGGGCTTGGATTGACCATCAGCAAGCAGCTCATCAACCAGATGGGTGGAGACATTGCCGTCAGCAGTCAGATCGGTTCTGGTTCGCAATTTAAGGTCATGCTGCCTGTTGATGTCATCGAACGTGCTGAAGAACTGGATAAGTCGCCACTCCAGGGGTTGATCATCAACGATTTCTTCCAGTCTGAAGAGCTGTGTACTTACCTTGAAAACTGGAACATAACCGCCAGCCGTGGAGAAACCCATAGCCGAGATAAGCTGGATTTCTTAATCAGCAAACATCAATGCGATTTGTTGTTTATTTCAGACGTTGATTACAACCAACTCCAGTTAACGGAAGAGTGGTGGAAAGCTCATCACAGTAATGTCCGTTGCTTAGTGCTTTCGGATAAAGGGATGCTATCCCCTACTCCGCAAGACAACCATTGGTTACTGTCTTCGAACCCAATAATTCCGTCTCAGCTTAAACATTGTATAGATTCCGATCCGGCACGAAACGATGCTGATTTGGTGATCGAGAATATTGAAGACAGCGCCCCTCTTCAAACACGAGACGAAGCGATTCATTCTGGTCGCTTAATTCTGATTGCCGAAGACCACCCAATCAATCGACAGGTCATCGCCAGCCAGCTCAAGCAGCTCGGTTATCACGCAGATATCTTTGTCGACGGTAAAGAAGCTTATGACGCATTCCAGAAGCAAAACTATGGTCTGATCATCACAGATTGCCATATGCCGGAAATGGATGGGTATGCCTTAACCAAAGCCATTAGAAAACTTGAAAGTCAGGAAAGCCTGATCCGCACACCGATCATCGCGTTAACTGCCAACGCCATTCAGGGCGAAAGAGAAAAGTGCCTAGAGCTTGGTATGGATGACTTCCTGTCTAAACCGACCAAGATGCCTGTAATGGATGAAGCCATTGCAAGGCTACTTCCACCAGTGATTGACCCGCCCAATACCGATTTAGAGCAGAGGGAAAATGAAGAAGAACCTGAGCTAGATTTCGGATTCTTAGATTTTTCAGATACGGAACTGCAAGCAAGTACCGAGCCTGAACACACTGTGGCTTTGCAGTCAGATGACGACTCATCAGAGATGATTGACGTACAGAAAGTATGCGACATTTTCGGGGATATGGAGATCGCCAAGCAGATCATTAAAGAGTTTATTACCAGCCAGAACAAAGATATGGACGAACTGAACTCCGTCTTGTCTCGCAATAGCCACGCCGACATCAAACAGGTAACGCACAGAATGAAAGGAGCAGCCAGAATGCTCGAATGCCAACCGCTTTCCGAAGCACTTGCTCGCTTTGAAGAGGCAGCAGACAAAGAAGATGAACACCTGTATTCAGAACTGTTTTCAGAGGTAAGCAGGCTCACCAATAGGCTCAATGAGAGTGAGCTTGCATGATGAATTCAATCTCAAACAAAAAAGTCCTGCTTATCGATGACTGTGAACTGATCCGGGGCACTTCAAGAATCATGATATTAAAATTGGGGTTTCAGGCAGAAAACATCTTCATGTGTGCGACCGCAAAACGAGGATTACAGCTCTGCAAAGCTCACGATTTTGACGTCGTCATCATCGACCAAAATCTTGGTGAAGGTGCAAGTGGCCTCGACTTTCTTAAAGCGCTACACATTCAGCAACTCAGACGATCCCATACCATTATCATTGTGGCAACTGCGGACAATTCTTCGCTTGTGGTTCAGAGGTTTTCACAGTATCGACCCAATTCGTATATTGTTAAACCACTGAGGATGGACTCACTCACTGCCAGCATACAGACTAATCTGGAGATACAGACACTGAGTGCTCGCGCTTGCGAGGAATACCATCGGTCTGGCATCAACGGATTTATGATGTCACTGCGCTCCACGTCATCGCCTAAAAAGGTCGCTCACGTAATAGAGCAATTTACGAACAACGAAAAAGCCACCCTGCAGCATCGTTTAATGGTTCTTCAGGCTTTCTACAAATCACACCCCACTCCTAAGTTAGGGTTGGGTTATGCATTTCTTTTACTGCAAGACCAACAAGTCAGTCGGGCGAATGATGTTCTCACAGAAATTAAACAAAAAAGTGGCATTCAGGCAGCCGAATATTTCCCGCTGGAACTGGCTATTTTGCTGGCACAGGGAAAAGTTAAGAAAATCAGAACCAAGCTGGTCTCTCTGGCTGAGGAAAAATCTCCTGATTCAAACGCCCTGTCATCTGCGTTGTGGCTGACTCATCAGAAACCGGATTTATTAGACTCGACAACCCTTTCCAAGATCAAAACAGCAATAACACAGGATCTTTGGTTCGACGAAGAACACAAACTTCTGCTTTGTTCTTTGCTGGCGAAAGGCAATTGGAACAAGGCAAAACTCCTGTGGGATTCCACACCCTTAGCTGTCAACAACCGATTTTCCGACGTTTACAAAACCCTGTTTGTCACCTGGAGTAAGCACAAAAGGGGTGAGAAAGATGACAAATCTCTCAACAGCTTGTTGAGTTCTCCACTGCTGGAACATTCTCCGTTAGCCAACCTATACCTAGCCGATCTTCTTGCTCATTCACCTAATGACAATGAAACCAACAAAACGCATCAACGCATTAACCATAACAGCAAAAAGGTCTTATGCTTTTTTAAAAGGCTGATGATTATGCAAGCGATCAATAAGCACTCTAAAGAAGAAGCCATCCAGCTTGCATAGTTGTAGGAGTCAGTATGGATAGACACGTATTAATAATCGAAGACCATGATTTCCAGAGAAAATTCTTACATCTCCAATTGGAAAAAGCTGGTCTTAACCACATCTCGTCCGTTTCCTGCGGTACTGAGGCTTTGGAATACATTGGTAAGCATCATCCAAACTTGCTTATCTGCGACCTCAACATGCCAACTATGGATGGTGTGGAGCTTTTACAAAAACTGGGAGAACAAAACTACCGCGGTGATGTGATCATCTCCAGCGCGCAAAATGAAATGGTGATTAACGCGGCAAACAAAATGTGCATCCAGTATGGTCTCAATTTGATTGGGCAGATGGAAAAGCCAGTAACAACCGAAAAGCTGGCTAACCTTTTGAACCAGACTGCCTCGTTAAGTACGAGTTCAGCTTCTTCTCAGATAGAGGTCACCGAGGCGCAAATCCGTCAGGCGGTGGAAAATCATGAATTTGAGCTTTATTACCAACCACTCGTCAACTTTAAAACGGGTGACTGGCAGGAAAGCGAAACGCTCATCCGCTGGAATCATCCCGATTATGGTGTGCTTTCCCCATTTTTCTTCTTAGATAAGGTTCAGCAATTGGGCTTGCTGCCTACGGTTGCCCTTCAAACTCTGAATCAGGCAATCAGAGACTTGCCTTATACCGAGTTTCGCCGTTTCGCATTCAATATTACCGCCAATGAGTTAATGAATGAACAATTCACGAACCACCTTTTGCAGCTTATAGAAAGCAACACTCTCTCCCCAACTCACATCCGGTTGGAACTGACCGAGTCCGATGTGGTGCAGAATCTTGGTCGCGCACTGGCTTCCGCCACTCGAATCTGTATGAAAGGGATCACACTGGCAATTGACGATTTTGGGACGGGATATTCTTCTCTTAAGTTACTGGAAGACCTCCCTTTTTCAGAACTGAAGCTAGACGTGGATTTCGTTAAAAACGTGAACCACAACCGTTCCTCCAGAGCCATCGTGGAAGCCAGTCTGTTTCTGGCAGAAAAACTGGGATTTGATACCGTTGCGGAAGGGATTGAGGACCAAAAACTATGGGCCACCATGCAAAGTTTGTCTGAGGTAAATGGGCTCGCACAAGGCTTTTTTGTAGCCAGACCTATGCCTGTAACGGAACTAGAGCAATGGCATAGCAACTGGAAAGAAAGAATAATCACCGAGAATTTAATCTAAGTTAAGATATTTATCTGGTGAATCTAAACAACGTCAGATGATTGTTTAATGTAACCGCTCAGTGTAATGAGCCAGACAAGATAGAATGACTGACAGTCAAAATGGTCCGATGTGATCAACCAATAAGTAAGTCTAAGTCATGCTACTGTCCCGATACATCTCTATCCGAAGCCAGTTTATCTTGCTGCTACTGGTGGTTGCAGCAAGTCTGTTTTCTATCATTTCAGTGAATGTCAGCATTCATTCTGAAAGCAGTGAACGTCTGAACACACTAGAAAAACATTACTACCCAGCTCTTGAAAGCGCCGTCAAGCTGAACTCTCTGTTACCAAGCCTAAAGCAGCAGTTCGATTCTGCTGTAGTGCTGGAAGATGAAAGCGCCCTGAGCACGGCAGAAGAACTGACCCTTACCCTGATTGGGGAAACGCAGAAAGGCGCGTCGGTTCTGCCAGAATACCGTTCTGACTTTACAACACTTCAGGCTAGCCTGAGCCAGTATTCGTCTCAGGCAAGACAGCTAAGCGTCGATTTTATTGAGCTCAATGGAACATTTGAAGAGCTTAGTCGCCGGGCAAAAGCCAACGATGAAACGCTAAAAACGCTGACTCATCAATCCGATAAGCTGCGCGAAATCATCCGCAACCAAGTTGTTGCCACCATTCAAGAATCAGAATCTTCCGCAAGCCATGCCTCCTCCATATCCTGGTTAATTGGAGGCATCTTAATGGTGGTTCTGTGTATGACGTCTTTCGCCATTCAGCATTCTATTACCCGTTCTATCGCGCTAGTGACCGAAAAAATGAAAGAGATCGCCAGCGGTAATGGTGATTTAACAGCGCGGATTGAGTACGCAGGAAAGGATGAAATTTCGAAACTGGTTGAACGCGTAAATCAGTTTATCGAGAAGCTGCAACTTATCATCAAGAGCACATTAGACAGCAGCCAGATGCTTGAAAAGGTCTCTAACCGAATGGAATTCAGCGCTCAAAACACTCTGGACTTAAACAACCAGCAGCAATCTCAGATAGAAGATGTCACCCATTCGATCAATGACATGCTGAAGTCCATTGAGCGTGTTGTCGAGTTCGCTGCGCAGGCAGACGGGCAAGCTCAGACCGCGAATTTAAAAGCGGAACAAGGGGCTGACATAGTGACCAGGACGTCCAGCCAGATAGAGCAACTGGCAGAGAAGATTCGCGATACCGCATCTAAAATTTCAGACCTGGAAGCAAACACAAACAACGTTGGCTCTATCCTGAGCACCATTCAAAACGTTGCCGAACAAACCAACTTACTCGCTCTCAACGCGGCGATAGAAGCGGCGCGAGCAGGTGAGCACGGACGCGGTTTTGCCGTTGTCGCTGATGAAGTTCGAGTGCTGGCGAGCAACACTCAAAGCTCAGCGACAGAGATCAACACTCTGCTTATAGAACTGCAGAACGAAGCTCACAGTGCAGTTGATGCGATGTCTCAGGGGTTAGAAAGTTCCGCTCTGGGTGTCACCAACGCCAGAGAAGCAGGGCAAAGCCTTTCTGAAATCACGACTCAGGTCGCCAGTATCACTCAGGTGAATAAGCAGATTGCTCAGGCGACAGAATTGCAGCATCAGACATCCAGCAATATTCAGCAGAGATTGGACGATTTCAATGCCTGCTCCCAGCAAGTTTCACAATCAACCAGTGAACTTGAATCGCTCAGTAACGAGCTAAGCCATATTGTCTCTCAATTGAGCCAATCTACTTCTCAATTCAAAGTCTAACCTCTTTCGGAGAATAATAATGACAAGAACTACCTTTCGCATGCTGCCTTTAGCTGCGATTTGTGCTGCTGCTTTTTCAGCCCAGGCGACTGAAGCAAATTCCGACCAGCGCATCGAAGCACTTGAACATCAAGTCAAGCTTCTGGAAGCGCAAAAATCTTCTTCACTAGCAGACAAAATCAGCTTCAATGGTTTTGCCTCGGTGAATATGCAGTTGGCAAACAACAAACATGGTTTTGCATACTCAACCGATCAAATCAAATTTAACGAAGGTTCGTTGGTTGGCTTGCAGAGCGAGTTTTCGATTAACGATTCAACGTCTGCAACCGTTCAGCTGGTTGCTCGTGGTACCAAGAGAGAGAGCTGGAGCCCTGACATTGAATGGGCATTCATCAGCCACCAATTTACGCCAAACTTCAAGATGCGTGGCGGTAAGCTACGTGCCCCACTCTTTATGTATTCAGATTACTTAGAAGTAGGCTATGCACAGGTTGGCGTTCGCGTTCCACAAGAAGTGTACTCCACGGTGGTTCTGACTTCGATTACTGGTGCAGACTTCATCTACGACATGGAACTGGATGACAGCACTCTGTCGTTCCAAGGTTTTGCCGGCGCTCAAAAGCTGACTGCAAATAAGCACAGCTACAATGCACCAACAGAGTTTAATGATATCTACGGTGGTGTAGTTAACTGGACTGACGATACATGGACTCTACGCGCAGTGTATGGTCAGGCTAAGGTGAATTCGGACGTAGACTGGAATTCAACGAATCCAGCTCTAAAACCACTTGGTGGAAAACTTTCCAATACGACATTCAACAATGAAGTTGCGAAATTCTATGGGATTGGTGGCCGCTACGACAATGGTAGCCTGATGCTGTCTTCTGAACTGACACGTACTGAAGTTGAAGGTTTCTATGCCGATGTTGATTCGGCTTACGTAACAACAGCATACCGCATTGACAACGTAACACCTTATTTCACCATTTCGCATATGAGAACGAAAGATAACGATGTGCGAGACAAACACTACAACTCGGTAAAAGGCAGTACCGCTAAACTTGCGGCTGAAGCTGAAGCTTTGCTAACAAGAGCCAAAGCTATTTCGGCAACCAACCCTGGTATGGCAGCAATACTTATGGCTCAAGCACAGCAAAAAGCGGCAGCAGCTAAAGCAGCGGGCAGTATCGAAGGTTCAGCAAAAGTCATCCAAGCAGCGCAAAACATCCAACGCACAACCTACAGCATTGGTGCTCGCTGGGATGTTATGACCAACGTGGCACTTAAGGGTGACATTAGCTACATGACTGGTTTTGGTGAAACATTTGGCGGGCTAAACTCCGAGAGCAAGGACAAAACCAACCTACTCTACACGCTGAAAGTGGACGTTGTATTTTAAGGAAAAGATATGTTTAAGAAGCTAGTTTTAGTATCTGCATTAGCGTTGACTTCCACAGCCAACGCAGCCGTTGTTGTGGTAGGTAACCCTTCGATGGATGAACTCAATGCATCAACAATCAAAAAGCTGTACCTAGGTAAGGCGAAGTCGCTGAATATTGAAGTACTGGATCTGGAAGACGGTCAGGCGCTTAAAGATGAATTTCACCAGAAAGTGACGGGTAAAACCGAAGCGCAATTGCAAGCTTACTGGGCAAAACGTGTATTCACTGGTAAAGGTCAGCCACCGAAAGCTCTACCAAGTGCTGAATTGGTGAAAAATACAGTTAAAAGTGGTCAAAACATCATCGGTTATATTGACGAAAGTCAGGTAGATGAGTCAGTTAAAGTACTTCTGAAACCTTAACGAAATACAGGGCAATTTGTAGGATTTCTCCGAATTGCCCTACATTCTACACACCATTACAAATATACCTCACCACCTTACAATTCTTACATTATATTCCTTCGCTCTCTAACCGTCTGTATTTCATATCTTTTTTAAGTTAACAAATTTTCACAAACATCAACAATTGACAACAATAACAATATTTAACACTAATCCTGTCGTTTGTTCAGGGTTGGGTAAATTGACATCATTCGCTCTATTAATAGAATCAAGCATATCAATAAGGGGGAGCGGTACTGATTATGCCAATGAATGAAAATAGAGAAGCGATTTTAAAAGCTGCTGAAGAACTTTTTTTAACTCATGCATTCAAACGAGTCACATTTAGGCTGATTGCTCAAAAAGCCGGAGTTAGCCCAGCACTGGTTGTTTACTACTTCAAAAATAAAGAACAACTTTTTGATCAGCTAATTGAAGAACACACACCTCGCCTGGCAAAAGAATTTGCTACATTTAATTCACGCAGCCAGGTCCAGTTGTCAGAAATTATCGTTAAGTATGTCCAATTCTGGCAAGACCACCCAAATATTCCTGTCCTTCTGACACGTGGTGGACTAAGCCAGGATATTGAATCCAGAAGAAAACTGGAAGAATCACGCTTTAACCACGTGACTAAACAAACCCTGTATTCCGCGCTCAGAAAGGTGCCAGGATGTAATGAAATGAACATCGATTATTACTACATGCTCGTTTCTTCACTAAGTACACAGCCTTATTTAAACATTGATACAAAAGAAGACTGTAATAAATTCAATATCAGTGGCTATACAAGAATTCTGGAAGATTTAAAATTTGCTGCACCTGCTCTCTGCTAATAAAAGGGCGTGACCTTAATTTAATTCAGAATTATCTAAGTTGATCAAAATATGCCTAAGTGGATATAAGTTCCCCCACTTAGGCATTTTATTATTTAATTACTTTTTATTTTTTTAAGCGATTTCTAGATAGAGCTTTCTTCAATAAAAAAGCCGTTTCAAATGAAACGGCTTTCGTTATTTAATTTGCTGGACTTTACTCTTCTGAGTCATCCTGCTGAGCAGCGGGTTGCTCTGCACTGTTTTCTGCTGATTCAGCTTCTTCACCTTCCGGCAAATCAGATTCCTCAACTTCATCAATGCGTTGCAAACCAACAACATTCTCGTCTTCTGCAGTTCTGATTAGCGTTACACCTTGCGTGTTACGCCCAACCTGGCTCACTTCAGATACACGAGTACGAACTAAGGTACCCGCGTCGGTGATCATCATGAACTCGTCGTTTTCTTCAGTCTGAACCGCACCAACTACGCAGCCGTTACGCTCAGAAACCTTAATAGAAACAACACCCTGAGTTGCACGACCTTTCGTTGGGTATTCTGCTAGTGGTGTACGTTTACCGTAACCATTTTGCGTAACTGTCAAGATGTCACCTTCGTTAGATGGGACGATCAAGGACACTACCTGGTCGTTCTCAGCGAGTTTCATACCACGAACACCTGCTGCGGTACGACCCATTGCACGAACTTTATCTTCAGAGAAGCGTACGACTTTACCTTCTTTCGAGAACAGCATGATGTCGCTGTCACCGTCGGTAATATCAACACCAATCAAAGAATCGTCATCACGAAGGTTCACAGCAATCAGACCGTTTGAACGAACGTTAGCGAATTGATCCAGAGACGTCTTCTTAACTGTGCCGTCGCCCGTTGCCATAAAGATGTACTTATCAGCAGAGTACTCAGATACTGGCAAGATAGCCGTTATACGTTCACCTTCTTCCAATGGAAGAATGTTCACAATTGGCTTACCACGAGCATTTCGGCTCGCTTGAGGTAATTGATACACTTTCAGGCGGTACGTCTTACCACGGGTCGAGAAACATAGAATGTTATCGTGAGTGTTCGCAACTAGCAGACGTTCGATGTAATCTTCATCTTTCATCTTCGTTGCGCTCTTACCTTTACCACCACGACGCTGTGCTTCGTAATCGCTTAGGATTTGGTACTTCACGTAACCTTCATGTGACAGAGTTACAACCACATCTTCTTGAGCAATCAGCTCTTCCATGTCGATGTCGTGAACCGCTGCTGTGATTTCTGTGCGACGAGTATCGCCGAAACCGTCACGTACTGCTTCAAGTTCTTCACGAATCACTTCCATCAAGCGCTCTGTGCTAGCCAGAATGTGCATCAACTCAGCAATTTCTTCCAGAAGTGCCTTGTATTCATCAAGAATCTTTTCGTGTTCCAGACCAGTCAACTTATGTAGACGCAGATCCAGAATCGCCTGTGCTTGCTGCTCAGTCAGGAAGTACTGACCGTCACGGATGCCGTATTGCTCTTCTAGCCAGTCTGGACGAGCGGCGTCAGTACCAGCACGTTCAAGCATTGCCGCTACATTACCTAGATCCCAGCCACGAGCCACAAGACCAGCTTTCGCTTCGGCAGGAGTTGGCGCATTACGGATCAATTCGATGATTTCATCGATATTCGCCAGTGCAAGAGCCAAACCTTCCAGGATGTGGGCACGGTCGCGAGCTTTACGCAATTCGTAGATAGTACGACGTGTCACAACCTCACGGCGGTGATCGACGAAGCACTTCAGCATGTCTTTCAGGTTAAACAGTTGAGGCTGACCATTGTTCAGCGCAACCATGTTGATACCGAAAGTGGTCTGCAGTTGTGTTTGAGCGTAAAGGTTATTCAGAACCACTTCGCCGACTGCATCACGCTTACATTCAATAACAATGCGCATACCGTCTTTATCAGACTCATCGCGCAGTGCACTGATGCCTTCCACTTTCTTATCTTTAACCAGTTCAGCGACTTTCTCGATCAAACGAGCTTTGTTGACCTGGTATGGGATTTCAGTAACAACGATGGTTTCTTTACCATTCTTGTCGGCTTCGATCTCCGCTTTAGAACGCATGTAGATCTTACCGCGACCTGTCTTATAAGCATCAACGATGCCCTTACGACCACTGATTAGAGCTGCAGTTGGGAAGTCAGGACCTGGAATGTAATCCATCAGTTCATCAATAGTGATTTCTTCATTATTGATGTACGCCAGACAACCTTCGATCACTTCGGTCAGGTTGTGGGGCGGGATATTTGTTGCCATACCTACCGCGATACCAGAGGCACCATTCACCAGTAGGTTAGGAATTTTTGTTGGCAGTACCGCAGGGATTTGCTCAGTACCATCGTAGTTAGGTACGTAATCCACTGTTTCTTTGTCGAGATCAGCCAAAAGCTCGTGGGCAATTTTTGCCATACGAACTTCGGTGTAACGCATTGCCGCAGCAGAGTCACCGTCTATCGAGCCAAAGTTACCTTGGCCATCGACCAACATGTAGCGAAGCGAAAAAGGCTGTGCCATACGCACAATTGTGTCGTATACAGCACTATCACCATGTGGGTGGTATTTACCGATTACATCACCAACCACACGGGCGGATTTTTTATATGGTTTGTTCCAATCATTGCCTAGTACATTCATCGCGAACAATACGCGGCGGTGTACTGGTTTTAGGCCATCACGCACATCAGGAAGAGCACGACCCACGATTACGGACATCGCGTAGTCTAGGTATGAACCTCGAAGCTCATCTTCAATATTTACGGGCGTGATCTCTTTAGCTAGATCGCTCATAGAGCCATTATCCCTCTATAGTTTGATCGTATGTTAGATACGTACAAGGTTCAAAAATATAACACACAAATACCCCATTCGGCATCTCTTTCCCCTTCGTTTTATCAGGTTGTGACCTTGGTTGTGATTCAATCGATGAGAAATTGCACAGTAAAACTTTATCTGTATGAATTATAGCCAGATTATCAAGGTGAATTTCACAAAAATGGAAATCTGCTGTCCTGCGCATTTTCAGCCGCTATAATGCTCCCATCCTAATCTTTAATGTGATTGTTATGACCAAGCAGCAAAACGTCGATCCAGCTGAAATCAAAAAGTTCGAAGACATGGCTTCTCGTTGGTGGGATTTGGAAGGTGAATTCAAACCTCTACACCAGATTAACCCGCTCCGCCTGAACTATGTCCTGGACAAATGTGAAGGGCTATTCGGTAAGAAAGTGCTCGATGTAGGCTGCGGTGGCGGCATACTCGCAGAGAGCATGGCGAAAGAAGGGGCTGTAGTTACAGGGCTGGATATGGGTAAAGAACCGCTGGAAGTAGCGAGGCTTCATGCGCTGGAAACAGGCACTACCCTAACCTATGTACAAAGTACGGTAGAAGACCACGCTGCTGAAAACCCTGGACTGTATGACGTTGTAACTTGTATGGAAATGCTGGAACATGTACCAGACCCACTATCTGTTATCCGTTCCTGTGCCGAACTGGTAAAACCGGGCGGCAAAGTCTTCTTCTCTACCTTAAACAGAAACGTTAAATCCTATTTATTCGCCATTGTGGGGGCAGAACACTTACTTAAGCTGGTTCCAAAAGGTACTCACGATCACGATAAGTTCATAAGACCTGCTGAACTTCTCAAGATGATTGACACCACGGACCTTTATGAAGAGTCCATAACAGGTCTGCAGTACAACCCTCTAAACGACCGCTATTCTCTCGGTACTAATGTAGACGTTAACTACATTGTTCATACCACTCGTCAATAACTAGATCTATTGCTTTCCTGGCCGCCTATCGAATCGTTAGGTGGTCACTTTCAGGATTCTTTTAGTCTTCCCATTCAATAAAATCCGTTAGTGTCTCGTTGCGCATAAACCTAGTCACAGGACGCATATTCACGAAGTTATCCTAAGCCCCAAAACTCACCATTTCATAGCCACATTCTGCATAATATAAATGCTCATTATGCAAATCGGATTTTCGCAAATTTGTGAAAAGTGAGACAATAATCAACAAATCTTATTTTTTGTAAAAAAGTAGAGGTTCCTCTCCTTTTTGCGCAATATCACAACGACTTGTGTGACCTTTGTACAGCTTGGTTTTGGAGACCTTTTTTCCTCAAAGATCAAGAAAAATATTTTTTCCTCTGCTCATAATTAAAACAGTCTATGAGTGGATCATTTTTGCAGGTAATCTCTGCCTAAAATGATAGGTTAGTAGATACTTACCTTTTTTTTTCTTCCCCCAACTTATCCACAAGTCGTGCAACTCTTCCAACTTGAAAAATCACCCACCGCGCACTATCTTGTAACTCGTTCAACCGAACAACACCACATATAGTGTTTTGAGTCACCATATGTGGTGGATATAGATCACAAAGCCGACTACAGTTTTACAAGAATTACCAAAGAAATACGGCTTTTAGCAGTTTCGTCAGGGAAATCTACCAGAATGAACCAACAACTAACTGTGACAAAAAGGGACGGTCGCAAAGAAAACATTGATTTGGAAAAGATCCATCGCGTTATCGCATGGGCTGCAGAAGGTCTGGACAATGTTTCCGTTTCTCAAGTTGAATTAAAGTCACACATTCAATTTTACGACGGCATCACAACGTCGGATATTCATGAAACCATTATCAAATCTGCTGCTGACCTCATCTCCGAAGAGTCTCCGGACTATCAGTATCTGGCAGCACGTCTAGCGGTCTTCCACCTGCGTAAAAAAGCGTACGGACAATTTGAGCCGCCAGTATTGTTTGATCACGTAGCTAAGCTGGTTGATGCTGGCAAATACGACAAGCACCTGATTGAAGATTACACCAAAGCTGAATTTGAACAGATGAATGGTTTCATCGATCACTCACGCGATATGAACTTCTCATACGCAGCGGTGAAGCAGCTTGAAGGCAAATACTTTGTTCAGAACCGAGTAACGAAAGAAATCTATGAAAGTGCTCAGTTCCTCTACATTCTAGTAGCCGCTTGCTTGTTCGCGAAGTATCCGAAAGATACACGTCTTGATTACATCAAACGTTTTTACGATGCCGCGTCTACGTTCAAGATTTCCCTACCTACACCAATTATGTCTGGTGTACGTACACCTACTCGTCAGTTCAGTTCATGTGTTCTGATTGAGTGTGATGATAGCCTTGATTCTATCAACGCGACTTCCAGCGCTATCGTACGTTACGTTTCTCAACGTGCGGGTATTGGTATTAACGCTGGTCGTATTCGTGCACTGGGTTCTGAAATCCGCAACGGTGAAGCCTTCCACACTGGCTGTATCCCATTTTATAAGTACTTCCAAACAGCGGTTAAGTGCTGTTCTCAAGGTGGAGTTCGTGGCGGTGCTGCGACTGTTTTCTACCCACTTTGGCACCGTGAAGTGCAATCTTTGCTGGTACTGAAGAACAACCGAGGTGTTGAAGAAAACCGTGTACGTCACATGGATTACGGCGTACAAATCAACAAGATGATGTATTCTCGTCTGATTAAAGGCGGCAACATCTCTCTATTCTCTCCTTCTGACGTTCCGGGTTTGTATGACGCATTCTTCGAAGATCAGGATGAGTTTGATCGTCTGTACGAGAAATACGAAGCAGACGAATCGATCAAGCGCGAAACAGTTAAAGCGGTTGATATCTTCTCGCTATTGTTGCAAGAGCGTGCTTCAACAGGCCGTATTTACATTCAGAATGTTGACCACTGTAACACTCACAGTCCGTTTGATCCGGCTGTAGCACCCGTTCGTCAGTCTAACCTTTGTCTAGAAATTGCTCTTCCGACTAAACCTCTTAACAATGTTGAAGATGACGAAGGTGAAATTGCACTATGTACGCTTTCTGCATTTAACTTGGGTGCAATTCAAAGCCTGGATGACTTCGAAGAGCTGGCTGACCTGGTTGTTCGTGCTCTGGATGCACTACTGGATTACCAGGACTACCCACTACCGGCTGCGCGTAAGTCTACAATGAACCGTCGTACTCTGGGTGTTGGTGTCATTAACTACGCTTACTACCTGGCGAAGAATGGCGTGAAGTACTCTGACGGCAGTGCAAATGGTCTGACTCACCGCACGTTTGAAGCGATTCAGTACTACTTGCTGAAAGCATCGATGAACCTGGCGAAAGAGCAAGGTGCTTGCCCGCTGTTCAACGAAACAAACTACGCGAAAGGCTTACTGCCTATCGACACTTACAAGCAAGATCTTGACAAGATTTGCGATGAACCATTGCACTACGACTGGGAAACACTGCGTAAGGAAATCGTTGAACACGGTCTGCGTAACTCCACTCTGTCGGCACTGATGCCATCAGAGACTTCTTCTCAGATCTCTAACGCAACTAACGGTATTGAGCCACCACGTGGTTTCGTATCTGTTAAAGCATCGAAAGACGGTATCTTGAAGCAGGTTGTACCTGACTACGTAAACCTGAAAGACCAGTATGAATTGCTTTGGACCATTCCATCTAACAATGGTTACCTGCAACTGGTTGGTTTGATGCAGAAGTTTGTGGATCAGGCTATCTCGGCGAACACTAACTATGATCCAAGTGTTCAGCCAAACGGTAAAGTACCTATGAAGCTTCTTATGCAAGACCTGCTTACTGCATACAAATACGGCTTGAAGACGCTTTACTACCATAACACCCGAGATGGTGCGACGGACGAGCAATCAGAGGCAGCGAAAGCTCAGGATGACGATTGTGCAGGCGGCGCTTGTAAGATTTAAAACTTTGGTTATTGAATCAAGGTAATAGATATAAACAGCCTCTTTGACTCTCAAAGAGGCTTTAAAGGATTTGAGGCATATATGGCTTATAGTACTTTTTCTCAAAAGAAAAACGATCAGCTAAAAGAACCTATGTTCTTTGGTCAGTCAGTAAACGTAGCGCGTTACGACCAGCAAAAATTTGAAATCTTTGAAAAGCTGATTGAAAAACAGCTTTCTTTTTTCTGGCGTCCTGAAGAAGTAGACGTGTCGAGCGACCGTATCGACTACAACAACCTGCCTGATCATGAAAAACACATTTTCATCAGTAACCTAAAGTACCAGACTCTGCTGGATTCTATTCAGGGCAGAAGCCCGAACGTGGCACTACTGCCATTGGTTTCTCTACCTGAAGTAGAAACTTGGATCGAAACCTGGTCTTTCTCTGAAACCATTCACTCACGCTCTTACACACACATCATCCGTAATATCGTGAACGATCCTGGTTTGGTATTCGACGACATCGTTGAAAACGAGCACATTCTTAAGCGTGCAAAAGACATTGCACACTACTACGACGATTTGATTCAGCTGACCAACGATTACCACCGCTACGGCGAAGGAACTCATAAAATCGATGGCGAAACTGTTGAGATCAAGCTGCATGATCTTAAGAAGAAGCTTTACGTTTGCCTAATGTCAGTTAACGCACTGGAAGCCATCCGTTTTTACGTAAGCTTCGCATGTTCATTTGCATTCGCTGAGCGTGAGCTAATGGAAGGTAATGCAAAAATCATCAAGCTTATTGCTCGTGATGAGGCGCTTCACCTTACGGGTACTCAGCATATGCTGAACCTGCTTCGTAACGGTCAGGATGATTTCACGTTCATGCAAATCGCTGAAGAGTGTAAGCAAGAGTGTTTTGATCTGTTTAGAGATGCAGCTGAGCAGGAAAAAGAGTGGGCAGAATACTTGTTCAAAGACGGTTCAATGATCGGTCTGAACAAAGACATTCTTTGTCAGTATGTTGAGTACATCACTAACATTCGTATGCAAGCAGTAGGTCTGGATGCAGCATACCCTGAAGCAAACTCTAACCCTATTCCATGGATTAACGCTTGGTTGTCTTCAGACAACGTACAGGTTGCGCCACAGGAAGCGGAAATCAGCTCTTACCTGGTTGGTCAGATTGACAACGAAGTTGATGCAGAAGATTTCGGAGACTTCGAGCTGTAATGCAGAAAATCAAAATCAACGAACTCAACCCAATCACTGGTAGTGGAAGAACGCTGCTAGAAGAAATGGAACTGGCTGGTTTTGAGCCAGAATACAATTGCAGAGACGGTCATTGCGGTGCATGTCGATGTGAATTGAAGTCTGGTGAAGTTGAATATGTTGGTTTTGCTATGGCATTTACACAGCCAAAAGAAATTTTGCCCTGCATATGCAGGGCAAAAACCGATGTAGAATTGGAAAAAGTAAACTATCAGCTAAAGGTCAAAACAGCCTGATTTTTGTGTTTTTGACCTTCATTTCCGTCAATTTGCAGCGTCTTGAATGCACTCAGAATTGCTTAAATCGGCATATTTTTTGAGTAAATATTCAGCCGTCTTGGACGAAATATCTTTCTCACCTATTGGTTTTCCACCATCATCAAACAGAGACATTCTGTAACCACCATTTGGGGTATCATTGTCTGCTCTGGGCGCTTCCAACCAAGTTGATACCAAATCACTGACATGTTGGCTATGTGCTTCTCCCAACAACACTTTTTCACCGGATACACGGTACCAAACTTTGATCATAGTTTGTGTAATCATGGGTCCCTCCAGATCGCAAATGAAGTGAGTAAAGGTGTCAATATGTTGTTCTGACCTTCTTATATTAGCTAATTTTTCGCCAATCCCAAGACTCATTTTAAAGAAAATGTTGAAAAAAACACTTGCATAAAACGTGATTTGTTTTCTTTCGTTTTTTGGCTCTCATTACTCCTTGAGACGCAAAGACAATTTTGTTGTCAATGTTTTTCCTTATAACTTTTACACCGCAGAATTTGGCACATAGAGCTCTTTTTTTCTAACCAGAGAACTATATTGTCCAAAGACAGCTTTTTGCTCTAAATGACGCCTTAACATGTCCAACATTACTGCAGCAATCAAGCTGCGTTTATCCTGCTTGGCATAGTTTCTGGCGAATTCCAGCACTTGCCCCCACTCGCCGTTTCCCGTTGATAGTGCGATGGCAAACACGTTGTCTTTCAATTTTCCACAAGACAAGCCAAACGTCGCTTTGCCATTTTCACGAGTTGCCGCCGCAAGCGCTAAAGCGGCGGCCAGAGGATCCTGTTCAACCAAATTTTTATCCATTTGAGTATTCATCACCCAGCTTTGCTTGAGCTGTTGCGCTACTAGCTCATTTTCGTGGACCCAACTCGTTAAAAAGCCGCCACTGGCTTGCTCTGCAATAGAGAGCGTTGTCCCCGTTTCCGCTAACAATGCACCAACATTGTCGATCATAGGCTCATCAACACTCACTACATTGTCTTTCAAGTGCCCGTATACCACTTGAAGCAGCTTGAGCCTGCGTTCCATGTCCGCGGCAGGTCCGAAGATTTTAACTTCAATGAATGGCATGTAAGAGCGATAACCCAGCTCGTATTCTTCAGGCAGTTTAATAAGGTCTAACTTGTCTGAAATACCGGACTCAGAAAGCCCCACAGTGTAAATTCGGCTACATTCGGAAGGTAAGATGTCACGATGTTTATCGCCCAGGCTTGGCAGGATTTGCTCGCATACCATCTTTTTAAATTCACTTGGAACGCCCGGTGTAAAGTAGAACATGGCTTTGTCGATTTGCATTTCGAACCCACAGGCTGTGCCAATTGGGTTATCTATAATGCTGGCTTTTTCAGGCAACATAGCTTGTTTTAGATTGCTGTCTGGCATTGTTAGCCCGCGACGAGTGAACTTCTCTTCAAGAACGGTCAGCCACTCCTGAAACAAAGTCAGCTTTTGGTTCGCTGCTTTTGCCGCTGCTGAAGCCGTCAGGTCATCAGTTGTAGGACCCAAACCTCCATTGACAATCACCACATCAAATGTCTTGCTCAGACGTTCGATTTCGTCCTGAAGCACATCCAACTGATCGCCGACGGTAGAACGGGCAGAGAGCTGAAACCCACTCTGATACAGCGTTTCACCAAGCCATGACGCATTGGTATCCACAATGTCGCCATGAAGCACCTCCTCACCGGTGCTCAACATTGCCACTTTCAACATAAACCTAATCCTTTATCTTTCGAATTGTTGTTATTTTCACAGTACTGCTACGCAAGCTGACTCAAATTAGTCAATTATTTTCTGTTCAACTATTCTTCTTAGACCGTGTTAAAGGCTGATATTTTTCAATTTTTTAACGATCAAAGTGATTGCATCTATGATTCGTACAGGAAATAATGCTCAGCTCACTGTTATTGGTTATTCTCAACGGAGATCTCTGTGCGACTGAAGTCACTGTCTACCGCATTGCTTGCATTTACAACTTCGACTCAAGCTGCTGATTTTGATATCGACAACTTATCCTATGACTTGAATAGCGGCTATGACCATCAGAGCTACAGTCTTAACATTGATACAAGCATAAATCCATTCTATCTGTCTTTTAATGACAATATTGAGACGAACCCTGAAGTGGAACAGCCGCTCCCGCTTTACCTGCAGGTACAGCCAGAAAAGGATTGGCAGTATCTGAAAGAGCAGACCTACACCATTCTTGGACTGAGTGTCGCGACTGTCGGGTTAATGACTCTGTTGCCAGAAAGCATCACCAAGTGGGATGCCGAAGCACGTGACATGAGTAAGCTCGGTAAGAAGTGGGTCGATAATGTTAGCCAGGGACCTGTCTGGGACCGAGACGAACATTTCCTTAACTACATCATGCACCCTTATTTCGGTGGTGTTTACTACACCGCTTCCCGACACGCTGGATTCAATGAGTTTGAGTCGTACCTCTACTCGTTGACCATGTCTACCTTGTTCTGGGAGTTTGGCGTTGAGGCATTTGCGGAAATCCCTTCGTGGCAGGACATTTTCATTACTCCATTTTTCGGCGCAGTAGTCGGTGAATTGATGTTTGAAGGCGAGCAGAGCATCGTTGCCAATGGCGGAGAGGTGCTAGGCTCTGAGACGCTTGGCGATGTTTCCCTGTTCTTCTTAAACCCAGTTGGTCACATTCATTACTGGGTAACCGATGCTTGGGGCGGAGATGCGAAATTCAATTTCAGAACGACTCCGTGGACTGGTTACCAAACAGATGTCGACTTAGCCGTTAACCCACAAGGACCTCTCGACAAGCAATTCTACGGTATGGAATTGACCATCACGTTTTAAGCTGCAATCGGAATTCATTAAAGCGCCTTCTCTGGCGCTTTTTCAGTTTTTAGAGCTATGCCCGCCCCTCTTTTAATAAACTTGATTACTATCATATTTCCCAACCGGTAAACCTCTAAACTGATATCACAGAGCAAATTTTTGGCTCTGAATTAGGTCAATAGCCTTAAGATAGGAGGATGCGTATGTACACGACCTTCATAGTGAGCTTTGTAGGAACTGCAACCCCAACCACAATCAAAAAACTGGCTTCCATTACTCACGACAACGGAGGCAAGTGGCTACTCAGTAAGGTGAATTTCATCGAACATCAGGTCGCTGCCGTCATCAAAATCGAGTTACCTTCAGAAAACGAAGACACAGTCAAAGACGCGTTTGCTCAAACACCCGACCTTCTGGTTCAATTCAGCAATGCAAACGACCTCAGCAATGAAACAGACACCATCCACCAGCTCAGGTTGGATGCGAATGACCGGGCAGGTATTGTCAATGAAATCAGCCATGTGCTGGATGGTCAGGGCGTCAGTATTCTAGACATGGATTGCCAGCGCGTGTTTATCGCCGGAGGAGGCGGAGTCAGCTCCAGTCTGTTTAGTTCAACAATAGCAGTTAAAATTCCAAAAGAAGCGAACATCAAAGACATCATCAATGAGCTAGAGTCTCTTAGCGAAGATACGCGAGTCGTTCTGGAAAGTTAATAAACTGAGCCCAAGCCGCAGCGAGTTTGGGCTCTCTACTCTCGGGTTTTAAAACAAAACCCGCACATTCCTCTGTATTCCTGTCTTATATTTAATTTCATCAACAAGAATAGTTTCAGCTCACACAATTATTGGTTAACCTTCAGGTTAATGGTTGTCTGAATTACTGAGCCTATGAATAAAATTGCGCTTGCTGCTATCGCCCTTTGCAGTTTAATAAAATCACCCGATTCAAACGCAGATACGCTGGTACTGACATCTCTTGAGTGGCCACCTTACACCAGCCAATACCTCTCTGATCACGGTGCATCTTCCGCAGTTGTTAAAGCAGCTTTACAGGCAATGGGACACGACCTTGAAATTCGTTTTTATCCTTGGTCAAGAGCAGTTCGGCTTGCAAAGAACAACAAGGATTACGCTGGCTATTTCCCGGAGTATCATCTTGAATCCGACGACCTTTTACTTTCTGATTCCATCGGCTCCAGTACTTTGGGCTTCGTGGAGCGCGTTAAGGATCCAATTAAATGGTCAACATTGTCTGATCTCAAACCCTATAGTATTGGCGTGGTTCAGGATTACGTGAATACCAAGGAACTGGACGAAAAAATAGCAAACGGCATGTTGCGCGCTTCTCCTGTTTTAAATGACGCATCTAACATCCGTAAATTGGGAGCTGAACGCATTTCCATCGCTGTCATAGATGAATACGTCTTTCAATACCTAATGGAAAACGATCCCAAACTCGATTTATTGAATGGTGAGTTGCAGATGAACGCCAAAAGACTAGAAAACAAAGAGCTGTTTATTGCGTTTACTAACGACGATCTGGGTCGAAAATGGCGGAAAATCATTAATCAGGGACTGAAGAAGATCAAAGTCAATCAGATTGCCACCCAGTCGCTTAACCAATAACTTACAAACCGTGCTTTTTGCGGATTTGGTGAATAGAAACCAGCGAATCAACCGTAGTATACCCTTTCAGGCATTCGGCAGCATTGGCATTGGCCAGATGAAGTGTTTTTACAGGGCTAATTTCATTGTAAATTCCCCAGAGACATGCGCTGCAAAATGCATCCCCCGCCCCTACGCTGGAAACAATGTCTTCAGAACTGAGTGCCAGGCTCTCCACCCATATTGAATCCCCATACTTTGAAACCCAAGCCGCCCCTTCTGGCATATGGATAATGACGTTCTTGTTCACGCCTTTTTCAAGCAGCGCCTGACCCGCCGCTAAAACATCATCTGAACTGATGCTGCCCTCTTTTCGCAGAGTCTTTTGCAGGCAGTACCCCGCCTCAAGTTCATTGATGATCAGGTGATCCACGTACTTCAGGCAGGGGGTAACCTGAGAATCCACGTCCCTTATCTCGGTCGACACCATATCTAAACTGGTTTCTAACCCAAGAATCTTTAACTGTTTTAGTGCTTTTACAGCATAAGGTAGACCGTTGGCGTCTAGGGAATCCATGGTTTTAAGCAGGAGCAGATAGCCAAAATGCGCCATCTTGATATTGCGCATCCCAATTGCGGTGTAAGGAATATCGACAGGGGAAAACTTCGCTGACACACCGTCTTGGTAAAAAAACGTGCGCTCTCCGGTTTTTGCATCCGTCATGACATGAGTGTGAGCCGTGATGCCGGGAATCGACTTAATCCAGGAGTAATCAAATCCGTACTGATGGCAAACATCAAGAACAAACTGCCCGTACTCATCATCGCCGACAACACCACACCCGTAAACTGGAACGGTGTCATCCAGTACACTCAAGCCTATAGACACATTAAATGCGCATCCGCCCGGCCCCTTAACCTGATTCTCAATTAAGCCTAAGCCAGATTTTTCTGGCCAAGGCGAAACGAAATGCACAAGGTCAACGATCCAGTTGCCAATGCACAAAATCCCCTGCCGCTGATCCATAACCAACCTGCTCCGTAGCCAGCCTACTTGAGTTCATTCCACAATGGGTAGATCGCGGGCTCATCCTCGATAATGTCAGAGAAACGACCAAGTGGCTGATCAAAATAGTTATCTCCGTTGTCATCATTCGCCATCGAGACTTCACCTGTCAGCACCGGACCTTTACCCTTCTCACCATAGAAACGATGCATCAACCCCGTAGGGATTCGGATGCTCTGCCCAGGCGAAAGAATGATTGGTTCAAACGGTTTTACCTGTACCCATTCACCATCAACTGTCACCTTAATGTCTTTGTCCAGATGCTCACCTTTCCCGTTGACTTTGACACATTCGACCACCAAATTTCCGCCACCTCGGTTGATGATGTCTTCCACTTTCTTTTTGTGGTAGTGCAACGGCGTTTCTTGTTCTTCTTTGACCATCATGATCTTCTCGGCGTAAGGCACGCTGTTTTTATCAGACTGATCACCGTTTCGAATGCAGAACAAAACCAGCCCTCGCTGATCAAATCGGTCTTCATTAAAGTCCGTCACATCCCACCCGAGCTGATATTGGTTGTTGTATGCTGCTAGATCTGAGTTTTTCTGCCAAGCCTCTTTACTCCACTTCCCCCAGCGTGGAAGTTTGAAATGGAATTGTTCCATCAAGGCTTCCGCATCTCGTATCGCTTGGTTGACCTGAGATCGTTTCATTGTATTTCCTCCACGGATTGATTCTGATGAGACAGCAAAGCTGCTGTGAAAATTTGGTGCTGAATAAACGCCTCTTGCGGCGTCACGCATTGGAAACCCGATACACTTCCCGTTGCGAGCTCATCGACAAAAGACGCCCACATTTGCTGAACCGCATCGGTAAAACCAAACTCCATGATTCCACCCGAAATGGTGGAATAAGCAGGCAAGTAGCCAACTGGTACGGTTTGCCAGATTTGCTCACCGCCTGATTCATATTCCATCTTCTGATACTGATTGGGACTGGCAGTGGAAAAGCGATAGCTTCGCTTGGTGCCATGAAGTTCGAAGTACCAAGAATTGTTATGCCCCGGAGCAATTCGGTAGGTTTTTAGGCGAACAGGAAAGCTCTGATTTTCCCATCTTGCCTGACAATGCAAGTCGGCATTCTCGTAGGTGTCACAATCTACCCGTTCGCCCTGTGTATTCTTACGCTTCTGAACGACATCGCTCAATTGGGCGTACACTGAATCAAACGCCCATCCAAGTTTGAGAGGTACATGAAGAATATGCATACCAAGGTCACCCATGCACCCGTATTCGCCACAAAATTGTTGCTGACGCTTCCAGTTGATGGGTTTATCTGGGTTGATATCGCTCGAATGCAGGAAACCAATGTCGGCATACAGCAACGTGTTATCTGAGCTGGGTTTGAGCTCTCGAATTAACGCCTGCATAGCTGGATAGAACGGGAACTCGGAGGTACAGCGCACAAACACATCCGGGTGAGATTCAATGCACGCTAAGATCTTTTCTGATGCCGATTTATCTATCCCAAACGGTTTTTCTGCGAAAAGATGTTTGCCCGCTTCGATGATGTCGATATACAGCTGTTCATGAAGATGATGAGGGACAGCGCAATAGATGGCATCGATAGATTCATCATTCAGCAAGTCGTGATAGTCAGACGTATAGCGTGTGATGCTGGGAAAGTTGTCTTGATACCAGCCATAAATGGATTCATTGGTATCACATAGCGCCACAATTTCTGGTTTACCGGATACCTCGGTCAAATGACACCAGCGCGCGGCAGCGGAGGCAAATTCCTTACCCATCATGCCGCCGCCTATAATGCCAAATCGTATGGTTTTCATTACGCGTCCCCAATCATTGCTTTTGCGTCTTCCGGCATTGTTCCCTGGTGAACCACCGCCATCAGAGCGCGAGTGATGCCCGCAGGGTCGTGGTGTTGAATTACATTACGCCCGTAAACAATCCCTTTTGCGCCCTGCTTCATTAACTGAGCAGTGCGATTCAAGATTTCATCATCACTCACTCTCCCGCCCCCTCGAACGAGTACTGGCACTCGCTGGGCAGTTTCTATCACCTTGTGATACTCACTTACGTCATCACAGGGATCGGCTTTAATGATGTCGGCGCCTAACTCGCTGGCCTGGCGAACCAATGGCACGATCTTACTCAGATCCCCATCCACCATATATCCACCTGCCTGACTATTGGGCTGCATAACTAATGGCTCAACCATCAACGGCATGGAATAGATTTCACACTCTTTTCTGAGCGCGTTAATGCGCGTTAAGCACTGGCGATACAAATCCGTTTCATTCGGCAACTGCAATAAATTCACAACAACGCAGGCTGCATCTAGCCTAACCGCTCTCTCCACTGGGTTTTCTATCATTTCCGAGAAAATGGGTGGAACCAATTCCGTCCCATAGCAGTTGGCAATGTCTGTTCTTAATACCAAAGCCGGTTTTTTCGGCTTGTTCATCCCTTGAAGAATACGCGCGCTACCCGGTGGAAGCTGAATCGCATCTGGGTCGGCTTCTACAATGGCAGAAATCGCCTGATCCATATTTTCGATACCCTGGAGAAATGCCCCCTGATTGAACATGCCGTGATCAATCGCGACATCAAAACAGTGCCCGGATTCTCCAAACAGACGGTTCATTCTTGCTTCTAACATGTGATTTTCCTTAACCTGCAACCATTAAATGCACCAGCTCTTCGCTGTTGGTTTCTTTTGCTTCGCGCACACCAACAACCTGCCCTCGGCGAAGAACGGTAATTCTGTCTGACACCGCAAACACATCATTCATGTTGTGAGAGATAAGAATGATGGCGACGCCCTGTTCTTTGAGCTTTAAAATCAGCTCCATCACTTTACGCTGCTCGGGTACGCCCAGTGCCGCGGTGGGTTCGTCCATAATCAGAACTTTGGCTTGCCAGTACACCGCTCGCCCAATGGCAATCGCCTGTCGCTGTCCACCCGATAGACTCAGCACTGGCTTTTTGAGTGAGGCCTTTGGAATGATGATATCGAGTGGCTTTATGACCTCTTCAGCCACCTTGGTCATGTAGGCTCTGTCCAATACAGGAAACACCCCTAATCGCTTGGTTTTGGGCTCCCGGCCAAGAAAGATATTGCTGCCCACATCCAGATTGTCGGCCAGCGCCAAATCCTGATAGATGGTTTCAATCCCTGAACTTCGCGCTTGCGACGGGTCTTCGAAGGCAACATCCTCATCTTGGTAAGTCATGGTGCCGCTATCGGGAATGTAGACACCAGACAAGGTCTTAATCAGAGTGGACTTACCCGCTCCGTTATCCCCCACCAATGCCATAACTTCGCCGGGTCGAACTTCAAACGACACCTGTTTTAGTGCTTCGACTCCCCCAAAGGTTTTGCAAAGATTAGACGCCGACAGGATGGGCTTTGCTTGTTCAGCACTATTCATCGTGACCTCCTGTCAGCTTAGATTTCGACTGGTCAATGAACACTGAAACTATGATGACCACACCAACCGCCACAAACTGCCAAAATGGTTCAACATCAATAAACACCAAGCCAAACTGGATAACGGCGATGATCAATGCTCCAATCAATGTGCCGATAACAGTGCCGTAGCCGCCAAACAAACTAGCGCCTCCAATCACCACCGCCGCAATGGAATCCAGCAACATAGGCTCGCCGGCCTGCGCTGCCCCAGCAGAGAAACGGGCTGTGTAAGTGGCACCTGCTAAACCTGCGCATAAAGCCGCAAGAATATATACCCAGGTCAGCTGGCGTTTGACTTTAATGCCTGAACGAATCGCCGCATTGCGATTACCACCAATCGCGTAAGTGTATTGCCCGAACTTGGTTTGAGATAACAGGTAATGCGCGAGAATAAGCACCGCGATGGCAAGCAAAACCGGATAAGGAATGCCTAATAATTTCCCATTACCAAAGGCATACAGGTAGCTGTTGTTGACTGGGACCGTGGTGCCGTCAGCAAAAATGAACCCCATCCCCCTTGCAACACCATACATGCCTAATGTTCCGATAAACGGCGGGATAGCGAGTCTCGCAATCAAGGTGCCATTGATGACACCGGGAATAAAGGATGCCAACAGCGCTGCACCGAACCCTACTATCAGTGCAATAAAGGTATCCGCTGGCATCAAATTCATGGTAGCGGCCATAATGACCGACGCAAAACCCATGATGAATCCGAGCGACAAATCGATGCCCGCCGCTATGATCACAAAGGTTTGACCAATACCCAGTAACAATGGGGCAGCAGCAAATAAAGCAATACTTTGCAGAGTGAAGCTGTTACCCAGAAATGTGGTGTCAAACATCACTTGCGACCACACTTCAAAAAACAGTAGTAATAAAGTTAAAAATAACCAGGGCCAGGCTTTGCTCAACCACTCCAGCCAGGAAAAACCTGAATTTTGAGCAGACGACTCCTCTGCCTTTGTGGTAGATGGAACACTAGACATAAAAATACCTATCTATAGATTTAGGTTTGTAATTAGAATGCTGACTTAGGGCAGGATGCGCCTGCCCTGTGATTCTTTAGTCGGAGTACACGTATTTACGGATGTCTGGTGAATCGATGTTCGATTTATCCATCACCACAAACCCGGTTCCGATGTGAGTAGGTACTGCCTGACCTGTTAACAACGCATGGGCAGTCATGACACCGTAGTAACCCATGGTGGCAGGTTGCTGAGCGACAGCAATGTCGACCAAACCACTTTTAATGTCCTGAACAATTCTTGGCAATGCATCAAATGCCACTACCTTAATCTCGCCCACTTTACCCAGCTTCTTCACACCTTCGGCTGCACCCAACGCAGAAAATGTGTTGGCACCAAACACACCTGCAAGGTCTGGATTACGTGCGTAAACCGCCTGAAGTTGTGAAGCTGACTTGTTGGAATCATCTTCGTTGTACTGAATCTTCAGAACCTCTACATCTGGCCAGCGCTTCATCTCATCCATAAAGCCTTCCGCGCGTTGGTCAGTAGTGGAAATGCCGGGTTTCACACTTGCCACATACACCTTGCCTTTGTAACCAATGGATTTCGCCAGCGCTCGGGCAGCAATTCGACCACCTAGCACGTTGTCGGATGCGATATAACTGTCGACAAAATCGCCTGGACCACTTCCATCCTGATAGTTTCCGTCATCAATGAACGTGTCCACTGTAATCACGCGGATACCCGCGTCAGCGGCTTGTTTCAACGGTGCAATCAACTGTTGTTTATCAACCGGAGAAATCAAAATCGCATCCGGTTTTTTGGCGATGATGGCGTTCAAAATAGGCACTTGAGCGGTGGTGTTCCATTCGCGCGGAACCTGAAATGCCAGGTCAGCACCAATGGCATCTGCTGCGTGTTGCGCGCCTCTGTGCATGGTGAAATAAAATGGATCAACAACCCCAGGGATCAGGGCAAGCTTGAGTTTCTCAGCAGCATTTGTCATTTGGCTGAACATTGCAGCCAAACCCAGAATCGCTGTCAGGGTGGCAACTTTCACGGTATGTTTCATCGTTTTCCTTCCTTGTATCAGATGGGATGACACGGGCATAACATGGCTGTAAAAAGAAACGCTTCCTATCTTTTAGATCTTTTTCCAGATGCCCAATTCTCTAACCGATTCGTTAAAGTTAACCCTATGTTATATTTTGACACGTGTACAGAATCAAAAATGAGAAAGGTGATTTAGTGAACAGTTTTGTGAATCAGAGTAGAAGGAGAAAACCTAACTCATTGTTTTATATTAATTTAAAACTAAAAGGATTAAATCATTGGATAAAAAACGCTAACAATTTTGGAAGTAAAGTTCGTTTATTTATAGGAAAAACACTCTGTAGCTTGAGGAAAAATAAGAAGATCTTTGACTGGATCACATCGTTATTTTAAACCTCAACTAAGCAGACAAACGCTTCACTAAACGGGAATGAATGGTGACCTCTCGAATAATCTCCGGTTCCAACACCGCATCAACCACCGCCCTCGCCATTTGACTGCAACTTTGCTTCACTGTGGTCAGTGGTGGAGTCAAAAATGGCGCGAGTTCAATGTCGTCGTGTCCTGCCAGCAAAACCTGTTTCCCGACTTTTACCCCAGCGTTGTTTAACGCACTTAATGCGCCTACAGCGATGTTGTCATTCATGCAAATAATGCCGCATTTCTCACTCGCCCAGTCGGTTTCTTGCAGCCACTTAAAGATCATCGTGTGTCCGTACGCAGCGTCTGGCCAGGTAATATCTAAGTCTTCATCCACGATGAATCTGGGCGTTAAGCCAGCGTTCTCCATGCGATCGCAATAACTCTTTCTGCGAGTGGTAATAGACGGTTTTTCAAGCTTCTTGGGTACATCCAGGTAGAAAGGATGAATGCCTTTTTCGAGGAAATAGTCACAGATGATTTCCAGACTGTGTCTGTTATCGTTGACCACATAACTCGCGTTTTCCAACAAACAGTTATCTAGCCAGACGATGTGTATATCGTGACGCAGTGCTTCAAAAAAACGTACTGATGCTTCATCACTTGCCGTCGGCACTAAAATCAATGCTCTGGGTTTCAAGCTGCGAAGCGACTGAATGATTTTGCGCTCTCGTTCTGCATCACCATGGGTGCTCTGCACAATCAGGTTCAGACCTTTCTCGTTAGCGAAATCTTCAATGTGTTTCAGCGTATCGGAATAGAAACTATCAGTAGTCGAAGGCACTACAGCCGCAATCAGTGAACTCTGCCCTTTTACCAAGTTTACAGCGTGTTGATTGGGTACGTATTGCAAGGCTTCACAAGCCGCTTGGATGCGCTGAATGGTCGCGGGCTTAAGAGACATATCTCCATTGAAATACTTGGAAGCAGAAGCACGAGAAACTCCGGCTAATTTAGCAACGTCTGTCATGGTTACAGCGTTAGAGGGTTTACTCGACATGCACTTCCTTATCACGTTAATCATCTTCCTAAGATGAATTTTTCAGTAATCTTTACACGAGTCAATAGAGAAGATAACAAAAGGGCGAATACGCCACGTATTCGCCCTTTTTAGGTATTCTTTTTTATCTAGCCCTAAGAAACAGACCACTGAGATAAAGAACGTTTGAAATCAGAGTAGTCAAACTCGTTCAGTTTCTGAATGTCACCATTGGAACGTTCACAGTAAATGGAAGGCATCTTAAGTCCATTGAACCAGTTGAGTTTCACCATGGTGTAACCCGCACTATCCATGATATGCAGTTTCTGCCCAATCTCTAGTGGCTGGTCAAAGTTGGCGACACAGAACTGGTCACCTGCCAGACAAGAGCATGAACCAATGACATATTCATGCTCACCATTTTCAGACGCTTCTAAAACTGATGCTGGCTCGTCGTAAATGAGGGTGTCTAGACGGTGAGCTTCGGTCGCCGAATCAACAATCGCGGTCTTCTTCTGGTTTTCAACGACATCCACAACCGTTACTACCAAGTCAGTCGTTTTCGTGATGATCGCTTCACCAGGCTCCAGATACATCTGAACACCGTGTTTTTCAGAAAAGGCTTTCAGTGCCAAGCCTAGTTTTTCAATGTCATAACCTGGCCAAGTGAAGAATACCCCACCACCCATGCTGACCCAATCCAGTTTATTCAGGTATTCACCAAACTGCTCTGAGATGGAATCCAGCAGACCGATAAAGGCATCAACGTCTTTGTTCTCACAGTTCATGTGGAACATTACACCATCAATGGAATCAAACACTTCAGGGTTGATGTGGTCAGCTTGCACGCCTAAGCGAGAAAACTGACGCGCTGGGTTTGCTAAATCTTGCCCCGCGTAACTCACCCCTGGGTTTAAACGCAGACCAATTGAAGCTTTGCCTTCAACAATATGACGATATGCCGCCAACTGGTTTTGTGAGTTGAAGATCATCTTGTCGCTGATGTCGGCGACCTCACGAACATCGTCTTCGCTGTAACCCACGCTGTAGGCATGCGTTTCGCCACCAAAGGTTTCGTGCCCAAGTTTGACTTCGTATGGACCCGAGCTTGTCGTTCCATCTAAGTAAGGTTTGATGATGTCAAACACACCCCAAGTAGAAAAGCACTTGAGTGCCAGTACCAACTTCACTCCGGAAATCTCTTTCAGTTGTTTGGCTTTCTCTAGGTTCGCAATCAACTTATCTTCATTGATCATGAAGTACGGGGTTTTCAGTTCGCTTTTTTGCATTCTTAGTCCCTTGAGTGCTTTAACAAATAAAGCACTTTAAAATCGAACAAAGCCGACGCAGTGGCATCGGCTTTAGTACATTCAAGATTAGCCTGAGCTAGGTTCTTACTTTTTCAGTTCGTGAATATTGGGAAGTCCCTGCCCTGCTTCCAGTTCCTGTACATGCCAGTCAAGACCAATAGAAGGCATAGTTTCAAGGAACGGATCCGGGTCTAGCTGTTCCATGTTGAACACACCTTTGTCTGCCCACTCACCACGGAAGAATTGCAGCGCCGCAGTAATGGCTGGTACACCTGTAGTGTAAGAAATAGCTTGGTGCTCAACGTCTTCGTACGCGACTTCATGATCAGCATTGTTGTAGATGAATACGCTGCGCTCTTTACCGTCTTTCTTACCCTGAACCCAAGTACCGATACACGTTAGGCCTGTGTAACCCGGCGCAAGAGACGTTGGGTCTGGCAATAGCGCTTTAAGTACATGCAAAGGCTGGACAACCGTGCCGTCATGCAGAGTCAGTGGATCTGGGCTTAACAGACCAATATCGCGCATAACATTGAAGTAGTTCAGGTAACGATCACCGAAGCCCATCCAGAATTCAATGCGTTTGGCTGGGATGAATTCTTTCATTGAGCGCACTTCATCGTGTGCCATTGAGTAAACTTTGTGAGAGCCACAGTTCGGGAAGTCAAACTCAAGCATACGAGAGTGACAAGGAACTTGTTTCCACTCTCCGTTTTCCCAGTAGAAAGAGTCGCCCTGGATCTCTAGCATGTTGGTTTCTGGATCGAAGTTAGTAGCAAACTTCTTACCGTGATCACCTGCGTTCACGTCCATTACGTCGATGGTGTCAATCTCATCAAACAGGTGCTTCACTGCGTATGCAGCGAATACAGATACAACACCTGGATCGAAGCCCGCGCCTAGAATACCTGTAATGCCCGCTTCTTCGAACTTCTCACGGTAACCCCACTGCCAGTCGTACGCTTCTGGTACTTGCTGACCTTCAGAACAAAGGTCTACGGCAACGGATGTATCAAGGTAAGAGACTTTCGCTTGGTAACACGCTTCCATGATGGTCATGTTCACCCAAGGAGGACCTGCGTTAATCACAAGGTCAGGTTGTACTTCTTTGATGAGTGCAACTAGAGCGTCGACATCGTCTGCGTTTACTGCGCGAGCTTCCAGCTTCTTGGATGGATCTTTCAGGTTGTTTTTCTTCTGAATAGATTCGATGATTTTTTCACACTTGCCTACAGTACGTGAAGCAATGGTGATATCACCCAGCACGTCGTTGTTCTGAGCCGCTTTGTGTGCGACTACCCAACCTACGCCGCCTGCACCAATTTGAAGAATTGCCATTATTCTTGTCCCTTATTATTTCGCTAGTTCAACCGCTAGTTGGTCGATGTCGTTTAATAGTTTTTCGAAGTCTGACAGAGCCAGACACGGATTTAAAATTGTGAATTTCAGCGCTGACTGACCGTTTACCGTGGTCTCACCTAATACTGCAATGCCGCGAACCAAGGCTTCGATGCGAACCTTCTGGTTCAGCTTGCACAGATCATCAACCTGGTTATTGGTTACTCGGAATAACACCGTTGACAATGCAGGTTCTGAGAGCAATTCAAAGCCCTTGCGTTGGTGAACCAGGTCCGCCACTTGCTGTGTTTGCTCAAGCAGATGGTCATACATATCGCCTAACGCTTTTGGACCCACGTTTTGCATAGTCATGAAGACTTTCAATGCATCAAAACGCTTGGTTGTTGCGATGGATTTGTCGACCAGATTAGGCAGCTCATCGTGTTCGCGGTTAAGGTAATCCGCATGGTGAAGCAGGAACTTAAAGTTCGCTTTATCCTTCACCAATAGAGAACCACAACTGATTGTTTGATAAAACAATTTGTGGAAGTCCACGCTCACTGAATCTGCACGTTCAATGCCCGACAATCGCGCCTTGTGGCTGCTCAGGATCAATGCGCCACCGTAGGCACCGTCAACGTGCATCCAAAGTTCGTGTTTTTTTGCTGCATCGGCAATGATGTTCAGATCGTCTATCGCACCGTGGTCGGTTGTGCCAGCAGTACCCACTACCGCAAATGGAATCAGACCTTCTGCTTTGGCTTGCTCAATGGTTTCCTCTAGCTTGGTCGTATCCATAGTGCCGTTTGGCAATGCATCAACAGGCAGTACGGCTTTTTCACCTAACCCCATCCAAGATGCGGATTTTTGCACGGTGAAGTGTGCTTTAGCTGAGCAAACAATGCGAAGTTTGTCAGCATATTCTGGCAAACCAAGCTTTTGAATGGAGTGACCGCTGAGTTTGTCTGCAATCCAGTCACGTGCCAGCATCAAACCCATTTGGTTGCTTTGTGTGCCACCGCTGGTAAAGATGCCATCAGCTTTTTCACCTAGCTCATAACGTTCACACAACCAGTCCACGACTTTCTGCTCTACATAAGTGGCAGAAGAGGCCTGATCCCAAGAATCCATTGA
Source organism: Vibrio sp. SCSIO 43132 (assembly GCF_019904195.1). Taxonomy (NCBI): domain Bacteria; kingdom Pseudomonadati; phylum Pseudomonadota; class Gammaproteobacteria; order Vibrionales; family Vibrionaceae; genus Vibrio; species Vibrio sp. SCSIO 43132. Next base: position 2,497,375 of record NZ_CP063199.1, read on the forward strand.
CTGGTTCAGTGCCGCGATCATTGCTTCTGCAGCTACCGCTGGCATCAAAGGAGGCGTGTGAAGGTGCGCAATACAATTAGGGTGTTGCGTGAAAATCGCGTTCTTAGCGACTAGATCGGTTGCACCAGTGATAACGTCTTTCAGGCTTTCGTTCGACGCATCCAGATTTACCCCATTGATTTGGGCTTCAAGCAGTTTTGGGTCCATGCCGGAGTATGGCTTGTCCACTTGCTCGAACAACTGTTTCATGGCTTTGGTTGTATGATTCATTACCGAAGCAAATTCATCAGCACCGGTTTCACCCGTCTGGATAAAATGCTTTTGCCATTCGCTTTCTTCTGGTGTTTCATCTTTCAGACCACCACCAGCCACTAACATCGCTTCTTCAATCACTCGTAGTGCAAAATCGATTTGCTCAAACGAGATGATAAGAGGTGGTAGGAAACGAATCACCGCCCCTTCACGACCACCTTTCTCAACCATCAAACCGCGCTCAAGCGCTGCTCGCTGAATCGCTAGTGTAAGGTCGCCGTCTGCAACGGGCTCGCCGAATTTGTTTTTCTCGCCATTAGGGTTCTGGATTTCAACACCCAGCATCAAACCTTTACCACGAACTTCTGCAACACATTTCACTCGCTTCTGGATTCTTTCTAATCCAAGACGAAGGTATTGACCAGCAATGTTCGCATGCTCAACAAGGTTGTCGCGCTCAATGATTTCCAGTGCTTTTGCACCTGAAACCATTGCGAGTTGGTTACCACGGAATGTACCTGTATGTTCACCCGCTTTCCAAGTGTCGATCTCTTTGTTGAAAACAAGCAGAGACATCGGCAAACCACCACCAATCGCTTTAGACAAGCAGAGAATATCTGGAGAAATGCCGGATTCTTCGAACGCAAAGCGGTAACCAGATTTACCGACACCACACTGGATTTCATCAAAAATCAGCAGGATACCATGCTCATCACAAAGGCGACGCAGCTCGCGCAACCAGAATGCCGGTGCAGGAATTACACCACCTTCACCTTGTACAGGTTCAACGATGATCGCAGCTGGCTTCATGATGCCCGCTTCGTCATCGTTCAACAGACGCTCCATGTAGCGAATGCTGGCTTTTGCGCCTTCATCGCCACCCAAACCGAACGGACAGCGTAGGTTGTATGGAAACGGCATAAAGTGAACGTCAGACATCAAACCCGTGCGACGCGCTTTGGTGCCAAGGTTACCCATCATGCCCATAGTGCCATTGGTCATTCCGTGGTAAGCACCTCGGAATGCGAACATGGTGTTGCGCCCGGTGGTTTGCTTTGCAAGCTTAATCGCCGCTTCTACTGCATCGGCGCCAGAAGGTCCACAGAACTGAATGGCAGAGTTTTTGGCAAACTCTTCAGGCAGAAACGCTTTAACGCGTTTGATGAAGGTGTCTTTGGCTTTCGTCGTGATATCAAGAGTCTGGTACGGAAGACCAGAGTCCAGTTGATCTTTTAGTGCTTGATTGATCTCAGGATGGTTATAACCCATCGCAAGTGTGCCTGCACCAGCAAGGCAATCTAGGAAAATTTGTCCACGGGTATCTTCTACCAATGCACCATATGCGCGCTTAATGGCGATTGGTAAACGACGCGGATAAGAACGTACTTCCGACTCATGTTGTTCTTGGTCGAGTAATACTTGGTCTGGAGTCAGGTCATAAACGCCTTCAACTCCAGGAACAACAGATGAGAAAGGTGTATTGGAGCGTGATGCGTCCATTTCAAAAGCTGTGCTCATCGCAAAAAACCTTTAAATAGCGCCATTTCAAATTATTGATTTTGAATAGCAAAGATTCGCTTTCATTAACGCAAAATAGATCTTTGGCGTATTAGAAAAGCAATAGAAAGCAACCTGTGTTTGTCATGCAAACAAAGGCAAGGATTTAGCAAAGTGTGCTAATAGAGAAATGTGCGACGTATCAAGGTTCAGTAATGATACTGCAGTTTGGAAGTACGAAGCTGATTTTAAAAATTGAAGTTAAGTTAGTCATGTTGGGCTTCCTATAACAATACCAGTCCTATGGCATTTTCTTCCCATCTACTGATTGAAGAACCAATCAGTACCTACCCTACACAGTGTCACAATCAGCTTGAATGGTCACTGTGCGTATCCCCCAAAACGCTCTTCGAGATTAGCGCGGAGAATATACTAGATTATTATGGAGCGCAACGGTTTTTACATTTGGTTATTAACAATAATATTACTTATAAAAATCTCATTGTTATGCTGTTTATATTCAACCCTTTAGACCGCAAGAAAAATACATAGGTTACAATTTTAAATCAGTACCTTATGCATAATATAACTACTAACAAAACCTTTCTTTTTATGGCGATATGCATCAGGTATAACCCCAATAATATTGAAGCCTAATTTTTCCCATAATTTAACCGCACTCTCGTTAGTTGAAACCACAGAATTAAATTGCATGGCTAAAAATCCGGACTTTTTTGCATGAGCCTGAGAATGAAGACACATTTGTGTTGCTAATCCTTTTCCTCTGGCACTGGAAGCCACCATGTACCCACAATTGCAAATATGACTGGACGGCCCAGCTGCATTAGGCTTGAGGTAATAACTCCCTAAAACAGTACCGTTCTCTTTAAACACAAACGTAGCGGTGGTGTTTTCTACCCACAATGAGTAAGCATCTTCAAACGTTATGTCGGGGTCAAAAGCGTAGGTTTCTTCTGCACGAACGATTTCCTGAAAAGTATTCCAGAACAGTTCGAAATCCTGACGGGTCATCAATGAAACATCCATGGTGCTTCCTCAAACTGGGTATGAGACAAAACTATACCCAGATAGAGAAAGTTATCCATTAACGAATGTTAAGAATCTGATTTGAAATGTTGCTTGGCAACCTGATTAAAGACATTGACCCAACGCGCGTCAAATTGCTTGTCTTTATAATTGTTGATCTCGACAATACATCGGACAAGTGGTCGCTTGAGCAAAGTATGGTGGGCTCTTTCATGGGTTCTGGCATCAAACGTATCGGCGATGCTTAAGATTTTTGCACCATCGCATATCTGATCCTGATTCAGGTGATTAGGGTAGCCAGAACCATCCATCTGTTCATGATGCTGGAGTATCATTACCGCCGCATCATGCCAACGAATTGACTCGTTGAGAAGCAGATATCCAGAGTATGGATGGTGATGCAAAATTTCACGTTCACTGGAAGTAATCGTGCCTTTCTTGTTAAGCATTTCTAAAGGCATGAAGGACATACCGACATCGTGCAGCATAACAGCAACTGCCAGCTGGGAAGGGTCAACGGGGTTTCCGGCAACTCTGTTCATTTCCATGCTCAGAAACAGTTGTCTGAGAGTTCGCCCGTGCCAGTATTTACTTCTGTCTTCAAGAGGCTGAACCATACTGGAATAAAACCGAATATCGTCGTCTATTTCAATTCCATGTTGAGTTAACATTCCAAGCAGTTCTTCTTGGTAGCTCTCTCTTATTTGCTCAGATTCATTACTTTCACTGGATGTGACCTCATCATCAGGTACTTCTGTAATCTGAGCTGAAGGGTCGAGCAGTAGTAACACATCGTTAATCAGCTTAACTTGTTTCTTGGCGGAAACATCAGCCACTAAACTGATGTCTTCACAAATCTTATCTAAAACATCCGAAGCCAGAGGACTTTCTCGTCCATCAAGCCGAGCTTCGACCATCTGCTTAGTTTTATCCAAGGAGAGCAAAATCACATCACACAAGATGCTGTCATACGACAGATGCCCTTTACGAATGTAATCGAGGAGATCTTCCAAGCTTTGCATCAATGGAGTGATTGATACCAACCCGACATACACCAGATTGCCTTTTATGGTGTGCACTACACGAAACAAGCCATTCAATAAATCGACATCATCTGGTCTGTGTTCCAGATCGATCAGAATAACCTCGCATTTTTCATGCGCTTCACGGAAATCTTGGAAGAAGTCACCCAATGATTCGTATTGGATCTCTTCTTCCGTTATCTCGTTAGGAATTGCCATGGTGTGTGCCTGCTCTATAAACGTCTAATAGCAGTATAGAACACTGAAACCATTAATAAGATTTATTGTAAAATATGAGCGGGATGAAATATGCCGCTAATATCCCCCAGTCATAAAGATCACCCATAGCCAGGTCAGACCTAGAACGGCAGACCAGATAGCCGCTCTGACTAAACCTGAGAAGAAGGTTTTCTTTCTCTTGTGAGTTTTAGCTTTGGGTTGAGGTTGTTTATTTGAAGCGGCATTACTACCGACTGCGCTTTTTTGAGCACGTCGCTCCACAGCCCTGTTCGCTATTTCAGTAAAACGGTGCCTTTGATCGTTACTGAAATCCTGATCAGGATTGTAGTGCTTGCCAATGCCATTGTGTTTTGGGGAAACAGCCATGTTCACCTCCGAATCAACAAAGATAAACTCCTCCTTAAACTACTTTAGACGTAATTTCGCCATTTCCCCATCAGACTTCGACAGCAGTCTCATTAGTGAAACAAAGTCTTTGGATAAGCAAATATGAGAATGGACAGGTAAGCAGATAGAATTGATGTTTGCTAAGGGAATGGTGTTCTGAGATTGCTCTTATAAGGTACAAACGTTAGTCTATGCCTATTCAAAAGGTTACAGAAAATCACAATGCAGAAAACAATTGCAGATGAGTTAGTTGATGACTTTTCAGATGGCTTAACACTGGTTCTAAAAACTGTGCTGAAAGCAAAACAGTCGGAATACATCACATCCACACGAAAGCTTTATACCTTTAAAGATGGTTCCAAGATTTTGCTGGACAGGGATGACCCCAAATTTCATGAGGTAGTGGTCTAGGTCTACCAAGTCTCTATCTGACCATTGGACACCACACAGCCCGATTCAATGACATTGACTGTTACTAATAGCTCTGCCTCAGATATCCCCGCTTCTACTGACAAAGCTTGAGACAATCCAAGTGCTAAGGCTTCTCGACTGATTTGACTCCATAGCGAAGGTAACTTCAAATCAACAAGTATTTTGTACGGATTCCCTTTTTGATACTCACACTTTATGAAATTAACCGTCATATGCTCGGCATCTTTTTGCGAGCATTGAGCCCACATTTCTACAAGCGGTGATGCTTTCAATGCTTCCAGAATCTCTTGTCGTGCATAGCAAATAGCTATTGGCATATTGCCTCCATGATTTCCGGTGATCATAAAAAAATAGCCCAGATTACTCTGAGCTATTTTCTATCATATTTGATTACACGGACAAGAAGTAGCTGTAGTAATGCTCGTCACGCTGATAACCCAGAGATTCATAAAGTTTCTGCGCATTCTGGTTATCGTGAGCTGTCTCTAATGCCAACCCTTTGGCTCCCGTTTCAATCGCGAAGTCTTTGGCTGCATTCATTAAAGCTTTTCCATACCCCTGACCGCGGACATCAGCCGAGACATACAGGTCATTTAAAATCCAGCTTCGCTGGGCAGACACCGAAGAAAACGTAGGGTAAAGCTGGGTAAAACCGACTGCGTTTCCTGAATCATCCTTAGCGAGAAACACAACCGATTCGGCATTGGCAATACGCTCACCGATAAACGTTCGGGCTAATGCCTCATCAGATTCATTGCCATAAAATACACGATACTGGTCGAAAAGACTTGCAGCCATTTCGACTTCTGACGCTGTTACTTTAATTATTTCCATCTACATTTTCCATTCGTTTATTTGTTGTTATGTGTGCAATTTAGAGTGCGTTTTTCCTAGCCAGTCGTTGACCATTACTTAAGAGTTTTTACCATGTAAAAGCGCTGTGCATTCTCGGGGAAATCTTCCAGTTGCATTTGAACCTGGTAACCTTGCTTCTCGTAAAACGGTTTTGCCTGAAAACTGAACGTGTCGAGCGAACAGGAGTGACATCCGTTCTTTTTGGCAAAGTCTTCAGCACGTTTTAACAATTGTTTTCCCAAGCCTTGCGACTTTTGATTTTCATCGACCCAAAGGAAATTAACTTGAAGCCAGTTCCCCCATATCTCTCCAATTAAGCCAGCGATCTTTTTGCCATTATCGTCGTTCAGGTAACAGAGAAAATCCTCATGTCTTACATCTTTAAGAAATGGGGTATTGTGTTTACGAAGACCAGCTTTAATTTCATCAATATCTGATTGCTCAGGAGATGTGTAAATTTGAATATCCAATTTAAACCTCTATTCTGACTGGTGAGTCAGTTGCTTTACAACCGATCAGTGGTAGTCACTCTCATTTAAAAAGATTTGCGTCGCAAATTCCTCACCCCAATCTGCCAATTAATGTAAAAAAGCAGGAGCTAAGTATTTCCTACATTACGCACTCTTGCGCCGCTTTTGCCTTTTCAACACCCTGCTCTATCAAATTTAAAGCATCTTCGTTACTGATAGAATTCATTACCTTTTCAATAAGCTTATCTGCAGTAGTGTCCGAGGAAGCTTCAACCAAACAACTATAAGCATTAGAAATGTGCTCTGTAGCTTGGACAAGTGATTCAGGGTTGCTTAAGTCCATATTCATAACTTCTTCAATAGCTGACGCAAGCTCCTGAGCTGAATCTGCAGCACTGCCTAACTGGTCCAGATTGAAATCGCTAAGATCTACCACATTCAGTTGTTCTTGGAAGTTGTCGACGGCACTGTTAGCTGTCTCTTGTGCCTGATCAATAGCTTTGGTTGCATCTTCACACCCTGCCAGAGAAGTCATAACAAACAATGCGATGAGTGACTTTTTCATATTACCTCTATAAAAACGGATAGTTAGACATTGATGTTAATGCATAGCTACCCGTTCAGAAACTGAAGTAACGTAACAGAGTGTTGAGTTTCCTTTGTGTACAGCCATAACCTGACTGTTAAGTCGATCTTAGCCTAAGCCCATTCTGATGGCTTTCTGGTTTTTTCGAATGTACTCAATGTCTTTCATGTAAGCATGATGGTGCCCGTCTCTGATGTTAGAGATAAAACTCTCGTGACCTAACAAGGCTTCCTTGTGCATAAAGGCAACCAGAGCTTCTAGTCTTGAAATCATAACGCTTGGTAGCCGCTCACGCTCCTCCACGCTAATGCCATATCCTTCACAGAAAAGCCGTGCCCTATCTATTTGATCTTGCATATTTCCCAAACGATCGGATGGATGAGTTTTTAAGGGAGACCAACAATACACCGCATATGCTAAATCCCAAATTCTGGGGGCGGGGTAAGCTGTGTCAAAATCGAAAACACCAACGGTTTCGTTGCCAACAAGAGCTACGTTGTAAGGAGCGAAATCGTTGTGGCATATCACCTCATAGGGCTTTCTCGGTGTTTGCATCCAACAAAGCTCCTCGACTGAATGTTCGTGAACAAAAGACTCACTTGCATCATGCATTTTTCTGAGGAGCTGAGCAGCAGAGACCAGAGCTTCTTCCGATGCGATAGCCCCTCTAAGTGGATAATTGAACGTGTCGCCTTCGACAAAAGTTAAGTGTTCATTGCTTTCATCTTTGCCAACTAATTTTGGAATGCCACTCATTCTCTTCTGTGACAAATGGGTTAGGAGCAGATGTATCGTTGACGACCATGGATTCAATGGACGAATAACAGTATCACCACATTGAAAGATCGAATTTTCCCGACCTCCATTGAGTTCCTTCATGGGTCTCCTTGCTGATTAATATAGTTAGAGGTTACTACTCTCGATAGGTTGCTGAAAATGGTTTGGCGTTATTCAACGTTTCAATTAACTTACTCCCCAAACGTTTAACGAGTTGTTTAACCTGCCTGTCTTCAGCCAGCACACCCTTAGATATTTTCAGTGCCAGTTGAAGGTCTTGTTCATAGTCTGGGTAGTACGGCATTGCAGCACGCATGCAGTGTTCTAGCTCTGTATGCCAACTGTCATCTTTCTCTGCAATGAGTGTGTAGGCTGTACGTAAAATCTTCTTCGCTAGAATTTGTCTTCGCTTCACCTTAGAAACGTGAAAAAACTCAACGTCCAGAGTTTCAATAAAAGCTTCGAGGTCGCTGTTCAATTCATACGCTATATGAACGCTAGGTTTCAAGCGACTAAACCTTTTTGACAAGTCTTCACCCGCAATACAACAGCAGCAATGCTTAAGCCAAAAATGCCACCGATACTTCTCCCTTTTATGTATCACTTCTTCTAGGTAACCGGGGTCGATATCGAGCTTGCTAACTACGGAGTGTTTCCGAACTATTTCGTTTGATATTTCCTTAAGGCGATTGCTTTCAAGTGCGCTTAGTGGTTCGTTAAACACCACCGAAACATCAAGATCAGATATCTCCGGTAGGGCTTTTCCCTGCGCCACACTGCCGTACAGATATAGGCTGTGAACTTTATTTTTAAAGCCGGAATAGAGCATGTCAGACACGGCGTTCACCACGGGCTGGAAATCGGGTTGGATTCGGTCAGCCGAACAAGGATTTGTAATATATCCATCTTGGTCAAGCCCAAGAGAAACCTGTACATCGGACATGGCTAAACCCCGATTAAGTGGCAGAAAAAATCACTCTGACAAAGTAAATGGCGGCATGCAATGAAATAGCACTGATCGAAACGAATTTTTAGGCGCTGTTTTGATTTCTTATGAGGTTCTATAAGAGAGAGTAAATAGGAAGGGAGATGGGAGAATTCAACAAAAAGAAAAAAGGAGAGCAAATGCTCCCCTTCTCTTAAACCTTACACTGCTTATTAAAGAGCAGCTTTCGCTTTTTCAACTAGAACTGCAAATGCAGCTTTGTCGAATACCGCGATGTCAGCAAGGATCTTACGGTCGATCTCGATAGATGCTTTCTTAAGACCGTTGATGAAACGGCTGTAAGATAGACCATTTTGACGAGATGCAGCGTTGATACGTGCAATCCACAGTTGACGGAATTGACGCTTCTTGTTGCGACGGTCACGGTAAGCGTATTGACCAGCTTTAGTAACTGCTTGGAAAGCTACGCGGTATACGCGAGAGCGAGCACCGTAGTAACCTTTAGCTTGTTTTAGAACTTTCTTATGACGTGCACGAGCTTGTACACCACGTTTTACGCGAGGCATTATGCTTCTCCTAAACTAAACGATTGATAACTAAAAAGAATTAAGCGTATGGCATCATACGAACAACTGCAGCCACTTCACACTTAGGAAGGATTGCGTTTGGACGTAGCTGACGCTTGTTCTTAGTAGTACGCTTAGTCAGGATGTGACGTTTTGTAGCGTGCTTGTACTTAATACCACCAGCAGTTTTCTTGAAACGCTTAGCAGCACCTTTGTTGGTTTTCATCTTAGGCATGATGAAGAACTCCGCATTGTTGAGTTATTTAACACTAGTAATCAGGGCGAATAAAACCCCGCCGTTTAAGCCTTTATTCAAAGGAATTGCGGCAGGGTTGAATTACTTGTAAGCCGTTAATTACTTCTTCTTAGGGGCTAGCACCATGATCATCTGGCGACCTTCGATTCGAGTCGGGAAAGATTCCACAACAGCTAAATCTACTGTGTCTTCTTTCAAACGATTCAAAACGTCAACACCGATGTCTTGGTGAGCCATTTCACGACCACGGAAGCGAATTGTTACCTTCACTTTGTTGCCGTCTTCAAGGAAACGCGTCAGGTTGCGTAGTTTTACCTGATAGTCTCCAATGTCAGTTCCAGGACGGAATTTAACTTCCTTAATCTGAATCTGCTTTTGCTTTTTCTTCTGCTCTTTAGCAGCTTTGCTCTTCTCGAAGAGGAACTTGCCATAGTCCATCACACGACAAACTGGTGGCTCGGCGTTAGGGCTGATCTCTACGAGATCCATACCAGCTTCTGCAGCTGCATCTAGTGCTTCGTTGATTGATACAACACCAACTGACTCACCGTCAGCGCCTGTTAAACGAACTTCACGAACGCCACGAATTTCACCGTTCAAACGGTGCTGGTTTTGTTTGGCCGGCTGTTGGCCACGTCTTCCGCCTTTAATAGCTTATTCCTCCAGATTGAGCTTACGGCTCGACACTTCGGCTTGGATGTATGAAATAAAGTCATCCACTTTAAATTTGCCTAGGTCTTTACCTTTACGAGTACGTACTGCGATTTCTCCGGCTTCCATCTCTTGGTCGCCACAAACCAGCATGTACGGAACACGCTTCAATGTATGTTCGCGGATTTTAAAGCCAATCTTCTCATTTCTCAAGTCTGCTTTGGCTCTAATTCCACTTTTTTGCAGTTTTTGTGCTACTTCCTGAACATATTCAGACTGTTTGTCCGTAATATTCATAATAACTGCTTGTTCTGGTGCCAACCAAGTTGGGAAGAAACCCGCATATTCTTCGATAAGAATACCGATAAAGCGCTCCAGGGAGCCCAAAATCGCACGGTGAATCATCACAGGCACCAAACGTTCGTTGTTTTCACCAACGTAAGTTGCACCTAAACGGCTTGGTAGGTTGAAGTCTAGCTGAACCGTACCACACTGCCATGCACGATCCAGACAGTCGTATAGCGTGAATTCAATCTTAGGACCATAGAACGCACCCTCGCCTTCTTGAATCTCGTATGGAATATCCATATTTTCAAGAGACTGTTTCAGCGCTTCTTCTGATTCATCCCAAATTTCATCACTACCCACACGCTTTTCAGGGCGAGTAGACAATTTCACGACGATGTTATCAAAACCAAAGGTTTGATATGTGTCGTATACCATCTTAATACAGCTAGTAACTTCTTCCTGGATTTGGCTTTCTGTACAGAAGATATGAGCATCATCCTGAGTAAAGCCACGTACACGCATGATTCCGTGCAGCGCACCAGATGGTTCGTTACGATGACAAGAACCAAATTCTGCCATACGTAGCGGAAGATCACGGTAAGACTTCAGACCTTGGTTAAAGATCTGAACGTGACCAGGGCAGTTCATTGGCTTGATTGCGTATTCACGGTTCTCTGACGAGGTTGTGAACATTGCGTCTGCGTATTTGTCCCAGTGACCAGAGCGTTCCCAAAGTACGCGATCCATCATCAATGGACCTTTTACTTCTTGGTAACCGTATTCCGTCAATTTCTGACGAATAAATACTTCCAGATCACGGAAGATAGACCAGCCATTGTGATGCCAAAACACCATGCCCGGCGCTTCTTGTTGCATGTGGAACAGGTCTAGATGTTTACCGATTTTACGGTGGTCACGCTTTGCTGCTTCTTCAAGACGAGTCAGGTGCGCCTTCAGTGCTTTCTTATCATGGAAAGCCGTACCGTAGATACGCTGCAACATTTTGTTGTCGCTATTACCACGCCAGTATGCACCCGCTACGTTTAGCAGCGTAAAGTGCTGACAGAAACCCATGTGTGGTACGTGAGGACCGCGACACATGTCAATGTATTCTTCGTGGTGGTAAAGCCCTGGACGATCATCACGAGAAACATTTTCGTCCAGAATTTCAATTTTGTATGGTTCGCCACGTGATTCAAACGTGTCGCGTGCTTCCTGCCAGCTTACTTTTTTCTTAACCACTTGGTATTTGGTTTTCGCCAGCTCTTTCATGCGCTTTTCAATCTTTTCCAGATCTTCTTGCGTGAGCGACTCGTCCAAGTCGATGTCGTAGTAGAAACCGTTGTCGATGGTTGGACCGATCGCCATTTTCGCTTGTGGGTAAAGCTGTTTCAGTGCGTGACCTAATAGGTGAGCACATGAGTGACGAACGATTTCAAGACCGTCCACTTCATCTTTTGCGGTGATGATTTCTAGGCTTGCATCTTGTTCAATTGGGTCACAGGCATCAACACGGTTACCGTCTACGCGACCAGCAATGGTGGCTTTCGCAAGACCCGGACCGATGGATTGTGCAACTTCAAGTGTAGAAACTGGATTGTCAAATTGACGCTGACTGCCGTCAGGAAGAGTAATAATAGGCATGTTTTGTCCTTTACAGTGGTGTTGCACACCAAGCAACACATGTTTAGTTCGTTCAAACGCTTCATGCATTCAAAGCGTAAGAGAAAATAATTGTCTTAAAGACATGAATTCGTCAGTCAGGCTCAAAACAAATACGGATGCTCTTTGCCTGACGAACGCGCAATTCTAACGAATTATTAAGCAAGAAGAAAATGAAATTTCACAGCTATTTTGCTCAGGTAAGCGTCATATTTTTTCTTTACGTGTGAGCAATCATATTCTTTGATTTTCTATTGTCCCTCTAAGTATTTGAGAGGGCTCCATTTTGTAATTTAAACACAAAAAAAATGTTGTATGGCGCACACATTTTAGGCATTATTTCGCCGATTTTACTTTAAACTGAAATTGAGTTACAAAAATGTTATCAAAATTACGTTTTGCAGCAGGTTTCTTGCTGATGATGGCAGTAATGTTTGGAATCACATTATCTAATGCCCTGTTTTGGGCTGGCGCGCTATAAGCCGCACTGCAAAATCAACGGAATTGAGAAAGCCACCCGAAATGGGTGGCTTTTGCGTATATAGGGCAACTTATACTCAAGTTACCTCAAGGCTTAGGACAAAATTCAAACCCGCCCTCAACCACCATGATGCAATCCATTCCTGCTGCGTGTGCAGCTTGCTTTCCCAATAAGGTATCTTCAAAAACCACACAGTTTTCAGCAGAAACGCCTAGCTTTTCAGCGGCAAGCAAAAACGTATCAGGGTTTGGTTTATGGTTGTCTACATCCGAAGCAGTCACTACGGCATCAAAGTAGCGAATAACATCCTTTGCTTTGAGCATTCTGTCTGCATTTTGCCTTACGCTCCCCGTACCAATCGCCATTTTTTTAATGCCAAAGTGCTTTTGTACTAAAGCGAATGTTTGTGGGATAAGGTCTCCAAAATCTTCCATTGCCTCAAAGTGCCCCATCTTTGAAGAAGACACTGCAACTGGATCAAGAGACAGATCGTAGCGCTTGTTGACTTCTAACGTAATCTTAGCTGATGGCATTCCCCCCATTGACCCTATCCACTCCCGATCAAACGGAACAGAAAAGTCTTCAGCCGCTTTTTCCCAGGCATCAAGATGCGCAGGCATAGAATCAATAAGCGTACCATCCATATCGAAAATCAGACCCTGGTACTGGTCTAGGTCAAACGCCATTCGTTACTCCAAAATTACATCTTTATTAATTACTCCGGGTAATCATAACCCTTGAACTCATGAAGACACACTAAAAACGGATAAAATTTCCATGAACTTTACCTATATACCTGCCAATGAAAAAAGAGGAACAGGCAAAGGTAATTAAGACCTGAGCCAAGTTGAAAATACTCAGACACCGACCATACTCAAAGTATAGCGTCAAGGTAAGTTGGGCAATGATACAAATAACAAAAATGTGGTGGGCATGTTTAGCCATATCACTCTTATTCGCGGGCTACTTCTTTTTTCAAGGATCTAAATGGTCCGGTGAGCCTTTGCGCCTCCCAGAAAAGAAAGCGTACAGTACTGACGTTGTCAAACCGATCCCATCCTCCCGAATCGATAACCAAGAGAAAGTTTTATTGGGCTTTACTCTTTTTAACGATCCAAATTTTTCATCAAATCAGCAAGTCAGTTGTGCCAGTTGTCATCACCTTGAAACCAACGGAGCAGAAAAACTCAGGGTCTCTCATGGCGTCAACGGTTTTGGCTTAAGAAACTCACCCACCGTTTTCAATGTAAGCTTGAACACACGTTTTTTCTGGGATGGTCGTGCATCCAGTTTAGAACATCAAATTGACGGACCTATTCATAATCCCCTAGAAATGAACACCAACTGGGCGACTGTTGTTGAAGAAGTTAAACGCTCCAAAGATTACAAAGCACTCTTTTCCTCAACCTATGATGGTGAAATCACTGAACAAACAATTAAGGATGCGCTGGTCATCTTTATGAGTTCTCTGAACACACCGGATGCGCCTTTCGATAAATTCCTGATGGGTGACGACTCTGCCCTATCAGCGGCAGCCAAACGAGGCTGGTTCAATTTTCAAAAACTGGGATGCATTGCCTGTCATCAAGGACAAAATCTTGGCGGAAACCTGTTCCAGAGATTTGGGAACTTGCAAAGTATATTGCCTGACGAACAGGTCACGGATCTCGGTCGCTATAATCTGACGGGTAACAATGAAGATAAATACGTTTTCCGAGTCCCGGGGCTGCGCAACGTAGCAACCACTCCCCCTTACTTTCACGATGGTCATGCAGCAACATTGGAAGAAGCCATCGCGATAATGGCCCGAGTCCAACTGGGAATGGAATTGGATGCAGTGACCACGTTGGAGCTAAGTGCCTTTTTGAATAGCCTGACCGCTCCTAAGCCCCCAATACTCAGGGATTTGATGAATGAAAATCAGTAAGACGTTCAAGGAAGCAACGCTCATTACCCTGATTACGGTAGTGATTGCCGTCCTGAGCTTTAATCTCTACAAACACTATATTCATACCAAGCTGCAAGCTAATTATCACTCGCTTCTTCAGAACGTTACCGCGCTGCAAGAGAATCTGTTCAGTTTTCAGTTCAGGAACTTCAACCGCTATGATGAGTTGTCTGAATTGCTGGTTCACACCGAAATTTATGCGGAGTCTTTAAACCACTCCATCCAGAAACATTTTTCTGAAACGCCCTATCTGGTTCAACCTTTCGATGCCGTTGCACTAGAAAAAAGCAAAACCACCGAACTCAAGCTAGCAGCCTTTGTTAGAGAGATGGAGTCTCTGTTAAGTGCCAACGTATCGCTTAACTATTCTGGTAAAACCATTGATTTGCTGCAGAATGAGCTTTACCAACAGTACACCTCCGTAGACGAAAGACTAGTGATATCAACCGCAACACAAGGCGGAATATCGGATAGCCTGTACCTCAAAGATTCCGCTCTGTATCAAGACCCGACATACCAGTCACTATTGAGCTATGTTCAGTTGCAAGAACGTGTGAAGCACCAGTTGGAAAGAAAACAGGTTTCGCTGGCCAATCTGGGGGTTACTGAACATTTAAAACAGATTGATCTTTATTGGGAACAAAAAGTATCCGATACCACTAAGAACATTGGTGTTCTGATTCTTTTGCTCATTATATTTGTCTGCACCTATGCACTGCACCGACAAAAACTGGCTTTCACCGAACTACTAAAAATGAAGCAAGCCATGCTTGAATCTGAACGTCAGCGCGCCAGTCATGCGCTCATAGCAGAGCATGCAAAAGACGCTATTATCGTGACGGATCCAAAAGGATTAGTGACCTGGGTAAACAAGGGATTTGAAAAACTTTCAGGCTACTCACTGACCGAAATGATGGGTAAAAAACCCGGGGCAGTCCTTCAGGGAAAGGATACCGATAGCACGCAGATTAAGCTTGTCTCAGATGCCATAAAATGCAAACAGACCATCGAACTGACGCTACTTAACTACCGAAAAAATGGCACAGCCTATTGGGTAGATATCATCATCACTCCTATTTTTGATGACGAAGGTGAGTTAAGTTGCTTTATCGCTGTTGAAAGGGATACCACTAAAAAAGTCCAGCTCGAACAGGAACTCGAACTGTCCGCAAAACGAGCAATGGTTGCCAATGAAGCGAAATCAACTTTTCTTGCAACCATGAGCCATGAACTCCGGACTCCCCTCAACGGGATATTAGGTATGGCGCAAATCATGCGCGGTGAAACCACCAATAGCGAACACAAAGAACAACTGAAGGTACTACTTGAATCCGGGGAACACCTGACATCTTTGCTAAACGACATTCTGGATTTTTCCAAAATCGAACAAAACAAGCTTGAGCTGGATGCGGTTCCTTTTCACTTTAATCAGATACTTACTCCTATCGCCTCTACGTATCAGCTTTTGTGCGATGAAAAAGGCATAGATTTGATCATTGATAACCAGATTCCTGATGAACTGGTCTTTCTTGCCGACATATCCCGAATTCGCCAGGTCATTTTTAACCTGATGAGCAACGCAGTTAAGTTCACTGCCCATGGAAATGTTCAACTGAGATGTAACTGCAAACTGGCTGAACACAACATCTATAACCTTTGGGTTGAGATTGAAGATTCTGGAATTGGTATTGCTGAGGACAGACTTGAGCATATCTTCGACCCGTTCATTCAGGCAGAGTCCTCCACGACCCGAAACTTTGGTGGGACGGGTCTGGGGCTGGCAATCGTTAAACAACTGGTTGAGTTAATGGGAGGACAGGTCAAAGTAAGCAGCGAGATAGACAGCGGAACCTGTTTTACCATCAATATCAGTCTCGAACAGACACAAGATCGCCCTATAGAGCTAGATCAGGACGAGACGTTGACGAGTACTCTCCCTGTTGGATTAAACATTTTGATTGTGGAAGATAACCCGGTGAATGCACTGGTCACCAAGAAATTCTGCCACACGTTAGATCACCAGGTAACGGTAGCTAAAGACGGCATAGAGGCGATCGAATGTCTCCAAGACCAGACATTTGATGTCATCATCATGGACAACCACATGCCAAGGCTTGATGGAATTGAAACGACAAAACACATTCGCAATGAACTAAAACTCAATACTGTCATCTTCGGTTGTACGGCTGATGTTTTTCAGGAAGCACATGACCGTTTCATCAATGCCGGAGCAAATTACGTCCTCACCAAGCCGTTGCAAAAGAACAGTTTTAATGATGCTTTAGTCGAGCATAAATCACTGATTGAAAAACATCGGTCCCACAGCAGTAAGGTGGTTGAAATGGAGCACTTCACCAGTTCAAACGAATCGATTTCCACATCAGAATCTGAGATAGACCTCAGTTTTTACATTGATGAAGTTTGCGCAGGCGATACTGAGCAATTAGTGGAAATCATCTCGACTCTCAAAGAATCAATGCTGGAAAGTATTGATGCGCTTATGGTTGCAACTGAGTCCGACGATATTGAATCCGTGACACTTCATACACATACGATGAAAGGCATCGCCAGCAGCCTGAACGCCAACAAAATGCTGGCAAAGTCGGAGCAAGTCTTTCAGATCGCTTCTAAAGGAAACATGCCTGAACTTTCAAGACTTCAGGAACTCGTCAATCTTTTGAAAGTCAACGCAGACCAGACATCGCGTCTTCTGGAAGAATACGTCGCCGAACACCCAATAGAACAAACCCTACCTAAATAACCAGAGCCCCTGATACCAACAAAACCGGTTGAGATATGATAGCCTTAAGCGGCTTATGAACTGGTGGAGAAAAACGGCGTGATTACAATTTCAAATTCGGTGGTGATTTCACCGTGGGAAGTTCAGATTGACGCAATCCGTGCTCAAGGTGCTGGTGGGCAAAATGTAAACAAAGTATCCAGCGCCATTCATTTGAGGTTCGATATTCAGCGCTCTGCCCTACCAGATTTTTACAAACAACGTTTGTTAAACCTCAAAGACAGCCGTATTACCAAAGATGGCGTGATCATTATTAAAGCTCAGCAGTTCAGAACACAAGAACAAAACAAAGAAGATGCGTTGAATCGGTTAGCTGAAATTGTTCGTTCCGTTGCGGTTGTCCAGAAGAAAAGGCGTGAAACTAAACCGACCTTTTCATCAAAAATGAAGAGAATGGACAAGAAATCTCAGCGAGGGCAGACCAAAAAGCTGCGCAGTAAAGTTACCTATTAGAAATGCGGTCAGACAGGATTAAAGAGTACCGCCTCGATTTTGTTACCATCTGGGTCATGCACATACGCGGCATAATACCCTTCCCCATACTCTGGCCGATATCCAGGTTCTCCCGCACAAAGACCGCCAAACTTTAGGGCGGTCTGGTGAAATGCATTGACCGCTTCTATGTCTGGCGCGTTAAAGGCGATATGAGAACCTATTCCAGAACTGGAATGACCACAACAAGCACTGCCTACCCAAAACTCGAAGCTTTTCCCATAACTGACAGCAACACCATCAATGGTATGAGAACGTTCGACTCCTAACTTACCAAGGACTGCGTCATAAAACTGAGTGGAGCGCTCAATATTATTTGTTCCAACCGACACATGATTTATGATCATTTTTAACCTCAAAATGAATTTGACTGCATATGATATTAATGAAGAGCCAATAAATATCAATGATGCAAATGTGACGAATTAATTCATTCATCACACTGTTCTAAATCATGTTTTTAACGATCTTCCCACCGACTTTAAACAAGCGTTTGCTTTGCCCCATAAGACCAGCTGCGCCTTTCGCCTCATTTCTTTGGCGATTAAGCTGAACATTTTTAGCATGATCACACTGGTTTTGTATCTCAGTTTCCAACTGTTCGATTCCAAACATTGGTCGTTCTTCTGGCATTCCCAACGGGTAAATGGCATCCATCGATAACTGAGAAAGGTTAAACTCCATCGCAGCTTTTATGGTTTGTACTTTTGGATTGGTTTCATCATCAAGAGAATAAGGGGGAGTCCAGTCACTTGCTGGTTTGAGCTTATCTACCTGATTAAGCACGCCCACAATTTTAGGCTTCTTAAGAGAAATATTTTCCTTACGAGAATAAAACTGCTCTATCTGGGTTTGCAAATCCACATCAAGCTGACGAGAAGACTGGTTTGCTTTAAGCACCCACAGTACTAAATCAGATTGGGTGACTTGTTCAAGCACGTTATTGGTCACTTTCTTATTGCCATCTAATCCTGGCATATCAATAAGATTCAGTTGCTCTTCGTCATCAATGCTACAGCGATAAACACGAATATCATCGGTTGCAGGTAAAGCATCGACCTCTGCATTGATCTCTTTTGTCAGGGCATTGACCAGTGAAGATTTACCCGAACTAAGCTGACCAATAATTGTGACCCGGACAGCCTCGAGAGGCTTAGTTTTTCGGGTCTCATCATCTTCACTGATACGACTTACTTGAACGGCTTGATCTTCGATTGTGTATCGACCGCTGTACAAGTCGATACATACTTTAGCTACCTCCTGAAGCAGAGCACGCTTGGCATTTTGCTGAAGGTTTTCAGCTGCCTTTTCAGTCAGGGTACCCAACACCTTTCCCCGAATTTCATTCGCAACGGCAGCAACGGGGTTAGCAGCACGAAAGATTCTCCAAGCCAGTAAGCCGCGTTTTCCTACTTTGACAGCCTGCTCACCATATTTGTCATTGACATCATAAGCCCACTTAATCTGCGACACTTTGATCATGTCGACAGCGGGAACATGCTCGTTTAACACCTGTCGATAACGTCGGCTTATTTCTTCTAAAAGTTGCAGCCCTTCAGGCACGGTGAAATCAAGGTCTTTCTTTCCAAATGCTTGAGCGACTTCCGTTGCGATCTCAAAACCGTGCGCTTTGAGCACACCCCAGTCACTGGCACGACTCAACTTTGTTTCGATCGATTGATTTACTTCTTCCCAAATTGAAAGCTCTCTATCTGACCAGTCGGTTGATGCCGAAACAAAGATTTCAGAACCTTCTTCAATTACCGGCTCGGCAGATGAACGCTTGCTCCATACCCAACGGGGAACAAACACCATTAACACTGAAATCAGCAGAGCTATTGCAAAATGAATGACATAGCCATGCTGAACAATGGCGTATAAACCAAAGCCACTCAGTACCAGAAGAGGCAAGATAACCCCAATGAAAGACACCAGCATCAGCCCACCAGCGTAGTGGTTTAAGCTTTTCAAACCCTGTTTAACTCTCGTCATCGCCTGCTACCTTTTTGCCTTTCTTAAATGCATCTTTGTACAACTGCTGCATCGCTTCACTGCTTACGCTTTCACCTTTGCTTTTGTGGTAGAAGTAGTAGCATGCAGCACGCCCCAACCCGTAAGTGGTTCCAAAACTCACCGCAGCAGCGGCGACAGCTCCCACAGTCTGACCATAGCCAGGAATCAGTTTGACTAACTGCCTTGCCCCCAGCTTGACGCCATATTGAATACCAAAGCTCGTACCCAAGGTCCCGATGAATTCACTGAACGTCCGTTTGCTCCACTCCACACCATATTGATTGGCAAGACTATGGAGCATCTTAGCCTGAATAGCAGGTACTGAGACCAATCCGACCGCTGGAACTAAGTCAGAAGCACTCGCGCTGCCAGAGTACCAAAGCACTTCATTTTCCAGCTTATCGAAATTCTGTTCTTCCAGATTGGCGTATTCTTTTTCTTCCACCATCAAGCCAACAATTGGAAGCATTTCTGAGAGCATCTCGATCAATTCTTCACGGTGGTAGAAGTCTTCTGATTCACAGTCGAAATCAACATCCACTGACTTAACAGGCTTGCCCCACGCACTTTCAAACTGTTGCTGATTATGCTCCACCATCCGTTTTCTATCGGCTTCACTGACTGAATTGATCGCGGTATGTACTACCAACAAATGTTTGATTTCCGACTGCTTTCGGATTTGTTTTAAGGCGTTGATAACGGAGCTTTGTTCGGGTTCATCAACCTTCGCGACGATGATAAGAGCATGCCCTTGGTCTGCACATATTCTAATGTCCTCAGAGGGATCATAATTCGCTTCTCCAAGCCCACGCGTATCGAGAAAACGAAGAACTGGTGTGTCTTGGGGAAAGTCATAAGCCGATGACGTCATAGTGCAAGGTGCAAAACCATTACCCACTTCAACCTCAGACAACCCGGTTAACGCTTGAATGAATGAGGATTTTCCAGCACCTGTTTTTCCTAACAACCACAAAGTAGGAAGGTGTGAATTTTGATAGTCATGCGCTGATGAGAGGTCGGGATTTTTCCCCGGATTGATAAAGTCTTTAATGGCGTCAAACATCGCTATACCGAGTTACAGATAAAGAAGTGGAATGAGAATATCACAAAAGATGGAATAAACAGAATGCAATCCCGTTTATTCCATCTTTTAAGAATGTAACGAAGTAGAAATGAATGGAAGCTTAACGCTCTGCGGAGTACGGATCTTCCGCCGACAGATAAGCCTGTAGTTCATGCTTGTTTGGTTGCTCCGCCAGCCAGTTACGGATCTCTTTCAATTTGCTGTAAGTCTCGTCACCAAATTTTTCGCTATACAGTGCGACAAAGTTTTCCGTTGAGTTATTGGTGCGGATATTCTTTTGCCATTGAGAGGTAACGACCGCATTCAGAGAGTTAGCTAACCCTCCATTTTTGATTAAATCCCACTCACCTTTGTCTAGCCAGATTCCACCCACCGCCACGCTGTAATCCAGGCGATGAGAAATACTGCTGGAAATTCTGAGTTTGCGCATAATGGTGCCTGTTTGGGGACAAAGCAGCGCTTTTTCTGTATCGGTAATTTCGCAGGTCGCATCTTCTGAAATTGGGTAAGCAGGGTTTTTCTCTTTCCAAGCTACGTAGTCTTCAACCAGTATCCAATTTCCCTCACATCCATTGCAGATGTGAGCTGGAAACATACCATCGATAAATTGAGGTTCTAAAACGCCTGTATTACAACTTGTGCAGTTCATTTTTGTATCCTTAGCCATACAGTGACAAGTGCTATTTTCAGTCTGTGACTGGCACTTATATCTCTAACCTAACGTCAGGTTTTCCACATAATTCAACGATTTTACACAAGCAAGACAATTAAATGCACATCGATTTAATGATATGAACCACATAAATTACAAAAAGCCCAAATAAGGGCTTTTTAATAAAATGATGGAATTGGCTTTTAACTCGGAAAAGCAAACTGAGCCTTTTCACGCAGCTCCGCTGAAAGCCATCTTTGAGTGATGGTTTTTCTCTTGGTGTAAAAACGAATACCATCAGGACCATACGCCGATAGGTCACCGAATAGTGAGCGTTTCCATCCTCCAAAGCTGTGGTAGGAAACAGGAACTGGCAAAGGAACATTGATTCCCACCATTCCAACTTCAATTCGATCGGAAAAATACCGAGCGGCTTCGCCATCGCGAGTGAAAATACAGGTGCCATTCCCATACTCATGGTCATTGATGAGTGACATCGCGTCTTCCATCGACTCCACACGCATCACCTGAAGGACTGGTCCAAAAATTTCCTCTTGGTAACTGGTCATTTCCGCTGTGACATTATCGATGAGTGTCCCGCCAATAAAGTACCCAGACTCATACCCAGCCACTTTGATGTTTCGACCATCTACCACTATATCTGCGCCATGCTCTTGTGCGCTATCAATATAGCCAGACACTTTTTGTTGATGCTGATACGTGATTAACGGACCAAAATCACTTTCGCTTTGCTCGCAGCTTCCCACTTGCAGCTTACTCATTTCTTGCTGAAGCTTTTCAACCAGTTGTTCTGCAATCTCATCACCGACTGCGACAACAACAGATAACGCCATGCATCGTTCTCCGGACGATCCAAATGCTGCGCCGAGTAACTGATTGACCGTACTTTCAATATCCGCATCAGGCATCACAATGGCGTGATTTTTCGCTCCACCTAATGCTTGGCAACGCTTACCATTTTCCGACGCTTTCTTATAAATCGTCTCCGCGATGGCTGTTGAACCGACAAAACTGACAGCTTTGATTCGTTCATCTGAAAGCAGTACATCCACGGCTTCTTTGTCACCATTGACGATATTGAACACACCATTTGGCAACCCTGCTTGTGACAGTAATTCCCCTAACAATAAAGTGGAGCTCGGCACACGTTCAGATGGTTTCAAAACAAAGGTATTGCCACATGCAATCGCCAGAGGGAACATCCACATCGGCACCATAACAGGGAAATTGAACGGTGTGATTCCGGCAACCACGCCTAGCGGTTGAAATTCACTCCAGGAATCGATGCCTGTTCCTACGTTTTTACTGTGTTCGCCTTTCAAGGCATCTGCAATGCCGCATGCAAATTCAATGTTTTCCAGACCACGCTGAAGTTCCCCCATAGCGTCACTGGCTGTTTTCCCGTGCTCTTCTCCTATCAGATGAGTCAATCGCTCTAAATTTTCTTCCACCAGCTGCTTAAAGCGGAACATGACTCTTGCTCTTTTGGTTGCTGGGGTGTCTCGCCAGCTTTGGAACGCCGCTTGTGCCGCGAGAATCGCATCTTCGACCGTGCCTCGTTCGGCCAACTGCACATTTCTTCGTATTTCTCCGTGTGCGGGGTTATATACCCCCTGCTCTCGCCCCTGTGATTGTACATATCTTCCATTTATCCAATGCCCTATCGTTTCCATGTTTTAATCCTTTGTTTCTTCTATCGCTTCCCCCAACGCATTAATTAATGCGTCGAGTTCTTTTTCAGTTGTTTGAAATGGCACACCAAGCTGAACTGTGTCGCCGCCATAACGTATGTAAAAACCCTTTTGCCAACAGGACATGGCTATCTGGTATGGTCGTAGCAGTGGTTGTCCTTCTTTGGCTAAGAACGTGAGACCGGCTGCCAGACCAAAATTTCGAATATCGAGTACGGAGTCATGAGAGTGAAGGCTGTGGACTTTCTGCTCGAAGAGTGGGGATAGATCACGCACTTGAGATATCACACCCTCTTGCTCAATCAGGTCTAATGTCGCCAATGCGGCAGCACACGCAATTGGGTGCGCTGAATAGGTGTAGCCATGGGGTAATTCCAGTAAATACTCCGACCCACCCGTTTCCATAAATGTGTCGTAAATAGGCTGAGATGCCACCACAGCTCCCATTGGAATAGCACCATTAGTGAGCTGCTTGGCGATCGTCATTAAATCGGGTTTGACTCCAAAGAGCTCCGCGGCGCTGTTTGCTCCCATTCGCCCAAAACCGGTAATTACTTCATCAAAAATCAGTAAGATGTCGTGCTTGGTGCATAAGTCTCTTAAGCGGGACAAATACCCTTTTGGGGGCGGTAGCACACCAGCACTCCCAGCAATGGGCTCTACTATCACAGCAGCAATGTTGTCTGCGCCATGCAACAGTACTTTTTCTTCAAGTTCATTCGCCAATGAAGCCCCAGTTTCCGGAAGCCCTTTGGAAAAGCGGTTCTCTTCCAAAAAGGTATGAGAAAGGTGATCACTCGCCAGCCCTTCACCATAGAGGCTTCGGTTGGCGCCAATACCACCAACACTGATTCCACCATAATTCACGCCGTGGTAACCCTTGGCACGTCCAATCAACTTTGTCTTACTGGCTTTACCGCGTTTCTTCCAAAACGCTCGCGCTATCTTCAGCGCAGTATCTACCGATTCTGACCCAGATCCTGTAAAGAAAACTCGGTTTAAATCTTGTGGCATCAGCAAGGCGATACGTTCTGCGAGCTCAAAGGCTTTTGGATGACCAAATTGAAAGGCCGGAGAATAATCGAGCGTAGCTGCCTGCTTTGATATCGCTTCTGCAATGCGTGGGTGACAATGCCCCAATCCGCAGGTCCACAAACCCGATAGACCATCAAAGATCTTGCGTCCTTTATCATCGGTATAATATCGACCGTTTGCAGACTGGATGATTCTGGGCGCACTTTTGAACTCTCGGTTCCCTGTGAACGCCATCCAGTGCGCATCCAACTGTGCCTTGGTTAACCTGCTGGAATGAGAGGTCAAGGAATTGCTGTGAGAAGACTGAACTTCCATATTCTGATCGCCTTATTGGTTACACATTTCCTCCAATGTAATGTTCAAATTAGGCAACTTAAATACAGAGTTAGTTACGCTAAGTTAACCTTTTAATTACGCAATTGATTTTCCTTATTCCCATAAAAAAACACCCTAACGTCTTTTGAATAGGACATTAGGGTGACTAGATTTTTCATTACTTCAGATTTATTAATATCTGAGTTGAAGCGTTGGTTATCTCTCTGATGTTTGGAGCGCTTAGCTCACCGTTTCTGCTTTAAAAGCCTCTGAATTACGAATCAATGGCAGTACAGCAATCGCGCTCAATACAAGAGCGACAATTGCTACAGTATTGACGATAGATAAGCCGAAGCTTGGTAGCAGTACCCCCACAACTAAAGGACCGGCTGTTAACCCTGCACCTAATGCGGGGATGCTAAGTGCAACCGCTCGACCTGATGAGTCTGAATCCGCCACAACAGCAAACAAATACGGCGCACAATAATTCCAAAGAAAGTTAAATATTGAAGCGAGGTACAAGAAGGGCATGGTCTCTAGGCTGCCTTGTAAAAGTAAAACAACAACAACTTGAATGCCGATGGTCAGCACAATGGGAAACAGTCGACCTAATTTTTCTGCTTGAACCACGGCGCAAGCAGCACCTGCAAGACCAGCTAAGCCTATCGTCCCAAGCAATGCTCCAATTTCACTGTTTGCAATGCCGCCTTCTTCGGCAATGATCTCTAAAAACGCCCACACCGCATTTTCGCCAGCGTAGAAGAAGAACATGGTGCAAACAGAGAACAGAATCACGATATTACGCGTCGACGACGTATCAGAAGATGACGTAACGGGCGAGATTGAAATAGACAGCTTCCGAGTCCATATAGGTGACGCAGCAAGCACCAACACACATAATCCCGCGAGCACATAAAATATGACATTGACGCTGCCAATAGAGGCAATGACATTAGGGAAAAAGTATATGCCTAGCGCACTAAAAGAGAGTTGAGCAAACAACAAATACGCAAACGCTCGATCGCTATTCTGTGCCTTGCTCAACGCAATGTTAATAATGGCAGCCAAACTTCCGCTTCCTAATCCACACATCACTCGCACCCACATCAGCACCTCATAGCTGCTTTCATGACTGTCGGACAAATACGCACTGGCAAGATTCCCGGAAATCATTATCCATAACGCAACAAATACGATTCTTGTCCACTGGATATTTTTCAAACACAGCGTCGCTATTAGCCCACCTACGGCAAAGCCTCCTAGCTCTGCTGACAGTAAAAAACCCGCTTGTTCAACCGCCATACCCGTTTCAACCAACCCACCGACGAAGACAGGGGCGACGAGAAACACAAAAGCAGGTAATACTCCCGCACAAGCAAGCATCATGATGGACAGTAAATTGGGGTGTTGTATCGAATTATTCATTGCACTTCTCTCTTCAGTCCTTTGACAGATAAATGTGTATTGGTTTTAGGTTCTGTTGACCCTATTAGCTGTCAACTAAACGGTTATGCTTCTTGAGAAGCGAACGCAATTTTTGATGGTCAATTTCACCAAACACCAATCCTTTGGGTTTCACGCTTAATGTCGTTTTTGCTGCCACCATGGCATTCAAAATCGCTTCTTCCACGGCTTGAACCGTCGCCATGTAGAATTCATCTAAATAATGTTCATTCACATGCTCTAAGGGCAGAACTGCATTAGAAACCGTGCCGCAGCTGAACGACATGCCATTGTCGTTTGCTGTAGAAAATGCAAGAAAGATATCGCCAGAGTAGTGACCACCAGATGTACCCGTTCTGCCTAACCCTATCGCTGCCCGCTTGGCCAGGCTTTGGAGTTGCAAAGGCAGTAACGGGGCGTCCGTTGCTATGGTTACAACGATGGAGCCTGTGTCTCTTGCATCGCTGTCCATCGCTTGAAGAATCGGACAATTTTCATTTAGATATTGCCCTACGGGTACACCAGCTACGTTAAACTCGTGCCTTAAACCAAAGTTAGATTGAACGAAAACACCCACGACAAATTCATGCCCGGGTATACGAACCAAGCGAGATGACGTTCCCGAACCGCCTTTAAATTCGTAAGTTTGCATACCCGTTCCACCGCCCACATTGCCTTCTTCTATTGAACCAGACTGGGCTCGGTTGATTGCTTCAAGCACATCCGATTCAGTGACAAACTGAGCCGTAATATCATTCATAAAGCCATCGTAAGTCTCCGCCACAACGGGCATTGCCCAGGCGTGACCATCTTTGAAGTGCGTATCGTACGTGTCCATCATCCATCGGGTCGCGCCATGGTGCACCATACCGACAGAGTGTGTATTCGTAATACAGACAGGACCGAGGAAATAACCAGCTTCGTTGATCCAGTGGGTGCCTGTTATTTCTCCGTTCCCATTCAGGTCGTACTGACCAGCCCAGACAGGGCTTGGGGATTTACTTTTCCCTCTAGGAAGAATGGCAGTCACACCCGTACACATTTTTTTCAACGGGTCGATCAAGGTGGTGTACCCCACTTCCACCCCTTTTACATCGGTAATGGCATTAAAGGTGGCGGTTTCGCCTTCGAATGGAATACCCAAGTCTCGAGCACGAGGAGCTGAAGAGTGATGGGATATTTTGGAATTGGAACGAGTTACTGCCATGAAACCTTCTCTTAATTTGAATATCCAAGAACAATTGTGCAATTCACAACTTGTTAACAACTTAAATTAAGATAAAAGGGTAAGAAGCCGCTGTATTGACTTAAAGTGACAACTTAGTGGCACGTGAGCAATTTACGGCGATTCAAGAGTAAACGTTCTGCGTATTAGGCAAAAAGAGAGAAGAGCAACTTAAGGAAAGCCGCTACTTCGGAAAAAATAACTCGCGATATTGCGTAGGGGTAATTCCATGCCAGCGTTTAAACGCTCTGTTGAACGCAGCAAGCTCCGAATACCCTAAAGTTAAGGCGATATCGATCATTGAAATGCTGGCTTCATGTAACAACTGACACGCAAAATGGCGACGCACATTGTCTACTAAATAGGAAAAGCTCACATCGTGATCCGCTAACCTGCGCTGAAGTGTACGACGGCTCATGCACATGTGCTCAGCGGCTTTATCAATTCCGCACTCTTCATCGGATAGCAGTTGAAAGATGACATCTTCCAGTTCCTGGAAAAAAGACAGCGTTTCAGACTGCTGGTCGATTTTTTCATTCAAATTGCTACACATAATGTCATACAAGCGCTGATCCGATGCGGCAATCTGTGCTTTCAGAATGTGATTTTCTATGGTGACAAAGTTGAATGGCTGTTCTGCCAGAAGCAAAGACTGAATCTTCTCGCTGATGTCTTGTTTTCGCTCACTGTGTGTTAAGCCGATGAGTACTGGGCTCCAATCTGGATTACATAAGTATTGTATGAGGCGGATAAAAAAGCCTAAAGACATATGGGTATCATGCGTCGACGCTAAGCCTTCAGAATTCACGCGGTAACACAAATCCATGCAGTCAGGGTGATGGAGGCTAGGCCTTAGAAAAACCTCTGTGTGGCTTTGCACCAATTGTACGTAGTCACAAGTGACTGATATGGCGTCTTTGAGACGAGTCGAATTGACAATCGCATACCCCATAATGCCCATGTTACGAAAATCGAAATCTTTATAGATATCCCAGCCAAAATCTGGATTTCCCGTCAAAGTTTCCACCCGATTCAGAAACTGATAGAAGTCACTCAGATAAAGATAGCTACCGTCTTCTAAGTATTGAACAGCTTCTCCTGGTTCTGGTAATAGGTCATCAGAAACCTCTTCATCTAGGGTGCGAAGATAAGCCAAAACCTGATCGGAAAAAATTCTCGAAATCGTACCTGAAACCATGAAATTCAACTATTGCTCAAACAGCCTTTATTTCTAACACAAGCAAACCATCATATAAATGGAAAGCGTTAACCAAATAAGCCACTTCGGAAAATACGCTAGGGTCTGTTGACCTGGTTAAGGGCAGACAAAAACGTTTCCAACACTAAGTTTGCTCGACGCTCTTTACGTGTAATGGAGGCGAAAGGCTGAGAGTAACCATATTGCTTAGGTAAGATGGCTTTCATCACGCCATCATCGACCCACCTTTGAGCAAAGTGATCAGGCAGATAGCCCAAGTACTGCCCAGTAAGTAAAAGAAACGCGATTCCTTCCCTGTCTGTCGCCGTGGCTGCACTTTTCATTGTGTTGTACAACGACTGAATTTTTGGCGTTTGCGCATAAGCTGGGACTATCGCGTCCCATTCAGTGAGATCAACCGATTGAACAGTCTCGGAAAATAACGGGTGTCCTGAACCGCAATAAAGCAGTGACGTCTCGTTATACAAAGGCTCATATTGAAGCCCGGATAACGTGCGGATATGTGGGATCATTCCAACGTGTAAAGTGCCATCCAGAACCCCTTTTTCGACATCATTCGGTGGGATCATTCGAATGTTAATGGTGACGTCTGGTCCAGCTTTTTTTAACTCCGCAAGAGCGTTAGTTATGCGCATTTCCGTCATCGATACCATGTTATCCGTGATACCAATGTTTAATTCACCAACGAGACTGGAATGCAACGTATTAATCTGGGTTTTGAACTCCTCCAACGATGCCAATAATTGAAGGGTGTACTGGTAAACCTGCTGCCCTTCATCTGTCATCGAAAAACCCGATCTCCCACGGTGGCAAAGCTTAAAGCCTAATCGAATCTCTAGATCTGCCATTGCTGCACTGATCGCAGCGCGGCTAATGTTTAACGCAACTTCTGCTGCCGAAAACCCGCCTGATTCCACGACACAACGAAAAATACGCAGTAGGCGTAGATCGATATCACTGAGTTGACCCGTTAGCGATTTCCTTTTCATAAAACTGTCCGATATTGAGATGCGCTTATAACTATGCCCAAGTAACCTGAAGGTAGAGTTTTGAATCCTACATCCTGACTTTGTTTGAGTACAGAGCAAAAAAACAGGTAAAAAAACGCCCCCAGAAAGGAGGCGTTATTAAGCGGAATTAACCTTGGTTGCGACAGCTTGGAAGCTAGTCGACTAAATCTGCTTCTTCAAGCGCTTCCTGTGCCGCATCACTGGTTTTTGGCGTATTGCCAAAGCCACGTAAACCAACCACATGCACATGCTCATGATCTTTGAACACCTTACGCACCAGTTTATAGGTTGTGCCTTTTTCAGGGCTGATGTTCTCAGGCGCCGCAATCAGCAATTGCATGTCTAATCGGTCACACAGTTCAAAGAGCGTTGAAATAGACTTGGCATCCAGTCGTGCTGCTTCATCCAAGAACAACAAACGACAAGGAACGATGTCTTTGCTGCGCAAGCGGCGGGACTCTTCTTCCCAGCTTTGAACCACCATAAGAAGAATAGACTGACCCGTACCAATCGCCTCACCAGTAGACAACGCACCGGACTCTGCCTGCAACCAACCGTCTGAGCCTCGGTTGACTTCCACACTCAGCTCTAAGTAGTTACGGTAATCGAGTAACTCTTCACCGAGCACTTGAGGAGAACGCTGACCCATGTCGATATGTGGGTTCACGCGTTGGAACAATTTCGCCATCGCTTCGGAGAAGGTAAAGCGGTTGCTCTCAAACAGATCTTTGTGCTGTTCTTGCTGAGTAGCCAATCCGTTTAGAAGTACCTCATGGCTCTCGCGCACGTTGACATTCAAGCGAACCCCTTTCACCTGACCAAACGAGATATTGGACAAGCCTTGGTTCAACATTCGAATGCGGTTTTGCTCTCGCTGAATGGTCTTCTTGATGATTGCCGCAACTGACTCAGAACTGATTGCCAGACGGTTTTCACGTTGAGTGAGCTCTTCCGTTAAGCGAGCCAGTTCCACTTCCATCTCTTCGATTGCTTCAACCGGATCATCAGTTCGAATGATGTCCTGACGAATACGCTCACGCAGATGCTGATACACCGCGATGTAGAAGAGAACCTTCTTCTCTGGACGAGCATTGTCTTCCGACGCCCGAAGTGCATCACGCAGATCTTCGTTGTCTGCTACTGCTAAACGCAGCGCACCCAATGACTTATCCGACATGGATCGTAGCTCATCAGCCGTCATGTAAGCCAATTCGCGACGGTGTAAGCGACGCTCAACGTCATTTTCACGCGCCAGACGAAGTACTGAACACCAGCCAGCTTTCGCAGCCACCACAAAGGTACGAAGTTCAATATATTCCTTTTGAACCTTCTTCAGTCGTTTCGCCAGAGCTTTCATTTCCAGCTCAGTGGAGGTGATAGTACGCTCAAATTCGCTCTTACGGTTTCGAGAAGCATGCAAGCGCTCTTGCAATTCATCGCGGCGGTTGCGAGCACGCTCTTCGGCACCCGCATCGGCATTCACACCAAACTCTTGAAGTTCAGCGCGGAATTCTTGCATGGTTTCTGTTTTCGCCTGATGCGAGCTCTTGAGTGACGCCAGCACCTGGTTGTATTGGCTAAGTTGCTGCTGAGCTTGCTTAGACGACTCACGATGACGAGTACGCGCGCGTTCAGCTTCCACCAACTTAGATTTCAACTGTTCACTCAGTTCACTGCTCTTGTTCAGCAATTCAACTGAATCGGAGTAGCCGAAGTGATGACGGCGTTCGACCAGATCAGCCAGTGCGAAGACCGTGGTTTTCAACGCTTGTAGCTCTGCATCTGCCGCATCGTATTCGGCTTTCAGAGCATCAAACTGCTCTGGATCTGCCTCCAGCGCGTTCGCTACTTTTTCAAGCTGCTCGGCTGCTTTGCCATGCATGCTTTGGAAGTGTTTCGCTTCACTTAAGTGTGACAGCTTTTCTTCCAGTTCCTGATGGCGATCCGCCAGTGTTTCGTCTTCAACAATGCCCATCATTGGCGCGAGTTTATCCAGTAACGACAACGCCTGCTTGGAAGCACTCAATTGACTGCGTTGCTGCTGTTCACGGCTTTCTAGATCAGACAACTGACGCGCAATCTGATTGCGCTGGTCTCGAGCCACTTGCAGTGCTTGTTCTGGGTCGGATTCAAACGCGACAGAGATGTGCTTCGCGACGAACTCGTTGAAACCTTGGTATAGGCGCTGAAGCTTTTGCGAATCGAACGCAGCTTTGGCGTGATTCTCTACCACTTCATCGCGCTCTTCACGGAGCAACGACAGACGTTGTTCGCGCGCAGCACGACCAAACAAAGGGATCTCTGGGAATCGGGAATAACGCAACTGACGATCATTCAGTTGCACGCATACCGCACCTTCAAGTTCATCGGCATTGATGGAGCTGTCATCAAACGCATCCACATCACCTTCTATGATGTAAAGATCTTCAGGGCAATCATCCAATTCCACCAGTTTTTCTTTAATGCCCGACAAGTCAGACACGACAATTGCGTGACGAGCAGGACCGTACATCGCACTGAAATAAGGCGCATCATCAATGGTAATGTCGTCATAAATCTCAGAAAGCAGTACACCACCTAAGGTGTCCGCCAGACCTTTGAGACGAGGGTCGTTGGAACCACCCGGTGATGCCAAGCGTTCAATCTCTTGATCCAATTTGGTACGGCGCTCATTCAGCTTGTCTTTTGCCATTGACTGCGCTTTTTCACGCTCAAGGACTTGCTGCATTTCCGACATAACCGCCTGGCTGTCGTATAAATCAGCTTCTGATTGCTCTTTCAGTTTCTCAAGCGCGTCATTTGCAGCAATCCATGTAGGTGCAATGGCTTCGTACTTCTTGATTTCCGCATCAGCGTCTTGCTCTTTACGGCGTAATTCACTGCGTTGCTCGCGAAGCACTTC
The DNA here is from genome assembly GCF_019904195.1 of Vibrio sp. SCSIO 43132. Classification (NCBI taxonomy): domain Bacteria; kingdom Pseudomonadati; phylum Pseudomonadota; class Gammaproteobacteria; order Vibrionales; family Vibrionaceae; genus Vibrio; species Vibrio sp. SCSIO 43132. The sequence goes on from NZ_CP063199.1 coordinate 2,529,640, forward strand.
TTGGTCGTGTTCAACCGATTCTACCGTTGCGCTATGACGTTCACGCTCTTGTTCCAGAGTGACTTCGTCATCCAAGGTAACATTGTGCTGCTTGTGATATTCGTCAACACTCAGTTTTGCTGCACGCTGCTGGTTAAGGCTGCGTTCTAAATCGCGATACTGTGCTTGCCATTGCGCTTCGTTTTGAAGCAGTTGCTGATTGTCGCGCGCTTTTTGCAAACTCGCTTTTGCCACGTCTGCGGCTTGCGTACGTTCAACATCACCCGCAATGCTTTTCACCAATTTGTATGCCAAATCAAACTGTTCTGCCGCCGCAGATGACATATCCAATTTGTGCTTAACAGAAAGAAGTGCTGTGGTTTTGTCTTGTTCAGACTGCTTCAACTCGCTCAACAGTGTTGCCGCGTTGTCAGCAGTTAACCCTTCAAAGCTTGCGAGCTCACGCGCTTTGTCTAACGCTTTTACCGCCTGCTGGTATTGCAGAGCGCGGGTTTGTTGAACGTCCAGCGCTTGTTGGTAATCCGCTAACTGCGTTTTCAAGCTATCCACTTCTTCTTCAGAAATGTGTGCCTGCTCTTCCGCTTCGTTCAAACGCTCCTGCGCTTCTTCCACGACCATGATTTGCTCTTCAAGGCGCTCGCTGAGCTCCTCCAAGTCTTCTTGGTAGCGTTCAATCTTTTCTTGCTGGCGCAGTGCATTCTGCACGAGTTGAAGATGGTCAGACGCCGCTTGGTGATCTTGTTCCAGACCGCTTTCTTGCTCGACGAGCATTTCCAGCTCTTCTTGCACGCGGTTAAGAAGATTATTGTGTTCAATCAGCTTCTCGCGAGAGCCAAACAACTCCGCACGAAATGACATGGTGGACTCAAGCTTATTGCGACGGTCGTTAGCGTGACGCATGTAGTCTGCGGCAACGTAGTTAGTCGATTCGGTGATCAAGTGCTTGAACAAGTCACGATCGGCTTGAGTTGTTTTGATCGCTTCTAGCGTCATGCGGTTTTCGCGAAGTGCCGACTCCATGTCCTGGAAGGCTTTTTTCACCCCACCATTTTGCGGCAATAGGTAGTCACGCAATGAGCGAGTAATAGCACTAGATATACCGCCATATAGCGATGCTTCGATCAAACGGTAGAATTTAGAACGGTCGCCACTGTTACGCAGTTTCTTCGGCAACACGCCGAATTCAAACATTTGCGAGTGGTATTCAACCACAGAAGAAAACGCTTTGAACTGCACACCTTCGTGTTCCAGAGCCGTTTCTTTCACTTCATTAATTTGGCGAACGCGAGCGTGCTTGTCGGAAACCGACTCAATGAGAATGTCGGTAGGTTTGACATGACTTGGTAAGCCTTGAATCACGAATGGCTTGATGTCGACTTTTTTATCGCGACCCGCTACTTGCTGTAGCTTAACGGCGAACAACAAACGTTGATTACGTGAGTTCACCACGTCAAGCACGGAGTAACAGGCACCTGGCTGAAGCTTACCGTATAACCCTTTGTCACGAGAGGCTTGCGAACTGCCGGCTTCGGTTGTATTTCGGAAGTGAAGCAAGCTTTGGTCTGGAATAAGCGCGGTGATGAATGCCGCCATGGTGGTCGACTTACCGGCACCATTACCCCCAGATAAGGTTGTAACAAGCTCATCAATATCAAAGGTACGGGCAAAGAAACCGTTCCAGTTGATCATGCTCAGTGATTGATATTTACCTCTTTCAATCATGCTTCACCTTCTAACTCTTGTTGTTCTTCTTCAGGTTCTTCTAGCAAGCTGACCTGGCTAGGCTCTTGTTGGTGCACTACGGCTTCACCATCACGGATCAAACGCAGTTGCGCTTCGCGAATGTCGTCGCCAACTCGCACATCCGCGCCGAAGCGGAATACGGCTTCACTGATTCGGAATTTACCGTTTTCTCCAATTGGGATAATCATCCCGAGGCGGCGCAACCGACGCAGTGATGTACGAACTTTTTCAAACAGTTTTTCTTTGTCCAGGTCCGAACCCGTCGCACGATTTGTAACCAGCTTCATCAGCTTTTTCTCATCAGCGAGGGAAATCAGCTCATCATAAAGCTCTTGGTTGGTGAAGATGCCTTCGTGTGCCAAGCGTTCTGGGCTAAGGTAAAGGAAGCACAACACTTTCCCCACCAGCATGTCGAGTTCAGACAAAACGCTTCGACCGATCAACGATGTGGAACGTGGGCGAAGGTAGAAAAAGCCTTCTGGCGCTTTCACCAGTTCGGTGTTGTAACGTTGGTAAAACAACGCCAACTCAGTTTCAAAATCGCTTAGTAATGCGTGGTTATCCAGGTCTTCGGAGGAGATATGACGCCCAGCACGCAGTGCGCTGTCTAATGCAGGAAATAGCGGGTTAGAAATCGCTTTTGCCAGTTTCTCTGGCATGTATTCTTCAGTATTTATCGATGACATTTGCTTGTACCTTCGCACCAAAATCGTTAATTGCCTGCCAGTCTGGCTGAATCGCTTGATAATCGGATTCGGAATAACCTAAGCGCACGGCTTGGTCGACAACGATTCTGGCTAAATCAAAGTGATGAGTCTGCGGGTGAGTAGACAGGTAGTCTTTCAGTACGATACCGAGATCAATCGGTGCCCCCTGCTCTTTGTGAATTCGAAGCATGTCACTGATGCGCTCCGATAACTCATCGTTCACTTGTTCAAATTCTTCGTATTCCACGTCTAATGGCACTTGCCCCATGACTTCATCGTCACGCAGTACAAGCGCTTCATCACGCATGTCTCGAAGCCTTTCGGCATCGGCGTAAGTCAGCATCCATGGTGCATCAAAGTATTCATTAACGGACTGACGCAGCCTTTGGCTAAAGGCGCGATTTTTATCCATATCAATGGCAGTACGGATGAATTTGTGAACGTGGCGGTCGTAACCAATCCACAGGTCGATGGCTTGCTGACCCCAGCTGATAATGCGGTCTAATTTCATCTGAAGACCGAAAAGCGCTTCCTCGACGAACTCCAGTTCGTCTTGCCCGTACACCAATTCCTGAATATCAAGAAGCTGAGTCTGCATCTCGTCACCTGCCGCTTGCAGGGTGTCTTGCAGCTCTTTCAGGGTGTCGGACGTTTCACTCAGCAAGGCTTCACAACTGTTGATGGCATCGCGCCAGTCTTGGTTTAGCAGTTCAGCAATCTGGTCTTTCACCGATTGCTGTTGTTCGTCCATTACGCGCTGGTTCAGGTCAATTTGGTCAAAGATTTCCCCTACCGAGTACTTAAGCACTCCGTATACGTTTTTCTTCCAGTGACCTGGCGTTCCGCCTTCTTGGGCAGCGGCAATGGCTTTTTCCATTTCATCTGCCACCATGGATAGCTGAATGGACAACCGAAGTTTAGAAAATTCACGATGGCGTACGTAGTAGTCCGTAATCCCCACCGCTAAAGGTGACAAGCGATAAATGCTCGCCCCCTCAGTCATTTCGCTTGTAAAACGGCTTAACAACTTTTGTTTTACCATCTCATTAATGGCGTTGTTTGCACGAAATGCTGAGGCTTCCCCCGTGTCTTCAAATAAGCGGGTGACAATCGAGAATGCGTCGTGCAATTCTCCTTCACCCAGCTCTTCATCAAATCTCTCGTTACTTAAAACGGCCAACGCAATTAGAAAAGCCAGACGTTCAGTAGACAAGTTCAATGAGAAATCGTGTTGTTTTACCCAGCCAACCAATTCATCGATTGGTTGCTCTACAACATCTAGAGTTACATTACTCATTGTTCATCCTGTTATTGTGCCTTTCTTTTCGCCCATACGTGGATGTAGCGTCCTAAAGAAAGGTAAGGCTCCTGACGACACAGTTGTCTTTCAAGTGCCAGTACATCTTCAAATTGATAATCGCCCATGTACTCCATATTGCCTATGTAGTCGTGGAAGGAGCGAATACCCGATTTACCACATATTTCAAATCCGGCGTCTTCTATCCACTGATAGACCTCTTCCGGCTTCAAACCTTTTTGAGGCTGAAGTTTAAAGCGTTTTCTGTGCGGCATTCCCTCTAAAATGTGAGGAATATTGCCGCAAATCACGTTTTTTAACACCAAACCATGGTGGTTGTAGAACATGATAGAGCCAATTCCACCCGGTTTGATTTGTTCAAGCACTTTTTCAAGCGCTGTTTTGGGGTCTCCTAACCACTCCATGACCGCATGGAAAAGCACCATATCAACTTTCTCTGTGAGGTGCTGTTCAATTTCTTGAACTGGAGAGTGAACTAGCTGATATTGGGAAAGCAAACCGTGTTTTTCAATGTCTTCCCTAGCCAGTTTTAGCATTTCAGAAGATAGATCACAGAGTGTGACATCGTGTCCGCGTTGGGCAATTTTTTGCGACATTTGCCCAAGACCACCGCCTGCATCAAGGATTTTTAATCGGCGGCTTTCATCATTGAGCTCACTTAATGCTACAATTAAATCTTCCCAAACAATGGTTTGACGTATATCACCTTTCTCAGATCCGTAGATATTTTTTGCGAATTTGTGGGCAATATCGTCGAAATTACGATCTTCTGTCACTGTGGCTTAGGTTATTATGGCTATTCGTGCCGCTTATTCTGTCACAGGATAAGAAGTAATAAAGGCTTCATCGCCTTTTTCATAATCAAGTGATGATTTTTCGGGCTATTTAAGTATGTTTGAGCTGAAAAAAGTGTTTTCTGCGCTGCTGATGCCGCTCCCAGGCTTTTTGATAATTGGGGTGGTAGGGTTATTGTTGGTCATGTTCACGTTGAAACGCGGTACAGGCTGTTTTCTTATTTTCTTATCTTTTGCTGGTATTTTTCTCTCCTCTTTCCAACCTGTTGCCAGCAGTTTACTGATGCCCATGGAGCGCCAACACAAAGGATTTTTACCCGTTGAAGGAACCATTGATTATGTCATGGTATTGGGAAGCGGACATGTTGTTGATGATGATATTCCTCCAACTTCAGAATTGAGCCGTACGGCATTAATGAGGCTTTCAGAGGGTATTCGTATTTTACGCATGTACCCCGGAGCGAAGCTCATTTTATCTGGCTATGCTGGTGGGTCTAAAATCAGCAATGCACGTATGATGGCTAAGGTCGCACTCGCTCTTGGCGTTGCCAAGCCCGATATTATCTTACTGGAAACAGCAAAAGACACATGGGAAGAAGCCAGACAAGCCTCGGTATTCGTTAATAATAAGAAGCTCGTTCTGGTGACATCTGCCAGCCATATGACGCGAGCATTGCGTGAATTTCATGATGCAGGTATGGATCCCACCCCTGCCCCAACCAATTTCCTGGCTTCTAACGGTGCGATGTTGCCTTGGAACAAATACCGACCACAAGCTAAGTACCTAGAATGGACCGAAACCTATTGGCATGAGCGTTTAGGGCTTTGGTGGCAAACCCTTCGTGATTTTGCAACCAACTCAAATGCTCAGTTAAACGAAGCATCCTAAGTGCTTTGAAATTATGAAATTAAAAAACCGAGGCTTTAACCTCGGTTTTTTTGTTTATCATATTGAACGTTCGAACTTAGTCCCCAGCAAACATGTAACCTTCTCCGTGAACCGTCACAAAGATTTGTGGGTTCTTCGGGTCGAATTCCATTTTGGCTCTCATTCTTCTGATCAGAACATCTATCGTACGATCATTTGGTGCATCAACCCGATGACTGATCATATTCAAAATACGTTCACGACTTAACACCTTGTTAGGATGAGAAGACAAAGCAACCAGCAATTCATACTCTGCTTTAGTGAGTTTTACAGGCTCACCATTTTTGCTCAACGCTCGACGTTGAATGTCGAATGTCCATTCACCAAATCGAATGAGCTGACCAGATTCTTCTTTCTGATCGGCTCGTGCTGGTACATGTCGCGCTGCAGAAATTCTCCACAATAGGTTCTTCACTCGAACCAACAGCTCGCGTAATTCAAAAGGTTTTGTCACATAATCATCAGCACCCATTTCGAGCCCAACGATTTTATCAATGCTATCCGTGCGTCCTGTGACGAGAATGATCCCTATATCAGATTGGCTACGTAGTTCACGAGTTAGCATCAGCCCGTCTTCACCTGGTAGGTTGATGTCCAGCATGACCAAATCAACCGAGTTTTCTGTCAGTGCAGAACGCATTTGTTCTCCACTTTCAGCTTCACTCACCTGATAGCCTTCATTCTGGAAATATCCCACCAATTTACTTCGGGTAACCACATCGTCTTCTACGACTAATACGTGATAGCTCATTTACACCACTTTCTTTTGTATTTATAAGGTTTAATTTGTTCGTCGTTATAATTGAAAAAAAGACAAACTCGCCACAGTTTATTTGCGACTCTTTATATTCTATTCACAAATCGTTACATTTCTAGCGAATTCACTAAAATCGAGTTAATTTCCTAACTTTTATTGATTCAAAACAACCTATCCGTTCCTGTTAACAATCCTCTATTTCCTTTCATTTTTCACCATTCTTTGGAATAGTTCTGTTCATTTTTATCCGTTAAAATTGCGTCATCTATTTCGTCCGGAGTGTTAACGCCATGCAAGAAACCAAATTATTCAATGAGAAGCGAGCGGAAATATATTGGTGGCTATCGAGTTTATTTGCTCGTGAGATGAACGATGAAGAGCTTGCGAAATATCAAACTGCTGAAATTCGGGGTTTTATTGGTGGCTTGGCAGAAAACAGTACGCTCAACTCAGCAGCTACACGCTTGATCGAAGCGTTGAATAAACTGCAAGACCGCGAAGATGCAAGGCTGGAGCTTGCGGCTGATTTTTGTGGGTTGTTCCTGACCACCGATAAGCACGCGGCACTGCCCTACGCGTCCATTTACCACTCAGGTCTGTTAAATGGCGAACCAACCAGACGGATGGAAGCGCTATTGCTTGAAAAAAACATCGCCATGATGGAAGGCTTCAAAGAACCTGCCGATCACCTTGCCATACAATTGGATTTTCTGGGCAACTTGATTGTTCAATCAAACGAAATTCTCAATGAAGAAGCGCTTGAACAAGCACTATTGGAACAGAAAGATTTTATTGAAACACATCTTATGACATGGCTGCCGCAGTTTAATGAAAACTGTCAGAAGTATGATGACTTTGGTTTCTATGCCTCTGTTTCCCAGCTTTTAATAGACTTCATCCAATTGGACTGCGATTACATAGCTGGAGAATAGGTATACCAAAGCAACTGCGAGATATTTGGCGATAAGATATTAGATATAAACCCAGTTGCTTAATTCGAATTCATTATCTTCATAAATGTGACACTTGGTATAAATTTTTACGAATCCGTCCATTGTCTAATGCCGAATTAAAGACTAAGATCGTGATCGCAAACGATAAAAATATGAAATCGCTGAAATGTTTAACCTAAGCCGCTGTTTTAATAGCGGTTTTTGTGTTTTTAGCCGAATTTAAATAATACAATTAAAATCCGCCCGCTGAATTTTGATTTTACCTCTCAGCCAGGCTCTACAGGATATTTGTTTTATGGCCACAATTAAAGATGTCGCACGACTAGCCGGAGTATCGACTACAACGGTATCCCACGTTATTAACAAAACTCGCTTTGTCGCTGAAGCCACACAAGAAAAAGTAAAAAAAGCAGTCGATGAACTGAACTACGCACCAAGTGCAGTAGCACGAAGCTTAAAATGCAATACCACACGAACGATAGGAATGTTGGTTACACAATCAAGCAACCCGTTTTTTGCCGAGGTTGTTGATGGTGTTGAAAGCTACTGTTACCGACAAGGCTACACACTCATTTTATGTAACACTGGCGGTATCTACGAGAAGCAACGCGACTACATCCGTATGCTGGCAGAAAAACGCGTCGATGGCATCTTAGTCATGTGTTCTGATCTGACTGAAGATCTTCGCGAAATGCTGGATGCACATGCTTCTATTCCTAAGGTCATCATGGACTGGGGTCCTGAAAGTTCTCAGGCAGATAAGATCATTGATAACTCCGAAGAAGGGGGCTATCTAGCAACCAAGTATCTGCTCGAAAATGGTCACACTGACATCGCTTGTTTAACAGGTCACGAAGAAAAGGTGGCGTGTATCGAACGTGTTGAAGGTTACAAACGCGCACTGAATGAATTTGGCGTGGAGTTCAACCAAGAACGAATTCTTGTTGGTAACTTTGAGTGTGACACAGCCGTTATCGCAGCGGACAAGATTCTAGCAATGGACAAGCGCCCAACTGCTGTGTTCTGTTTTAACGACCTTATGGCACTTGGTGTGATTAGCCGTTTACAGGAGAATGGTTTGCGTGTTCCTGATGACATATCAATCATCGGTTACGACAACATTGAACTGTCTGGGTATTTCTCACCTCCCCTGACTACCGTTCACCAGCCAAAACGTCGTGTCGGGAAAACCGCATTTGAAATCTTACTTCAGCGAATCAAAGACAAAGAGCATGATAAGAGAATCTTCGAAATGCATCCGGAGATCATAGAGCGAAGTTCTGTTAAAAAGTTAAATTGATTTAGTTAATTCTAATAAAGCCTGGTTATAATCCAGGCTTTTTGCGTTTTTGGTCAAATAAGAAACAATATTTATATCTATGCATTTATTTTTTGGATTAAGATCACACTAGAGGCATCTCGATGTGATTCTTGTTCAATTTTTTCTCTATGATTTTACTGTCACGCACAGGGCAAACCATTTGAAAAAGTGGGACGCAAAGCTTCCGGCCTAAATGGATGTATAAAAAATCCAAATGGTAGCGGGGTTGCCGATGGCAAATATGCATACTTCTTTTCCAGAGTTAACCGAACTCTGACATCTGGCTGCATCACTTTGCTATTTTTTCTCGGACCTGAACTTAGTAGTGGCATAACTTCTTTAGCCGAGACAGTACAGCATGGATAAACCAATACTTAAAAACTCATTGAAGCTATTTGAACCATTAGGGACGATTAAATCACGTTCAATGTTTGGTGGTTTTGGCATTTTTGCCGACGACACTATGTTCGCCTTAGTAGTTCAAAACACGTTACATATCAGAGCTGACTCAAAAAGTGCTCAAAAGTTCGAGCAACAAGGTCTAAAGCCTTACGTTTACAAAAAGCGTGGATTCCCGGTCGTCACCAAGTATTTTGCCCTCCCAGAAATCAGCTGGGAAAATACTGACGACATCATCGAAAAAGCATCGCAAGCACTCAAAGTTGCGAGAACTGAAAAGCAGAAGCAAGCCGAGACTAAACCCACTCGCCTTAAAGATCTGCCAAACCTGCGTTTGGGCACTGAACGAATGCTTAAAAAAGCAGGTATATCCTCTGTTCAAGAATTGCAGGATTATGGTTCAGTAGAAGCTTATAAAGCCATCAAGCAAACACATTCTAGTGATGTGGGGCTTGAGCTTCTATGGGCACTTGAAGGTGCTATCAAAGGAACTCATTGGTCTGTTATTCCTCAAGACAGGCGAGATGAATTGATGAAGCGTCTGAGCTAAGTAACCTTTGTAAGAAAGCCTCCTCTCGGAGGCTTTTTTATTGCTGCAATTCACAGTTTGGTGCAGAGCAACAAACCACACTCTCTAAACTCCTGTCATACTTAATATAACTCTAGGTCATTCGACCAAACCAAATAGGAATCATTATGAAGTTGTACTCTGCCTCGCTGCCTACGGAAGCCCACATTGTTTGCGAATTGCTAAAAGCGCAAGGGGTAGATGTGGAAGTACGAGGAGAAGGTTTGTTTGGCCTACAGGGAGAGTTGCCTTTTGGTTCCGATACAGAACCCTATATCTGGTTATTAAACGAATACCAGTACGACAAGGCAAAAACCATAGTCGATGCGTATCTAAACCAATCGGAGAACAGAGAGCAGCCCAACTGGTGCTGCCCTGAGTGTGATGAGTGGATTGAAGCGCAGTTTGGTGCCTGCTGGAAGTGCGGCTATCAGGTCAGCGAGAGTGCTGACGAATAAACTCTATCGACTCTTCGTTAAAAATGTCCGGCTTTTCGACGTTACACACATGTCCACAATCTGGGATTTCAATCAGTTCACTCTGCTTATGTACTTTGACCATCTCTTTGACCGGTCTTAAGAACATATAGTCTTTGTCACCCATCAGATAAAGAGTCGGAATAGGAAGCTCCTTCTCACGGAAATACTTCATCAGTGGGTTAACGTCTGCCGACAAGGTATACCAACGCTTAAATTCTTTCTGGCACAACTTCTTAGCTTCGCGGACAAACAGGTGCCGAGATTCTTTCTGGTTTCGTTGAGGCATTACGATATAGGCAAACAAGCTGTATAACCACATATATGGGATGATATGCTTGCTCCAGTCCCCTACCTTCACCAACACCTGAGAACGGATGTCAAAACGCGTTACAGCGCCTCCCATCACCATGGTCGACACTCTTTCTGATGCCATTTCAGCAAGATTTCGGACAATGATGGTGCCCAATGACATTCCGACAAAATGCGCGGACTGAATCTTAAGATGATCCAATACCTGAAGAATATCCTGACAGATATCTTTGAAGGTATAGCTCTTTTTCATCAACCCCTGAAACAGGTTATTGGACTTGCCATGACCTCTCAAGTCGATGAGTAATAGGTTGAAATGCTGCTTGTATGCCTTGATTTGCTTGAACCAAATCGAAGAACTGCCACCAGCACCATGAACAAAAACCACCCATTCAGAGCTGGTTGGGTGGGTATATACCTTATGAAATAACAATGAGTTAGACATCGCTTAACAATATTTTTTGAAACTTTCTTATTTTATTATCTAAAAGCTTACCACACTCTGAACAAATATGTGGTTTAAGCAGTATTCATCAACCTTCATCAATCATGATTTGTTATGTGAACAAATGAAAAAATAGTAATTTTATAGACTTAAGATAAGAAAAAGCCTCCCGTAAGGAGGCTTAACGTTATTTTGGCGTTTTTAATGGAGCAAGGCTGCCTGATACATATTGACGTATTCTTTGGCGGATGCGTCCCAACTAAACTCGGTATTCATTGCATTGAGCTGTACTCTGAGCATCTCTTCAGGTTGCTGAAGATAGAATATGAGTGCCCGCTGCATTGCTATGAGTAAGGCTTCCGGTGTAGGCTCCAAAAAACCAAACCCGGTTGCGTTAACCCTATCGGTATCATAGTCCGTTACCGTGTCTTTCAGTCCCCCGACCTCTCGAACGATTGGTAACGTACCATAAGCCATACTGTAGATCTGATTCAGACCACAGGCTTCAAATTCAGAAGGCATAAGGAAGAAATCTGCCCCAGCCTCAACCAAGTGCGCCAGGCGATTATTATATGCTTCAATAAACGCAAGTTTATTGGGGAAGCGACGAGCTATCTCATGCAACTTGGCTGCAACCTGTGGCTCTCCCGTTCCAACAATCACTACTTGTGCATCATTCAGAAGAAATTGTTCAAGTATTGGCAGCAGATAGTGAAAACCTTTCTGATGTGTCAAACGGCAAACCATTCCAAAAACAGGAAGATTCTGATTTACAGGAAGCCCCACTTCATTTTGAAGCTGGCGTTTGTTGAGCTGTTTTCCTTCAGCAATGCTAGAAGCACTAGCCTCGTAGTGATACTCCAGATATCTATCAGTTCTCGGATCCCATTCACTGTAATCACAGCCATTCAGTATTCCGTATAGGTCGGCACTGCGATGAACAAAGTCATCCACCATCCCATGAGAACCCAGGGCCGTCATGAGCTCCGCTGCATAATTAGGGCTAACCGCATTCACCTTATCGGCATATGCCACACCGGCTCTAAGCATGCTGATGTGATCTTGTCCGTACTGGATGTTTTCCAAACCAGACAAGTTAAGTTCCGGAATAATTTCCAAGTCGTGGTAGGAGTAAATCCCTTTAAAAATCGCGTTATGAACCGTTAAAACGCTTCGAATAGATTGAAAGCGTTCATCGTGTTCGTAACGGGTTTTTAGAAGGAAAGGCACAAGCCCTGTATGCCAGTCATTGGCATGGACAATATCTGGTTTTATGCCTAGCTTGGGCAGCATATCAAGGCACGCAGAAGCAAAGAATCCAAAACGCTCACCGTTATCAGGGTATGCCTGATTCGACTCAGCGTACAGTTCACTTCTATCAAAATACTGATGACATTCAACTGCATAAACGGGAACCCCATCCAGATCCAGCTTCTTAACCTGATATTTAACATGAGGCCAGAAATCAAGCTCTGTAGTCAGTACCACCTCTGCCTCTTCCCGCCCTGGCAACGTCCGATACCCTGGAATGGCGATAGATACATCGTGTCCCAATGTTTGCAGAGCTTTAGGCAGCGCTTTTGCTACATCAGCTAAACCGCCGCTTTTTACCAAACCTTCCGCTTCAGAAACCGTAAACCAGATATTCATGCGATCCATCTTAGAACCCAACTTTTGTTCCTTTCTTGATGACGACAATGCCTTCCGGTGAGACATGAAAACGTTGAGAATCCAATTCTAAGTCTTCACCAATGACGGTTCCCGGTGCAATCTCGACATCTTTATCAATAATGGTTCGGCGTATTTTACAGCCCGCACCAATTTTTACATCACCTAACAGAATCGATTCGCTGATAACGGAGCCGCTGGCAACGTTGCTTCGATATCCTAATACCGATTTATGGATAGATGACCCCTGAATGTAGCTGCCCCCCGACACTAAGCTGTCATTCACCCGAACTCGGCAGTCGTCGTTACTATCGACAAAAGTTGCGGGTGGTAATGGCGGGTAGTAGGTATGAAGCGGCCAACTGCGGTTGTAGAGAGAGAACTCCGGATCTTTGTCCAGCAAATCCATATGTGCCGCCCAGTAAGAATCAATGGTTCCGACATCACGCCAATAAGCGGTGGCACGCTCACCGTTAATTTTGTTGGTTGAGAAATCATATACGTATACCTCACCCGCCGGGAACATTTTTGGAATGATGTCTTTGCCAAAATCATGGCTTGAAGAACCATTATCGGCATCTTCGCGTAGTTCTTTTCCTAGAGCATCGGCTTCAAAAATGTAATTCCCCATAGAGACCAGCGCTTCATCTGGGCTACCCGGGATAGGTTTAGGGTTTTCCGGCTTTTCTTGGAAACCAATCATCTTCCCGTTTTTATCCACTTCAATCACGCCAAATTGCGATGCTTCTTTAAGTGGCATACGAAGAGCAGAAACCGTAAGCTTCGCTTCCATTCGCTTGTGGAAATCCAACATTTGTCGGATGTCCATTTTGTAGATGTGATCGGAGCCAAAGATGCACACCTGATCTGGCTGCGCAAGCTCTATAAAGCGAATGTTCTGATAGATGGCATCTGCTGTTCCTTCGTACCAGCGTTTTCCGTCGCGCATTTGCGCAGGAATCGGGTCGATAAACCTGTCAGTAATCCCCGACAAGTTCCAGCCTTTTTTCATGTGAAGGTAAAGGGATTGAGACTTAAACTGCGTGAGAACGTAAATTCTCATTAAGTCTGCATTTACGAAATTATTCAGAGCGAAGTCTATCAGACGATAACTTCCTCCAAATGGCACCGAGGGTTTACTGCGTGATTCTGTCAGAGGTCTTAATCTGGAGCCCTCTCCCCCCGCCAAAATCATTCCTAATACACCAGCCATTATATATCTCCATATCTTATAGTTTTCAATCCGAACAATCAGAGAGAACCTCAAATCGTCGCGGCATACGTCCATGTGCTGAGACAGCATGCTGCCAAATGCCAAGACGACATTGCATCGCTAGCTTGAAAGCATAAAACAACATTTTGGGTGATCTCCGAAGAGATAACTGTCGCTCACATGGTGAGCCTGATCTGATAAAGCTAAGAGAATGGAATTTTGTTGATAAATTTCTCATTCCACCAAGCAAATCAAGCGAAAATACTGATATTGTTCATTTTTTTATAATTGCGCACATCTATATTTATACTTTATGGAATGCGCTTTATGAGCTCATTTTTAACTGATTGCATATGCAATTACAATCATTATTTTGCGATCCGTGACAACAAATGCGCAATCAACAGCAAACGTTTGCGCGTTGTAACCTAATCGTTAACTAATTGTTTTTAGCTGGTGCATCCTTGCACAACTTTTGTGCAAGCAATTCTCGAAAAGATATGGCATCTATGGGTGGACTGAAATAATAACCCTGGCTAAATTCGCACCTTTTCGCTTCAAGATATTCATATTGACTTAAGGTTTCGATACCTTCTGCAACCACGCTTAAACCCATGTTATGTGCGATAGAAATGATCGCATCCAGTAAAACAGTAGGCTCTCTAGGTTCATCAATTCTTGCTACAAAAGATCGATCGATCTTCAACTTAGTTAATGGCAATTCATTCAGGTAGCTAAGGCTTGAATATCCTGTTCCAAAATCATCTAGTGCAATTTTTATTCCTAGAGCTTTCAGTTCTCCTATTTTTGCAATGACGTCAGTATAACTTGCTAATAATGACGTTTCGGTGACTTCCAATGTGAGGTATTGGGGAGGTAGGTCGTAACGCTGAAGAATGTTCTTAATATTGGCGACAAAATTTACATCATTAATCTGTAGAGCCGACAGGTTGACGGCGATATCTCGAATCTCTAGCCCTTCGTCAACCCAGGCTTTGAGCTGTGATACTGCCTGATCCAGTACCCAGTTTCCGATCTGAAGGATTAGCCCTGAATCTTCAGCCACAGGAATAAAATGCGAAGGTGGAATCAGTCCTTTCTGCGGATGGTTCCACCTTACTAAAGCTTCTGCAGATTCGATGGTCTGTGTTTCAGTATTCAGGATTGGCTGAAATACCAAAGCGAATTCATTGTTTGAAATCGCACGTCTTAGTTCACTCTCGGTTTCAAACTGAGCACTGCCAATTTCAGACATCGAAGGTTGATAAAAATTAATGGTGCGATTTTTCTCTTTCTTACCAAAGAAGATGGCAAGATCAGCAAAACGAATCAGTTCCGAAGGGGATTCCAGCGGGCGGTCTGACAGCGCAACACCACAATTTAACTGAGTGGAGTAACTGCTGGTACCAAGTAATATGGGCTGCGCGATATCGGTGATCACTTCCTCTAGCCTTTTTGCTACTCGCTCTTCATCGATATAAGGAAGCACATAAATGAACTCATTCCCTCCCCACCTCGCGAAGCTTTCGTCTCGCTGTATTTTGCCACTGACGCGTTCTGAGAGCTCGACCAGCAGCATGTCGCCATATTCGTGCCCATAGTGATCATTAACAAGCTTAAAGCCTTTGATGTCTAACAGAGCTACAGCAAATTCCACCTTTTTAGACTGCCTATCGGAAATCAGCTGAAGCGCGGAATATCGGTTGGGTAAACCAGTCAGACTGTCGTAGCGAGCGTGATATTCAATCTCTCGCTGGTATTCTGCCTGCTGGGTTACATTCTCAAACAAGCCTAAAATACTCGATAGATCACCTGAGTCGTCGTATATGGCTGAAAAACACCAACGAAGCACTTTTTCGCTTCCCATTTCATCCCGATACCCGACCTCTATACGTTTACTGCTGTCTTTGCCATTTTGGTACAGCTTAAGAAACGGCTCTATCGACCATAAATGACGCTTAAGCTGAACCGGAAGCTGCGCGATCTGTCGCCCCTCCACCTCATTTTGATTCATCTGAAAAATTTGTTCGCACAACGTAGACCATCGCTGGATTCGTAAATGAGTATCCCACTCCACCACTCCAAATGGCGAGTTGTCCAGCAAGCTGTTTATGCGGTTGTATGCCTGACTGAGATTGGATTCCTGCTCCATCAAGCGATTTTTGAGTGCATCCTGCTCCTTCAAAACGTTATCAAACTGCTCACAGAATCCCGACAGTTCATCGAGAGTTGCAGAGCTGCCAGACGTGCAGTCGTTCACGTACTGACGGCTTCGACGTAGCAATTCAAAAGTTGGCTTAAGCACTGTATTGGAGAAACCCCACCAGATAATGGCGATAGCCAGCAGATAGCCAAAGAGCAAAAATAGAATATTGCCTGCTAAGTTTTCGACCACAATTGTGAAATAGCTTCGGGTCGAAAGTGAGATAACAATTTGAGGAGATGTGGTCACATTTGGCAGTAACGAACGTTGTTTCTCAATTCTTAGCGAGTCGTCGCTAACCACTTGTGAAGGGAGTAGTCCATTAGTTGCCAATACCACCTGACGGCTATCCAGTAAGTTAATAGACGCCTTGTAAGGGATATTCATTTGCGAAAGCTTGGTCTGCCACCAGTCAAAAGACAACTCTCCTGCTATCGCCGAACGGCTGCCTTTGTGAAACAACCCAAGCGGATAAGCAACTTGCAGAAAAGGTTTGTGAGTTTTTTGATCAGTTAACACTTCGCCTACAGACAGCTTCTGATTCATTATGGCTTGCTGAACATAAATCTGATTGACTATCACCTGCGCATTTTCATGTAACTCAGTCGCCTGACAGATTTGTCCTGAGGTTGGAGAAGTAATGATCAGGTTGGAAAAGTAAGGGCTGAGCTGTAACCAGTGGCGCAGTGCATCCTGACAGTCCACTTGGTTTGTCATTAACGTTTCGTATGAGTAGCTGATGGTATTTAAGAAACGTTCGGATTCCGCGAGCGTCAGAGCCTGTTCGCGTACCAGTTGCTCCGCCACACCCGATGCCCAGCGAGCAGCTGCAGATTTTTCCTGCAGGAACTGCCACCATGAATTCGCGGCGATCAGCACGACAGCAGGAAACAGACCTATTGCTGTGATCAGCAATAATCTCGCTTTAAGCCTCAACCGCTCCCTCCTATCCAACTGACGTTTGACACCGGCAAATGGAATTACATCTCGGGATTATTTTAAGTTTTGAAAATGAGAGTTTTTCGCATATGCCATGCTATTAATAAGTGTTAGCGAGGATAATACTTTCGTCAAACATGATAAGAAAAAGGCAGCCTGTTGGCTGCCTTATCACTATTAGTATCAGTAAATTACGATTTTGGTTTCTTACGTTTATCCGTAATTTCCCACTTTCCATCAATGTAAAGACCTGTCCAGCCGGAAGGTTTGCCATCAATTTCTGAGCGAACATAGTTTTCTTTAGACTTACGGCTAAAGCGCACTACTATTGGTCGACCATCTGGATCGTGAGTCGGAGCTTCCGTCAGGTACTGGAACTTTGGAGAGATACGATCTTTAAATCGAACCAGCTCTTCAACCAAAGGTGCCCTGGTTTCACGAGATTTCGGGAAGTTACTGGCAGCCATAAACAGACCAGATGCACCGTCGCGCAGAACGAAGTATGCATCAGAGTTCTCACATGGCAGTTCTGGGAAGTGAACCGGATCTTCTTTAGGCGGCGCAACTTCACCATTTTTCAGAATCTTACGCGTGTTCTTACAGTCTTCCTGAGTACAGTCCATGTATTTACCGAAGCGACCATTCTTCAGCACCATATCGGCACCACACTTGTCACATTCAACGACAGGACCGTCGTAACCTTTCACTTTGAATTCACCGTGTTCAACGATGTATCCGTCACAGTTCGGGTTATTACCACAAACATGCATTTTACGCTTGTCATCGATCAGATACGCATCCATTGCTGTTCCACAGCTAGGACAACGTTTCTTGGCACGCAGGGCTGCTGTTTCAACGTCTTCTTCCAGGACGTTGATGATGCCTTCTTCATCGCCTAGGTTGATCGTGGTTTTACAACGCTCTTTCGGCGGTAAAGCGTAACCAGAACAGCCAAGGAACACACCAGTGGAAGCAGTACGGATTCCCATCGGGCGAGAACACGTTGGGCATTCAATGTCAGTCAGAACGATGTGGTTTGGCTTCATACCACCCAAATCTTCTTCCAATTCTGCTTTTTCCAGATCACCAGTAAAATCGCTAAAGAAGTTGTCCAGAACACCTTTCCAGTTCGCATCGCCTTCTGCAATCTGGTCAAGCTTCTCTTCCATGCGAGCGGTAAAGTCGTAGTTCATCAGATCGTTGAAACTGTCGTCTAAACGGTCTGTAACGATTTCACCCATTTTTTCGGCATAGAAACGACGCTGATCGACTTTCACATAGCCACGATCTTGAATGGTCGAAATGATAGAGGCGTAAGTCGAAGGGCGACCAATGCCACGCTTTTCAAGTTCTTTAACCAATGCTGCTTCAGTGAAGCGCGCTGGCGGCTTAGTGAAGTGCTGCTTTGGATCAAGTGCAACCAGATCAAGTACATCACCAATCTGAACCGCAGGAAGAATCTGATCTTCATTCTTACCCATTGGGCGCTGAACACGAGTCCAGCCGTCAAACTTAAGGATTCGACCTTTGGCTTTCAGTGTGTATTCAGCTGCTTTCACGCTTAATGTTGTGGAGTCGTACTGAGCAGGCGTCATCTGACAAGCAACAAATTGATTCCAGATTAACTGGTACAGCTTGTGCGCGTCCTTCTCCATACCCTGAAGATCGGCTTCGGTGACTTCGACACTAGAAGGACGAATCGCTTCGTGCGCTTCCTGAGCCCCTTCCTTGCTGCCATATACAATCGGCTTAGCTGGTAGGTACTTGTCGCCGAATTCAGACGTGATGAAGCCACGAACGGCATCAACGGCTTCCGCACTCAAGTTGGTTGAGTCGGTACGCATATAAGTAATGTAACCCGCCTCATACAGGCGCTGAGCAAGCATCATGGTCTTCTTAACGCCATACCCTAGTCGTGTACTTGCAGCCTGTTGAAGGGTAGAAGTGATGTAAGGTGCAGACGGCTTACTCTTGGTTGGGCGATCTTCACGCTTACAAACTTCGTATTTCGCTTTTTCCAGATCCGAAACCGCAGACAGTGCCTGAGTTTCGTTTACCGGTTTAAAGGCTTCGCCATCTTTTTGCGCTACCTGCAAACGGAAATCGGTTTTATCTGCCGTTTTGGTATCAGCGTGGATGTCCCAAAACTCTTCTGGGATAAATGCGTTAATTTCGCGTTCGCGCTCTACCAGCAGTTTTACGGCAACAGACTGAACTCGACCCGCAGATAAGCCACGAGCGACTTTCTTCCACAACAGCGGAGAAACCATAAAGCCCACAACACGATCCATAAAACGGCGCGCTTGCTGAGCATTGACTCCATCCAGATTCAATTCACCTGGAGTTTCGAATGCCTGTTGAATGGCGTTCTTGGTAATTTCGTTGAAAACAACACGTTTATAGCGTTCTTCATCGCCACCGATGATCTCACGAAGGTGCCACGCAATGGCTTCTCCCTCGCGATCCAAATCGGTTGCGAGATAAACGTGGTCTGCGTCTTTCGCTAATTTTTGCAGTTCAGAGACCACTTTTTCTTTACCAGGAAGAATTTGATAGTTCGCTTCCCAATCTTGATATGGGTTGATCCCCATTTTCTTGATCAGTGCTTTACGATCTTTTTCTTTCTTGATACGAGCTTTCTCTTCGGCGCTCATACCTTTTGTCGACACTGCTGCTGCTTTTTTAGTGCCAGTACTTTGGCCAGCGGTAGGAAGATCACGTACGTGTCCTACACTCGACTTAACTATATAGTCTTTACCAAGGTATTTATTAATGGTCTTTGCCTTGGCAGGTGACTCCACTATTACGAGAGATTTACCCATATCTGACTCAAACGTCCTCAAATTCGATTGCATGCATTTAGCGCACACCATTCTGATTCATTGCTTCTTTTTTTACTATTGTGCGAGTTTATAAGAAGGTCAACCAGTTTTTTACATTTCAATTCTGAGTGGTCGACAAGTGGTCGATCTGTAAAATGGCGTTGAATACGGCCACATCTCTCTTAAGATACGTAGCTCAGGCTAAATTTGCGCACATAGTAATCATGCACGTTGCCATACACTAGAGAAAATGACGGATTTCTGTATTGGCTCACAAAAAAGAGACGATTTCATATTGGATTATTGTTGGGAATCTGGCTCCCTGTCTTAATTAACCCTGTATTGAGGCAGCTCAATATTGGCGGAACTTGAGGGCTTGCTATTTGTTGCTTAGGAATTACACTTCCCTCTTCTATATAAGAGGTGTTTTATGAGTTCTAAAAAGCCGATTTCTCAATTCGATTTGCTGCTTATCGCCAATTCCATTATTCAGGAACATGACAACTATATTGAAGGCATGCGTGCGGATAATGTAGAAGAAAAAGACGACGTTCTGATTTTCAAAGGACAGTACTTCTTAAACGATCAGGGATTGCCGACAGAAAATACCCCTGCCGCTTTCAATATGTTCAAATATCTGGCTCATCAGCTTTCCAAAGAATTCACGTTAGAGAAATAGAGCTCGTTGACCAAATAAAAAACCCCAGCAATATGCTGGGGTTCTTTAAAATTCCTAAGACTACTGACTAAGCGATGATAGCTTGTCGAAGTAATCAGGAAATGTTTTCGAAGTACATTTCGGGTCATTGATGGTAACGGGCGTATCACTCAACGCCACCAGTGAGAAACACATTGCCATACGGTGATCATCATAAGTATCGATGGCAGCATGTTTTAGCTCTGAAGTCGGGGTGATGATAATGTAATCCTCACCCTCTTCTACTTGCGCTCCCACTTTGCGCAACTCTGTCGCCATTGCCGATAAGCGATCGGTTTCTTTTACACGCCAGTTGTAAACGTTGCGAATCGCAGTTGTCCCTTCAGCAAACAGAGCGGCAGTGGCAATAGTCATTGCCGCATCCGGAATGTGGTTGAAATCCAAATCCACGGCTTTCAATTCGCCTCGGCGAGAAATCACATAGTCATCTCCCCACTCGATTTCTGCACCCATTTTCTCAAGTGCATCAGCAAATTGAATGTCGCCCTGAATACTGTTTTTACCGATACCAGTAACCTTGATTTCGCCACCTTTTATCGCCGCAGCTGCAAGGAAGTAAGAAGCCGATGAGGCATCGCCTTCCACTAAGAAGTCTCCAGGAGAGCGGTAACTTTGACCAGCCGGAATCACGAAAGACTGATAGTTGTTGTTTTCAACTTTAACGCCAAATTGCGCCATGATGTGCAAAGTGATATCGATGTAAGGTTTAGAAACAAGATCGCCAATAATATCAATTTGAATCTGATCTTGTGCCAGTGGAGCAGACATCAAAAATGCAGTTAAAAACTGGCTCGAAATTGAACCGTCAATTTCTACTTTTCCGCCTTTCAGACCAGTACCTTTGATTTTTAGTGGTGGATAATTTTCATTCTCCAGATACTCAATGTCTGCACCCGCAGTTTTAAGTGCATCCACCAAGTGACCAATCGGTCTCTCCTTCATTCTTGGTTCGCCAGTAAGTACATACTCGCCGCTTCCCAGGCACAACGCCGCCGCCAATGGGCGCATCGCCGTTCCCGCGTTTCCAAGGAAAAGTTCCTGCGCTTCTTCAGTGTTAAAACTGCCACCCAGACCTTCTACTTCACATACCGTCTTATCTTCGGACAATTGATATGTAACGCCTAACTTAGTCAATGCATTCAACATATGTCGAATGTCATCACTATCGAGGAGGTTAGTCAGACGGGTTTTGCCAGATGCCAGAGCAGCAAGCAAAAGGGCGCGGTTTGAAACACTTTTTGAGCCAGGTAAGTTGACCTCACCAGAAACGAGAGAAATGGGTTGTAACGTAAGGCTTTCCATTGATGTTGATTATTCCTGCATAGTCTCGCACGTCCGAATGCGAGTTTTTATTTTTCGTGCTAGCAGACTAACCAAAAACACTGGGCTTGGCTAGAGGCTCGTACCCAGAAGTAACGGGGATTTTCACCTACTGAAAAAATCAGTAGGTTTTGTCCACCCGAACGCCATTATCAAAGTAAAGAATTCTGACTGAGTCGCCCCGGGTAAAAAGCATATTGGGGTCTACGTCCTGAATAACGTTAACTAACTCGCCTTTTTCCGTATCGATCAAAATCTCCACCAATTTGTACTCGATTCGATAGACTTCGTTCGCTTTGTTGTGAGCAATACTGCCTCCCGCGACCGCACCAACAACGGTGGCAACCTGCTTGCCTGTACCTCCACCAAATTGATTGCCGATTAGACCGCCAATAGTTGCACCTGCTAAAGTCTCCCACCCCGAAGATTTAGATTTAATGATTTGTTGTTCAGTAATATAGCGAACGCTGTCTACTTGACCGAACACAACTTCATTTACCGTTCTGGCTTGATTTCTCTGGTACCCTGCCTGCACAAAAACAGGAATTATTAATAACAATAGCAATATCTTTCTCATTATAATTCTCCCAAATTCTGCCAAAATAGTTGATATGAAGATTTTTCTACCTGAGCTGAGCACCGATCGACAAAGCTTCCCGCCTACACATCAGGCGCTGGACAACCCAGATGGGTTGATCGCTATGGGGGGCGACTTACATCCAGACAGATTGATGTCAGCTTATCGACAAGGCATTTTCCCTTGGTATAGCCACAATGAACCTATTTTATGGTGGAGTCCAAGTATTCGCGCCATCTTCGATCCTAAGACATTCAAACCGGCGAAAAGTCTCAAAAAATATTTTCGCAAATCCGGTTACACAGTCACTATCAATCGCGCAACAGAAAGAGTGATCACTCTTTGTGCTGAAACCCGTTCACCTGAAGAAACCTGGCTAGTCGAAGAAATGAGAGACGCATACAAGCGGCTTGCGTCACTGGGTCATGTTCATTCTGTGGAAGTTTGGCTCAAAGACCAGATTGTGGGTGGATTATATGGTGTAGAAATTGGACAAGTCTTTTGTGGAGAGTCTATGTTTAGCATACAGCCGAATGCTTCAAAAATAGCTCTGTGGCACTTTTGCCACCACTTTCAGCAAAATGGAGGAGTGCTGATCGACTGCCAGCTTATGAATGCGCATTTGCAATCTTTGGGTGCGATGGAATGCAACCGGGCAAACTTTTTAGATAAGCTGAAAAATTTAAATTCCAGACGCGTTTCTCAGCAGTGTTATCGCCCCCAGATACTTGAAAGTCCGATTTCAGGGGAGTTGTTGTGAATCAGAAAGATCAAACGCTTATCCGTATAGGAATGACGGAATCGCACGACTGCAGTTACCTTTCCGAACAACAGGAAAGAGTTGCTGTCGTTCTGGATGATGTATTACACACGTGCTCAGGATACGAACTTCTGATGGCAAATGGATTCCGTCGCAGCGGAAATGCCATCTACAAGCCTCAATGTGATCAATGTAATGCCTGCCAGTCGCTTCGTGTCGCTGTGGCGGATTTTGTGCCCTCCAAAAGCCAGAAAAGGCTTAAAAACAAAGCCACAGGCATACATTGGGAAATGAAGAACACGCTCGACGAAAACTGGTTTGACGTTTATGCCGAATACATCAATCACCGGCACAAGAGCGGAACCATGTACCCTCCTAGAAAAAAGGATTTTTTTGACTTTGCTCAGAACGAGTGGCTCAACACTCAGTTTTTGCATGTTTACCAAGATGAAACACTTATTGGTGTTGCCGTCACCGACGTAATGTCCAATAGTGCATCCGCATTTTATACTTTCTACAATCCACATTCGGAGCTCTCTTTAGGTACTCTTTGTGTATTATTCCAACTGGAATACTGCAAAAAGAGCGGAAAGCAGTGGTTATATCTCGGCTATCAGATCGATGAATGTCAGGCCATGAATTACAAAGTACGCTTTCATCCTCATCAAAGGCTAGTAAATCATCGGTGGCAGGGTTAGAATACGCCGCAACTTTACTTTTTATTGTTTTAGCGGCAAAATTCGGTCGTTAAAAATTTCAGCCAAATTTCTAAAGAGGATTAAATGGCCAAAGAAGACGTAATTGAGATGCAAGGCACTGTTCTTGATACTCTGCCAAACACTATGTTCCGTGTTGAGCTAGAAAACGGTCACGTAGTAACTGCACACATCTCCGGTAAAATGCGTAAGAACTACATCCGTATTCTTACTGGTGACAAAGTAACTGTAGAGATGACTCCATACGATCTATCAAAAGGTCGTATCGTCTTCCGCGCTCGTTAATTCTCGAGTCTTTACAAAAAACGGAGCTATTTAGCTCCGTTTTTTGCGTTTACTGTTAGTCACATTTATTCACAGCAACTGATAAACCTGATGCGCTAATTCGAGCACTGGATTGGCTTGTGTTACCTGACTGTAGTTACCTGCGGTTGTAACAATAACCGCATTCTTATTCGGAATAACAATCACATACTGTTCTCCGTGCCCAAGTGCAGCGAAAGCAGAGGAAAACTGCGGCAATTGCCAGAAATGCATCCCGTAGCCCATCATACCTCTTGTAAACTCACTCACCTTTATCTTTTCTACCCAATGAGGCTGGATAATCTGTTTCCCCTCCCAGGCTCCGTCATTAAGTAACATCAGACCAAACTTGCCCATGGATTCGCTATCCGTCATTAGCCCCCAGTCAGCTCCAGGCTCTCCAGAACCTAACTGATTTATCCACCTGTAATTATCTATTCCCAACGGCTCAAATAGCTTCTCTCGCATTACTGTCGCAAACGGTTTCTCGTAAATGCGTTCTATTACCTTGGACAAGCCAATAGTAGAAAGGCCGCTGTAACAGAAGCGGCTGCCCGGTTCAAACTTGAGAGGAGTACCCAGGAACATGGCTTTGAGATCTTTAGCTGAGTAATGACGGTGGAATGGGTTCGCAAGGCCATAGGGCATCGCATGCTCGTTAAGCGCGTATCCAGTCGACATATTCAAAATGTGCCGGACTGTAATAGCCATCTTATCCTGAGCATCCTCCTCCTGATATTCAGGGAACAAGCTGAAAACAGGCACATCAAGGCTTTCTAGTCGCCCCTCATCAATTGCCATAAAAATCAGTGTCGCAACAAACGATTTTGTTACCGAGTGGACATTATGAAGGGCGTCACGCCCGATAGGCACCTTTGACATCTGAATATGACCATGTTGCCCACTACCCTCCCGGAATACTTCGAGAAGCTTCTTATTGTCTTGCCAGACCACCAAAGCGTGTAAATTGTTAGCTTGGTTGTTTTCAATTCTTTCGATGATGCCAGAGAACTTTTCTGGAGCCAGAACCACTTCCGTTTTGTCTTCACCACAAGCAGCCAAAAAGAAAACCAACAGTAAACAAAACCACCTGCGCATACTTATATTTCCACGTAATTTCAAAGAGTTCTTAGGGTCAACAGACCTTAGCCTTACACAGTAAACTTAAAGGTTAGATTAAGACAGAATGAAGATTTATCACTGCGAGACAAACAACAGAAAGTGTATTTTGCGGGCATAAAAAAATGCGCCTTAAAGGCGCATTTTTGTTAGAGCGATTCAATTAATGAGGAACGGCTTCCTTTTTGTTTTCGTAGTCGAAAACAAGTTCGTCGTCTTTGAGTGTGACTCTAACGGTGCCACCATCAACCAACGAGCCAAACAGAAGTTCGTTCGCCAGAGGCTTCTTAAGGTTTTCCTGAATGACACGAGCCATTGGTCGCGCACCCATTGTCTTATCGTAGCCTTTGTGAGCCAACCAATGGCGGGCATCTTCTGACACTTCCATTGACACGCCACGTGAGTCCAGCTGAGCCTGAAGTTCGACAATAAACTTGTCGACGACCTGATGAATAACACTTTCATCCAAGCTGTTGAACCAGATGATGTTGTCCAGACGATTTCGGAATTCAGGAGTAAAGACTTTCTTAATTTCACCCATCGCATCATGGCTGTGATCTTGCTGAATCAGACCAATCGACTTCTTAACCGTTTCTGCAACACCAGCGTTCGTTGTCATAACCAGAATCACATTGCGGAAATCCGCTTTGCGACCATTGTTGTCTGTCAACGTACCGTTATCCATAACTTGCAGTAGCAAGTTGAAGATATCTGGGTGTGCTTTCTCGATCTCATCCAGAAGCACTACCGAGTGCGGATGCTTGATAACTGCGTCTGTTAGCAGACCACCCTGATCGTAACCTACATAACCAGGAGGAGCACCAATCAAGCGACTCACTGAGTGACGCTCACCGTATTCCGACATGTCAAAGCGCAGTAGCTCGACACCAAGTAGGTTGGACAGTTGAACGGTAACCTCCGTCTTACCTACCCCAGTAGGACCAGCGAATAGGAAAGAACCGACAGGTTTATTGTCTGCCCCTAAGCCCGCACGGCTCAGTTTAATAGCTTCGCTCAACACCTCGATGGCAGGATCCTGACCAAATACCAGCATCTTCATCTTCTCATCCAGATTCAGAAGGATATCTTTGTCAGAAGAAGAAACCGATTTTTCCGGAATGCGAGCCATTTTGGCAACCATATTCTCAATATCGGAAACACCCACCGTCTTCTTACGACGACTTGCCGGAGCCAGACGACTGCGTGCACCAGCTTCATCAATCACGTCGATGGCTTTGTCAGGCAAATGACGCTCATTTATATATTTAGCCGAAAGTTCAACCGCTGCGCGTAGCGCTTGCTTGGTGTAGCGAACTTCATGGTGCGCTTCGTATTTTGGTTTGAGACCCATCAAGATCTTAGTTGTGTCATCTAGCGATGGTTCGACAATATCAATCTTCTGGAAGCGGCGTGATAGCGCGCGCTCTTTCTCAAAAATGTTGCTGTATTCCTGATAGGTGGTGGAACCAATGCAACGAAGCTTGCCGCTACTTAGCAACGGTTTAATCAGGTTGGCGGCATCAACTTGCCCGCCAGATGCCGCACCCGCACCGATGATTGTATGGATTTCATCAATAAACAAAATTGCGTCATCTTCTTTTTCTAGCTGTTTCAAGATGGCTTTAAAGCGTTTCTCGAAATCACCGCGGTACTTAGTACCCGCCAGCAACGAACCGATATCCAGTGAATAAATAACGCTGTCTTTAATCACTTCAGGCACTTGCCCTTCAACGATTCGCCATGCCAGACCTTCCGCGATAGCGGTTTTACCAACCCCTGCTTCACCGACAAGCAATGGATTGTTTTTACGGCGGCGGCAAAGTACCTGAATGGTGCGCTCAAGCTCTTTATCACGACCAATCAGCGGGTCGATGTGACCTTGTTTTGCAATTTGGTTTAGATTCGTAGCAAAGTTTTCCAAACGCTCTTCTGAATTGCCTTCATCGGATGAAGACTCTTCACCAAACACGTTTGAAGAGGAATCTTCTTCATTGTTTTGAGGTGATTTACTGATTCCATGCGAAATGTAATTAACGATATCCAAGCGGCTGATGTCGTTTTTCTTGAGTAGATACGCCGCGTGAGACTCTTGTTCACTGAAAATAGCAACTAAAACATTTGCACCAGTGACTTCACTGCGTCCAGATGACTGAACGTGGAAGACCGCGCGTTGGAGTACACGTTGAAAACTTAATGTAGGCTGAGTTTCTCTTGTCTCATCGTTTTCTGGAATGAGAGGTGTGGTTTGATCGATAAATGTGTCAAGTTCCTGACGAAGAACTTCCAGGTCAGCTTGGCACGCTTTTAGTGCTTCTTGTGCAGCGTCGTTGTCGAGTAGCGCGAGGAGCAGATGTTCAACGGTCATGAATTCATGGCGTTTGTCTCTCGCACGAGCAAAAGCACTATTAAGGCTCGACTCTAGTTCTTTATTTAGCATAAGTACCTCCCCAAAGAACAACCTATGTTGCTCAAGCAAGCTTTATGCCTGCTCCATTGTACATAACAGCGGATGCTCATTCTCTTTTGAGTACATAGTGACTTGCGCCACCTTTGTCTCCGCAACTTCGGCAGTAAAAGTACCGCAGATTGCTTTCCCTTCGTAATGCACTTTGAGCATCACTTGTGTTGCCTTTTCCAAATCCATTGAAAAGAAACGTTCGAGTATTTCAATCACAAAATCCATTGGCGTGTAGTCGTCATTGTTGAGTATGACATTGTACATAGCCGGCGGTTTTACCTGTGTTTTTTCCTTCTCCAGTAAATCTGAGTCTGGAGTGACCCATTGGTATTGTTTGCTCATTATTTCGTCGGTTTTCAGGAGGTTTGAGATTCAAGGATGTTGCCCGAATATCACCCTCTACTTAAGACTAATGCACCAATTGTATCCCTGCAAATAAAACATTGCCATTGGTGACCTTCAAAGTTTAGGTAGATTTTTAACTGAGAAAAATATCACCGGAAATGTCCACAACAACATTATTGTCAATATGCACCTTAGTTATAATTTTGTTAATCTCAAAAATGAAATCTTTGTCAAATTGTTAGATTTTATTACTGCAAACTATTGACTGGGCTTATCCATTGACTAAATTGTGTTCTTGGTGGCTAAAAATTTAGCAATTGCTGAATTGATAGTCATAGCAATATGATGCATCAATATTGATAGATACAGCTGCGTCGACGTAAACAACATCAGTTACTAAAAATGCATGAGGGATGTATAGCATGGCTACAGGTACAGTGAAGTGGTTTAATAACGCCAAAGGATTTGGGTTTATCTGTCCGGAAGGAGAAGAAGGCGATATTTTCGCACACTACTCAACAATAAAAATGGACGGATACCGTACCCTAAAAGCTGGTCAACCAGTCAACTACGAAGTTGAACAAGGTCCAAAAGGCTTCCATGCAAGCTCTGTTGTTCCAATTGAAGGCGATCAAGCCAAATAATTGGAATTCAGAGTATAAGAAACCCGCGTTAAGCGGGTTTCTTTGTTTTTGTCTCTTACTAATTACAAAAGACTTATTCTCTAAATAGAACGGCTACTTCAGCACGCTAAGTAGCCGGACTCTATTAAACAGCGTCAACGATACCGTTTAGCAGGTCGCTTGGACGCATAAGAGGAGCTGCTTTCGCATCTTCTGGCGCGTAGTAACCGCCTAGCTCACCGACAACACCTTGAGCGTCATTCAATTGCTTCACAATAGCGTCTTCATTTTCAGCCATTTGCTTAGCAATTGGACCAAACTGAGTAGACAGCTCTGCGTCATCAGATTGCTCTGCCAGTGCTTTCGCCCAGTAAGAAGCTAAGTAGAAGTGGCTACCACGGTTATCCAACTCACCCACTTTACGTGATGGTGACTTGTTGTTGTCCAGGAATTCACCCGTCGCTTTGTCTAGCGCATCAGCAAGAACCTGTGCTTTCTTGTTACCTGTCACGTTGCTCAGGTGCTCAAGTGAAGCCGCTAGTGCAAGGAATTCACCCAGAGAATCCCAACGTAGGTGGTTTTCTTTTTCAACTTGCTGAACGTGCTTAGGCGCTGAACCACCAGCACCGGTTTCAAACAGACCACCACCATTCATAAGTGGAACGATAGAAAGCATCTTGGCAGATGTACCCAGCTCCAGAATTGGGAACAAGTCTGTCAGGTAGTCACGCAGTACGTTACCTGTTACAGAAATGGTATCCAGGCCGTCTTTAATACGAACCAAAGAGAATTTCGTTGCTTCAAGAGGAGAAAGGATCTTGATTTCCAAACCAGAAGTATCGTGTTCAGGCAGGTACGCATTCACTTTCTTGATAAGCTCTGCATCGTGTGCACGGCTTTCATCCAGCCAGAATACCGCTGGTGCGCCAGTTGCACGAGCACGGTTCACAGCCAGTTTCACCCAGTCCTGAATTGGTGCATCTTTTACCTGACACATACGGAAGATGTCGCCTTCCTCTACATCCTGCTCGATCAGAACGGTACCAGCAGAATCAACTACACGAACTTTACCTGCCGCCTGCTGGATGAACGTCTTGTCGTGCGAACCGTATTCTTCCGCTTTCTGAGCCATCAGACCCACGTTTGGAACGCTACCCATAGTAGTTGGGTCGAACGCGCCATTTTCTTTACAGAACTCGATAACAGCCTGATAAACACTTGCGTAGCTGCGATCTGGGATCATCGCTTTCGTGTCTTTCAGCTTGCCATCTGGTCCCCACATTTGACCAGAAGAACGAAGCATCGCTGGCATAGAAGCATCAACAATCACATCACTTGGAACGTGTAGGTTCGTGATACCGCGATCTGAATCAACCATCGCCAATGCCGGGCGAGTTTCGTATACCGCCTGAAGCGCAGCTTTGATTTCTTCTTGCTGTGCTTCTGGTAGAGAAGTGATCTTCGCGTAAACGTCACCGATACCGTTGTTTACGTCAACGCCAAGCTGTTCGAAAACATCCTGGTACTTGTCGAATACTTCTTTGTAGTAAACGCGTACAGCATGACCAAAGATAACTGGATCAGACACCTTCATCATGGTTGCTTTCATGTGAAGGGAAAGCAGTACGTCTTGTTCTTTGGCTTCTTCAATTTCTTTCTCAAAGAATGAAACCAGAGCCGCTTTGTTCATTACAGACGCATCGATGATTTCCTGGTCTTGCAGAGCAAACTCGCTCTTAAGCACTTTGACTTCACCGTCTGTGCCTACAAATTCAATACGAACGTTTGTTGCGCCATTAATGGTGACTGATTTTTCGCTGC
Organism: Vibrio sp. SCSIO 43132; assembly: GCF_019904195.1. Taxonomy (NCBI): domain Bacteria; kingdom Pseudomonadati; phylum Pseudomonadota; class Gammaproteobacteria; order Vibrionales; family Vibrionaceae; genus Vibrio; species Vibrio sp. SCSIO 43132. Next base: position 2,559,966 of record NZ_CP063199.1, read on the forward strand.
CGAAGAAATCGTTCCCAGACATGCTTGCAACGTGCGACTTAGATTCAGCACTCCAAGCACCCATTGAATGAGGGTTTTTCTTCGCGTAATTCTTAACAGAAGCTGGAGCACGACGATCTGAGTTACCTTCACGAAGAACTGGGTTTACTGCACTACCTTTGATTTTGTCGTATACCGCTTTAACTTTGGCTTCTTCGTCTGTTTTTGGTTCTTCAGGGTAATTAGGAAGCGCGTAGCCTTTTGCTTGAAGTTCTTTAATCGCCGCTTGCAGCTGAGGTACAGATGCAGAAATGTTAGGAAGTTTAATGATGTTTGCTTCAGGTGTTTTTGCCAGTTCGCCCAGCTCAGACAGAGCATCACCAATACGTTGCTCTTCAGTTAAGTAGTCAGGGAAGTTTGCAATAATACGCCCTGCTAGTGAAATGTCCCTTGTTTCGACGTTGATATCAGATGATGAAGTAAACGCGCGGATAATAGGCAGTAGCGAATATGTTGCCAAAGCGGGTGCTTCATCAGTGATGGTATAAATAATAGTAGGCTTAGTTGTTGGCATGAAATTTCCCTATATATCTGACAGTCTCTATTGGATGAGAAATAGGTCTGCATTAATGAATCGTCAGTCAGTCCGTACTACATCCTCCTATGGCTGACCGCGATTGGTTATCCAAACTCCTTCTAAGGTCTTCGACCCTAATAGTGCTTCTTATTGTAGTCTACCTGCTTACCTGTTCCGGTAATTTGACCAACAGGAAGCACTGCCTCAGTTTGGTAACACGTACACATCCTCTTTATCATAATTAATGGCAAGGGTGTCGTGCTTGTATCCGGTGCCGGATACCGTACTCACGTAAAACTAAACAAACAAAAGTGTTTAGTCTATCATTCAGTTCGTGATTCCTGTTTTTTGGCGCGCAAATCATAGCCCAATCACAAATGAAGTTAAACTTTCACCCACAGTTCGTTTACATTTTTGCAAGGTAGTTAACATGTCTTTTCGCTCTCGCAGCGTAAAATCAAAGAGTTCCGGCTCTTCTCGCACCCAATCTTTTAAAACAAATTCTAAAAATCGCTCAAAAAAATCGCGAAATCCCACGCAAAAAATCGCTACTGTGTCGGCTGAAGACAGAAAGATCCTCATCTTCAATAAACCTTTCGATACTCTGAGTCAGTTTACCGATGGCGAGGGCAGAAAAACGCTTGCCGATTATATTTCGGTTAAAGAGGTATATGCCGCAGGTCGCCTGGACAGAGACAGCGAAGGCTTGATGGTGCTGACCAATGACGGGATTCTTCAGGCCAGACTCACCCAGCCTAAATCCAAATCGCCAAAAACTTACTGGGTTCAGGTTGAAGGAGCACCAACAGAAGCGGATTTGGATAAATTACGAAAAGGCGTTGAATTAAAAGACGGCATGACACTTCCTGCTCAAGTCGAGATCATGGAAGAACCAAAGGTTTGGGATCGCCACCCTCCGGTTCGCTTTAGAGCATCCATACCTACAACGTGGCTCGCCATCACCATTATTGAAGGACGAAACCGACAAGTGCGCCGTATGACAGCCAACATTGGCTTCCCCACTCTTCGGCTCATTCGTTACTCCATGGGTAACTGGACGGTGGGTAATCTTCAGCCAGGTGAATGGAAATTCGTCACTTTGTAGTTCGACGAAACCTTTTTGTAAGTCACTGATGCCTTTATTGATGGTTAAGTCGACAGGCTTTTTGTGATTTAACTCTCGGATCTGTATCCAGCAAATTCTTTCTGTTAGAATCTGCCCCCAAGCAATTTAAGTGGTATAACCAATGTCAGATAACAGCCAAAAGAAAGTGATCGTCGGTATGTCCGGCGGCGTTGATTCCTCTGTGTCCGCCTATCTTCTAAAACAACAAGGCTACCAAGTCGAAGGTTTGTTTATGAAGAACTGGGAAGAAGACGACAACGAGGAATACTGCACGGCAGCAGAAGACCTTGCCGATGCACAGGCTGTATGTGACAAACTGGGTATCCACCTGCACACCATTAACTTTGCTGCCGAATACTGGGACAACGTATTTGAGTACTTCCTGGCGGAATACAAAGCGGGTCGTACGCCAAACCCAGATATTCTGTGTAACAAAGAAATCAAATTCAAAGCGTTTCTGGAATTTGCCGATGAAGTCCTAGACGCGGACTACATTGCCATGGGTCACTATGTTCGTCGTACCTTCCCAACAGCAGAAGGCGAACAGCCTCAGATGCTTCGTGGCCTAGATGGCAACAAAGACCAGAGCTACTTCCTTTATACGTTAAGCTCCGACCAAATCGCCCGCAGCCTGTTCCCTGTTGGTGAACTGGAGAAACCTGAAGTTCGTCGTATTGCAGAAGAACAAGACCTGATCACCGCGAAGAAGAAAGATTCTACGGGTATCTGTTTTATTGGCGAGCGTAAGTTTACTGATTTCCTTTCTCGTTACCTGCCAGCACAACCGGGCAAAATCGAAACGCCTGAAGGCAAAGAGATTGGCGAACATCAAGGCTTGATGTACCACACGCTTGGTCAGCGCAAAGGTCTGCATATTGGTGGACAAAAAGGCGGTGGCGGCAATGAAGCTGCCTGGTATGTCGCCGACAAAGACTTAAAACGTAATGTGCTTATTGCGGTTCAGGGAAGCGATCATCCATTATTAAAATCAAATGGGTTAATCGCATCTCAGCTTCACTGGGTAGATCGCTCAGCGATCAAGCAACCGATGTCCTGTACGGTGAAAACGCGCTATCGTCAGCAAGACATTCCTTGTACTATCATCCCCGTCGACGATGAAACCATTAAAGTCATCTTTGATGAACCGCAAGTCGCTGTCACTCCAGGTCAATCTGCTGTCTTCTATAAAGATGACGTCTGCCTGGGCGGCGGCATTATTGAAGAACGAATTTGATAATTAAGGAGCACTTACGTGGCTAATACACTTTATGACCGTACCATTGCTTTTGCTGGCATGTGCCAAGCGGTAGCGCTGATGCAAGATATCGCAAAAGAGGGTCACTGTGATAAAGACGCGTTTGAGACTTCTATAAAAGCTATTCTGAACACCAATCCTTCCAATACGTTGGCAGTATTTGGCGATGAGTCCAACTTAAAAACAGGGTTAGAGTGCCTGGAAAAAGGCATCGACAGCACACCAGCAGGCAGTGAAGTCACTCGATACCTTATCTCTCTTATGGCGCTGGAACGCAAGCTCAGCGCCCGCCGCGACTCGTTGTCACAGCTTGGTGACCGCATTCAAATGGCTCAACGCCAAACCGAACATTTTGATCTGTTTGATGACAACATGATCAGCAACCTCGCCAGCATTTACCTTGACGTGATCAGCCCAATTGGTCCACGCATTCAGGTCACTGGTACCCCTTCAGTTTTACAGCAAACCGCTAACCAGCATAAAGTCCGCGCACTATTACTTTCGGGTATTCGATGTGCCGTACTTTGGCGCCAGACCGGCGGTAAGCGTCGCCACTTAATATTTGGTCGCAAGAGCATGCTCGAGCAGGCCCAAATTCTGCTGGCACGAATTTAACTTAACAAATCACTCAGATATTCAGGAGATAAACATGGAACTGTCAGCATTGACTGCTGTTTCACCGGTAGACGGCCGCTACGGAAGTAAAACGATTGCGTTACGCAGTATCTTTAGTGAGTATGGCCTCCTAAAGTATCGTTCAATCGTTGAAATCCGTTGGCTACAGAAGCTTGCAGCGACAGATGCAATCGCAGAAGTCCCTGCATTCAGCGCAGAAGCGAACAAGTTCTTGGACGAGCTAGCGGCAAACTTCAGTGAAGAAGATGCAGCACGCATTAAGGAAATCGAGCGCACTACCAACCACGACGTTAAAGCGGTTGAATACTTCCTGAAAGAAAAAGTAGCAGGTGTTCCTGAACTGCACGCAGTGAACGAGTTCATTCACTTCGCCTGTACTTCAGAAGACATCAACAACACGTCACACGCTTTGATGCTAAAAGAAGCACGTGAAACGGTTATCCTTCCTGAAATCAAAAACATCATTGATGCGATCAAAGCGTTGGCAGAAGAATACCGCGATATTCCTCTTCTTTCCCGTACGCACGGTCAGCCAGCTTCCCCAACCACTATGGGTAAAGAAATGGCGAACGTTGCTTACCGCATGGAGCGCCAGTACAAGCAAATCGCAGACGTTGAAATTCTGGCGAAAATCAACGGTGCTGTAGGTAACTACAACGCACACCTATCAGCTTACCCAGAGCTAGACTGGCACAAGTTCAGCGAAGAGTTCATCACAGAATCTCTTGGCGTAACCTGGAACCCATACACGACTCAAATCGAGCCACACGACTACATTGCAGAGCTGTTTGACGCGATCGCTCGCTTCAACACCATTCTGATCGACTTCGATCGTGACGTATGGGGTTATATCGCTCTGGGTCACTTCAAGCAGAAGACCATCGCTGGCGAAATCGGCTCTTCAACAATGCCTCACAAAGTTAACCCAATCGACTTTGAAAACTCCGAAGGTAACCTTGGTCTGGCAAACGCAGTATTCAGCCACCTTGCCCAAAAACTGCCTATCTCTCGCTGGCAGCGTGACCTGACAGACTCAACGGTTCTTCGTAACCTTGGTGTTGGTGCTGGCTACGCAATCATTGCGTACACTTCAACGCTAAAAGGTATCAGTAAGCTGGAAGTGAACCGCGAAGCACTGTTGGCAGAACTTGACCAAAACTGGGAAGTACTGGCAGAGCCTGTACAAACAGTGATGCGTCGTTACGGTATCGAGAAGCCATACGAGAAGCTTAAAGAGCTGACTCGTGGTAAGCGTGTCGATGGCGAAGCAATGCGCAACTTCATTGATGGCTTAGAACTGCCTGAAGATGAAAAAGCACGCCTTAAAGAAATGACACCAGCAAACTACATTGGTCAGGCAATAGAGCTGACTGACAAGCTGTAATTCTTCAGTAATCCTTTGTTTTCACAAAAACCAGTTGGTTATCCAACTGGTTTTTTATTGCCCGTAATCCCACTAATCTTCCAGATATTCTGCCAATTGGCGAATTTAACTCTACCCCTCAAGTCTCACCAATGAGCCAAATAGTAAACAAAATTAAAAATGTTTCCGTTTTTAGCTCACCATTTCACCAATCAGCTCTAATTTCATACAAAAACAATTACATATCAATATAACCTATTGATATTAAAGAATTCTCATTTTCAATAATGTAACCAAATATATAAATGAGGTTCTTTTAATCACTTATTGTGATATAAATCACGCCAACTCAGGGACGAACCTAAAAATCCATAAAGATACACAACACCAATCTGAGCCATACAATAAAGAGGAATATATGTTTCTTAAGAATCTGGCAATCAGCAGAAAACTAGCACTTTCGTTTTCATTGATTGCGATCATAAACGTTATTTTTGCTGTCTTCTTCCTGAATGGTTTAAAACACATTCGCAATGAACTACTTAACTACGCAGATGACACATTGCCAGCCGTAATGACAGTGGAATCTCTGCAACAAGACTTTTTAGAACTGCGCCTTTCTCAGTACAAACTATTGAAGGCACACTCAAACCAATCAGAATTGCTGAGCGATATTCAGAGCAACGAAATACTAAAAAAAGAGCTGACTGAAAATCTGAAGGCTTACGGGAAGACTGTCTGGCCGGGGGAAGAGCAGACCACTTTCGATCAGTTGATGACCGACTGGAAACTTTACGTGACTCAAAGTGATCAATACCACAAGCTGCTCGCAAGCTCGCAAGGCTTAAAAGCTCAGGAGTTGGTTTTGAATAATCAGGCAACGGCTGAGTCCATGTCACGCGCTTTCACTACTTTGAAACGCATTTTGAATGACGCGATGCTGAGCAACCGTTCTACCATCCTTGATGAAATCAATGGTCTTGAGAACAAGAACCTGATCAGCAATGGCCTTGCCCTGCTCGCAATGCTTATCATCACTATCGTTCTTACCAAGGCTATTTGTGGTCCGCTTAAGAAGGTTGTCGATCTGGCGAACGATATCGCAAGTGGCGACTTATCCAAGAACCTGGATACCAATGCCATCGGTAAAGACGAACTTGGTCAGCTAGCTACAGCTGTACAGTCGATGCAGAACAACCTGAAATCCCTGATTGAGCAAGTGGCTTCTGCTGTGTCTCAGGTCAACCATTCTGCTGGTGAAGTGAATACCATCTCCAGACAGTCTGCAACTGGTATGCAACATCAGCAGGAAGAGACAAGTCAGGTTTCTTCAGCGATGACGGAAATGGAATCTGTAATCCACGACATCTCTAACAACACCGAAACGTCAGCACAAGAAACTCAAGATGCCATGAACCTGACTCAGGACGGAAACAATCAAGTGAAGCTGATGATCGATGCGATGATGGAAGTCGCGGAATCGATTCGTCTTTCAAGTGAAACCGTGGCTGAGCTGGAAAAACGTTCTCAACAGATCCACGTGTTTGTTGATGTTATTCAGGACATTGCCGAGCAAACGAACCTACTTGCTCTTAATGCTGCAATTGAAGCTGCTCGTGCAGGTGAAAGTGGTCGTGGTTTTGCGGTAGTCGCAGCTGAAGTTCGTTCGCTTGCGGGAAGAACACAAGATTCAACAGGCGAGATCAGCACCATCATCGAACAGTTCAAAGCCAGTACTCAAAAAGTGAAGACCGTTTCAGATGACAGCCAGGAAAGTACCGAACGATGCCTGAGCATGGGCGATCAGGTACAAAACATCATGGCTGACATTCAAAACGCGGTAACCCAAATCTCGGATATGGGTGCACAAATCGCAAGTGCATGTAGCCAGCAATCCGCTGTAGTTGGCGACCTGACCGTTCGCGTAGAGAACATGCAAAGCTCGTCAGAACAGGTAGCGCAAGGGTCGCTTCAGACCGCTCAATCCTGTGAAGAGCTAGAGCAGCTTTCTCAGTCTCTGCAACAATCAATGGCGAAATTCCGACTGGTTTAACCCAGCGAAATCCGTTCCATACGCACCATCTAATCCATTTATTTTCAGCCCCCATTTCACACCCGTTAAATCGGGAGGGGGCTTTATTGGAGTTAAAAAATGAAAACCAAACTTACGCTTCTTGCCCTTTCTCTTGCTGCTACAACGGCGATTTCGACGCCAGCAGTAAGTGCTCCCCTGCTTTCTGGTATCGAAGGTGAATACAACCGCGAACACAGAACCAGCAACGCATGGCTGGAAGTCAGCTTGTCTCAGTTCAACGACAACATTGACCAGTTCCGCACGCACGTTGGTTCCGGTACAAGCATCTGCGCAGTAATGAAGGCTGATGCTTACGGCAATGGTATTCAGGGCCTGATGCCCACTGTTATGGCTCAGGGTATCCCATGTGTGGCTATCGCAAGCAACGAAGAAGCGCGTATTGTTCGTGAATCAGGCTTCAACGGTCAGCTAATTCGCGTGCGCTCTGCAAGCAACAAAGAAATTGCCGATGCAATTCAGTACGAAGTAGAAGAGCTTGTGGGTTCTCTGTCTAAAGCGCGCCAGATTGAGCGTATCGCAGAGCGCTTCGACGCAGAGATCAACGTTCACCTTGCTCTGAACTCCGGTGGTATGGGTCGTAATGGTCTGGACATGTCGACAGAGCGTGGTCAGCGTGACGCACTTAAGATGACAGATTTCGACAATGTTGAAATTGTTGGCATCATGACTCACTTCCCTAACTACGAAGTGGACTACATTCGCGAAAAAGCAGCGGATTTTGAGAAAAGTGCACTTTGGATTATCGAAAACTCTGATCTGGACCGTGAAGACGTTACTCTGCATGCTGCAAACTCGTTCACGTCTCTAAACGTTCCAGAAGCACAGTTCGACATGGTTCGCCCTGGTGGCGTACTTTACGGTGACCTGCCTGGACACGCAGAGTACCCATCAATCGTAAGCTACAAAACCAAGGTAGCATCTCTGCACCGCCTGCCAGCAGGCAGCACGGTTGGTTACGATAGCTCTTTCGTTACGCAACGTGACAGCGTTCTGGCTAACCTGCCTCTTGGATACTCAGACGGTTACAACCGTAGCCTGGGCAACAAAGGGGAAGTGATCATCCAAGGCAAGCGCGTACCAGTGGTAGGAAAAATCTCAATGAACACCACCATGGTAGACGTAACAGACATCGAAGGCATCCGCCAAAATGCTGAGGTAGTTCTGTTTGGCGAGCAAGGTAAAGAAGCGGTGACTATCAGCGAAATAGAAACGCACACCGACATGATTTTCCCGGAGATCTACACCATTTGGGGTAACTCAAACCCTCGCCGCTACGTGCGGTAATTTGCACTGAGCCATTAATGAAAACCAAGCCGCCAATCTGGCGGCTTTTTTTGTGCTCAAGCACTCTGATCTTTCTATTTGAATTGAACGTAAATAATAATCAATTCATCCATTTGTAAATAAATGAAAAGCAGATTGATGAAGGTAGACGATATATGAGAATAATATCAATTCGATGAAAATCGAATCCTAGTTTATTATTAAATAATGACCAGATTTATAATTACTTAAGAAACATTCAGCGGGTTAACATTTTTATGAGACATCGTTCAACTAAACACTCTTACTTACAGAAAACCAGTGTACACAAGGTTTACTACACAAGATGATGTACTCACTTCAATAATCGCTAAATTATAATTATATTCTATGGGTGACAGATGAAAGATAATATAAAAATATCATTAATTGTTCCCGTCTTTGATGAAGAAGAGGCAATTCCTCTTTTCTATAAAACTGTAAAAGAAAATAAAGAACTAAATAAATACGACATTGAGATCTTGTTTATTAATGATGGCAGTACCGATCTAACCGAAAGTATTATAGAGGCGCTTGCCGTCTCTGATAATAGTGTCATCCCACTGAGCTTTACTCGAAATTTTGGCAAAGAACCGGCCTTAATGGCAGGGTTAGAACACGCAACCGGTGACGCTGTCATTCCGATCGATGTCGATCTTCAGGACCCCATCGACGTCATTCCTGAAATGGTAGAAAAATGGCGAAATGGAGCAGATGTTGTCCTCGCCAAACGAGTCGATCGCACCACAGACAGCGTCCTGAAGCGCAATACCGCGGAATGGTTTTATAAGGTGCACAACAGAATCAGCGAACTGCAGATACAGGAAAACGTTGGTGACTTCCGTTTACTTTCCCGCGACACCGTTGAGCACATCAAGCTCCTTCCTGAACGCAACTTGTTTATGAAAGGTATCCTCTCTTGGGTGGGCGGTAACGTAGAAATCGTGGAATACACACGGCAAGAACGCTCGGCGGGTGATTCCAAGTTCAATGGCTGGAAACTGTGGAACTTCGCGATTGAAGGTATTACCAGCTTTTCTACCTTGCCACTTCGGGTCTGGAGCTACATCGGCTTTGTCATCTCCTTTATGTCACTGCTTTATGGCGGCTGGATCATTCTGGATAAGTTTATCAATGAAAACCCTGTACCGGGCTTTCCGACCCTTATCGTGGCCATAGTGTTCCTTGGCGGCATACAGTTGATAGGAATTGGCATCATTGGGGAATATGTGGGTCGCGTTTACATCGAATCTAAACAACGCCCAAGATACCTTCTGAAAACTCAGCAAACACAGGCAACGCCTACTCAACAAGCCCCTGTTAATGTTAAAGAAGTGGATTTTTCTTCTGATAAAAAGAACAAGGCGTCGTCGAGCTAACCCACACTCGAAAATCGAAAGGCGGGCATTGCTCGCCTTTTTTCTTGAGCGATTGTTAAATTCAAATCTTAATAGAGTTAGAATGTCGCCAAATTCATATTTGCGAAGTTCACATGTACCAGCTCTCATTTTCACTTGAAGAATTCCTAACTCAATACTGGCAAAAAAAACCAACCATTATAAAAGGTGGATTTGCTGACTTTTCTGACCCTCTTTCTCCTGACGAGCTGGCTGGCTTAACCATGGAAGAGGAGATCGACTCACGCTTCGTTTCAAACCTCGACGACAACTGGGTGGCTGAACACGGACCTTTTCCTGAAGAGAAATTCGCAGAACTGGGAGAAACTAACTGGTCTTTTATTGTTCAGGCAGCAAACCACTGGCACCCTGAAGCCGCAGAACTGGTTAAAGCGTTTGACGCCATGCCAAACTGGCTATTCGATGATCTGATGATCAGCTACTCGGTAAACGGTGGTGGCGTTGGTCCTCATATTGACCAGTACGATGTGTTCATCATCCAGGGCTTAGGAAAAAGGCACTGGCGAGTAGGTGCAAAAGACGAAGGTCAGTACACTGAAACCTGCCGCCACTCAGTGTTGCGTCAGATTGAGGGCTTTGACCCAATCATCGATGACGTATTAGAACCGGGGGACATTCTTTACATTCCACCGGGTTTTCCACACGATGGGTATGCACTGGAGCCTTCCATGAGTTACTCCGTGGGATACCGTTCACCCAAGCAGCAGGAGCTGCTGAGTAATTTTGCCGATTATGTTCTTGTGCAGGATATGGGCGATCACCACCTCCACAACCCACAACAGGAAACACAGGAATCGACGGGAGTTATCCAGTCAAAAGATCTGGAGCAGCTAAAGAGCATGCTTAAGAACTCGCTCGAAGATGAGGATGTACTGGACAAATTCATCGGCTGCTTGGTCAGCCAGTCTCGCCATCAGTTAGACGTTGTCGCGATGGAAGAAAAGTGGTCTTCCGACGAACTGAAAGCGTATTTAGAGGATGGTGGTGCTATCGAACGTGTATCAGGGCTTCGCGCTTACTATCACCAAGAGAAGCCACTCACCGCTTACGTCAATGGTGATGTCGTTACCGTAGAAGCGTCGCAAAAGGCTCTTATTACCGCAATGTGCGACAACCAAGTCATGATTTGGGAAGACATCGTAGAGGCAGGTGACACAGAAACCGCTTTGGACATCATGACCGACTTTGTTAACCGCGGTTACTGGTTCCCACAGGATTAAGAGAGTCTGTTTACCATCATTAAAAAAGGGAGCACCTGCTCCCTTTTCAAATCACAGACTAATCATCACACCTTAAACTGACTGACTAAGTCTTTCTGTCTGGAAGAAATAGCAGATATTTCCTGACTTACACGCTCAGAGGATTCAGCCTGATTCAGAATTTGAGCACTCAATTCCCTTATGTTGGACACGTTCTGATTGACCTCACCGGATACTGACTGCTGCTCTTCCGCTGCTTTCACAATCTGTGAATTCATATCAACAATCGCCGCAATGGACTGGTCAATAGTATTCAGTTCATTCACGGCTTTATCGACCTGTTCATTGGTGTGTGCGGCCAACTCGTTACCTTCCTGAATGGCACTAACCACGTTTTTCGTTCCTACCTGAACTTTCTCAATCACTTCCCGAATTTCACCCACAGAGTCCTGTGTCCGGCTTGCTAAGTTACGAACTTCATCCGCTACTACTGCAAAGCCTCTACCTTGTTCCCCTGCCCTTGCGGCTTCGATAGCAGCGTTAAGTGCAAGTAGGTTGGTTTGCTCAGAGATGCCTTCGATAACGGTCAGAATTTCTGTGATAGCCGCATTGTTCTTCGCTAGGTCTTCTACTACTGGAACAGCGCTGGTCATTTTGTCCACCAGCTTTGTCATTTCATCAGACGAGTCTGCGATAACATCTTTGCCCTGCGCGACAGATTGATTAGCTTCATTAGCCGCCTGAACCGCAATTTCTGCGTTCTGAACCACCAAGCCGGCGGTCTGAGTCATCTCTTCTGACGCTGTGGCAACCAAATCCACCTCTTTAAACTGAGCATCACTACTCTGCCTTGTGACGGAAGCGGCTTTTCCAGACTGGTCGGAAGTCGACGCAATATCATGCGTTGTGGCGACCACTTCTTTAATAGTCACTTGCAGCTTGTCGAGAAACTTGTTGAACCCTGAAGCCAGCTGACCGATCTCATCCTGAGTCTGAACTTCCAGACGCTGAGTCAGATCCCCTTCTCCAGATGCAATATCATCAAGCCTCGTTACCACTTCTCGAATCGGTTTCACCAGACGGATAGAAAGCCCGGTTATCAAACCCAAACCAATCAGAACCAGCAATACGCCAACAAGCAATTCTGTTGAAACCGAGCCATTCACTAGATCAGTAATTACTGAATCCAGCACAATAGCATCGGAAAGTACGCTGTCACGAGGAACCTCAAGCAATACACCCCAAGTCTGGTTTGCGACAGAAACGGGGGAAAACACGGTTAGCCATTGCTTGTCGTCACTCCATTCAGACTGAACCTCACTGGAAAACAGGAATTCTTCCAGCTTAGCAGCGCTAATTCGGCTGCTCTGATACTTTTGCCCGACACCGGCGTTTACGTCGTCAGACGCAATCAAGCTGCCATCCAGACTCAGAATCGCAATATGCCCTTTCCCTTCGAAGAGCGCCTGATCTGACTCCATCACAGTTTCAATTAACGCATTCAACGATAAGTCGATACCTAAGAAGCCGACGATCTCTTCATCAGTAACAAGAGGGACAGAAAGAGAGGTTTGAAGCACATCGCCATTTTGACTTTTCACCACACGTGGTGAGGTGACACAGGCTTGACCTGAATTGGTCGGACAGAGAAAACGTTCCGCCTGAGAGGGATCGGCCAGAGTGCTTTCTTCAAGTGGCTGACCAAAAACCAGAGACTCGTCTTCACTCGACACCGACCAGTAGCTGGCAAAACGTCCTTTTTCGTTAGATCCAACGTAATCCGCACCGTGGTAGTTGCTGTCTTCTCCATCCAAGGCTTCTGGATTAAACACCAGATAAGCACCCCGAACGGTTGGAAAGCGTTCTACCGTATTGTTGATCATTTCATTGAGCGCGGTTCGTAACTCTTCACTCGGCGTAAAGTTCTCTAATGCGTTACGACGCAAGAATAAAGCACTTTCGCCCAGCATCTCTGCACGATACGTCGCCTCGTCGAGATACGTTTGAACTTCCGCGGCATTGAGTTTCGCCAACCCAGCCAGGATTTGCTGAGACTTATTGATAACGGATTGGGAACTGTGGTCAATGATGATCTTCTGGTTGCCTGTCGCATTGTAGATTGAAAATCCGATCAAGCTTATTGAAGTGAACAGCAGGCACAACCCTGCCAATAATGTGATCTTCCAGTGGACTGATAGTGTTCGCATATACCCAACCTCCTTGTGCAAACGCCAGTTTGTTACCGCCACAAGCGAGCATTAACAAATTTTTTACAGCTCAATCTATCAACACAAAATGCAAAATACTAGCGCGATTACAACAAGTTTTTTCTGCTGACTCGTCAATCTAATGACGAATTTTATCCAAGTGACCAACAGCAATGGTTCACATGCTGAAGTCAACTTTTTGACGATGGTGATAAAAATATTAATGTCTTACTTATCGAACACTTGAGTCAAATCTTTAGTCATATTTTTGAGACAAATCCTAGTGCCAAAAATCCGTTTCTTAAGTAGCTCAATTTGTTCTTTTAAAGTGCCAAATGAATCGATTCAAGCTCAGAAACCTTCTGTTTAAGCGCTCAAAAAGCGAACAAATCTCTTGCGAATTAATAATTCCACATATAGATTAAATGAAATGTTTATTTCATTTAATCTATTCTCGACAAGTTTCAGGAGCGAAAAATGGCAAATGTGGAGAAGGAACTTGATGTCATCTGCATGGGGCGTGTGGCCGTCGATCTGTATGGAGATCAGATTGGCTCGCGGCTGGAAGACATGACAACTTTTGCAAAATATCTGGGTGGTTCTTCAGGTAATGTGGCGTATGGAACCGCGATTCAAGGATTGAAATCCGGAATGTTAGCCAGAGTTGGCGACGAACATATGGGCCGCTTTGTACGGGAGGAACTGATTCGCGCTGGTGTCGATGTCAGTCACCTCATCACAGATAAAGAGCGGCTGACTGCATTGGTACTTTTAGGGATCAAAGACGAGGATACCTTTCCACTTATCTTCTACCGAGACAACTGTGCCGACATGGCGATTACACCAGAGGACGTTGATGAGCAATACATCGCTTCTTCGCGCTGCCTTGCGATAACGGGCACCCATTTGTCGAATCCGAAATCGCGAGAAGCGGTTCTGACAGCTTTGAAATATGCGCGACAGCATGGTGTTAAAACCGCACTCGACATTGATTATCGCCCGGTGCTTTGGGGGTTAACGTCTTTGGGTGATGGAGAGACTCGTTTCATCGAATCGGAAAAAGTGACAGAGTCACTTAAAGAAGTCATTCATTATTTCGATTTGATCGTGGGCACCGAAGAAGAATTCCACATCGCGGGAGGGTCAACAGACACCATCAACGCTTTAAAAGCTGTTCGCCTACATTCTAAAGCAGAGCTGGTGTGTAAGCGTGGTCCTATGGGATGTAGCGTATTTACTGCAGAGATCCCTGAAACGCTGGATGAAGGCATCACCGTAAAAGGCGTTCGGGTTGATGTGTTAAACGTATTAGGTGCAGGCGATGCATTCATGTCGGGATTATTAAGGGGCTACCTTAGCGGCGAATCCTGGGAGCAAAGCTGTCACTATGCCAATGCCTGCGGTGCATTAGTGGTGTCTCGCCATGGTTGCGCCCCGGCAATGCCAACAAAAGACGAGCTGGACTATTACCTCCAACATGCTCAAGCCATACCCAGACCAGACATCAGCCCAGAGCTTAACCATTTACATCGGGTGACCAAACGTGCCCGAAAGTGGGAAGACGTATGTATTCTAGCCTTTGACCACCGTTCTCAGTTTGTGGATATGATGCAGGAAGCCGGACGTGATTGGGATTGTATTCCATATCTTAAATCTCTGATCTGGCAGGCTTATCGTGAAGTATCCGAGGAACTTGGTCTGACAGGTCGTTCAGGCATTCTCTGCGACAGCACTTTCGGGCAACACGTGTTAAATGCAGCAACTGGAATCAAAGCGGGAAATGACCCGACAGTCTGGATTGCTCGCCCTATTGAGCAGCCGTCTTCAAGACCACTCGAACTGGAACACGGAAACATTGGAAGCCAGTTAGTAAATTGGCCACAAGAGCACATTGTAAAATGTCTGGTGTTCTACCATCCAGATGATGAAGAGCAAATCAAAGTTCATCAGCAGAAAACCATTAGCGAAATCTATCAGGCGTGCTGCCAAAGCGGGCATGAACTCTTGCTTGAAATCATTCTTCCTAAAAGCGATGCGGTCTATTCAGAGAATGAAGAGGCACACCACTATTTCGCCGCCCTTTCTCAGCTCTATCAACTGGGCATTAAGCCAGACTGGTGGAAGCTACCAGCCATGACATCTGATGGATGGCGCAACCTGGACAGCCTTATTGACGAACACGACCCACATTGCAGAGGTATTGTTCTGCTAGGGTTGGACGCCCCCATCGAACAGCTAGATAAGGGATTTAAACAAGCATCGGATAGCAAGCATGTTCAGGGATTTGCCGTTGGTCGATCCTTATTCGGGCAACCGACCAGACAATGGCTCACCCATAAAATTGACGATGAAACGTTTATTTCAAACGTTAAAGAAAACTACCGAACACTGGTATCGGTTTGGCAACAAAGAAATCACTGATTGCCTGCACAATGAACTGGAGAATTCACTATGGAAACCATCAATAATTTCATTAACGGGCAGCGTGCAGAAAGCCAGACAACCCGTTTCGGAAAAGTATACAACCCAGCAACCGGACAACAGACCAAACAGGTCGTACTCAGCCAAGCCAGCGAAGTGGAAGACGCCATTGAAGCAGCAGCCCGTGCTTTTCCTGAGTGGTCGAAAACCCCACCTCTGCGCCGCGCCAGAGTCATGTTCAAATTCAAATCCCTGCTTGAGGCTCACAGCAAAGAGCTGGCAGAAATGATCTCCAGCGAACACGGGAAAGTGTTTTCAGATGCGATGGGCGAGCTGACCCGAGGGCTGGAAGTGGTTGAGTTTGCCTGTGGCATACCACACCTTCAAAAAGGTGAAAGTTCAGCCAATGTCGGCAGCGGCGTAGACAGCCATTCCATCATGCAGCCACTTGGTGTCTGTGTCGGCATTACTCCGTTTAATTTCCCAGCTATGGTGCCTATGTGGATGTTCCCTATAGCCATTGCAACTGGAAATACCTTTGTTCTGAAACCTTCTGAGAAAGATCCGTCACTCTCTTTAATGATGGCAGATCTTTTAAAGCAGGCAGGTTTACCCGATGGAGTCTTCAACGTCGTCAATGGCGATAAAGAAGCTGTGGATGTCCTTCTTACTCACCCTAAAGTGCAGGCAGTCAGTTTTGTGGGTTCCACCCCAATTGCGGAATACATCTACTCGACTGCATCTGCTCACGGCAAACGTTGTCAGGCTTTAGGTGGTGCGAAGAACCACTGCATACTCATGCCCGACGCTGACATGGAAATGGCGACTGGAGCCATTCTTGGTGCGGGTTTTGGAGCTGCTGGAGAACGCTGCATGGCGCTCTCGGTGGTTGTCGCCGTAGGCGATGAGACGGCAGATCAGCTAGTAGAGAGTTTGAAACAAAAAATCGAAATGATGAAGGTGGGACCCGGTCTGGTCGAAGGTGAAGAAAATGACATGGGTCCCGTTATTTCAGCCGAACACAGGCAAAAAATTCTTGGCTATATCGATTCCGGTGAGCAGCAAGGAGCCAGCTTGGTCGTCGATGGTCGAAACTGCAAAGTTCAAGGGCATGAAGATGGTTTCTTCGTCGGTCCGACACTGTTCGATCAGGTAAGCCCAGATATGACTATCTATCAGGATGAAATATTTGGCCCGGTTCTGTCTGTTGTTCGTGTGCCTGACTATCAAACGGCACTGGAACTCATTAACAACCACGAATATGGGAACGGCACAGCGATATTTACCCGAGACGGTGAAACGGCCAGACAATTCAGCGAAGATGTTCTGGCTGGAATGGTCGGGGTAAATGTTCCTATTCCTGTACCTATGGCATTTCACAGTTTTGGTGGCTGGAAACGATCTATTTTCGGTCCGCTAAACGTTCATGGAAATGATGGTGTGCGGTTTTATACCCGAATGAAAACAGTGACCACTCGCTGGCCAACCAGTGTCCGACTGGAAACACACAAAAGTGACTTTGTTATGCCCACTATGGACTAGCCGTATTTAAGCTCTACCCATCTTGGTTAAACGACTCTCTGCTCAACTTCCCCCTTTTGTAAGAGCAGAGAGTTTTCTGCTCTTAAATAGGAATATTCGTCATGTTGAAAGCGGTAAATCATGTTCAAATCACCATTCCTTCGGGTGCTCAATCTGAAGCAAAAGCATTCTATTGTGATGTTCTCGGACTTACTGAACTCGCAAAGCCCGATTCATTAAAAGGAAATGGCAGCTTCTGGCTTCTGCTCGGGGAAGTGTCCATTCATTTTGCTGTGGAAGACGCAGACTACCGCTCTCAAACCTCTTCCCACATCGCCTATGAGGTCACGGATATTCTGTTTTGGCGAGACAAACTGACATCACTTGGTATCAAGGTGTTTGAAGACACGCCTATTCCAGGTGTCGAGCGTTTCAATTTTCGGGATCCTTTCGGGAATCGGGTGGAGATGATGGAAATCCGCACAACAAGTTAGCAGTTCAAAGGTAAAATCTTAAAAGTACACCAGAGGCTGTTTTTCTGTATTAAGCGCTTGAAATCAGGCAGTAAGGTGGATAAGTTTCAACCAACTACTTTCCGCTTCTACTCGCTGTAACAGTGGAAGCTCCTGTCTTTCGCATAGACAATTAATCCCTGTTTCAGGAGCTGATATGGAAATCGAAGAAAAAACGGATTGCTTCTCTTGCCAGTTAACCTTCCCCAACCGAAACGAGCCTTATCAGGTATCTGAACTGGCTGACCTGCTCAATGACCTTTCCAGAATGTACGCCATAGCCGTTGAATACACTTGTGACAAAGAAGCGAGAAATATCGAAGAGTCTTTTTCTTCCCCATACGATCAGGTAGAAAGCACTCTTGCATTCAAAGAATACGTGAGAGAAAGAAGCCTGCAAGCAAGATCACAGGTATTAAGCCAGATTGCGGATAAGAAAATCACCCTTAGCGGTCAGGAAATTGATGTTGAAATGTACCGCTACTTCCCCACAAAGGCTGAAATTAATGGCTTTCTATTAATTGATAGTGACCCGACGCTGCGAGTCCTGTCAATTAACTACAACAGCCCTCTGCAAGTCACTTTCGCTGGTCTGGCTCGCCCTCTTATTCTTGCGGTGATTCTGTGTGGTGGAGAAATCGACATCATGGGTGCCAGAGTAATCATGCCCGGCGTGGTCGACGCGCTGATCAAAATTAATGAAGCCTTTGTTCCTAAGAACTTTTTCACTGATGCGCCTGAACCCCCAAGTCAGTCCAAGGAGTAAGCGCTAGGCCGTAAAGTTCGCAACGTCTGATAGCGTTACTGTGGTTCTTTTCAATAAAGTGGCGCTACACTCAACATTTCTTATGTTCATGAAAAGAAAGGATACTTCAAATAATGCGTAAGCCGTTTTTAATTGCACTAGCACTGTCGCTAGCCGCATGTGCTTCAAGTGACTGGAAAGACTATGAGCCACCCGTTTATGAAAACGACAGCCACGGGGCATTGGTGGCGTATTATCAATGCTCTGAACGAGGAGTCGTTGGTGCGGGAGTTAACGTCTACGTAGACGGGGAATTTAAAGCACACCTGAATCAGGGAACGTATTACGCAGCGAGTCTACCAGCGGGTAGCTATACCCTTTCGTTCAAAAAAGAATTTCAGTCAATTGACTTCAACGTGGAAGTTAAGCCAACGACCAATACGTATTATCGAGTAAAACTGCCTTTGCTTTCCGACGGTGAAATGATCATCCCAATCAATAAAGTAGATGAATCCTTCGCACAGAAGATCTTACCTGCATGCAAATGGGCGAAAAATGGCGAGTTCAGCAATATTAATGCGAAGTAACCTGAACGCAGTCAGCTAGTTAGATTCACCTTTCTTAGTCGAACCACGGATAATCGGCTCACAGCGTAGGGTGATGGATTGAGGAGCGAGATTTGAATCTGCGATATGATCGAATAATGTATCTATCGTTGCGCTGATCATCTCTTCGTAGGGCTGGCGAATGGTTGAAAGATCATAGGCTCTGCTTTTTGCCAGCCGAATATCATCAACGCCGACAATGCCTATGTCTTCAGGCACTCTTAAGCCAAATTCGTAGCGAACGGCATCCATACCGCCACAGGCCATGATATCGTCTGCGAAAAACAGAGAGTCTGGCTTTTCAGTTGAGTTGAAAATGCGAAGAGTGGCGTCGTAACCAGCGTCGTAACTGAACTCCCCGCCTTCAACGATTTGCCATTTGTCACAACCGCGCTTTATCAGATTACTTAAAAAGCCGCGTTGACGTTCGACGGTGGCAGACGTGCCAACGGGACCAGTGACAAATGCAGGTCTTTCATAACCGGCATCCAGAATGATGTCTGCGGCTAATTCACCCGCTGCTAAGTTGTCACAACTGACGACGGTAACACTGTTTTCATCGGAGTTTCGACCAAAGATCACCACAGGTGTATTCTGCGCTTTGCAGGCGTCAGACAAAGCTTCAGGAAGAGATGCAGAGGTAATGATCAAACCGTCTACGTTGTATTCCATCACCAGTTCGACCGCTTCTTCAATGTCCAGTTCGTCGGTGACTTTGATGAGTAAGCTATGGCAATTACGCTTTTGAATTTCTTCGGTAAATTTGGAAAGAACAGGGAGGTAGAAAGGGTTGTCGAAATCGGTTACCAAGATGCCGATAAGGCTTGAACGGGATTTAATGCCACGAGCCAGACGGTTTGGTTTGTAGTTCAGTTCGCTTGCTGCTGCTAAGACCTTGCCTCGGAGCTTGGAAGAGATACTTGCCTCCGGGTTAAAAGCACGCGACACAGCAGACAACGAAACCCCTGCCCGCTCTGCAACGTCAACGACGGTCACCTTGCGCACTTTGAGTTCTGATTTCTTCGTATTGTCGTTTGTATCCATTCGCTTTCCCGCTAAATTACATCTTCTGTCCCTGATAGTGCAGTCTAACTGAAAATGTTTTCAAAATCCTAATCACGCTATTTCTTTGCTGGTTTATTTAAAACGGCTCACAAAGCTGGTGTCATGGTGAATGTTGGTTGCTCCCTACCACAGCCAACATTCGTTACGTCGTTCGCCCCTACCGGCTAACGCAACCTGTGAGCCTAAACTTAAGACTTTGCCCGCTATAGGCATCGACTTTGATTAACGATATTCACCAGCCAGTTTTTCTACCAGTGCCAGGTTGTCCAGTGTGACAAAACCAGGGCCAGAGTTAATGTGGTTTGATGGCATAACGCCGTAACGGTTGAATAGCGTCAACACCATAACTGGCAGGTAACCTTGCAGGTATGGCTGCTGGTCAATCGCCCATTTGATGTTGCCATCTTTAATACCTTGGGCAATTTCATTACTTAGGTCGAATGAGCCGAAGTAGATTTTGCCTAGCTGACGGTTTTTCTCCAATGCACGAAGTGTTGGGTGTGCAGATGTAGGTCCTAGAGTAAGAATCGCTTCTGTGTTTGGATTTTTACGTAGGAAAGCCAGCACTTTTTTCTCGATGCCTGTTGGATCCTGCCCTGAATCGATCATCTGACCGCCCAGGTCAACGCCTAGCGCATCAGCGAAACCCTGACAACGCTCTACAGACGCTGGGTTCGTGATGTAGTGGTTCACACAAAGGAAGTTTTTGATGCCGTCTGCTTTGGCGCGTTTACCCGCTCCAAAACCTGCATCGTATTCTGGCTGACCAACGTGCAACAATGCCCCAACCTTTTCGCTCTGCTCTTTAGTACCAGAGTTGATGGTGACAACTGGGATGCCTTTTTTCTTCGCTTTTTCAAGCGGACCTTTTAGCACATCATAATCGGCTAAGGTGGTAATGATGCCCTGCGGATTAGACGCAACAGCCTGCTCGATGATACGGGCCATGTCGGCTAAATCACCAGTAGGCGGGTTACGATATTCAACCGATACGTCCATGTTCTGACCCGCTTCTTTGATCGCGGTTTTGATTGTATTCCACCACGAATCAGCATCAGGTGCGTGGCTCACCAGCACGAAACGTTCTTCCGCTGAAGCCGTTGAAGGCAAAAATGCAATTGCTGTACTGCAAAGTGCTAATGCCAACACAGATGCCTTTTTCGCGATATTGCTCAGTAGGTTGTTCATCCGGATATCTCCATGTGTTGTGAATGAGGTGAAAGTCATCCAATTCCTTCACCTCTGTTTTCGTTTGAATGACAGAGCTTTAGTAGTTCGAGATTTGCTGATCTCGGTTATCAAGCCGATGCTGCGGCATCTGCTCTGGCAAACTCTGCCAGTTCTGCTTCAAGGGTTTCTAATTCCTCTCCACCTGACATCATTTCCAATATCTCCTCACGGGAGATGTCATCTTTTTTCCATGAGCCCAAGCTGCGCCCACGGTTCAATAAAGTAAATCGGTCTGCAACGGGGTAAGCATGGTGGACGTTATGGGTAATCAAAATCACCGCCAGCCCTTTCCCTCTGGCTCTCGCAACCACTTTTAGAACATTGGCCGACTGTTTCACCCCGAGCGCAGCAGTGGGCTCATCCAGAATCAGCACTTTTGCGCCAAAGTGGATGGCTCTGGCTATTGCCAGACATTGTCTTTCACCGCCCGACATAGTGCCGATTGGGTGCTCTGGGTCTCGTACGTCGATCCCCATATCAGCCAGTCCATCGCGAGCGATTTCATTCGCGCGTTTTGTGTCGAAGACTTCAAAAGGTCCTATTTTCTTGGTCAGCTCTCGCCCCATAAAAAAGTTGCGCGTTACGCTCATCAAAGGGACTAAAGCCAGATCCTGATAAACCGTTGCAATCCCGGCATCCAGCGCATCTCTTGGTGATTCAAATTTCACCGGGCTGCCGTTCATTAAAAACTGACCTTCGGAAGGTTTGTGCACGCCTGCCAGAGTCTTGATAAGTGTGGACTTACCTGCTCCGTTATCACCTAGCAAACAGTGCACTTCACCCATTTTGACTTTCATGTCGATGTCTTTTAACGCAATCACTGAACCGAAATAGCGGCTGACGTTTTTTAGTTCGAGAATGTACTTATCCATATTTCACTCCTTGAAACGTCTTAGCGTGCGTTGGTCACTTTCTTGCGAATGAAGTTATTGAACAGAACGGCAATAAGCAGCATCACCCCTAGGAATACCCGGAACCAGTCTGAATCCACTCCGGTAAAGAAAATGCCCATCTGCACCACACCAAATATCAGAGCACCGAAGAATGCGCCGATAACCGAACCGTATCCTCCGGTAAGCAGTGCTCCTCCGATAACGGCAGCAATGATGGCTTCAAACTCTTTCAACAGCCCTCGGTCTGCAGCAGCCGAACCAAATTCAAGCACCTGACACGCCGCAAATACCGTGGCGCAAAATGCGGTAAACATGAAAAGGGAAATTTTGACTTTCTCGGTAGGTACACCCACGTTTTTTGCTGCATTGGCATCGCCGCCTGCGGCAAAAATCCAGTTACCAAATCGGGTTCTCAAAAGGACAAATGAACAAACTGCAGTAATAAGGAACCACCAGACAACCACCATAGGAATACCCGACACGATAGGAGAACCGTCGGAGTAGGTTTCAATCATCCCTATATTGGCGAGCCATTGGAAGAAACCCGTCCCTATCTGCCCGCCAAATGCCGCGGCCAGAATGTCGCCTTCCGCTACTTCAGACACACCAGAAAGAATGGTCTTATTGGTCAACATAATTGAGAGTGCAATGGTCAGACCGCGCAGAATGAACAAGAAAGCCAGTGAAACAATAAAGGACGGCAATCCGGTTTTCACCACGATATACCCGTTAACAAAGCCAATCGCCATTGCGCCCACAAACGCAAAGATGATGGCTAGCCAGACTGGCCACCCCCAATATACGGAGGGGATCGCAATCATCATGCCCGCAAAACCAATCATGGAACCGATGGACAAATCAAACTCACCAGCGATCATCAACAGGCAGGCTCCGACAGCAATAATGCCGAGCTGCGCTGAAACCGTTGTCCAGTTCATTATGCCGTCGGCGTTAAACATGCCTGAATCCCAGGCGACGATTGCAAAAAATAGGAAGACCAATATCGTGCCTGATACTGCCCCCAGCTCAGGTCGTGACAGCAATCGGTTCAAGGTTGAAACCTTGCGAACCCTTTCATCACCTTTCGAAGTCATGGGTACTGCCTCCGCTTCTACTTTCCCTGTCATACAATTTCTCCAAATCTTTATTCGCGCTATCCTCGAACTGCTTTGTCATCGCAACTCAGGCTAAGATGGTTTGTTCTATAAACGTTCGGCTTCTTTCCGCATCCGTTTTGGCGTCGCTCTTGGCTTTAGGGTCGGTGTCCTGCTCTACCGTCACCCACCCTTTGAAATCAATTTCAATCAATGTGTGTTTAACGGCATCAAAATCCACACACCCTTCGCCAAGCGGACAGAATATGTTGTTACCAATGGCTGAATAAAAGTCGACACCATTTGCTACCGACTCTTTATGAACGGCGGCATTAATGTCTTTAAAGTGTAGATACTTCACGCGGTCTCGATAGGTGGAAAGTACCTCACAAGGGTCCATACCAGCGTAGATGCAGTGCCCGGTATCCACACACAGAGACATTAACTCTGGTGGCAAATCGTTCATGGCGCGATCAAGCTCATCGCGATACTCAATGTAAGTCCCGGCATGAGGATGAAGAGTTGGCGTAATGCCGTAGTCAGCGCAAATACGTCCGACTTCTTTCAGCGTGTCCATCATGAAGGACCAGCTTTCAGGAGAGAGGCGCGTGGCTGTGTCTACCTGCCCTGCCTGATCGGTTCTGGGTGAAGATACATGGTCTATAACCACCAGATATTTTGCGTTTTGCTGTTGCAGTATCTGGCAAACTTTTCGGGTTTGAGTGTAAATGGCTTCGCGATTGTCCTGACGATGCAGATGCACAAATAACGTACCAGCAATCAAGTCCAGTTCCCTTTGTGACAGCTCTTTCTCCAGTACCTGTTGATCCTGAGGAAGGTATCCCAAAGGTCCCAATTCCGTCGCTTTGTAACCAGACAGGCTGATTTCATTCAGCACTCTCTCCCACGTTGGGTTGTCTGGGTTATCCGGAAATTCTATTCCCCAAGAGCATGGGGCATTTGCAAGCTTTAGTTCCACTGTCGTTTCTCCGTGTGAAAAAGCACAAACAAAATTCACATTTAATTAACAATAAGCAAACAATAATGGAAATGTTTTCAATGTGTCAACTTAAAAAGTCTATTTATTGACCAATTTTGTGCTCATAGATCTCATATTGATATAAATAAAGCTCATTTTTCAATTAACAAGCAATAAACATATTGAAAACATTTTCAGAGTATGGCTATTATTTGATCAATACAAATCGTGAGTAGACAAGGAGCGTAAAGATGACAACGGTTAGGCTCACAACAGCACAAGCACTGGTAAAGTACTTAGCAGCGCAATACATAGAAATTGATGGAAAGGAGGAGTCTTTATTTGGCTGCGCCTTTGCCATTTTCGGGCACGGCAACGTAACCTGCCTTGGTCAGCAATTGCTGGAAAATCAGGATGTATTTCCAACCTGGCGCGGGCAGAACGAACAGTCGATGGCTATGGCTGCTATTGCATACGCCCGAGCGAATCAACGCAAACGCATAGGAATTGCGACCTCTTCTGTCGGTCCGGGGGCAACCAACATGGTGACTGCCGCGGGCGTCGCGCATACCAACCGACTGCCTTTGCTTCTTCTTTCAGGAGACACATTTAACTCTCGCCTTCCTGATCCGGTTTTGCAGCAGACGGAACATTTCAGTAACCCGACGCTAACGGTGAACGATGCTTTCAAAACCGTAACGCGTTACTGGGATCGCATTACCAGCCCTGCGCAACTAGTGGCATCTTTACCCCAAGCTCTTGCTACTTTGTTAGACCCTGGTGATTGTGGTCCTGTTTTTTTGGCGTTACCGCAAGATGTTCAAGGTGATGCCTGGGATTTCCCAGAAATTTTTTTCGAAAAGAAAGTCCATCGAATTCGAAGACCGCAGCCTGAATTTGAAGATCTGGAAGCCGCAGCCAACCTGATCAAGCAAAGTAAGCAACCAGTGATCGTGGCGGGTGGTGGCGTGTTTTACAGCGATGCTCAGGCTGAATTGCAAAGCTTCGCTGAAAAATACGACATTCCAGTGCTAGAAACCATTGCTGGCAGAACTTTGTTACCTGCAAACCACCCACTTAACTGTGGTCCCATCGGTGCTACAGGCTCAGACAGCGCCAACAATATCGCTGAGCGCGCCGATTTAGTGATTGCTATCGGTACACGCTTGCAGGATTTCACTACGGGTTCTTGGACGGTTTTCCGCCGTGAAGACATGAAACTCGTGAGCATTAATACATGTCGCTTCGATGCCATCAAGCATTGGTCGTGCCCGGTTCAGGCAGATGCCAAAGCAGCGATTGACCAGCTATCTCCCATGCTGACCAATTGGAAGATCGACAAAACCTGGTCGATCTATACAAGACAGGAACGTCAGAAATGGCTGGATATTGTGGCAAGTCGCACCGAACCCACTGACACAGTCGCGCCGTCTTACGCACAAGTCGTAGGTCAGGTAAATCAGCTCGCTTCCCCCGATGACAGAATCATTACTGCCGCAGGCGGGCTTCCAGCAGAGCTCAATATGAATTGGCTCGCCAGTAAGCCGGGGCAACTCGACATTGAATTTGGTTTCTCTTGTATGGGCTACGAAGTGGCTGCCGGCTGGGGAGCCAAAATGGCTCGCCCTAATCACGATGCCATTGTGCTGGTCGGTGACGGTTCTTATCTAATGCTTAACTCCGACATATACAGCTCCGTGCTCACTGGTCACAAGATGATTGTGGTGGTTTGCGACAACGCTGGCTTTGCCGTTATCAACAAACTGCAAAACAACACCGGTAACGAGAGTTTCAATAACCTGCTTAAAGACTGCACCACGGTACGCGAAGACGCAGAGCTGCCAAGAGTGGACTTTGTGAAACACGCACAAGGGCTTGGTGCACTGTCTGAGAAAGTCGGTTCCCTGTCGGAATTTGAAGATGCCTTTAACCGAGCAAAAGAAGCGGATCGCACTTATGTGTTGGTCGTTGATATTGACCCGACAGTCTGGTCATCGGTGGATGCGTGGTGGGAAGTTGGCTTACCAGAAATAACCGACCGTCAAGAAGTGGTTAAAGCCAAAGCGACCTGGGATGAAGGTCGCCGTCATCAACGCCGTGGGGTATAGGAGCCAGTGAATGTTTAATGAAGAAACACGATTAACGTCCCCAATTCGCTGGGGGCTGATAGGCGGTGGTCGTGGCAGCGAAATCGGCTATTCACACCGAGCCGCGGCTGCTCGTGACAGGCTATTTCATTTTGTTGCCGGTTCGTTGGACATCGACCACCAGCGTTGCATTGATTTCGGCACCAATCTTGGTCTGGAAGAGAGTCGCTGCTACGCGAATTACAAAGTGATGTTCGAGCAGGAAGCCAGACGTGAAGATGGTATTCAGGCGGTGTCGATTGCCACCCCAAATGCCACGCATTACGAAATCGCCAAAGCTGCGCTAGAGGCAGGTCTGCATGTAATTTGCGAAAAGCCTGTGACTTTCCAGTCAAATGAGGCACTTGAACTCAAGCATATCGCCAGTGAAAACAATCTCATGCTTGCTGTGATGTACGGCTACACCGGGCATGTGATGGTGCAACAGGCACGTGAAATGGTTCAGCGCGGCGACATAGGCAGTGTGCGAGTAATCCAGATGCAGTTTGCTCACGGTTATCACAATGTTGAAGTAGAGAAGCATTCCCCCGGAGCAAAATGGCGCATGAACCCTGAAGTCTCTGGTCCCAGCTTTATCATTGGAGACTGCGGTACACATGCCTTTTACCTTGCAGAATTGATCACCGGGCTGGAAGTCACGTCTTTACTGTGCAGCAAACAGTCTTTCATTGAGTCTCGCGCGCCACTTGAAGACAACGCACACGTGATCATGAACTTCAATAACGGCGCAGTGGGCACCATGTGGGCGAGCGCAATTAACTCCGGCTCCATGCATCAGCAAAAAATTCGAGTAGTAGGAGAAATGGCCAGCATTGAGTGGTGGGATGAATACCCTAACCAACTGCGTTATGAGGTTCAGGGCGAACCTGCTCAGGTGCTGGAACGAGGTATGCCTTACCTCTACAACGATGTGGCGGGCGTCAACAGTTCCCGAATCGGTGGCGGTCATGGTGAAGGGTTCTTTGAATCCTGGGCAAACCTGTACCACAGATTTGCGTTAGCCATCGACGCCTTTGAACGTAACGATAAGGCATTTCTTGATAACCACTGGTATCCAGACATAAACGCAGGAATCAGCGGTGTTAAGTTTGTCGAGTCGTGCGTTAAATCCGCTGATAACGGTGCAATATGGGTGAACTGCAATGAGTAGCGAACTGGCATTGCATGACTGGTCTGCCAGCCACAACCGTCCTATAGAGGCAATCTGCCTGGGGCGGGCTGGCATGGATCTGTACGCCAGTGATTTTGGTGCAACGCTGGCGACCACTTCCACTTATCACAAGGCAGTTGGCGGCTCGCCCGCCAACATCGCATTTGCCCTTTCGAAACTGGGTGCCAACGCTGCAATTTTAAGTTGCGTCTCGAAAGACGGCGTCGGTGAATATGTTTGCAAGGCAATGGAGAAGCAAGGAATCAACACCGATTTCCTGTTCAAGGTAGGCGGCGAACATCGAACCAGTCTTGCATTGGCAGAATACGATCCTAAGCCTGAAGTGGTGATCTATCGGAACCTTGCCGCCGATCTGGCACTGAGTGAATCACACATCTCTGCGATCGATTTTAGTCAGATTCGTGCGCTTGTGGTGTCTGGTACAGCATTGTCTCAGTCGCCATCAAGAGAATCCTGTTATCTGGCAATGAAAAAAGCCGCGGCTGAACACTGCAAAGTGGTACTGGATCTGGATTATCGAGCGTATAGCTGGCAAAGCGCGGAAGAAGCAGCGTCTTGCTACCAGAAAGCCGCGGAGCTGAGCGACGTCATCATCGGAAATGAAGAAGAATTTCAGGTGATGATGGCATCCGATCTTCATTCAAAAGACAGCGACGCTATGGCAGACATCGCAAACCAGTTGCTTGCAAAAAAGCCAGAGATGATTGTGGCTAAAGCGGGCGAACATGGCTGCAAAGTATTTGGGCTGGACGCGAATCAGTCACTCACTTCGTTCTCTCAGGGCATTTTTCAGGTAGAAGCCAGAAAGCCTTATGGTGCCGGGGACGCGTTTGCCGGAGCACTGCTATTTGGTTTGCTGCGCGGGCAGCCACTTCAAGACAGCATAGCGATGGGTGCCGCGAACGCCGCCATAAACGTGATGGGTAATACATGTTCTGAAGCTATGGCTGAACTACCTGAACTGCTGTCATTTATGAAAACGCATCGTTATGACTTTTCACCTCAGTTTTCCCTCTTATCTCAAAAGGAGTCGTGTCATGGGTAAGCATATTCCACCATTCGATAATCAGAATCAGCCAGTCATCGACGTCAATGACGACACTACTCCACTGTGCTATTTCAACCCCGTTTCTCTTAAACAGGGAGAGAGCCACATTTATCGTTTAGAAAACTACGAGAGTGTTGTGGTTCTGGCTGGCGGAACCTGCGATATCACGGTAAATGGCGAAAACTTCCCTGAAATTGGGCAGCGTGAATCGGTCTGGGATGGCGATCCTTCTGGCGTCTATGTGCCTGTTGGATCCGAAGCAGTCATCACCTGTGTTTCTAATACCGCCGATGTGCTTATCGCCGGTGGTCGATACGATGATAAAGACAGACCCGAACTTCAACCTTTTGCCATCACCCCCAATGAGGTCGACAAAGTGCAGTACGGCAGCGACGACACCAAAACTCACCGCAAGATCAAACACATTTTGGGGCAGAAAAACGCGGATCAACGCGGTCGCTTACTGGTTAGCGAGCTGTTCACCGTCGGAGCTGGTGGCTGGTCTGGATTCCCGTCTCACAAACACGACGAAGAACGACCGCCAACAGAAACGCGTTATGAAGAGGTCTATCAGTTTCGTTTTAATCCCGGACAGGGGTTTGGTGCACAGTTTCTGTATGAGCACGAAGACGATCAGGGTCCGGTCTATCACGTGAAAACAGGCAGCGTGATTGCCATCGACAAAGGCTACCACCCCAGCGTTGCTGCTCCGGGATACGAAATGTATTACTTCACCATCATTGTGGGTGAAAGCAGCAAGTCCCTGATCCAGTACTTCGACCCTCACCATGAATATCAGGTGCACACCATTCCCGGCATCAAAGATATGGTCGCGAAATTCAAATAAGGTAGAAAACACATGCTTGTATCACTCAACGAGATACTGCCACAAGCCTCGGCAAGTTCCGGCGCGGTTGCCTGTTGCAATGTGTTCGGTATTGAAGAAGCCATCGCCATTATAAAGGGGGCAGAAGCCGTAGAGCGCCCTGTGATTCTTGCCGTGAATAAAGACATGGTCGACCTTGCAGGGGTGGACGTTATGGCAGGGATTCTTGTCCCCTTAGCTAAGCAGAGCTCGGTACCTGTGGTGGTTCACTTGGACCATTGCTACGAGGAAACCGTCGTCTTTAAAGCGATGAAAGCGGGATTTACATCGGTCATGTTTGACGGTTCTCAGCTTCCTTTCGAAGAAAATCTGTCACGAACGTATCAGGTGAGTCGGGTTGCCCGCTCTATGGGCGTATCGCTGGAAGGCGAACTTGGATCGGTTCCTTATGAGGAAGGACGAGATCATATTCGTTCAGAACTCACATCACCGCAAGAAGCCTGGCGCTATGCTAAAGAGAGCGGCGCAGACGTGCTGGCAGTTTCGGTCGGCAACGTTCACCGAAAAACCGAAGCCGATTGCCCCATTCACTTTGAATTGTTGCAGGAAATTGAGCAAGACATGCCGATTCCCTTGGTGATTCACGGCACAACCGGAATTCACCCTGACGACTTAATGAAGCTGAAACGTACCAGTGTTGCTAAGTTCAATGTTGGCACCACGCTACGAATGGCTATGGGTAAACGCATTCGTGATTTGATGGAACAGGATAGGCACTTTGACCGCAGCCGGTTTGCTCTGGCCGCCATGCCTGCTTTGCAACAGGAAGTGGAACGCGTATTAACCCTTCTCGCCCCGGATTAAGGAAAACCTGATGAGCGTATCTATTCAAAAATTAGGACGAAGACTAAGGCTGGCAGTGATCGGAGGCGGCCCCGATTCTTTTATCGGTTCGATTCACCGAAGTGCCGCCACCATGCATGAAGAGTTTGAAGTGGTCGCGGGGGTAGTATCCTCCAATCCGGAACGCTCTATACAGGCGGCGGAGTCTATGGGGCTAAGAGGGTATGGTTCGCCCGAAGCGCTCTTTTCTGCTGAAGCCGAGCGTGAAGACGGTGCCGATGTGATTGCCATTATGACGCCAAACAATTCGCACTATGACTTATCCGTTCAGGCTCTGGAACATGGCTTTCACGTGATGTGTGAAAAACCATTAACCATGAACGTGGAGGAAGCCGATACGTTGGTGAGCAAAGCCAAAGAAGCCGAAAAATGTTATTGCGTGGCATACGGATACACTGGCTACCCTATGGTTCGGCAAGCCAGAGCAATGATAGAAAACGGCATACTTGGCGAAATCAAAATGCTTCAGAGCCAATATATTCAGGGACATTTGGCAGAACTGACACCCAGTGAAAAAGACGGCACAAACTGGCACATGAAGCCTGAACTTGCTGGTCCGTCACTGATTCTGGGGGATATTGCCACTCACAGTTACCACCTTCTGAGTTACGTATCCGGCATGGTGCCACAAACTCTAAGTGCAGATGTGACGGCTTTGGTCGATGGTCGGGACGCCGATGATTACTGTGGCATTCAGCTTCGCTACGCTAATCAGGCTCGCGGGCAACTGTTTGTCACTCAGGCAGCCGCTGGTGGCGTGCACGGGTTAAGCTTTACCATTTATGGCACCAAAGGTGGACTGGAGTGGAATCAAGAGCAACCCAACGAACTACTGGTTCGCCCCATCGATGCCCCTGCCTATGTATTAACAAAAGGCGGTAAAGGGTTACTTCCTGAAGCGGAGCGAGTTTCTCACGTCGCCATTGGTCACCCCGAAGGGTATCGCGAAGCGTTCGCAAACCTCTATTTCGATTTGGCGCATCACATCGTGGCTCTAGAGCAAGGTGAATCACCTGATCCTCTTTGTCTTTCCTACCCTAGTATCGAAGAAGGCGCAGAAGGCATGGCATTTGTCTATTCTTCACTGGAGTCACGGGACTCTGACAGCGAGTGGACTTCTGTCAGAGATCACCTTCAAAACTAAAAATAGTCCTACGTCTAAGGCTTATACCCAAGTGATCTCAAGATACAGGATTCAAAGCCTCATATTCTGTTTCAGTTCAAGGAAAAGAACGCAGCGGAATGACTGATCCTTTCCAAGTTCTTTGACGATGAAATGGGACAGAATATGGGCTCCCAAGGGCGAGTTTAACTGGCTTTGATACTGCGTTACCGATTCTTGATTTAGACCAACTAGATCTTCAAATCGGTTTCTTGTCTGAAAGCCAGTTAATTCTCGCTGAACCGAGTATCTTGAGTATATTGCAAATTTCTAATCACTACATTAATTAGGATTTACAATTTCTAAAATTTATCACCCTTTAAGTTATCTATATAAGCATCATTTATCTACCCTTATTTTACCATTCAACACCCTATAAAACCGTCATTTTATCAATTTATAACTTATTGACTTGAAACGCTGTTTTATTTATTATGCAACTCAGTTTTATTAAACTGGTTGAGAAATGAAAATATCTTGTAATTTTGGATTATTTGCAACAAAAAAATTTTTTAGTAGGCTGATATCGTTAGCCATACCTATATCTCTATATTCAATGCTTCTTTCTTCTAGAAACATTATTGATGTTGTTATGCTTAGCCAAATCGGCTCTACAGAAGTTGCCTCTATGGGGGTTGCGTTACGTGGAATAATGATAGGTAATCTCTTTCTATTCAGTATATGTAGTTGTGGCGCCATTTTTACCGCACAGTACAGCGGAGCAAGCAATAAATCAGGAGTTCGCCAAGCAACAGCACTGACAGCAATATTTTGTCTGCCTCTTTCTTTTATTGTCGCGTTAAATTACTACTTTTTTTCAAAAGAAATAATGGGGTTTGCATCGAGTAACCATGAGGTTATAAAAATAGGAAGCGATTATCTAAAAATAACATGTATTAGTATGTTAGCAATTTCTATTAGTGGCATTTTTTCTGCAGGACTACGCTCAATTGGACAAGCTAGTATTGCAACGGGATTCAATGCACTAGGTATTATTCTTAATATTATACTAAACTACATACTTATATTTGGTAATCTCGGTTTTCCTGCACTGGGAGTGGAAGGTGCTGCATGGGGCACAGTGCTAAGCGCCATAATTGAGTGCATTGCTGTAATAATCTTTATCTATGGAAGAGGACATATATTATCATTTAACATTAGAGATATATTAGAAGCAAAAAAAGAAAAAATAAAAACTTTTTATAAAATTTGCATCCCTCTTAGCATTAATTCTCTCATGTGGCCATCTTCATTATTTATCTATCATTCAATTATTGGAAATATAAGCACTGATGCACTAGCCGCAATGGCTATGATTACGCCTGTAGAGACGTATAGTATGGCGATAATGATGGGCGTTGCCACAGCCGCATCCATCATGCAGGGAAATATACTTGGTAAGAAGAAATTTCAACAAGCCTATTATCAGGCATGGATCTTCGTAATAATTAATATATTACTAGCGATAGTTGTTTCTTTAATATTATTTTTTATAAAACCTTGGATATTGAGTATTTCACCCAACCTGAATGAAGAAATGCTATCTTATCTTGATGATTTTTATAATATATTACTCATTGGAATACTCATAAAATCAGCTGGTATTGCTATGGTAATAGGAGTATTACGAGCATCCGGAGATACCAAATTCTGTATGAACCAAGACATTATTTGTCAGTGGGTCTTCGGCATACCTCTTACAATAATTGCTGCATACTGGTTAGAGTGGTCTGCTGTATATATATATGCATGTATGTTATTAGAAGAAGTAGCGAAGCTACTGTTTTCGATAAAACGACTAAGATCTAAGTCTTGGTTAAAATCAATTATAAATTAAAATTACAAACCGTTAATACTTAATGATCTATATAATTTCTTTATAAATAGTTAATTGAGAGCTAGGAAAATGAAAGGTGCTTTTTTTACTAATGATACTAACAATATAAGTTATATTTATTCCCTAGGGAGAATGGAAAATCTCAGTAGTGAATGTAACTTAATTAAACAGGTTATCAATTCGGATAATTTTGATGAACATTTAAATGAACTCAATGAGGTTGAAGTAGGTTTTGGGACTTGGGGTTTAACAACTGAACTAGCAAAGAAAGTCGCCAAGCTGCCTAACCTGAAAGTTCTTTTTTATGCGGCAGGAAGTGTTAATGACTTTGCACCATACTTCATAGAAAATGGCAAAAAGGTAGTAAGTGCCGCATCAGCGAATGCCATTCCAGTTGCACAATTTACGTTTGCACAAATATTGCTTTCTTTTAAAGGATATTATCAAAACCTTATAGAATATAAAGATAAAGAAAACTTTGGCAAGAATTTCATACCTACTGGACCTGGAGTCTTTAAAGAATCTGTATCATTGCTAGGATTTGGCAATATCGCCAAGGAATTAACTAAGTTACTAAAAACGTGCAACATTCCCATTCATGTATATGACCCTTACCTAAGTCACGAGAGTGCTGATGCTTTCGGAGTCCGAAAAGTTAGCTTACCTGAAGCATTTTCACTCTCTCATGTGGTAAGTAATCATATGCCAAATAAACCCGAAACAGTTGAAATTATCAATTACGACTTATTAAAGATGATGAGAAATCGCTCCACATTCATTAATACTGGTAGAGGGGAGCAAGTTAATCAATTCGACTTGGAGAATTTCTTATTGAAACGCAAAGATGTTTGTGCACTGTTGGATGTTACTGTCCCTTTTGTTCCTCCTGCTAATTCTTTCTTTTACTCAACAAATAATGTTTTTTTAACTAGTCATATTGCGGGTTCGATGGGAGATGAAGTAGTAAGGATGGCTGACTATATTATAGACGAGTATCTTTTATGGAAATATACAGGAAAGCTCGACAATGAAATAAAGTTAGAACAATTAAAACTCATTGCTTAGAAACAATAAAAACAACCAGGCGAGCTTAGACTCGCCTGATTTTATTACACCTTATAAATATCAATAAGACGTTATTTCACTATGGCTGGCATGGGTCAATCAGTTTCCAGTCGCCATCTACTTTTGATGCGTCAGGCTGTTGCCCTTTTGTCCACCATCTCGCTTCAAAGGTGTTGTTTCCATAGGAAACTTGATCACCTGTAACATATACCTGACTGGCGCTCCAAGGTTCAGCGGTGCCACAAGTCTGTGTTGCGCTACCTGTAACCGTAATCTGGAAGGTCTGGCTGGTGACGATCTGGCTGTCTGATACTTGCAGTACCACTTGATGGCTACCAATATCTGCATCTGTTGGTGTACCGCTAAGTACCAATGTGCTCGCATCAAAAGATAGCCATGCCGGTTTGGTTTTGGCTCTGAATCGTATTTCAGGGCTGTCCACATCGTTGGCGCTAACTTGATACTGATATGCCGTACCACTGGTCGCATTCACCGGAGCGATTGAGGTGAACTCCGGAGCCTGATTCAAACCTATCCCTTCGGAGATTGAAAAGTCTACGTTTGAAATATCAAAGAAGATGTTATCAACCGCTTCAACTTTGATTCGGGCAGTGTTACTTATCGAATTCGGTAGAACAACCTCCGCTTTACCTGCGTTAGGGGCGTTTGTGGCTAGGGTGTGTGGGTAAGTTTTACCTCCATCCAGAGAAAGCAGGATGTTTACCAAACTTACACTCACTGGTGGTAAATGGGTTCCTGCAACTTGCCAGCGTACCGTCTGCGTTGAGCCGGGAAGCCAGTTTACTTTTGTATTTGGTTCACTGACCACAAACGGACCCGCAGTTCCATCGACTGTAATTACACGCTCATCCCATGAAACCTGAGGTGATTCTGCATTGTTATCCCGAGCCACTAACCGAAATTTGTAGCTGCGTGCCACGGAAGAAAGAACCTCCCAGGTAGGCGTCTGGTTGTTGATAATTGCGTCTAGGTTCGGCAGGTAACGAGTTGGAGATACGGTTGGTAGTTTTGCTCTGAATGTGGGACCTGTCACTTGATTCGCGGTTGGACGTGCGACCAAATCACCCCGGTCAATTTGTTCCCAACTGTAGGTTAAGCTGGCTTGGTCTTCTGTATCAGCTGCCGACCCTGTCAAAACAAATGGCGTTTCTTTTGGAATTGTCACGTCTGGTCCTGCACGGACGACTGGAGGTGTGTTTAATGACATCTCAGACGTACCGCATCCACTGCCATACCCGCGATCCATAAAATGACGAACATTCCCGATGCTGTAGCTATGGAACATGGCATCGGAGTTCACTTGAACATTCGGTCCGCAAACGCCCGCATAACCCATGATTGTTGACCCGCTTCCCGGCTCCACCGCATTGTAAGAGACGCGATTACACCCTGTATTGTGGGTATGTTCGGCACCAAATTGGTGACCAATCTCATGCGCGACAATGTCGATATCAAATGCATCACCCATTGGCATACCTAGCCCTGAAACACCGCTTCCCTTGCCTCGGGTACAAACAGAACCGATAAGCGCGCTTCCGCCGCCCGTTGCACTGAACAGATGACCAACATCGTAACCTTGCTGACCAATCACCTTATCAATGACGATCTGACTTTCTCCTTGCATTAAATCTGAGCGATTATTTGTGTAGTAATCGTTTACATCGAGGGAAAATAGCTGATCAGTGGTAGGGATCAATTGCAAGCGTATTGCCAAATCACGCTCATAGATCTCATTCACTCGGTTGATTGTGGTTGCAACGGCTGACATCACGCTCTGCTTTGTCCCACCATGAAAGCGAGAGTATTCATAAGTCGTTGCTATTGCTAAACGATATGTTCTTAGCGGATACATATCTGAAGTTCCAAAACCTGAGCGCCCAGATCGGAATGAAGGAGTATTGTTAAGCTGAGAATCACTGTGAGTCAGTGTTTCTTCGATAAGGCGCAGATCCTTGGTTTTGTGATAATCCTTTTTGAAATAGCTGATGTATGTTCTGGTATTTCCTGATTCATAAGGGTCGATATAGAACGTACCGTATTTCTCTGATGTCACCATCGCATGAAACCCTTGCGACGTGTAGTCCAGTACTATTCGAGTATTCTTAGTCTCCGCACTGGTTCCGCTAAACGTTTTAATCTCGGGATAGCGCGCAGTCAGTTCAGCCGGCAGCACTTGGTTTGGTGCAACAACAAAGGTTTCGTAACCCCCATTCGGCAATGGGATAGAAAGATCGACGCTTACTGCCCTTTCATTTACCAAATCTGTAGAAGCAGTTACGGTCTGATTTAGGTGATGTTTAAGTTGGTCAAGTTCTAACTGAATTAAGCGGAATTTAGCTGGCTTGATATAACGTTGGCGGTCAGCTTCGGAAGTGGAAGAGTGTTCCACCGTTTCTTGCCAAAACTGGGCACTTGATGGCTGGTTTATGTATTCTTTTTCTAACGCAGCTGAGTGGACGTCATTAGCAGCAATCGCCTGACTCACACCGAGGGCTGTAGCAGATAAAGCAAAACAGACATTAATCCATCGATTCATATTTTTTTTCATGTAGGGCTCCAAGAGTGATATGCCCTTTCGGACATATATAAACACAGTGTTATTTGGATAAATGCAGCTCGCTGAATTTCACAATAGAAAGTTTGCGTACAGTAAAAAGCAGCATGTCTGTTACTCCCAAGACATGAAGAATCACTCTATTGAGAAAACCATAAGTTGCCTATTATCAATGACATACAAGATTAACAACACCAACAGCATGGATTCTCTTTTTCGTGTCATTTCAATGAATTGAAATGACGTTGAGCTCAAAATGAGAGATCATTCATATGATTAATAATTTCCACTTTATTTTATAAATATAAAGTGAAATTATACGCATATGTAAATTCTTTCACCTCGATTTAAGCGGATATTTTTGTTTTTCTGGGGAGTCCCCTAGTCGTTTTATTACTTTCCAGCCAAATCCCTACACAAATACAAAACATTCCAATACCACAGCTTTTTGGTGGTTTACCCTACTAAACCAACTTGTTAGTATTCGCTCGCGGTGAAGCTGTTCTTTTGCCAAGGGCTTCATATGAATCCCACCGCTTTTTGGTTACCGTCACCAACTTAAATTTGACTGTTTTTACAACTGTATTTGGAACTACATGAACACGTTGCACACACCTGAACAAGAGAAACTGCCTAAAATCAGTGAGATAAGGCTGGAAAACGTGAGCTTACAAATACAGGGAAAAACGGTGTTGGATAACCTGTCGTTTGACGTTCGGGTAAGGCGTCTCGGGGTAATTGGACGCAACGGTTCAGGCAAGTCTACTTTGTCCCGAGTTTTATCTGGATTGATTGAAGCGAATTCCGGCGAGGTAAGGGTCGCTCAAATCGATCCTTTTAAAGATCGCGAGGGAGCACTGACTGAAATTGGGATTTTGTTCCAGAACCCAGATCATCAAATCATTTTCCCGACAGTCATTGAAGAGATTTCTTTTGGTCTCCGCCAGTTAGGTCAGTCCAAAAATGAAGCGGATGACAATGCACGCTCTGTGCTGGCTAAATTTGGTAAAACTCATTGGGCGGATGTTAACACCTCTGCCCTTTCTCAGGGTCAGAAACACCTGGTGTGCCTTATGGCTGTGGTCGCGATGCAGCCAAACCTAATTATCTTGGATGAGCCTTTTGCCGGTTTAGATATTCCGACTAAAAAGCAGCTACAAAGATACTTAGATTCGTTTTCCGGTAGCTTGATACATATTAGCCACGACCCGGCAGATATTGAGCACTACGACCAAGTGCTCTGGATTGAATCCGGTAAGTTATCAGAACTGGATGCACCAGAAGTTGTGCTGCCAAAATACCTGGCTGAAATGGAAAGATTGGGGGAAAGTGATGATATCTCTAACCTCTCCCATTGAGACCAGAGCGCATAACTGGTCGGCAGGATACAAACTCTCAGCTCTGGCTGTAACGACTATTGCTCTGTTTTTTGTTGAGCATCTTCTTTTACACCTCGCTTTCCTTATCAGTGTTTTTATTTTGTATGTACTCCCTGGGAAAGCATTCTTCATTCAGGGAATGAAACACCTAAAAATCTTGTGGCCAGTGGTGTTGATCATGGCTATTTGGCATGGCTTCACGCAAGAGTATCAATTAGGGGCAATGGTTATAATTCGAATGATATCCGCCGTTGCCCTTGCCAACCTTGTTACTATGACCACTCGCCTCGCCGATATGATGGATGTCGCCCATTTTGTGGCACGCCCTCTAAGGCGATTTGGACTGAGTAGCAGAGCGCTGGAACTTTCAATCGCTTTGGTCATTAGAATGACACCCGTTTTAATGTCTAAAGGACAAACACTTTCTCTCGCATGGCGAGCACGAACAACAAAGCGTGCTGGCTGGCGAATTATTATCCCTTTTACTGTTATTGCACTGGACGATGCTGACCACGTAGCCGAGGCGCTGAAAGCGCGCGGCGGTACACACATTTTGGAGAAAAAATAAATGGAAAAGAACATTGCATACATTGCCTTGTTTGCAGCACTGATTGTCGGACTTGGCATCATCCCTCCTTTTACTTTAGGTTTCGGCGTGCCAATCACGGCGCAGAGCCTTGGCATTATGCTTTGTGGTGCGATTTTAGGCGCTAAGCGAGGCACTCTGGCGGTACTGTTGTTGCTTCTGCTGGTTGCTATCGGGCTCCCTGTGTTGTCTGGCGGACGCGGCGGAATTGCGCTATTTGTTGGTGCAACAGGCGGGTTCCTGATTGGTTGGCCAGTCGCCGCCTTTGTTACCGGTCTTATTGTTGAAAAATGGCGCAGCGCAAACCTGACTTTGGTTGCGACAGTAGCAGCCATCGTCGGTGGTATTATCGTGATGTATATTTTTGGAATCGTTGGAATGTCTATCGTACTAAACAAGACATTACTTGATGCGAGTGCTCTGGTTACTGCTTTCATTCCTGGTGATATCGCGAAAGCAGTCGTGACAGGTTTAATTACCTCAGCGATTGCGAAAGCCCGACCAGCAAGCTTGCTGTCCCGTGCTGCCTAGTTAATCTGAATTCGAGATAATTTACTTTTTGCCGCGGAGTCAAAACGACAGTGACAACTCTAATTTATAGCGACAACGTTTCTAACAACCATATCCTTTATTATGCGTTGAGAAGATTGCGCGGCAAAAGTGACGTCTTTTTTGTTAATGCCAATGAAATACTGGCTGGAGCTCTCGACCAAAACGTTGATCTATTCGTGATGCCAGGTGGAGCCAGCCGCTACAAATCTGACAAACTCAATGGTGAAGGCTGCCAACGCATTTCTGAATATGTCGCAAATGGAGGCAAATATTTAGGGATTTGCGGCGGTGCCTATCTGGCTTGTGAACGCACAGAATGGGCAAAAGGCACACCATTTGAAATCATTACCCCCAATCAACTGGCTTTTTTCGGCGGAACTGCCAGAGGTCCTATCGAACAATTTGCGCAGGCGGACAATTACAATGTTACCGAAGCTCGAATTGTTCAGCTCGAAACCGAGAATGAGGCATTTCAGTCTATGTATCTTGGGGGCTGCTTTTTTGAAGCGAACCATGAAGCTAAAGGCAATTATGAAGTCGTCGCTCGTTTTTCAGACCTGCCAGATAAACCTGCAGCGATAGTTAGGGGCGAGTTTGGCGACGGGGAATACGTTTTGTGTTCTACGCATCCAGAATACGATGCTGAAGCCACACAACTGATGCAGTTTGATGTTATTGGTAACGACTACCAAGATTTTAATACCCTAAAAAACACTGATACCTTAACGCTGGAACTCCTCGATATCTTACTTTCTGGTGGATAATCATTAGCAATGCAATATGTTCACATTGATTTTCGAAAGACATGATCGAGATATGGAATAGTTATCGAGTTCATTAGTGAATATTTGGCTCACGAAAAACTACGCAACATTTGAAATGTTTATTCCAAATAAAGTAACCTCGAAACAATTGAGGGATGATCCTCTTTATTTATGGGACAAGCATGAAACCAGCAACGACACTTTCTGAGCTTCAAGAAGACATTCGAAAAGAATACGGCAACCTGAGTAAGCGGCTTCAGCAGGTGGGTCAGTACCTGTTAGATAACCCTGAAAATGTGGCATTTGATACGGTTGCGGTTATTGCCAGTAATGCTGATGTTCCCCCTTCTACCCTAATTCGTTTCGCTAATGCGTTGGGTTTTAGTGGCTTCAACGACATGAAACAGCTGTATCGTCAGAACATGGTTGAAGAAACGAGCAACTATTCTGAACGAGTTAAGCTGTTTAAAGCCATGTCTCCTGATGACTCACAAGCCAGCACGCCGATTTCTCAGCTCCACAATTTCGCCAACGCCAACGCACACGCGCTTGAGCAACTGGCAAATAAGATTGAAGAGAGCGACCTGAATGATGCTATCACTCTGCTTAAAAACGCTGAATGTCTGTATGTGATTGGTCTTCGCCGATCTTTTAGTATTGCATCTTACATGGTGTATGCGTTGCGCCATTTGGGTAAGCGAGTGGTACTGATCGACGGTTTGGGCGGAATGTATGATGAACAGCTTTCTATGGTAACGGGTAAAGATGCCGTTGTTTCCATTAGCTTCTCCCCTTATGCGGAAGAAACTCATAACTGGGTGAAAGCAGCAAGAGAGAAAGGAGCAAAGCAGGTAACCCTGACCGACAGCCAGGTTAGCCCCATTGCGGAGCTGTCTGACGTGAATTTTGTGGTCAACGAAGCCAACGTTGGCGGGTTTAGAGGGCAGTCTGCTTCGCTTTGTCTGGCTCAGACCCTCGCCGTTTCACTGGCCAGTGAGTGACAATTTAGAGTTGATACTAAGCTTCACTTCAAAGCTAAAATAGGGTCATTGTGTCATCCGTAATCTGATTCATTCATATATCCTGCGACAAAAAAGAAAATAACACTCACGATCAGTGGGAAGCCGTACCACCAATAGGTAAACCCAGACCATCCTTTTAAGTATCCAAAGATCACGATCAATGCGCTTACAAGGCATGTTAAAGGCGTTATGTACATTGCCAATGTGAGCACTTTGGGGTGTCCTGCACCAGTACCAAAAATAAAAAACATAATAGAGAATGGAGCCAACCCAAACTGAAATATGGATCCTAAAATCACCCATAAAAGAGACACTTAAACTCCTACTTACTGCGGTCAATAGATTGCGTAAGAGGATAATCTTCATAGAAGAAAATCTCATTGAATCAGCAGAACAATGCGACGCAGAACTATTTATTTCTCATGCTAATAAAACAAAAAATGCTGACAAATATGTCAGCATTTCAAGTCTTTAGAATGTGCATTAACTAATTTTAACTGGCAGACCCGCTCTTAGAGATTCCGTTGCGGCTTCAGCGATAACCAGCGCCATTTCACCATCGTACCCACCGCATAATGGAGCGGATTTTCTTTCGAGTACGTCAACAAAGTGTTGCCATTCAACCTGATAGGCTTTTTCGTACCTTTCAAGGAAAAAGAGCTGTGGTTTGGCTGCCTGAAAACCCGATTCATCCCACTGCTGAACCTGATTTTCCCGAACATTTTCTGCCGTCAAAACACCTTCGCTGCCATGGAGTTCAACACGTTGGTCGTAGCTGTAGCCTGAACGTCGGCTATTAATGATGGTTGCCGTAGTGCCAGACGGAAAAGTTAATACGGTAACGGCGGTGTCGATGTCGCCCGCTTTACCTATATTTTCGTCGACCAGACAATGACCGTGTGCCATAACGGAAACCGGATCTTCCCCCAGAATAAAGCGCGCCATGTCGAAATCATGAATGGTCATATCGCGGAACATTCCTCCGGATACTTTCACGTATTCCACAGGCGGTGGCGCTGGGTCACGCGAGGTGATCACCAGGGTTTCTGCTTTGCCTATCGACCCCATGGCATATCGCTGCTGTATCGCGGAA
The DNA here is from genome assembly GCF_019904195.1 of Vibrio sp. SCSIO 43132. NCBI lineage: Bacteria > Pseudomonadati > Pseudomonadota > Gammaproteobacteria > Vibrionales > Vibrionaceae > Vibrio > Vibrio sp. SCSIO 43132. The sequence goes on from NZ_CP063199.1 coordinate 2,602,318, forward strand.
AAATTGGGATCGTAACGTCGGTTGAATCCAACAAGAAACGGAACCTGATGTTCAGCGACGGTTGCCAGACACTCTCTTACACGCTCCAAACTCAGGTCAATCGGCTTTTCACAGAATATAGCTTTGTTAGCTTTTGCAGCCAGCTCAATCAAGTTGGCGTGGGTATCGGTAGCAGAGCCGATGCACACACCATGAATCCCCGGGTTGTTCATGGCTTCTTCAATCGACATGACTTCGCCGCCGTATTTTTCTGCTAACATTTTCGCCCCTTCCAGATAGGGGTCGACCACAGCAGCGAGTTGCGTTTTTGGATTAGCAGCTATATTTGCGGCGTGAACCTGACCGATACGACCAGCGCCAAATAAAGCGATATTAAACATATTCTTATTCCCTTTAGAATCGCTAACGATAAGATTCGGTATTTACCCACTGGTGATCTTCTTCCCAGCTAAACAACCACTTCCGTACTGGTCCAGCCATCACATTTAAGTAATAGCTGTTATAACCAGCAACCGTTGCCACTGGGTGATATCCTCTGGGTACCTGAACTACATCACCGTCATACACGGCCATGGATTCATCTAATGTTCTGTCATCGGTATATACCCTTTGAAAACAGAAACCTTGGGGCGGATCCAGCCGATGGTAGTAGGTCTCTTCCAGTTGGGTTTCATTGGGTGGATCATTCTGATCGTGCTTGTGGCTTGGATAAGAGCTGGTACACCCCTCATCGGTATACACTTCTACCACCAGCAAACTGTCGGCGGGCTCATCGTCCGGCAGAATATTATGTACCTGTCTCTGGTTTCTGCCTTTTCCGCGATGCTCTGCCCCTATCTCTTGTGGTGTGATCAATCGAGATGGATAACTCCCTTTTCCCGGCGCCCGGCATACCGCCAGCTCAACTTCCGTTGTCGCGGTTAAAGAGCACTTATCATTCAGCGTTAGGTAGACAGCGTAAGGTTTTGTCTTCTCAAAAGGCGACATCCTTTGCCCAATCTCACCCTGCAAGCCTCCATTCAGGTCTAGCGATGCTTTTCCTGAAACCAGAACAATACATAGCTCTTGCCCGTTGTCTGCAATCCATTCTAGAACTTCGCCTTCTTTTAGCTGGACCACATCAAACCCAATATAAGTCCAGCCTGCGGATTCAGGCGTAATGTGCTGAGTCCGTTTCGCTTGGTCTCTAGGTTGCATTTTTGACAGCAAATCCGACATTTTCTGCCCCACACGATTTTTAGATGATTAACCATTGGAAATGAATATTTCACATAAAATTATAATGAAACAGTTAATTCAAAAAGCAAAATTAAAAAGTGTGATGACTGGCTAGAAAAGCATCAACTCACAGTCAGGTGCTCCTGACAAAATCTAAGGTAAGTTAAAAGGCGTCACGATATTAATTCGACTGGTGGTGTACGAAAAAGTCGGCATAAGACCATAAGGTGACAGCAGGTTTGAAAATGCCACTCTGGCGTCATCATCGAGATTGTGATCGATAACCGCGTGCAGCTGTCTGGATCGCAGTAAATGCCGATTGTCATCGTCCAGATCGTGACCGATAAAAGCTTGGATAGGTCGGTTCATTTCCTGAAAAGCATCGAGAATGGCTCGGTTTCCTCCACCAATGCTGTATACCGCGCTAATGTTCTCTTTCTTGCCGAGTACATCTTTCACCTGCTTTTTAGTACTGAGATTTAATCCATGCCCTTCACTAACTGTGGTGACTTCTATGTGAGGATGATGGCTAAGAAATTGCGAAAAGCCTTCCGCGCGTGCTTCTTCGCCATGAAATAAGTGACTGCTCTGAACGAGAAGAATGCCGTTTGGATCGGAACCCAACCATTGAGTCATCAGAAACGCGGCGGTTTCTCCAGCCGAAATATTATCAATCCCTATGTAATTCAATCTTTTGGAACCAGGTAAATCCGTCACCAATGTGACAGTAGGAATACCATTGTGGTGAAGCCTATTCACTGCCTGATTGATCTCGGGGTGATCAGGGGCTTTTAGCAATACCCCATGGCTACCACGATCTTCCGCTTCGTGGATCACCTCTGACAGGGATTCAATATCGATATCCTGATAAAGAAAATACCGCAGCCGAATTCGAAAGGGAGCCATTTGCACAGAGATGCGGTTCAGGCTTTCACGGACAAGATGACTGAACCGGGCAGGCGTGTACATGATGACGTCGATATAAAAAGTCCGACCTTGCAGGGCGTCTAGCTTATATTGCTCGCGAAGCTCAGAGATGGCTTGCTCCACGCGTTGCCGCGTCTGATCATGCACACCATTTCTTCCATGTAATACTCTGTCCACCGTCGCGGTACTGAACCCAGCCTGAGCCGCTATCTGCTTCACTGTGAATTTGCTCATCAGGGAGTTCTCCGCTTCTTGATGGACTTTTGATGGACATTTGCCTCACTCAAAAGACTACAAATGATTAACATTTTTGTCACCAATTAAGGAGATTTCTATGGACAGACCAATCCCAACGTTTGCTGGCAAATCGCATTTGGACATCGACTCGTTTATTGACAGTTGCAAGCCTAGAGACAATCAAAATTACCCCAACGCCATACAGTGCTACAAAGGCATTATGATTTATGATGCGAAAACAATAACACCTGAGAAATGGCACTTACTTAGAAGCGAATTTGCCGATATTTTTTTGAACGGCAGCGGCATTGTTGTGATTAAGAATTTTTTCACCAAGACAGACATCATTGACCGAATGAACCGCATTTTCGACGACATTCTCGACTCAGAGCTTGGGTTTGGTGAAGGGGATCATTTCGCCCAAGCGGGCGCTATGTCAAATGGTCGAATTTGGAATGCGTTTCAGAAAAGTGCAGTTCTCGATCCTCAAAACTTCATCGACTACTACAAAAACCCGCTACTCAAATTGGTCTCCGAAGCCTGGCTGGGATCGAATTATCAGGTAACGGCTCAGGTCAACATAGTGCGACCGGGTGGTCGCGCGCAGCAATCGCACCGAGACTATCATCTGGGTTTTCAGCATGCCGACACACTCAAGGACTATCCCGTTCACGCGCAGAAGATGTCTGCCATGCTGACTTTGCAAGGTGCAGTCGCACATTCAAACATGCCACTGGAATCAGGACCAACAAAGCTGTTGCCCTACTCCCAGCATTATCCGCTCGGATACGTTTCCTGCCGCGAAGAAAAGTTCCAGCAATACTTTGAAGAAAACTACGTTCAGTTGCCCTTGCAAAAAGGGGATGCGATATTTTTTAACCCGGCCATCATTCATGCCGCTGGGCAAAACGACACTGATGATGTGCACAGAAGCGCGAATCTACTTCAGATCTCTTCAGCCTTTGGAAAGCCGATGGAAACCGTCGATCTGGCAAAAATCTCAACCACACTCTTCGAATACTTAGCACAGCATTGGTCAGATAACTCTCTGACCAAAGAGGAAAAGGACGCAATACTCACGGCATCTGCAGATGGATATTCATTTCCGACAAACCTTGATACCGACTCGCCAATTGGAGAACTTGCCCCGCAAACCATGAAACAACTTCTTCAAGAAGCGTTAGATCAAGGTTGGACAAAGGCAAGGTATCAAGAAGCGCTGAATAATCAGATAAAAAGGCGTCAGGCAGAAGCGACTCCGTAACATATCAAAACCCCAGAAATATTGGCGTTGGCTTCATAGTGAATAAAACGTATGATTTGCAAACACAATTTTTATTCACCACTTTTATGAACGCTCAACACCACAACCCACTGCAGGGAGCGTCCTGGATGCTCACTGCGGGCTTGGCTTTCGCTATTGTAAATAGCCTGGCTCAGGTCGCCAGTATCAATTTTGGCGTACCTTCGACTACTGTCGCTCTAATTCAGTACGGCATCGCATTGATTGTGATACTGCCTTACCTGCGAACACTAGGTATTCGCCAGTCACTCAGAACTGAGCATTTTGGCTGGCATGCCACCCGTGTTTTTCTGTCTGTTATCGGTATTCAACTCTGGCTTTGGGCGTTAGCCTACCCTGTTCCAATTTGGCAGGGCATTGCGCTGCTGATGACATCACCATTGTTTGCCACTGTCGGTTCAGGTCTGTTCCTGAAAGAAAAAGTTGGCGTTGCCCGCTGGTTTGCCACTTTGGCTGGCTTTGCAGGTGCGATGATCATTCTAGAACCGTGGGCAGATGATTTCAGTTGGGCGACCTTACTGCCTGTGGGTGCGGCCTTCTTTTGGGCATGTTATTCACTTATGGTCAAAAAATTATCAGTAAACGATCCACCGTCTACCATGGTGGTTTATCTGCTGGTTCTGATTACCCCTTTCAACATTCTGTTAGCACTGCCTGATTTCACCATGCCTGAAAGCTTCAATATCTGGGGCGTGTTGTTTGCTGCGGGTCTGTTTACAGCACTTGCACAATGGGCCATCGTAAAGGCCTATGCGGTGGCTGATGCCTCATTTGTACAGCCTTTCGATCACGCCAAACTGCCGTTAAACGTTCTGGCTGGTTGGATGGTATTTGGTTGGGTACCTCCGGGTAGATTGTGGCTGGGTGCCGCAATCATCATTGCTTCCGTCGCTTTCATCACCCATTGGGAAAGCAAAAAATCCAAATAACCTGACTTTGGGTTAATTCCCCTCAGGACAAAAGAAATGCTAGCAAAAGCATCAATTGTGATGCTTTTGTGAGTATTCTGTGAGCCATTCTCTTCATACACCTGCGTATAGTCGTACTGACCTGTTCCACTCGCGAATTGCAATCAATAACGACCTGCGAGGTTTTCGTATGAAAAACACAACTAAAACACTCATTTCTTTCGCTTTGTTAAGCCTGTCTCCTTCGCTGCTGGCAAGCTCTTATTACTATCATGAACGCGTGTATGAAGTAACGGTGACCAACCTGACCAAAGGTATCGCCTTTACGCCTGTTCTTGGTGCTACCCATTTACCCAGAAACCAGCTGTTTCGCTTGGGGGAACCTGTCACAGACAACGTAGAACGTGTCGCCGAAGGGGGTGATATTGGACCTCTGAGAGCGGAGCTTGATGCATCAAGCCAATACTCCGCAACGGCCACATCCGAGGGCTTACTGACTAACGGGCAAAGTGTCACCTTTGAAATCACGTCTCAGCGCCCGCATAGCCGTATCAGTTTGATTTCTATGCTGTTACCGACCAACGACACCATGGTTTCACTACGTGGAAAACGCCTGCCAAGATACATTGGCAAGTCAGTAACCTACCAAATGCACGCCTATGACGCTGGCACAGAAGCCAATGATGAATTGTGCGCCAATATCCCAGGTCCACTTTGTGGCGGTCAGCCTTTCTCGGCTGATGCTGCAACGGATGAAGGTTACGTTTACCCTAGCCCGGGAATACATGGTGAAGGCGATCTTGCTCAGTCGGCTTACGACTGGCAGGGAGCTGTCGCCAAAGTAAGAATTAAACGTATTCAATAAGTTGAAGCTTGGCGGGGTATTTACCCTGCCGTATTCTGATTCATGATTGTTCGCTCTGAGTGGGGAATTGGAGGAACCGTCAATCAACCCATAACAGAGGAACAACCCAATGAAAAAAACCATCGCAATGGGCGTGATTTCATGCCTGCTCTCTTATTCAGCTTTTGCCGCTGACAATGGTCTTATCACAGTAAAAAGTCATCACAGTGTCGAGCAAACTGCTGAGAAATTAATCAATGTGCTTGAAAGCAAAGGCATGACTGTTTTCACTCAGATCAAACACGACGAAGGAGCGAAAAAAGTCGGAATGGAATTGCGCCCTACCCGACTTGTTATTTTTGGAAACCCCAAGGTAGGCACGCCACTAATGAAGTGCAGTCAGACCACTGCTATCGATCTACCACAAAAAATGCTGATTTGGCAGGATGCCTCTGGTGAAAACTGGCTTTCTTATAACAACCCGGATTATCTCAATGAACGACACGGTTTAGAGGACTGCGCCAAAGTCATCGGAAAAGTGAAACAAGCACTGGGTAACTTTGCCAAGGCAGCCACACAGTGAAGCCACTAATCGACAGATAGCAACATAAGTCCGGAAACGTAGAATTTTATTGGCAGGCGTTTCCGGAATTACGCAACGAATATGGAGCCATTTCCCTTCCCTATTCTCTTCAAACTTCTTAATTTGAGAGCTAAATCCTTCAAAAACTCTCTAATATGACTTTCAAAAAGAAAATTAGCCAATGCTAATATTTTATATTTCTTATTTTTCAATGGGTTAAAAACGGCATATTGTTTGCTTAGTGACTTCAGATCTCACTGGATAGAGTCATTATAATGAAACCAATATTCCGATACTTTCTGTACTCATTTGTTCCATTTTCCCTACTCGCATGTGGTGGTGGCAGTAGTGATAGTCCTTCATCCTCCCCTTCTTCTGATTCAGGGTCTTCATACACGTTTAAAGACATTACGATCCCTAGTGGATTCACCTGGAAAAGCAGCGAAAGCAAAGAAATTACCTTTCGCGTTGTCAGTAACTTTTCTACGCAAAACGGTGTGGGCGTGAATGTAAACGGACGCCATATTCTCAAAATGTACAGCGTTTCGTCATCAGGTGTAGACAGCCAGCCCTTCTACACGGGTCGTACAGACCAGACTGGAAAACTGACCAGAGAACTCCAGCTTTCGTCTAACTGGGAACAGATAAAAATCGTGGCTTCTGTCGATGGCACTACCTGCACCCAACAAGCTTCTATCAGCACAATGACGTCCGAAATGCTAATTGGGTGCGACGTTACAATTGGTTCCGACTAAGGAGAGCAAGATGAACTTACTATCAAAGATGATAAAGCTGCCACTTGCTCTGTATTTCATACTTAGCTTTCACGCATTAGCAGCTCCAACAGAAGAGCAGTCTGTCGACAATGGAGATGGTTCTACTACATTTACTCAGAAAATTGATGCCTCTAGTACATCGCCACACTATGTCGCGCCAAACGGTTACGGTTTTAATCTTTACAGTGGTAAAAATAGCGACTTTTCCTGGCAACACAGTATTACGCTTCCAGCAGGCGCTCAGGTCACTTCAGCGACTCTGATGATCCGCGCATACGACGTCGACTCAGAGCCATTTCATGGGGCAAATGGCGAATATGACGGAGTATCTGTCGACGGCGCTCAGCTCAACCCCGGCTTTCTTCAGGGCACTAATGGCACATGGTCAAATACAGAGTTTGATTTACCTCTTTCATCCCTAGATGACGGGGTCGTGGACGTAGACTTAGATATTGACATGGCAAACCTGTCCTGGCTTACCACAGTAAGCTACAGCCAGATGACCGTTACCTACATCATCATTCCCAACGACCCTCCATACACACCGACACTTAGCCGGAGTTCAGGTATTGCCGAAGGAGACGATTTGGTCGTTACGATTACCGGACCGTCTCCCACAGATCCAGATGGCGATTCGGTTACCTACAGCTACCGATGGTTTGTGGATGTCGGGCAAGGCTTCTATGTGGATGATGAGTTCGCCAGCAAATCTAATACAACGGGCGCAACCGTACCATCCAGTCAAACAGCTATTGGAGAACGATGGAAAGTTCAGGTTTTCGCCACCGATTCCAATGGTTTGATAAGTGAGATCGCAGAGATCAGCTGGCCAGAAATAGGAGATGCAGATGGAGACGGAGTGGGTGACGCTTCAGATTACGCCCCAAATGATCCTAACATCGCCTTTTATAGCCGAACGCCCACCAGCGGTTGGTACACTCTGGCGTTTGAAGATCGTTGGCCAGCCGAAGGTGATTATGACTTAAATGACTTTGTGACGCGCTATGCTTATGAAATCTACACGAATGCGGATAACGAAATGACACGCTTTGATTTCATCGGTCAGGCGGTGGCAAGAGGCGCAACCAGAGCAAACGGATTTGGCATTTCACTCAATGGTGTGGAACCCGGTCACGCAACGTCTATCACCAAAACTTACGAAGGGTCGGATTCTCTTGTCAGCGCGGAAAGCGGGCATTCAGGTGAATTGGTTTTTGTGGTCTTCAGTAATCTAAGCGATACGCTACCAGCGAATGGCACGTATTCCTTCTATAACACCAATGCAGGTGACGACAGAGACGCTAAAGATTACCGCGTTTCGGTAGTACTAAACACGCCATTGGTAAGCTTTACCAGTCAGACTCTTAACCCATTCATTTACAACACCTACAACCGGAACAAAGAAGTCCATCTGGTCAATTACCCAAATACCGACTTGGCGGACACCAGTTTGTTTGGTACCGATTCTGATGATTCGGATATTGGCGCATCTCGGTATTACCAGACTTCGACAGGGCTTCCATGGGCGTTAGATGTTCAGTCGCAGTGGTCTCACCCACATGAAACGGTTGACGTTACCGAAGCATATCCAGACATCCGCTCTTGGGCGGAATCCGGCGGCGTAGACAAAATGGATTGGTATGACAATAAGTCTTCAGGCAAGTGCTGGAAGTGTCAGTAGCAAACTAACCTTGCTTTAGCCTGCTACACGTCCCCCTACTGAAACTCCCTGAGCCGTAGGGGGCTTTTGACTTGTGTTCTCGCTTATTTCAGGCAATCGCTGCCAGAAGTCATCAGGCGCTTTAGCTCTCGATAATTGGTGAACTTTATGCCGTTTTCTTTGATGGCATCATTAAGCGAACCATCGGTCCAGACTCGAAATTCATCAAAGCGGAACTCCGCATCTCTGAACTGTTGTTTTGCACTCTCCGTTCGGTAAGCCGGGTGAATGGCGACATGGTGCAATGCAGGTTTAGCGCCTTTGAACATGTTCTGATATTGCGAACGACTTAAGTTTTCATCCATCAATCTGTCTGTTGGGTTGTAATACATCCAGAAAACGTCGGCAGTGAAAAAGTTTTTCCATTGGAGCGTAGACGTTCGGCTACGTTGCTCTCTTTGAGTCATCCAGTGATGCTGAACCACAATTGGCATTTTGTAATGTTTAGCAATGTTTAAGGTGACGTCCCAGAAATCTTCTCGATACGCCCAGTACAGCATATGAAAATCCAGATGCGTAACTTCAAGTCCTATCTCTAACGCTTTGTCTATCTGCGCTTCAAGCTCTTTACGCACCTCTTTAATGTCTGCATGCTCGGCAAGCTCCTCTCCAGTTGGCCACATATAACCTTTTTCGTTATACAGGGAAGGGACTTCTTCCCTGCTTAGCAGAGGTGTCCAGCTATTGGCTTCCTGCCATTCGTTAGTGAGGGTGAGATGCAGCCCGACGGGCACTTTGTTGTTGATCGCATAGCGCGCAGAAAAGTTAAAATTTGGCGTGGGCACCATAAGTGAGAAGGTCTGGATGATCTCTTTTTCATACATCTCGAACACCGCATTATCCATATCGGGATGCATACCTATATCATCGGCATTAATAACAAAGACGGTGTCATCTTTACCAAAACCAATACATTGGCTGACTTTACTTGAGTCTGTACAGCCAACAACAAAGATCAGAGCCAATACACACATCCATACCCTAGCCATTTATGCACCTGTTCGTTTTAACAACAGGGTGTAATATGACATATATGGAATAAGCAGAACTTGACTTATGTTTTGATTTTGCTGGTTTTTCAGTTGGCTCGAACAGAAAGTCCGAGCCGCAAAACATTACCAGTTGGAGTACTTAGAGAATTATTGCGAGGAAGTTTGATTCACGAAGATCAGCTCGTCGGTGTTGAAACCACGTTCTTTAGACATAGCAACGAACTTGTCCTTGATGGACTGGTCTACCTCTGGAGTACGGGAAAGTAGCCATAGATAGGAATTGTCCGGTCCGGAAACAAACGCATAGTCGTAGTTATTTTGTTCCAGTTCAAACACTACGTAAGAACCATAGAAAGGACCAAAGAAAGACACTTTCAGATAACCTTGATTATCGCCTTCAACAAAATACGCTTTACCTTCGGCTTGATCCCACTCCTGTTCCTCAATGGAGTAACCACGGTTGATGACTCGTATGCCACCATCATCTCGCCAGGAATATTCAGCCGTTACCTGCTCTAAACCTCGCTCAAACGAGTGGTCCAGCCGGGCTATTTCGTACCATTTCCCAAGATACCTTTCACCATCAAACCCTTGTACTGGCTTAACCTGATCTGGCATACCCAGACAACCTGACAACACAATTGAAGCAAGCAGCGCAGTTAACATTCGCATATCGGATCCTCAATAATTCTTTTGATTTTGCACGCTTTTACGTATGCAAGTACCCGTTGGTTCTGTCGGTTCTAAATTATTTCAGGAAGATCACTTCCCTCTTCGGACAGAGAACTCTATATCAAATTCCAGGTTAGCCTTTGCAGGAAGAATAACAACCTGAGTGCATATTGCTATGAAGCGCCTGAGATTTCTATTTCGGTTTTAACAGAGTTTGCGATAAAGCAATTTTTATGGGCTAGCTTGTGCAGTTTTTGAACTTGTTCTGGTGAAGGGATCTTGTCACCCGAAAACTGAACGTCTGGACAAAGGCAAACTTTGCTTACCCAGAATTTTCCATATTCGTTTTTGCTGAGAACACCTTGTGCTGTGTCCCGATATTGCTCGACGACGTACTTTCGCTTCGCAGCTATTGCCAGAAACGCCATCATATGACAGCTCGAAAGCGTTGCTATGTAGGCTTCTTCAGGATCTACCGCGGATTCATCAGAAAGAGGAGGAGGCAGGACCTCGGGTGATGGAGAAGCAGGAATACAGACTCCCCCATCAAATTCCCAAGTGTGTACCCGACTGAACTGGCTGTCGGTAAAAGGTTGTTCAGGCAGCTTTTGCCAGCGAACTGTTGCGCGATGGGTCGTCATCCGTTTACATCACATTGGAAATTGGTGACGAGTATTCTAATCGTTTTCGTAAATAATGCATTCACCGTAGCTGCGGTTTGCGCATTCATTTCGCTTTTCGTTTTGAACCTTGTCTTCGATGTTCATAATTTCCCACTCGTTATCATCAGGAGATCGACCCCGGTCAACGAAAGTAATAAGAGGCTCATCGGAATCATCGCTTTCCCATATGGAGCCTTCATATTCAAAGTCGTTATTTACTTTGGATTCGTCTTCACAGTTCACACTGGTCGATGCATGAGAATTACGCTCACAGGAATCGTAAAGAATAGAATTGGCTTGGGCGGTTGAAATAATAGAGATGGTGGCAGCAAGCAAAGATGTGCCTAAAAGAATTCGGTTCATTAATGTTTTGTTTATTGGTACAACTCAGGTCATTCATTTTATAAATAACCATTATTTTATCAATGTTTTTTGAGCTTCTTGTCAGCTTGGTTCCAAACTTAACCTTAAGACAAAAGAAATGCTGGGATTTAAGGAACTATTGAGCGAGGTGATTTTAAAAGCGCGATGGTGTTTCGCGCTATCAATATGGCAATAAAGTTAACTTTGAGGCTGGTAATCTAGTACCACAATGTCTTCTAGAATCGGATGGAACTTGGCTTTTAGATCCTCATGCTCAGGATGTTCCAGATAGTTTTGACGACCCGCTTCATCAGCGAAGGTCATAAAAATACAATGCGTATATTGTTTGTTCTTTCCTTCCGGGCTGTCATTTTCTCCCCATTCAACTGCAGACACTCCGTCCACTTTTTGAGGTATTTCCACAAACAGCCCCAGCAAAGTCTGAATGTCGGATTCCTGTGCTGACGCTTTAAACTGAACCAGTAATAAATGCCTTATCATTTCCCTCTCCTTTATTTTATAAAATAAATATCATCATACGGGACGAATTAGAAACATGGTGTTTTCGCTAAGCTTTCTGCGATGTGTATTCCAGCCAGCCATTTTGCTATCTGGCAAGGTATCCCTTTGACTATCATTACTTTTAGGTGTCTATTTCTTAGCCTGAGACACAGAACAACGTCTGCTTATGCCTTTTGCACTAGAGTAAAATATAACCATAAAGGAGAGTAAACATGGAAAAAGTTGCGTTGGTCACAGGTGGTGCCAGTGGTATTGGGTTCGCCATTGCGAAATCACTGCGAGATAACGGAATACAGGTCGCAATAGCCGATCTCAATCAAGAGGATGGTGAAGCCGCTGCACAGCAGCTAAACGCTGAATTTTTTCAGTGCGACTTATCGGTTCAGGAAAACAATCTTTCACTTGTCAAAGCGGTCGCCAATCACTTTGGACATATCGATATTCTGGTAAACAACGCTGGCTTTCAATACATATCACCCATCGAGTCCTTTCCAGAAAACACGTTCAATACCATGCTTTCGGTTATGCTCACTTCCCCTTTTCTTCTCACCAAATACTGCTGGCCGTATATGAAGAAAAACAATTGGGGCAGAATCATCAACATTGCATCCATTCACGGGAAAATTGCCTCTCCTTATAAATCCGCTTATGTCACGGCAAAGCATGGGCTAATGGGTTTGACGAAGTCTTCTGCTTTAGAGGGGGGCGAGTTCGGCATTACCGCCAATACGATCTGCCCTGCTTACGTTAAAACACCTCTGGTTGAAAAACAGATTGCTGATCAGGCGAGCAATCACAACATCGATCGTGATCAAGTGATTAAGGAAATCATGCTAAAAAAAGCGGCAATCAAGAAGATGATCGAACCTGAGGAAATTGGTGCCATGGTGAACTATCTGATCAGCGATGCCGGACGTTCTATTACTGGCACAAGCTTATCGATAGATTTAGGCTGGACAGCGCAGTAAATCAGAGCGATTTTCCTAAACAGATAGAGATTTCTCTGCCAACGTATTTCCCATAGGGTGGGATTTCCACGTATCCGTTTTTCAGATAAAAATTGACCGCCTGAGTATTGACGCGCCGAGTAGAAAGTATGGCGCGTTGATACCCTTTACTTCGGGCAAAATCTTCCAGTGCAATCAGCAGCGCGCTTCCGCTGCCCGGCTTAGCAGAGAACATCCGCTTTACTTCGCAAATGCCTTGCTGATGGAAACGAAAACTTCCACAGGCGACAGGCTCATCTTGGTCATACCCGATCAATGCCCCATCCCGCTGCGGAGAAAATTCCTCAGCCCGAAACGAGCTCTCCCCGCTATCCTGAGTTATCTGAGTAAGAGACTGATTGAGCTGTCTGATAAGCGCCTGAAAATCTGAAGAGTCAGGTGAAGATGCTCTGAATTGGAGTGAACTCATAGGCTTTCTTTTTGAGCAGAAGCGCGAGCCTCAGCAAGAGCAACGCGATAGTGATATGCCAGACGCGCCCAATAAAGTGTGGCGAGGGGACCAGCAATCATAATAGTGTTGGTCATTACCCTTGCAAAATAATCCGCACCAGTAGACTGAAAGTACAGAATGAGAGCCGTTGCACTCACGAAGATTATGGCAGGAGCCAACAAAAAGGTGGAAATTGCCAACCACTTACTGCCATTGCATCGGAGCAATCCCAGCTTCTCAACTAAAACAATGACGGCAATATAATAGAAACCAACAATGACGTTGGCGTACGCTGCATCCATGACTTTTCAATCCTTTGACTCACATGGTTTAATCCAATATACCCAAGTAACCTCAAGATGCTTGGGTATAGAAACCATAACAAAAGCGGCGCACTACATCCAATTTCGCACGCCGCCTCCTAACACTGTTCACACTATTTTATAAAAACACCAAGTTGTAGAGAATACCCGCACTTACTGCCATGGTCAGAATGACCGCGACAAATGACACTATCATGGTGTTTTTGAACATGGATTTAAGCAGGATAACCTCTGTCAGGCTGGCACCAGCACTCCCGATAATGAGTGCCATGACTGCACCTAACCCCATGCCTTTTGCTGCCAGCGCTGCGCTGAGGGGAATAACCGCCTCAGCGCGAATGTAGAGCGGGATGCCAATTACAGCCGCGACAGGTATCGCCAACGGATTATTTTCACTCGCAACAGAAGCGATGAACTCAGTCGGCATAAACCCGTATATCACTGACCCCAATGCAATTCCCCCAATGAGGTAAGGCAACACCTTTTTAAAGTCACTCCAGGTACTGTTCCAGACTTTTAGCCACTTGTTCTCGGGTTTTGATTCCGCACAACAAGACGATGCCGAACAGCCAGAGGATGCAGGAGCCTCATACACTTCTGGTTTAATGTATTTCTCAAACCCAAGCTTCTCAAGAAGATACCCTGCAACAATCGATACGCTCATTGCCACAGTGAAATAGAGCATCGTCACTTTTAGCCCAAAAGTAACTGCAAACAGCCCGATGATAATCGGGTTAAGCAGCGGGCTTGCGAATAAAAAGACCATCATGGTCCCAAACCCTGCCTTTGCTCTTAGCAGTCCTTTTAAGAATGGAATGGTTGAACAAGAGCAAAATGGTGTAATTGCCCCTAAAAATGCAGCGATGATGTTACCACTGCCATTTTTGCTGCTCAAAATTCGCTGAATTTTTGAAGGTGGGATGTACATTTGCACTACCCCAACCAGATAGCTAATCAGCAAAAACAGCAACGTCAGTTCGACTGCTAAGAAGGCAAACATACTCAGTGTTTCTTGTAAGGCGAGAGAATCAATAGTCATCATTTTACTCACATCTATATTTCTAGAATATTCGAAATATAAGATCATCCATTGTATCGATCAAGATATTTCTAGTATTATCGAAATAAATTTTTTACGGGGTCTGAAATGGACATTGATATTGTTGCAAAATCACTAAAAGAGCTTGGGCACCCAACGCGGCTGACGATTTACAAATCTGTGGTCAAAGCAGGGTTTAAAGGTATTGCTGTGGGTGGCTTACAAGAAAAACTGAACATTCCCGGATCAACGCTCTCACACCATATCTCTGGATTGGTTTCAGCCGGTCTGCTAACGCAGCGAAGAGAAGGACGTACACTGTTTTGCGTTGCTGAATACGAAAAACTGCAGTATGTGATCAGTTTCCTTTTAGATGAATGTTGCGCCGACGACGAAGAATCATAAAGCCCTCCACATATGCAACTCTCCCCGCCAATAGGAGATACATATTCTCTTCTGCGAGAATATTGCGCATTCCTCAACCATGAGACTTTAATCTAATCTATCCTTTTAAACTTAAGACCACACAAAAATCATGGTGATAACATGCATCATTTCGTTTTGTTTTCCTTGTTTACATTACTAGTAAACTTGTTCGTGGTTCTTTCTGTTCACGCCAGTAGTACTGAACCGCCTATTCGGGTTTGCGGCAAACCCTGGGCGCCCTACTTTTATCTGGACCCTAATCCCTCGGTTGGTGAACGCCCCAAAGTTCAAGGGATAAATATCGAGCTTTTTAAAGCCATCAGCCAAGACACTGATCTGGATTTCTTACCTGAAGTGATCCCCTGGAAACGTTGCCTGCACAATACAGAAAAGTTCAGTTCACTCAAAAAACATGAAGTTGCCACTGACGCCACCTATAACGCCAGTCGGGGTGAGAAATATCACTTCGTCGGTCCGATTTATTCGGCACCTATTGCTATCTTCTACTCGCGAAGAGCATTCCCAAACGGCGTGATCAACCCTGAAACCAAGAAAGCAGTGACCAAAGTGAGAGAACTAAAACACTTTGAGATTTGTGGAATGGCAGGCTGGAATTATGAGATTTACACCAGTAAGTACGGTATTCCTCAGGACAACATTATCACCACCGTTCATGGCGGGCTGACGAGCGTGATGAAGATGCTGCAACAAGAGCGATGCCAGATTTTGGAAACTCAGGTATCCATAGTGGCAGGCAGTATCTCAACAGGAAAACTGTCTCTTCCCAAAGACATCAGATGCCAGCGCCTGATTGAAAAGCCTGTCGACTTCTATCTGATGATCTCCCGCCAGTCTCCTCGTGCTGAAGAACTGGTTACGAAAATCAATGCGTCTTTAGTGAAGTTAAAGACTAATGGCGAACATCAGACGATTTTTGATACTTATATGAAATCCGTGATCGGCGATGATCCAAATTCTCTACTCGACTGCCTGTGATCTAACCTCTTTCGTTAGATAGCCTGCAAGCTGTCAGCTTGCAGGCTTTTTCCAGACTAAGTACAAAACAAACACACCACCTAACGCCGCAGTTACGATGCCCACCGGGAGTTCCTGTGGCGAAAGAATAGTCCGGCTAACAATGTCACCCAGCGTCAGCATCACGGCTCCCCACAAGGCTACCAGTGGCAGCGCAAGCTTGTGAGTCATACCTGAAAATGGGCGTACAAGATGAGGAACCATCAGCCCGATAAAACCGACCACTCCAGTCAGGGCAACAATGGACGCAGTGCAAAACGCACAACATAAGAAGACTTCACTTCGAAGCCGATGCACATTAACACCAAGGGAATGCGTGGTTTGCTCACTAACCAGTAAAGTATCAAGCTTGCGATAGCGGAATAAGATCAGCACCACCACGCACAATACGCCAATCGCGGCAAAAATCAGATTCTCCCAACGCGCCAATCCCAGTCCTCCCATGGTCCAGAACAAAATAGAACTGGCGGCGCGCTGATCACCTGAATAGATGAGAAAGCTGGTCACCGCTCCGAACAGAAACGAGATCGCCAGACCACACAGCACCAGGTTGTTGTTGCCCCGCTTTTTCTGCATCGAAAATAAGATCAGCACTGCGGAGGCAGACACAATCCCCCCAGCAAAAGCAGCCAAAGGAAGCGACCACACCCCTAACGCATCACCCAGTTGAGTTATGACCAGTACAGCGCCAGCAGAAGCTCCGGAAGACAAACCAAACAAGAACGGATCGGCCAGATCATTTCGCGTCGTTGTCTGAAGCAGAGCACCTACCATTGCGAGCCCTGCCCCAGCGATGATGGCGAGAAGAGCTCTTGGAAGCCGTAAATCAATGAGGATCCGGCTGGTCATACTCATATCTTCATCATTGAAAGCACGTAGCCCTGCCAGTACTTCATCAAGTGACAGTGACACCGAACCGAATTTTAAGCTGAACACAAACGAAACAAGCATGGCGCTTCCTCCAAGCCACCATGCCATCTGGTATTTAGACAATTTCATTAAGCGTTACTTTGCCTTCACTTATTGAGGAAAGAACGCATTGGAGAGTTTTTCTATCGCTTCAATGTTGGCAGGACCAGGAGTGAGTTGCTCATATCGTAGCTTCACATAGCGCTCAGATTTAACAGCGTTGGTATGTTTCATTAGAGGGTGTTGCTCCAGAAAGTCCTTTAGAGCATCGGCTCCGTTGGCGGTCTGGTAATCAAGTAGAATGATCACATCTGGGTTTTCTCTCGCCACATTTTCCCACGATGTCCTTGCCCAGCTTGTTTCCATATTTTCGGTAATGTTGTGCCCACCGGCCTCATGGATCATTGCATTCGGCATAGCAAATTTGCCAGCGGTGAAAGGTTTGTCCTCGCCGGAGTCAAACAGGAAAACTTTTGGCGCGGGCTGACCCGAGCTGTTTTTCTTTTCTGCAACCGCTTTGACTCTTGCCTTCCACTCTTTAACCAGAGCATTGGCTTTGTCTTGTCGGTCGAATATCACACCCAGTTTTTTAACGTCTCCGTAAAGCAGTTCCATACTGGCACCGTCTTTAAGTTTATGCGTATGAATACAGCTTTCAGACAGTACTAGCGTATCTACCCCATAAGGCTTTAAGCTTTGAGGCGTCACTTCACCGCCCACTTTCATTCCGTAGTTCCAACCCGCAAAGAAGAAGTCGGGTTTTGCTGAAATCAGTGTTTCTAGCGACGGATATTTAGGCGCAAGCTCGGGCGTTTCGCCTAAGGTCTTTTTGAACGATGGTGACATCTTGTACCACCCCGTAATACCTGTTACGCCAACCATGCTTGCCTGAAGATCGAGTGCAAACGCCATTTCAGTCATGTTGATGTCATGAAACACTGCGCGTGTAGGACGTTTATCAATGGTAAGCGGGCTACCACAGTTATCGACGGTTACGGGGTATTGGGTATCTGCGGCATTGGCAACGGCAAAGGGGAATAAAAGAGTCAGTATTGCAGACCACTTCATTAGGCGGCTCCTATTGATGGAATATTGTAATTTGACGATGCGGCTTCAAAATGATGCACCGCACCTGCGATTTGAGGATGACTGAGCGTGACAACGCGCAGCCCAAAAACGGGGGTTATGTATTCGTTTTGCATCACTTGCTCTGGCGAGGCGTAAGCCACCATTTTTTGTTCTGACATTAAAAGGACTTTATCGGCAAAAGGGGCGACTAAAGGCAAGTCATGTAACACAGCGATGGACGCAACGCCTTTCAGTTTGATGAGCTCTAGCAGTTCAAGGCGAGCAAGTGGGTCTAAATGATTAGTGGGCTCATCGAGCAGCAATAGTCTGGGTTCTTGAGCGAATGCTCGCGCAATATTTGCACGTTGTTGTTCGCCTCCTGAAAGCGAACCGATCAGTCGGTTGCCTTTCATTGATAAACCTACGTCTTCCAAAGCTTGTTCAACCGCTCGCTCGTGTTCTTTATGGCTACAACAGAAAGTATGGGGAACACGCCCGAGCCACACATATTCACAAACGGTTAAACGAGGATCCGCGTGTTCATGTTGCGCCACAACCGCAACCATTTTCGCCTTTTGGTTTGGATCCAGCTGATTGGCATCTGTCCCATTAATTAACAGCCTGCCATTCACTGTTTTAAATTCTCCAGTGATGGCTTTGAGCAAACTGGATTTACCGCTTCCATTTGGACCGATCACAGCCACACATTCGCCCTGAGCTACAGAAAACGTCGCATCAGTGACAGCTCTCCAACCTTGTGTACTGTTCGAACAGAGCTGCTGAGCGGAAACTATTGACGTAGGCAATCCCTTCATAAGAAATCCATCGAACTAAAAAGATACGTTATAACATAACATTTGTAGAAATATAATTGTCAATAGTATTTTTAGCTCAGCCTGGGAAATACCATTTTTGATACGGGTCTTTTTACATCATTTTCTGTATCACTTCATAGCCAATGGGGTTGAGTGTAGCGATTCAAAGAATAAAGCAATTCACAAAGCTAGATTTTTTGCCTGTTAATTCTATTTTTCCACTCGCTTCCGTTAGGGTACTGATAAGCTTCAATTGAAGCGTCATACATTTTGATACTATACCCTGGTCGTCTAGGGGCCATGTAAAAACCGTTACTTACTACACATGGGTCTTCGAAATGTTCGTGTAGGTGATCAACAAACTCAATCACTCGGTCGGTTAGATCTGCAGATATTTGCACATAGTCAATCATTGACAAATGCTGCACGTATTCACACAAACCTACTCCACCTGCATGGGGGCAAACAGGCTTATTGTATTTCGCAGCCATCATGTACACCGTTAATATCTCATTAACGCTGCACAAACGACATGAATCAATTTGCACAATGTCAATTGCTTCATTGGCTATGAACTGTTTGAAAATAATTCTATTTTGACAATGTTCACCTGTCGCTACTTTAATATTACCGATGTTCTGCTTAATTTTTCTATGACCAAAAATATCATCAGGACTCGTTGGTTCTTCAATAAACCATGGACGTGTATCGGCCAGTTTATTGACCCAATCGATTGCTTCATCCACCTCCCAAATTTGATTAGCATCAATCATAAGCTTTACTTCTTCGCCAATGGCACTACGAGCGATTGAGCATCTTCTCAAATCTTCTTCCAACGACTGCCCTACTTTCAATTTAATATGCTTAAAACCCTGTTCTACTGCCTCTTTGGCCAGTCTCACCAGCTTTTCATCACTGTAGCCAAGCCAGCCCGCAGAAGTCGTGTAGCAAGGGTAACCATGCTCTTCTATATATTGAATCCTTGATTGCTTCGAATCTTGGTTCGCTTCAATCATCTCAAGAGCTTCTTCTTTTGTTAAAACATCCGACACATGTTTAAAGTCCAAGCAATTTACAAACTGCTCCGGAGGCATATCAGAAAGCAAGCGCCATAAAGGCTTTTTTTCTTCTCTTGCCCACATATCCCAAACAGCATTAACAATGGCACCAGCCGCCATATGAATGACGCCTTTTTCAGGTCCCAACCACCGAAGCTGGCTATCAGAGCGCAGTTGATCATAGAAGCTGCTCATATCGGCTTTAATATCGTTAAGATCGTAGCCAATAATTAAGTGTTTCATGCTTTCAATTGCTTTACAGCAAATGTCATTTCCTCGACCAATTGTAAAAATCAGACCATAGCCTTTATTTCCATTTTCGCTTGAGATTTCAACATAAGCCGCTGAATAGTCGGGGGCTTTATTAACTGCGTCTGAACCGTCCAAGTTTTCTGAGGTTGGAAAACGAATATCAAATGTTTTAATATCCCAAATTCTATTTGAGTTAACCATAGGATGTCCTTATATAGAATATAAATATAATTACTAGGTACGACACTTATCAATCTTTTATCCATGTCAATTGAGATACATTTAAAAAAATTAAATCGAAACCAAGGATATTAAAAGACTGTATAACCCTTAGAAGCAGATTTACAACGAGCTAAATGAATAGATGTGTACTATATTAAAAAATAAGAATAATATTAAAAAGTAAGAACATAATGAAAACTAAAATTTCCGGCACGAATTCCCAATAATAAATTTGGAATCTAACACGAAATCTTGTACAGGAATTTCGTTATTCGAGTCGTTGATTCTACTAATCAAACGCTCTGCAATAATATTACCTAGTCTCTTAGTATCTTGTACAACCATTGTAAGGCGCGGTGTTATCAATTCACTCCATTGTTCATCGTCGATCATCGCCAAAGAAATATCATCAGGGCACTTCAAACCTAGTTCTTGTATTACCTGCAATGCTGAAAGTGATACGACATTGTTAGCTCCTAATATTGCTGTCGGAGGATTTCTTTGCAACATCAACTTGGTTGCTGCTTCATATCCAATATCACGTGTATACTGACCATTAACAACCAAAGATGAGTCAATATCTATGTCTGCTGAGGCGAGAGTCGATGTATATCCGCGATAACGTTCAATCGCAGTGTGCATTTGATCTGGTCCTTTAATAAATCCAATACGTTTATGACCTAGTTGAAGCAAGTGTTCAGTCAGCATTGAGCTAGCATTAAAGTTATCTGAGCCAACGAAATCGTATTCCATCCCAGTCACTTTTTGGTCAAAACTGACAACCGGCATTTTAAGTTGATGCAAAAAGTTAATGTATTCTGAGCCATTGCCCGAAGGTGCAATTACAAGCCCTGCGACTTTCAAGCCTGCTAGATGCCTAACTAGCTCCTGCTCTCTTTCCATGATTCCAGATGACTCAACAGCCAACAAAAAATAGTTATGTTTAAGCGCATAGTCTTCTATCTCTCGTCGAATTTCACCAAAAAATGGATTACCAATATTTCCTACAACAAATCCAATCATTCGACTACTACCCCGAGCAAGGCTCTGGGCAACGGGATCCACAACATAACCGACAGCAGAAATGGCTTCACGAATTCTTTTTAACGTTTTCTCACTGACTTTATTGGGGTTGCTCAGAGACAATGAGACTGTGGAAATTGACACACCAGCAAGTTTTGCTACGTCCCGAATAGTTGCCATAAAACCTTTCTAACCTGCTTTGTGTAATTAACGTGAATAATAATTAGTAAAAATATAAACTTTATAGTCATAGGATAATTAAGTCAATCTCTGTTTTATTAATTTGTTTCTTCTCAAGCAATAAAAAACTCTGTTCAATCATTTAAAAATAAAATAAACCTTTTTAGGAATAATTATTCAAACTTTATCCTTTTATTTTTTCATTATCTATATTACTCATAGATTTCAATATTAACTTGATGAAATATACTCTTTCAAAGAAAAGTTGAAAGACTATAACTTTTACATTTTATCGCTTACTTAGAAGTGATCGCTTGACCACTATCTGCATCAAATAGATGTACTGAATTTGGCAACGGTGAAATACCAACCTTACCTGGATAGCTATCATCTATTTTCCCGCGGATAGAAGCGATAATTTCTTGGTTCGCGATCCTTAAATGGAAAAGCGTTTCCGCCCCTGTCGGCTCTATTAAGCTAAGGTCTCCTTTTAACGAGCTGTCGGAGAAAATAAGATGTTCAGGACGAATACCAACCTTAACCTTTTGACCATCCTCGACCAAGTAACCTTCAGGAATAGGCAGAGACTGGTCGTCTTCTAACATTAGACAGCTTCCTTCAACTCTGGCTGGAAGAATATTCATTGATGGCGAACCAATAAAACAAGCAACAAACTCATTTGCTGGCTGTTCATATAACTCTACAGGAGTACCGACTTGTTCGATACGCCCACTTTTCATTACCACAATTTTGTCTGCCATTGTCATAGCTTCAATCTGATCATGAGTTACATAAATCATTGTATTTTTCAATCTCATATGAAGGGCTTTGATTTCTGTTCGCATTTGGACACGAAGTTTCGCATCCAGATTGGATAAAGGTTCGTCAAATAAGAACACATCCGGATCCCTTACAATTGCACGCCCCATTGCAACCCGTTGCCTCTGTCCACCAGAAAGTTGTCTGGGATAGCGATCGAGAAGATGGGTCAAATCAAGGATCTCAGCAGCTTTGCTCACTTTCTCTTGTATAATTGCCTTATCTACTTTTTTAAGTTTTAGTGCGTAGGCCATATTGTCCCGAACACGTTTATGGGGGTAAAGAGCATAATTTTGAAACACCATCGCAATGTTTCTGTCTTTCGGATCTTTGTCATTCACAACACTATTACCAATAGAGATTGTGCCTGACGTTATGTCTTCTAGACCTGCAATCATCCTCAGCAAAGTAGACTTTCCGCAACCGGACGGTCCTACAAGCACAGCAAACTCGCCTTCTGATATATTTACATCTATTCCATGAATGGCGCATGACGTACCATACTCTTTAACCAAATTTTTGATATTTACACTTGTCATAACTTTACTTTCTCCCTGAAAGCTACGTGATACTATCGCCCACCAAATCCAGTGTTCAAAGCCAAACCGTTGTATATAAATTTCTGTAAAAGCACAGCTAAAATGATGCCTGGAATCATTGAGATTGCGGATCCTGCCATAATGTAATTCCAGTCCGTTCCCATTTGGGTTTGAAATAATGTCAGCCCAACAGGTAGCGTTGCATAATCAGAATCATTCACCACAATAAGAGGCCAAATAAAGCTACTCCAACTACTGATAAAGGCGAAAAGAGTAACCAACCCAATCGAGGGAATAGAGAGAGGTACAATCACATCGATCAAAATTCTCCAGTTTGATGCACCATCTATACGAGCGGCTTCTTCCAACTCAATAGGGATTCCCAAAAAGAATTGACGTAGCAGGAAGACGGCGTAAGATCCAAATGCTACTGGGATTATCAATCCAGCATATGTATTAACCCACCCAAGCTTATTTACCACTAAGAAAAGAGGAATGACCAGTAGCAGACTTGGTACCATCAATGTAGATAAATAAGACATAAAGACCACTTCACGATATTTCCACCTTAATCTAGAGAAGGCAAACGCAGCCAATATTGAAGTCGACACAAATATAAAGACAACTGCGACAGAAACAACAAAACTGTTAAAGAAAAATCGTGCGAAAGGCAATTGGGTCCAAGCTATGTAGAAATTTTCCCACTGCCATGTTTGAGGAAAAAACCTCGGAGGAAGAGAAAACACTTCTCCTGAAGGTCTTATTGCATTTGTAATCATCCAAAAAAAAGGGAATAAAAAGACAAGAGAAAAAATCCAAATTCCACCAACATTTAGTACCTTACCAAGGTATTTTATTGAGGTATTGTTAACAAAATTACCCATCATAGTGTACCCATTTCTTTTGCATTTTAAATTGAAGAACAGTAAGCGCTAAAATAAAGAAAAACATCACCCAAGCAATAGCAGAGGCATAACCCATATTGTAATTCTGGAAACCGTTGAGAAATATGGAATAACCGAGAGTCATGGTTGAAGCACCAGGTCCACCTCTAGTTAGAATGTATATTTGATCAAAAACCTGAAGCGCATTAATACTGGTCATTGTTACCGCAAAGAAGATTGTCGGGGAAATCATTGGCAATCGAATATCCCAGAATCGTCGCCATGCACCAGCACCGTCAATGCGAGCAGCTTCTAGATAGCTTTCTGGAACTAACTCAAGAGCAGCATTGAATAACACAACGTTATAACCTATTCCTGCCCAGAGGCTTACAATGATCACTGCGTGCATTGCGAGATCAGTATCAAGGAGTAAATTAGGCACATTCAAGCCCAGTGTGCTTATGAATGAATCGAAAAGACCACCAGGAGTGAGCATTAGCATCCATACAATAGAAACGGCGATAGCAGGTGTGAATACGGGAATGAAAAATATAACACGTAAAGCTGCCTTTCCCCATGTTTGAGCGGATATCCAGACTGCAATAGCTAATGAGAATACTAAGTTTAATATTACAAGCTCTACAGTGAAGACTAGTGTGTTACGGACTGTAGTTCCGAAAACAGGGTCTGAACTAAATAAATTAACGAAATTATTTAGCCCTACCCATTTGGGAGGCTGGAATAAATTCCAGTCAGTAAACCCCATGAAGAATGACCACACGAGAGGTATAAAAATAAATAATATCATTCCTACCAAACTTGGTAGTAAAAATACTAATGCTGTACGCGTATCGTCTGATTTGGAGACCATTTTTTAATTCCAATGGTTTAGGAAAAGCCAAGATTTCAATCTATTTTTTGATAATGACAGCCCCTTTATAAAAGGGAAATATGCCCAAACATCAAAAAGAATCAACGGAGAACGTTAGCATGTTCCTAGTTATATCAAGCAAACGGGTTGCTTAGAAAAATAGCAGCACATTTACAATCATTAGAACAGTGCAATGGCTGCTAACCACTTGTTATTCGGTCATGTTCAGCGTAGTAAGATTAGACCAAGCCAAGGCTGAATTTTAATTCTAGTTACATGAATCTGAGGATAAAACAGCCTTACTCAGGTTAATCGTACTCAACCAATTGCTATTACATTTACCGGTCTGCTGCCAGAGCTTGAATGGTTTTAAGCGTATCTGAAGGCTCCTTAGCTCCAGAAAAAGACAGAACGGAATATTGATTGATTAGGTTCTCAACTTCATTCCAGTTTTTAGTTACATCGAAATTAACTGCACGATCAAGGGAGTAATTGATGCTTTCTTTTGCTCTGTACACACCTGCTGCCGCTTTGTCGTACCATAATCCCCTTAGTGCGGTTCTTGAGGGCAGCGCTCTGCCTTTTGCCCCAAGGTATGCTTGCGCCCTGTCTCCGGTAATCACACTGATGGCTTTCCATACCTCATCTTTGTGCTCGGATTGACGAGAAATACCGAAACCAGAAGTACCAATAGGAGCATGGAGTCCATTCTTCCCACCGGGAAGAGGGGCAATACCATAATCAAACTTTAATATTCCTCTCTTTTTGAAAATAGTCCACGGACCATCTACATACATTGCAGTTTGACCATTTTCAAAAAGGCCACCGTTGAAGTGCGCCATATTGACTCCTGCTGGTGCAATTGGGATGGCTTTTTTATCTTTAACAAGATCAACGACCCCCTGAAAAAAGTCCACCATACCTTTATGTGCGATATCTAAGTTTCCTTCTTCATTCACATATTTAACCCCCGTCGCTCTTGCGGCAAGCGGGAGGCGCTCAATCACGCCAGAGCCGTATACTCCATCCCCAGTAAGACGGCTGGCCATTTCAGCAAATTCCTCCCAGCTCCAGTTATCTTTTGGTTCCTCAACTCCCTTACGCTCAAATATTTCTCTGTTATAAAACATAACCCACGGTCCGACATCATAGGGTAAAGCCCGAATAGTACCGTCCACTGTTAACGCATCAATGACACTAGGGGTGAATTCCTCGAGGCTAAATCCCTCTTTCTCTATGTAAGGATCTAATGGTTCAAGCAAATGTTCAAAATTTGGCATTCTAAGATTTTGAATTGAAACGATATCTGAGATTTCACCCGAAGCAGCCAAAATTGGAAGTTTTGTCCAGAAGTCATGCCAAGGGCTGAATTTCACTTCAACTTGGATGTGAGGGTATTCATCAGTAACCATTGAAGCAACTGTCCCCCAGATTTCAATATCCTCTGCTGATCCTCCCCACATCATCCAGTCCAACTCAATGGTTTCCTGAGCAAATGTGGTGTGGCTAAACATAGCGACCGCTGCACCAGCAGCTAGCAATTTCAATTTGTAGTTCATTTTAGTTCCCTCTATTTTAGTTTTATATTGCACAGCAGTACTGGCTAACTAACTGAGTGCACGCTGCTCACCCAGTAGATGGTATTTATTCAACTACACAAGCCTGGAGTAAATTAAGTCCAGATCCCTTTGTAAATATAGAATAAATACGGATATATCCTACCGTGTAACCTTACTATTCCTTGCACTTAATCTTCTTTGAGTATTAGCTCAACTACCGGAACAATGACATTAGGTTTGTTCACTGGTAGCTCAAGAGATAAATCTCCATCTTTAACTGAGACACCAGTATATGGGTCAACAAACTCTTCGGGGTCGAGCCATTGAACTTCACTTGCATCATTTAAAAATTGTGCGTATTTAACTTTTCCACCAAGCCCCTTAAGATGAAGATGGCGAAACGGCCAATTTTGAATGTGTAGGTAAAGCTTGTTTCCTTGTTGGGTATATCGACAGCCATCTGGAGCCTCATATTCTGAAACACCTGCCCCATATATTGCTCGGTCATTGAGACTCAGCCACTTCCCATATATCTTGAGAGCATTTTGGGCTCGCTGATCAAAATTCCCTCGCCCGGTTGGACCTACATTCATCAATAAATTACCGCCCAACGATACTGTATCGACTAATAGGTTGATAAGCTGTGAGGCATCTTTCCAAGTCGATTCATCTCGGTGGTAACCCCAAGAACCGCTTAATGTATGGCAAGCTTCCCAACGAACGGGAACCCCTTCAATACTTGGTGCCGTGCGTGGTGTATACTGTTCAGGTGTTACCAAATCGGGGATACTGTTCATGTCCCTAGGAAGATCCAAGCGATCTCCAATGATAATATTGGGCTGGAGATCTCGAACCATCCTCTCGAGATTTTCACTATCCCAGTCCACTCTTCCCTTTCCTGGCATGTCCCGGTAAGTTCGCGTTGGATAGCTGAAATCGAACCAAATGATGTCAATTTCACCAAACTGTGTCATCAATTCATGAACTTGGTCATGCATGTATCGGCTGTACAACGTTATGTCTCGATCTGCATTTATCTCCAATGCATCAGGATGATTCTTTTGAGGATGAAATACATCAATTGGAAAGTGAGAATGGTGCCAGTCAATCAAGGAATAATAGAATCCGACTTTCAGCCCTTCTTCCTTTAGAGCGTCTACATACTCTTTAATAATGTCTCGCCCAAATG
This sequence comes from Vibrio sp. SCSIO 43132, assembly GCF_019904195.1. Classification (NCBI taxonomy): domain Bacteria; kingdom Pseudomonadati; phylum Pseudomonadota; class Gammaproteobacteria; order Vibrionales; family Vibrionaceae; genus Vibrio; species Vibrio sp. SCSIO 43132. The sequence continues at coordinate 2,629,693 of NZ_CP063199.1, forward strand.
GGGTATTGGTCGACTTAAAATCCGTTGTGCTACTGTCCCAAAGACAAAAGCCATCATGGTGTTTTGCTGTTAATACCACGTACTTCATACCAGCAGCTCGAGCTTGTCGTGCCCAGTCTCTTGCATCAAACAAGTCAGGATCAAATTGTTCAAAGTACTTCGTGTATTCTTCGGTCGTCATTTCTTCGCGCTCTTTAAGCCACTCGTGGCGCGCTCCCAATGAATACAACCCAAAATGAATAAACATACCGAAACGACTAATTTCAAACCAACCCTTGGCTCCCTCGAAATTGCCGGACGATCCTTTTGCTGCATTAAGACTCATATACGTTTTTCTCCAATCATTTAACTAAATATTTCGAAACGGTTCGTTTACATACTGTTAACACAAAATGTATCACATAACCAAAGATGTCAAGTGATAAAGATATCAAAAACTCAACCTCGTCGAGTCCAATCATGGTTACCAAACACTTACATTACAATCTAAATACATGTAATATAAATATTTAAAAGACAGAATAGATACTATCCAAAGTAGTAAAAATATTTCCATTTTAGGAATAGAAACTCTGAACTTAACGTTATTTTACAGATCATTTTCAATTAAAATGACTATCGAACCGTTTCGACAATTACCAATTTAGATTGACAAAATCTGAGATAAACCACCAAGTAACATCCCAACTTATTTTTCAAGACTACAGACAACAATATTTCTATTCCTGTAACCTGGCGGTATAGCCGTTCCCATTCAAAAGTGTTTAAATTAGCGTAGAGATAGGTAGTCACTCCAATGAATACCTTTACAAACAGAAACCTAGAACTGCAAAGGATTGCAAGGTCTCATCAGAGGATATTAATAAAATGAAAGTAATCAGTTTCAATATCAATGGTTTGCGTGCTCGCCTTCATCAACTACAAGCACTTATTGATAAGCACCAGCCAGATGTGATTGGTTTGCAGGAAATCAAAGTTCACGACGATGCTTTCCCGTTAGAAGATGTGGAAGCGATGGGCTACAAAGTTTACTTCCATGGACAGAAAGCCCATTACGGCGTGGCCATGTTATGTAAACAAGAGCCAATTGAAGTTAAAAAAGGCTTCCCAACCGATAACGAAGATCATCAAAAGCGCATGATTATGGCGACTTTCGAAGACGCCAATGGTGAGAAAGTCACGGTATTAAATGGTTATTTCCCTCAGGGCGATAACATCGCCCATGAAACAAAGTTTCCATACAAAGAGCAGTTCTACAAAGACCTGATGACCTACCTCAACGATCATCACACCAACGACGAGCAAATCATTGTGATGGGTGATATCAACATTAGCCCAGTCGATCTTGATATTGGCATTGGTGAACCAAACCGCAAGCGTTGGTTGAAAACGGGCAAATGTTCATTCCAGCCTATTGAACGTGAATGGTTGCAAACACTTTTAGATTGGGGATTCGAAGACACATTCCGCAATCTCCATCCAGAGGTGGATGACAAGTTCTCGTGGTTCGATTACCGCTCCAGAGGGTTCGATGACAACCGTGGACTCCGTATTGACGTAGTTTTGGCAACCCCAACTCTCGCAAATAAATGTGTTGAAGCGGATATCGACTACGAACTACGTGGTATTGAAAAGCCGTCTGACCACGCACCTATCTGGTCTGTATTTAAATAATCAATCTATACAACGAAAAAACCCCGCTATCTCTAGCGGGGTTTTGTTTTTTCTAACGCTTAGTGTTGTACTTCTTCTACAACCACTGGCTCTTTAGGCAGTGAGAAATGAAGCAACAGGTATCCAAGAATTGCGGAGGTTGTTGACCCCATCAAAATACCCAGCCTTGAATAAGTATCGAACTCGGCACTTACATCGACAAACGCTAACCCGGAGATGAATATCGACATCGTAAAGCCGATACCACACAGAACCGACACCGCAAAGATGTGCACCATGTTGATTCCCTCTGGTAGCCTTGCTACACCAAGTTTTACAGCGGCCCAGCTAAAGCTGAAGATACCCAGAGGTTTACCAACAAGCAGACCTAGCGCAATACCTAGCGGAAGCATGTCCGTCAGACCTGAAAGCGAAACACCTTCCAGCGAAATACCCGCATTCGCAAACGCAAAGATAGGCAGAATCAGGAACGCTACGTAAGAGTGTAATGAATGCTCCAGATGTTTCAGTGGAGATCTTTCACCCTCGTTGCCTTTGAGTGGGATAGCGAAGCCAATCACCACACCGGCAAGTGTTGCGTGAACACCAGATTTAAGTACCGCTACCCACAAGATGAATCCGACAATCAGATACCAACGAAGTTTGGTGATGTGCCTGCTGTTCATAAAGAACAGTACAGCGGTGGCGACAAAGCCTATCAGCAGCGCGGTTGTTGATAGCTCACCTGTGTAGAACAGAGCAATGATAACAACAACACCCAAGTCGTCGATGATAGCCAGCGCAAGCAGGAAAACCTTCAGGCTAACTGGTACACGTTTACCCAGCAGCGCCATGATACCCAGTGCAAATGCAATATCGGTTGCCGCAGGAATTGCCCAACCTTGCATTGCTGTTGGGTCACCGCTATTGAAGGCAATATAAACAAGTGCTGGTGCTAGCATACCGCCGACAGCGGCAATGGCTGGAAAGATGGCTGTTTCTTTCGATTTTAAAGCACCTTCGAGAAGTTCGCGTTTTACTTCTAGACCAATGAGAAGGAAGAATACAGCCATTAAGCCGTCATTGATCCAGTGAGAGACGGACATGCCCAAGATGTAGGTATGAAGACCGGCTTGGTACATTTCATTAAGTGGAGAGTTTGCTACAAACATTGCAATTGCTGCTGCAATTACCAAGATTATGCCACCCGCTGATTCCATCTTAAAAAAGTGTTTTATGACATCATTCATGATATCGCCCTTTTTTTATCTACTTTTGTTAATAGATTGCTAACAAACAATACGCCAAAGTTTATAATGTGACTTGGTCTTAGAAAAATCGCTTGTTCAGAGTCAAAACATCGGTATTTCCGAAGATAACCATGTTTTAACCAGAGTATTCCTTACTGTTATTCTCAAGCTGCCTGTTACGTCTTACCTAAGTGTAAACCTCTTCACAGTTTATAAGGCTATTCGTTGCAACTTATTCGCTATTTATAGCTACAAAAAAACCGCGCTACAAGAACACGGTTTTTTCTGAATCGAATTATGAGAGTGAATGCTTATTTTGAATCGTTAGGAACTGTAAATCCTATTCATTCAATAGCCGGTTAACTGCATCAGACCAATGGCATCATGGCTTCCCGTTGCCACTATTGGTCCTTCCCAGTATGGAATCGCAAAGGGTAGCCACTGCTCTGCTTTCATCACTCGTGTCGTCAGATTGATATTGTGCTCCGGTACATTAATAATCCACTGAAGGGGTAAAGTACGACCGTTGCGAAGGGTAGAATTACTTATTGGGATAATTTCTAATTCGTCACCTTGCAACACTACAACATCACCTTTGCGGTTTGCTAATGTACCAAAAGTATAGGACGGCTGACGGATATGGCGATATTGGTTAACCATCAACGTTCTTCCGTCTTCCAGACGCAACGCAAATTGATCCCAGCCTTGCTGACCTTCCGCCAGCAGACCACTGCCCCATTCTTTGTTGAACCAGGCTTCGCCTTGTACCCGATAGGTCTTGCCTCCAAGAGTTAGTTCACCTTTCGTCCTGATAAAAGGTGCGCTAATGCTATAGGATGCAACAGGCAATAAATCGTGTTTGATCTGGTAACCCAGCTCGCCGTTAACCACATAGGGACCGATGGCAGTGCTATCCAGATTCAATTCAAACTCATCCGTCGAGATATGTAAGCTACCCGGAAATGGTGAGCTACCCGTGGTTTTCCAACGCCAGTTGTCTATCCACATACCAAAAGGCAGTTCCTGAATACCCGCCTGCCCAATACCCCCTCGAGCAACGCGTTGTTCTTTAATACTGGTTTGATTCGAGGTAATAACAGCGTGAGACAGGTACATCTGAGGGCTTTGCCAACCACTCATTTCACGTTCGTCATTGGCGATTCGGAAAAAGCTCCACTGTATCCCGTAGTGCTCACCTTGCTCGTCCTGTACGTTGGCGAAAAAGTGCCACCATTCGTGTTGAAACTCTGGGTGTTCTTTAAAATCCTCGGGAATAGCAACAGGATCATCAGGTAAGACAGGTTCAAATACTGCGTCTTTGCTGCCTATCAGCACCGCATTCACTTCGTTGTGATGTTCCCCAGTTACGCCACCGTAAAATGAGTCATAAAAGATCCAGCCAATACCGCTCAGGGCAATGATAGAAAACAGAATAGGAAATATTTTAAGTTTGGTGGGGCGTGCCATTCTACAGAGCGTCCCTTAGAGATTTCATCGGTGTTTTGCGAACCATATTAAACACAGGCCAAGCTCCGGCAATCATAAGCGCACTGAACGACCAGGCAAATGTTGCCCCGTATTCCCAAGGAATAACTTCCAGCTGCATCGTCCAGCCAAAAGATTGCTTCAGAACAACGTCAATCATCAGATCTGCCAAAACCAACCCGAGAGGAATAGCGATTAGCGCAGAAAAAGCCCCCAACACAAGCAGCTGTAAGCCACCTAAAAGCACCAGCTCTTTCGCAGACAACCCAAAGCACCGGAGAAGCGCAAAGTGACGTTGTCGTGATATCTCACCTGCAAGAGTTGCGAAGAACAGCCCAAACACAGCGATAACTAAAGTGATATTCCCCAGAGTTCCTGCGATACCAAAGGTACGGTCAAACACTTTCAGAGCCTGATCATGCACCTTATTGTTGTCGTAAACTCGTTCAGGAGAAAGCTTGAATTCTTGATTCAACTTTCTGAGTAAAATGCTGGTTTCAGCTCCATCTTCCATAATGATGCCTAAGCCCACTTCACCCTGATTAGCAAAATGTGTCAGCCAGTTTCGATGCGACAACATCACCTGATTGTATGGGTTTCCGTAATCATAATAGACGCCCACCACCTGCCAGTTGCTTTCCAGAGGTGCAGGAAGCTGAATATAATCACCTGCGCGAATGCCCAGTTTAATCGCCATCGATTCACTAACCATCACACCTTGGGAATGGTGAAGGTAGAACCAGTAATCTGGAATAGCCACTTTGATAGTCAAAGCGCCTTTCTCACCTGTAGAATTTCCGGTACTGACGGCTTGAAGTGTCCCATCAATGTTATTGATGTCTTTCTCCCAGCGCCACCAGACCTCTTTGACCTCATCTTGGTCATCTAGCCAAGAACTCATTCGCTTGGCAATACTGTTAGTTGGCATCACATAAACGTCGGCAGCCAAACGTTGGGTCAGCCATTTGTCGGTTGTCTCACGAAAACTACCAACCATGGTCTCAACGCCAATGTTGGTGGCAAGCGCCAGCATAAACGCCATTGCCGCAACGCCTCGGTAACTCATACTGGCAGCACAATCAGCAAAGAACCAACGAGCTTTCACCCAAGTCAGCGAGAAAGAAAGAATATTAAAAATTTTCCACACCACCCATGGCATGAACAAACCGACACTAATCAGAAGCAGCGCTATCAAGGCAAAGCCCGATTCCTGAGTTTGGTTAGCCTGATGAACGGCAACCGCCGCAATCAAAAATACGCAAGCAAGCATCGCCTGAAACGTAAACTCTTTACCTGCAAAGCGAACAATCGACAATTTGGTACTCAGACGCGCGGGTTGAGTACGAAGTAAACGGAATAATGGGAAGCTACAGGCCAGAAGCGTCCCCATAATTGCAACAAGAAGGCTCTTCTTGCTCCATTCCCAGCTCCACTGGATATCAAGCCCCACATTGGCGTTGTAAAGGTCTTCTAAACTTGCGGAAACCGTTGGCATTAGCTGGTTAGCCAGGAACAAGCCAAACACGTTCCCACAAAGCCATGCAATCAGGATCCAGAAAATCAGCTCGTATACCAGAGCCAAGGTAAGTTGCCACATCGAAACCCCGGTTTGGCGCAATACACCGACAAGGGGCTGACGTTGGACAAAAGAAAGCGTCATTGCCTGATAGAAAATGAACAACCCTACAAAGAAGGAAAGCATTCCCAACGCGGTTAAATTGGTATGGAACGCAAGAGTCAGTGAGTCCAGTTCGGCTCTGGTATTCTGCGAGAACTTCATGCCATTAGGAAGCAGCTCTTTGAGCTTCTCCACTTTTTCTGGAGGCATTTTTCCGCACGCGATAAGATCAAACCCTGTACGGCGACTGAGCATTCGAATCAAAGCGATATCTGCGACAACCCGGGTACCAGAAAGGAGGTTCTGCTCATCAACCAAAAGTGGTCCGAGTAAGCTTCCATCTTCCAAAGGAATGTAATCGCCATCTCTCCAATTTAAATGGGACGCCAGATCGGAGCTGACCATGATCGGATATGGTGGCTCTTTCAGCTTAAGGGTATTGATATCACGAAGAGAGGCACCTTGCTGCAATTCCAGCATGGCGACAGGGTCCAATCCGGTAATGGTCAGTTCTAAACCGGTTTGGGTAGAAATTCGGTAAGCATCGAACGGCATGCATTGGTGAAACCCTTCACGCCGCAGTTGAACATAAAAACCCTGAGGGATCTTGCTGGCGGTTTGGACAGGTCGAATGCGATAAGGTAAAGGGTTTGAAAACAGCTTTTCGCCGGCGCTGTAGCTTTGTTTAGCATGGTGGTTAATGGCTAGAACGCCAACCAGAAGAGAAACCCCGAGAGTCAGACCAAGCCAGACTAAAACAATCTGAAGCGGGTGACGCTTGTAATGACCGAGTAGTGCTTTAACTACGGGCCATAACATGCAGTTGTCCTCCCTGAAGACGAATGCAGCCTTCCATATGCTGCGCCACTTTTTCACTGTGGGTTACCAGCAGCAAGGTGCAATCCAGCTGTTTGGTCAGGGTGGTAAGCAATCGCATCACGGCTTCGGCATTACGTTCGTCCAGACTGCCCGTTGGTTCATCCGCCAGGAGAAGTTTCGGTTCCATATACAGAGCGCGTGCAATGGCGGCACGTTGCTGCTGTCCACCGGATACCTCCTCAGGATAGCGACCCAATAAAGGCATGAGGTCGAGGGCCGACAAAATCTGGCGCCACAATCCTCTGTCTTCAGGAAGACCTTTGAGCTGACGACAAAAGCGGATATTGTCTGCAATATTCAGAGTAGGAAGCAGATTGAACTGCTGAAAGATGTGCCCGATGTTATTTCTACGATACGCTGTGCGCTTATATTCTGGCTGGGTGTGCATACCAAATTTGGCGAACCAAATCTCGCCAGAGTCGACTTGATCGATACCTGCAATGAGATTGAGTAAAGTGCTTTTTCCGGAGCCGCTTTCCCCCATTAGGGCTAGCTGTTCACCTTGCTCCAACGTTAATTCAGCCCCTTGCAGTACGGGATGAAATTCACCACCATCTACGTACCCTTTACATAGGTCTGAAAGATTTAACATTCACTTACTCAACAGGCTTAGTTAGAAATTAGGTAAGAGAATCTACACTAAAACCCTGTGACTAGGAAGCATTTTGACGCAGGGATCACACTATATGCACTTCGTTACATTATCAGAGCGATATTCGTTCAATTTCCGACCAAATTACGTATCCACTTCTTGCTTTTTATACGGTATGAAGATCCGAACCATTTAATGAGCTCTTCAAGCAAAAATAAAGCAAATATGAACTCGGGTTTCCAGCCCAATACGATCGCACAAAATGCCGTTACCGGAATACCTATGACCCATTGAGCTATCAGATCCTGATAAAGGCAAAAGTTCACATCCCCACCCGCCCGCAAGATACCGACAATGGCCATCATTGGGAAAGATCGCAGGACAATGCCCACGCATAAAATCAAGATGAATTTCTCGCTTAACGCCCGAGTTTCTTCGGTTAACGCGGTAAATGCATCCAAAATATACATTTGAGCGACAAAAAGCACCGTCGCAGTGATTATGCCGAGAACAATATTGATGGCTACCAAACCAATCGCCCGGTAGTAAACCGACTCGTAATCTTTGGCACCCAATTGGTTGCCAATGAGCACTGCGGATGCATTTGATACTCCAATCAACAAGCAGAGTGACATAGATTCTACTGGTGTCATAACGGACAACGCTGCCAATCCCTGTACTCCGGCTTGCCCTAATATGGCATGGTAAGCAAATAAACCACCCGCCCATGCAAGAAAGTTAAAGGTCGTTGGCAATGACAGTTTTAAAAACCGGGTAACGGTGTCCATATTCCAGACCTTTGCCATCTCTTTAAAACCAAACGACAAAAGGTGTTTTTTCCAATACAGGTAACCAAACAGGCAGGTGACTTCAATACAGCTGCTGATAAGCGTTGCAATTGCTGCCCCTTTGATTCCGAGCGCAGGAGCGCCGAGGTTACCGAAGATCAAAACCCAGTTAAAAAAGACATTCGAAAGAATTCCGATACCGCTAAAAAATGTACTTAACCCGGGTTTTTGAATCGACCTTAATCCCACCGCCATACTGGCAACGCAGGCAACACCAAACATGCTGAATGCGGTAAGAATAATGTAGTCTTTTCCAAGATCAACGACCTCAGGGGAATCGGTCGCAATTGCCATTATCTCGGATGGAAAGAAGACAAACCCAAACACCGTTAACGCTGCCACCAGCATCGAAATCATCCAGGTTAATGCCGTACTTTCTTTCACACCCTGATGATTAGCTGCTCCCCAATATTGGGCGATAAGCATGGCACCACCGGTAGTGATGCCCACTAGCATGATGGTAGTGACGAACATGGCACGAGAGGCGATTCCAACTGCGGCAATTTCAGCTTCACCGAGTTGTCCCAACATCAAAACATCCACCATGCCTCGGCTAGAAAACATCATGCTTTGCAATGTGATCGGTAAGGCAATCGCGAACAGTTTGCGAACAAAGTCTCCTCGAGTATGCTGAAATGCAAGATGTGCGGTTGATGTCATACGTCCCTCTGAGCATCCGTAAGAAATATGGGGTGAGCGCGGATAAATGGCGATAATTTCATCCGAACTATCAATCTATATGAATAACATTAATAAGTATATGGATTATATGGAAAAAACTCGTGTGTTAGTGCTAGGTGCTTCTGGGTATGTCGGATCACAATTGATTCCACAGCTTTTAGAGCAAGGATATGAAGTCATTGCGACCGCGCGCCAGATCGACTATCTGAGGCAGAGAGTCGCACCTCATCCCGACCTGACCATAGAATTTCTCGATCTATCGGATAAGCAAGCGACGCTGAATGCCGTAAAAAATGTCGATATAGCGTTTTTCTTAGTACACGGAATGGCTCAAGGCTACGACTTCCTGGACTATGAATTGTCTCTGGCGATTAATTTTCGTGAAGCTTTGGATAACAGCAATATAAAGCATGTGATTTACCTGAGCTCGCTGCAACCGCAAACAGGAGATTCCAGACATTTAAAAGCCAGAAGAGAAACAGGAGAAACGCTGAGGCTTTCGAAGGTTCCCGTAACAGAATTGCGAGCTGGCGTTATCATAGGTGCCGGAAGCGCAGCTTTCGAAATCATGCGTGATTTTATCTACAATTTACCCGTCATTATTGCCCCTAAGTGGATAGACTCCAAAGCAAACCCTATCGCTCTGGAGAACTTAAATCACTACTTACTGGAACTCGCAAAGACCTCTCCTACGAGGCATCAAATGTACGAAGCAGGCGGTCCTGATATCGTCAGCTATCGCCAGCAATTCGAAATCATCAGTGACATTACCGGGGAAAAACGCCAGATCTACTCTACTGCTCTGCTCACACCTGCCATTGCCGGTTATTGGCTAGGGTTAGTCACTTCAGTGCCTTCCAGCGTTGGTCGGGCGTTATTGGCTGGGCTCACCCACGATTTTATTGCTGACAATCGCGAGATACGAAGCCAGATCCCTCAGTCGTTAATTTCTTTTGAAGATGCAGTAGCAAACGCCATCGCCAGTGAAGGAAAATACTTGCGAAGTAATGTCTGGGGTTTTGACCCCGCGGCACTTAAGCGATGGCAGCCCGGCTTTGGTTACTACCCTAAGCAGACAGGCGCTAAAATCCGATCAAATGCTCAGGCAAATGAAATATGGACATATGTAAAACAAATTGGAAGTGCTGAACATGGCTATTTTTTCGCAACAGGTTTGTGGCGATTAAGAGAGTGGCTGGATGTACTTTTCGGCGGCGGTCTGCCTATCAGACAGCATCCAGGTGACGGCACATTAAAGGAAGGCGATTCCATTGATTCCTGGAAAGTTATTAAGCATCGGGAAAACGAATTTGTTTCTCTGCTGTTTGGGATGAAAGGTCCTGGGCTTGGACGATTAGAATTCACTTTGAGAGATCATGGTGAGCACAGAGAACTTGAAGTAAAAGCCTGGTGGCATCCAAAAGGCTTCTTGGGGTTGCTCTACTGGTTTGCCATGATGCCCGCCCATCTGTTTGTATTCAAAGGGATGGTGAAAGCCATTACAAAACTGGCTGAAAAGAACTCAAACTAAAAGAGAGCCGTTTGGCTCTCTTTACAGTTTTGGTAGGCTTTAACTATCCATCGCATAACCAATTGGTATTTCCGCCAGCTGCGGTCCGTGGTTATTCGGGAAAATCAAGTACTCACCGTGGTATTTCACTTTGGATTTGTAATCCGTCACTTTGTGGACCAAAAAACCTTGCTCTGTCGCCAGCTTAACAAACTCGGCATGATTTCCACGAACATACCAACTCATAGGTTTGACGAGGTTTTCTCCTTCAAAGCAGTCATCACATTGATGCGAACAAAGCAGGAATGAACTGTCACCTTCGGTAAACACCTGAATCTTTTCGCGTGCATCGTATTCTGTACACACTGCCCAGCCTTTCTCTTCCATAAAATCGATAAATGCTTCGATTTCACTATCTAGAATGGCTTTTGGTTCTTGGTCAACAGGTGCAAGTTCACTGTAAAGAGTAGATATCTGACGAAACAAAGTAGGCAGGTCTAATTGAGTCCCTTTACTTCTTCCCGATTTTTGCCACTTTATAAGGTCGCCACTCGCCAAGCGGTGAAACCTTTGCCCTTTTATGGATTTGGTTATCCAGCGCAATAAAAAGTTAGTGTTGCTGACAGGCGCATTGGTTAGTCGCCCTTTCACGTGCTCCTGACCCATTTCATCAAGTGCAGCATTTACCAGTTTTTGAATTTCAATATGATACGCAGACATTACGCTTTTCTTCCTAACGTCCAATAGAACAGCGCGGATAATACCGCACACAAGAACATCATCATAATCATTGGGATTTCACTGTCGGACGGCATCAATGCAACGGCTGCTCCCATGATAGAGGCAATGCCGAACCTTAGTGTACCTGCCAATGAAGAAGCAGTCCCGGCCATAGTAGGGTAACCACTGAGTAGTAACGCCATGCTATTGCTACCAATAGTGGAGATGGTACCAACAAACAGCATGACAAAAGGCACGATACCCCATAGCCCCAAATCAAATAGCCAGCCGACAAACAAGCCAACACCCGCTATGAGCTGAATGGCTAGCCCAAACTTAAGCATCCAGTGAGAACCCATTTTCTTAACAATCCGACCATTTAGTGCGGTCATGGCGATCATACAAATGATGTTCAGACCAAATAAGTAACCGAATTGATCAGGCGATACATGATAAAGGTCGATGTATACGAAAGAGCCCGCTGTTAAAAAAACGAACATGCCGGAAAAAGAAAAAGCGCTAGAAAAATTAAGCCCAAGTGCGACCGGGTTCTTAAATAGCTTGGCGTAATTTCGCAGGCTCGTTCTGAAGTTCAAAGGTTGCCTGTTTTCAGGTGCCAGAGTCTCTGGAATTTTCCAAAGTACAGCCGCAATGACAATCGCCGAAAATATAGCCAGCGTCCAGAAAATAGAGCGCCAGCCAAACCATACGGCTAAGTGCCCACCAATCATTGGAGCAACCAAAGGAGCCAAGGTCACAACCAAGGTGATAAACGACATGGTGCGCGCAAAATCTTCGCGGTCAAACATGTCGCGAACCACTGCCTGAATGACGACTGCGGCTCCCGCCCCTGCAAACCCTTGAGCTACCCGCACTGTCATTAGCGCATCAATTCCATTGGTCGAAGCCGATACAATGGCAGCGAGACCAAACAGAGTCACACCAATTAATAAAACCGGTCTGCGACCATAACTGTCGGCTAATGGACCATGTAACAACTGACCAGAGGCAAAGCCAAGGGTATAGGCGGTCAAAGTCATTTGGACTTCACCAGCAGTCACCCCTAGATCTTTTGCGATAGTAGGCATTGCTGGCAAATACATATCAATGGCTAAAGGTGTCAGTGCACCAATAGCGCCTAAAATAATAAACAGCAACAATCCGAGTTGCGGTGTCGTTTGAGACGGCATAACTCTCCTAATTAGAGAAAGTAGAGTAGGCTAATACCCAAGCAACCTCAAAATGCTTGGTTCAGCGAGAATTAACTGGCTTTCAGACAAGACACCGATTTGAAGATCTAGTGGCTCTAAATCAAAAATCGGTAACGCAGTATGAAAGCCAGTTAAACTCGCCCTTGGGAGCGTATATTCTGCTCCACTTCATCGTCAAAGAACTTGGAAAGGACTCATCATTCCACTGCGTTCTTTTCCTTGAAGCGAAACAGAATATCTCGCTCTGAATCCGGCATATTGGGGTCGCTTGGGTATACAAATTATCAGCCCAAAGCTGGACGCGTCAGTACTCAGAGGCAGCGATGCATAAAGACTGCTTTACTACCAAACGGAATCTATTTCTTCTTGAGTAAGATAGCGGTATTCACCGGGCTCCAGACCTTCATCCAGATAAATGTCACCGATGCGCTCACGATGTAAGGCTTCTACTTTGTTCCCCAGTGCGGCAAACATGCGTTTCACCTGATGGTATTTTCCTTCATGAATGGTTAACAACACTTCATTATCGTCAATAATCTCAAGGTAAGCAGGAAGTGTTGGTTCTTTTTCATTTCTCAGTTCAATACCCTGTTTGAATTGCTCAACATACTCCTGTTTAACTGGATCAGCAAGCCAGACACGGTAGGTTTTCTCACACTTGTGTTTAGGAGATGTAATGCGATGAGACCACTTTCCATCGTCGGTTATCAAAACCAATCCTGTAGTGTCTACATCCAGGCGACCTGCGAAATGAAGGTTTTCCATTTTAACTTCGTCTAGCAGAACAAAGGCAGTGTGGTTAAAACCGTCTTCATGTGAGCAAACAAAACCATCAGGTTTAAAAAGCATGATGTAGCGTGGACCTTGCATCGCAATAGGTCGATCCTGCCATTCTACATCGCACTCTTTGGTCACTTTAAATGCGCCACTCTTTTGCATTACACCGTTAACGGTCACGTCACCGCTTTTGATGATTTTGGTGGCTTCTTTACGTGTTGCTCCCAGAGCATCACAGAGAAATTTGTCTAAACGCATGGATACCTCAATTTTACTAAGTCGGGTATTATACCCAGCAAACAAAAATAAGTGACGATTTTCATTATTACATGTACACCCTTCGCCCCTATCAAGCAGACTCCGTAAAAGCGGTCGTTCATTACTTTCGCAAAAACAGCTCCCCAGCCGTTATCGTGCTGCCCACAGGTGCTGGTAAAAGTTTGGTTATCGCCGAACTCGCCAGGCTTGCGAAGGGGCGAGTACTGGTACTTGCGCATGTAAAAGAGCTGGTAGAGCAAAACCACGCCAAATATGAAGGTTACGGTTTGCAAGGCTCGGTTTACTCAGCGGGTTTAGGGCGAAAAGAAACCGATCAACAGGTAGTATTTGCTTCTGTTCAATCCGTCGTTCGTAATCTGGATGCTTTTGCCAATCAGTTTTCTCTTCTGGTGATTGACGAGTGTCACCGCGTACCAGATAACACCAACAGCAGTTACCGCAAGGTTATCAGTCATGTTCAGTCCATCAACCCGGGGATCAAGGTACTTGGGCTTACTGCAACGCCTTATCGCTTAGGTATGGGCTGGATTTACCAATACCACACTCGCGGCTTAGTCCGAAGTGAGGAGCCCCGATTTTTCCGTGACTGTATATTCGAACTCCCTATTCGTTACTTGTTAGATGAAGGCTTTCTCACCCCTGCCAAAATGGTTGATGCCCCAGTTTTAAGCTACGACTTCTCGAAGTTAAAACCTGCATCCACCGGGCGTTACAAAGAGTCCGAAATGGACATGGTGATTGAACAATCCAAACGAGCCACTCCTCAAATTGTTCAGCAAATCATTCATCACGCCGAGCAGCGACATGGAGTAATGATATTTGCCGCTACCGTTCGACACGCTCAGGAGATTTTAAGCATACTCCCAGAGGACCAGTCTTCTATTGTGATTGGCGATACGGAAACCAAAGAGCGCGACAGCATCATTCAGGCATTTAAAAACCGTGACATCAAGTTTCTGGTTAATGTATCAGTTCTGACGACGGGTTTTGATGCACCTCACGTCGATTTAATTGCAATTTTGCGCCCGACAGAATCCGTCAGTCTTTATCAGCAAATTGTCGGTCGAGGGCTTCGCCTTTCCGAGGGCAAGACTGAATGTCTGGTATTGGACTACGCAGGGAACAGCTACGATCTCTATCAGCCAGAAATTGGTAACCCTAAACCAGATTCGGAAAGTGAGATCATCACTATTCCCTGCCCTTCATGCGGCTTCAATAATAGCTTTTGGGGCAAGCTCGACTCTGCGGGTTTCCTTATTGAGCATTACGGCAGAAAGTGTCAGGGCTACTTTGAGGAAGAAGACGGAACTCGCGAACATTGCGATTACCGTTTTCGCGCAAAATACTGCCCGGAATGCGGTGCAGACAATGACATTGCAGCACGCATTTGCCACGAATGCGACGCCACACTCGTTGATCCAGATAAAAAGCTAAAAGAGGCGCTAAACCTTAAAGATGCTTTAGTCTTTGAATGCACAGATATGCAGTTATCTGTGCACAAGGACGACAAAGGCAAGTCTAAGCTAAAGGTAACCTATTTCGGCGACAACAATGCGCAAGTCCATCAGTTTTGGTCATTAACGACGAAAAAGCAGAAAGAAACTTTCCACAAAGCCTTTGTCAGACCCCATCTTGCCGACAAGCATCGCCCGTTTGAAGAAAGCTCTCCCACAAAGGTGGTCAACCACCAGCATCGATTTCGCCTCCCTCAGTTTGTAATTGCTCGTAAATCTGGGCGATTCTGGAAAATGCGAGATAAGATCTTTGCCGACGAGCTGACTCAATAATCGTTAACTCTTTTCAAACGAGCACTTACCGCTCACCGAGTACTTCAAACTCATCGTAAACTAAGCGAGCATTGCCATCGCTTTGGATTTTCCAATGCTCGCGATGAACCAGCCCATATGCCTTATTCATCTGCCATTTGGAAGTCAGAACGTAACCATCCTCCCCCTCCGGGTGCCACTTTACGTCTGAATACTCTACCTGAGAAAACCCTTGTTGAATCAGGTTCGTCCAAAACGCTTCTATCTCTTGGATTCCTTTGAAAGTACCAAATGGTTTTGCAACCATTTCTGTTCCGTCTGCATACTGAGCGGCACAGCCTTTCGCATTACCATTATTAAACGCCTGCTGCCAAGCTGCGATACCTGCTTTGCACGCTTCAAGTACATTTTGAGACATATCTTTGTTCCATTATTCGAATGAGTGAATAACAAGAAATTTACCGATATGATTAGTAAAGAAAAACAAACTAACAAGAAATCACTGTTTAATTAAATGGAACAATTATGGATAGATTTCGTCAAATGACCCTTTTCAAGACTATCGTCGAATCCGGATCAATAACCAAAGCGGCGGAAAGGCTTGATTTATCTAAATCTGTTCTAAGTCAGCACCTCAAACAACTTGAGTCCGAACTCAAAACAATTCTATTGAAGCGAACCACTAGAAAACAATCACTCACTCAGGCAGGAGAAAGTTTCTATCAACACTGTTGCGAAATGGATGCCATCGCCAACCTAGCTTGGGAAGAGGTACAGAAACAGCAAACCGAACCGAGTGGGAAAATAACGATTACGGCACCTCATGCCTTAATGGATAGCATTGTGATCCCTGCTCTATCAAACGCGTTCAGTCGCTATCCAGCTGTATCGCTCAACTTGATAGGTAGCGATGAACAACTCGATTTGATGACCCATAACATCGATTTGGCAATACGTGTTGGGCAGTCTCGGGACAGTAGTTATCGACAAAAGAAGATTGGGGAAATTCGTGACGTGCTTTGCAAAGGACTAGTCAAAAACGTTTCCCTAAAAAATGTCCCTTACGTGGCAAATCACTGGCAGGGTAAGAACATATCACACGTACTAACCAGTGACTCTGATGGTGAGAAAATCAAATTGGCATTCATAGCATCACATCATACAAATAACCTACATCAGACTGCTTCTTTAATTGCGAGTGGAATGGGAGTTGGTCTGGTTCCAGACGTAATAGTGAAAAGCCGCACAGATTTAATTCCGGTCATGGAAGGCTATACATTGAGATCCAGCCCGGTGTTCGCACTGCATCCTTTTCAAACCTCTGTACCCTTATCTGTATCCATGGCAATTGATGCTGTTACCGCACAGTTGAACCACACCCATTGATGCAAACCCATTGCTACACTCAAGTATAATTTTGTAATAAATGGTTAATTTTATAAACAATTGAGCTAATCCGTAAGGACGGATTCATATTGCGTATGTAGAATGTGCGCCTTTCTTCTAACCAGTTTCAGCATTCTGAATTGATTGCCTTTCTTGTTTAACTGGTTTGATTGAACGGCAACGAAATACTATGCAAACTTACCGCAGGTTCGCTTTTTCATAGGCGTCCTGCGATTATGATTGAAGTATCTTTTTTTGCCCGCATAACTTGCGGGCTTTTTTTATGATGATCGTTTCTAACCTAGAGGATACCTTGAGCACATTCTTACAGCTATTCAGAAAACTCTCGAGTATCGCTGCCATTGCAATAGCATTTGCCTATGTTTACGGAAAAATACCCGAGGAGCAGGAAATGCTCGCTTTGAATGCTTTTATCGTACTGGCTGTGATTGCTTACAAACGCAAACGCGTTGTTTCTTCATAATCACCTAGCAGTAGTGACTTTTTTGCTACTGCTTCCCATTTTCCTCAATTCCCCTGCTGAAATTCGCATTTCAGAGACCTTAAGAACAAGTTCACTTTCCATTCATTTTGACATGTTTATACTCGATGGAAGTTAATGCTTTTAAGGTAAGTCTATGTTTCGACATCCTA
Organism: Vibrio sp. SCSIO 43132; assembly: GCF_019904195.1. NCBI lineage: Bacteria > Pseudomonadati > Pseudomonadota > Gammaproteobacteria > Vibrionales > Vibrionaceae > Vibrio > Vibrio sp. SCSIO 43132. The sequence continues at coordinate 2,647,002 of NZ_CP063199.1, forward strand.
TCGCTGTCTTTACCGCAACCTTTCTCGCTGCTGGGATAGGTTATGTGTATGCTTTTCAAGATGTCTCTCCTCAATCTGTCGTAATTGATGTGCCCCACGAGGGAACTCGTATTGAAATCGATGAAGATCAAGACGATGTCTATGAGGCCGTTCAGGAAGGACGAATTCAGCCTTTTTCTGCACTCTACAAAGCAGTAGCAGAGCAGCTTAATGGTCGCGTAATTCGCGTAGAACTTGATGAAGATGACGACCAATGGATTTATGAGCTAAGGTTGGTTCATGACGAAAATGTCATCAAAGTAGAATACGATGCGAGCACGCTTGAATTGATGCAAATTAAAGGCAGAAACCTAAATCAAGTTATTAAGAAACACGCACAATAAGAAGAGCTCATGAAAGTATTAGTTGTGGAAGACGAGCCTCGCTTGGGCGAGCAAATCATTGAAACTTTAGAACAGGCTGGATGGGTTCCTGAACTTTCGGTAGAAGGCATTGATGCTCTTTATCGCGCCACTTCTGAAGAATGGGACATGATCGTTCTGGATCTTGGCTTACCCAAACTTGACGGTTTGACCGTTTTAAAAGGCATTCGCGATGAGAACATTAATACTCCCGTGATTATTCTGAGTGCCCGAGATACGCTTTCCCAACGTGTGGAAGGGTTAAACGCTGGTGCAGACGACTACCTCACTAAACCTTTCGAGATGGTTGAACTCATTGCCCGAATTCGCGCTCAATTGCGTCGAGCCTCCGGTAACGCCTCCCCTGTTATGCAGGTCGGCGACCTTAGCTTAGATACGAGAACATCGAAGGTTCTGTGGCAAGGGCAAGTCGTCAGCCTGACCGCCCTTGAATACAAAGTCGTCGCGTATTTCATGCACAATGCCGACAAGGTCATCTCTCGCACTGAGCTCGTTGAGCATATCTACAAACAAGATTTTGATCGAGATTCAAACACCATCGAAGTCTTTATCGGACGTATTCGCAAAAAAATCGCTCCTGACGTCATCAAGACTGTTCGAGGTCTTGGATATCAATTGAATGCTAATTAAACCTTCCTTTATTCGCAGCCTAAGCCTGAGAAACCGCCTGTTATCCGCTGCGGTAATCTGGCTAGGGCTGATGATATTCGCCGCCGGTCTTTTGATCCCAAACTTAATCAAAGATTACCTTAAAGAAGACATTCGCCAACAATTGAGTTTGTCTTTGGATGAGCTCACCGCAAACATTGATGTGGATGTTCACGGCAGAATGGTGATGCCATTTCGATTGTCTGACCCAAGGTTCAATCGCCCCTACAGTGGGTTGTATTGGATGGCGGCGACTGAGAATCAAGTCATGCGCTCACGCTCTCTTTGGGATCAGCTTATTACATTTAAGCGCTTTAAAGGAGCGAGAGGCGCCAACGGCGAAAAGCTTATTTATATTCAGAGAAATATATATCTTCCCGATTTTTCTTCTCCAATCACTATTACCGTTGGGTTAGACGAACAGCCACTTGAAGACACGTTACATGCTTTGATGGGTCAGGTTTGGTTGGTACTTACAATGCTGTTTGTTGGTATTCTGGTGTTAATTGGACTTCAGGTTTCGTGGTCGCTCAGACCTCTTGGGAAAATGCAGAAAGAGCTCCATAAGCTCCGCTCTGGTGAGCAAAGCGCTCTTGAAAACCATTACCCTAAGGAAATTCAACCTCTCACCTCAGATCTGAACGCCCTGCTCTTCCATTATCAAGAGCTATTACAGCGAGCGAGAAACCACGCAGGAAACCTTTCCCATGCGCTGAAAACCCCAATTTCCGTTCTTAAAAATGAAGCGGCATTGCTTGATCCGGAAACACGAGCCAAGCTGGAACCGTCGGTACAAAATCTGCAGCAACAAATCGATTACCACTTAGGTCGGGCTCGCATGGCAGGTTCAATGCACATTCTCGCGGTTAGCTGTCAACCAAGCGAACAAGTTGATGCCATATCTATCGCGTTTGATAAAGTGTTTGCAGACAGAGATATCTTACTTATCAATGAACTTGAGGCTGACCTAAAAGTCGCGGTTGAATCGACAGACATGGACGAAATGCTCGGCAATCTGCTAGAAAATGGCTACAAGTGGGCAAACTCCCAAATCCGAGTCTATAGCGAAACCGTCTCTGACAAACAAGTCGCTTTGGTAGTTGAAGATGATGGTCCCGGTATTCCTAACGAAATGAAAGAGCACGTTTTAAAGCGTGGAGTAAGGCTGGATGAAGAAACACCGGGTTCAGGTCTTGGTCTTAATATTGTGAAAGAAATGGCGCACAGCTACCGAGGGGAACTTGTTCTTGAAGATAGCTCTTCAGGTGGTACCAAAGCCAAGCTGATTATTAATCTATGTAATAGCCAGGGTAAACGTTAGTTCATAGGCACGCGTCACCCAAACAGTTTACAACGAGCAGATTTGGTACGTAACAATAAGTATGATCTGAAAGCCCTTGGATATAGGATATATCCAAGGGCTTTTTACTTTAACGGGTTATGAGGCTGGCGGTATTAAATTGCATGGTTGTAGGCTGAATGACCAGAGCATAACCGTCTGAGTAATAATCCTGCTGGTCATTGAGAATACTTGGATCAGCGACTTTTAATGGCGTAGATTCCCACTGCTGGCTGGTTGCGATAGCATCACCAAGCCGATCTCGCTCTTCATCAACATTGGGATCAACTTTATGAAGTACGGTTACGATGCCTTTGTAGTGAGATACTTTTAGACCTGCGTCATAGCTGATCGCTCCTACCCAAACCGGTTGTCCTGCCTGTGATGAATGCCCTGCATACCACCAACGTACATGACTTCGATTGAGCAAGTCTCCTTTTTGTTGGTACGCAAACCATTGAGGTTCATTATTCCAATACAAATCGGATATGGGAGGTGTTTGATTCTTCAACAAATCAACATATTCTGTTAGGCGGAATTTGTCTCGGCTGAATGTTTGATTCTCAATCCAACCAAGCTCTTTCATGAGATCATTTGGGGATTCGCCAACATAAATTAAGTTCACTGCCTGAGAACTGTAGACTTTAGAAAGCCCAGGAAATGCCTGAAAATTCTTACCCAACCAGTTTTTTTGATCGTATGTCGATACCTGAGCAGACTTCGCTGGCAAGTTTTGAATGAAGAAATGATGATAGTTAATCGACAACATGCCTATCATGCCAACGAAAGCCATACGAATTGCGGTTTTCTTCAATCCTGCGTTTTTAAGCCAATATATCCCAAGCACACCGAAAATGAATAAGAACCCAAGTAATACCTTATGTTCAGCCACAAATACTTTAGCATCGTTCAGCCAGTTGAATGTCTCTAGCCCTGCTGCAATCAGATAGCCCCAGGCAACAAATTGACCAACGCCAAGTAAGATGCCAATTGAATCGTAGACAGCGAACTTTCTCCACTTGTAACCGTGGCTGCCTGCGATAAAAGGGACGACCCAAGATATTGGTCCTAGTAAACGGGCAAAAGTGATAACCCACACTCCCCTCTTTCTCATCAGAATCCGGGCACGGGCGAACACCCTCCGTAATTTAGGGAATTTTCTGATAAGCTTTTTCTGAATGGGATTACCCCAATACCTTCCCAACCCAAAGCTAAGATGATCGCCGACGATAGCGCCTGCAATTACAGCTATAACCCCTAATGTAGTGCCCTGCTGTAACAAATAGCCAGCGGCGAGAAGAAAGGGCTCACCCATGACAATTAAATTTGGTCCGATCAGCGCATCCAAGAATGCGCCACCGAACAGTATTAAAATATCCATTAGCTAGTGTAATGTCCGAAATTGTATTCCATTTCCTGATTTCGCATCTCTCCGAAGAAGAAACGGCGAAGATTCGCTTTCAGATACAGCGCCCCTGTCGAAACAAAACCATCTTGATCCAGTCGGCGGGGATCGAATTCGAATGTCATTGGTAAGAATCGAAAACGCCAGGTCTGGCTAGCGCGTTTTACGTAGTCACAGTCTTCGCATAAGGTGATCTCCTCGTCGAAGCCTTTCAGATCGTCGTGAGCGCGCTTGGTGGAGAAAATGCAAGCGCCGACTGCGGTTGGAAAGAAAAACTGTGTGGTAAATAATCCAGCATTAAATAATGCGTATCCTGCTTTGTGTGCCACAGGTAAACCTTTGGAGCCCATGTAGACACCTGCGACTTCAAGCTTGGTCTCTTCCAGTTTCTCCATCGCATTTTGCAGGAATGAAGGTCTCAGGCGAACATCGGCATCTAAAAACAACAAGCGATTGTGAGTTGCCAGCGATGCTCCGGTATTTCGTCCCAAACTGACGCCACGCTCCCCCATATTGTGGGTCTTCAGAGCCGGCAAAGAGTCTTTGAATGCCTCGGCGATTTCCAAAGTCGCATCGTCACTGTTTGAGTCAACGACCACCACTTCAAAATTGCGATAAGTTTGTGCACTTAAATCTTTAAGTAAGTTTGAAATTCGTTTTTCTTCATTCAATGTAATGACAATAACGCTGATTGGTTTCATAAGATTTCCCTCTGTCTTTTAGATTGCAGAGTGAAATTAACAAGGCTGTCATTAACTATTTGTGATAGTAAAGTTCACATTCGGTTCATTGTTCTGTAAACGTGAATTCAATGATTCTCTGAAGTGCTTTGTTTATGAATGAATTATCTTGCTCAAGAATGGGGAGAATGTTAGTATCCGCGCTCGCTGTTCGTTGTCATTGCTTTGACAACTGAGCAAAGCATCATCAACTAGGTCGCTATGTTGATGGTGAAGTTTTAATTTTACTATTTGAGAGTAAATAATATGAAATTCGAAGCAGTAGTACGTACTGAACAAGGTAAGGGTGCGAGCCGCCGCCTACGTCACGCTGGTCAATTCCCAGCAATCGTTTACGGTGGTGAAGCAGCACCTGTTTCTATCGCTCTAAACCACGACGATATTATCAACCAAATGGACAAGCCTGAGTTCTACGAGACAATCACTCTAGTGATTGACGGTACAGAAGTTAAGGTTAAGCCGCAGGACGTACAACGTCACGCGTTCAAGCCAAAAGTTGAGCACATGGACTTCATCCGCATCTAATTCCTTACCAGGGAATTAATCGGATAGATCCTACCTTTTGCATATATAAGACTCTCGGACTTACCAACCGAAAGCTCTAAAAATTAGAAACCCCAGTTGCTACCAACAACTGGGGTTTCACCTTTTTATAGGTTTATCTTATTTTGTCGGGCAAGCAACTTCTTCCCAGAACCAGTTAGTTTGAGTGGGTGTTTCCCAAACGCCTGGGTCATTTTTCGCAACAAAACATTTGCCGTTGTGAGTCACTTTCGCGCCAGCACCGACATCTGTTTTACCTGCTTCCCAAACGATGAAGCCGTTTGGATCTGGGTTTGGACCCGGGCCAGGACCTGGATCAGGTGTAGGAACCGGATCTAATTTATCTACAACTCTCACCTCAGGCCAAGTTTGATGAGACAGGTAGAAGTTAGTCACACACTTCTCGTAATCACCTGGAACCAATGCAGAGTAAGCCGTTTGGTAGCCTACTAGCTTACACTCGTAAGATACGCCTTCTGGGCGATCAGCGTGGTAAGAGAAATCCGCTTCCCAGTTAGTGTAAAGTACATCAGTTGCACCATTCAGGTTCAAACTGCCGTAAGGTGTTTGCTGCCAACAAGTATTTTTCTCGTCCGCTTCAACAGGGATGTTGTAGTGAGCCGCAAGCCCTTCCCAGTATTTGATTCGGTTAACTGGCTGACCTTTGTTTTTGTTCTGTTCGCCACACTCAATACCGCCATTGATGATGTTGATTGTGGTACCGAATCCATAGCCAATCCCTGCGTCAATTTCGCGTTGAGAAGGCTTCCAAGTGCGGTCAATAACATGCAGCATTGCTGGCTTAGGTGCTTGTGGTGTTAGGTAGAACCAAATTGCAGATGCCAGGTTTAGCCAGGTATCTGCAACTAATGCTGGGTTGTTCAAAAGTACGGTAGCGTCGCCGTCGTACATCACTTCAGAGAATGGACCATAGTTGAAGTGGTAAGACAATTGTTTAGCACCACGACCGAAGTACCCCTGGTTAGGCGCACAAGGCCAGCGACGGTTTTGCCAGTCGTTCTGACCACAACCTGTCGTGTAACCAGGTTGACCTTCAGACCAACCCATTTCACGTACGTGAACCAGAGCTTGTTGCCACTCTTCAAGAGCTAGCGGGTTATCCCAAATATTGTCTTTTGCGATATGTCCGCCCGTTTCCTGAGCGAAGTGCGCAAAGGCTGTGATAATGGATTTTTTACAGATCGCATCTGCATCACGACCATCAGTGTAATCGCCACAGAACGCTGGGAACTTACCGATTGCACGCAAGAATTTGGTGTAGCTGTATTCTGGTGCCGCCATTTGAGTGAGGAAATCCCACTCAGCTCTTGGGAAAACTTTTTCCACACGTTTAACGTTGGCAGGGTTGCTTGCTAACCCTTCGTCAATGGCTTCAACCACAGTATTTGGTCGAGTTTCCAATGCCTTTGCCCAGATTGCGTACATAGGATCCGCTGTTTTAGCTTGCTCCGCAGCCTGCAAATCCGCTCTGGACACAATGTACCCGTTTGGATTCTGAGGATCTGGTTGTACATTCATAGCAAACGCACTGGTTGCCATTGTGCAGCCAATTAACGTTGATATAAGTGTTCTCTTCAACATTTCATCAATTCCTTGTTCTTGTAAATCAGATGCTTAAATCTCGCATCTGTAAAAACATCTGTTCTCGCTCCAACCAGCAAGAAACAGAATCAAGTGACAAGATCACCAGAACAACCTGCAACCCAGCAGATAAAACTGTTCTGAGAAATCCAATCGCAGAAACTATAGTTAATGCAACTAGTATTACTGTGCTAAGAAGAACAATTTTCTACAGGTAAATGTTATTTATGAAGTATTTGCGAGTGACTGCTAGAAAACGTATGTTCCTAGCAACTAGGATTGCTTTTTTTCTGGATTAAAATCGGTAGAGAAGTGCTTATTTGAGGGCTTATCGTACTGTAAAAAGTGGTGTGAGGTCAGCTATATAAAGGGAAAGGCTGTTTAAAATAGATCTTGTTGTGGGCTACTTTCTTCTGCTTCTGACTGAAGTTCTTCCTTCCTCTGCTTTAACATTTTCCGGCGATAACGTTGTCGGCATAGTTTAATAACATGAAGTTGCTGAGCTGGGGTCATGGTTAACCATTCAAAGCGCTCTTGACGGTTGCGCATGCACCCGTTGCAATATCCACGTTCATCTGTGGTACACACCCGCACACAAGGACTGGGCACGGAAAAAAATTCGAGCTGTTCCATTCTCCCTCCTATTAGATGTGTTAAATCGGTTATAGATTAAGCATAACACTTTACTAACAATACAGCATACTTAGCCAAAAATGACTATTTCTGACTGCTTAACCAGATTGAGAATATGAACCTATTCGCCTGTTCTATTAATGCTGATTATCTCATTCGTTTTATTCAGATTTTATGACTTCGTACTGACAAGTTAGCTCACTTGTTGTTTATACTGCATCGGTTAAACAAACATTTCTTGGAGCTTAGAATGAAAAAGCAACTCGCTCTTATCGCTTTACCTGTTCTTTTGGCAGCTTGTACCAGCAATGGAGATGCAACAGTGGTTACCAATGAAGATTTACAACATCATCACTGGATTCTGGCTCAGGTCGATGGAAAGGAATACGTGAAACCTGAACACGGCAAACACCCAAGCATTGAAGTGGGTGAAAACATGACGGTAAATGGCTTTGCTGGCTGTAACGGTTACTTTGGTCAGGGCGAATTAAAAGACGGGAAGTTCCGTGTTGTAGATATGGGAATGACCATGATGATGTGCCCAGACGATATGATGAATACAGAGCAGGTGATCTCTAGCACACTGAATGACTGGAGTGACATTACGCTAACCAAAGACACACTTGTTTTAGAAGGTAATGATCACCAGGTGACCTTCAAACTTCGTGACTGGGTAAACTGATTCCTTATTAATATCGAAGACCCCAGTACAATTAAAGCCCCGACTCAAAAAGTCGGGGCTTTTAAATTACACGTAGTATTCAAATATTATTGCCATTGTGCGCGCAGTGTTTTGGCTGCAGATACCATGTTCTTTAGGGAGGCTTCGGTTTCTGCCCAGTTTCGGGTTTTCAGCCCGCAGTCTGGGTTCACCCACAAACGTTTAGCTGGGATCTTAGCGGCAGCTTTCTCTAGCAAGCTGACAATCCACTCTTCCGATGGAATGTTTGGCGAGTGAATGTCGTAAACACCCGGGCCAATTTCATTCGGGTAGTTGAATTCTTCAAACGCTTTCAGTAACTCCATATTCGAACGAGATGTTTCGATGGTGATCACGTCGGCATCCAACGCTGCGACAGATTCGATGATTTCATTAAACTCGCTATAACACATGTGAGTGTGAATCTGAGTTTCTGGTTTCGCACTCGCCGCTGAGATTTTAAACGCATCAACCGCCCAGTTTAAGTACTCTTCATGATCGCGTTTCTTAAGAGGCAGACCTTCACGAATCGCTGGCTCATCGATTTGAATGATGTTGATACCTGCGTCTTGAAGATCACTCACTTCATCACGAAGCGCAAATGCCAACTGTTGTGCAATTTCTTTACGAGTGATGTCTTCACGTGGGAAGGTCCAGCAAAGAATGGTCACTGGACCCGTAAGCATGCCTTTCATCTGCCTTGAAGTCAGAGACTGCGCATACGTTGACCAACCTACTGTCATAGGTTCTTCGCGCTCAATATCGGCAACCACAACGGCAGGTTTCACACATCGAGAACCGTAGCTCTGAACCCAGCCAAATTTGGTCGTTTGGAAACCAGACAAGTGCTCTGCAAAGTATTCAACCATGTCATTACGCTCTGCTTCACCGTGAACCAACACGTCCAAATCCAGCGCTTCCTGACGCTCTACCGCATCTTGGATATGACCTTTCAGTGCTACGTTATAATCCGATTCCGATAGCTTACCAGTGCGGAAGGCACTACGAATTGTACGAATTTCGCTGGTTTGCGGGAAAGAGCCAATGGTTGTTGTTGGTAACAAAGGTAAGCCCAATACTTCATCTTGGTGGTGAGCCCGCTCTTCGTACGGCGCACTACGCTCTGCAAGCGAAGCTGTAATTGAGTTCACTCGCGCTTTGACCGCAGGCTTGTTCACATGTGTCGCTGTTTTACGCGCCACAATAGGTTTACTGTACTCTTCGCACTCTGAAATCGCTTCTTTGTCGCCATTTAGCGCTGCACCCAGAAGGCTGACTTCATCCAGCTTTTGTTTTGCAAAAGCAAACCAGCTCTTCACTTCTTCTGAAAGCTCAGTTTCTAGTTCCAAATCAATAGGACTATGAAGCAGTGAACAGGACGAACCAATCCAGAGGTTTTCACCCAGCTTCTCTTTCACTGGTTTCAGTTTCTCTAGCCATGCATTTACATCAGCACGCCAGACATTGCGACCATTGACGACACCCGCCGACAAAACCCAACCTTCAGGCAGTTTGTTCACAACCGTTTCCAACTGTTCTGGAGCCGCAGAAAGATCCACGTGAAGACCATTAACAGGCAGTTCAGTGACATAGTCTAAGTGTTCGTCTACCGAGTCGAAGTAGGTTGTCAGAAGCAGTTTTACATCGCTTTGAATAACCTGATAAGCCAGTTTGAAGGAGTCCAACCAAGCTTTGTCCAGCTCCAGCCCGAGAATAGGTTCGTCTATCTGCACCCATTCGACACCTAGTTTAGACAGCTTCGCCAAAATTGCCTGATAAGCGGTAAGTAGACGTGGGAGAAGAGTAAGACGGTCGAACCCTTCTTCCACTTCTTTACCCAGGTATAGGTAACTTACAGGACCAAGAAGCACTGGTTTCACATCGTGACCCGCTTGAAGCGCTTCGTTCACTTCTTCGAAGAGCTGAGGCCAACTCAATTCAAACGAATCGCTACTGCTGAATTCAGGCACAATATAGTGGTAGTTTGTGTTGAACCACTTTGTCATGTCTGATGCCGCTGCACCACATCCACAACTCGACTGAGACTGACCACGACCTACACGGAATAACGTATCCAGATCAGGAAAGCCTTTGTTGTGACGTTCAGGCACATGACCCAATAGCAAGCTGGTGGTTAGCACATGATCATACCAAGCGAAATCGCCAGCCGTTACATAGCTTAGCCCACTGTTTGACTGATCGTTCCAATGACGTTGTCTTAGTTCGCTACCGACTTCTTTCAGTTCTTCCTGAGAAATCTCACCTCGCCAGTACTTTTCCTGTGCAAATTTTAGTTCTCGTTTTTTACCAACACGTGGGTAGCCGAGGATATGAGTCTTTGTAATAGCCATAGTTGTTATTCCTTATACATAAACTTTAAGAAGTCTGGATGGCTAAAATATCTCTCGAAACACTTAGTTGAGCAAATTCCATTTATTCAACTTGTTTATTATTTTTTTTCATGTTTGAATCAGATTTAGACGTCTAGACGTTTACATAACTCAGAAAAACTCGTATTTTTATGAGTAAATGTCATAGCGAACATGGATTGGTGAGAAAAGCTCATGATAGAACTCAAACATTTAAGAACATTAACGTCGTTGCGAGATACAGGCTCTTTGACCGCAACTGCGACCGCGCTTCACCTGACTCAATCGGCTTTATCACATCAGATTAAAGATCTGGAATCTCGCATTGGTGGTCAGCTTTTCTTACGCAAAACCCGTCCGGTGAAATTCACTTCAGAAGGCGAGATTCTGTTGAAAGTGGCAGACGAAATATTGCCAAGGCTGGCAATGGCGGAAAGTGAACTGGCAAGCTTAAAAGAAGATGTGAATGGAAGATTGCACATGGCAATCGAGTGCCATTCGTGCTTCCAATGGCTGATGCCAGCACTAAAAGAATACCAACTGGCATGGCCAAGCGTGACTTTAGATTTTTCGTCCGGCTTCGGTTTTGAACCTTTACCTGCTCTGCTGAGTGGCGAACTTGATTTGGTCATCACCTCAGACATTCAACCTAAGTCTGAAGTCCATTACGAACCTCTGTTTGATTTTGAGATGAGATTAGTCACATCGACAACCCACCCCTTAGCCGAGCTAGAAAGTATTGAACCTCACCATTTAGAGGATCAAACCATCATCACTTATCCGGTACAAAAGCAAAGGCTGGATATTGTTAAGCACTTCCTGCAACCCGCTGGTGTGGAACCCGCCAAATGGAAGCAGTGCGACAACACGTTAATGCTGGTGCAAATGGTCTCTGCCGGGCTGGGCGTTGCGGCATTGCCCAACTGGGCGGTGATTGAATTCTCTCGTCAGGGGTTGATTACCAGTAAACCTCTTTCGAATGGGCTTTGGCGTCGGCTGTTTGCGGCAACCCGCAGCAATGAAAGCAAAAAAAGATACCTACAAGCTTTCTTCAACACCGCACGTCAACAATGCAGAAGCCATCTTGAGGGAATTAAGCTGGCGTAAACAAAGGGATTTAAACCCTATTTACCTTTCGTAAGACTTAAACTGATTGGTAAGAGGATCGTATTGGTAACCCTCTACATCCAGCTTGCCAATCAAACTTTCTACGTCCATTTCGTAAGTTGTGACTAACTCTTCAAATGAGTCGCACTCCAAGCGGAGCTTTTCGTTCACAATACCCAGCAAAATGATGCTGTCTAAATTGGTAATGTTACTTAAGTCCATGGCACTTTCTCCATTTCGCTTTCCCGTAATTAAGATTAGCGCTTAGTGAGAAATGTGCCATTAGGAGCGGATTGTAATTGACAGGAAACTGTCTTAAATCAAAGACTGGAATCCATATTGTGACGCAATCAAACAGCAGATAGTGACGCCCAACTGAACCTTAGTCGGAGACTGGGCAAAGATGATATGCCAGCACCACACCAGTATCGCAGTTATCAGCATGGCAAAGCCCGCTAAAATATGAGTCGTAAAATGCTCTATAGCTTCAGGTGATAACTGATAAGCCTGCAGCAGAGACACTAAGGCAAACAGCATTCCACTTGTTACGCCAACTACAGGTAAAATGCGATGGAAAGCCTGCAACCTTGAACGAGAAACCACTAGCAGAAGTTGTGCAAAAGCTGCTCCAAGTAAAATACCGGAGATTGCAACGCTAACGCCTCCCCACACGGTGAAGCTTTTCATGATGAGATGTACAAGAGCTCCCAAACCTGCGATTCCAGCAACATTCAGCACCAGAAATGACCCTGTATTACGCGTTTTACCCGTCTGAACTTTTGAATAGAAGGCAACCAGTAATCCAGCGGTAACCAGACCTAACAGGCTTAACGTCGAGGTGGCGATCCATAAGGCGATAAAAGCAGGAAGAAGCTTATGTAAACGCCCTCTTTGGCCGGGGCATATATCCCCTTTCTGCAAAACAAGGGTGATAACAAGTTGTGCTCCAAGAGTCATTGGGAGCAGTTGAGCAAGAAGGTAATCCAACATTTCTTTCAGTGATTCTGTTCTATTTTTGTGGCACGGATAATAGCAGATTCAAATCGCTAGATCGCCGTTTTCTAACAGGGAATACTTTTCAAGTATTCAGAACTAAGTTATTTAGCCAAGAACTTAAGAACTTTGGCTTTAGAAACCACACCCAGGCATTCCCCTTTATCTCCGGCGATTACCCATGGAAGCGGCACACCTTTATTGACCAGACCGGGAACATCTTTTAGCAACGTGGCATGGCTCAGAACGGTAAATTGCGTCTTCATAACCTGACTTAGCTTGCGTTTCAGAATTTGGGAATCTCGTTGAGTTTCCAGCTTAGTACCGAATGTTGGGGTCATATGCAGGTTGTACACCTCTCGGTCAACAACTCCGACACAGTGCTGGCTGTCTGTCACAACCAGAACATCCAAATCGGTTCTCATGAAAATCTCGTGGACTTCCTTCATCGCTGTACTGGGTTCCAGAAACGGTGACATCTGTTCATGCAGACTGAGTATCCCCGCCCCTTGCTTGGGTAATGTGTAAGCCCTTAGCTCATTTCTCTTATTCAAATAGTGACGTGCACGTTCAATCTCAGCAATCGGGACAGGTTTAGAGAAGTAATATCCCTGAATGTAATCGACCCCTAAACCGGTTAGCACTTCGATTTCCTGAATTGTCTCAACGCCCTCTGCAATCACAGTTACCCCAAGTGTATGAGACAAATCCACCAGCATCTTCACAATAAAATATTTGTGGCTACCGATTTCAATATTAAAAATAAACTCTCGGTCAATTTTCAGGTAATCAAAGTGTCCATTACTCAAGTAAGTAAACGAAGAATATCCCGTACCAAAGTCATCAATCGCAACCTGTACCCCTTTCTGGCGTAACGCTTTTAATGCTTCAATCTGGCTGTCTTCGCTATCGAAATAGGCGCTCTCAGTCAGCTCTATCGTCACCAGTTTGGGATTCACACCTGATTCTTCAACCATATTCAGCGCATTCGTTAAAACCTGCTGAGCACTCATTCTGGTGTTCAGAGAACGATTGATGGTGATACCAACATGCTTACCAAAATGCTGATGGATTTTACTTAAATATTTTAATGACTTAGATCCTATGATCTTGTCTAACGCAGCCACCAGATTCAGATCTTCGGCAATATTGATCATTTCCTGTGGTGTGTAGCGAAGCCCTTCGGAGCTGGGAAAACGGCACAAAGCTTCAAACTTCACGACCTGCCAAGTCTCGGTGGAAACAATTGGCTGAAAGTGAACGTCGATGTTTTCGTCTTTAATGAAGTTGGTCAGAATTTCTTCCAGCTTCTTACGCCTGACCGTTTCTTCATGCATGGTGCGATCAAAGAAACTGATATTGTTGCCTTTCTTGCTGGAGTGCTGCTCCAACATGGCTTGTGTTGCGTGGGTGACCAGCATTTTGGGATTTGACGTATCGTAGCCCAATACTGATACCCCTACTTTGCCTCTGGCGACAAGCTGGAACAGATGTTCATTACCGAACTGGCGAATAGCCGCCATAAAGCGGCGAATTTCTGTGTGAATGGCTCGAACTCGATTACCTGAATTCGGGCACTTAAGTGCGCAGACAAAAAGATTGTCGCCCTTGTATCCGCAAAGGTAGTGGTCATCGACCTGTGCAACAGCATTAGAAAAGGCAACACGTTGATCGAGGGTGGATGCTTCATCAAAGTCCGGAGCGACAGCTAATACAATAATGGTGTGAGAAGAAGAGTAATGACGAACCAGACTTGCAAGTTTTATCCCAAACTCGTTCTCGTTGGGCAACTGAGTAAGTAACTCTATCCCGCCGTATTCCGTATCTGCAATCCGGTACAAATGATTAGACAGGTCCACGGTGAAGCCGACAAAATAAGTCTTCCCGTTAGCCATTTCAATTTTTTGAATGGTCAGGTCTTGCGGCTCGGTGTCTCCGTTCGCTCGCTTAGAAAGTATGGTGCCACTCCAGTGCCCTTCCCGATGAACCTGTCGCCAGATTTCCTCAAAAAATGTATCACTGTGTTTACCTGCATTAAACAGATTCGTCTTTCTGCCTAGCAGTTCACTCAGTTCGTATCCGGAGCGATCGATAAAATAAGGGTTGCAAGCCAGAATTCGGGTATCGCTGTCGGTGATAACAATGCCATGATGTCGATTTTCAAAAACAGCCTGAAAAATCTGCCCCATTTCATACATCGAAGAAAGATAAAACAGGGGTCGAATATGACCGTAAAGTTCGTCTCCTTTCGCGTGACTGACTTCGATCTCGCAATAAATGATGAAACCTTTAGAAGGAGTGAGCACGCTGAAAAGAGAACGTTTGGAGTTGCATTCGTGAGTGGACTGAAGTGCGTTTACTAATTTTTTCCTGTCCTTAGCCGACATGATATCCAACAGACCAGAAATGGTTCTCACGTTTAGCCTGGAGTTGATCATTTCGACCAAATAAGTGTCGATAAACTGAAATTCATCGCTCTTTGCATTCCACCGCCACTGAGCGGGTTTATACCCCGGTTTACCTTCCTCTTCACCGTAAGAGATGCTCATGGCTTTCAACATTGAAATCAGCGATGTATCCATTTGACGCAACTCCTTACATTGCAACTACACGAATCATAAATACATTCAAGCAAACCGTATGAATATGTCGCGTGACTGGATCAGCATTTGTTTGAAAAAGCAGGTTTTAACCCAAAAAAAGTCCCGAGGTGTGAAGCTGGTCGCTTTTCCCTAGAGCGCACCAATTCGACGAAATTTTGAAAGGAATCTTTTCTCTCTCAAACTTGAAACAACTTCAATCTCTCCTAGCCTTATCTTTAGAACTAAAAATAAGTAGTTAACGCCTCTGAACCGTAATTCAATCAAAATAGATACAAAGAGACACTGGAAATGGAACGTTTCGCTTTAGCTCAGTTTGCTTTTCTTCATGATTCGATTTGGAAACCAAGATTCCGAATGCATCTGCCTATGACTGTTTTATTTTCACTCCTCTTTTCTTTTTACTGTCAGGCTTCAGATAAGAACCAGCAATTCACAATTGGGTTAGCCACTTGGGGAGGTTATGAAAGCAGCGTCGCAGGATTTAAAGACGGCATCGCAGAATTTGGTCTGGTAGAAGGAAAAAACCTTACGTTGATCACTGGCGATCCGGGAACGCGAGAAGAACAAAAACAAAACAGTACTCTGAAGCTAAAAGAGGCTCGCCCCGATCTGGTTTTTTCTGTCACCACAACAGGGACTACACTGGTAAAAAAACTGTTGCCTGCCAGCACACCTATCGTTTTTTCAGTGGTCACCTACCCTGCCGATTCCGGTTTGATTGAGTCCTTTGAATATTCAGGAAACAATCTGGTTGGAACCAGCAATTATGTCTCCAACAAACACTATGTGACGCTGCTGAAAAAGCTGCTGCCCAATACCCAGAGAATCGCCATATTTCACCGAGATGGCGAGCCTAACTCTAAGATTCAGGCAGCGAACATGCTCCGCCTTCTAAAGCGAGAAAACATAGAAGCCAATATCATTTCTGTAGAAAGTATCCCCCAACTTACCGGGCTTGCGCAGCAATACGCCGGGCGAGTCGATGCGTTTATGACAACCACAGACACTCTGATGCAGTCTGGTGGTGAAGAAGCACTCATTAAGGTGTCACACGAATTCAAGGTGCCGATATTAAGCTCCAACAAATCCGGGATTCTGAAAGGTTCGACTTTTGGACCTGTCGCCGACTTCTATACCCTTGGCAAAATCGCGGGGCGCAAAGCCGGGCAAATATTAATCAATAACACTCCCCCAACTCAGTTGTCCTCTGAGTTACAGGAACCCCCGCAGTTTCTGGTGAACCGAAAAGCCATGCAACTTCTGAACATCCGCATTCCTGATGATATTGGTGACATGGTCACCTGGGTTTCAGAATGAAGCTGACCACCAAAGTTGTTCTCACCGTCATCTCTACCCTGAGTATGCTTATGGCTGCTATGGGCTACCTGCTCGTATCCAGCACCAAGCAAGACATGTCGGAGCGGTTGTTCAATGAGATGACCATTGACTCGAAATATGCACTAAACGCGCTCAACAACAGCATTGAGAATAACGTTGCCATTGCGCAGGTTATTGCCCGAAACCGAGATATCGCCAAAGCGCTGGATTTGCTGGAAAACCGGGGAATCAATCAGATTCTTAACGATCAGCTCGAAGTCTATCCCTTCATTAACTACATTCTGGTGCTGGATGAAGAAAACACGGTGTTTGCCACGACAACTCGGGATCATCAGGGCAAGAAGATTAACGGAGAAAAACTGCTGCTTGAGAGTGTTCATTCTCATCCGATGTACAAAGAGTCTGACGGCACAAAAACTGTGATTGGCGAGGTAATGTTGGATCCCTATCTTCCCGAGCTTGGACTGGATCAGCATTTATCCCAATGGTTTATTGCGCACATACAAGTCAGAGGAAAAACCTTTGGCAAGGTTGTCATTTCAGCTAACTGGACCGAAATTGCTTATAACCTGTTAAGTGAAGTAACCCGCTCTATAACCAGTGCAGGACGGCCATTGGAGCTGCTTTTGCTTACAGACATCCAAGACAAAATTTACGCTTCATATTCGCAAATGGGTGCGCTTCCACCCAGGTATCAGACCGGGCAGATTTATCAGCCAGAAGAACAGCATTTAATAACCAGCCAGCCCCTCGCAAGAACCAATGCGGTGATCAAAGCCATCGTTGTTTACAACAAAGATTCAGCGTTTCAGCCCATTTACGAATCTAACCATTTTGTACTGTTCTCTTTTTTTGTAGGCAGCGTGGTGATTGCCATTGTTATCGTCATCCTGTTGCGAAATCTGGTTCTGCACCGGCTTGCCGTATTGCATCAAGCTGCTAATCAGATTGGTCAGGGTGATTTGAACGTCAATATTCCTAATCTGGGCACCGATGAACTCGCACAGCTAGGGAATGCCATCAATGGCATGGTCAATGGATTGCAGGCGAAGACAACCTCTATAGAACGTCTGAATGAAGAAATATTCGCCCGAAAAGCGGCATTAAAAGAAAAAGAAATCAAAGACATTCAACTGGCAGAAGCCAACAAATACATTCGTGGTATCAGTGACAACGCTCCTCAGCTTTTTTCTTATGTCGATAAAGATCTGCACTATCGATTTGTGAACAAAGCTTATCAGGACTGGTTTGGCATACCAGAATCAGAAATCCTCAATCAACACGTTAAGATCGTACTCGGGGAAACGATTTTCAACGAGGTTTATCCTTTCGTACAACAAGCACTGGAAGGAAACAAAAATCAGTTTGAAAGCCACATGTCGGTTGGCATCGGGCAGGAAAAACACATTCGGGCAACGTACATTCCCGATATTGTCGATGATGAAGTCGCAGGGATCTTTGTTTCGGTTGAAGACATTACCAACATCAAAGAGTCGGAAATCAAACTTAAAGCGACACTCTCCCTGATGGAGACCATTCTGCACTCAGCAGACAACGGCTTGCTGGTCACCGACAGGCATGGCAATTACCTGAAAATGAATCAGCAGTTCTGCGCAATGTGGCAGTTACCTAATCAATACTTAGATGAAGGTGGCTCGCTGAGTTTCATTTCTCATGTTCGTGATCAGCTTGTTGATCCCGCCTCTTTTACACTGTCGCCGGAGCAATTGTCATCTGGCAGCCTGGAACGTTCGTTTGACACTCTCGACTTAAGAAGCGGGCGGGTGATAGAGCGTATTTCTCACCCAATGTTGCAAGAAGGTGCGCTGGTTGGTCGGGTTTGGAGCTTCAGGGACATAACCGACCAAATTGAGCATGAAAAAACCATTGTAGATGCCAAAAACAAAGCCGAAGAAGCCGCCGTTGCTAAGAGCGAGTTCCTTGCCAATATGAGCCATGAAATCCGTACGCCAATGAATGGCGTTCTGGGCATGCTGGAACTCCTGAGCCAAACCGCATTAGAAGAAGAGCAAGTACGGCAATTGGGTCTCGCGATGTCCAGTGCAAAATCATTGCTCACCATCATTAACGACATACTGGATTTCTCCAAGATAGATGCAGGCAAGCTTGATCTGGAAGAGGTGAATTTTGACCTGTTAGAACTGTTTGAACACATAAAAGAAATCCACCAGCTCAAAGCCACTCAGAAAGCACTGCTTTTCGACATCGACACCCAAGGCATAAGCACTCAAAACGTAAAAGGTGATCCAACACGCCTCAGCCAGATACTGAACAATCTGACCAGCAACGCATTTAAATTTACCTCTGAAGGCAGTGTGCAAGTCAAAGCCTGGGTTGACACCCAAAACGAGGAAACGTTACAGCTTCACTGTTCAATCAAGGACACAGGTATTGGCATAAAACAGGAGCAGCTTGCAGGATTGTTCGATGCTTTCACTCAAGCAGACACATCAACCACCAGAAAGTTTGGTGGCACTGGGCTGGGGCTTTCCATCACACGGCAATTGTGCAGATTGATGGATGGAGAAATCCGAGTAGAAAGTCACTGGGGCAAAGGCTCGACTTTCCATTTCTCTGTCGTGCTTCGACACGGTGAAATCACAGAAGAGACAACGGACACACACAATAATAACGAGGTTCCAGATGAGAACCTGCATGCAACGTCAAAGGAATCCAGAATGCAGAATTTATCAGAAAATCGAATTTTGTTGGTTGAAGACAATGACATCAACCAGATCGTTGCACAGGGCATGTTGGAAAACATCGGAATTCAATCTGATATTGCGGGCAATGGAATTGAGGCTTTAGAGGCGTTGAACCAGCCAGCCAGCGCTTACCAGCTCATCTTAATGGATTGCCAGATGCCTGAGATGGATGGCTATGAAGCAACAATGGCAATTCGTGATGGAGAAGGCGGAAAGCAGTACAGAGGTATCCCTATTATTGCAATGACTGCCAATGCCATGAAAGGCGACATGGAAAAATGCCTCGCCGCCGGAATGAGTGATTACATCAGTAAACCAGTCAACCCTGATAGTCTGGAAGAAGTATTGTCTAAATGGCTTAGCCATGCGTCTTCACTTACATACACTGAAGAATCCAGTGAACCGGATATGGACGAGAAAGACGCAGAGCTGGGGCGTGTATGGGATAAAAGCGATGCGATGGAGCGGGTCTACCATGACGACATGGCATTGAACGTGGTCATCAGCGCGTTTGTGGAAGAAGCGCCCGATCAAATTGAGCAATTGATTGAAGCGATCAGCGCGGATAACGTTGAAGACATAAAAATTCACTCGCACACTCTGAAAGGAACCAGCAGCTTGATTGGGGCTCAGAGGTTCAGTTCGGTGATGGATGAAATCGAACAACACGTAAAAACTGAAAACAGTGCCCCTGATGCGGCAATCATATCTCGTATTTCAAGCCAGCAGGAGTTGCTGTTTACCAAGCTAAACCAGTACCTAAACTGACCTATTTCCTACCTGTAGCTAATTTCCATGAAGCCTTTCTGTACAAGGCTTTACGACGAAGTTAATGCGAATAATTCTCATGTAAAATGATAACCTAGTCAGAAGGGTTTTGTGCCGTTATAATTCCCGCCTCCTAACGCTGAGGTTAAAAAATGCACAACACACCAACTCCTATCAACCAATATCCAAAATACTGGGCAGAGTGCTACGGCGTCGCCCCATTTCTTCCCACCAGCAGGAAAGAAATGGATGCACTTGGATGGGACAGTTGCGACATCATCATTGTGACGGGCGACGCGTATGTCGATCACCCAAGTTTTGGTATGGCAATCATCGGTCGCCTGCTTGAATCACAAGGTTTCCGTGTTGGCATTTTGGCACAGCCAGAGTGGAAGGATAAATCCGCTTTTATGGAGTTAGGAAAACCTAACCTGTTTTTCGGTGTTACTGCGGGCAACATGGACTCCATGATCAACCGTTACACCGCCGACAAAAAACTTCGCCACGACGACGCATATACTCCTAATAACGAAGGCGGAAAACGCCCCGACCGCGCAACACTGGTGTATTCACAACGCTGCCGCGAAGCTTATAAAGATGCACCGATCGTTCTGGGTGGTATTGAAGCCAGCCTTAGACGCATTGCACACTACGATTACTGGTCTGACAAAGTTCGTCGCTCGGTTTTGTTTGATGCCAAAGCCGATATACTGCTGTTCGGTAATGCAGAGCGTGCCTTGGTAGAAGTCGCGCACCGCATCGCAAATGGTGAGGACATCACCACATTAACCAACATTCGAGGCACGGCGGTGAACCTGCCAGCTGCGCCTGAACATTTCAAAGTCATCGACTCTTCCCGAATCGAAAAACCCGGTAAGGCATTTGTACCTACCAATCCGTATCAGGTTGAAACTCAGTGCGAGACGAAACCGAAAGAGGAAGAGAAAGCCAAGGTTGTCGCCGTTCAGCCATCACGACACGATGCCAAAACGACCGCAGTTCGCATACCGCCGTTTGAGAAGCTGAAAAACGATCGCATTCTGTACGCCCATGCCAGCCGAATCATGCACCTGGAAACCAACCCGTACTCGGGTCGTGCACTCATCCAAAAGCATGGTGACCGTGAGCTTTGGGTTAACCAGGCGCCAATTCCTCTTACCACCGAGGAGATGGACTTTGTGTTCGGGTTGCCATATGCACGTGTCCCGCACCCGATGTATGGCAAAGCAAAAATTCCGGCTTATGACATGATCAAGACATCGGTCAATATCATGCGTGGTTGTTTTGGTGGCTGCTCTTTCTGTTCCATCACTGAGCACGAAGGTCGAATCATTCAGAACCGTTCTAAAGAATCGATCATCAATGAGCTGGAAGAGATTCGCGATAAAGTACCGGGCTTTACTGGCACCATCTCTGACCTTGGTGGTCCGACGGCCAACATGTACCGACTAGGCTGCTCTGATCCTAAGGCAGAAATTAACTGTCGTCGCCCATCATGTGTGTTCCCGGGAATTTGCCACAAGCTGGATACCGACCACAAGCACACCATTGACCTGTATCGCGAAGCAAGACAGGTAAAAGGCATCAAGAAAGTGATGATCGCCTCTGGTGTGCGTTACGATCTGGCTATTGAGTCTCCTGAGTATGTGAAAGAGCTGGTCACTCACCATGTAGGGGGTTATCTGAAGATTGCTCCTGAACATACCGAAAAAGGACCTCTGGACAAAATGATGAAGCCGGGCATGGGCACCTATGACCGCTTCAAAGAAATGTTCGAAAAATACAGCAAAGAAGCAGGTAAAAAGCAGTACCTGATCCCCTATTTCATTGCTGCCCACCCGGGTACAGAAGAGGAAGACATGGTCAACCTGGCGTTGTGGTTAAAAGCCAACAACTTCGAGTGCGATCAGGTTCAGAACTTCTACCCTTCTCCGATGTGTAACGCCACGTCTATGTACTATTCGGAAACCAACCCGCTCAAGCGAGTGAAGTACAAACAGCGTGAGGATGTTCCCGTTGCCAAGGGTGAAAAGCAACGCCGCCTTCACAAAGCCCTGTTGCGTTATCACGATCCGGCAAACTGGCCAATGATTCGGGAAGCTCTGATATCCATGGGTAAGAAACATCTTATCGGTGACAAACCGGGTTGCCTGATCCCTACTGAAGACGTGGATTCGAAAACGCCAGCACAGCGCAGACGTTCTGGTCGCCACGGAGCGAATCGCTTTGCAACAAAACACACGAAAAACCAGCCGGATATTCGTAAAGACCAGGCTCGCAAAGAACAGTCACGTAAAGGAAAAGCGCAGAAAGAAGACTCCAGAGGGCAAGGGAAACATAAACCAAAAGGGAACAACAAACCTAAACACAAGCAGAGAAGCCGAGCTTAGGGTCTGTTGACCTTAAATTTATTCCAATAAAAATGCGACCAAGTCCAATTCTGTTAAGTTCTAAGCTTGTTTGTCGGCAAACACCCACTTGGAACTCAGGAAGTAGTTGCTAAACATTCCCACCAGAATACCTGCCACAAGGGCAACAAATGGCATATATCCTTGTTCGCCAAATATGGCAATCACCAGTTTGAACACACCTAGGTTAGGAATGGCAGAAAAAGCGGCCGCGACCATGTGTTTTTGCCACTGTTTTGCCTTGTCGGTTTTCTCGCGATCACCAAATGTGAGCGTACGGTTGCCCAGCCAGGTTGCCGTCGCAGCCACAATAAAGGCAATCACCCTAGCTGCAAAAATCGGAGTTTCAATGACATACAGAAAGAGCGCAAACACAGCGGTATCGACAACAAAGCCGATACCACCGACAAACGCAAATTTAAACAGACGATGCTGAAAAATTACTGGCATAGGTAACGAGAACGCTTAGGTGACGCCACTTCAAACGTACAGCTTAGATTGTGCCTTTCGACAAACCCTTCAATACGTTCGTTAGGGCCAATAATGTAGTAGCCGTTTTCATGCCCCTTTAGCTGGTCCATATTGTGAAGACGCTTGGCTTGACCAAAGCTGTAGTACTGACCAGAGAATGGACGACCACCTTCCACATAGAAAGTCGGCTTAGAATGATCCACATCGACAAACAACATCTTGTCGCTTCGCTCATTACCTGTTTTAAACATCACCACGCAGATCGCAATGATCAGGATGATAGGTGAAATGTAAGACGTAAAGGTAAACCAGTTGAAGTTGAACGCTTTATCCCTGAACAGGAACGCGATCCCAGCAACCAGAATGGCAGCACCCGCAACATAGTAGATGATTGCATCGTTCTTAAGCTCTGTTGCGACGTAAACAGAAACCGCGGTAATCACGAGACCGGTGATCGCTAAGAACTTAAAGAACGTGACTTTGTAGCTGACTTTGCTTTCCGTCAGATACGCGACCAATAGAGCGAACGCTGGCATCCCCGGCAGAACGTAAGTCGCCAGAATGTTTCCTGAGAAAGTAAACAGAATGAGTGGCGACAGCACCCAGAACAGCAGGAAGACAAACACACCCGGAAGTTCAGACAGCTTCTCTTTCAATCGGGTAAAGCGGAACACCGCAAGCAAAGGCAAAACCACAGACCAAGGTAATGCTGCCAGCATCAGAAACAGCCAGATCATACCGCGTGGTTCGTCGTGTGCGTTACCGTAACGGTCACCTTCCCAACCACTGACTAAGAACCGGTTAAAGTGCTCACCAACAATGAAATACTCAAGGAACCCTGGGTTCGCCTGTTCCGCCATGATGTACCAAGGGAACGAAATCACGCACATCAGAACCAGACCACCCACAATTGGGATGCGTTTCCAAAGCTGAACGAAAGCACCAACGAAACCATGTTGAATCACTAGGAATGGCAGTATAGAAAGGCCCATCAGAACAATCGCCATCGGGCCTTTAGAAAGCAGCGCCAGCCCTAAACCAATGAAGCCAATGTAGCCCCAGATTCGTTCGCCCCGCCAACTAAAGAAGAAGCCGATCATGGCAAGCGTTAAAGAGAACGTGAGCGCCATATCGGTCATAACAGCGCCAGAAGAGATAGAGAAAACCGGAATGGTAGCCATTACTACCGCAGTTTTAAGTGGGTCGATGCCTACTCGTTTAGCGAAGAAGCAACCTAATGCGATAGTCATGACGCCAACAACCCAGTGAGGGAATCGCACTGCAAACTCTGACACACCGAAAACTTCAATACCCACGGCACTTAGCCATGTAAACATAGGCGGTTTGCCTAAAAATGGCTCGTCGTAATCGAACATAGGTGTCAACCAGTTGCCTGTTTCCACCATAATTCGAGCCTGTTCGCCGTATCTCGCTTCAGTTGTATCCATTAATGGCATGATGCCAAGAGACACAAGCCTGATTAGCAAGGCTGCTCCCAGCAAAAACCATAAATGTTTGGAAGTTAGCTTCACTTCTCTACCTCTATTAATTCAAATGCCCTACCCTGAGATATACAAAACTTGGGTAAGTTCATTCTTTTATATGATTGAATTCGAATCCCTAAACCTGCTCAATGACACACAAAAACACTATCGCCTGACTCAAACAAAAAGAGTAAGGCTTGTAGAAACTCAGTTTTACTGCAGATGTAGGTCTAAACCGTGCGGTCGATATCGCACGAAGGCAGCATTATATACCCAAGTCACTTTAAGATGCAGTATTCAGAAAGAAAATGTTACGCCTAGGAAACGATGACCTGAATTTGCCGAATCTTCCCTAAAAATTGGTAAGATTGCTTTTTTACTTAGCTGCTTACCTCAATGAAACTCTCTGCCAGCCCGGTCACATACCATCAGTTCGAACACATTCCCTTTTACCTAAAAAGAGACGAGCTTCTGCACCCCCAATTTAGTGGCAACAAAGCACGAAAATTCATGAAGTTGCTAGAAGAAGAACAGCAAGGCATTAGCACGCTCATCGGATACGGCTCTGTACAGGCAAACTCACTGTATTCACTTGCAGCACTAGCCAATCTAAAAGGCTGGAAGCTGGAATACTATGTTGACCATATTCCAAGTTATGTGGCGGAAAACCCGAAGGGAAACTATCGCGCAGCTCTTGAGCTTGGTGCCTCTATCATTGACCTGAGCAAGCAACCCAACCCGAACGGGCTTAACTGTGAAAGTTACATTCACGAGATAAGAAAGCCCGATGAAAAGTGTTTATTCATACCCGAAGGTGGCAGATGCGAATTGGCAGAGTATGGTGTAAAGAAACTAGCAGAAGAAATAGTCACATGGAAGCAAGAACAAAATATTAAAAAGCTCACCGTCGCACTGCCATCCGGAACAGGCACAACATCGCTCTACCTTCAAAAGCACTTAAAGCCACACGACATCCAAGTGTTGACCTGCGCCTGCGTAGGTGGAAACGACTATTTAAAACAGCAATGGCAATCACTTCAAGAACCCAGCCTTCCCGCCATTCTCGATCCAGGAAAAAAGCACCATTTCGGCAAACTCTACCAAACAGATTTTGAAATTTGGAAAAAGCTAAAAACACAAACCGATGTGGAATTTGACCTACTCTACGACCCACTGATGTGGCGATGCTTAATGCAAGAGTACACACAGGAAAAGCACGGGACACTACTCTACATTCACCAAGGTGGGTTACTCGGTAACGAAACTATGTTGCCTAGGTACTTGAGGAAGTTTAGGTAGTGAATGCCGAAAAGTAAAAAAGACGCCCAAAGGCGTCTTAAGTGAGAGCTTTAACGCATTCTTGCAAGATATTGATAAATAATACTAATTAACAATTATCCAATAAAAAAGCATTACTTTTAGCAAAGGTTCAGCGCTTAGACTTTCCGTTATCCTGCCGAATAGCATATTTCCCTTCCAACATCCAAAGAAAAAAGTCGTTCCTTATGTTTAAAATCACCCAGTCATGAAGGGAGATTTAAAAACTAAAACAGAGTCCGACTCTGTCAAAACGATACACAGTTAATGCTCTGTATCTTTCCACTTATCTTTTAGCTTCGGATGCGTTCTATAATCAACCACCTCCTGAGAGGCTTCAATCATTTCATCTTCGCCTTTTTTTTCTTGGGCAATTTTACGTTTCTCTTCTAGTCTTTCAGTTAAAAGTTTTGGCAGAGAAATGAATGCAGCCCCAAACGCCATTTTCCCTAAATCATAGATTCCACTTTCAATATATGTTCTAAAACTTTCGTCTCCAGCTATTTGGACAGCATAGGCTGTAAACTCATCAAGTACACTGCCTTGCCGTGCTTCTTTAAGAGCCCAAACAATGCCACTTTTACCCTCATCGTATAAAGGCAGCCCAAGCCCTTTGGTAACAAGCTCAAGCTCAGTTAAAGCAATGAGTGAGGTGTCCAAGATCTGCGAAGATACGATCCCAAGCTCTTTTAACTCATTAAAACATCCGGTAGTAAGTAATGACGCCGGGTTATCTTCGTACGGTAAATCAGTCCTGAACGTAATAGAGCCTAACTCTTGGGCATTTTCTAGTTCGCATATCTGTGAGGCTCGATAAAGCTTTTTATCACCAAACTTCAATGGCAACGGCACTAAGTTTTGATTGTTTTGTAGTGAATCTGCAGTATCAACACGGTTGAACACTTCCGACTGTTCAAAGATAAACGCTCTTAGGTGCTTATCAATGAGCATATTCATTTTAAACGGGGGAATCGCTCTTCCTTCCAACTGCTCAAAGAACGCTTTCGCTTTATCTCTGTTTACCGTGGATTTAAGGGTATCAAAACGCCCAAAACGGTTAAGGTTTTCTTCATCGATCACGCTATTGATGAGTTGTAGCAACAGGTCTTTGTCTAACCCTAGCGCATTCACAATACCATCGACGCGGGCACGCTCTGCTTGGTTTTGATAGCGATTAATGTAATCTCTAAAGCTATTGCCTTCACTAAGGCGAGCGTCACCACGCTGCAAGTCATTTAAAAACAACCTAGCATATCGCTGCTCTTCTTGTGTGAGGGATGAGAATGACTGATGTAGCTCGTTAAGCGTCCGCTCTGTCTCCTCTGCGCTAACACCACTACTCAAAACTCGTAAATAACGCTCGAATCGGCTATTCATGTAATCCGAATCGATTCGACCCGTATCAATTTCAGTCAAATAGCCCACGATATCGAATGGAATATCTGATTGTGAGCCGCTAGGGTCGCGCTCGCTTTGGCTTGCCAGTTCTCGGTATCGCAGAGCCAAACCAAGATACACTTGCTCACCACACTCTAGTGAGTCGTCTGTCCAATCTAGACCTTGAATTTTCGCTGCTTCAAGGTGTTTGTTGAAATCACGATATAGTGCTGCAAACTTCGCACAGGCTTCATCATCCCTTGGCAGACACTCAAAATCTTGAACACCTGCATTGTTAAATACGGATTGGATTTCAGCAAAGATTTCATTCATCGCCTCAATGTTGCTTTCTAACTTATCCACGAACAAACCCAAAGGTTTATCTCCAGAATAGAGCTTCACTGCCTCATCAATATGGCGTTCCATCGTGTCTGGGTAGCGATAATAACGAATAGTGCCATGCGGCTTGTCTGGTCCAAACAGACGGTTGGTGCGTGAGAAAGCTTGGATAATGTTCTGGTATTTGATCACCTTGTCTAAATAGAGCGTGTTCACCCATTTAGAGTCAAAACCCGTCAACATCTGGTCAACCACTATCATCAAATCAAGCTGTTTCTCTGGCTCTTTATGGATGCCTTCATACGGCTTCTTGTGCGACATCCGCGCCGCCATATCTTGCTTGAACTTGGCGTGACGGCCGAAGTCGAAGTCTAGACCAAACTTCGCGTTGTAATCCGCCATGATCTCTTCGAGACCATCCGCCTTAAAGGTTGGGCCGCGTTCTGCGCAGCCATCCACACTATTTTCCCCTTCATTGTTGATGTTAGGGTCAAACAGCGCCGACACTTTGAGCTCAGGTTTGGCTGCTTTGAATCGACGATAGTAATCGATCGCTTCCGCAATACTGCTGGTTGCCAAAATGGCATGAAATTTACTAGCTTGGCTTAATACTTCCCACTGCTCAATGATATCTGCGACGACTTGTTCTTGATGCGTATCCGTTTCATATTGAGCTTTCGGTACATAGTCTTCAATGCCTTTTTCATAACGATCATCAGGCAACGCTATCCCTGCCAGCGGTACATCGTTCATAAAGTGGTTAAATTTTTTCTTCTTTTTTGGGTCTGCCATTGCCTCAGAGACAGTTTGCGCTTTGGCTTGCTGCAAAGCAACCGCTTGCCTTAATTCCCGCTCTTTGAAAGTGCGTATTTTGTATGGGTCAAAACCCAACACATTTTTATCGCGGATACCATCGGCAAGGCTATAGCGGTGCAGCTCATCGCCAAAAATATCGGGGGTGGTAGTGCCCTTTATCTCATTTTCACCCTGAATCGGTGTACCAGTGAAGCCAAAAAACACCGCCTTAGGGAAGGTTTTTTTGATGATGGTTAGCATGTCACCAAACGTTGAACGGTGCGCCTCATCAATAATAAACACCATGCGCTTTTCACGAATGATATCAATATCCTCAGAGTTGCTGGCGGTACCTTGGTCGTCGACCGCTTCAAAGATATTGCTCATTTTTTGAATTGAGCTAACAATCAATGTCTCTTTCGGGTCTGAGCTTTTTAGCTTAGTGACCAACACATCAGTGTTTTCGGTGGCTTGCACCTCTTCCCTGTCATCGGCAAAGTTGCGGTACTCTTTGAGTGACTGCGTACCAAGCTCGATGCGATCCATCAAGAACACCACTTTGTCGGCATCACGAGATTGGGCAATTAACTGAGCAGACTTGAAGCTGGTCATGGTTTTACCTGAACCCGTGGTATGCCAAACATAACCACCAAGCCGATCAGCATTCGAGTTAATCTGTCGCCATTTAGTTTTCGCGACCTTATCAGAGATAGCATTAGCGGCGTAGTATTGATAGCTACGCATCACCTTGAGCACCCCATCGGTATTATCCGCTACGGTGTAAAAACCTATCAACTGATGCGCCATAGGAATCGAAAGCAGTTTCGACGCTACCTCTTTCCAGTGATTGATTGGATCATTGTTCATATTGCCCCAATTAAATTGGTAATCAGGGTTGAACTTGCCATCGGCACCTGGGTTGGTGAAATACTTCGACTCTTCTGGCTGCATGGCAACAAACACTTGCACCAGTGAGAACAAACCACTAAAGATCCCCTCTTTGGAGTACTTCTCTATTTGGTTCACCGCTTGGCTGACAGGAATGCCACTGCGTTTTAACTCAATGTGGAACACAGGCATACCGTTGATCAGCAGCATAATGTCACCACGGCGATCATTACGCAGTGGGCTGCCACGCTCAAACTTAGGTTGCTGCACGATTTGATAACGGCTTTGCCCTGCTGCTATCTCTTGTCTGTCGTAGATCTTTAAGCTGACTTCTTTGCCCAAATGTTCTGGGTCATTTTCGTTGTCGCGCTTAATCGCCACGGTTTTACCGTTAATAAACCCATTGAGCTTAAACGGAGTTTTAAGCTCTTTGATTTGTTCGATGATCTGCTGCATCTCGCCGTTCGTCAGCGGCACATCGTTGAGGCGGTCACGTTGGCGGTTATTCTCAAATAAAATGTTTGCCCAGTTTTGTAACAAGTCGGCTTCGGTTTTGTTTTTAAGAACCTCGCGCTCCCAACCTTTATCAATCAATACCTCGATAAAGGCTTGTTCAAAATCCGCTTCTCTTTTAAAAATGGTCATCGGCTATCCTTGTTACACGAACATTTTATCTAAGCATGCTTGCTTGATGTTTTTGAGTTTAGTGATTTGGTGCTTGTGTTGATTAATTAACAAACCGAGATTTTGGAAATAATCACCAATTTTGATTTGTTCTTCTTGCTGTTCAGGAAAGCACACCGGCAACTCTCTAAAATCTTGAACACCTAAAGATTTACGAGTTGAACCTGTCGTTTTGTTATCTACTCGACCTTTAAAAACACTCGTATTCATGTAACCCTTTAGGTAAGGAGAATACAATGTAACCGGCTTAACAATCGCCATCGTTGGTGAATAGGTATACTCGCGATCTACATTACTTGATAGATCAATAATCTTCCCGATAGAGGCAACACGCCCATAAGCAAAATCCCCTACTTCAACCTGATACCTTTGTCGATGCTCACCATAAATATGATAAGGAACAATTCTCACGTTCTTAAAGTCAACATGTCCATTCTCAGCAACATCACCAATACCAATAAAAGGAACTCCATTCGCTACAGCATCAGGTGCTCGATGGCTTGGATGCGGATCTATAACATGTGCAATTTTTGATAGCGACGTGGTGGTCCAATTCCCAGTAAACCCATCAAAACGAATTTCAGGCACACTTTCACCCGCCTTTGGAAACATTTTTTCTAGCATGGCTTTTTTCAGGTTGGTGAGTTTGTCGTGTTTTTGTTGGTGTTGGTTAATCAGAGTGTCGAGCTTTTGGAAGTAGTTGCCAAGATCACCCTGTTCTTCTCTATCACAGTAACTAATAGGCGTAGTCTTTGCTTGAGAAATAGTGTAATGCCCAATAGTTCCGATATGCGAAATGCTTTTTAGATAGTTTCTGAATGGACGACTAGCAAAAAACGTGTAAAGAAAATGCCCATCCATCTTGTGATTGTTTTTCAACCACAACAAGTCAGCATCTTTAAAATACAATGGGGCATCATTTTTTACCAAAAACGGGATACCTATAGAGCCCCCACCTGTAATGAGAAGATCTCCACGCTGAATCTTACCTATTTTATTAGTAAGCTGCTCATACAGCTCATAAGAAATGAAAGCCTGTGTATTAGCTTGATCTTTGTAGATGGAAACCACATCGCTAGTTCTATAAAACGGAACACCATGGTTCGTCCATTGCTCTTTATGCACACGGGCTGCGGAGCCTACACTAATTAACTCGCCCAAATCGCTTTTAACCCAGTCCGCCTTGTATTTTTCAAAGCGAATTTCAGGTACGTTTTTAGTCATACTCATATTACTCGCCCTTCAGCAACTTAGTCAGTTCCGCTAAGCCCTGCATATCAAACTCATCGCCTGTTAATTGGCTCATCATCTCTGCTAGCTCATTTTCTGAAGTTTGAATCTCACTCGCTACTTGGGAATAGGTCACAGCGTATTTGTCTGCAAGTGCTTGTACCTTAATGGTTAAGCGGTTAACGACTGCGGTTGGCATAGCGGTTAGCGCCTCAGACAGAGGTGTGATCCACTTGAGTGCTAGCAAATTGTTCACCTGGTCATTGGACAGATTTTCTATTGTCCGCTTGGTATTGATATGTAGCTGTAGAGCTTTCTCTTTGTTATCCGCTTTTAGCTCCGCTTGCTCATCAAGTAACTGACTTGCCTTAACCACTTTGCCTTCAATCGTTTCAGGATCAAAGCTAAACTTTGCACGTAGCATTTTGAGGTGGGCATTTACTTTACCTTTGGCATAAGTGCCGTTTTTGCTGGCTTCCATTTCATGCCATTGAACCTGCGGATACTCTGCAATAAATGCTAACTTTTCGTCCACCTTGGCTTTGTTATCAAGTAACGCAATATACTTATTGAGAGCGTCTATCTCTTCAGAATGAATGCTTAGATAGGCATCTATTACCGCTTGACCTAGTTCGGCTTTAGCAAAAGCATCATTATTGTCATTCAGTACAGAATCGTCTTCTTCCTTGAAATACTCAATAAGTTCATCGATAGTCGAAACAACCTCACTGAGGTTGTCTTCTTGCAGTTTTAGCTCGTTTAAATCATCAATCAGATAGGTTTTTTGCACTAATTCAAACGGCATAATGTGGCCTTTCCAACCGTCTTGTACTTCGGTCTCTTTGCCTTTGACTTTCTTGATGGTCATATTCGGGTCAACCTGCTTGGTAGCATCAAACCCTTCTGTTTGCATCATTTCAAGGTCGGCACTAATGATTTGCCACTGGTCACTAAGCAACTGGTAGGCTTGGTATTTATCTATCAACGCAATTGGCTGCATGCGTTCAAACAGATCGACACTCAATTGCGCTTGTTGTTGGTTACGGTTAACGCTTTCCCAACCCTCAATTAAGGTGGTGTTTAGGTACTCATCAAAGCCATCGAACGCTTGGTTGTATGTCTGTATAAACGCAAGCAGTTGCGGATGCTGTGCAATGGTAGTTTGCACTTGGCTCTTCTCAACCGCCAACTCGCTGTAGTCGGATGATTTTGCGCTAAACAACGCATCATGAAGCTCTGGCAATACATCCCAGTACTCCTTCAGGGCGGCTATTTCTCGGTTTGGAATACCGCCTAGCATGGTCGCATGAAGATCCCACGTTTCAGCCGCGGGTGATGAATCCACATAGCGCGGAATATTAAGGTTGTACTCGTTATCTTGAATGGTTTTCTTGCTCACCACTTTCGAGAACTTGTCATTATCTTGGCGATGAATCACAGCATCGGTGATGCGCTTGATGTCTGAGTCTTGCAGTTTGTTGTTTTTGCCTTCTTTCACAAAGTGTTTTGAGGCATCCACAATCAATACGTCGTTGTTTTCACGCTTCTGCTTGAGCACCAAAATCACAGTTGGGATGCCCGTACCAAAGAAGATGTTGGCTGGTAAGCCGATGATGGCATCAATATGGTTGTTCTCGATCAGTTGCTTGCGGATCTCGCCCTCTTCACCACCACGGAAAAGTACACCGTGTGGCAGTACAATGGTCATAATGCCATCTGGCTTGAGGTGGTATAAGTCATGCAATAGAAACGCAAAGTCAGCTTTAGTTTTTGGTGCTAGGCCAAAGCGTGCGTAACGTGGATCATTCTCTTTGTTTTCTGGGTCCCACTTTTGTGAATACGGCGGGTTAGAGACCACTGCATCCACATACAGAGGTTGATAAGACTCTTGTGGGTTGCTTTCATCAAAGTATGGCCAGTCATCTTCTAGCGTATCGCCGTTACGGGTGGTGATGTTATCTGGCAAAATACCACGCATGATCAGGTTCATACGGGTTAAGTTGTAAGTGCTTTGCTTGAGCTCTTGAGCGTAATATTTGATGTCATCTTTGCTCTTAGCGTATTTGGCCACTGAGCTACCGATGTTAATCAACAATGAGCCCGAACCACTGGTTGGATCGTAAATCTCAATCTCATCTTTATGTTTGAGCTCGTGCGCTGTGATTTCAGACATCAATAGCGAGACTTCATGCGGCGTGTAGAACTCACCCGCTTTTTTGCCCGCATTGGCGGCAAACTTTTCGATCAGGTATTCATAAATGTAACCCAGCACATCATAGCCAAGGTTACCCGTCATCGGGATGGCTTTAATGAGGTGAAGCAAGTCGCTGATTGCTTTGGTTCGCTTGCCAGAAGTTTCACCCAGTTTGCTTAACCCCGTTTCTAACGTGGTGAAGATCCCTTCAAACAGTTTTTTATGTTTTTTATTGATCAAACGGTTAAAGGCTGACAACGCATCACGAACATTCGACTCGTCAAACTCTGTGCTTGAATCCACCCAAGTTGAGAATAAGTTATCATAGGCAATGAAATACCCTTTTTCTCTTCGGATATAGTCCACTGTTTCTGTGTCATCTTCGACCAATGCCTTGATGTCATCTTGTGTCATCCCTTGTTCGACAAGGAAGCTCACTTGGGTATCGCTCAGATATTTATAGAAAATGAAGCCTAAGATGTAGTCTTTGTATTCGTTAGCTTCGATTTTTGAACGCATCTGGTTGGCTGATTCCCAGATTTTTGCTGCGAGTTGTTGTTTGTTCATTCGCAAATTTTCCTAATTCTTAAGTAAAGCGTAAACATTCTGTTTAATGGTTTACGCTTCAAAAAACTCTTCGTCTATTTTCTTCAGGTGTAACACTTGCTCATCTCGGCTACCAATGTTGTATCGCAACATCAACTTAGCCAACTCTTGACCGTTAATAAGCACAATGTGCATACCTAAATCTTTAGCCGTTTGTGAGGCAGAGGATGTAAAATCGGAAGTGGTAATGAAGATACCCTTTTGCGCTTTCTTTAAGTTCAGTGCCCCAAAGAAATCCCGTATTTCACTAGACCCTACATTGTTACCCTCTGCATAACGCTTTGCCTGTATGTAAACCTGATCTACACCTAGAGGATCCTGGTTAATGACTCCATCAATACCGTTATCTCCACTTCTTCCAAGTGTATGAGCCATCCCTTCATCACTTCCGCCATAGCCCATAGCTAGTAGCAGGTCGATCAATAGTTGCTCAAAGAAGGCTGGAGATACTTTACGTGTTCGAGACAAGATGTCTGAGGCTAACGCGTCGTTAATCTGTTTGTAAGCAGCTCTTAGCACTTCATCAGGTGTCGCGTCATTATCAGACACTGTTGTCTCTTCGACTTTGTCTGAATCACCGTTCTTTTGCTTAGTGAACGCATTGAAGTCATCAAACCGTTTTAGGTATTGGTTATTAATCTCTTCACCGCTGTTTAGAGCTTCTTTCCCCAAGTCCGTTATCACGAAATGACCACGCCTTGTTGAATCCAGGAGCCCTGCTTTCGCTAGATAGGTTTTGGCCCATCCAACTCGGTTAGTGAAAGCTGCTTGTCGTCCACTAGGGAGAAGTTCCGCTCTCTCGCCTTCTGACAGATTGAATTGCTCCGCTAGCAAGTCTACAACGTTGCTAAGCTTAACTTCTTCATTCTTCGCAGCCACTAACACTGGCTTCATTAAATCTTGATAACTTGGAAGCACAATACACCCTAACCATTCTGACGTTTTACAACCGTAATATACATTAAAATACAATCAGTTATCTTGATATTTACAACATTTATTTAGATTTACCTGCTAACCCAATTATCAATGCGCCCAAAGCCGCCCCCGCGATAAAAGTGCCTACTTTATTTCCACCCTCTGCTTTAGCTTTTGTAGCATTGCCTCTCGGTTGAGCTTGAACTTCTACCTGTTCACTTTGTTTAAGGTTGTTCACCGTGTTCACAACAGAATTGAAAAGTTCGTCTGGAGGAATACCAAGAGCTTTGGCACATTCAAACATCTGGTCAACAGAGAATGTTGACTTTCCAGACTCCAAACGGCTGTAACTGGCTTGCGAAAGACCCATTTTTTCAGCCAACACGCTCTGCTCAACCCCTAGCTCTTTACGCTTATTTGCGACAACCACACCCAGAATTGATGAGTATGAAACCATTTTATCTTGCATTTTCACCACCAATAACAAAAAAACACTTGATCACTTAAGTGCATATGTATAAATTAAGTGCATTAATATACGTTTTACGTATCTTAATCCCATTATTGAATGCACTTACTTTAAGTCAGAAAGAGGAAATTATGAAGAATAAACTCAGCATCGGTGATCTACTTTATCGTTCAAAACTTTTCGTGGAGCATGCTGGAATCTATCTAGGTAAAGGACGAGTGCTTCACAACTCTCCAGATGGAAACGTACAGGTTTGTACCATTGAAGCTTACGCCGATGGAAAACCTATAAAAGTAGTTTTAAGTCATCTAAGTGAAGAAAAGAAAAATCAACTGTTTAACCAAGCAGAGCAGTTGCTCAAGAAAGCAAAAAAATATGGAGTGCTAGACAATAATTGTGAGCACCTAGTTTCTAGCGTGCTGTATGGCAAGCCCTCAAGCGAGCAGTTGCAAGCGGCAGGTCTTGGTGCTGTAGCAGGTTTGCTGTTTGCTCACTTAAACCAATCGAAGAATTCACCATGGTATGTACTTGCCTTTGGTTTTATTGGGTGTGTGGCTGTCAACGCCACTCGCAAATACGATTATGTAATATAGATGGTGAGGAGCTACTGAACAAAAAAACCTTTAGGCTATGGAATCTGTCTATATCAGGTACAAACTCAAACCGAATAAGAACTAAGAAACGAAAAAGCCCCAGCATTTTTGCTGGGGCTTCGAATGTGGCGGTGAGTGAGAGATTCGAACTCTCGATACGTTGCCGTATACACACTTTCCAGGCGTGCTCCTTCAGCCACTCGGACAACTCACCGAATTGTTGTTGAACTTTGCGTCTCAACGGGGCGCTAATTTAATGATTATGCGGTTGAGGGTCAAGTGCTTATCAGAAAAAAAAATGTATTTTTATGTCTGTTCGCTCAGAAATTAGCTAAAACACTCATTTTCCATACAGTTTGTATGATTTTAAACCCGTTGAGCATAACCCGGTACACGGAACCATTTACGGCAATTATCTAAGAAGTAGCCATACAGAACGCCCAAGCCACAAGATACTACGGCGTTACTTGCAACTGCTGTCAGAATTTGGTCGGTCGAGGCGCCAACAAACCAAAGAATGGCGGCATAAACTGGTGATTGGAATAAAACGTACGCAACGACATCTGAAATACGCTTCATTAGCTCTCCGGTATGGATACGACCACCTTGGTTCAATACCCAATCACGGAATACGCCATATGGCCAGGCTATGGCAATGTTTACCGGTATCGAAAGCGTTCTGGATTGCAAAGACTGTTCAAATGTCATTCCAGATATAAAAATCTCAATCAGCATGCCGACGACAAAACTGAACACCACCATTGCAAATGTATCCGCCGCAGCGTGGCGAATGCAAAAAGGCGCTTTCGAACTCATTACCTTACCTTTAAAGAACTAATAACTAGAATATTATTAAAAATACAAACGAGAAATCTAGATAAATGCATTTTAACTAGATAATAAGGCTATTAAATCACGAATTATTTAGTTTTATATTTCAAATTTTTATTTTTGTTGTAAATTTACAACTAGGTTATGTTCGAAAGTTAGAGATTTTCACTGGCATGAAAGCTTTTAGGCTTAAACCATACCAACATGAAGGGTTAAGATGTAAAAAAGCCAAGCTTTTGCTTGGCTTAGGATGTTGATTTGTTGTTAATTTACAGAATTAATCAGCCAAACTGAGTGTCAGCACGTTTATGTCGTCTTCTGAAGGGACATTGTTCCCTTCAAGTGCTACCGAGATCTTATCTATGGCTTCGCGCTCTTCGTTGTTAAATTTATTCCTGTCTTGGCTAACAATGACCTTGAGTATGCCTTTTGCTTTTTCAAAGTCCTGGTTATCCAGCGATACATAAAGGTCTACTAGAAGCTTCTCATTGTTCGAGGATTGAGGCTCTCGAGTGGATGAGTGGCTAGCGTGTGGCAATGAACGCATTAATCGATCAGAGAACTTTATTAATACGTCATCCAATTCTCTTTCATCTATTGGCTTGGCAAGGATGTGGTCTGCCCCGGCTTTTAGCATCTTTTCTCTGGTTTCTTTAAATACATCTGCCGTACAGCCAAGAATCAGACCTTTTGAAGAAGGGTGACTTAAGTTTCGGATCCGTTCTGTCGCCTCGATTCCATCCATCACTGGCATGTGGTTATCCATCAGAACCAAATCAAATGTGCATTGCGAAAGAATATCGACGGCTTTGGCTCCATCTACCACACTGGTTGTCTCAAAGCCTTTACTGCGCAGGAACGCATCCATGATCATGGTATTGGTTCTGTTATCTTCAACGATAAGGGCGGTTAAGCCATTACAATCGAACTTCTGATGCACTGTATCCTGAGTGTTTTCAGGCTCGCATACGTCTGCTTGCAGACTCACAAAAAAGCTTGAACCTATGCCCTCTTCACTTTTTACCGTAATATTGCCGCCCATTCCCTGAACAATCTTCTGTGTAATCGCCAGCCCTAACCCAGTACCACCAAATCGGCGAGTAGTGCTGGATTCCGCCTGTTCAAAAGGTTTGAAGATTTTCTCTTGAGCCGACTTGGAGATGCCTATTCCGGTGTCTCTGACCTGAATGGACAAGTACACTTTACCATCCCGCTCATACTCGTTGAGATATACCTCCACAAAGCCCCGGGAGGTAAATTTGATGGCATTGTTCAGTAAATTGAAGAGTATTTGCCTCATTCTTGCTTTGTCGGCGTTATACCAACGCTCGGTTGGTACTTCACTGTACACTTTGAAGCTTAACCCTTTTTCTGTTGCCAAGGTGTAGTAAACACTGTTGATACTGCCGATGATACTGGAGAGTGGGAATGGTGAAGGATCCAGTTCCAGTTTGCCCTGCTCTATTTTGGAGAAATCCAGAATCTCGTTAAGCAAGGTCATCATGTGTTCGCCTGAGTCATACAAACTGTGCAGAAGCTTTTTCTGATGATCGTTCAGATCGGTTTTCGCCAGAATTTGTGCCGTGCCTAACACACCATTCATTGGGGTACGGATTTCATGAGATAAGGTTGCCAGGAATGCGGATTTTGCTTTGGTAGAAGCCTGCGCTTTGACTTTTTCTTCCTGTAAGTAAATGGTGTTGTGGTTGAAGCTGTCTATCAGGTGACGGATTTCATCGTTACTTCTGTAATCCATATCGATGATACCGCTGGTGGTTGAATCAGAAACCTTATCTGCAATCACCACGATAGGACGAATCAGGTACCGATTGATCATGTAATAGCCGATCATCACGCAGGCTAATAAGAACGGAGCAATGATGAATTCTAAACTCATCACCAGCTCGAATGTCTCTTCCGCTACCAAACGTTTCGAATTCACAACATCTATTTCCCAGTTGTAGGTACCAAATTTCAACTGAGAAATATAAATATTTTTAGAGAGGAGAAAGTTGTGTTCGGTGATAGACGTTCCGTTCTGATCTCTTATCAAGACACCGATGTCGTACTGATTGGCGTGGTTCTGAACGTATTTGATCAGCTCGGAGAGTGAAATATCAATGGTCGCTACCCCCTGAACCTTGCCATTTTTAAAGTAAGGGGTTGATGCAGTGATCATTTGGACATGGGTGTAGGGATCAATGTAAACATCAGACCAAGACACTTGTTGAGGCTGTATATTAATGGCAGACGTATACCAAGGCTCGATATTGTATCCACCGGATTCAGGGTTGTTCCATGAATGGATAAGGTCAACGCCGCCTTCTATGTTCTTGTTATAGAAAAGACTGTTTAACCGTATGTTTGGATCTATCAGATAAGGCTCTGGCCAGATTCCACCGCTGACGATCATATTGGTGCTTTGAGCTATCATGATTGGTAGAAGAGTTTTGAGCTCACCATACTCGCCCGTTGCTTCGCCTATAGCTGCAATGCTATGCAGTAACCCCAAAGAACCGTTAAGCGATTCATCTAAACTTGTAGCCAGAAGCTCGGTTCTCAAATCGAGGTTTTTCTGAAGCTTGCTTTTAATCGGGTATTCCACCACAACATAGGTAATACTGCCTACTGTCGCGATGAAAAAACAGAGGTACAAACCCAAAGCGATGATACTTTTCTTTTTTAGTGAAGATTTGATCGCCATAATCTTAGCCAACAATGCACATATTAAAAAACCTAGATCTTAGTATGGTATTCATCAAGTCTTTTTCCACTTACTTGAGCTTGTTACAATAGCGGGATAACACTTTACAGGAACTTGTTTTGACTTTAACAGAATTGCTCGCTTTACCTGAAATGGAAGGCAAAATTTTAAATGAATACCAGATCCGTGGATTTGTTACTTCCATGGCTGCAGCACCGAACGTTATCGATCCTGCTGAATGGCTGGCATTTTTATGGGGTGGTGAAGAAACAGCGCCTTTTTCAGCGCATGAGCAACTTGAAGCGTTTGCAAACCAAGTCATCAACATCTGGAATGATGCTCGCCCTCAACTTCTGGAAGGTAGCTGGCAGTGGCCAGAAGGCTGCGCTCTGGATGAAGAGGAGATCGTAAACCAACAAGCACGCGACTTCACAGAAGGTCTGCTTCAAGGCTGGGGAGTATCACGTGATGACTGGGAAACATTGATGCCGGAAGACAGCGAAGATAACGCGCTTTTAGGTGGCGTTATTTTGTCTATGAGCATGCTTTACGATCCGGAAACCGCGATTACGACTCTTGCTCAACAAGGTATTGAAGGTCTTGAACAATTTGAAGAAATCTTCAACGCCCTTCCAGTCATGCTTTGTGGTTTAACTCAGCGCGGCGTAACGCTGGCAGAAAGCCAATAAGATAACCTCAAAACAAAAATGCCGCGATATTTTCGCGGCATTTCTATTTGAATTGGTTTCAGTTATTAAGCGTTACCTTTCACCTGCATATTGAGCTGCTCGGCAAAATCCAGCATTCTGTTCAAAGGAATCAAGGACTTCACACGCACCTCTTCGTCCACAAATATTTCATGCTCTTCCCCACCTTCAATCAGGGCTTTCTCAATAGCCGCTAATCCGTTCATTGCCATCCAAGGACAGTGAGCACAGCTACGGCATGTAGCCCCCGCACCTGCGGTTGGAGCTTCAATCAGTTCTTTTTCAGGAACCAATTGCTGCATTTTAAAGAAGATGCCTTTGTCTGTTGCCACAATCATTTGCTGATGAGGTAGCTCTTTGGCAGACTTAATTAACTGACTGGTAGACCCAACGGCATCCGCAAGCTCTACTACGCTTGCTGGCGACTCCGGGTGAACCAGAATGGCAGCGTCAGGATAAAGGTTCTTCATTTTTCTGAGCGCATCGGCAGAGAATTCATCATGAACAATACACTCGCCTTGCCATAACAGCATGTCTGCTCCGGTCTTATTGGCAATGTAAGAACCCAGGTGACGATCTGGTCCCCAAATTATAGGCTTGTCTTCTGCGTCTAGGTGCTCAACGATTTCAAGAGCGATACTGGATGTCACTACCCAGTCAGCACGTGCCTTTACTGCTGCCGACGTATTCGCGTACACCACAACAGTATGGTCAGGGTGAGCGTCGCAGAATTCGGTGAATTTGTCTGACGGACAGCCCAAGTCGAGTGAACATTCTGCTTCCATATTCGGCATGAGAATGCGTTTTTCTGGTGTCAGAATCTTAGCGGATTCACCCATAAAGCGAACACCACCAATAATGAGGGTACTTGCTGGGTGGCGGTTACCAAACTTTGCCATCTCCAGTGAATCACCTACGAAACCGCCCGTATCTTCCGCGAGGGCCTGAATTTCAGGATCGGTGTAATAATGTGCAATCAATACCGCGTCTTTTTCCTTCAACAACTTTTTAATATTGTTTATGTGTTGTTGTTTTTGGTCACCAGTAAGTGGAACAGGCTTTGGAGGAAAAGGGTAAACGGTCTCGATAGTGTCTAAAATGTGGCTCATTGCTCTTGCTCTACGCAACTTCCAAGTAATCCGGGTATTGTATACCCAAACGACTTCGCGCTTCTAGAGGATGTATAGCTCAGAGATGAATTTGTTATTTCAAATTGAAAGATATTGTCGGAAGGGCTTTAAGAATACACAAAATCTAGGCTTGAAAAGCAATTCAGGGTCGAAATGACCCTGAATTTTTCATGCTTATTGCATCTGTTTTTTCGCCATATCCGCGGAGGCACTTTGCGGATATTCACTGATGACCTGCTGGTAATATTTTACAGCGGCATCTGGCTTTTTGTTTCGCTTGGCAATGTCGCCAAGTTTCAGCAATGCGTCTGCTCTCTTATTGGACTCATTGTATGCCACTACAGAGGCAAAACTTTTAGCTGCATCGACATCTTGCTTCTTCGCAAAGTAAAGCTGACCCAGCCAGTAATGCGTATTAGGAGCAAATTTCGAGTCTGGGAAATCCACCTGGAACTGCTTGAAAGCGGTTATGGCACCCGCGTAATCGCGTTGCTTAAGAATGAGGTCGACCGCATCTTGATAAGCCGTTTGCTCATCTTTATTGGTTGAAAACGTGCCTGTTGAGTCGTTTCCGGAATCTGTGCTCGCAGCGACAACAGGAGCCTGTTGAAGTTGCTGTCTCATGCTATCCAGCTCAACGAATAATTCACGCTGGCGCTGAAGCATTTGATTCATTTCGTAGGAGTTACGTTCTACAATCCCGCGTAATTCACCAACCTCTGCACTGAGTTCATCGATTTGACCCTGCATTTGAATCTGAATCTTAGCGCGGTTTTGAAGCAATCGCTCGAGACGCTGAACTTCGGTTTCATTCGCGGATGAAGGTCGGGCAGAAGTGGAAGCGGTAGTCGTTGATACAGTGGTGCTATTGAGATCGGTTACTGGAGCTGGTGCGGCGAACGCTACATTCGCCGCACTTGCCAGCAACGTAAGCGAGATGATTCGCTTAGAGTTACTGAACATAGGAAAATTCCTATTAGTAAACTAGAACAGCGCGACGGTTTTTAGCGTAAACCTCTTCGCTTTGACCTAGTAGTAGAGGACGTTCTTCACCGAAGCTGATTACTTCGATTTGGTCTGCCTGAACACCCAGAGCTTGCAGGTACTTAGCAACAGCTTCAGCACGACGCTCGCCTAGCGCGATGTTGTACTCTGGAGTACCACGCTCATCTGCGTGACCTTCGATGCGTACTTTAAGAGCTGGATCTTTGCTAATGAAAGCAGCGTGTGCAGCTAGCATGTCTTCGTAGTCAGACGAAATGGTCGCGTTATCAAATGCAAAGTAAATTGTCTGAGTTTCACGAAGTTGCGCGTCTTTGATATCTTGGTCGCTAAGCTGAGTGCCTTGATCAAGTGGCGTCACTTCAGTTGTGGTATCTGCCGCTACAACTTGCTCAGTATTGTTAGTTTGAGAAGTTTTAGTGGAATCTGCCGCGTTGTCGCTTGAGCTACATGCCGTAACAGCTAGTACTGGTAGCGCAATCATAAGCCCTTTAAGAACTTTATTAAGTTGCATCTTATTCTTCCTTATTTGTCCGAAACTTTGTTTTAACCGATTTGCCGAACTACACACAAACGGTTATTTCTACAAAAATGGTGACCAGGCGGGAGCTCTAACACGCCCATTTGTTGCCGGTAATCTAGCTTTAAAGCGACCATCTATAGAGACCATAGAAAGTACATTCTTCTTCCTATACATGGAGCTGTAAATGACCATACCACCGTTTGGCGCAATACTTGGAGACTCGTCCAGTTGTGTTTTAGTCAACACTTGTACGGCTCCTGTTTCCAAATCTTGCTTGGCCAAATTAAACCCGGAATCGTTCCGATTAACCATAATCATGAACTTTCCATCTGGTGTGATTTGTCCACCCAAGTTCTGGCTGCCTTGCCAAGTTAGACGGTTGGTCGCACCATCTAACAAATTTACTCGATATATCTGAGGTTTACCACCCCGATCCGAGGTAAATATTAGCGATTGTCCATCAGGATGCCAAAATGGTTCTGTATTATTTGCTCTACCTCTCGTTATTTGTTCCAGTTTTCTGGTTTGTAGATCGAGAATGTAGACCTGAAGACTGCCGGTTTTCGACAGCACTAATGCCAATTTCTTCCCATCAGGGGAGAATCTTGGCGCACCATTATGACGAGGGAATGACGTGAGCTTTTCACGCTTCCCGGTATAGATGTCCATCAGATAAATTTCTGCACGCCCATTTTGAAAGCTTACATAAGCAAGTTTTCTCGCATCTGGAGACCATGCAGGTGACATAAGAGGTTGCTTAGATCGCAAAACCAAACGCTCGTTATAGCCATCATAATCAGCGATTCTGAGCTGGTAAGGGAACTTCTCTTTGTCGTTAATAACAACATACGCAATACGAGTCAGGAATGCACCTTTTTCACCCGTTAGCTTTTCATAAACAAGATCTGAAATACGGTGAGCGTATTCACGTAGCCTTGGACCCGGGACAGTAGCACGCTTGTTAAATAAAACGTGATCTTTCGAAAGCACCAGCTCGCCAGTGTCGCTTAGTGCTTTGCTTTGTCCGCTGGTTAGCTGACCGCGAACTACGTCCACAAGCTGATATTCAATCAGGTAACTGCCCTCAGCATTTTTGGTGACCGTACCTGTCAAAAGTGCATCTACACCCAATGCCGTCCATGAAGAGAATTCAACATCTTCATCGGAATAAGGGGTCTGAGGCATTTTGTTCGGTGCTACAGGGCTAAATTTTCCGCTTCGTTGTAAGTCTGACGCGATAACAGCACTAATATCGTGCGGTAATTTCCCTTCACCTTCCCACTTAAATGGAATAATGGCGATGGGGCGAGCGGAGTCGATACCATCGGTAATCACCAGCTCCAAGGCCGCATTTGCAGTATTTGCCAAACTGGCGCATATGACCAGTATTCCTAATAAAAGGCGTTTAATCACTTCTTAGTCCTTTTAATCCAATTCAACGGTTAGATTGATATTTTTAAGCTGATCAGCCACATCTTTTTCTTTTGGAACTGGAAAAGATGCTACCTGAGCAATCGCACTTTTCGTTGCAGCGCAGACGCGCGAATCGCCGCCTAATACTTTAACGCCATTTACAATGGCACTGTTACCTGTATGTATCAGGCGCATATTCACTCTACACGACTTTCCCAAAAATGAGTCATCCTTCAGCAGGCGGCTCTGGATCAGTTGCTTATAAATAGCTCCATATCTCTGAACTTCGCTGGTTACATGCTGCTGTTTCGCAGCAGAGTTTTGAGAAGATTCACTCTCCAAACCTGCAAAGATGTCATTTAGAGCAGCTTCTTGTTCTTTTCGTTCCCTTTCAAGACGTTCTAAGCGCTCTTTTTCTTTTCTTGCCTTTTCAGCTGCCTCTTTTGCTGCTTTTTCTTTGGCTATTCGTTCAGCTTCAGCTTTTTCAGCGGCTTCGCGTTCGCGACGAGCTTTTTCTTCCGCTTCTTTAGCGGCTTTTTCGCGAGCAACACGTTCTTCTTCTGCCTTAGCAATTGCCGCCTCTTTCTTCAGGCGTTCTTGCTCTGCTTTCTTAACCGCTTCCTCTTTCGCTTTTCGCTCGGCTTCGGC
This sequence comes from Vibrio sp. SCSIO 43132, assembly GCF_019904195.1. Classification (NCBI taxonomy): domain Bacteria; kingdom Pseudomonadati; phylum Pseudomonadota; class Gammaproteobacteria; order Vibrionales; family Vibrionaceae; genus Vibrio; species Vibrio sp. SCSIO 43132. The sequence continues at coordinate 2,691,669 of NZ_CP063199.1, forward strand.
TTTAGCAACGCGTTCACGTTCTTTCTTCGCTCGTTCTTCTGCTGCCTTGCGTTCCTGTTCTTTTTTCTGGCGCGCTTTTTCGGCTTCACGAGCCTCTTTTTCAGCTTTAACTTTCTGTTCTTTCAGCTTGCGAATACGCTCTTCTTCCGCTTTGCGGTCTTTTTCGAGCTGATCACTCTGTTTTCTGAGTTTGTCGAGCCTTTCTTGCTCTGCTCTCTGAGCGGCTTCACGCTGTTGGCGAATCTCTCTCGCCTGTTGTTGAACCATTTGAGGGTCGATCACTACAGCTTGCACCATGTTGCCTGTCTGGTCTTGTTCAGGCATGGAAAAATCCGTTCCAAACAACAAACCGACTATCAGCACACCGTGTAAAACAGCTGATATCGTAATCGCGCTAGTGTAGTTATTCTTGTTTTTCATCGATTAACCGATGGTTCCCTATTTCAAATCCGTTAGCAGCCCAACTTTTGGAATGCCTGCTCGGTTTAGTTCATCCAACACCAGTACTACTTCAGCATATGGTGTAGCAGCATCGCCACCCACCGCAACTGGAGAATCTGGAGCCAGAGAAATCTCCGCTTTTACACGAACAATGATGTCTTCAATACTGAGACCGCGAATCACATCTTCATCGTTCACACTTAGGCCTAAATTGCCTTCTTTATCTATCTCGACAATGATAAAGCTGGCTTCACTGTCTCCTGCTAAATCAGACGCTGGCTTCGCTGTTGACGTTTTTGGCAGTTCTACTTCTACCCCCTGCGTAACAAAGGGAGAGGTCACCATAAAGATGATCAGAAGCACCAGCATAACGTCGATATAAGGTACAACGTTAATCTCCGCCGTCAGTTTTCTCTTTTTACGCTGGTAACCTGCCATTACTGGTCCTTACCTGCAATGGCTTGACGATGAAGAATACTGTGAAACTCTTCAGAAAACGTCGCATAGGTATGTTCCAGCTTAGATACCTGATTGCTAAATCGGTTGTAAGCCATTACCGCAGGTATCGCAGCAAATAGCCCCATTGCTGTCGCAATCAAGGCTTCAGCGATACCGGGAGCAACCATGGCAAGTGTCGCTTGTTTAACTTCGCCGAGTGCAATAAAGGCATGCATGATGCCCCAAACGGTACCGAACAAGCCAATGTATGGGCTGATAGAACCGACTGTCGCCAGAAATGGCAGGCTGTGTTCCAGATCGTCCACTTCACGGGCAACAGCAACACGCATAGTTCGCCCTGTTCCTTCCATAACGAATTCAGGTGAAGTACCTGGAGAACGGCGAAGCTTCGCGAACTCGGTAAAGCCTAGATAGAAAATTTGCTGGCTGCCATAAATGTTGTCTTTTCGAGCTTTGACTTCTTGGTACAGCTGAGAAAGGTCAACACCAGACCAGAATTTGTCTTCAAAGCGATCAGCATCTTTCATCGCTTCTTTTAATATTTTGCTGCGTTTGATAATCATCGCCCAAGAGATAACTGACATACCAAGAAGGGTCAGCATTACGAGCTTTACGAGTAAACTGGCTTGTAGGAAAAGATCTAAAATTGAAATATCAGCTGTCACTGTCTATTAACTCCGCAGTCATTGAGCTTGGGATTGCCTGAGGTTTCATGGTTGCTGTGTTAATGCATGCTACCTTAACTTTTGCTTGGCACAATGCTTTGCCGTCAGGATTAACTAACTCCTGACAAAATACCAAAGAAGCACGCTTTAATTCAGAAATTGATGTTCTTACTGTCAGGGAGTCGTCTAATCTTGCGCCCTGTAGAAAATCCATATCAACATGACGAACAACAAAGCCGAGGTTTTCAGTAAGAAGCTTTTGTTGACAGACTCCGAGAGATCTCAGAAGTTCCGTTCTAGCACGTTCAAAGTAGTTAAGATAATTGGAGTGGTATACGACCCCACCAGCATCTGTATCTTCATAGTAAACTCGAATCGGCCACTCAAAGATGCTCGTTTGTTCCCCTTTCACCAAGACACCAATCACAAAATAAATAAAACGTAACTATACCTTATGTTGCCGCTGCGTCAGGAAAAATAAAGAAGTTTTTTGTGGCTAACTACAAAAAAATGAGAGCAGTTGGCTGAGAACTGCTCTTAGAGGTGAAGGTTTATACACTTACTAAGCAACAAAGCGCATTACAGTAAAGAAGATAAGCGCTGGCATTGAAATGTATGGGCTGAAGACTACCTGCCACAACCAGAATCTTGGCTTAAATCCGATGCCGTAAACCATACTCGAACAGACAGAAAATACGAAAAGTGGTCCAAGGAATACATCAAAACCACCAATGTCTTCTGCGTATTGTGTTGGCTCCCACATAAACAGAGCCACATGACCAAACCCCAACAATAAGGAAAGAGCCCGTAAAAGGGCTCTGTCCATAGGTTCGTGGAGTTTAGCAATAGAGATCGCTAAATTATTCTTCACTATCCTTATCCATCATTTCTGTGTGCTCTAGCCAAAGAGCATTGATGATGCCGAACGCACATGCCAGCAATACACCCAAAATCCATGCAAAATACCACATAGTAATGCTCCTTAGTAAAGCGAGTTTTTGTTTTCTTCGATGAACTTAGAGTCAAGACGACCAAACATCTTGTAGTAAGTCCACGCTGTGTAGCTCAGGATGATTGGAACCATCACAAATGCCACACCTGTCATTAGGTTCAACGTCAGCTCACTCGATGTGGAATCCCACATTGTTAAGCTGTGGTTCGGTGATTCGCTTGAAGGCATGATGAATGGGAACATTGCAAAACCTGCCGTCAAAATAACACCTGCGTTAGTCAGGCTTGAAGCCAGGAACGCCAGACCACCTTTCTCAAAGCGAGAAGCGATGATAGCAAGCAGCGGCATTACCACACCCAGAACTGGTGCAGCCCACATTAGAGGATACTTTTCAAAGTTCAGCATCCAGGCACCTTCTTGCACCTCTACCACTTTTTTCAGTGGGTTTGACTCGCCTGCGATATCCAGCCCGCTGACAACCACGTAACCATCAATGTGTTGAACCCAGAAACCAGCACCAACAAAAGTCACGACAACTAGCGCACCCGTTATTTGAGCAACCAGACGAGCTCGGTTGTGGATCTCATCTGTTGTTTTCATTTGAAGCCAGGTTGCACCCTGCATGATGATCATGAACAAGCTCACCAGACCACACAGCAATGCAAACGGGTTTAGCAGGCCAAAGAACGAACCGTTATACGTTGGCATCAGGAAGTCGCTCAATTCAAACGGAACACCCTGAAGCAAGTTACCAAATGCAACACCAAAGATAAGTGGTGGAACAAAACCACTGATAGAGATAGCAATATCCCATGACTGACGCCACTTTGGATCTTCTATCTTAGAACGGTAATCCAGACCAACCGGACGAAGCCACAAGGCTGCCAGAGTTACGATCATCGCTAGGTAGAAGCCAGAGAATGATGTGGCGTAAACCAATGGCCAGGCTGCAAACAGTGCACCACCAGCTGTGATTAGCCATACCTGGTTACCGTCCCAGTGTGGGGCGATAGAGTTAATCATCACACGGCGCTCGGTGTCGTTTTTACCGATAACAGGTACTAAAGCACCCACGCCCATGTCGAAACCATCTGTAATTGCGAAGCCAATAAATAGGACACCAATCAGCACCCACCAGATGAATTTTAAGATTTCGTAATCAAACATCTTTATTCTCCTTGCTTATGCTTCTACTTGGCGACCAACTTTGTCTTCGACAGAGTCAGCATTTTGTTCGAAGTGGTAGCGACCTGTTTTCAGGCTACTTGGTCCTTTACGTGCAAACTTCACCATCAGGTAAACTTCAGCAATCAAGAACACTGTGTATAGCGCAAGAATCGCAAATAAGGATGTCCAGATTTCTGCTGCGGTAAGAGCAGAGGCAGCAACGTGTACTGGCAGGATTTCACCTACAGCCCACGGTTGGCGACCGTACTCAGCCACAAACCAGCCTGCTTCGATAGCAATCCAAGGCAGTGGGATGCTCCAAAGTGCAGCTTTAAGGATCCAAGGTTTCTGTTCGATCTTCTGACGACACGTCTGAACAAACGCAGCACCAAATACGAATAGCATGATAAAGCCACACGCCACCATGATACGGAACGACCAGAATAGCGGCCATACTGTCGGGATAGAATCGTCGGCTGCTGCCTGAATCTGTTCTTCCGTCGCGTCTGTAACCGTTTCTGTATAGCGCTTCAATAGAAGACCGTAACCCAGGTCACCTTTGACTTCGTCAAATGCCGCCATGTTAGCTTCAGATTTGTCGCCCGCTCTAAGCTTTTCAAGAAGCTCGTACGCGTACATACCAGTACGAATGCGTTCAACGTGGTCATCACGCAAATCACGAAGACCAGTCACTTGCTCATCGAAAGAACGAGTCGCAATGATGCCCATTACATAAGGAATCTTAATGGCGTAGTCAGTTTCCATGGTTTCCTGATTAGGAAGACCAAATACCGTAAATGCCGCAGGAGCTGGTTCTGTGTGCCACTCAGCTTCAACCGCTGCAAGCTTCACTTTTTGAACTTCACCAAGCTCATAACCAGATTCGTCACCAAGAACAATAGTAGAAAGAATGGCTGCCATGCCGAAAGAAGCTGCGATTGCAAACGAGCGACGAGCAAACGCAATGTCACGCCCTTTCAATAGGTAGTATGCACTGATTCCAAGAACAAACATGGCACCACAGGTATAGCCAGACGCAACCGTGTGTACGAATTTAACCTGTGCAACCGGGTTTAGAACAACCTCGGAGAAGCTAACCATCTCCATACGCATGGTTTCAAAGTTGAACTCTGCACCAACAGGGTTCTGCATCCATCCGTTTGCAATAAGAATCCAAAGCGCTGAGAAGTTCGAACCTAATGCAACCAGCCACGTCACTACAAGGTGCTGGCGTTTACTTAACCTATCCCAGCCAAAGAAGAATAGACCGACAAAAGTGGACTCTAAGAAGAAAGCGACGAGGGCTTCAATGGCGAGAGGTGCACCAAATATGTCACCTACGTAGTGGGAATAATATGACCAGTTAGTACCAAACTGGAACTCCATGGTTAAACCGGTGGCAACACCGAGCGCGAAGTTAATACCGAATAGCTTACCCCAGAACTTAGTCATGTCCTTGTAGATTTGCTTGTCGGTCATTACATAGAGAGACTCCATAATGGCAAGTAGGAAAGCCATGCCTAAAGTCAATGGAACGAATAGGAAGTGATACATCGCAGTAAGCGCAAATTGCAACCGCGACAGATCAACTACGTCAATCATGGTAACTCCTTTCGTGTCGGCTGAATGACACCGATTCACATTGCAGCGTATGTTGGGTTACACCATTGAAACAGTGGCTAACAAACAACTCTAAATGTTGTGAATTAGCTGCGTATTGTTGCAATTATGTGCCCAAATGGTTAGTTTAATGTTAAGTATCAGCTAATATAGCTTGGTCTAATATTAACGATAAAATCAGTATGTTTCAAAAAATTTATACCAGAGATCTGCTTTGATTTAGGTCAAAAATCGACGGTAATCGGCGGCTAAAAATCAACCAAATTGATCCATATCAATCAAGGTAGAATTTCTTGAACTGTTTATATTGATATAGATCACATTAATAAAATTTGGAGGGAAATTACGTGCTAGATTCTTATTCCAAAATGTTCTGAGAAAATTTGCAAAAAATTTGTAGCACGTCGAAAAATGAGGTTTTTTGAAGCCAGTTGGCAATAACGCCAACTGGATAAGCATGTGAAACAGATGGGGAAATTGTTGTTATTTTGTTGGATTATCCAACCCGAAGTGTAAATAAGCGCGATCGGTCGCTATTCTTCCGCGTGGGGTGCGTTGCAGGTAGCCTTGTTGTATCAAATAGGGCTCAATGACATCTTCTATGGTGTCTTTCTCTTCACCAATCGCTGCTGCTAAGTTATCTAAGCCGACAGGACCGCCAGAGAACTTTTCCATAATCGCCAGCAACAGCTTACGATCCATGTAATCAAAGCCCTGATTGTCGACATCCAGCATGTTTAGAGCCTTGTCTGCTATGTCACTGCAGATATGTCCGTTACCTTTCACTTCTGCGTAGTCGCGTACACGCCTGAGCAAGCGGTTTGCGATACGTGGTGTGCCACGTGCTCGTCTTGCTACTTCTAACGCGCCTTCCGCATCCATAGAAAGATTTAAGCAGTTCGCACTGCGCTGCACGATGTGCTGAAGGTCTTTAACGTTGTAGTACTCTAGCCGCTGAACGATGCCAAAACGGTCTCGCAGCGGCGATGTTAGAGAGCCTGCACGAGTGGTTGCACCAATTAAGGTAAACGGTGGTAAATCAATCTTGATGGAGCGAGCAGCCGGTCCTTCACCAATCATGATATCAAGCTGGTAATCTTCCATTGCAGGGTAGAGAACCTCTTCGACCACGGGGCTAAGCCGATGAATCTCATCGATAAAAAGCACATCGTTTTCTTCAAGATTGGTAAGAAGCGCCGCCAAATCTCCAGCCTTCTCCAACACTGGACCAGAAGTGGTCCGAATGTTCACTTCCATCTCATTGGCTACGATGTTAGCCAATGTGGTTTTACCCAAGCCAGGAGGGCCGAATATCAGCAGGTGATCGAGTGCTTCGTTTCTTAGCTGTGCAGCTTTAATGAAGATTTCCATTTGATCACGAACATGGTCCTGACCTTGATAATCTTCGAGCTTTTTGGGGCGAATCGCCCTGTCTATCACATCTTCATCTTTGAAGCTTGGATTTTCAGGGGCAATAAGTCGGTCTGCTTCGATCATATATTTACTATTCTAAGGTTCGTTTAATCCGCGGTTTAAACCATGGATTTTAATGCTTCGCGGATAATTTCTTCACTCGTCATGCCGGACTTAGCAATTTGAGACACCACTTTCGATGCGATTTGTGGCTTATAACCCAATGCCAACAGTGCACTCACGGCTTCATCATCGGCATTTTGATTGTCTGCCTCTGGCGCTGAGTCAATTGGAGCCGCATCTGTAGCAGGTGTAAACAGGTCGCCAGCTCCCCACCCTTTCAGACGATCTTTCATTTCAACCACAAGGCGCTCGGCAGTTTTCTTACCTACACCCGGCAGCTTGACCAGAGTCGAAATGTCTTCACGTTCAACACAGGACACAAACTGCCCTGCCGTCATGCCGGAAAGGATACCTAAACCAAGCTTAGGACCAACACCATTGGCTTTAATAACTTCACGGAACAACGCGCGTTCTTTAACGGTATTAAAGCCATAAAGAAGCTGAGCATCTTCGCGCACCACAAAATGAGTGTAGATGATGGCTTCTTCGCCCACATTGGGCAGTTCATAAAAACAGCTCATTGGCATTTGCACTTCATACCCCACACCTGAGACTTCAATAAGCAGTTCTGGTGGCTGTTTTTCTATCAAAATACCGCGAAGGCGTCCGATCACAATCTTGTCCTTAGGAATAAAAATTCAATGAAAATGATGATAATAGATTACTGGATGGATAGCCAGTTCAATAAAGAAAAGTGGGAACGCTTAGGGTCTGTTGCCCCTTGGCTCCCGCTTAAATGATTTATGATGAATTAGCGATAGCGCCCTTTCTTCGCGCTGGTTGCCTGCCCAGCAAGTGCTACCAAGGTTTTATTGGTGTTTGCATGACAAATCGCGACACCTAGCGCATCAGCCGCATCGGCTTGTGGTTTAGCGGGTAACTTCAACATGCTAGTCACCATGTGCTGAACTTGCGCTTTGTCTGCACCACCGGTGCCTACGACGGCTTGTTTGATTAACCTGGCTGCGTACTCAAATACAGGCAAATCCGCATTCACAGCAGCAACAATCGCGCTACCTCGCGCCTGCCCTAGCTTAAGCGCTGAGTCGGCATTTTTCGCCATAAAGACCTGTTCAATGGCAAACACATCCGGTTGAAACTGGGTGATGATTTCCGTGACGCCAGCATAAATCTGCTTAAGGCGACTTGGTAAGTCATCATGGGAGGTACGAATACAACCACTCCCCAAATAATGTAAGTGTCTGCCTTGCTGACGAATCACGCCGTAGCCAGTGATTCGTGAACCGGGATCAATGCCCAGAATTATCGACATACAAGGTTTCCTATTTTTAAAGGACCGCCACAAAATGCATCGCTACACTTTGTGCCTTTTATAGGATCAAAGGGCAGCTGCCACTTCATCCGAAATATCACCGTTGTGGTAGACCTCTTGTACGTCATCCAAATCTTCTAGCGTGTCAATCAAACGTAGTAGTTTAGGAGCGGTATCCGAATCCAAATCCGCTTTCGTCGAAGGTATTAACGAAACTTCTGCATTTGCGGCTTCAAAACCAGCGGCATCTAACGCATCTTTCACCGAACCGAAGTCCGTCGGTGCGGTATATACGTCTATCGCGCCGTCTTCGCCCGTTTCGATGTCGTCAGCGCCACTTTCTAGCGCGACTTCCATCACTTCGTCTTCATCCAAACCCGGCGCATACGAAATCACCCCTTTTTTGTCGAACAGGTAGTTTACGCTGCCATCGGTACCCAGATTGCCGCCGGCTTTGGAAAAGGCATGACGAACACCAGAAACGGTACGGTTGCGGTTGTCGGTTAAGCATTCAACCATAACAGCCGTACCACCCGGACCATAACCTTCGTAGATGACGGTTTCCATGTTGTCATCACCTTCCCCACCAGCACCACGACTAACGGCTCGGTTGACAGTGTCTCGGGTCATGTTGTTCGACAGTGCTTTGTCGATAGCAGCCCGCAAGCGAGGGTTGTTTTCAGGCTCTGCGCCTCCCTCTTTTGCCGCCACCACAATTTCGCGGATTAACTTTGTGAAAATCTTGCCGCGTTTCGCATCTTGAGCGGCTTTACGGTGACGAATGTTCGCCCATTTACTGTGACCAGCCATAATTCACCTTTTTCTATGATTGAAGCGCTCAGGTGGAGCGATATTGAATGCTGCCTTTGAATCACCTGAGAGCGATATATCTTCATTAAAACAAAAACTCCCGCAAGTGCGGGAGTTTTCATTCATTTATTTGCGCTTACTCAGCGTCTTTTTCTTTTGCTGCCGTTACTGCAATTGCAAGCTCGTCCAACGCTGCAGGGTTCGCCAAACTTGGTGCATCCGTAAGCAAGCACGCTGCCGCAGTCGTTTTAGGGAATGCGATAACATCACGAATGTTCTCGGTACCGCAAAGCAGCATAACCAGACGATCTAGACCAAATGCAAGACCAGCGTGCGGAGGCGTACCATACTTTAGCGCATCCAGCAGGAAGCCAAACTTAAGCTGCTGCTCTTCTGCCTCAATACCTAGAATATCGAATACTGCCGCTTGCATTTCTGCATTGTGGATACGAACAGAACCACCGCCCACTTCGTAACCATTCAGAACCATATCGTAAGCGTTGGAGTTCGCCGCAGCAGGGTTTGCTTTTAGCTCTTCCGCTGTAACACCTAATGGAGAAGTGAACGGGTGGTGCATCGCATGCAGGTTACCTTCGTCATCTTCTTCAAACATTGGGAAATCAACAACCCAAAGTGGCGCCCATGCACTGGTATCAGTCAGTTCAAGATCGGTACCCAGTTTCAGACGAAGTGCACCCATGGCTTCTGCCACTGTATTTGCTTTGTCTGCGCCAAATAGGATGATGTCGCCAGTTTGAGCACCAGTACGCTCAAGAATGCCGTTGATTACTTCTTCATTCAAAAACTTAGCAACCGGAGACTGAATGCCTTCTAAGCCAGCTTCGCGATCGTTCACTTTCATCCACGCCAAGCCTTTAGCCCCGTAGATACCTACAAACTCACCGTAACCATCGATTTGCTTACGCGTCAGTTTTGCACCACCTGGTACGCGAATCACGGCAACACGACCTTTTTCATCGTTTGCAGGACCAGAGAAGACTTTGAATTCGACATCTTTCACTAGGTCTGCAACATCGACTAATTCTAGTGGGTTACGCAGATCGGGTTTGTCCGAACCGAAACGGCGAATGGCTTCGCTAAATGGCATTACCGGGAAATCACCCAGGTCAACGTCTAGTAGCACTTGCCACATATCGCGAACCATTTTTTCTGTGGTTGCGCGAACTTCGTCTGCCGTCATGAACGACGTTTCGATATCGATTTGAGTGAATTCTGGCTGACGGTCTGCACGCAAGTCTTCGTCTCGGAAACACTTAACGATTTGGTAGTAGCGGTCAAAACCAGACATCATAAGAAGCTGTTTGAACAGCTGTGGAGACTGAGGAAGCGCGTAGAAGCTGCCTTTGTGAACACGGCTAGGTACTAGGTAGTCACGTGCACCTTCTGGCGTTGCTTTCGTCAGTACAGGCGTTTCAATGTCTAGGAAGCCATTGTCATCCAAGAAACGACGAACAAAGCTGGATGCTTTTGCACGAAGCTTAATACGGTCACTCATTTCAGGGCGACGAAGATCCAGATAACGGAACTTCAAACGCTGCTCTTCAGAGTTATTCTGGTTGAAATCCAGAGGAAGAACGTCACTGCGGTTGATGATTTCCAGGCTTTTCGCCAGGATTTCAACTTCACCCGTCGCCATGTCTTTGTTTACCTGGCTGTCTGGACGAGCGCGAACTTCACCTGTCAATTTGATGCAAAATTCATTACGAAGTTGGTTTGCCACTTCGTATGCGTCCGCCATATCCGGGTCTACCACTACCTGAACAACGCCTTCGCGATCTCGCATATCAATGAAGATAAGACCGCCTAAATCACGGCGACGGTTAACCCAGCCGCACAGTTCTACAGTTTGTCCTGCAAGGGACTTGTTCAGGTGACCACAATAATGGGTACGCATAATGAATTTCCCAATCTCTAATTAGTTATCAATTTCTAAGCTGTCGATGCTTGAGATTATCGACAGAGCAAAGTGCCATTTATACGCGTAATGTTCACATAAATCGACCATTACACGCACAATTCATTGTGTTTTATCTTGCCTTGCTACTTTTTTAGGCAGATCCCGCCTAAAAATGACAAAACAGTAAAAAATTTGGGGCAGATTATAGCGTGAAAATTTCGCTAAACCCAACCTATCATATGCAGTAAAAGTCAGCGTCACTCTATGGTTTTAATCTTCAGATTGAGAAATAGAGCTAAACAAAAACTAAAACATAGAATGGAAATTGATCAATGAAGGACCCCTTCAGCGCATCACTATCAATTTCCATCTTTGTTTATAACAAAAGGGATTTCGCTCGAAGAGTGGGAAGAACAAAACTCTCTTCCATCATCCACACAAGTAATATGCAGATTCAAAATGAATCATGCGAGTAAACAATGAATTGGATTCTAGGTATATTACTCTCAGCGAGTTTCGCTTCATCTGCTTCAGTTTCTAATGAGTGGGATGGGACTTATGGTTGTGAGCTTGATATGGGGAAAAGTAATTCCGGGCTGAACACTTGGTCAGAATATGAACTTAAAATCGAAAACAACAGTTGTTCGCTTACTATTTTAGGCTTTCAAACGAATGAAAACATCACATGTCAGAGCCAACTAGTCGACAATACACTGAATATTCTGTTTACTTCATATGCTGATGGGAGTTTCAAAAATCTCTATGGTGTTCAAGTATATAAGGTTAATGAAAATCTAGTACAGTTGACCAAAGAAAATAATGAAATCCTTACTGAATGGAAGTCTCTGTGGCCAGGGGAGCCTGTAAGTCGTCGTCATAAGTGCTTCGATAAATCTTAAAAGGGCAGCTACCAATTATCGGTAGCTGTTATTGTACCTATGTTTATTCTGCTCAAATGATATAGTTATCACACAAACTGAGAGGAAAACTTTTCATCTTACTGATTGGGTGCGGGCATTCGTTTTAAGGAACATCTATGCTCCAAGTACAGTTAACTTAAGCATAGGACATCACTGGATATGGACACCTTGCCATTAAGATTAGGATTAACCATGTGGTCACACAGCGCATGGCAAGCTGGATTTTATGGCAGTGGAACGCAAAATTCAGAGCGACTGGAAAAGTACGCACGCGTATTTCATACCGTAGAGGGGAACACCACGTTTTACGCCACGCCCTCGGCTTCAACGGTACAAAACTGGCGGGCAGCGACACACGATGACTTTCGATTTACTTTCAAACTCCCTAAAAGTATCACCCATGACCAAAAGCTTCGTGGTTGTGAAGGCTTGCTAAAGGATTTTATGGCTGTGATGCAGCCCATTCATGATCGAGTTGGTATGTGGACAATTCAACTGCCTGCACAGTTTGGTCCCAGAGATCTCCCTGCTCTGCGCTCTTTTTGTCGCCTGTTTCCCAAAGAATTTCCTTTAGGGGTGGAAGTGCGCCATCTGGATTTCTTCAACAAAGGAAAAGAAGAACAGGAGCTTAACCGATGGCTGCATGAAGAAGGCATCGACCGAATCATTATGGACAGCCGACCTGTTCACTCCGCAGCACCAGTCTCTGATGCCGTTATTGATGCCCACAAGAAAAAACCTAAAGTTCCCGCGCACGCAGTGTCTACCAGTAATCGCCCTATGATTCGCTTTATTGGGCACCCTGAATTCGAAGCCAACCTGCCATTTTTTCAGCCATGGATAAAAAAGCTGCCTGACTGGATTGCGGAAGGGAAACAGCCGTATTTGATGATCCATACGCCGGATAATAATGAGTCACCTGAGTTTGCTCGCCGCCTGTATGGTGAACTTCAAAAAGCTGTGGAGCTGCCAGAGCTAGCGCACCCACCAGCCCTTTCAGACAATAAACAAATCAGTATGTTTTAATGGCTTAAAAGCGCAGCTATTTAACCCTGATGACACAGGGGCAAAATTTTCTTAGAATACGCCCCTTTTCGAGCTGTGTATCTAACCTGAACTAAGGATAAGAGACTGGCTTACCCTAACTGTGAAACGTTTACCACGAGTTAAGGTTAATATTCTTGAGTTTGCAATTGCGAGTTTGCTATGAGCCACAAAGACACCATCTTTTCTACACCTATTGAAAAGATTGGAGATTTTACTTTCGATGCCAATGTTGCCGAAGTATTCCCGGATATGATCCAACGTTCAGTCCCAGGGTACAGCAACATCATTTCTGCCATTGGAATGCTGGCAGAACGCTTTGTCGAACCGCAATCCAATATCTACGATCTGGGCTGCTCTCTCGGTGCTGCAACGCTTTCCATGCGCCGCCATATCAGCAAAGAAGGTTGTAAGATCATTGCGGTCGACAATTCTGAAGCAATGGTCGAGCGTTGTAAGTTACACGTCAACGCTTACCGCTCTGATACCCCTGTCGAGGTCATAGAAGCAGATATCCGGGATATTGATATTGAGAACGCTTCTGTAGTGGTTCTGAACTTTACATTGCAGTTTCTCTCACCAGAAGACCGCCAAAACTTACTTGAGAAAATCTATCGCGGATTGAGAAAAGGCGGCATTTTGATTCTGTCTGAGAAGTATGTATTTGAAAACGAAACTGCGAACGAACTTCTTATCGACCTTCACCATGACTTCAAGCGTGCAAACGGCTACAGCGAACTGGAAATCAGCCAGAAACGCAGTGCCATCGAAAATGTGATGCGCCCTGATTCCATTCAAATGCATAAAGATCGCTTTGAAAGCATTGGCTTCTCAAGCAACGAAGTGTGGTTTCAATGCTTTAACTTTGGCTCTATGTTCGCTATCAAATAACATCGCTTACCCGCTCTGACTTTAATTTAACGACAATTACGACTTAAACCATGTTCAACTTTGCTAATTTTTACCAACTTATCGCTCAAGATACTCGCCTTCAGCCTTGGCTGAATATCCTTCCTCAGCAACTGACGGATTGGCAAAATGCAGAACATGGCGACTTTGAACGCTGGCTGCGTGCGCTGAATAAAATTCAGGAAGGCACGCCAGACAATATTGATTTGAAAGATTCGGTCTCGTTATCGAACAACGAACCTTTGCATACTGGTGAGCTGAAAAAGCTAGAAAACCTGCTTAAGACTTTCCACCCTTGGCGTAAAGGTCCATACAACCTGCATGGCATTCATATTGATACGGAATGGCGAAGCGACTGGAAATGGGATCGCGTTCTTCCACATATTTCACCGCTGAAAAATCGCAGTGTACTGGATGTAGGTTGTGGCAATGGTTACCACATGTGGCGAATGCTGGGTGAAGGCGCGCGCTTGTGCGTAGGCATCGACCCGTCTCATCTGTTTTTGGTTCAGTTTGAAGCAGTCAGAAAGTTAATGGGCGGCGATCAACGTGCGCATTTATTGCCACTTGGTATCGAGCAACTTCCTGAATTACAGGCTTTTGATACCGTGTTCAGCATGGGCGTTTTGTATCACCGTCGTTCTCCACTGGATCATTTGATTCAGCTTAAAAATCAACTGATATCTGGAGGAGAATTGATTCTCGAAACTCTGGTTATCGAGGGTGATGAGAATGCTGTGCTGGTTCCGGTTGATAGATATGCTCAGATGCGCAATGTGTATTTCTTCCCATCTGCGAAGGCGTTAAAAGTGTGGCTGGAAAAATGCGGATTTGAAGATGTTCGTATTGTCGATGAGAACGTCACATCTGTCGGAGAACAACGCACCACGGAGTGGATGACGCATAACTCGTTACCAGACTATTTAGACCCAAACGATCCTAGCAAAACCGTTGAAGGTTACCCTGCACCAAGGCGCGCAGTTTTAGTGGCAAGGAATCCATAGGTCTCATTCTTGTCCGGCTCAGGCAGCTCTGACATCAGATTAACATAAGGGTGCTTCACGCATCCTTTTTTATAATATACACTTTGTGTCACTTCCTGCTTTAACCCGCTAAAAATAAGGTCATTATGCTTAAAAAGGTTGCCGCCTTAGCTGCCGTGACAGTGTTGTCTGGATGCACGCTGATCGACGGAGAGAAATACACTCAATCTACCCAAGCTGCCATTCAACAATCAGAGTCAAACCTGACCAACCAGCTTCAAACTTACGCTGACCAAATTGATAAGCAAAACGATCACATTAACTACTTAAGTATTGAGCTGACCAATCTAAATAATGAAGTTGCCAAGCTTCGACAAGAACAGGCAAAACAGTTCAAGAAGCTGAAAACCCCAAAAGCTGCGCCCATACAGCCTAAGCAAACCCAGCCAGCACCAGAACCAACTCAGACCGTTGTGCTTGGCGCGATAGAAAAAGTGAAAATCGATACGATTAAGCAGCAATTTGATGCCCGAGTTGATACAGGTGCCGCAACGTCTTCAATCAATGCTGTTGATATTCAGGAATTCGAGCGAAATGGTAAAACCTGGGTGAAGTTTCACATCAGTGACGAAAAGACCAAGAAAGAAGATCAGCTCTGGATTGAATCGCCTGTACTCAGGTACGCCAAAATTCGCCAGTCCACCAGTGAAGAAGCGCAACGCAGACCGGTTGTCGAACTGTGGGTTCAAGTTGGCATGATCCACGAAAAAGCACAGTTCACGCTGGCAGACCGTTCTCAAATGAGCCACCCGATTCTGCTTGGTCGTGAATTTATTAAAGACATCGCTCTTGTCGATGTCAGTAAAACTTACCTGCAATCTAACACTCAGTAAACGTTAAGGAATTCAAAGCCATGACATCCAAAGTGCCCTTTTATCTTGCGGTCGCACTTCTTATCGTTGCAGGGATTGCACTCAGTATTCTTCGCCATACCGATTATGGCGTGCCATGGACGCCAGGTGAAACCAGACAAGTCTGGGATGTAGAAGCACGGGTTGAGTTCACTGCCAATGGCGATGCTGTGAAAGCGTCGTTAGCCGCTCCTGCAACACAGTCTGGTTTTACATTGATTAACGAGAGTACTTCATCTCCGGGTTATGGTGTTGCCTATGTCAGCACAGAAAGCGGACGACGCGCAGAGTGGAGTATCCGAAGCGCAACTGGTCCTCAGATTATTTATTACAAAGCGCAGTTTTTGGTGGATGAGCAAGCGAACGTAGCGGTTATTCCACCATTTGATGATCCCATTGAGAAGCCGATTTTTGATGGTCCTCAAGATGCTGCAGCACAGTCGCTATTGCAACAAGCTACCGACAGAAGCGCTGACAATGTAACTCTGGCAAGAGAGCTGATTAAGCAGTTGAATGATGGCGACAACCAAAATGCTGCATTGCTTTTAAACACAGAGGATAAGGTAAACACCACGTCTAAATTGCTGAGTTACGCTGCCATTCCAAACAAAGTCGTGGGCGTGATTCAGTTGGAAGACGGACGTCGTCGCCAGAACATTGTTCCAATGGTCGAAGTGTGGGATGGCGAAAACTGGGAACTGTTCGACACCCATTCTGGTGTACAAGGTAAACAGAAAAACTGGCTTGTATGGGACGATTCGAATATCTCCCTACTTGACGTGATTGGCGGTAAGAACAGTCAGGTGCTGTTCTCAATGATTGCTCAGGAAGTCACTCCACAACAGGCAACCTCCAAAAAAGTAGAAGCAGACAGCCTGCTCAACTTCTCAATTCACAGCCTGCCAATTGCCGAACAGTCGATGTTTAAAACCATTATGCTGATCCCTATTGGCGCGCTTATTGTGGTCTTCCTGCGTGTGATTGTCGGGTTGAAAACTTCTGGCACCTTTATGCCAGTCCTGATTGCAGTGGCATTCGTTCAAACCCAGCTACTGACTGGTATTGTTGGTTTCTTGCTGATTGTAGGAACGGGGCTGGTTATTCGCGGCTATTTGTCTAAGTTGAATTTGCTGCTAGTTGCCCGAATCTCAGCCGTCATCATCACGGTTATTCTGATCATCTCAATCTTCACGATTGTCTCTTTCAATATTGGATTGAATGAAGGTCTGACTATCACTTTCTTCCCAATGATCATTCTCTCTTGGACCATTGAACGTATGTCTATCTTGTGGGAAGAAGAAGGCGGAAAAGAAGTCTTTATTCAAGGTGGCGGGTCCCTTCTTACTGCGGTCTTGGTGTATTTGGCGATGACCAATCCGTTTGTTCAGCATCTGACCTTTAATTTCATTGGCTTGCAACTGATCGTTCTTGCTCTGATTCTGCTTCTGGGTACCTACACGGGCTATCGTCTGACAGAACTGCGTCGTTTTAAGCCGCTGGCGGAGGATTAAGTATGTGGAGTCAGTTCACCTCCCCTTTCAAGCTGAAAAGCAAAGGGATCATGGGAATGAATCAGCGTAACCACAGCTATATCGGGCGATACAATGATCGTTCAAAATATCCGTTGGTCGATGACAAGCTGAAAACCAAACTCATTGCAGAGCAGGCTGGAGCAACGGTGCCGAAACTGATTGGTGTTATCAGCCATCAGGCAGAGGTGAAATCGATTCATAAGATGGTCGAAGATTGGCCGGGATTTGTGATAAAACCTGCTCAGGGCAGCGGTGGAAAAGGCATTCTTGTGGTGACCTCCCACAAAGATGGCGAATACATGAAGCCCTCTGGCTCCGTGATCAATAAAGAAGACGTTGAAAGACATATCAGTAACGCTCTCGCAGGTCTGTTCTCTTTAGGTGGAAAGAACGATGTTGCAGTGGTTGAAAACCTGATTAAATTCGACGATTGCTTTGAAGGCTTCAGTTATGAAGGCGTGCCTGATGTAAGAATCATCGTGTTTAAGGGCTACCCTGTGATGGCAATGATGCGTTTGTCTACTTCAGATTCGGATGGAAAAGCTAACTTGCACCAAGGTGCAGTAGGTGTTGGTATCGACATCGCGACAGGCAAAGCCGTTCGTGCCGTTCAGTTTGATCAGCCAATTAAACACCACCCAGACACGGGGAAAGAACTGGCGACTTTGCAAGTCCCACATTGGGAACGATTGCTGACTTTGGCTTCAAGCGCATGGGAGATGACAGGGCTGGGCTATATGGGAACCGATATGGTACTCGACAAAGAAGAAGGTCCTATGGTGTTGGAGCTGAATGCTCGCCCGGGGCTGGCGATTCAAATTGCTAATGGCAGTGGTCTGTTGCCTCGGCTTCGTCATATCGAAAGCCTGGGAGAACCCGCAGAATATCCAAAACCAGCTGAGCGTGTTGCCTATGCAGCCAAAACCTTTGGTTCACAAAGCTGATTACTCTTCCCTCCAAACGAAAAAAGAGCACCACTCAGGTGCTCTTTTGCTATTCATGCTTTAAGCCTGCTCTTATCCCGGACTCAGGTTACTTACCTAACGCTTCTTTGTAATGCTTGCGGCAGACAGATACGTAACGGTCGTTTCCGCCTATTGCTACTTGGTCGCCTTCTGCAATGGCATTACCATGCTCATCCGTTCGAATCACCATGTTCGCTTTACGCCCGCAGTGGCAGATGGTTTTCAGCTCTACTAGTTTGTCTGCCCATGAAAGCAGGTATTTACTGCCTTCAAACAGCTCCCCTAGAAAGTCTGTTCTCAAGCCATAACACAGTACAGGAATACCTAATTTATCAACGACTTCTGTTAGCTGATAAACTTGATCTTTTGACAGGAACTGACACTCATCCACAAGAATACAATGGCGTTTTTGTTCTTCATTGTGTTTCTTTATTTCTTCAAACAAATCCGTTTCATGATGAAATAACTGGGCTTCAGATTGCAAACCGATTCGAGAGCTTACCTTTCCTATTCCGTAGCGGTTGTCCAGTGCTGCGGTATAAATCATCGGATTCATCCCACGCTCTTGATAGTTAAAAGAGGACTGTAAAAGTGTTGTAGATTTACCCGCGTTCATCGCTGAGTAATAAAAATACATTTGTGCCACAGATTGTTTCCAAGAAAATAAAATCAGAAAAAAGGGCTGAAACCTCAGCCCTTTATAAAATATGGATTGCGTTACTTACGACGCCAAGTGGTTCCTTCCGGACCATCTTCGAGTTCAATGCCCATCTCGTTCAGCTTATCGCGTGCCATATCAGCATTTGCCCAGTCTTTTGCTGCACGAGAATCATTACGAAGCTTAATCAGCGCTTCAATTTCTGCCACTTCGTCGTCGTTATCTGCCGCACCACCTTTCAGGAAGGCTTCTGGATCCTGATGAAGAATACCGATAACGTCTGCCAATTCACGCAGAAGAGCGCCAAGTGCAGAGGCTTGTTCTAGGTTTTCTCCTTTGATTCGGTTCACTTCACGAGCCATGTCGAACAGTACCGAATACGCTTCTGGCGTATTAAAGTCGTCATTCATCGCTTCGGTAAAGCGTGTAACATACTCTTCGCCACCAGCAGGAGAAGCAGAAAGGTCAAGACCACGCAATGAAGTGTACAAACGTTCAAGAGAAGCACGTGCCTGATTCAGGTTCTCTTCGCTGTAGTTTAGCTGACTGCGGTAGTGACCAGACATCAGGAAGTAGCGCACGGTTTCCGCATCGTAGTGACCTAAAACGTCACGGATAGTAAAGAAGTTACCCAGAGATTTTGACATCTTCTCGCGGTCTACCATCACCATGCCACTGTGCATCCACGTATTCACGTATTGCGTGTCGTGTGCACAGCAAGACTGAGCAATCTCATTTTCATGGTGAGGGAATTGAAGATCAGATCCACCGCCGTGTATATCGAAGTGATCGCCAAGAATCGATGAGTTCATCGCTGAACATTCAATGTGCCAGCCAGGACGACCTGGACCCCATGGTGATTCCCACGTCGGTTCACCTGGCTTAGACATTTTCCAAAGAACGAAATCCAGCGGGCTGCGTTTTGCAAGCTCAACATCAACACGGGCACCTGCCTGAAGCTGATCCAAATCCTGACGAGACAGTTTTCCGTACTCGTCGTATTTCTTCACTTCAAACATGACGTCGCCATTGTCTGCAACGTAGGCAAAACCGCGGTCGATTAGTGTTTCAACAAGATCGATGATTTCCTGAATGAATTGTGTTGCACGAGGTTCAACGTCTGGGCGCTTCATATTTAGCGCATCAAAGTCGGCATGCATTTCGCCGATCAAACGTTCCGTCAGAGAGTCACAGCTTTCGCCGTTTTCCGCCGCACGCTTGATGATCTTGTCGTCAATGTCTGTGATGTTACGAACAAATGTCAGATCGTAGCCTAGGTAACGCAGGTAACGAGAAACCACATCAAACGAAACGAAAGTACGACCGTGTCCGATATGACAGAGATCATAGATAGTTACTCCACAGACGTACATGCCAACTTTGCCAGCATGGATGGGTTTGAATTCCTCTTTCTGTCGGGTGAGTGAGTTAAATATCTTAAGCATGATCTCTTTAAATTCGGTTAGTGGTTTTAAGAACGCCCGAGTATATCAATTCAACTGACGTTAAGTAATAGCTCAATTTCAGAAATCGCTTCGGAAAATGTTATTTCGTTCTAATTGAACAGGTTTTGTTCTTAGGGGTCGTTAACCTAGGCACGCAGAGGGCGTATGACTTGTGTAAATTTGAGGTTACGCTAGAATTCTGTTTCCATTCCCATTAAATATTTAAAGGAAGTAATCATGATCACCCTTCACACGAACTTTGGTGACATCAAGATCCAATTGAATGATGAAAAAGCACCAGAAACCAGTGCTAACTTTTTACAGTACTGCCGTGATGGTTTTTATGACAACACTCTTTTCCACCGTGTCATTGATGGCTTCATGATTCAGGGTGGTGGCATGACTTCTGGTCTGCAAGAGAAAGACTCTCGTGCACCAATCAAAAACGAAGCAAACAACGGTTTGAGCAACAAAGTGGGTACTCTTGCTATGGCTCGTACTATGGAGCCGCACTCTGCTAGCTCTCAGTTCTTCATCAACGTAAACGACAACACATTCCTGGACTTCAAATCTGAAAGCCTGGACGGTTGGGGTTACTGTGTATTTGGTGAAGTGGTAGAAGGCATGGAGATCGTTAACAAGATCAAAGGCGTTGCTACTGGTTCTATGGGAATGCACCAAGACGTTCCGCTAGAGGAAGTCGTTATCACTGGCACGACAATCGAAGAATAATTGCGTTGGGGAGCATCACGCTCCCCTTTGTTTAGGGCTTATGACCACACTTTTTATTTCCGACCTGCACTTATCCCCTACCCACCCTGAAATCACTGAAGGCTTCTTCCATTTCCTTGAAAAATACGCCTATCAAGCCGAGAAAGTCTATGTGCTCGGGGATTTATTCGATTTCTGGATAGGTGATGATGATAACTCTCCTTTCAGTCGTTCCATTATCGATGCTTTAAAAGACCTGACTGATTCTGGCGTGAAGTGCTATTTCACCCATGGCAATCGTGACTTTCTGGTCAATAAGCGGTTCAGTAAAGAAACAGGTATTGAGCTTCTTCCTGAAGTGACAAAAATTGACCTCTATGGCACCCCTGCTATTCTTTTACATGGGGACACCTTGTGTCTCGAAGATGTGAAGTATCAGGAATTTAGGCGAAAAGTGCATCAGCCGTGGCTGCAGAAACTGTTTCTATGTGTGCCTCTTTTCCTCAGAAAAAAAATAGTAAAAAACGTTCAGAACAAGACCCGTAGTGATAAGCAGAAAAAGTCGCTCAACATCATGGATGTAACACAAAGCGAGGTGACTCGTGTGATGGAGAGCTACGATGCACCACTGATGATTCATGGACACACACATCGCCCCGCTCAGCATGATGTTCAGCTAAGCAACGCCGTTGGGAAAAGGGTTGTGCTAGGAGACTGGTATACCCATGGTTACATTTTGTCTTACAGCGAATCAGGTCAGGAAATCATTACTTTTCCACTGTCAGGTGGCTAAAAACAAGCTCGAATGTAACACAGCGTAACGCGCTATTGAGCTAAATATAGATTAATTGTTCCGTATGTTTATTATGCATTCCATTATTGATGTTTAGACGTGGACAATACCATTGAAATACTCTTACGTAGCACGACAACCTATTTTTGACTCTGACCGCCAAACCATGGGTTACGAACTGCTGTTTCGTGATGGTCCTAAAAACACATTTCCTGACGTCGAACCTGAGCTGGCAACCAAAAGACTACTTTCCGACCAGTTCCTGAGCCCAAATCAAAATAATCTGGGTACAAAAAAGGGCTTTGTTAATTTCCCGTATCAAAGCCTGATCAATCAGATCCCGGCTCTGTTTCCGCGCAGTTCTATCATCATAGAAGTTCTGGAAGACTGTGAACCTACAGATGAATTGTATGACGCGCTAAAAGATCTCTACCGTCTGGGCTATAAAATCGCACTAGACGATTTCATTCCAAATCCAGATTGGAAGCGTTTTCTGCCGCTGATTTCTATCATCAAGTTTGACATTCGTACTGTTCCTATCGGCAAGGCGTCTTTTTTTATCGCCAAACTGAAAAGTACAAAAATTCAGTTCCTTGCTGAAAAAGTAGAAACTTACGAAGAGTTCCAACAAGCCAAAGAAGTGGGCTTCACTCTGTTTCAAGGCTACTTTTTTGCCAAACCTGAAATGATCCAGCATCGTGCCATTGAGCCTTCATTGCTTAATGTCATTCAATTGTGTAAAGAGATATCGAATGACGAACTGAATTACGATGTGATTGAGCGTTTGGTTTCGTCTGATGTTTCGCTTTCTTATAAGCTGCTGAGGTATGTAAATTCGACCTCCAGTGTTGCCAATGAAATTAAATCATTCAAACAAGCACTGGTTTACCTTGGTGAAGATAAGCTGCGTAAGTTTGTCTCTCTGGTTGCCGTATCAAACGCCAATGAAGGAAAGCCAAATTCCCTATATACCCTATCCATTACTCGTGCACGATTCTGCGAGCTTGTCGCTGATCTGTATAAGGGGCAAGTAGACAAAAGCCTTGCCTTTTTAACTGGCATGCTTTCTTTGTTAGATTCCTTACTTGATCAGCCAATGGAAGACATATTGCACTCCATTCCTGTCGATCCATCGGTGAAAGAAGCGCTTCTTAACCAAGCGGGTGTATTGGGTAACATCATTACATTGGTGAAAGCGTTTGAGCAGGCTGACTGGGATACAACTATCGCGAAAAGAACAGAACTCAAACTTGAAGAGAATTGCATTGCAGAGTGCTATCGCGGGGCGATCAACTGGTCTCAGGAGCTGATGGAAGTCGACTGATTTCCTCCCTCTACCTTTACCGATAAAAGCGTGGTAGCCTTTGCTCCAACTTTAAGTGACGTTAGCTCTGATCCTGTCACGCTTATTCGGTAAAATCATCATGTCTCATTGTCCTTGTGGAAATACACTGTCTTACCAAGACTGCTGCCAAAAAGTTCATCTCAATCATTCTGCGGCTGAAAAGCCTGAGCAACTGATGCGTGCTCGTTACAGTGCTCACGTAAAGAAGCTTGTGGACTTTGTTGTTGATACCTACCACCCTTCAAAAAACGCGGAAGAGCAACGTCAAGGTATCGCCGAATCTATAAACAGTGACTGGTGCAAACTGGACGTTATTAACACCGGAAATGGCAGTCATGATGATGAAGGTTACGTTGAGTTTAAAGCCTACTTCAATGAAGATGGACATCAATATTGCTTGGGTGAACGTTCAAGGTTTTTGAGAGAAGATGGGCTTTGGTATTACGTTGATGGAACGTTTCCTGAAGAAGAGCAGCCAGAACCAGAAGACCCACGCTTAACGCAACCTATCAAGAATTTAAAAGTAGGACGTAACGATCCCTGTGTTTGTGGAAGCGGTAAAAAGTTTAAGAAATGCTGCGGGTAGCAATTTAGATATCTGACATAAAAAAGCCTCTGATTTCAGAGGCTTTATTACGATTTCTAGACTCTAAAAGAACTGCGATTAGTTATGGCGTTCTTTGAGCTTATTAATGACATCGCTCATTGATAACCCCTGATCTTGTAGCAGCACAAGCAAGTGGTAAATCAAATCCGCAGATTCACATACTAACTCCGCCTTGTCGCCCGACGTCGCCGCAAGCGCAACTTCAACCCCTTCTTCGCCCACTTTTTGCGAAATACGCTTGGTGCCACGGGCATATAGGCTGGCGGTGTAAGAAGAATCTGGGTCGGCACTCTTGCGGGCAGCCAGTAGCTGTTCAAGTTGATGAAGCCACACCATTTGCGACTCCTCTTGAGGATCGACATCCCAGCATGTGGTATTTCCTAGGTGACAAGTAGGACCGATTGGCTCAACTTTCACTAGTAGAGTGTCGTTATCGCAGTCCAGCGCCATGTTTTTTAGCTGAAGTACGTTGCCAGAGGTTTCCCCTTTGGTCCAAAGACGTGCTTTGGTACGGGAGAAAAACGTAACCCGCCCCGTTTCTCCTGTTTTCGCCAAGGCGTCTTGGTTCATGTACCCCATCATCAGCACCTGGCTAGATTGGAAATCTTGCACAATAGCAGGTACCAGACCATCCACCTTGTCCCAGTTAATTTTCTCGGACAACGCGCTTACTTCGGCAGTTCCATAACTCATAGTCGTACCTCAATGCCTTCGTTTTTCAGATATTGTTTTAATTCACCGATATTGATGACTTGCTTATGAAAGACTGAAGCAGCCAGTGCCCCATCCACATTCGCAGCTTGATAAGCTTCTGCAAAGTGCTCCATCGCGCCCGCTCCACCAGAAGCAATCAAAGGCACATTACACACTTCACGTACCATGTTGAGCTGCTCAATATCGTAGCCATTGCGAACGCCATCTTGGTTCATCATATTCAGTACAATTTCACCCGCGCCGCGCTTTTGCACTTCCTGAACCCAGTCGCGCGTCTCCCATTGGGTGGCTTTGGTACGCGCTTCATCACCAGTGAACTGGTAAACCTGATATTTACCCGTGTCTTTGTCGTAGTAGGAATCGATACCGACCACGATGCACTGAACACCAAATTTATCCGCCAGGTTAGTGATGAGCTCCGGGTTAGCGAGTGCAGGCGAGTTGATGGATACTTTATCCGCACCAAACTCCAGAATACGTGCCGCGTCTTCAGCGGACTTGATTCCACCAGCCACACAGAAAGGAATATCAATCACCTCAGCAACTCGTGCAACCCAGCTTTTATCAACGACACGTCCATCGCTTGACGCTGTGATATCGTAAAAAACCAGTTCATCAGCCCCTTCTTCTGCATAGCGCTGAGCCAGAGGCACAATGTCACCAATGATCTCATGGTTACGAAACTGAACGCCCTTTACCACTTGCCCATCACGAACATCGAGACATGGAATT
The DNA here is from genome assembly GCF_019904195.1 of Vibrio sp. SCSIO 43132. Classification (NCBI taxonomy): domain Bacteria; kingdom Pseudomonadati; phylum Pseudomonadota; class Gammaproteobacteria; order Vibrionales; family Vibrionaceae; genus Vibrio; species Vibrio sp. SCSIO 43132. The sequence continues at coordinate 2,716,779 of NZ_CP063199.1, forward strand.
ATTCGCTTTGCCAGCATGCAAATGCCTCCTCTGCGGTGAACTTACCATCAAGCAGTGCACGACCGACAATTACACCGGAAACACCACTGCCTTTCAGTGCTTCAATATCCGCCAGTGAGCCAATTCCCCCTGAAGACTGGAATTGAACTTGTGGGTACTGCTTACACAAATCGATATACAGCTCGACGTTGGAACCTTCTAACGTGCCATCACGTGAAATGTCGGTACAAAGAACATGCTTTAGACCAACGGTTAAGTAATCGTTGATCAGTGCTTCAATCGTGACACCAGAATCTTCCTGCCAACCTGAAATCGCCACTTTACGCGTGCCGCTTTCATCAATATTGATGTCCAGAGCCAGCACAATTTTCTCAGCGCCATATTTCTCCATCCAACCTTTTACAAGCTCCGGTTGTTTAACCGCGGTAGAACCCACCACGACACGCTGAGCACCTGCTTCTAACAAATCCACAACGTCTTGTTCATTACGTACGCCACCACCAATTTGAATGTTGGCTGGCGTGCTGGCTAACAGTTTGGCAATAAGGTCCAACTGGCGTGCAGAGGTGTCTTTCGCGCCAGTTAAGTCTACAAGGTGCAGCCAATTCGCACCGGCTTGGTGGTACAGGTTAAATTGCTCAGCAGGGTCAACTTTATATTCAGTTACCTGACCGTAGTCTCCTTGATAAAGGCGAACAACCTGACCTTCTATTAAATCGAGAGCTGGAATAATCACTTTAATTCCCTTTATAAATTCAGAAAGTTTTCAATCAGCTTTGAGCCGGCTTTTGATGAGCGTTCAGGGTGGAACTGCACGCCATAGTAGTTGCCACTTTGTACTGCAGCCGTAAATGGCTTGCCATAATCACACTGGGCAATGGTGTACTCACCAACAGGCATGGCAAAGCTATGAACGAAGTAGAAATACTCTCCCTCTTCAATCCCTTTAAAAAGTGGATGGTCAGGGGCAGAAGTAACGGTATTCCAGCCCATGTGTGGAAGAGGTAAGTCTCCTGTTTCCATCAATTTGACTTCACCTTCACACAAACCCAAGCAATCCACTCGTTCGTCGGCTTTCTGACCTTTTTCTTCAGAAAACTTGCCCAGCAGTTGCATACCTAGGCAAATCCCTAGCAGAGGCTTTTCGACCTTTTTCACAAGATCAATCAGGTCACGCTCTTGCAGGTTTTTCATGGCTTCGCTAGCTGTACCGACTCCGGGTAAGAAGAGTTTATCGGCAGCCAGAACAACATCTGGGTCTTTTGAAATGGTGACTGATTGCCCCAAGCGTTCGATAGCAAATTTAACTGAGGATACGTTGGCGCATCCGGTGTCAATAATGACGACTTTTTGTTTTGCCACGTGATTCTTCCTTTTTAAAGCATGCCCTTGCTACTTGGTAATTCGTTGCCTTCTACCTTAATAGCTTGGCGAAGCGTGCGACCAAATGACTTAAACAGGCTCTCTACAATGTGGTGGTCATTGTCGCCTGTAGAAGACAGGTGCAATGTACACGCCATAGAGTCAGCTAATGAGCGGAAGAAGTGCACCGTCATTTCCGTTGAGAAATCTCCCACCATTTCACGGCTGAACTTAGCATCAAAAACTAGGTAAGCTCTGCCTGACAAATCGAGTGCGCATTGTGCTAGACACTCATCCATTGGCAAGCTGAAGCCAAAGCGACCAATGCCACGCTTATCACCCAAAGCTTCTTTCAGTGCCTGCCCTAAAGCCAGAGCGGTATCTTCAATAGTGTGGTGGTCGTCAATGTGTAAATCACCGTCCACACTGCATTTAATTTGGAATCCACCATGCGTTGCAATCTGATCCAGCATGTGATCAAAGAATCCCAGACCGGTTTTAATGTCGTTACCACCTTGCTCATCAAGGTTCACAGACACTTTAATATCGGTTTCTTTGGTTGTGCGTACTACTTCCGCAACACGTGCTTTTACGGTCAGATCTTTGACAATTTGCTTCCAACCCATGGTTTCTGGGTTGTACTGAATGCCACGAATCGCCATATTCTGGGCCATTTGCACATCCGTAATGCGATCGCCAATCACGGCTGAGTGTTGAAAATCGATCTTTCCACCTTGAAGGTATTCTCTTACCAGACCTAATCTAGGTTTGCGGCAATCGCTGTTGTCTTCTTCGAAGTAAGGGCTAATAAGCACTTCGTCAAAAATGACACCCTGTGAAGAGAAAATGTCCATCATCATATTATGCGGACCGTCAAAGTCTTCTTGCGGGAAGCTGTCTGTACCCAAGCCATCCTGGTTAGTCACCATCACCAAACGGTAACCTGCATCTTGAAGAGCCAATAAACTTGGAATGACAAATGGCTCCAGCTTGAGCTTGTCTAAGCGATCTACCTGAAAGTCTTCTGGCGGCTCAACAATTAAGGTGCCATCACGGTCAATAAATAGAATTTTTTGTTGCTTGCTCACTACGATTTCCTTTCTTAAGCGACACTTTTAGCTAATTGATTGCGGATAAACGCGACGATTTTTTCACACTCTTCACGGTTACCAACGCTAATTCGAACACAGTTTTCAATTGGGGAGTTTCTGAGAATGATGCCGCTTTCCCATGCCGATTTAAAAATAGCATCACCATCTGGGAATTTAACCAACAGGTAGTTACCCCACCCTTCGAACACTTCGACCCCTTGCAGCATACTCAATCCAACTTGCATGTAAGCGCGGTTGGCGTTGAGATCCAGCGTCTGAAACTTCATTCTTGCCAGACCTGCTTCAGACAATGCCTGCACGGCAATTTCAGATACCGGAATAGGCACTGGGTAAGGTGCGATCACTTTTAGCAGTACGTTGATGATCTCTTCATTTGCCAAAGTAAAGCCGCAACGAAGCCCTGCCAAAGCAAACGCCTTCGACATGGTTCTTAAAATGGCGAGGTTTGGATACTGTCCAAGAAGGTCAGCAGTCGTCGCTTCTGGGCAGAAGTCGATATAGGCTTCGTCCATCACCACAATGGCTCGGTCTTTGGTCATCTCGAGTAAAGAGACAATATCTTCACGGTTAACCAAATTGCCTGTCGGGTTGTTTGGGCTGCACACAAACACCAGTTTTACATTCTCAAGATTGGTTTGAATATTTTCGAGATCCAATTGCCAATCTTGCGTTAATGGGACTTTCTTTTGCTCAACACCAATGGTTTCTGCACTGATGGCGTACATGCCATAAGTTGGAGGGCAGAACAGAATGGCATCTTCACCCGGCTCACAAAATGCACGGATTAGGAGTTCTATGCCTTCATCTGCCCCACGAGAAGTCAGTGTCTGTTCTGGTTTAACGCCGGCATAAGCAGCGTATGCTTCAATCAGGTCTTTTGGCTGACATTCGCTGTAACGATTCAGACGAGCGAAATCCGTCTTATAATCGTTGTTGAATGGTGATTCATTAGCATTCAACCAAACGTCACCATCGCCACCAATTCTCCGGGCAGAAAGATACGGCGTCAGTTCTTGTACTTTCTTACGAGCCAACTTTTCCATTATTTCTCTCCTGCTTGCAGCTTTTCAACACGAATGGTGACAGCGCGGCGGTGCGCATCCAGCCCTTCTGCATCAGCCATGGTTACTACCGTTGGGGCAAGTGCTTTTAAACCTTCAGCAGTCAGCTCTTGTACCGTCATTCGTTTAGAGAAATCAGCCAAGCCCAGGCTAGAGTATGTGCGTGTATAACCGTAAGTTGGCAGCACGTGATTGGTTCCCGATGCATAGTCGCCGGCTGACTCTGGCGACCAATCACCCAGGAAGATAGAACCCGCATTATCGAGTAGAGGAAGCAACTCACGAGGATTTTTGGTTTGAACAATCAGGTGCTCAGGACCATAGAAGTTTGAGATAGACACACACTGCGTCAGTGACTCGGCAATAATAATGAGGCTTGAACCCAGCGCCTTTTCAGCAATCTCAGCTCGTGACAGCTCTTTCAACTGAGCCTGAACAGCGTCTGTTACTTTGTCTGCAATCACTGGAGATGGCGTCACCAAAACCACCTGAGAATCCGGACCGTGTTCCGCCTGACTAAGTAGATCCGCTGCAATGAAATCTGGGTCGGCAGTATCATCAGCGATAACCAACACTTCTGAAGGTCCTGCTGGCATATCAATCGCAGCGCCACGGAAATCATTGCTCACCTGACGTTTTGCTTCCGTCACGTAGGCATTGCCCGGACCAAAAATTTTATCAACTTTGCTGACACTTTGCGTTCCGTAAGCCATTGCTGCAACAGCCTGACCGCCACCAACATTGTAAACTTCATCGATATTACACAGCTGCGCGACATAAAGAATTTCATCGGCGATAGGCGGTGGTGAACACAACACAACTTTGCGGCAACCTGCAATTTGTGCAGGAACACCCAGCATTAATACGGTAGAAGGAAGTGGTGCACTGCCCCCCGGGATATAAAGACCAACCGTATTAATCGGACGAGTAACCTGTTCACACACCACACCCGGCTGGGTTTCAACTTTTATCGGCTGAGGTTTTTGAGCTTTGTGAAACTTAGCGATATTGGAGTAAGCCTGCTCAAGAGCTTTTTTCATATCATCGGTCAAACGATCTGAGGCTGCTTGAATTTCTTCTTTTGAAACCCGAATAGACTCTGGTGTCACTCCGTCAAACTTTGCGGTAAGTTCAGTTAGCGCTTTGTCGCCTTCACCACGTACTTTTTGAATCACTTCCGCAACAGCCGCCGTTATATTTGCTCCTTCAGTAATCGCAGGGCGTTCTAGTACGGCATCTTGCTGTTCTTCACTCAATGATTGCCAAACAACGGTTCTCATGGTGTTACTCCATCATTTTTTCAATTGGTAGCACTAGGATTGAACTCGCACCCAACTCTTTTAGTTGTTCCATGGTTTCCCAAAACAGATTTTCAGTACTCACAAGATGGACGGCTACGCGATTCTGCTCTGCAGACAGAGGCAATACTGTTGGGTCTTCAGCCCCTGGAAGAAGTGCTTTCACTTGCTCAAGCTTATCTGTTGGAGCGTGTAGCATGATGTATTTGGATTCTTTTGCCTGTAGGACGCCTTGCATACGAGTCAGAAGTTTCTCTATAAGAGCTTGTCTTTCTGCGTCAAATTCACCAGCACGTTGAATCAATGTCGCTTTTGACTTGAAAATCACTTCTGCTTCTTTAAGACCATTGGCTTCAAGGGTTGCGCCTGTAGAAACCAAATCTGCAATTGCGTCTGCCAGACCCGCACGAGGGGCTACTTCAACAGACCCCGTCAATACACAAGTGCTGAAGTCAACACCTTGCTCATCCATATAGCTTTTTAGTAGCTGAGGATATGTAGTCGCAATGCGTTTACCCGCCAGGTCTTGTGGTCCGTTGTATTCTTCATCTTTATCGATAGCGATGGACAAACGGCAACCACCAAAATCTAGTCGACGAAGAGAGACAAATTCACATGGTTCACCTAATGCTTTACGGTCTAGGCGCACTTCTTCAAGCTCGTTTTCACCGATAAAGCCAAGGTCAACAACACCATCCATGATCAAACCTGGGATGTCGTCATCACGAACAAGTAGTAGGTCAATAGGCATATTTTCAGAGTGCACAACTAAGCGCTCTCCCATGATGTTGAATTTAGCACCACACTTTTTCAGTAGATTCAAACACTCTTTACTCAAGCGTCCTTTTTTCTGGATGGCAATTCTTAGGCGTTGTGTTTGCATTGCAATGTCCCTATGCGAAATTTAGTGAATATTTAATGTTTTATAAGTCGTTAAAAATGAAAAAACCCTCGGGAGTTTTGCTCTCCCGAGGGTCTAAATCTGATATTTTTGATTCAACCACCGAGAGTTCTGAGCCTCTCGGGTATGCGTAAACCTCCCGAAAGACTAGTCAGGATGATGATGGTGATGAATGTTCATTACACTTTTACGCATATTTAGTTTTCTCCTTGAGTTAACTTCACACTAACCCAAGCCGCTGGTGATTTGCAAGACCTAAGTCCAAAAAATTTTCTGAGTGAGAAATTGCTTTGAGTTAGAAATTCAGAAATGAAAAAGGCAGGTCGTATGACCTGCCTTATATAGCTAAACGGGATTATGCTGAAACAGGAGTCTGTCGACGTTTAGAAATCACACTCAAAACACCACAAACGATGACAAATGCCACGCTTGCTGACGCGAATGAGAACAACACCGACGATGTCATACCTAAAACAATGAATCCTACGCACGAAACAACAGCAACAGAAACGGCATATGGAAGCTGTGTAGCGACGTGGTCAATATGATTACAACGAGCACCAGTAGAAGACAGAATCGTTGTGTCTGAGATTGGTGAACAGTGATCGCCAAATACAGAACCTGCCAATACAGCACTTAGCATAGGAAGCATCAGTGCCAAATCTGTTGCGCCAGCCATATCACCTGCGATTGGCAGCATAATACCAAACGTTCCCCATGATGTACCTGTGGAGAATGCCATCAAACCAGAAAGCAAGAATAAAATAACAGGTAACCAGTGTGGGTTAATATTTCCCTGAACAAGTGAAGATAGATAAGTACCTGTTTTTAAATCACCAATTACAGAACCGATAGTCCAGGCAAAGAATAGAATTAATATTGCGCCAAACATAGAACCTGCGCCAATCCATAAAGTGCGAATAATTTGCACAAATTCTATTTTTTGACGTAGTACGGTAATTAAAGCGACAATTAAACCAATCAGTCCACCGTAACAAAGAGAAGTACCAACATCGGTATTTTCAAAAGCACCTAACAGATCAAAATCTTTTCCTGAATCCGCTAATGATTGTGCACCTGTATATAACATGAAGAATACTGTCGCGAATATTAGCGCAACAATAGGCATAACTAAGTCTGAAACTCGACCTGTTTCACTTTCGTTGATATCAAGATCTTCACTTAATTCATTATTCGCAGAATCTTTTTCTGTGTCATCGAAACCGACCCCCTGAGAGGCTTCAATTTCTTTTTTACGCATTAAGCCAACATCAAGTTGGAACCAAGCAACGGCAAATACCATCAATAGTGCGAATACCGCATAAAAATTCATCGGTATCATATTTACATAAGCACTTAAGGCTGATGAATATTCCGTTAATCCATGTGTAACCAGAATGCCGCCTACAATGGTCATAATATACGCACCCCAGCTTGAGGCAGGCATCAATACGCACATTGGTGCAGCTGTTGAATCTAGAATATAAGCAAGTTTTGAACGTGAAACATAAAAGCGATCAGTAACTGGTCTGGAGATAGCACCGACAGCCAGGCTATTAAAGTAGTCATCAACAAAAATGAAAACGCCTAAAAACGCTGCCAGTAATTTCGAACCACGCTTACTTTTTACTCGGCTTTGAGCCCATTCAGCGAATGCTCGAGTACCACCAGATAATGTCAGTAAAGCTGTCATCATTCCCAGCAGTAATAAAAATGCAATAATACTCATATTCCAGCTATTTAAGCTGGCTTCTTCTACTTTAACGCCATCGATAACAGTTTCATTGGTCTCAATAACGACGCCATATACTTTATCCCAGATATATTTAAACGATTCAGACAGTGAATAATCTGTGATAAGTAAGCCGCCAAGCAAAATTCCCATCCCTAGGGAAATAAGAACTCGACGTGTAATAATGGCTAGACCCAGAGCAACCAGTGGGGGAAGCAGCGAAAGCGGAGATGACGCAAAATCTAATAAATTCATGATCTTCAGAAACCAATATTTGGTTAGAGATCTACTGCAGACGGTATTAGTTATACCTTAAGTTGAACAAGCGAAAGGGAAGTGAACACTTCACCCAACCCTACAGTAGCGCTCCATAGTTTAACAACAACATAGACTATGGCAGTGTTATATCTATTCGAATATAACCCCAGCATTGAAAGGCGATAACTTCCAATACTTCGGCAATAACTCCTTTCAGCTCTCATCTTAGACATCACTCTCTTAGAGCTTACTGATAGTTATTGCGCCTCTACCTTGGGCGAAAACTTGGTTAAAAAGTCGCCACCCAAATCAGGTGCGAGCCATTCTACGGATGCCAAACCTTTTTGCAACATATAATTTCAAGTTTTAACCAGAATGATGAAACTTTCATCTAGATGAATGGTCTACAAGCTCCGTACTTACACTTTTTTGACACTTAGCGTAATAAATATTGACGTATTCTATTCGGCTAATAAGAAATTAAATATATTTCTAGAAATGTATATTTGAAATTCGATATATTTGAAATAAAATTATATTGTATTCTCGTCTTACACTGTTATTATTGTGTACGTTTACTAAAATAAGAATGGGACTGAACATGTCAGATATTGCAAAAACTCTGCTAAATATTCGCAGTCTGCGAGCTTTTGCTCGTGATCTACCGCTAGAGCAATTGGAAGAAGCGCTAGATAAAATAACTACCGTTGTAGAAGAGCGCCGTGAAGCTGAAGCTGCAGAATTAGCAGAAAAAGCCGAACGTGAAGCTAAATTAGCTGAATACGCAAGTATGATTGCTAAAGATGGCATCGATGTCGATGACCTAATTGCTGCACTATCTGGTGAAACTAAATCTAAAGCGAAGAAAAAACGCGATCCTCGCCCAGCAAAATATAAATATGTTGTTGATGGTGTAGAAAAGACTTGGACAGGTCAAGGTCGTACTCCTTCTGCTATTCAAGCTGAATTGGATTCCGGCAAATCTTTGGATGATTTCCTAATCTAATTTTCAGTTTGTTACAAAAATTAATGCAACGCTGAGCATGTCCCTCGATTCTATACTTCAGCGTTCAGTATAAATTGAGCCGAAACTTATATAAGTTTCGGCTTTTTTAATGCCACTATTTGCATTACGACTATTCTCAATTCCCATAATAAATATTTATAGAATCGATATCTATTAAGATTAAATTAACCTGTCTATATTCATTCAGGCTCATTATTACTCTCTTACATCCTTTTTTCTAATCTACTTACTACGTTTTTGATTTTTTTGTCATTTCTTACTCATGTAGCTCACTAGTCCAGAAAAATGCTTGCAGATCTTTTCTGAAGTCATATACTTCAAAGTACTGTATATCCATACAGGTCTATTGAGCAATGCATGAAATAATACAAACACTACATCACAAGAACCTCCTCTGGAAAGGAACTGAAACCTCTACCAGTGTCGACACTACATCCTCAGGTTATCCTGAGCTAGATAGTAAGCTGGGTGGTGGTTTCCCCAGAAAAGGGATCATAGAAATTAACACCTGTATTGGGATTGGAGAGCTGCGACTTTTGCAAAACTTCATAAGCAATGCCAGAGAAGACAGGCTAAGAGTCTTTATTCAGCCACCAGGAAAACTATGCAGCGAGTTTTTTTTAGCCCAAGCACTACCTCTGGATAAAATCCTGATTGTCTCTACCAAGAGCACAAAAGAGTCATTGTGGGCTGCAGAGCAATGCCTGAAGAGTGGTGCATGTTCACATGTTGTCTTATGGCAAGAGAAATTAGAAATACACCAAGTTAAACGCTTACAGGTTGCCAGTGAGACTGGGAAATGTTCTCAGATTATCTTTAAGCCACAAAAACAAGCTTTTCCACTACCCGTCTCCCTTAGCATGACATTAGAAGCTCATTCTAAAGGGTTAGATATCACTATTAACAAACGGAAAGGTGGGCTGGGTATATCTAAGTTACAGTTGGACATGTCATCTCAATGGGCAGATCTTACTCATACAAAAGTGCCAGACACAGTTGTCGCTTTTCCTTTACTCAAAAGGGGTTAGTATGCTGTGGCTTTATCTTCACTTTCCATCGCTTCAACTGGATTCTTGTTTTTTCGATTCCGACTTGGAAAACAACATTGCTATCGTCGATGAACATCACCAGATAATTCAGCTTTCCAAAAGCGGATTTGACGCAGGGCTCAAGCTCAATATGAGTTTAGGGACTGCCGCATCACTTTGTCAGGATTTGCAAGTCCATCCATATGATATTGATATCGAGCATAAGAAATTAAAAGAAATTGCACAGTGGTTATATTTAATTACATCGGATATCACACTTTGTGAACCAAATGGAATTCTATTAAAGATCAGTAATATGCTGTGCCTTTATTCCAACCTTGAACATTATTGGATTACCGTTCAACAACACCTTAAGAAATTTAACGTACGCTATCAATTTTCTACTGGATTTTCCCCTTATTCAGCCCAAATACTGGCTCAGCAAAAAAAACAGTTTATTACGGATGACTCTGACTTAATGAAAAAGCACCTCTACACGCTTCCTCTTGGTGTGAGTGATCTGTCTGAAAAAGTGGTAGATAAGTTATCGAGAGTTGGCATAGAAACTTTTGACGCTTTGTTTACTATTCCCATGGCTGATATTGCCAAGCGCTTTGATATAGATCTCATTAACTATATTGGCAAACTTACTGGGCGATTTAAGCACCCTGTCGACTTTTACCATCCTCCTCAAACTTTTAAATATTCTCTCGATTTATTATATGAAATTGAGAATATTCAGTTTCTTGAGAGACCTCTTGGTAACCTTCTGAAAAAACTGGAACATTTTCTAAAATTACGAGACCAGTTGGCTAATGAAATACAAATCATCTTACAACTGAGAAATAAACAGAATACCGAATTTAAAGTCTGCTCCGCACAGGGAGAATATCTTGCATCAAAATGGTTATCACTATCTCAATTAACTTTCGAGTCACTCTCTATTGACTCCCCTGTTGTTGCCATCACACTGAGTGTTGCGCGGATCACTCAGCAAGAAGGAAGTTACACAGATTTATTTGAGGGGAAACAAGGTACAACCAACGCATTAGAATTGATGTCTTTACTCCATGCCAAACTTGGTGAAAGAGCACTGCACAACCCTGGTCTTTCAGAAGACCCACGACCAGAGATCGCTTATCAGTACACGTCTCCAAATACTGCACTGTCCCCTCCCCCCAGTATTCCACCAAAGCTCAGACCTGCCATCCTATTACCACACCCAAAACCTCTTGAAGAGAAAGTGACGCTGTCTTTGGGACCAGAGAGAGTAGCAACAGGCTGGTGGGATAATCAGCCTATGGTTCGCGACTACTTTATTGCCCATACCCATGAGGGTCGCTGGCTTTGGGTTTTTCGAACACCTAAACAACAGTGGTTTCTTCACGGCGTGTTCAGTTAGATCGAATCATGAAGTACGCCGAATTATTTTGCCAGACCAATTTCTCTTTTCTTGAAGGTGCCTCCAGCCCCGAAGAGTTAGTCACTCAAGCCGACTTTTTACAATATTCAGCCATTGCTATCACCGATGAATGTTCAGTTGCAGGAGTGGTTAGAGCACATACGGCAGCCAGAGATCAGGAACTCAATGTAAAACTGATTGTGGGCTCACTATTTCGGATGAATGAAGAAGTTGAACTCATCCTACTTGCGCCTGATCGCCAAGCCTACGGCGAACTTTGCCGAATCATCACGAATGCTCGCAGGCGAAGTGCAAAAGGTGAATACAGCCTGTCAGAGTGGGACATCATGTCTGCCAGAAATTGTTTGGTTATTTGGCTTCCAAAACACCAAAGGAGCGATTTTGAGTGGGCAAAATGGTTAATTAAACATCACAAAAACCGGTTATGGATCGGGCTTCAGCGTCATCTACAACATAACGACCATCGCTTTATTGAGCACTGCGAATGCTTAAGTCGACTTTATCAACTCCCCATCACGGCTTGTGGAGGGGTACTTATGCATACAGCGGAGCGCTTACCTCTACAACATACTCTGACCGCAATAAAACACGGGACAACAGTTGCCAAAGCGGGAAAGCTTTTACAAAGCAATTGTGAGCATTCACTTCGTTCCAAAGAGAAACTACTCCGAGTATTCAAATCAGAATGGCTAGAAGAATCTCATCGCATCCAGCTTCGCTGTTGCTTTGACATGGGGAGCTTACGCTATGAATACCCGAGTGAGCTTGTGCCTAATGGCTACACGCCAATGTCATACCTACGCGAGCAAGTGCGAGCAGGAAGTCTTCGCCGATTCCCGTCGGGAGTCCCAGAGCATGTACAAAATTTGATAGACAAAGAGCTGAGCCTAATCGAAGAGTTGGAGTACCCCTATTACTTTCTGACCATCTACGACATTGTCATGTTTGCTAAGCGCAATCATATCCTTTATCAAGGACGCGGCTCTGCAGCAAATTCTGTTGTCTGCTACTGCTTAGAGATAACAGCAGTAGACCCAAGGCAAATCTCCGTACTTTTCGAGCGCTTCATCAGCAAAGAGCGTAATGAACCACCTGATATTGATGTGGATTTTGAGCACGAGAGGCGTGAGGAAGTAATCCAATACATTTATCAAAAATATGGCAGACAGAGAGCCGCTCTTTCTGCCACAGTGATTACTTACCGCTTTAAAAGTGCTGTACGTGAAGTAGGAAAAGCTTTGGGAATCTCTGAAACCCAGTTGGATTTCTTCATCAAAAACGTCAATCGACGAGATCGAAGTTTAGGCTGGCAAGCGCAGATTGTTGAACTGGGTCTGGAGCCTGAATCCCACCAAGGACAGCTATTTATCAAACTCGTCAGTGAAATTATGGGGTTCCCACGCCATTTGTCTCAACATGTAGGTGGCTTTGTTATTTCTTCTGGTCCTCTTCATGAACTGGTACCTGTCGAAAATGCAGCCATGGACGATCGTACCGTCATTCAGTGGGATAAAGACGATCTGGAAAGCCTAGGCTTGATGAAAGTCGATGTATTGGCTTTGGGTATGCTGACCGCCATTCGTAAATGTTTTGATACTATCAAAACCTTCCACAATATCGAATTGAGCATTGCCGATATTACGCGTAAACAGGATGATCCAAACGTGTACGGTATGATACAAAAAGCCGACACTATTGGTGTTTTTCAGATCGAATCCCGGGCTCAAATGAGCATGCTGCCGAGATTAAAGCCCAAGAATTACTACGATTTGGTTATTCAAATTGCGATTGTAAGACCAGGTCCCATTCAGGGGGACATGGTGCATCCATTTCTAAAAAGACGAAATGGTATTGAAGAGATCACTTACCCTTCAGAAGAAGTTAAAGATGTCCTGTCAAGAACCATGGGAGTACCGATCTTTCAAGAACAGGTGATAAAGCTGGCTATGGTTGCAGCAGGGTTCAGCGGCGGCGAAGCGGATCAATTACGACGTGCAATGGCTTCCTGGAAGAAAAACGGTCAACTCATGAAATTCAAATCGAAGCTCATTAATGGCATGTTAGAGCGGGGATACGAGGAGGGATTCGCAATCAGGATATTTGATCAGATATGTGGGTTTGGCGAATATGGGTTTCCTGAAAGTCATTCAGCTTCCTTTGCTGTACTTGCGTACGTTTCCGCCTGGCTAAAACATTACTATCCAGAAGCTTTCTTCACCGCCTTGATGAACAGCCACCCAATGGGTTTTTACAGTATTTCTCAGCTCGTTCAGGATGCTCAACGTCACGGAATATCTGTTCAGCCTATCTGTGTGAATCAATCTGATTATGACCATTTAGTCGTTAAGCGTGACAAAAGATTCCATATAAGACTAGGCATGCGCATAATTAAAGGGTTAAAGAAAGGAACCGCTGAAAAGATAGCAGCAAGTCGTTCTCAATCTGGATATCGTCACGTTTCGGATTTAAAAAGCGTCGGTATTGAACGGAAAGATTTAGAAACTCTTGCTTCTGCTGATGCATTGAAGGCATTTATCGGTAATCGATTCTCAGCTCGCTGGAATATCATGGATGATGCCAATGATCTTCCCCTGTTACAAAGTCTGGATACTTCCTCGCAACCCTATCACTATCAACCAGATGACTTCAGCAATCTTACAGAAGATTATGCAGCAACAGGGCTGTCTTTAAACAAACACCCTATCACCTTACTCAATGAGGCTGGCTTATTACCTCGCTTCTCCAGAATGAGCCAGCTCCCAGAAAAACAACACAAGTCTCTTATTACCGTTATAGGAGTGGTTACAGGGAGGCAATCACCAGGAACAGCAGGTGGTGTTACCTTTTTTACTCTGGAAGATGACACAGGCAATATCAATGTCGTTGTTTGGGGGGCGACTGCCCGAGCTCAAAAGCAAGTCTATCTTACCGCCAAGGTACTTAAGGTAAAGGGAGTTTTGGAACGTGAGGGGGAAGTGATCCATGTTATTGCAGGAAAGCTAACTGACATGACTGACAGCTTGGCAGATCTAAGAACACACTCCCGGGATTTCCATTAAGAGGAAACAGAATAGAGTGGCTAACACCTCTCTATTCCATTAAATTCTTATTCTTGATCGATCATCCATTTGCGAAATGCTTTACGCTCTTCTTTGGATGCTTTTAAGTACCATGCTTGAAGCTGTGATAGTGCTTGAGATGCATCTACTTTCTCAGGCGTTACAGCTTTAGATTTAGTAGCACTTTTAACTTCAGCAACGGCTACTGTACCTGCACTCACTGCAGCAAAGGTAATACCGTTTTTCTCGTTATAATCTCTAACCAGAGCCTTAACATCCCAATAAGGAACAAAGCCCCCTTTGCCTTCTAAAAATACAGTCTCGCTATCAATCAGATCGCCGTCTTCATAGACTAACCACTGAGGGTTCTTGTTGAACAAATTTCGAGCATGCTGAACACTATAAACTTTAGGATGAGCAATCGTAATGTCTTTACCACTAGCTTGGAAAGACACAATATAAGGGCTGGAGGTAAATATATCCTTACTGCCACCAGACCCGAAAGATTTAGACATTTTAACTACAGCCTGATTAGTTCCTTCAGATAGTTTGAAGCCTTCTTCAAACTCTGAACTCTCCATACCATTCAATACCAAAAGATCGACACCAGATTTTAGCTCTAACTGTGCTGCACTTAAAAAAGTAGAAAAGCACATTGCCAACGGAATGATAAACGTATTTCTAAACTTCATGAATTCTCCATAATAAAAAAGCCACCCTAAGGTGGCTTTTATACAATACTTTAAAGCGAATTAGAATGACGCTTTAACACCGAAGCCGTAGCCAGTTTCAGTGTTGTCTGCAGAAGTGTGACCAACTTCCGCGTATGCTGTTACGTTAGAAGTAAGAGCGTAACCAGCGTTTACGAAGCCATCGTTGATAGCATCAGCGTCTTCTGTCTTAGAGTTAGAGAAGCCAGCACCGAATGTCCAAGCATCCATAGTGTAAGTAGCCGCTAGACCGAATACGTTTGTCTTAGATGAAGAACCAGACTTGTCAAGCTTACCTTGAGAAGCCAAAGCTTCTAGTTTAAGAGCATCGATTGTGTATGCTACTTCTAGAGCTAGAACAGTTTGATCGTTACCAGCTGCAGTGCCTTTAGTTTTACCGTAGAAACCTTGAACGTCTAGGTCACCAAAACGTGCACCAAGCTTAGCATCGATGTGGTTGCTGTCAGTGTCTTTCAGCTTATCGTTGTTCTTAGCTTTGTCTTGAAGGAATGCGATACCACCGTAGAATTGACCTTTGTCGATAGTGTACTTAACAACTTCGTCGCCAGAGAAATCGAACTCGTCAACTTTAGACTTGATACCGAATAGGTAGTCGTTACCGATACCTAGATCGTCAAGGATAGTTGCTGTACGACCAAATACTAGATCACCAGCGGAAGCAGAGTAGAAACCGATGTAAGCATCACCAGTTTTAGTACCAGTGTCTTGAACTTCGAAGAAGCCGCCTACTTTAAGGTCATCGTTTAGAGCGTAACGTAGGTCGAAAGCGAAATCCGCGTCATCAACTTCTTGAGTCAGCTCAGCGCCGTCAGCCGTACCTTTCTTGTAACGAACTTCGATGTCGCCTTTCAGGTTAGCTGTAACGCCATCTTTGTTGTAAAGTTCGATAGCTGCGTTTGCAGAACCTGCAACCGCCATAACTGCTAGAGCTACTAGAGTCTTTTTCATAATAATCCACTGCCTTTTCTTAGCTGGGAATTCCTTTTCGGTTCCCTTATTTAGTTTTTATCAAAGTTGAATCTTAAACCGAAGTTCAAGGCACAACTCCTCTAAATTTCGATGTTAAGATTGCAGAAGAATCCGCTACATGTCAAATGACTAAAAAAATAAAAATAAAAATTCATAAAACAAAAAATATCAACAACTTACATTGACAACATAAACTTTTAGAACAAAATCACACCAATTAACCATCAAAAATCTTAACCTGTAGTTTTTATTTTTTTAGTACAAAAAATTAATAATCAAAAAATAAAACACAAAAAACAGAATAATAAACCAATTGAGTGTCTTTCTTGATATAAATGTCTATATCATTTCCCCACTTTACCTAACCCCATGATCGTTCAATTTTTTTTTGTGATTGAGATCTAGATTTGCCTAAAAAGCACGCCATTCTGACGAAAACACATGCAACAGCAGGATTGTGCTACAATCTCGCGCGTTCAAATTAGAGGCAGAAAATGCTTAATACAACTATTCAAAAGTCCATTCGTAGCAGCTATAGCAACCTGCAAAATCATTTAGAAAACTTTATACCGAGACGGGCGCAAAACTACCTTGTCTCGGAAATTGCGCGTACCTTGTCAGGGCAATACCACAAAGCCAACAGAATGATAGTTGCTGAAGCTGGAACAGGAATTGGTAAATCTCTCGCCTATCTAATGAGCGTTATCCCATACGCCACCTTTAACAAAAAGAAAGTCGTCATATCAACTGCAACCGTTGCACTGCAGGAACAGTTGATGAATAAGGACCTTCCTTTATTTAGACGCATAAGCGACACGCCCTTTTCATTTGCTTTAGCTAAGGGTCGTCAACGATACTGCTGTGCAGAGAAACTAGCTATTGCCAGTGGCGGCTCTGATCAACAGATTGCGATGTTTGAAAGTAAGCCATCCAGCAAAGATATTGAATCCCTTAAAGAGATGTACCAGTCGCTTTGTGAAAACAAATGGGATGGTGAACGTGATTCCTGGCCTTCACCGATTTCAAACGAGATTTGGTCAAAGATTGTCAGCGACAAACACAGTTGCAACGCTACGCTACCAGCCCATAGAGACTGCCCATTTCAAAAAGCACGCTCAAAGCTGGATAAAGTAGATGTCATCATCGCAAACCATAGCCTGGTCATGGCCGACGCCGAGCTAGGTGGTGGTGTTATTTTGCCAGAGCCTGAGCAAACCATATTCGTATTTGATGAAGCGCATCATTTACCCACAGTCGCTCGCGATCATTCTTCAGCTTCAGCCTCGTTGAAGGGCGCGGCTTCCTGGCTGGAAAAATTGAACACTCAATCAGCGAAGCTATGCAGTATGGCAGATGAGAAGCGAGTGAATCGCTTCAGAAATGAACTCCAGGATGCCATTCAATTGTTGGTGCCAAGTTTAAGTCAGCTCGCTAAGCAGTTCTCCCCGACAGCCTTTGTCGAAAAAGCCTATCGATTTGAACATGGAGAATTACCTGACTGGTTGGAAACTGAAGCGCAAGGTCTAAAACAATCCAGTAAAAAAGGGGCGCAGTCTCTGGGAAAAATCGCGGATCTCATATCAGAGCGAGTAAAAGAAGGAGAGCTATCCAATAAACTGGCAGAGCCTGCGTTGGCGGAAATAGGCTTCTATCTCCAGCGCTTTGAGAACCTCGCCAAAGTCTGGAGCTTAATGGCAGAACCTACTAGGGAAAAAGGTGCACCGTTGGCTCGATGGGTTGAACTTTCAGAGGAGAGAGAAGGTGACTTTATTGTGTCTGTGTCGCCACTGGAAGTCGGCTGGCAACTCGACCAATTGTTATGGAGCCGATGTGCAGGTGCAGTGCTGGTTTCTGCAACCATTCGGGCATTAAACTCTTTTTCGTTCTTCTGTCGACAAGCAGGAATCAGTGATAAACCAGAAGAAGGCACTCAATTTCTTGCCTTGGCATCACCTTTTGATTACCAAAATCAAGGGGAGCTATATATTCCTAAACTGACTTACGAACCTCAAGCTAACGAATTTACCGATTATTTAATCGAAGTTCTCCCCTCTTATATAGAAGAAGGAAAAGCTAACCTTGTTCTGTTTGCTTCCTACTGGCAAATGAATAAAGTTGCTCAAGGAATATCGAAGAAAGCCAAATCTGAAAAATGGATGCTACAAGTTCAGGGGGAATCTTCGAGAAATGAAATTCTGAAGAAGCATAAGTTTTATTGCGAAAAACAAAAGACCAGCATTCTATTTGGAACAGGCAGCTTTTCTGAAGGCTTAGATTTGCCGGGAGAACTACTTGAAAACCTCATCATCACAAAAATTCCGTTTGCCGTTCCGACATCCCCTGTCGAAGAAGCGCATGCAGAATATATAGAAAGAAAAGGAGGTAATCCTTTCCTGCAAATTTCTGTGCCTGAAGCCAGTAAAAAGCTGATTCAATCTGTCGGGCGGTTGCTGCGTAAAGAAAGAGATTCTGGTAGAGTCATCATCTTAGACAGAAGACTTGTCACCAAGCGATATGGCAAGTCTTTGATTGACTCATTGCCCCCATTCAAACGATGTATCGAATACTAATAACGACGTGTCGACTATAAATAAAGAAAAACTAATACATGGAATTCATTGAGCCAACAATGTTGGTGGTGCTCGCTTTAGTGGCATTCTTAGCCGGATTTATCGATGCTGTAGCTGGTGGAGGCGGTATGCTTACTGTCCCTGCCCTACTTTCGCTAGGTCTGCCACCACATATTGCACTAGGTACCAATAAACTTGCTGCAACTTTTGCTTCTTCGACTGCAGCCATCACTTACTATAAAAAACGTCTATTCAGACCTGAGTGCTGGAAGAAAGCATTTATAGGGACGTTAATAGGCGCGACACTGGGAACACTTGTTGTTGATGCGATCAGCACAGAGTGGCTGGAAAAAGTTCTTCCATTAGTCATTTTGCTCTCAGCGCTTTACACCATTTGGCACAAACCCGTAAATGCATCCAATAATGCCGTTCCTGAACCGTGCCCAAGCCTGACTCGAAAGCAGTGGCTACAAAGCCTCACTTTAGGTTTTTATGATGGGGTTGCTGGTCCGGGAACCGGGGCATTTTGGACCGTCAGTAGTATGGCTTTGTACAAAATGAACATTCTGCTGGCGTCTGGACTGGCAAAAGCCATGAACTTTACCAGTAACTTCACCTCTCTGATTACTTTCGCAATCTTAGGTCACATTAACTGGGTACTTGGGCTCACCATGGGTGTATGCTTAATGGCAGGTGCCTATGTAGGCGCTCACTCAGCTATCAGGTTCGGAGCAAAGTTCATACGACCAGTATTCATTACCGTTGTCGTAGTTCTGGCTGGAAAATTAGCGTTTGATGCATGGTTTGTAAGCCTATGAGCAATTTCAGATCGTTAAAACAGAAAATCGAGCAGCTTAGTGAACAAGCTGCACAACTCGACAGGCAGAGAGGCGAACACCATCAGCCGTTGTTTGATGAAAGGCTTTTTCACAGTCGATCTCGTCTTCTTGTACCATGCGTAAAAGAACTCCAAGCGACTTATGATTCTATCGTCCGAGAGCAAGAAAGCGGGCGATTAACAGCTCTTAGAGCAGAGCATTTAACCTCTCAGATGGTTGCTCAGATGGAAGCCATTCAAAGAGAGCTGTCAACTCAAACCATACGTAAAAGTGAAATCAAGCATTCCAGCCACTTTCAAAAACCGATTAACCAGCTATATCAGGAAATGGCTCAGCACCAAGAATGGGAACGTCGCCTCAAGGAGCTGGTTTTAGAAAAACAACGGGAACTGGATGCCTCGCCAGCCTATATGCAAGGTCAGGCGCAACAAGCATTAGTAGCCACAGAACAGAGGCTAAAGCGCTGTCAGGAATCCAAACTAAAACTCGAAAATCAAATTACTTATAGAGAACGTAATCAGCCATGAGCAACCCTACTCCACTAGATTCAGCACCTGACGAAATCAAGTTGGCTGTCGACCTTATTTATCTTCTTGAATCGAATGAAATTGAAGCCAAGACAGCTTTGGCTGCACTGGAGATCGTAAAAGCAGATTTAGAAAGGAAGCTGGGACCTGATCAGAGCTGAGTCTGTCCCAGCTCTGGCAGAGTCTTAAAGATCACTTCTGAAAAAATATCGTCACTTCAGCGACTTCGATTCCGAACTTTCGAATTGAAGTTCGATTGAACACGTGTTTCTCATCCTGACGGTATAGCCAGTCATCGAAATGAACTTCAATTGTCGAATCATCAAGTTCGAGCAAAAAGTCGTAACGCCAATGAAGAGCATTACCTGATTCGACACCCGTCGCCTCTCCAACAATATCATCGGCTCTTCCAATATAACTGCCATCGTCTTCTCGGGTGATAACCCATATCCTTTGGTCTTTTTCTCCGTCATCGAATACAAAGTCCTCGACCAAAGTGAGCGTGTTTTCTTCTACAGTACCAACCAGATCAACCGTGAAGCGGCGTGTCTGCTTGTCTGTGTAATCCTGAATCATTCCCCAGGCCTGAGACTCTCCTTCAAAATAGCCAAATAAATCGAAATTCGGCGTCGCCGCTTGATAATCATCGATGTCGGCTGAACAAGCGGCTAAAAGAGTAACAAGACAGAGAATCAGGATTTTTTTCATCTACGTTTTCCTAAGGTCTGTTGACCTATCAATTGTTGTCTGTGTTTCGGGTATTCGGTATCGGGTGAAAACCAAATAGAAAGAAATGCGTCGTTTAACTGCTCGCTGGTTATATCACCAAGGTGGTTCGCTTTGTTCTGAGAATCGTAGAAAATGAATTGACCGTTCTCGCCATCAGACACGTACACCAACCTTTCACCTTTGTTGATGTCTGGATATATACCTGACAAAGTCGCGATCCAATCGTCTCTTTGTTCCTTGCTGTAACCCAAATGCTCCCATTGCTCCTGAGTTACATCCAGCAATTGCTGCTTAGGAATATCTCGAAGGTAGTTGATAAGTAACGCCATAGGATGAGGCGACACATCACCGCTCTCTTTGTATACGCCATCAGGGGTTTTTAGCTCAGACTTATAGATATCGAAAAACAACCAGCTTAAGCTGGATTTACCAACAGTTTTCCATCCGTCCCAGTCTTGGTTATCTTGTGAGCTTGGTGTCGAGCTTTGAGCATTAGCAGCCATCAAAATCCCGAACATCAAAATACCTGCGTACTTTTTCATAACATCCCCCAGCGAGAGCTTAGTAATTTGGTCACAAAATAACCGAGCAAAAACCATTCCAAGAACAAAATGGAGAGGGTGAATAAAACGCCAAGCTCCCAATCTACCGCTCCTAAGCGATAGCCAGCGAAGTAGCTTAATGCTCCGGATCCCCCTACTAATAGCGATACGAAAGTTCTTGGGTATCGGTTCACCAGACTTCTCATTTGAACCGCATACCAACCAAACAGCCCCCAGAGCAACGTAAGCCAGACAGGGAAGGACACAGAAGGAAAAGTGAAAAGCCCTGTTTGCCAGTTAATGTAGTCGACTAAAATACCGAGCGCACTAACGGCAAAAATTAGCCTCAGCTTTTTCACTTCATCAACAAAGCAGAACAACAGAGTCAATACACTAGCTACAACTAACCATACCTGAGTGTTTTCTCTACCGATGACAGCAAGGAACCAAAGCCCCTGAAACCATAAGCTGCTGGCGATAACAGGTACATTGCTCTTGCTGATCATAATCAGCTCACCTTGTGGAATGTCAGATGAACGGTGCTTATAGTATTCGCTAGAAAACCACCTTCACAGTAGCTCAGATAATAGCGCCACATACGCACGAATCTTTCGTCGTATCCAAGCTGAATCACCTGAGGGTAAGCTTGATTAAAGGCATGATGCCAGTCGGAGAGCGTACGGGCATAATCTTGCCCTATGTCATATAAGTCCCTGACAACAAAACCACTATGACGAGTAGTTTGTTCCAAAAGATGAGTAACGGACGGCAAAAAACCGCCTGGGAAGATGTACTTCTGAATAAAGTCGACTTGTTTGCTGTATTGTTCGAACCTTTGATCCGCAATGGTGATCGCCTGAATGGCTAACAGCCCTCCCGGTTTAAGCAGGGTGTAACATTTCTCAACATAAGAAGGCAGATACTGTTTGCCTACCGCTTCAATCATTTCAATCGACACGACCTTGTCGAATTGACCATCAAGCATACGATAGTCTTCTTTGAGAAGTGTAATCTTATCTTCTAGCCCAGCCTGTATTATCTGATCTCTGGCGTACGCATGCTGCTCTTCTGAGATCGTAGTGGTGGTAACCTGACATCCGTATCGGGATGCCATGTAAATCGCCATCCCTCCCCACCCAGTACCGATTTCGAGAACGTGATCGTCTTTAGTTAGTCGGAGCTGCTGGCAAAGACGTTCCATCTTGTTGATTTGCGCCGAAGCTAACGAATCATTTTCTGAATTATAGATACCCGACGAGTACAACATGTTCTCATCAAGAAACAATGTATATAGATCGTTGCCTAAGTCGTAGTGCGCTTCTATGTTCTGTTTTGACTGAGTAAGTGAATTTCGATTCAGCCAATGTGCAACCCGTAATCCAGCTTTCTGGATCCAACCAACGTTTTTATCCACCGCATCCAGAGTATCCAGATTCTCCGCCATTACACGGGTTACCTGAGTTAAATTCGGGCTATCCCATAAACCGTCCATGTAAGCTTCTGCTCCACCAATGCTTCCTCCTTTTACTACCCGCTCGTAAAAATCGGCATCCAGAATGTCTATGATTGCTCTTTGTTCAGCAGATGGGTCTCCAAACTCCATTTGCTCACCAAATCTTTCGGTAATCGTGACCTGCCCTTTGGACAAATTACCTAACAACTTTAAAACCAGAGATCGGTAAGCCTGCTGACGAACAGACAGGACACCTTCAGAGGCAAAGGAACGGCTATTTAGCATGAGGTGTTTCCTTATTTTTATTATCAGGGTGAGAGTAATAATTCGCGCCTTTGACCCAGAGCTTGAGTGCATGCCAGTAAATGCCTACAACCACTTTCACAGCCATGATTGGAGTTTTTACCAGGTATCGAATCAGTGTCCATCGGTTCAAAGGTTTAGCATCCATCACCATGGAAGCATCAAACACTTTTTCTTCCTGATGGCACTCAAGATGTACCATCAATTTGTTATTCAAGGGTTTTAACGACCAAACGTATTGTTGTTCGATTGGGTTAAAAGGAGATACGTGAAATTCTTTGTCGTGTTTCCAGTTTTCGCGTTGCTCTCCGGGATCGGCTTTCACAGCATAGTAATGTCGCTCATTCCAGGGGGTATTGCTGACTTCTGCCAGAAGATAGCGCCATTCATCTTGTTCATCGTATAGGTAGTAAAAATTGACCGGGCTAAAGTAGATGCCGAAATACCTCAAATGGCAGACAGCTTTCACCTTTCCTTTTAGCTTTACACCCGTCAGGTCTCGAACTTTTTGCTGAACTGCTTCTTTCAAATCACCAGAACCCACGTAATCTTCTCGGCGAAAACGAGCCCAGTGCCAACGTTTGTCACCAAATCCAATCAGTTTTTCTTTCAGATGTTCTACTTCATCCAGATCCAAACAAGGCATAAACAGCGGATATCTCAGGCTGTGCTTCACAGGGGAAAACCGCCTGTGTGTCACTTCGCCTTCTAGCATGCAGCTTGAGAAAGTCATGCGACCCCCTTCTTGAGTGCCGCTGCTTGCATTCTGATGCCTTCAACCACTTCTATCGCACTTCGAACACCGTCTTCATGAAACCCGTTGTACCAGTATGCCCCGCAGTACCAGGTCGAATTCAAACCATCAATTGAGGTCTTCTGCTTTTGTGCTTCGTGTGATTCTTTAGTGAATACAGGATGGTGGTAAGTGAATTGTCGGATAACCTTTGACGCATCAATCTTGTCACTCGAATTCAAGGAAACACAGAAGGTTTCATCGCTTTCTATATGCTGGAGAATGTTCATGTTGTAGGTCAAAGAAGGTAAGGATTGCTCCTCACCATCTTCCCCAGAGAGAAGATAATTCCAAGACGCCCAAGCCACGCGTTTTTCAGGAAGCAGTCGGGTATCGGTGTGAAGAACAACTTCATTGGCTTGGTATTGCATATCTGACAGTAGAGACTGCTCTTTCTCAGAAGGGTCGCTCAGCAGCCTGAGAGCCTGATCGCTATGACAGGCAAATACGACAGCATCAAAATGCTCCATTCCGTGTCGCGACTTTATCAGTACTCCACCATGCCTTCTTTCTACGCTTTCCACCGGGCTGTTAAGACGAATATTGTCTTTAAAGCCTTTGGTAAGTGGATCAATATAGGCTTTAGAACCTCCATTGATCACGTACCATTGAGGCCGGTCAGTAATATCAAGCAGACCATGATTCAAAAAGAAATTGAGGAAAAACTGCAGAGGAAACGCTCGCATATCAGCCAGTGTAGAAGACCATATCGCCGCTCCCATTGGCAGAATATAGTTATCGGTGAAGTAGTGACTGAAACGGTTCTGCTGAAGAAAGTCTCCAAGGGTCTGCTCTACCCAATCATTTTCATCTACTGCCTTTTTTGCGAGTTTGTTGAAGCGAAGAATTTCGTAAATGAAATGATAGAACTTGGGATTGAGAAAATTACGTTTTTGAGCAAATAGCGTAGAAAGCGTGTGACCGTTATATTCCAACCCGTTGCTTTGATTGCTCACGCTAAAGCTCATCTGAGTTGGAGTACCTGTCACCCCTATCTCATTCATCATTGATATAAAGTTAGGGTATGTGCGATCGTTGTAAACGATAAAGCCAGTATCTACAGCATAAGTTCTGCCTTTTCGCTCTACATCAATTGTGGCTGTATGCCCGCCAATGTAATCGTTGGCTTCAAAAATCGTAACATCGTGCTCTTGGTGCAAATAGTATCCACACGTTAGCCCTGATATGCCCGACCCAATAATAGCAATCTTCATTTGTCCTCCAACCCTATCCCGTTGTCACCCACTTCGAGACAATTCTTCGTTGCCACGAGTAAGGTAAAAGCCCAATCGTTCTTAGAATCCAAGTGAACGCTTTGGGAAAATAAATACTTTCTCGTCTCTCATGAACACCAAGACGAATCTTTTCAGATGCTTCTTCCACACTGACCATCAATGGCATTGGGAAATCGTTTTTATCGGTAAGCGGTGTCTCAACAAACCCTGGATAAACCATGGAAATATCGACACCTTCTTTCTTCTTCGGTAAAGCCAGACTTCTGGCTAGGTAACTGAGCGCGGCTTTGGATGCGCCGTAAGCTTCTGCTCTCGGAAGCGCAATTTCACTGGCAATAGAACCTATAATGACCAGATGATCACCTTTCATAACCTGTGTCTGGCTGGCTTCTAAGCAGTTAACAACACCAAGGAAGTTGACGTTTACAATACGCTGAAAGACTTGAGTGCTAACCTCGCCGTTATCGATGTATTCGCAGTCACCAGCATTAAATATCCAGAGCTCTGGGCGCGGTGATAGTTCATTGATGGCTTTCGCGGTCTGTTCACTGTCGGTGACGTCAAACTGCAACGTTTTAATATTACTTGAGTGTTGTTCCAGTTCCTGCAATCGGTTGTGGTTTCGACCACATGCCCATACCTGATGCCCGGACTGTGCATAATCCTTAGCAAGCTGAAGCCCGATGCCTGAAGTCGCTCCGGTAATCAATACCACCTGCTTGCTCATTGCCCTAACCCCGACTTAATCTTCTTAATAAGTAAGCCGAGCAACGGAATTTGCTCGTAAAGCATTGATCCCAAATCAAAGTAATCTCTATGGTGCTTGACTTTATTGTCTTCAAAGGAGATCTGGCTAACGCCATCCACTTTTACTTCTCTAGCTCGGTTTAGCTTGGGGTGCTTCAGTGACATGGTCCAAACGATAAACCCTGTGTCGCCGAACTGGTGGCTCTCGTGAATGTGAAAATTACACTGTTGAACATTCTGGTACAGGCTTTCGAAGTAGGCATAAAGAACGCCATTTCCTTCTAGACGATGAGCAGGGTCTTCAAACACCACGTTTGGATGATAAAGTTCTTTCACCGTGCCTAAATTATGCTTCCCAAGTGAACGGTAAAAATCTGCTACATGCTCAATATCCATCTTTACCCCGCTACTGACTTCCTAGTAGTTATACAATTATTTTTTTTGTACACATATTTAATATAGCTGTAAAAGTTGTACAAATATATTTTTGTATAACTTTTGCTGTCAGTTTTGTTTACGAGGGGAAAATCAAAACGGATCACAAACAAAAAAGGCCCGATAAAAATCGGACCTTTTCTTTTATTATTCAGTATGTTTTAGCTGTTTCTAAGAGCAGCGATACGATTATCTAGAGGTG
Source organism: Vibrio sp. SCSIO 43132 (assembly GCF_019904195.1). Lineage (NCBI taxonomy): Bacteria > Pseudomonadati > Pseudomonadota > Gammaproteobacteria > Vibrionales > Vibrionaceae > Vibrio > Vibrio sp. SCSIO 43132. Next base: position 2,743,115 of record NZ_CP063199.1, read on the forward strand.
GGTGACTAGACATAAGTGCCGAAAGTGCACTCTTACCATTGATACCAAATGCCATCATCGAACCTTCCAATTTCGGCTCGTGGCTGACTTTCAATCGCTCCAGCGCAGCAATCATTTTATGCTTACCAACCAGATCCGCAGCTCCGGCATCAGCATAAAACTCACGACGACGGCTGTACCACATAGTAATGAAGCTAGCTAGGAAACCAAATACAAGCTCCAGCACAATAGATACCGCGAAATACGTCATCATGTTAGTGCCGCCCTCTTCATCGTCATTAGAGGAGACAATGTTAGCGATAAAGCGAGACAAGAAGATAACGAAGGTATTCACAACACCTTGCATCAAAGTCATGGTAACCATATCGCCGTTAGCAATGTGGCTAATTTCGTGAGCGACTACCGCTTCAGCTTCATCTCGGGTCATATTGTGCAAAAGACCTGTCGAAACCGCGACCAGAGAATCATTGCGCTTTGCACCTGTTGCAAAGGCATTGATATCAGGTGAATCATAGATAGCAACTTGTGGCACACCGATACCTGCCTGCTGAGACTGACGCTGAACGGTTTCAAGCAACCAGTGTTCTGTCTCATTACGTGGGCTTTCGATGACCTGACCGCCCACAGAGCGCAATGCCATCTTCTTAGACATCAGCAGTGAGATAAACGCGCCACCAAAACCAAATACCGCTGCCATGACAAGCAAACCAGACAGGCTACCTGGTGACATTCCAGTTACAGCATAAACAATGTTTAATACGATACTTAGCACCAATATAACGGCTAAATTGGTTGCCAAGAATAACATCACACGCTTCATTAATTTTTCTCCAAATAGGAAGCTTACTTTATCTAACTCTTCGGCTAGTCATACTTTAGGATCTGTTGACCCTAGGATGAAGAGCTTTCTTATACCTTATAAGCGCTCGACAAAACACCTAAGAATGTAACATATACATATAGTCTTAAATTTTAAAAACAAGGTTAAGAGCAAAATTGCAACATTTGATGTCTGAGATGCTCAAATTGTGAATATTCATTCAATCTTAAGAACTTCAGGAAGTTATCGCACAAACAAGCGGTCTTATACTCGGGTATTAGACCATAGTCTTATTGCCGTCGAATGACACTAGATCTAGAGTTGGGACGTCGGAAAGCGATTCCCAAATAGAATATCCACGGAGAATGGAAACATGAATGACAACGGAAATTTTCAGATGGCTATTGATATGCTTTGCTGCCACTTGGGTTTAACCGAAGATGAGGCGCGTGAGCAGCTAGGGTTGAAGTCAGACGTTCAACGCCAGCAGCAGATCACTGACACTCAGCAAGCATTGATGGGTTTAACTGCAGAAAAATAAGAAATTCCAAAACAAAAACGGCTGCTTCTGAGCAGCCGTTTTTTGTTGTTCCAAAGCAGCGGTCAATTAAGCCAATATGGCTTCTTCAACCAAAGCCGACACATCAATATACTTACCAATGTTTTTGCTCTTGGCACTTGGTACGTATGGGATCTCTCCCAGCTTAGGTGCAGGAATTTTGTCTTCAAGCATCTTGATGATTTCAGCATAATGCTCAGTGCCCGGATTAATTCGGTTACCCACCCAGCCTACAAGCTCCAAACCATCATTTTTGATAACTTCAGCCGTCAACATAGCGTGGCTCAGGCAACCAAGCTTAATCCCAACCACCAGCACTACAGGCAGTTTTTCTTTCTTAACCCAAGTCGACAGACAGTCAGAATCTGAAACTGGAACTCTCCAGCCTCCCGCTCCTTCAACAAGAACCACGTCCGCTTTCTGTTTGTGCTGAGAAAGCTTCTCGCTTAGCACGTGATAGTCAATTTCCATACCGTCGCGCTTAGCCGCAATGTGTGGAGAAGCAGGGATCATCATTGGGAATGGATTTACATCATCGTAGCTTACATCAAGACTGCAAGCTTCTTGCAGGTGAAGAGCGTCTGAATTTCTCTTCCCTTGTTCTGTCAGCTCACACCCCGAGGCAATCGGTTTGTAGCCAATGGTTGAAAATCCTTTGTCATTAAGGGCTTGGAGAATTGCTTTTGAAGCAACCGTTTTTCCCACTTCGGTGTCCGTACCGGCAATAAAAAATGCATTTAGCATGCTGATATCTCTCCTAAACAAACTTGGTAAGTTGCAGGTAATAGACCTTGATGGGCATACAAGCGTCGGTAGGCTTTATCTACGTCTTTCAGCTTGGATTTTGTAACCAGACCAACTGAGCGACCTTCGACATAGTTAGCACCGATGCCCTTTAAGTCTCGCATCAACTCCAGAGCAGAGTTGTATCTCAAAGTGATGGGAAACGAGTCTATGTGATGAGTACTACATCCTGCTTGCGCTAACGCAAGTTTTACCTGTTTACTGGATAAAAATGCATTCACATGTTGATATGCATCAACTTTGCTCCATGCGTTCTTTAGCTCTATCAATGAGCCATCCAGAAGAGTAGAGAACCATGCTTTCCCACCCGGTTTTACTACTCGTTGAATCTCCCTTAGCGGCACGGATAAATCATCACACCACTGCAACGCCAAGCTGGAGAAAACAAAATCAAAGCTGTCGTCAGAAAATGGTAGAGAGTCTGCATCGACATTTTCGCAGTGCACGTTCAGTCCCACACATCGGTGTTCTGTCGCGGACAACATTGCTTCCGATAAATCTGCCGCCACCACCTTAGCACCTCTGGTAGCCAGAATTTCAGAGAAGTAACCAGTACCGCAGCCTAAATCCAGTATGATTTTTCCTGTCAGATCCTCAGGCATTTTATCAAGAAGAAGATGACCAACCTGGCGCTGGAACGCGGCATGCTGATCATACGTTGCTGCAGCACGCCCAAAAGATTCGGAAATGGCTCGTTTATCGGATGTGTGATGAGAGATTAAAACCGCTTGTTCTAACATACGCGACTCGCTACTACTTGTTTAATCTTGTTTGCCATCTTTGCTACGTCTGCTATCGAGTGATTCGCTGTCAATGTAATGCGCAGCCTCGCCTGACCTTTAGGCACCGTGGGAGGACGAATGGGCGTCACCCAAATCCCCTGCTCTCTCAGGTTATAAGCGACATCTACCGTTACTTCTGCTTCCCCAAAAAGAAAAGGTTTAATCGGAGTATCTGTGTGGATGAATCCAGGTAAATCGGCAAGCGCTTCATCATAAGCACCTGACAACTCCGCTAGTTTTTCCCTTCTCCATTGCTGTGTACGCATCAAGGAAACAGAATGAGTCAGAGCATGCGCCTGAGAAGGCGGCATTGCGGTCGAATAAACATGATGACGAGCGAATTGCGTAAAGTAATCACCCAAATTGGCGTTACACATCACTGCTGCACCAGATAAGCCTGGGGCTTTACCAAAAGTCACCACCAGAATGTCTGGTTTTACACCAGCATGTTCACAACTACCCCGACCTTCTTCATCCAGTACGCCAATTCCATGGGCATCGTCCACCATCAAAGCGGCATTATTCAATTCGGCTTTTTCTGCCAGACAGGACAATGGAGACAGGTCTCCATCCATGCTAAAAACGCCTTCAGTCACTACCAACGTAGATTTCGAAGGGTCAACAAGCGAATTCAGGTGGTCGATGTCATTATGTCTGAAGCGCTTCATGGATGCCGGACAAAGCAAACCCGATTCCATTAACGACGCATGGTTTAGCTTATCTTGGATAAGAAGATCATCTTTTTCCAAAAGGGAAAAAAGCACAGCCTGATTCGCACTAAAACCTGAACTGAACAAGATGGCTCGGTCAAAGCCCAGCCATTCGCACAAGGTCTCTTCTAGCTTGCAGTGAGCATCGGAAAAGCCAGTAATAAGCGGAGAAGCCGCACTTCCCGCACCGTATATACTCAGCCCTTCCTGCCATGCAGACACTAAGCTTGGCTCTGTTGCCAAACCAAGATAATCGTTGCTGGAAAAATTTAGGTATTGCTTACCATCTCGTTGAAAATCCGAACTATTTGCTCCGCTCAAAGCCGTGAGGCGGCGAGACAGCCCTTTCTCCTCACGCTCTTTTAGCCGGGACTGGATTCGGTCTTTAAACGCTTGCATCGTAGAACAAATCGTCTTTTGCTGGGCGTGCTGCTACACGTTCCACTACCCTATCAAGCAATTCATTCTCTTCAATTTCGTCTGGCTTCTGGCTAACAGCCTGGCTGTTGATTCCAAGTTTTTTGAACAGAAGCATATCTTTGTCTTCAGAAGGGTTTGGTGTGGTCAGTAGCTTACAGCCATAGAAGATAGAGTTAGCACCAGCCATAAAGCATAACGTCTGCATCTGCTCGTTCATGTTTTCACGTCCTGCAGACAAGCGAACTGCCGACATCGGCATCATGATGCGTGCGATGGCGATCAGACGGATAAAATCAAACGGTTCAACATCATCCACACTCTCAAGTGGCGTACCTTTAACTTTAACCAACATGTTGATAGGAACACTCTCAGGGTGAACCGGTAAGTTCGCCAATTCAACCAAAAGACCAGCACGGTCATTTACACTTTCACCCATGCCGATAATACCGCCAGAACAGATCTTCATACCTGCATCACGAACGTGCGAAAGCGTATCCAGACGATCTTGATAAGTACGGGTGGTGATAATGCTGCCGTAGAATTCAGGTGAAGTATCCAGGTTGTGGTTGTAGTAGTCCAGACCAGCATCTGCCAGTTCACTAGCCTGATCCGGCGTTAACATACCCAAAGTCATACAGGTTTCTAAACCCATACCCTTTACCCCTTTGATCATCTGGGTTAGGTGTGGCATGTCTCTTTCTTTTGGGTTTTTCCAGGCAGCTCCCATACAAAAACGAGTTGAACCAGCATTCTTGGCTTTCTGAGCCGCATCGAGAACTCGTTCCACTTCCATCAAACGCTCTTTTTCGACGTCAGTTGTGTAACGGGCACTCTGAGGGCAGTACTTACAGTCCTCGGGGCACGCACCGGTTTTGATTGAAAGCAGTGTACTTACCTGAACATGGTTGTGCTGCTGATGTTGTCTGTGAATCAATTGTGCTTCAAACAACAGATCCATAAACGGCTTATCCATAAGGGCTCTGACTTCAGCATGAGTCCAGTTATGACGTACTTCCACGTGCGTATCCTTAATTTTGATTATTGTTAATTGCTACTTGGCTAGTGTACTGACAACCGATAGACTGTCAACATTGCAAACCCAATCAAGGTTTACAATTGTTCATTTTTTAAACAATTAAAATTAAAGAGAGCACCATGGATTTAGCCTTCGACCGAGAGCACATCTGGCATCCCTACACTTCTACCCTCACACCTCTGACCTGCTATCCAGCCGTATCAGCCAATGGAGTTAAGATCCACTTGGAAGATGGTAAAGAGCTTATTGATGGGATGTCGTCTTGGTGGTCGGCTATTCATGGGTATAACCACCCAGTTCTGAATCAAGCAGCAAAAACTCAAATCGATAAAATGTCGCACGTGATGTTTGGTGGGCTGACTCATGAACCCGCCATTGAGCTCTGTAAGAAGCTATTAAACATCGCACCAAGTAGAATGGAACACGTATTCCTCGCCGATTCTGGGTCAGTCGCTGTCGAAGTCAGTTTGAAGATGGCATTGCAATACTGGCATGCCAAAGGAGAAAAGCGTCCGAAGTTTTTAACTTTGAGAAATGGATACCATGGCGACACGTTTGCGGCGATGTCAGTCACCGACCCTGATAACTCCATGCACAGCCTGTATAAAGGCTTTCTGCCAGAACACATTTTTGCTGAAAACCCAAATTCTGGGTATTTCGATGAATGGAATCCAGATGACATCACTGATTTTGAACAGAAACTCAAAACTCATCAAAGCGATATTGCTGCTGTCATTTTAGAACCCATTGTTCAGGGTGCTGGAGGCATGCATATATACCATCCTCAGTTTTTGAAAGAGGTTCGTCGCTTGTGCGATGAGTATAAGGTTCTGCTGATTCTCGACGAAATTGCCACTGGGTTTGGTCGTACGGGTAAAATGTTTGCATCTGAACACGCTGAGATTGAACCAGACATTCTATGCGTAGGAAAAGCCATTACCGGGGGATACATGACCCTCTCTGCCACTATGGCATCAAAAGAAGTCGCGAATACCGTTTGCGGAGGCGAAGCAGGCTGCTTTATGCATGGTCCCACGTTTATGGGTAACCCTTTAGCCTGTGCCGTTGCCAGCGCGAGTTTAGCGCTGCTTGAAACCAATGACTGGAAACAACAAACACAGAATATAGAAAACTGGTTCGCGGAAAAGCTTCCAAAACTAGCATCTCATAAACGCGTTAATAACGTGCGCTGGCTGGGAGCAATTGGCGTTGTAGAAACCCATCAGAACGTCAATATGGAAGTGATTCAGGAGCATTTTGTTCAGCAGGGTGTCTGGATTCGCCCGTTTATGAATCGAATTTATATGATGCCTCCGTACATTAGTGAAGAGCAGCATGTCGATAAACTGATTTCTGCTATATCAAGTGCTTTAGAAAAAGACAGTTGCTTTCAGTAAGAAAGACCAATCAAAACGTAAAAAAGCTGGCATAAAGCCAGCTTTTTTTGTTTTTGATCAGTTAATTAACCGATGTGCGTTGCACCATTCATGTACTTCTGAAGTGCGGTTGGAATGGCGATACGACCATCCGCTTCCTGGTTGTTTTCCAAGATAGCAACCATGGTACGACCTACTGCCAGACCAGAGCCATTCAATGTATGTACAAGCTCTGGTTTCTTTTCACCTTTACGGCGGAAACGAGCTTGCATACGGCGTGCCTGGAAGTCCCACATGTTTGAACAAGATGAAATCTCGCGGTATGTTTCCTGAGCCGGAACCCAGACTTCCAAATCGTAAGTTTTACGAGCACCGAAGCCCATATCACCTGTACAAAGTACGACTTTACGGTAAGGAAGCTCCAGAAGCTGAAGTACTTTTTCAGCGTGACCAGTCAACTCTTCAAGTGCATCCATTGAATCTTCTGGTTTAGTGATTTGAACCAGCTCTACTTTGTCGAACTGGTGCATGCGGATAAGACCACGTGTATCACGACCATAAGACCCCGCTTCAGAACGGAAACAAGGTGTGTGTGCTGTCATCTTAAGCGGTAAATCAGCTTCTTCAGAGATAGTGTCACGAACCAGATTCGTTACTGGCACTTCCGCGGTTGGAATCAGCGATAGTTTACGAGGTTCTTCATCGCTGACTTTTTCAGTCAGTGGCTCAGTGTGGAACAGATCTTCACCAAATTTAGGAAGCTGACCTGTACCATAGAGACTATCTGCATTCACAAGGTACGGTACGTACATTTCAGTGTAACCATGCTCATCGGTGTGAAGATCCAGCATGAACTGCGCAATTGCACGATGCAGACGAGCAAATTGACCTTTCATTACGATGAAACGTGCACCCGTGATTTTGGTCGCGCTTGCAAAGTCCAAGCCACCGCTAAGCTCACCAAGGTCGACATGATCTTTTACTTCAAAGTCGTAAGATTTCGGTTCACCCCAGCGAGAGATCTCAACATTTTCGCTTTCGTCTTTACCATCTGGCACTGAATCATCAGGCAAGTTTGGTACAGACAGGGTTACGTCTTCTAGCTGAGACTGAATTTCAGCCAGCTGCACTTTCTTCGCATCCAGCTCACTGCCAAGGTTGCCGATTTGTTTTTTAATCTCTTCCGCGCCTTCTTTGTCGCCAGCAGCCATTTTTTGACCAATTTGCTTGGAGATGGAGTTGCGTGAGGATTGTAAATTTTCAACTTCTACTTGAATGGACTTACGTTGTTCTTCAAGTTGACGAATTGTCTCTACGTCTAGCTTAAAGCCGCGACGTGCTAATTTTGCAGCTGTTTCATCCAGCTCAGTTCGAAGTAATTTAGAATCCAGCATTGCTAATCCTATGCCTTTTGGTTTGTTTTGAAGACGTAGCAGGCTCCCCTGCTACTAAGAAATTTATCTCGGTAAAGATATCCAAAAAGCGCTACTTTTCATAGCGCTTTTGTGGGCTTTTTGTGTCCAAAGAGGCGAGATAATCTAACTTTTCGCCGATTTTGGTTTCTAAGCCCCGATTTGTGGGGAAATAGTAGCGGGTTTCTGCCATTTCAGGAGGAAAATAAACTTCCCCAGCAGCGTAGGCTCCGGGTTCGTTATGTGCGTATCGGTACTCTTCACCGTAGCCCAGATCTTTCATCAAACTGGTCGGAGCGTTCCTAAGATGAGGTGGCACTTCGTATTCAGGATGATTCTGGGCATCTCTCAGTGCTTGTTTCCAAGCGTTATATACCGCGTTACTTTTTGGAGCGCATGCTAAGTAAACTATCGCCTGCGCAATGGCACGTTCCCCTTCCGCTGGTCCAACACGAGCAAAACAATCCCAAGCTGACAGGGCAACTTGCATTGCACGAGGGTCTGCATTACCAATATCTTCGGAGGCAATGGCAAGTAATCGGCGAGCAATATAAAGCGGATCACATCCGGCAGAAATCATTCTGGCAGACCAGTACAGTGCTGCGTCCGGATCTGAACCTCGAATTGACTTGTGTACCGCGGAAATAAGGTCGTACCAAACATCCCCTTTATTATCGAAGCGTGCGACTTTCTCACCGGCAACTTCGGCTAATAGCGTTAAAGGAATGTATTTCGCGCCCTCTTCTTCGATCGCCATATCGAACAGCAACTCAAGGTAATTGAGTGACATTCTGGCATCGCCATTAACAAGTTCAGCTAAACGATCCAACACTCCTTCTTCAAATTTAGCTTTTTCGTTACCTAATCCGCGCTCTTTGTCATTCAAAGCCTGATTGAGTACCTGAAGAATGTCTTCATTATTCAAAGAAGAGAGTTTGTATACTCTAGCTCGGGAAAGTAGAGCGTTATTTAGCTCGAAAGAAGGGTTTTCTGTGGTAGCACCAATGAAAGTGACCGTGCCATCTTCGATATGTGGAAGAAAGGCATCTTGCTGGCTTTTGTTGAAACGATGCACCTCGTCAACAAACAAAATAGTTTTACGACCTGTCGACTTATTGTCTCTGGCTTTTTCAATGGCTACTCGAATGTCTTTCACGCCAGACGTTACTGCCGATACTCGCTCAACCTCGGCATTGGCATAGTTCGCAGCAACCTCTGCCAACGTTGTCTTGCCCGTACCCGGCGGTCCCCATAGAATCATGGAATGCAGATGCCCTGCTTCTAGGGCACGTCTCAGAGGTTTACCTTCACCGAGGACATGTTGCTGACCAATGTATTGTTCAACGGTCTCTGGACGCATTCGCGCGGCTAGAGGTCGAAAATCATCGCCACCAGCAAAATCCAGCGTGTAATTACTCATGGCTAAGGTTACTCATTACTTAACCCATCGCGTTCATCGTACACTTCAACTCCTTCTGGTGGAGTAAAGGTGAAGGTATCCTCAGATGGCGCTGATAAGTTCATTGAAGTAAATGTAAACTCACTTGTCTGACCGTCCTGCTCAATAACGGAAAAGCTTTCTATCTTTCCCTTACCCGTCACTTCGATGACAAACTGACCTTGCGTAGTATTTTTATCTACTGGCTTAAGCACAAAGCTGTTGTCTTTCTGCTCCACTTCGTAATTATCCCAGTCGCTTTTTCGGTCACGAGTTAAAAGTACGAATGGAGTCTGCCCGGTCGCTTGCTCCTGGCTGTAAATGCTAACTTGATCCATGAAGGGCTCGTAAAACCATACGCTACTGCCATCGGAGACTAACTCGCTTTCATCTGGAAAATCAGTGGACCAGCGAAACATGTTCGGACGAGCGATTTCTGCTGTTCCTTTGGCTTCTTGGATAACCTCACCATCAGGCGCTGTAACAGTTTGAGAGAAGTCAGCGCTAAAGCCTTCGTTCTTACTCAGCCTTTCGCTCAATTCTGACTTGGGGGACGCAAATACGGCACTCGAGATGCCTAAGGCACAGATTATTAACCATCTACTCATTTTAATTCTCTATTACTACTCGGTTTTCTCTTGATACCGATTGGACAACGAATACTTTCCTCTGTTTCATTGCCTTAACTAATCTTTGATTGGCGGCGGAGCCAGTACCTCTCGGTTACCATTGTGACCAGGAGCACTCACAATTCCCTGAGCTTCTAATTGTTCGACAATACGAGCGGCGCGGTTATAACCAATCTTAAATCGACGCTGCACACCAGATACAGAACCACGGCGGCTTTCCACTACGTGCTCTACCACTTGATCAAACAGTGGATCTACGTCTTCATCCGCTTCCATTGATTCTCCCGGAAGCAGAGTATCTGCGGTCTGCTCACCGTTGGTAATTTCGTCAATGTAGGTTGGCTTACCACGCGCTTTCCAGTCGTTTACGACGGAGTGAACATCATCGTCTGAAGCAAATGCCCCATGAACACGTACTGTGTGGCTTGAACCTGGAGGTAGGTAAAGCATATCACCCATACCCAGCAAGGATTCCGCACCGCCCTGATCCAGAATAGTTCGGGAGTCCGTTTTGGTTGATACAGTAAAGGCGACACGGGTTGGTATATTCGCTTTAATCAGACCGGTAATTACATCTACCGACGGACGCTGCGTGGCGAGAATTAAGTGAATACCTGCTGCACGAGCTTTTTGGGCCAAGCGGGCGATCAGCTCTTCCACTTTCTTACCCACTACCATCATCAGATCGGCAAATTCGTCAACGATAACAACAATGTAAGGCAGTTTTTCAAGTAAAGGTGGCATCTCATCCATGCTGTCGCCAGGTTGCCACAACGGGTCGTGGATTGGATGCCCCGCATCGGCTGCCATTTTCAGCTTTTCGTTGAAACCTTTGATGTTACGTACACCAAGTGCCGACATAAGCTTGTATCGACGTTCCATCTCACCCACACACCAGCGAAGTGCATTCGATGCGTCTTTCATATCGGTTACGACTTCAGAAAGCAGGTGTGGGATACCTTCGTAAACCGAAAGCTCCAGCATTTTCGGGTCAATCATGATAAAGCGAACATCTTCAGGTTTCGCTTTGTAAAGCATACTGAGGATCATGACGTTCACACCAACCGACTTACCGGAACCTGTGGTACCTGCCACCAGTACGTGAGGCATTTTTGCCAGATCGGCGACGACTGCCTCACCCGCAATATCCTGACCCAACACAACGGTTGTTGGTGACGTTGCACTCTCAAACTGAGGGCTATTTATCACATCAGATAAGAAAACGGTTTGACGGCTCATGTTCGGTAACTCAAGCCCGACGTACGGCTTACCTGGAATCACTTCAACCACTCGAACTGCCATGGCAGAAAGTGAACGCGCCAGGTCCATAGATAAACCTGAGATTCGGCTAACTTTAACACCTGGAGCCAAGTCCAGCTCAAAACGGGTAATGACGGGACCAGGGAAAATATCGACAACTTTCGCTGTTATCTTATAGTCTGCCAGCTTCGCTTCTACCAGACGTGCAATATCTTCTAACGCAGCTCGATCAATATGGTTTTCACGTTTCTCAGGGTGATAAAGCAACTCTAGTGTTGGCATAGGTGAAGTAGGAACAGGCAGCGTTTGATCCTTTTGAATCAAGAAAGGATTCTGGCTGGCTGTCATATTTTTCTGAGCATCAGCCACCAAAGACTGAAATGCAGCCACGTCTTCATCTTTCTCTTCAGTAGGCTGTTCTGACTGCTGTTCTTCAACAGACTCTGACACCATTTCTTCTGATTGAGAAACTTCAATAGGCTCAAGTTCAATCTCGCTCTCTACAGGTTCTGGCTCAAACTCAGAAATAGTTGGGTGAGTCTCTTCCACATCCACGTCATCAAAGTTAATAGCTTCATGAACGGTTTCTGGTGGTAACTCTTCTACCTCTTCTTCTGGGCGATTATCAGAAGGCGAACTCTCCCATGGCAAGTCAGCAGAACTGTGCTCGAAATGCTGTTCACTAGCTGCTACTTTTCCGGCATTTTCCGCGTAGTCGTTCGCCTGTTCAGCTTGCTGCGTCAATTCTTCTATTGTCGCATCAGGTGAAAGTTGTCTTTCTTCAGTATCCCAGTCAGGTTGAACTGACGGTTGAGAGTCAGGGATATCTGTATCATGCACCAAAGGTTCTGGCTCAGGTTGTTGAGCCGAATGAGGAATATGAATATTGAATCTGGACTCGGGTTCTTCTTTTGATTCATCAAGAGCCGAGAAATGAGGTTCTGACTCTTCCGCTTCACCTTTTAGATCTGAAACTGGTTCGTGAAGTTCTGGTTTGATGTGCTCTTCTTTTGAGCCACGTAAAAGATTAATAAACCATGCAACGGCAGCTATAGCGGACTGACCTAACCACTCAACAATAGAAAGCCAGGAAATTCCTGTCAGTAAGGTAAATCCTGCTCCCCATAGGAAAAGCAATACCAATGTGGTACCAAGCAGGTTAAACATCGGCAGAGCAAGATTTGTGATCACATCACCAATCACTCCTCCTGACGAGAAATACCAAATATCATCAAAATTAATGTCTGCAAGACCACAGCTAGTGATCGTAACAATCACTAGACCAAGCAGGCGAGTTCCCCACAGCACGAAATCGATCGGCTCTTCTTCCGTGCGTTTACGGAAAAAGACCCAGGTCATAACGGAAATAGCGATAGGGAGAGGATAGGCAATAGAGCCAAAAACAAAGAAAAGACTGTCTGCAACCCAGGCACCAAATTGACCGCCAAGATTTTTAACATCCCCATCCCATGCCGTCTGCGACCAGGAAGGGTCTGCTGGGTCAAAAGAAAGCAGAGCAATAGAGATAAGAATTGCTGTTAAGCAACCGAGAATGAAGCAGCAATCACGTAGCCTTTGGATCCCATTTAAGCGAGGCGAAGATGCCTCTTCCTGGGATTTGATGATGGTTTCAACCTTTTCTTTGTTCTCTCTGAACATATACCAACTTTATATTTATCATTTTCCAAAACGCACCGAGCGGCAATAGCCGCTCGGTTTGTCTGATGATTTAACCACATCAAGCAGTAAAACCCAATCGTTGTTCTGTATACAAACCTGAGAAAAAGGCTAGCGACTGAACAAAATAAGGGCAATGAAACAAACGAATCTTCTGAAGCTGAATCCAGATCTCAAAGGAGTTCAGAATACATACTCATCTGTATTCGTTTGCGATTGCTTTATCGGGTTTTAATAACCAGCTGGTTGGTTTGTTTGACTTCTTCCATCACAACGTATGTGCGGGTATCGTTCACACCTGGCAGACGCAGAAGTGTGTCACCCAGCAGCTTACGGTATGCACTCATATCTGATACACGTGTTTTAAGAAGATAGTCGAAGTCGCCAGATACCAAGTGACATTCTTGAATGTCATCCAGTTTCTGCACGGCATGGTTAAACTGTTCGAATACGTCTGGCGCGCCTCGATTCAATGTAATCTCAACAAACACCAATAGCGACGCATCCAGGTACTGAGGATTCAGCAACGCTGTGTATCCCGTAATGTACCCTTGTCTCTCTAAACGACGCACACGTTCTAGACATGGCGTAGGAGACAACCCCACTCTCTTAGATAACTCTACATTCGAAATACGACCATCTTTCTGAAGCTCGTTAAGAATGTTTCTATCAATACGATCAAGTTCCTTGGACGGCTTCTTATAGTTATCCACCATTTTTTATCCCACCTTATTACTTCCTTGCAAAAAAATATACTACAACTTTTTAATATTCAGTATCAAATTTTTCAAACACAACTCTATACTAGATATTAATTCGACAGAATTACCCTACACATAGATAATACAACCAGAAATATTGAGGAGTCAGGATGATTATTGGCGTACCGAAGGAAATCAAAAACCACGAATACCGAGTGGGGATGATTCCATCCAGTGTGAGAGAACTTGTCTCTCACGGTCACCAAGTCATTGTCGAAACGAACGCCGGTAGTGGCATCGGCTTTTCCGATCAAGACTATATTGCCGTAGGTGCATCCATTCTTCCTACTGCTGCTGACGTTTTCGCGAAAGCAGACATGATTGTTAAGGTTAAAGAACCTCAAGCTGTCGAGCGCGCTATGCTGCGCGAAGGGCAAATATTGTTCACATATTTACACCTAGCACCAGATTTTCCACAAACTGAAGAGCTTATCAAGAGTAAAGCTGTCTGCATAGCATATGAGACTGTAACAGATAATATGGGTCGTCTGCCACTATTAGCACCAATGTCTGAGGTTGCGGGTCGCATGTCTATCCAAGCTGGCGCACAAACTTTGGAGAAATCTCATGGTGGTCGCGGTCTCCTACTAGGTGGCGTTCCGGGTGTTGAACCTGCAAAAGTTGTCGTTGTCGGCGGCGGCGTTGTTGGTTCAAATGCAGCTCGTATGGCGGTTGGTTTACGTGCAGACGTGACTATCTTAGACCGTAATATCGACACACTAAGAGCACTTGATGAAGAGTTCCAGGGTCGTGCAAAAGTGGTTTACTCCACTGAAGACGCGCTTGAAAAACATGTACTTGAAGCTGACCTAGTGATTGGTGCGGTACTAATCCCAGGTGCGGCAGCGCCTAAGCTCATTACAAAAGAACACATCAAGCGCATGAAGCCAGGCGCTGCTGTTGTAGACGTAGCTATCGACCAGGGCGGTTGCTTTGAAACATCAAAAGCAACAACACACGCAGAGCCAACATACATCGTAGATGATGTGGTTCACTACTGTGTTGCTAACATGCCGGGTGCGGTTGCTCGTACTTCAACGTTCGCACTTAACAATGCAACATTGCCTTACATTATCAAGCTGGCAAACAACGGTTACGAGAAAGCACTTCTTGCTGATGAAGGTTTGCTAGAAGGTCTAAACGTAATCCACGGTAAAGTGACCTGTAAAGAAGTTGCAGAAAGCTTCGACCTTGAATACGTTGACGCGAAACAAGCTATCGCGATGTTCAACTAAGTTCGGTTTTGGTTTTGAAAGACCTGCTCTATGCAGGTCTTTTTTTCGCCTGAATTAAAATATTCCTTGGAGTATCATTCCGTTCGCAAAATTCGCAAAGCGTCACTTCGTAACCTTTTTCTTGAAGATAAAGGGCTCTATCCAATATCAACCAGAGCTCTAATGGTCTTTGAAAGATCTGCTGAACCAGGCTCAAGCGCTCCATGATCCAAAAACGCTGTTCGCCAATGTCTTGCCAGTATTCGAAATCCATATCGCCGAGATTCAGCTCTTTTTTCTCTGCTGCCCAATGACAAAAATGCTCAAAACCTTCCGAAAGCATGGACTTTTTAATACTGGGTATTGGCGTATAGTCACTTTGCTGTTTTTGCCTCAAATAGCTATCGAGACCGAGGCGAAATATCATCTCTTCCCTTCGGTGCCTATGAACTCTTTCTCCACCAGTTACCGTTGCCTGTAGTGGAATACGAAGCTCTGCTCTGGAAAGTGAGAGATCCAAGCACTTACCTTCACTGGAAAGCGGAGTGTAATGTTCAGCTTGGATTAGGTGATAACAGCAAGGGGCTATTGAAAAAGCCGACAAATTTGCGTCGCTGCCGTGTCGAATCAGGCTGATGTGTAAATCGCCACATGCATGTAACGCGACAGCGTGCATTTCGGGCTTGAATATGGCTTTGGAGCTATCTGAAAGAGCGTCTCCCTGAATAAAGGTCATCGGCAGTTTCTTTTTATCAGCAAGCGTTTGCCCGCTCTCACACAAGCTGTGTTGCCATTCAAAGCTGGTTACGTGCTCTTGAGATTCTGATGACAATACCTGACCTAAAAAACCCTTTCCGGAGCACCACTCTAACCACTCAGAACCATGATGAGATTCAATACACGCTTCTCCCATGGAAAGAATCTGGCTCAGCTTCTTGCCGGGTATACCTGTTTCAGCGCCTTTTGACAGAGCAATATGACTTAAGCCTCTGCTTGGCAAAGAGGTTAATTCTTTTAGCTTTAAAGCGTCAGGAAGAATCTCTGAGATTCTACGAATTAATTCATCAGGATCTGATTTTAGCTCGATTATTTCGCCCTCAGTCAGATCCAATAACCAGGTGTTAAGTTCGGGATGACTTGAATCCCAAGGGTACTCAGACTGAAGACTCAAATGAAATGGCTGAATACGCCATAAAGAGTCGTATCGTTTAAGAATGGATGTTATGTCTAAAAAGGTATGGTTCATGATTCCCCCGAATGCGGCGATTGTAGGGGGAATCAAAGGTAAGGGGAAGGGCTTTATCGGACTGGTAATTCGATGTCTTTAAACATCTCTTCAATTTCTGCGTTACTTTTTAAAGAGATCGCCTGTTCAACCACTGGTCGAGTCAGGTGAGGCGCGAAACGCTCCATAAAGTCGTACATATAAGAACGCAAGAAGGTACCCCTTCGGAAACCGATACTTGTCGTACTTGCACCGAATATATGACTGGCATCTATCGCCACCAAATCAGAATCCAGCTCTTTGTCGACCGCCATAGAAGCAATCACTCCAACGCCAATTCCCATACGGACGTATGTTTTAATCACATCGGCATCGGTTGCGGTAAATACGATACGTGGTGTCAGCCCTGCATTGTTAAATGCGGTATCCAGCTCAGAACGACCAGTAAAACCAAAGACGTATGTCACCAGTGAATAGGTCGACAAATCTTCGATTGTCACGTGATCTTTCTTAGCCAATGGGTGGTCTTTGGTCACTACAATAGAGCGGTTCCAGTGGTAACAAGGCAGCATGATTGCATCCTGGTATAGATGCAAAGCCTCTGTCGCGATAGCAAAGTTTGCCGTACCTTTTGCTACAGCTTCAGACATTTGCGAAGGCGTGCCCTGATGCATGTGAAGTGACACCTTCGGGTAACGTGCAGTAAACCCTTTAATGACATCTGGTAATGCATAGCGAGCCTGTGTATGCGTTGTCGAGATATTCAACGTTCCCATTTCAGGATGGGTATGCTCCCCTGCAACGGCTTTAATGCTTTCCACTCTCGCCAGAATTTCACTCGAGATACGAACAATATCTTCACCTGCACTGGTGACCTGAGTAAGGTGCTTTCCGCTGCGCTCGAAGATTTGTATACCGAGCTCATCTTCCAGTAATCGCACCTGTTTACTGATGCCTGGCTGAGAGGTAAACAGACTTTCCGCTGTTGCCGACACGTTCAAGTTATGATTCACAACTTCAACAATGTACTTCAATTGCTGTAATTTCATCGCGACCCCGTATTCCGTTACTCTCAATTTATATACCGAAGTAGCCTCGACGACTTTTTCATATTGAAGTTACTTGGGTATATAAGTATTAGTTATAACGCCTTCAGCTAAAAAAAGACAGTAAAAACGCAGATACTTATGTGAGGAGTTTGACTATCAACTATAGTATTAGGTAGGTTTTGCTATAGACCCCGCATAAATCGGGGCAAATTTAATTTTTTCATTAATTTTTCCTCTAAGTAAGGATAATAATGAACTTTGTTCTTATCTTGGGTACAGAAACAATACATTATCGTGTATCCTCGGGGGTTAGCTTTTTTGTACGGAATGCAGACTTAAGTTTATGAATATTGGTTTAATAATTGCGCTTGTTGCCATTTTGTTGGTTCTCGTTATCGGTTACAACATAATGCTTCAGTACCGCGTGAAAGTAGAGACTGCAAAAAAACAAGAATCCACTCGTCATTTAGCCGTTATCGACGCAACAGAAGACCTCATCGGTAACGCACACCACTTGCCCTACAGTAAAGAGTTATTGGTGTGCCTGAATACACGTATTCTTGATGCATTAGAATCTATGTTCGAGCTTGATCCTAAAAATAAACAACTCAAAGCTCGCATTGCAAACATGCAATCGCAGATTCAGCAACTAAAGGATAATTATCAAGGCGGTGAAACAGCGTCTTTTAAAGTCCCAAGTAGCGACAAGCAAGCCATCATTATGCTTAAGCTGGTAAAGAGACTTAGAGAAACTATTCGAAGTGAACACAACAAAGGGCGCTTCGATACACAAAGCTACGTTGCTGAAAATGCGCGCCTAGAGCAGATTCAGGTCCGAATCAACATAGAAAACGTAATCAAGCGTGCCAATGATTCTGTGCTACGTGGGCAAGCAGGTACAGCAAAACAGCTTCTGAAGAAGGGCTTAGACGCTCTGGCTTCAAAAAATGATTCCTACTCAAATAAAGCAAAAGAGAAGCTTCAGGCGATGCTTGATGACCTGAATCAGAAGAGACAGGATAAAGAAGCGGAGCATGCAAAAGATCGTGACGAAAAAGAACGTAACGACGATATGGATGCACTCTTCGGCGAAAAGAAAAAGTGGTAAACTACCACCAGACTCAAATCAACCAAAGGTCGCTTTCAGCGACCTTTTTTATGTTAGCTATTAACCATGATTGATAACGAAACTATTCAAGAACTGCTCCAGCCAATCAAATCTTTCCTTCAATGCGATACTCCCGAAGAATGGATTGAAGAAGCCAAAAAACCCGAAAACCTGCCAGTCGTTTTGCTGGATCACTTGCTGTGTGAGCTTAAAGCGGGTCAGTCAGCCATGTACCTCATCCGCAAATACGCGGTCGATAAAGACAGTGCACATACCTTACTCGATTGGTTTAAACCCTACGAAGATTTTGCCTATAGAAAAATCGGAACCATCGAGACATTAAAAGGGAAGAGTAATATTTCCAAGTCCATCATGGCGAAAGGCGACTCACCCTATAGCCAGGACCTTATCGATAAAATGGTTCTTTTGATCAAAGAAGAACTGCATCATTTCTATCAAGTACTCGAGATAATGGAGTCGCGAGGCATTCCATATGAAAACATTTCAGCCAGCCGATATGCGAAAGGCTTACTCTCAGAAATGAAAACTCACGAGCCACAAACACTGATCGACAAACTTATCATCGGTGCTTATATCGAAGCTCGCTCTTGCGAACGATTTGCAAAGCTTGCCCCTCATATGGACGAAGACATCTGCAAATTCTATGTCTCTCTCCTGCGCTCGGAAGCTAGGCATTATCAAGACTACCTGACCTTAGCTGAACAAATTGCCGGGAAAGATATTTCTGAAAGAGTGGCATTTTTCGGCCAGCTAGAAGCGGATTTAATTTCATCCCCAGATAGAGATTTCAAATTCCACAGCGGTAAGCCCGCCTAAAAAAACGCCCACTTTTGAAGTGGGCGTTTTTGTATTTATTCCAAATTTTTTATGCGAGTGTCGCATTGATCTCAGCGAGAACTTTAGCAGGATCGGCAGCTTGCGTGATTGGACGACCAATCACCAAGTAGTCAGAACCCGCTTCAATGGCATCAACAGGAGTCATGATACGCTTCTGGTCGCCCACAGCAGCACCTGCTGGTCGTATTCCTGGCGTGACCAGCTTAAACTCGCGACCTAGCTCAGACTTAAGCAGAGAAGCTTCCTGAGCAGAGCACACAACTCCATCAAGACCTGAACGCTTAGTCAGATTGGCTAGACGCATCACTTGCTCTTGAGGAGCAACGTCCAAACCGATACCCGCAAGGTCATTCTGCTCCATGCTGGTTAATACTGTCACACCTATAAGCAGTGGGCGGTCTTTACCGTAAGGCTCCAGGATTTCGCGAGAAGCACTCATCATTCGTTCACCGCCACCAGCATGTACGTTTACCATCCATACTCCTAGCTCTGCTGCCGCTCTTACCGCTTTTGAACAGGTATTAGGAATATCGTGGAACTTCAGGTCAAGGAATACTGAGAAGCCTCGCTTATGCAGCTCGCGTACAAATTCAGGACCAAACAGAGTAAACATCTCTTTGCCTACCTTCAGGCGGCAAGTACTTGGGTCAATTCTATCGACAAACGCTAGTGCATCTTCTTGCTTGTCGTAATCAAGTGCCACGATGACTTTCTGATCGATCACTTTTATCTCCTACTTTAAATGAGCCTATTTCTAAGCAAAAGATCACGGTTAAACCATGATCTGCAAATTCTATTCACCATCAAGCCCGCGAATCGGTTTAATGGTACCCCACCCTTTACAAGACGGGCAATGCCAATACAGAGAGCGAGTTGAAAATCCGCATTTTCGGCAACGATGATGGGGTTTCACCTTGAGTTGTTCACCTACCATGCCTTGAAGTGTTGTCAGACTCTCTTTAGCGCGACCTTCTTCTGCTTCTTCAAGATGGTAATCCATCAGGCGATAGAAGCCTTTCATGGTCGGATTTTTGACTAGTTGTCTAGTGAGTAACGTCTGCGCTGCTGCAACGCCCTCATGCTCTGCAACCAACTGAGCTAACATAAGCTCTGCAGATACACCTGCTTTTTTCTCGATACAACGATGAAGAAATTCAAGTAATTCCCCTTCTTTGCTCAGTTTTTGATAGCACTCAGCAATAGTCGGCAAAACCTGCCCCAAAAAGTCTACGTCTTGATCCAGCACTTGCTCAAGGTAGCGGACGGTGTTGCTGTAATCGTCTTGAGCTTGATAAACCTTCCCCAATGCAATGCTGGCACGAACACAATTTGGGTCTTCGGTGAGCGCCTTTTTCAGTAGCGCTACTGATTTCTTAATGTTCCCTTCACCTTGCTCCTGCATTGCAAGTTCGCAGTAGTAGTGTGCGATATCTTTCTTAATTCGGATTTTACCTAACTTCACCAGCGCGGAAGCGTACTCGATGGCTTTACTCCATTCCCGAGTTTGCTGAAAAATGATGACTAACTGTGTCAGCGCGGCTTCCCGGTGATCTGGTTCATCCAGTAGCTGAAGGAATATTTTCTCAGCGCGGTCTAACAGACCAGATACCATAAAATCTTTAGCAAGCTGCTGAAGCGCAATGTTCTTTTGCTCAATGGTAAGCCCTGAACGGGAAATGAGGTTTTGGTGAATTCGGATCGCGCGGTCTACTTCACCGCGAGATCGAAATAAGTTACCTAAGGCTAAATGAGTATCGATGGTTTCATCATCGACTTGAAGCAACTCGATAAAATGGTCGACCGCTTTATCTGACTGATCGGAAAGAAGTAGGTTTAGACCAGTAACGTACTGGCGGGATATCTGATTTGATTGTTTCTGCTTGTCGAAGTTTGCACTGCGATTACCCATGTACCATCCATAGGCTGCCGCAATTGGTAACAACAAGAAGAGAAGTTCAAGCATTCAATTTGCCTTAGGCGTTACTCTGTTGCTTCTCTATTGCTGGCTGGTTATTGAGTTGTTTTCTGAGCTTACGGATGGTGAGCTTTTGCTTGAACTGAACACTACCAAATACAAGAGCCGCTATCCCAAAGCCAACAACAAACACCAAACCCAACAGTAATGACAAGTGGAAATCACCTTTTGCTAACAGATAGTTGAATGAAACCACCTGTTGATTTTGCGCGCCTAAAGCCAAGGCGATCAGCACAAGAGCAATTACCAAGATTATTTTTATAATTTTCATAAATCACTACTCCGGAATAAGCTTAGGGATTAGATTATGCAGGAATTTATACGATCAAACCATCAAGAATCTGATGAATCTAAGTATTTTAGTTATAAAAAAGCGGCATACGAGATGCATGCCGCTTTTCTATAACACCAATTGGTGATTAGCCGTGGATGTTAACGCGTTCGCGTAACTCCTTGCCCGGCTTGAAGTGAGGTACGTACTTGCCGTCTAGCTCAACTTTTTCACCAGTTTTTGGGTTACGACCCATTCTTGGCTCACGATAGTGCAATGAGAAACTACCGAAACCACGGATCTCAATACGATCACCGCTTTCCAGGGTTGACGCCATATGTTCAAGAATATCCTTGACGGCATCTTCTACTTCTTTTGCAGAAAGGTGTGTTTGCTGCGCGCAGAGTCTTTCTATTAGTTCAGACTTAGTCATAGTTCCCCTCATTTCAATGGAATCAAAAAGGCACTTATCGAAAAAAAGGGAGCCTAGTGGCTCCCCTTTAGCGATTTATTATTCGCCTTTAGCAGCCTTGAATGCATCAGCCATAGCGTTACCGAACGCGCCTTCTTCAGACTTGTTCAGTGAAGCCATTGCTTCTTGCTCTTCAGCTTCATCTTTAGCTTTGATAGATAGGTTGATTACGCGGTTCTTACGGTCAACACCTGTGAACTTCGCTTCAACGCTGTCACCAACGCTTAGGATTAGAGACGCATCTTCAACACGGTCACGAGATACTTCAGAAGCACGGATGTAACCTTCAACGCCCTCTACAAGTTCAATTGTAGCACCTTTTGCGTCAACTGCAGTTACAGTACCGTTTACTAGAGCACCTTTCTTGTTGTCAGCAACGTATGCGTTGAACGGGTCGTTCTCCATTTGCTTAACGCCTAGAGAGATACGCTCGCGCTCTGCGTCTACTGCAAGTACAACTGCAGAGATTTCGTCGCCTTTCTTGTATTCACGTACCGCTTCTTCACCTGGAACGTTCCAAGAGATGTCAGATAGGTGTACAAGACCGTCGATGCCGCCTTCAAGACCGATGAAGATACCAAAGTCAGTGATAGACTTGATCTTACCAGTTACTTTATCGCCTTTAGCTTGAGCTTCAGCGAATGACTGCCATGGGTTAGCTTTACACTGCTTAAGACCTAGAGAAATACGACGACGCTCTTCGTCGATCTCAAGAACCATAACCTCAACTTCGTCGCCTACGTTCACAACTTTAGATGGGTGGATGTTCTTGTTAGTCCAGTCCATTTCAGATACGTGTACCAGACCTTCAACGCCTTCTTCGATTTCAACGAAGCAACCGTAGTCAGTTAGGTTAGTAACACGACCAGAAAGCTTGTGACCTTCTGGGTAACGCTTAGCGATTGCTACCCATGGATCTTCGCCTAGCTGCTTAAGACCTAGAGATACGCGAGTGCGGTCACGGTCGAACTTAAGAACTTTAACTAGGATCTCGTCACCAACGTTAACGATCTCAGATGGGTGCTTAACACGCTTCCAAGCCATGTCAGTGATGTGTAGAAGACCGTCTACACCGCCAAGGTCAACGAACGCACCGTAGTCAGTAAGGTTCTTAACGATACCTTTAACTTCAGTACCTTCTTGTAGAGTTTCAAGAAGCTCGTCACGCTCAACGCTGTTTTCAGATTCGATAACAGCACGACGAGAAACAACAACGTTGTTACGCTTCTGGTCTAGCTTGATTACTTTGAACTCTAGCTCTTTGTTTTCTAGGTGAGCAGTGTCGCGGATTGGACGCACGTCTACTAGAGAACCTGGAAGGAAAGCACGGATACCGTTTAGTTCAACAGTGAAACCGCCTTTAACTTTACCGTTGATAACGCCAACAACAGTTTCAGCTTCTTCGTAAGCTTTCTCAAGTACGATCCAAGCTTCGTGACGCTTCGCTTTCTCACGAGAAAGTTGAGTTTCACCGAAACCGTCTTCAACAGCGTCTAGCGCTACGTCTACTTCAGTACCTACTTCAACTTCAAGTTCGCCAGCAGCGTTCTTGAATTGTTCAGCTGGGATAGCAGACTCAGACTTAAGACCAGCGTCAACAAGAACGAAACCGTTCTCGATAGCTACTACAGTACCTTTAACGATAGTACCTTGTTGGAATTCAGTCTCGTTTAGAAACTCTTCAAAGAGTTGAGCAAAAGATTCAGTCATTATTTGATCTTCAATATTTAAACGTCCACGGGTGTCCTACCTCGTGGGGTTGATAAAATTGCCAGTCATCTTCCTTGCGACCAACAGTCCGACTGCCCCAATAGACACTATTGAGACAGTTTAGATTCAATAAATTCAAGCGCTTGCTGTACCACTTCATCAATAGAAAGTGATGTAGAATCAAGCACTAACGCGTCTTCCGCTGGACGTAAAGGCGCTACCGTTCTGTTTCGGTCACGGTCGTCTCTGTCCTGGATCTCGCGCAAAAGGTCATCAAATTTAACATCATGCCCCTTTTCTTGCAACTGCTTGTAGCGTCTATTCGCTCTTTCTTCCGCGCTGGCGTCCAAGAAGATTTTCGCTACAGCGGATGGAAAAACTACCGTGCCCAAATCACGACCATCACCTACTAAGCCAGGTTCGGACGCAAATGAGCGCTGACGACGTAAAAGTGCTTCACGAACACGCGGCAACGCTGCAATTTTTGAAGCTGCCTCGCCAGTGGTTTCTTTACGAAGTTCTTTAGATACATCTTCGCCTTCCAGAATAACCTTCACCAGGTCACCTTCAGCGATAAACTGAACATCCAGGTGCGTGGCAATCGGAACCAAAGCATCTTCAGATTCCGTGTCTATTCCATGATGGATCGCAGCAAGTGCAAGAACACGATAAATCGCGCCCGAATCGAGCAAATGAAAGCCAAGTTTTTCCGCCAACAACATACAAAGGGTACCTTTCCCTGCACCGCTAGGACCGTCTACAGTAATAACTGGAGGTTGAAGGGACATGTTTTTCTCCGTTTTCGTTTGTAGTGAGCGTTCTTATGCCACCCACTTTTATCGGCGCGCTATTATACCGAAAGCTATGATGAATAAAAAACAAAAAAGTCCGTTATATTTTGTATACATGTGATACAAGTTTCTGTTTATACAAGAAAATGTAACACCACTTACACAAAACGGACTTTTGTTTGAAATATCAGACCTTACTAAATAATAGTCTATAGAATCGGTCTTTGACCTTTAGACACCCACTTCATGATCACATTATCAATAATGTTTGCACCTACACCTGTAAGCTTGTCAGACAATTTTTTCTTTTGAACATAATGAATAGACAGAACCGTCTTGTCTTGGCAGGCTTTCATCACCAAATCGTCTGAGGTTGAGATCTCGTCAACCAGCCCCAGGTCTTTTGCCTGTGTACCGAACCAGTGTTCACCAGTCGCTACCTTATCCAGATCAAGTGTCGGTCTGCGCTCATTGATAAAGTTTTTAAACAGACCATGTGTTTCTTCTAGCTCTTCTTTGAATTTATCACGTGCCTTGTCGGTGTTTTCACCAAACATAGTCAGGGTACGCTTGTACTCACCTGCAGTGAGTTGCTCGTACTCGATATCGTGTTTTTTCAGAAGTTTATTGAAGTTTGGCAACTGAGCAATAACACCAATAGAACCTACTACAGCAAAAGGGGCAGAGACAATTTTATCGGCCACACACGCCATCATGTAACCACCACTGGCAGCGACTTTGTCGACAGAAATGATAAGAGGCAGATTAGCCGCTTTGATACGATCTAACTGAGAAGACGCTAAGCCATAAGCGTGAACCATTCCACCTCCTGACTCGAGTTTTACAAGAACCTCATCTCCTTCTTTCGCAACAGCTACAATAGCACTGACTTCTTCGCGTAGCGCTGTCACTTCTTTTGCGTCAATGGATCCATTGAAGTCCAATACGAAAAGGTGTGGCTTTCTATTCGCTTCTAACTCGCCATCCTTTGCAGCTTTCTTCACTTCTTTTTCACGTTCTTTGTCTTTTTCTTTCTGCGCTTTTTTATCTGCCTTGTGTTTGGCTTTTAAAAACGCTTCATCGTGAAGGTGATTCTCAAGCTGCTCTACGCTGTGTTCGTATCGCTCAGTAAGATTGGTTACTTCCAACTCACCTTTTGCACCGCCTTGCTTTCCACCCACAGACTTTACCACCACGAGTAGCACTACAACGGCTGCCAGTATTGTGACGATCTTGGCTAAAAATAATCCGTAATCTAATAAAAATTCCAATGTGATATCCCCAAGAGAATGAATTGGTGTATTGTAACCATCTTGTCACGATTACCAATAGTAAATGCCGATTTTCGATAGTGATGTATCAATCACTTATAGGACATTAATGGTGGTCGCCAATTCATATTACAAGGTGAGAAAAGTGGATTATTCAGTCTCAGATAAAGCCTTAGCAGGCAGAGTCATATTGGTCACGGGTGCAGGAGCAGGTATTGGTAAGCAGGCGGCTATCAGTTATGCCGAACACGGAGCTACCGTAATTCTCTTGGGAAGAACCGTTGCCAAACTTGAAGAAACCTACGACGAAATTGAAGCAATCGGCGCACCACAGCCTGCGATTATTCCACTTGATATGAAAGGAGCAACCAAACAACATTACCAGGATATGGTAGAGACCATCGAAGGTCAGTTTGGTCGTTTAGACGGTGTACTTCATAACGCCAGTATTCTTGGTGTGATCAGTCCTTTTGACCAAATTGGTGAAGACACCTACGACGATGTCATGCAAATCAACGTAAAAGCGCAGTTTCTGATGACTCAGGCTGTGTTACCGCTTCTGAAAAAATCTGAAGACGGTCGTCTGGTATTTACCTCTTCAACCGTTGGGCACGATGGGCGAGCATTCTGGGGAACCTATGCCATGTCTAAGTTTGCAACTGAAGGCATGATGCAAGTACTGGCAGATGAACTGGAAGACACAAGCGTTAGAGTTAGTGCGATCAATCCTGGTGGTACAAGAACGGGAATGCGTGCTAAAGCCTACCCGGCAGAAGATGCAGAATTATTGAAGACCCCATTGGATATCATGCCACTTTATCTTTACCTAATGGCTCCAGAGGGTAAAAGCGTACATGGAGAGTGTATCGACGCTCAACCCAAAAAGTAGATGAGTTTCGCACGAAAGAAAAACGCCCGGCTCAGTGCCGGGCGTTTTGTTAGATAATGTCTCTTAACCGATCCTGAGTCACTTTTACCAGCAAATCAGGTTGGAACTTAGATATAAACTTGTTGCAACCTACCTTCTCAACCATCGCCTCGTTAAAGCTACCGCTGAGAGATGTATTCAATGTGATGTAGAGATCTTTCATTCGGGGATCGCTGCGCACTTCGTGCGTCAGTTTATAGCCGTCCATTTCAGGCATCTCTGCATCGGTGATCATGAGGAGCAATTCATTAGCCACATCTTTCCCTTCATCACACCATGACTTGAGAAGATTAAGAGCCTCAAGACCATCATTACATTCCATGATTTCAAGCCCTAACTGGCTCAACGTGCCTCGAACCTGATTTCGAGCCGTTGAAGAATCATCGACAATCAGGATCTTACGACCCGCCATCTCGTGACTTAAATCTTCATCTAAAACGCCGTCGGAAATTGAAACGTCATAGTCGACTATTTCTGCCAAAACTTTCTCAACATCAATTATTTCAACGATGCGCTTTTGCTCGTTTTCCATGATATTGGTAATAGCGGTCAGATAGTTAGCACGACCAGCTGTTTTTGGTGGTGGCTGGATTTCTGTCCATGCGGTATTGATGATGTTGCGAACCTGACCGACCAAGAAGCCCTGAATAGTACGGTTGTATTCAGTAATAATGAGATTCTGTTCTTCGCTATCCTGCATAGGTCGAAAGCCAATCGCAGCGCGAAGATCAATAACAGGGACAGATTCACCACGAAGCGATGCAACACCAGTAATATAATGATGCGCACCTGGTAGTTTAGTGAGTTGCGGAAGTTTTAAGACTTCCCGAACCTTAAATACGTTTACGGCAAAAATTTGCGAGCTATTGAGCTGGAACAATAACAACTCTAAACGGTTTTCACCGACTAGCTTTGTTCTTTGGTCAACGCTGCTTAATACTCCAGACATACGGTTTCTCACTAATTAATCAATAATTACAGAGTACAGCATCAATTGCATCTGCGCCATATTACGAACCAACTAATCCGGCTCAATCTGTACAGGAATGGATTAACCTTCAACCACTTTCATGAGTAGCTGACCATCGTACATCGCTTGTTTTATCAAAGCAGCTCCCGGCATCGTTGCTTCAGTATAGAAACGACTCTCCTCCAATTGTAGATCTTGATGGTAAACTGGCAAGGTCTGTGTTTCGATACATTCTTGAATCGACGGATATAAAATAGACTTAGCCTGATTTATCACACCACCGATCAGCACTTTTTCCGGGTTAAATAAGTTAATCACAATGGCAATTGCCGCACCGAGGTATCTGCCGAGTCTCTGAATTTCTTCTATGGCTAATGCATCCCCTGCTTCCGCAGCTGCACAAATAGACTCAATAGTAATGTCGTCGTGAGGAATCGAAGTTTCTTCACCGTCAGCTATGCGGGCAGTGATCACTTCCCTTAATGCCTTTGAGCTCGCTAAGGTTTCCAGACATCCTGTATTGCCACAGTGGCATTGCTTCCCTTCAGGTGTGATCTGAATGTGCCCTAACTCACCAATATTGCCATGTCGACCTTGCAGCACGCGACCATCAAGGATGATACCTGCGCCTAGGCCGTGATGAATTGAAATCAGAACAGAGTTTTCTACACCCTGAGAATTCCCGAATAACTTCTCTGCCAGTGCCCAGGCTCGGGTATCGTTAGCAATGAACACAGGCAGACCCGTCGCTTTGTAGATTTCTGGTCCTAACGCCAGGTTATTCACATTGTAATGAGGCATCTGCAAAACAATGCCTTTGTCGGAATCCACCAGCCCGGGAAGAGTAAGAGCGATACTGGTTACGCGATCCAGTTTGTCTGAATACACCTGAAAAAACTCTTCAATCTCGTGAAGTAGCCTTTCCAGCACTTCGTCCTGTTCGATTTCATCAATGGTGATTTTCGTATCTACCAATACGGAACCGCCATGTTCATGCAGAGCAATAGTCAGGTAGCCTCGACCAAGGCGCATCGATAGAAATTGCCAACCTTCGTTATCTGTTTGAAGACCAACCGCAGGACGTCCACGGCTCGTCGCTTCCTGAACCGTCGTTTCATGAATTAGGTGAGCATCGATGAGCTCTCGGGTAATTTTGGTAATACTGGCGGGTGCCAGCTCGCTGGTTTTCGATAAGTCTATACGAGAAATAGGACCTTTTAAGTCTATCAACTTATATACACGGCCAGCGTTGACCTGCTTGATATGATCAATATGGCCTGGTTGAGCCATGTACATAGGAAACTCCGAAGATTGTAAACCTACTAATTTTTTTACTTTGAAAACTAATTGTGAAGCAGCTTAATCCATCGTCGTGACTCCCATCACGTATCTCTCAATTCTTTTTATACAAGTTTGAATTTAGACATTTTTTAAACCTGAGAATAGTGATCCACTCGATGTTTTTTTGCGAACGAAAATATCTCCTACTCGCTACACTTGTTTATACAAAAGCAAGAATACATGGAATTAAGGCGATCTAACGGAGATTCATATGTCTAAACTCATCAGACGAACAAAAATTGTTGCTACTCTGGGTCCTTCGACTGACAAAGACAACAATCTGGAAGGGATCATAGAAGCTGGAGCAAACGTGGTGCGAATGAACTTCTCGCATGGTAGCGCAGAAGACCACATTCAACGAGCTCAGAAAGTAAGACAAATTGCTGCAAGATTAGGTACTCACGTGGCGATTTTGGGCGACTTGCAAGGACCAAAGATCCGCGTGTCTACGTTCAAAGAGGGAAAAGTAGAGCTCAATGTCGGCGCTAAGTTTGTTTTAGATGCAGAACTTCCGGCAGGTGAAGGAACAGAGACGGCTGTTGGCGTAGACTACAAAGAACTGCCTCGGGATGTGAGTAATGGAGATATCTTGCTGCTCGATGACGGACGTGTGCAGCTTAAAGTCCTGTCGGTAGAAAACGCTAAAGTGCATACCTCAGTCCTCATTGGTGGCGACCTTTCTAACAACAAAGGGATCAACAAAAAAGGCGGTGGACTTTCTGCTGAAGCACTCACTGAAAAAGACAAAGCCGACATCCTGACGGCTGCAAAAATCAAAGTTGATTACCTCGCCGTCTCCTTCCCAAGAAACGGGGAAGATATGAAATACGCCCGTCACCTTGCAACAGACGCAGGGTTAGAGGCTCGAATGGTTGCGAAGGTTGAGCGTGCTGAAACGGTTATTGATGACGACAGCATGGACGACATCATTCTGGCTTCAGATGCTGTAATGGTGGCACGTGGTGACTTGGGTGTTGAAATCGGTGACCCTGAGCTGGTTGGCGTACAGAAGCAACTGATTCGACGAGCCCGCAAGCACAACAGAACCGTGATTACAGCAACACAGATGATGGAATCCATGATCGAAAACCCAATGCCAACACGTGCAGAAGTGATGGATGTAGCGAATGCCGTGTTAGATGGTACTGACGCCGTCATGCTTTCTGGAGAAACTGCAGCGGGTAATTACCCTGTAGAGACCGTCAGATCAATGGCAGAAGTTTGTATAGGGGCAGAGAAAATGCCGTCTGTAAATGTATCTGGTCACCGCCTGACAAGGCAATTTGAGTCAGCTTCAGAAACTATTTCCATGGCAACCATGTACGCAGCTAACCACTTAGAAGGCGTAAAAGCGATGGTTAGCCTGACGGAATCAGGAAAAACCGTACTGACTATGTCGCGTTTGAGCTCTGGTCTGCCTATTTTTGCTCTATCGAGAAATGAAGCGACACTTAATCGTTGTACCCTATATCGCGGCGTTACGCCTGTGTACTTTGGAACTGAAGGTGGTTCAGGTTTAGATACTACTTATTCAGCGCTGGAGACACTGAAAGAACAAGGTTTTCTCGATGCCGGAGACGTCGTCATTATTACTCAAGGTGATGTGATGGATGTTATTGGTTCGACCAACTGCATGCGAATTATCGAAGTAAGATAGATTTGAACCTGTTTGGGAATCAGGCAGAGCGAGGGTTTTGACTCGCTTCTGCCTCCAAGTAGGTTTCAATAAACCTGCTTCCGGCTTTCAAACCCAATTCGTAATCGGACAGAAGCGCTTCCCTATCACTCAGAAGAGAAGTCGATTCCAGAGGAGCTTCCGGATGAATTTGTACAACAAAACAATCATCAGGAGGTGACGTCAGAAATTGCTGAGTCAGAGAATAAGTCTGGTAATGCACCATCAACATATCCGCCAAACCAGAATCAAACGTTTCTCCCAGCATATGGCTGAGGCGGTATACATCCCCTGCACCAAACAACCAACGTCCACCGTTAAGTAACCTTGGTTGAGCTTTATGAGTGCGATTCAGACCAGACTGATTAAATTTTTCTAATAGAAAATCTGCCCAGTCACTTTTCCACTCCAATACTTTTGTGTCCCACTGATTTTGCAAAGCATCGACCGATTGCCTTAACCAAACTGGCATAGCGTTTTCTGAGTCAGGTATATCTTCTACCGCAGATTGTTGTTCAAACGGTTCAGTACGAATCACAACAATCATTCGCCCACCCATTCGCCAGGCTTGCTGGACAGGCACAGAAGCAGATACGCCCCCATCAAGGTAGCGCACACCATCAATAACCACTTCTCCCTTATACAGCCTCGGAATGGCGCAAGTCGCTTTCAACACATCTACCCAGTTATCTCTCAACATAGGTAAATAGTGATCTTGCAGATGAACTGCATCGGTTACTGAAGCAAAGGCTTGCTTACCCTGTAGTTGCTGCCTGCCCAAATCCACGTCGAGTTTATAGGGATACTGGCAAACTTTGTCCAGAGCCCAGTCGATATCAAGCGTTTGCTGATTGCGTATATAGCCAAACAGGCTGAAAAATTCAGGTTGCGTGGTTAGATCAAGAAGAAAAGAACGCCCCAACCCAGCCTGACGGCACAAGTAAGCGCAAAGGTTTAATGCACCAGCAGAGGTGCCATAGTAGGTATCGAAGGGGTCAAAATCAGAATAAAGAAAA
Organism: Vibrio sp. SCSIO 43132; assembly: GCF_019904195.1. NCBI lineage: Bacteria > Pseudomonadati > Pseudomonadota > Gammaproteobacteria > Vibrionales > Vibrionaceae > Vibrio > Vibrio sp. SCSIO 43132. The sequence continues at coordinate 2,774,673 of NZ_CP063199.1, forward strand.
GCGTCTAAAACACCGGCCGTAAAAATGCCTCTTTGACCGCCACCTTGTGCGACCAAAGACGTGTTGCCACCAAAATAACTGTGTAAACGAGTGGTATCAATTGCGGTGGCAGACTCCGTGACTATTCCGGCATTTGTCATATCCGGCTTCTAACAACAGCCGCTTCTTAAGCGGTTGTAATCGCGATTACAGCAAATGCCACCAATACAGAAAATACGATGACGGTTGTGCCGACTGCAAATTTCAAATCAAAGTCCATACTTCACCTCCGGTTATTAACAAATTAATAACAGCAGAAAGATTTTCATTCAAGACTTCTTATCAACTTACAAACAAGTATGCTGCCAGTATCACATTTGCAAAAATATTCACTGATCGTGTTAAGTGCAGTACACAAATATCCACATTTGATGTTTTTTCCGTCAAATGAACTTTTTTTCCATTAAGTCATTCATATCTGCGATCAAAACCACAAACAGACCTTTACTGAACATAAGTTGCAAATTAGCAGAATATTATTCTTAATTATTATGATTTAAAGATATCGAAACCCATTTCACCAAAACAAATTACACAATAGAAACTATTGCCATACAGAATCTTAATGGGTAGTCTCAACTCTACGCATAGCGGAAAGTTCCAGAATATGCATACACACATCGTAACAAATAGAACTAATCACTGAGTTTTACACTTAAAACCAAAATAATTCCCTAATAAATTGCCTTAGCATTGATTGTTAATTTCAAATTCATGCATTGTGAGCAAAAAAACAATTTCAAATATGGGAAGTGTAAGTGTGAATAGACAGACTCAGTAAGTCGTAAAGGAGTTAATTAATGAAGCGAGAACAATGGGGATCCCGCGCCGGTTTTATATTGGCAGCAGTAGGATCAGCAATCGGGCTTGGAAACATATGGCGTTTCCCTTATATGGCCTACGAGAATGGTGGCGGCGCATTTTTTATTCCATACCTTTTCGCCATGATTACCGCAGGTATTCCATTTATGATCCTCGAATTCAGTATGGGTCAGAAATACCGTGGTTCAGCACCAAAAACGTTATCTAAGATCCATCCTAAATTTGAGTGGCTTGGCTGGTTCCAGGTAGGCGTTGCCGCCGTTATCGCTGTTTACTATGTAGCAGTTATCGGCTGGGCAATTTCTTACTTTGGCATGTCCTTTACTCAAGGATGGGGCGAAGATACAAACGCATTCTTCTTCAGCGAATACCTGCAACTGGGTAATAACTCACCTACAAACCTTGGCAGCATTCAGTGGAAAATTGCCATTGCTATGTTGATTGCTTGGGGGATTACCTACGCAGCAATCGTTGGTGGCGTGAAATCTGGTATCGAACGTGCATCTAAGATCATGATGCCTGTTTTGTTCATCATGGTTATTGTTCTGATTGGTCGAATGATCTTCCTGCCAGGTGCACTTGACGGTGTTAACTACATGTTTGAACCTGATTTCAGCAAGATATGGGATGTTAAGGTTTGGGCAGCTGCTTACGGTCAGATTTTCTTCTCCTTAAGTATCGGCTTCGCCATCATGCTAGCTTACTCAAGCTACCTGCCTGAGAAATCAGACATCACGAATAATGCGTTCATGACAGTATTGATTAACTGTGGCTTCTCGATTCTGGCGGGTATCATGATCTTCTCCGTATTGGGTTACATGGCTCAGGAACAGGGTAAACCTCTGACAGAAGTTGTATCTGCGGGCGTAGGACTGGCATTTGTTACTCTGCCAGCAGCAATCAACTTGCTTCCTGCACCATATATCCTTGGTCCACTGCTGTTCTTTGCACTTGTCGTAGCAGGTCTTAGTTCGCATATTTCCATCATGGAAGCGGTAACGTCTGCCATCATGGACAAGCTTAAGTGGAGCCGTAAGAAAGCCGCAAACATTGTGGTAGGTATCGGGCTTGTGGTTTCTATGGCGTTTGCAACTAACGGTGGTTTGTTACTGCTGGATCTTGTAGACCACTTCGCAAACAACGTGGGCATCATGCTAGGCGGTCTGATCGAAATCGTATTGATGGCTTGGATTGTGAGCAAAGTAGGCGAAGTTCGTGAATACGTTAACGGTTCTTCAGATTTCGCTATCGGTCAGTGGTTTGATATCTGTCTGCGCTTTATTACGCCAGCGATTCTGATTTACATTTTAATCAACAAGCTTAGCGCTTTGTTCACCGATGGCTACGGTGGTTACGACCTGACTCTTGGTTGGGTTCTGATTGCTGCCCTATTTGCATTCGGTCTTATCATTAACGCAACTAGCCGTAAGGAGATCAACGCATGACAACAGGTGCAATCATCATGATGGTTTTAGGTTTGGGTATCACTTGGGGCGGCGCAGCATTCTGCATCAAGCGAGCGATGGACAAACAAGACTAATCAGTCGCTTAAATAAAAAATGCCGGCAGTTGCCGGCATTTTTTTAGAATGAATATCGGACACCAACCGAAGCATCCAATCCCAGGTTAATACCTTTATGGATGTTCAGACCCGGAGCCACTTGCGCATACGCATCCCAGCCTTTGGCGAAATCCCAATCCAGCCCCAATGGCATTCTTGGTCCAAAGCTTTCCTCCCAGCCAATCCAGGCACCAGCTCCAAAGTACCAAGTAAAAGGCACTTCTGAAGATTCGAACTGGCCTTTTTTGAGTAGATAATCAGCCGAAATGCCGTGATTACCTATCGCAAAGTTGTAGGTATCTTTGTATTGAGCCACAACACTCAAACCTTGGTCTAAGCCCATACCCAACTTCCATTCACCTTTCTGATTAGACTCTGCGAATACAGGCTGAGCAACCACTGTTAGCAGCATTGCTACACCAGCTACTGAACGAGAAACAGCTTTCATTTTTAACCCTTACACAATTTCGTTATGCGGATTTTCCGTAAACCTATGGTTGGGGTAAATAGAAAAGAAGTTAAAGTTGTGTCAAATTATTGAAGAATACGTGTGGCTTGTACTGCTAAAGAAGGTTGGAGATAGAAAAAAGGTCAGCACTGCTGACCTTTAATGATGTATACGGTGTGATGGATTTAGTCTTGTTCGATCTTCTTATGACCTTCATCAAGATGTACAACATCAACCAAATCATCGCCAGACACCTGGAATGCCTGTCCAAAACCTTTTACAAACAGACCTTTGATAGGCGTAAGCTTGAACAGTTTGAAATCCTGAAGCTGGCTAAGACCATCAATGATATCGCCAAAGCGGTCACGCATCTGGTCAATAACTTCACCCCATTGTGCCGCCTCACGATCAACCACTGAAGCCGTTGCATCAAACGTTAGACGCTTACGCGCAAACAACTGCTTTGACGTGTCCTCATCTTCGATCATCATGATCGAAACTTGAGGGTTTGTTGCAAGGTTTCTTGCGTGACGAGCAATTTCAGAGATCAGTACAAAGTAACCATTTTCGTTTTGAACAAACGGTGCGTAGCTCACGTTTGGACGGTTTTCTTCGTCTACTGTTGCCAGTTGTAATGTCTTACGCTCTTCACGGAACTCTTTGATTTCAGGTCCTAAACGAGTCTGCAAGCGCTCTTGTTTTGCAGCTTGATCCATATTGTTCTCTCCTAACACTTATATTTAATCTAACATGCAGCCATGAGTCGATCTCATTTTTCTTTCGCTGCACGTTAGTTGAACTACGCGTATTGCTTCTTTAGCGCGTTAAACTTTTCTACCTGCTCTGGAATGAGCACTCTCTTCTCATCTCGACCCAGGTAAATTTTGAAAATGCTATCTCCCTGCTCCGTAAAGAAACCGAAGTAATGACTTTCTTTACCACGGAAAGGCTTACTGACCAGAGCAACGGCTTTGACCAGATCCAGCTTAAGGTGACCATGCATTTCGCCCTGTTTACCCATCAGGTTGTAATAACCGTGTGCTACCTTGCCTTTAGGGAATGGGGCTTTCACTTCAAAAATTGAGCCCATTGAGTGAACAATCGTTGTTACAGGTCCCCAATCGACTAAACCTTCCAGAATTTCCTGAGCAGATTCACCCGCAATCATCGTCGCCATGTCGCCTGGAAGTGAGCGAACCACTTCCAGTTCTGATACATTCAATTGCTCTGCGATAGTCGAAGGAAGTAAGGTTTCGTCTTGCTCTAGCAGTTCAGCAACATTTTGTTTTAATTGTTCTTTATCCATAATATTTCCAGTTAACAGCTACGCAACACTCGCAGCATTTTCGTAAGTTTGAAGTGCTTGAATCACGCCTTGTGCAAGGGTGACAGACCAGAATGCTCCAGCAAGTGTCAATTGCAGATAACGCCCATCCCGCTCAACTAAACCGTTTGATTCCCAGTGTTTGAATAGCGGTTCAAGCCACTCAAACACACCTGAGTAACCCAGTTTTTCCAGGTTTCTCGCGGCGAGAACTCCGGCATCAAAGCCTGCTTTAATCTCGTCATGCAAATCGGCGTCTTTGCTTCTGGGCATCATCATTGCCGCAGTTGGCTCACCAGATCTCACTCGCTTCAAATACTGATCCAGCATTCGGACATTCATCAGAGAGTAACCTGATAAATGACCACCAGCCCCACAGCCAACGGGCAGTACTTCTGCCGACGTTTTCGCGATGCTGTTGTATAAGCTGCGTTCGCGGTTATCGAGCGCCCAGTGATTCACACTTAAGCGACGCATATGGTGCTTATCCATAAAACTTACCCCAGCAGCAAACAACTCCGCTTTTTCAGGTGTTGTTGCTGGCGGAGGCATTTTTCCTTTCTCGACCAAATTGATCATCGGCGCTGAACCACCAACCATAAGCTGGTACAAATCAATACCGTGAGCGCCTGTTTCAAGATAGTCATTCAAATCTTGTTCAAAGACTTGCCTGTCTTGATGTGGCAATCCGTAAAGTAGATCGATCACAATCGGCGCTTCATCTTGTCGACTCAGTTCAGAAAGGCGATTAAGTACCACTTCTCTGTCGTCCAAACGTTTAGCGGTCCGACGAACGAGCGTGTTAAAGCTTTGCACACCAAAAGAGAATCGGTTAAATCCTCCTTCCAACGCATTTTCAAACATTTCATCGCTAAAGCGATTAATTCGACCTTCAAGTGTAATTTCACAATCCGTGGTCAATGGAAACAGAGTCCTTATTCTTGTTCCCAGGATCCTAATTTGTTCTGATGACAGGTCCGTAGGAGTACCGCCACCAATATACACAGCGTGAAACGCACCGGACTGAGTCCAGGGTTGTTTCGCTTTATGTTCCAGTTCTACAAGCAATGCAGAAAAATATTCATCTACCAGCTTGCGACTTGCTGCATTCTGAAAGAAGTTGCAAAACGTACAACGAACCCGGCAGAAGGGGATATGAACATAAAGGCATCTTTTCTTGCTTGGGTTTAACTCCGACCCAGACAATGCGAGTTTTAGCTGTTCAGATAATTGCTCTTGAGAAAGTGGAGGCTGTGAACGACCTCCAGCATGCGCTGAGCGCTTTTTCTCGAAGGCAAATCTCAACGGATCCGGGGTGGATGTTCCCAATACAGATTCGTCCAGCACTTGAAGGTTTATAGTCATCTTAGTTTACACACAATGTGCCTCATAACGCTTATACCGAAGTAATCTCTTGGTATTCAGCTGTGCTCGGTCTCTGCGATTACCATCAAAATAAACGACGAATCCCAGCCAATTACTCTTATAGCATCAGACAGAATATAAAACTCTGAGCGCCGAATCCTAAGGTCACTTGGGTATATATAACTAAGCTCGCAATATAGTAATTTTCAGATTATGATAATGCAATTGATAATTAGTGTCATTCGTATCAGTCTGTCACAATAGTATTTTTATTTCTAAATGCGCCAATATGCAATGTGATTAACTGAAACCTCATCCAAATTAAGAACATTTCAATCATGGAAAAGATCCTATCTACTTTTAAGTCCATTACCATTGCAATGGCAACTTTGCTCATTAGTACGTCCCTTTTTGCTCAAGAACGCGTGATCAGCGCCGGAGCAGCAGTCACAGAATTGATCGACGCTCTGGGGGCTTCCTCTCAGCTTGTAGCGATCGACGTAACAAGCAACCAGCCTGAGGGCAAAGAGCTTCCTGTGATCGGTTATCACAGAAGAATTTCGGCAGAAGGGCTTCTGGCTCTGGCGCCTAACACTTTGATCGGTTCTGAGGAAATGGGACCAGCAACGGCACTAAGCCAACTAAAAAACGCTGGAGTAAAGGTAGAAGTGGTGAACACGTCTCCTACTGTTGAAGGTCTGCTATCTCGAATTGACGAAGTGGCTTCAATTACGGGTTCTCAGCAGCAAGCACCTGCTTTAAAAGATAAAGTTCAGACTCAAATCGACACCATCACAAACAACCATCCTGATAAAGCCAAGCAGAAACGCGTCCTTTTCTTGCTGATTCATGAAGGTCGCCCAGCCAATGTTGCCGGTAGCGAAACAACACCAGATGCATTGATTTCTCTTGCTGGTGCATTTAATCCGGTAGCGACTTCGGTAAAATCCTATAAGCCTCTTTCGACTGAATCTCTTGTAGAGATGCAGCCAGACGTCATTCTGGTAAGTGGTCGCAGTTGGGAAAAACTGGGTGGTGCAGATGCCATTCTGAAAACTATGCCTTTGCTTGCCGCCACTCCTGCAGGCAAAAACAAAGCGTTTGTCACTATTGATGGAAAAGCACTGGTTGGCGGTCTTGGGTTGAGAACCCTAGAAGAAGCTCAACGAGTTAACCAAATCCTTTACCCATAAGAAAACGCTATCTATGCTCAGAAAAATTCCAATTTCAGCGTTAGTAATGCTGTTTGTCGCGTTATTGGTGTTTACCTCTGCAAGCTCTATCGCTGTCGGTCCAATGAACATCACCATTGCCGACAGCTTCAAAAGCTTGTTTCCATCGGCTTTTACGCTGCCGGATCACATCAAAATTGTTATCAACGAAATCCGTCTACCTCGCACACTAATGTGCATAATTATTGGTGCGATTCTCGCGCTTTGTGGTGCGGTAATGCAGGGGTTGTTCCGCAACCCACTGGCTGAACCAGGTATTATTGGTGTCTCCGCTGGGGCAATGCTCGGAGCAGCCATTGCAATGGTGCTTTTTGCCAGTTGGCTCGAAGAAGCAGCAACCATAATTAGCCTGTTTGCTGTTCCGATTTTTGCGTTTATCGGTGGCTTAATCGCAACCATGATTGTTTATCGTCTGGGCACCAGCAAATTTGGGACATCTGTAACCATCATGCTGCTGGCAGGCATTGCCATTAGTGCACTTAGCGGTGCTGGAATCGGATATCTGAATTTCGCAGCAGACGATCAGGCACTACGTGACCTGTCTTTGTGGTCTATGGGTTCATTAGCAGGTGCTACGTGGTCAGGAATTGGCTTAGGCAGCATCACCTTACTTTTGCTGTACATCACTTTCCGTCGTGAGGCGATGCCTTTAAACGCCATGTTGCTCGGAGAATCTGAAGCCGCGCATATGGGTGTCAACGTTCAGTCCTTTAAGCGTCGTTTGATTGTGTTGTCTGCCATAGGTGTGGGCGTTGCGGTCAGCCTGACTGGAGTGATTGGATTCATCGGTCTTATCGTCCCTCACCTGATAAGAATGCTGGTTGGTCCGGATCATAGAGGTTTACTTCCCCTCTCCGCTTTATTTGGCGCGCTGATATTAACTGGCTCAGATATGATTGCTCGAGTAGCAGTGGCACCTGCCGAACTCCCGGTGGGTATTGTGACGGCTCTGATTGGTACACCTTTCTTCCTTCTTATTTTGATCCAACAGAGAGGGAAAATGATATGACCACTCCAGTGATCTCGGCTAAAAACCTTAATTTGAGCTTTGGCAATCGAAAAATCATCGATGATCTTTCTATCGACATTTACGCAGGTCAAGTGACTGCGCTGATGGGGTCAAATGGCGCAGGTAAAAGCAGCCTGCTGAAAATTTTAAATGGCGAAATCCCAAGTGAAAGCGACGTTTACTATCTGAATAAGTCACGTACTGAATGGGATAAAACCGAATTAGCGAAGTACGTAGGCATGCTTCCTCAGCACAGTACTTTGAGTTTTCCATTTCTTGCCCAGGAAGTGGTTGAACTTGGTGCCATGCCATTGGCTCTTCCTAACTCAGAAATAAAACCGCTGGCATCAGAGATGATGCGTAAAGTGGACGTTTCAGACTTGGCTAACCGCCTGTACCCTTCTCTTTCTGGCGGAGAAAAGCAGCGGGTTCACTTAGCTCGAGTATTGCTGCAGATTTCCAGTAGTGAGAATAAAATACTGATGCTGGATGAGCCTACTTCGGCTCTGGATCTTGCTCACCAACACAGCACGTTAGCCTTGGCAAGGGAATTGGCAGCAGAAGGTGCGGCAGTTATCGTTGTATTGCACGACCTGAATTTGGCGGCACAATATTCAGACAGAATGATTTTCCTGAATAACGGAAAGATTGTTGAAGATGACTCACCTTGGGAAGCTCTGAACTCCCAGCTGATCGAAGATGTGTACGGATTCAAAACCTTCATCGAAAAGCATCCTAAACATCAATATCCTGTCGTCTACCCTGCTTAATAAAACAAAAAAACCAGCCGAAGTTCGGCTGGTTTTTTTAATGATTACTAAGTATTACGCGTTATTGCGAATCCACTCATCCATATCCGTTTTCAGGTTGTCTGAGCGAGTACCAAAGATTGCCTGAACACCACCAGAAACCACAACAACACCTGCTGCACCAAGCTTCTTCAGCTGATCCTGGTCAACCTGTTCAGTGTCTGCGACTGAAACACGCAAGCGAGTGATACACGCATCCAAACCAGTAATGTTTCCTTTACCGCCAAACGCAGAAACAAGGTCACCAGCCAGTTCAGTACCTGTTGATACTGTCGCTTCTTCCTCTGATTCCTCTTCACGACCTGGTGTTTTCAGATCCAGTGCAGTGATCACTGCGCGGAAAACAAAGTAGTAAATTGCTGCATAACCAAGACCTACAGCGATCATCAGTACTTGTTTCTGAGCATTGCCAGACAGAACAATGAAGTCGATCAGACCGTGTGAGAAAGACGTACCGTGAACAAAGCCAAGCATGTTAGACACAACATAAGCAGAACCTGCTAGCAGTGCGTGGATTCCGTATAGTACAGGCGCTACAAACAGGAATGAGAACTCAATTGGTTCCGTAATACCGGTCAGGAATGAAGTCAGAGCAGCAGATGCCATGATACCCATTACTTTTGCGCGATTTTCTGGCTTCGCACAGTGAGCAATAGCGATTGCTGCTGCTGGCAGACCAAACATCTTGAACATGTAGCCGCCCGCAAGCTGACCAAAACCATTACCCGCAGCACGAGACGCTTCATCTGCAACAAGGTAGCAAGTAAGTACGCCGTTTTGAGCTTCACCCGCTGCATTCAGACATGAACCCGCTTCGAAGAAGAAAGGCACGTTCCAAACATGGTGCAAACCAAATGGGATTAGTGAACGTTCAATAATACCGTAGATACCGAAAGCAACGGTTGGGTTTTGATGAGCAGCCCAATCGGAGAACGTCTGCATAACCACTGCGACCGGAGGCCATACGATTGAAAGAACAAGTGCCAATGCGATGGCTAAGAAGCCAGTAATAATTGGAACTGCACGCTTGCCCGCAAAGAAGCCAAGGTATTCAGGCAACTGAATCTTGAAGAAACGGTTAAATGACCAAGCCGCAATACCACCGACCAAAATGCCACCTAGTACACCGGTCTCGTATTGCTTGGTGATCAAATCGATAGATCTGTCATCCAGAACCTGACCTGCCGCCTGTGCAGCAGCCTGAGCAGATTCAACATCCATTTGAGCAAGCACACCCAAAGTTGCCGCCATAATGCCGTAGCCGACAATAGCAGCAAGACCGGATACACCGTCATTATTTGTGAAGCCTAAAGCAACACCTACAGCAAAAAGTAGTGGCATCTGACCAAAGACAGAGCCCCCTGCTTTTTCCATTAAACTTGATACGACTTCTGGGATAAAACTGAGATCGGCGGCACCGACACCTAATAGAATACCCGCGACTGGCAGCACAGAGACGGGAAGCATCAGCGCCTTACCTACTTTTTGCAGGTTAGCGAAAAGATTTTTAAACATGTTTATGCTCCTGATTGATTATTATATTTTGAACACTGACGGCACACCCCCGTAGCCTTGTACCATCCACGATCAGTACCTGTATCTCGATACCAATCACACTAGTAAACATGTCAGGTTTCAAAGGAACGAATTCCTGTTGAGAATTATATTTTTAGCCTCTAAATATTTCGTGACCTATCTCACCCTTTAAATTGGATTGTGAAATTTAGTTCCAAAACAGTACCGGGATCACAGTTCAAATTTTACGATGTAATGCTTTTCAAATATCTAATTCATTGTTTTTAATAAAGATAAATATCACACCCACACTTGACATAAGGTAAACAAAAAATAAACACTTGTTATTTTACGTAACAAATTTACAAGTTCTTATTTTTGCTACTTTATTCACCAACACATATAGTGAACGTCTCACAAAGTTTGATTTGGAATAAAAAAAGGGAGCTTTCGCTCCCTTTTTATCGAATTTGAACTTTTTATCTCAAAAAAAGATTTTGGAAATTTCTGGTGGTTGTTTGAGCAACCTCCCCTAAAGACACTTCTTTTAGCTGCGCAATATACTGAGCGACTTCTACAACGTAAGCTGGTTGATTCTCTTTTCCACGATGAGGAACCGGTGCCAGATAAGGTGAATCGGTTTCAATCAGAAGCCTGTCCATCGGCAGCGCTTTCACCACTTCTTTAAGCTCTGTTGCCGCCCTGAATGTCACGATGCCGGAAACAGAGATATAGAAACCCAGTTCCATTGCCGCCTCTGCGAAGGGTAAATCCTCTGTGAAACAGTGGATGACACCACCACATTTCTGAGCCTGACCATTTCTTAATATACTAAGAGTATTTTCTCTGGCTTCTCGCGTGTGAATGATCAGCGGCTTATTGATTTCAACAGCAAGCTCGACTTGTTGCTCGAATCGCTCGATTTGAAGGGCTTTAGTTTCCGGTTTGTAATGGTAGTCAAGACCCGTTTCACCAACCGCAACAACACGAGGGTGCTTAGCATATTCATGCAACGTTTCGAGTGTAAAATCGCTTTCTACATCTAAAGGATGAATGCCGCACGATGCGAACACGTTTTCAAATGGTCGAATCATATCCATCATTTTCGGAAAGCTGTTTAACGTCACGCCCACCGATAATAAGTGCTCAACTTTAGCTTGTTTTGCTTTCTCTACAACATCTGCCACATCGGTGTGCAAATCTTCATAATTCAACTTATCTAAGTGGCAATGTGAATCAACAAACATTTTTCTTCTCGTGTAAATCTAAAAACCACTCTGCAGTCAGTAATTCCGCGTTTAAGCCGGGAAATGTTTTTAACTGGTGAATAAGCTGGTTTAATTCTCGTGTTTTTTTATAAGCAAGATCATAACTCACCAGTTTGGCTAGTGGCTCCACCTGCTTTTCTTTATTTTGAACGAAGTGACTTTTCTGGATATCGGTCAGGACAATACTGAGCCAGCCCAAACGTTCAACAGGCGCATCTTTTAAGCTCTTCCAGACTTGACCGAATGACGGTATCGGTTCAGAGAGCTGCTCCACCAGAACGTGGTTCATCTCTAAAAATACCTTTTCCGAACCACTTTCAACAAACGCCTGAGCTGATAGCGGAGCACCGTGAGTAAGCTTTAGCGCTAGTTCACTGACTGGTTTATCGCTATTTTGGTTTAGCCAGCTCATCGCCTGCTGCTGGTCTGGCTGAACAATGTCCCATTGCTGACAGCGGCTCACTATTGTTGGCAACAGTTGATGCTTATCACCTGTCAGTAACAGGAAGACACAGTTTTCAGCTGGAGACTCCAGCGTTTTTAGCAACGCATTAGAGGCAGATTCGTTCATGGCTTCAGCAGGTGCTATAACAATTAGGCGCTTCCCACCCAACTGAGACGATTCCAGCGCCCAACGATTTGCCTGTCGAATCTGGTCAACCGAGATGGTTTTGCCTTCTTTCTCAGGTGAAATCTGATGGATGTCGGGATGGCTGCCTGACTTAGATAAATCGCAACTATGGCAAAACCCACACGCATCATCATCTGAGTTTACGCAGACCAACGCTTCTCCAAATTTTGACGCTAACTGCTCTGCACCAAGACCTGAATGGGCATGACAAAGCAAAGCACCTGTTACTCGATCATTGCGTAACAAAGCTTGCCAGTGTTCCCAAGTTGTCTGTAGCCAGGGGTATAACGCGTCCATTAGTGCTCCAGGTTTTCAAACCAGGTTTGTAATGCGTTTCGAATGCTGTCTGCCACCTGATCGATGGATTGTTGTGCGTCAACAATAACAACGCTTGAATCTGCATGGGCCATTTCCAGGTAACGATCACGAGTTCGTTCGAAGAAGCTGATGTCCATCTTTTCAATACGATCAAGTTCACCACGACCACGCGCGCGTTCCAATCCGACTTTCGGGTCGATATCGAGGTAAATCGTCAGATCTGGCTTGAATTCACCAAGCGAGACTCGCTTTAATGCGCTCATGGTGTCGCGTTCGATTTGGCGACCACCACCCTGATAAGCTTGAGACGACATGTCGTGCCTGTCTCCTACTACCCAAGAACCACTTTCCAGAGCAGGTTTAATCACCGTCTCGACGAGCTGAACACGAGCGGCATACATGAGCAGAAGCTCAGAAATGTCCTGTAACGCTTCACCCTCGTGCTCTTCTTTTACCAGAGCGCGCATTTTTTCGGCTAACGCTGTTCCGCCAGGTTCCCGCGTATTTACGATGTTTTCAACACCGATCTGTTCAAGTTTTTCTTTTACCGCTTGAATAGCAGTACTTTTACCTGCCCCTTCAAGCCCTTCAATGACGATAAATTTCGCTGGGATCATTTCTTACTTCTTAATACTTTTAAATATTCGCGAACTGCTCGGTTATGAGCAGCAAGGTTTTTACTGAATACGTGACCACCGTGACCACTGGCCACAAAATACAGGTAATTACTTTCTTCTGGATTGACAGCCGCATAAATGGACGCGGGTCCCGCCATGGCAATTGGAGTCGGCGGCAGCCCTTTAATCACATAAGTATTATACGGGGTCGGCGTTCTTAAATCTTTCTTACGTATGTTGCCATCGTAGCTGTCACCCATACCATAGATTACGGTAGGATCTGTTTGCAGCCTCATTCCTTTATTTAGTCGATTAATAAAAACCGAAGACACACGCTCACGTTCTTCATCTATAGCCGTCTCTTTCTCTATGATAGAAGCCAGAATCAGCGCTTCATAACTGGATTTAAGCGGAAGCTTTTCTTGCTTCCCATCCCAGGCATTGCTCAATACGCGATTTAAATCTCTGTTCGCACGCTTAAGAATATCCAGATCAGAGGTGCCAGCGGTATAGTGGTATGTCTCCGCGAGGAAAAGACCTTCTAGCTTTTCACCACCAATCTTGAGCGCTTGTGCAATTTCTGCTTCCGTCTTGTCTTTCGTTAAATGACGCAGATGCTCAGATCCGTCCAAAACCGCTCGCCACTCTTTAAACGTCGTTCCTTCAACAAAGGTGATGGAAAACTGGTGCTCTTTTCCTTCACCTAAAAATTTCAGCGCATCACTTAATGAAAGCGACGCAGGTAACATAAACGTTCCCGCTTTAACGCTAACTAATTCTGGGTACAAATGGCGGATTAACTTAGAAAGTGGGCTTGGAGCAATCAATTCTGTCTGCTCCAGTTGAGTCAATACGCCCTGAAAGCTAGTGCCAGATTTAATGGTGATGAGTGTAGGCTGAGCATTTTCTAAAGTTTGACCAACATAGTTTTTAGCCTGTTGACTGACGTAAAGCCCACCAGCGATCAGTACTGCGATGCCGAGAGCCAAAACAACCGCAATCTTTTTAATCACGTTAAAAATATCTCCTGAAATGTTTTGGTAATTGGACCGATTTCAAACTCAGTCTCGTTTATTTTTGTCACGGGGCAAATTTGTAGAAGAGCATTGGTGATGAAGACCTCTTTTGCATCCAAGACCTCTTCCATGGAAAACGAGCGCTCAACGAGCGTCATGCGCCTACTCATTGCTTCTTCAATCACCTGTTTTCGCATGATGCCTGCAACACCAGCCAGGTGAAGCTTAGGTGTGCAGAGCCTGAATCCACCATCTAGCCAAAACAGATTCGCAACGCTAGTTTCTACGACATTACCATCAATATCGCAGACGATCGCATCTTTCCAGCCATTTTTCTCGACTTCAGACTTAGCCAGAACCTGTTCCAGTCGATTGTTATGCTTTAGCCCCGCGAGTAAAGGCTGATGGCCAAGCTGAGTTTTGCACTCGCCTAACTCAATGCCTTCACGAATCCATTTGTTGTAATGCGCAGGAAACGCAAAAGCCGTTACTGTAACGGCTGGAGCAGAAGTACCTTCTGTTCCGTAGCCTCTGCCCCCTGTCCCGCGACTGATATGGATTTTTAAGCCTGCTTTTTCATCGTCTAAAGCGACTTTGTTACACCATTCATAAACTTGTTGCCAATTCGGAGCCGGGATTTTTAACACCGTCAGGCATTCTGCCAAACGTTCTTTGTGGTAATTCCAGGATTGAATCTGCTTTTTACAGGTCAATAGTGTCGAAAAGCATCCATCTCCATATTGGAAGCTTCGATCGGTTACAGAAAAGAGTTCTTGTGGTCGTCCGTTGACGAGAATCATAGCTACTCCATATAAACAAAAGCGGCTCAATGCTAAGCATCAAGCCGCTTTAAAACAAGCTTAACTATACTACTCTATCGATTCTTTTAGAATCGCATCAGATCTTTTTGAAGATCAGACAGCCGTTTGTTCCACCGAAACCAAACGAGTTACACAAAGCGTATTCGATATTCACATCACGCGCCGTATGTGGAACCAGATCGATACCTTCAGTACCTTCGTCTGGATTATCCAGGTTGATTGTTGGTGGCACTTTCTGATCGACCAGAGCCAAAGCAGTGATGATGGCTTCTACAGAGCCAGCTGCACCCAACAGGTGACCAATCATAGACTTGGTAGAAGACACAAGCACTTTCTCTGAGCCTGCTTCACCAAGAGCACGTTTGATGCCTTTGATTTCTGCAATGTCACCCGCGGGTGTTGAAGTGCCGTGCGCATTCACGTAACCGATTTGTTCACCAGTTACGCCTGCATCACGCATTGCTGCTTCCATTGCCAACGCGCCACCAGAACCGTCTTCACTCGGAGAAGTCATGTGGAAAGCGTCACCGCTCATACCAAAGCCGACAAGCTCACAGTATATTTTCGCACCGCGCGCTTTAGCGTGTTCATACTCTTCAAGTACCATCATGCCAGCACCGTCACCAAGAACGAAACCGTCGCGATCTTTGTCCCATGGACGTGATGCTTTCTGAGGTTCATCGTTACGCGTGGACAAGGCTTTTGCAGCACCAAAACCGCCAATACCCAGCCTGGTAGATGCTTTCTCTGCACCACCCGCTACCATGGCATCTGCGTCTCCGTATGCAATCATACGTGCCGCATGTCCGATATTGTGCAAACCTGTTGTACAAGCGGTTGAAATAGCAATGTTAGGACCACGAAGACCTTTCATAATAGAAAGGTGACCCGCAATCATGTTAACGATGGTTGAAGGTACAAAGAATGGGCTGATTTTACGTGGACCCTTTTCGTATAGCGCAGTGTGACCAGCTTCGATTAAGCCTAGACCGCCGATACCCGAGCCAATGGCAACACCTACTCGAGGACCATTTTCTTCGGTAACCGCCAGACCTGAGTCATCAAGCGCTTGAATACCCGCAGCAATGCCATACTGGATGAACAAATCCATCTTACGGGCGTCTTTTTTAGACATGTACTCTTCGCAGTTGAAGTCTTTGACCAAACCTGCAAAACGAGTTGAAAATTCGGAAGTATCAAAGTGATCGATATCGACGATACCACTCTGACCTGCTAGCAGGGCTTTCCACGATGATTCTACAGTGTTGCCTACCGGTGACAACATACCCATGCCAGTGACAACTACACGACGCTTGGACACGATATAACTCTCCGGAGTTGAAATTGATAAAGTGAAAGGATAGAAGATAGACGATAAAAACTCAGGCGGTCAAGGATGACCGCCTGGGAGTGCAAATTACTGAGCGCTGTTCACGTAGTCAATTGCAGCTTGAACAGTAGTGATTTTCTCAGCTTCTTCGTCTGGAATCTCAGTGTCGAACTCTTCCTCTAGAGCCATAACTAGCTCTACAGTGTCCAGAGAATCAGCACCTAGATCGTCAACGAAAGAAGCTTCATTCTTAACTTCTGCTTCGTCTACACCTAGCTGTTCAACAATGATTTTCTTTACGCGTTCTTCGATGTTGCTCATTTTTCTTTTCCTTTACAGACTTCGCTTTATGCGATGTTTTCCGTAGTTTATTCAAACTTTTAAAAGTTGCAAGGGTGTCCTTGCTGGTCAAACCACAATTTGCGCGATTTTTCCCGAAATTCGGTACATTTTTGACCTAAATCATGCATAAATCAATTACGCAAGACTTAAACCATGTACATACCGCCGTTTACATGCAGGGTTTCACCTGTAATATAAGCCGCTTCTGGTGATGCTAAAAAAGCCACTGCAGATGCGATCTCACGCGGGTCACCAAGACGACCGGCTGGTACCGCTGATAGTGTAGCAGCACGTTGCTCATCATTCAGCGCTTTTGTCATATCAGTTTCAATAAAACCTGGTGCAACTGTGTTCACTGTCACACCACGAGACGCAACTTCACGTGCCATCGACTTAGTAAAGCCGATTACACCCGCTTTAGCAGCCGCGTAGTTTGTCTGACCAGCGTTGCCCATAGTACCAACAACCGAACCAACATTGATGATACGTCCGTTACGTTTTTTCATCATACCGCGAAGTACCGCTTTAGATAAGCGGAAGATCGAAGTTAAGTTAGTATCCATGATGTCTGTCCACTCATCATCTTTCATACGCATCAGCAGGTTATCACGTGTGATACCCGCGTTGTTTACTAAGATATCCAGCGCACCAAACTCATCATTGATGGTTTTAAGAACAGATTCAATAGATTCCGCATCAGTCACGTTCAGAGCAAGACCTTTACCGTTCTCGCCTAGATACTCACTGATCGCTGCCGCACCGTTCTCGCTTGTTGCAGTACCAATTACTGTGGCACCACGTTCTACCAAAAGTTCAGCGATTGCACGACCAATACCACGGCTTGCACCTGTAACCAGTGCAATTTTGCCTTCTAGATTCATCATGTTGATTATTCCTTAAATTTAAAACTACTTAGCCGCTTCTAACGTTGCTGCGTCATTTACAGCTGCACCGCTAAGCGTTTTCACGATTCGTTTTGTAAGACCAGTCAGCACTTTACCTGGACCCAATTCGTATAATTTTTCAATGCCTTGCTCGCTCATCTTCTCGACGCCTTCAGTCCAGCGAACCGGGCTGTGAAGCTGACGAACCAGTGCATCTTTAATTTTTGAAGGATCGGTTTCAGTCACCACGTCAACATTATTGATGACAGGAATGCTTGGCGCGCTGAATTCGATCGCTTCCAATGCTTCAGCCAGTTTATCAGCGGCTGGCTGCATTAGCGCACAGTGAGAAGGAACGGAGACAGGAAGCGGCAAGGCACGCTTAGCGCCCGCTTCTTTACACAATGCACCTGCACGTTCAACTGCGTCTTTGTTACCTGCGATAACAACCTGACCAGGAGAGTTAAAGTTTACAGGTGAAACAACTTCACCTTGAGCTGCCTCTTCACACGCTTTCGCAATCGCATCATCCGCTAAGCCGATGATAGCGTACATTGCACCCGTACCTGCTGGTACCGCTTCTTGCATAAGGCGACCGCGTAGCTCAACCAGTTTAATGGCTTCTTTGAAATCGATAACGCCCGCACAAACCAGTGCAGAGTATTCACCCAAGCTGTGACCCGCTAGCACTTCTGGTGCTGCTAAACCTTGCTCTTGCCACACACGCCAGATGGCAACAGAAGATGCCAGTAATGCTGGTTGAGTGCGGAATGTCTGATTCAGATCTTCAGCCGGACCACTTTGTACCAGAGCCCAAAGATCGTAGCCAAGAGCGTCAGAAGCTTCTGCAAATGTATTTTTTACTACTTCATGTTGCTCGCCTAGTTCAGCCAGCATGCCAACAGCTTGTGAGCCTTGACCTGGGAATACAACAGCAAACTTGCTCATCGTAAAGTTCCTTTAAAGCAATGCAATAAAATTGAAAATGCCAGACAGCAGGTAACTGGCTGCCTGGCAGAAATGATTAGAATCGAACGAGCGCCGATCCCCATGTAAAGCCGCCGCCAAATGCTTCAAGAAGAAGCGTCTGACCACGTTGAATTCGTCCATCTCGTACCGCTTCGTCAAGGGCGGTTGGGATGGTTGCCGCAGAGGTATTACCATGGCGATCGAGTGTGACCACCACTTGCTCCATAGGCATAGACAGTTTTTTCGCTGTAGCCGAAATGATTCTTAGGTTAGCCTGGTGAGGTACCAGCCAATCCAATTCAGCTTTTTCCATTTGGTTCGCTTCTAACGTGTCTTTTACCAGACGTGAAAGCTGAGTAACGGCCACTTTAAAGACTTCGTTACCTGCCATATGCAGCCACTTATCCGCTTCTGCATCTTCACGGCTTGCCAAAGGTAAGTTAAGTAGATCACCAAAACGACCATCGGAATGAAGGTGAGTCGACAAAATGCCAGGCTCTTCGCTCTGACCGACCACAACAGCACCCGCACCGTCACCAAACAAAATAATGGTGGAGCGGTCAGTCGGGTCACAGGTTTTGGATAGTGTATCCGAACCGACAACCAAAACATTCTTACACATGCCTGTTTTGATGTGTTGATCAGCAACCGATAAGGCATAAACGAAACCTGAACAAGCCGCCGCTAAGTCGAATGCCGGGCAACCGCTGATGTCGAGTTGAGCCTGTAATTGGCAGGCTGCAGATGGGAAGGCATGACTACCGCTCGTTGTGGCAACGATAATCAGGTCGATGTCTCTGCGATCAATACCCGCCATTTCTATGGCATTTACCGAAGCATGGTAAGCCATGTCCGCTACCGTTTCGTTTTCTGCTGCGATACGGCGCTCTTTGATGCCAGTACGAGTTACGATCCACTCATCACTTGTATCTACCATTTTTTCAAGATCGGCGTTAGTACGCACTTGAGACGGCAGGTAGCTGCCTGTTCCTAAAATTTTGCTATACATGAAGACTAATAATGCCTCTCGAGTAAAACCGCTTCCAAACGATCGCTAATCCGGCTGGGAACCTGTCGTTTGACCTCGTGTACTGCTTCGCCAATCGCGTTGACGACTGCAGATACGTCAGCACTTCCATGACTTTTAATGACAATGCCGCGCAATCCTAACAAACTTGCGCCGTTATACTGGTCGGGGTTCAGTTTTTTTAGCTCATCCATTAGCCCACTGAACAATTTTCTTGCAATCCAGGCTTTTATACCCGAATTTCCAAGCTGGCTTTTCAACTTATCTATAAAAAGATGAGCAACCCCTTCCGTTGTTTTGAGACAAACATTGCCGACAAATCCATCGCATACGACCACATCGGCTGAATCATGCAATAACTGATCCCCTTCTACGTAACCTACGTAGTCCACCGCTTCGGTCTCGGAAAGTAATTCGGAGCAGCGTTTTACCAGATCATTGCCTTTGATGTCTTCTTCACCGATGTTCAGAATCGCCACTTTGGGTGTACGAGCCAAGTGCTGTTCAGCGAGTGCACTGCCCATAACTGCAAACTGGAATAAAGTATCGGCATCGCACGATACATTCGCCCCCAAATCCAGCATCCAGGTTTTGTTGCCATTGGCTGTGGGTAATGCGGAGACCAGCGCAGGTCTTTCTATTCCAGGTAACAGTTTTAAACGAAAACGCGACAACGCCATCAGCGCTCCCGTATTTCCGCCACTTACACATGCATCCGCAGATTCATCGGCAACAGAATCTATCGCCAGTTTCATCGAACTGCCATTACTGTTACGCAAAGCCTGAGACGGACGCTCGGTATTGGAGATGGTACGATCGCTGTGTTTGATACTTAAGCGTGAATTTGGGATATACCCAATTCGGGAAAGTTGAGATGTGATCAGATCGCGATCACCAATTAAGATCACTTTTAGCTCTGGGAAATGCGACAATGCCTGCACGGCGGCAGGCACTGTTACGCGGGGACCGAAATCCCCGCCCATTGCATCAAGTGCAACGGTAATAGTTTGCAAAGGTCAACCTTACTTGTTGATAACCTTTTTGCCACGGTAGTAACCGTCAGCAGTCACGTTGTGACGTAGGTGAGTTTCACCTGAAGTTGCGTCTACAGATAGTGCACTAGAAGTTAGCGCATCGTGTGAACGACGCATGCCACGCATTGAACGTGATTTCTTGCTCTTTTGTACGGCCATTGACCCTACTCCTATGTTATTACTTAAAAATTAACGTTTTAAGTCTTTTAAAACATCAAATGGGTTCGGTTTCTCTTCCACCACTTCTTCGGGGATTTCGCCAAACACCAAATTGTCTGAATTAACGCTACAATCCGCTTCATCGTGCATTGGAACTTGAGGCAAAGATAAGATGAACTCGTCTTCAACCAGTTGTATGAGGTCGACTTCACCGTACTCGTTTAGATCTACCAAATCGTACTCTTCCGGTGCATCCTCTTCACTTTTCTCACTGTAATAAGGAGTATAAGTAAATTGGACTTCGCACTCATGTGCGAAAACTTCATTACAACGTTGACACTCTAAATCGATTTCGACGTTAGCTTTACCAGAGATAACGACTAATCGCTGTTCATCATGCCCAAAGGACAATGAGACTTCTGCGTCACGTTTTACGCCTTCGGCTGTATCAGTTAAGCGTTTGAAAAGGCTAGTTTGGATGATGCCATCGTAGTCTAATCTTTTCTGAGCCGCTTTCGCCGGGTCAACCGTTCGCGGTATTTTTACCTTTTGCATAGGGCGCGAATATTATCGTCCAAATCCTCTTGAGTCAAAGAAAAAGGTAAAAAACTTGAGTTTTTTTCCTTACGATTAGGATAAGCGATAAAACTTGGTTTATTCTGCCACAAACCCGTAATTATTCTGACGAAAACCATGACTTCACGCATTTTGATTTTGGCATCCACCTCCCCTTTCAGGCGCGCTATTTTAGACAAGCTTTGTGTACCCTTTGAAGTCGCATCACCAAGTTGCGATGAAACGCCTTTAGAGAACGAATCGCCTGAAGATCTTGTTCTACGGTTAGCCGAACTGAAAGCACGCTCTTGTTCAGTAGAATCGGACGCTCTGGTCATTGGTTCGGATCAGATCTGTGTGATCGACGGAAAGATCGTCGGTAAACCTCACACCCGAGAAAATGCGATAAAGCAGCTGACTTCACAAAGCGGTAAAGCCATCACTTTTTACACTGGAGTTGCTCTTTATAACTCTCAAACGGATCAGTGTGATGTAGAGATAGATACCTTTAAAGTTCACTTTCGCGAGCTTTCTGCATCAATGATAGAAAATTATGTAGATAAGGAAGCGCCATTATATTGTGCAGGCAGCTTTAAAAGTGAAGGTTTGGGGATTGCACTGTTTGAACGCCTGGAAGGAATAGACCCAAACACATTAGTTGGTCTTCCGCTCATCACGCTTATTTCAATGCTAGAGAAACAAGGCTTTAAAGTCATCTAGCCGTCAAACTAGAAAGACCGCGATTCATGCGGTCTTATTTATATCTACTTTATATTTGTGCGATTGGACAGTTAGCTTTTAAGCTTTCGAAGCCCAGCTAACACTTTTTCGAGCTTATCTCCCATCGGGGCAGAAATATCGACCTTATCTCCACTCCCAGGGTGCTCAAACTTGATGTTTGCTGCATGCAAAAACAGACGGTTTAAACCAACTTTTGCTGTATAAGCATCGAAACGAGGATCGCCATACCTGTCATCCCAGCCAATCGGATGCCCTGTATATTGCGTATGCACGCGAATTTGGTGGGTTCGACCCGTAATCGGGCTTGCCTGAATCAGGGTTGCTTGCTCAAACTTTTCCAGCACTTTGAAGCGTGTTTCCGAAGGTTTGCCTTTCGGGTTTACCCGAACAATGCTGTTGACTTCATTTTTCAGAAGCGGAGCATTCACGACTCGGCAACTGCTTTTCCACTGCCCCATCACTAGCGCAAAGTAATACTTCTGAACCGTTTTCTCTCTAAACTGAGCCTGCAGATGACGCAGCGCCGAACGTTTCTTCGCCACCAGCAAAATGCCAGATGTATCACGGTCAATTCGGTGAACCAACTCCAGAAAACGAGCATCTGGTCTCAAAGCCCGAAGAGCTTCAATCGCACCAAATTTCAAACCGCTGCCACCATGCACAGCAATACCAGACGGCTTATTCAGGATCAGCATATGATCATCTTCGAAAATGATGTGCTGCTCTAGCTCCGCAACTTTGTTTAGCTTAGTGCTCACAGGGGCTGCTTCTGGTTCTGCTGATGTTTTAACAGGTGGAATTCGAACAGTATCACCAGCCTGGAGCTTATATTCTGCTTTGATTCTTTTTTTATTCACGCGCACTTCGCCTTTACGCAAAATGCGATAAATCATGCTTTTAGGGATATTTTTAAGCTGATTGCGCAAAAAGTTATCAATTCTTTGCCCAGCCATGTCGTCGTCGATATCGACGAACTGTACGGAAGTTTTGATTTCGTTCATGACGCGCATTCTAACATTTTCAATCTTTGAAGCTAGATAAAATGAGCGCTAGCGGAGAAGCGAACGACCATTTGGGCAAAAAGCAAAAACTTAGAAAATTGTGCAGTGAAAAAAGTTGTGAATAACTGGTGGGCGAATAAATATACAATTCATTGAGTTTTACTAATTTAACCATTAATAACAGTGAATTACTGAACAGTTAAACTATTCATCTCTCATTTTTTTGATGCTTTCTATGAATCCTGATTGCCCACTTTTCTTTGCACTGCTATAGTTCAGTGCTGCAATGGTCGAATTGATTACATTTTGTACTCAAACCGATAAACAGAGCTGTGTTAGGTCAGTTGCGCAGATAACTTTTCCAAGAAACAAGCGTGAATTACATTTTACCGGCAATTCCGGGATCAACTTTTCCGCTATTGGATCTTTTCAAACCGCAACCTTTACCCATTCTCTGTTTCCTTGGTAGCAGAATCCATGAGCAATCAGCAATAAAGAGTAGATCGCTTCTCAGCTTCTATGCAGCAGTCGGCGTCAGACATAGAAATGGAAGTGTCACTTGTCGTTCTACTCTCTTTATTTGTGTTGAGTTATGACTGCCAAATTCGGCAGGTCACACTTTTTAATTAGGTGTGGCAACTGAAGTGTCCGAGAGCATCCCTTCCAGCCGTGAGGTTGCATCGTAAAACCATGGGATCAGACACCACAAGCAAAGTGCTAAACGACAAGCTGAAAAATGAAAACAAAGAAAAAGACAACGAGATTTTTTTACAATGAAAAGAATGTTAATCAACGCAACTCAAAAAGAAGAGTTGCGTGTCGCTTTGGTCGACGGACAGCGACTTTTTGATCTAGATATCGAGAGTCCTGGTCACGAATCCAAAAAAGCGAATATCTACAAAGGACGTATCACTCGAATCGAACCTAGCCTTGAAGCTGCATTTGTAGACTACGGTGCCGAGAGACACGGTTTCCTCCCTCTTAAAGAAATTGCCAAAGATTACTTTCCTGAAGGTTATACCTACCAAGGTCGTCCTAGCATCAAAGAAGTGCTACAAGAAGGCCAAGAAGTTATTGTTCAAGTAGAGAAAGAAGAACGCGGCAGCAAAGGCGCTGCGCTGACTACTTTCATTTCTCTTGCTGGTAGTTACCTGGTTCTTATGCCTAACAACCCTCGTGCTGGCGGTATTTCACGCCGTATCGAAGGTGATGAGCGTACACAACTGAAAGCGGCGTTAAGCACTCTTGAATTGCCTCAGGGCATGGGCTTGATCGTACGTACAGCTGGTGTAGGCAAAAGTGCTGAAGAGCTAGAGTGGGACTTAAACGTTCTGCTTAATCACTGGAGCGCAATTAAAGAAGCGTCTGATGCCAATGCAGCCCCTTTCCTGATTCATCAGGAAAGTAACGTCATCGTACGTGCAATTCGTGACTACTTGCGTCGCGACATTGGTGAAATCCTGATTGATAGCAACACCATTTATGAGCGTGCTAAACAGCACATTCAATTGGTTCGCCCGGACTTCATTAATCGAGTTAAGAAGTACGACGGTGAAGTGCCGCTATTTAGTCACTACCAAATCGAAAGCCAAATCGAATCAGCATTCCAGCGCGAAGTTCGCCTTCCGTCTGGTGGTTCTATTGTAATCGACCCGACAGAAGCACTGACGTCTATCGACATCAACTCAGCGCGTGCTACTAAGGGTGGTGACATCGAAGAGACCGCGCTAAACACCAACCTAGAAGCAGCCGATGAAATTGCCCGTCAACTTCGTCTACGCGACCTAGGTGGTCTGGTTGTTATCGACTTTATCGATATGACGCCTGTTCGTCATCAGCGTGAAGTTGAAAACCGTCTGCGTGAAGCCGTTCGTTTAGACCGTGCCCGCGTTCAGATTGGTCGTATCTCTCGCTTCGGTCTTCTGGAGATGTCTCGTCAGCGCTTGAGCCCTTCTCTGGCAGAAGCAAGCCATCACATTTGTCCTCGCTGTTCTGGTACAGGTGTGGTTCGTGATAATGAATCACTGGCTCTGTCTGTTCTTCGTCTGATTGAAGAAGAAGCACTAAAAGACAACACATCCCAAGTACTGGCTGTTGTTCCTGTTGCTATTGCTTCCTACCTTCTTAACGAAAAACGTCGCTCGGTGAACCACATCGAGAAACATCAGGAAGTGAAGATCACGGTTGTTCCTAACTCAGATATGGAAACGCCGCACTTCGAAGTAATTCGTGTTCGTGATGGTGAAGAGCAAGATCTGCTTTCCTACTTGGTTCCAAAGAAACTGGAAGCGATGAAAGAAGCAGAAGCGAAAGAATCTGAAGAGCCTTCTCTGAAGCCTAAGAAGATTGAAGAGCCTGCTCTGAAAGGGTTTGCTGCACCGGCGCAATCTGCTCCGGCACCGAAACCAGCACCTGCTAAAAAGCCTGAAGTGAAGAAAGAAGAAGATGCTCAACCAGGATTGTTTGGTCGCATTTTCAAAGCTCTGGGTAGCTTCCTGTTTGGCTCTGATGAAGAAGAGCAGAAACAAGAAGAGAAGAAAGAAGAAAGAACGGATAATCGCCGTGGCAACCGCCAGCGTCGTGATCGCAAAGACCAGCGTGAAAACCGCCGTCGTAACTCTCGTGATAACAAAAACCGTAATCGTCGCCGCGATCGAGATCAGGAAGCTGAGGTATCTGAAAACGATACTAAGAAAGCTGCAGATTCTCGTAAGCAAAACCGCAAACCTCGTAACGAGAAACGCACCAAAGACGAGAACAAAAACTCTAAACTAGCGAAAGAAGGTCAGCAGCTAGCCGCTGATGCTCAAGCAACCGCTAAACCAGAGAGAAAAGAGAAGAAAGCGGAACAGGTTAAAGAACGTCGTCAGCGTCGTAATCTTAAGAAACAAGTTCGCGTTAAAGACCAGAAAGCGGCAGAAGAAGCTAACACCGAACAGCAACTAAAACAGGCTGCAGAAGTGGAAGCGAAGAAGCCGGAAACAGCAGGTGAAGAAGAGGAAACCAAGCAACGTCGTAACCGTCGTTCACCTCGTCATTTGCGTGCAAGTGGTCAGCGTCGCCGCCGTGGTCGCGATCGCAAGCCGAACCCATTCCGTCTACGTAAAGGTGGTGTAGCGTCACCTGAGATGGCGATGGGTAAAGTCATGCCTAGATACGATCTTGCTAAGCCAAAACGTCGTAAAGACGACAAGGTTGAGAAGAAAGTTGAACTGGCAGCACCAGTACATGGTGGTTACGCATTCCCAGAAATGGCAATGGGCAAAGTGATCATTCGTCGTGAAGAGGTTGCAGTTGAAGAAAAACCAGTAGCAGCTGTTCAAGCACCTGTGGTTGAAGCAACTCCTGTTCAGAATGATGTTGTTGTAGCGGCAGATAAACCTGAACAAGAAGCAGTATCAGCGACTGAAACTGTAGCACCAGCAGTTGAAACAAAAGCGGAGCCAGAAGCACTGATAGATGCGCCTGTGGATACGAATACTGTTGTAGAAACTGAACCAGCACCAGCACCTGAAGTTAAAGCTTCTTTAGCCGAAGAGTCTGCAGAGCCGATTAAGGTGAAAGTCGCGCATCAGGTGAAGTCTCACGTTTCAGCGCCAATGGCAAGTGCGCCAGGTAGCACTGAGATGCGTGAAATTCAGGTCGTTGCTGCACCTTTCCGTACAGAACGCTTCCAGCCAATTGGAGCCGGAGCCGTTTCTGCGAAAAACCGCGCGTCTGCTGAAATGGCAAAGCCTGATTTCAGCTAATCTGAACCAGAAACGAAAACGGGTCGCAAACGCGACCCGTTTTTTTCTTTGCAATATTTAAAGGCTATTCTAGGATTCTGGTGTCTGTTCACCTAAACCAGTAAATAAGGTGTCTCGATAGAGAGCGTTATTCACGAAGTCTATTGATTAGTTTGGTATCAATATTGAACTTCATCACGCTTTTCTGTAGGATTCGCCGACTCAAGTGTCGATTATTGAGCTGCTCTTTTAAACAACCTGTTACTCAGCCCCAATAGTCGGAAGTATGTATTTTTAAGCTAATTGACTGAGCTAACATGTTCGAATTTCCACAATTTTCCAAGCACTCCGTAAAAAATGACGTGCTTTCTGGTTTGACCGTAGCGCTAGCACTGGTACCAGAAGCGGTTGCATTTGCTTTTGTCGCTGGTGTCGACCCTATGGTCGGTCTTTACGCCGCATTCATTGTTGGTCTGATTACCTCTGTGTTCGGCGGTCGTCCAGGCATGATCTCTGGTGCAACTGGTGCAATGGCCGTTGTTATGACCAGCCTGGTTATTTCTCACGGAATCCAGTATTTATTTGCCGCTATCTTGTTAGCGGGTATCCTGCAGATCGCAGCGGGTATCTTCAAGTTAGGTAAGTTCATCCGCATGGTGCCACATCCGGTAATGATTGGCTTTGTAAACGGTTTGGCGATTGTCATTTTCCTGGCACAGTTAGGTCAGTTCAAAGCACCAGACATCGACGGAATGCTAACCTGGCTACCTTCAGACCAGATGTTCCTGATGCTTGGTCTGGTTGCTCTGACTATGGCTATCATCCACTTCTTGCCAAAATTCACCACGGCAGTGCCTTCTTCTCTGGTCGCTATCGTCACGGTGACTGGTTTGGTTGTTGGCTTGGATCTGGAAACGCGCACCGTTGTCGATTTCCTTCGTACTATGTCTGGCGATGAAGCGGCAACGCTGGCTGGTTCATTGCCAACTTTCTCCGTGCCTAGCGTGCCTCTTTCTTTGGAAACACTTCAGGTTATCTTGCCTTACGCCATTATTCTTGCAGCAATTGGCTTGATCGAATCACTACTGACTCTGACCGTTCTGGATGAGATGACAAATACCCGTGGTCAGTCAAACCGTGAATGTGTCGGTCAAGGCATGGCTAACGTTACTTGTTCTATGTTTGGTGCTATGGGTGGCTGTGCGATGATTGGTCAGTCTATGATCAACGTAAACTCAGGCGGTCGTGGTCGTCTGTCGGGTATCGTTGCTGCACTGGCACTTCTGTTCTTCATCCTGTTTGCATCTGACCTTATCGAAATGATTCCGCTGGCAGCATTGGTTGGTGTGATGTTCATGGTGGTTATTGGTACATTCGAATGGGCAACGTTCAAGCTTGCGCGCCGTGTACCTAAGCAGGACTTCTTTGTCATTGTGTTGGTCACCGTGGTAACGGTGCTTACTGACCTCGCAGTTGCGGTTGCGGTAGGTGTGATTGCTTCGGCTCTGATGTTTGCATGGGAACACGCAAAACACATTTACGCGACAAGCAAAATCACCGAAGAAGGTTCAAAGGAATACCACATCAACGGTCCTATCTTCTTTGGTTCAGCAGCGAATTTCCTTGAGCTTTTCGACGCTAAAAATGACCCTGAAGATGTCATTGTGGACTTTGCAGATTCTCGCGTTGCAGACCACTCCGCAATCGAAGCGATCGAAACACTGGCAGAGCGTTATGCCGCAGCAGGTAAAACTCTGCATCTTCGTCACTTGAGCCAGGATTGTAGAGCGCTACTGGATAAAGCAGGAAGCTTGGTTGAAATCAACGTGAAGGAAGATCCAAGCTATAAAGTTGCCACTGATGTGCTAGCTGGCTAATTCAGTTGAGAAAAAAAACCGACGCCATCGCGTCGGTTTTTTTATTTCTGAGGGAAGTATCGGTAGTGGCCTGTTATTTGATAATCAAACAACATGTCATCCATCTTGGGACCAAAGCCAATATTGTGAACGATTAACGGTCTCTCCCCATCTTCAGAACGCTGATCAACCACAATGCCAATATGAGGCAAGTTACCGGGAAGCATCCAAGTTACAATGTCGCCAGGTTTATAGTTGGTGCCCTTCTGAGAAACCCTCAGGCTTTCTCCATGACGTTTAAAGTAAGCCTGCAAATTAGGCACGCGTCGGTGGTCTATGTTTTTGTCTGGACGACTTAAACCCCAGATTCGTTTAGATGGGTACTGATCAAAATGGGCTTTGATATCTTCATGCACCCTTTTTTGTAAATCGATATCTAAAGTCCGATAGCTTCGAATAATGACGTCTGTACACACTCCTTTGTTAGGAGCCACATCCCCATTGGGATATGGAATACTCACATAGCTGCCGTCGTAGATAACAAAATGTTCTGTACGCTCCATAGCAGCGT
This sequence comes from Vibrio sp. SCSIO 43132, assembly GCF_019904195.1. Taxonomy (NCBI): domain Bacteria; kingdom Pseudomonadati; phylum Pseudomonadota; class Gammaproteobacteria; order Vibrionales; family Vibrionaceae; genus Vibrio; species Vibrio sp. SCSIO 43132. The sequence continues at coordinate 2,803,665 of NZ_CP063199.1, forward strand.
CAACCAGTTCATCTGGGGAAGCACTGTATGCTTCACTACTTAACGCCGCGCAGCACGCCAATAGCCCCGCTTTAAATATTCTTGTCAATGCCAGTCCGTCGTTGTGATTTCATGCACAAGCATAACCCGAGCACCTCCGGCTGTGTGCCAGCGACAAGTAAAATGAGAGTGACCGCAAATCAAAGTAACGTCATCTTGATGGGTCTAAGATGCAATCTCTTTCAGCAGTACATCACTGGCTTCTTCAATCAAATCGATAACAAGTTCAAATCCTTGCTCACCACCGTAGTAAGGATCCGGTATTTCATCATAGCCACTCTGCCCATAGCTTAAGAACAGCTTGAGCTTATGATGGTATTGTTGTGGGCAGATGTCTTCCAAATCCGATAAGTTGGAATGATCCGCTGCGAGAATAAGGTCGAATTCCTCAAAATCGCTTTGTTCGACTTTCCTTGAGCGGATCCCCTGAAAAGAATAGCCTCTTCTTTTTCCAGCCTGCATGGAACGACTGTCTGGATTTTCACCAATGTGGTATCCAGCTGTACCCGCGGAGTCTACCTGTAAATCAACCCCTGATTGCTTCGCCTTTGCTCTTAGAATCGCTTCTCCGGTTGGTGATCGGCAGATGTTACCTAAACACACCACCAGAACTTTAGAAATCTTTGCTTTCACCTGTTTTCCTTATGGTTTTTCCACCGACTTTGTTAGGCTATTATACCCAGGTCGCTTCAACCAGAACCAGTAAGAAAGGGATGCTCCATGTCGGCAGAAGAAAGAAAAGATGAAAGATACAAAGCACGTCAACAAAGAGTTAAAGAACAAGTTGATGAACGCATTGCCGCCGCCCAAGATGTAAAAGGAATATTGCTGGTTATTACCGGAAACGGTAAAGGAAAATCAACATCGGGCTTTGGTACAATTTGCCGAGCAGTCGGACATGGCTTGAACTGCGCAGTGGCTCAGTTTATCAAGGGAACGTGGGACAACGGTGAGCGTAACCTGCTTGAAAAGCTTGGAGTAGAGTTCCAGGTAATGGGCACTGGATTCACATGGGAAACGCAGAATCGCCAAAAAGACACCGATGCAGCACAGAAGATTTGGCAGGAATGCAAACGCATGCTGCAAGATGAATCTATCGACGTTGTCTTATTCGACGAAATTACCTACATGGTGAACTACGGCTACATTGAGTTAGAAGAAGTACTGGAAGCACTCAAGAATCGCCCATTCATGCAATCGGTCGTTATTACTGGTCGCGGTGCACACCGTGAACTGACTGAGCTTGCCGATACAGTTTCTGAAGTCCGTAATGTCAAACACGCTTTTGAAAACGGTGTAAAAGCACTGAAAGGCGTGGACTGGTAATTACTCGCATTCATCTATGAGTACTAAATTTCAAAGGGCTGAATATAAGATTCAGCCCTTTTCTCTTCTTACAAATTCTGCGATTACGAAAATTTCTTACTGTAAGTGACGACGTTGTCTCTGTAGTCATTGAGTAAAGCTTCTGTATTCACTCTGACTGCCACTTTCTGCTGTACTTTTCCTTTCGCAGCATCTCCTGTCACTAAAGTCGTCATGCCTTGTTTTTCTCCTTCAGTCGTTACTTCAATTGCCCCGACTTCAAATTCAAACAGTTCAGGTTTGACTACACAGGCAATGGCAGAAGGATCGTGAACATGGCAACCGTTGTACCCAATGATCGATGAGTAAAATTTAAGGTAGAAACGACTCACATCCCAGATAAAATCACCTACAGAACCAGCATTTTCCCTTAAATTCGCAAAGTACGGATCGTCAAATACGCTGGATTCAGTCACATCCAGACCAATCACCGAAATCGACCAAGGTGCCGAAAACACCTGCTGAGCGGCATGCGGGTCATCATGAACGTTTGCTTCTGCATAAGGAGTGACATTTCCACGACGGTTGTTTAAACCAAACGCGCCCCCCATGATGATTACCTCTTTCACCAAAGAAGTGATGCTTTCGTCTTTCTCCAGCGCTAACGCTAAATTGGTAAGAGGTCCCACTGCCACCAGCGTAATCTCTCCTGGATACGCTTTTAGCGTATCAATGATGTACTGGTGGGCAGGCTTGTCGCTTATGTCATTCACTTCAACACCCGATACATCGACATCACCTAATCCACTCTCTCCGTGTACCGCAGACGATGCTCCAACGGGTTCACGAACTAAAGGATTATCAGTGCCCTGCGCAATATCGCAGGTGAGTTGGAATTTATCTTTAAGATAGACGGCATTGCGTGTGCTGTTTTCGATTGTCGCATTGCCAAAAATGGTGGTAATACCAATAAGGTCAATATCTTCAAGAGCTTCGGCATACAGTAGCGCCATGGAATCGTCTATGCCTGGGTCGGTGTCTAATATGATTTTTGTTGCCATGTAATACACATCCTTATCTCAATTACATTGGGATAATAAACATTTCATTTCATATTTCTTGTGACTCAATTCACGACATAAAGGATATAAAGACCACCTTAATAAAAAGCGCACTGCCTTGCGAGACAGCGCGCTTTTTGTATCTGCAATAATATGTAAAAACTCAGTAACCGTATGCTAGCCTACCGGGTTTAGAGGCTATTTGTTTAGTTAAACAAGCCTTTCAACAACTTATCTGCAATGTCTTTAGTCTGATCTGGTTTCACTTTATCACCGAGCAGTTTTTGTAAACCTTTCTCAGCCTCTTTCTTGGCTTCTTGCTTTAATACATCATCAAAGACTAGCTTGTATTTGGGATCGGTCCACTTACCCGAAATCTGAACAGGAATGGTCACGTCTTTCAGGTCATCAATACTTTCGCCACCCTGACCTTTCAAAGAGCCGACAATCGACGTACGGATAACCATATCCACATCTTGTTTGATGTAGTTTGCATTACCCTTACCCGTAATACGAAGCAATGGTGACTGCATATTCAGATTGTCTGTAGTTACAACACCCTTATTTAGTTTAAGTGTGGCTGTCATTGCAGAGAAATCGGTTTTCTCTACCGTATCTGCAGCCGAAACATCCTGTCCTTTAAACCTTGCGTAGTGAGTGCGGATAAGGTGAGGTAAGTTCACCCCATATACTGCACCGTCTGCAAAGTTGATCTTAACTGTACCTTTCAAGTTTTCCTGAAGTGCAGTTGGTTTCAAGCTTTTACCCGTCAGAGCCAAATCGATGTTACCCGTTCCTTCCAGCAGGTCGGTTTCTGCAACATCGACCAACAATGGCTGAACTTTCACACCTTTGATTAAACCATTGACGCTGTATGTCGGTGTTGCTTTTCGAGCATCTAACTTAGCTTTGGTAGAGATACTGCCCTGATACAGGTTTGCGCTAAAGCGAGTAAGGTCAAAGACCCCATTTTTCAAAGTAAATTGAGTTGTGACTTTTTGCAGTTTGGCATTGTTGGCTTTGAACTTGTCAATCACCACCTTACCTTTAGCATTCACCAATTTCAGCGCACTTAAATCAGGCTCGACCTCAGGGGCTTTTGGCGCTTCTCCTGTCGGCGCGCTTCCACCGCCAGAACTTTGGCTGGTTTCCGCTTCTGCTTTTTGGTTTAGCCCCAAAAATGCATCCAAATCGATATTTGGGCTGTGTAAGTCAAAGTTCACTTGAGGCACTTCGGCAAGCACTACGCTGGCTTTCCCGTCCAGTGCAATGTCATTGGCTGTCAGCTTATTCAGAACCAGCGACAACGCGCTTTTCTTCACATCAAATGTAAGCCCGGCATCAAGGTTAACTGCCATTGGAGACTGAGGAAGTGCCTCACCTTTCAGGTTGTTCGCGAGCTTAATGCTTGCCACTTTAATTTTGCTGATGGCTTTATCGACCGTAATATTCAGTGAACCTTTCGAGTCAACAGCCAATCCAGCTAAGTCACCAAGCAACTCGTAAGACAGAGCATTTTGTTTATCAAAAGCAAAGGAGGCAAGGTCAAGACGTAGCTTCTCTACCTTGTTTCCAGGGTCGTTGAAAGAGGCATCCAACCCGAGTTTGCGGAGTTGGTAATCTTGAAAATCTTCAGAAAGGAAAAACTCTGTTCCACCTTTCGCCGCGAAGTTTTGTTGTTGATTCTTACCGCTCACGTCAAATTCGATGCTGTTCCACGCACCAAGCGCAAAGGCAGGCAGTGACAGTTTTGCCTTTGCATTCAGCCCTAATGATTTGTCATCGACGCTGGCATCAAGCGCAACTTCACGAAGTTCGTACTGCTTGAGATCTTGAGACAGTTTGAACTCGACCTGCCCTTCTGCTGCGAAGTTCTGCTGATTCTGGGCACCAGTGACATCAAAAGTCAGCTTGCTCCACTGACCGAATTCAAATTCGGTTAGCGATGCATTCGCATCACTTAGAGTTAAGAGCGTGCCCGCCTGTTTATCGGATACCGTCACTTTGGCGTTCGATATAGTGATACCAGCAACCAGAACTTCCCATTGCTCCAGAGCCGATGGTTGTTCACCCATTTCAGCAGGCGCTTCTTCGGCTGGTGCTTGAGTCGTATCTGTTGTTTCAGCCTGTTCTTTTGCTGAATTGGCTTTGGTCAGGCTATCCAGATTTGACGTGCCGTCTTTGAGTGTTTCGAGCGAGACTTCAGCACCATCAAGCAGGATATTGCCAATTACCAGTTGGTTGCTAAGTAGAGGAGTCACCTCAATGGCAAGCCCTACTTGCTCTACTTTCAATAGATTGGGGCTGGAGAAGCCTTCTGGGTTTCTCAGTTCTGTTTTACCAACACTGAACCCTAAACTTGGGAAAAATTGCCAGCTAATATCGCCTTCAATTGCGAGCATCATTCCGGTGTTTTTCTGCACCTGCTCGACAATCATAGGTTTAAACTGGTTGGGATTTACGAATAGAATCAGAGCTAACAAAGCAACGATCACCAGAGCGATGAGCGCGGCAATGGATAGAAGCAACTTCTTCATCATGGATTCCTTGAATCTGCGACTGTAGATATTCCTTCAAACATACAAAAGTGGCGCATAATGCGCCACTTTTTGTTATGAATTTTTGTCGATTTATCAGAACTTTGACAAATCTGGTGCTTAGCTCTTCAGAAGCTTAGCGATGTGCGCCTTAAGTACATCAATAGCAATTCGGTTTTTGCCACCGCGAGGAACAATGATGTCGGCGTATTGCTTAGAAGGCTCAATGAATTGCATGAACATTGGACGAACCGTATCCTGGTACTGTTTAAGTACCGACTCCATCGTACGACCACGCTCTTCCACATCACGCTTTACACGGCGCAACAGACAAATATCAAGCGGTGTATCCATAAACACTGTTGCGTGCATTAAGTCACGCAGACGTGGATCGGTAAGAAGCAGGATACCTTCAAGAATGATCACTTTCTTCGGTGTCATTGTAGCTGTGTTGTCAGTGCGGGTGTGTACAGAATAGCTGTACTCAGGAACTTCAACAGAGTTGCCTTGAACTAACTGCTCCAGGTGCTGACAAAGCAGGTCGTGATCAAGTGCGTTAGGGTGGTCGTAGTTGGTTTTCTCGCGCTCTTCCATGCTCAACTGGCTTTGATCTTTGTAGTAGCAATCTTCAGTGATCACGCCGATATGGTCGTCTCCGACTTTCGCACGAAGCTCATTGTAGATAGTACTTGCGATTAAGCTCTTTCCAGAAGCAGAAGCGCCAGCAATTCCCACGATGACGCATTGATTATTATTAGACATGTAAAAGCACCTGATACTAATTTGGTAGCTGTGGTTGGGTTAAACCGCCTGATTATAGGGAGATAAAATACTTAATACCAGTATAGTGTGTCGAAATTATCATTAGTAGATGAGTAATTACTCAATATCTGTATGAAAAGCAGGGGATATATACCATTTCCTGCTATTAACCTTGGCTCTTATACTGCGTGATTCAGACGAAATTCTTTGCTACAGCGCCACAAAACTGATCGCGTCAGGTTTGGCTTTTCCTTGCCAGAACATCTTGCTGATTACTGTCTCAGCCAGTTCTCGGTAGATGTGGGCGTGCTCGGAGTTAGGGCGAGCAACTGTGGTGGGTTTCCCCGCATCCAGATCTTCGCGTACCGAAATGTGAAGGGGAATTTGTGCGAGTAGTGCAAGCCCGAAATCCTGTGCCATCTGGACAGCGCCACCCTGACCAAAAATATGTTCTTTCTCGCCACAATGGCTGCAAATGTGATAGCTCATGTTTTCCACAAGCCCAAGCACAGGCACGTTGACCTTTTCGAACATGGCGGCACCTTTTCTGGCATCTGCCAATGCCAGATCTTGAGGTGTGGTGACAATTAAAGCACCTGTTACCGGAATCTGCTGTGACAACGTAAGCTGAATGTCTCCCGTACCCGGTGGCATATCAATCACCAGATAATCTAAATCCGGCCATTCCGTTTCGTTCAATAACTGGGATAACGCTTTAGATGCCATAGGTCCACGCCAGATTGCCGCATCAGCATCTTCAATCAGATAGCCAATGGAATTTGTGTAGAGACCATGTGAAGGTATCGGCTGCATCCATTTGTTGTCTCTGACGTCTGGTTTTTGTCCTTGGGTTCCCAACATAATAGGCACGGAAGGGCCATAAATATCCGCATCCAGCATACCCACTTTTGCTCCAGCTTCGCTCAGTGCCAGTGCAAAGTTCACCGCTGTGGTTGATTTGCCTACCCCACCTTTAGCGGAAGTCACCGCAATGATGTTTTTAACACCTTTCACTTCAGCAGCTACTGTTGTCTGTAGAGCTTTGGTTTTGCTTACGATGTCATATTTAAAATCGGGAACAACCCCGTCAGAAATCTGATTTTTAACCCAGGCTGACAGCCCTTCGTGGAGAGATTGGTTGATAAACGGAAGTTCAATCTTGACTACACCGCTTGCCAAAACAGACACAATACCCGGAGTCTGACACCAACCAGAAATCAGCATCGGATGCTGATATTGACCCAGCCACTGACAAAGTGCATCTTTTGATTGAAATTGTTCCATATTACCTCCCACTATTTGAGCTCATCCTAACACTTCAATCATTGCTAAAGAACCCTGAAAAAACTAGGTAATACACCCAGTCTGTGACTTGGAGTACGCTGCTGCTTAAGGTACTATTAGCGGCTGTCTCATTAATACCTATCTAAAGCGAATAACAAGTATGGCAACCGATCCAAGAAACCTTTCTACAAGGAAAATTCTGGTAACTTGTGCCCTACCGTATGCAAACGGTTCTATTCACCTTGGTCATATGCTTGAGCATATCCAGGCGGATATCTGGGTTCGTTATCAGCGCCTTCGTGGCAACACTGTTAATTTCATCTGTGCGGACGATGCTCACGGCACGCCAATCATGCTTAAAGCACAACAGATGGGTATTACGCCAGAAGAGATGATCGCTGCTGTAAGTGAAGAGCACCAAAAAGATTTCGCTGGATTCGATATCAGTTTTGATAACTACCATAGCACGCACTCGGAAGAGAACCGCGAGCTGGCTTCTCACATCTACCTGCAGCTCAAGAAAAACGGTTTTATCTCCAGTCGCACGATTTCACAACTTTACGATCCAGAGAAGGAAATGTTCCTTCCAGACCGCTTCGTTAAAGGTACGTGTCCTAAGTGTAAGTCCGATGATCAATACGGCGACAACTGTGATAACTGTGGTGAAACTTACAGCCCGACAGAGCTGATTGAGCCTAAGTCTGCTGTTTCTGGCGCGACGCCAGTAATGAAAGACTCAGAGCACTTCTTCTTCGATCTGCCTCAGTTTGAAAGCATGCTGAAAGAGTGGACTCGTTCAGGCTCACTACAGTCAGAAACGGCCAACAAGATGCAGGAATGGTTCGAGTCTGGTCTTCAGCAATGGGACATCTCCCGTGATGCGCCATACTTCGGCTTCGAAATCCCGGGCGAGAAAGACAAATTCTTCTACGTTTGGCTGGACGCGCCTGTTGGCTACATGGCTTCATTCAAAAATCTGTGTAACAAACGTGACGATCTAGATTTCGACGAGTACTGGAAAAAAGACAGCGAAGCCGAGCTATACCACTTCATCGGTAAAGACATCGTCTACTTCCACTCTCTGTTCTGGCCAGCAATGCTGGACGGCAGCGGGTTCCGTAAGCCAAACAATGTATTTGTTCACGGCTATGTAACGGTAAACGGCGCGAAGATGTCTAAATCGAAAGGTACTTTCATTAAGGCAGCAACATACCTGAATCACCTGGATCCTGAGTGCCTGCGTTATTACTACGCTGCGAAACTCAACAGCCGTATTGATGATCTGGATCTTAACCTTGAAGACTTCACTCAACGTGTAAACGCCGATGTAGTGAACAAGATTGTTAACCTTGCTTCTCGTAACGCGGGTTTCATCACTAAGCGTTTTGAGGGCAAACTGTCTGAAAACTTTGCGGAGCCTGAACTGTACAACGAATTCGTTGCAGCAGCTGATCGCATCGCAGAGCTATACGAATCTCGTGAGTTTGGTCGTGCTATTCGTGAAATTACAGCTCTGGCAGACAAAGCAAACCAGTATGTTGATGAAAAAGCACCTTGGGTAGTCGCGAAGGAAGAAGGGAAAGATCAAGAACTGCAGGACATCTGTTCTGTTGGTATCAACCTATTCCGTGTTCTGATGACTTACCTGAAACCGGTGATGCCTGCTCTGGCGGCTCGTACTGAAGCGTTCCTCAACGAAACACTGACTTGGGAAGGCATTGAAGCGCCACTGACTGGCCACGAAATCACTAAGTTCAAAGCTCTGTTTAACCGTATCGATCCTAAGAAGATTGAAGCCATGGTTGAAGCATCAAAAGAAGATGCAGCAGCAGAAATGGCAGCAAAAGAAAAAGCTGAAGCAGAGAAGAACAAAGCAAGCCAGACAGAGCTTGATAAAGATCCAATTGCAGACGAAATTGAGTTCGACGCCTTTGCAGCCGTCGACATGCGTATTGCTCGTATCATCTCCTGTGAAGAAGTACCTAAAGCAAACAAACTGCTTAAATTCCAATTGGATATCGGCGGCGAAACAAGACAGGTCTTTTCTGGCATTAAGTCAGCTTACAAGCCAGAGGAACTAGAAGGTAAACTGACTGTAATGGTAGCGAACCTTAAGCCTCGTAAGATGAAATTTGGCATGTCTGAGGGTATGATTCTAGCAGCAGGTCCAGGCGGGAGTGATTTGTGGTTGCTTGAGCCACATGAAGGCGCTCAGCCGGGTATGCGTGTGATGTAATCATCCTTTGCAAATACTAGAAACCGCCAGCTTTGCTGGCGGTTTTTTTATTATTAATTTTTCAATATTGGTGCAACTGCACCAACCTATCGCATCATTACCATAGCCAATCTGGCTAACCTACTGATTCTAAATTACTAAAATACTGGCACTGACTATGCACTCTATTGAATTGAGAGATACATAGGAGGTGTATATGTTCGTGCTCATCAGCTTAACCATCATATTGATCTGCATACTGCTCTTATTTATGCATAGCCAGACACGCGCCGTGAATGACCAGCGTCACCTTGATAACCTCCACCTGCTCAGGCAGCTCATAGAACTGTGCAGAACGCATCGAACGCTTACGCATCAGGTATTGGTAGAGGGCAATCATGCATCACATTCAACGCTCAAAGCTCTGTTCAAACTGAAGGAGCAAATTAAAGCCATCTCGGCTCAGGCTAGAAAAATCAGCACCACATCAGATAAAGCTAAGTATCGTGTTCTGCTGATTAACCTGACGCTCTTATGCAAAGAGTGGCGAACGCATTCAATCAACCGCAACCAAATTTCGCACGGAAAGGTTATTCGCCATTGTTTGTATTTAATGGATGAGCAGATAGTAACCTGGATGATCGAAGCATACCGAGAGGATCTGACCGAACAATACCATCAGGACTGGCAGTTAATCTGCGAAGCCATGGAGTGTTTAACTCAATTAAGGATGTGCATTCAGGATACAGAAACAGAGACCGGTAGAAAACGTTACCTTCACTATGGTCACCTGATACTTCGACGGTTAAATCAGATAAGCGTCAATTGCTCGGTTCCCATTTCTTCAGACGTTTTGTTCAGTCTGAATGATGTGCTAAACCGACTTTCAAATGAATCCTATAAGGAAAACCCGATGGATATTACTGCTTTGTACAAGCTAACGAATGGTATCTCTGCATTTCTGTTTGGTTCTTACGACAAAGTCATCAGTGCTATTTGCCAGGAGCTTTATGAGCCGTTACCTGAAATTTTGGAGTATATGCCAACTGATAAAACCAGAAATTATGAAATAAAAAAACCCGCCAATAGCGGGTTTTAAAATGGTTTCTGTGCTGAATTAGCTGTCGTCTTCGGTAAAGCTTGTTGGAAGAGAAACTTTCATCTTGTTCCAGATTTGCGCACTTTCCAGACCATAGTGGCGGATAACTAGCGGAAGCTGATCACGAGAGCCCGATTCACATACTTCACCAAGCTGTTTATAGAAGCTCAGAGCCAATGCACGTGCTTCTGGGCTGGAGAAGTAGTAGCTGCCTACTCGATCGTAAAGCTTTTTCAGACCGTTGAAGATCAATCCATAAATTTGGTTACCAGAATGGAAAGCCAAACGCTGGAATAGCATGTAGTCATAGAAGTTGAAGGTTTTTGCAACCAGAATTGCCTGGCGCTTCTCTTCATCCTTCTCGTTTTCGTCTTTTACGTTCGCCCGGATTTTTTCTGCATACGGAGACGCTTCAACAAATGTATCCCAGTTATCTGCGGCAAGAAGCTGCTCACAAGAATCAATCACACCTTGAATGGTCTTAAGGGAGTTGTCTTTGTTTGCTTTGAATGCGTAACGCATAAAGATAGGGCTGATATTGGTGCGTGCTGCCAGCAGGTCTTCCACTATGCTGGTCGCGTTATCCGCATCAAGCGTCATTAAGGTATCCAGAATGTGTAAACCCGATGTTTCCATAAACTGGTTAACTTTGGTGGGTTTGCCGTGCTGTATCGTCAGCCAGCCGTCACGTGCAAGGCGCTGAAGCACTTCTCGTAACGTAGTTCGTGTCACACCAATCAGTTCCGATAGCTCGCGCTCTGCAGGAAGGATAGAACCAGGAGGGAAACGCCCCTTCCAAATACTTTCGATAATGTACTTCTCAGCAAAACCTGCTGGGCTTTTTGCCTTTATAACCATGAATTCGGGTTTCCGGTACTTTTATAACGTAAAATTGCACTCATCATACCACTACTTGCTCAATTCAGAAAACTGACATGCACTTTCCTGACTTGATTGTGAGATCTGCCGTTAGAATTTTTTATTCTGAAATAGATTAGACCCCTCATTGTGAGTCAACTCCCATTTTTCAACAATTTTAACAATCAGCTAACGAAATAAATTTGTCATCTCATACATTTTTACGACTTAATTTTGACCGGAAAATTAGGCTAATTTCGGCAAAAACACCTGTATATTCATAAAAAACAGCAATAATTTGTTGAGTTGTACAGGCAAGATCAAAAGTGTAAGTAAAAGTAAAATTTCATGGTATTCTATGCCACGCTGACCTCGAATCTCAATAAAAAGGCCTGCCATTATTACGTTTTTAAACATTTTTAGGTTGACTAAATATTAGGTAGGAGTAGAGTTGCGGGCGAAAGTAAAGGAGTGCTTGTCTTTCTCAAGGAGTGACTTGGCAAGGCTACAGAGATTCTCATCGAAGTTGTTTTTCTAAGTCGCTGTTTAAGATGTAATTTTTATGAAATTTAACATTTCATAATCAGGGATCGAGACACACTCTCAGTGTCGAATTTACTATAAAAAGAGTCTTATCATGCCGATGTCACTCGGAAATGCGTTTATTAAGAATTTTCTAGGCAAAGCCCCAGATTGGTACAAACTTGCCATTATTGCCTTTCTTATTATTAACCCGATTGTCTTCTATTTTGTTGACCCGTTCATTGCAGGTTGGATGCTCATCATTGAGTTCATCTTTACTTTGGCAATGGCGCTAAAATGTTACCCACTTCAGCCCGGTGGTTTGTTAGCGATTCAGGCGGTCGCGATCGGGATGACGAGCCCAAATCAGGTTTACCATGAAATCGAAGCCAACCTGCCAGTACTTCTTCTATTAGTATTTATGGTTGCTGGTATCTACTTCATGAAAGAGCTGCTGCTGTTTATCTTTACCAAGATACTTCTTGGCGTTCGCTCTAAAATGATGCTTTCAGTAGCTTTCTGTTTTGTGGCGGCTTTCTTATCTGCTTTCCTTGATGCACTAACTGTAATTGCCGTTGTAATTTCGGTCGCTGTCGGTTTCTATTCGATTTATCACAAAGTCGCCTCAGGAAAAGGCTCACAAGCGAGCCACGACCATACGAGCGATGACCACTTGTGTGAAGTAACTCGTGATGACCTTGAAAACTACCGTGCATTCCTACGTTCATTGCTGATGCATGCTGGTGTTGGTACTGCACTAGGTGGTGTAATGACCATGGTAGGTGAACCACAAAACCTAATTATTGCGGATCAGGCGAGCTGGAACTTCGGTGAGTTTATGGTTCGTATGCTCCCTGTAACTTTACCTGTGTTTTTCTGTGGTCTGATTACCTGTGCACTGGTTGAGAAGCTGAAGATTTGTGGTTACGGCACCGACCTGCCAGCAAGTGTGCGCAAAATCCTTGTAGATTTTGATAACGAGCAGCGTAAGCGTCGCAACAAACAAGATGTGGCTAAGCTCATCATTCAAGGTTTAATTGCCGTTTGGTTGATCATCGGTTTGATGTTCCACCTGGCAGAAGTAGGCTTGATTGGTTTGAGCGTTATCATCCTTGCCACTGCGTTCACTGGTGTTATTGAAGAGCATTCTCTGGGTAAAGCGTTTGAAGAAGCCCTGCCGTTTACTGCTCTACTTGCTGTTTTCTTCGCAGTTGTTGCGGTCATCATCGATCAGGAACTGTTTAAACCAGTTATCGATGCTGTACTTGCGCTGGAAGGTGGTCAGCAAATGATCATGTTCTACATCGCGAATGGCTTGCTATCCATGGTATCGGATAACGTATTCGTAGGTACGGTGTACATCAACGAAGTGAAATCTGCGCTGGTAGATGGTGTAATTACCCGTGACCAGTTCGACTTACTGGCGGTTGCAATCAACACAGGTACTAACCTGCCTTCTGTTGCAACACCAAACGGTCAGGCTGCCTTCCTGTTCCTGCTGACTTCTGCACTGGCACCACTGATTCGTCTGTCATACGGACGCATGGTTATCATGGCATTGCCATACACTGTTGTACTGGCAATCGTAGGTCTGTTTGGTATCGCATTCCTGCTGGAACCAATGACAGCAAGTTTCTACGAGATGGGGTGGATATCGCATCACACAGCGGAAGCGGTAAGTTCATCACACGGTCACTAAATTTTTTATTGAATAGAGAACTTATTCAGGATAAAAAGCTCTGAGTTATCAGAGCTTTTTTTATAAGGATTCTTCACTTGAACGCTTTATATGCCATTAAACAGTTTTCTGAAAGCCGTTTGTCCTGGCTCATCTTATTGATTTCCATCGTTGCACTTGAAGCAACTGCCTTGTACTTCCAGCATGTCATGATGTTGGCGCCTTGTGTAATGTGTATCTATGAACGTGTCGCCATGATGGGAGTGGGTTTTGCTGCCATATTGGGGATGCTGAATCCAAAAAATGCCATCATACGCTGGCTGGGGTTTGCAGGCTGGGGTGCAAGCGCATACAAAGGCTTGATGCTTTCTTTACAGCACGTCGACTACCAATTCAATCCATCACCTTTCGCGACATGCGATATCTTTGTTACCTTCCCTGAATGGGCACCTCTGCATGAATGGATGCCTTCCGTATTCAATGCATACGGTGACTGTAGCAAAGTGGTCTGGCAGTTCCTGACGCTTTCTATGCCTCAATGGCTGGTGGTGATCTTTGCAGGCATGCTTGTCGCTCTGGGTGTGGTTATCATTTCTCAGTTTGCAAAGAAACCCGAGTAATACATCTAGAGTTACGTATCTTAGATAGTAAAAAAGCTCCTTTCGGAGCTTTTTTGCCAATTTGGCTAAGGCTATTTATTTACCACAACACTGCTTAAACTTCTTGCCGCTTTCGCATGGACACTGGTCGTTTCTGCCAATGTCTTTGTATGGATTTACGTTCTGCGATTTTGCACCGATCATCATTTCATCGGCCGCCATGGCCACTTCAGAAATCATAATGTCCAACTGGGGCAATAAGTCTTCCAATCGCGGGGGTTGTTCAATACCTGCCGCTTTCATCTGCTCGTGGGTTTGTGCTTCATCGATCCCAAGCATAAAAGTGGTTAGCAGAGCCTGAAGCATTCTAAGCGTGCCATCAGACGGGGTTGCTTCGTACCACTGTTCTTCAACCACTGGCCATACGGACATGAATCCTTCAGAGAAGTCTGCGAAGCCCTCTTTATCCGCTGTCAGATTTAACGCTTCATAGGCTGAAGATTTAAGCGCAGCATATTGCTTATGAATCTGCTCCGTTATTGTGGGTTCAAGTTCCAATGCATTCAGACCAGACAACCAGGTTTTAGGGTCTAAAGGCTGAGTGGCAAAATTCGCAGCCAGCACGGCGCCTTCGTAGAAAAGCGGTGTTTCGCCTTCGAAACTCTCTGGTAAGGTCATCAATTGGTACATGTTTAGCGTCTTCATTGTGCATTGGGGGCTGGATTATACCCAAGCCAAGATGCCTGCACCACTTTTGCATCACCAAAAGTTCTCGCGTACAATCGCGCATCCCTCAGGTCTCTGACCTAATGCAAGGTAACCAATATGCGTGTAATACTCGGACCAATGGAAGGCGTATTAGATCATCTAATGCGTGAAATACTGACCAACATTAACGACTACGATCTGTGTGTCACAGAGTTCGTGCGTGTGGTTGATCAAGTATTGCCCGACCATGTCTTTACACGCATCTGCCCGGAAATACTCACCGGAAGCAAGACCAAAGCCGGCACTCCTGTTCGTACTCAGTTGCTCGGTCAGGAGCCAAACTGGATGGCTGAAAATGCCGTTAAGGCAGTTACGCTAGGCTCTGATGGCATTGATCTTAACTTTGGCTGCCCAGCCAAAATGGTCAACAAAAGTAAGGGCGGTGCTGCCTTGCTTCAGCACCCAGAGCTCATCTATCAGGTTGTTAAAGCCTGCCGAGATGCAGTAGACCCTTCTGTTCCCGTAACAGCAAAAATCCGCCTAGGCTGGGAAGACCCAAATGACTGCTTTGAGATTGCCGATGCAATTGAACAAGCAGGTGCAAACGAACTCACCGTTCATGCTCGCACCAAAGCTGGTGGATACAAGGCAGAAGAAATTAAGTGGGAATACCTGACCAAGCTGAAGCAAAAAGTGGGGATTCCGATGATCGCCAATGGCGAAATATGGAACTATGAGGATGGTCAGCGCTGCATCGACATGACCGGTATTGATTCGCTCATGGTCTGCCGCGGTGCGTTCAACGTGCCTAACTTAGGTAATGTAGTCAAACATAACCATTCTGCGATGCCATGGCATGAAGTGGTCGATTTGCTCTTGAAGTATTCTGAATACGAAATCAAAGGCGACAAAGGCTTGTACTACCCCAACCGCGTAAAACAGTGGTTCTCTTACCTTAGGCAAGAGTACTCAGAAGCCGCAGCGTTATTCAGAGACATTCGCACCTTTAACAAAGCGGCTCCAATCGTCGAGCATATCTCTCGTTACAGAGACAGTCTGCTGGAAGCGGTATAACCCCCCGCTTCCTTAAAAGGTGACCTGATTCTTGCCAGATTCTTTAGCATGGTAGAGTTTCTTGTCGGCCGACTTCACCAGCTCTTTTAACCCTTTGTGATCATGATGATCTTCCACACACACGCCACCCGATAACGTGAACCCTTCTGCCAGTATTTTTGTGGATTCTCTCGCGACTTGATTGTGTATCCGATGCGCAATTTCGACAATCAACTGTGGGCTGTTGGCACGTATGTACACAACAAACTCTTCCCCTCCAAAGCGTGAAACCACATCCATTTCACGTAACACACTCCGCATTTGGTCAGCCACAAAGCAAATCACCTGATCGCCCATCTCGTGACCATAGGTGTCGTTGATCTTCTTGAAATTATCGATATCAAACACAGCGATTCCTTCAAACTGAAATCGACATGGTTTCTTAAATTCAATCTCTAGTCCGCGTCGATTGAGCAGACCCGTCATTGGATCTCTCTCCGCGAGGTTTTGGAAGTATCGCCTTTCAAAATTGAGGTTAAGGTAAAACAAGCTGATAACCGTGAGTATGTATATGATCGCAATAATAAAGACGGCGTTACGTTCTTCATTAAGCAATGAGATCAGTTCATCCATCAAGTCAGACTGATAAAAAAGAACGTGCTCAAATGCCACCCCCTGAATGGATAGTGGGTAAACGTATTTGCGGTTTTGGTAATCAGCGAGATTTTCGTGTTGTACCAACATCAAACGCTGGCTGGCAGACGTATTGGATGTCAGCAGCAGATTGGTATTTATTTCAAGAGAGACGACACCTTTAAAATCCTCTCCATGGCTAACAGGTAAAGACAAGGTCAGCACTCTGTCCAGATCGTTCGGGCTTTCTATTGGTCCGGTCACCGTAATGGAATCAGAGTTTTGGCTTGTCAGATACCAGAACGGAAGAGATTTAAAGTGCTCTATTGAAGAACGTTCAATATTGTTCGCAAGATTATCTGGAGATGAGATAACCAGCCCCTCTTCCGCCACATAGTGAACGCCAAGTATGTGCTCATCCAGATCATGCAGAAAAGACAACATAGGCGCGAGGTCCATCATTTCAACGGCATGAAGGTTCAGTGCAGAACCTCGGACGCACATGCTGTCGTCGCCGGAAATCATATAGCTGATATCTACAGCAGGTATGTTCAGGTTTTTGTCTTCAGCAAGAATTAGAGCTTCGATCGGCCAGATCCGACACACTCCGTTTTGCACCTGAGAATTGTGTTGAAAATGTGGAAAGTTCTCGTTCTGATAATGAGTAGAAAGTGTGTAATCAAGAGAGGTCAGTATCTTAACGGAACGGTGGATGGCGTGTTCAACACGCTGATATTCGTGAGCTACCCGCTTTTCGGTTCGCTCGAAGTAATTCATTGCTACCATCAGCAACATGCCAATGGCAAATATGGCAGGGACAAGAAATACGTATCTTAAACTCATGTGTTGGGAAGACATCATATGAACCCCAAACACAACAACAGCGCCTTAAAACACATTCAGAGAGACACTCCATCTCAAAACGAAAGCGCAATATTAACAGTATCTTAATCAAAGAAAAAACCCTCTTTATGATAAAGAGGGTTTATAAAGTGTGTTGCCTTGCCGAGCTGATTTTTATAAAAGTTCTAGTTCAAGAGCAAACTATCATCCGCCAGCTCTTCACCTCGAACTTTAGAGAACATTTCAAGCAAATCTGGCACCGACATATTTGCCCTTTCTTCACCAGCGACATCCAGCACAACTTCTCCTTGGTGCAGCATCACAGTCCGGTCTCCGCAAGCAAGTGCGTCTTTCATGGAGTGAGTCACCATCATGACCGTTAAGTTGAACTCTTTCACGATTCGCTTAGTTAAGTCGATGATAAACGCCGCCATTCTCGGGTCGAGTGCCGCGGTGTGTTCATCAAGAAGCAAAAGCTTACTGTCCGACAACGTCGCCATCACAAGGCTTACCGCCTGGCGCTGTCCACCTGAAAGCAAACCAATGTTGTCCCCTAACCTGTCTTCTAAACCAAGACCCAGAATGCTGATTCGCTCCTGAAACAGTTTTCTTCGCTTGGAAGATAGCGAAAGCTTCCAGCCACGGCGCTTACCGCGCATGTACGCCAGCGCCATGTTTTCTTCAATGGTCAAATCGCCACAGGTTCCCGCGAGTGGATCCTGAAATACACGAGCACATTGGTTTGCACGTTGATCAACCGTTTGTCTTGTTACGTCTACGTTATCGATAACAACACTGCCACCCGCCATTGGGGTTTCGCCCGTTACTGCTCCAAGTAGCGTGGATTTACCCGCCCCGTTTGAACCAATCACAGTGAGAAATTCATGTTCTGGAACCGTCAGAGAAACACCGCGTAGTGCACGGTTTTCTAGAATAGTGCCTGCATTGAAAGTAACTTGAATATTGTCGAGCTGGATCATGCTACCTCCTTAGATTCAGACTTCGCAGGCTTACCGCCCTTTTTTGCGTTTAGGTTTCCTTTTAGTTTTGGTGCGATCAGTGCAAGTGCCACCAATACCGCTGTCACTAAGTTCAGATCAGACGCCTGCAAACCAAACATTCCTGTACTCAGTGCAAACGCGACCGCTAATCGATAGAGAACCGAACCCACGATAACAGCCACGACAGCAACCCAAATTTTTCTACCCGGAATCAGGGTTTGCCCCAGAATAACTGCTGCAAGCCCCACCACGATAGTACCGACACCAGAGGTCACATCCGCAAAGCTGTTCGTCTGGGCAAACAAAGCACCAGAAAAACCGACAAATCCGTTAGACAGAGCTAAACCAAAGTAGGTATAGAAAGCAGTACTCGCTCCCTGAGATGCGACCATGCGAGCATTCACACCTGTAGCGCGAAGCCCAAGTCCAAAATCACTGTTAAGAAGTCGAACGACAAAGATGGCAGAAAGCACAACAAGTACGCCGACCACAATTGGTCTTACGTACATCGAATCACCCAACGCTTCGAACGGCGTTAAGATGGTATCTTCGCCGATCAGAGCCATATTAGGACGACCCATAATTCGAATATTGATTGAGAAAGCCGCGATCATGGTTAAGATCGAAGCCAATAGATGCAAGATCCCACACTTTACAGCTAAAAAAGCCGTAACCCAGCCCGTTATTGCGCCTGCAATGATTGCCATTCCTGTAGCAATCCAAGGGTCGATACCTGCCACAATCGCTGTTGCAGCGACCGCGGCTCCCATAGGAAAACTCCCATCAACACTTAAGTCGGGAAAATCCAGTACCCTAAAGGTTAAGTAAACGCCCAGTGCGACCAATCCATAAATGAGCCCAATTTCGAGGGCTCCAAAAAATGCAAAAGCAGACATAACGACTCCCTTTCTGCTTGATATAAAAAACCCGAATAGCAGGCGCTATTCGGGCTAATAGTTATTATTTTACGCTTGTTGCACGATCCAGAATGGATTGAGGAATGGTGATACCAATTTTTTCAGCCGCTGATTTGTTCACAACTAAGTCAGAACCTTTTGCAACTTTTACATCCAGGCTACCAGGATCAGCACCTTCTAGAATTGCTGCAACGTAATCTGCTGTCTGAACACCCACCTGATAGTAATCAAAACCAAGGCTCGCTACTGCGCCTTTTTCAACATAAGACGTTGCACCACCTAAAACTGGTGTTTTCGCCTGATTCGCTGCCACAATCATACCTTCGATGGCACTTGCGACTGTGTTATCAGTTGGTGCGTAAATAACGTCGGATTTCGCTGAAATAGCCTGAGTCGCCGACTGAACATCAGCACTTTTCAGCGCTGTCGCTTCAACAACTTTGAACCCTTTAGATTCTGCCGCTTCTTTTAGTAGTTCAACCAAAGTCACAGCATTCGCTTCACCTGGGTTGTACACCACGCCGATAGATTTAGCATTGGGAAGAATTTCTTTAATAAGGTCAACATGCTGTGCAACCGGAGACAGATCAGACAAACCCGTTACGTTTTTGCCCGGCTTTTCGTGTTGGCTAACCAGTTTTGCCCCAACCGGGTCCGTTACCGCTGTAAACACAACAGGAATTGAACGTGTAGAAGATACCAGAGCCTGTGCAGTAGGCGTTGCGATACCTACGAGCACGTCAGGGTTTTCACCTACGAACTGACGCGCAATTTGTACAGCGATAGCAGGGTTACCTTGAGCGGTGCGGTATTCAAAATCTAAGTTTTTGCCTTCTTCATACCCTTTCTCTTTCAGACCGTCGAGCAGACCTTGGCGGGTAGCATCCAATGCTGGGTGCTCAACGATTTGAGACACTGCCACTTTTGCAGTTTTTGCAATAACACCTGTGGAGGAAAGTAACGCTGTTCCTGCAATGCACGCAGCAACAATGATTTGACTTGCTTTCATCTTGACTCCTTGATTCAGCAGTAAAGTAGTTGTGATGTTGTGACCACCCACTCCGGGTGGAAAGCTGTTTGATTCCAGTAAGCTAAGTGGCTGAAATTCTCTAAAAACTAGAAGAAAAACTTTTCAGTCTCTCGCGCTTAAGTTTAGGAAACTTGAAATAAACAGCTACTATTTTTTATTTATTTGTTTTGTACGCGCTTATTTACGCATATGTACACATTTTTACCAGTAAGACCGGACAAATGGAAGCAAGTATTAACAACGAAGTAACAAAATGTAGATCTAAGGTTATTTAGCACACAAAACCACCGCTTTTTGTTCTAACAACTTTATCTTCTCGTTAATCCCAAGCAAGTCGGATGATGATTTTATGCACAAAACTAGCTTTGGCAATTTTTCGTTAAGGGTTGACTTTCATATAAAAGCAAATCTTTGAAGGGATAATGAATGGCACAATGAATTTACTAGGCAGTAAAAAAGGAGGCAAATGCCTCCTTTCATGTATCTCTGTGGTTTTCGCAGTTAGAACCAACGTTCCAGTGCAGATTTGTCGAGCTGCCTAAAAGCGCGATTTAATGTAACCGCCAGCTCTTTATATCTCGGTTTGCTTTTGATTGGCTCCAAAGCACCACCAGCTTCTATGATCTTTTGATGGATTTCTCGATACCAAGAGGCAAGAGCAGGAGGAAGTTGAGTGTTGGAGCGATTTCCCAACCACCACATTCCCTGAAGCGGAAGGCTTATGGCAAACAGCGCCATTACGATTGCCTGTGGCATCGCCTGCTGGTTCTGAAACACCATTTGCATCAGCACGCTGATCGCAGCTACAGCTGGCATCACTTTAATACCAAACTTCGTCGCTTTGATGATGCGTTGTTCTGGAAAAAGAGGGGTCAGCTCTTTTCTCATAGGCCAAATATCCATGTATTTTTGACCATCTTTCAAACTATGGATAAGCCCGACTTTATTATTCATACCGACCTCTCACTAAAATAAAATGACAACCTTTAAAAAAAAGCTGCAAAAAAATTGATTCTAGTTAAAATGCACTCAAATTTTTTTGTTATCTTGGGTCATTATCGCTATCCTTAGCAAACCCTCAATCTCATTGTTGCTGTTATTTACAATTTAGGCAACCGTGAGTGTTATTTTGCAAGGATGCGTATTTCGTATTGATACTGAATCAATACGCTCAACGATACGGAATTTCAAGTATTTTTTGACCAAGCGTAATTGGCTTTTAACGAAAGGCGATTACGCTTGCGATTGATTTTCATCCTTAACTGATTCTTTTATCAGACGAATAACAGGTAGTCACTCATGTCTAAGCTAGTTTTAGTTTTAAACTGCGGTAGTTCTTCACTTAAGTTCGCCATTGTTGATGCAGCAAATGGCGACGAGCACCTAACCGGTCTTGCAGAATGTCTTCATCTTCCAGAAGCACGTATCAAGTGGAAACTTGATGGCAAGCACGAAGCACAACTAGGTGATGGAGCTGCACACGATGAAGCACTTTCTTTCATCGTTGAAACTATTCTTGCTTCTAAGCCTGAGCTTGCTGAGCAACTGAAAGCTATCGGTCACCGTGTTGTACACGGCGGCGAGAAGTTCACTCAGTCTGCATTGATTGACGAAGCTGTACTTAAAGGTATCGAAGACTGTGCAACTCTGGCACCTCTTCACAACCCTGCTGCAATCATCGGTATTAAAGCGGCTCAGAAAGCTTTCCCAAGCCTGCCAATGTCTGCAGTTTTCGACACAGCCTTCCACCAGACCATGCCTGAAGAAGCGTACCTGTACGCACTTCCTTACAACCTATACAAAGAGCACGGTGTTCGTCGCTACGGCATGCACGGTACTTCTCACCTGTTTATCGCTCGTGAAGCGGCAGAGCGTCTTGGCAAACCAGCAAATGAACTGAACATCATTAACTGCCACCTGGGCAACGGTGCTTCTGTTTGTGCAATCAAGAACGGTCAATCTGTAGACACTTCAATGGGTCTGACTCCTCTTGAAGGTCTGGTTATGGGTACACGTTGTGGTGACATCGACCCTGCGATCATCTTCCACCTACACGACGCGCTTGGTTACTCTGTTGAGCAAATCAACACTATGCTAACCAAAGAATCTGGTCTGCAAGGTCTAACTGAAGTGACATCTGACTGTCGTTTCGTTGAAGACAACTACGGCGAGAAAGAAGAAGCAACTCGTGCAATGGACGTGTTCTGCCACCGTTTGGCTAAATACGTTGCAGGTTACACAGCAACACTAGAAGGTCGTCTGGACGCTATCGTATTCACTGGTGGTATCGGTGAAAACTCTGGTCCAATCCGTGAGATGGTTCTTAACCGTCTGGGTGTATTCGGTATCGAAGTTGATGGCGAAGCGAACCTGAAAGCGCGTTTCGGTGGTGAAGGTACTATCACTACTGCTGACAGCCGCATCCCAGCGATGGTTATCTCTACAAACGAAGAGCTTGTAATCGCTGAAGACACTGCTCGTCTGGCAGGTCTATAATAAACTGACTTTACTGGGTGACGCATATTGCATGCGTTAACCCAGTTCTTATTTTCAGCTCTGCCAAAACAGAGCATTTACCTGATAGTGATAGGAACTCCCCTATGTCCCGTACTATTATGCTTATCCCAACTAGCGCCGGTGTTGGTCTTACCAGTGTTAGCATGGGCGTTCTTCGCGCAATGGAGCGCAAGGGCGTTAAAGTTTCTTTCTACAAACCTATTGCCCAGCCTCGTAGCGGCGGTGATCAACCCGATCTAACGTCTACCATCGTATCTTTCAATAGCGACATGAAAATTGGCCGACCAACGCCAATGACAGAAGCTGAAGCACTGATCGGTGCTGAAAAGATGGACGAGCTGCTGGAAACCGTGGTCGAGCGTTACAATCAAATCAATAAAGATTCTGACGTGACCCTGATTGAAGGTTTGGTTCCTACTCGCAAACATCCATTTGCTAACCAGGTAAACGCAGAAATCGCGAAAACGCTGGGTGCAGAGATTGTATTTGTTGCGACTCCTGGTACAGACAACCCTACTCAGCTTAAAGAGCGTATTGAAGTTGCCTGTTCTAACTTCGGTGGCACCAAAAACAAGAGCATTTCCGGCGTTATCATCAACAAGCTAAATGCGCCAGTTGATGACGCAGGCCGTACCCGCCCAGACCTTTCTGAAATCTTCGATGATGCAGACAGTGCTCAGCAGGCGAACCTTGAAGTAATGCAAATCTTCAACTCTAGCCCGATCCGTGTTCTGGGTTGCGTGCCTTGGAGCATCGACCTGATTGCAACTCGTGCTATCGACATGGCAAAACACCTGAAAGCGGAAATCGTGAATGAAGGTGACATCGCAACTCGTCGTATCAAGAGCATCACGTTCTGTGCGCGTTCTCTGCCACACATGATTGAGCACTTCCGTCCGGGTTCTCTGCTGGTGACTTCCGCAGACCGTCCTGACGTTATTGTTGCCGCAGCACTGGCAGCTATGAATGGTGTTGAAATCGGTGCAATCCTGCTAACAGGCGGTTACGACATTCCTGACGAGATCGTGGACTTGTGTAAGCCAGCATTCGACACTGGTCTTCCTATCTTCAAAGCGCAAGGTAACACTTGGCAGACGTCTCTGAACCTTCAAAGCTTTAGCCTTGAAGTACCAGCAGACGACCGTGAGCGTATCGAGTTTGTTAACGATCACGTTGCAAGCCACATCGATGGTCCTTGGATCGACACGCTAACTGAAGGCTCTGCAGCCGTGCGTCGTCTGAGCCCACCAGCATTCCGTTACCAGCTAACTGAATTTGCTCGTCGTGCAGCGAAACGCATCGTACTTCCTGAAGGTGATGAGCCACGTACGGTTAAAGCGGCGTCTATCTGTGCTGAGCGCGGTATTGCAGAATGTATCCTTCTTGGTAACCCAGAAGAGATCAAGCGTGTTGCTGAGCAGCAAGGTGTCACTCTTGGTACTGGCGTTGAAATTATCGACCCAGAAGCCGTTCGTGAGAAATACGTAGAGCGTCTGGTTGAGCTTCGTAAGAACAAAGGCATGACTGAAGTTGTGGCTCGCGAGCAACTCGAAGACACCGTAGTACTGGGTACTATGATGCTTGAGCGCGCAGAAGTTGATGGACTGGTTTCAGGTGCTGTTCACACAACAGCAAACACGATTCGTCCACCACTACAGTTGATCAAGACGGCGCCAAACGCGTCTCTGGTTTCATCTGTATTCTTCATGCTTCTGCCAGATCAGGTTCTGGTATACGGTGACTGTGCGATCAACCCAGATCCAAACGCAGAGCAACTGGCTGAAATCGCAATTCAGTCTGCCGATTCTGCAGCCGCATTTGGTATCGACCCTCGCGTTGCAATGATCTCTTACTCTACTGGTACATCTGGTCAGGGTGCTGACGTTGAGAAAGTACGTGAAGCAACTAAGATTGCTCAGGAAAAACGTCCTGATCTCGTTATCGACGGTCCGCTTCAGTACGATGCAGCTATCATGGAGAATGTTGCAGCATCGAAAGCGCCAAACTCTCCAGTTGCAGGTAAAGCGACAGTATTCGTTTTCCCTGACCTAAACACAGGTAACACGACATACAAGGCTGTTCAGCGTTCTGCTGACCTTGTTTCAATCGGTCCAATGCTTCAGGGCATGCGCAAGCCAGTTAATGACCTGTCTCGTGGTGCACTGGTTGACGACATTGTTTACACAGTGGCACTTACCGCCATTCAGGCGAAGCAAGCAGAAGACGCTGACGCGTAATTTTGTTCGCAAACATATAAAAACCCGCCAAATGGCGGGTTTTGTTTTTTGTATTACTGTTTGGTCCAGATTCGGGTATTCAGGTCCAAATCCTCTACCACTCCGATAAAGAAATCCAGATCTCGAAATATCTCTTCGACCATATCAAATGCCACTGCTGACTTATTCAGCTTCGGCTCGAAAAAGTCTTTTCTGTTTGGAATCGCGATGTAGATATTGCCACCTACAAAAGACAGGCTAATCCCGACGTTGCCAGCACTTTTTCGAAATTCCACCAGTCTCCGCATCAGTGCGGGACTAAGCAAATAACGAGCTTCAACCTGATCGTCACTGTACACTTCAAAGTATTGTTCGAAGTCCACGTCTTCAAGCGCGACTCTGTCTCCAATACCGCCAAACTTATCCGTCAGGGCTTTACCAATTGACGAAAAAAATCCCTGACTGTCGGCAAGAACGTATGTCTTGCTATTAAAGTGTTTATTAGCATCCGCAATAAAGAAAATACCTTTAAAAATGGTATGCCAATTGGTTGTGGTTCGGCCTTTAGAATCACGCGATGTGGTTTTGTACTCCGTATGAAGCTCAGAGAACTCAATTGCCGTTTTGCCTATTTTGCCCGTGATATGGTCTTCGCCGCTGTATCTGTCATAGCTCCTGCGGTAAAGCCCACTGGTTTTGTACTTTGTAGAATCCACATAACCATTGGGTCGACAAGTCAGTGAAGGATCTATGAACTCAAGTAATGCGGTAACAACTTCATTTTTGTAGGCTTTTCGATAAACACTCCACTTGGCATTAAAGAAAGCCCCTAAAATCAGCCCCCCAATGACAATAGGAAACATTGCCACTTCAATTTCCTGATTGGTTGCTAACACCCAGAAAATCGACGCTGCAATCAAAATAGCCCCTAGAACAAGGCAAATATTTTTTCGTTTCACCGCTTCGAGGCGCGTTTGCTCCAGCGGCTCCAATTTTGGCTTTAACTCATTTTCGAACAGAGTCTGCAGTTCAGTTGCGTTCATTTGTTTCCCTATCAATTACCAAACAGGTTACCAACATTTGGATTGGCTTTTTCCGCTTCAGGGATCTCAAACAACGTTCGTGTTGTCAGCCCCATAAAGTTGGCAAAGATATTTGAAGGGAACATTTCAACGGCATTATTCAGATTGGTTACAGCCGCATTGAAGGAACGACGAGCAGCAGAAATCTGCTCTTCTACTTCGTTTAGTGTGCGTTGCAGGTGAGAAAAGTTTTCGCTGGCTTTCAGCTCTGGGTAAGCTTCTACCGTCACATTGAACTGAGATAAAGCCTGATTCATTCGCTTATCCAGCTCTACTTTATCTTCACTGCTTAGATTCCCACTCATGGCTTTAGAACGGATGTCGGTCAGTTCTGTCAGTACTGAGGACTCATGCTTAGTGTACGCTTTAACAGACTCGACTAGGTTTGGAATCAGGTCAAAACGCTTTTTCAGCATCACATCAATGCTGGATTCGGCATTCTCAACCTGATTCTTTTTTGCGATCAGCCCGTTGTAGGTCATGATGCAGAACAAGAGAAATACGACAACTAGCCCAATAATTACCCAATCCACTGGCAACTCCTTGAATTAAAATAAAGAAACCAGAAGACGCTAACAAATCTCAGGAAATAATGAAATCATTGCATATGGATCTTGCGATTTACGTTTAACGAATTCCATATCAAATACAGCTATTGATATTTTGAGCAATTTCTTGCTCGAATCAGAATCCAGACTTGCTTGGCTTTTGAATTTTCAGACAAATCGAAAGTGGTGTGTTTGAGGGGCAAAAAGAAACCCCTTCCTCAATGAGGAAGGGGTTTACCTATAGGGTGACTAAATTGAGCTTAAGCTTGAATACCAACGATCAACCATGGTGCATTCGGTTGAGTCAGGTCGCGCTCCAGGTGCCATACGTCTGTGATGTCTTCTTCAACACCTTCGACAGAGTCGCGGTAACGACCACTGAACTGAAGGCTAAGCTGCGCGCTGGATGAGTCGTAATCCGCACGTACAATTTCTGCATCGACATACATAACTTCAGTATGCTGATCGCCTTCTAGCTTAGCGCGCTCTGCTGACAAATCTTCGAAGAGACCCGGAGAAACATACTCACGGATTGTCTCAAGCTGGTTGTGGTTCCATGCGCCCTGAAGCGTACGATAGTGCTCGCGAGAGCCATTGATAAACGCAGCCTGATCAAAACCCGGCGGGTAATTATGTGGAACATCGCTTGTCCCTGTCGCACCAAAACCACCAGATAAAGGCTGGCTCTGCTCGAAGTTATGACCGTTTGGCTGCTGTTGAGGCTCAAACGAGTTGCGATTCATTCCAGGATAAGCAGGTTGCTGCTGATTCATGCTGCCCTGTTTGGCTGCAAGCATGCCTTTCATCAATTTGAAAATAACAAATGCAATCAGACCGATAATCAGAATATCCATGAACTGGATACCTTCAAATGCACCGCCAAAGAATGCAGCAAGAAGTCCACCAGCAAGCAGACCACCCAGTAAACCGCCCATCAGCCCTTTCTTACCGCTGGTCTGTTTACCCTGGTCTTTACTGATGGTATTCGTGTTTTGTTGTTGCTGTTTTGGAGCAGGCGCAGTTTTGTGGCTCTTGCCAAATGACTTACCACCGCCAAACTTTTTCGCTTCCGCGATTGGGGCAGTGGTAACCGAAATCATTAACAAAGCGACAAACGCAAATAATCGTTTCATCGTTATTTTTCTCTTAATTCTGGTATTAACATTATGTAGCTATGGGCATGTAAAGCCGATATCAAGTCCCATAACGACTTTTAGAATCATAGCCCCTCGTTGTTAACATTTAAATACGTGCAACAAAAATCTGTGTTTCAGAATATTGCCATGATAAAAAAGAGTGATACCTTGGTTCCAAATAAATTAAAATATTTGTTTAACAGTAAACTAACCTATACAGCTCTAATTTCAGTAAATTGGGCTCGTGGGCATGTTTATCACCTTGACCCTTATATAAGCGACACTTAAAATAATGAACATTGTTCATTTTTAACCAATCAACCAAACATCACCCCATCATGGCCAGACGTAACGATCATACTCGCGAAGAACTGATTGCACTGACTCTAGAGAAAGTTAAATCGTTTCTTGAAGAAAAACCCCACCACGAGCTTAGCCTCAGAAAGATAGCCAATATGATTGGTTACGTCCCAAGTACACTTGTTAATGTGTTTGGCAACTACAATCTGCTTTTGCTTAAAGCCGTTGCCCAGACTCTGGACGAACTTTCTCTGCAGGCAGAAAAAGCCGTAGAAGACGCGCAGCACCCTATAGACGCGTTACACAAACTCGCGTACTGCTATCACGATTTTGCGTTAGCTCATCCACATCGCTGGCAACTGATTTTCCAGCACACCATGAACGGTGAAGAGCTGCCGACCTGGCAGGCAGAGCGAATCGACAAAATGACGGGAATGCTTGAAGGCTTGATTGAGATGATTACACCTGAAGGCGCAGATCGTAACGTTGTTGAAGCAAGCCGAGTGTTGTGGGCAGGCGTACATGGTATTACATTGCTCAGTGTTGATGATAAGTTCTTTTCAGCTTCTCCAGTCGATGGCAAAATCTTGATCGATAATCTACTTTCCAACTATTTGGCTAACTGGCAAGCATAAGGATTTTGAATGCCTAATCAGCACCCGTCTCTTATGAGGCAGAAGCGCTTCCTCCCGTATTTTATTACTCAGTTTTTTGGCGCATTCAACGACAACATTTTTAAAAATGTTCTGTTGTTGTTTGTTGCGTTTGCCGGAGCCGAAGCCCTTCCTATTTCCAGTAACCTGTTCATTAACCTGGCGGCTGGTCTGTTTATTCTTCCGTTTTTCCTTTTCTCTGCATCCGCCGGGGTGCTGGCAGACAAATATGAGAAAAGCGCTTACATCCGAAAAGTAAAGCTGGCTGAAATTGGCATTATGACCTTAGGGGCAATTGGTTTTGTCACTCAAAGTTATCTGATTTTGCTGATTCTGCTGTTTCTGATGGGAACACAGTCGGCTTTCTTCGGGCCTGTAAAATACGCACTTCTGCCACAACACCTAAAACGTGACGAACTGGTTTCGGGGAACGCATTGGTAGAAACGGGCACATTTTTAGCGATTCTGCTGGGTACTTTAGGGGCAGGGGTAATCGCATCTGCGGATAATGCCACTATTGTGGCCGCCATTTGTGTGGTCAGTTTTGCCCTATGTGGTTACGTGGCGAGCCGTTCTATTCCTGAAGCAGCACCGACTGCGCCAGACGTCGAATTTAAGTGGCGACCAGTTTCCCAAACCAAACATACCTTAGCCATTGCTAAACGTGACCGAGTGGTCTTTCAGGCGATAATGGCAATCAGCTGGTTCTGGTTCCTGGGCGCAAGTTATCTGACTCAATTCCCGAACTACACCAAATTACACCTGAACGGTAACGAAAGCGCGGTTTCCTTCCTTCTGGCGTTGTTCTCTGTCGGTATCGCCATCGGTTCTATGGCGTGTGATCGCATTTCCAAGCATAAGCTGGAACCCGGCATTGTTCCAGTCGGTAGCCTTGGCATCAGTGTCTTTGGCATTATGATGGCGAGCTTCACTCCAGATTCTCTGCCTGAGTTTGCCGATTTCACCAGTTTCCTGACCTACCCTGCTCTCTGGCCAGTATTTTTCAGCTTGCTGATGTTGGGAGCGTCCGGTGGTTTGTTCATCGTACCGCTCTATACCTTGATGCAAACTCAGGCGCGTGAAGATGAACGCGCACAAATCATTGCAGCGAATAACATCTATAACTCAATCTACATGGTAGGCAGCGCGGTTCTAGGTATTGTTTGTTTGAGTGTACTGGAGCTTTCCATTCCTACGCTTTTCTTGCTTCTGGCGATTGTGAACATTTTTGTTGCGATTTACGTGTACTGGCAAGCGCCTATGTTCTTCTCTCGCATCGTACTGTGGATGTTTACCCACACCATGTATCGAGTAAAACATAAGAACTTAGACAACATTCCTAAAGAAGGCGGCGCACTGATTGTTTGTAACCATGTGAGCTACATGGATGCGTTATTGATGATTGGTGCCTGTAAGCGTCAGATTCGCTTCGTGATGGAAGAAGAATACGCGCACTTTACACCGATTAAAACACTGCTCGAAAATGGAGGAGTGATTGCCATTGATGGCACCAATAGCCGCTCAGTTCGTCAGGCTTTCACGCAGGTAAAAGAAGCACTTTCTAAGGGAGAAGTGGTTTGCATATTCCCAGAAGGTCGCTTAACAAACGATGGAGACATGAATCCGTTTATGCGTGGTATGGATCTAATTCTGCGCCGCTCCCCCGTTCCTGTTATCCCAATGGCATTAAAAGGGTTATGGGGAAGTTACTTCAGCCGTTCCAAAGACGGGCGAGCCTGTCACGGCTTCCCAAGACGCTTCTGGTCAAGGGTTGAGATTGAGGCAGGTACACCCGTTCAACCGGACAACGCTTCAACCGAGTATATGTTTGAGCAAGTTTCCACACTGCGCGGCGATTGGAAGTAAGCTCGCCTGAACTATAGATCTTAGGGTCTGTTGACCTTGCAAAAGGAGCGAATCATTCGCTCCTTTTCATTTTCGACCTTTCTAAGCACAGCCATTCTTTCAGCCACTTTCTTGAAATCTTAATGCCACCCTGCTCTTTCGCTTCACAGGACATCAAATGGTATTCAACAGGCCACTTAAACTTTTCAAGACGGTTAGCTAGCTGGGCATCATAATCGGGCTTATTAGCCAAGACTTGAGTCTCGAGGACGGCGACGGGTCGCTGCCCGTAAATATCATCAGCCACAGGTATTACGATTGCATTGGAGATACTGTTGAGACTCATCAACGCTGACTCAATCTCTTCGCATGAGATATTTTCGCCTCCGGAGATGAAACGATTATCGACTCTGCCCCTTACAACAAGCTCGCCTTCATGCCATTGCCCTAAATCACCCGTCGCGTACCAACCATCCTCCAATTCCAGTGGAATCACAGAACCATTTTGGTAATAACCTTGAGCTAAGGTTTCACCTTTTATCCAGATCTCGTCATCAGATAATTTAAGCGCTCGGTTCGGGAGCGCCATTCCCGCACTGTGAATGCCTTCGGCTCGCTTTGCTGTCACCGTAGACGCCGCCTCTGTCAGCCCATATCCCATCCAGACTTCAATTCCCGCTCGATTCGCAGCAGAAATAAGCTCAGAGGGAATATCGCTACCTCCCAATAACACCCGTTTCAGCTCGGTCTTCTCGCCGCTGTCTAACAATGCTTTCAATTGAGTCGACACGAGAGAGGCGTGAGACACCGCTTTCAAATCCTGTATTAGCCCTTGAGTAGAAGGCATCACCAGAGTCGAGCCGGTAGCAAGCCAACGCCAGATAATAGCGAGACCAGAAACATGGTACAACGGCAGACTTAATAACCAAGTGTCTCCTTTGGAAAACTCAAACACTTCCAAAAGCCCTTTTGCAGAAGCGAGATGGTGACAAGCTTGATGCGCCACCGCTTTTGGGTCACCTGTAGTACCAGAAGTAAAAATTAGGCTCGATATCAAATTTTCATCAAATAAGTTTTCACCAAATAAGGTCTCATCGAATGAGGAAGGAGGGTTAGATGGTGACGTATCTGACGGCATCAAGCTTGGAAATGAGTGTGTCAGAGGTTCCTGATCTTGCCAGTACACCAAGCTTGGTGCGATGGTATTTAGTTTCTTGTTGATGACTTTTGTTGGAGCAGGTGCGATAGGGGCAAAGATCGCCCCCAAGTCAGCACAGGTAAGTACCAGGTCCAACATCGTTAATGAGTTTTTCCCTACACATGCAACCACGCCTTGCTTCGAAATACCCTGCCCTTCGAGCAACGCACGCATAGATTCCACTCTGATTTTAAGTTCCGCCCAGCTAAAGGTTTTATCTTCGAAAACAAGCGCAATGTCATTTGGAAAACGTTCTGCCCAGTAGCGAAGCGGAAATCGGTCTAGCACTGAAACACAAGCTCCTGCGATTCAAGAGATTCGATCGGTAACGGTGAGCCCGGCCATGGCACTTCCAGTTGAGAAGCAAACATACTCAGGGTATCTAATCCAGGGACACTTTTAGGAGTGAGCCAGTGTGCTAAACGAGCAAGTTGGTTTAACCCTAAGCTGGACTCTAAAGATGAGCTGATTACGCTGGTGATGCCCAGTTTTTCTGCCTGCTTAACCAACGCGGCGCAGCGCTCTATTGAACCTATCAGGCTGGGTTTGATAACCAGACTTTTCACGCCCGTTAGCTCAGACAGCGCAAAACCTTCTTGCTTTACTGCGTGCTGCAATGTCTCATCCCAGGCAATAGCAATCCCAGTATCAATGGCAAAAGCGAGGCTTTCTCCCGGTTGCTTACACGGTTCTTCTAAAAATGCGATTCGCTGACGGTATGAAGGGTTAATGTAGCTAGCAAATTTTCGCGCTTCATCTGGTGACCATGCGCGATTGGCGTCTAATCGAAGGGACAGATCCGGTATGGATTCCAAAAACAGGTTAACCAGCATGCCATCGCGAATCGGCTCGTAAAGCCCTACTTTTATCTTCGCCACTTTCTCACCGTTTAGCTGGCTCAATACGGGAAGAAGATCGTCGGGGTCACCTGTACAAAGTGGCGCAACGGAGTAATTACCATTTTCTGGTAAGCCACCCACCAGCTCCATTTGCGCAATGGACAACCCAAACGACACCGATGGGTGCAAGGTATCAAGATGTAATTCTTCTCCCGCAGCCCATTTAGCGAGTTGTTCCTGAAGCTGTTCACCCGCATCTTCAAAGCTTTCTTTACTAAATCCGGGTAAAGGGGCGACCTCGCCAAACCCAGTGTTTTCTCCCTCTTTCAGTTCGATGATCCAGCCATCGCGCTGAGGAAGTTTCTGATCTCGCAATATTACGCCGCTGTCCATCGCCAGCTGGTAGCGGTAAAGCTTTACGTTTCGCATATGTCCTGTCCTTTTACCCAGTATGCTTTCGTCCTTAAGGTCCAACAACCTGATACCGGGTCTGTGTGCGTTTTGCCTAAGGGTTACGAGGGAATTTGTCGAAGTCTGGTCTGCGCTTTTCATTGAACGCATTTCGACCTTCCTGCCCTTCTTCTGTCATGTAAAACATCATGGTCGCGTTACCCGCCAACTCTTGCAGACCTGCCTGACCGTCACAGTCAGCATTCAGTGCCGCCTTCAAACAGCGTAGTGCCATTGGGCTATGCTGCAAAGTTTCTCTGCACCAGCGAACCGTTTCGCGCTCTAGCTGTTCAACTGGGACAACCGTATTCACCAGCCCCATATCCAACGCTTCCTGCGCATCGTAAAAGCGACACAGGAACCAGATTTCTCGCGCTTTTTTCTGCCCAACGATTCGTGCCATGTAAGAGGCACCCCAACCACCATCAAACGACCCGACTTTAGGTCCCGTCTGACCAAATTGCGCATTTTCTGCAGCGATGGTTAAGTCACACATCATATGAAGAACATGACCACCACCAACCGCATAGCCAGCCACCGAGGCAATCACTGGTTTTGGGCAGGTACGAATCTGACGTTGGAAGTCTAGTACATTTAAATGATGTGTCCCTTCTTCATCACGATAACCGCCGTAGTCACCACGAATTTTCTGGTCGCCACCACTGCAGAAGGCATCTTCACCTAGCCCAGTCAATATGATCACACCAACATTACTGTCGTAACGAGCGTCTGATAATGCATGAATCATTTCGTTAACCGTCTGAGGGCGAAATGCATTTCGAACCTGCGGTCGGGCGATGGTAATTTTCGCTATGCCTTCTTTGGATTTATGGTAATGAATATCCTGATAATCTGGGTTGGCACAGCGCCATTCCACAGGTGCGTAAAGCTCTTCTTCAGTGATACCGACAGTTCTTGCCATAATTTTCTCCAGAAGTTACGACTGATATTGATGTTCAGCCATACATTGATTGACGATTCGGGCAAACGCAGCAGGCTGTTCCTGATGCACGTTGTGACCCGCACCTTTCACTTCGCTGAAGGGTAAACCGCTTGATTCAGCGAGCGCTTTAAACTTTTGATCTCTTTCCCCGCAGACATAATGAATCGAGGTTCGGTTTTGTAAACGAGCGAGCAGATAAGGCTGCTTTGATAGCGATGTCGCACGTAGCATTTGAGCTACCCCTTTAGCATCATTATCCCGTCGCTTAGCGATAAAATATTGTCTTTGCTCATGATTTAGCGAACTAAACACAGGCTGCCTGTACCAATCGAGTAAGACTTGTTCAATGATTTCCGATGAAAAACGTTGCGACCAGTTTCTGTCGTTTACCCAGCGTTTTTCCCTGTCAGATTCACTTTGTAAACCAAAATGCCCTCCTTCCAGAATCACTTTTACAATATTTATCTTGCTCCAGATCGAATTTGCGACCCCATACATCGCAACTCTGGCACCCAGCGAATAGCCGACAAGAACAACAGGTTTGTTTTTGGAAATACGGGTTTCTAAAGTTTCCGCCACCTGATGGCAAACCGTAATGAAGTCTTTTGGTTCAACCTTCGAACTCTGCCCATGACCGGCCAAATCAATCGCCAGACAGTCTACCCCTTCGAGGTACTCTATAATCGGCTGCCAGTCGACAGCACTTCCAAGAAACCCGTGCAAAAATACAATGACAGGGCTGTTCTGAGTGTTGAGTTCTGAGTGATTCAACCAGGTGCTAGATAAGATCATGCATCACCTTATCGACAATAGGCTTGAGCTCCTGAGAGGTTTGCTCCGGCGGTGTTATCAGCTCGACTAGCAGTGTGCCTTCACCTTGGCTCAAGTGACTCTGAATTTCCTGAATGCAGGTTTGTGTGCTTTCGGGCGCTATGTAACTCAGCCCAAATTGCATCGCAGCGTGTTTGAACAAAAACCCATGAGGCATTTGGTAAAGTGCACGCTTCTTGTTAGCCGGAACGGGCAGGAAATCGAATATTGCACCACCATCATTGTTGGAAACAAAGATCACCGATGGCTGCGCTTCTTGATGAGTCCACAGCGCTAAAGAGTTGATGTCATGTAACAGCGAAGTGTCTCCTAGCATCACTAACGACTTCTTACCACTGGCAGCATGTATGCCTGCCGCCGTGGCAATCAATCCGTCAATACCAGAGGCACCACGATTGGAATACACCTCTGTGTCTGGAAGTGAGGTGAGCATATCAACTAACCTGACAATCAGACTATTTCCTAAAAACAGATTGGTGCTTTCTGTTTGCTCCTCAAACAGGTCGATGGTCAGTCTGGTTTCAGAGCATAGTGCGTGTTCACTTCGTTGTATCAGCTCTGAAGTTTTCTGCGAGATATCCTTCAGGCTTTCCGCCCAGCCTCGAAATCGGACTTCCGCAGGGTGCAGACTATCCAACATCTCTGAACACCATTGCGTTATATGAGTAGCAATACGGTTCTGTGCTCTCAACCCCGGATTCAGTCGTTGGTTGTACGGTTGCACTATCCAGTAGTCACATGTTTCTGAGCGGTCATCTATCCACTTCAACAAGCGCTTGGACACCAACCGTCCACCGAACTGGAGGACAAAATCACACCCCTGAAGAACTCTGGCAGCTTCTTCGTTTCTCAACCAGAGATCAAAATGAGAGTACTCGCTGCTCACTCCGGATTGAGGGTCGCAAAATATCGGCCAGCCGAGACACTCACCGAGCTTTTTCGCATTCTGAGCTTCTTTTAACGACAGTGAACCCAGTATGACTACCCCTTTCTTAGTCGCAAAATCGTTGGGATTGATGCTGTTCGCTACAACTTGACTGTGTTTAGTCGTAAATGGCTTCTTATGGGTAAACCATCCCCGAACACCATTGAAGTAGTGGGAGTCTGAAGATACGGGTTCACCACCGTACAAAGGTTCTGGATATGGGCAGTTGATATGGATGACACCACCCTGCTCTGCCTGTAGGTGTAAGCATTCATCCAGACTGGAGAGTAACCAGTTAGGTGAAACCCTGGTATTGGGGCTAGGAAGATTGAGTGCTTTTACAACGTGAGATGAGAATATCCCGACCTGCTCAATCGCCTGATTCGCTCCACAATCAATCAGCTCAACCGGGCGATCCGCCGCAAGCAATACCAGTTTTTCTCCGGTTAGATTCGCTTCACAGACTGCTGGAAGAAGATTGGCAACCGCAGTCCCTGATGTCACGACGATAGCAACGGGCTTTTGAGTAGATTTAGCGATGCCCAATGCATAAAAGCCCAGCCCGCGCTCATCAAAATGACAATGTAATTTCAAATTGGGGTGGTCGTCCGCTTCTAGCGTCAGTGGTGTAGAACGGGATCCCGGAGCGATACAGATATGTTCTGCGCCAAATCGGGTTAGCTCTTCTAAAATCAGCTTAGCCCACGTTCTGTTCAAACTGGCTTGTTCAATCATGATGCCACCTCCACTTCTGGTAGCTCTGTCAACAGGTCAAGCAATGTCGACATTTTCTTGTTTAGCTCCTGCCATTCTGCATTGGGGTCTGATCCCGGCACTATGCCTGCCCCGGCGTAAAATTTGATGCTTTTTTTATTGATAAATGCGCTGCGAATAGACACGCAAAACTCGGAACGGTCCTGACTGATGTATCCTATCGCTCCGCTATAGAGCCCGCGTTCAAACGACTCATTCTGCTGGATAAACTCCATCGCGTGATCTTTTGGTAGTCCGGCAATCGCCGCAGTCGGATGGAGCACATCAACCAAAGAACTTTCGGCTTTCTTCGGATTTAGGTATCCCACAATCTTACGTTTTAGGTGCTGCACTTTTGCCAGGCGGATCAAAGACGAAGCTTCACTTATTTCTAAAGAGCTGCAGTAAGGATGCAATCTTGACTCAATGTCTTCGACAACCAACTGGTTTTCGTAACGGTTTTTTTTGTCATTCCACAACCAGAGACCTTTTCCATGGTCATCTCGCGTATCGCAACCGCGCTCGATTGTGCCTGCCAAGGCTTCCGTTTCTAGCTCGTATCCATTTTGTCGGAACAAGCACTCCGGAGACGATCCGAAAAATAACGAATCTCTGTTTTTGGTGAAGGCGAAATGGTAGCTGTTTTGGTTAGATATCTGGCTCTGTCTTAACAAAGTAAACCCGGAAGCAGGCTCAGAGAGTAGGAACTCAGATTCTCGCGCCAACACCACTTTTTTCAGTTCCGATTGTTCGAATGTTGATAACGCGAGATTTATGGAGTGGGTCCAGTCTTTCAGATCCGGAATATGTCGAACAAATTTAACCTGAGCATTGTTGGGTGATGAGAAATGAGCCGGGCTTTTTAATTTCACTCGTTCCAGCGCGTTAATCGCCACCTCTTTACGCTGGTTCACATTGACACTCAACGTCCAATTTGAGCCTAGTCTTTGAATTTCAATATTGGGTAAGAAAACATCGGGTTGCTGGGCATCAAATGGCATGACCACCCAGAGATTTTGATTTGACTTGATGTACTTTGCGCCAAGTTCAGGGGTGTCAAATGTCCTGGCAATACCTAGTGCAACAACTTCGCGGTTCTTGTCGCGTGATTGCCAATAGAGTTTGGTGGAATGTGGCTGCGCTTCCAGCCAGTCCAGAGGGGAAAACGAATTGTCTGGCTCGAATGGAATACTGATTCGCTCATCGACATCCACAACGGACTGAATTTGTTCAATTAGCGCTTCGATTTTGGCTCTGAATGGCGACAAGGCAATCTCACTTTTCTGAAATCTGAGATCATCTTATCTATCTCGACTAGTCTATTTGTTGATATCAGACAAATCTGAGCCGATTTAGGGAGAAATTCGGGCTACACAAAAAATTAATGACAAGCCCTCACTCTCTCCTGTGGTCAGAATGTCAGAACAATATAAAAACCTGCGATTTCAAACAGATTTTTATTCTATTAACACCTTAAATAGTGTACTTTTAAAAATTAAAATAAAATAAATCGGGATTTACTCAATGCAAAATATCGGGATGTCATCAAAACTCGACAATGTCTGCTACGACATTCGGGGTCCTGTACTCAAACATGCTAAACGCATGGAAGAAGAGGGGCATAAAATACTAAAGCTGAATATCGGTAATCCCGCCCCGTTTGGCTTTGATGCCCCTGATGAAATCCTGGTTGACGTAATCCGTAATCTTCCCACCTCGCAGGGCTACTGCGACTCCAAAGGCATTTACTCGGCGAGAAAAGCCGTGGTTCAACACTATCAGCGTAAAGGCTTGCTGAATTTAGACGTTGAAGACGTGTACATTGGTAACGGAGTGTCTGAGCTGATTGTGATGGCAATGCAGGCTCTTCTGGATAACGGTGACGAAATGTTGGTGCCTGCGCCAGATTACCCGTTGTGGACAGCGGCTGTTTCTCTCTCTGGAGGCAATGCTGTTCACTACCTTTGTGATGAAGAATCAGACTGGTACCCAGATCTTGAAGATATCAAAGCCAAAATCACGCCTAAAACTCGTGGGCTGGTGCTAATCAACCCGAATAACCCAACCGGTGCCGTTTACAGCCGGGACTTTCTTTTAGAGATGGTTGAAATAGCTCGTCAGCATAAACTGATCATCTTTGCTGACGAGATCTACGATAAAGTCCTTTATGACGGCGCAACCCACACATCCATTTCCACGCTTGCTGATGATGTTTTGATGGTGACATTCAACGGTCTTTCTAAAGCGTATCGCGTGTGTGGTTTCCGCGGTGGCTGGATGTTTTTGACAGGTCCTAAGGCGCAAGCCAAAGGTTATGTCGATGGGTTAGACATGCTGTCGTCGATGCGCCTGTGTGCCAATGTACCGATGCAACACGCGATACAAACGGCTTTAGGCGGCTACCAGAGTATTAACGAACTGATTTTGCCAGGTGGGCGCTTGTTGGAACAGCGAGACAAAGCCTACGAGATGATCACCCAAATTCCCGGGATCAGCTGCGTTAAACCTAAGGGCGCCATGTATCTGTTCCCTAAAATTGATGTGAAAAAATTCAATATCAGTAACGATTTGAAATTCGTACAGGATTTTCTGATTCAGGAAAAAGTACTGCTGGTTCAGGGAAGTGGGTTTAACTGGCCAAAACCAGATCACTTCCGGATTGTGACTTTGCCTCACATCGAGGACTTAGAGACAGCCATTGGAAGGCTGGATCGCTTCCTGACTACATATCGTCAGTAATCTTTACATATTCTTTCAAGCGCACCTATTGGGTGCGCTTTTTGTTTGTAACCTGTTATCTCAAGTTCTGGGTTTCCTAGTTAAGTTGTGCCTTTAAACTCAATCTCTTAAGCTATAGGGAACCGTGTGAAAAACAAGGAGCACCACATGGCACGCAGTCACTTTTTTGCCCATCTGGCCAGAATGAAGCTTATTCAACGTTGGCCACTCATGCGCTCTATTTCCACTGAAAACATTTCAGAACATAGCCTTCAGGTCGCGTTTGTGGCGCACGCTCTGGCAATCATCAAAAATAAAAAGTTTGGCGGCAATGTAAACCCCGAACGCATTGCACTTCTTGGTATGTACCACGACACCAGTGAAGTACTGACTGGCGATTTACCTACCCCAGTCAAATACTATAATCCTGATATTGCTAAAGAATATAAAAAGATAGAAGCGGCGGCAGAAGCTAAACTGTTATCAATGCTGCCTGAAGAATTTCAGGAGGACTTCGCTCCGTTTCTGATTTCAAAAGATGCCAATCAGGAAGACCAAGGAATCGTAAAACAGGCAGATTGCCTCTGCGCATATTTAAAATGCCTTGAAGAGCTTTCGGCAGGCAACCACGAATACGCACAGGCAAAGAAAAGGTTAGATAAAACGCTCAAAGACCGAGAGTCGCCCGAGATGCTTTACTTTCTAGAGACCTTCGCCGAAAGTTTTGAAATGTCGCTGGATGAGATCAGCTAGAGCATCAACTATTCAACGTTCCAATATAACGATAATAATGAGGACAATATGACCAAACTCGACCATTTCGCCTGGCAAGAGCGTATGAACGAAGAACAGAAACTGCGCCGCGACGATCACCGTGACCCGTTCCAGCGAGACCGAGCAAGAATCCTACATTCTGCGGCATTTCGCAGGTTACAGGCGAAAACTCAGGTGCATGGTACTGGCGCTAATGACTTTCACCGTACTCGCCTCACCCACTCGCTTGAAGCAGCACAGCTAGGTTCTGGCATTCGAGCGCAGGTAAAGCGCAAACAACCTGAACTGTCTGAATTGCTTCCGACTTCAAGCCTGATGGAAGCGCTGTGCCTTGCTCATGATATCGGTCACCCTCCCTTTGGTCATGGCGGCGAAATCGCACTGAATTACATGATGCGTGAACATGGCGGCTTTGAAGGCAATGCTCAGACATTCCGGATTGTTACCCAGTTGGAGCCCTATACTGAAAACCATGGCATGAATTTAACCCGTCGCGCTCTGCTCGGATTAATTAAGTACCCGGCGTTAATCAGTGAGACTCGCTCCACTTCGATCCCTGAATCGGTCAGCAATCAGCGAAAACTGAAAGCCAGCGACTGGCATCCAGCCAAAGGGATATACGATGATGATAAATCCCTGTTTGACTGGGTATTGGAGCCTTTGAGCGACAATGACAAACTTGCTTTCTCTGCTATGCGCGAGAAGGACTATGCTTCCTTTGAACATAAGAAAACCCGATTCAAATCGCTGGATTGCTCCATCATGGAACTGGCCGACGACATTGCTTACGGCATTCATGATTTGGAAGATGCCATCGTGCTTGGGTTGGTTCACCGAAACCAATGGCAGGAGGTAGCAGCGAGCCAGTTGGCAGAATGTGGTGACAAATGGTTCGAGGAGAATATCCAAACCATCAGCGACAAACTGTTTTCCGGTGTTCATTACCAGCGTAAGGATGCAATTGGAGGCATTGTTAACGCACTACTGACCAGTATCAGCGTCGCTGAGTTACCAGAAAGCAAATTTGATGAGCCTCTTCTTCGATGGAATGCGACGTTAGAGCCGTCTTCAGAGCGAGCACTCGAGATCTTCAAACAATTTGTAAGCCGATATGTGATTCAGATTCCTGAAGTTCAGGTTGTCGAATACAAAGGGCAACAAGTCATTATGGATATCTTCGAGGCAATAAGTGGGGATCCAGAAAGGTTGCTGCCAGATTCAACTCGCCTTGAATGGTTAAAAGCCGCAGAAAGTCATGACGGCGGTATGCGAGTGATCACTGACTTCATATCTTCACTCACGGATGGATCTGCGCAAAGGCTCCATCAGCAGCTTTTTTGTTCCTAGCTAGAGCCGACTGCTCCGAACTACTAAAACAGTCAGTAATTTTTTGATCGGACGTGCGGTGGGATATGAGAAAACTGCATGTCCACCATCCGTTCAAAACTTTCCAAGAGTGGGGAGAAATCACGGCTGCTATCCAAAAGACGAAGTACATGAAACCCTGCTTCAACTGTCGATAAGCTATTGCTGGAAGGCGCTTTTCGAATCCGATAGTTCCCTTCCAGATTTTCAGGCAAAGCGATGCAAGGCAAGTCATGCAGCATGGTGTTTAACCTCCACATCTTGTAGGCTTTTTTCCAGGTTCCATCCAGTAGTATCACCCTTAGCTTTTTCCCCTTATGCTTAGCTATCTCGGACACAGAGAGGCTGCTTTTCTGTGGGAACAGAACACAGTGATGATAGGCGTCATCCTCCAGCAATTGAGCTAGCCTTTCATCGTTTGTGAAGTCTTCTCCGATCAATACATGCGTATTCGCTAATGAGAGCTTTAGTATCCGAGCCGTCCCCATTGCACGATTCACTTCATCCGGATGTTGAAGAATCAGCAGTTCTACCTCAGAATGAAGGCTTTGAATGGTGTGGCAAATACACATCTTTTTCGCCTTCCCACAATCTTGGCAATATCGAGAGTGCGTTTCAGATTGATGATCAGACATAAAGCAGAATTGGTTCCCGTTGTAGTAATTTATGTAATCGTTATGGTCGTTGCACAGCTTCCGACATTCAGCGATATACTGCCCTGGAACGCAGATGACATTCTAGACGGACAATGGTGGCGAATCGTAACAGGAAATTTTACCCATACCAATCTTAATCATCTCGCTCTCAATGCGGCTAGCCTAGCGGTGATTGCATTCTTTTTCCGTTTCACCGCATCCTGGTTGTCCATGGCTGTTCTAGTTCTTCTTCTTTCTGCATTGATTGGAGTCGGTTTACTGGCTTCAGATACTTATCAATACGTTGGCTTTTCAGGCGTACTGCATGGAATATTTGCTTTTTACGCTCTCACAGAAGCAATACAGGGCAGAAAATCGAGTTTGCTGTTAGTCGGGGCTGTATTGGTTAAGATTGGATGGGAAACCTGGGTTGGACCTTCGGCAGACACCGCCGCATTGATAGAAGCAAAAGTGGCAACAGAGGCACATGTAGTTGGTACTTTGTTTGGTCTGATTCTTAGTGCTTTGCAACCCAAAAAATGGGTAAAAAAATGAGCGCGACCAAACGCTCATTCACACCCATATATTAGGGTCTGTTGATCGAGAGTTTTCTACAGCAGAATTCGGTCACGATTCTTGTCAACAGTAGCGTTGCCAATACCCTTCACTTTACTCAAATCGTCTGCAGACTGAAATAACCCGTTCTTTTCACGAAACTCTACGATGGTTTTCGCCTTCTTTGCACCTATGCCGATTAAAAGCGTTTGCAGCTCCTCAGCGGTCGCTGTATTGATGTTTACGGTAATTTCTATTCCG
This sequence comes from Vibrio sp. SCSIO 43132, assembly GCF_019904195.1. Lineage (NCBI taxonomy): Bacteria > Pseudomonadati > Pseudomonadota > Gammaproteobacteria > Vibrionales > Vibrionaceae > Vibrio > Vibrio sp. SCSIO 43132. The sequence goes on from NZ_CP063199.1 coordinate 2,846,353, forward strand.
GCATGCTTATCACTGCTTGAAGCCGCTTTAGATGGCGAATTTGAATCCCACGCGTTTGCAGATACGGCAGAGCAAAGAGAAAGAGCGGCTATCAAAGCCAGTTTTATGATTTTCATATTTCCTTCCTTGGTTATAAAAAAACGTATTTTGTACGGTCACCAAAGGTTAGAAAATCATCAATACTAAAAATACAACAGGCCGCATATAGCGACCTGTTTGATAGACAAATTAGTTACACACTTTTACGGGTGAGTACTAGCATTATCAATCACATAGAACTCAACATCCGCTTTATCACGAAGCGCTTTGCTCAATGCAATCATGTCTTGCTCACCATTGCTGCGAACCAGTTGCATGCCAATTTGTGCTGCAAATGCAGGCTGTTCTTCAAAAGAAACACCCTCCAATTCAACAACCACAATGTTGCCTGTGAAGTCTTTAGACTGGCTGTAAACCTTTTTACCTTCTTCAGGTTTGGTCATTGCAAATACTGTGTTAGCCAGAGGATTACCACGATTAATGGTTTCCTGCTCGCCAAACGCCAAGCCTTCTTGTTCTAATACGCTGCTATCGCCATTAGAAAGCGCTTCAATCAACTGGTCAGCCAATTCAACCGCTTTTTGCTCACCTTTCACAACAGACAGTTGCTGAACGACTTGTTCTTTCACTTCTTCGAAAGGCAATACCGTTTCTTCACGAACCTCGTCGACACGAACCACAACAACGTGTTCTGGCGCAATTTCCACAGGTACAGAGTTTTCACCGTCTTCTTTCACTTCAGGGCTGTAGATAGCTTCCTGGACTTCTGGGCTGCTCAGAATCTCTGGCGCGTTGAAACGAGAGATAAACTCAGTAGTTTGTACTGTACCTTCGAACAACTCTGCTGACGGTGCTAGAGAATTTGGAGACTCAAACGCTACACGCTCAAGATCGGTGTAGATGTCGTGGAAGCTTTCCGCAGCACGTTGGTTTACCAAGTCTGCTTTGATTTCTTCCTTCACTTCAGAAAGTGGCTTAGTTTCTGAAGCTTTCAGCTCATCAAGCTTGATGATGTGGTAACCGAAGTCAGACTTAACCAAACCCGTTACGTCGCCTACATTCGCCAGGGCAAATGCCGCTTCTTCGAAAGCTGGGTCCATAACGTCGCGCTCAATCCAACCTAGTGAACCACCTTCGTCAGAACTACCAGGGTCTTCCGAACGAGTTTTCGCAAGCTCAGCAAAGTCAGTTCCTGCGTTCAGGTCATCCAGAATCGCTTGAGCTTTTGCCTCGTCGTCACCTTCAACCAAGATATGACTTACGCTGCGTTGTTCCGCAGAGGAGTACTGGCTGAGGTTTTCCTGGTAGTAAGCATCTACGTCTTCGTCAGTCACTTCTACGCTTGCTTTAAGCGCTTCACCAGACAGTTCAAGGTATGAAACCTTAACTTGCTCTGGACGAGTGAACTGAGCCGAATTTGATTCGTAGTACTCTTGAAGTTCTTCGTCTGACAACTCAGCTTTTTTCGCAAACTCTTCAACACTCAGTTCCAAAGTGCGAATGTCACGAGTTTGAGTAATCAGTTTAGATTGGTCGGCAACTTCACCCGGTAAGCTGAACTCGCTCGCGCTCACCGCTTGTAAAAGTTGATTACGAATTTCACTACGACGCATAACTTCGCCGAAGGACTCTGGTGTGTAACCAGCACGGCGCAATGATGTTTCGTAGATGTCCTGATTGAACTTTCCATCTAACTGGAATTCAGGCATCTGAAGAATAAGGTTCAGCACTTGTTCGTCACTGATGCGCATACCTAATGAACGAGCGTGGTTCTCTAACAAGATTTCATTGACCATCTTGTCTAATACAGACTGACGAAGTCTTTGAACGAAATCTGGGTCTGCTAGCAACGCTGCGTATTGTTCACCATATTGCGCTTGAAGCATGTTGCGCTCATTCTGATACGCTTGCTCAAAAGCACCGCGGCTAATTTCAATGCCATCAACTTTTGCAGCAACGTTGTTGCCACCGCCAATGTAGCCACTCACACCTGTGAAGACAAAGGACAGAATGATCAGTCCTAAAATAATTTTAATTGCGATGCTGTTTACGCCTTCGCGCAATCGTTCCATCATAATGTAACAACTCTCCAAAATTGAGCCTGAGCTCTGACTAAGCCATTAAATCTACACATTAGCGAATACTACAAGCCAGCTCACTGATAAATATGTGTGATTTAGATCTGTAGCCCACAAAAAAGTTCACCTCAAAACTGAGGACATTTTCATTTTTTCGGACATTAGCTTGTTCAGAAGAATTCAGGCAAATCGCCTTATAGCGCTGAATGGTGAAGATGATATCAGAAAAAGAAATGCGCACCACATTGATGCGCATATTTCAGGATTTTTTGGCGTTTTTGAGCGCCATTCCCAGTAATTGACCTTTTGCAGGTCAATCCAAAATTAGTTGCACGCGTCTTTAAGCGCTTTACCTGCTTTGAAAGCTGGTACTTTAGCTTCTGCGATTTGGATTTCTTCACCAGTCTTAGGGTTACGACCTGTGCGAGCTGCACGAGTACGTACGCTGAAAGTACCGAAGCCAACCAATGCTACTTGGTCGCCAGATTGTAGAGTGTCACTCACTGCTTCAATGAATGCGTCTAGGGCACGACCCGCTGATGCTTTAGAAATGTCAGCGTTCTCTGCGATTTTTTCTACTAGTTGTGTTTTATTCACGTGATGTTCCCCTTTAGTACCACCGATTCCAAAATTGGCAGTATTCGTTCCGTTAAAAAATTTAGTTATTTTTAAACCGCGCCTTATGGGAAAAGGCGTTGTCCTTGGTGGATAAACTTAGCCTCCAAAAAAAACGCTGACAAGCCTTTTCAAGCATGTCAGCGTATTTTGTTTAGTTATTTTTGCTGCACGTCACTATTTTACAGACTCTAGAGTGACTCCAGACGGGTCTTTCTCCAATGCAATCGTTAACACATCGTCAATCCACTGAACCGGTTTAACCACCAGATCTGCAATAACATTGTCTGGAATTTCTTCCAAATCACGTTCATTTTCTTTCGGAATGACCACTGTTTTGATTCCACCGCGATGTGCTGCGAGCAACTTCTCTTTCAGACCACCGATTGGTAAAACTTCACCACGAAGGGTAATTTCACCTGTCATCGCAACATCCGCTTTAACCGGGTTACCTGTCAGGCTAGAAACCAGTGCTGTACACATTGCGATACCCGCACTTGGTCCATCTTTAGGCGTAGCCCCTTCAGGAACGTGTACGTGAATGTCGCGCTTCTCATAGAAATCTGAGTTGATACCCAGTTTTTCCGCACGAGAACGAACAACCGTCATTGCAGCCTGAATCGACTCCTGCATCACGTCGCCAAGAGAACCGGTTTGAGTCAGCTTGCCTTTACCCGGCATAGACTCAGTTTCGATGGTTAACAGGTCGCCGCCTACTTCGGTCCAAGCCAGACCGACAACCTGACCAATGCGGTTGCTTTCGTCTGCTTTACCAAAGTCATGACGCTGCACACCAAGGTAGTCTTTCAGGTTTTCAATAGAAACAGACACTTTCTTCAGGTCTGAATCCAACAGAATGTTCTTCACCGCTTTACGGCAGATCTTAGAGATCTCACGCTCAAGGCTACGTACACCAGCTTCTCGCGTGTAGTAACGGATGATGCCGATAATGGCAGAGTCATCGATTTCGATCTCGTGATCTTTCAGACCGTTACGCTTAACTTGCTTACCCACTAGGTGGCGCTTAGCGATGTTCAGTTTTTCATCTTCTGTGTAACCAGAAAGACGAATCACTTCCATACGATCAAGAAGAGGACCCGGGATATTCATCGAGTTTGACGTCGCAACAAACATTACGTCAGACAAGTCATAATCCACTTCAAGGTAGTGGTCGTTGAATGAGTTGTTTTGCTCTGGATCCAGTACTTCTAGCAGCGCTGAAGCCGGGTCGCCACGCATGTCAGAAGACATTTTGTCGATCTCATCCAGAAGGAACAGTGGGTTTTTCACTTCCACTTTTGACATTTTCTGAATCAGTTTACCCGGCATAGAACCGATGTAAGTACGACGGTGACCACGGATTTCCGCTTCATCACGTACGCCGCCCAGAGCCATACGAACGTATTTACGTCCTGTAGCTGCTGCAATAGAGCGACCCAGAGAAGTTTTACCCACACCTGGAGGACCAACCAAGCAAAGGATAGGACCTTTCAGCTTGTTGATACGGTTCTGGACTGCCAAATACTCAAGGATGCGTTCTTTTACGCGTTCTAAGCCGTAGTGATCTTCATTGAGAACCTCTTCTGCTTTCGCCAGGTTCTTCTTCACTTTAGAGCGCTTAGTCCACGGAACACCTACCATCCAATCGATGTAGCTGCGAACAACCGTCGCTTCTGCGGACATCGGAGACATCATCTTAAGCTTCTGCAGCTCTTGTTCTGTCTTCTCGCGCGCTTCTTTCGGCATTTTCGACTCTTCGATCTTCTTCTTCAGAGTTTCAAATTCGTCTGGCGCGTCGTCCATTTCACCCAGTTCTTTCTGGATGGCTTTCATTTGCTCGTTCAGGTAGTACTCGCGCTGGGATTTCTCCATCTGCTTTTTCACGCGACCGCGAATACGTTTCTCTACCTGAAGTAAGTCGATTTCTGATTCCATCTGCCCCATCAGGAATTCAAGACGCTCGTTTACATCCAGAATTTCCAGCACTTGCTGCTTGTCGTTAAGCTTCAGAGGCATATGAGCGGCTATGGTATCTGCTAAGCGCGCCGCTTCGTCGATTCCGTTTAGAGAGGTCAGAACTTCTGGCGGGATCTTCTTATTCAGTTTGATAAAGCCTTCAAACTGATTGATTGCACTACGAACTACAACCTCTTGCTCACGCTCATCCAGTTCTGGCGTTGACAGGTATTCAGCATCTGCCAGGAAGAAATCGTTTTCTTTGAACTGATGGATTTGAGCACGTTGCTGACCTTCGACCAGTACTTTTACCGTACCGTCAGGCAGTTTCAACAACTGAAGAATGGTTGCAACAGTACCGATAGAAAACAGGTCATCGATAGATGGCTCGTCAGTATCTGCTTGCTTTTGGGCAACAAGAAGAACTTGCTTGTTGGTGTCCATCGCAGACTCAAGGCAACGGATTGACTTTTCACGACCAACAAACAATGGGATAACCATATGTGGGTAAACTACCACATCTCTCAAGGGTAATACGGGGATCTCGATACGCTCGGAACGTTCCAAGTTCATACTATTCTCTCTTCCGTTTCTGCTTATGTGCAGTATATGGGGGCAAGTTGCTTAGATTCAACGAGATAATAAAAAAAAGGAGGCAAAAGCCTCCTTTAGTGTTTAAAAGTATTTTATTCTGCGCCAGCAGCCTGATTGTCGTTCCCTTCGTAAATCAGTAGAGGGTCTGATTCACCTTGGATAACCGCTTCATCAATCACAACTTTGCTGACATTCTCAGAAGATGGCAATTCGTACATAGTTTCCAGAAGTACAGACTCCAGAATAGAACGAAGACCACGAGCACCCGTTTTACGATCCATGGCTTTCTTGGCAATCGCCTTAAGCGCATCTTCACGGAATTCCAACTCGACATCTTCCAGGTCGAACAACGCTGCATACTGCTTAGTCAGTGCGTTCTTAGGTTCACACAGAATCTGAATAAGTGCTGCTTCGTCGAGTTCGGTCAGTGTAGTGGTTACAGGCAGACGACCAATGAATTCCGGAATCAAACCGTATTTCACAAGATCTTCTGGTTCTACCTGAGTGAACAGTTCACCGACGGTACGCGTTTCGTCTTTAGAACGAATATCAGCACCGAAACCAATACCAGTTCCTGTTGCTGTACGTTGCTCAATCACTTTATCCAGACCAGCAAATGCACCACCACAAATAAACAGGATCTTAGATGTGTCTACCTGCAGGAACTCTTGCTGAGGATGTTTTCTGCCACCTTGTGGTGGAACAGATGCAACCGTACCTTCAACCAGCTTCAATAGCGCTTGCTGTACACCTTCACCGGATACATCACGTGTGATGGATGGGTTTTCGGCTTTACGTGAAATCTTGTCGATTTCATCAATGTAGACAATACCGCGTTCCGCTTTTGCCACATCGTAATCGCACTTCTGAAGAAGCTTCTGGATGATGTTTTCTACATCTTCACCCACATAACCTGCTTCCGTCAGTGTGGTCGCATCGGCCATGGTGAAAGGTACATCTAGGAAACGAGCCAGGGTTTCAGCCAGCAGCGTTTTACCGCTACCCGTTGGACCGATCAGCAGGATGTTACTCTTGCCCAGTTCAACGCCTTCGCTCGTCGTATCGCCATTACGCAAGCGCTTGTAGTGGTTGTATACCGCTACGGCTAGCACTTTCTTAGCGTAATCTTGACCAATCACATAATCATCAAGGTGTTCGCGAATTTCGCGAGGAGTAGGAAGCGCGCTGGATTCCTTCTTAGGAAGCACATCCTTAATTTCTTCACGAATAATATCGTTACACAAGTCGACGCATTCGTCGCAAATGTACACCGATGGACCTGCGATTAGCTTGCGAACTTCGTGCTGGCTTTTGCCGCAGAAAGAGCAATAAAGTAACTTACCGCTACCGCCCTCTTTGCTTTTATCTGTCATTCGCTAACCTCTTAGCCTTTACTATCTTGTTTTGAGTTTATATCAATTTTCACCAAATTTCGCCTGCATCTTGCAGCAATGACAAATTACTCTTTATGGTGAGTTAAAACTGAATCAACCAAACCGTATTCTACTGCTTGATCTGCCGACATAAAGTTGTCGCGATCGGTATCACGCTCGATAACTTCAAGAGGCTGACCTGTATGCTCTGCAAGCAATTTGTTTAGCTTTTGTTTGATGGTCAGAATTTCCTGAGCGTGAATTTGAATGTCGGACGCCTGTCCCTGGAAACCACCCAATGGTTGGTGGATCATAACGCGAGAGTTAGGTAGAACGTGACGTTTACCTTCAGCACCGCCTGCTAACAGGAAAGCACCCATTGAACAAGCCTGACCCATACATACCGTACTTACGTTTGGTTTGATGTACTGCATGGTGTCGTAGATTGACATGCCCGCCGTTACACTTCCGCCAGGAGAGTTGATGTAAAGGAAGATGTCTTTGTCTGGGTTTTCTGATTCAAGGAAAAGTAACTGCGCAACCACAAGGTTGGCCATCTGGTCTTCAACTTGACCAGTCAGGAAAATGATACGTTCCTTGAGCAAGCGTGAGTAGATATCGTAAGAACGTTCACCACGGGAAGTTTGTTCTACCACCATGGGTACTAGTGCATCAATGATTGGTGACATTGCATTTTTTTCTTGGTAGCTCATATTCTTATATCCCTAAATAAAATGGCCCGGATGAATGACTCATACGGACCATTGTTAGCAGAAGAGTTAAAACAAAGTCAACTTTCTACGCACTGAAACCTGATTTTATGCAGGTTGTTGCGTATTCATAAGCTCGTTGAAGCTTACTTCTTTTTCAGAAACTTTTGCTTTAGCGATGATCGCGTCAATCGCTTGCTCTTCTAGCGCAACATTGCGCATGTTGTTCATCATTTGCTCGTTTTGCTCGTAGTAAGCAATAACTTCTGCTGGATCTTCGTAAGCAGTCGCCATCTCTTCAATAATAGCCTTAACTTTCTCGTCGTCAGCTTTTAATTCTTCAGATTTGATCACTTCGCCTAGTAGAAGACCTACAACAACGCGACGTTTAGCTTGCTCTTCGAACAGCTCACGTGGAAGTTGCTCAGCCGCTTCAGGGTTGCCACCGAAACGTTGTGCAGCTTGCTGACGCAGAGTACCGATTTCTTGATCGATAAGTGCAGCAGGAACGTCGATTTCGTTTTCGTTAACCAGACCGTCAATCGCTTGCTCTTTGATGCGGTTCTTAACAGCTTGCTTAAGCTCACGCTCCATGTTCTTACGAACTTCAGCTTTAAGACCGTCGATGCCGCCTTCAGCGCCAAACTTAGCAACGAATTCTTCGTCAAGTTCTGGAAGCTCACGCTCTTCAACTTTGTTTACTTTGATAGCAAACTTAGCTGCTTTACCTTTTAGGTTTTCAGCGTGGTAATCTTCTGGGAAGTTTACGTCGATTTCGAATTCCATGCCCGCAGTCTTACCTACGATGCCGTCTTCAAAACCAGGGATCATGCGACCAGCGCCCATTTCTAGTGGGAAGTTCTCAGCTTTACCGCCTTCAAACTCTTCACCGTCGATAGAACCAACGAAGTCGATAGTTGCACGAGAGTTCTCTTCAGCAGCGCCTTCAACTTCTTTCCAAGTTGCTTGCTGCTTACGTAGAGTTTCGATCATTTCAGCAACGTCGTCTTCTTTCACTTCTACTGCTGGTTTCTCAACAGTGATGTTATCAAGACCTTTCAGCTCAACTTCTGGGTAAACTTCGAAAGTTGCGTTGAATACAAGATCTTTACCTTCTTCAGTTTCAACTGGAGCGAAAGTAGGAGCGCCCGCTGGGTTGATTTTTTCTTTAACGATCGCTTCGATGAAGTGACGTTGCATAACCTCACCCATCACATCCTGACGTACTGCTTTGCCGTACATTTTCGCAACCATTTTCAAAGGCACTTTACCTTTACGGAAACCATCGAAACGACGGTTTTTAGCGATGTTGCGTAGTTCAGCTGTTACTGCGTCTTCGATGTTAGCTGCAGGAACGGTAATAGTAAGACGGCGCTCTAGGCCTTCTAGAGTTTCAACAGTAGCTTGCATTATAAATAAACCTCAAAACTGGCTCAGATTACCTGAGCGTATGAGCCAGCGCTTCTTGCGGTGGCTTCATCCTTAAGTTGTATTCTGTCTGAATACATAAAAATAAATTCGTAGAGTCACAAACCACCGAATTCTTGGTTTGAACACTATTCGGTGACCTCTTACCTATACTCTTGGTATAGATAGAACATCTCCAATTAGCTTCAGGACAGAAATTTTAGACGCGACATTCTAGCGATATGCGTAACGACTGTCGAGCCAAGTCCTGATTTCTCGAACATTTGGCAAAAGTTTTCTGAGAAATGGGGACGATACATGGCTTTTCAAGTGAAATAATCAGTTTTTTTCATGAAAAGGCAAAAAAGAGATCCGAGTCTTGTTTTAACAACCCATAAATTTCTCTTTTTTGTTACTTTTACGTTATCAGTTGTTGAAGAAGTTTATCTCTATGATTCTGCGGCGTATTCCAGTCATTTTATTGCTCTCCTACGCTGTCTCTAGCCTGATACTGGGCACATGGGGCTGGCAGGCTGGTTATGAGCAACAACTGGAAGATGCGCAAGTTCAGGCTGAACAGCTCAGCAGCCACCTCACGAGTCAGCTAGAAAAGTACGCCTACATTCCACAACTTATGTCTAAAGACAACGAACTGGTGGATGCCCTTCTTTCTCCTGATAACAGCGCTCAGCTAGACATCACCAATCGCTACCTGGAGGAAGTGAATACGGTTGTCGGAGCCGCGGATACTTATCTTCTCAATAATATCGGAACAACCATCGCCGCCAGCAATTGGCAAAATAAGAAGACCTTCGTTGGGCGTAATTTTGCGTTTCGCCCTTATTATCAAGCCGCGATCTCAGGAAGTCGGGGCGAATACTTTGCATTAGGCAGCACGTCTGGCAGGCGTGGATATTTTTATTCGTATCCAGTTAAATACGCCGGCAGCCCAATTGGTGTTCTTGTTGTAAAAAAAGACCTTTCCACAATAGAAGAAGACTGGAACAGTCAAAATAGCTTCTTTGTTGTCACGGACAGTGACGATGTTGTGTTTATGTCTAACCGGGTAAACTGGTGGTACAACAGTCTCTATGATCTTGACGAAATTAAGAAAAAAGAAATAAAGGAGAGCCGCAGATATCTGGAACGGGATATTTCTTCTTTGGCATTTTCCGGCAACTTCAATGCCAGACAAACTGAATTAACCCTTACAAGCGACTCTTCATTTTTTAATCAGTATTTAAGTGTCGTCAAACCCCTTAACAATAGCTCCCTGACAGTGCGGGTTCTCAGCCCCAAATCGAACCTTTTTTGGAAAATCGTTGGGCTGATTGCTTTGAATACACTGGTATTCGCCCTGCTTTATCTCGCCAGCATCATCATTCGCCAGCAGAAGTCTAAGCAAAGGCAAATCGAACGTATTCAGGCGGAGTCCAAGCAAAAGCTTGAATATCAAGTTATGGAACGAACCGCAGAGTTAGAAGCGGAAATCAAGGTAAGAGCAGATACTGAATCGGTACTTAGGCAAACTCAGGAAGAACTGATTCAAGCCGCAAAGCTCGCAGTTTTAGGACAAATGTCCACCAGCATCAGCCACGAGCTAAATAACCCCCTCGCGGCGATTCGCAGTTACGCAGACAACGCACTTCAGTTTCTGGAAAAAGAACGGCACGACAAAGTCGATCAGAACCTGCACCGAATTTCGGCGCTTACTGAACGCATGGCAAAAATCAGTCAGCAGTTAAAAGCCTTCGCGAAAAAAAGTGACGCGAGCGATAGAGTCGTTACCCAAATTTCGCCTGTCATCATCGCAGCAAAAGAACTGTTGAAACCTCAGCTCAAAGAGAGCCAGACGCATTTAAAATGCGAAGGACTGGAACAGCCCCTCGAATCCAGAATCAACCCAATTCAGCTCGAACAGGTATTAGTAAACTTACTCACTAACGCCATTCAAGCTATGGATATGCAGCCACAAAAAAACATTCTACTCAGGCTGTATGCGACCCCAGAACATATCGTGATTGATATAGAAGACTCCGGTCCGGGGATCGAAACCGATACGCTCAACCATTTGTTTGAGCCCTTTTTCACGACGAAGCAAAACGGTCTTGGGCTTGGTTTACCCATTTCCCAACAGATTATGCAAAGCATGGATGGAGAACTGCAGGTGCATAACATGGAACAATCCGGCGCGCGCTTTCGTCTCTTGCTGCCAAAAATTTAGGAATGAGTATGTGTCACATCTATTTTATTGATGATGAAGAAGATCTTCGGATTGCCATGGAGCAGGCATTTGAACTGGCGGATATTGAAGCCACAGGGTTCCCCGATGCCGAATCTGCCCTGCTGGCGTATTCGGAAGACGAACCACCCTTTGTGGTCGTCACCGATATTCGCCTGCCCGGTATTAACGGTCAGCAGTTGCTGAACTCCATCAAAGCCAAAGATGAGGATATCCCTGTGATTTTAATTACGGGTCACGGCGATATTTCTATGGCTGTCCAATCGATGCACGATGGCGCTTACGACTTTATCGAGAAGCCTTTTTCCAATGATCGGCTTATCGATACCGTTAAACGTGCGATTGAAAGACGGAAGCTGACCTTAGAAAACCAGAAGCTCAAGCGTGCGCTAAAAGCCAACAAAACACTTGGTCCTCGAATCATTGGAGAAACCGACAGTATTCAGTCGCTTCGTGACACCATTAGCCACATAGCCGATACCAATGCAGACATTCTTCTGTTTGGCGAAACGGGCACTGGCAAAGAATTGGTTGCCCGCTCTCTGCATGAGCAAAGCAGCCGGCGCGAGCAGAACTTTGTTGCCGTCAACTGTGGGGCGGTGCCAGAAAACCTGATCGAAAGCGAGTTATACGGGCATGAAAAAGGCGCTTACACAGGTGCAGACAGCCAACGTATCGGTAAATTCGAATACGCTCAGGGAGGAACGCTTTTTCTTGATGAAATTGAATCCATGCCGATGCAGGCACAGATTCGATTGCTAAGGGTGTTGCAGGAAAGGCAGATTGAACGAATCGGCTCAAACAAAAGCATTTCTCTCGACATTCGTGTTATCGCGGCTACAAAAGTGGATTTGAAAGACGCCGCCTCAGAAGGTACATTTCGTCAAGATCTCTACTACCGCTTAAATGTTGTAACACTAGATTTGCCTCCTTTGAGACTTCGTAAAGAGGACATACCAGCCCTGTTCCATCATTTTTTGCTGGTCGCAGCAGCACGTTATGGAAAAGCTGCAACTTCTTTACCTTCTGCCGATTTACAGACCCTTATCGCCCATGACTGGCCGGGTAATGTTAGGGAGCTAAGAAACGCCGCAGAGCGCTTTGTCCTGCTCGGTAAACTCAGCCAGTTGGGTGAAACAGAAAAACCGAAATGCCAGTCTGGGCTTGCAGATCAGGTTTCAGAGTTTGAAAAAGCTCTGATAGAGCAAGCGCTTGCCGATCACGGCGGCAGCATTAAAGACACCATGTCTGCTCTTCAGCTTCCGCGTAAAACCCTTTACGACAAGATGCAAAAGTTCGGCATCAACAAAGACAGCTACAAAAGTTAAACCTTCCCCACTTCATTACGCGCTTGGTACTCGCCAAGTGCGAATATGCACACCATCACTTATTCTCTATCTGATTTTCGCAGGCAGCTGTCACACTTTGATTATTTGCAAGATGTCGATCGGTTGTTTTTTAACCATACAAAGGATACCGTAAATCCATATATGAAATTTACTTTTGTATATGAATTTAATCAAACTCTATAACTGAGATGAAATCTTGTTCCCTTCTGCGACCTGAGAAGCTGTCCACTCGGAAACAGTGATGTATCGGGGCAAGTCAGCGACACGACCTGCACAACCAGTATTAATTGCGCATTGCTCGTGGCGCCTGAGTATTTACTCATCTATTTCAGTTTCGCGGAAAATCAGGAGCAACACATGGAACGTTTACTCAAGCCGCTTATTGCAATAACGATGCTGTTTTCCAGCGTCGTCTTTGCAGCAGACTATGAACTCAAACTGGCTCATGTCACATCGAACAAAGAGCCTCTCCACCAAGCGCTGGAATACTACGCCGAAAACGTAGAAAAGCGCTCTAACGGCAAAATCAAAATCACGATTCACCCAAATGGCGAGCTCGGCACCAACCTAGAAGTTTACGAGCAAGTGAAACTGGGTCTGCCTGTTATTCAAACGGCTGATCCGGGTTACCTTTCCGATTACGCGCCGGACTTTGGCGTGTTAAACGGCCCTTACTTACTCAATGATCCAAAAGATTTTAAGAAGTTACTGGATTCATCCCTTTATCAATCTATGAAAGAGACCGTGAAGAAGAACGGAAACTTCGAAGTTCTGGCGATGAACTGGTTGTTTGGTGAGAGACACATTATTTCTGACAAAGCGATTCTGTCACCTGATGACCTAAAAGGTGTGTCAATGCGCGTTCCGCCAAACGTCATGTGGATTGAGACCGTAAAAGCGATGGGAGCTCGTGCTACTCAACTGGCATGGTCAGAAGTGTATACCGGTTTGTCTTCGGGCGTGGTCGATGCTGCTGAAGCACCGCTTGGTTCACTTTACGCCGCCAAACTGTATGAAAGCAAAAAGCACGTGTCACTAACCAGCCACTTTAAAGCGTTTATTGGACTGGTCATCAACGCCGATTACTTTGCCAACCTGCCCAAAGACATTCAGACCATTCTGGCTGAAGAAGCGATCAAAGCGGGTGAATTCATGACAGAGCTTTCAGTTAACACAACCGATGCACTACTCGACAAGCTCCGCGCGGAAGGCGTGACTGTTCATAAAAACGTAGACGCCAATGCATTCCAGAAAGCAACGGCTCCGGTTTATCAGAAATTCCCTAAATGGTCAGATGGTTTGCACGCCAAAGTTCGTGAAATTCTGGACAACTGAGACCAACAATAAGGAATCATGATGTCACTAAGAAAAGTGTCGGAGGTGTTGGGCAAGCTGGAAACCGCGCTTGCCCTGATCGCCATGAGCTTGGTTTTGGGTTCCGTTGTGTGGGGGGTGATCACTCGCTACATCACGGAACAACCCGCAGTCTGGACAACAGAATTGTCAGGCATAGCCTTTACATGGATGGTATTTATGGGAGCAGCCGTGTGTTATCGCAAGAGTCTGCATATTGGCGTCCCTGTATTTGTCGACGCGCTGCCTGACAACATTCGTAAACGGTTGTTCCAGCTAACAACACTGGTCGTACTGATCTTTCTGGCATACAGCTTTTATCTGGCAACGGTTCTGGCTTTTCAGTCATGGAACCGTCCTTCGCCCGTATTAAGGTTACCGTTTTTCTTCGTGTACCTTGCAACCTGCCTGTCTTTTTTATTTATGTTGATTCACAGCGTAAGTCATCTGTTTAACAGACCGACTCAAACAGACGACTCTTCAGAGCCGGAGGTGCTGTAATGGATTTACTTCCGGTTTTCATTCTGTTTCTGCTTTTTGCGGTTAACGTACCTGTTGCATTCGCCCTCGCGATTGCCGGGTTAACCTTCTTCTTAATGACCAATGGCATTCAGCATCAGATTTTCATTCAGCGATTTGTTTCGGTGACCCACTCATTCCCTTTGCTGGCGATTCCCTTCTTTATTATGACGGGTGTCATCATGAACCACGCGGGCATAACTGAGCGGCTAATGAAGTTGGCCGACAGTTTAACGGGGCATAGAGTTGGTGGTCTGGCTCAGGTCAACATTCTTCTCAGTACCTTAATGGGCGGCATGTCTGGCAGTGCGAATGCCGATACCGCGATGCAGAGTAAAATCATGGTTCCTCAGATGAACCAGCGTGGCTATCACACGGCTTTTTCTGCCGCGGTAACGGCGTGTTCATCCATTATCAGTGTGATCATTCCACCCGGTATTGGTTTAATCCTGTATGGCTACATGGGTGACGTATCCATTGGGCGACTATTTCTGGCTGGTGTGGTTCCGGGAATTGTCCTGTGTATCGCCTTGATGCTGGTCGCACACCGGATTTCCCGGATTCGCGATTACGCTCCGTCACAGCCGAAACCTTCTTCACTAACCGAACGTTTACTGGCATTGAAAAATGCTGCGTGGTCGCTAATGGTTCCCATCGGAATTATCGGTGGTATCCGATTCGGGCTTTTCACTCCAACTGAAGCAGGCGCGATTGCGGTCATTTATGCCATTATTGTTGGCTATATCCATCGCCAGTTCTCGGTAAAAGCCTTACCTTCCATCATGAAAGAAACGGTGATCGCCACCTCTACCGTGATGTTTATTATCTGTGCGGCTTCTACTTTCAGTTTCTACTTATCATGGGAACGATTACCAGTGCAGGTCGCCAATGCAATGTTGTCGCTGACAGATAACCCATACCTGTTACTGCTGATCATCAATTTACTGTTGGTTTTGGTTGGAATGTTTATTGAAGGTGGCGCAGCACTGATCATTCTGACGCCTATTCTGGTGCCTATCATCACCAAAGTGGGGATAGATCCGGTGCACTTCGGGATTGTGATGGTGCTTAATTTAACCATCGCCGGGGTTACTCCGCCATTGGGAACCCTAATGTTTACGGCATGTAGTATCAGCAAAGTGGCGGTCAAAGACTTTGTTAAGGAAGTTCTTCCGTTCCTTGGAATGTTGTTGGCGGTATTGCTTCTGTTGACTTTCGTTCCTCAGATATCGCTCTGGTTACCGGGGACGATGGATTAGATAAATCGAAAAAAGCCCTGCTGGGGAAAGCAGGGCAATGTGCTTCAAGTGCATTTATGAACGATCTATTCCTGAGTGTAGGGTGTCTCAGGTTTTCGTTTCTACTTGGTTATGATTTCAGGTCCCATAAGGGTGGTAGGTAGCCAGGTGGATACCCAAGGTACGTAAGTTACGATAACGAGGAAGAGGAACATCACCGCCACCCAAGGAAGCGCTGCCTTCACCACATTCATCATCGACATCTTAGCCACACCCGCAGTCACAAAGAGGTTCAGCCCTACAGGCGGGGTGATCATCCCTATTTCCATATTCACCACCATCATGATGCCTAAATGAATAGGGTCGATACCCAGAGCGATTGCTATTGGGAATACCAGCGGTGCAACAATGATCAGCAGACCGGATGGCTCCATAAACTGACCACCAATCAACAGCAACAAGTTCACCACGATCAAGAAGGTAATCGGACCTAATCCAGCAGAAAGCATAGATTCGGTGATCATCTGTGGGATGCGCTCTTCTGTTAATACGTGCTTCAGAATCAAAGCATTAGCAATGATGAACAGCAGCATGATGGTCAGCTTGCCTGCCTCAAACAGCGTATGCTTGGTGTCTTTGTGCACAAACGTCTGGAACACTTTCACCAGAACCGGCTTGGTGTTTTCCTTATCGGCAAACGGTCCCATGTCTTTGTAGATAAAGTTGGCGATAAAGAAGGAATACACCGCTGCTACCGCTGCCGCTTCTGTTGGAGTAAATACCCCGCCATAAATACCACCCAGAATGATGACGATCAGCAACAGACCCCAACTGGCGTCTTTTGCAGCCGCAAAGGCTTCGCCCCACCCTACGAAAGGTTGCGCTGGAAGGTTTTTAAATCTTGCCGCAATGTAGATAGCAATCATCAACATGACACCTGCAAGCAAGCCCGGAATCACGCCACCCAGGAACATACGCCCTACCGACACATCTGTTGCAGCGGCGTACACCACCATAACAATCGAAGGTGGAATCAGGATACCGAGTGTCCCGGCATTACAGATAACACCAGCAGCGAACTCTTTGGAGTAACCGTTTTTCACCATACCAGCGATAACGATACTTCCGATCGCGACCACGGTGGCTGGAGAAGAACCAGACAACGCCGCAAACATCATACAGGCGACGACCGATGCCATGGCGAGACCACCACGGAACCAACCCACCATTGCGATGGCAAATCGGATGATTCGCCTTGCCACTCCCCCCGTCGACATAAAACTCGACGCGAGAATAAAGAACGGGATCGCGAGTAAGGTGTAGTGCCCTGCAAACGCGTTAAACAAGGTTTGCGCGACAGAAGCCAGTGACGCATCGGAATGCATCAACAAAAATAGAATACTGGCAAGACCCAGCGATATTGCAATTGGTACACCGATCAGCATGAAACCGATGACCATGACAAACAACAATAAAATGTCCACGGTTTAGCTCTCCTTGCTTTCAGATTTCAATGCTTCAAGATCTTCTTCCGCTTCATGGCTTGAAATCAGGCGATCGGTTTTACCTGTTATGATCTGCCAGGCTGCCTGAGCAAAGCGAAATGTCAGTAACGCCATTCCAATTGGCAGTGCCGCATAGGGAATAAAGCGAGGCATTTTCTCGTAGCGTTCGCCTTCATTCATCCAGTCAGATAAAAACTGCAGCATTTCAGGCATTGGGATGTCATCAGTTTCGTACCAGGCACGCTCGGTTACGAACGGATACCAGTAGTTCCAGGAACCAATGAAAAGCAAGACAGAGAAAAGTAAACATAAGCTCACAGCAATGATGGCGTAGATCTTACGCCCACTTTCTGGTGCAAGGTTGATCACCACATCCACACCAATATGAAAGTGCTTCTTCACGCCATAAGAAGCACCGACTAACACCATCCAGGCAAAGAGAAAAACGGTCAGTTCCAATGCCCACAGGATGTTGTCGTTAAACACATAACGAAACACCACATTGGCAAAGGTCAGTAACGTCATACCACCAAGAAAAAGAGCAATAAGCGTCTCTTCGATGTTGTCCGTTACTTTACCGACTCGGGAAAAAAACGACTGTTCCATACAGATACTCCGCTGTATTAGGAATGAACCAAGGGCTAAGGCGCAGCGGGGGGCTGCGCCATTATTTTTATTGTTTGTTTGAAGCTAGAGCTGCTTCGATAAGATCCGCGCCGATATCTTTCTCGAACTTCTTCCATACAGGTTGCAGAGCGGTTACCCACTCCTGACGCTGTTCAGGAGTCAGTGTACGAACGACACCACCAGCAGCGATGATGTTTTGTTTGTTCAGCTCGTTCACTTCGGAAGACGCCGAGTTACGCGCTGCTGTCACATCTTTCAAAATGGCGTGGAATTCTATGCGCACATCATCAGGCAGGTCGTTCCACCACTTGTTAGACGTAACAACCAGGTAATCCAGAATACCGTGGTTGGTTTCTGTTATCCCATCCTGAACTTCGAAGAACTTCTTACCGTAAATGTTCGACCAGGTGTTTTCCTGTCCGTCGATAACTTTAGTTTGAAGACCGCCATACACTTCTTTGAACGACATCTTTTGCGGGTTTGCACCCAACTGTTCAAATTGCGCAACCAGAACATCTGAAGCCTGAACACGGAATTTCAGACCCTTTGCATCCGCAGGAGAAAGCAGTGGCTTACTTGCCGACATCTGCTTCATGCCGTTATGCCAGAAAGACAGACCTTTTAATCCACGACGCTTCATCGCGTTTTTCAGTTTCTCGCCCGACTCCGAGTTCTGGAAACGGTCTACGGCATCCACATCTTCAAACAGGAATGGTAAGTCGAAGATGCGGTATTTTTTGGTGAATTTTTCAAACTTAGACAAAGAAGGTGCCGCTAGCTGAACATCACCATTCAAAAGCGCTTCCAGCACTTTGTTGTCATCGTAAAGGGTAGAGTTTGGGAATACCTGCATACATGCCTTGCCGTTCATCTCTTCATTGACACGTTTTTCAAGAAGGGAAGCTGCAATACCTTTTGGATGCTTATCGGTGTTCGTTACGTGGCTGAACTTGATCACAATTTCGCCAGGGTCACAGTTAGCAGCCGCTTGAAAACTGGTTAGCGCCAGGATGGAGGCAGAAAGTAGGGTAAGAGGCTTTAACATTTTTATTCTCCTTATTTAACACTTGGTCGTCATCAATGAAGACCGTGTAGGTTCTATAAGGCAAAACGCAGACCAACTTAATACATTTTGTTAACAACCCTTTAACCATAAGGGCTGCACGAAAGTCACAAAGTGTGCGAGTCAGAGCGAAGGAATGGAAGTGGGTGGAAATCCACCCATTAAATCAGGGGATATGGGTGGAAAATGAAACATTGGTGCATGGCAAAAGTATATATTCCACCAGTCTCATTAGTATGCGGAACCAATTTCATACTTCTAAAACTCTCTCGTTGTTTTTATAAAATCAAAATATCTAAATGATCATTTATAAAACATATAAAAGGAGAACCGTTATGAGTGTTTTAAGTAAGCCTTCCGTTTATTTCCCAGAGTACACCGTGACTCAGGAAGAGATCATTGAATGCCTTCGTCAGTTACACAGTGACCAGCCACACGCCGAAAAAGCGTTTGATATGGTTCGTAATTCTAGCATTGATAAACGCCATCTGATCGTTCCTCTGGACAAAGTAGTCTCGCTGGAAGATTTCGATGAGCGCAGTATGATTTATGATGAGCAGGCGCGTCTGATGTCTGAGCAGACAGCACGCCAGGCTATCGAAAACGCCGGGTTGCAACCCAAGGACATTTCCATGGTTATCGTCACATCCTGTACTGGGTTTATGATGCCTTCCCTCACCGCTCATCTGATCAATGCTTTGAATCTGAAAGACTCAACCATTCAGCTACCCATGGCGCAAATGGGTTGTGTTGCTGGCGCTGCTGCCGTCAACCGCGCTTTTGACCACTGCAACCAGTCTGTACAAAACAACGCGTTAATTGTCGCGCTGGAAACGTCGTCACTCTGTTTCGATAAGTACGCCAATCGCATTCAGGACTTTGTCACTAACTCGCTGTTTGGAGACGCGTGCGCCGCAGTGGTTATGCGAGGCGATGACCAGACCAGTGGCATGAAACTGACTCACTCTGCCTGTCATTTTCTGCCTGAAAGTGAAGCGTTCATTCGCTATGACATGACCCCGCGAGGCTTTAAGTTCTCACTCGATAAAGAAGTCATGTATTCAATTGAACGAGTCGCACCAGTCATCGATCAGTTCGTACAATCGAGCAAAGAAAAAGCATCGAAAGAGTTGGATTTCTATCTGTTCCATACTGGAGGCAGACGAATTCAGGATGAAGTTGAACGAACTCTAGAACTTACGTCAGATGCATTGGACCACTCTCGCGCATGCCTGCGTGAAACGGGTAATACGTCCAGTGCCGCTGTGATTGATGTGCTGAGAAGAAGTTTTGCGCACAGAAAGGCTGGAGAACAAGGTGTGATGGCAGCATTCGGCCCGGGATTCACCACCGAAATGGCATTAGGGACTTGGCAGTAAAACCACAATGGGTGTCTGAACCCAAATTCGGACACCCGTATCCTCAAGTCAACTAAGTGCTAAGGTTTATCCCAGAAAAGCTCCTTAACCTTTCCATCAGAATCCGTCACGATGTAAAAATAGTCATCAAGAACCAGCTCAGAGAAATAACGCTTAAAGTCCTGTTCTTTCGCAGGTTCTGAATAGTACATCATGTAGAATTTATGCCCTTCTTCTACATAGGCATTTTCAACAAGCTCGATATGTATATCTTGGTTTTCCTGCATAAGTGTATTCTGGTCCAGATGGCCATCATCCTTGATCGTAATCTGTTTCCACAATTCCAGATTTCTCGCAACACTGATCACTCTGGATTTTTCAGTCTCAACTTGTTTTGACAAGTGATTAATGTAAAACAGAGACCAAAGCAGATACGCAAGGCAACATGCGCCAATTAGATAGAGTAACCGGCTCTTTCCTGATTTTTTAGTTGTTTGCATTTAGCTGTCTCCTACATTAATTAGAAATATTTATTCCTTATTTTTCCTAAGGATAATTTCAGTGAGAAGGACAATGAAAATCGAAGAGACAAAAAAGGCGGGTAGCGTTGTTTTAAGCATTAACATTCCAATGTCAAATGCTTGTTCATCAGATATTATTGACCCGACTTGCATTTCGAAGGACCAGTAATAGATGAAGTAATTTACAATAAGATTAAACAGTATTAGCACTGAAATCGTTATGGTTTTCTTCATTTCACCTCCCAAAACCAGATATCTTTAGACTTATTCAAATCACTCACGTCTGCGAATAAGAATTCCGTTATATTTCGCCAAAGCATACCAGAGCTTGTTATCGCATCTTTATTCCACAGATCAATATGATCACCGCTTCTATTGGGAAAAGATTCTCTATTTCTAGTCCAATAATCCTTGAAGAAAATGATCCCCGTACGGTCACTAAGGTCATCTTGGAAGGTCTCTGGGTTGATTTTTTCACATTTTCCCAACCACCCAAAATGAGATCTCTTCAACCAGTCAGCCATTTCTTCAGCCAACAAAATATGTCTCATTCCAGAGTGACTCCAACATCTCCTCACTTTGGCATTTTTTGTTGAAATTCCGCAACGAATCAATGCTTCACTTAGGTTAATGGCACAGTAGTTTTGAAATGGGCTAGAACTGTTAACTTGCTTATTTTGACATTTTGCCTTCATGAAGGGTTTCTCTGGATATTTTTCCCACAACTGATTAAAAGTAGGCATATGTTCGCTCCTTAAAAAATCCATCCTAGCAGAACAAATAGTGGTGATAAAAATAGCAGTTATAGTAGTGACAATGACGATGTTATATTTTCGACACACTTAACGTGAACAAAAACCAATTATCGATAGTATATTGATTTCAATCAAAAAAAGCGCCCACAATGGGGCGCAAATTGACAACAAAAGATCCCTCTATCTTTTGCATTGTCACAGATCCATGAAGTTCAAACTCCCGAACTTCAAACCCTTGTCAGTTTTCTCTCCAGATCCTAATGTTCAATACGAATTTCTGTATTAGCATCAAAGAACACCGCTTTCGACAAATCAAAGTACAATTCCGTCACTTCTCCGACATTCACATCAAACTCTGGTGATAATCGACACGCGACTTCCTGCTCATTCACTTTTACCATGGCAATCGTGTCTGGTCCGGTTGGTTCAAGCACTTCAATTTTCAGTGGCAGCTTGGTGGCGTGAGTGTCGTCATCCACTTGCTCAGTGATGTTTTCAGGGCGCAGACCAATCACCACATCTTGTCCGTCTCGCGGACGAAGCGATTCTGGCAAACGGATCGCATGTTCGCGCCCTTCTCCATCTTTCACTTTTGCAACCGGTTGGTCGTTGCTGTTCAGATCCACTTTGCCACGGATAAAGTTCATCGAAGGCGATCCCATGAAACCTGCTACAAACATATTGTTTGGCTTGTTGTAGATTTCTTTTGGCGTACCCAGTTGTTGAAGTTCACCGTCTTTCATCACCGCGATGCGATCCGCCAATGTCATGGCCTCAATCTGATCGTGCGTCACGTAAACAATGGTGGTATTCAATTGCTGATGCAGTCGCTTGATTTGGGTGCGCATCTCAACACGCAACTTGGCATCAAGGTTCGACAATGGCTCATCAAACAAATAGAGCTTAGGTTTACGAGCCAGAGCGCGCCCCATGGCGACACGTTGACGCTGCCCTCCGGAGAGTTGCGACGGCTTGCGATCCAATAGGTGGTCGATTTGCAGCATTTCTGCCACTCGCTGAACTTCAGCTTCAATCTGATCCGTCGGCATTTTGCGGATTTTCAGCCCAAAAGCGATGTTGCCTCGCACTGTCATATTTGGGTAGAGCGCGTAAGACTGGAACACCATCGCGATGTCGCGATCTTTCGGCTCGACTTGTGCGACGTCTATGCCGTCAATCACAATCTCACCCGAGGTAATGTCCTCCAGCCCCGCAATAGTATTCATCAATGTGGACTTACCACATCCAGACGGTCCGACGAGAATCAGAAACTCGCCAGAATCAATGCTTATGTTAATCCCTTTCAGGGTTTCCTGGTCCGCATTGCGATAGGTTTTGCGGATCTTATTCAGTTGTAGTGTTGCCATAAGTTTATCCTTTTACTGATCCGGCGGTGAGACCACGCACGAAGTACTTGCCTGCTAATACATACACAATCAAGGTTGGCAGAGCAGCGATGATGGCTGCGGCCATGTCTACGTTGTATTCCTTCACACCTGTACTGGTGTTCACTAGGTTGTTCAGAGCCACTGTAATGGGCTGCGTTTCTGAACCGGAATACACCACGCCAAACAGAAAATCGTTCCAAATTGCGGTGAACTGCCAAATAACGGTAACCATAATGATGGGCAGTGATAACGGCAGTAGAATTTTAAAGAAAATGGTAAAGAACCCTGCGCCATCCAGCTTCGCAGCTTTCACCAGCTCATCGGGGACACCAATGTAAAAGTTACGGAAAAACAAGGTGGTAAATGCCAAACCGTAAATTACGTGAACAATCACTAAGCCCGTGGTGGTGTTTGCCAGCCCCAGCTTACCGAGCGTGGCAGCCATAGGCAGTAGAATCACCTGAAACGGAATGAAGCACCCAAACAGCAACAGGCTGAAAAATAGGTTAGAACCTCGGAATTGCCACTTACTGACTACGTAACCATTGAACGCACCTAATAAGGTCGAAATGGCTACGGCAGGGATCACCATCTGGAATGAGTTCCAGAAATAGCCTTTTACCCCTTCACACGCTACGCCAGTACAGGCGGAAGACCAGGCTTTACCCCATGCGTCAAACACCCATTCTTTTGGCAGCGACATGATGTTGCCCGCTTTGATGTCTGGCAGTGTTTTGAATGAAGTAATCACCATCACAAACAACGGCATCAGATAAACAAGGCAGAAGAAAATCAGTGCGGAATAAATTAACACGCGACCTAAGTTAAAAGAGCGAGAGTTAAAAGGCTTACTCATGACTTTTTCTCCCTTAATTCAGAGTACAGGTAAGGCACAAGAATGGCCAGAATACCGCCCAGCATCATCATGGCACTGGCAGCACCTAAACCGATCTGACCTCGGGTGAACGAGTGTGCGTACATGAACAGCGCCGGCAAGTCGGATGAATAACCCGGTCCACCAGCAGTTAACGCCGTGACCAAATCGAAACTCTTGATCGCGATGTGCGATGTGATGATCACTGCGCTGAAAAAGACGGGTCTTAGGCAAGGCAGAATGATTTTCAGATAAATGCTTGGCAAGCTTGCCCCATCAATTTGCGCGGCTTTAATAATGGAAGAATCGATGCCACGAAGCCCCGCAAGGAACATCGCCATTACAAACCCAGATGACTGCCACACCGCGGCAATAACCAGCGTGTAGACAGAGAAATCTGAATTAACCAACCAGTCGAATTTGAAGTCAGTGAATCCCCAGTCGTGCACCAGTTTTTCGATGCCCAGACCTGGGTTTAAAATCCACTTCCACGCAGTACCCGTTACGATGAACGAGAGCGCCATTGGGTAAAGGTAAATAGTGCGGATTGCTCCTTCCTGGCGAATATTCTGGTCAAGCAAGACAGCCAAACCGACACCAAGCACAATGGCAATCAACATAAAGAGTAAACCGAAGAGACCCAGATTGGTGATCGAAGTGATCCAACGATCGTTGTCCATCAGTTTTTCGTATTGAGCAAAACCCACGAATTTGAAGCTGGGTAGAAAGCGGGAGTTGGTCAGCGATAAGGCTGCTGTCCAAAAAATGTAACCGTATATGCACACCACAGTGACGAGCATAGTCGGAGCCATAACAATTTTTGGCAGCCAGTTTTGTAGTTTGTCGGCAAAGCTTCGCTTGGGTGCCGACTTAGTCTTAGGCACTGTCAAAACATGCTCCATAACTTATCCTTGTTAGGGGACCCTCACGACCGCCGCAAGCGGCGGTACTAGAGGAAGAGTGGGCATTATTGCCCTTCCTTCAGGGGGTGTTCTTTAGGAATGTCGATATCAAAGCCAGCAGACCGCTATACAAGCAAACTTGGAAAAACTGCTGGCTTCGAATCGAGTCTTAGATGGCAGCTTTCACTGCTTTGGCTAACTTCTTCACCGTTTCTTCTGCATTGGCAGACGGGTCATTGAAGTAGTTGGTCACCACATCGTAAATCGCACCTTGAACATAGCTGGTCGTCGACAGGCCGTGCGCCATACTTGGCACAAGATCGCCGCTCTCAGCACTGGTCTTGAAGGTCGCCATAGAGTCCAGAGCACAAGAATCAAACTTCGTCATGTCCATGTCTAAGCGAACTGGAATCGAGCCTTTGTTCAGGTTAAATACTTCTTGGAAGTCTTTGGTCAGGATAGTTTTCGCCAGCGCTTTTTGTGCTTTTTCGTTTTCTGCATTTTTCAGCTTGAAGAAAGCAAAGCTATCGATGTTGAAGGTAAACTGACCATCCGTACCCGGTGCTGGCGCACAGATGTAGTCTTTGCCCGGCATTTTACCCGCAGCAGCAAATTCACCTTTCGCCCAGTCACCCATGATTTGCATGGCGGCATCACCGTTGATGACCATAGAGGTAGCAACGTTCCAGTCACGACCTGGAGAGTTGCTGTCGATGTAATCGCGGATCTTGTGGAATTTCTCGAACACTTCGACCATCTTAGGTCCTTGAAGTACGTCCATATCCAAATCAACAAACGCTTTGTTGTAGTCGGCACTGCCTAATACATCCAGTGCGACAGCTTCGAATACTGTTGCGTCTTGCCATGGCTGACCACCGTGCGCTAATGGAATGTAGCCCGCCGCTTTGATTTTCTCAGCCGCTGCAAAGAATTCATCCAGCGTTTTCGGTACTGAAACGCCTGCGGCTTTCAATACTTCCGGGTTTGCCCAAAGCCAGTTAACGCGGTGTACGTTAACAGGAACAGCTACGAAGCTGCCTTCGTGCTTCATCACTTTGGTCACAACGCTAGGAAGATTAGTTTCCCATTTTTCCGCTTTTGCTACGTCATCAAGGCTGGTAAGGAAACCAAGGTCACCCCATTCCTGAATGTCGTGTCCTTTGATCTGGGCTGCCGAAGGTGGGTTACCTGAAACAGCGCGGGTTTTCAGTACGGTCATCGCACTTTCACCGCCACCACCAGCTACCGCAAAGTCTTTCCAAGAGTGACCTTGTTGCTCTACTTTGCTTTTCAGTACGGCTGCGGATTTCGCTTCACCACCAGATGTCCACCAATGAAGTACTTCAACTTCGCCAGCTTGTGCATAAGAAGTAGCAGCCAGCAATGATAGGGTTATCAGAGTTTTATTCATTTTCATTGTTATCGTCCATGTTATTTGACCTTGCGGTCTTGGATTAGGCAAAAACGGGGAAACGGATACAACCAAGCATTTCCTCATTTGCCTTCAGTCTAAACATGGAAAAAACGGAAGATTGAAACAAAGGGTAAGCCTAATGTAACGAGTATGTTACATTACAGCTCAGGGTCATGTGGAATAAGGACTTTTGCTTCTAAGCCGCCCTTGAGAGAATTGTAAATAATGAGATCTCCACCATGTGCATGAAGGATATTTCGGCTGATCCCAAGCCCCAGACCATGCCCGTCTTTGTCGTTGGCGAGTCGGTAATAAGGCTCAAACACCATGTCTAATTTGCTCTCGGGAATGCCTTTCCCTTCGTCCAGAATAATCAGCTCCAGCCTTTCTTCATTGTCGTAAACATAGACATGAACTCGATGACCATATTTCACACCGTTGTCGATCAAATTAGTCAGCACTCTTTTCATGGCAAGGGGCTTCGCCCAAATTGGAGGAATCGAGTCTTCAGGCAAAAAGACTTTGGTGGTTTCCTGATTATGGCTTTCTGCAATGGATTCCAGCATTTCCCCTAAATCAACATGCGCGTTGTTTTCGTGCAGGTCGGTTTCGCGCACACATTGCAATGCCCCTTTCACCATCATTTCAAGTTCGTCTAAATCTCTGTTGAACTTGAAACGCTTTTGGTCGCTTTCGAGTAACTCAGCTCGAATGCGCAAACGGGTAATCGGGGTTTTAAGATCGTGCGAAATAGCAGAAAAGAGGTGCTCTCTGTCGGTAATGTACCGGTTAATGCGAGACTGCATCCGATTGAACGCCCGAGTTGCGGTGATCAGTTCTTCCGCTCCTTCTTCTGCCAGAGGCGACTGTTCAACGTCGATACTCATGTCGTTGGCTGCTTTCGCCAGTCTTCTTAAAGGGCGAACCTGACGTTTGACCATCAAATAGGTGAGAAGCAACAACAAGGTAGTCGAGAATACTAAAAACAGTACCTGGTCACTGCCAAGAATGGTGTCGTCCAAGCTGATGTAAGGTGCCGGAAGTAGTGCCGCTATGTACAGCCATTGATTGGTGTCCAGCTCAATCTGCACCACCAGAATCGGCGGGTTCAAAGGTTCTAACGTTAGGGTGTGATGTGCCCACGAGCGAGGTAAATCACTCAAATAGATGTCGTTTTTCAGTATTCGTAAGGTATCGGGGCGTGAAAACTCGACATTGGTTTGCTTGACCTTTCTAAGCTTGGTGCTCAGCACCTGTTCAACCGCATCCATAGATATGCGTTTTAGTTTGGAATCAGGGACAGGGTCTATATCTAACCGTTCTTCGTTAAAAGAGACGAAAAAGCGCGTTCCGCCCATATTCCGAATCTGGTCGAGCACAATATGTCGGTATTCTCTGGGAAGCGACTGAAAGAAGGTGACAGTTGAAGCAAACATGTTCGCCATACTTTCTGACGCCGAACGAATGCCTTCATACTCCCTTTGTTTAGACTGTGAATACCAGATGGATGTCGCAATCCCTTGTGCCACCACCACGGCAAGTAAAGTCAGAAGCAGCGTGCGCGCGACAAGGGAGTTGGGCCAGCGGAATCGCATCTATCAGCGCTCGTAGGTAACAGACGCGGTAAACATATAACCGTTACCGCGCATGGTTTTGATGTACTTGTTGCCTTTATCACCCAAGCGCTGGCGAAGCCGACTTAACTGCACGTCGATACCTCTTTCAAAAGGCAGCGCTTCCCTGCCCCTTGTGGCAATAGAAATCGTATCACGATCCAGAATTTCATTAGGGTGAGAAAGGAACAGCATCAACAGAGCAAAATCACTGCCGGAAAATTCAATTACCTCTTCGGATTCCAGATGCGTAGCCCGATGAGAGAGCGTATCCAGCCTCCAGTCACCAAACACGATGCTTCTTGAGAGCGACGGCGTGGCATTGGCTTCATCCTCTAGGGTGTGCATTCTTCTCAACATGGCTTTGATGCGAGCCATCAATTGGCGTGGGCTGAAGGGCTTGGCGATATAGTCATCGGCTCCGATTTCCAGACCGATGATCTGATCCGTTTCGTCAGAAACCGCAGTAAGCATAATGATAGGAACGTTGGAGTGCTTACGCACTTTCTGACACAGAGTAAATCCATCGTCACCGGGTAACATTACATCCAGCAGGATTAAATCCGGGTAACCTTGCTCAGAAATAAATTCATGTAGGGCGATTCCGTCTTCCACACTGGAGACGTCAAAGCCAGCTTTAGACAAGTACTCTTCCAGCAATTCTCGGATTTCGCTGTCGTCATCCACTACCAGAATGTGAGTTTTTGCCTGCATACCTATTGCCTTTTGCTTGTTTTGAGCATAGCTCATTCATTTCAGTAATTTTATTCTAGCCTGTCTGATTTTTTGTTTGGCAACTTTATCAATAAAGTTTGAGCCTGTTATCAGCACATATAATTTTTATATGAACTCATGCTCGCAATAATTCTTCCGAATAACCGATTGATATTGAATAGTTTTCAACCAGAAATACAAACGTACATTCATCTAAATTATAAGGTAAAAACCAAAATTAAATATAAGGAAGGGAAATGCGCTTATTTTATTTCTGGCTCAAATTCAATATTCACTTAAACAAATGTGCACATTTGTTTAGTCAAATCTTTTCAAATTGAAAGAATGTATTAAATATCTGTGTTAACTAATTTCCGAATATTCAAAGAGTTTATTAGCAATTTATAATTCTAATCGAATGAAAATAATTTGTATGACACAGATCTCATTTATATGGCTTATGTTTAATAGATTCTGCGATAAAACACTCAATACATTGAGGTGTTTATAAATTATTTGTTAGAATCTGAGCACATTTTGATTTCAACGCTTATCATTTCAACGACAAATTTCAGTAGAGAAACACTCGTAAATTGTTCTCATATTATGCGTCTAGATTAATTCAGGAAAACAGTCCATTTGAACAAAGCACTTGAAAAATTAAAGCAAGTAATGCGTTGGATATCTGGCGACAGCGAAGATGTATTCAATAGAGTACATCACGTTTTCCTGCTGCTTGTTTCTATTTTCATGGTCATTGTAGGCGTTTTTAATACAGTCGCTGAAATTACACCCATTCACTTTTCTATTATTCTTTATGTTGTTGCCGCTTTAATGGGGGTGATGTGGTATTACTCTCGCTTTAAAGATCGCTATCGACCTGTTGCCGTTTTATTTGCCACTTGCCTGATGGTGTTTGTGATCCCCATGACCTGGTTTTCGAATTCAGGATCATACGGCCCGACTGCCTTGTATTGTCTGGTAACGGCGCTGTACACCCAAAGTGTGTTGCGAGAAATGGCGATGTTGAAGTGGCCTTTCATTACCTTCGCGATCTGCCTGCCATCTATTCTGTTTAGTGTGGAAACCTATTACCCTGACTTGGTGACGCATTACACCTCAGATTACGCTCGTTTCCTTGATCATCAGTTTTCTTATTTTGCCGTCATGATAATGCTAATGGTTATGATGTCTGGACACGTTTATCGCTATCGAATGGAAGCGATGAGAGCCCAAAGCTACGCAGAAAAACTGAAACATTTGGCTGAGCGAGACAGCTTAACCAACCTTTACAACCACCGCGTTATTCTGGACAAAGCACGCCAAATTAAAGACAACGCCAAACAGGCAAGTTTGATTCTCTGCGACGTAGACCACTTCAAAAAACTCAATGACTCCTATGGACACCTAATGGGTGATGCGGTGCTGTCCGAACTTGCCCGAACGCTGGAAGCGGACTTTTTACCAGAAGGTTCTTCAGTTGGTCGATATGGTGGCGAAGAATTTCTGCTCTCTCTCCCTGTCGGGTTGCATGAAGCGGGAGACATTGCCGAACGCATTCGGGTTGCCGTGCTCTACTGCAGCAGTCAGTCATTAGAAATCACCATCAGCTTAGGGGTTTCTCAGTTCCGTGATTCCGAAACGGTTGCCGACGCGCTGAAACGCGCAGATCAGGCACTTT
The DNA here is from genome assembly GCF_019904195.1 of Vibrio sp. SCSIO 43132. NCBI lineage: Bacteria > Pseudomonadati > Pseudomonadota > Gammaproteobacteria > Vibrionales > Vibrionaceae > Vibrio > Vibrio sp. SCSIO 43132. The sequence continues at coordinate 2,876,241 of NZ_CP063199.1, forward strand.
ACAAAGCCAAACAGCTCGGCAGAAATCAGGTCGTCATTGCACCAGCCGACAACGAAGAAGACAACCAGACCTTTAGCCCTCAATACACGCCATAATAGCTATCCTCACCATAATAGCTATTCACACCACAATAACTACCCACGCCAAAGCAGCTATGCATCTGAACGTCTGTGCACTGAAGTGACTGAGCCGGGCTCACAATTTTTTCCTCTATGTAACGCTTTCCAAAATCTTGGACTACACTTTTTCTAGTCGTGACAGTCCAAGGAAATAACTATGAAAACCAGAGCAATAATGGCTTATGTCTTCGGTGCTATGTCTATCATTGCGGGCATCACCATAGTGTTAGGGTTCACCATCCTAAGCTCTGCAGACAAACTAAAGCAGACTTCAGAAACACGCTACGCCTCGTATCAGGTTGCTGATGAGCTAAGACAGAGCTCCGATGATCTGACCCGTTTAGCAAGAACCTACGCACTGACAGGTAATGACGATTACGAAAGTATGTATATGGACATACTGGCGATTCGTAACGGCGAAAAACCACTGCCGCAAAAGTATCACCAAATTTACTGGGATCTGGTGATTAACTACGGCGAAAAACCAAAGCCGGACGGTCGAACCATTTCAATTCAGCAACGAATGAAGGATTTAGGCTTCTCAGACAAAGAGTTCGCGTTACTCAAAGAAGCACAAGGTAACTCAGATGCTCTGGTGAATCTGGAAGTGAAAGCCATGAACGCGGTTAAAGGTATTTTCCAGGATCCAAATTCTGGCCAATATACCTTACGTAAAGAACCGGATACTGCGATGGCGGCGGAACTGCTTCACAGTAAAACCTACCACGTTGAAAAAGCCAAAATCATGAAACCGATCGATGGCTTCTTCTCTGAGCTTGAGAACCGAACCTTCAGTTATCTGGAACGAGACTTCGGGTCACTTCAAGGGGCGGTTTTATTTACACTGGCACTTATGGCACTGATGCTCGTCGCTGCGGTGATTGGTTTCATCATGATCAACCGAGTTGTGACCAAACCAGTGACTAACCTCAGCGTTCAGCTTAAGAACATTGAGAGCAGTGGTAACCTCGGTCTTCGAATTGAAAATGTAGGCAGTGGCGAAATCGGGGAAATCGCCGTTCAGATTAACAGCTTGCTGGAATCCCTGCACAAGACAAAAGAGACCTCGAACCGTGTTTCGGCACACGTTCAGGATCTGGCATCTCAAACGCATGGAGTGGTATCTGAAAGTCGTATGACCTCAGACACACTGACTCAGGAAACCAATTCTGTACTGGTTGCGGTAGAAGAGATGGCTACAGCCCTGACACGAGTTACAGACGTCACAGTAAATGCCGAGAATGAAGCCTCACAAAATGACCGCAACGTAAGTGAAGGACAATCGTCCATGCAACTGGCGGTGGAGTCCATGACCACGCTGCAAAGTGAGTTCGGCAACACCCAGCAAGCAATGGAAGGGTTGATTTCTGAAAGTGCTCAGGTATCTGGCGTGCTGGACGTAATCAAGTCGATTGCAGAACAAACTAACTTGCTGGCATTGAATGCCGCTATCGAGGCAGCACGTGCCGGTGAGCAGGGTCGAGGCTTTGCGGTGGTAGCAGATGAAGTTCGCTCTCTGGCTCAACGTACACAGGATTCAACCAACGAAATCGAAGAGATTATTGCCAGCCTGCAAGAAAAAACCAATTCCATGGGTGGTACCATCAATCAGGCTGCTGGGCTAATGTCCACGGCTCATGAGAGCATCGATAAGATTGGTGAAGTCTTCGTTAAAATCAAAGACACCACGGGCACTATATTCAGCCTCAACTCTGAAATCGCTCAGTCTACCGACGAGCAATCCAAGGTGTCTAATATGATCAACGAAAGTCTGTCTCAGATAAACGAGCTGACTAATCAGGTCGCGCGCTCAATTGAACAGGTAGAAGTGTCAGCTTCCAATCTGGATCAGAGTGCTAAAGAACTCGCTAATATGTAAGCGTCATAGTTCTCACATAAACGTATCATTAGGGTGCCATTTGTTATGGCACCCTTTTTTTGTCACATAAAGGTCACAGTTCAATCATTTAGTGCTTTGCTTTGCTTTAAAAACACTCTATCTCTTTCTACGTTTAGATGATGACTGTTCACATTCGGTATGCCAATGATCGTTAAAGCATTTTCAAAAACCATCAAAGGTCAGATTGCCCTATCTATCGTAACCATATTCGCCCTCTTCCTATTGTGGGTGTTTGCTAATGGATACTTTAGTGCGCAACAAAGCAATCTGAATACGATCCGCCATAATCTGGCTAAAGCGCATACCTCGCTGCTGCAATTACGGCGTCACGAAAAGGACTTCCTTGCCAGAAAGGATGAAAAATACGTCAAACGTTTTGACGACGAAATTGTGGTGCTGTCGCAAACCCTGAATACCATCTATCTGCTCAGTAATCAGGGGAAAATTAATGTCCGCGACGATCTAAAAAACACACTCAGTTCGGTCACTCAGTATCAGGATCGTTTTGATGCTCTCGCCGTTACCTTCTTACACATTTATTCCCCTTCTGACGGCATACTCGATAAGTTGTTGCTCAACCTCGCTAAACTGCGTCAGGAACTGCCTAACGACTCTCAAACTGTTGAGCGAGTGATTGCTGAAACCGAACATCTGGTTCTGGAGATGGGCGCAAATCAAACCTTCTTGCTGGAGGTAGAAAACAAACTTCTGAAAAGTTTGTATCGTAAAGATGTTTCTGAGAAGAAAAGTATCATAGATAATTTGGTCGCACTGAAATCGGGCTTAAACCCTGACAAAGACACATACGCCATGGTGCTACTGGATCAATCTTCGGAGCAAGTACATGACTTACTTTTCAGCCTTCGAGTGCTTGGTTTAAGTGAGAGTCTGGGACAACATGGAGCATTGCGCGAAACCGCCCATCAGATCGAAGCCAACTTTTTAAAACTGAGCAAGCATATCGATACCGTGCTTTTAAAGTCTGAAGATACCATCAGTACTTACCAGTTAATCTTGTTCGTTATCATGTTGGTCGCGACAGCATTTTCACTTTTGATATTGGTAATGAATGCCACGAAAATTGAGAAGAAACTGAAAGTCTCGGTGCGCGACGCCGAAAAGGCCAACCGGGCCAAGAGTTCCTTCCTCGCCAATATGTCTCATGAAATCCGTACGCCTCTGAATGGCATTATTGGCATGGCGGAAATCTTAAAAGGCACACGTTTATCAGCCATGCAGAAGGATTATCTGAAAACCATAGATTCCTCTTCTCAAACCCTGTTAATGCTGATTAACGATGTGCTGGATTTATCGAAAATCGAGTCCGGCAAGCTGCAAATCTCCCCTCATACCTCTAATGTAAGAGAAGTGATTTATGACACCGCTGCACTTATTGCACCTAAAGCGCATCAGTCTGGCATTCAGTTAAACGTAGACGTCTCAACCGCAATTCCAGAACACGTAAAAGTCGATGAACACAAGCTACGTCAGGTCATGATGAATCTGGCGTCCAACGCCATTAAATTCACCAAAGAAGGGTCGGTTTCCTTAATTCTATCAAGCCGAACTTTTGAGCCAGATTCAATCAGCTTGCTTTTCCGGGTGATCGATACCGGAATCGGCATCGATGTTGCCAAGCAACAGAAGATTTTCCAGGCATTTGAGCAAGAGCACAGTGACACCTCCAAGGAATTCGGAGGCACCGGGCTCGGTCTTGCCATTAGTGACAAAATAGTCGAACTGATGGGAGGAAAGCTGGAGCTGATTTCTGCCAAAGGAAAAGGCAGTGAGTTTAAATTTGAGATTACCTGCCCCATTGAACAGGGGCATCAGGTTCCAATTGGGAATCTTCCGTCGGTGTTGCTCGTCAATATTGCTTCTGACTCACCTATCTGCGATGAACTGGATCACTTCTCCGTCAATTATCTGCCTTACGATATGGACAACAGCGATCAGGAAGTGCCTCACAATTGCGTTGCCGTATGTGCTCAGACGACATCAGAAGAGACCAGCGCGACCTTGTCACAACTGAGGCTTTCCCACTCAGATTTGCCGCTTGTTGTGGTCCGCGACAATCATCAGGAACATTTGAACTTTGAACATTTGGTGGATGGTTACCTGACCGCTCCTTTATTTGGTTTGCGATTGCTTACGGTATTAAAAGAAAGCCAGACTCAGCACGTACCCGATGCCACCAATGAACCTGATTTCAACGAGTCACGCAGCTCTGCCACCAGCCAGATTCTATTGGTTGAAGACAATGCCGTTAACCAAAAGGTCGCTGAGATTAATTTGGAAAGAATGGGGCTTAGAGTGTTCATTGCCAACAATGGACAGGAAGCGGTAGACGCGTATCAGGCAGACCCTAAAGGCTATGCTGCTGTGCTAATGGACTGCATGATGCCTGTCAAAGATGGTTTTGAGGCAACGGCTGAAATTCGGGCTTACGAAAACAGTAATCAGCTATCCCCAATTCCAATTATTGCGCTTACTGCAAGTGTGCTGGAAGACGATATTCAAAAATGTTTTGATGTGGGTATGGACGACTACTTACCTAAGCCTTTCACCAAAGCCGTGTTCATCGCCAAGATGGAGAAATACGTCGAGGGTGTACAGGAAAGCACGGAGTCGTAGCCGACTCCGCTGAAATTCGAAACTACAAGTTTCTCAAAGACGCCGGAACAATCACTTTATGCGCCGGTGTGACAAAGAACATGTAAGCGCGTCCCAGCATGTTGTACACGTGTACTGTGGTTGTAGCATATACCTTGGTGTACTCACCTTTGTCTTCTAAAAACAGTGACACTTTCACATTCAGGTGTTTATCGTCATCTTCCATGATCACTTCACGATCCGAAATGCTATGAAGAGAGAATATTCCAACCATGTCCCCTGCCTGATATTCATTCGCGGTCTTGTTTGGCAATACATCGGTCAGTCTTCCTAAGTTCTTTAAACCAAACAGACCCACAATTCGATTTCGGGCGTCCATCAGTTGGTTGACCCAAGACGGAGTGGTACTCACTAATCTTAAATACACCTCCATGGCAGACTCTCCACGGTTCTCAATCAATGTAGTGAACGTATCGCGAAAGTAGGATTCAGAAGCAAACTGATGAATACGGGCATCTGATTGGAATGTCATAAACCTCTCCAAGACTCAATGTTTCGAATTAGCCTACTCCAACAAGCCTTAATGTGTTGTTAGAAAAGTCATGCAGAGGAAAGAGGAATAAACAAGGCAGTATAAAACGACAAAACCCCGGCAACTCATTGAGCTATCGGGGTTTTGTTTGAATAAATGGCACGCCCTGCAGGATTCGAACCTGCGACCACATGCTTAGAAGGCACGTGCTCTATCCAACTGAGCTAAGGGCGCGCTACAGGGACAGGATTATACGAGATGCTTGGTTAAGGTCAACGAATTTATCTAACATTATGATTCGAATGACCAAAAAAAAGTCGGAATGGGGAAAAAGACACCGAAACCTCCTTTGGCAATCGTTTGCTTAATGGATATTGTCATATTTTTTTGCGACAATACGCCAAAAATTCAGCCCCCAAAACTCAAGGAATAACATGTCTGCTCAAAATATTGATGGCAAACTCATTTCTCAAACTGTTCGATCAGAAGTTGCAGCGCGTGTAAAAGCACGTACTGATGCAGGGCTACGCGCGCCAGGTCTTGCTGTTGTTCTGGTTGGTGAAGATCCAGCTTCTCAAGTCTATGTAGGCAGTAAGCGCAAAGCGTGTGAAGAAGTAGGTTTCGTTTCTAAGTCTTTCGATCTACCAGCAAATACAACAGAAGAAGAATTGCTGGCTTTGGTCGACGAGCTCAACAAAGACGGTGAAATTGACGGTATTCTGGTTCAGCTACCGCTGCCAGCAGGTATCGACAGCACTAAAGTTTTAGAACGCATCACGCCTGAAAAAGACGTTGATGGTTTCCACCCTTACAACGTTGGTCGTCTGAGTCAGCGTATTCCTAAACTGCGCTCATGTACGCCAAAAGGCATCATCACCCTGCTTGAACGTTACAACATTGAGCTTCGTGGTAAACATGCTGTTGTTGTTGGTGCTTCCAACATTGTTGGGCGCCCGATGACACTTGAATTGCTGCTGGCAGGTTGCACAACAACAACTTGTCACCGCTTTACGAAAGATTTAGAAAGCCACGTACGCCAGGCTGATGTGGTTGTCGTAGCGGTTGGTAAGCCTAACTTCGTTCCAGGCGCATGGATTAAAAAAGGTGCAATTGTAGTTGATGTCGGTATTAACCGTCTTGATTCCGGAAAGCTGGTCGGTGACGTGGAATACGACGTAGCAAAAGAAAACGCAAGCTTTATCACTCCGGTACCAGGTGGTGTAGGTCCTATGACCGTTGCAAGTCTGATTGAAAATACGATGCTTGCCTGCGAGCAATACAACAGCTAATCACTCATCTGAATATTGCAATAATGCTCTACCCCTTTAGGGGTAGAGCATTATTTTTTAAGCAGAAATCCCCTCTCCTATCCACATACCTTGTTACTAATAACCTCATTTTCTCTGGTATTTTTTTCACACTTTCCAAAGCTTGCTTTTGCACAACTTTTCCTCAAAATATCGAAAGAATTAGAAAATAAAATATGCAGGATGCATTTTGAAATCTTTTGTTATTTTACCGCAGAAACCCGAATTGCGTGATGCTACATACATCAGGCGATGTACTGTAGAAAGGTACACAGACCATAAGCTTGAGAGTTCTGATGAGCTGTGGTTTGAAATCGAAAATAAAGTGACCCAACTCGATGACTCCGATTGTGACTCCTATGTTCTAGCTGTCATTATGGATGCAATGCAGGAGCAGCGGGAAGTTCACGTAAAGGGTGAGGTTTCGCGCACCTTACTTGGAAACATTGAGGAATTTCAGTCAGCCTGGAACAAGTGGCTGCCAGAGCTTTACCACATCGTTGATATTAAAGTTGATGTGGTCAATAGCGATCCGGTACTGCCACGTAACCAAGCTATCTGTGCGTTTTCTGGTGGTGTCGACGCGACCTTTTCCGTTTGGCGTCATCATAAAAAACTTGCGGGTTACCGCTCTCAAAACATCAGGCTATCTGCCTTGGTGCATGGTTTCGATATCCCCCTAAATGATAACGAAGCATTTGAAAATGCGTTCAAGCGCTCTGAGTCTACGTTGAGCGACGTCGATATTCCTCTGGTCGCCATCAAGACCAACTATCGACTCTGGTCACAAGTGAACTGGGAACATGCATTTTCTACGGCTCTTGTCGCTACACTCAGTAACATGAAGAGAGAAGCTGACATATGCATTGTTGGCAGCAGCGAACCCTACGACAGCTTAGTCATTCCTTGGGGATCGTCTCCAATTACTGACCACTTGCTAAGTTCCAGTAGTTTCACAGTTATTCATGATGGAGCCAGTCATAGCAGAACGGAAAAAGTGGATGAAATAGCAAATTGGCAGAAAGGAATCGACAACTTACGAGTATGTTGGCAAGGCGATCTTAAAGACCGAAATTGTGGTGTTTGTGAAAAGTGCCTGAGAACCAAGCTCAACTTTTTAGCAACAGGCAATGGCATTCCTAAAAGCCTTCCGGGCTCCGACATTCACAAAGCGCTGCGTGGGATCGTTCTGAAAAACGATGCTGTAAAAGAAGAATGGAAACAAGTTTTAGAGCACGCAAAGAAAAATGACATCAACCAGTCTTGGGTTTCCGAAATTCCCGCCATTCTAAAACGCACAGATAAAACCCTCGCTCAAAGAGTTTTCCCAGAAGGAAGTAAAAGAAAAGCGGTTGCGAAATCTTTCATAAGAAGGCTGAAAGGTCAGCCTCAGTAGCCATATCTAAACTAAAGAACTAGAAAGCTAAAAAATAAAAAAGGCTGAACTCTATGGTGGGGTTCAGCCTTTACTATTAATGCAGAACTGCAAATCAATAAACAATCTTATCCGCTAAGTGACTCACCGCAATACCGAAGTAGTATGAGCGATTCCACTTCATCAACACTTGATAGTTGTTGTAGATAAGGTAGGCGCGTCCATCTTCGTCGTCTGGCATGATTAGCCACGCATCAATGTCCTCTTTTGGCTGAGGCAACGGCTTACCGTTGATGCGTGTCAGCCCCAGTTTGCGCCATTCAGCCAGAGTTTTGGCTTTGTCTTTCTGACGCCCCTCTAGGTTCATATCAAATCCGGCTGGCACAGTAACCTGGCGACCCCAGGTGTACTTATCGTCCCACCCAGACTGACTTAAATAGTTCGCCGTAGAGGCAAAAACATCAGACTTGGTGTTCCAGATGTCTTTCTTGCCATCATTGTTGCCGTCGGCGGCATAAGCAATGAACGAGCTAGGCATAAACTGACACTGCCCCATCGCACCGGCCCAGGAGCCTTTCATCTTATGCGCCTGAATGTGACCTTCATCAAGAATGGTTAAGGCTGCCATGGTCTCTTTGCGAAAAAATGCTTCGCGGCGACCGTCATAAGCTAACGTGCTCAGTGCATCGATAACGCCATAACCGCCTGTCAACTTGCCAAAGTTACTTTCCACTCCCCACAGGGCAACAATGAACCTTGGCTGCACACCGTATTCATCACCGATGCGTTTCAGCTCCGTGTAGTGCTTGTTATAAAGTGCCTTGGCTTGCTTTACCTTCCAGTTTGGGACTGCACGTGGAATGTACTCATCCAGAGTCAGTCTTTTTTCTGGCTGATTCCTGTCTGCTTTCACCGCGCGCGGCTTATAGCTGACGTTATTAAATGCACTATCAATGGTTGCCTGGGAAATCCCTTTTTCCAAGGCTTCGCTTTTCAGCCCTTCGATGTAATCTTCAAAACTGGCGGTTTGGGCGAATGCCGCCTGGCTAAGCCCTAAACCCAAAAGCGCTACGAGTAATTTTTTCAAGCCTTTCTCCCTGAGCGGCCAATGTCTTATTTTTGCTTGGCCTTTTGCTCTTTGTATTTTTCTAATAGATTTTCTGGCGGTGGTGGCAGTTGAAGGAAAAAGCCTTCGCTTTCCAAAGATTCTTTCACTTTCTCGATATCCACCTGAGCCAGTTGGCGACCATCTAGCTTAATCACCATCACAAAGATGGGTTTACCAAACATATCCTTCAGCGGCTGAGGCACTTCAGAAAAGTCGTCCTTTTTTGGAACGTACAGGTATGCCCCTTCTTTTTTAGGACTTTTGTAGATAGAACACAACATATCGGACCTATTTTTGCGTATTTTTCTTCGCTAAAAAGTGAAGTTTTCGTAAAGTTTGAGAGATTTTGAACGTAAAGCGTCTATTTGACAATAAGTTGCTTGATGAGGAATGTGTAGAAATATAACATGCTAGCATTTTAGGGTCCGACCACAACCCAAATTGTTTGAAATTTAACCATGACAACAAACACAGATCTCAAAGGCAGCAGTTTTACCTTATCTGTTCTTCACCTTTCTGGTACAGATGTAAGTGAAAGTGTGCGCTTCCTGCACGACAAAGTCGAACAAGCCCCTGCTTTTTTTCAACATGCACCAGTAGTGCTTAACGTTGAACAAATGTCTGGTGATATTGATTTCCAACAGTTGAAATCGGGCGTTATGTCGACGGGAATGATCCCGGTTGGTGTAACGGGCTGCAAAGACAAACGTTCGCAATCTTTGGCAAAGGAAGCAGGCTTCGCCGTAATGTCTTCAAGCAAGACAACCACAGCCCCCGCTCAGATGGCACCCACAAAAGTCATTCGAACCCCTATTCGTTCAGGACAACAGGTTTACGCCAAAGACGGCGACTTGGTGATTCTGAACCATGTAAGTGCAGGGGCAGAAGTGATTGCAGACGGCAGTATTCACATTCATGGCACATTGCGTGGGCGTGCGATTGCTGGCGCAAGTGGACAAAAAGAAGCGAAGATCATTTGTCACGATTTACAGGCTGAGCTGATTTCCATCGCTGGAAACTATTGGCTTAGCGACCAAATTGACAGTGCGTATTGGCAGAAAAAGATCATGTTAACCATGCATGAAGACCAACTGACAATCGATACCCTCAAGATTTAAAAAGGATAGTTTGATGGCACGCATCATTGTTGTTACATCAGGTAAAGGTGGCGTAGGTAAAACCACCTCAAGTGCAGCGATTGCTTCCGGGCTCGCTCTAAAAGGCAAGAAAACCGCGGTAATCGATTTTGATATTGGTTTGCGTAACCTCGATTTGATCATGGGTTGTGAGCGCCGCGTCGTCTACGATTTTGTTAACGTGATTAATGGCGAAGCCACGCTGAACCAAGCGCTGATAAAAGACAAACGTACAGAAAACCTATTCATTCTTCCGGCTTCGCAAACCCGTGATAAAGATGCACTGACTCGTGATGGCGTACAGCGTGTATTGAATGAGATGGATGAGATGGGTTTCGACTTCATCATCTGTGACTCGCCAGCAGGCATCGAGCAAGGTGCACTGATGGCACTATACTTTGCAGATGAAGCCATTGTGACGACTAACCCTGAAGTTTCATCGGTTCGTGACTCCGACAGAATCCTGGGCATTCTGGATTCAAAGAGCCGCCGTGCAGAAGAAGGCTTGGAGCCAGTAAAACAGCACCTTCTACTGACTCGCTACAACCCGGCACGTGTTACACAGGGTGAAATGCTGAGTGTGGAAGATGTAGAAGAAATTCTGCACATTTCATTGTTAGGTGTGATTCCAGAAAGCGAGGCAGTACTAAACGCATCGAATAAAGGTGTGCCAGTGATTTTTGATGAAGAGTCGGACGCAGGGCTTGCTTACGATGATGCTGTAGAACGCTTACTGGGTAACGAAAAAGAGTTTCGTTTCCTGACTGAGCAGAAAAAAGGCATCTTTAAACGACTATTCGGGGGCTAATTATGTCTTTACTGGAGTTTTTCCGACCACAAAAGAAAACATCCGCTAACGTCGCGAAAGAACGCTTGCAAATCATTGTGGCGGAACGTCGTAAAGAAGGTTCCGCTGCGCCGACCTATCTTCCTCAATTGAAAGAAGATATTTTGAAGGTCATCAGTAAATACGTCGATATCGATCCAGAAATGGTCAATGTTTCTCTGGAGCAAAATGACGACGACCTGTCGGTACTGGAGCTTAACGTTAAGCTGCCAGACGAAGATAAGTAGTCTACTAGGGTCTGTTGACCTTTCGAGCTGATTTTTGCAGCCATTTGTGGGTTCTTTATACAAGGCAGCGCTTATTCGGTGTAGTCGCTCTACATCAATAAGCGGTAACACAGTAGAAAGGAGCCACAAATGCTGCCCGAAGGGTTCGTTTCTATGTGCTTTACTCTTTGTTGCAAGGTATTTGCTTAGAATGACTAAGCTTAAGACCTTGCGCCGCGATTAAACCACATAGAACTCGAACAAAATTTAACCGCGAAAGGTCAACAGACCCTAATGTTTTACAAAAAACAGCGGCATTTGCCGCTGTTTTCTTATCAAATTCAACTCATTCAAACGCTAGCTTGGCTTAACAAATAGATGTTCAAAGCTTTCGTTGTCTTCTAACCAGGTTTCGAATTCTTCACCTTTCAGAGGTGGTGAAACATAGTAGCCCTGAACCAGATCACAGCCATTGCTCATTACGAACTCCAGCTCCTGGAAGGTCTCTACTCCTTCTGCTACGGTTGAAATTTCTAATTTCTTCGCCAGTGAGAGACTGGTTTCAATAATGGCTTTACTTACCTTGCTGCTTTCAGCGCCATGAACAAAGGAGCGATCTAATTTTAGCTCTGTGAATGGTACGCGTTGCAGTTGTTCCATAGTGGAAAAGCCCGTCCCGAAATCGTCTATCGAAAGACCAAACCCCTTGAGACGAAAACGCGTCAGAATATCCAGACTGGTCGTGGCGTCTTTGCTTAACAAAGATTCCGTAATCTCGATGACGACATGATGTGCCGGAACATTGTGTTCAGTGACCAGTTCTTTTACCTGTCTAGGGATCTCTAGATTGGATAAACAGTAGTGAGAGAAATTCACAGACAGCATCAAATCCCAGCCCCTCTTCTTCCATCGGGCAAGATCTGAAATTCCCTGTTTGAAAATCATTTCAGTCAGATGATTAATCAACCCAAGCTTTTCTGCGATGGGGATAAACACGTTTGGCGGGATAGTGCCTCTTTCTGGGTGGTGCCAGCGAGCCAATGCTTCTACACCCACAACCTTTCGCGTTTGAATGCAAAGCTGAGGCTGGTAATAAGGCACGATGTGACCTTTTACAATGGCTTGTCTTAGTTCTGCTCCAATCGCGGTCAGGTTGACTCGATACCCTTCTCCGTTGCCAATCAAGCCAGATGAACTGAACATTTTTCTCAGCTCTTCGGTATTGATCGGTTTAGAAAGCGCACCTAAGACCGGAATTCCGCGTTCCTGAGCAATCTTGACCGCCGTTTGCAAAATACGGTCGTCTTCACCACTAATAAGAATCAAAGAAGCACTATGGTTCAGTGCTTCCATATGACGAATCAGCTCTACCCCATCTAACGAAGGCATATTGAGATCAGAAATCACCACGTTCACTGGGTTTAACTGGCACGCAATCGCCTCTGCACCTTCAACAGAATTGGTGGTCAGCGTAACTTGTACAATGCCCATCGCAGCGAGGGCTCTTTCGAGCATATTCAAAATGAATGGATCGTCGTCGATCACCAGAACGTGAAGATGCTCAAAGGGTTGCTCAGTCATTACTACTTACCCGCCTCCGGAAATGTCCTTTAACTCTATATTGATATTTAACTTACTTTATCATACAAATTATGTTACAAAAACTTACATTTTGTAATTTTGGTGAACGATTATGAGTTACTTCCTCGCCAAGTGGCAGATGATATCTGGTAAGATCACTATTGCTATGTTGGCAATTGCCGCTATTGTTGTCACTAAAGCGATAGTAAGTTTTCAGCTTTATTCTCAAGTTCAGGAAAATAATGCAACAATTAGCAGCGAAAACATTCCTGGAGAGCTTGCAGCGGTAAAAATGCAAGATGCACTAGGCGATATGAATGCCGATATGCTGCACTATATTCTTGGTGATGCATCACGAGAAGAAACCTTCGAAGAACACCGTACTCAGTTCTTCCATCACCTTGATAGAATTGAAAAATCCAACGCCATTGATATCAATACCTCCCAGGAATTAGGCAGCCTTTTCTTCCAGTTTGAAAACCGCGTTAAGCTGGATATTTTCGCTTTTTACAATCCTAATGATGAAACCTGGGCAAAATCGCAGGCTCATTCTCTGGTTAATACCACAGGTCAATCACTCCTTTCCCTTGCCGAGAAAGTACAAACTCTTGAGTCTACAGCTCACACTGCAAACCTGTCTTTGCAAAGTGATGAGCTGTTTGAGTTGATCAACGACCTGAATCAGATGCTCACCGTATACGTGATTGGCTCGCAGGGAGTGAAAGAAGATTTCTCTGCCACCGTCCAGCGGGCAGAGTTTTTGCTGACGTGGCTAAAGTATCTACTTAATGAACCTTCGTCCCACGAACTGATCGAACAGCTTCGTGCCGAGCTGCGTGTGATGAGAAATGGTGGCTTTGAAATATTCAGCCGCTATGACAACAACGACAAACAAGGCGTTTTGCAGGCAGTCGAAGAAATCAGTGGTCGGGAATACAAACAGCTGGCTGACACCATAAGCCTGCTTTCGACTCGACTGGACAGCCAGATGACCGAACGACTGGCCATTCTGGATAACCTGACCAACAACTACAACTACTTCCTGTTCGGGTCTATTTTCGCCGTTCTGGTCTTCTGTTCGGTGGTCATTCTGTACATCTATCGTTCACTCAGCCTGCCGCTTTTGAAAATTAACATGCAAATGAAAAGCCTGATCAAAGGCGATACCAGCATTAAAGTGCCCTATCGTTACCGCAGCGATGAAATTGGTGAAATGGCTCGAATGCTGGAGGCATTCAGACAGAATCAGATAGAACGCAACCAGTATCAGCAAGAAGTGATCATCGCCCGAGACAATGCGGAATCGGCAACCAAAGCTAAAGCCAATTTCCTTGCGACAATGAGCCATGAGATCCGCACCCCGATGAACGGGATCATTGGCATGATTGATTTGCTGAATACCACTCGCGTCAATCGCGAGCAGCAACGCATGTTAAAAACCGTGCGAGAGTCCTCTTTCTCCCTGCTCAATATCATTAATGACATTCTGGACTTCTCTAAGATTGAAGCAGGGAAACTGGACGTAGAACAAACGGCTCTCCCACTTCGTGAAACACTAGAGAACGTCGTATCCACTCTGTCGCCCAGTGCGGAAAATGCAGGGATTATCTTCCAGCTTTACATTGCCCCAGAACTGCCAGAAGAGGTACAGGGCGACCCTGTTCGATTACGTCAAATTCTGTTTAACATCATCGGAAATGCCATTAAGTTCTCGTCCAAACTTTCCCGAAGAGGTGAGGTTTACATCGAGGTGCATCCTTATTTCATAAGCAAGGATGAAATCACGGTACAGTTCGATATCCGTGACAACGGAATCGGTATTCATCAGGATCATATTGATAACCTCTTCACGCCATTTACTCAGGCGGAATCGGATACCACCCGACGGTTCGGAGGCACTGGCTTGGGCTTATCCATTTCCAAACACCTGACTGAACTAATGGGCGGTGAGATCTCTGTGCGCAGTGAGGTGGGCGAAGGAACAACCTTTAGCCTTCATCTGACGTTCCCATACTCATCTCAGCCAGGAAACAGTGTCAAACCTGTGCAAATCGCGGATACTCAGGTCTTTATCGACCTTTCTTCAGACTGGTTAAACAGCCATATCCCGAGTTATCTAAAATCGCTGGCGATCCCCTGGAAGAAACTCGATCGCTACCACTTCCCTAGCTTAGAACTGGATTCTCCCGTCTGCATTATCATTACCGATAACATGACCGAGCTGATGGCAATTGAGCCATCAAACCTAAGAGATTCAATTAAGTATCTGGATTTACTTCCACAGGCTAACATCTCGTCACAAATCACCGACCGGACTTTCTCAATATCCGCTCAGCCGTTGAAACTTTCTAATTTGAGGTACGGTATCCGCGTAGTGCTGGGCATGGAAAGTCCATTTGATATCGCGCCTGATAAACAACAGATACAGGAAGTGGAAGCCGAGCATTCTGGCGAAAGTAAAGGCTACATTCTGGTTGCCGAAGATAACCCTGTGAATCAGGAAGTGATTAAGAAGCAGCTTAAGGCGCTAGGGTACGATTGCGCACTGGCTGACGACGGATTGCAGGCACAAGCCATCTACGAACAGCATGAGTTCGATTTGGTGCTTACTGACTGCCATATGCCTGAGTGTGATGGCTACGAGCTCACTACCGCGTTAAGGCAGAAGCAGATAGAAAAAGGTCGCCGTATTCCAATCATTGCAGTGACAGCCAACGCCATGATCGGTGAGGCGAAGAAATGCTTAACCGCAGGCATGGATGATTACCTGCCAAAACCTATTGAGCTGGAAAAGCTGAAGAAGATGCTCAGTGACTGGATCAAGGAAGAGCCTGAAGCCAATCAGAATGACGCCGCTATGATTAACCCTAGCCTTAATTTGGAGGTGGTCGATACGGTCTTTGGGGGCGACTTAAACTCATACAAACAGAGTATTCGCGATTTTGTCCAGCTTAGCTTGCCTCAGTATCAGGCAATGGCAGAAATAGAAAGTGAAGAGTTTGAAATGAGTGTGGTGGCAAACATTGCCCATAAACTGAAATCATCAGCATCGACCATAGGGTTAGATTCCCTTTATCACCTCACCCAGACCATTGAGCAACATGCTAAAACAGGCGACAAAAACTCATTGCTTGAATCCATGAGTGAACTGAAAGCACTGTTGCCTAAAATTGAAGCCGTGCTGGACGAAGCTGGCGACGATTAGAATTAAGCCACAAGTTCCGAAATAAAAGGAGCAGCCAACCGGCTGCTCCTTTTTTAACTAAAACTTGATTGCGGTCTGTTGACTCTACTTGAGTGCTGTCTTATCCCAACCACTCGTAAACAAGGTCCGCTTTTTCCTGCGGCTCCAGTTCAACCTCAACGGTTTCTTCAACTGGCTCAATAACAGACACTGAAGTTTCAGATCCTGCGACAGGTTCATCCTGTTCTGGCAACACATCTGTTGCACTCGAATCAATGTTTTCTTCAGGAATCGTCTCTTCGGCAACTGTTTCTAGCGGTGCTTCTGGTTCTGCGGTCTGAGGATCGTCAGAGATTACCGGAGTGCTCTCCACCAGAACAGGTTCCGATTCAACTGGAACCTCCAGAGAAAACTCTCTGACCTGTTTAAAGTTATTCAACTCACGCTGAAAATCCACCACCGGTGCAAGCAGATGAACCTTAAAGGTCACTTCACTGCCCTGAATTTTCAGTACTTCAGTAGAAGCCACGGAGTTTAATGATTTGAACAAAGATTCAAGCTGGAAGAAGTCGCGTGAGCTTTTTACTTCCAAAAACTGAACCGTGACGTTTTCTGTAGAAACATCAGATACCTGTACGGCACTCTTTCCTGCAAAGTAATCACTGACCTGATCGACAACCTGCTGCAAAGATGCAGAAAACTCGCCGCGCTCCTGCCCAGACATTGGAGACTGCTGAGAGCCAATCATTTGCGAAGGAGTCTGGTCAAACAAAGTCCAGCGAACCGTTGCACGCCCAGAACTTAGGTGTTGAATACGCAGCACCAGTATCGCATCTGCTGGATAACGCTGGCTGGCTTTGCTGATAGGGTCGACAAATGCGCCCCATATTTCTGGAGCGGAGATTCCCGTAACATCATCAAAGTCGCCGACTGGAACCGTAACTGGCAAGCCTCGCGAATCAGAAAACTGGTTGAGCAATTGGGTTACATTAGAGCCACTTTGCTCCCAGATGATCTGACGCTCATAACGATCTTCTTCCACAATCCAGACCAGAACGGAAGAACGGGATTCAGACCAATAAGGTAACCCAGCCTGAGTCAGTAACCCCTGAATTTGCTTAGGGTTAAATGCGACTTTAAGGGTCTCCTGACCATCCAGATTCCCAAAGCTGATTTGAGATAGATATGGGCTGGTCGACTTCATTGCCTTTTCAATAACCGGATTACTGGCTACATCTTTCTGACCTGATGCCTTTATAAGTACTTGCTCTAAACCTTGGGCTTTTGCCAGATCTTCGGCTTTTTCTTCCGCAGACAACACAACTTCTGATTGAAAAATGTCTACTTTGGTCAGCGAAAAACCAGGAAAAGCGAGCAAACTCAACAACAAACAAGCTATCCGATACATAAATACTCTGTCACAACGTGAATGAACTCCAAATGATAAGCAACTCTCGATTTAGGGGCAAGGAAACATCGCGAATACAGTGATATACCCCAGCACCCACCTTAAATTCTCTGTATATGAATAGGGTCTGTTGACCTTTCGAGATGATTTTTGCAGCCATTTGTGGGTTCTTTATACAAGGCAGCGCTTATTCGGTGTAGTCGCTCTACATCAATAAGCGGTAACGCAGTAGAAAGGAGCCACAAATGCTGCCCAAAGGGTTCGGTTCTATGTGCTTTACTCTTTGTTGCAAGGTATTTACTTAGAATGACTAAGCGAAAGACCTTGCGCCGCGATTAAAACACATAGAACTCGAACAAAATTTAACCACGAAAGGTCAACAGACCCTAATCAGTCTATGTGACATTCTTTGATCTATTTATCGATGCAATCGATTTCGAGATGATAAAATCCCGCAAATTTTAACTTCGGAAGAGAATCATGACTCAGATCCTTCAAGGCACTCAAATGTTGTTTGTGGCATTCGGTGCACTGGTACTTGTTCCACTGCTTACGGGGTTAGACCCGAGTGTGGCACTATTTGGCGCGGGCGTCGGCACCCTTTTATTCCAGTTTATTACCCGTCGCAGCGTGCCTATTTTCCTTGCTTCGTCTTTCGCGTTTATCGCTCCTATCATGTATGGCGTGCAAACCTGGGGCGTCGCTTCCACCATGGGTGGTTTGATGTGCGCTGGTCTGGTTTACGTCTGCTTAGGTGCGCTGATTAAAGTGCGTGGTGTAGCAATCATTCACAAATTATTGCCACCTGTGGTTGTTGGTCCTGTCATCATGGTGATCGGTCTGGGGCTTGCTCCGGTTGCGGTTAATATGGCACTGGGGAAAACAGGGGATGGCGCAGTACAGCTTGTGGATGGTAATGCGGCACTGATTATTGCCTCTGCTTCACTGGCAACGACTATTGCCATTAGCGTGTTCGCCAAAGGTTTTCTCAAACTGCTTCCAATCTTTGGCGGTATTGCTGTCGGGTACGCGCTGAGCCTTGCTTACGGCATCGTCGATTTCACTCCGGTTGCTCAGGCGTCATGGTTATCAATGCCAAACTTCACAACGCCTGAATTCAATATCAATGCCATTCTGTTTATGATTCCTGTCGCCATTGCTCCGGCCGTTGAGCACGTTGGAGACATGCTGGCGATTTCAAACGTCACGGGTAAAGATTATCTGAAAAAGCCCGGATTACATCGGACCATTGCTGGTGACGGCGTGGCCACAATGGCAGCCTCTATGGTTGGCGCGCCACCGAATACCACCTACAGTGAAGTCACAGGTGCAGTGATGCTGACCAAAGCATACAACCCTGTCATCATGACCTGGGCGGCGATCACAGCCATCGTATTGGCACTGGTGGGAAAATTGGGCGCATTGCTTCAGACCATTCCTGTACCGGTTATGGGTGGCATTATGATCTTGCTGTTTGGCTCTATTGCCACAGTGGGCTTGAATACCCTGATTAAAAATCACGTAGACCTGCACAAATCTCGCAACTTGGTGATTGTGGCGGTGACTCTGGTGTTTGGTATTGGAGGTATGGCGTTTGGCGTGGGCGAATTCAGTCTTCAAGGCGTTAGCCTGTGCGGTATTGTCGCTATCTTGCTGAATCTGATTCTGCCAAAAGACATGGGGCAGACTCCGGCGATTGATAGCGAACAAACCAGTCAAAGCTAAAGAAACGATGTAGTTGAAGAAGCAGCAAGCGCTGCTTCTTCAGGTTAACCACCCCTTGTCCATACAGTATTTGACTAACCCAGCCGTCGTTTTAATTTCCAATTTCTTCTTAATCCGTAAACGGTGAGTTTCTACGGTGCGAACACTAATATCGAGCTGATTCGCGATGGATTTGTTACACCGCCCCTCCCCGATCTTAATTAACACGTCCTTCTCTCTCGGCGTAAGACTGACCCCGCCTGTTTTTTTCTGACTAAACGCCTGAAAGATATGACCAGAAATGCTCTGACTAAAGAAGGTGCCTCCACTGGCAATCACCTCAAGCGCCTTAACCAGCTCGCTCGATGAAATGTCCTTTGATATGTAACCACAAGCGCCAGAGCGAATTGCCGACGTGACGTATTCTTCATCTTTGTGCATGCTGAGGATCACCACTTTTGAGCGCGAGTTTTGTTCTTTTAAAGCCTCCAGCACCTCAATCCCAGACATCTTGTCCATTGATATGTCTGTAAGGAGAATATCGGGTCTCATCTTTTGTGTAAGGTGAACCGCTTCCAACCCGTTTTCTGCCTGTCCAATAATTGAAAACTGGCTTTCTTTACCGAGGCATTCGGCGAGTGTGTCCTGAAATAACGTATGATCATCTGCCAGTAAAATCGAGGTCATGCTCTTCCCTTAGTTCGCTATTGCTCAGTGGGAGCATAATTCTGATTTCGGTGCCTTCTTCTGAATCGCTGTTCAATTCAAAATGCCCATCTAACAACGCGATTCTCTCGCGGATATTCTTGAGGCCAATTCCATATTCCGACGCGGATCCTTGGGTATGAGTGGGTTCAAACCCTGCTCCATCATCAGCAATCGTAAAGAGTAGGTGCGATTTTTCTTCCTGAAGAACAATGTCTATTGCCTGAGCCTGTGAATACTTTTCTGCATTGCACAGCGCTTCTTGAGTGACCCGATAAAGCGAATGTTCCATGTCGCGAGTAAACAGGGATTCATCGACTTGATATTCAAATACCACCTTGATGCCCGTGCGGCTCTGGAACTCCTTGCGCAGGTTATTGATCGCCACAAGTAAACCGAAATCGTCGAGTAAAGAAGGGCGAAGTGCTTTCGATATTCTTCTGACCTCATCCATTGCAAGCTCTAGATTTTCCCGACCCAATTTCACCTGTTCAGCAATCAAGGCTTTTTCGCTGGCATTTTCAATATTGTCGAAGCGAAGTTTTGTCGACACCAGAATCTGATTGATGCCATCGTGCAGCTCTCTGGACACTCGGGCGCGCTCTTCCTCCTGCATATTGATCAGCCGCTTATTTAACTCCTGAAGCTGCCTGTTTGCCCGTTCACTACGATTGATGTGTATGGCGCTTATCCACCCTGCAACCAGTACACAGATGATGAAAATAAAAATGGTCAATTCCACCAGAAATGAACTGATGCCGTCTGGTTTTACAATAATCTGAGGCTCACTAGTCGGACTCTCAAATACCACACCGTGGTAGTCCAATTCCGCTCCTGTCAGTTCAGATACCCGCTGAGAATACTCCTGAGTAAACAACGGGTCTTTCTCCGCATATACGTGAATCAATATATAAAGGATGATCAGGAGAACTGGAATCTGAGAAAGTACAATCGTCCTTCTCTTAAATCGAACTTCATCACTCGTCATACGCCGCTTCCCTACGTAGTACTGCTTACTTTCCATCCATGAAAGTACGCCATCTAAGTACGCTGTCTTACGAATTTTAAAATATTTACATATTTGTAACATGAAAACTCAGACAGAGCTTACAACATGGCACATTGTTATATTCAAGGAGTGAATAATGAAAAAGTACATCGGAAAATCAACGGTAGCGATCGCAGTGGCTACAGCACTTTTGGCGCTTCCTGCCCATGCAGATAAGGTATTACTTAAAACACCAGTGGCTATTGGTACACACCTTCCTGCTTTGGGTACACCGATGAAATGGGTTTCCAAACAGTTGCCTATCGCTTCTGGTGGTTCAGTAAAAATGAAGGTCTATGAGCCCGGAAAGCTGGTGGCAGCAAATGAGATTCTCGATGCCGTATCAACAGGAAAAGTGAATGCCGGATACACCACTGCGGGCTACTGGAAAGGGAAGATCCCAGCGGCTCCGCTATTTTCTGCAGTACCATTCGGACCAGAAGCCCCTGAATACATGGCCTGGCTTTATTTTGGCAACGGAAACAAGCTGTATCAGGAAATGTATGATCAGGCAGGTTACAACGTAAAAGTCCTGCCGTGTGCGATTAACTCTCCTGAAACCTCCGGCTGGTTCGCCAAGCCAATCAATAAACCGGAAGACCTGAAAGGTCTCAACATGCGTTTCTTTGGTTTCGGTGCTCAAATCATGGAAAAACTTGGGGTAAGTACGGTTCAGCTTCCGGGTGGAGAGATATTTGGTGCGCTCGAAAAAGGGGCAATCGATGCCACAGAGTTCTCTCAGCCAGCCGTTGACCAGCGTTTAGGCTTCCACAAGATTGTGAAATACAACTACTTCCCTGGCTGGCACCAGCAGTCGACCGTTTGGGAACTGCTTATCAACAAAGATACCTGGAACAAAATGGACGCCAATCAACAAGGCGCGGTTGAGACGGTTTGTATGGCTTCCATGACTTATTCGATGGCAGAAGGTGAATCCCTTCAATACGACGCAATGCTTAAAGCGAAAGAAAGTGGTGTCAAGCAGCTCTACTGGAGTCAGGACATGTTGGATCTGTTTGAAAATACCTGGCTAGACGTAGTTGAAGAGCAGAAGAAAGACCCGTTCTTCAACAAGGTCTGGGCAGATCTAACGCAATTCCGCGCCAACTACAAAGTGTGGTCTGACAAAGCATTTTTACCAAGAACTGGTGAGTAATCCCCTTTTTTGAAGTACACCCAAATCGCATTAAGGGCGATTTGGGTGAGTTGTATTGGTTTTTGATAAAAGGCAATTGCAGTGAACCACACTAGAACGTCTCTGCCTGCTCGCACTTCGAACAGGATAGACAAGTTTGTAAAACATTTGAGTTATGGCATCGCCTGGGTCTATGTCCTTCTGGTCGTCGTCATTCTGGTTCAGGTTGTGATGAGAAAAGGATTCTCCCACGGTCTGATCGCATTGGAAGAACTACAGTGGCATCTGTATGCTTTGGGCGTCTTATTTGGTCTGGCTTACGCTGAAACCACCAATTCACACGTTCGCGTAGACATCTTATATCAGCACTTTAGCCCAAGAGCGAAAGCCTGGATTGAGATCCTTGGCATTTCGTTGTTTCTTTTCCCTTTTGTATTCGTAGTGTTTATTCATTCTCTGGATTTTGTATACGAATCATGGCGGGTAAGCGAACGCTCTAACGCACCATCTGGTCTGCCCTTCCGCTGGCTGATTAAATCAGCCATCCCGCTTGCTGTTGCTCTTCTGGCATTAGCTGGTCTCTCTAAAATTCTGCGCTCCTTTGCACAGCTTCAATCTGGAGGGGCTCATGGAAATTAATGAAATACTTATCCTCGCGATGTTCGGGATTTTTATTTTACTGCTCTTTCTGGGGATTCCCGTCGCATGGGTACTGGGCGGAATTGGGATCATCTTTGCTGGGATTGCTTACTATTCTGACATCTATCTGGACACAGTCACCGGGCTCGATTTTCAAACTCTGGGGCTACTGGTTAATCGTCTCTATAAGATCATGGATAACTGGATTCTGGTCGCGCTCCCAATGTTCATATTCATGGGTAACATGCTCGACAAGTCTGGCGTTGCGGACCGTTTAATGCTTTCCATGCAGGCGATGTTTGGCAAGGTTCATGGTGGTCTTGCGATTACCGTTGTATCCATCGGCATCATCTTGGCTGCTTCTACAGGCATTATTGGCGCTTCGGTTGTTCTGCTTGCCATGATGGCGCTGCCGTCTATGTTGAAGCAAGGCTACAACAAACCACTGGCGCTAGGAACCATTGCCTCTGCTGGGTGTTTAGGCATTCTGATACCACCCTCGATCATGTTGGTGATCATGGCAGATCAGCTGGGGTTGTCAGTGGGCGACCTATTTATGGCAGCGGTCTTCCCGGGCCTGGCACTTGGTTCCATGTACATCCTATACCTTCTGGCTTACGGCATGTTCAGACCCAAGTCATTGCCACTGCCTGATACCGCAGAAAGAGTCTCCTTTGCGATTGTTTGGCAGGTCATCAAAGCGGTGATCCCTACTCTGCTTCTGATTGTTGCAGTACTGGGCTCTATTTTCGCGGGTATTGCAACCCCTACTGAAGCCTCCGGTGTTGGAGCAGCGGGGGCAACCCTGCTGGCAATTTACTATCGCAAATTCTCTCTTGCCATTCTTAAGGAAGTCACACTAGAGAGTTACAAAACAACGGCTTACATCTTCGCCATTTTCATTGGTGCGACTTGTTTTTCTTTGGTGTTAAGGGAATTGGGAGGGGATGAGTTCATAGAGAGCCTTTTTCAGCAACTGCCTTTTGGCCCCTACGGTATAGTGGCATTCATACTATTGATGGTGTTTCTACTGGGCTTCTTTCTTGATTGGATCGAAATTACGTTAATCATTCTGCCTCTTCTTGCCCCGGTAGTGGCAGGGTTGGATCTCAACATCGGTGAGTTCGCAGGCATTGATGATTCGACTACGGTTTGGTTCGTGATGTTAGTAGCGATGACTCTCCAGACCAGCTTCTTAACGCCGCCAGTGGGATTTGCTCTGTTTTATTTAAAAGGAGTATGTCCACCGGAAATCAAGCTTTCTGAAATATATAAAGGCGTGGTGCCATTTATCATTCTTCAGCTGATTGCGCTTCTACTGATTCTGTTCTGGCCGAGTGTGGCTCTTTGGTTGCCTTCGGTCGCATACAACTAGGAAGAGAACAGCTTCCAGAGCTTTAACTCCGCTTGCACCCGAGTTGGTGCTCTTTGTAGGCCCCCAATTGACTCGTTCAATTGGGGGTATTTTTATGCAGTTTTGGTAGGGTCTGCTGACTCTAAACTGGAAAAGGAGACGAGGTTATTTAGTACCAAAAATCTTGTCACCCGCATCACCCAAGCCTGGGACAATGTAACCTTTGTCGTTCAGCTTCTCGTCGATGGCAGCCGTGTAAAGCTCAACGTCTGAGTGTGCTTTTTTCAGTGCTTCGATGCCTTCTGGCGCTGCAACCAGAACCAGAACTTTAATAGCCTTACAGCCTTTTTCTTTCAGAAGGTCGATAGTGGCGATCATCGAACCACCGGTTGCCAGCATTGGGTCAACAACCAAGGCAATACGCTCATCGATGTTGGATGCAAGCTTGTTGAAGTATGGTACTGGCTCCAGTGTTTCCTCATCTCGGTAAATACCGACGACACTGATACGCGCACTAGGCATGTGCTCTAGTACACCGTCCATCATACCCAGACCTGCACGAAGGATTGGTACCACGGTGACCTTCTTACCTTTAATTTGATCAACTTCTACCGGACCATTCCAACCTTCAATGGTGACGCGCTCCATTTCGAAATCCGCGGTTGCTTCGTAAGTAAGCAGGCTGCCTACCTCAGTAGCGAGCTCACGAAAACGTTTAGTGCTGATGTCACCTTCTCGCATTAAACCCAGTTTGTGTTTAACTAACGGGTGTTTTACTTCAACAACTTTCATTTCCAACTCCGACAATTTTTAAATAAACCTTGGGATTATACCGAACTGGTCGGAATAGTTACAGAGCTGCATCTCTTTTCCCTCCAACCCTAATTGACCGAAAAATCAATCACTATCCAGCCTTTACAGGGCTTGATTTAAGCGACGAAAACGCGAAGAAAAAAAACTGCGCAAACGTTTTCCTTTTCTTTTCAACCCCTGTTAGAATAGCGCCGTTTTTCACATCCAACCTATGACGAGGACATCCCCGTGAGTGGTAACAACTCTTCTCTTAGTTATAAAGACGCTGGTGTAGATATTGATGCTGGTAATGCTCTGGTAGACCGAATTAAAGGTGTGGTTAAGCGCACTCGTCGCCCTGAAGTAATGGGCGGAATCGGTGGCTTTGGCGCACTTTGCGAATTGCCAACAAAATACAACGAACCAGTGCTTGTATCTGGCACAGATGGCGTGGGCACAAAGCTTCGCCTTGCATTGGATATGAAAAAACACGACACCATTGGTATCGACTTGGTTGCTATGTGCGTGAACGACCTTATCGTTCAAGGCGCTGAACCTCTGTTCTTCCTGGACTACTACGCAACAGGAAAGCTGGACGTAGACACAGCAGCAGACGTTGTTGCTGGTATCGGTGAAGGCTGTGTACAAGCAGGCTGTGCGCTAATTGGCGGTGAAACGGCTGAAATGCCAGGCATGTACGAAGGCGAAGATTACGATGTTGCTGGCTTCTGTGTTGGTGTTGTAGAAAAATCTGAAGTCATCGACGGTACGAAAGTTGCGGCTGGCGATGCACTGATTGCTGTCGGTTCTAGCGGCCCTCACTCAAACGGTTACTCTCTGATCCGTAAGATTCTTGAAGTTTCAAATGCCGATTTGAACGAAGAGCTGAACGGTCGCACGATTGGCGAGCAATTGCTTGAGCCAACCAAAATTTACATCAAATCAGCACTTAAGATGATTGCAGAGCATGACATTCATGCTATCTCTCACATCACAGGTGGTGGTTTCTGGGAAAACATCCCACGCGTTCTACCTGAAGGCACTAAAGCCGTTGTCGATGGCAACAGCTGGGAATGGCCGGCAATTTTCTCTTGGCTACAAGAGAAAGGTAACGTTGAAACACACGAAATGTACCGCACATTCAACTGTGGTGTTGGTCTGATTGTTGCGCTACCAAAAGACCAGGCTGATGCAGCGGTTGAGCTGTTGAAAGCCGAAGGCGAAAACGCTTGGGTTATCGGTGAAATCGCATCGGCTGAAGCTGGTGAAGAGCAAGTAGAGATTCGCTAAGCAATGAAAAACATCGTTGTCTTAATTTCCGGTAATGGCAGTAATCTTCAGGCAGTGATTGATGCCTGTGAAAATCAGAGTATTGACGGAAAAATTAGCGCGGTTTTTTCCAACAAGGCTGACGCTTACGGGCTGGAAAGAGCGACACAGAGTGGGATTGATGCTCACTCTGTGAACCCCAAGGAGTTCGAATCTCGTGAGCTGTTTGATTTGGCTTTAATGGCTGAAATCGATAAGTATCAGCCGGATTTGATTATTCTTGCTGGCTACATGCGTATTTTGAGCGAAGAGTTTGTTCGCCACTACATGGGCAAGATGATTAACATCCACCCATCTCTGTTGCCGAAGTACCCTGGGTTGCATACCCACCAGCGCGCCATAGATGCGGGAGATTCTGAACACGGCACCAGCGTGCACTTTGTGACAGAAGAACTCGACGGCGGTCCTGTTATTCTTCAGGCAAAAGTGCCGGTGTTTGAGCAAGATGACGCATCAGAACTGGCGTCTCGAGTACAAACTCAGGAGCATCGAATCTACCCTCTGGTAGCGCAATGGTTTGTTTCCGGTCGACTGAAAATGGAATCTGGAAAAGCCGTGCTGGACGGAAACGTCTTAGGTGAATTCGGATACGCTGAAGAGTAGTTTCAGACGAATGAAAAAAGGTGACCACATGGTCACCTTTTTTGTATCTTAGTCTCGGCTGTAATGGCGTCGAGGCGCTATTCCAGCGGCTCAGTTGGTGCCTGACATCTCGGTTTTGCTTCCGCATACGGAACGTGATCCAACGCATCGTGATTGCCATCTATCAGCTCACCAAAGTGGAAGATGTTGTACTCTCCCGGTTTCATTCGAAACCATTCTTCATTGTCTGTTAAAGGCTGTGTCGCAATCACAGTCACAATGTCATTCGGTGTGGTTTCTTGCTGGAAATCGATGGTGACATCTTCGTCAATCAGACTGGCTTCACCAAATGGCGCACGTCTGGTTATCCAATACAGATGATTGGTGCAGTACGTCATCACATATTCACCATCACTCAATAGCATGTTGAATACCCCTAGTTCTCTCAGTTCATCGCAACATTCTGCTATGTATCGGAAAACGCCGACCATGTCCTGAGGCGGTTCTGGGTATCGTTCCTGCAATCGGTTAAGTAACCA
Source organism: Vibrio sp. SCSIO 43132 (assembly GCF_019904195.1). Taxonomy (NCBI): domain Bacteria; kingdom Pseudomonadati; phylum Pseudomonadota; class Gammaproteobacteria; order Vibrionales; family Vibrionaceae; genus Vibrio; species Vibrio sp. SCSIO 43132. The sequence goes on from NZ_CP063199.1 coordinate 2,903,384, forward strand.
ACAAAAAGACAGTTCACTGTCTGTCTGACCCACTGGACGAGTTGACCTCGAATGCAAACCTTCATAACCAGACAACTGACCGTTGTGCGCAAAAGTCCAGTAACGCCCCCAAAGCTCTCTGGTAAAAGGATGCGTATTTTCTAAATTCACCCCTCCCCGATTCGCTTGTCGAATGTGGCTGATTACGGCCTTACTTTTGATCGGATAATTCTGCACCAGTTCTGCAATTTTCGATCTGCAGCTGGGTTTCGGATCTTTAAACGTCCGAAACCCTTTTCCTTCGTAAAAGGTGATCCCCCAACCATCGCGGTGAGGACCTGTATTCCCGCCTCTTTGCATCAGCCCCGTGAAGCTGAAACAAATATCCGTTGGCACATTGGCGCTCATTCCGAGCAATTCGCACATAAGTCGTGGTACTCCTATTCCATCTCTTTTTCTATGAGCTGGATAACAATATGAATAATTTTGATGTGTATTTCTTGAATACGGTCAGCGTAACCAAAATGCGGAACGCGAATTTCAATGTCCGCCAGACCAGCCATTTTACCGCCATCTTTACCCGTCAGAGCAATGGTTTTCATGCCTTTGGCTTTTGCCGCATCAATCGCTTTAAGAATATTGCCTGAATTTCCAGAAGTGGAGAGCCCAAACAGAACATCACCTTTCGAACCTACCGCTTCGACATAACGAGAAAACACAGACTCGTAGCCAAAATCATTACTGACACAAGAAAGGTGGCTTGGATCTGAAATCGCAATACCTGGGTAACCCGGACGGTTTTCGCGGTAGCGACCCGTTAGCTCTTCTGCAAAATGCATCGCATCACAATGGGAGCCGCCATTACCGCATGACAAAACTTTACCGCCTTGCTTAAAAGAATCGGCAATCATCTTTGCCGCTTTTTCTATCTGCTCAATATTTTCCTGGTCACTTAAAAATGCGTTCAGGACTTCGGCAGCTTCTTGCAGTTCATTTTTTATAAGGTCTTGGTACATGGTTATCTCTGAATAGTTGTTTTGCTTTCAGCCTTCCATTGTGGAGAGCCAACCTTTTCTTATACCCAAGTAACCTCAAGATGCTAGGTTCAGCGAGAATTAACTGGCTTTCAGACAAGACACCGATTTAAAGATCTAGTGGTTCTAAATCAAGAATCGGTAACACAGTATGAAAGCCAGTTAAACTCGCCCTTGGGAGCCCATATTCTGTCCCATTTCATCGTCAAAGAACTTGGAAAGGACTCGTCATTCCACTGCGTTCTTTTTCTTGAACTGAAACAGAATATGAGGCTCTGAATCCTGCATCTTGAGGTCACTTGGGTATACACCCTAGAAATCTGTTTCCACACGACGTCGTAATCAACGTTCGCATGAGTATCTATGAGTTTACTTATTATTGAATTCCTGTCGATAGCCGAGCGCAGAATCCCTTCAATTGATGGCAGAAATTTTAGCTCAAAAACGGATTGGGCAATCCCTCACCAAATCGCGATCAAATCTTGAGCAAGAATCCAATTTACATACTGGTAACAAGTGAGTTACAATCAAAATTAACTGGTATGACCTCTTACCTGAATAAGGCAGAAAACTGTCATTAAAAAGGATAATAATTATGGATATCTTGCTCTCTACTATCGCTCTGGCACTGGTCGTCGGGCTAGTGCTCTATCACCGGGCATCGTTGATACAATCTCTCTTACTCGTTGGTGCCACTCTCTTGGCAACCACATTGCTTGGTGCTACCGGAGGAACAGCCTGGCTGATCTACATCGTGATTTGTGCAGTCATTGGCGTTCCTGCCATCCGACAGTCACTGTTTAGTGCTAAAGCCTTAACGTTTTTCAGGAAAGTGCTTCCTGCTATGTCTCAAACGGAAAAGGAAGCTTTGGATGCAGGTACAGTATGGTGGGAAGCAGAACTATTCAAAGGCAAACCAGACTGGCGAAAATTGCAATCCATCCCAACTCCGAAATTAACTGCCGAAGAACAGGCATTTCTTGATGGTCCAGTTAACGAAGTCTGTAAGATGACCAGTGACTTTCAGGTTACACACGAACTAGCGGACCTCCCTCCTGAAGTCTGGCAGTACCTGAAAGACAACAAATTCTTCGCCATGATCATCAAGAAAAAATACGGCGGTCTGGAATTTTCTGCCTACGCTCAATCCTTAGTACTTCAAAAACTGACCGGCGTATCCGGTGTACTTTCCTCTACAGTAGGCGTTCCAAACTCATTGGGTCCGGGTGAACTGTTACAACACTATGGGACTGAAGAACAAAAGAACCATTATCTTCCTCGTCTTGCTGTAGGTAAGGAGATCCCATGTTTTGCCCTTACGAGCCCAGAAGCCGGTTCAGATGCAGGGTCGATTCCTGATTACGGCATTGTTTGTAAAGGGGAATGGGAAGGCAAAGAAGTATTAGGTATGCGCCTGACCTGGAACAAGCGCTACATTACCCTAGCTCCTGTAGCGACCGTGCTGGGGCTGGCATTTAAACTGCGTGACCCAGAAGGTCTGCTGGGTGATACCGAAGAACTGGGTATTACCTGTGCCCTGATTCCAACCGGTATCGACGGAGTGGAAATTGGTCGTCGCCACTTCCCTCTTAATGTGCCGTTCCAGAATGGTCCTACCAAAGGACAAGATGTGTTTGTTCCAATGGACTTCATTATCGGCGGACCAAAAATGGCAGGACAAGGCTGGCGTATGCTGGTTGAATGCCTGAGCGTTGGTCGCGGAATTACTCTTCCTTCTAACTCAACGGGCGGTATTAAAACGGCTGCCTTGGCGACTGGCGCATACGCTCGTATTCGTCGTCAGTTTAAACAGCCTATTGGTCACATGGAAGGCATCGAAGAGCCATTGGCACGTCTAGGCGGAAATGCGTACGTGATGGATGCTGCAAGTGCCCTGACCGTAGCAGGTATCGATATGGGTGAAAAACCCTCAGTGATTTCTGCCATCGTGAAATACCACTGTACTCATCGTGGGCAGAAAAGCATCATTGACGCTATGGACATCGTAGGCGGTAAAGGCATTTGCATGGGCCCTTCCAACTTCCTTGCCCGCGGCTATCAGGGGGCACCTATTGCGGTAACCGTCGAAGGGGCGAACATACTGACGCGTTCGATGATCATTTACGGTCAGGGTGCAATCCGTTGTCATCCATTTGTACTTCAGGAAATGAACGCGGCACACTCTGACAAATCAGATGCTCTGGACCAGTTTGATAAAGCGCTGATGGGGCATATCGGCTTCACGATGAGTAACTTTGCCCGCAGTTTATGGCTTGGCTTAACGGATGGTTGGGGATCTGAAAGCCCAACGAGCGACAAGACACGTCGGTACTACCAGCAGCTCAATCGCTACAGTGCTAACATGGCGCTTCTATCTGATGTGTCCATGGCAGTTTTAGGCGGTTCGCTCAAGCGTAAAGAGCGTTTGAGTGCGAGGCTTGGAGACATTCTGAGTCAGCTTTATCTTGCCAGTGCAACACTAAAGCGATTTGAAACAGAGGGAAGAAAGGCCGAAGATCTTCCGCTACTCGACTGGGGTATGCAAGATGCCTTGATTCAGACGGAAACCGCTATTGACGAGTTCTTGGCGAACTTCCCTAGCCCTTGGGTTGGACGAATGTTGCGCCTGGTAATTTTGCCATTTGGACGTGTACGAAAATCACCTTCGGACAATCTGGACCACAAGGTTGCTGCATTGTTACAGGAGCCAAGTGAAACTCGCTCACGCATCGGACGCAATCAATATCTGTTACCCACCGAAAACAATCCAGCTGGAAAATTGGAATTCGCATTAGAAACCATTCTTCAAGCTGAGCCTGTTTTTAATAAAATCTGTAAGTCCATCGGTCAGAAAAAGCCGTTCATGCAATTAAATAAGGTGGCTGAAATTGGCATTGAGAATAATATTATTTCTCGCGAAGAAGCCGATTTATTAGTACTTGCTGAAAAGCTTAGATTAGAAACCATCAATGTGGACGATTTTGACTTTAACGCTTTAGCAGCTCAACACGAAATTCACTCAAAAATGAATGAAGTTGCGTAGCCTTAAACAGGCAAGCTAAGTATTAGGAGCACTACCTGTGTTCCTAATACTTATTTAAACATGCACTTAGGTGACTCCAAAAATTCTCTCAAACTTGAGACATAAACTATCAGTCTCAAAATTAATACAAAAGAGCAATAGAGATCTTCCTCCAAACAATCCACAATCCCCTCGACAAAAATTTACATCACCTACGGCGTATTTGAGTTTAAAGTCAGCCTCAAAATAATGGTGATGAATAACAATTTAATTATTCTGAGCTTATATTCACTTCCTTTTAATATTTAGGATGCGGGACGTTCTTACTCTCAAACAAATAAAAAAGTGAATTCTAAATAAGCGAAGACTTATTTTAAATCAGTAGTTAAAGCGAAAGTTGTTTATTTAATTCATTAGCTCTCAGAGGGAAGAGAATAATGCTAAGAACTCCATTAGTGCTATCTGCCGTTGTACTTGGTTTGGGCGTTCAAGCGCCAGTCCAAGCAACAACATCATCGGCACAAGAGCCTGCAAAAGCATGTATCGTAAGCCGCGATACGGGTGCTAAATACTGCCTGCAAGCCGGGCAACGCTCTGGTTATTCATTGCCATCTTATATTCGTGGTCACGACGTTGACGTTATTGCACCAGAAGGACTGGGTGTAATGCTGAGTGACTGGGATAACCTTTCATACAACCGTTTAGCCGTTTTTGAACGCCATACTCACAATGAAGCGATGGAACACGTTTTAGCCCGTAACGGGCAGTACCTCGACTTCTCAAACCCACGTTCTATGCGAGTAGTGAGCACAGCTAAACCAGACGAAGCATGTATCGTTAGCCGTCAGACTGGTGCAGAGTACTGTCTTAAAGCCGGTCAACGCTCTGGATACTCACTGCCTTACTACATTCGTGGTCATCAGGTTGATGTGATTGCCCCTGAAGGCTTAGCTGTTATGCTGAGTGACTGGGACAACCTGTCTTACAACCGTCTGGCCGTGTTTACAAAAGACACCAATAATGAAGATATGAAGAACGTTCGAGCTTACAACGGACGTTATCTTGATTTTTCACACCCGCGCTCTATGCGCGTTTTGTCTCGCGCGACCATTCCTACTAATAAACAGCTGATTCAAGACTTCAACGACTTTACTGATCAGTATGACCGCGGTTCATGGGGTCTTGTCGAATTCGATAACAATGGTCAGCCTGTTACTGAAGACGACAAGAAAACGTTTGTAGAAGGTCGTGAGATCCTGTTCCAGGTGAAATGGACAGAGCGTACTCTGCGCAAACTGTTGAGTGATGAAAGTTTTGAAACGTTGAAAACCAGCATCGGCGTCGGCAAAATTCGTGAGCTCGTTGAAGACTACTGCCCGGCAAGACTCGAAGTAGGTACACACCGTACCTATGGCAGACACTTTGCTGCTGGACATACGTCTGAGCTGGATTCGGGCAACTACCACTGTCAGCGTGGCACATCGATTTACGTTGATGGAACCAGCTACCCACTGAACTTCTCTGGTCGCCAGGCTTCAACTGTGATCATCGAAAGCTTCTTGCCAACCGTTCCTGGTGCGACCTACGAACTGGACGTGGATTACCAAAAACGTAACTACAGCACCAGCATCAACCCAGATCAGGCTTATCGTGAGCTGGTTGCCACAACGGCGGGTGATATTGAGAGCGTGACTGTTTCTGGTATTCCTGAAATCGAGCACGATAGCCACACTTCATATCTGCCAATTCTTCCGACTGTTAACGGACTAGACGATGTTTACACTCTGACTCAGGTGTTCAACATGTCTGATACGGGTATTGGTCAGAACGGCAGCCCAGTGGGTTACACCTTTACCCTGCCTTCGGATTCATTCTCGGTTTCAGTAGAAGACGATGACAATCTGCTTGAAGACAACAATGGTTCGAACAATGTTGTAGGTTCGCAGTCTCTTGACCCGACCAAACAGCGTTTGGCGGTGGCATTTGGTGCTTTCAACAAAGGCGCTTACATTCACTCCCGCGCTTTCCAAAACGTGTACAACCTGACAACAGGTCAGGCGGGTCGCGTTTATCAAATCCGTGTTTCTAACACTTACGATCCAGCCACTGGTGCAATCGCCAACGGCACAACTCACTGGGCATTCACCAACGATTTTATCGCTCGTAAAGGCGACAGAATCAAACTGACCAGTAACTTTAGTGCTGGCGGTAACGTAAGCTTTGGTAAGCTTTATGCCTCAAGTGAAGCTCAGAACGAAGGGTTTAAAGCGGCTAAGATCACCTTCACGGCGGATCGTTTCTTTACCCCTATTTCGCTAAAAGATACTGGTCACCCAGACTCTTACGGTATTTTGGTCACTAAAGTGGTGTCAGACGAAACCAAAGCGAACCCGTTTGAAGTGGCGTGTCAGATGTTCCACCCGGATGATCTGGACCTTCAGAAAGAGTGTTTAACATCCACTGGCGCACCTACCCCAGTACCTGAGTCTTGTGACCTGAGCATTGATTCTGCTTTGGGTAACTTTGTGGTAAACAAAGCAGGATTCCGTTTAGAAAACGAACCTTTCCGTTACGACCCACAAAACATCTTCCACCACAAAAACTATTACTCTGTAGGTAAAAGTGGTTACTCAACTCTGAACCTGGCTTACAACGGTGTCTATGCTGGTTGTGACATTCAGGATAAGACGTTGTCTCTTGAAGAATTCACAGGCAATAACTGGGATTACCAGCGCTATGCAGAACAAGGTTTAATCAAGGTACTACTGGCTTGTGAACAAGATGATGAAACTGTGCTGAACTGGGAAACTCTGGAAACCACATTCCCAGACAACCTGTTGATCACAGCACATAAGATCAACAAGACGTTTAATGATGACAAGTACGACAGCTGTAAGCTACGCGCTATCCGCTTCGTCGATCGCACTCACAAGATCCCGTCTTATCAGTCTGGGTACGATCAAAACAGTGACGGTTTCGAAATTCGCAACCTGAAACTGACCGACTAAGCCAACCCGTTTTATCGGTAATATTGATTTTCGGAAACATTGAAAGTTAAAAGGGTCTGACCATGCGGTCAGACCCTTTTTTAATTTGTTGGTTAACTTTTTATTTATGCCGGGAACAAGTTATTTAGATTAACTCTTCGGTGGCATGGAGAGCTGCATCTCAGGAATTTGCGCTCTTTGCATTCGAACCTTGCGAAGCACAAACCAGATAACAATACCCAGAATAATGGCGATCAAGTTACCAATCAGAATGATCATCATCCCTTTAAAACGCTCGTCTTCACGCTCTTTTTCACGCATCGCCTGTTCTTCAAGCATCCGCTTTTCTTCTTGCTCTTTCTTGTAAGCTTCCATAGAAGCCTCAACATCAACTTTTTCCACGACACTGAAAGACTGTTCTGCCAATGGGAAAATTAACTCTCGACCAGTGGCAGTTTCCGTTGCGTATGCGATGCCTGCCCAAGTATGTTTTCCGGGCATGGCATTGTTTGGCAGTCCGAAGTTTGCCTTAACGCCATCTTGTTCAGACTGACCCTGAGTGACCATTTCCTTTCCTTCAGGAGATGTCTGATGAATCGTAACGGCAACCGATCCAGGCTCAATTGCCCCTTCTTCACCCGTCACATTGATGGAGTGCTCCAGTTTTTCACTTCGCGCCTGAATAAACTGAGTCGAAATCGGTGTTGGGTAGACCAATATCGTCTGTTCAATGGTTCTTAGGAAAACCCCATTTCCAGATGTAATTCGTGCTCGATATTTTCCGGGTTCAATCTGGATGGGAAGTTCGACTGTGAAAACACCGTCCGCAGGGTATTCGTCCAGCCCCTGCCCGTTGTCTTCAAAATCTCCCATTACCTGAGGCTTGGGTTTAGCGTCGGCACTGAGTGTTTCTTCGTTTTCGACATATTTAGTGAAAGTAACTTTTAGATTCACCCGATCCAAAAAATCTCTGAGAACCAAGGGTTTCTCATCATGTTGCAATCGGGCGGTAAACTTAAGACTTTCGCCAAGGTAAAGACGCTGAGGAAAACGATCCACACTTAACTGAAGATTAGAAAGAATTTTGATGTTGTTCTGTGGATGCACCTTGCCAACCGCCTGCCATGGACCCGGCATCGGGTTGTCGATGGAAATGATGTCCATACCAGACTCTTCGTACCAGCGAACATTTTCCGGATGATTCCAGGCGTAATACTTGCTGCCGTCTGGTCGGATCAAGACAACCGACTGGCTGTTCTTTTTCCGATAAATAACAAAGGAGGCTTGAGAAATGGTTGGGTCTACGCGGAAACGGTTATCTAACAACCGAATGGAGGATTCCGATTCTTCACTGCCTACAGCGGTGGCTGCAAACAACATCAATAATGGAATCAAAATCCGCCACATACACTCTCCTATTGACGCCAGAGGCAAGCGCCCGCTTTTTCAACAATATCCAGTCGCGCACCATGCGCTTCTATTTCATCGGCAGAAGCACGAATAACTTTAAGGGACTTTCTGCCTGAAGCAACACGCTTAATCGCTTCGCCAGTACCGCCGTCACCCTGCTCATCACTATTAAATTTTAGTGTGGTTTGCCCACCTGTCATTAATAGATAAACATCTGCCAGAATTTCGGCATCGAGCAATGCCCCGTGAAGCGTTCGGTGAGAGTTATCAATGCCGTAGCGTTCACACAACACATCAAGGTTATTTCGCTTGCCCGGGAAGATTTTCTTCGCCATGGCAAGGGTATCGGTTACCTTGCAGTACTGCTCCGTCTTGCCAATGGAGGAATCCAGCTTCTCGAATTCATAGTCCATGAAACCGACGTCGAAGGGCGCGTTGTGCGCGACGAGTTCTGCACCGTCGATAAACTCAAGAAACTCTTTGTGGACGTCCCGATACTCTGGTTTGTCGACCAGAAATTCGTCGGTAATACCATGAACCAGAATTGCGTCTGGCTGAATTTCACGGTCAGGCTTCAAGTACACATGGAAATGCTTACCGGTCAGCTTTCGGTTGACGATTTCTACCGCACCGATTTCGATGATACGGTGATCTAAATAGTGAGGACCGCTTTCCCGGTTCATACCTGTGGTTTCGGTATCGAGCACCACGATTCGCTGGTGCGCAGAATTGTTGCTGGTATTCATAAAGATATGTGTCAGACTATGTTCAATTCGCAATAACAACCAATAGTATCAAATCATGGCGAAACAAGTTGAAGTTTTCACGGACGGTTCCTGCCTAGGCAATCCAGGTCCGGGGGGATACGGAATCGTACTCAGGTACAAAGAAAACGAGAAGTACCTGTCTAAAGGCTACCAGCTGACAACCAATAACCGAATGGAAATGATGGCAGCTGTTGTCGCCCTGAGTACACTGAAAGAACCTTGCCACGTCATTTTGACCACCGACAGCCAATACGTAAGACAAGGCATTACTCAGTGGATCCATAACTGGAAAAAACGTGGCTGGAAAACCGCAGATAAAAAGCCGGTGAAAAACGCTGATTTATGGCAAGCGTTGGACAAGGAGACTGAACGCCATGAAATTGAATGGCACTGGGTAAAAGGGCACGCAGGACACAGAGAGAACGAAATCTGCGACGAACTCGCACGGACGGCGGCAGAAGCGCCTACCGAAGAAGATACCGGTTACCAGCCAAGCTAATCCTGGCTATCCGAAGACACTCTATAATTCACTCCAATTGGCGACAGGTTTCTCTTCAGTCGCCAATGGGGTTTGATCGGTTTCAGTGGGTAAGTGCGTTTTCGCGCAACAATGAAGTACAAACTGCCTAACGGGCTAACCCAGTCTCCCATCGAATTTTCCATCCAGGTCCATAATGTGCGGTATTTCCCGAATGGTAATAGCGCATAACTGTCTGAATGCACGACCTGATAATTTAAGACACCTAACCAGTCACGAATTCGATTCGGCGTGAACATTCTTCCACTCCAGGGAAGGTTATTTTTACGCCAGGGCATAAGGCTTGAAAGCCCGATTGCGCTAATGGGATTAAAACCTGTGACAATCAAATACCCGTCATCAATCATCACACGGTCAATTTCTCTTAACAGACGATGCGGGTCATTACAGTAGTCGAGCTGATGCGCCATCAACACCGCATCGAAACTTTTTTCCAAGAAAGGGAGGTCGTAGGCATCAGCAATCACGTTGTGCAGTGGGTTTTCAATATCCAGTAAGACCTGATGCTGAATATTGCAGTTGGTGCTGCTCAGCTCGCAACTCAGCCCACCCAATTTGAGCATATGATAACCAAACAGTTTCGGACACCATTCATCCAGTCGCATTTGGATAGATTCAGAGACCCACTGACCATTTTTGAGTTGTTCCCAAGAATGTGGCTGTTCAAGTTTGCGTGATGTACGAGCTGGCTTCATAATAATCCGTCTAAATATCTGGGGACTGGAGTTCCAAATATGTTAACCATCAAAAGCATACCTGCATTCAACGACAATTACATCTGGCTCATTCAAAATAGCGATCAGCGTTGTGCCGTTGTCGATCCGGGTGATGCTGCTCCCGTTATGGAGTATATCCAATCACATGGATTGCAGTTGGAAGCGATTCTGATTACCCATCATCATAATGACCATATTGGTGGTGTTTCAGACCTGATCCGCGCCTTCCCAGACTGCAAAGTAGTCGGACCTTCGAGCGAACCTATCCCTACCCTTACTACTCCGGTAGACGATGGTGACCAGATAGAGCTCTTCGGTGAAACCTTCCTTGTTTTATCGCTGCCTGGTCATACTTTAGGTCATATTGGCTATGTCGGCGATGGCAAAGTGTTTTGTGGCGACGTTCTGTTCGCAGCAGGCTGCGGCAGGGTGTTTGAAGGGACATTTACTCAAATGTTTGAATCCCTTAACAAACTATCCGCATTGGCTCAGGAAACGGAGGTTTACTGCGCCCATGAATACACGTCATCAAATGTGGCTTTTGCTCTGGCAGTCGAACCAGACAATCCTCAATTGCAAGAGTATCGCGACGAAGTTAATCGCCTTCGCGCCCAAAACCAACCCACTATTCCGACCACATTAAGACAAGAGAAATGGATTAACCCGTTCCTCCGTTGTCAGGAAGAAAGTGTGATCAAAGCCGTCTCTCACCGCACTCAGGATAGGTCACCGCTTGCAGTGTTTTCTGCCCTTCGTGAGTGGAAGAACGAATTTTAACGATTTGATGCTTGTCACCTGGATAGGGAGACAAGTATTATCAGCAGCCATTTAATTAAAAGGCTGCATCAATGAGACTAAAGCACAGTTGGGTGTTGGCGTTATTTCTGACAGGGTGTCAGTTAACGTCGTCGGAAACACCCAATAAAACACAACCGGAAACTAACCAGAAAAACACTCAGGTTACGACCCCTTCAAAACCGTCAAAAACCCAATCAACGGACACAAAAACGGTCAAAGAAATTCCGGAAGTGACGCCTCAAAGTCAGCTTGATGTTTGGCAGCGTATTGCGATGCAGCTTGAGATGCCAATCCCAGATCACAAGAAAGTAGACTACTATCGTACCTGGTATTTAAAACACCCGCGCCATTTACAGACAGTTGCGAAACGTGCCGAGCCTTTCCTCTTCTTAATTACTGAAAAGATTGAAAAACGTGGCTTGCCTCTGGAGCTCGCACTACTTCCTGTCGTCGAAAGTTCATTTGACCCATTTGCCTATTCTCATGGCAGTGCCGCAGGTCTCTGGCAATTCGTTCCTGGCACCGGAAAGATGTTCGGTCTGGAACAGAACTACTGGTACGACGGCAGACGCGATGTTACTGCCTCAACGGATGCCGCTCTCGATTATCTGGAAAGCCTGAACCGACGTTTTGATGGTAACTGGAACCATGCCATCGCAGCCTATAACAGCGGCGGTGGACGCGTTTCCAGTGCGATTCGTAAGAACAAGAAAGCCAACAAGCCTATCGACTTTTTCTCTTTGTCTCTGCCAAAGGAAACCAGTGGCTACGTACCTAAACTATTAGCTCTGGCGGATATCGTTGCTAACCAAGAGAAATATGGCATCAATATTCCAGCAATTGCTAACCAGCCTGTTCTTGCGCAAGTTAACCCGAAAGAACAGTTAGATCTGGCGATTGCCGCAAAGTACGCAGGTTTAAGCGTTTCAGAGCTGCAGAGCTACAACCCGGCTTACAATCAGTGGGCGACAGCCCCAGATGGTCCACATCACCTTTTACTCCCTCTGGAAAAGGTGGAACAGTTTAATAAGCGTGTAATGGAAAACCGTGGGAATGGCATGAAGCTGGTTCGCCATCAGGTGAAATCCGGTGACACCTTGAGCGTACTAGCGAAAAAATACAATACCACCACTAAGGTGATTCAGGCTGCCAACGAGCTAAAAAGCACCAGCATTTGGGTTGGTCAAAACCTGATGATCCCTACATCAACCAAAGATGACAGCATTTACGCTCTGAGCGCTGATAATCGCCTGGCTAAAACTCAGTCCCGTACCCGTGGAAAATACAAGCTTAACCATACTGTAGCATCGGGGGACAGCCTGTGGTCTATTGCCAAGAAGCATAAGGTCTCTCACAAGTCGCTCGCAAAATGGAATGGCATGGGACCACGCGATACCTTGCGAATCGGGCAAAAGCTGGTTATTTGGAAAGACTCTTCGGACGGCGCTATCATTCGTCCTGTGTTCTATAAAGTGCGTTCAGGTGACACCATCAGCGGTATCGCTTCTAAGTTCAAAGTGAAAACAGGCGATATTGTTAAGTGGAACGATTTGAATAAATCAAAATACCTACAACCAGGTCAGAAATTAAAGTTGTATGTTGACGTGACTAAGGTAAGTGCATGACCCCTTCTAAAAACTCATTGGTCATGTTGGTGGACATTTTCCGTTCTCCAACACAATGTTTTGCTGCCCTGTACCAAAAAGGCATCTGGGGCTGGCAGCCCTTCATCGTATTGTTGATTAGCCCTTTCCTGTTTTGGGGGGCATACTTTGATGTGGTCGATTTTGAGTGGCTTAAATCACAATTGATCGCCACTATGAAGATTCCAGAAGACCAGCAAGCACTCATTAACAGCAATACCTTGCTGGCTGGCGAAGTGATTCTGGATGTGACAGGGCGTACCTTTGCGGTTTTATTGCTGGGGTTCTGGTTTACGCTCGCAACGAAGCAAAGCCAATATAAGATGGGTTACTGGAAATGGGTCGCGGCAAGCTGTGTGATGCTGTTTCCTGCCGTGCTGGGCGATTTAGCCAGCTACATTAGCCTGCTAGTGAATCATGGGCAGATTGTCAGTTACGCAGCGGATCTGAATAGCCTGAACGGGTTAATCAAACTTTCACCCGATCATAGTTGGTATTTCTTTACCAGTTCCTTCCCTTTGCTGCTTCCCTGGTACATTGTGCTTGGCTACGCTGCATTAGGCGCGTGGACTGAGTTCGAAAAAGGACAAGCGCTGGCTATCGCCATCCTGCCCTGGTTACTGTTTTATTCAATGCTTGTGGGTCTCGCACTATTTAACTAGTGAAAACTCCACCCACATAGGGCTATGATCAGAGGCACCGGATAGCGGTGCCTCTGCACTTTTGAAATTCAAATCTCGATAAAAAACATGATCCAGAGGCCATCCGGTCACAAACTCAGTCCTCTGATCTGGGGAGAAACGGGCTTCTTTCAATCCAAGCAATTCCACACGCTTTTTCAATTCCTGAGTTCGTTCTTCACTCCAGGTATTAAAATCCCCCGCAATGATGATTGGTCCCTGATGCGACTCCACGGCAGACTTGAGCGCGTCTATTTGTGCCTCGAACTCTTTGGTTCCAATGGTGAAGTTAACTGCGTGAATGTTCACTGTCGCCAAAGTCTGACCGTTAGAAAGCGCATAAGTCGCGTAAATCGCGGACTTGGGTAATCTTAACCAAGGTTCAATCTGAGTGTAAGCACAAGCCTGCAAGGGGAAATGAGGAGCCAGATTAAGAACACCAGCGCTGGTTTCAAAAAGCTTAAAGGCACTGACTTGATTGCTTGCCCACGAATGTTCCGTCAACCAATCTAGAAAGGTAGGATTCAAGCTAACTTCCTGAAGCATGACCAGCTGAGCACTTTCAGATAAAGCACTGAGTTCTTCAGACCAGCTATCACGGTTTTGTTTATAGATGTTCCAGACTAACAGATTGAGTGAACCGTTCTGGTCTATCGGTTCAGGCGATTCCGTTTGGTAGCAAACTTCATCTGTTCTCTGAATAGCAGAATCAAGTGAAATCAGCACAGGCTTTTCAGGAACAGAAAACAGAGACCAATGGGCAACCATGATGAATGCCGCAACCAATCCAGCACCTAATACCGTTTTTTTCATCTCTGACTCCAACAAAAATGGAGCCGAGGCTCCATTTCTTTATTCTTAAACGAGACGATAACTTTAAATCGCGTCTTCGTCTTCTTCTCCAGTACGAATACGTACTACACGCTCAACATCCGTGATGAAGATTTTTCCGTCGCCGATTTTACCTGTTTGAGCGGTTTCAATAATAGTATCCACACACTGGTCAGCAACATCTTCCGAAACAACAATCTCAAGCTTTACCTTAGGTAGGAAATCGACCATGTACTCTGCACCGCGATACAGTTCTGTATGACCTTTCTGACGACCGAAGCCTTTTACTTCAGACACAGTCATACCTGTAATCCCAACTTCTGCAAGCGCTTCACGTACATCATCCAATTTGAACGGCTTGATGATTGCTTCAATTTTTTTCATTGTCTTCCCTTCACGTATTCGTTTGCAGATATTATTACTGCATCGCTAGGTAACATCAAGATACGCCAGCTAAAACTGCGTAATCGAATCAAGCGGCATTCATTTTTTGCATTAATCCCCATGCTGCAAACAGAAATACACCAATGTTCGCCATCATTAGAATGAAGTCTTTGAAAAGTATTCCATTCCCGTCAAAAGACAATACGCCAGAAAACAAAGTAAGCGCCGGAATAAAGAATAAAACTGGCAAATACCCCCAGGTTCTTTGACGCCAAAGACCCGCAACAGCCAGTAAACCACTGATGTAAGTCAGAGCCATAATCGTTGCAGGGATCAGTTTAAGTACAGTTTGGGAAAGAGCTTGAATCAATATCGGTGAGTGGAAAGCTAGATAGCCGATGAGAATAAGCGCAACAATGCGTTCAGATGAAAAGCGCTTACGGTGTGACGAATCTAAATTCATGGCAACACTCCTTGTTGTCCGTTATTGTCGTTCGATAGTAACCTTTAATATCCATTTAGTTTGATACCATCCCAATTCAAAGTTTAGACTGAATTGAGCCCCTTACAATAGGATTGCAGAACAATACCTCTGCTTTACTCCTTCTTATCAGTTATACCTTTTCTTTTATTAATAAGAATGAAAATGCCCAGTCCTGAATTCAAGACTGGGCATAAGATCACATTAATAATGTCGAGTTTCACTTCAAGCTCGAATAGTAAGCAGCTAGGTTTTCCATATCCTGATCACTGAGCGCCATTGCCTGAGCGGACATTACGGCAGCCAAACCGCCGGTGCGCTGATTCGCCTTATACGCTTTCAAAGAAGTGACAATGTATTTCTCGTTTTGTCCTTTCAAATTCGGATAACCGTCGATAAGGGCAATGCCATCAGCACCGTGACACGCTGCACAAACCGCAGCTTTCGCTTTGCCTGCATTTACATCTCCAGCGGCGTAGGCACCACCGCTCAGGATTGCGGCGCTAAGCGCGCAACCTATTGCTACATTTTTCATTGCTTCACCATGTTGTTATTAGGGTTTTATTTTTCTACGATTGTGGCACAAATTTGGATTAGTGAACCCAAATGAGCTCACAATCTGGAGCACAAAACCTTTGTGTAACAAATAGATCGGCAACGGCTGCAATGTGGTCGTTATACATCACAATGGGCATCTGCCTACGCTTCCAGCTAGGCACTCCGTATTCCTGAAACAGCTTCTTAAGCTTGCGACTTCCATTCCTTCCAACAGGCTTAGCGCTGAGCCCCTGAGGACAGAAATGCACAGTGACCTTTTCGCTTTGTAATGGCGCCCGTAAAAGTAAGCCTTGAGGATTCAGGTCGGTGTTCTTTAAAGTCAAATGGCCAAGCCCATCAGGCAAGATGAGAGATTGGTTGACGTCGAGAATGTGTGACCAGTCGGAGAGATCTCTCTGAGGTGACACCAAATACAGTTTGTCATCATGCCTGCGAACTTCACCAGACGACAGCTTCAGATTGGGATTGGCATCTCTCTGACTGCATGCAACCTCATCCCAGACAAGCTGAAGCTGCTTGCGCGATGGCATCTTTGCGTTCTGTCGCTCAAGCCACATCCGGATAAGTTGAGCCCGCGCAAGGTGGCTTTGCTCAGCCAGATATGGAATGGAAATTCCCACGTCTTTCGTTATCGCTTCATTCAACTTACTTTCAAGAAGTTCTTCCAGCAAACGTTGTTGTTCG
This sequence comes from Vibrio sp. SCSIO 43132, assembly GCF_019904195.1. NCBI lineage: Bacteria > Pseudomonadati > Pseudomonadota > Gammaproteobacteria > Vibrionales > Vibrionaceae > Vibrio > Vibrio sp. SCSIO 43132. The sequence goes on from NZ_CP063199.1 coordinate 2,919,896, forward strand.
GCGCACAAGGTCGCACTCCGCTGGACCGCTTTTTCAAAACCAGACCAGCGTTCAGTGAGTAGTGGAATGACTTTATGGCGGAGAAAATTACGGTCAAATTGAGTGTCGTCGTTGCTTTCATCGTGATTCCATTCGAGCTTGTTATCTAGAGCAAAACGCTCGATGGAATGACGGGACACATTGAACAGAGGTCGTAAAAGTGTTCCGCGCCCAAACGGAGCCGATTGCGCCATACTTGCTAACCCTTTCGGACCGCTGCCTCTTTTCAGGGCTAAGAGAAAGGTTTCGCTTTGGTCGCTCAAGTGCTGCCCTGTTAGTAGAACACCGCCTTCATTTAGGTGCTTTTCTAGTACCTGATAACGAGCGTCTCGGGCAAGCTCTTCAAGGCTTTCAGAACTTTGAGTATCTAAGGAAACACGTTCACATGAAAAGGGCACTTGAGACTGCGCACACCACTCTATACAGTTGCTTTCCCATTGGTCAGCATTGGCACTCAAACCATGGTGGACATAGACCGCTTTGACATCACAGTTGGGGTTGTCTCTCTTGAACCTTGCCAACAGTTCTAAAAGAACTCTGGAGTCCAGCCCACCACTCAAAGCCAGTACGACCTTTCCTGGTGGTTGAGTATGTTGATGAATTTGGCGGTTAAATTCGGTTTCTAGCACGGGAATTCCAAAATAAAAAAGCGAGCTAAATGCTCGCTTTATTCTATATCTAAATGACTCGCTTAGCAGTAACCGTAGCTCATCAGGCGCTGGAAACGGCGCTCAAGCAGAGTTTCATGGTCAAGCTGTTCCAGTTCTTCTAACTGACGAACCAGTGTTGCTTTCATGTTTTCTGCCATTTGAATCTTGTCGCGGTGTGCGCCACCCAGAGGCTCATCGATGATTTCATCGATCAACTTCAGCTCTTTAAGACGAGGAGCAATCAAACCCATCGCCTCTGCTGCTTGTGGTGCTTTATCAGAGTCACGCCACAGGATAGAAGCACAGCCCTCTGGTGAAATCACCGAGTAAGTTGAGTATTGAAGCATGTTCACGTAGTCACCCACACCAATCGCCAGTGCACCACCTGAACCGCCTTCGCCGACAACGTTACAGATAACTGGCACTTTAAGACCAGACATCACTTTCAGGTTTTTTGCGATTGCTTCAGACTGACCGCGCTCTTCAGCACCAACACCCGGATATGCACCTGCCGTGTCGATAAACGTAATGATTGGCATGTTGAAACGCTCAGCCGTTTCCATTAAGCGAAGCGCCTTGCGGTAACCTTCTGGCTTTGGCATACCAAAGTTACGAATCACTTTTTCTTTCGTCTCGCGACCTTTCTGATGACCGATGATCATCACCGGGCGACCTTCAAGACGCGCAATACCGCCAACAATTGCTTTGTCGTCGGCATAAGTGCGGTCACCGGCCAGTTCATCAAACTCTGTAAATACGTGTTCAACGTAGTCCAACGTGTATGGACGCTGTGGGTGTCTTGCAAGCTGAGCCACCTGCCATGCCCCCAGATCACTGAAGATTTTCTTTTTCAGTTCCAGGCTTTTGTCTTCAAGCTGTTTGATCTCTTTATCCAGATCAACAGAAGCATCCCCGCCGTGACGAGAAACGTCGCGCAATGCTTCAATTTTTGCTTCCAGTTCAGCGATAGGCTTTTCAAATTCAAGAAAATTCAGGCTCATCTATGAATCCTTGTTGGTCAGCTGTCATCTGTTTGACAACTGAATTAGTTAAATTCGAGTTCTACCTGGCCCTGGCCAAGTAGCTGCTTTAAATCGTCAAGTAATGTATCGGTTGGCGTTACTCGCCATTCGGCGCCCAGTGTTATTCGCGCCCGCGCATCGCTGCGCTGATAATATACATTAACTGGCACTGTTCCCGCTCGATGAGGCTCCAATATTTGATTGAAGCGCTCAAAGAAATGTTCATCAATTTGTTGTTCTTGTATAGAAACGGACAAACCACGAGCGTATTTTTCACGCGCATTTCCGAGATCCATGACCTCGCGCGCGGACATTTTAAGGCCACCATTGAAGTCATCAAAGCTGACCTGTCCAGAAACCACCAAAATTTTATCTTTTTCAAGCAGTTCTGCATATCTTTCGAGCGCATCTGAGAACAACATCACTTCCATACGCCCGGAACGGTCATCCAGTGTCATAATGCCGATGCGAGTACCACGCTTGGTAGTCATCACTCTGGCAGCAATCACTAAACCCGCCACTGTGACGGATTGATCTCGCCTTGTTGGCTGGGCGTCTTTTAATCGACAACTGGTGTACTTACCAAGTTCCTTGATGTAGGTATTTATTGGGTGCCCGGTCAAATAGAGCCCGAGTGTTTCACGCTCCCCTTCCAGCCATACTTTTTCCGGCCATGCTGGAACTTGGGTGTATTTTGTCTCTACGTCCTCTGGAGCATCGGTAAGAACACCAAACATGTCCACCTGCCCAAATGATTCAGCCTGATGATGCTGACTTGCCGCTTTTACAGCGTCGTCAAGAGACGCCATCATCGCAGCTCGGTGTGGACCTAAGCGATCCAGTGCACCTGCGTAGATGAGTTTTTCGATAACCCTTTTGTTGACTTTCTTAAGGTCGATTCGCGCACAGAAGTCGAAAAGATCTTTGAAGTATCCACCTTCTTCACGTGCTGCAATGATGTTCTCGATAGGACCTTCACCCACACCTTTAATGGCACCGATACCATAAACAATGGCACCGGTATCATCCACGTTAAAGCGATACAAACCCGAGTTGATATCTGGTGGGAGCACTTTAAGCTTCATGCGGAAACATTCGTCCACCAGCCCAACCACCTTTTCGGTGTTATCCATATCAGCAGTCATTACCGCTGCCATGAATTCCGCCGGATAGTGAGTTTTAAGCCATAGCGTTTGGTAGGAAACCAATGCGTATGCAGCAGAGTGAGATTTGTTGAAGCCATAACCTGCGAACTTTTCTACCAGGTCAAAGATCTTCATTGCCAATTCGCCATCAACGCCGTTCTTCACGGCACCTTCTTCGAATACGGCACGCTGCTTTGCCATCTCTTCGGGCTTTTTCTTACCCATCGCACGACGAAGCATATCTGCACCACCCAGCGTATAACCCGCTAGAATCTGTGCAATTTGCATTACCTGCTCCTGATACAGAATGATGCCGTAGGTTGGCTCCAACGTATCTTTGAGCGACTCATGCTGCCAAGTTTCATCCGGGTAGGAAATGGCTTCACGTCCGTGCTTACGGTCGATAAAGTTATCTACCATGCCTGATTGAAGTGGACCAGGGCGGAACAGGGCTACCAGTGCGATGATGTCTTCAAAACAGTCCGGTTGAAGGCGTTTGATCAGTTCCTTCATCCCTCGGGATTCAAGCTGGAATACCGCAGTCGTTTCGGAGTTTTGCAGCAGGTTAAAAGAGGCTTGGTCATCAAGTGGAATGGACTCAATGCGCACCTTCTCTTTGCCAACTTTTTCTAAGCGTGGGTTAATCAGACCCAACGCCCAGTCAATGATGGTTAATGTACGTAGCCCCAGGAAGTCAAACTTTACCAAGCCCGCAGTTTCTACATCGTTCTTGTCAAACTGAGTAACCGGGAAATTACCTTCTGCATCGCAGTAAATAGGCGCAAAGTCAGTGATGGTTGTGGGTGAGATTACAACACCACCCGCGTGCTTACCGGCGTTTCGTGTACACCCTTCCAGCACACGGCACATATCGATCAGCTCTTTGACTTCTTCGTCCGCTTCGTAGATTTCAGGAAGCTGAGGTTCGGCTGCAAACGCTTTCTCTAGCGTCATACCCGGATCAGGCGGTACCAGTTTTGAAATGCGGTCAACAAAGCCATAAGGGTGCCCTAGCACTCGACCTACGTCTCGGATTACCGCTTTTGCAGCCATAGTACCGAAGGTGATGATCTGAGATACCGCATCACGCCCGTACATTTCGGCTACGTGATCGATAACCTGATCTCGCTTATCCATACAGAAATCGATATCGAAATCGGGCATGGAAACACGTTCAGGGTTTAGGAATCGTTCGAAAAGCAGATCATATTCCAATGGATCAAGGTCGGTGATGTCCAGTGCATACGCCACCAGTGAACCTGCACCAGAACCACGACCGGGACCTACTGGTACATCGTTATCTTTTGACCACTGGATGAACTCCATTACGATCAGGAAGTAGCCTGGGAATCCCATGTTGTTAACTACTTCCAGTTCAATATCTAAACGTTCATCGTACTCTGGGCGACGTTTCGCTCGCTCTTCTTCATCAGGAAACAAGAACGCGAGTCGTCGCTCAAGCCCTTCTTTGGATTTCTTGATCAGGAAATCTTCAATCGCCAGACCTTCGGTTGGGAAGTTAGGGAGGAAGTACTCTCCCAGACGCACGGTGACGTTACAACGCTTGGCAATCTCGACACTGTTTTCCAATGCCTCTGGAATATCCGAAAACAGCTCGCACATTTCATCTTCAGTGCGAAGATATTGCTGCGGGCTGTAGTTTTTTGGTCGACGGGGATCTTCAAGCGTAAAACCATCGTGGATGGCAACCCGGATTTCATGAGCATCGAACTGATCTTCAGTAATAAAGACTACGTCGTTGGTTGCAACGACGGGCAATTCTGCTTTATCTGCCAGCTCTAGTGCGAAGTGCAGATAGCTTTCTTCATCGGCACGACCTGTTCGGGTCAGTTCCAAATAAAAGCGATCTGGAAAATGAGTTTTGTAGAACTCGACACATTCAGACACTAAGGCTTGATTGCCTTTGAGAAGCGCGCGCCCTACTTCACCTACACGACCACCGGATAAGATGATCAATCCCTCGCTGTACTGGGCTAACCACGATTTATCGATAACAGGCTGATGCTGAACATGTCCTCGTTGATAGGCTTCAGAAATGAGCAAGGTAAGGTTTTTATAACCGGTATTGTCCGATGCCAATACGGTGAGCTTAGTCAATTCGTCGCCAAACTCTTCCGACTGCATCGTAAAGTCTGCTCCGATAATGGGTTTTACCCCACAGCCATGCGCCGTATTGTAGAACTTCACCAAACCACATAAGTTGGTGAAATCGGTCAGTGCCATCGCTGGCATGCCGTATTCAGCGACTTTCTTTACGATAGGTGGGACTTTTGACAGCCCGTCGACCATTGAAAAGTCACTGTGAACGCGTAGGTGTATAAATTTCGGGTCAGACATCAAAGTGATCCTGAATGTATGGTTAATTCTTCTAGGGTCTCGCGACCTAATGACGTTCTATGATACTTAAATCCAGTGGCAAGAGAAGCTACTCGATCCCAAGTGCGCGTTTTACAGGCTTAAAACTTTTTCGGTGCTCAGATATCACACCATGTTTTTCAATTGCTTCGAAGTGTGCCTTGGTCGGATAACCTTTATGGTTGGCAAAACCAAACTCCGGATGCTTTTTGTCCAGTTCGTCCATTTCCGCATCTCGCACAACTTTGGCAATAATGGAGGCGGCACTGATTTCAGCCACTCTAAGATCGCCTTTAACTACCGCTTGCCCTGCCATAGGCAGTTTCGGAACACGGTTACCGTCAATCAGAGCAAAATCTGGCTGGATTTTCAGCCCGGCAATCGCACGCTGCATGGCGACCATGGTTGCCTGAAGTATATTCAGTTCATCAATTTCGTCTGGCGAGCAGCGCCCTACTGCCCACGCCAGTGCTTTTTCCTGGATCTCTGGAAACAATGCGAGGCGCTTTTTTTCTGACAGTTTTTTTGAATCCGTCAGCCCTTCGATTGGGTTAGCGGGGTCCAATATGACCGCTGCTGTCACTACATCTCCAACCAAAGGTCCGCGCCCTACTTCATCCACACCAGCAAACAACTGGTAACCTTCTGGGTATTCAAAAGGAGGGAATTCTTTTTGCTCTTTTTTTGCCATAACAGATTCTTATTGTTACTTTCCGATTAAATTCAAAACAGCTTTTGCTGCCTGCTTATCGGCATCTTTCTTAATCCAGTGATGCATTTCGGTAAATTCTTCGATTAACACCTGATTGTCTCCAAACAGGGCTTTTTCAATTTCAGGGTAAAGAAAATCGGAGTGGCATTCGTCCAGGATAAATTCTTTAACCAATTCTTTACCCGCCAGAATGTTTGGGAGAGATACAAACTCGGTAATCGCCAGTTTTTGCACAATCCAGCCTGTCAAACGATTTACCTTATAGCCAACCACCATGGGACGCTTTAAAAGCATGCACTCCAGAGTTACTGTACCTGACGCCAAAAGCACGGCATCTGACGCGGTAATGACGTTTCTTGCGGTATCCTGAACAATAGTGAAATCGAGCTCAGGTGCTTGTTCCTTCCAGATTTGTTCAAACTGGTCGCGACGCTTTTCGTTTACCGCAGCAACAACAAATCCCACATCAGGGTACTTCTGATTTAGTCGCTTACAGGTCTCGATAAAAGGTTCCGCAATCAAGCCTACTTCACCGCCTCGGCTACCAGGAAGAACGGCAAGCCACTTTTTGCCCTGTTCAAGATTCAGAAGCTCACGAGCTTCTGCTTTATTAGGTTCAAGAGGAATGGAATCGGCAAGTGTATGACCAACAAATTCACAGGCGACGTTGTACTTGTCATAGAAAGCTTTCTCAAAGGGTAGAAATGCCAGCACCAAATCCGTTGCTTTGTCGATTTTGAATATTCGCTTAGGGCGCCATGCCCATACTGATGGGCTGACATAATGAACGGTTTTGATACCTGCATTTTTCAAACTCAGCTCAAGACGGAGGTTGAAGTCAGGCGCATCAATACCTACAAATACGTCTGGTGGATTTTGGATAAAGTGCTTCACCAGTTCAGCTTTGACTTTCAGTAAGCGAGGCAAACGCCCAAGCACTTCCACCAGCCCCATGACAGCCAGCTCTTCCATTTCAAACAGAGATTCGCAGCCTAGCGCATTCATTTTCGGGCCACCAATACCAACAAATTCGGCATTTGGGTATTGTTGCTTGATGGCTTGCATTAGCCCAGCGCCTAAAGTGTCACCTGATAATTCACCTGCAACAATTCCTACTCTCAATGGCGCTTCATTTAAGCTCATCACCAACCTCAATGTTGAATTTCAATGTGTTGAAAATACAAAAAGATCGCTGAAATCAGCGATCTTTTCAATCAATAAAATGGAGTACAAAGCTTAGCGAATGATGCCACGCTGAGTATTACCTAAGAAGTCCAGGAACTGCTGAACCACCGCGTATTCATCGGCTTCTTTCGCAATCTCTGTTTTGGCTTCTTCGAGAGTGAGACCGTTACGGTATAAGGCTTTATAAGCTCGGCGAATCGCGTGGATTTCTTTCTTTTCAAAACCACGACGTTTCAAACCTTCGATGTTGATGCCAAACGGCTTGCAGTGGTTACCTTGTGCCATGACAAATGGCGGCACGTCTTGAACCACAATTGAACCACCACCGACAAAGCAGTGTGCCCCTAACGTACAGAACTGATGTACTGGAGACAACGCAGTCAGAATGACATAGTCTTCAACTGTTACGTGACCTGCTAGCGTCGCGTTATTGCCAAGAATCACGTTATCGCCAACCACACAATCGTGAGCGATGTGAGCATTAACACAGAAAAGGTTGTCACTACCGACTCGGGTTTCCCCTTTGTCCTGTACCGTACCACGATGCATTTGAACACTTTCGCGAATGACATTGCGGTCACCGACGATAAGACGCGTGTCTTCACCACTGTATTTCTTATCCTGGCACTCTTCGCCCACAATGGCGTAAGGGAAAATTCTGTTTTCATTGCCGATAACAGTAGGACCTTTGATCACAACATGAGACATGATCTCGTTGTTTTCTCCGATCTCAATATCGCCAGAAATGTACGTAAAAGGTCCAACCGTTGTACCAGCACCAATGCGAACATTGCCTTCGATTACGGCACTTGGGTGGATGGAAACAGATTCATGAATCATATTAAAACTCTCGACGAGCACATTTTAGTTCAGCAGAACACACTACCTTGCCGTCTACTGTTGCTGTACCGTTGAACGCTGCGATACCACGGCGCTCTTTCAAAAATTCGACTTCAATTATCAACTGATCGCCTGGCATAACGGGGGCACGGAACTTAGCGCCATCGACACTTGCAAAGTAGTAAAGCTCGTTTTCAGCAGGTGCGCCAAAGGTTTTGAACGCCAATAAACCTGTTGCCTGCGCCATAGCTTCAAGGATCAGTACGCCAGGGAAAACCGGAAGTTGTGGGAAATGACCTGTAAATTGAGGTTCGTTCACTGACACATTTTTCAGACCGACAAGGCGCTTGCCTTCTTCGTAGTCAGTAACACGATCAATCATCAAGAAAGGGTAGCGATGTGGAAGAAGTGTTTGAATCTCCGTGATATCCATCGTTTTCTTTTCAGTAGTCAAAGTCATATTCCTATAATTTTTTAAATTCTATTCGTTAGCAAACGAATGAAAGCCTGCATAGTCGCAGGCTTAAAGTTAAACGCTTCGTGTCAGGATTTGAGTTCTTTCTCAACAGATTTGAGTCTTCTGTCTAGCTCTGCAATCTTGTGTACACGTGGCACCATTTTACGCCATTCTTTGTTTGGTTGCACTGGCACACCGGAGGAGTAAACACCTTTTTCTTCGATGTCTCTCATAACCATCGCCATACCAGTAACAAAAACCTGGTCGGTAATTGTGATGTGTCCATTGACTACCGCGCCACCGCCAAACTGACAATATTTGCCAATGTGTGTGCTTCCTGCAACGATGACGGCGCCTGCCATTGCAGTTCCGTAGCCAATGTGAACATTGTGCGCTATCTGAATTTGGTTATCGAGAACAACGTTATCTTCAATAACCGTATCGTCCAGTGTACCACGGTCAATAGTGGTGCATGCTCCGATCTCTACTCGATTGCCAATACGAACACCACCAACCTGAGGGATTTTTACCCACTCGCCTTTTTCGTTCGCATTACCAAAGCCATCTGAACCAATCACGGCGTTTGACTGAATCAGACAACTTTCACCAATAGTCACACCATGATAAACACTGACGTTAGACCATAGCTTGGTACTTGCTCCAATCTGCGATTGTTTACCAACAAAGCAACCTGCGCCGATAACCACGTTATCACCCAGAATGGCACCGGATTCAATAACGGCATTCGCACCAATTGAAACGTTTTTACCGAGAGTCGCAGAAGCATCGATCACCGCGGAGCTCGCAATGCCCTCCGCTGGTGCTGGTGTTGTGTCCAGAGCCTGCGCAACACGAGCGTAGGCGACATAAGGGTCATCAACGACAATCGCGTTGCCATGACACGCATCCAGATCAGGTTCTCTGACAAGCACAGCATCCGCCTGGCAAGATTCCAGATTCTTTTTGAATTTAGGGTTAGAAAGGAAAGTCAGCTGACCTTTACCAGCCTTTTCCATGGCAGCAAATTCAGAGACGACTACCGCGTCGTCTCCGTGGAGCTCACCACCTGCAATGTTCGCAACTTCTGCAAGGGTTAATGTTGTCATAGCTTATTTAAGTTGTTCTATTACTTTTTTAGACAGGTTTAGCTCAGGTTTCGCGTATTGCAAAGATGTCGCGTCAATAACTACGTCAAAACCTTCTTTCTCAGCTACTTTTGCTACTGTGTCTTGAATAAGCTTAAGCAATTTTTGTCTTTCTTGCGCTTCACGTTTCTGACCAGTCTGCTCTAGTGACTGCGCTTTGATTTTGTACTCAGCCTGAAGCTGACCAATCTCAATCTGAAGCTTGCGCACCCCGTCTTCACCAAGCAGCTCGCCATCACGACGACCTTGTTCAACCTTGGTCTTGATCTTTGCTTCTAAAGCCTGAAGCTCAGCATTTTGGTCTTTAAACTCTGCCTGAAGCTTTTGAAGAACTGCTTCACGTTGCGGGAGAGCCTGGAAAATTTGTGCAGTATTCACATAACCTACTTTTTGCGCTGCTTCTGCTGCATTGGCAAAAAAAGATGTGCCTAGAATGGCGAGGCTAAGTCCTGCTGCTTTTAACATTGTTTTCAAAATTCTCTCCTAAGTTTTAGAAAGTTCGACCAATTGTAAAGGTAAAGACTTCGTCTTTGTCCCCTTCAAACTGTTTGATAGGTTTCGCCAACGAGAAAACCAAAGGTCCCATAGGCGACATCCATTGCAGGGCAACACCTGCAGACATTCGGTAATTGGTTGGATCAGAGTAATCGTAGTAGTACTGACCACCAGAGCTTACTCCTGATTCAGGATCCAAGTAGTTAAATTCTGTATCCCAGACGCTCGCTGCATCAATGAATGCACTGGTTCGGATTTGGCTGCGCGCTTCATCAGATGCAAACGGAGTCGGGAAAATCAACTCCATGCTGGCCAGGGCAATGGCGTTACCACCGACTGAATCATCGGTCACTGTGTACTGGGAATTGTTCCCGCCTATGTGATTCTCGTTGTACACCGCCTTTGGACCCGCACTGTTGGAGCGGAATCCACGTAAAGTGCTGAAACCACCAGCGTAAAAGTTCTCGTAGAATGGGAACAGGTTGTCGTTGTCACCATTCTTACCATAACCGTTTCCGTAGCCTAAACGTCCACGCAATAGTAAGGTAAATTCATGTTTCTTTGTCAGAGGGATGTACTGTCTTACATCGTATTGCAGTTTGAAATACTGAACATCTGACCCTGGCACTGTCATTTTATAGAAAGCACGCTGGTGATTACCTGCTGTAGGGAAGAAACCACGGTTCAGGTTGTTTCTCGTCCAGGACAGTGACAAATCAAAGTCGTTAACTTTCAAGCTTCGGTCGTTTTTGTCTAGGTTGTCTTCTTGCGCTTGAAGAAATTTCTCAATCTGCACGTACTCATCCAAATTAGAAATTCGGTTGTGCGTATAACCTGCACCAATTTCGAAGAAATTCAACTCATCAAACGGGAAACCCCATGTCAGACGTGTACCGTAACTTTCGTTGGTATAGTCAACAATTCCAGCTTCTGATGCTTCAAACTGGTTGTAGAATACTTTTCCTCCCAGGCTGACACCATCAAGGTTCCAGTACGGATCACGATATTCCAGGCTGACATTTTTACGGAATTTGTTTGTTGAAGCGTTGATACCTACACGGTTACCGCTTCCGATAAAGTTATCTTGCTGCAAGCCCACCTGGAAGCTCACACCAGATTCCGTACCATACCCCACACCAAAGTTGATACTACCGGAGTTGGCTTCTTTGACGTTATAGACTAAATCCACCTGGTCTTCAGTGCCCGGAACACGAACCGTCTGTACGTCAACTGTTTCGAAAAAGCCAAGTCGGTTTAATCGACTCTTACCTGTGTCGATGGCTTTTGAATTTAACCATGAACCTTCCATCTGACGCATTTCACGACGAAGAACTTCATCACGAGTGGAATTATTGCCAGTAAAGCGAATGTCACGCACGTAAATACGCTTACCTGCTTCAACATTGACGACTAGAGAAACTTTTTTATTTTCATCGTCAAACTCTGGAATCGTACGAACCTGAGGGTATGCATAACCGGATTCGCCCAGAACACGCTTTACATTCTCTTCCAAGGATGTCACCGCACTGCCATCGTAAGTATCACCAGCAGCAAACGGCACCATCTTATTGAATTCTTCTTCTTTGTCGATCAACTCACCACGGAATTTAACCGACTCAACCGAATAGGGTTCACCTTCATCCAAAGTTAGAGTGATGTATACACCTTTCTTGTCCGGAGAGATTGAGACCTGAGTGTCGGATACCTGAAACTTCAGATAACCTTGGTTGAGATAGTAAGTTCTTAGCGCTTCGAGATCCCCAGCCAGTACTTGTTTCTGATACTTTTCATTCGCCAGGAAATTCCACCAAGGCACGTCTACACGTAAGTTGAATCGAGATCGAAGGTCATCATCTGAAAATACAGAGTTACCAATGAAGTTAATTTGCTGAATTTTGGCAGAAACACCTTCAGTAAATACAAACTTCAAATCAGACCGATTACGTGGAAGAGGAGTAACGACCGCTTTGACTTCAGCGTTGTACTTACCGACGCTGTAGTAAAAATCTTCCAGACCTTTTTCAATATTGCTCAGCGTTGTACGGTCAAGAGCTTCACCAATTCGGATACCTGAAGCATCGAGGTTTTGAGTAAGCTGATCTTCTTTAATCGCCTTGTTTCCTGAGAAAGAGATGTTCGCAATGGTAGGACGCTCTTTCACTTCAATGACAAGTACGTTGTTATCTCTAAGCACTCTGACATCTTCATAGTTGCCGGAGTCATATAAGGATTTGATGATCTTTGCCACATCTTGCTGATCAACCGAATCACCAATACGAATAGGCATTTTGAGGAGTGCAGCTCCCAACGCAACACGTTGCAAGCCTTCAATCTTGATGTCTTCTACGACAAATTTTTCTGCACCATTCACCACTGTGCTCGTGAGCAACAGAGAGGTGAGCAATAAATGCTTGATCGCCATATCTATTCTGATTATTCCTTGCTACTTCTTATTCGTTGCCATCTTCTACCAATCAGGTGATATCAAAGGCGAGTAAAATCGTTAAACAATGCGACTATCATAAGGGAGAAGATAATAGCTCCGCCCAATTTATAACCGACTTCTTGAATCTTTTCTGGTACTGGTCTTCTGATCACAGCTTCAACCGCAAAGAACAACAAATGACCGCCATCAAGAATAGGCAGTGGCATTAAGTTGATGATACCTAGATTAATGCTGATCAAAGCCAGGAAACCTAGAAAATACACCAGTCCATAGTCAGCAGTAGTGCCCGCACCTTTTGCAATAGAAATCGGTCCGCTAAGATTTTCTATACCAACATCACCGACAACCAGCTTCTTCAGCAAGCTAAAGGTCAGAGAAATGACCTGCCCGGTTTTTTCAACTGCTTTACCAACTGACTCAACAACGCCATATTGCAAATCGAACTTGTAATCTTGTGGCCACTCACCAATCTCTGGTGCAATACCAGCAAACCCTTTAGTAATGCCCTGCTTATCCATTCGTGAGTTAGGAATAAGCTGTAAATCCCTTGTCAGACCTTCACGCTCTACGGAGATTGTAATGGCTTGCTCTGGGTTATCCTGAATGGCTTTAACCATTTGTTGCCATTCATTCACAGGGGCACCATTGATTGCAATAAGCTGGTCACCCACTTCAAAGCCAGCTTTTTCCGCCGCACCACCTTCACCAACATGGGCAATCTTAGTGGTGGTTTCCGGACGGTAAGGTCTGAAACCCAAGGTTGTCATTGGCGATTCCGTCTCAGGGTTAAATTGCCAATCACGTAAATCTAGCTTGAATACTCGTTCAACACCTATGCCGCCTTCAGGTTTTACTGTCATGGTCATCTCATCATCACCAATGTGAGCGATAAGCTGCATGTTGACAGATTCCCAATCAGCGGTTTTGATTCCAGCAACAGACTTTAGTTCCATTCCCGGTTCAATTCCCGCTTCAGCAACGATGGAATTGGGTGTGACCTCACCGATAACAGGCTTAATTGCCTGAACACCCATGATAAACACAAGCCAGTAAGCAAAAAGCGCAAAGGCGAAGTTAAATACCGGACCTGCTGCCACAATAGCGCTTCGCTGCCAAAGTGATTTATGGTCAAATGCCTGATTTTTTTCTTCTTCTGAAACAGTATCGACACGACCATCCAGCATCTTGACATATCCACCGAGAGGGATCATAGAAATGCTGTATTCGGTGCCGTCTTTACCAACTTTGCTCCAAATAGATTTACCAAAGCCAATTGAAAACTTGTGTACTTTCACACCGCAACGGCGCGCTACCCAAAAGTGACCGTACTCATGTACCGCCACCAGTACACCCAGTGCAACAATAAACGATACTAAGTTCCACAAAATACCTGTCATATTGTTCGCTTACCTACAAGTTCAAGCGCAAGAATACGCGCCATTCTATCCAGCTCTAATAAGCTTTCCAAGCAATCAACCTCAAGGTTTTGCTGTTGACCACACAGCTTGGACAAAACCTGTTCATTAATGACTGCAATATCTGTAAACCGGATTTGATTATTTAAAAATGCTTCCACAGCAATTTCATTTGCTGCATTCAGTCCTGTTGTTGCGTGTTGTCCTGTGTAACAAGCTTCAATAGCAAGCTTAAGGCAAGGATAACGATCGAAATCTGGTTCTAAAAACGTCAGTTCACCTACTTTGGTAAAATCCAACGGTTTGACACCTGCAGTTATTCTTTCGGGGTAAGACATGGAATATGCGATGGGTGTCGCCATGTCCGGCTCACCCATTTGTGCCAAAACAGAACCATCACAATACTGCACCATGGAGTGGATAACAGATTGCGGATGAATAACCACTTGAAGCTGTTCACGGCGCGTATTGAACAACCAGCGAGCTTCAATGTACTCAAGCCCTTTGTTCATCATGGTGGCAGAGTCGACAGAAATCTTTGGTCCCATCGACCAGTTAGGGTGTGCGATGGCTTGTTCTGGCGTGACATCTTTGAGTACAGACACGTCCGAATAACGAAAAGGACCACCGGAACCAGTAAGAAGAATCGAAGAGACTCCGGACTCATTCAGGTCACAGTGCCCGGGTTGAGTTTGAATAGATTCAGGCAAGCATTGGAAAATGGCATTGTGTTCGCTGTCTACAGGTAAAAGCTGTGCGCCGTATTTTTTAACCGCATCCACAAAGAGCTGTCCAGACATAACGAGCGCTTCTTTGTTTGCCAGAAGTACACGCTTACCCGCCTGAACCGCAGACATAGTAGGAATAAGCCCTGCTGCTCCGACAATGGCAGCCATTACTGTATCCACTTCATCCATGGAGGCGACAGCACATAAGCCTTCATTTCCCGCTAAAACCGTTACTTTGCTACCTGAATTTCTGAGAGACTCTCTTAGATCAACAGCAGCTTTTTCATCCGCCATTACCGCATAGACCGGATTCCATTGCTCACACAAAGCCTGCATTTTGGCAACGTTACTGCCTGCAGCCAGAGCGAACACATTAAATTTTTCTGGGTTTTGGGTTACCACCTTTAAGGTACTGGCACCAATAGACCCCGTCGCTCCAAGAATGGTTAAATTTTGCATTGTGAAGACCGTTATACAGAACTTGAAAAGGCAAGTTTCCCTGCCTTTTTACAACATTAAAGCGTGAAATAGAGTAAGGCAAATACAGGAAAAGCGGCAGTCAAACTGTCTATTCTGTCTAGAACACCACCATGCCCGGGAATAATGTTTCCGCTGTCCTTTATCCCTGATACGCGCTTAAACATACTTTCTACCAAGTCACCTAACACTGAGATGATAACAGTGGCAAGAGTAATGAATACCATTATGACAGGGCTGGAGAAGGTGAGTTCAAACCAATTTGCCGCGCCCCACCCAATTACCAATGCGGTAATGATGCCACCGACCAGACCTTCTATAGTTTTGTTCGGGCTGACATTAGGGGCCATTTTGCGCTTTCCGAAACTTTTACCGGCAAAATAGGCACCGCTGTCGGCCGCCCAGACAAGAAAGCAAACAAACAGGACAAGCTTAGCACCGTAATACGGATCGGCGTCGTAGCCTACGCTTCTTAGAAGAACGACAGAGGTAAAAAAAGGAATCAGTGTCAGCAAACCAAAAAGGTGGCGCAGTACATTTGAATTTTCCCAAAAGCTTGCAGACTTTGGGAAAGACATTGCCATACCACTGGAAGCCAACCACCAGACTCCAGCGATAGTGAGAATAGTGACGTGACCACTGGATACCTGCTGAAGCGCTGCCACATCAAAAGGCAACAAGAAGAACAGACCAGCCAAAGCGACCAGCGACGGAATCAAAGCAAGCTGTCTGTTAGATGATTTAACAAATTGAGTCCACTCCCAGAAGCCCACCACAACAATTGCAGCGATGGCAGCAACAAAGAGAGGGATAGAAAGTTTAAAAATCCCCAGCACAACTAATGGAGCCAGAATCAGCGCGGTTATAATTCTTTGTTTCAAGCTGATGATCCTTTTTTATCCATTCATGATTTCTTGAATCTGTTCGCCTGTACAGCCAAAGCGACGCTCGCGGTTAACAAACCACGCCACCGCATCTGCTAGGCTTTGCTCATCAAAATCCGGCCAGTGTTGGTCGACAAAGTACATTTCAGCGTAAGCCATTTGCCACAGTACAAAGTTGCTGATCCGACATTCACCACTGGTGCGGATAAGCAGATCAACTTCAGGTAGATCGGACATCGTAAGGTGTGAAGCGACAAGGTCTTCATTGATCTCTAGCGGATCAAGAATACCCTCTTTGGCTTCTGAAGCAATTTTCTGAATGGCTTGAGTGATGTCCCATTTGCCACCGTAGTTAGCGGCGACATTCACCACCATGCCATCATTATCTTTCGTTAGAGTCTCAGCTTCGACAATCTTCTTTTGCAGCCTCTGATTAAAGCGAGAGGTATCACCGATCACACGAAGCCTAAGATTGTTTTTGTGAAGACGCTTCACTTCTTTGGACAGCACGGTAATAAACAGCTCCATAAGAAGGCTCACTTCTTCTTCCGGGCGACGCCAGTTTTCACTGCTGAATGCGAAAAGAGTAATAGCTTCTATGCCTAAACGAGATGCGGCTGAAATGGTTTTTCTTACTGAATCGACTCCTGCTTTGTGTCCAAATACGCGAGGCTTACCTTGCTTTTTTGCCCAACGACCATTGCCGTCCATGATGATAGCGATATGTTTGGGGAATGCGTCTGGAGAGACTTGAGTGTTCAGCATAGAGAATTCATTGAATCTAATGGGGTTGAGATAATAGCATAAAAAAAGCGCTGTGCTGTGGGCACAGCGCTTTGAAAAAGAAAAGTGTAAGTTATATTACACTTCCATCAACTCTTTTTCTTTTGCAGCAAGAACTTCATCAACTTTCTTAACCGCAGCGTCAGTCAGCTTCTGAATTTCGTCTTGTGCTTTACGATCTTCATCTTCAGAAATTTCTTTGTCTTTCAGCAATGCTTTCAGGTCGTTGTTCGCGTCACGGCGAATGTTACGGATAGCGACACGACCGCCTTCTGCTTCACCACGTACAATTTTAACTAGGTCTTTACGACGTTCTTCTGTTAGCGGTGGAAGTGGAACACGGATAACCGTACCCGCAGACATAGGGTTTAGACCCAGATCTGACTGCATGATTGCTTTTTCAACTTTAGGCGCCAGCTCTTTATCGAAAACCGTGATTGCCAGAGTACGTGAATCTTCTGCGATTACGTTTGCAACTTGGTTTAGAGGAGTAGCTGCGCCGTAGTATTCTACGTTGATGTTTGCCAACAGGCTTGGGTGAGCACGACCTGTACGTACTTTAGACAGGTTATTTTTTAGCGCTTCAACGCTTTTTTCCATGCGCTCTTGTGCATCTTGTTTGATTTCGTTAATCACAATTTCACCTTAATAATTTTTTATAAGAGTGTTCTGGTTACCGATTTAGGCTTCGCTGATCAGCGTACCTTCGGCTTCACCCATTACCACGCGACGTAGAGCGCCTGGCTTGTTCATATTGAATACACGGATAGGCATTTTGTGGTCACGAGCCAATGTAAATGCCGCTAAGTCCATTACTTTCAATTCTTTTTCAAGAACTTCACTAAAAGAAAGAGTATCATACAGCTCTGCTTCAGGGTTTGCTACCGGATCAGCAGTAAATACACCATCTACTTTTGTTGCTTTTAGAACTACATCCGCTTCGATTTCAATACCGCGCAAACATGCAGCAGAATCAGTAGTAAAGAATGGATTACCTGTACCTGCAGAGAAGATAACCACACGGCCTTGACGCAGTTCGCGAATCGCATCTGCCCAGTTGTAGTCGTCACATACGCCTTTTAGAGGAATTGCAGACATAACGCGAGCATTCACGTATGCACGGTGAAGCGCATCGCGCATTGCCAGACCGTTCATTACGGTTGCCAACATCCCCATGTGGTCACCCACAACGCGGTTCATACCCGCTTCAGCCAGACCTGCACCACGGAACAAGTTACCACCACCGATAACCACGCCCACTTGAACACCCAGTTCAACCAGTTCTTTTACTTCTTGAGCCATACGATCCAAGATTGCTGGATCAATACCAAAACCTTCTTCACCTTGAAGTGCTTCACCACTCAGTTTTAACAGGATACGTTGATACGCTGGTTTAGGGTTAGTAGTCATGGAGTTTACCTTCCAAATGAGAGTTGTTGATTAACAGTCATGAATGCATGCTGGAACTGTCAGTGTGCATTCATCACGATTAACGCTTCTGTCTTCTTGTCATAAAAAGACCGCAGCCTTGGCTACGGTCTTTTTTTAAGCAATCTACAAGGGATTAACCTTTTTGAGCAGCCGCTACTTCTTCAGCGAAGCTCATTTCTTCAGCTTTCTCGATACCTTCACCAACTTCTAGACGAACGAAGTTAGTTACTGAAGCGCCTTTCTCTTTAAGAATTTCGCCAACAGATTTCTTAGGTTCCATAACGAAAGCCTGACCAGTCAGAGAGATTTCGCCCGTGAATTTCTTCATACGGCCAACAACCATTTTCTCTGCGATTTCAGCAGGCTTGCCTTCGTTCATTGCGATTTCAACTTGAACCGCTTTCTCTTTTTCTACTACGTCAGCAGGTACGTCTTCTGGGTTAACGTACTCTGGACGAGAAGCTGCAACGTGCATTGCAACGTGCTTAAGAGTTTCTGCGTCGCCTTCACCAGCAACAACAACACCGATTTTCTCACCGTGACGGTAAGCAGCCAGTGCAGCACCTTCAACGTATTGTACGCGACGGATGTTTACGTTTTCGCCGATTTTAGCAACTAGAGCAACACGAGTTTCCTCGAATTGAGCTTGTAGTTCTTCTGCAGTAGCTTTAGAAGCAAGAGCCGCTTCAGCAACTTCGTTAGCAAAAGCTGTGAAGTTTGCATCTTTAGCAACGAAGTCAGTCTGACAGTTAACTTCAAGAAGAGCAGCAACGCCGTCAGCTTCTTTGATGATAATTGTACCTTCAGCAGCTACGTTACCTGCTTTCTTAGCAGCTTTAGCAGCACCTGATTTACGCATGTTTTCGATTGCTAGTTCGATGTCGCCGTTAGTTTCGTTCAGCGCTTTCTTACAGTCCATCATGCCTGCGCCAGTGCGGTCGCGCAGTTCTTTAACTAGAGCAGCAGTAACAGCCATTCTCTATTCCTCAGTTGATTCTGGATATGGTAAAAATCAGGGGCTCGATGTCGGCCCCTGATAGTAACTATAACTTAGCTTATATTTAACTTTTGTTGCCTATAAAACTAAGTGTGACTCAGAGCCGCTATTACTCAGCTTCTTCTACGAAACCGTCTTTTTCAGCAGCCGCTGCAGCAACGTCTTGGTTGCGACCTTCGCTCACTGCAGTTGCAGCAGCGTTTAGGTAAAGTTGTACAGCACGGATTGCGTCGTCGTTACCAGGGATAACGAAGTCAACACCATCTGGGTCAGAGTTAGTATCAACAACTGCGTATACAGGGATACCCAGGTTGTTTGCTTCGCGAACTGCGATGTGCTCGTGATCAGCGTCGATTACGAATAGAGCGTCTGGTAGACCGCCCATGTCTTTGATACCACCAAGAGATTTCTCTAGCTTCTCCATTTCGCGAGTACGCATTAGAGCTTCTTTCTTAGTTAGTTTGTCGAAAGTACCGTCTTGAGACTGTGCTTCAAGATCTTTCAGACGCTTGATTGACTGACGAACAGTTTTGTAGTTCGTAAGCATACCACCCAACCAACGGTTGTTAACGTAGAACTGGTTGCTTGCGATAGCAGCTTCTTTTACAGCTTCAGATGCAGCGCGCTTAGTACCTACGAAAAGAACTTTACCTTTCTTCTCACCAACTTTGCCTAGCTCAGCTAGTGCATCGTTGAACATTGGTACAGTTTTTTCTAGGTTGATGATATGAACTTTGTTACGAGCACCAAAGATGAATGGCTTCATTTTTGGGTTCCAGTAACGAGTCTGGTGACCGAAGTGAACACCAGCTTTTAGCATATCGCGCATTGATACAGTTGCCATTTTAAATTCCTCTATGGGGTTAGGCCTCCACATACCCCATGCGTCCGACTCAACTTCTTATATCTAAGTAAGTGAGCACCCCGGATCATGTGTCGGTACGTGTGTGATTTAAGAAATAGTTTGTTGGAGCCAAAAGCAGCTTCGCCGAAGGAGAGAACTGATCTTGATTCCGGCGCGCTTTATACCATAAAAACGGCGAGTAAAGCTAGTAATAAATTCTCTGACTGAATGATACCAACCGTCTTTGAGACTTGGCTTTACATAACATCTTTCAGAGAAAGATTCTGGTCACATTCCATTAGGGGAAATGAATGCAATTGAGCTGCTCAATAGTGGCTGAATCTAGCATCTTGAACTAGTTTGGGTATAAAATGCTGCGATTGCATTTATGAGTTTGAGAAAATCAATGTCCATTAAAATTAAAACTGCAGAAGAAATCGAGAAAATGCGCGTTGCAGGCAAGCTTGCCGCTAGTGTTCTTGAAATGATTGAGCCACATGTCAAACCTGGGGTAACAACCGAAGAACTGGATCGCATTTGCCACGATTACATTCTGGAAAACAACGCATACCCTGCTCCATTGGACTACCACGGTTTTCCGAAATCTATCTGCACATCCATCAATCACATTGTTTGCCATGGCATTCCAGCCTCTGTAGACGAAGTAGGCTCTACCGGTAAAGGAAAGCCTGCAATACTCAAAGACGGTGACGTCATCAATATCGACATCACTGTTATTGTTCCAGACGACAAGGACACCGACTTAAGTGTTCGTCCAAAAGGCTACCACGGCGACAGCTCTCGCATGTTCTACGTTGGCGAAGTGTCTCCTGCGGATAAGCGCCTTTGTACCGTAACTCAAGAAGCACTGTATGTAGCAATGAGAAAAGTTAAACCTGGTGCAACAGTCGGAGATTTAGGAACAGCAATCGATAAATTCATCAAGGATAACAATAAAAAGAATCCTCGAATGAAGTACTCTATTGTTAAAGATTTCTGCGGTCATGGCATTGGCAGCGAGTTCCACGAAGAGCCACAAGTTGTTCATTACAAAAACACCGATAACCGTAAGTTGAAAGAAGGCATGTGCTTCACTATCGAACCTATGATCAACGCAGGTAAATTTGGTTGTAGCGTAGATTCTGAAGATGACTGGACAGTTTACACAGGTGATGGCAAAAACTCGGCGCAGTGGGAACATACTATTCTCGTAACCAAAACTGGTTGTGAGGTTCTGACACTACGCAGTGATGACACGATTCCCCGAATTATGAAGAACGTATAACTCAAAAATCCCAGCCTGGCTGGGATTTTTCTTTTCTATACATCGAAAACTTTAAGCTCAGTTGTTACAGTTAAGACAACAGTAGTTTGCACGGACCGCATGGATGACCTTTCAATCCCCTCTTACGCTAAAAAACGAATCAATGAATCTGGAGAGTTTACGTAACGAGCTCGACACTTTCTCTGAATATCAAAAGAATGAATTTCTAGCCCATCACCCCGTCACTGATCTTGTACTGGGTCGAAGCGAATACATGGACATGTTACTCACGCGTTTGTGGGAACATTACGCATTCGACAAAGTGCCAGAGATGAGTTTGGTTGCCGTTGGAGGGTATGGTCGTGGCGAACTCCACCCACTGTCAGACATTGATATTCTGGTTCTCAGCCAATCTGCTTTAGACGACTCGGTTAAAACCAAAGTCAGTGAGTTCATTACGCTGCTTTGGGATTTGCGTATGGAAGTGGGTCATAGCGTAAGAACTGTCGAAGAATGTAAGGAAGTGGGTAAAGATGATCTCACCGTCGCCACCAACTTACAGGAAGCGCGGCTGATCTGTGGCTGTGAAGACAGCTTTCACAAACTCAAGCTTTTGATTCACTCTGAATCGTTCTGGCCCAGCGAAGTTTTTTACCAAGCCAAACTGCAGGAGCAAAAAGAACGTCATGCTCGCTACCACGACACCACCTACAATCTGGAGCCAGACATCAAATCCAGCCCAGGTGGTCTGCGAGACATTCACACCCTCAGTTGGGTAGCAAGGCGTCACTTTGGTGCCACATCTTTGTTCGAAATGAGCCGATACGGCTTTTTAACCGATGCCGAGTATCGGGAGCTGCTTGAGTGTCAGGATTTTCTATGGCGCGTTAGATTTGCCCTTCATATTGAACTGAAACGCTATGACAACCGCCTGACCTTTGCTCACCAGTTACAGGTAGCCGAACATTTGGGTTTCTCTGGTGAAGGCAATAAACCGATCGAAATGATGATGAAAGAGTTCTATCGAACGCTTAGACGCGTAGCAGAGCTCAATAAGATGCTTCTTAAATTGTTTGATCAGGCGATCATCAATAAGGGGGAGCAACTTCCGGCAGAGATTTTAGACGACGACTTCCAACGCCGGGGTCCACTCATCGAAGCAAGAAAGCCCGCCCTGTTTCAGGCTCGACCAGAAACCATTTTGGATATGTTTCTGCATATCGCCAATGACTCTTCCATTGAAGGTGTGGCACCAGCAACCATGCGCCAGTTGCGAACGGCACGACGAAGACTGAATAAATTTCTGCATACCATTCCAGAAGCGCGTGAAAAATTTATGGATTTGGTGCGCCACCCCAACGCCCTACACAAGGCATTCAGTCTGATGCACCGTTTAGGCGTAATGTCAGCGTATCTGCCGCAATGGAGTCAGATTGTCGGGCAAATGCAGTTCGACCTGTTCCACGTGTACACGGTGGACGAGCACAGTATCCGACTGCTAAAACACATTCACACCTTTAGCTTTGCGAAAAACCACGCTAAACACCCTATTTGTTGTGAAGTGTATCCTCGTATCCAGAAGAAAGAGCTATTGATTCTTGCCGCGATATTCCACGACATTGGTAAAGGCAGAGGCGGCGATCACTCAGAAATTGGCGCTGTTGAAGCCTACGATTTCTGTATTGAACACGGGCTATCTAAACCAGAAGCCAAATTGGTGTCATGGCTGGTTAAACATCACCTGTTGATGTCAGTAACGGCACAACGCCGCGATATCTACGATCCTGAAGTGGTCACTGGCTTTGCTAAAAAAGTACGCGACGAAGAGTATCTCGAATTTCTGGTGTGCCTGACTGTTGCAGACATCTGCGCCACCAATCCTGAACTCTGGAACAGTTGGAAAAGAACTTTGCTCGCAGAGCTATTCTATTCCACTCAACGCGCGCTAAGGCGCGGTTTAGAAAACCCGGTCGATGTGCGAGAACGTATCCGCCACAACCAACACCTCGCTTCGGCAATCTTACGCAAAGAAGGCTTCACCCCTCGGGAAATCGAGGTGCTCTGGCAGCGATTTAAAGCTGATTACTTCCTTCGTCATACCCATAAGCAAATTGCCTGGCATGGTGAGCATTTATTGCGGCTGGAATCCAAAGAACAACCACTGGTATTACTCAGTAAAAAGCCAACACGTGGTGGAACCGAAGTGTTCATCTACTCTCCAGATCTACCAAATCTGTTTGCCAATGTCGCAGGTGAGCTAGACAGAAGAAACTTCAGCATCCATGATGCTCAGGTCATGACCAGCAAAGACGGCTATGCACTGGATACCTTTATGGTGCTGGATCAGCACGGTAAACCCATTGAAGAAAATCGCCACGCTACAGTCGTCAAACAATTACAAAGCGTCCTGGATGAAACAAGCTCCGCAACTAAAGTGCGGCGTACGCCTCGCCAATTGATGCACTTCAATGTGAAGACCAAAGTCGATTTCATACCGACCAAAACCAAAAAGCGCACGCTGATGGAGTTTGTGGCTCTGGATACGCCCGGGCTACTCGCCAACGTGGGAGCGACTTTCGCAGATCTGAACATTAATCTACACGCAGCAAAAATCACCACCATAGGTGAGCGAGCAGAAGATTTGTTTATCCTCACTTCACCAAATGGTGGTCCCTTGAGTGAAGAAGAACAAGCAGAGCTAAAATCCAAGCTGAAAGAAAGCGTTAGCGAACTTCAGTCTCACTAACCAATCGCTTAATGGGCGAGATCCGGTATATCGCGATCTCGTCCACAAACCTCCGAAAATCCCTCTGTCCGACCTATCAATAGCTGCTAAAGTTGAACAGTACTCAACCAACCGTCGATGTTCTTTACTCCAATTGAACAAAAGGGTTGGCACTACCATTCAACGGCTATCACGAGGTGCTCTATGTATCCAAACCTCACTGGATTAGGTATTCAGGACCCAAAACAGATCGAACGTTACTCCTTACGCCAGGAAGCGCAAAAAGACGTACTTAAGATTTATTTCAAAAAACAGAAAGGCGAGCTATTTGCCAAAAGCGTTAAGTTTAAATACCCAAGGCAACGCAAGAATGTTCTGGTCGACAGTGGCAGCCACCAGTACAAAGAAGTCACTGAAATTAACCGTAACCTTACTTTGGTGATTGATGAACTGAACACCATTACGAAGCCAGAAAAACTGGTCGAAGTGGACGTGAAAGAGAAAATCCTGTCGGATTTAAGACACCTAGAAAAAGTCGTATCCAGTAAGATCGCTGAGATCGAAGCGGATCTGGAAAAGCTTAAATAGCAATTCAATTTAGTGAATTAAAAAAGGGAGCCTAGCTCCCTTTTCTGTTTTTATCCCAAGCTAAGGTTTTTATCCCTTTTTCTCAAAAAGCGTTTTCCAGCCAAACTCTGAAAGCAGCCTGTTCCACACTTCATCAAATGGTGCCTTTAACACAAGAGGCTCACTAGTGAATGGATGAACAAATTCCAGTTCAGACGCGTGAAGCAGTAAACGGTGCGACTCGTAATGCTCCCGGAATAATCGATTGTGCTTACCGTCTCCGTGAGAAGTGTCTCCAACGATTGGGTGCCTTAAGTGTGCCATATGGCGGCGCAACTGATGCTTGCGACCCGTTATGGGTTTCATTTCCACCAAACCGTATCGCGTCGTTGGAAAACGCCCGGTGGAATGTGGCACTTCCACTTTACCAAGAGGAAGATACTCGGTTATCGCGCTCTGAGCTTCCTTATCTTTATCAGCAAACTTATCGGCGATTTTATCCAGCTCTTCTTTAAGCGGATAATCTAGCGTATCCCCTTCTTCAATCCAGCCTCGAATAATAGCGTGATAAGTCTTCTGCATATCGTGATTGGCAAACATCGGGGATACTTCAGACGCTACTTCACCTGAAAGCGCGAACACCAGCACTCCGGAGGTCGGTCTGTCCAGGCGATGCAGAGGAAACACATGTTGACCAATCTGATCACGCAGTGTTTGCATCACGAATTGGGTTTCGTGTTTGTCGAGCCATGAGCGATGCACCAGCATTCCGGCAGGTTTATTGACCACGACCAGATACTCATCTTGAAATAAAATCTCTAACACGATGAAAACGCCTTATCGATGGCTGAAACAGCTGCTAACACTTTTGCTTTACTCTCATCGTCTTTCCAGACTTCTTCAAAATAGGGGGACAACTCAAACCCGGTTGGTAACGTCTGCCCCGTAAGAATCAACGCTTCAATACGGACAATAAACACCCACTGAAGCCATTGATGCGGCTCTAAAGTGTCATACGCAAAAGGCTGGTCACTAGACAGTGCCTGAAAAGATGGTGGTGTGCTTTCCCATAACGCTTGTTGTTGAAGTGCACTTTTCAGATTCTCGATATGTGTCGAGATTTGAACGGTATTCATGAATTTCGATTCGGTGGACCTTGAAAATTGCCCATAGAGTACCATCTATTGGCTAAAGACATATAGGATAACAAGCTAGTCCATGGATACCATTCATACTCTTACCCAACTCCTGACCAACAGTCATTGTGAATACCAGGTCTTTGACTTGGGACGACGCATCACTCAAATCGACCCTCAGGCTTTCTCAAAGGCCGAGGTAGGTCAGCATGCTTACCCGTATCCAATGCAGAGAAAAGCCCACCTTGCTATTGCTTATTGGAACGAGGCGAAACAACCGTGGATCTGGTTTCTAAAATTTGATTTGGATGAACGTGGATTGCTCAAGCAGTCAGACATCGGCAATTTCATTAAATACGTCATTGAAGCCATGGGGACACGTTTGGGTGGAGAGCTAAGTGAAGAGCAACAGGACAAGCTTTCGCAAAACCCATACACCTTCAAACCTTCGGAAGACAAAATGGCGGTATTCCATAGTCAGGTACGTGCTTCTCTGACCATGCCAACCAGCCAATACTACGAGCATGCTCAACACTACTTCACTGGTGGATTGGGTTGGGAAAACTGGCAAACCATTGGTCTTCAGGGTATCGCAGATATTTGCGCGCGCCTGAATGCCGAACAAAATGGTGTGATGCTAAGAAAAGCCATCAGGAATCTGCCTAATGAACCGCTTTATGCACTACTTGGTGTCCTTGAACATTGTGACTTGCCAGAGAAGTTAGGCACCACGCTGGAAGAAAAAGCGCTGGAACAGTGTCATTCGGATAACCCTGACCTTTTCTTACTCTCAGCGCTTGTCCGGGCACTTTCAGGATCCGTTGATTCACTGAACAAAGTGGTCGATGAAGTGTTAAAAAGCCCAAGGCTAAGCCACCAGGAAGTCCTCATTGGACTAGCAGGAAGAAGCTGGGCGGCTTTAGCGGATACCAACCGTGCAGGTCAATTTTTGTTGAGACTGGCGCAAACAGGCAACCAAGGGCTATTTAACCAGCTTTTTGCTGACTTAGTTATGCTTCCTGAATTAAGAATGGTATTGCTTCCGCTGCTTCACAATGCTCCTTCACCAGAGCTGGCTGACGCTCTCATCAAATTACAGCAAAGTACTCGCTCTCAGTAAGTGGTTCAAAGGACTGAATAATGATAGGAAATCTGTTCGCAATTATATTGGTGACTCTGTTCTGCTTACTCTTCTGGCAACAAAGAAGGCAGTCAGAGCTGGCAAAGCAAATGGTGGCACATCGCTGTAAACAACTTGAAATCCAAGTACTCTCGGTGTCGTTCAAAGGGCATAGATTTCGCCATAAATCGGGCAAAATTGGCTGGCATACGGTGTATCAGTTTGAATTTTCGTCACTTGGAGACGATTACTACATCGGGGAGCTGACTATGGTGGGGTTCCACGCAAGCCACTTCGACATTCCCCCTTACCGGATGTAAGTAACCTGAACTCAAGATAAGTCACAATTTTCGGACAAAAGAAAAGCCCCGATACTTTCGTATCGGGGCTGTAGTCTTACTCGCAGCAATCCGGCTACTATAGGTGCTCCATGCATCAAATCCTTGATAGTATGCTGTGTCCTTCAGCTTAATCCTTTCATCGCCATCCTAGCGGTGTCCATGATCCTATCCTGATCTGCTAACCTTCCTGATTAGCGCACTCACTTGTTCCTTGAGCGGTGTCCCTTACATCATCCTGATGTTTGTTCCCTGCCTCAGTCCTGAGGTGTCCATCGTCTTTCCTTAGTCGTCATCTTCCTGATAACGATTGAGTCCATTCAATGTCCGTTCGCTCCATGCTGATCATTCATCCTGAATAACCAAATCTTCTTCCTGAAGATAACCAGTCCGTGGTTGTTTCCTGTTCCGTGTCAGAATCCTTCCGACAGGGAACAGATTACGTTTATCTCGAATTCGAACAACTTAACTGGCTCACATTTTTATTTGAGAATAAATCGCATAAATTAAATAATTATTTAAGAACAATAAGATAGAAATTCAACTCAATGATTCCCTAATATTAAAAGCAAACATCTCCTACACAGCTTGTAAGAGATCTCTCACAAGCTAATGAGCAAATAACTAGAGCCACTAACAAAAGACTCAAAGAAAAATACGTGCTGGCGCACACTTCTCGCCATGACCAATTAGATATATCATTAGCTCAGAAATTTTAAGGAATCCGACATGAAAACTCAGGACATCACTGCCGAACTAGAAGCCGTTATTCAGTCTCTCGCTGATCAGGGAAAAGAGCCCACTGTGGCGCTTGTCAAAGCAAGATTAAAATCGACAGTTCCCATGCCAGCCATCATCGCCACAATCAAAAGCTGGAAAGCCTCTGCGCGAGTACCGAAAGTGGAAGTAGGTGTAAAAGAGGCGTCCAGTGATGCCCGTATTGCAGCATTAGAAGCACAGGTTGCTGAGTTAACGAAAAGACTAGAAGCACTGGAGAAATCAGCAGAATGAAGATATGGGTAGATGCGGACGCCTGCCCGAAGGTTATCCGCGAAACATTAACACGGGCTGCTGAGCGAACAGGGATAACCACCACTTTTGTGGCTAACCACAGTATTCCTCTTCCTAAACGTAACAACATCCATATGCTTCAGGTATCGAGCGGCTTCGATATTGCCGATAATGAAATAGTCCAGCGAGTGGAAGAGGGCGATCTGGTGATTACCTCGGATATCCCGTTAGCCGATGAGGTAATACAGAAAAACGGGCAGGCACTCAGCCCAAGAGGGGAACTTTACACTCGGGATACCATTAAAGCGCGGCTTAACATTCGAGATTTTATGGATACCATTCGATCCAGTGGAATTCAGACGGGCGGACCGGCTGCTCTTTCTCAAACTGAAAGGCGTGAATTTGCCAATCACTTAGACAGAATCATCGCTAAAAGTAAGTGATCTGAACATACTAAAGTAAAGCTAAGGAGCGGTGAATCAATTCCCGCTCCCCCAACCTACTTAGTCTTTAAAATCCCACGACAAATTGCTCACCAACATGCATTCATCGCACTTAAAGTCGAAGACACCGTGAATAGGCTCTGCCAGCTTCCAGTCACCACCACAAGTCGGGCACTTTCTTGCTAACTCTTCTTCTTTGCTTTTGCCACCAACACGGTAGATGTATAGATAAGTCGGAATTCCGCTCACTACTTTGAGACGTCGGCATAAATCCCACCCACGTCGAAACAGTAAGCTCTTGCTGGATGAAATTTCGTACAAGGAAGGATGCTCTACTACAGAGCCATTCATCTGAAGCTGGTCACACGCGCTCCAGTCTTCCTGCCATTTAATGATCTGCTTCTGGTCACCATTCGCAACCGGGGGTAACCGATACAATGGAACTGGCTGAAACTGCTCACCACATCGAATTGGAGAGCAGGTGTGCAAATAGCTGGTATACAAAATCTGCCATTCTCTCTCAATGGTATCTGCACTGGGGTCCGAATTCATATCCTCACCCAGTACCCGAACTTTAGGTTGCAGCAATCCAAAGTCGGCTAGCTGACTGATGGCGTGTTTTACCTGCGCACTATGAAAGTCTGGGTGTAAGCTGTTTGATTCCGGGCAGACTACGCGAGCAGTAAAGACGGCACCATCCATATGTACGGGAAGTTCACGTCCTAGCACTTGCCCGTTATATCTTAAGCAATCCAAAACGTAGTTGATCGCCTTTTCTACCTCTCCCATGGAGGTATCACGGTACACTTCAAATGAAAGCTCAGTGATGTACATGGTTTATTCTTGCTCCACAACAGGGGTTAGCTGAGACAAGAATTCCTCAACGGACGGAGCCAAAATGTCACGCTGTGACGTTCCAAGGCGTTCAAAGATGACTTCACCAGTGATGTTGCATATGGAGATAACGTCCATTTCTGCTGACGTAGAGCCAATAAAAACGGTGGGTTTCAGTTTAAGGCGACGCTGCATGACCAGATGACCAAGAATGTTTTCCTGCAAACGAACGAAGTCTTCTTCGCTCCACACCTGAAGTAACGTAAGAGGCTTTCCATCCCAAAGTGCCTCCATGTCCCCGCAAAACTGACAGCTATAAAACGCTTTAATGTCTTCATGCAATGTGAGCTCGATGCCATTTTCTACATTGGTGAAATCAGCCCAGCTGTCACGATACACAGGTCGCCACTCCACATAGTCTTCACCTTGTTTCTCAATACATGGTGAAGGAATACCTGCCAGCTCTTCACTTTGAGGGAAACTAGAACGTTCTTCATTCCACTGCGAAAGGTAGCGTTCGCTGAAAGACTTTAAGGCGTGTGCAACATTTTGAGACATTGATTGCTCCTGGATATCTTCTGTCCTGTACCTTGACGGATGACAGAATAAGAGGGATTAAGTAAACTTCGGGGTATTCTAATCGATCTTTTAAAGTAAGTATGAGCAAATATTCGAACGCCGAAGAGCTGGCTGGTTTAACTCTGGGTCAGAAAACAGAGTACAGCAGCCAATACGACCCTTCCCTGTTGCAAGGCGTTCCCCGAAGCCTGAACCGTGACGACATTCAACTTACCGGTGAGCTACCGTTTGTTGGTGTGGATATCTGGACGCTCTATGAGCTGTCCTGGTTGAATCGTAGCGGGCTTCCTCAAGTGGCGGTAGGTGAAGTGATGTTACCTGCTACCAGCCCTAACCTTGTTGAATCCAAGTCATTCAAGCTTTACCTGAACAGCTACAACCAGACTCAATTTGATAGCTGGGAGCAGGTACAGGCTTCTTTAGTTAAAGATTTGTCTGAATGTGCAGGTGAACCTGTTGAAGTTGTCATTAATCCCGTTTCACATTATGACAACCAACCTATTGTCAGCTTGCAAGGCGAATGCATCGATAACCAGGACATAAAAATCGAAAGTTACGAATTTGACCCTGAGCTACTGCGCGACGCATCGTCAGACGAGATGGTCACCGAAACGCTGGTCAGTAACCTGCTTAAGTCCAACTGTTTGATCACAAATCAGCCCGACTGGGGAAGCGTTTCGATCGAGTACACTGGAAGTCGTATCGATCGCGAAGCTTTACTCCGATACCTGGTTTCTTTCCGAGAGCACAATGAATTCCACGAACAATGTGTAGAACGCATCTTCACGGATATTCAGAAGTATTGCGCCCCAACTTCTCTGACGGTATTTGCCCGATACACGAGACGTGGCGGATTGGACATCAATCCTTACCGCTCAACGGAACAGTCGAAGCCGGACAACAACCTGAGACTCGCAAGACAATAAAATAAGCCAAAGCCTGGAGTACAAAGGAATGAAATTTTTTGGTTGGTCTGCGCTATTTTTTGCTATTTTTCTGCAAAGTCAGACCGCATTGGCAAAAATCTACACATCGCCCATTCTCAGTGATGCCGCCAATTTGGTGGAGATCGACCCGAAAAAATCCAAGCAAATTGCCACCAAGTTTCTCAGTCAGCGTAAGCTGACTGATGCTTCGCCTAAAGGTCCTTCCGCGTTGCCACGGGAAGACACCGACAACTCTCTGAGAACACCAAGCAGCAGTATAGATGCCCTGCAAATACTCGCTCATTCCGAGTTGTTACTTGGCGACCCCAGAACCGCGTTCCTTCACTTAGAAAACGCAGAACGGCTCGCAGGCAACTATGATCTGCCGTTGATTGCACTTGAAACTCAGCTTATGCGGGCTGAGCTTCTCTGGTTGCAAACCAATGATTTGAAAAAAGTCTTTCCTATAGTTCAAAGAATTGAGCAAGCATTATTGCAACCAATGACTTCCTCAAGCTTGGTCACTAGCCTGCAATATCGACTGGCGATGATCAAAGGCGAAATCGCTTCTGTTAATGGCAACCGAGTAGATGCTGAACTGGAATACAAAACAGCGTCTGAAATATTGGCGAAAGTAACCAAAATTGACACCATCATTAATTACCACATTGAAGTGGGAAAACATTACTTACGATATAAATCGTACGATCTTGCTTTAACAGAATTGCTTACCGGCTATTGGATGGCCATTGAAAAAGATCAAAGCCAGGAATTAGCCAAAGCAAACTACCAACTTGCACAGCTTTTTAAGCAACGTCAGGTGTTAGACAAAGCGTTAGAGCATTTATCCCGAGCTGCCGATTTCTATCGAAATTTTGAACAATCGCTGGTACTTGGCGACGTTTTAAAGCAGATGGCGGATATTTATTTTCTCCAAGGGAAATACAATCTCGCACTTGTAAGATATTTTAACGTACTCGATCATGAATACTTCGCTCGTGATATTCACGATGTGATTGAATTAAGATTAAGCATTGCTGATACTTATTTACAACTGTTCAACTTCACGTTAGCTGAGCAATATTTAGACAAAGCCAAAAACCTTGTCAATTACACCCAAATAAAACCATTAAAAGCGCGCACATTATTACTTACTGCCAGTTTGGCACTGCAACAAGAACAAACTGCAAAAGCATTATCAAATGCTCGAAATGCACTCGCAATAGGTCAAGATTTATCCGATAACTTTATTTTATTACAATCTTATCGGGTGCTATCCGCTGCATATGAGCAAAATGGAGAATTTATTGAATCATTAAATGCGCTGAAGAAATTTTCGATACTGAACGCCAACCAACAAAAACGTCTGAATGAAATAAACGAAGACGTATTAAAGCAGCAAAAAGACATCATTGAACAATCTTTACACTACAAAGGATTGGAAGGTGAGCTAAAAATCGCTCAGCAAGAATTTCGAAAATTTCAGAACACAGCATTTGGTTTATTTATAATTACGGTACTGCTGGTTCTATTTGTTTTGCGTCGTGGTTACATTATTGACAAACTAAAAAATGAAGTAAAAAGTCTGCGACAAGATTTATATACACACGCGCGTTCGGGTCTTAGAAACTTGAGACTGTTGAATAAGAAATTGCAAAACTCATTAGCCAGAAGTAGCGCAACTTACGAACAGTGGCAATTGGGTGAGCTTATCAATGAACCTTTCAGCGATCGTTTGAGGTTCGTGATGTTTGACCTGCCATTTCTCCGTAACACCTACCTTGAATTAGGCTATCAGTCAGGGCTGGAGCTCGAAAAATCCTTTGGCGATTTTATAAAGTCAAAAATCGAGAAACCCTCTCGTCTCTATCACTTTTCTGACGCCATGTTTCTTTATGTAGAGCCCAATACTAAGACTACCGTCGAACCGCAACATATGTTCGATAAGATTTGCAGCTGGATCTCAGAATTTGAGCCAGAAAGAAAAATATCGCGCAAAGTTCACATAGGTATGGCAGATTATCCATTCTTGCCAAGAGCATATACCGCGATAAATGATCAAGAGCTGATAGATATATTATTACTATCAACAAACTTGGCCCGCGGAATAGAAAAAAATAGCGATGAGAGCCAGTGGGTCTATTTAAGAGCAATTGAAAATGCCCCAGCAGCGAGTTTTGCGACGGATAATATTAGGCTTGCATGTAAGCAAGCATTAAACCAAGGGTTAATAAAAGTCCAATCGTCGTGCCAAAATGAGGATGACATCAAAAAATTGACACTATCCGAGTGATAAGTGAGCACTTAACCACTGATTAAAGTGACCTTATTTTGTTTTTTGTTATTATCGAATAACTGTTTTCGCCATCGCGGTTTTTT
Organism: Vibrio sp. SCSIO 43132; assembly: GCF_019904195.1. Classification (NCBI taxonomy): domain Bacteria; kingdom Pseudomonadati; phylum Pseudomonadota; class Gammaproteobacteria; order Vibrionales; family Vibrionaceae; genus Vibrio; species Vibrio sp. SCSIO 43132. The sequence continues at coordinate 2,953,289 of NZ_CP063199.1, forward strand.
GGCACCTGCTTTTTATGAATGATTTGGATGCTCTTGAGCAAGAGTTGAAAGACGAATTGCATGAATTGAAATGCAAGTTAGATCATGCTCGTCTTTCGCATCGAGATTCTCTTTTTAAATTTAAAAGAGAGCAAAACGTTCTTAAGCGTATAGTTGCTAATCTAAGTGATGCATGCCAAGGTAATAACCAAGATCTTGATAGGGGTTTAACAGGTTTAAAGAAAGACCTAGAACAACATCAAGATGTCACTAAGTTAATACCCAAGCTTGTCGTCATAGAGAGAATGCTGAAGCAAAACACGGTGACCATGGAAAAAAAGACAATTCACTTAGACGAGCGAATTAAACATAGCGGAGAAACGTTGCAGCGCATTCCAGGTCTGCCTGCACAATTAAAACGTGATCTGCGAAATCTGCTTCACTTCCCTAGTAAAAAACTCACTCAAGAAATCGATCAGGCTATTCGTCTTCTCGGTATTTACGAGCGCGCCACTAAAATTATGGCGTCAAATTCCCGTAATAACCTGAATCTTGAAAAAGCAGTCGACCAGGAAATTTTTGATCGTCTGTCTGAAGAATTGCAAAACCTGATAACCGAACTGGATTTTGATGGTGAATCGGGCGAATTACTTACCGACATCAGAGCAAAACTTCTCATTGGCGTGCCGCCTAATGAATTATTCGAGTTGATTCTTCAAATTCTCAAACTCGTTATTCAAGGTACACATTTCGAGCGAAAAACGTCCGAACAATTCCTTGATCAAGTCAACAGTTCGCTGAATACGGCAATAAAGAACACATCTCAGAATATTGAACAGAGCCTGTCTTACTCTGAACATCGTAAGATGATGCATTTTGAGATCAATGAACTGGTTTCCCAAGGCAAAACCAGCCTCGACTCGGATTTGGATGTAGAACAACTGAAAGGGGCGATTGCTCCTTTGCTTGATCAGATAGGTTCTCTCACAGAAAGATTGCAACATATTGAGAAGCGCGAACAAGCCTTAACCGAGCGTTTGAGCTACAGCCACAATCAACTTGAAGCACTTCAGGAAGTCACTCAGGACTACCGCAGAAGGCTGCAAGATCAGGCTCAGCGCTTACTGCTTGATCCCCTCACGAAGGTTTATAACCGTGCAGCTCTGGCAGATAAACTGGAACTGGAATATCGCAGATGGATTCGGGCTCAACACTCTTTTCGCATTCTGTTGCTCGATATTGATAACTTCAAAACCCTCAACGACAGCTTCGGATACAGCGCTGGTGACAAGGCACTGAAAATCATTGCCCGAACCATTAAGAAAGCCGTAAAAGACACCGACACCGTTGCCCGTTTCTCTGGTGAGGAGTTCTTAGTGCTGCTTCCTGATCAGGTCGACGCAGAAACCCATGCTGTGACACAAAAAATTCAGGCACAGATTGCCAAACTTCCATTTAAGTTCCGCGATCAAAGCATCACCATTACCGCCTCAGCGGTTTGTGCGATCTTCAGTGATACCGACACCCCTGAAGAAGTACTGGAAAGACTGCAGCTTGGTCTGAAAAATGCCAAGCGCACAGGTCCAAACCAACTCGTCTGGCTGTAAGCCCCCGCATATTCCTCCTTGTAACAAAGACTTACCCCACAAATTGCTCAATTATTCGCTAAATCCGGGTGGCGAAACCGCCAATTCCTGTGTAAGGTGAAATGACAGGGTAGAGAAATTAACAAAAACAAAGACTTTCTGCCCAAAGGAGGAGCCTATGATTACTCATATCAGCCCTGCAGGCAGCATGGATTTGCTGTCTCAGATCGAAGTAGAACGTCTAAAAAAAACCGCCTCTAGCGAGCTTTATCAACTCTACAGAAATTGCAGCCTCGCAGTTCTCAATTCCGGCAGCCACACTGACAATTCCGAAGAGCTGCTTGATAAATACAAGTCATTCGACGTGAGTGTCATGCGCCGCGAGCGCGGCATCAAACTGGAACTCAATAACCCGCCCGATCATGCATTCGTCGACGGCACCATTATTACGGGTATTCAGGAACACCTTTTTTCTGTGTTGCGAGACATCGTCTACGTCAATATGCATCTCGCGGACAATCAGCGCCTGAACCTGACTAACGCAACTCACATTACCAACCTAGTCTTTGGTATTTTGCGTAATGCTGGCGCGCTTCATCCGGGTATCGATCCTAACCTAGTGGTGTGCTGGGGTGGTCACTCTATCAATCCAATCGAGTACCAATACACACGTGAAGTGGGTCATGAGCTCGGATTGCGAGAACTCAACATCTGTACTGGGTGTGGTCCCGGAGCAATGGAAGGACCAATGAAAGGTGCCGCTATTGGGCACGCTAAGCAACGTTACGATGCCCAGCGTTATATTGGCTTAACCGAACCTTCTATTATTGCTGCTGAGCCGCCTAACCCAATAGTGAATGAGCTCATCATCATGCCGGATATCGAAAAACGTTTAGAAGCGTTTGTGCGCATGGCTCATGGAATTGTGATATTCCCAGGTGGTGCTGGAACCGCAGAAGAGCTGCTTTACATTTTGGGGATCATGTTGCATCCGGAAAACGTCGATCAGCCGATGCCGATCGTATTAACTGGACCGAAAGAAAGCGAAGCTTACTTCCGATCCATTGATAAATTTATCGGGGACACACTAGGTGAAGAGGCGCAAAGCCGCTATCAAATCGTCATTGGGGATCCAGAGAAAGCAGCGCGAATCATTAAAGAAGCGATGCCGGAAGTTCGTGAACACCGTAAAGAAACGGGCGATGCCTACAGCTACAACTGGTCACTGAAAATTGAACCGGAATTCCAACTGCCATTTGAACCGACACACGACAATATGGCCAATCTGGATTTACATCTCAATCAGAAGCCAGAAGTTCTGGCAGCAAAACTTCGTCAGGCTTTCTCGGGCATCGTTGCAGGTAATGTCAAAGCAGAAGGTATCCGGGAAATAAAACGCAAAGGACCTTTTGTTATCGATGGCGATCCGACTTTGATGAAGAAAATGGACCGTTTACTGGCGGATTTTGTCGAACAGCAACGAATGAAGCTTCCGGGTTCGGAATACATTCCATGCTACAAGATTGCGCTATCTGACCACTAGCGTCCTTCCTCTATGGTCAACATCCACCGATTCCAATACACTAAGGGGCATACGCCCCTTTTTCTTTAGAATTCAAAAATGTCGATTCATCTTGTCATCATTGATGCGCTTAACTTAATCCGAAGAGTTCATTCTGCGCAGCCCGATCCAAACGATATCGCCCGCACCATCGAAACCACTGGCAAGACCCTGAATCGCATTTTGTCTGAAGCAAAGCCTACCCATATCATCGCCGTATTCGATCACCACTTACAAAACCGAGGGTGGCGAGCGGATATTCTTCCCACATACAAAGAGAATCGCAAACCCATGCCGGAGCCTCTGTTGAATGGGCTGGATGCAATTCAGGAAGCCTGGTGGCAGTTAGGGATCGATTCTTTACTTTCAGACGGTGATGAAGCGGATGATCTGGTCGCAACTTTGGCGTGTAAGGTGGCGAACCACGGTGAAAAAGTCACCATTGTGTCGACGGATAAAGGGTATTGCCAACTGCTTTCCCCTACCCTGCAAATTCGGGATTACTTTCAGCATCGCTGGCTGGATGCGCCTTTTATCGAAAACGAATTCGGTGTAAAGCCGGAACAACTCGCCGATTACTGGGGGCTAGCTGGCGTCAGTTCCAGCCAGGTTCCAGGCATTCCGGGGATCGGTCCTAAAGCAGCGAAAGAAATTCTGAACCTATACCCTGATATCGAAACAGCCGATGCATCGGAAGACCTCCCGGCAAAATACCGGAAGAAGTTTGACGAGCATTTCGAGTCCGCAAAGATTTGCAAGCAGATCTCTGCTCTTAAAACAGACATGGAGCTCGGATTTAATCTGCAAGATATCCGCTTTTCTAAGAATTAAGCTGCATTTCGAGTCAATTAAATACGTTTATAAAACCTGTTGTGTAATCCGTTTCATTCACAAGCTAAACACTTGGCTAGCCTTATCTTACAAAGTACTGATTAGTTTAGAACCGGATTCACAGTCTTATTGATAGATTTCGTTATTTTTAATTCTCCTAATAACGGAGATAAAAAATAATGAAAACACTTTTCCTGCTCTCTATCACTGCCATCCTTTCGTTCCCAACATTCGCGCAAACGTGCGCCAAACATCTTGAGAAAGGATTACCGTCAGCTCAAAGCGATCAAATTCTGTGTCGTGACGGCTATGCGGTGGGCTACAACTACAACACCAAAAACGCAGACTGGGTGGCATACCACATCACCGCAGACGGCGTGAATGTGTCCATTAAACGCAAAAACGCATTCAAAGCCGATCAGGAGTTACCAGAATATGCCCGTTCCACTCTGGCTGATTATCGAGGTTCTGGGTACGACAGAGGTCACCTTGCGCCCTCTGCGACGATGGACTTTACTCGACAGTCCATGCTGCAAAGCTTTCTGATGAGCAACATGTCTCCACAGTTACCTGGGTTTAACCGAAATGGCTGGAGAATACTGGAGGAACATGTCCGCGATTTAGCAAACGAATACCAGGAACTGTACGTGGTCACAGGTCCAATCTACCAAGGTGGAGAAAGCATTATCGGTGATGGCGTCATCATACCTAGTGCGTTTTACAAAGTGATCCTCGATCCGAACCACGATGAAGCGATTGCCTTTATTGTTCCTCATCAAGAGGTGACGGGCGCAGAACTCGAAAGCTTTATTGCGACCATCGATGAAGTTGAAAGTCAGACTGGGCTGGACTTTTTCTCGACCACGCCAGATACCATTGAAGACAGCATGGAATCTCTTGAGTGGACTCAAATGTGGCCAACAAGCCATTAAGAGCACTTAAAACATTGCTTCAATAGCCAAAAAATCCAATCGATAACCGATTGGATTTTTTCTATTAATCTGACTTATTTTTGAAGCCTTTATATCATACAAGCTTATCCAGACGCTCTCCAAAGAGCTCTTTTCTCCACCCTTGCATTACGTCTGGCACGCTGGCTGGATTTCTGTCTTTCTTCCATACCCAACTGATTAGCTGATTGATCTGTTTTTTCGACGCCAGGAACTCCGTCGCTAATCCGCTTTTTTGAGACGCTTTTTTGACTTCGTCTTTCAGCTGTTTGAATAGCTGCTTGTAACCCGGCTTATCCATCAGTCTCTCAATCACATCTGGGTGCTCATCTTGTGGCACCTGTTCACCCTTTTTCACCATGGAAATTACAGTATTGCCATGGCGGCGAATTTCGCGATGATCAAAACCTTGCTGCTCCATTTGCTTCAAGCCCTTGATGCCAAATCGAGCGCATGCCCACAGGTTTTGCTCGCGAAAGACAAAGTTCAGCGCCAAGTCGCGTTTTAACGCTTCTTCTAAACGCCACTGAGCCAGAATTTTAAGGATGGCGAGCTGGTTTGGTCTGAGCTGCCAGGCACCTTTAATGTCCAGATAGGCTTTCTCTGGGTTATGGGTAACCACGCGTTTAGATGCAATCAGATCCGATTCCTGCTGAGCGGCTTCCCACCAGCCTGCGTCTTTTACCGCAGCTTCCAGCTTTTCATACATTGGCAGCAAATAATGCACATCGGCTGCTGCATATTCCAATTGCTTGTCCGTTAAAGGTCTTGCTAACCAGTCGGTTCTGGCTTCGCTTTTATCCAGCTCGACACCTAAGTACTCTTTCACCAATGCCGCGAACCCAGTCGACAAACCGTGACCTAAAAACGCAGCCATGATTTGTGTGTCCATCATAGGTACTGGAATGGTGCCAAACACGTGAGCAAACACTTCTAAATCTTCTCCGCAGGCATGAAGCACTTTCAGCACTGACGTGTCTTTCAGAAGGTCAACAAACGATGTCATGTCGGAAATGACAGTAGGATCAATGAGGGAAAGCACATTACCATCAAATAGCTGAATTAAGCCAAGCTGAGGGTAAAAAGTGCGGGTTCGGACAAACTCGGTATCCAGCATCACAGTATCGGCGTCGCGCGCAGCTAAACAAACAGCTTCCAATGCTTCTTTTGTATCGACTATTTGGTAGTTCACTTTATTCTCTTATTTATCATTCTGGATATACCCAAACCATTCATCAGGTCAAAGAGTGGTTGGGTTACCAACAAGCATAAAAAATGCCAGCAATTGCTGACATTTTAACACTCAAAGAGAATTTATGCTGAGCTTTCAACCGACTTAGGCTGAGGCATTCTCCTGATTTTCTTCACGAAGCGCTCTTCTCAGAATTTTACCGACGTTGGTTTTCGGTAAGTCATCGCGGAATTCAACCACTCTTGGAATCTTGTAGCCAGTCAGGTGTTCACGGCAGTGACCAATCAATTCTTCCTTGGTCAGGCTAGGATCGCGCTTCACAACACAAATCTTCACTACTTCACCAGACACTTCATGCGGCTCACCGATTGCTGCCACTTCAAGCACTTTACCGTGCAAAGAAACCACATCTTCGATTTCGTTCGGGTATACGTTAAAGCCAGAAACCAGGATCATGTCTTTCTTTCGGTCCACGATATGCAGGAAGCCGTTTTCATCGAACTTCACAATGTCGCCAGTAGAAAGCCAGCCATCCTGATCAATCACGTCTTTTGTCGCTTCAGGGCGTTGCCAGTAACCCTGCATCACCTGTGGTCCGCGAACCTGTAGCTCGCCTACCTGATCATTCGCAAGTACCTGACCTTCATCGTCTACAATTCGAACGTCAGTAGAAGGCACAGGCAAACCAATTGCACCGCTGTATTCAGTTGAATCATGCGGGTTTGCTGCCACAAGTGGTGCACATTCGGTCAGACCGTAGCCTTCCAACAGGAATCCACCCGTGATCTCTTTCCATTTGTCGGCAACAGCACGCTGAACTGCCATGCCACCGCCCACTGCAATGCTTAAGCGGCTGAAATCCAGTTCTTTAAAGTCTTCGTTGTTCACTAACGCATTGAACAATGTGTTCACGCCCGTGATCGCCGTAAACGGGTATTTTTGCAATTCTTTAATGAAACCTGGAATGTCACGCGGATTGGTGATCATTAAGTTGCGACCGCCAAGTTCGATGAACAGCAGGCAGTTCACTGTCAGCGCGAAGATGTGATAAAGCGGCAACGCGGTAACCACCAGCTCACGACCTTCCGTCAGAACTGGTCCGTATGCGCCTTTGGCCTGCATTACGTTAGCCAACATATTGCGATGCGTTAACACCGCACCTTTAGCAACGCCGGTTGTGCCGCCAGTGTACTGCAGAAATGCAATATCATCTCCCGACATAAATGGCTTCACGTATTGCTCTCGGCGACCTTTGCGAATCGCCTTACGGAACGAAATCGCGTTAGGCAAATCGTATTTCGGCACCATGCCTTTCACGTATTTGACCACGAAGTCCACCAATGTTCCTTTCGCACGCGGCAACATCTGACCCAAGCTAGTCAAAATCACGTGTTTAATTGGAGTATTGTCGACCACTTGCTCTAGCGTATTGGCAAAGTTCGATACGATTACGATGGCTTTTGCGCCAGAGTCGTTAAGCTGATGCTCTAACTCGCGCGGTGTGTACAGTGGGTTTACGTTTACTGCAATCAGACCCGCACGCAAAATACCGAACAGAGCAATCGGATATTGGAGTAAGTTCGGCATCATAATAGCGACGCGGTCGCCTTTCTGAAGCTTGAGTTCATTTTGTAAATAAGCAGCAAATGCTCGGCTTCGCTCTTCCAGTTTACGGAAGGTCATCACCGATCCCATATTCATGAAGGCAGGCTGGTCGGCATATTTATGTACCGATTGCTCAAACATCTCTACCAGTGATGGGTAGCTATCCGGATCAATGGTTTCTGGTACGTCACTCGGGTAACGTGATAGCCAAACTTTATCCACAAATAAACTCCTCAAACTTGACTCACCGTTATATACGGCTCCAATGAACCGACCTATTACAGCACAGTCATTCGTATAGTGATACGAATTAATCAAACACTTGTTTAAATTTTGTTAACCAAATCCACAATCAATTGACTGACCTGATCTGAGCACTCCAAATGGCAATGATGACCGCCCGGAACAGTAAACCAGAATTCGTTTGGTTGACCGCTCTTATCCATACTTTTTAATTTACTGAACCCTTTTTCACCCAATATCACCAGATGAGGGCAGTTGAGGCTATCCAGTACATTCTGGCGATGCGGCGCTGACATGCGGTACAGAGAGTCGCATTTTAGTTTTTCATCGTGTCGCCAGAACCAACGATCTTCAACCTGCTCAAGAGCCCGGTATACCAAGGGTCGAATAAGGTCTTGTGATACTTGTGCCCTCACAGCACGCAATCGGACAGCATCTTCCGGATCTGACAGGCTTTTGGTGGGTTTGTCGCGATGCTTTAGACGGCTTTCAATACCAGAACGCAGCCTTTTCACACCATTTTCTGCTTCTTCAGCCAGAGGACCATACCCTTCAATTTCGACCAGAGCAGCGATCTTTTCAGGAAACGCGGCACTATAACAACTTGTGACTAATGCACCAAGCGAATGCCCCACCAAAACCACTTCATTCGCTGAAAGTTTCAACAAAGTGCGGTGAAGATCGTCTATATAGTCATGAAAAGGATAAAAGTTGTCCTCTCCCTTAGAGCTGGAAAGACCGTGCCCAGGCAAATCTATCGCAATCAAATGCCAGTCTGGCTCTGACTGGAGCATCGACGCCATCACTGAGATAAAACTGGCGGCGTTGTCCATCCAGCCATGAACAAAAACGACCGTCTTAGCGGCCGTTTTTGCATTACCCATTTCAATGGCTGTGATGCACTGATGCTCATCCAGCCAGTATTGTGTTTGTTCCATCATTTCACTTCTTGAATGACTTTTGCCTTACTGGAACCCAGTCGGCTTGAGCGGCAGTGAATACCGTAGCAAGGGTACAGATAAGTATCAAAGTCATGAATGATCACAGACTCTTCAACCTTCCACAAATGCATTCCGTAAGCATTCATCACTGGGAATGTATATTCAAACTCCCCTACTTTGCCTTTCTCTGTCGGTTGAGATTTACCTACTACAGTGACCACCCGACCTTCAGCAAAGGTAACGGGATCGACAAACCCTTCAACGTAAGCGACAAAGCGACCATTGGCATCGGTACTGATGTCTGGTTTTCCAGTTTTGCTGATGGGCAAGTTTACCACTTCAATACGAGACTGCTTTTCCAAATTGGTAACACTGGCAATCAAACCGCCCAAGCGAACATCCACATTCTGTTCAGAAGATGACGCAAATGTAGGGTAATCGGTAATCACATTTTCAGATTGGGCTGTGAGCTGTTCTGGCAAGCTGGAACAGGCAGAAATAAGAAGGGCGGATAGGATAAGAAGGGATCGGCGAACTGACATAACATGCTCCGACAATTAAGACTGATATCAACTATATCAAACTGATACACCTAAGTAACTTGATGTTACGTTGGTATTCGGTCTGAAATTCAAATATAGATATCAACCCCCAAAAGCTGGGCAAGTTCCTCTTTTTTAGCCTGGTTCATCACATCCATATACTCTTCCATCGCCCGACGAGAGCGCCCTTCAGGTAGGTCATATTGGATTTGTGCTTTATGGATATCCGACTCATTCACATGGCGGATAGTTTTGGCAACGGCGTCCGCAACCTTAGTAGGTTGACTTGTAGGTTGCTTCCCATCATTTTTCTTAACCTTAGACTGCTTTTGCGTCTTGTTGGTATTGGGGACAACAACTGGAGGTAAACCGTTAATGGATGCCATAAAAGTCCTTTGGTTTTATACCTGAGCCCGAAAAACAAGCTCAGGTATACTCGTTTTTACTCTTTACCCGGCAGCTTTTTCCAAGCCACGTTATCACGTAAATAAACCGGGCTAGATTCCTCCACTGGAACCTTATTTCCTTTCGCGAATTCGAATTGTGCCAGTACTACCATGTCCTGAGCATCTGGATAAAGCACATCTCCAGCGTCAGTAGAAATGGGTAATCCATTCATTTCTTCTGAGTAAGCGTCCCAACCGGTGCCCGCTTTCGTCCAAATCTGACCATCGTCCGTCAAGTTTTCTGCCAGTACAGAAGGTGGAACCACACATTCGGCGTCGTGTTCTGTCCATTCGCCACTTTCTTGACGCACATAGCGGCTCCAGTACACTTCACTCATTCGCGCATCGATAGCCACTGCCGCTGAGGCTTTGCCATGCACGCGGTAAGTCGCCTGTGCCATAGCCTTCATGGTTGATACACCAATCATAGGCAAATCCGCACCGAATGCTAAACCTTGTGCAATACCAATGCCAATTCGCACACCCGTAAAACTGCCCGGTCCACGTCCGAACGCCAAAGCGTCCAGATCCTGAAGCATCACCCCTGCTTCTTTTAGTACTTCATCTACCATAGGCAGCACTTTTTTGGTGTGGTCACGAGGTGCAACTTCGCTTCTTGCGTACAGTTGACCATCGACTATCAGTGCCACAGAACAGTTTTCCGTTGCGGTGTCTAAAGCTAGAATTTTTGCGCTCACATTACGCCTCAAGTTTTTCATTTGTTTCTTGTTGGGATGAATCAATATCTTCAAGGAATTCACTGATGATTCCTAAATCCCGTGTTCTTGGAATAGGCGGCAGGCTTCGTAAGAACACTGCGCCGTAATCACGCGTAACCAGCCGGTTATCGCAAATGATCAATGCCCCCTGATCTTTCTTATCTCGAATCAGACGCCCGACTCCCTGTTTTAAGGTAATCACCGCATCTGGAATCTGAACTTGATTGAAGGGTTCGCCGCCGCTGAGCCGACAATCTTCAATTCGAGCCTTAAGTAAAGGGTCATCTGGTGCCGTAAAAGGAAGTTTGTCGATGATAACACAGCTCAGTGCGTCGCCTCTCACATCGATCCCTTCCCAGAATGCCCCAGTCGCCACCAGCAAAGCGTTACCGAGTTCTAGGTACTCTGCTAATAGTTTCTGCTTGGTGGTTTCTCCCTGCATCAACACAGGGATAGAAAGCTGTTCCCGGAACCGCTCCGCCAGCTCGCGCATCATACTGTGGGAGGTGCAAAGAAAAAAGCATCGACCGCCGTTTTTCTCAATAACGGGTCCTAACATTCTGGCGAGCTTATCCGCCATACCGGGGCTATTGGGCTCAGGTAAGTACCTTGGCACACAGAGCCTGGCTTGCTGCTCATAGTCGAACGGGCTAGGTAAAGAGAATTGCTGAGAAGGCGCGAGTCCTAGCCTTTGCGTGAAATGGCTAAAATCATCCTGAACAGCGAGCGTTGCAGACGTGAAGATCCACGCCCCCTGCTTCATCTCAACCTGCTCTCGGAATTTTTCGGCAACAGAAAGCGGCGTAATGTGTAACGAGAAATGTCTTGGCGAGCATTCAAACCAGTAGGAATACCCGGTAATACTCACTTCACAGACTCGCTCAATGCGCGCTTTGATGGCATTGGCTCTTTCAAACGCGGCGTCCAGAAGCTCACTTCGACCCAAGGCAACTTTTAGTACGTCGATGGCTAAATCCAGCACATCTATCAGCCTTGTTGTTTCACGCTCAATAGAAGGGGATTTCATGGCTTCACGCCAGTTTCCTCGAAAACCCGGTTCTCCTAATACTAAACGCATGTCCATGGCAGACTGAACAAGCCTATCTGCTACTTTCTGCAACTGCCTCATGTCTTTGGCTTCAGTGCGGTAACCGATTTCGATGTCTTTGGATAATTCTTGAATTTGACGGCTAGAGATCGATGAACCAAAGTACTGGCTGGCGATATCTGGAATCTGGTGTGCTTCATCGAACACAAACACATCCGCCTCGGGGATCAGTTCACCAAACCCGGTTTCCTTGATCGCCAAGTCTGCCAAAAACAGGTGGTGGTTCACCACCACTACATCGGAATCCATGGCTTTCTGGCGCGCTTTGACCACAAAGCAATCCTGATAACTGGGGCATTCTTTGCCTAAGCAGTTATCGTTGGTTGAGGTGATGTCAGGGATGACAGGGCTGTCTTCGGCAATATCACTGCACTCCCCCAGATCTCCACTTTTGGTCTCCGACGCCCAGCTCCGCACTTTCACCAGTTGAGACAGTAATGTGGAGTCCGCTTCTACTGAGTGACTTTCCACCATCTGGCGGCTTAATCTGTCTAAACACAAATAGTTCGAACGCCCTTTCAGCAACGCGACACTGCCATAGAAGCCAAGAGCATCAGTCATTAAAGGGAGATCGCGGTGAAAAAGCTGTTCCTGAAGGTTTTTGGAACCGGTGCTGATGATCGTTTTTTTCCCGCTAAGTAAAGCAGGAACCAGATAAGCAAACGTCTTGCCTGTTCCTGTTCCGGCTTCAACGACAAGCTGTGACTGCTCTTTGATGGATTTTTCCACAGCGCGCGCCATATCAAGCTGAGCCTGACGAGGCTGAAAGCCTTTGATTGCTTTACCTAATGCGCCATCGGAGGAAAAAGTTTTGTCGATCATAAATCCTGAAGATTGGGGTCTGTGAACACTAGGGTCTGTTAACCTTTCGAGCTGATTTTTGCAGCCATTTGTGGGTTCTTTATACAAGGCAGCGCTTATTCGGTGTAGTCACTCTACATCAATAAGCGGTAACGCAGTAGAAAGGAGCCACAAATGCTGCCCAAAGGGTTCGTTTCTATGTGCTTTACTCTTTGTTGCAAGGTATTTGCTTAGAATGACTAAGCTACAGACCTTGCGCCGCGATTAAAACACATAGAACTCGAACAAAATTTAACCGCGAAAGGTCAACAGACCCTAAAGAGAAAGACCGAATTATGGCAGGTTTAAAGCAAGGGCGCGAACTCAAATTGAGATCCGCGCCCTTCAGTAATCACTTTGGCTTTTATTTACGGTTTAGGTAGCGCTCAAGCCATGCGGGTCCTTGGAAAGAATCGTCGCTCATCAGTGCATTAGCGGCTTCAGAAGGTGTGGCTTTTTCTTCCCAGAGCTGGATGAGCATATCTTCATCGATATCGTGATTCCCAACAAGAGACGTGACGCGTTCTACATACAATCTACGGGCTAACAGTTCTTTATCCATCAGAATCACCTCTTTGATATGCAGGAGTAAAAACCATTGAGTTTCTAAGCAGACTCCTGAACTTGCTTATTTTGTTGAAACCACCGTCATAATAGATTAATTATAGACAACATATTGAGGCTCACACCGCGAATTCTTTTTTATAAAGCCCACTCTTGTCTCAAAAAGGTATACCCAAGTGACCTCAAGATGCAGGATTCAGAGCGACATATTCTGGTTCAATTCAAGGAAAAGAACGCAGCGGAATGACAAGTCCTTTCCAAGTTCTTTGACAATGAAGTGGAACAGAATATGCGCTCCCAAGGGCGAGTTTAACTGGCTTTCACACTGCGTTACCGATTCTTGATTTAGAGCCACTAAATCTACAAATCGGTGTCTTGTCTGAAAGCCAGTTAATTCTCGCTGAACCAGGCACCTTGAGGTCACTTGGGTATATATTCGGAAATCAAAAAAATTATTACAGGAAGTAACCAAAAAAATGCAACGAAAAACGCTACTTACGCATTGTAATGATGCCCCCGGACTCATCTCCAAAATCACCAATATTTGCTATAAGCATCAGCTCAATATTATTCATAATAATGAATATGTTGATAATTCAAGCGGTCATTTTTTCATGCGTACCGAACTTGAAGGCTACTTTAATGATGAGACTTTCTTACTCGATTTAGACCAGGCACTACCAGAAGGCGCAAAAAGAAAACTGGTCGGCTCAGGTCGCAAAAAGGTCGTCATTTTAGTGACGAAAGAAGCGCACTGTCTGGGTGACATTCTGATGAAGAACTATGACGGCAGCCTGGATATAGACATTGCAGCGGTCGTCGGCAACTACGATACCCTTCAGAATCTGACGGAAAAATTCGACATTCCATACCACCATGTGTCCCATGTGGATCTGTCTCGTGAAGAGCATGAGCAAAAAATGCTGGAAGTGATTGATAGTTACGACGCAGATTACCTGATTCTGGCAAAATACATGCGCGTGCTTACGCCGTCGTTCGTTGAACAGTACCACCACAAGATCATCAATATTCATCACAGCTTTTTGCCTGCCTTTATTGGCGCAAAACCTTATCAGCAAGCGTTTGATCGCGGTGTGAAGATCATCGGTGCAACCGCGCACTTCGTCACCAACGATCTGGATGAAGGTCCAATCATTAAGCAGGACGTGATTCCAGTCGACCATAATTTCAGCGCATCCGATATGGCTCAAGCGGGACGCGATGTTGAGAAAAACGTGCTCAGTAAAGCCATCAATAAAGTGGTAAATGATCACGTGTTTGTTTACGGCAACAAAACTGTGATTCTGTAAAACTCATTGAAAAACAAAAACGGCGAGATAATTTTATCTCGCCGTTTTTGTCGTAACCTAAATTAAAGTTCAGATTGTTCTGATGCCACTACGTCTTTCAAAGAATGCGGATGGAGCTTGATACAGACTCCGTTGTATTTAAAGGCAACAGTAGGATTTGGCAGCCGTTCTCCCTCCCCTTTAGGGCTGGAAAGCTTCATTTTCACGCCCATTTCCGACAATTGCGGTAAAACTTGGCTGAATTGAGGAAATTGCTGCTGCAAAAACAGCAAATAGTCGTCAGCAGACTGCGCGGTTGATGGAATAACGAACTCCACATGCTCCCAGGATTCTTCTGGATAAGTTTTCCCCGACGCTGGATAGGGCAACTCCAGGCACTCAATGTCCCAACGGCTGGCGTTAAGCAAATCATTAAATGCTAACACTATGATTGGGCGACCATTAATCTGTGCTGATGAAATCTCCTTTCCCCAGCTAAGCCAAGCTTGGTGCGCGGCTTTTGCCGTCTCTGAATCATTTATTCGAAGCGCAATATGATCGGCTTGATAATCCGTTAAGTCGATTTGAATTAGCTCCGCCAACGCTTCAATTTTCTTCATAAATTCGGGTAGTTGGCTGACCATATTTTCTGGCATTAAGTCCTTGCGAACAGAGAGAGGAGACATGGATTACTCACTAAAATCTGATTTTCCGGCAATTCTATCAATATCGCAGCGAAAAGTAGAAAAAATCATTTTTTTCCGACTACTAGAGCCGAGAGAAAGTTGGTATGATTAACGCCATTTTGTGAACTAGAACAAGTATCCATTCCCTCTCCACCAAATATGTGGGTTAACTCTGCGGGAATGCATCAGAGCAATTCTTAGAATTGAAGGAAACTCGAGTGAATATCCAAGCACTTATTAACGACAAAGTATCTCAGGCTCTCGAAGCCGCTGGCGCACCTGCAGGCAGCCCTGCCGCTGTTCGCCAATCAGCAAAAGCACAGTTTGGTGACTACCAGGCAAACGGCGTAATGGGCGTAGCAAAAAAACTGGGTACGAATCCTCGAGAATTTGCACAAAAAGTACTGGATGTTCTTGACCTGGAAGGCATTGCGAGCAAAACCGAAATCGCAGGTCCGGGTTTCATCAACATTTTCCTAAGCGAAGAGTTCCTGGCAAAACAAGCAGACGCTGCACTGGCAGACGAGCGTTTGGGTGTGGCGAAAGACGAAGAAAAAACCATCGTTGCTGACTACTCTGCGCCAAACGTTGCAAAAGAAATGCACGTAGGTCACCTGCGTTCTACCATTATCGGTGATGCAGTAGTCCGCACACTGGAGTTCTTGGGTCATAAAGTGATTCGCGCCAACCACATCGGCGACTGGGGCACACAGTTCGGTATGCTTATCGCTAACCTTGAACGTGTACAGCAAGAGTCAGGTGAAGTTTCGATGGAGCTTTCTGACCTAGAAGCCTTCTACCGTGAATCAAAGAAACTGTACGACGAAGATGAAGAGTTCGCCGTTAAAGCACGTAACTACGTTGTGAAGCTGCAAAGCGGCGACGAATTCTGCGCAGAGATGTGGAAGAAGCTGGTTGATATCACCATGATCCAAAACCAGCGCAACTACGACCGTTTGAATGTTTCTCTGACTCGTGATGACGTTATGGGCGAGAGCAAGTACAACGACATGCTTCCTCAAATCGTTGCTGATCTTAAAGAAAAAGGTCTGGCGCAAGAAGATGACGGCGCACAAGTTGTATTCCTAGACGAGTACAAAAACAAAGACGGTGAGCCTATGGGCGTTATCGTTCAGAAGCGTGATGGCGGTTTCCTTTACACCACAACCGACATTGCCTGTGCTAAGTACCGTTACGAGCAGCTAGGCGCTGACCGTGTACTTTACTTTATCGATTCACGTCAGCATCAGCACCTGATGCAAGCGTGGACTATTGTTCGTAAAGCACAGTACATCCCTGAGTCTGTTTCTCTTGAGCACCATGCATTCGGTATGATGCTCGGCAAAGATGGCAAACCATTCAAAACTCGTGCTGGCGGTACAGTTCGTCTGGCTGATCTTCTGGATGAAGCGGAAGAGCGCGCAGCAAAACTGATCGAATCTAAGAACCCAGAGCTGGCTTCAGAAGAGAAAGCGAAGATTGCTAACACTGTTGCAATGGCAGCCGTGAAATACGCCGACCTTTCTAAGCATCGTACGACCGATTACGTGTTCGACTGGGACAACATGCTGGCATTTGAAGGCAACACTGCGCCTTACATGCAATACGCCTACACTCGTGTTGCGTCTGTATTTGCAAAAGCTGGCGTTTCTATGGATTCGCTTGAAGGTGAAGTAAAAATAACTGAAGAGAAAGAAAAAACACTGATCGCGAAACTGCTTCAGTTTGAAGAAGCGGTGCAGTCTGTAGCTCGCGAAGGTCAGCCTCACATCATGTGTAGCTACCTGTTCGAACTGGCAGGTCAGTTCTCTAGCTTCTACGAAGCTTGCCCAATCCTGATTGCCGAAGACGAAGCCGTGAAGCAAAGTCGTTTGAAACTGGCTGCGCTAACAGCGAAAACCATCAAACAAGGTCTGTCGCTGCTGGGTATCGAAACCCTGGAACGTATGTAATCTGGCTGACAGCTAAATCATCAATAAAAATCCCTCGAACTGTTCGAGGGATTTTTTTATTTGAACGTCCTAAATCAAGATAAGTTAAGGATTAATCACACACCCAGCTCATACGGGAGAAATCAAAGTAAAAACTCTGCATTGGTATGTAATTCAGCCCTTTCAGACATTTGTGTACACCAAGCTTATCCACCGAATTTTGCAGGAAGATATCGACCTGATTGTCGACCAGATATTGCTGAACCTGCTTGTAGATTTCATTGCGCTTGGCAGGATCGTTTTCCAGCCTTGCCTGTTCAATCCAGCTATCCACTTTTGCATCTTGCAGCCACGACATGGAAGCCCAACTACCTGACGCATCTGAGTGGTATTGGTTGAAGAATACCGCGTCTGGTGATGGGTACACTGGCTCGTAAAAGATCTGATTCACATGCGGGGTGGTTTCAGGTTTTGACGCAATCTCCGTCACTCTGTTCCACGGGTCTTTTTGCAATGTGGTCTTGAACCCGATGGTTTCCAGAGTCGATTGCAGTAGTAAGGCTATTTCTTCCTCAAACGCCGCACCTGCGACATACCCGAGCACTAATGGGATTTTGCCTTTGCCCGCGTATTTCGACTGGTCAACGTACTGCTTGGCTTTATCCAGATTAAACTCAGGCAGCTTAAGTGAATCAAGATAAGCCGATTTAAATGCGGGAGGCAAAGGTCCTGCCAGAGGTTCACCTTCGTAAATCACTTCATTGATGGTGGCGTAATCCACAGCGTATGCGATCGCTTTTCGAATGTTCACATCGTCGGTAGGCGCTACTTTGTTGTTCAGCTTTATATAGAATCCGGTCGCGGTTTTCTGTTTGTCGATTTCGTAGTTTTTCAGCTTCGCCAGTGCCGAATAGGTTTCTTCTGCCTGATAAACACTGGTGAGATGCAACTCTTCCTTGTTTGCCAGCGCTTTAACTGTGGCTTCATCATTGGTAACCAGCAGACGAACCTTATCTATTGGTTTATCACCAAAGCTACCGTGGTATCCGGTGTAGCGTTCGAGCATCATCCGGCTGCCACGTTGCCAGCTCACTTTCTTATAAGGCCCTGCTCCTAGCACGTTCTCGGCAATGTAGTCTTCAGCCCATTTGTCGCTGCCACCTGCTTCCATGGCTTTGTCACTGTTCACGACAAACAAAAGCGGGGTGGTGGCTAAAAATGCGGATGACGGTTCAGTAAGACCAATCTGAACGGTCTGCCCGTCCACCGCTTTTAACTTATCCAGGTCAATGCTTTTCGAGAAGAAACCCGCCGGACCTTCGTTAAGGGTCAAGAGACGTTGAATGGAATACACCACATCTTTAGCTTCCACCGAACTGCCATCGTGGAAAGTTGCGCCTTTTTTCAGGTGAAACAGATAGGTTTTCCCGTCTTCAGAGACTTCCCAACGCTCTGCCAGTAAAGGGGCAATATCGCCGGATGTATTTACCGTTGTCAGACCGTCATACAGGTTTACCGCTCCCATGTATTCGGTGTAGTCCGTGATTTTCGCCGGGTCGATGGTTCCGATTATCTGAACCATACTGACGGTAATCTCCACGGGTTTGTTGTCTGCGGCGACAAATGGTGCAGACAAGACACCAGCAAGTGCCAGCGCTTTTGTTGCTTTCTTCATAACCTCTACTCCATGTTCTATTTAGCCCGCCATTCAGCGGGCAAACTTCCTTCCGTGTTGCCTTGAATCGATCAAAGTTACCCTTGATCGATCAAAGGTCGGTATTCGATTTCTGGATAGCCAAATGCCGCAGGTCCAACAACTTCCAGTGCTCGCGGCGTACAAAGCAATGGATGACAAGGGATTCCGACCACGGCGACCTTCTGTCCATAACGAAGAACGTCGGTGGTAATGGCATGACCGGTATCAATGTTTAACACCACAATCAGATCCGGAACGCTGACCATGGTTTTGCCATTCATTCGAAACACCAGATTTTCATTCTGAATATCGATGTTGGCTTCTTCACCTTGGTATTCACTCAAACCTTGCAAAGTGAGCTGACCCACGGTGAAGCCGGAACGCATGCGACGCTCCAAGTCGACTATTTTGCCTTTGAAAAGCATCACGCCGTTTTCTGAATTCATGATGACATCGATAGGATTGCGCTTGGCTTCATTCGCCTCCATGACCGCTTTCCCTAGTCTCAGCGCCTGACTGACGGTGCCCGGAATGGCGTATTTTTTAACAAACGACCCTTTCATTGGCGCTTCTGCCATGGCGGCACTCCCCCCCATTTCCACAACTGTGGTTCGGGCAAGGTTTTCAAGCCAGTATTCGTCTTTTAGTTTCTGGAATACCACGTTGTTACCGTGGCAGTCAGACATGGCGGCTGGCATGCTGCAATGACCGTACATGCTGAACGTTGTCATCTGCATCTCAGGAAAGGCACGTCCCATGCCGTCGCCATCGACTACAGGCAAGTCGAGCTGGGCAGCTGCGGTCATGGGTTTGATTCCATTTGCCCCTCCGATTTCAACAGAGATAATGGCGTCTACTTTGCGCCCGGTTTCCCGTTCCAGAATCTCCACAACCCTTTTCAGCTCTTCGCCTTCATTGATTTTTTCAACTGAAACCGCTGGAGCGCCAATTTCACCAATCGAAACCACCAGCGCATCATCAGGCAGCTCTTCCATCGACATCAGGCGAATTCGTCGCCCTTGACGCAACTGTTCTAGTACCTCTAACTTCCCGTAGTAAGGGTTACCTCCCCCGCCAGTTCCGAGGATTGCCGCACCAATTTCGATGGCTTCGATGTCTTGTACTGTCAGTTCTTTCATGATCCCACCTTTAAATCGCCCACAACTTTTAAGCGCACTCTCGTGGCATTACCTGGCAGGTACGCCAACGGCACATCTTCCTTTTCCACCACTTCGATTGATTCCGGCATCGCTCCTGCGTGAATAGCTCGTTCCGTTGCTTCTTGTTCAGCCTGAGAAAACGCTTCTTCACGGCTGATCTCCGCTAAGCTGTAGACTCTGTCTACCTCACCGCTCACCTGAGCAATTGCCGCCCCTACCGCATTAGCAACGTGGAAATGAGGCGGTCGAATCACTTTCAAATCCCCGACCTGCTCTTTCACCAACACACTGCCGCCGCCAACTGCCAATACCGGAATGGGCGTTTTGGATAAGCGGTTGCTTTCTACCGCATCAAAAATCAGTTCGTCGATTTGCTTGCTGCACTCTTCGAGAAGTTCGTCAGACAAATCATCCACTGAGGAGTGATCACCGAGTTCCAGTTGCCCGAGAGCCACCGCAATGTCCGACGTGGTAAGCGTATTACCACCAAACACCAGAGCTTCTTTACTCAGGCGGTAGCCGACACTGTCAGGCCCTACGCTAATCAGCCCATTTTCCTGATGAATTCGGGTCCCGCCACCCAGACCAATGCTCACCATATCAGGCATACGGAAATTGGTTCTCACACCACAGATGTCGACGTGCGCGTTTGCCTGACGGGGAAAGCCATTCTGAAGCAGACCAACATCACTGGTTGTGCCGCCTACATCCACGACGATGGCGTCTTTCAAACCAGAGAGAAACGCAGCCCCTCGCATGGAATTTGTGGGGCCACTGGCAAACGTCAGCACGGGGAATTTTTTCACGTAAGTTGCGCTCATCAATGTGCCGTCGTTCTGGGTAATATAAAACGGGCAGTAAACACCGCATTCATTGAGCGCATGTTCGAACGCTTTAACGGTTTTCTCGCTCAGTTCACGCAGACTTGCATTCAGAATGGCGGCGTTTTCCCGCTCCAGAAAACCGATGCGCCCAACATCCACCGAACAAACGATGTCAAACTCTTCCCAGACTGAACTCAGGATTTCTGCTGCTCTGCGCTCCATATCATCATTGACCGGACCAAAGACACAATTCACCACCACATGGCGGATCCCCTTATCTTTCAGCTCATTAGCGATGTCAGTCAGTGCCGATTCATCAAGAGGATTGATGGCTCTGCCATCAAAGTTGTAACCGCCTTCAATTTCGTAGTGGTGGCGTCCGATGGCATCTACCAGCCCTTCTGGCCATTGGGCCATGGGAGGAATTGCTGAAGAGCTAGGCAGTGCCAATCGGATCACCGCTGTCTGGGTTAACCGGGTTTGTTCAACGACCGCATTGGTAAAATGCGTTGTCCCAATCATTACCGCACTCAGGTCTTTCTTATCCACTTTTCCTGTGCTTAGTACTTGATTGAGTGCTTCTTTCACTCCGCTGGTCACGTCCTTGGTGGTGTTCATTTTCACCGACGCAAGCAACTCGCTTCCTTTCATTATCACGGCATCCGTGTTGGTGCCGCCGACGTCGATACCGACTCGTAAATCTAAAGACATGAAAAACTCCGTTTTATCTTCCTTTGCCTCGCTAAAGTGAGGGCTTGCTGTTTTGTTCTTCTTCACTCAACACCGGAATGGCGTTTATCAGGCGTCGGGTATAGGGGTGTCTTGGTGACTCAAATACGCTGTCTGGCTCGCCTTCTTCCACCACCTTGCCGCGTAGCATTACCGCGATCTGAGTGCAGAAATTCCGCATCAGGCTTAAATCGTGAGAGATAAAGATGTAGGTCAGACCAAGTTCGTTATGCAGACGCCTGAGCAGCTCAATCACGCTCTTTTGAACCGAAACATCCAATGCTGACGTGGGTTCATCTAGTACCAGAATTTTTGGATTTGCGGCCAATGCTCTGGCAATGGCGACCCTTTGCTTCTGACCGCCAGAAAGGTTTCCGGGATAGAGTTCTGCATGGTGCTCCGTGAGCTCCACCATGTTCAGAATCTCCAGAATTCGCTGATTCAAAGCCTCCCCTTTCAGCCCGGCGATAAACTTAAGCGGCACTTCGAGAATTTGTCTTACACTGCGCTTAGGGTTCAGCGAGCCTCCGGGGTTCTGATACACCATCTGCACGGCATGAGAACCGTGTTCCGACTGGTATTCACTCAGGCTTTGCTGACCAAAATTCAGAACGCCGGATGTGGGCGATTCCAGCCCCATGACCATTCGGGCTACAGTGGTCTTTCCCGAACCAGACTCGCCTGCCAGCCCGTAGATGTCACCATCACGAACCGTCAGTGACACATCCTGAACCGCATGATTGGTATGAATCGGGCGATATAAAAGGTTCCTTTCCGTGACAAAAGATTTGCTCAGAGAAGCAATGTTCAAAAGTGTTTTGCTGTCTGGTCTTGGCGTTGAGTGAACATTCGGGCCATATAAAGGAGGAACAGCAGCAAACAGGCGCTGAGTGTAAGGATGACAGGGCGTTGCAAACAGATCCGTTACGCTGCCATGCTCAACAATTCGACCATGCTGCATCACGTACACATAATCGGATGCCTGACGGACTACCCCTAAATTATGGCTAATCAGAAGCAGCGCTAAATTCTCTTCTTCCACCAGCGTGTTGATAAGACGAATAATTTCAGCCTGGGTAGTCACATCCAGCGCCGTCCCTGGTTCATCGGCTATCAGCAATTTGGTTGGATGAAGTAATGCCATGGCGATCAATACACGCTGACGCATACCACCGGAAAGCTGAAACGGGAAGCTCTTGTACACGCGTTCTACTTCATTGAGCTGCACCTTCTTCAGCGCTTCATAAATGGCTTCCTGACGCTGCGCTTTACTGCGCGATACACCCTCACGCTTATCAACGTATTTAAGAACGTCATCAAGGTGCGTTCCGATACGAAAAACGGGGTTAAATGAAGACAGAGGATCTTGCTGAATCATTGACATGACAGTGCCTTTCAGCCCTTCTCTCTCCTCTTTGCCCAGTTCAAACACGGACCGCCCTTCAACGTCTATTTCTCCGCCAAGTACCCGCGCAGTTCTTTCTGGCAGATTACCAATCAGGGCTTTGCTGGTCACACTTTTTCCTGATCCTGTTTCTCCAACTAATGCCACTCGCTGACCGGGCTGGATCTGGATGGATACGTTATGCAAAACCTGCTTGGATACGCCATAGTTTTCAAAGCTGACATTAAGGTTGCGGATATCGACCAATGCATTATTCGCCATCGTTAAACCTCCACATCCAGCATGTCCCTGAGACCATCGCCCAAGAGGTTAAAACCGAAAATGGCATACAATATGGCGGCACCTGGAAGCAGTGCTTCCCACCAGTATTCCGGCAGGTATTCTGCTCCTGAAGCCACCATGGTTCCGAGATCCGGTGTAGGAGGCTGAACCCCCAACCCAAGGAAGCTCAGTGTGGCACCAAACAGAATGACGAATCCCGCATCGAGGGTCGATTTCACGGTGATCGCCCCCATGCAGTTGGGAAGTAACTCTTTAACCAAGATGTGGTACGGGCTGGCACCCGCCATTTTTGCTGCCTCGATGAATTCCTCTGTCATCAGGCTTTTTGCCAGTCGGTAAACCAGCCGACAGTGCCAGTTCCACCACAAAAAGGAGATCGCAATCATGGCATTGGTTAAGTTGGGTTCCAAAACGGCTGTAATAGCCAGCGCTAAGGCAAGAGGTGGCACCGCAAGCAACATGTCATTCAACCGCATAATCGCAAATTCAACCCAGCCACCCGCATACGCAGCCAGAAGCCCCAGCGTGACACCAATGGGTATGGCAATGCCTAGCACACCAAATACGAGTTTCAGGCTGACCTGATAACCGAAAATCACTCGTGTAAAAATGTCTCGTCCGACGTTGTCAGTACCAAACCAGTACTCAGAGGATGGTTCTAAATGACGAGCTCGAAAATTCACATAGCTGCCTACCTGATCCGCATAGGGAGAAATCCAAGGAGCAAACAGCGCAGACAACACCACACTCAACACAATAAACGCGCCAATGATCGCCATTGGGTTGGCAGAAAATCTGCGCCAGTATTTCTGAAAAGAGGTGGTGGTATGAGCCTGTTCATTTACAGACACTTCTTCGGAGCCATTGGGTAGTGTGGTCAATGAATCGGATTGCTGATCCATATTAGCGGGCTCCTTTGAGTCTGAGTCTTGGATCGACAATGGAGACGAGGATGTCGATGGTCAGGTTGGCGACGATGAAAATCACACCAGACACCAGAACCACTCCCATTACCGCGTTGAAATCGTTGTGGAGAATGGTGCGCACTCCGTAACTGGCGATCCCTGGCCACGCGAATACCATTTCGACCACAAAAGCGTTGCCAATCAGAGACGCAAACTCCAACCCAAGAATGGTAAGTGGCGCAGAGGCACTTAATCGCCATAAGTATTTAAAAGTAATGAGAGGTTTAGGTACACCTGCCGCTCGCAAGGTATCCACATGATCGCGATGAGCAAACTCAATCACACTTGAGCGAGTAATGCGCATCACCTGGGCAATGCCCGCTGCGGACAGTGCAATACTGGGTAGCAGCAGATGCTGAAAGCCATCAAGAAAAACATCTCCGCGACCCGCCAGTATGCTATCGACCAGTATCAGACCCGTGACATCCGCTTCAAACGCCAGATCAGCATCCAACCGCTCCAAAACAGGCAGGTCAATCACCCCAATACTGGCAAGCAGTTGAAAGATTATCGCCAATAAAAATGCGGGCGTGACCACCCCCATCAACGAAAGCAGTCGAGAGCATTGATCTATCCATGAATTTTGTCGGTAAGCCGCCAGTACTCCCAGAGGGATTGCGATGACGGTCATAAGGAAAACAGTGCAAATCACCAATTCTAGTGTGGCAGGAAGGGCGTTAGTAATATCGCGAGCCACAGGCTGCCCTGTGAGTAGGGAATCTCCCATGTCGCCTTGCAACACACCGGATATATAGTTGAAGTACTGAGCTGCTGCAGGCTGATCCAATCCCATTTCATGGCGCAGAGACTGAACCTGCTCATCTGTGGCAAGCGGCCCAAGCGCAATCCGAGCTGGATCCCCGGGGATTAGCCGGGCGACAGTAAAAATAATGACCGAGAGACCGAACAAAACCAGCGCAAATCCTGCGACTCGCTTTGCCAGCATCCTGAGGACTTCCATGTGCTGACTCCATATAACATCCGGCTTCCTGCCGACTGCTTTTTGTACAATAAATACAAACTAACAGCCGTCCTGAAACAGCAACAAGCACACTTTTGGGTAGTTTTTTAACTAATTCGGGTAGGAAAGCAGTAATGAAATTCAAAGCAGATGCGCATTTGGCATTCAAGAGGGAAGTAGTGATCGGAAAACGAGTCGCTCTGAAGGTTATTTTGGGTAGTAATCAATAAAAAATGGGTAGTGGGATATCATACCCAACTTTGCTCACGAGCAACCTGTAGCAATTGTTGTCGGCTGTGACAACCCGCTCTCTGATACATCTGTTTAAGATGATATTTCACTGTGTTTTCACTGATGCCCTGATGACGGGCTATCTGTTTATTGGTCATCCCTTCATTCAGCCTTGATAAGATCAACGTCTCTTTCGTGCTAAAGGGACCGGTTCGCCGGACAAGATGTTCTGCTTCGTAGGCGCTGTTAACCAGTGGGAGTAAATTTTGGACTTCGACAGAAATCTGAGAACCTTGCAGCCGCAAGGATTGTAAAGCTTTAAGCGGCTCCAGTATCCACTCAGACTCCATCAGAAACGGCAACTGAATACCAGTCTGAGTCGTCAGGATTACGGCTTCTTTTAATGCCGATTGTGCAAGCCCTTCATCATGGGCAGCGAAGCGCAAACGACAAACGAACAAGGACATAAATACGCGGCTCAAACCGTCACTTTGGTTCTCCAATGCCAGTTCGATCTCCGCTATTTTTTGTTCCAACTCTTTTACTGAAGATCGATTCTTCCTTGCCAGAGCCGACACCTGATTTCTAAGCTGAAGTAGCCTGAAGAGTTTGTCCCGATTTTGTGGCTTCTCAACATTTTGCATCCGGTATTGCTCAAGTGCCTGCTCCGCCTGAAACCATTGCCCTTGCTGCTGCAAAAGATAGGCTTGAATTAAATCAAACTCTCGCGAGTATGACGCCCCCATAACTTGCCAGTAATCGGCTTTTAGTCCGTCCAGCTTCTGCAATGTCTGAGTGCTACCCGACGAAAGGCTGTCGATTAAAACGCCACACCAGCAGTAATCTTTCATCATGGTGGTCCACATTTCGCGTCCACCTTCCGCCAGCCCGACACTCTTCCAGAGATCAAACGCGTGAGACAATTTGCCCTTCAAGAGCGCTATCCGCGCTTCTTCCAGATACAGCATATCCATCTCGTTGTAGAGCTCGTCAACGAAACTGACCGATTTCAGACACTTTCGTCCGATATCAACCTGACGCTGGGCTTCATCCAGCTTTCCCAATTCAATGCAAATGTTGGACATATGAAGACACATAAAAAATTGCAGATAGGGAGCCCCCGCGTCACCGTACGAGCGGTAAGCAATTTCACCGGAAATACTGGCTTTCTCAAACAATTCTAGATCGATGTAATTGGCGCACAATTCGTTGTGGAGAATACCTAAATACATGGGGTCGTTAAGAAAATTGGGATGTAATTTCTCTAGCTGCTGGCAAGAAGTCTCTGACGGTTTACTGCTCTTGAAAGGATCCAACATGGACTTCATCAACCTGAGTATGGGCTGCTGACTGGCGTGTTTGGTTTTTATAGCTTCAAACAGGGTAATTGCATCAGCAATATCTCCCGACTTTAGTTTTGAGAGCATGGTTGCCCAGCACAAATAAATGTTCCCTTCAACAATGGGTTTCGGCATCACAGCCAGCACTGTCTTAAGGGCAGCGTACCCATAAAGGCAACCAAACATGCTGTTGCCATTTTCCTCAAACCAACGAATGGCCAAGTCGTAATTACTGGACTGAGCTGCCTCGGTAATGGCGAGGATAACCTGACCAGAATCGTGATGACTCTTGGCGACAATGCGCATTGCCTGTTGGTGGTAGCGACCATTTTTACGAGCAAATTTTCGCAGAGGTTCCTTTAGCATTGGGATACCCAAACGAAGCCTGCCCCCGAGTTCTACCTGTACAATCGGTGATAGGGATGCAATTTCGGATTCTGATAATCCGCCTCGCTCCTGTGGAATGCCTTCAGAAAAAGCCAGCGCCACCAACGCCCGAACCACTTTAAACGGAAACACCGACAGTAGGTTAACGGCAACAAAATGATGCCATTGGGACAAAAATAAAGGTTCATTTAACCGCTCAGCGTAATCGACCAATATTGGCCACCCTGCAGTCTGCTCATAGAGCGTTTCGGCGTCTTCTACGCCTAGAGTCCGAATCTCTTCCACTGAAAAAAACAGATCCTGACTATTGAGAATGGCAACGTGTTTGTAAAGCAAGTGAACACTGAGTGATGGAGGGTGAGCCAGCAAACCGACCCCTAGGTAAATTCTGGCTTTTTTGCGTTTGATTTGAGGCAGTTGCTTTAAGATAAGGTCAAGTTGAAAGGTATCTTCGTCGTGTCCGGCATCAATAACGACCCGCTCCCCTTCTCGCAATTCATCCGCACCAAGGAAATGCTCCTGAATATCGACATCCAGAAGTTGGGCAAACATTTCGAGAGTGCGCGTTTTTCCACTTCCCGGAAAACCGCTGATTAACACTACGGGGTGCTCAATGTCCCTGAGCCGATATAACAAAGATTTCCGTTCGTGCATGCTTCAGATAAACAACTCAACCTTTTAATGACTGATTACTTATTAACCTAAATCAGAGGACATAAAATTACCAGCGTTCCCTCAATCCCATAAAGAAAGCCCATTCAAAAAGGATTGAATGGGCTTTAAAAAACAAACAAATTTATCTTTAATAAAGTTCGGTACCGTCTGGTCGGGTGCGAAGTAAATTGAGGATCCACATATATTGTTCTGGTCGATCCCGAAGAAGATCTTCGAGCGCTTGGTTCATCATTCTTGCGTCTTGCTCTTCATCTCCTGTAGGGAAATTTTCTAGTGCAGGCAGAATGAAAAGCTCAAACTTCCCTTTTTCTGCATTGTACGCTGGAATCATTGGAACAACTTTGGCACGGCTGAGTTTTGCGAGCTTACCAAATCCTTTTAATGTCGCTTTTTCAGTACCAAAGAATGGAACGAAGACAGAATTCTCGGCACCATGATCTTCATCTGGCAGGTAGTAAGCCATGTACCCTTCTTTAATTGAGCGAAGGTAGGGTTTTATTCCGGCGTGTCTGGGAACAATTCGACCACCATAGCGCATTCGCTGAACGTTCATCAGCCAGTCACCAATGGGGTTCTTTTGCGGACGGATCATAATCACGACATCATGACCATAAGAGGAGAAATACATTCCGGTGTAATCGATCGCCCAGCAATGGGGTACTAGGGCTATCACCTTCTCTCCCTTTTCTAGACGCGGGAAAAGATGTTCACCACCGAAAACTTCTCCTCGGTTCTGATTGTACTTTTTGCTGCGAACGGTCAGTTCGGCATACCCAAGGAAAAACTGTGCGGCCACTTCATACATCTTTTCCAACAATGCCTGACGCTCTTGAGCTGATTTCTCTGGGTAGCACAACTCAATATTTTTCTTGGCGCGACGCAATGCTCCCGAGTTTCTTTTGGAGAAAAAACGTGACAGCCAGGCGGCGAATTTATCGCGCGGTCGATGAGGAACAAATGCAAGGATCAGGGCAAACCCGATACCAATCCAGGTTGGCCAGTACTTGGGGTGTAAAAACGACCATTGAAATTTTGGATCGTACAATTGTTTTTCGATGTTATCGCTCATTCGACCATGAAATCTGTCTTGGGATTAGGCGCGTTATGGTATAACAAAGGTCACTCAAAACAAACTACAGATACTTATGGCTTTTTCCCTGCATCCCCAATTAGAAAAGGACACTTCTCACATCGGTGATTTTCCACTTTGTGCTGTTCTGCTCCACAAGGATGCAGCAGTACCCTGGGTAATTCTGGTGCCAAAAGAAGAAAACCTGAAAGAGCTGCACCACTTGCCAATGGATAAACAACAGCAGTACCTGGTTGAATCACAGCTTATTTGCCAGACGCTGGAAAAGCTTTTTGAACCTGACAAACTGAATACGGGCGCGCTTGGGAACATGGTTCCACAGCTGCACCTTCACCATATTGCTCGATATAAGAACGATCCTGTTTGGCCAGGTCCGGTTTGGGGGAATACCAGCGGTGAACGTCGCTCTGAAGAAAATCAGCAAAAGATGGTAGACCAGATACGCCAAGCCCTAACGCACTCTCCTATTTTTAAATAGCATTAAAAAAGGGATGGCTTTCATAGCCATCCCTTTCTGGTTACGTCAGATTTAACCCGTCACAACATTCAATGCAATTTGCTCAGGCTTAACTATCCAGTTATAGGTGACATTCGATTCCGATTTATCACGAGTTCGGGATACTTTGCCTTTCTTCATCCAAATTGCCATCATCGCGTCTACGCCATCTTCGCTCATTCCAAACTGCTTAGCGAGTTTGCGTCGGCTGACTTTTTGCTCTTGAGACAAATAATCGCTTAACTCCGTTAATATCATGCCACGACTACCTCGCTGAGTTCGGTCTGTTTTTCTCCTTCTCTTTTTAAGAGTAAGTAAGTACCTACAAATAATAGCGATACAACGGCAATACAGAACGTGCTGTAAATCGGATGTTCCGCAAAGTGAGTCACCTGATAGTAGAGTGTGGCGCTTCCATAAGCCAGAAGCATGGTCCATGCGGCGATGAAGCGCGCAAATTTATGCCCAAATTCTCTGACATACGCCCCCATTGCCGCGACGCAAGGCGTGTATAAAAGAATGAAAATGAGATAAGCAAATGCGGCATTCCCTGTCACAAAGAAATGCTGAAGGTTACCAAAGATACTGCTGTCTACTTCCTGATCTTCTGCCACTGCATTCGAATCGGTAAGGTCACCAACTTCTATACCCAGCGGATCGCTGTAGCTAAGCCCGGACAGATTTTCAGGTATGGTATTGACGGCTTCATTCAAGCTGCCCCATAGATCAAACTCTGACGCTTCTTCGTCAGTTGGTGTTGAGTAAAGGCTGTTTAGTGTGCCGACTACGGCTTCTTTAGCAAAAATACCCGTGATAATACCTACCGTTGCTGGCCAGTTTTCTTCTTTAACCCCAATCGGTTCAAATACAGGAGTAACAATTTGTGCGGCCCGAGAAAGAACAGACTGCTCCGAGTCTTCGTTTCCAAAGGTTCCGTCAGTCCCCAGTGAATTGAAAAAGCTAAGAATAGTGACCACAACAACGATGGTTTTACCTGCCCCTAATACAAATCGATTGAGTTTTTGCCAGGTTTTCAACAACACGTTCTGCACGGTTGGAAATTCATAGCTTGGCATTTCCATAATGAAATGCTCACTGGAACCAGGGTAAAGGGTTTTCTTTAGAAGTAACCCTGTCCCGACGGCTGCAAGAATTCCAAGCAAGTACAACGCAAACACCACATTCTGACCCGCTTCTGGAAAAAACGCGGCTGCAAAAAGTGCATAAACAGGAAGCCTGGCACCACAGGACATGAATGGCGCCATCGCTGCCGCCAGTTTGCGTTCGCGTTCCTGATCAAGTGTGCGCGTCGCCATCACAGAAGGAACGTTACAACCAAATCCAAGCACCAGCGGAACAAAAGCTTTGCCAGGTAGCCCGATTTTTTGCATAACTTTGTCGAGGACAAACGCCGCTCTTGCCATGTAGCCAGAACTTTCCAGCAAAGCCAAAAACAGATACAGGCAGGCAATAACAGGAATAAAGGTCGCCACGGTTTGAATACCGCCGCCAACGCCATCAGCCAACAGAGTCACCAACCAGACAGGTAAGTGGTCATCAAGCAGATAATGCCCACCATCCACCAGCAGCGTACCTACGCCAATGTCGAAGAAATCAATAAATGCGCTGCCTATGTTGATAGAGAACATAAACATTAGGTACATAACGAAGAAGAAGAAAGGAATGCCTATCCATTTGTTCAGGACCAGGTTATCGATCATCTGAGTCGTATTTCTACTAAGCTTCCCTTTGTCTTTACGGACACGCTGGCAAACCTGATGTAAAAACGTGTATTTAACGTTGGCAACTTGGAAATCTACGTCAATTTCTAACGCTGCATTTTGACGGAGCACAGCTTGTCGCTGGTTATCATCAAGCGCGTTGACCACAAGTGGGTCTTGCCCTAATGCTCTTAATGCAAGTGCCCGAGCGTTGTTTTTGTTGTCGAAAGTTTTCACAACTTGATCAATAGCCAGCTCAAGTTCGTTTCCATAATCCAGAGTAAATTCTTCGACAGGTAAACCCTGAACAAGCCATTTATGAAGTTGTTCACGGAAGGTGCGTGTTTGCTGTTTATTATTCGCCGATAATGCAAACACTGGACAGCCAAGAGTGGATTCCAGTGCTTTGATGTCTAGAGTTTGACGAGCACGAGTCAGAGCATCCATCTTATTGACAACAACAATCATTGGTCTGCCCAGTTCACGAAGCTGAAGTGTCATATATAAGCTGCGTTCCAGACACGTGGCATCTACAACATTGATAATTAAATCTGTTGGATGGGTCAAAGCCGCTCTGGATGCGATAGACTCGTCAATACTGTTGGCATCATCCGCACTGTCTAGCGCATAGATACCCGGAAGATCAGTTAGTGCGAATCGGTCGCCTGCGTGTTCAAAATGACCCGTTTTCTTTTCAACAGTTACGCCCGCCCAGTTGCCAACATGTTGTTTTGCGCCAGTAAGCGCATTAAATAAAGTAGTTTTGCCGCTGTTTGGGTTACCTATTGTTAAAATGTCGTATTGCATTATGCGACCTCCACTTCAACTTGCTGAGCGAGATTTTCTCTCATAGCAATTACCACGCCGCGTACTTCAACTTGCAGTGGGTCACCCATTGGCGCTTTGCGCACCAACTTAATTTGAGTATCCGGCAACATCCCCATGACCATGAGTTTTTTTCTTATTTCTTGGGTTAGGTTACCCAAACTGGTCACTTTGGCATTGTCGCCTATGCCCATTTCAGAGAGCTTCATCAGTGTATCCTCGACATTATTCGTAATGAGAAACATTATTATTTTTATCATTAAATATATCGGAACAGCGTTCTGAAGTGTTGAGCTCAATCAATGTTCCCGTTTTTAATGTTCCCTGAAAAAACAACGTCAAAAACGTCATTTTAACTCTCGTCAAAAACGTTAAAAAAGCGACATAACTGCTTAATAGTTAAACACTAATTCTATCAATATGAAGATTTCACTACTGAGACAAAAAACATAAAGTCAAATAAAACAAACGGTTAGAGATAAAAAGTAAAAAGTGTCGGATTTCTTATGCCAATGTGTCGTTAATTCAATAAAGAAAATAAGTCGGCGAGGATATAGTTATCCCATCGAAAGGCAATCGCCTCAGATAAGAATTCCAGAGGTGATATAGCTTAGGCTATATCACTCCGGCAGCAAGCGAAGGTGTCATTGACACCCGTGGTATAGTCCCCCCGGCTATACCACGATATTTTTTTTCTGGTCTTCTTAACTATTCCTTCTAATCCAACAATTCTTTCACTTCTAACTGAATTTTCTTACATCTTAACCGTCTGATGTATCATTTATATTTCAAAATATACCCTTAGTTTCATTTCATTCTAAACAGCTCTAACACACGCCTATCATTGCTAACGGTGTTTTGACCCATAGATGCGGGTAAAGTGGGGCTTAACCAATGTGACGCCTTGTAGTGCGTTTCATCGTCGGTCTTCATCTTAATTGGCAGTCATGTACCGTAGATGGTGAAATAAGGTTGAAAAGTAATTGAGAGGGATAAGAGTTAAAGAATCAGTTGAGCTGCTGATGTATGAAGGACATTTACGGTGCAGAGAAGCTATATTTCTACTTCTTTCTACGCGCCTATATTAGCTTCAATAAATTTGGATGGTGATATACCGTAGTGATGCTTAAATCGCTGGCTAAAGTATGATGGATCGTTAAATCCTGTGTCGTAGGCAACGTCAGAGACTTTTTCTCCGCTGATCAGACGTTGGCAGGCTTTCTCCAGACGAGTTTCATTCAGATACTCTTTAAATGTCTTGCCAGTTTGCGATTTAAACTTACGTTGAAGGCTACGTTCAGACGTATAAATCATCTTAGCAACCTGTGTTGTTCCAAAGTCCGGGTCATGATAGTGAGCGTCCACTAACTCCAGAATTCTAGTCAACCACAGCTCCTCTTCCGTCGGTAACTCTTCGGAATCCGGCTCAACAATTGCTGGGGCAGGAATCACAAACTCGCGGCTGCTTTCTGGTTCCTCGTTTATCTCAGTAGGAGCATTAGACCAAAGTGCATCAATAATATTGATGTTGCTGTCTTTCTTTCGGAAGTAACATTCACCACCACCGAACTCTACATATCGCCTTAGCCCCTGCAGGCTTGTATCGGTAAGCGCACTCCATTCTTCACCACTGTATTTCTGGTTAAAGGAGTTATACCCGAGGACTTCCTGCTGAGAGATTGGATTGCCCGTATCCTGAATTCGGAATCCGCACATATCCTCGTGAGTCACGACCATTAACTCAATCTTATCTCCGCGTTTACTGCGCCTCGAAACATTAGCCAGCATCCCATGTAAGACGAAATCGAGATTGAACTGCTCAATGTACACAGAAATAGCAGCGGGAGATTTGTATACGTTTAGCTGAACGCCTTGCCTCGCGAGCTCTTCTTCCCAATGAGTAATCACCGCGTCGCAGACCATGTTTAAATCGTGACTGGCTCTAGACTCACCTCGTTTTTTGAAGCCGAGGTCTACAATTTGCTGGAGAAGATAAAAGGCACCTTTAAACTGACCAGATTCAGCACCGCTCTGACAGATGTCTTCGAACACACCTTTGGTTTTTCCTGCCAGGTTATCAATGTAGGACTGACGAATGTTTATCTGGCGCTTAAGTAATTTATTACTGTTTACCAACATGTCACTCTGGTGCTTCAACTGGCTGGTTCTCAGTTCCACTTTATCCCGGAGCGCTTTGTTGATTCTTCGAATTTGCCGAGAACGCCATAACACAATCAGACCTGCAAATATAATAAGGCAGAGGATCAGATAGGCGATGAACCAGCCAGACATATACCAAGGGGTTTCAACTAAGAAAGAGAAACTTGAACCTTCTGCTTCTACCTCAGATTGCGTAGAAGTCCGCACCTGCAACTCGTAAGAACCCGGAAGCAAATAATCAAAGGTTAGCTGGGAACCCTGAAGTGAAATCCAATCCTCATTGCGACTGCCAAGAAGGCGATATTCCAGGCTCCAGACATCGAAATCGGGAAGAACACCAAGCACGAAGGACAGGTTTTCTCCATGAGGTACTACGTAAGACTTGCTACTGTCTGGGGCAAATTCGAAGGGTTTTCTGTCTAACAGAACTTGCCCAAACTTAACCTTACTCTGCGGAAGCTGTGTTGCCTTGAGCGCGGTTTCAGATGTGAGTATCACACCGAGCTTAGATCCAAAAATCAAACTGTCGCCATTAGGACCAACGGAACACACATCAGGCAGGAACTCATTGTTTATCAAACCAAAAGGGGCACCATAGTGGTGTAATAACTGACCTTCATTGGAATAGAAACTGAGCCCTTTCGATGTTGAAAGCCACATACCGCGTTTCGTGGTCACACTACACAGAGGCTTGATATCGGGCTCAAATAACTGAACACCTTTTTGAGAACGGGTTTTAGGGTCATACAGGCTTAAGCCGCGACTGCTGATGCGCCATGTTTTACCATCAATCGCTTCCGACATGTCTAAGGTACGAGCTAACAGTGCATCGCCCTGTCTGTCTAGCTGAAGACGCCCATTGATGTAATAGTACAACCCATGATCAGTGCCTATCCAAACCGTTCCGGAGGCAGAGGTATACAAGTGGGTAATCTGAGTTGGAAAATACTGTCTTGCCACCCAGCCATACCCAAAGTTCTCAATCACTTTCTCTTCGGGCTGATAACGAATCAATCCTTCTTCGGTAGCCACCCAAAGCATGCCACTGCTATCAACGGTTATTCGGTTAATCTCTCTTTGATTGAGCTGACTGGGAAGAAGGTCTGTTTCCAGTTCGAGAGTGCGGATATTGAACCGGCGAAGTCCATCTGTCATGGCTAACCACAAATGGTCGCCCTGCTGAACTAAATCGTTTACACAACCTTCCAAAAGCCTTTTCGGATGGTGCATATTTTTCGGGTTTAACTTATAGAAACCCTGATCAGTGCCAATCCAGTGTGTTCCATCTGTTGAGGTAAAGACTTGTTTAATGTTACCAAGCCCAAGGTGCTGCAAGGTATTGCCAAACCTTACACGTTCAAACAGACGACTGTAGAGTGAGAAATAATTGATTCCCTTATTTGTCGCAACCCAAATACCACCCTGCCCGTCGTTATAGAGATCGTAAATATGATCGCCGGGTAAAGCGTAGTCATCCTGGTAATTTGAGGCGATATGTGTCGTCTCACCTGTCAGGAAATGGTAGATATAGATGCCGTTCTCAGTGCCCAACCAGTATGAGGTGTCGGTCTCTTCAATCGCTAATACGTGTGAACGCCCAATCACTTTAGATTCGCTGGATTCGTTATCAATACTTATGATTCGCGCACCCCGCAACGTACCGACCAGCAACTCACGGCGCTTGAGTGAAAAGTGGAGTGCTTCTATATGATGTTTAGCGGAAGAGCGTATGTGGTAGAACTTTTTGCCCTGATTAAAGTAGACACCTTCCGTGGTACCCAGAATCCAGCGTCCATCAACATACTTAGCATCATTGATGATAACCCGGTTCTTAGAGCTACTCCGGTATACAAAATTGAGGGGAAATTCCGTTAAGGATTCATCATCCAGATTTAGGGTGTAAAGGTGTTCTGCGGTTGATGCCCAGATGTACCGACTGCTGACACCAATCCTTAACACTTGTCGATTAGCAGGAAGGGTGGCAATCAGTTCTCGTTCATAATTGGGTTTGAACCGGTATATCTGATTTTTTTCCGCAAACCAGAAGTACTGCCGGCTGTAGGCAACCTGAGCCAATTTGCGTTCAAATACGCTGCCTGAGCGCGGAAGGATGTGCTGACCATCAAAGAAGCGTAACTGACCGTGGATATCGTGGATCCATAGACCACCATCAGGTCCTGAAATGAGATTTTTCGCCGTCAGAGACTGCCCTTGCATCTGGAATGGCAAAGGATAAAAGATGGAATTGTCCTCGTGCGCACGCAAGCTTTGGCTTGCCACGAGCAATATCAGTATGAATACGACGCGCGTAATCAAATCTTTTCCCTTTTTCTAAGCAGCAAATAAACTCTACCGCCATTCTTTAAGCGAGGCGATTTTGAGTAGCTAGATAAGTTATACGAATTATGATGAATAAAAAAGGCGCAGCGAGCTGCACCTTTCATTTATCTAGATTTGATCACGTAAAATCTGCATAACACCGTCGGCATTTTCTTTAAATTCCGGCAACTTAGCACTTGGAACATCCGATGCTTTCGGGAGCTGAACCTTCATCGGGTCTACGGGGCGGGAGTTTTTAATGAACTCGTAATGCAAGTGTGGACCTGTCGAACGACCTGTATTTCCACTGAGCGCAATTTTCTGACCACGAGATATATTGTCCCCTACTTTCACCAGAATTCGGTGTAAATGCAGGTATCGGGTCATGTATTCGCGACCATGTTTGATCACGATATATTTACCAGCCAGAGGATGACTTCTGGCTTTCACCACTTTACCGTCGCCCGTTGCATAGATAGGTGTTCCAATGGGTGTAGCAAAGTCGGTTCCGTTGTGTGGAGATACTCTTCCAGTTACCGGGTGTTTTCTGTGAGGGTTGAATCGCGAACTAACACGGTATCGTTTGTTGGTTGGAAGACGGTTGAATGCCTGTTCAAGGCTCTGACCTGAAGCATCATAGAATCGGTTATCTTCAAACTTAACCGCTGAATACTCTTTGCCGCCATTCACATACAACATGGCTTTCACTTCACCACGACCTACCGCTTTTCCATCGATAAATTCTTGCTCCAATTGAACAGCAAACTTATCGCCCTTTCTGGCTCGTCGACCAAAATCAAACTTCCACTGCATGGATTTTACGATGGTGGCAATCTGACCAGGGGTTAAACCCGCATTGATGGCGGACTGGTAAAAACTTCCTGAAATTTGTCCGTTGATCAGAATAGGTTTGAGTTCACCCGTATTTTCTAATCTTTGATATTCGTAACCAGAGTCAGTCAGGGTGTAAAGATCGTATTGTTTGGCATTGCGCTCAATGCGAAGCTCTTTTAAACGCCCTTCGTCGTTAAGAGTCCAGTTAAGCGTCATTCCCGGGCGAAGGCGCTCAGCGGCTTTATCAGTATTTATCAGGGAATACATGTCATTCAGGCGAAGACCATACTGCTCAAACACGGTGCTGAGAAGCTCCCCTTTCGCAACGACATGCGAATGGGTAGGTTCGCTGTCCTGGCTAAGAGCTTCTTCCAGCTCATCTTTAGGCGCTGAAAACTCTGGTGCAAAAGAATCTATCTGAGCCCCTAAAGGCTCACTGTTCTGATCGGCTAATGATTCGGTTTGTTCGACTTCCAGATCGATCTCTATGCGCTCTGGAGAAACATCTGAGGAAACAACAATTGGAGGGGTGGGACGCCATAGCGATACTGCAACTGTCAGTACCGCCAGACTCATAATAGTAATTTTGTGCTTTTTAGGTAATCGCTGCCATTGTTTGGCAGCGACTTGGATATTTTTCATTCAGATAGACAGCTAGAAAATTGAGTACCTAACGACTTCAAGAAGTCGAAATAAGCTCCAGGCTGTACTTTAATGCTAACCGCAAGTGGATCGAGTTCACCTTTGTTTACGTCCGTTCCACGTGTGACCGAGTTAATAACAGCTGGAGTAAATTGTGGCTCAGAGAATACGCAATGTGCATCTTTAGATTCAAGCTTTTTACGTATTTTGTTTAAGGTTTTTGCGCCCGGCTTGCGCTCAGGGCTAACAGTAAAGTGACCTAAGTTATTTAATTTAAAGTAACTTTCGTAATATCCGTACGCATCATGGAAAACAAAGTATCCGTTTTGGCGAACAGGCGATAATTTCTTCTCTAGCTCAGCAATTGTTGCACTTAAGTTGCTTTCAAACTTCTTAAGGTTATCTTGATAGCGCTGTGCATTTTTTGCATCAATGGCTGAAAGCTTGTTAGCAATAGCTGTTGCAGCTTGTAATGCTTGCTCAGGTCCCAACCAGATGTGCATGTCGTGTGTGCCATGATTGTGACCATCGTGGCTGCCATGTCCGTGGTGATCATCGTGGTCATGGTGATCATGTTTCTCATGATCGTGTTTGTCATGATCGTGCTTATCGTGGGCGTGACCTTCGTGATGATCGTCATGTTTGTCTTTTTCACAGCCACAGCCGCCGTATTCACGCAAAATCATTTCCGGCTGATCATGCAATGCAAAAGCGCCTGAGTGGCTTTCCATCACACCTGTTAGAAACGTTTCTAATTCTGGTCCAACCCAGACAACCAGATCCGCTTTTCTGATTTTTTTTACATCGGATGGTTTAAGTGCGTAGTCGTGAGGTGAAGTATTAGTGGACAGCAGTACCTCTGACGTGGATACTCCCTCCGTGATTTCATTTGTGATTAATTGAATAGGCTTAATTGAGCTTAAAACGTTTGCTGCATTGGCAAAGACAGGAAAAAGGCTGAGCAGCAAAAACAAACGACCAAAACGTGACATTTCGTCCTCTAGTAATCTTAACTTGGATGGTATTGGGACAAATGTTACATTATAACATAATAACATTGCAATAGCGGTTAATGATGACTCTTCTCGCCTCCCTCAATTCCATTCGGGTGCAATTTGGTGACAAACCAGTTCTCGATAATATCTCCCTCGAATTACACAAAGGCCAGATTACTACGCTGATCGGTCCAAACGGGGCAGGAAAGTCGACCTTGGTTAAGGTTCTGCTTGGACTCAATAAACGATTTGATGGTGAACTCTCTTTTGTTGGTAAGCCAAAAATTGGCTATGTCCCTCAAAAGCTGAGGCTCAACGATACTCTGCCACTGAGCGTTGAGCGCTTTCTTAAGCTTGCAGGGAAATACAGCAAACAAGAGCGTTTAGAGGCACTGAAATTAGTGGGTGCTTCTCACCTTCTCAAAAATAACATGCACCGCCTGTCTGGTGGCGAAACCCAGCGCGTATTGCTGGCACGTGCCCTGCTTCACCGTCCTGAACTGTTGGTTCTGGATGAACCCGCACAAGGTGTCGATGTTCAGGGACAAATAGACCTGTACAATCTTATCGACCATCTGAGACATCGTTTTAACTGTGCAGTGCTGATGGTGTCCCACGATCTGCATCTGGTTATGGCCAAAACCGATCACGTGGTGTGCATTCATCATCACGTCTGTTGTTCAGGTACACCTGCCGCGGTCAGTGAACACCCTTCTTATATCGCGCTCTTTGGACATCGCAATCGCGAATCTCTAGCGTTTTATCAGCACGATCACCTTCATCATCACGATCTTTCTGGAGACGCGGTTTCTGGAAACGCTGAAACTTGTCAACATTCTCAACACGGTCACAAACATGATTGAGTTTCTATTACCTTCTATTATTGCTGGTATTGCCATCGCCCTTATCGCTGGTCCTTTAGGTTCATTCGTGGTCTGGCGAAGAATGGCTTACTTCGGCGATACTCTCGCTCATGCTTCTTTGCTGGGTTTGTCACTTGGCTTTCTTCTCGACATCAACATCTATCTGGCACTGGTGGTTTGCTGCGTCGCGCTGGCGATGATTTTGGTGACGCTCCAGAAGCAAAAAGTCGTCGCTACCGATACGCTCTTGGGCATATTGGCACACAGCTCGCTTTCGCTCGGTTTAGTAGCGATAAGCTTTTTCGACAACGTACGTGTTGATTTAATGGGTTACCTCTTCGGGGACTTGCTCGCCGTGTCACCGGAAGATCTGACGTTTATTTTTGCTGGTGGCATTTTCATTATTGCAGTACTGGTGTACTTCTGGCAGCCATTGCTGTCCAGCAGCGTCAATGAAGAATTGGCGAATATCGAAGGCATCAATACAGATTTTATGAGGCTGATACTGATGTTGCTGGTGGGCGTAGTAATCGCCGTTGGCATGAAGTTCGTAGGTGCTCTGCTTATTACATCATTAATGATAATCCCAGCAGCGGCAGCGCGCCGTTTTTCCAGTACACCAGAGCAAATGGCAGTTCTCTCGTCGGTGTTTGGTGTTATTGCCGTGTTGAGCGGACTAACCTTCTCGTGGAATCTGGACACACCCGCAGGTCCTTCTGTAGTGATCAGCGCCGCGATGATTTTTATCCTGTCTCAGTTTAAACGAGTCACCCACTAAAAGAACAAACAACAAAGGGAAGCGAGCGCTTCCCTTTTTTATAACTTCGCAGCTTCAAGCTGCTTGAGTATATCGTTGAATCACTTCCAACGATTGTAATGCCAAATCCATTGTTCCGGATTTTCCCGAATCACCGCTTCCATGTATTCCATTGCCATGTTCGCCTCGGCTTCCATTCTTGCTTTGCCAACTAAATCGTCTCTTGGCTTTAATTCGGCAAAACTGAGGGTCTGAGTGCCTTTAGAAGATAAGGTGTGGTGAAGATAAGCAGGACAGCCTAGCTTCTGAGCAATAAAGAAGGGGGTCGCAGGAATCTGGGTTTCGAAACCAAAGAACTCGGTCGCAACACCTTCTGACCTCAGATCCATATGGAAGATTATCCAGTTTCCCTTTGAAATCGACTGCACTAGCCCGAGAATGCTGTTGTTGCCGCGCTCCACAAAAGGAATGTCCAGCTCATCTGCCACAACTTCAATGATGGTATTTTCCGTTTCGCGTTTGCCATCTTTACCCGCACCAAAAATCGTCTGAGTAGGCACGCCCTGCTGGTTTAAATACCATGTCACGGCATCATAGATACCGGTGTGTGGACATAGGACCACCCCACCCTTTCCTTGTTTTGCGTGCTCAATGATTTGTTGTAAGCCATCATCAGACTGGAAATTTAGCGCATTTAAGTGGCAAATCCCCATAAGGTTATCGAGCGTCTGTTTTGCCGCGGCTCTGGAAACCTTTTTCCGCCATTCTGGCTGGCTGTCAGGAAAAACTCGCATCAACCCCTGATTCGCAATCTTATATCGAGTGGAATGCAGAATGGGGGCAATCATGCTGGCTAAACACTTCTTAAAAAGAAAAGGAGTCCGGATAAAAGTGCGGGTGCGTTTAGCAATTTTTTCGAGTTTATAGTTATCGGTCATGCAGGTTGAACCAGTCCAGTACCTGACGAATGGTGGCATTCAGATCAAAGTCCACGGTCATCAAGTCAACGGCAAAACCAAACTCACTTTCCACGTTAGTAATCAGATCAATGAATGAAAACGAGTCAACGTAATCAAAAAATGCGTCGTTTTCGACAACTTGTGTACCCGGCGCGACTAAATTGGAAATATAAGTGTTGATAAAGTTTTCTACTCTCACGAGGCTAGCTCCTGTAGTTTTTGGTATAGGGCATTCACATCTGTTTTGCCGTTGATGTTTCTTGGCAGTTTTTCTAACGTAAAGATTTGCTTAGGTGAAACTGCCCGCGGTAACTGCTGGGCAAACGCTCGAATAATCTCCGGGTGATTTAATGAGCTCTCTGACTGAAAAAACACAACAACACCGTTGGCGTACCCAGCCTTGCTCAAAGGCCATGGAACAGCGGCAACTGATGCCAGCCCCGTAATTTTTCTAGCGACCGTTTCAATTTCACCTAGCTCTACACGGTGACCCGCAATTTTGACCTGATGATCATTACGCCCGAGGTGGTGAAGTACGTTAGTGTCCCATTTCACAAGGTCGCCGGTTTTGTACCAGAGAGTGCCAGTATCATCGGTAAAGTAAGCACGTTGAGTATTTTCATCATCATTCCAGTACTTGCCTGCTAGCTGAACACCTCGGATGAAAAGCTCTCCCTGGGTTTCACCTTTCAGTGACTCAATAAGCACGGGCTTTCCCGCTTCATTGGCAATGGCCAACGTATCTTTACGAAACGCGTTACCAACGGGGACTGAAATCTGGTCACTGTCGTGTTCAGGGGAATACGTATGTGCTGTGACCGTAACAGTACACTCGGTAGGTCCGTATATATTGACCACCTTTTGCCTTGTGGCTTGCTGCCATTTATGAGCCAAATCAGTGGCAAGCGCCTGCCCACAAAAAATGCTTAGTTTTAATGATGGAATTGAACCCGGTTCTAGCGCATCACGCTGCATGGACAAATCAATGACAGACGGGACGGATAACCAAGTGGTAATTTCGTGGTGGCGAATAAATTGAACCGGATTGGTTTTCAGGATCTCTGGTACACAATACAAGCAGGCACCGTGCATCCAGGCAGAAAACATGTCGTGTATTGATAGATCAAAACTAAGATCTGAAAACTGGGCAACGCGGTCAGACGCTTCTAGCGGAAACGCATCACGAATATTCTCTAAGTAACACGAAAGGTTGTGATACGAGATTGGAATTCGCTTGGGTTTCCCCGTTGAACCTGAAGTGTGCATGATGTAAGCCAGCGAATCGTCTTGAACCGGGCGAAGCACCTCTGTTGAGGCTAGTGGTTCATCTAAAACCTGAAAGCTGTGCGCGGGAAATGTTTGTTCCCATTCATCAAGATCGATGTCCGAATCGAAGAGGATTGTCCAGCTTTGTTCTGCTTCTTCAAGCATCAGCCTCAACAACCTCTGGTGGTTTGCATCACAAACCAAGACCTGAGTTGCGGTATCCTGCATGATCTCGGCGAGCTGAGCAGGCGACTTTTTATTATTCATCGGTACCCAGGCTAAGCCAGCCAGATAGCACCCTAATACGCTGGCATAAGCGTAGAAACTGCGGTGCGCAAGAATCGCCACCTTTTCGGTTCCGAGTGAAACGCAAGCCTCACCGATTCGGCTCGCTCGTCCCGTTAGCTCTTGGTAACTGTAATGCTGATTGGCAACCCATAGCGCAGGCTGGTTCGCTGACGCTTTTACGGTTTGGTAGATCTGTTCTCTCATAAACTTCAACTATTTATTATGCGGAACGCTTTAACGAGTGCTGGATGTACTGGTTGAGTTTCGTTAAACCTTCACTCTGACTGGCAATGCGGATTTGTTCATCGAGAATGGCAGTCAGGTGGGACATTTGAGTTAGAGGATTCGCCAGTACAACGCGAAACACAACGCGCTTTTGTTCTTCTTTGTTAACTCGAATCTTGGTACGGGACACAAATCCAATACCAGTATCACGCTGGGTTTCCTGAATTTCTTTATTGAGCTCGTCTAACATCTCCAACGCGGAATAACGGGATTCTGCATCCAGCAAATTCAGAGACGACATGAGTGAATCAGGGGCGTATCGATAGGTGAGAATGCAAAGCGTAGGGCCACTGGTCAGCTCAAAGTCAGTTAGGGTCGCTATATGTGTTGCCAGTGCTTTGGCTTTCTCAATACTATTATCAATCAGCTGAGACATCCCTTTTTTACCCAACAACGCTAGGTTTGCCGCCACCATAGCAGCGACTGCACCACGAGACCCTTCGATAGTGTGGGCACCTAAATCATCAGAGCCTTTTCTGATGATGTAGTTAGCATGATGCGAAATTGACTGAACGGCATGAGGGTCTTTGAACAGCACCATGCCTGCTCCCATTGGGACATAAAGCTGCTTGTGAGCGTC
Source organism: Vibrio sp. SCSIO 43132 (assembly GCF_019904195.1). Classification (NCBI taxonomy): domain Bacteria; kingdom Pseudomonadati; phylum Pseudomonadota; class Gammaproteobacteria; order Vibrionales; family Vibrionaceae; genus Vibrio; species Vibrio sp. SCSIO 43132. The sequence continues at coordinate 2,997,037 of NZ_CP063199.1, forward strand.
GATAGTGACGGAGTCCGCTTTTTCAATCCCAGAAAACAGTTCACGGTGCTGATCGGACAGCAAGCTCGCTCCGCCCCACGCGGCATCGACATGAAAGTGACACTGGTATTCACGCGCCAAATCCGCCATCTCATTCAGAGGGTCAATAACCCCTGTTTCAGTGGCTCCCGCAACGCCGACAATGGCAAGCACTCCGATGTTGTCGTCGCGCAGCCTGGACAATGTTTTGCGAAGGTCAGCAATGTCTATCTTGTGGTGAGAGTCGGTTTTCACCGCAATGAGGTTTTCTTTGCCGATACCCAGTAAATCCGCGGCTTTTTTTAGTGAATAGTGACCACTTTCCGAGACCACGATAGCCAGATCATCGTAAGGGCAATCTTTAAGTGCCTTGAGTAAGCCTACCTCTCCAACATTGGCTCCTAAAGCTCGATTACGTGCAACCCACAGTGCAGAAAGATTGGCAACTGTGCCGCCAGAGCAAAAGTTTCCCAGACTAAGTTCTGATGGGATTGAACCCTCAGAATAATCCGATTGATAACAGAGCTTGTGGAAATAGTTAATGATGCTTTTTTCAAGCGCCGTGAACTGATTAGACGTTTCAACCTTAACGACATTCTGATTTGTAGCCGCCAGGATTTTGGACATCATGATGGCATGCTTAGGCAAAGCAGAGGTCATGTGTCCGACGAATTCAGGAGAAAAAACAGGGGCACTGCAAGTGAGCAGGCCCTGCAGGAAATTGCAAAATGCTTCTGTAGTCAGGGGGGATTCTGGCACCTCAAAATCCGTTGAATGGCCAGAAACTGCTACGTCAGACAGTTTGCAGAGGAAGTATTCATAATCGTGTTGCAGTGTTTCTTCAATCGCTGCTAGTGCCGTTAAATCGGCTTTGCCATTAAAGAAGTCTTCGACTTTGGAAGATCGATCAGTCCTGGCAGCAGTCTCAGAGGAAATCTCTTGAGAATTTGAAGTAAAATACACCATAGAAGAGTGACCTATTAATATAAAATTCTGATGTGGTCATGGGATCTACGGGATGCTATAAATTAATAACAGTTGAATCAATATGTTTGGCTAAACGTATTGTCACAGATTGTTCAGATAAGAGAAGAGCAGGCTATGCCTGCTCTTCTTCTTTCGACTTGAGGCTTTGGTAAAGCCTTGAATAGACAGGATTGTTTTGTAATAGCTCTTGATGAGTTCCCTGACCAGAAACTTCACCTTGTTCAATCACTATGATGTTGTCGGCATGCTCAATGGTCGAAAGGCGATGGGCAATTACAACCAGAGTTTTCTCGCGCTGAATATTTGCCAGTGCGCTTTGGATGGCTTTTTCCGATTCCGTATCCAGTGCCGAAGTCGCTTCGTCCAGAATCAGTACTTTAGACTGTTTAAGTAAAGCACGTGCAATGGCAAGCCTCTGGCGTTGACCACCCGACAGAGTGACGCCATTTTGCCCGATTTCTGTATCGTATCCATCAGGCAATTTTTCGATAAATTCATGCGCATTCGCCAGTCTCGCTGCTTTTTCTATTTCTGCGCGATCGGCATTTTCCAAAGCCGGGTAGGCAATATTGTTGGCTATAGAATCACTGAACAAATGAATATCTTGCGATACCGAGCTAATGTGCGTTCTTAGATTGGAAAGTTCGAACTCTTCAACATTCACATCATCCAGGTAAACCGCCCCTTCGTTCACTGAATACAAACGTGGAAGCAGCTGGACCAGGGTACTTTTACCTGAGCCAGAACGCCCTACTATGGCTGTCATTTTGTTTGTAGGAATGTCGATAGAAACGTTATTCAGAGCTTTACTGGTGTTTTCCTCATAACTAAAGCTCACGCCGTCAAATCGAATGTGCCCTTCTGTGTGGACTTTTGTGACGGTTCCAGTATTGCTTTCCGTTGGTTTATCCAGAATATCAAACAAAGATTCACACGCCGCCATACCGCGCTGGAATTCAGACAGAACGTTGGTGAGTCCGCGTAAAGGACGCAACAAACTGTACATAGCGGCAAATACTACGGTGAAGGTACCAGCTGACAGTGTATTGTGAATGTTATCCATACTCGCGATATAGAGCACAGCCACCAATGCAAAGGATGCAACAGTCTGTATGACCGGGTTTGAGATTTGCTGAGCCACAATCAGTTTCATGTTCTGCTGGCGAACCTGATTAGAAACGCCTTCAAAACGGCTGACTTCTTTCTTCTGACCACCGAAGCTCAGTACTTCTTTGTGCCCTTTCAGCATTTGCTCGGAACTGGTCGCCAAGTTCCCCATTTCGTCTTGAATGTTCTTACTGACCTTCTTAAGACGCTTAGAAATCACGCTTATAAGAATACCAATGACAGGGCAGACAACGAGAAGCACAGAAGATAACTGCCAGCTCGTCCAGAACATCAGCCCAAGCAGACCAACAATAGTCACAATCTCCCGCACAAGCGTGATTAGCGTGCTGGATGTCGCGCCAGCCACTTGCTCTGTGTCGTAGGTGATTTTAGAAAGCAGTGTTCCCGTCGATTCTTTACTGAAGTAGGAAACGGGCATCTTCATCAGATGATTAAATAGCTGTCTGCGCAGCTTCATCACAATATTGCTGGACACCCAACTTAAAAGGTATCCATAAACAAAGCCACTACAGCCACGCAGAAGTGCAACACCCAAGATAATAAACGGCAGAATTTTAAGGTAGTTAGACTCTAAGTCGCCAAACCCTTCGTCTAGGATGGGTTTCAGCAGAGAAAGCATGTAGATATCGCTTAATGCGTTAATCGCCAGTGCAACAATAGCAGCACCAATTGCCAGCTTATATACGCTGATATAGGGCCATAACCGCTTAAATTGCTCTAGGTTTTTCTTATCTTTAATGACAGACATAAGTGTTACATAGAAATTTTTTGCGCTAGATTACCATTAATTCGGTCTGTGTATTGTACTTTTGTCATCAAAACTGCCGCTGGATCTGCTCAAAAATGCTTGCTAAAGTCCGTCAATTCTGTGCGTGACTTCAGCTAATCCATCATTTAGAAAGAATTTATGACTTTAAGAAATGCGCTTCGCCGTTTTGACAGCTATCGTCGGGACAAAATGGGCTCTTCTGAAATCTTGCTTTATAAACTATTAAGCAATAATCGATCATTAGAACCTGAGCTTCTGGATAAAGATCAAGTGAAACATATCCTATTGATTCGTAACAATAAGCGAATCGGAAATATGTTCTTCATGTTGCCTTTTATTCGAGAACTTAAAAAGCAATATCCCGACGCCAAAATCGACTTACTTTTGCGCGAACCATGGCAAGGGCAGTTCTTTCAGCATATGGGATTAGGCAGATTCGATTACTCCAGCTTTTCATTTAAACAAATCGCAAGCTGGTTGAAGTGCATTTTTGATCTCAGAAAGAACACTTACGACTTAGTCATCGTGCCTTATTCATCTGTCACGGACAGCATGATGTCTTCGATGCTGGATGCCCGCAACAAAGTCTCTGAATACGCGAAAGACCGACTGCCTGCAGCGCCGCACTCCTCTCCTCTTCCGATTCGCCACCCTCATGCCGCATTAGAAAGTCTGGATGTACTTAAAGGCATGGGTATCAAGCTGGAAGAGCAATACGACCACACCATGGCGTTTTCAGAAGATGAAACCAGACAAGCAGAAGCTATCGCGTCTGAGCTGAGGAAAGAAAGTACCATTACTCTGGCGTATTTCCGAGGAGCGCGTGGTGAAAAGCAGTTGGATGAGACAACTTGGCAGAATATTTTGTCTAAATTTGATGAAGTCACGGGTAAACAGGTCAACTGGGTCGAGATCCTAAGCCCCGATATTCCCGCGCCTTTAAATCTAGAAACACAAACCTATCAATCTAAAGATATGCGCCTTCTGGCCGCGGTTCTTAAACAAATGGATGGGTTTATTTGCTGTGATACCGGTCCGTTGCATCTGGCGGATGCGGCAGGCGCAAACTGTATAGGTTTATACACACACACTTCAATCGAGCGCTATGGGCTTCTCGGTACAAACACAGTGAATGTTGACGGGTTAGATAACCTCGACGCCGCCCAGATTTTAAAATCTCTTGAAGTGCCCTTCTAGGCCTTCTCAAAAACATAAGACACAAAAAAACCGGAGGCTCAGCTCCGGTTTTTCATTTTCAGCTTTGACTTACCAGCCAGTCACTTCGCGAAGTGCTTTGCCGATTTCAGCCAGAGACTTAGTCGTCTTCACGCCTGCCGCTTCAAGAGCTGCAAACTTGTCTTCCGCTGTGCCTTTACCACCTGAGATGATAGCACCTGCGTGACCCATACGCTTACCAGGAGGCGCTGTAACACCTGCAATGTAAGAAACTACTGGCTTAGTGACGTTTTCTTTGATGAACGCTGCTGCTTCTTCTTCAGCTGTACCACCAATTTCACCAATCATAACGATCGCTTCTGTTTCTGGATCTTCTTGGAACAACTTCAGAATATCGATGAAGTTAGAACCTGGGATTGGGTCACCACCGATACCAACACACGTTGATTGACCGAAGCCTTCATCGGTTGTTTGCTTAACCGCTTCGTAAGTTAGCGTACCTGAACGTGATACGATGCCCACTTTACCTTTCTTGTGAATGTGACCAGGCATGATACCAATCTTACATTCGTCAGGAGTGATAACACCCGGGCAGTTAGGACCGATCATGCGAACGCCAGTTTCTTCTAGCTTCACTTTCACATCGATCATGTCAGTTGTTGGAATGCCTTCAGTGATGGTCACGATTAGCTCGATACCTGCATCGATAGCTTCCAGAATCGCATCTTTACAGAAAGGTGCTGGTACGTAGATAACCGTTGCTGTTGCGCCAGTTGCTTCGACAGCTTCACGCACAGTGTTAAATACTGGAAGACCAAGGTGAGTTTGACCACCTTTACCTGGAGAAACACCACCAACCATTTGCGTGCCATAAGCGATTGCTTGCTCAGAGTGGAACGTACCCTGACCACCAGTGAAACCTTGGCAGATTACTTTGGTGTCTTTATTAATTAGTACAGACATTATTTGCCCTCCACAGCAGCAACAACTTTCTGAGCAGCGTCAGTTAACGACTCAGCAGCAATGATATCAACATCAGAATTTGCAAGTACTTCACGACCTAGGTCAGCGTTAGTACCTTCAAGACGAACAACTACAGGTACGCTTACACCTACCTCTTTAACCGCACCGATAATACCTTCAGCGATCATGTCACAGCGAACAATACCACCGAAGATGTTGACCAATACCGCTTTCACGTTGTCATCAGACAAGATGATCTTGAATGCTTCTGCCACACGTTCTTTTGTTGCACCGCCACCTACATCCAGGAAGTTAGCTGGCTTACCGCCGTGCAAGTTTACGATGTCCATCGTACCCATTGCCAGACCAGCACCGTTAACCATACAACCAACGTTGCCGTCTAGTGCTACGTAGTTCAGTTCCCACTGAGCTGCATGTGCTTCACGCTCATCTTCTTGTGATGGATCGTGCATTTCACGAAGCTTAGGCTGACGGTACATTGCGTTAGAATCAATGTTGATTTTGCCGTCAAGACACAAAAGGTCGCCTTCGCCAGTCACTACTAGAGGGTTGATTTCCAGAAGCGCTAGGTCGTGCTTAGAGAACATAGAACCAAGACCCATGAAGATCTTAGTGAATTGTTTGATTTGGTTACCTTCAAGACCAAGTTTGAAAGCAAGCTCGCGACCTTGGTATGCTTGAGGACCTACAAGTGGATCGATAGCAGCTTTGTGAATCAACTCTGGCGTTTCTTCCGCTACTTTTTCGATTTCAACACCACCTTCAGTGGATGCCATGAATACGATTTTACGAGTCGCACGGTCTACAACCGCACCCAAGTAAAGCTCGTTAGCAATGTTAGACGCTTCTTCAACCAGAATCTTAGTAACTGGCTGACCGTTAGCATCTGTTTGGTATGTCACTAGGTTTTTACCTAGCCACTTTTGCGCAAATTCTTTTACGCCATCTTTTGTATCGTGCAGTTCAACACCGCCCGCTTTACCACGTCCACCAGCGTGAACCTGACACTTTACAACTTTCTTTTCAGTACTGATGCGACCCGCAGCTTCGAAAGCTTCCTGAGGTGTGTCACATGCGTAGCCTTCCGGCACAGGCAAACCGAATTCTGCAAACAGCTGTTTGGCTTGGTATTCATGCAAATTCATTGTGTTATTCCGTTTGTTTATCCCTTAGGGGATTTATTATTTCCATAACGCCGTCTATTAAACGGACGTCTGTAGGGTCTTCTCAAATAAATCTCGTTGTGCACGCGAGGCAAACGAGATTCAAGTGAAGGCCAGACAGTTGAGCCAGTCTAGCCTTGAAAACTAATACACGTCTAGCAACCGGAGGTCACTAGACGTTTTAGCGATATTAAACGTCTAACAGCAGACGTGCTGGATCTTCTAGCAACTCTTTAATTGTTACTAGGAAACCAACCGACTCACGACCATCAATCAGACGGTGATCGTAAGACAGCGCTAGGTACATCATAGGCAAGATTTCAACTTTGCCATCTACTGCCATTGGACGTTCCTGGATTTTGTGCATACCAAGAATAGCAGATTGAGGCGGGTTGATGATTGGCGTAGACATAAGAGAACCAAACACACCACCGTTAGTGATAGTGAAGTTGCCACCCATTAGCTCGTCAACTGTCAGCTTGCCATCACGACCTTTCACTGCCAGTTCTTTGATGCCTTTTTCAATTTCAGCAAAACCTAGCGTGTCACAGTCTTTTAGTACCGGAGTAACCAGACCACGAGGAGTTGATACTGCCATGCTGATATCGAAGTAGTTGTGGTAAACAATATCATCACCGTCGATAGACGCGTTCACTTCAGGGAAACGCTTCAGAGCTTCAGTTACTGCTTTCACATAGAAAGACATGAAGCCTAGGCGAGTACCGTGGCGCTCTTCGAACTGATCTTTGTACTGCTTACGAAGATCCATGATTGGTTTCATGTTGACTTCGTTAAACGTAGTCAGCATTGCTGTACTGTTCTTCGCTTCAAGCAGACGATTTGCCACCGTTTTACGCAGACGCGTCATAGGTACACGTTTTTGCGTACGAGCTGCTGCAGGCACTTCAACCTCTGGCTGTGCCGCTGCTGCCGGAGCAGATTTCGCAGCTGCCAGATGCGCATCAACATCTTCACGAGTGATACGACCACCTACACCAGTGCCTTTCACTTGGCTAGCTTCAAGATTGTGCTCAGCCAGAAGACGACGAACCGCAGGGCTAAGCGCATCGTTAGACTCTTCCGTTAGTGAAGCCTTGTGACGTTTGTCAGGCGACGCTTCCGTACCGTCTGTGCTATCCGCTGTTGGCTCACCGGCAACAGCACCAGGTTTTAGTTTACCGATGATTTGACGACCAAGAACTGTCGCACCTTCTTCTTCAATAATAGCCTCAAGGACACCCGCTTCAGGAGCCGGTACTTCAAGTACTACTTTATCTGTTTCAATATCAACAATGACTTCGTCACGCTCAACAGCTTCACCAGGTTTTTTGTGCCACGTTGCAACCGTCGCATCAGCTACAGATTCAGGTAAGTCTGGAACCAGAATTTCAATTGTCATATCTGTTTCGTCCTTTTTCTTCTAGTTCTTAATCTAGGGTAAGTGCGTCGTTCACCAACGCTTTTTGTTGTTTCATGTGTACGGACATATAGCCTACTGCCGGTGATGCCGACGCCGGGCGACCTGCATATTTCAGATCAGCTCCTGCCGGAATCGCGGCACGGAAGTTGTGCTGGCTAGAATACCAGGCACCCTGGTTTTGAGGCTCTTCCTGACACCACACGAAGTCTTCAACGTACTTGTATTGAGAAATCGCAGCTTGTACTTCTTCCAGCGGGAATGGGTAAAGCTGCTCAATACGAACGATTGCAACATCGTCTTGCTCATTGTTGCGGCGTTGTTCCAGCAAATCGTAGTAAACCTTGCCCGAACAGAATACGACACGTTTCACTCTTGTCGGATTCAGTTTGTCAATTTCACCGATTGCAGCCTGGAATGTGCCTTCTGCCAGCTCTTCGAGCGTAGAAGTACACAGAGGATGACGCAGTAGCGACTTAGGTGACATAACCACCAATGGACGACGCATCGGACGCACAACCTGACGGCGAATCATGTGGTAAACCTGTGCGGGTGTAGATGGAACAACAACCTGCATATTTTGTTCAGCACACAACTGAAGGTAACGCTCTAGACGTGCAGAGGAGTGTTCAGGTCCTTGCCCTTCATAACCGTGTGGCAGAAGCATAGTCAGACCACACAGACGCGCCCATTTCTGCTCACCAGAAGAGATGAACTGGTCGATTACAACCTGAGCACCGTTTGCGAAATCACCGAACTGCGCTTCCCAAAGAGTCAAACCGCCCGGCTCTGCTGTCGCGTAGCCATATTCAAAGGCAAGAACAGCCTCTTCAGATAGTACTGAGTCGAATACCTGGAAAGGACCTTGCTTATCGTGAATGTTCGCAAGAGGCACATAAGTGCTGGCATCGTTTTGGTTGTGCAACACAGAGTGACGGTGGAAGAACGTACCACGACCTGAATCTTGACCAGAGATACGAATGCGCTTACCATCATCCACCAAGGTTGCGTACGCTAAGGTTTCTGCCATACCCCAGTCCAAGGCTTTCTCGCCATTGATCATGGAAGTACGGTCATTGTATAGCTTGTTAACACGGCTATGCAGCTTGTGGCTTTCCGGGAACTGGCACAAACGCTGACCCAGCTCTGTAAGACGCTTGATATCAAACGTAGAGTCCCAATCTGTATCCCAGTCGTGACCGATATACGGAGACCAGTCCACAGAATGCAACGCCATCGGACGCCACTCTTTCACCACGACTTCACCGTGGTCAAGTGCGTCACGGTATTCGTTAATTTGAAGTGTTGCCGTTTCAATGTCTAACTCGCCACGCTCAATCAGCACATCAGCGTAAAGCTTACGCGGTGTAGGGTGCTTCTTGATTTTCTGATACATCAGAGGTTGAGTTGCATTCGGCTCATCTGCTTCGTTGTGACCATGACGGCGATAACAAACCAGGTCAATCACAACATCACGTTTGAAGGTGTTGCGGTAATCCACTGCAAGACGAGACACGAAAGCGACTGCTTCTGGGTCATCAGCATTCACGTGGAAAATTGGTGCCTGTACCATCTTCGCGATGTCTGTACAGTACATCGTGGATCGCGTATCGCGTGGGTTAGACGTTGTGAAACCAACCTGGTTGTTCACAACGATACGTACCGTACCGCCCACACAGAAACCACGAGCCTGAGACATGTTAAATGTCTCCTGCACCACACCTTGCCCAGCAATCGCTGAGTCACCATGAATGGTGATAGGCAGAACGCTACTGCCGTCTTTGTCGCCCAGACGATCCTGACGAGCACGTACAGAACCGATAACCACAGGGTTAACAATTTCAAGGTGAGATGGGTTGAACGCCAGCGCAAGGTGAACATCACCGCCTGGAGTTGCGAAATCAGCTGAGAAACCTTGGTGATACTTAACATCACCAGTACCCCAAGTTTCATCGTGTTTGCCAGCAAACTCGTCGAACAAATCTTGAGGCTTCTTACCTAGAACGTTAACCAACATGTTCAGACGACCACGGTGGGCCATTCCGATTACCACTTCTCGGATACCTTGAGAGCCCGCTGCACGAATAATTTCTTTCGTCATCGGAATCATGGCGTCACCACCTTCAAGGGAGAAACGTTTCGCACCAGGGAATTTCGCCCCCAGGTAACGCTCAAGACCTTCAGCAGCAGTCAGTTCATGTAGGAATGTTTGCTTTTCTTCTGAACTGAAACTCGCTTGACCGGATACAGATTCCAGACGTTGTTGGATCCAACGTTTTTGCTCTGTATTGGTCATGTGCATGTATTCAGCACCGATAGAACCGCAGTAAGTTTGTTGTAGGGCTTTGTGAAGGTCTCTCAGAACCATGGTTTCTTGCCCAATAGCAAAAGAACCTACGTTGAAAGTTTCATCAAAATCATCTTCGGTAAGAGTATGGAAATCAGGATTCAGTTCAGCGACTGTGTCTCGTTTCCAAAGACCTAGGGGGTCGAGGTTGGCAGCTTCATGACCGCGGAAGCGGTAAGCATTGATAAGCTGTAGTACTTTTACTTGTTTAGCATCGACATCAGGATCACTAACTTGGACATTGTAATGCTTTGTCTCTTTCGCTAATCGACGGAAGTAATCACGGACACGAGAATGCGGTTGTTCTGCCGCGTCAGATTGCTTGGGCAATCCTTCAAAAACTCGTTTCCACTCCTCACTTACCAGGTCGGGGTCACTAAGATACAGTTCGTAGAGTTCTTCTACATAAGTTGCATTGGCGCCAGCCAAGTGTGAAGACTCGAGCCATGCCTTCATCACGCCGTTGTGCATATTTTCCCTTAACCAGTAGTTTTCACGTTCGCTTCGGTCTTATGCCGAGCTATTAATAAAGCCGACCCTGGTACATTGCGCAACTTGGGTCGGCAATTTTTATTCAATTAAACCGAGCGGTTCAATAGCATGGTCTTAATATGACCGATTGCCTTCGTAGGATTTAATCCCTTAGGACAAACACTTACACAATTCATGATGCCATGGCAACGAAAAACGCTAAAAGCATCGTCAAGATTAGATAAACGTTCATCTGTAGCGGTATCGCGGCTATCAATCAGCCAACGATAAGCTGCAAGCAAGCCTGCCGGTCCAATGAATTTATCCGGGTTCCACCAGAATGACGGGCACGAAGTTGTGCAACATGCGCACATAATACATTCATACAGACCGTCCAGATGTGCGCGATCTTCCGGAGCCTGAAGATTTTCTCGCGCTGGCGGTAAGTTGCCGTCTGAAATCAAGAACGGCTTCACTTTTGCGTAGTTGTCGTAGAACTGTGTCATATCTACAATCAAGTCACGAACAACTGGTAACCCTGGAAGCGGTCGGATGACAATCTTGTCTTTGCCCGACAGCGCCGACATCGGTGTAATACACGCCAGACCATTCTTGCCGTTCATGTTCAAACCATCAGAACCACACACACCTTCACGGCATGAGCGTCTGAAAGCGATTGACGGATCTTGCTCTTTCAGCAGAATAAGAGCATCCAGGACCATCATGTCTGAACCATCTTCCACTTCAAGAACGTAGTCCTTCATGTAAGGCTTTTTGTCTGTATCCGGATTGTAGCGGTAAAGAGAGAAATTAAGTTTCATAGTATGTACCTCCCTTTAGTATGTACGTGCTTTCGGCGGAAATGCTTCACGATGAACTGGTGTCATGTTCACATCACGCTTAGTCATTGCTTCAGAATCCGGATTGTAGATGGAGTGGCATAGCCAGTTTTCATCATCGCGGTCTGGGAAATCAAAACGAGCATGAGCACCACGACTCTCCGTACGATAGTTTGCAGCTACCGCTGTCGAGAATGCAGTTTCCATCAGGTTGTCCAGTTCAAGACACTCGATTCGCTCTGTGTTGAATTCTGTTGACTTGTCAGCCAGGTGAGCATCCTTCAGGCGCTCACGAATAACTTTAAGCTCTTCAAGCCCTGTTGCCATTGCCTCACCTTCACGGAATACCGAGAAGCTGTTTTGCATGCATCTTTGCAGGTCTTTACGGATTTGAGCAGGATCTTCACCGCCGGTGCTGTTTTCCCAACGCATAGTACGAGCCAGAGATGCTTCGATGTCAGAATCTGTTGCTGGGCGCGCTTCGGCTTGTGCTTCCAGAGTTTCACCAAGGTGAAGACCTGTCGCACGTCCGAATACCACTAAGTCGAGTAGCGAGTTACCACCCAGACGGTTAGCACCGTGTACCGATACAGATGCGATTTCGCCACAAGCAAACAAACCTTGGACTTCAACATCAGTACCGTCGGCATTTTGTTTAAGCGCTTGACCAGATACCTGAGTTGGAACACCACCCATCATGTAGTGACAGGTTGGGATAACTGGAATTGGTTCTTTCACAGGATCGACGTGAGCAAAGGTACGAGAAAGCTCACAAATACCCGGCAGACGAGATTCCAGAACTTCTTGACCAAGATGATCCATCTTCAGTTTGATGTGTGGCCCCCATGGACCATCACAACCACGACCTTCGCGGATTTCGATCATCATCGAACGAGCAACAACGTCACGACCTGCAAGGTCCTTCGCGTTAGGAGCATAACGCTCCATAAAGCGCTCGCCGTCTTTATTGAGAAGGTAACCACCTTCACCACGACAACCTTCGGTTACCAGCACACCCGCGCCTGCGATACCAGTCGGGTGGAACTGCCACATTTCCATGTCTTGCATTGGAACACCAGCGCGCAATGCCATACCAACGCCATCACCCGTGTTGATGTGAGCGTTAGTTGTCGATGCGTAGATTCGACCTGCACCACCAGTCGCAAGCACAGTCGCTTTCGACTTGAAGTAGCACATTTCGCCCGTTTCCATACAGATTGCTGTACAGCCAAGAATTGCACCATCTTGGTTTTTCACTAAATCAAGGGCGTACCACTCAGAGAAGATGGTGGTTTTGTGTTTGATATTTTGCTGATAAAGCGTGTGAAGCAGTGCATGCCCGGTACGGTCAGCTGCCGCAGCAGTACGTGCCGCCTGCTCACCACCGAACTCTTTAGACTGTCCACCAAACGGACGCTGGTAGATGCTGCCGTTTTCAAAGCGAGAAAATGGTAAGCCCATTTTTTCAAGCTCGATAACAGATTCAGGACCGGTTTTACACATGTACTCGATCGCATTCTGGTCACCGATGTAATCAGAGCCTTTAACGGTGTCGTACATGTGCCACTGCCAGTTATCTTTATGGGAGTTGCCAAGTGCTACCGTAATACCGCCTTGAGCTGAAACAGTATGTGAGCGAGTAGGAAATACTTTAGAAAGCAGAGCACAAGACAGCCCCTGCTCAGAAATTTGTAGAGCAGCGCGCATGCCCGCGCCACCTGCGCCGATTACAACGGCATCGAATTCACGAACTGGAATAGTCACTTACGCACCCCACAATACAAACAAACCAGAGAAGAAATAGGCGATTAGAACGGCAATAATTGCGACTTGTAATACACCACGTAACATTATGTGTTTAATGTAGTCTGTTAATACTTGCCACAAGCCAATCCACGCGTGCACAAGCACACAGACTAATGCAAGCATAGTAAAGACTTTGGTAAAGGTGCCGCCAAAAAATGCCGTCCATGACATGTAAGTGATTTCATTGAAGGCACAAAAGCCAACAATGTAGATGGTGTAAAGCGTAAGGATGATCGCACTGGCGCGGATCAGTAGAAAGTCGTGAACGCCATTGCGTCCCAACGAGGAAACATGTTTTACCATACCAAAACCCCTGCTAGTAGAGACAATACTACTGTTACGGCAAATGAGACTTTTGCGCTCACTGCGCCAGTATCTAACTCTTCAAAATACCCCATATCCATGAATAAATGACGAATACCGCCTACTATGTGATATGCGAGTGCAGTTAGAATGCCCCAAAGGATAAAAGACACGATAAAGCTGTCTACTATGTCAGCGGCTTTAGCGAATCCTAGTGGGGAAGAGAGGGATATGGATAGTAACCAAATTAAAATTCCAATTGCTACAAACGTAATAACACCTGAAATTCGATGCAGGATGGATGCGATTGCAGAAATCGGAAAGTGGACTGTCTGTAAATCTAGATTAACAGGTCTTGACTTTCTTTCTTTCACGGGCTTGCTCACTCAGCTCCTTAGAGCATTTATAGTTATAAACCAAATTTTAGTAGGAACCCTACAAAAATTAACATTTATTTAACTTATTTCGCCCAATATTGGCGAGATAAATGTAAATGAATTGTTATCTTTTTCTTTTTTATTATAGGCCAATATTTGTTTCTAGCCTTGAATTTATAAGGATTCCACAAAAATTTTCAGCGCCACTATACGGGCGGTAACATATTAATACAATTGACGTAACAAATAATGCTACACAGAACAGATTTTTAACTTTTTTCATATGAAAAATCAAAACGAGTGCACACAAAAAGGGAGAAAAATTGACTTTACTTTAGATACTCAGTAAAAAAACGGCACACAAAATATCCTGGATGGATTAATAATAAACAAAGGAGAATGTTATGGCAGATAAGAAAGCGACCCTTCACATCGAAGGTAAAGCGCCAATCGAGCTGCCGATTATGGAGGGTACAGTTGGACCTGAAGTAATCGATGTTCGTAAACTCGGAGCCAATGGTTACTTTACTTTTGACCCCGGTTTTCTTGCCACTGCATCTTGTGAATCCCAAATCACTTATATTGACGGTGCGAAAGGCATCCTTCTTCACAGAGGATTCCCTATCGACCAACTTGCCAATAACGCAGATTACCTGGAAGTATGTTACATCCTACTGTATGGCGAAGCCCCAGATCGTAAGCAATATGAACAATTCAAAGAGACCGTAACGCGTCACACCATGGTCCATGAGCAAATCGCAAGTTTCTTCCACGGTTTCCGCCGTGATGCTCACCCAATGGCTGTTATGTGTGGTGTGGTTGGTGCATTAGCTGCCTTCTACCACGACTCTCTAGACATCAACAACGACGAACACCGTGAAATCGCGGCCTACCGTCTGCTTTCTAAAATGCCGACTCTGGCAGCAATGTGTTACAAGTACTCCATCGGCCAACCATTCATCTACCCTCGTAATGAATTGAGCTATGCAGAAAACTTCTTACACATGATGTTCGCAAACCCTTGTGAGGAGTACAACGTTAACCCTGTTGTTGCTCGCGCAATGGACAAGATCTTTACGTTGCACGCAGACCACGAACAAAACGCTTCAACGTCTACGGTTCGTTTGTCTGGTTCTTCTGGTGCAAACCCATTCGCATGTATCGCAGCGGGTATCGCCTCTCTATGGGGTCCTGCACACGGTGGTGCAAACGAAGCTTGTTTACGTATGCTTGAAGAGATTGGCAGCGTTGACAACATCCCTGAATACATCGAACGTGCGAAAGACAAAGAAGACCCGTTCCGTCTTATGGGCTTCGGTCACCGCGTTTACAAAAACTACGACCCACGTGCAACAGTAATGCGCGAAGCATGTCACGAAGTACTAGAGGAATTGAACATCCAGGATCCTCTACTCGACGTGGCAATGGAGCTTGAGCGTATTGCGTTGTCTGACGAGTACTTCGTAGAGAAGAAACTGTACCCGAACGTAGACTTCTACTCAGGTATTATCCTGAAAGCGATTGGTATCCCAATCTCTATGTTCACAGTAATCTTCGCGATGTCTCGTACCATTGGTTGGATTGCTCACTGGAATGAAATGCACAGTGATCCAAACAACCGAATTGGTCGTCCACGCCAGCTATACACTGGTCAGAAATCACGCGACTTCCAACCTCTTCACGAAAGAGAGTGATGATCAATATTCTGACTATTGGTTACTGAGTAGTAAAAAGGTCGAAGCATTCGCTTCGACCTTTTTCTATGTATTTAATCTAAAAAATTGTAGCTTTCGACTAAACCGGGTTATCGATATCAATAAAGGTCACGTCAAAGCCATGCTCTGCTTCCAGCCATTCGCCAAGTGCCTTAACACCATAACGCTCCGTTGCATGGTGACCTGCTGAAAAGTAATGGATGTCCTGTTCACGAGCCGAGTACGTAGTGCGCTCTGAAATTTCCCCGGAGATAAAAGCATCCAAACCTTTTGCCGCTGCAAGCTCGATGAAATCCTGACCGCCACCAGTACACCAACCCACAGTTTCAATCAATTTGTTACTATTTTCCGGAGCAATATGAAGTGGAGTTCGATTCAAAGCGGTTTCGATTCTCTTGGCAAATTCAGCACCTGAAACAGGTTTAACAAGCTTGCCATACACAGAAACCGACTGAGGGTGCCCTTCCAAGCCACCATCAATTTCAATATCCAGCAACTCAGCCAGCTTAGCGTTATTGCCAAGTTCCGGGTGAATGTCCAGAGGTAAGTGGTAACCATAAAGATTAATGTCGGCTTTAATCAGGCTGCGAATGCGCTTACCTTTCATTCCCTTGATGGGTTCTGGCTCACCTTTCCAAAAGTAACCATGGTGTACCAACAGAGCATCTGCGTTAAGCTCAATCGCTTTCTCAATTAGGGCTTGAGATGCCGTAACCCCGGTCACGATACGCTGAACTTCGGGCTTACCCTCTACCTGCATACCATTTGGGCTGTAATCTTTGATCAATTGTGGCGACAGCTTGTCATTGAGGATCGACTCGAGCTGAAAGTTATTCATCATGCGTATCCGTGTTATCTCTTTTAGCGCGTTTATAACAATTTAAAGGTAGAATGTCGAAACCAAATGGAGAATTTCAATGCTATCAAAACAAGAACTAAATAAACTTTTGAAATGGGTCATACAAACCCCCGCTCTGTTTAAGCAGGCTGACCCTATTGTTGAAATTCCCCCTTTTTCAGCCTCAATTACGAAAAATATTGAAGAATATGAAGGAAATGCTCGATTAGGCTTTGTTTATCAATACCTTTGCCAGCAGCTTTTTGAAAATAACCCACAATACTTAGTCAAAGATGAAGAAATTCAGCTAAACCAAAATGGTAGAACTCTCGGCGCGATTGACTTCATCATTCAAAACCAGCTTAAAGACGAAATCGAACACTGGGAAGTGGCGATCAAGTTCTACCTTTTCCACAACGAACTGTGGTTTGGTCCTAACGCAAAAGACCGGCTGGATATTAAGTTAGAGCACATGCTCACGCATCAGCTAAAAATGTCATCCTCTGAAGCTTTCAAATGTCAGTTCCCTCAATGGCTGGACCTTCAAGAACGTTTGCTTATGCAGGGCAGGCTGTATATCAATCCATTTTTAGATAATGAAGTACCCACTCACTGTTGTGAGAAAGAGATCAATAAAGAACGTATAAAAGGCTACTGGTGTTATGAGAATCAAAAACACCGCATTGAAGAGCCATTGTATGTATTAGAAAAGAAAAACTGGATAACGGGCAGAACGAGCACTTCTTCATTGCTTGAAGAAGAGACGGATATTGGAAAGTTCATTCATTGCCAATCTGAAAGTGGACAATACTGGTTTATCGTGAATCAAGGTTGGCCAAACTAGTCATTCGGCGGGCGAAAGAGTAAGGACAAAAGGTAAAAAGGCGGCAAGCGCCGCCTTTATCCACTAAAAACCGTTAGGCATTACAAACCAGCGTTCTTAAATACCTGATTAACGATTTCCTGAGCTTCTGCTTCAATAGCTTTCAAATGTTCTTCACCTTTGAAGCTCTCACAGTAAATCTTATAGATGTCTTCGGTACCAGATGGACGTGCAGCAAACCAACCATTTGCTGTGGTCACTTTAAGCCCGCCAATTGCCGCGCCATTGCCTGGTGCATGTGTCAGGCGTGCCGTGATTTCGTCACCTGCCAATGTCGTTGCCGACACCATTTCAGGCGAAAGTTTCTTAAGCACATCTTTCTGTTCACTGTTTGCAACAGCCTGAATGCGATTGTATTTTGATTCGCCGTGCTTGGTTGCCAGCTCTTCGTAATATTCCTGAGGATTTTTACCCGTCACAGCTGTAATTTCTGCCGCCAACAGACACAAAATAATGCCGTCTTTATCCGTTGACCATGGTGTGCCGTCTTTACGAAGGAAGGAAGCACCCGCGCTCTCTTCACCACCGAAGCCAAACTGACCAGAATACAAGCCATCTACGAACCATTTGAAACCAACCGGAACTTCACAAAGCTCACGACCTAGATCAGCCACAACACGGTCAATCAGCGCACTGGATACCAGAGTCTTCCCAACTGCTACGTCTTTGTTCCAACCTTCGCGGTGACGGTAAAGGTAATCAATACATACCGCCAGGAAATGGTTAGGGTTCATGAGCCCTTTTGGCGTCACAATGCCATGGCGGTCGTAATCAGGGTCGTTACCAAACGCCAGATCATAATCGTCTTTTAGTGCCAATAGACTTGCCATGGCGTAAGGCGAAGAACAATCCATTCGAATCACGCCGTCTTTGTCCAATGACATAAACTGGAAAGACGGATCGATGGATTCACTGACCAAAGTAAGGTCAAGTTGATATGTTTCAGCGATTTGACGCCAGTAATCGATGCCTGAACCACCCAGTGGATCCACACCAATGTTCAAGTTGGCTTTTTGAATCACCTCGATATCGATCACATTCACTAAGTCATCAATGTAAGGTTTTACTAGATCAACTTGCTTGAATAATTCGGACTCTTTTGCCTGAGTGATTGGTGTGCGCTTCACACCTTGCAAGCCTTCTGAAATCAGTACATTGGCTCTGTCTTCAATTGCCTGAGTCAACTCAGCTTCAGCCGGACCACCATGAGGCGGATTGTACTTGATACCACCGTCTTGTGGCGGGTTATGCGAAGGCGTAATTACAATGCCGTCTGCTTTCGCATCATGCGTTTGATTGTAAGTCAGAATTGCATGGGAGATACCAGGAGTTGGAGTAAAGCCATTATCTTCCTGAACAATCACTTCTACACCATTTGCAATCAGCACTTCTACAACGCTTGTAAAAGCGGGCTCTGACAATGCATGTGTGTCTTTACCTAAAAACAGAGGACCAGTAACGCCCTGCTCTTTACGCACTTCTGCGACAGCCTGAGCAATAGCTAAGATATGGTGCTCATTGAAAGTGTGTTTGTCAGACGTACCACGATGACCGGACGTTCCAAACTGAACGCGATGTGCATCATTAGAAGATTCTGGTTGAAGTAAGAAGTAATTAGCAACTAACGAAGGGATGTTATGCAAATCTTCTTGCAAGGCTTGTTGCCCCGCTCGAGGATGGATAGCCATTTTTATTTCCTTATTTATTTACTTACCCATAAAAAAACAAACCTCATAATAACGATTCAATATGTCATTATGAGGTTCGAATCAGGTGCTTTTAAATTGCGTTACACACCTTTTCAATTAAATCGCCCTGGAAGCCCATACGCGTCATTAATTGATCCACCATTTGGCGTTTCCGGTTGGTATTATTGTTCGTGATTACCCAGAAAGGTGTGTTAGGAATCTGACGTGGTTTCGTTGTTTTACCGCTGGCTAACAGAGTGTCTTCATTATCAGCAAAGTAAACACGTGTGCGACCTTTTACTTGAGTCGCCTCTGCAAATTTATCGTTGTGAACACTGTGAAGAGTCGACAATACCAGCATAAAACGATCAATGGCTTTGTCTTTGCCTGCAAACTCGTCAGAAATCAATAAAGAACGAAGCACTTTTACGCCATCAATAGCGGTGTCCTTACCTGCTTCTTTACTTACGACGATACCATTCATTGCTGGAGCGGGAGGCTCAACAACTGGCTTTTGTTCGCCCATTAACAATCGACGAAGAATGTCTGATGCACTCTCTCCGATGTGTTGTGTTTGACTGGCTATGTAACGGTATAGATCCTCATCAACCTCTATTGTTTTCATTCGCTTTTCACAATCTCTATGTTTAAACTCTGTGTGATTATAACCAGTTCTGCCATGATACTCTACGGCAAACCCAACAAGATAAAGAGAAAATGTCATCACTTTTGAATTATAAGTTGCAAGGCGAAGGACAGACGATCGTCTTGCTGCATGGATTGTTTGGCAATCTGGATAACCTAGGATTATTAGCCAGAGATTTGGTTCAGGATCATCAGGTTCTGTCTGTCGATCTTCGCAATCATGGTCTTTCTTTTCACAGTGAAAGCCATACCTATGAAGAAATGGCAGAAGACGTAAAAGCACTCCTTGAACATCTGAACTTAAGTAATGTGATTCTTGTCGGTCATTCCATGGGCGGAAAAGTTGCCATGAAACTCGCGTCGCTTACTGAAGACAAAGTGAAAAAGCTTGTTGTTTTGGACATGTCACCAGTCGCGTACACTGAATCACGTCACGACAACGTTTTTGCCGGGCTTCATGCTGTTGAAAATGCAAAACCCTCAAGTCGCTCAGAAGCGATGAAAGTCATGGCAGAACATATCGAAATGGAAGGTGTGCGTCAGTTTCTTGGTAAGTCGCTATACAAAGAGAGTGATCACCTTGGCTGGCGTTTTAATGTTGAGTCGTTATTCTCTAACTACAGAAACATCATAAGTTGGGAAGAAGCGAAAGCCGTTCAAACGCCCGCATTACTTATTAAAGGTGGAAATTCAGATTATCTTACTGAAGCACACCAGCCAGCAGTAATGCGACAGTTTCCAAATGCCAAAGCACATGTAATCGCGAATACGGGCCACTGGCTACATGCGGAAAAGCCGAACGACGTGCTGAGAGTGATGCGCCGATTCATAGCCGCGTAGGTAACATTTTGCGCCTATTGGAGAATCCTTCTCATTAACTTTGGGTCGCAACAGTGATATAGTGCGCCCAGCAAATTTGACTACAAGGAACGTCATGCTCTACGACTACATCAATATGCTAGAGTCCATAGGCTTGGACCTTTTGTTTGCATCGATCTTCTTTTTTATCGGAATGGCAATCAAAGACGTATTGAAACAAGGTAACGTCCCACCGTTTGGGCGTCGTATTGTATGGTTAGTTCTTTTCTTAGGTTGCGCCGGATTCATCGCAAAGGGGCTTATCCAGCTAAGCTGGGAAGGCACTGGTTTGGGTTAACCAGGCGACCTCAGATTTAATTTAAAAACCGTCACTATATAGGTACTGATTCTATGGCAAGTGTAGGACTCTTCTTTGGTAGCGACACAGGTAATACTGAAGCCGTTGCTAAGATGATTCAGAAACAACTAGGTAAAAAGTTGGTTCACGTACAAGACATCGCGAAAAGCAGCAAAGAAGACATCGACAACTTTGATCTTCTTCTACTAGGTATTCCAACTTGGTATTACGGTGAAGCACAATGTGACTGGGATGATTTCTTCCCAGAGCTTGAGCAAATCGACTTCTCGACGAAACTCGTGGCTATCTTTGGTTGTGGCGATCAGGAAGACTACGCAGAGTACTTCTGTGATGCTATGGGCATGGTTCGCGATATCGTTGAAGCGAAAGGCGGAACAATTTTGGGTCACACTTCAACTGAAGGCTACGAATTCGAAGCATCAAAAGGATTGGTAGAAGGTGACGACTCTCTGTTTGTAGGTTTGTGTATTGATGAAGATCGCCAACCAGAGCTGACAGACGATCGAGTAAAAAATTGGGTTGAGCAGATACACGAAGAAATGTGTCTTGCTGAACTAGAAGACTAAAAGTAAATACCTCCCGATTGGGAGGTATTTTTTTACCCTGAACGATATTCCGGACGCTTTCTCACATACAGTGTTCTCTGTACTTCAGACACTACATCCCCTGCTTCATCTTTAACGTAAACCATAAACTCAGGAAAACACTTTTCACCATTTGCGGTTTTACTGTAAATGTCATCAAGCATGTTTTGGGAAATTTGAAAGTCCGCATAAAGCGCACTTTTCCCAGGAGCAATAAAATTGATGCTGGCTTCCTTATCCCAAACAAAATACTCTTCACCTAAGATACCTATCAACATCAGCGAATACACAGGATCAGTCAGAGAAAAAATCGAGCCTCCATATTGAGTTCGGTTTGCGTTCTTATTCCACCACCTCAATTTAAGTTTCACTTTTACTGTGCGGAAATCTTTGCTGATAGATAGTATTCTGATTCCAGCTCCCCAGAATGGCGGCCACAGATTCAGCGCAAATTTAACAACACCGGGTTTGTACACTCGGCTCAAGCTTTTATGCATAAGTATTGTTATAAAGTTGTAACTGGTCGGATCTCAATATCCGTGATTTGAGGCAGATTTACAAGTTTTCTTTATTAACCGTTTGAACTTCGTGGTTTATTGTTACGTTTTACTATCCTATAATGCTATTAACTACGACTTCTGTATTTTGCTGCAGATCATCTACAGGAAAGAATATGCCAGATAATAACCAAGCTCTAAAAGAAGCTGGACTAAAGGTTACGTTACCGCGATTAAAGATCTTAGAGGTACTTCAACAACCTGACTGCTCTCACATCAGTGCAGAGGAACTGTACAAGAAGCTGATCGATCTCGGTGAAGAGATTGGGCTAGCGACTGTATATCGAGTTCTTAACCAATTCGATGATGCTGGCATTGTAACCCGACACCACTTCGAAGGCGGTAAGTCTGTTTTTGAATTGTCCACTCAACACCACCACGACCACTTGGTCTGTCTTGATTGCGGTGAAGTGATTGAGTTTTCTGACGAAGTGATTGAAGAAAGACAAAGAGAAATAGCAGCCAAGTACAACGTCGAACTGACGAATCACAGCCTGTACCTTTACGGTAAGTGTGGTGATCGCTCTTGTAAAGACGATCCAAACGCGCACAAGCCGAAGAAAAAGTAAGGCAAAAACACCGAAAAAGCCGAAGGTTTTAACGCCTTCGGCTTTTTTATTGCTCGATTCTTATACTCAAGCCTGGTTTGTTACAAAAAGAGGGCACAAAATGCGCCCTCTTATTTTTTATCATAAATTAAGTTAAGTCTTATTTAGACTCAATCTTAGCCCAAGTATCTCTCAACCCAACCGTTCGGTTGAATACTGGGCTTTCTGGTGTTGAATCTTTTGAATCTGCACAGAAATAACCGGTACGTTCGAACTGGTAGCCCGCTTCTGGCTTGGCATTCGCTAGACTAGGCTCAACCACCCCCTGCATTACCGTGAGTGATTCAGGGTTGATAGTAGAAGCAAAATCATCTGCTGCTGCAGGGTTTGCGACTGAGAATAAGCGATCGTAAAGGCGAATTTCTGCTGAAACGCCTTTCTCCGCTGAAACCCAATGAATCACCCCTTTGACTTTACGACCATCAGCTGGGTTCTTACCCAACGTTTCATTGTCGTAAGTACAGAAGATAGTAGTGATATTACCTTGCTCATCCTTTTCAATGCGCTCGGCTTTAATCACATATGCGCCGCGTAAACGTACCTCTTTACCCAGTACTAAACGCTTGTACTTCTTGTTTGCTTCTTCGCGGAAGTCCTCTTTCTCGATATATATTTCGCGAGTAAATGGCACTTCACGTTCACCCATTTCTGGTTTATTAGGGTGATTTGCTACAGTCAGAGTCTCAACTTCACCTTCAGCGAAGTTTTCAATCACCAGCTTCACTGGATCCAAAACCGCCATAGCACGAGGAGCATTTTCATTAAGGTCATCGCGAATACAAGATTCCAAAGAACTAAACTCGATCATGTTCTCTTGCTTAGTCACACCGATGCGTTTGCAGAACTCACGAATAGAAGCAGGAGTAAAGCCTCGGCGACGCAATCCAGAAACCGTTGGCATACGCGGGTCATCCCACCCATTCACTAGGTTTTCGGAAACCAGCTGGCTCAGCTTACGCTTGGACATAACCGTGTATTCAAGGTTCAGACGGCTGAACTCGTACTGGCGTGGCTGACATTCGATTGAAATGTTATCTAACACCCAGTCGTACAAACGTCGGTTATCTTGGAATTCCAGTGTACAAAGCGAGTGCGTAATACCTTCCAATGCATCCGAGATACAATGCGTAAAATCATACATCGGGTAGATGCACCACTTGTCACCAGTTTGATGGTGTGTGGCAAAGCGCACGCGGTATAGCACTGGATCACGCATAACCATAAAGGAGGAAGACATGTCGATTTTCGCACGTAGACATGCTTTCCCTTCTTCAAAACCACCGTCGCGCATTTTTTCAAACAGCGCTAAGTTTTCCTCAACGCTGCGGTCGCGATAAGGGCTAGGCTTACCCGGTTCCTTCAGAGTACCTCGGTACTCGCGGATCTGCTCAGGACTTAGCTCTTCGACATACGCTAAGCCTTTGTTAATTAATTCAACTGCATAACCGTAAAGTTTGTCGAAGTAGTTTGAGGAGTAACAGATATCCCCATTCCACTCAAAGCCTAACCAGTTAACATCATTCTTAATCGACTCGACGTATTCGATATCTTCTTTTTCAGGGTTAGTGTCATCAAAACGAAGATTACACTGTCCCTGATAGTCCTGAGCAATACCAAAGTTAAGGCAGATAGATTTAGCGTGACCGATGTGCAGATAACCGTTAGGTTCTGGCGGGAAACGGGTGTGCACGCTGTTATGTTTGCCTTCCGCTAAATCCTTATCAATGATTTGACGGATAAAGTTCGATGGACGAGCCTCAGCTTCACTCATCTATAACACCTCTATGTATTTAAGTATTGTCAGAATGGTTAATCGCTAATGATCCACCATTCTCACGAGATACACAACTGCCTCAAACACTTTATTGCCAAATTTCGTTTTGAATGGTTAAAAAAAATGCCTCCCAATGGGAGGCATTTCTTAAACTTGATTTCTTAATCTGAGATTAAGGAAGTTTTACATCAGATAGGTCTTCACCTGGACCGATATTTTTCATTTCACCAGCAACGATTTCTGCTAGAGGACCTAGGATAACCTGAAGGTTGTTTTCACCTAGTTTAACCACACCTTTCGCACCAAGCTTCTTAAGAACAGCTTCATCAGCTAGAGAGCGGTCTTTAAGAGTTAGACGTAGACGAGTGATACAAGCGTCGATAGTTGTTAGGTTTTCGTGACCGCCTAGAGCTTTCAGGTATTGACGAGCTAGGTCACCTTTAGGTGCTTCACCACCTGCAGCAACTGCTTCTTCTTCGTCTTCACGACCTGGAGTCTTCAGGTTGAACGCGCGGATTGCGAACGAGAAGGTTACGAAGTATAGAGCGAACCATGCTAGACCAAGAGCTAGTAGAACTAGAGGCTTAGTTGCGATACCGAAGTTCAGCATGAAGTCGATAGCACCACCAGAGAATGTGAAGCCGTGTAGAGTACCGAACATGTTCGCTACTACTAGAGCTAGACCAGTGAATGCTGCGTGTACTGCGTATAGTGCAGGAGCTAGGAATACGAACATGAATTCCATTGGCTCGGTAACACCTGTTAGGAATGCACAGAAACCTACAGAGAACAGAGCACCAGAAACTTGAGCACGTTTCTCAGCAGGAGCTGCTAGGTACATTGCTAGTGCTGCACCTGGAAGACCGAACATCATTACCATGAAGAAGCCGTTCATGAATACGCCAGCGCCTTTATCGCCTGCGAAGAAGCGGAATAGGTCACCAGACGCTACTGTTTCAGTTACTTCTTTAACAGTTGCAACGATTTCTGGAGTTACAGAGTTAGCGAATTCAAACGTGTGCTGTTGACCAACTACTAGTGTTTTAGCAACTTCAGGAGTTACACACACTTTAGTTAGGTCTAGAGCTTGACCAGCAGCCTGAGCACCAGTGATTAGGATTTCCTGACAAGAACCTAGGTTGAACCAGAAAATGTTGTTCACAATGTGGTGTAGACCGATTGGAATCAGAAGACGGTTTAGGAAACCGTAAGCAAACTGACCAAAGCCACCAGAAGAAGATACGCCTTGTGCTAGTGCGTCAAGACCACCCTGGATTGCAGGCCATACGTAACCTAGAACCGCACCTAGTACTAGAGCGAAAAGACCAGCCATGATTGGAACTAAACGTTTGCCAGAGAAGAAAGCCAACCATTCTGGTAGACGCGTTGCATTGAATGCATTGTATGCGTGACCAGCTACGATACCCGCTAGGATACCACCGAATGCCTGAGTGTTGATGTCGGCATTGATTGTTGTTGCAGTTGCGTTAGAAACGAAGTAAGCCACTGCACCAGCTAGACCAGCTGCACCGTGACCGTCTTTAGAAAGACCGATTGCGATACCGATTGCAAAGATAACTGGTAGGTTACCGAAAACCGCCCCACCTGCTTGCGCCATGAAAGCGATATCAAGCACGTCACCTTGTCCCAAACGCAGTAAAAGACCTGCTATTGGAAGCACTGCAATAGGAAGCATCAAAGCTTTACCTAATCTCTGCGCATATCCAAGTATATTCACCTTAAGTTCCCCCTATAGGATTTTTTGTATTAGATTTGAGACACTTTTTTTAGTGGCTCAATTTAGTCGTAGTCAGTTTATGACATTAATTTTGCTCCGCAAATTAAAACCTTTTCATTTGTGATCCTAATCACCCGTTTCGGGTAAGGGCAAAGGATTTTGCTAGCGAGATCATAAAACTTATTTTATCATTCAAAACAAATGCCCCAGGGCGCCAAGTTTTAATCATTTACTGTATAAATTTGAGGTATCACCGTGAGATTAATTCCACTAAATACAGCTACTGATGTTGGCCTATGGTCTGCACGTCATATTGTTAACCGAATCAATGCCTTCCAGCCAACTGCGGACCGTCCATTTGTACTAGGATTGCCTACTGGTGGTACTCCTCTGAACACTTACAAGCGTCTAATTGAACTTCATAAAGCTGGCGAAGTAAGCTTCAAACACGTCGTTACTTTCAACATGGATGAGTATGTTGGTCTTCCATCTGATCACCCTGAGTCTTACCGCTCTTTCATGTACAGCAACTTCTTCAATCACATTGATATTCAAGAAGAAAACATCAATCTTCTTAACGGCAATGCTGAAGATCAGGAAGCTGAGTGCCAACGTTACGAAGATAAGATTAAATCGTACGGCAGAATCAACCTGTTCATGGGTGGTGTTGGTAACGATGGTCACATCGCTTTTAACGAGCCAGCATCCTCACTTTCTTCGCGTACTCGTATCAAAACTCTGACTGAAGATACGCGTATTGCGAACTCTCGTTTCTTCGATGGCGACATCAGCCAGGTACCAAAATACTCACTGACCATTGGTGTAGGTACTCTGCTTGACGCTGAAGAAATCATGATCCTAATTACAGGTCATAACAAAGCACTAGCACTAGAAGCAGCAGTAGAGGGTTCTGTTAACCATCTGTGGACTGTATCTGCACTTCAACTTCACCCTAAGTCAGTGATCGTTTGTGACGAGCCTGCAACTCAAGAATTAAAAGTGAAGACGGTGAAATACTTCCAAGAGCTTGAAGCAGACAATACTAAAGATCTTAAATAAGGGTTATTACACTATGTATGCGCTAACCAACTGTAAAATTTATACTGGTAGCGATGTGCTGGACAATCATGCCGTTGTTGTTAACGGAGCAAACATTGAATCTGTTTGTCCAGTAGCTGAGCTTCCTGCTGACATTAAAACCATTGATCTGGACGGTGCAAACGTCAGCCCTGGTTTTATCGACCTACAGCTAAATGGCTGTGGTGGTGTGATGTTAAACGATGAGATCACTGCTGAAACCATGCAAATCATGCATGAAGCAAACCTGAAATCAGGCTGCACAAGCTTTCTGCCAACTCTGATCACTTCTTCAGACGAAAACATGCGCCAAGCTGTTGCGGCAGCTCGTGACTACCACGCGAAGTATGAAAACCAGTCTTTGGGTCTTCACCTTGAAGGTCCTTACCTGAATGTCATGAAGAAAGGCATTCACAGTGTTGACTACATTCGTCGCTCCGACAGTGACATGATTGACTTCATCTGTGAAAACGCAGATGTAGTGACTAAAGTAACACTGGCTCCTGAGCAAAACGATCCTGCACACATTGAGAAGCTAAGCGAAGCGGGTGTTGTTGTGGCTATCGGTCACAGTAACGGTACGTATGCAGAAGCTCGTCAGGGTTTTGAAGCTGGTATCACTTTCGCTACTCACCTATTCAACGCAATGACGCCAATGGCGGGTCGTGAACCAGGTGTTGTTGGCGCAATTTACGATACACCAGAAGTATACGCGGGCATCATCGCCGATGGTTTCCACGTAGACTACGCCAACATCCGAATTGCTCACAAAATTAAGGGCGAAAAGCTCGTATTAGTGACCGATGCCACAGCTCCGGCAGGCGCAGATATGGATCACTTTATTTTTGTAGGCAAGAAAGTATATTACCGAGATGGCAAGTGTGTTGATGAAAATGGCACACTCGGCGGCTCAGCACTAACAATGATAGAAGCAGTACAAAATACAGTTGAGCACGTTGGGATCGCTTTGGATGAAGCTCTACGTATGGCCACTCTGTATGCTGCACGCGCTATCGGTGTAGAAGACAAACTTGGCCGAGTTAAAAAAGGTATGGTTGCTAACCTTGCTGTATTTGACCGTGACTTCAATGTCAAAGCGACAGTAGTTAACGGACAATACGAGCAAAATTAAGCATGAATGGCGGACAAATAGGTAACGTAGACTTAGTCAAACAACTCAACAGTGCAGCGGTTTACCGCTTGATTGATCAGCAAGGTCCTATTTCACGGATTCAAGTCGCTGATGTAAGTCAGCTTGCTCCGGCAAGTGTTACTAAAATAACCCGCCAGCTATTGGAGCGCGGCCTGATTAAAGAGGTCGCGCAACAAGCCTCCACAGGTGGTCGAAGAGCCATCTCCCTCACGACGGAAGTCGAACCTTTTCATTCTATTGCGATCCGTGTTGGTCGTGATTACATCCATTTCAGTCTGTATAACCTTGGTGGCAAAGAACTGGTGAATCACTATGCACCGTTCATCTACCACAACCAGACCGAGTTAATGGAAGGTCTGCTGGAGCAGATTCGAAATTTTATTGAAGAACATAAAGAGCGTATCGAACAGCTGATCGCTATTGGCATTTCATTACCGGGGCTGGTCAATCCTGAAACTGGTGTGATCGAATACATGCCGAATACCGACATCGATAACCTGGCTCTGGGTGATGTCGTCCGCGATACGTTCAATGTTGAATGCTTTGTTGGAAACGATGTTCGTGGCATGGCACTGGCTGAACATTACTTTGGTGCTAGCCGAGATTGCCAGGACTCCATTCTGGTCAGTGTCCATCGCGGCACTGGCTCTGGAATTATTGTCAACGGACAAGTGTTTCTGGGTTTTAACCGAAATGTCGGAGAAATCGGTCACATTCAGATCGATCCGTTAGGCGAGCAATGCCAGTGCGGAAATTTTGGTTGCCTTGAAACTGTCGCTTCTAACCCTGCTATTTTAGAGCGAGTCAGAACTTTATTGAGCAAAGGTTACCAGTCTAGCTTGAGCAATATATCGAATCCAACAATGGACGATGTATGTCAGCACGCCCTAAAGGGTGATGAGCTCGCTAGCCAAAGCCTGATAAAGGTAGGTAACCAGTTGGGTAAAGCGATTGCGATTACCATCAACTTGTTTAACCCGCAGAAAATCATCATTGCGGGCGACATTACGAAAGCACAAGACATTGTATTCCCGGCGATCCGTAAAAACGTGGAAACACAATCGCTTAAAACCTTCCACACCGATTTGCCAATTGTTGCTTCGGAACTTGACCACCAACCAGCCATGGGTGCTTTTGCAATGATTAAGCGTGCTATGCTGAATGGTGTTTTGTTACAAAAATTACTTGAAGAATAAAAGTTTGGTGGAAAAATAGCGGTCAGGCGCTAAACAAATGGGTCGTCTAGTGCGACCCTTTTTTGTATCTGCTCTATATTAATACCAATCGTAGCAAGTAATTGCTCATTCTAGCTTGTTAAAACACTCGATAACTGCGTTAAAAAATTTGATTGTAGAATAGCTACTTATCGAAGTTTTTTGCCTTGTTCTCAAGCGTTTTTCCTACGCTATTTCTGAACACCTACTTACTGTGATTGGTATAACAACAACTCAAATTAGCTGGCTTTTCAATGGAACTCATTTTTATTTCGGTTGCGTTCATTGCAGGTTTCGCCGCTCTGAAGTGTAACCTTCCACCTTTGGTTGGTTTTTTGCTCGCGGGGTTTGCTCTTAATGCTTATGGCTTTGAAAGCAACGACACAATCACCACTCTGGCAGACCTGGGTGTCACTCTTCTACTGTTCACCATCGGGCTGAAACTCGATGTTAAAACCTTACTCGCCAAAGAGATATGGCTAGGGGCGACGGTTCACAATCTTATCTCGACCGCTTTTTTCACCGTCGCACTGATTTTATTGAAGACTCTTGGCGTGGGTACGCTTGCCGGCATCGGTATCGAACAGCTTGTTCTGCTTGGCTTTGCCCTATCGTTCTCCAGTACCGTGTTTGCGGTGAAGAGCCTTCAGGAGAAAGGTGAAATGAATGCCACTTATGGCACGCTTGCCATTGGTATTCTGGTTATGCAGGATATTTTTGCGGTGATTTTCTTAACCGCTTCTACAGGAAAGATTCCGGAATGGTACGCCATTTCTCTCTTTATTCTGCCGTTCCTAAGACCACTATTCTATAAGTTACTCGACAGGGTAGGTCATGGTGAGATGCTGGTGTTATTTGGCATCTTCTTCGCGCTGGTCGTTGGCGCAGGGCTATTCCATGTAGTTGGAATGAAAGCTGACCTGGGTGCACTGATCCTTGGAATGATTCTGGCTGGGCACAAGAAAGCTTCTGAACTGTCCAAATCCCTTCTTAATCTGAAAGAGCTCTTTCTCGTCTGCTTCTTCCTGAACATTGGTTTAGCAGAAGAACCGACGTTGACCGGTCTGTCTTTAGCTGTGCTCTTTATGCTGCTTCTTCCGGTGAAAGGGATTCTATATTTCTTCACTATCAACTTCTTCAAATTCCGAGTCCGTACCTCTTTGCTGGCGTCACTGACGCTATTCAACTACTCAGAATTCGGGCTTATTGTCGGAGGTCTGGCATACAAGATGGGGTGGCTTCCTGGTGACATTCTTGTCTCAATTGCCATTGCTGTGTCCATTTCATTCGTTCTGGCTGCGCCACTAACCCGTGCTGGTCATGAAATTTATCAGCGTAGTGCTAAATGGCTAAAAGAAGCCGCCGCAGAAAAACTTCATGCAAGAGACCAACTGATAAACCCAGGGCATGCACAAGTACTGATATTAGGGATGGGTCGTATCGGCACTGGTGCGTACGATGAAATAAGAACACGCTATGGAAAGGTGAGCCTTGGCGTCGAAGTTCGCGCTGATGCAGCTGCCACCCACCGCAGTCATGGCAGGAACGTGATTGAGGGCGATGCAACCGACCCAGATTTTTGGGAACGCATTTTAGATACAGCAAATGTTAAGTTGGTCTTGTTAGCCATGCCTCACCATTTGGGTAATCAGCTCGCGTTAGAGCAATTACAACGCAAAGACTTCAAGGGGCAGATTGCAGCGATCGCAGAATATTCTGATCAGCTCAATGAGTTGACTGAACTGGGTGTCGACGCCGCTTTCAACATCTATAGCGAAGCAGGTAGTGGTTTTGCACGCCATGTGTGCGACCAGCTCAAACCTGAATTTAAGCTTTAAAAAAACGGGTGCCCAAGTGATGAACTTGGGCACTCGGTTTACTCGTTTCTTAAAGACGTGGGCTTAATACCATACAGGCGGGACTCTTCTAATATTTGCTCATACGCGTTATCAAGAGCATCAGTACCAGCAAGTCTGAATGTCAGTCCCGTTACCGCATGCTTGCTCAGCAATTCCTCAACCAAAGGCGTTACACTCCCGGCGGGATCGCTTTTGTTCAGACGGGCAAATTTAATCGCCATTAAGTGCTGATACAAAGTTTCACCTTTCTTTTCCTTGCATACCTGACAAGCTTTCATCAATGCTTGCTCCTCTGGAATTGGAACCGTTTTTCCCCAAGAGTAGGCTATGTACCTGGCTTGCTGTTCTAACACGGGAAAGTAAGGTCCTATTTGCCCCCACTGCCCCATGAATGCCATCCCGGGAAGTTTAGGTGAGAAAGTATGATCCGCCAGAGTGATGTGCATACCGTCTATTTCTAGGTGCCTTTTCGACTCGTCAGAGAAAAAGTCCA
This sequence comes from Vibrio sp. SCSIO 43132, assembly GCF_019904195.1. NCBI lineage: Bacteria > Pseudomonadati > Pseudomonadota > Gammaproteobacteria > Vibrionales > Vibrionaceae > Vibrio > Vibrio sp. SCSIO 43132. Next base: position 3,028,825 of record NZ_CP063199.1, read on the forward strand.
GATTCAGACGATACCCAGTACCAAAAATAACGCCATCTATTTCTTCGTGGCTGCCATCCAGAAAATGCACCTGATTATCACTGAATTTCTCAATCCAGGGCTTACAGGTGATTCTCCCTTCAGCGACTAAGTTCAGGTAATTCTGACTCCCCGTTGTACCTGCAATTCTGACGTCTTGGTCTGGCTCGGGTGCGCCATACCAAGCAGGGTTTCCTGAGTACGTTAAGATGAATTCTCTGGTTGCCTGTGCCCATTCTTCTGAGCTCGCCTGCTCTTGAAAAAGTGCACCACCTCTCGTAAATGCATAGCTTTCTACAGGAACGCCTGCAACAAGCTTTGGCATAATGTAGCGCTGTCTTCTCATCGTAGTAATGACTTTGCTGGCGCCCAGCATGGCAAGATCAGACGCAATCTCAAGAGAGGAGATATTGCCACCAGCAATTAAGACACGCTTCCCCCGATAGAATTCGGGATCCTTGTAGTGAAAGGCATGAACTGAACCGCACTCTCCACTGAATGTGTCCAGCCCCTTAATTACTGGAATATTTGGTCGGTTAAACGCTCCGGTAGCGATAACGACTTTATCGAATTGTTTGGAAAATACTCCCCGCTCTCCTTCGAAAGTGAGCTTCCACCTGTTTTCCAAACGATCTAAAGACCGCAAGCTGGTATTCAGTGAAACGGAGCCGGAGAGACCAAAGTGTTCGAGATAGCGGGTCAGGTATTGTTTGATCTGATCGTTTCTGGGGAAAATAGGTACATCCGCGTCATGATCCAAGTCGGAAAAGCGGGTGACCATGCGAGCCGTATTTGTGCGCATTGTCGGCCAGACCCCAGATTTGGGGTTATCTGCCGCCCACTGACCACCGATGCAGCTGTGGCTTTCATAAATTTCTGGCTTAAAGCCCTGAGACTGTAAATAACGGGCGGCGACAATCCCGCTTGGACCGCCTCCAATGATTGCAACAGCTTCCATCTGTCTATCTCCTAAAACACAGGCTCTGTTGCCCTAGTGGAAGTAAATACCACCACAAACGTTTAACGCTTGTCCGGTGACAAAACTGCTGAGTTCTGAAGCGAAAAACACAGCAGGGCCAACCACATCTTCAGGCGCACCAAGCCGTTTAAGTGCTGCCACCTCCTGCCAGTGTCTTATGGCTTCATCGGATCCCAGATTATTTTTCCCCATCTCTGTCAGGATGATTCCAGGGCAAATTGCATTGACTGTAATGCCATATTCCCCCACTTCCTGCGCATAGACCCGGGTTAGGGTAATGACCGTTGATTTGGTGGCGGCATAATGCCCCTGAGTCGCTACTCCCTGACGACCCGCAATGGACGCAATATTGATTATTCGCCCGAAGTTACGTTGCTTCATATGAGGAAGAATGGCATTGGTCATTAAAAGCACCCCTTTACCATTCACATCAAAGTGAGCGTCCCAATCAGCCTCATCGAGGTCTTCTAACTTTGAAGGTTTTAGGATCCCTGCGTTGTTAACAAGAATGTCGATTTTTCCAAATTCTTGTAGAGCCTCACCAGTAACTTCTTCCACCTGCTTTTTATTCGTCACATCCAGACTGTAGGCAACGCACTTTCGCCCCGTTTCTAGAATTTGCTTCTGAGTCTGCTCTAACTCAACTTGTTGAGATGGAAGATCCGCGATGACGATATCCGCTCCGCTCTTTGCCATCCCAACGGCCAGTGCACGCCCGATCCCTCTGCTGGCACCTGTTATCAATGCGACTTTGTTTGTTAACTCTGACATTCTGTTCATCCTTGCCTGTCGAGCTGAACGCTCTAATGATTTTTCAGTGACCACTGGTTCATGGCATTCAACGTGTCGTCAAACGAAACTAGCTTGCCGTCTGACCCCAACCCCATTGCCACTTTGGCAGCCACAGTATTGGCGAAACGCGCACATTCTTTAATGCCCCACCCCTTGGACAAACCAACTATGATACCCGCTGTGAAACTGTCGCCACACCCTGTGGTATCCACTACCTTAATATCGTGGGCAGGCAGTGAAAAAGGGGCTCCCTGTTCAGGTAATACATAAACCCCATCGCCCCCCATGGTTAAGATGACGTTTTTAACCCCATTTTCTTTAAACCACTTTGCAACCAAAATGTGATCATCCATGTTCGCCATTTCTGACGCTTCTTCTATTGAAGGCACAAAGTAGTCAATGTAGGGCAAAAGTGGCTCCACCAAAGCTGTTGTTTCAGGAGTCGCCTGAATCAAATCAAAAGTAGTGATTCGACCAAGCTCTTTGGCTTTTTTGATAAAATTCAGCGTCTTCTCGCCATCAAAGTTTTTTAGTAGACCAGTTCCACCAATATGAATAATCTGCGCATCGAGAGCAGCGTCCAGATCTTGCTCATGGACATCAAACCTTGTTGCGCTACCGGGCACATGCAATGCCGGGCGTTCTCCATTCGGTCGGACTGGCAAAATAGTGGCAGAGGTCTGGGTGCTGTTATCGACCCTGACCAGTTCCGTATCCAATCCAAACCTTTTCATTTTGTTTATCAGAAAGTCACCCAGATCGTCGTTCCCAACTGTGGTCACCATGCGAGTTTTTAATCCCAATATGGCGCAATCAACCGCTGTCGCTGCCGCCGTGCCTGCAACTGTCATGCGGATCTCCTCAATAAAGTCAGCTCTTCCTCCCTCTGGGATATGAGTGACCGGACGCCCCAAAATATCGAGGACCGCAAACCCTACCGCACTTACATCAAACTTCGTCATGCTTTATTTCCTTATTCAGCTTGTTTTCGAAGCCCAAACGACATGCCTAAAACCACAAATACCAGCACACCTATTCCGACCTGTTGCCAGAAAAAATTCCATCCCATCAGGAGTAATCCATTGCGAAGTACTGCCAGAAGCAACACGCCCAGAATCGTGCCGAGAACGGTCGGCTTTCGCTCGCCACTGATAGCCGTTCCGATAAAGGTGGCGCCTATGGCATCCAGAAGAAACGCATCACCGGCTAACGGAACGTAAGAACGCACCGTCGACGACAGTAAGATTCCGGCAATTCCGCACAAAACGGCACTGGAAACAAAAACCATGGTGAGTTGAAAAGGCACTCGAATCCCAGAATATTTCGCCACGCCAGGCTGAGCGCCCAGAGCACTTAAATAACGTCCAAACTTCGAACGGTGAAGGGCGATGTAAACGGCTACAACACTGACAATCAGGACGATAACAGGTGTTGGCACACCCAAAAGTGAAGTGCGGGAGATGGCTTCAAATGGGGCGGAGTATTCTTCTCTGGTCAGATAGATGGGCACACCGCCCTGTGTTGCCAGTTGTTGAATGGATTTACCAATAAAAAGCACGCCCAAAGTGGCCAGAAACGGGTCAATTTTCAATCTGTTAATGAGAACTGCGTTTAGCAAACCTACCGCTATCGCCGCGCAAATCGCCACTAAAACACCATTTATTCCAGAGAAGCCTGCGGCAATCATCATAATGAATGCCATGGAAGAAAGGTCGATTGAAACCCCGACGGATAAATCAATCCCTCCGGACGCAATCACTATCGTCATGCCAAGGGAAACGATAGCCAGTAGAACAACTTTATTGACCACCAGATTGGTCAGATTTTCGAAATTTAAAAAACCCTCAGCAAACACCGAAAAGCCGACTATTACCAGACCAAATGCCACAATGACAAAGTAGTTGGAAAGCCTTTCTAGAGTAAATGGTCGGTCCGCGTGGTTAGATTGAGCTGTCATTTTCATCTCCTCAAGACTTTTTGGCGAATGATGTAAAGGCAACCACGATTAGAATCAACGCGCCCTGCACACCGCTTACCCAGTAGGAGGAAATACCCAACAACTGGAACCCATTTGAAAGTGACCCAATAAACAGAACGGCAATTAACGTTCCACCAATGGTAGGTACAAATCGCCTTGAAAATACCGCGCCTAACAGTGCAGCTGCCAATACGGGAAGAAGCAGAAGGCTGGTCCCCGGAGTTGACGCACTAAGGCGAGCTACAATCAGAATGGAAGTCACGCCCGCGGCAAAACCAGAGAACAGATAGCTGCCATAGATGTACCGCCCAGTGTTAATACCCGCGGCTTTTGCTGCTTCAATGTTGCCTCCAACGGCATACATTCGAAGCCCCAAAGGACTAAAGTGCATGACAGCAGAAATCAGCACAGCCCCGACAATAAGGCACCATGATAAACTGCTGATACCAAGAAAGCTGCCAAAGGTGAGAAGATCCAGCAGTGGAGACTCTGCGCCAACGACGCTATTTTGAGTAACCACCAGCTCCAGACCAGCGGCTATATTCATGACTGCCAACGTACTGAGCAAAGGCAAAATTTTTAGAGTAACCACCGCAAAACCATTAAGCAGCCCGACAAGTAAACCCGTCGTTATAGTCAGAGGGATCGCCTGAATATCGGTATAACCATTTTTCAGCATAACGGCGTAAACGGCAGAGCAAAGACCCGCATTAGCAGCAACAGAAAGGTCGATCCCCCCTTTTTGTACGTCGGTGCCCGTCGCGACAAATACGACCGTCATGGCAAAGGCAAGAAAGCCAAGAATGGCAGACTGCTCAACAATGTTTTGTAGGTTATAAGCAGACGTGAACCCCCGAGCAGAAAGAGCGAAGTAGATCATAATCCCTAGCAATGCGACGAAGGCACCCAGGCGTATTGCGAGCTTCTGAACTGAGAATACTTTTTGTGGTGTGGTCTGAGCCTTAATTTGAGAAACGGTGGTACTGCTGCTCATGCATGACTCCTTTCACTGTTGGTGAGCTGCCCTGATGCCGCTGCGAGCAATTCTTCGGCGTTGATTTCTCCCTTGAGGTATTCAGCGATCATCTCTCCTTTGTAGATAACCAAAATTCGGTCGCACATCTGGGTGACTTCTTCAAAATCAGAGGAAACAAACAAGATTGATTTCCCCTCTCCTGCCAGTCGGTTAATCAAATTGTATATTTCGACTTTTGAGCCAACATCAACCGCCACAGTAGGTTCATCAAGCAGATAAACCCGGCTGTCTCTAGAAAGCCATTTGGCCACCACAACTTTCTGTTGGTTGCCTCCTGATAAATCCCTCACCGGGGTCTGGCTGCTGGGAGTTTTGATATCCAGTTCAGAAATCAACTGGTTAACAGCATTCAGTTCAGCGGCTCGATTGACTAACCCGTTTGTACTGAAATTGCTAACCGATGCCAGAGAGATGTTTTCACTAAGAGGCAAACTGACGGCAACCCCATGGGCACGCCGATCTTCTGGAAGCATCGCTATGCCTTTCTCCACGGCGTTAACCGGGCTGGAAAAATGTTGTTTTTGACCGTCTAACCGAATTACCCCACTATCGGGAGACTGCAAACCAAAGAGTGTCTGAAGCAGTTCTTTGTCACCAGAACCAAGGAGACCAGCAATAGCGACAACCTCCCCGGCATGAACGTTAAAAGAAATGTCATGGTAGTGATCTTTGAGAGACAGGTTTTCGACTTCCAATACTGACTGCCCCAAAGTTACATCCCGGGGAGGATACATTTCGGAGGTATCGCGATTGGTCATCATTTCGACTATTTTTTCAATCCCCACCTCTTTAGGTGTTACTTCCCCAACATTCTCACCATTACGCAATATGGTAACTGAGTCGCAAATCTCCATGATTTCAGACATATAGTGAGAAATGAAAATAATGGTAATCCCGTCATTTTTCAGGCGGCGAAGCACCTTGAACAGGCTGTCGACTTCTTTGGTGACCAAGGCTGCAGTCGGCTCGTCCAATACCAGAATCTTGGCTTTCTGAGCCAGCGAACGCGTGATTTGAACAATTTTTTGCTGCGCTGTAGAGAGGTCTGAAATTAAAGTGGATGGTTCAAGATTCAGATCGAAATATTGTTTGAGCAATAAGCCAGCATCAGCATTCATCTTTCTGTGATTGATAAAAGGACCAAATCTGGGTTCATTTCGAAGAAAAATGGCTTCTGCGACTGTCGCAGTGTTGACCAGCAAACGATCCTGATGAATAAAGTGAACACCCACTTCTTCGATCAGCTTTGGAGTTATGGCTGCTAAACTTTGACCTTCAACGATGATGTCTCCTTCATCTCGTTTGTACATACCTGCCAGAATCTTTATTACAGTGGACTTCCCTGCTCCATTTTGCCCCACTAAGCCATGAATTGTGCCTTTGGCTATTTTCATAGACACATCACTGAGCGCCTTGACTGGACCGAATGTCTTAGAAACCCCATTCATTTCTATTGCGATAGAGCTCATATTGTTCTCCCGAATCACCAATCAGAAACATACTGCTGCCTCAGGAGCAGCCAGTATGTTTCTGAACAGTCTGGCTTACTGCGCAGATTCTTGTTCCTTTTTCGCCTTCAAGAATTTTTCTGCCGTGACGTCAGCATTAAGTTTGTTGATTAATACTGCTGGCACCATAGTGAAGGATGGCACTTCTTTGCCATTCAAATAGGCAGCCACTGTACGAGCAGCCTGACGACCAATTTCATAAGGTTGCTGAGCGACCACTGCTCCAGCTGCAGAATCTGGGTTTGCAACCATCTCAATAAACTCAGGGCTGCCATCGACACCATAAGTACGAATGCCTTTACGTTTTGCCGCTTCAATTGCCTGAGTCGCCCCTATCATTGGCACATCCCAACACGCGACGACAGATTTAAGTCCAGAGTCAGGACCATATTTGGTCAGCATGTCTGTCATATCAGAATAGGCTTGCTGAACCGTGTTAGGGATAACATCGCGGAGCTCAGGAGAAATGATCTCGATGTCGGGAAAGGACTGGAAAACATACTTGATCTGATCGATACGGATTTTACAGACAGGAACCGAGGCAAACCCGTTAAAGATGATCACTTTGCCTTTGGCTTTCATATCGGTAACCATCTGCAAAGCCAGATCTGCACCGATATTGTAGTTGTTAGATGAAGTGTTATTGATTGAGTGCGCGCTAACAGTATCCACCGTGAACAGAGGGATACCAGCTTTGCGTACTCGTTTCAGCCAGGGGTCAAGAACATCAATATTCCCTAGCTGTTCTATAATCGCGTCTGGTCGCTGTGCAATTAAGGTTTGAATCTGACTGACCTGAGTCTGATCATTTCGACCTGCATCCAGAGCAATGACTTCCGCTCCAAGAGCTTCTAATTCATCGACCTGCCCCTGATAGGCTTTCAGATCCCAATCGTGGTCAGTCCCAATTACTGTGACACCTACCGTTTTCCCCTTAAGGGGAAGCGCTTCCTTGGCCACACCCAGTGTACTGGCAGACATTGCTGCAACTAGGATAGTGGCGCTTATCATAGTGCTGATTTTATCTGTTAGCATTTTAATCATCCTAATCAATGCTCATGTATGCTGAAAACCGTTTTGGTTTCAGCCCGTTAAACCATCCTCAATCGCCATGCCCATAATTGGTCATTCGATTGATGACGTTTTGAATTTCTTCCTTTGAAAGTAGCGGCGGCTCACCCATAGGTAAGCAACCTAAGTACTGTTTCGCCAGCGCTTCCACTTCAATCGCCAGCCACATCGCTTTATCCAGAGATTGCGCAGTAGCAATCATTCCGTGGTGAGCCAACAGGCAGGCTTTACGCCCTTCCAGAGCTTTAAGTGCATTGTTTGAAAGCGCTTTTACACCGAATGTTGCGTACTCTGCGCAGCGGATATCGTATCCACCCGCTACCGCTACCATGTAATGAATGGGTGGAATATCCCGATTCATAATCGACAGAGTTGTACAAGCTGTCGGATGAGCGTGGACTATCGCGTTCACATCCTTCTTTTGTCTCATAATATCGATGTGAAAACGCCACTCTGTGGAAGGGACACGGTCCCCTTCTATCACGCCATCAAACCCCATCCATACGATGTCCTCGGCGCTCATTTCGTCGTAAGGTAACGACGTTGGAGTGATCAGAATTCCATCCTGATACCGGACTGAGATATTGCCTGATGTCCCTTGATTCAGCCCATTTGAATTCATGGAAATACACGCATCGATAATCGACTGGCGCAATGCCCGCTCATTTTTCGCAATCATATTGGTCATTTTCTACTTATAAACATGTGTACCCACCATCGATAGCAACGATGGCTCCCGTCATGTAACTCGATACATCGGACGCGAGAAATAAAATCAGAGCCGCCACCTCAGACGGTGTCCCACACCGCCCCATGGGCGTCATTTCTATCCATTTATTGAAAAGCTCTGGACGCGAACGCATCTCAAGGGTCATTTCCGTTGCGATGTATCCGGGTGCCAGCGCGTTTACGCGGATCCCCTTCTGAGCCCATTCCACGGCAAGTGCTTTAGTTAGCTGGTGAACCCCTCCTTTGGAAGCCATGTAGCTGGACGCAAACTGAGGGGTATTGATGATATTGCCGGACATAGAGCCCATATTGACAATCGCACCGCTTTGGCGCTTTAACATGTGTGTGGCAAAAGCGCGGCAAGCCCAGAATGTCCCGTTCATGTTGACGTCCATTACCCGCTTCCAATTGCGCTCTGCAATCTCGTCAGCTTCATGAAGCTCAGCAATACCAGCGGAATTCACTAAAACGTCCACCTGACCAAACTCATCTACCACTGCCTCAGCAGCAGACACCACCGCTTGTTCATCAGTAACATCTAGTGCCTGAATAAAAACGCTCCGTTCTGATGAGATGTAGCCCATAGAGGTCAAAGCAGATCGCGCACGTTTCAGAGCCTCGGCATTTAAATCGAGCAGTGCTAAATCTGCGCCGCATGAAGCAAAAGCTTTTGCGGCTTCAAGCCCAATGCCACTCCCTGCTCCGACAATGGCAACGACCTTTCCTGAAAAATCAAATGCTCTTTGGTAGTCCATCCGTGACCTCAAATGTAAATATTTAGTTAACCAAAAGATCTTTTCTGGTTAATTTTTAACCACTATAAGTGAGAGATTAAAAACTTGTCAATCTGGTAAGTACCAGAAATAGAAAAAATCTGAGTATGATCAGAAATAAGATATTTTTGTGATCTTGATCGTTTGGATAAATACAGAAATGATGAAATGGATATCACATGAACAGTGTTGCGTTAGAGCAGGCTACTTATGAAAGAGGTTAAGTTATAAAATAAAATCAATAAGATAGGTAAGAAATTGGATTTAAAAGCTACACAAGGTGTTGAAAGCAAAAGATCAGGTCTATCGAATTGGCTCAGAACTACCCATCACTCAGCGTAGGTAGATCAAAGATGTACATTGCTGGTCGCAACGTGAATTCTGGCGATAGCAGAATTGTAGTAGGCGCGGTAAAACTCTAAAGGCATGTCACTGGAATCATAAGCTATCGATTCGATGGCAATGACAGGTTGTCCATTCTCAACCCTTAGTTTTTTGCAGATGTCTTCGCTCGGTATGACAGCGTTAAGCCAGCGCTCTGCCCGACGTGATACCAACCCATATCTTTCTTTAAGCAACTGGAAAATGGACTGGTCTTCAATATCGATATTTTCAAAGCCCGGCACTTTGTGAGACGGCAGAGAAATGATGGTATGGGTAATCGGTGTATCTTCGAAACTGTATATGCGCTCGATTCTTACGACTTTGCCATCTTTGGGAAGATTAAACACTTTTGATTCGGCTTCATCAGCATTCACTTTTCTGAACTCAAAAGTTTGTGACGTGACCTTATAGCCTCTGGCTTCCAAATCGGAATGCACTGACATGTTCGAAGTAAGAAAATCCGTTTCCATTTTAGGCGGAGCGACAAAAATCCCCGTCCGGGCAACTTTATTCAATAGCCCCTCTGAAGACAGGCTACCCAAAGCAGAGCGTATAACGGAGCGGGATACTCCGAGTATTTCACACATTGTCTGTTCTGATGGAAGACGGGTATTTACGGGAAGTTCCTGACGGTGAATACTGTCTGCAAGAGCATTTTTAACAGCAAGCCACAAGGGTACGGAAGATTTGCGGTTTGGAAGTAATCCCGCAGCAATCTGATTTAACACTGTAATTGCCTGACTGTTGTTAGCGTCATTCTTTGGTCTTCCCCGACCACGGCTACCAGCGGAAGCAGATTTGTCCTGTTTGTTTACATAACTCATTGACGGCAGTAACTCTCTTGTTTGCGCTCACTTCCTTAAAATTACCCTATCACGCTTTTTCAAGATCCAAAAATACCAACCACTCGGTTCTTAAACTTACAAAGAGTTATCTTCCTACTTTTCAAAATCTGTCCAAAAAACCATCGAATATAAAACTTCATTCACTTTTATAGGTATAAAAATAGAAAATATTTAATAAGACCACGTAAGAGTAAATTATTTTATTCTTAAGAGTTGCAATTTGTAATGATAGTGGCAGATTAAATGGAAAAGATTAAAACGGATTTACTTGAGGAATTGGTATGTGTTCAGTATTCGGCATCCTAGACATAAAAAGTGATGCAGCAGCGTTAAGACCAGTCGCACTGGAAATGTCAAAGAAACTGCGTCACCGCGGACCTGATTGGTCTGGTATTTATTCATCAGATCGAGCAATCTTAGCGCACGAACGTCTTGCTATTGTTGGTCTGAACAGTGGTGCCCAACCTCTGTACAGTCAGGACAAAAAACACATACTCGCGGTTAATGGTGAAATCTATAACCACAAAGAACTCCGTGCTCGCTACTCCGATAAGTTTGATTTCCAGACAGATTCTGACTGTGAAGTTATCTTAGCGCTTTATCAGGAAATGGGCGCAGACCTGCTTGAAGAACTGAACGGTATCTTTGCATTCGTACTATATGATGAAGAGAAAGACACCTACCTGGTTGGTCGCGACCACATCGGCATCATCCCTCTTTACCAAGGTTACGACGAACACGGCAACTACTATGTGGCTTCAGAAATGAAAGCTCTGGTTCCTGTTTGTAAAACCATCAGTGAATTCCCTCCGGGTTGTTACTACGGCAGCGGTGATGCTGAACCTCAGCGCTACTACGTTCGTGACTGGAACGAGTACGCCGCTGTACAAGGTAACTCCACAAGCAAAGAAGAACTGACTCAAGCACTGGAAGATGCGGTTAAACGTCAGTTGATGACGGATGTTCCTTACGGTGTACTTCTGTCTGGTGGTCTGGACTCTTCAATTACTTCTGCGGTTGCTAAGCGCTTTGCAGCAATGCGAATTGAAGACGATGAAAAATCGGAAGCTTGGTGGCCTCAACTTCACTCATTTGCAGTAGGTCTTGAGGGTGCACCAGACTTAAAAGCTGCACGTGAAGTAGCAGACAAGATCGGGACTGTTCACCACGAGATGACTTACACCGTTCAGGAAGGCCTGGACGCTATCCGTGATGTGATTTATCACATTGAAACCTACGATGTCACAACCATTCGCGCATCGACTCCAATGTTCCTGATGGGTCGTAAGATCAAAGCCATGGGCATCAAGATGGTACTTTCTGGAGAAGGTGCGGATGAAATCTTTGGCGGCTACTTGTATTTCCACAAAGCGCCTAACGCGAAAGAATTCCACGAAGAGACCGTTCGTAAGCTGCTGGCTCTGAACATGTTTGACTGTGCTCGTGCCAACAAATCTCTTGCAGCATGGGGTGTAGAAGGTCGAGTACCGTTCCTGGATAAAGAGTTTATTGACGTGGCTATGCGCCTTAACCCTGAAGACAAGATGTGTGGCAACGGCAAGATGGAGAAACACATTCTGCGTGAGTGTTTCGAACACTACCTGCCAGATTCCATCGCATGGCGCCAGAAAGAACAGTTCTCTGATGGCGTAGGCTACAGCTGGATTGATTCGTTGAAAGAAGTCGCGGAAGCTAAGGTCACCGATCAGCAAATGGAAACTGCCGCTTACCGTTTCCCTTACAACACCCCAAGTACCAAAGAAGGTTACGTTTACCGTGAAATCTTTGAAGAGCTATTCCCGCTAGAGTCTGCAGCGAAATGTGTACCGGGTGGTCCTTCGGTTGCCTGTTCTTCTGCTAAAGCCATTGAGTGGGATGAGTCGTTCCAAAACTGCATTGACCCATCAGGTCGCGCAGTACAAACCGTTCACAACGACGCATACTAAACCAAAAGAGAAAGGCGCTAATTAAGCGCCTTTCGTTTATTCCCAGGAGAGAGAAGAGTTGTCAACGCTGACCTTGACGGGTTTGTTTATCATTTCAACCAACAAAAACGAGCGTTTATCACCATCGGGTTCCTGATAAATCGCCGTGATACCAGCAAACTGCCCTTCTTCAATTTGTACTGCCTGACCTTTTTCTGGTTCAGACATTTTAATGACGGCTTCATCTTCTTTTTCAAGAAGTTTTAGCTCGTATATCAAATCCCCTTGCAGCTCATGTGGGTGTGCCCCACATCGGATAAAGTCCACAACCCCACGAGTAGAGCGCACGGTTGTAAAGCTCGGTCCAGCTTCGTAGTCGAAACGAATAAACACATAACACGGAAACAACGGCTCTTTTACTGTCTGTTTCTTGTTGCGAAGCACTTTTTCGACTTCCACCTCAGGGTAATAACATTCCACACCCTGATTCTCGAGATTCAACTTTGCCCGAGCCTGTTCACCACGCTTGCAATATAAAAGATACCAACGTTTCATTGCTCAATATCGGCCTTAATTTTTAGCCCATAATACCATCTTCATTAACTAGTCTAAATGCAATAATGCAAACAAAGATTACAGCAAACCGTGGCTTTCATTCAGGCGTATATTGGTGAAGATTTTGGTAACAAGACAAGCCTGATAACGCTTATCGTCATGGACGATCAATGATAACCGTCGCTCATCCGTTTCTTTCCTTCTATTAGGTCAGGATGTCAGCAGCAAGATCGCAGGATCATCTTGCCTTTCATTTTTGTTCTTTCGATTCCAACAGACTTCAAATAAGAACAGACAATGCAAAAACAACATTCCGAATTTATGGGGCACCCAAAAGGGTTGTTCCTTCTTTTCAGTACCGAATTGTGGGAACGCTTCTCCTACTATGCGATGCGCGCCATTCTGGTACTTTTTCTCACCGATACCACTATAAATGGCGGGCTTGGCTGGACGAATCAGCAAGCCTTGCAACTTTATGGCGCATACACGGGCTTGGTCTACATCACCCCTCTTATTGGAGGATGGCTTGCAGACAACTATCTGGGGCAACGCCGTTCATTGTTAATGGGTGGCGTTTTGATGGCGCTGGGGCAATTTGCATTAGCGCTTCCTGACAATGCCCTGCTGCTTTCTGAAACTCATGCTTTATATCTGGGTCTCGCTTTAATCATTACAGGCAATGGGCTATTCAAACCCAATATCTCTACCATGGTTGGTGACCTGTATCAGGAAGGTGATAACCGACGTGACGGCGCTTTCACAATTTTCTATATGGGCATCAATATCGGCGGTCTTCTGGCAGGTTTAGTATCTGGTTCAGTCACAGGTACATACGGTTGGAAAGCGGGCTTTTTAGCCGCCGGTATCGGCATGGTTATTAGCTTGTTACTGCAGATGGGGTTTGCTCACCGCTGGCTCGGAAACATTGGCATAGAGCCTGCTGCAAAGAAACACGCCGTAACAACTCAGTCCAGACAACCATTAACCAAAGAAGAAAAAGATCGCATGAAAGTGATTATGGTGATGGGGCTGTTTGTGGTGGTATTTTGGGCAGGATTTGAACAGGCTGGTGGTTTGATGAATGTCTATTCCCAGCAATACACCGACAGAATGGTCGGCGGATTTGAAGTTCCCGCCGCCTGGTTCCAGTCGCTCAATCCTTTCTTCATTATTACACTTGCCCCTATTCTGGCGGCGCTGTGGATCAGAATGGGAAAGAGCGAGCCCAACTCACCGATTAAGTTTGCGCTGGCACTTTTCTTTCTGGCACTTGGTTTTCTCTGCATGGTAGGAGCGGCGCTCGAGCAGGGTGGAGACCCGTCAGCCAAGACTTCGATGCTTTGGCTTATCGGTGCGTTTTTCTTCCATACACTGGGAGAGCTTTGTCTCTCGCCAATCGGGTTATCGATGGTAACTAAGCTCGCTCCTCTACGATTAGCGTCTTTGATGATGGGAGTCTGGTTCGGATTTAACGCAATTGCTAACTATGTTGCGGGTTACATAGGTTCTCACGTCGGCGACTTTGGTGCTTTAGCCATTTTCGGAGGCATCGCGGTAACTGCAACTCTTTCTGGTTTGCTGCTGATTTTATGTTCCAATCAGTTGATAATCTGGATGCATGGTGCGGAAGACAAACCCGAGCTTGAAGACGAAGATGAACACGTCTCTCTGGCATTGAACGAAACATAAAAACTGAGGGCTGCCATTTGGCAGCCTTCTTTCGATCTATAGTCAATCTCTAGCGTAGATAGGGATTTATCACTGCTTTCATCATCTCGATATGACTAGGGTCTACATTAAGACAAGGAATGTACTGGTAATCTTCTCCACCAGCCTCCATAAATATTTCCTTGTTTTCCTCGGCTATTTCTTCAAGCGTTTCCAGACAATCAACAGAAAATGCAGGCGTAATCACTTGAAGCTTTTTGGTTCCACGAGAAGGCAGCGCTTCCATGGTTTCATCGGTATAGGGTTGCAGCCATTCTTCTCTGCCGAATCGGGACTGATAAGTCATACCAATCTGCTTCTCATCCAGTTCTAGCTCTTGGGCAAGTAATCGAGTTGTAGCCTCACAGTGCTGAGGATAAATGTCTCCGTTATCGGCATAACGCTTAGGTATACCATGGTAAGAACACAACAAATACTCGGATTGCCCGTGCTTTTCCCAATGAGCACGAACACTGTCTGCCAGAGCTTTGATGTACATCGGGTGGTCATGGTAGTCGCGGATAACAGTGTAACCCGGTATCTCTGGCATTTTTTTGAAGGCATCGGTTAAGCCATCCGACACAGCCGCGGTTGTTGTTGACGAATATTGAGGGAACAGAGGCAAGACAATGATTTCTTTACAGCCCTGCTCCATTAAACGTTCAATCCCGGATTGCAGGCTGGGGTTACCATAGGTCATCCCCAGCTCAACAGGCACATCCAGCGACTCTTTTAATGCCTGAGCCTGAAGTTTGGAATAGACCATCAAAGGAGAGCCATCATCCATCCATACTGTCTTGTAGAGCTTGGCAACTCTTGGAGAGCGGGTCGGTAAAATGATGCCGTGCAATAACGGGCACCATAACCAACGAGTCAAGTCGACGACACGTTTATCCATCAGGAACTGAGCGAGAAATCTTTTGACAGCAGGCGCGGTTGGCTCATCAGGGGTACCCAGGTTAGCCAACAAAATGCCTTGTTTTGGCATATTTTCCATATTTATCCAATTTCAGATTGAAACGTATATCCAAGCAACCTTCTCTGAGGAGAAACGCACTAAGGACACTTGGGTATACCCTTTCTAACTCAAGGGGTTATTTACTTCC
Organism: Vibrio sp. SCSIO 43132; assembly: GCF_019904195.1. Lineage (NCBI taxonomy): Bacteria > Pseudomonadati > Pseudomonadota > Gammaproteobacteria > Vibrionales > Vibrionaceae > Vibrio > Vibrio sp. SCSIO 43132. Next base: position 3,044,231 of record NZ_CP063199.1, read on the forward strand.
ACAGTTTAGATATTTACGAACTCTTTTACCATTTGGATTCATTTCAAATTGGAAAAATTTATTCAAATATCTGTGTTTCCAAAAAGTCTTCAAAAACGAAAAAAGCGGTCTTTAAGACCGCTTTAACTATATCAAATCATTAAAAAGATTGTCTGATTAAGACAACGCTTTTTCGATGTCTGCACTCACTTCAGCAACTTGCTTAGTACCGTCAAACTTAAGGTACTTCGTGTTGCCTGCTTCCGCTTCTTTACCGTAGTACTGAATCAATGGTGCAGTCTGCTCATGGTATACACCCAGACGAGCGCGCACTGTCTTTTCTTTGTCGTCATCACGAACAACCAGGTCTTCACCAGTCACGTCGTCTTTGCCTTCTACTTTAGGCGGGTTGTACACAACGTGGTAAGTACGACCAGATGCCAGGTGAGCACGACGACCCGCCATACGCTCAACAATCACATCATCAGCAACATCAAACTCGATCACGTAATCAATGTCTACACCCATTTCTTTCAGACCATCAGCCTGAGGAATTGTGCGAGGGAAACCATCTAGTAGGAAACCTTTTTCACAATCGTTTTCAGCGATACGCTCTTTGATCAAACCAAGAATGATGTCGTCAGAAACAAGTTGACCTGCATCGATCACTGCTTTCGCTTGTTTACCAAGCTCAGTGCCCGCTTTGATAGCTGCACGTAGCATGTCACCAGTAGAAATTTGTGGAATACCATATTTTTCCATGATGAATTGAGCTTGCGTGCCTTTACCTGCACCTGGAGCACCTAGAAGAATGATGCGCATGTTGGATCCTCTTAATATTTTGAATTTATACCGAAGCTCACAGCGTGAACGGTAAGTTTCGGTATAACTGCTTTACGAGGCGCTGAGCCCCAATGAAATCGGGCGTGAATATACCATATATAAATGACTATTTTCGACCCTTGCCAGTTTGGCTACTCAAAAAGTGACCATTATCTCCAAGTAACCTAACACCTACTCCGCATGAGATACGTCGCTAAGGTAATAAGCCCCACTCTAAAAGTGGGGCTTGATACAGTGTTACCTAGGGAATTCGATTCGCCTATTACACCTTAGTCAAAAGCTGGTTGACCGCACCAACGTACTGCGTTGGATCTTCCAGCGCACCGCGTTCTGCCAACATTGCCTGACCAAGTAATACTTCAACCCAGCGACCAAAGATTTCTTCGTCGGCTTCATCCGCCATACGCTTGACCATGTCGTGTTCTGGGTTCAGTTCAAAAATGTACTTCACTTCAGGAACAGCCTGACCAGCTGCTTCCAGAAGCTTCGCCATTTGCGTACCCATTTCAAAGTCATCAGTCACAACAACTGCAGGGGTAGACGCCAGTTTGAAGGTTGTGCGAACCTCTTTCACTCGGTCTCCCAAGTAAGTTTGCGTGCGCTCAACCACCGATTTGAACTCTTCTTCGGTTTCTTTCTGCTTCTCTTTTTCTGCTTCGTCTTCAAACTTGCTCAGATCCAGACCCGCTTTAGTGATTGACTGGAACTGCTTGCCATCGAACTCGGTCAGGTAGTTCATTAGCCACTCATCAATGCGGTCAAACATCAGAACAACTTCAATGCCTTTCGACTTGAACTGCTCAAGGTGCGGGCTGTTCTTCGCTGCGGCGTAGCTGTCAGCTGTCAGGTAGTAAATCTTGTCCTGACCTTCTTTCATGCGCTCTACGTAAGACGCAAGAGAAACAGTTTGCTCAGAGTTATCCACTTCAGAAGAAGCAAAACGCATCAACCCTGCAATTTTCTCTTTGTTTGAGAAATCTTCTGCCGGGCCTTCTTTCAGAACCAGACCAAACTCTTTCCAGAAAGACAGGTACTGTTCTTCATCTTTCTTCGCCATTTTCTCAAGCATACCAAGCACACGCTTGGTACAGGCACTACGAAGTGACTGAGTCACCTTGTTGTCCTGAAGAATTTCACGAGAAACGTTCAGAGGCAGGTCGTTGGAATCAATCAAACCGCGGACAAAACGCAGGTAACTTGGCATAAACTGTTCAGCGTCATCCATGATGAATACGCGCTGCACATACAGCTTCAGACCACTCTTATGATCGCGGTTCATCATATCCCAAGGTGCTTTCGCTGGGATGTACAACAGGCTGGTGTAGTCGTTTTTACCTTCGACTTTGTTGTGGCTCCACGTGAGTGGATCTGCAAAATCGTTTGCTACGTGCTTGTAGAATTCTTTGTATTCGTCTTCAGAAATATCTGACTTACCACGAGTCCAAAGCGCCTGAGCCTTGTTGATTTGCTCCCACTTGGTTTCTTCTGTTTCTTTGCCCTCTTCATCCTTCACTTTGGTCAGGATGGAAACAGGAATACCAATGTGGTCAGAATACTTGCTGATTACATCACGCAAACGGTACTCAGACAGGAATTCTTTACCTTCGTCACGCATGTGAAGGATAATGTCTGTACCACGCGATTCTTTGGTGATGTTCTCGATGGTGTATTCACCTTCCCCCGCCGAATGCCACTGCACCGCTTCATCGCTTGCCAGACCAGCTGCACGCGTACGAACTGTTACTGCGTCAGCAACAATGAATGCAGAGTAGAAACCTACACCAAACTGACCGATAAGCTGCGAGTCTTTGCTTTGATCTTCAGAAAGCTTCGCGAAGAAATCCGCTGTACCGGATTTTGCGATGGTACCCAGATGCTCGATCACGTCATCACGGCTCATACCGATACCGTTATCAGAAATCGTTAGGGTGTTTGCCTCTGCATCAAACGACAGCTTAACACCTAGGTCGGCGTCACCTTGATACAGGTCTGCGTTTGATAGCGCTTGAAAACGGAGCTTGTCTGATGCGTCAGACGCGTTAGAAATAAGCTCGCGTAGGAAAATTTCTTTATTCGAGTATAGAGAATGAATCATCAAATGAAGTAACTGTTTTACTTCTGATTGAAAGCCTCGAGTTTCTTTGTTGTTTGTGATTGTCTCGCTCATCTTCACTCCAAAACTAGACATTTAGATGCACAAATTTGAAAACCTGGAACTTTCTTGAGAGTTGGTTTTCAAACTAAATTCCAAGATGCTAGTTAGATGTGGCTGGCAAATGTAAATTCAAGGTCAAAAGAAATAAAAACAATGTTTTTTTGATCGTTTTTGATTATTCTATGGTGCGTAAAAATTCTCAAAGAAGATAAAGTGTGAATTAAATCACACTCACACACCTTCGGTTTCACAGAACTCTAATCAAGACTAAGTGCTTCAATAATGACTAATATCGGTACTAAATTCATTCTCGCGCAACGGTTTATTTTTGATCCTAACAGCAACTCGTTAGTAGACCAGCACAGCGACAATGAAGTTATTCGTCTGGGAAGTAATGAAAGCCGTATTTTGCTTATGTTGTCGGAACGCCCAAATGAGGTGATCACCCGTCAGCAGTTGCACGAATTCGTTTGGCGCGACCAGGGATTTCAGGTCGATGACTCCAGTCTGACTCAGGCTATTTCTACCCTCAGAAAGATGCTGAAAGACTCCACTAAATCTCCACAGTTTGTAAAAACCGTCCCTAAGCGTGGGTACCAACTCATCTCTTCGGTTGAACGCAATACACCTAACTCTAATGAAGAAATTGCCGACCTTCCTGAAGTAGCAGAACCCGCTGTAGACACTAAAGAGTTGGTAGAAAAAGAGCCGTCCTCTTCAGCCGTTACCACGCCAGTTCAAGATGATGCTGTCACCATCCCATCTGAACCGGTACAACCTGCATCAAAAGACAGCAAATGGGTCTGGCTTGCCGTCATTCTGGCATTTGCTCTGCCATTCTTAACCTATTTAGGCTCTCAGCAAAAACCAGCCAAATTCACGACTATTGCAGAAGTCGCTGGAATTCCGGTTCGCATGCCTGAAAACCACCCTAGTATGCAGCAGTCTCTGCCGAATATAGAGAAGTGTATCGAGCACTACGCGTCGCAACATGAAGGCGATCTCGCACCTGTTCAAGTGATAGCGACGGGTGGTCAAAATGGACAGATCATTTTGAATTACATCCACTCTATTCACTACTCAAGTGAAAACGTGACTTTGCGGCTCTTCTCAACTCAACCAGACTTTGCACAGGTATGTAACTAATGACTATGACGAAGAACTTGAAAAGAGCGTTAATTTTTCTGGTTGTGTCAGCGCTCGCCAGTGCATGGCTCTACACTCAGACAAGCGCCAAAGTTGAGAATGTTCTGACCTCACGTGAGTGGCAGTCGCGCATGGTGACTCGTCTTTTCATTGAATCTGATTCTGAGCAGGATGAGGTTATTGGTCCTTTGAGAAAAGCGACCATAGATTCGAATGTAAAGTACCTGCCAAACGGCACTTATCTGCGGGTATCACGCATTAACCTTTACACCGGAACACACGAGAAAAATACTTCGTCGACCATTAATGTATCGGAAAACGGTGCCTGGGAATTGAGTGATAACTACCTTTTGATTGAGCCCAAAGAGTTTAAAGATATCTCATCCAATCAGGGAGCAGACTTCACCGACAAGCAACTCAAAGTCATTACCCAGATTTTCAAAATGGATGCTCAGCAAAGCCGTCGAGTTGAAATCATCAATGCAAAAGCGCTGTTGATGACCAGCTTGGATCACGGCTCCACCGTTTTGTATTCTCACTAACAACACAAAGGGAGGCAGGGTTGCCTCCCTCTTTTCAGAAAGACTATGGACTGGCTTCAAAGCACTTATCTCTTTATTGGTTCCTTAATCGCAAGCACCCTCTCTTCTATAGCTGGAGGAGGTGCGGGGTTACTCCAGTTCCCTTTGCTTATTTTTCTCGGGCTGAGTTTTCAGACAGCACTCGCGACACACAAAATCGCCACGGTCGCTATGGGGCTGGGAGCGGCAATTTCACACCTTCGTGCCAAACAGTTTGATCTTAAGCTTGCGGTCTACCTTATTGTCACAGGTTGCTTGGGAGTGGTTGCAGGGGCTTATGTCGTATTGATCTTACCGGGAAAAATTGGTGAGTTATTACTTGGTTTTATTATCTTGTCTCTGGGTATCTATTCCCGAATCAAAAAAGAGCTAGGACAGCAGGAACACCCCAGCCACCGAGATTCTCTCGGATGGGTTATCGGTGGTGTTGTACTGTTTCTGCTTGGTATCTTCAATGGTTCACTGACCGCCGGCTCTGGCTTGGTAGTTACTCTGTTCTTAGTTCGCTGGTTTGGTTTCAGTTACAAACAGGCGGTTGCACTTACTCTGGTTTGCGTAGGGCTGTTCTGGAACGGCATGGGAGCGATAGCCATAGTGAATGTCGGCATCGACCCTCACTGGGCTTGGGTGCCCATTCTACTTGTCAGCTCCTTTCTTGGTGGCTGGCTTGGAGCAATTGCAACCCACCATTTACCAAATTCTGTTATAAAAATTGCTTTTGAAGTGCTGACCATTATGGTGAGCATTAAACTTATTTATTCTGCCTGGTAAGAGGGTTCTATGGAAAAAGCCATTATTGATATTTACTATTGCCGCCAATGCAATTGGATGCTCCGCTCTGCCTGGCTAAGCCAAGAATTGCTTCACACGTTCAGCGAAGAAATTGAAACCGTGTCTTTGCACCCTGATACTGGTGGACGCTTCGAAATACACTGTAATGGTGCATTAATCTGGGAGAGAAAACGCGATGGTGGGTTCCCGGAAGCAAAAGTACTCAAGCAGAAGGTACGTGATGTGATTGACCCAGAGCGAGATCTGGGTCATTCGGATTCTAAGTAACCTAAAGTCTGTTGAATGGATAAAGCCTGGCTGTCAGTTTATATGAGTGCTGGGCTTACATCTCTCCCGCGACAATGACCTCTCCAGAAAAACTCTGAACGACAAATCGCCCATTTTCATAAAGCCCATAGCTGGCTTGATACCCGTCTCTAGGGAATGTAGTGCTTCCAGGATTAAAGATGAACACGCCGTCCACTTCACCTGCGACAGGAATATGAGTGTGTCCGTGACAAATAACATCCCCCGCCTTTAGGTTAGGGCGCTTGTTTGAATTGTAGATGTGACCATGAGTTAAGAAGAGACGTCTGCCATTTTCTAGCAATATCCATGTGTAATCAGACAGTGTTGGAAAGTTGAGAAGCATTTGATCCACTTCACTGTCACAATTGCCACGGACAGCAATGATTCTATCGGATAACTCGTTCAACATTGCAGCCACTTCTGGCGGGTTATAGCCATCAGGAACCGGATTTCGTGGTCCGTGATTTAGGGTGTCACCAAGCAATAGAAAGTGTTCGCAACTCGATTGGTGGAAAGCCTCAATCACTTTCTTCGTCGCATACGCGCAGCCATGTAAGTCTGAAGCAAAAAACAGTCTCATAAGATCCTCATCAGATGAAAAGTCGAGCAAGATTCGGACTCTACACCAATCTTATCCACTTGTACTTTGATTTCACACCAATGAGGAACGAGTCCTGAGAAATTTCAAACGTCTTTTGCCATGCCATTGATGACTATGTTGTTGTAACTCACCATGCCGATGACTTTTCCGTCCTCAACCACTGGAGCTCGGCTGATGCCGAAACGCTCAAACAGTCGGGCACAATATTTAACGTTCATATTGGGCTGCACAGAAAGCGCGGGCTTGGTCATGATTTCATAGATATTGGTTCGCTCTGGAGAACGGTTCTGCGCCAGTACTCTTTTGGCAATATCATTCATAAGCACAATGCCGTATTCGTCGTCTTCGTAACGTTTGTCCACCAGCAATGCTTTCACCTGATGCTCTTTTGCCAAATGAATGGCTTCCTGAACGGTTGTCAGACCATCGACAATTACGTAGGAGTCTGACATGACATTTCTGACCTGTATCATCATCTGCATACTCATAATTTTTCTTCTACTACTCTGGTTAAAGTTTCAACTTGATGGGCTACGCCCACGGCGTCTTCTACATCAATTTGCACCGCAATGCCCTGCCCTGATGCTTCATCAAATTCGCCTACCTCACCAATTTTTTCGAGAATATGGCGAGACAGATGCTCTTCTACCACAAACAGCAATACGTCTTTCTGTACTTCTAACGTCAGCCCTAAGAAGGTTGTTTTCTTATTGAGACCTTCTCCACGAGCGTGGTTGATTACTGTCGCTCCGGTTGCTCCTGCACTGCGTGCGGCATCCAGAACCAAATCCGTTTTACTTTCTTCAACAAAAGCAATGATGAGTTTAAAGCGCATTTTCTTTCTCCTTTGACGAAGATCGCTGGTTCAGCCATTGGGTTAGCTGCGCGTAACCCATGACAGAAATCATTGGAAATAAACTGGCGAACGCGATCAGTCCAAAGCCATCGATAACCGGGTTTCTCCCCGGCACTGTGGAAGCCAATCCCAACCCCAGAGCTGTAACTAACGGAACGGTAACGGTTGATGTCGTTACACCACCGGAATCGTACGCCAGAGGCACTATGAGTTTGGGAGCAAAAAAGGTTTGAATCACCACCACGATGTAACCGCTGATGATGTAATAATGGATAGGGTCTCCGACCACGATGCGATAACTACCAAGTGAAATGCCCACGGCGACACCAAGCGCGACTGCAAATCGTAATCCATTGACGCTGATCGAACCGCCAGACACCTGGTTCGCTTTAATCGCAACGGCGATCAGTGACGGTTCCGCCACTGTGGTACTGAAGCCGATAAAGAAGGCAAACAAATACACCCAGTAATAATCTATCCATTCCAGAGACTGACCGAGCGATATTTTAAATTCTTGCAGAAATTCAGGCTCTGTCAGCTGCGTTGCCATGGTTTCACCAAGGGGAAACAGTGCCAGTTCCAGACCTATAAGGAAAAGCGATAAACCGAGCAGAACATACACAAATCCAAGAACCACTTTCCCCAAATTAACGATTGGCTTACGCAACACCGCAAACTGAAAACCAAAGATAATCGACGCTATTGGAATCACGTCACGAACCGTTCCAACAAAGGTATCAATAAAAAGAGACGGGCTAATCATGACAGCACCATCCCGTAGATCATCACAAACATCATTGGCAATAACGAGGCAAATGCGATCAGACCAAAACCATCAATCATTGGATTTCGTCCTTTAATCGCGGAAGCCAGACCTACGCCCAGAGCCGTAACCAGAGGCACCGTAATGGTCGAGGTTGTAACACCGCCCGAATCATAGGCAATACCGATAATGGTATCTGGGGCGAACCCAGTCAGTATCACGATCCCCAGATAGCCACCTATAATCATGATGTGAATCGGCCACCCTTTTAAGATTCGGATCACACCAATCACAATCGCCACTCCAACAGACAAAGCAACGGTTAATCTCAAGCCATCGGCGTAGCTTTCCATTGCTTCTTCGGTATGCTCGATGACTCCCCCTTCCGCAGCAACTTCTGAGGCTTCTTGTGCGACTGCCGTTAACGCGGGCTCTGCGATGGTGGTACCAAACCCTAAACTGAAAGCAAAAATAATGAGCCAGACGACACTTCCTTTTCTGGCAAAGGCTTGTGCCATGGACTCGCCGATAGGAAACAAACCCATTTCAAGTCCAAAAATGAAAAAAGTAAGACCCAGAACAACAAGGAGTAAGCCAAAAAGAATGGAGAGTAAGTTAGGAAGAGGTTCTTGTAGAACAACAAGCTGAAAGAATCCGATAACCAGTATTATCGGCATAAGATCTCTAAAACTGGAAAGCATAGACTTAGCTAGCGCAAGAATGGCTGACATTCCACCCCCTGTGATTTCTGGTCAGCAATGAGTCGCTCGATGAAACTCGCTATTAAGCGCTTTTATTGTTTTTCCTGTTCAATGAACGACATACCCAAGCGACGCTTCATGTTCATCAATCGCTTATATATACAGCATGGCACATAAAGTTGTAAGAAAATGTGACAATAGCGCTATCGTTCAATTCTTGGGGGGAATTATTTTACAAATTTGTTGTCAACGTATTGCTCGATAATCCGAATTGCCCAGGTCGTGACCACTCAGTCTTTCACTCTGATCTAACTCGACCTCCAACGTCTATAATGAACAACGGTAAAAGACAATGAGGAATAATATGAAAGTGTTGTTAACCGGAGGAACCGGTTTTATTGGAAAGGAACTCGTTAAACACTTAGCTGGTAATCAACTTGTTATTCTCACTCGTTGCGAAAATTCCGCCAGAAACACATTGACCCATGCCGATTTCGGTAACATCGAGTACATCACCTCACTGGATTCTTTTTCTGATCTCAATGATTTCGATGCAGTGATTAATCTCGCCGGTGAACCTATTGCCGACAAACGCTGGACAGATGATCAGAAACGAATTATCTGCGACAGCCGCTGGAACGTAACCGAGCAGATCGTTTCCCTTATTCACGCCAGCACTCAGCCACCAAACGTGTTTATTAGCGGTTCCGCTGTCGGTTACTATGGCGATCAGCAAGCCCACCCTTTTGATGAAAACCTTCACGTCCACCAGGAGCAGTTCGCTCATCAAGTTTGCGCTCAGTGGGAAGCCATCGCTAAAAGAGCCGATTCTGACCTTACACGAGTCTGTATTCTTCGAACGGGGATCGTATTAGGATCTCATGGCGGTGCCCTTGGAAAAATGTTGCCTCCTTACAAGCTGGGGCTAGGCGGTCCAATAGGCAGCGGTAAACAATACATGCCCTGGATACATCTTCAGGACATGGTAAGAGCCATTATGTACCTGTTGGAGACTGAGCACGCCCGAGGGGCGTTCAATCTATGTGCTCCTCATCCCGTTCAAAATCAGATGTTCAGCAAGACACTCGCCAAGGTGCTTAACCGCCCGCACGTATTGTTCACACCCAAATGGTTAATGCAAGCGGCACTTGGTGAAGCGTCTTCCCTCTTGTTCGATAGCATTCGAGCCAAACCAAAGCACCTGACCGAGCTTGGATTCAATTTCACTTTTTCCCGGCTGGAACCTGCGCTTAAAAACATTCTTCAGCATCAGGATTAGGGTCTGTTACACTGCCTGAAGTTTAGGTTTTTACAGGGAAAATTCATGACAAAGTCCATTCTGATCACGGGCTGTTCGACAGGTATTGGCTACGTATGTGCTCACGAACTAAATAAGAAAGGCTATCTGGTCGTCGCCTCTTGCCGACGCGAAGAAGACGTAGCTCGGCTTCGCTCAGAAGGGCTGAATTGTGTATTGCTGGATGTCAGTGACACCAACAGCATCACGAGTGGATTGAAGGAAGCGTTAGCCATTACCGATGGAAAACTAGATGCCCTGTTTAATAACGGCGCTTACGGACAAGCTGGTGCGCTGGAAGACTTGCCTACCGACGCTCTGAGAGAACAGTTTGAGACCAATGTATTTGGCTGGCATGAACTGGTGAAGCAGATCCTCCCGCTAATGAGAGCGCAAGGCTATGGTCGCATCATTCAAAACAGTTCTGTATTAGGCTTTGCAGCGATGAAGTATCGGGGTGCCTACAATGCTTCGAAGTTTGCACTTGAAGGGTGGACAGACACGATCAGACTTGAACTGGCAAACAGTGGAATACACATATCTCTAATTGAACCGGGACCTATCGAAACCCAGTTCAGAGCCAACGCACTCAAACATTTTCAAAAATGGATCAACGTAGAGTCCAGTGTTCATCGCTCCGAATACGAGCTGCAGCTTCAGCGACTGGGCAACGATAAGTCAGGTAACGCTTTCACTCTTCCTCCTGAATCTATCGTTTCCCCACTGATCCATGCGATAGAAGCCAACAAACCCAAGATTCGCTATCGAGTCACCACACCAACCAAAGTTTTTGCCGTATTCAAACGCATATTACCGACAACATGGCTAGACAAGATCTTATCCAAAGCGGCATAGACTAGAAAGTCTCAAGCTATTGCTATGAGTCGAACTTCATAAATAAGCCGTATGAGTGTCATAAAAAGTTAACAAACCTCCAATACACTTGAGGCTGGAAAACATTCCTATTTTTACTTGCCCTTGCGTTACCTGTTGAGGAAACAATGACACTAAACCAGCTAAACTGGCTGAGCTTAGGCGTAGCGCTTATTATTCTAATTCTGTGACTTTACACCTTTGCTTGCTTTCACACGAATGCCACCTTGTGTGGCATTTCCCCTTGATTTCTCTCTCGTTTACCCTTACCTAATAGACAGTGCTCATTTATAAGGAAAGACCATGTCGTCTGAATTTACCGTTGAAATCAATGAACAGAACTTTCGTCAAGTGCTTGAGGGCTCTGCGCAGACTCCAGTACTGATCCATTTTTGGGCTCCAATGAGCCAGGAAAGTGTGCAAATCATTCCAGAATTGAAGACACTAGCTTCACAGTATCAAGGTGCGTTCACTCTGGCGACTATCAACTGTGAAGAGCAGCAAATGATTGCGAGTCAGTTTGGAGTTCAGGCGCTACCAACGATTGCATTGTTCGCGAATGGTCAGCCTACCGACGGTTTGGGAGGTCCTCAACCAATTGAAGCCATCAAGTCTATGCTTGAGAAACACCTTCCAAGTCAGGATGAACTGGCGCTCAAATCCATTCAGGAAAAACTTCAAGCTCAACAATTCACTGAAGCGCTTGCAGAAATTTCGACACTGTCTGACGAGTTCAAACAACGCGGTGACGTTAAATTAGTAACCGTAGACTGTTTGCTTGAAACCAATCAATTTGAAACAGCTGAGCAACTCCTTTCCGCTATTCCTTTGGAATATCAGGATAACTACTACAAAAGTCTGGTAGCCAAGCTTGACCTTCAGAAGCAGGCAGCCGATAGCCCGGAAATTCAAGCTTTGGAAGCCCAGTTTCAAAACGAGCCAGAGAACATTCAGTTTGCCAGTGATTTGGCTCTTCAATATCACCAGGTGGGGAGAGATGAAGAAGCACTTGAACTTATGTGGCAATTCTTATCAAAAGATTTGAATGCACTTGATGGCGATTTAAAGAAATCCTTCATGGATATTCTTTCTGCTCTTGGGCAAGGTCATTCACTTGCGGGTCAGTACCGCCGTAAACTTTACTCTCTTCTTTACTAAACCTTTTCTCATCAAAGGCAGCCCAAACGGGCTGCTTTTTATATGTGCAAAGCGGAACGCAAAAACTCTCACGTTTTCATAAATTAAGTACCCTGTTAACGAAGTTCCTTGTATCCTGAAGTCTCCAATATGCATTAAGGATACAGTCATGGAACTCGACATGCTCATCACCATTGGCGTACTGCTTTTTGTCGCCATCATATTTATCGTTGCAGGCGTTAAAACCGTTCCTCAGGGCAACAATTGGACAGTAGAGCGTTTTGGACGCTATACCCAAACGCTTAAGCCAGGCTTAAACCTCATTATCCCTTTCATTGATTCCATCGGTCACAGAGTGAATATGATGGAACGCGTTCTGGATATTCCAGCACAGGAAGTCATTTCTAAGGACAACGCCAACGTCACTATAGACGCAGTCTGTTTTGTTCAGGTTGTCGATGCGGCAAAAGCTGCATATGAAGTGAACGATCTGGAACACGCAATCCGAAACCTTACCCTGACAAATATTCGTACTGTTTTGGGTTCTCTTGAACTTGATGAAATGCTCAGCCAACGTGACATGATCAATACGCGCTTATTGTCTATCGTTGATGAAGCAACTAACCCTTGGGGAGTTAAAGTCACCCGTATCGAAATTAAAGATGTGCAGCCTCCTTCAGATCTTACTGCGGCAATGAATGCCCAAATGAAAGCAGAGCGTAATAAGCGTGCAGAAGTGCTAGAGGCAGAAGGCGTTCGTCAAGCGGAGATCCTACGAGCTGAAGGTCAGAAACAAGCTGAAATCTTAAAAGCGGAAGGTGACAAACAAGCGGCCATTCTTCAGGCAGAAGCAAGGGAACGCGCGGCGGAAGCGGAAGCTCGAGCAACAGAGATGGTATCTAATGCCATTGCTCAAGGGGACATGCAAGCCGTTAACTACTTTATCGCGCAGGGTTATACCGAAGCGATCAAGTCGATTGGACAGGCAGAAAACGGTAAGATAATCATGCTGCCACTTGAAGCAACGGGTCTAATGGGCTCCGTCGCTGGCATTGCCGAAATGTTTAAAGAATCGAAAGAGAAGTAATATGTTTGAACTGCTTGACCAAATGAATCACTGGCACTGGATAGCCCTTGGGTTGGTGCTTTTATGTGGCGAGCTATTAGGCACCGCAGGGTATCTACTGTGGATTGGTATTTCCGCCATTTTAGTGGGTATCGTAAAACTCCTTCTGCCAATGAGCTGGGAGTTGCAATGGGTCTGCTTTGCGGTTTTCTCTCTGGTCACTACCTGGCTTTGGTGGCGGTATCAGCACAAAAAAGACGTACTTGATGACAAAGCGACCGACCTAAATCAAAAAGACAAACAGCTTGTTGGTCAAATTACTAGACTCGAAGAGGATATTCAGGCAGGGAGATGTCGAATTCGAGTTGGTGATACAACCTGGTCTGCCGTCAGCGAAAAAGCACTCACCGCAGGAACCACGGTAAAAGTCACTTCAGTAAACGGCATAATCCTCACCATCGAAGCTGTGGATTAAGATGGATCCAAACTAAAAATAGGCTCTTAATGAGCCTATTTTTTATGTCCGCACAAATTATCGATAATGGGGCATTCTTGCCCTTCATCCCCTGGGCATTCTTCAATCCACGCTTCTAACTGAGATTTCATTAAAGTCAGCTCTGAAATTTTGGCTTCAACTTCCGCCAGTTTCTCGCGTGTTTTTTGTTTTACTTCAGCACTGGTACGAGAAGGATTGAAGGCGAGTTCCAGTAGAGACTTACACTCATCTAAGTTAAACCCAGCGGCTCTCGCTCGCGCCACAAGCTGTAACTCTTCAATATGCTTTTCTGAATAAGTCCGATATCCATTGGCACTACGAAGTGCTGGAGAAGTAATCTCCTTTGATTCATAAAATCGAATCGATTTGGCGGTGAGACCAGTCAACTCTGCAACTTTAGAAATGTTCATTATCAGTCAGTCCAACATTATGTTCGCTATTAATATAACGTCAAATTACTACGAGCGTAAGATCGCAAAGCAGAGATTATTTAATACTTTATTTGCGGAACAAATAATAAAATGAATAGTAGACTTGTTTCTCATTTTGCAGGGAGAGAACTATGAAATTAAGTCATAAGCTATTGCTCACTTCAGCACTGGTTCCATTTGCATCACTAGCTGATGTTGAGATTTCGATACCTAAAGATGTTCAGCTTATGATCGTCAACGGAGAGGATATTGGTTACTCAAGTTTTGGCTTTGATTATAAAGAAACACTAACCATTCCTAACGGGACTAATCAGATTGTGTTTCGAGTAGCAAAAGTTGTAACTGAAGCTGGTAGTAAAAACACTAAATTTAAGTCTCAGCCTTTAGTGGCAACTTTTACAAGTTTTGATAGTGAAATTGCTCTGACTATCCCAAGAATAAATACATTAAGCCAAGGAGAACGGTTTAATAAAGATCCCAAATTTTACCTGAAAGATTCAAATGGTGACCTTAAGTCTTTAAAAACAGGACAAATCAACGTTGGTTTTACTTTCATGCCAGACATGGTTCAGGAAGTAAAAAACTTTAATGAAAGTTCGGAGCCAGCTAGTATTGCTGCCTATACAGGTAAAGCGATCGAAGTTGATACCGTAAAAATAGAAAAGAAAAATGTCTCTGCTAAAAAAGCGACGACTACCGACTTGGAAACGCTACAGCAATTGTTTAATCAAGCGTCTCAAGATGATAGAAAAGCTTTTCTAACTTGGGCTATTTCAAATATGAATTAATATACTAATTCCAGATAAAACAAAAGCCACTTATCGTGGCTTTTGTTTTATCTTCAACTTTTATTCTCACCAAAAATTTGGCAAAAAAGCCGACGTGTCATGCACGTCGGCAAATTGAAAAAGGCAGTGTAGCTAGGTCTTAGAAGTAATATTCCATACCTAGACGCCAGCCCAAGTCGCTCTTGCTCTCGCCAGCAACTTTATCTGTGTGGTGGACTAGACGAGCGTATACCACTGCATTTGAATCAATGCTGTACATTGCCTGACCAGTAATTGCTTGGTCTTTGTTCTTCTGAGAAACACCGTCTTGCTTGACATCAGTGGATGCAGCAAAGTTCAGATTGAATGTCCAGTGCTCAACACCTGTGTAGTATGCACCAAACTTGTAAGCACTTTGAGTTGCTTTGTCGTATGCACCGCCAGCTTTACCAGCTTCAGGCTTAACTTCACCTGTCAAGTATGCTGCGTGAACACCAAAGCCTTCTAGATCAACGTTGATACCTGCAATCATTGCATTTGCATCACCACGAACCTCAGCAATGCTCTTAGCATCATCTGCTTTAGTGATAGTACGGTCTTTGTTGTTTTCAAAAGCAAGTTTTGCAGTGAATACACCTGTAGTGAACTGACCACTTGCAGAATAAACGTTTGAACCAGCAATTTTCTCGTCACCACGACCTGCACCAAGAGCAAAGCTGAAACCACCTAGGTTTGCAGAATCGTAACGAACCATGTTTGATTGACGATCGTAGTTAGTGTTACCTGTGTTACCTACGTTGAAACCGCCACCTGAGCTTTGACCTGTGTATCCATCTACAACTTCGAATAGTGGAGTCAGAACACGACCGAAGCGAACTTTACCAGAATCACCAAAGTCGAAGCCGCCGTATGTATCACGTACACCTAGACCGCTGTTCGAACCATCATCATCAACATTACCACCTTCTAATTGCCAGATGATTGTTGGACCACGTTCCCAGTCTGCAGAACCACGAACACCGATACGTGATTCGTTGTCCATCACAATTGGTTTATCAACACCGTCTTTTGTTTCAGCATTTTGCGCAACTGAGATAGCGATTTGACCGTACAGATCAACTGTTTCAGTTGCTGGTTTAGCCAGTGCAGAGCCAGATAGTGCAATTGAAGCCACTGCTGCACCCAGAAGAGTGCGCTTAAAGATCTTTTCCATGGAAAACTCCTAAAATGGATATAGCTGTTTTGTCCGCTATCCACCTCAATTTGGCCGCTAAGGTAGAAAGCATCTTTCCTGTGTGTGATATTCAAAAACTAATGAGTTCACACTTTTTATTCCTGCATACACAGTGTGTATCCACATGACAAAGACTATCTTCGCGAAGAAAAACATCAACGAGAACTTATTTTTTAACTAAAAAAATATGAACGAGAGCAAAGTTTTCTCAACTTAATGATATGAATCACAGTTATTAATTTTGAGCTGAAAAATAAAGATAGAGCTATTAAAAATCAATAAGTTAAGAAGAGTTGCGATTATGAAAAAGTGAAGTGACTCGAAAATGATAAATATCAATAGCTTTAAAAATCAAATTTGGAATATTGATCACTGACAATTGATATCTTTATTTTTGACAAGAATTATTATAAAAATCTTTACCTAACAGGAGTTAAAAGCCTATTAATCAAACTTTGTGTAGATGGCGTGCAACATAATTTTTATAGACAAATAATATGGTAATTAGTTGCACTTCTTTCGATTTTTTTATGAATTATTATAAAAAGACCTTGGTATTAAAAAGAAACTTCCTAAAAATCATTCCATGAAGAAATAACACCAAGATAAAATATAACTATTTAAAATAATTAAGATAACTTGATGACACATTCTTTGTTTCAAAGTGCAATAAAAAAGCGAGCTATCAAGCTCGCTTTTAAACAAAATAACTTTAAATAAATTACAAACCTAAGATCCCTATTAGAGCCTCTTCATCTTTGACTTCGACTCCGAGATCCTGAGCTTTAGCTAACTTAGAACCGGCAGCTTCGCCAGCGAATAAGATATCCGTTTTCTTAGACACACTTCCTGTTACCTTCGCTCCCAGTTCTTGCAGCATAGCTTTAGCTTCATTTCGATTTAACTTGGAGAAGCTGCCAGTAATAACAACGGTCTTTCCTTCCAGTAGCTGTGGCTTATCACTGGATTGTTGTGTGATATCTTCCCAATGGACACCAAATTCCCGAAGTTTTTCAACAACCTCAAGATTACTCTCTGCCTCGAAGAAACGTTTGATGTGATTTGCGACGACTTCACCAACATCATTAACTTCAATTAACTGCTCTTTGCTTGCTTCTTGGATGGCTTCCAGTGTTTTAAAGTGGTTTGCTAAGTTTGCTGCTGTTGCTTCACCAACTTCTCGAATTCCAAGAGAGTATAGAAATCTAGGAAGCGTTGTCTGTTTTGATTTATTTAGCGCATCAACCACATTCTGTGCAGATTTAGGGCCCATTCGATCCAAAACGGTAATGACTCCCGCCGAAAGTTTGAAAAGATCTGCTGGGGTTTCCACCATTTCACGGTCGACTAGCTGCTCTATGACTTTTTCGCCTAGCCCATCTACATCGAGCGCTTTTCGGGACACAAAATGCTTGAGTGCTTCTTTACGCTGAGCCTGACAAATTAGCCCTCCCGTACATCGAGTAACGGCTTCACCTTCCAGTCGCTCTACGTCTGATTCGCAGACTGGGCAAGCCGTCGGGTATACAATTTCGCCAGCGTTATCTGGGCGTCTGTCCAGAATCACTCCTGTCACCTGGGGAATCACATCACCAGCACGTCGAATAATGACGCTGTCACCAATTTTTACACCTAGTCGTTCGATTTCATCGGCATTGTGAAGAGAAGCATTGCTGACGGTAACGCCACCAACAAATACTGGTTCAAGTTTAGCAACAGGCGTGATGGCTCCGGTACGACCAACCTGGAATTCAACGTCATTCAGAACGGTAATTTCTTCTTGTGCAGGGAATTTATACGCAATCGCCCAACGCGGTGCTCTCGCGACGAAACCAAGCTGTTCCTGAATAGCGATATCATCAATTTTTATGACTACACCGTCTATTTCATACGGTAGGCTATCTCGTTTCTCAAGAATGTCCTTGTAGTACTCAAAGACGTCTTTTAGTCCTTGGACTTGTTTCGTCTCTGGGCACATAGGCAAACCCCACGACTTCAGTTGCAGAAATCGCTCGTAGTGACTATCGGACAGTTCGCCACCTTCTACAACACCCACGCTGTACGCATAAAAGCTCAATGGTCTTGTAGCCGTGATTTTTGAATCCAGTTGACGCAGGCTTCCCGCTGCTGCATTTCGCGGGTTAACAAAAGGCTTCAGACCTTTCTTAAGCGCTTCTTCATTCATCTTGTCGAAGCCCGCCTTAGGCATAAAGACCTCACCACGCACCTCAATGCGAGTTGGCCAGCCTTCTCCCTGCAAAATCAAAGGAATAGCGTTAATCGTTCTGACATTCTCGGTAATGTTTTCGCCAGTGGCACCATCTCCGCGGGTTGCCGCCTGAACTAACACACCGTTTTCATAAAGAAGGCTAACTGCAAGCCCATCAAGTTTAGGTTCACAACTGAACGTTTGAATATCTGTGCCTGGCGCTCTATCTGTTGCTCGGCGATAGAACCCTTCTATTTCTTCATCGTTGAATGCATTATCCAGAGAGAGCATGGGAATCTCATGAGCGACTGACGTAAAGCTATCAAGTGCGGGGCCACCAACGCGCTGGCTTGGGGAGTCGACTGTAACCCAATCAGGGTTTTGCTCTTCAATTTCCAAAAGCTGACGCATTAACCTGTCGTATTCGGCATCCGGAATCACTGGGCTGTCTTCGACGTAGTATTTTACGGCATGATGATGGAGGGTCTGCTTCAACTCAGCGTATTGCTGCTCAATGTTCTTACTCATAACGTGCTCTATCGTGCTTAGAAAAAAGGGCTCGAAGCGAGCCCTAATCATTTTATTCTATATACTCAAGTTGCCTCAAGATGCTAGGTTCAGCGAGAGCCTATCTTGAGGTAGCTTGAGTATATTGTATTTGCTTGTATTAACCAGCGTTGAAATCGCGGATCTGTTGTCGGTACGCGTCAAGCCTGTCTGGCGTCATGAGGTTGCGTTGATCATCCAGCACATTTCCGCCTAAGTCATCGGCTATCTGCTGCGCGGTTTTCAACATCAATTTGAAATTCTGGTCTGCTTCGCCAAAACATGGCAACGTCATGAAGAAAGAAATGCCCTGAGTTGTAAAGGTGTCCGGATCATCATGCTGAAGTGTTCCTGGTTGCATCATATTTGCCACACTGAACAGTACTTTACCTGTGCCAGACAAATCCGCATGGCGATGGAAGATGTCCATTTCACCGTACAGCAAGCCATTTTGCTTCATGCTATCAAACAAAGAAGTGCCCACAAACGGATCATCGCCAGCGCAGTGAACATTAAGGACTAGCACTTCCATCTCTTTTTCAGCTTCGGGCTCTGGCTCATTGATAACAGGCTCTTCAATGCGCTCTTCGTTTTCGAAGTCGGTAGTTTGATCTACTGCGATTTGTTCTGTCTCTTTAGGCTCTGCAACAAATGCTTCTGGCTCCAGAACACTTTCAACGGGTTCATTTTCTTTTGACTTGGAAGAATCATCATCTATCGATGAAAAGGAAGGTAATGGTTCTTCACTGTCTACCAGTGGATCGTAAGCAGGTACTTCTTTTTCAGTATTGTCAGCAAACTCAGGTTCTTTTCGGGTTTTGCGGATAATTTCGAAATCATCTTCAGGAGCAAACGCGCGAGTAGCGGTATAATCTTGTTCTTCTTCCTCAGAGCTTTCCAGCTTACGGTGAGGTTTGTTACCAAATTTGGCTTTTCCTTCTTTTTTACTGGTCCACAACCCGTGGAATAGCAAAGCGGCAATAGCAAGTAAGCCTACGATGATAAGTACTAGTCGCAATTCCTGCATTTTTTACTCTCTGTTCACTGCATCGCTGAAAAAACATTCAAGTGGCAGTCTATTTATCGTATATGTGTGTTACTTTACCAAAAGTCTCTGAGAAATTTGAATAAATATATGGAGACGTCGTTGAACATCGCGTGACCTTCTGCACGCTTTTTCTTTAATTTTACCTTTAAGAGATGAAATGCCTTTCGATTCAGGAAGCGTTCATATCTTGGGTATACTGTTATGTCTACGTTAGAATCGCGAATAGAGCAATCTAGGAAGAACATTTTTATGACAACACACCACCGCAGTGGCATAGGATACTTTTTTCATGGCATTGAGCTGGCATTTCAGCCCGGCATCAGACGATTTGTTATCCTGCCATTACTCGTCAATATTCTGCTGATTGGCGGAGCCATCTATTTTCTTTTCTCTAATCTCAATCAATGGATAGACGCATGGCTTGGCTACCTGCCTGATATGCTGTCATGGCTTTCTTATCTTCTTTGGCCCTTAGTAGCACTCGCTATACTGGCTACGTTTACTTATCTTTTCAGCACCATAGCCAATTTTGTGGCGGCCCCATTTAACGGGCTTCTGGCTGAGCAGCTCGAAGCCAAGCTTACAGGCAAGACGCTTAGTGATCAGTCTGTAATGTCTTTACTGAAAGACGTACCAAGAATCCTAGGTCGCGAATGGCGCAAGCTGATGTACTATCTTCCAAAAGCACTTGGGCTCTTTATTTTATTGTTGATTCCCGCACTGGGTCAGACAGTAGGTCCGGTACTCTGGTTCCTGTTTTCAGCTTGGATGCTTGCCATTCAGTACTGCGACTACCCTTTTGACAATCACAAAGTCACATTTCAGGACATGAGAAATGATTTGAAACAAAATCAGTCCACCTCTTATGGGTTTGGGTTTATGGTTTCGTTGTTTACCATGATCCCAATATTGAATTTGTTTGTGATGCCCGTGGCCGTGTGTGGCGCAACCGCCATGTGGGTGGACAAATATCGATTACAATATGTGAGATAAGGATTAGGCGAGTCATTACTAATGTAAGACTCGCCTTTTTTGTACAATACTGGTTGCTTATCACAATAGAAAAACCACTCAGTTCACACTATTAAAGCTCTTCATTACACCCTATAAGTTATAACCATTTATTCTTTTTCGGTTGTTTATTAGCACTTTATGCTTAATCAGTAATAACACAGAGTGCATTGTGCACCCTCTACCGTGTAATGAAGGAACATCAACATGAGCAAAATCTACGAAGATAACTCGCAAGCTATTGGTAACACTCCACTTGTTCGTCTGAACCGCGTAAGTAAAGGTAACGTACTGGCTAAAGTAGAAGCACGTAACCCTAGCTTTAGCGTTAAATGTCGTATCGGTGCGAACATGATCTGGGAAGCCGAGAAAGCAGGTACACTTAAGCCAGGCGTTGAGCTTGTTGAACCAACAAGTGGTAACACTGGTGTTGCACTTGCATTCGTAGCCGCAGCTCGTGGTTACAAGCTTACTCTTACTATGCCTGAGTCAATGAGCCTTGAGCGTCGTAAGCTTCTTAAAGCTCTGGGTGCAAACCTAGAATTGACTGAAGCAGCAAAAGGCATGAAAGGTGCTATCGCTAAAGCAGAAGAGATTGTTGCAAGCAACCCAGAAAAATACCTGCTTCTACAACAATTCAACAACCCAGCTAACCCAGCGATCCACGAGAAAACGACAGGTCCTGAAATTTGGGATGCGACAGACGGTGAAGTTGACGTGTTCGTTTCAGGTGTAGGTACAGGTGGTACGCTAACAGGTACAAGCCGCTACATTAAAGGCGAAAAAGGCAAAGCAATCACAACCGTAGCTGTTGAGCCAACAGAATCGCCTGTTATCGCTCAAGCTCTGGCTGGTGAAGAAATTCAACCATCTCCACACAAAATTCAGGGTATCGGTGCAGGTTTCATCCCTGGTAACCTTGATTTAGAACTTATTGACCGTGTTGAGTCTGTTTCCTCTGAAGATGCAATCGAAATGGCTCGCCGTCTGATGGAAGAAGAAGGTATCCTGGCCGGTATCTCATCTGGCGCTGCAGTAGTTGCTGCAAACCGCATTGCGGAACTGCCTGAATTTGCTGGTAAAACAATTGTAACGGTTCTACCAAGCTCTGGTGAACGTTACCTAAGTACAGCACTATTTGCAGGTCTGTTTACTGAGAAAGAAAACCAGCAATAAACACGTAATAAAACTGTGTTGAAATCAATTTTTAGTCTAAAAAAGCCCCATATAGGGGCTTTTTTGTTGATCCCTGCCTCACCTTTGGTAATATCACCTCAGTTTTATTTTTCGCTTCAAAATAAAAAGCGCATTAGTAAAGAATCACTCTGATTTTGCAGCAGTCAAGGACTGCGAGCAGAATGAGTTGAAAACACTGACATCGGGTCAGCGTTTCATTAACGTTGGACTAGCACTGTTAATGATAGATTGTACGCTACCGACTACAGACACAAAAATAAATCAATTGGGGTATATCACATGTATCAGAAGCAAGTAGAAATCACTGCAGAAAACGGTCTACACACTCGTCCAGCTGCTCAGTTTGTTAAAGAAGCTAAAGGCTTTGACGCTGACATCACAGTGACTTCTAACGGTAAAAGTGCAAGTGCTAAGAGCTTGTTCAAGCTACAAACTCTAGGCCTAGTTAAAGGTACAGTTGTTACTATCTCTGCAGAAGGCCCACAGGCTCAAGCAGCAGTTGACCACCTAGTTGCTCTTATGGACCAACTTCACTAATTAGAACGCTCTTCTCAAAGCCATTTTGCAAACGCAAAATGGCTTTGTTTAAATAAGACGTCTTTAAGCTACCACTACTCGTTAGCATTTTTAGTCAAACACTTTCCGTTTATTGTTGACCATATTAAGGTAAGGCTATGATTTCAGGCATCCTAGCATCTCCTGGTATTGCTTTTGGTAAAGCACTACTCCTTCAAGAAGATGAAATTGTCCTAAACACAAACACTATCTCCGACGATCAAGTAGAAGCTGAAGTTCAGCGCTTCTTTGATGCACGTAACAAATCTTCGGCGCAGCTTGAAACCATCAAGCAAAAAGCACTTGAAACGTTCGGTGAAGAGAAAGAAGCGATCTTTGAAGGTCACATCATGCTTCTTGAAGACGAAGAGCTAGAAGAAGAAATTTTAGCACTGATCAAAAACGATAAGCTTTCTGCAGATAACGCTATCCATACTGTGATTGAAGAGCAGGCGACTGCACTTGAATCTCTGGATGACGAATACCTAAAAGAGCGTGCAACAGACATCCGTGACATCGGTTCTCGTTTCGTTAAAAACGCACTTGGCATCAACATCGTTTCTCTAAGCGACATTGATGAAGAAGTTATCTTGGTTGCTTACGACCTTACACCATCTGAAACAGCGCAAATCAACCTGGACTACGTTCTGGGCTTTGCTTGTGACATCGGTGGTCGTACTTCGCACACTTCTATTATGGCACGTTCTCTTGAACTTCCTGCGATCGTTGGTACTAACGACATCACTAAGCAAGTGAAGAACGGCGACATGCTTATCTTGGATGCGATGAACAACAAAATCATCGTTAACCCAACAGACGCAGAAATGTCTGAAGCACAGTCTATCCGTGATGCTTTCATCGCAGAAAAAGAAGAGCTGGCTAAACTGAAAGATCTTCCTGCTACAACACTTGACGACCATAACGTCGAAGTATGTGGCAACATCGGTACAGTAAAAGACTGTGACGGCATCATCCGCAACGGCGGTGAAGGTGTTGGTCTGTACCGCACAGAATTCCTATTCATGGATCGCGATGCACTTCCTACTGAAGAAGAGCAGTACCAAGCTTACAAAGAAGTAGCGGAAGCGATGCATGGTGAGCCAGTGATTATCCGTACTATGGATATCGGTGGTGACAAAGATCTTCCTTACATGGATCTGCCAAAAGAAATGAACCCATTCCTGGGTTGGCGTGCAGTACGTATTAGCTTGGATCGTCGTGAAATTCTACGTGACCAGCTACGTGGTATCCTACGTGCATCTGCACACGGTAAGCTTCGCATCATGTTCCCAATGATCATTTCTGTTGAAGAAATTCGCGAACTAAAAGCAGCTATCGAAGAGTACAAAGCGGAACTGCGCAATGAAGGTCATGCTTTCGACGAAAACGTCGAAATCGGTGTTATGGTTGAAACACCTGCGGCAGCGGCAATTGCTCATCACTTAGCGAAAGAAGTATCATTCTTTAGTATTGGTACTAACGACTTAACTCAGTATACTCTAGCAGTTGACCGTGGTAACGAGTTAATCTCTCACCTATACAACCCACTTTCACCTGCTGTTCTGACAGTAATCAAGCAAGTGATCGATGCTTCTCACGCTGAAGGTAAGTGGACTGGTATGTGTGGTGAGCTTGCTGGTGACGAGCGTGCAACGCTTCTTCTACTAGGTATGGGTCTGGATGAGTTCAGCATGAGCGGAATCTCCATCCCTAAAGTGAAGAAAGTTATCCGTAACTCGAACTTTGCAGAAGTAAAAGCGATGGCGGAAGAAGCCCTTCAAATGCCAACAGCGGCTGAGATTGAAGCGCACGTAGAAAAATTTATCGCAGAAAAAACAAACTGCTAATATAATTCAACAGAATAAAATTAACGTTTAGGAGCATGACATGGGTCTGTTTGACAAACTGAAGAAGCTGGTTTCTGACGACAGTGCTGACGCTGGTGCAATTGAAATCATCGCACCTCTATCTGGCGAAATCGTAAACATCGAAGATGTGCCAGATGTAGTATTCGCTGAAAAAATCGTTGGTGACGGTATCGCTATCAAACCATCTGGTGACAAGATGGTCGCTCCAGTAAACGGTACTATCGGTAAAATCTTTGAAACTAACCACGCATTCTCTATCGAATCTGACGACGGCGTTGAGCTTTTCGTTCACTTCGGTATTGATACTGTTGAACTAAAAGGCGAAGGCTTCACTCGCATCGCTGAAGAAGGTCAAACAGTTAAAGCTGGTGACACAATCATCGAATTCGATCTAGCTCTTCTAGAAGAGAAAGCGAAGTCAACTCTAACTCCAGTTGTTATTTCTAACATGGACGAAATCAAAGAGTTGAACAAGCTAACTGGCGCGGTATCTGTTGGTGAAACAACGGTTCTACGCGTGACTAAGTAATTTTTACTTAGAACATTTTAAAAACGCTGTCCGATGGCAGCGTTTTTTGTTTCTATTCACAGTAACTTCTGCCTATCTCAATCCTTATCATCATTTCCTCCCATAAGAGCCATCAGCGCTAACTTGAGAAAGCCCCAAACAATATTCACTATTCAAGCGAACAGCACGTTTACCTCCTATACCCATTCTGCGTAAAAACACTCACACGTTTGATCATGTCGTAAAACAAGCTTGGAGTCAGAAGGGAAACAAAGCCTTCAGGTTCAGGTTCAGGTTCAGGTTCAGGTTCAGGTTCAGGAAAAATCTTAGATTAAGATATGTAGAAAGATACTTTTCTTTGGGCAAGAAAAAAGCCCCTTTCCTTTGAGAGAACCGGGGCTGTTACTAGTCAGAGTCATGCGGAGATCAGAGAAATGAAACATATCCCCGACTAGCCAGGTGCTTCCGATACAAACACTAAAACATTCCGCAGGTGAGAGATGAGAGAGCGTCCTGTTTTTTTGTACCTTCCGCGCTTGCTAACTAAGCGGCATCATACGCCAGTTCACGTCTGCCCTGGCGAAGATGTGCATTACTATTGAAGTAATTGCATCGCTGAGTTTGGCAACTGTTTCGCTTGAGCAAGTATTGAAGTACCTGCCTGCTGCAAAATCTGGTTTTTCGTAAGCTCTGTGGTTTCCACTGCCCAATCGGTATCTTTGATTCGGCTGTTGGAAGCATCCACATTCTCACGAACATTCGCTAAGTTATTGATACTGTGGCTGAGTCGGTTTTGTTTTGCACCTAAATCAGCACGTTGACTATCAATGTACTTGAGAGCGGCATCCACAACGCTGATTGCGTTCTGAGAGCCTGCTACCGTTCTTAGATCAAGATCCTGAACCGTAGTTTGTACCCCCGGACCACCCGTTAACCCGACTTCCCCAGCAAGTGTCCCAGAGATAGTAAGATCACCTTCCAAATGTGGTTCGGCTACGAATACCTGCATCTGTCCATTTTCACTGACAGAAGCGTGAATCATGTCTGACTGACCATTGATGTAGGTCGCCAGCTCTTCGATGTCATCACCAGCTTTGGCAATAATATCGACCACCTGTGGCTCACCGTTTTTCGTGGTGAACTCAAACTTGATGTCGAGTTTATCGGCTGGTACACCCCAGTCTTTAGACTTCGCATTTTCCGGTGGAGCGACAAAGGTACGCCCACCCATTTGCACATCGTCGGCACGGATACTGGTTAATGCCATTACCATGGCTTCACCAGAGTTAGCACCAATCTGGAATGCCGCATCGCCAAATGAACCGTTAAGCAATCGACGTCCACCAAATGATGTGGTTTCAGCAATACGGTTAATCTCATCCTGAAGCGCTACCGCTTCTTCATTGATGGCTCGGCGATCCGCATCAGTGTTGGCGCCGTTGGCAGACTGAATGGCCAGGTCACGCATACGTTGAAGAACGTTTGTAGCCTCATTCATGGCACCTTCTGCCGTTTGAGCAATCGAGATACCATCGTTGGCGTTTCGCATTGCCACATCCAGACCACGAGACTGAGCGGTCAATCGGTTAGAGATTTGCAAACCCGCTGCATCATCTTTTGCACTGTTGATCTTGTGCCCTGACGATAGACGCTCCATCGATGTGTTTAAGTCATTAGTTGACTTATTTAGGTAACGTTGTGCCGTCATTGCGGAAACGTTAGTGCTCACTGTTACAGCCATAGTTTGCTCTCCTGTTGAGTTCGCTCTCTCTGCGAACCGGTCAGTTCAATCTTATTGGTTAAGCCCTGACCGAAAGTTACTTGTAGAAGTCCAACTTATTAAATGGTGAACTTCTAACTGCACCTAAGTTGTTTCGTTACATTAATACATTCAACTTGTGTGCCAACTTTTCCAACATTTTTACCAAAGAACCAAACTTATCCTTAATTTAATGTTTTTAAAGAGATTATTATCTTTAAAAACTTTTTCTCGCTTCATTTCTTTATATTTCTATCATCAAAGAAACGACCAGCTCACTTTCTACCTCCCCCTTTACCGCATAAAGTTTATTGAGCGGCAATGTTTTACCTTTCTCCTCTTGGGGGGCAAACCGGGCACTTAAGGCAAAGCACATAAGGCATAGGTTTGCAGACAAGAGTTAGATGTAATTGAACAGGGTTAAGTCTTTCACTTTTCCGAAAGCTTGTTGGGACGCTTTAAGCGCCAGGGAGTTTTCATTGAACTCGATTACCGCCTGAGCGTAATCCAGATCTTCGAAATTACTTTTTGACTTCGCCATAGAAAGCTTGAAGTCTTCGTGCTGGGATTCCTGAATATCTAACGTATTCAGTCTGGAACCCAAATCAGTACGCACCGTATTAATGTGTACGAATGCCGCATGAAACTCTTCAGTGACCTGATGCAATTCAGCCGTACCATTTGAATCCGCTACCGAACGTTCAGAATATTTCATCGCTTTCTGAAAGGTTTCAAAAATGCTATAGCTTTTCTTAGGCTCAAATGTAATGGCATCACCTGGGGTGATTCTTCCTTTGAACTGAAGGTGTAAATCTTCAAACTTGATACCTTCTTTTGGATCATAGTTATCCGATTTGACTACTGAGCCATCTTTTTCCAACTGATATCCAAAGCTTCCGTCGCCCATATCAACAAAGGTTGCTCTGTATTCAGACTGATCGTCGTAATTCAGATTAGTGGCTTTCTCGACCAAAAGTTCTGACGCCACCTGAAGTTCATATTGAGGATCATAATCACCAAGCGGGTTGTCTATTTCCATAAACACTTTGTTGCCCGGATCGCTGACAGGAATTTCTAGCCCATTGGCAATTTTCATGTTGCGATGATAGGTATCACCAAGGTAAGAAACGTCCCCAGCATAATCACGGAAAAACGGCTGTGATTTAGGTTTTGTACCTGCAAAAATATAGTTACCAGATTCATCCTGGCTGTTCACCAGGTTCAGCATGTTCACAACCATCTCTTCCAGCTCACGAGATTTTGCCGCCCGATCTTCTGGTGATAATGCACCGTTGATCATTTCCATAACAGAACGCTTAGCTTCATCTGCGTATTGTTCTGCACTGGCAATCATGACTTCCTGATGCTCTAAACGGTTACGAATCAGAACAATGGAATCCATATATTGACGAAGTTCTTCTGTCTGCTGTTTGATCCCCTGCACATAGTGTGCAGCCAATGGATCGTCTGCCGCGGTCATCAGCTTCTTGCCTGAAGCTAGCTGAGCGTGGTTGTGATGAATTTTGTTTTCCTGGCGCTGAAGATCATTCTGCACGGTTTGATAGTTATGGAAACTGGCGATTCGATTCATCATTTACCCGTCCTCCCCTATCTCAGTGCCAAAATGGTGTTGAAGGTATCATTCGCGCTTTGCATGATTCGAGAAGATGCCATGTAAGCTTGCTGAAACTTCATCATGTTTGCCGCTTCTTCATCCAGGTTTACACCCGAGATCGAAGCGATACGTTCTTTTGCAGCTTCATTTTCTAACTTGGCAACATCGGCTAATCGAGTTGCCGTTGCCGTTCTCAAACCAATTTCTGTATTCAGATCTTTATACACTTCCAGAACCGTGGAGTTGCCATCATTCATGACTTTTTCGGTCTGGATGTTCTGCATCTTAAGCAAGTTGCCGTTATCACCTTCAGACGGGACAAGGTTTGCCGCAAATTTATCGTTCTCTTTTGCCCCTGCCGTCAGTTCAAAAACGGTTCCGTTCACGGTAACAGGACCAGATGGCGGGTAAGCCTGAGGCTGCATCACGACCTGACCTTTCATATCCAGAACGGCAAACTGATCTCCGGTAGGGGAAATCACTACCTGAAATTCACGTAGGCTACCAGCTTGAAGAATGTTGAACTTGGCGGTGCCGCGCGCCTCTGTGTAAGAACTCTCATAACTTTGAGCAGCCAGTTGAGCAGCATCTTTCATCTCGACCTTCATCAAGGCTGCTGCACTTTCAGTGGGTCGAATAAGAAAACGTTCGCCATCTTTAGGTGGAGTCTGAATAGAAATTCTCATTCCATCTAAAATGAAGTTGTTGGAAAAGTCGCTGCCAGATACAGTGATGACGTCGCCGTTTGGTTTAACAATTCGGTAATCCGAACCGTCGTATTTCACCTCGTATTCGCCGCTGCTGAGCTGCGAAATGTCTTCAATGTATACACTGACTTCTGCAGTGGATTCCGACATTTGGATCACACGAGATTTTGCCATGTCTTTTGAGTTCACATCGGTAAACAGGCTAGTACCAATATCGCCACGAAGGTCCAAACCCTGTGACTGCAGCTTATTCACTTGGTAAGACATAGCTGTAGCCAGTCTTCCTAACTCATCCATAACGTAAGGAATGGATTCGTCACGCGCTTTAAGGTACGACGCTAACTTGCCGTCTAAACCTGCATGTTTGATGGCTTTGATGCCTTTACCTTCAACCATACCAATCCGAAGCTGTTGAGCATCCGGCTGCCCCGGTAGAAGTGTCAGTTCGCTGGCTTCCGTACCGGAGACGATAGTGTGACCGTTCCCGATATGGACGTTAAATCCTTCGTTGTTTTTTCTCGGTGTCACTGTGACTTTGGTGTACTGCGCAAGCTCTTTGATCAGACGTTCGTGTTCATCACGAAAGTCGTTATGTGGTCCTGGTGTACGCATCATCAGACGGTGTACATCACGAATCTCTTTCGCTAGTGAGTTGATTCGTTCTACCGCCTGTTCCAGCTTTTTATTGATGTTTTCTTTTTCCAGTCGAACTACAGAGTGAAAGTGGTTCATGTTCTGAGCCACAATCTGGGATTTTTCGAGCAGCACTTTTCGCGCCCCCATGTCATTTGGGGAATCGGAAAGTGTCTTGAGAGAATCAAACCATTCGTTGATGTTTTCCGGGATTTTCTTAGACGCCACAGAAGACAACATGGTAGTTATTTGATCCAGGTTTTCTTCGGTATCGAGCTTGTTCGAAAAGTTAGTCGTCGTCAGGTTTAACTCATTAACGGCAAATTGGTCCCATGAGCGGCGAACATTTTCCACATGGACACCCATGCCAAATGTTTGCCCCCCATATTGCCGGGGGTCATTGGTTGCCTGCAGAACAGACTGGCGGTTGTAACCCTCGGTATTCGCATTAGAAATGTTATGACCGGTGGTAGTCAGTTGCCGCTGAGCTGTTAAGACACTTTGTCTACCTACGTTGAGTAGATCGGATGCCATGTTGCCCCCAAAAAAGAGTTACTTACGATTGGTTTACACCATTACTGATGTAAAAATTGCAATATCTATGCCACAGTTTTAAATCAGAGGGGATTTTAGAGAAGAGAGAAGAAAAAGACCGCATAACGTCATGCGGCCTTTTATATTAGTTGGAAATGAGTTCGTCGACTTGCGCTTTCACTTTCAGCACTTTGTCTGCGTAATCTGGATCCGTTGCATATCCTGCTTTATGGATGCCATGAATAAAGGCTTTAGAGTCGCCTTGATGTTGAAGCGCTGTCTCGTACCTTGGGTTTTCATTCAAGAAACGTACATAGTCGTTAAAGCTGTCCTGATAATTGGAGTAAGAACGGAAAGACGCTTTCTCTTTGACTGGCACACCGTCATAAACTTCCAGAGTCTGGGTAGCAACCTTACCGCCATCCCATCGTTTATCCGCTTTGATATTAAACAGGTTATTACTGGAACCCAGAGAGTTCTTAACCACTTTTTGTCCCCAACCTGTTTCAAGCGCTGCCTGTGCAATGATCACAGAAGCATCAACACCAAGCGCCCTTGCCGCTCTTTCTGCATAAGGTTTTAGCTTATCTACAAACTGCTGAGGATTATCGAATTTAGATGCACCAGCGCCACGGCTGGCAGAAGCTTCATGCACTCGACTCTGGTCGGCAGGCAATCTTAGTGAAGTATCTAGCGCAGCGTTTCTCATCGCGATCTCAGACTGGCTTTCACCTGCACCAGCCGACAACTGGGCAACGATCATATCTGCCAAACCGAGTGATCCGGAATCACTCAGTTCACTTGCCATTTGTTCATCCAGCATCTGGCGGTAGAAGTCCTGATTCTGGCTTTTCATCAGATCAGACTCAAAAGCAGTATTCGCGTCACGCATCGATTTAAACAGCATGGTGGTGAAAATCGACTCAAACTGCTTTGCCGCTGTTTTGAGTGCCGCTTGCTTTTCTTCTTCTGTACCTGCTTCTACAGCACCCTGACGAAGCTTGTCTAAAGAAGAAATGTCATGGATAAAACCAATGTCATTAGGATTCTTAACCATCATAAACTCCCTAGATGATAATCAGCTGACCTTCAATGGCACCCGCTTGCTTAAGCGCTTGTAAAATCGCCATTAAATCTGAAGGAGCTGCACCTACTTCGTTCACTGCGCGCACGAGATCATCCAATGTTAATCCCGGCTCAAACTTGAACATTTTGCCTGACTGCTCCGATACCTCAATATCTGTGTCTGGAACAACCGCGGTATTCCCACCACCTAACGCATTTGGCTGGCTGACGTTCAGGTTCTCTTTGATTGCCACAGTCATGCCACCGTGAGTCACCGCAGCAGGTTTTAGACGAACATGTTTGCCCACCACGATAGTGCCTGTGCGTGAATTAACGATGATTTTGGCAGAGCCGTCAGCGGGGTTGAACTCGATGTTCTCTAATGCAGATAGGAAAGCGACTCGCTGACTGACTTCTCGTGGGGCACGTACTTTAACAGATGTCGCATCAATTGCCTGAGCCATTTGAGGACCTAAGAAGTTGTTGACTGCATCCGCCATGCGTTGTGCAGTTGTGAAATCTGACTCCAGAAGGTTAAAGGTGATGTAATCACCACGACCAAACGGATTAGGAATCTCACGTTCCACTGTCGCGCCACTTGAAATGATACCTACGGTTGGGTTGTTACCGACAA
Source organism: Vibrio sp. SCSIO 43132 (assembly GCF_019904195.1). Classification (NCBI taxonomy): domain Bacteria; kingdom Pseudomonadati; phylum Pseudomonadota; class Gammaproteobacteria; order Vibrionales; family Vibrionaceae; genus Vibrio; species Vibrio sp. SCSIO 43132. Next base: position 3,076,126 of record NZ_CP063199.1, read on the forward strand.
TTTTAGAACCGTCAGCCCCCGTTGCACTGAATCCACTCACCACTAGATTACCTTGGGCCACTGCGTAGACTTCACCATCCAGACCTTTCAGGAAAGTTTGCAGTAATGTACCGCCGCGAAGGCTTTTCGCACTACCAATGGAAGACACGGTAATATCGACCTGCTGACCTTGCTTAGAGAAAGCGGGTAGCTCTGCTGTCACAATTACGGCGGCGACGTTTTTGGTCTTTGGTTTGGTGCCCGGTGGTAATTGGATGCCGAAGTTTTGAAGCATGGCATTGAAGCTTTGGTCAGTAAATGGCGTGGACTCCCCCGTGCCTGGTAAACCCGTTACCAGACCGTAGCCAACCAATTGGTTACTACGAACCCCTGCAACTTTCGCTACATCCTTAATTCGTGCCGCTTGCGCTGAACTCACTGTCAACATCATCAAACCGGCGACCATTACTGCCCATCTCTTCAACATGTCAAAACTCCGACAATTCTCTCACTTACAGAGCTACATTAAAGAATCGTGCCAAGAATCCAGGTTCTTGCATATCTTGTTGATTTCCGGTGCCAGAATACTGAATTCGTGCATTGGAGATTCTTGTAGACTCGATAGTGTTGTCAAAAGAAATGTCATCCGGACGAATTGTGCCGCTTAGGCGGATATATTCATCCCCTGTATTCAACGTCAGCCATTTTTCACCACGGATAATCAGATTCCCGTTGGCTAGCACCTCAATCACTTCAACGGTAATTGAACCACTGATGCTGTTTGACTGGTTCGCCGATGCATTCCCTTTGAATTTGTTCTCGTTACTTAACTCATAAGAAAAGTTGTAATCTTGAATCGTCAGTTCTTGCCCACCAACACTCAAAGGATCCATGGATGCGTCGTTAGACTTGCTTAAATCCGCGTCGGCACTTTTTGCCGCTTTGGTGTTTTCCGACAGCATGACGGTCACGATGTCACCAATTCCGTGTGGCTTGCTGTCATCATAAAGATTCTGTGCAAAGTGCGTATTAAACAGTGACCCTGTTGCCGTGGCGTAGTGCGCTGGTTTTTCTTTAGGGTGAATAGGTGCCCAGGCCGGGTCGCCTGCGACTGGATCGGTTCGACCACGAAGTGTGTCTACGATTCCATTGCCGCCTTCGTTAGACTTATCGCCTTCAATGGCGTCAACCACTGTAGTACCGGCATTAGGATCCGTCGTTTCAGGCGGCTGTAGCGAAGAACAACCCGCCATAACTAAAGTCATAAATACAAATAGTATACGCATCATGGTCAAGCCCTCATTACAACTGCTGATTCACGAAGCTCATCATCTTATCTACTGATGAGATCACTTTTGAATTCATCTCGTAGACGCGCTGCGCTTCAATCATGTTCACCAGCTCTTCTGTCACGTTAACGTTGGACGTTTCCAACATAGACTGACGAATGGAGCCTAAACCTTCCAGACCAGGAACCCCTTCCTGTGGATCGCCACTGGCACCTGTTGGTAGGTACATGTTCTGACCGATTGGTTCCAGACCACCTGGGTTGATGAAATCAACAGTGGTAATTTGCCCCAGAACCTGGTTATTTTGCTGACCACGAACTCGGACCGACACTTCACCATCGTTACCGACCGAAATAGAGATCGCATTATCAGGAATGACAATTTCAGGCTCTAATCGGTAGCCAGAGCCAGAGGTAACAATTGCGCCTTCGCCATCCAGCGTAAACTGACCGTTGCGGCTGTAGCCAATGTTGCCGTCAGGCAGCAGTACCTGGAAGAAGCCATCGCCTTCAATCATCAAATCGAGTGCGTTACTGGTGGTTTGCGCATTACCATTGGTGTGGACTTTTTGCGTCGCGACCACTTTGGAACCTGCGCCCAACATCAGACCGGAAGGCAGTTCTGTGTTTTGCGAAGACTGACCACCAGGCTGGTTAATGTTTTGATAGAAAAGATCTTCAAATACCGCTCGACTCTTCTTATAACCAACCGTTGAGGCGTTCGCCAGGTTGTTCGAGATGGTTGAGATATTCGTTTGCTGAGCATCTAAACCCGTTTTACTTACCCATAATGCTGGATGCATAACTCAATCCTCACTTAAATGCTAGCTAGAACGAAGAAGAGATTCGGACGCTTTGTCCATATCTTCTGCGGTACTCATCAATTTGACCTGCATTTCAAACTGGCGCTGAAGGTCAATCAAACTGGTCATTTCACCGACGGCATTCACGTTACTGCCTTCCACCGCGCCCGTCATGATCTTGATGTTGGCGTCGGCTTCGTATTCGTTGTTGTCATTCTTTCCGCGGAAAAGACCATTGGTATCTTTGTACAAAGAACGGTTATCGGTTGCCGTTAACTTAATTCGGTCAACCACTTCGATAGCATCGGCAGGAGCACCCTGCGGGATAACCGAAATAGTGCCGTCACGACCGATTTCGACTTTGCTGATAGGAATTGGCAAGGTTATTGGTGCACCGGTTTCACCTAACACTAGGTGACCAGAGCTGTTGGTAAGCAGACCGGTTTGATCGATGTGCAGGTTACCGTTTCGAGTTAACCCTTCCTTACCTGTTTTATCCATAACCGCAATCCAACCATTGCCTTCTATGGTCACATCCAGATCACGACCTGTTGTAATCACGCTGCCCTGAGCAAAGCTTTGCCCCGGACGCTCAGTCATACTGAATACGCGAGATGGCAAACCATCACCATATGCCTGCATAGAGCGAGCCTGCGCAAGATCAGCACGGAAACCCGTTGTGCTAACGTTGGCCAGGTTGTTGGCTCTTAGCTGCATTGCCTGCATGTTTTGTTTTGCCCCGCTCATCGCGAGAAACAGTGAACGATCCATGGTGTGCTCCCATAAAAGTCTATGAAAGCTAAAAAGCAATTAGTATGCCAAAAATACAAACAATTGATATATAAGGAAATTAATGGATTTCTTGGAGAGAGTTTGAGCGATAAGATCAGACAAGATCTTGCCAGAGGAACAAGCATTGCCGCACAAAGCGGCAATGACAGATGATTGAAGATACTATCGGATTTGCAGGATGTTCTGTTGCAGACCGTTGTGAACTTCTAGAGAACGGGAGTTCGCCTGGAAGTTACGCTGTGCAGAAATCAAGTCCACCAGCTCCTGAGTCATATCAATGTTCGATTGCTCTAGCGTACCGCTGGATACCGAACCGAATGAACCTTTGTTAGATTCACCCCAGATCTTGTCACCAGAAAGCTGAGTTGAGTTCCACTGAGTACCGCCTTTCTTATCCAGACCTTGCTCATTCGGTACACGTACAAGCGCAACACGCCCTAACGTTACCGCTTCACCGTTTGAATAAGTGCCCATGATACTGCCGTACTCATCAAAATCTAACTTAGTAAGGAAGCCCGTTGTAGCACCGTCTTCGTTGAATTTAGTCAATTCAAACGGGGCGGCAAACTGAGTGGCTCCTAACTGGTTGATCTCAATCTGTTGGTTGACGTCTGCACCATTTAGTTCAATAGGAACCGCACCAGTACCAAGAGGTTCAGTTACGATTTTCTGACCGTTGTTAATACTCGACAACGTACCATCGTTATTAAAGCGAATGGTATGCCCGACATGCCCGTTAGGTGCTGTCACGTCTCCTCCAGTTACATTCACTGGCTTTTCACCAGCTTTGTCAGTCACTGTGTAGTAAGAGTGCCAAGTATTCGGTTGAGTCGAATCTTTCAAGTAGTACGTTGTCATCTTGTAAGACTGACCCATTGAGTCATAAATGGTCGAAGATGTTGAACGGTTATAAGTGGTCGGGTCCGTGGTATCAAACAACGCCGGATCTTTTAATTCACCGTTTGCTGGCACGTTCACGCCCAGTTCAACATTTTCTGTTGGTTTTGGTCTGCCGAATTCTGCTGGAATGTTTATAGGCGAAGGCTCATAGGACGCGACTTCCCCTGTATCAGGGTTCACCTGATAACCAAGTAGGTATTCTTCATTCGAAGTTACCATGTAGTTATCTTTGTTTAGGTGAAACGCACCATTACGAGTTAACTCGTTTGATAGTGGCTCCAGACGTTCTTTTGCTACTGCAAAGAAACCCGTACCTGAGATACGCAAATCCATCGGGTTATTGGTATAAATACTGGAACCTTCATGGAACTGTTGCGCCACTTTGTGAGCCTGCGCACCGTTACCAGTCGCGGTTTTCGCGTTGGTAAAGATTGAGTTCGAGTAAACATCACCGAACTCGGCACGCGACTCTTTAAAGCCAAATGAGTTGGCGTTCGCAATGTTGTTACTGGTTGTATTCAAGTCCAGTTGAGCAGCGGATAACCCGCTAAGAGCAATATAAGACATTCCAAATTCTCCTATCTAGCTAGCGCTTTTACGCTTTTCCAACTTCTAGTACTTCAGCTAGTCGAACTGGCGATTCAAAGCCAGCCAGATTGAGCAGTACATTCCCATCACCTTTGCCCAGGAGCACGCTGTTCACGTTAGCGTAAGTAGATACTTCAAACTCACGCGTTTCTCCATCCAGCAAACCACCCGCTTTCACGGCGTATTTGCCACCCGGCAATGGGTTACCGTTTTCATCTAATCCGTCCCACTCCACCTTGGCATCACCAGCAGGTTTTGCACCTACGTCAAGGGTGCGAACAAGTTGACCTTGTGCGTTCTCAATGCGGACAAACAAGTTATCCAGCGCTTGAGGGACCTTGACCATGGCAGACATGCCAGCATTGTCAGGTTTCATGCCTGCAGCACCTGGTACTAGAACATCACGACCAACCAAAGACGAAGCTTGAAGCGCTTGGTTAGACGTCATTGAAGAGTTAAGACTTTCAAATTGATTGTTCATTTTCCCGATGCCGTCGACGGTCGCAAATGAAGCCATTTGCGCAATCATCTGGTCATTGCTGACCGGCTTAAAAGGATCCTGTTGAGCTAACTGCTTGGTCAGCAACGAGAGAAAATCTTCTTGTTTAAGATCATTTTGCCCCGTTGTTTTCTCAGGCTTATTCTGCTCTTGCAGGGTTTTAAGCTGATCAACATAGGACAAGCCGCTCTGACCAACATTGTTGATTCCGGCCATTACGTTACCTCCTTATCCCTATTGACCCATCTGCAGCGTACGCAGCAGCATTTGTTTGCTTGCATCTGCTACTTGCACATTCGTTTGGTATGCACGAGAAGCAGAAATCATGTTCGCCATTTCTTCCATCACATTAACGTTTGATTTGAAGATATAACCTTCATCATTCGCCATCGGATGTTCTGGGTTGTACTCCGCATCGAGTGGTTTATCACTCTCGATGATACCCATTACTTTCACTGGAACATTGTGGTCGCGGTTATACTTAGCCTTGCTTAACTCCGCCCCAAACACAGCGTGGCGAGCTTTGTAAGTTTCCTCCGCAGAGCTACTTACACTGTTCGCGTTTGCCAGGTTGCTAGAGGTGGTATTTAGACGAACCGACTCAGCGCTCATGGCAGACCCAGTCACATTGAATACATTAAATAAGCTCATCTACTTACTCCCCTTTTAAGGCTTTAGTTAGGTTCTTAAACTTACTGCCTAAGAAATCCAGCGAAGCTTGATGACGAATTTGGTTTTGCATAAACAGGTTACGCTCCAAATCGACATCAACAGTATTACCGTCACCCGTGTCCGGCTGTGTTGGTAATCGGTATAAAGTGTCCCCAGAAATATTGGTAGTGGCATTAATATGCCGATCGTCCGTACGAGAAAGACCAAAGCTTGCCCCCGACTTTGCCGCTTTAAGCGCCTTGTCGAAATCCATGCCCTTCGCTTTAAAGCCTGGGGTATTCGCTTGTGCAATGTTAGTGGAAATCACTTCAGCATTGCGCTCACGTAGCCCGACCGTGTGTTGGTGGATACCCAAAGCTTTATCAAACGAAATAGTCATATCTTGCCTCTACCAAAAGAACTGACTTACCTGTGAATCAATTTGCAATCTGCATGCCAAGTTTTTTCTGGAAGCCTAAAGAAAATGAAATCACAGCTGTAATACAAGCAAATATTAAGCCAAAGGATGTGCAAACAGTGGATGTACACTACGTATTTCTTTGGAAGATCCCGTCTGATCTTGCGATCTCAGGGTTCAAAATATTTGGAATGTCATTAGTGAGTGTATACCTATCACCCGATTTAGTCAGCTATAGCGAATTGGAGAAGAGATGTGGCAATAAAAAGCCCGGCAAAAATTGCCGGGCTAGATAAAGCATAAAATGCGGTTACTTGAGCTTGTAAATAATACCAGGGTTGCAACGAACCATATCGAATCGATCAGTAAGACCGGTCAGCGATTCCGAAGCCCCCAATAGTAGGTAACCGCCTGGGTTTAGGCACCCTGCCATCTGGTTAAGCACTTTTGATTTCATATCTGGTGAGAAGTAAATCAAAACGTTACGACAGAAAATGATGTCGAACTTACCCAGAAGCGAGTAGCTGTCCATAAGGTTCTGAGGGCGGAAGTTAACCATGCGCTTAACATTGTCCTTCACCTTCATTTTGCTGTCGCCCGCGTCTTCAAAGAACATTTTGCGACGCTCAGGAGACAAACCACGACCCAGTGCCAGGTTGTCGTACACACCAGCTTTACACATGTCTAGCATGCTAGAAGAAATGTCTGTTGCTGTAATAGAGACGTTAGGCAACATGCCTGGTTTTTTGGATTGCGTTTCCAAAATGGTCATCGCAATGGAGTAAGGCTCCTGTCCAGAAGAACTTGCTGCAGACCAAATCTTGATTGGGCGCTTGTTTGCCGCGACTTCCGGCAATAGCTTTTCAGACAATACCGAAAACGGGTAATTGTCGCGAAACCATAGTGTTTCGTTGGTTGTCATCGCATCTACCGCAGCAACTCGAAGCTCACGGTTTCGCCCTGTAATGACATCTTTTAACAAGTCAGATAGCGATGAAACATTGAATTTGCTAACCAGAGGACTCAATCGACTTCTGACCAAATACTGCTTACTGTCTCCCAGAACGATCCCACACTGGGATTCTAGAAAACGGCTGAAATCGCGATACTCTTGATCGCTTATAGTTATAGCTGTCATTCAGTTCTCTTTAACCAGATACCGCTGCTTTAACCGCTGAGCCTAACTCATCTGGGTTAAACTTCGCAATGAATTCGTTTGCTCCAACACGCTCAACCATTGCCTGGTTGAACACACCACTCAAGGAGGTATGAAGAATCACGTGAAGATCTTTAAGATCATTATGACGACGGATTTCCGCAGTAAGCGTGTAGCCGTCCATTTCTGGCATTTCGATATCAGAGATAACCAGTGAAATTTGTTCGTAGATGCTGCCTTCTGACGCCATCTCAACCAATTTCTCATAAGCTTCTTTACCGTCTTTCACGGCAATAGCTTCAAAGCCAAGCCCTTCAATCGCACGTTGAACCTGCTTACGTGCAACCGTTGAGTCATCCGCAATAAGAATACGACGAACGATTTCTTTCTCTTCTTGTATATTAGCGATTTCCTCTTTGATGTCCTCACTCATGGTTTCATCAATAGGAGAAATTTCAGCCAAAATCTTTTCTACATCGAGAATCTCAACCAACTCGTTGTCTATGTTAGTAACAGCGGTCAGATAGTTAGCTTTACCCGCACCATCTGGCGGTGGAAGGATCGATTCCCAGTGCATGTTAATGATCCTTTCAACAGAACTGACCAGGAACGCCTGAATGGTTCGGTTGAATTCAGAGATCACCACGAAACACTTGTCGAGATCTGTAGTTGGACGCCCCCCAGTTGCCAAGCTTAGATCAATAACGGATACGGTTTGTCCGCGAATATGCGCGACACCTTTCACCAAAGGGTGTAAGTTAGGCATCGACGTCAGCTTGGGACACTGGAGAACTTCTTTTACTTTGAATACATTTATGCCGTAACGTTGACGTCCCATTAGACGAAACGTTAAAAGCTCTAATCGGTTTTGACCGACGAGTTGTGTGCGTTGATTCACCGAATCAAGAATACCCGTCATAAGCGCATCTCCATCTCAAGCATTTTCTAGTAAAGTATAATGAAAATCTGACAACCAAGATCATTACATACAAAATAGCGTATTATAAGGTAATTCTCAGTATGCAATCTATATCTAAGTGTAGAGCTTTCTGCAAAAAGTTTGGGAAAAGTATCGGCTTTTGTTTAACTTTCTTTAGCCTATATTGTTCCGCTGCTACTGAGCAACAGATCAAGGATATCCAAAACGCCGCCGAAGCACACGTAAAAGCGACATTAAAGACCGCCTCATCGGACAAGTTGGAGCTGCACGCAGCTAACCTGGACTCCCGTATTAAAGCGACGACCTGTCCATCACCTTTGGTGACCTCTTCCCCCTCTAACTCACGCTCAACCACCAACATAACTGTATTAGTTGAATGTGCAGAAGACAACTGGCGAGTCTACGTTCCGGTGCGCATTTCGTTGATGCGACCATTGGTCACTGCCCTTCGTCCACTAGCCAGAGGTGAACTTGTTAATAAATCAGATATTAGCATAAGTTTTGTCGAACAACGTGCTTATCGTCGATTCGGTTTCAATCAACTGGATCAAGTCGCCGGTGCAAAACTCAAGAAAAATATACGCCAGGGCGAAGTAATAGAAAGAGGCGATATTTGTGTGGTGTGCAGAAATGAAACCGTTGTAATTAAAGCGGTTAAAGACGGACTGGTGATCACAACCAAAGGTAAATCCCTTTCCGACGGAGCACAAGGCGAGGAAGTGAGGGTGAAAAATACCAAATCAAATCGTATAATTAGTGCTATAGTAACTGGAATTGCAGAAGTAACCGTTACGTTTTGATCTGTATAAAGCGGAAAATGAAAAAAGTCGATCTTTTGAGAAAAAATTAGTTAAAGTTTTCCAAACGGGTGTCGATACCATTTGTACAGGTTCTCTTTCATTTGCGAATAAGGCTCAAACTATGGCAAGCATTGATCAATTAAGGTCCGGGCAGAATGTGGCAACTAGCCGCACTCAAACCCGTACAGATTCAAGCGCTACGTCGCGTTCTGATTCTGTCGCCGAACCTAAAGGCGGCAAAGATGCCGTCTCGCTAAGCCAAGAAGGCAAAGCGATCGGTCAACTTCACCAGTCTATGGCTGCCGAGCCGAGCTTTGATAGCGCGAAAGTTGCTGCTATTAAAGAGGCAATAGCAAACGGATCCTACACTGTAGATCCTGAGAAGCTGGCAGAAAACATGGTGAAGTTTGAAGATGAACTAGCTGGACTGTAATAGCTGCAGTCCAGCTTTTTTTCACTCCGAAATCTATGGCAACATTAATCAGTCTACTCGAATACCAAATCCAGAATGCTCAATCCCTTTCGGACTTGCTAGAGCAGGAAAAAGTCGCTATCGCCAACCGTGTCTCCAAAGACATTGAATCTCTGGCGAAGAACAAACTCGATCTTATCAACCAACTTCAGCAGACAGATCAAAGGATCGGAGAGCATTCCGACGTCGATCAACTTAAAACCAATAATGATTTTGAAGACAAAGTCAGTCAGATCCAATCTTTGGTGGCAGAGTGCCAGCAAATGAACGAGATAAACGGTGAAGCACTGCAACGCGCTCAGTTAAGCTTTAATAAACTGCACAATCTGATGCAGCAAAGTCGCAGCAAAATTGGTATGACCTATAACGCGGGCGGGCAAACTCAAACCGTTTCGACCTTAGGCACAAATATCAAAGCTTAAAGCCACAAAATTTCAGATCGAATCCGTTTTTAAAAATCAAAAAAGCGGCAACCACTTGGTTGCCGCTTTCGATTTATTGAGCACTTTTACTTTTTAAAGAAACCGTTGAAGAGAATACCGGATAGGTTCAATTAGAACAGTGTCGATTTCTTCTTAACAGGTACTTGCTGAACATCACCATACTCGCGCAGCTTATCCATCTTATCGATGTCTAGCTTAAGCTCGGTCACATAGTTATCGCCGACGGCATAGGTTCTCACCACTTCAGCACCACGGATCACACCATCAACTGCACCTGACGCGTATTCAGTACCTAAGCGTTGATCTTCTAGATCCGAACGGGCACTGACTCGTAAACCATAAACTTGCTCCGCCAACTCACGGTAAGCATCCACTTTTGATGCGCGAAGTGCACGAACTTGTTTTTCTTCAGCGGTACGCCCTCTTTGTTCACTGATGCTGGCGTATCCGACCGCAACTAAAACATTCTCACCACGGTTGTTAATTGGCTGGCAACCTACTGCCACCAGCGCGGTAATCAATAAAAGTAACTTTTTCATCTCTCTCACCTTAATCTCTGCTTCGGACTGCTCTATGGACGTAGGATAATTGTGTTCTGCGTTTTCATCTCTGGATCAGAGCGAATGATCACACCGTCCTGAGTTCGAATGCTTCGCAGAGTTTCAAGGTCACGACCAATTCGGTCTGCCGGCAGGAAGCCTTGTGCCGTTGCCACAACAATACGTGTTTGCATCCCTACCACTCGAGCATTGACCAATACACCACCTTCCTGACGCAGCATCGTTCCCGTCAGAACGTATTTTACGTCTTGCTCGCGCGCCAACTCTTTCCAGTCACGGCTGAAAGCAAAGTCGCCTTCCTGCGTTACACGAATCGAGCCAGTAGTTTTAAAGTCAACCACCTTAAATCCACGGCGTTGGAACTGATGGATAAACCCTTCAGATACTGAGTTACCCAGCCAGTTAGTGGTATCCATATTCTGCAAATCAACAAAAGATGTGATTGCAATGGGTGAGCGCGCTGAAACACTCGTGTTAGAAAGGATCAACTCTTCAGTCAAACTTTCTACAAAGAAATCCATTGTATGACGCGGTGTATCCATCAGCATAAAGCGGCTGCCTGGGTACGTGTCTTTACCGTCATAAATGGGTGAAAATGCGCATGACGCTAATAGCGATGTCATTGCGACGACAAACCATTTTTTCATTCTCTTCATCTCCGGATATACTTGGCTTCATTACTCCAACGTGTTTACCAGTTGTTGGAACAATACTTGCTTTTCCTTAGTTGCTCGCTAAGAAAAAACTCACCGAAACCTGCTAACCAAGTATTTAGCAAAAAACATACCCGAATGGTAAAACACCGATGAAAAAATACGATTTCCGAACCATCTTGTTGATATTCAGTTTGATATTTTCTGCTGGTATTCGCGCGGCGTGGTATGAAGTCAACGGCGATGCGACCATAGTGTCAACAAAAGAGATAGCAAGAATTCACGCCATTGAAGATGCCCTCTATAAAGCCATGAGTTTTTCTGGCGCCGACATTGGCACTTTGAGTTTTATTCAGCCTTTTTTAGAAGATCCTCGTGAAGAATATCAGTTTACTAACCATGAAGTTCGCTACGTAAGAGTGGTTAGTGAAGAGGAATCAGGCGGCAAAGTACGTTTAAAAGTACGGGTAGACATTTACCCTTCGGCAAAGGGTTGCCATGTTGATCAATATAAGAAGACATTTGCTGTTGGCTTGATCGACATTGTTGAACCTACCCAGGCAGTTATGGGCAGCATGTATTATCTCGGTCGAGATTACGGCACCATTATTAGCCGCCAGCTAAATGAAGAGTCCCTGAGCTTCTACTCTGTTGGCACCACACAATATGAGATCCGCAAAGATCAGCCTGAAGTCGTCAAAATGCTGGCTCAGGATACGGGTGCACAATACTTAATGACCGCATCTATTACCGATCTCACTGCAACGATTGAATCTTCACTCTTGGGAAGAGAAACCATCAACCGCCAGTTTGCTATGGAAGTCAGCGTGTTTGACGGTAAAACCGGCAACGAGATGTACACCAAGAATTATCGCGAAGTCGCACTCTGGCCTTTCCCTAAGACCAGTAAAGTCGACACCAAGGGCGCACGATTCTGGTCTTCTACTTACGGAACAATGATGATGCGGGTAAGTCGCAACGTCATGCTGGACTTAGAATCTGAATTATCTTGTAAGATCACCCTTCCAGAGATTGTGGCGATAAAAGACGGTGTGGTGACTATCGATCTTGGTCGTCGACATGGCGTAAAGAAAGGCGACACGTTGCAACTATGGCACACTGGAGCCTTTGTTGACCAACACGGTATAGCACGTAACCGCGTATCCAAAAGTGATATAACTTTAACTGTCACTCGTGTATACGACAAAGGTGCTGAACTTGTTATCAACCAACCTAATCTGGCTAGAAGTGTGCAAATAGGCGATGTAATGCACAAACAAATTTTCGATTAAAACCAAACGCTTAACATCGTAAGAATTTTAGGTATGATGAAAATAGACCGCTCCCGTGGCACAGCTGGATAGCGCGGCCCCCTCCTAAGGGGCAGGTCACAGGTTCGAATCCTGTCGGGAGCGCCATATAAAACAAAGCCTTAGCTTATTTTTAAGTTAAGGCTTTTTTGGCTCCAGTCGCTAATATAAGCGAGGGCAAGGAGGTTAGTTGCTAGCATGTCGATCGTGTTCCTGGTGCTCTGCCTGAACGCTGTATATCGTTTATTTTGACCGCTTCCTAAATGGAACTAGTAACAGGAATAGTAACAGCCCATAAAAAGTAGGAAGTACAGATACACTCAGCCCAATTGCAAAAATTTGGAAGTCGAGTTCAGGTTGCCCTAATGTTAGAACTAACCCAACTATTGTTGCAATAAAGCCTGAAGATAGAGCAGCAGATGAAGCAATTCTAATACCATCAGATTGCTCATTAAATTTGCCAGACAAGAAGCCCAGTATAGACATGCTTAATACAAATATCAGGGGTTTAAGGTCAACAAAAAGCTCTAATTCCGGAATCATGTTGTGCACAAGAACTAAGCCTACGAGAACATATAGAACTGCAAATACTTTATGCTTCATACATCACCTAAAAGCTGTTTGAATTAACACCTCATTTATATAAAACACATGGATTACAAATATAGTTTTATATGATTTTTCTCACCACTGATACTTATATATGCTCATATATACATTAAAACGTATGTTAATCAGTACGTGGCAGCGAGCGTATCGCTGCCAACCAATGCATACTACTCTACTTTCAATGAACCTTTCATAATTGCCCAGTGTCCAGGGAAAGAGCAGAAATACGTAAGATCTTTGCCTTTCAGATCTGCCGTTGGGAAAGTCACTGATGTAGTGTCTCCACCACCAATGATCTTAGTAAAGGCAATAACACGTTTGTCACCAGGTGGCACGTAGTTGTTGGCAAGACCTGCCTTCGCGGCATCCAAGGCAACAGGTTGGAAGTTTGCCGTCTCTGCCAGTACCCAGTTGTGACCCATTGCATTTGCAGGTAATGATCCAACGTGTTTTAGTTCGACAGTAAAGTTTTCACAACTTGCAGGTACTGTGATGGCTTTAGTATTGAATTGCATCGCATCTGTCGCTTCAACCGTTATTTGACAAGGGTTTGCAAGCGCAGAGAATGAAAACAATCCAAACACCGCTATCAGTAACTTCTTCATTTTGGGCTCCTTTAACTTTTCTTTTTAGTGATGATTCATTGATAAATATACTCATTATCAATAGTAGATTATTTAACCATAGTGAAATATAAGGAAATAGAGGTCTAGATCATTAAAAACGCTACTAAAGAAGAAAAAGCTCAATACAAAGGTCTGCTTTGATGAGACATATTGTAATTTTGAATCAGAATCGCATTGTTAGAGCCTATCTGTTGAATGCGCTGGATGCCGCAGATAGCCAGTAAAACCTAAGATAAAGACAACAAGAAAAATGAGGGAATTAAAGCTCAATTTACGTCATAAGGTGCTGTTCTTAACAAATTTATTTGCTTGAGTGCTTCGAACCTAAGAAGCATGAAAAAGATCTATTGTAAAAATGTGACTGGCGTGCCGTGAGAGTTGCGGCGCTCTTCAAACTTTATATAAATTCTTCTATGCTTTTTTATAAGTAACAAACATATCAATTTCGTTCTTTATGAAAAAAAGCAGCCTAACAACAAGTACCGGGCACAGGTTTATTTCTAAAAGCAAGACCGCATTTAAGATTCATATTCATACACCTGACGACACTGTACTTCACCGCTCAGTCGGCTTCGTGCGTATTGGAGAGAAGAAAGGACTTCAGAAAGCCATCAAACTGCGCAATGAACTGGGTAGGGAGATGTGGGGAAAGTTTTGGCGTCGCTTGCTTAAAGATCCTTATCTGATGACCCGACTGCCTCACAGTGTAGAACCTGTGATTGTGTATAAACCAAACCCGACTAAAACTGACCCTGAACATAGGGATGCGTGTTACTTGGCAAAGTGGCGCGAGTTTGATGAAAACGGGGAATACAAATACAAGACCAAGGTCTGTTCCATTAACAAACATGGAAAGTTGGCGGCATACACTCAAACCAAAAAGGCCTTGTTAGAAGCGCATAAACACAATATTGAGATTCTGACTTATATGGGTCGGCTTAACAGCATTGATCTCAAATAAATATGACTCAATACGATCACAAAAGGCTGCATACGCAGCCTTTTACTTTCTGTTTTCGCCGATTATGCGTTGGCTTCGCGCTCAGCGATGAACTCTAGTGCCATCTTGATGCGAGCAATAACGCGCTCTTTGCCAATCAACTCCATAACTGCATCAACAGATGGAGACTGACCACCTCCCGTTACTGCAACACGCAGTGGCATGCCGATCTTGCCCATGCCAATTTCAAGCTCTTCACAAACAGCCGCGATAACACCTTCTTTGATGTTCGTTGTTGTCCAGTCTTCTAGCGCTTCAACTTTTGCCAGAGCCAGCTCTAATGGACCTTTCGCTACACCGCGTAGGTGTTTCTTTGCCGCACCCGCTTCAAACTCAGAAAAGTCTTCGTAGAAGTAACGAATTTGCTCTGCCAGTTCCACCAGTGTGTTGCACCGCTCGCCCACCAAAGTGATCACTTCAGTTATGGCAGGACCGTTTTCTGTGTTCAGATTCTGGTTGTCCAAGTGCCATTGCAGATGCTCTGCTACGTAGGCTGGATCAGACGTTTTGATGTAGTGGTTGTTCAGCCAATGCAGCTTTTCTGTGTTAAAAGCAGAAGCCGACTTAGAAATTGCATCCAGGCTAAACAGCTTGATCATCTCTTCTTCAGAGAAGATTTCCTGATCGCCATGAGACCACCCCAAACGAACCAAGTAGTTGTTTAGCGCATTTGGCAAGTAACCTTCATCACGGTACTGCATTACAGATACTGCGCCGTGGCGTTTAGATAGTTTGGCACCATCATCACCCAGAATCATTGCGCAGTGTGCAAATGTCGGAACAGGTGCACCCAGTGCTTCATAAATGTTGATTTGACGAGGCGTGTTGTTGATGTGGTCTTCACCGCGTACTACGTGAGTGATTCCCATATCCCAATCGTCCACAACAACTACAAAGTTGTAAGTTGGTGAACCGTCAGTACGACGAATGATCAAATCATCCATCTGGTCGTTAGCAATCTCAATGCGACCACGGATCTGGTCATCAAATACTACGCTGCCCTCTTTTGGGTTGCGGAAGCGCACAACACAAGGGTCCCCCTCTTTTGCCGCTTCGTTTGCCGCAACAATTTTTGGATGATTTGCGTCGTAGCGAGGCATTTCTTTGTTCGCTTCTTGCTCTTCACGGATCTCGTCAAGAAGTTCTTTTGACGCATAACATTTGTAGGCTTTGTCTTCTTCCAGAAGCTTTTCTACAAACTCGTTGTAGCGGTCGAAACGCTTAGATTGGAAGTAAGGACCTTCATTCCACTCAAGACCTAGCCATTTCATCCCTTCCAGAATCGCATCCACGGCTTCCTGAGAGTTACGCTCCAAATCAGTGTCTTCGATACGCAGAACGAATTCACCGCCCTGATTTTGCGCGTATAACCAAGAGTAAAGTGCGGTACGTGCACCACCAACATGAAGATAGCCTGTTGGGCTAGGAGCAAAACGAGTTTTAACCGTCATGGGATTTCCTTTGGGTGTTTAAAAGCGGCACCCATTGGGGTACCGCGCAGATAAGGACGAGAAATTGGCGACATTTTACCACCCAATTGCAATTGTACAATGGGCAAAAACAGAGCGTGATGAAGCCCTAAGAAGAGCTTTGCAACGCTATCTGAGTTTCCTGATGCATTTCACGAAGCAACAGGTAAAGCGGCAAGCCAAGAGAAACACCGACCAAGCATGTACCCAGTATCGGTTTCCATGCCTGAGTAAAGCCTATTTTCTTACTGTCGTAGAGAATAAAGCCAATTAATACAACCGCAGAAATCAGAACATCTAACCAGGCAAACAACCCGATTTTAGTACTATTGATGTGTTCAAATATCAAAGGAATGGAGAATCCAAATTCACCAAACCAGGACAAAAGCGCCGCGTACGGCACCACCGTTCCCACAATACAGCCAACTAAGTAAAATCCTTTCATCCTGCCTCCTAAATCCTAAACATCCAAAAAAGTTGTAACGCTTGTTGACCTTCCCCTTGAGGGAAGGTTTATTCTCATCCCTAATCGAGATTCTTATGAGACGGCTTATGACCAGTTATACGCTTCCTCTCCATGGTTTAAATTGCATGGGATGCGCCAGAAAAGTTGAAAAGGCATTAACCGAACTGCCAGACACTTCCGTGACCGCTATTGATAAATACCAGGTCAATCTGGAGACTAACGCACCTCTCAAAATCCTATTTAATGCTATTCAAAGTTTAGGCTATCAAGTTGGCCATAAACAGGAGCTTAGCTTATCCGGCTTAAGTTGTGGAAAATGCGTAAAAAAACTGCAGGATAAATTTGCACAACATTCGCAAATTTTCAGTTTTGATGTAACCAAAACGGACGCAACAGTCTATTCGCTTCTTGAACCTGAGGAGCTGATATCTATTGTTGAATCGGCGGGATATCAGGCTTCTCTACCAAGTGAAGAGCCATCTGAGGTAACAGAAGAAGTAATCGAACCAGCCCTTCAATCAGTCTCGCCCGTTCAGGTCAGTGAAACAGAAACTATCCAGCTCACCCTCACCGGAATGACCTGTGCCAGTTGCGTTTCCTCAGTCGAAAAGTCGCTACTTAAAGTAGACTCGGCAAAGAAAGTTCAGGTAAACCTGGCAGAACAATCGGCACTGGTGTTTGTTGATGACGCATCCGACAAGGTCAAAGCGGAACTTATCCATTCCGTCGACAGCGCAGGTTATGGTGCCGAGGTTGTGACCAGCGAACAGGAACGCAGAGCGCAACAAGCCGCGCAGTCTCAAGCAGCAATGAGTCACCATAAGAAGGCATCTTTCCTTGCGCTTTCTATCGGAGCACCTTTGATGCTTTGGGGTGTATTGGGTGGCAACATGATGATCCGCCACACCCAAGATCAATGGATTTGGGGTGTCATCGGTGTCATCTGCCTGTGGCTGCTTGCCGTGCCTGGCAAACACTTTTTCGTGAATGCCTGGAAATCACTGACCCATAAACGGGCAACCATGGATACCTTAGTGGCACTCGGAACGGGAGCAGCATGGCTTTATTCCATGGTAGTGGTGTTATTCCCAGAATGGCTTCCAGCTCAATCTCGCCATGTGTACTTTGAAGCCAGTGCTATGATCATTGGTTTAATCTCACTTGGTCATTTCATCGAAGCCAAAGCCAAAGCCAAAACCACTCAATCCTTAGAAGCGTTAATGGACCTTCAACCGGAAACCGCCATTGTTATCGATGAACATGGTCAGGAATCAGAGGTCTCACTCAATCAGGTCACGATTGGGATGAAACTACGCATTCATCCAGGAGCCAAAATTCCGGTCGATGGAGAAGTCATTCAGGGTGAAAGCTACGTCGATGAGTCCATGCTCACAGGCGAACCCATCCCTAAAGCGCGTTCAGTAGGGGAACAGGTTTCAGCCGGCACCATTAACCAGGACGGTGCTTTGATTATTCAGGCAACAACCGTTGGTGCGAACACCATGCTTGCTCGGATAATCACTATGGTGAGACAAGCACAAAGCAGCAAACCTCAAATAGCCAAATTGGCAGACTCCATCTCTGCGGTCTTCGTACCTGTGGTCGTTGCTATTGCCATTGTCTCAGCACTGATCTGGTACGCCGTTGGTCCTGCTCCACAAGCCAGCTATATGTTGATTGTGGCAACGACGGTTCTGATCATCGCTTGCCCATGTGCGCTGGGGCTGGCGACGCCCCTCTCGGTGACGGTTGGTGTCGGTAAGGCAGCAGAGTTAGGTGTACTTATCAAAGATGCAGACGTTATCCAGCAAGCGAGCAAAATCGACATGGTCGTGTTCGACAAAACGGGCACATTAACCGAAGGTAAACCCAGCGTCTCTCACGTTCAGTACGTTGGTGAATGGTCTGAATCCAATTTGCTTTCTTTGGTGTACGCCGCTGAAAGCAGCTCTGAGCACCCTCTTGCTAAAGCTCTGTGCGCCTTCTCCGACACAGCAAAAAACACATCTTTGCTCGTAGAACAGTTTGAAAACCACCGAGGAAAAGGGTTAGCCGCCACAATTAATGGTCAGCAGATCCATATTGGTAACGCCAAATTTGTTGATGGAGAGAAAGTCTTCAACTCAGAATCGAAACCTCAAGGGGAATTCACCGAGGTCTACGTGACAGTAGACAACACCCCGGCAGCCGTTTTCTACATTTCCGACAGCGTGAAACCCGAAGCAAAAGATGCGATTACGCTGCTTCATGATATGGGCATCAAGGTTGCGATGCTTTCGGGCGACAACCAGAAAGTCGCCCGATCTGTTGCTAATGAATTAGGCATCGATGAAGTGATTGCGGATGTGCTTCCGGATCAAAAAGCGTCGCACATTGAGCAGTTGCAACAACAGGGTTACACCGTTGCTATGGTTGGCGATGGCATCAATGATGCACCGGCTCTTGCCCTTGCCAATGTAAGTATGGCGATGGGTGGTGGCTCGGATCTTGCGATAGAAAGCGCTCAGATGACCCTCCTCAACACGTCTCCGGTTATGGTTGCCAAAGCCATTGAGCTTTCAAAAGCCACCGTAAAGAACATGAAACAAAACCTGTTCGGGGCATTTATTTACAACACATTAGGAATACCAGTAGCCGCTGGCGTTTTGTACCCCGCTTTTGGATTCCTGCTCAGCCCAGTTGTAGCTGGTGCTGCCATGGCGCTTTCTTCCATCACGGTAGTCAGCAATGCCAATCGCTTGCGATTATTCAAAATAAAATAGAGGTGAATGATGAAAATCTCACACGTTGTTTTTACACTGGGAATGTTAGGGTCTGCGACTGCCATGGCGGCGCAGGTTGTGGCTCATAAGTCTCCCTACTGCGGCTGTTGCAGTGAGTGGGTTAAGCATATGGAAGAAGCGGGGTTTGACGTGGAAGTCAAAGATCACAAAAACCTCAATCCTATCAAGCAGAAACTTGGAGTTTCACCAGAGCTTGCCTCCTGCCACACGGCGGAAATTGAAGGGTACGTCTTTGAGGGGCATATTCCTGCGTCAGATATCAAAGCCTTCCTAGATAACCCACCCAAGCAGGCGGTAGGTCTGGCTGTACCGGGAATGCCACTAGGTTCACCAGGCATGGAATATGGCGACAAGAAAGACCAATACGATGTGTACGCGTTTAATAAAAAAGGTCACACCTTTGTTTACGCAACACACAACGAGAAGTAACAACGCTACTTAAAACGCACATAGAAAAAGAGCCAGCATGATGCTGGCTCTTTTGATTGGACTTAGAACTCTGACGGCGGACTTAGAAACCGTAAGAAGCACCAAATACGAATGCGTTGTTCTTGTTGTCTGCCTGATTGCGGTACTCAAAGTATGGCTGAACACCTTTACGAGTCCAGGTAGCACGAAGCTCGTGATCCATTGAGTTGTCGACGCCATCAGCAGAGTTCACTACATAAACGTTGTTGTAAGACAGAGCAACATCTTCATTCAACGTGTAACCGATGCGGTTGTCGAAGCGAGTTTGGTTGTCGCCATCTTTTACTGAGTGGTAACGAGTACGGTTGCTCAAAGACAGACCGTTATCGAAGTTGTAACCGATTTTCACTAGAGGACGGTATTGAACAGTCTCACCGTTGTTAACAAGGTGGTGGTAACCCGCGGCAACCCATAGGTTTTCGTTGATGTTGAACATCTGTTCTGCACCCAGAGTAATGTAAGGCGTTGGTGCCGCATCACCCGTTAGCTTGCCAACAGGAATGCCATCGTACTCAACAAGAAGTGTGGTGCCAGAATCGAAAGTGTGACCCGCTTCCAGAGTAGACGTCGCTTTAGAGCCGTGGATATCGTCGCTATGGAACTGAGCGTTACCTGTTACATAAGAAGAACCTGCGAAAGCACTGGTAGACATAACCGCTGCTAGAGCTGTAAGAGCAAATACTTTTTTCATTTTAATTACCTATCTTGTTAATCTGCACTGAATCCGTTTTGGTCGAAGAATACGCAATCCAGTTGAATTCTTTTGTCTGCCTCCCTGGCTTGACTCAAATAATTGCAGATATTTTTCGGGCTGCAAAACAAAACCATTTAAACAGTGATCACCTTCAAAATCAAAGGTTGTAAAAACCTAAAAAACCCATACATTCAATATGTTATTAGGTAAAAATAAAAATATATCAAACCTATTTTTACCAAGCATTCTGCATGAGCTCACACTTATCCGACCATTCTATCGACCAATCAAGAGACTGATCACATAACGAAGACCAATACTTCAACATAATCAGGAATTTTTAGGTAGGCATAGCGATCTTGATCACGTTATATCGACTTATTTTTTCGAGAGGTAATGTAACCAATTGAACATAAAAGAGCGGTTAATACCGCTCTTTTGTACACGAGTTTACTGAGAGGAAGAGACGCAGCTGATGTAGTTGCCATCAGTATTCAAGGGGAAATAATGAAGAGCATTCAACATAAGCTCCAACGCGTGATGACGTTCACCGGGTTCATCCCCAGTATATTTTGAGCCCGTCCAGTAATAAGAGGATGTTGGCCAGCCAAAGCGTTTATGCATATCGCCATCCTTTCTCAACTCCGATAACTCACTTAACGTAGCCAACCTCCAGTAATGACGACCATTAAAATTCATATGACCCAGTTTACTGCAAAAGCTCCAAGCTTCACCTACGCCAGTCAGAGATGGGTTATTCCTAAATTTGACGAAATCGCCCTTAGGTCCCCATCGACCACTTTCAGAATATACGGAGTGATAATGTCTCCCAAACGGCTCTGCCGTATCAGCACCTAGACTGTATCCACCCATATAATCCATCAGAGCCTTACTGGGTGTTCCAGTAAATTGCTTACCATTGAAGTCCACTACCTTCAGGCAGGCTGTCGCTGCGTTGCCGACGTGAGTGTCGTTCACCTTACCCCCACAAATCCGCATCGACTTTACATTTACATTGACACTGTTACTTGAAATGGTTTTTCCGCTGACCTTCGATTTAAATTCCCCATGAATGGTCGTAGAGCCGACGTTTTTAGCAGAAAAAATCACATACACCAGAGAGGCAACATCAGAATCAGCGATTTTCCAAACATTGCTAGCAAAAAAGTTTGCAGATGTTGATACGTCTACTTTTTTTCCATCTTCTAAAGTCACCTCTGCAACCAGCCTTCTCCAATCGCCCTGAACTACAGAAAAGTCACTTGGTGTCACTTGAATTTGACGAACATCCGCATCGTTCACCTTTATGTCAGCTGATAAACTATTAATATGTCCAAGGCTCGCCGTCACTTGAGCATTACCAGCAGATACTGGCCACACAGTTCCACTCACCGTAACCATAATATTGGATGACGGCGTACTCCAATTTGTCGATTGGGTTACATCAGCAGAGCTACCATCGCTGTAATACCCGATAGCATTAAGATGAACAGTCTGACTAATCGAGCGATACAATTCGGTGTTTTTCTGTTTAATCTCAATACGCTCTAATACTGCGGAAGTGACGTCCACGGCATATTTGACCGAAAGCGATTGGAACAATGCGTTTATGCTTACGCGTCCTTCTTTGAGAGCGGTAAGCAGACCCGAAGAAGTTATCGTCGCGAAATCGGAGCTGCCTAAGCTCCAACTAGTCTGGTTTGTCACATCAACCTTAGAGTTGTCGCTGTACAAAGCTTCAGCTTTTAACCGTAACCGGTTCCCTTTTGGGACTGAGTTATTCTTTGCACTTATGAGTAGTTTCTGAAGTGACGCTGGCGTCACTTCAACGTTAACTGACTCACTACTGATAAGGCTCATTGCTGCGGTTACCTTGACAGAGCCGGGTTTAATCGCGGAAAGCGATGCGCCTTTAAATGATGCTATAGACGGATTGTCGGTTTGCCAGATCACTTTATTAGTGACATCGATATTCTGACCATCAGAGTAATGACCTAACGCTTTAAAATTGAGCTTTAGTCCCGCAGGTATCTGACTTTGGTTTGGCGTGACAGAAATAGACTGTAGAACAGCGGTGGTCACCGTAACCTCTGTGGAGACTTCCTTGCCCTGCATCGAAGCCGTAATCTTTGCTTTTCCTTGCTTATTTGCCTTAACGATTCCTTGAGAAACACTGGCAATTGCCGTGTTATCAGAGTGCCAGCGAACGCTATTGGTCAAATCTTTCTTCGATAAATCGCTAAAGACTCCCTCAACGCTTATCGAACGGGATGTTCCTAGCGGTACGCCTTGGTTGAATGGAATCAACTCTAATCTCGACAGAGTTGCCGCAGTCACTTCGATCTCAATAGAGTTACTGTCGAAACCAGAATACGCCGCCGATATTTGCGTTTTCCCTATTTTCTTGGATTTAACAGAACCATTGGGATAGAACTCGACGGCATCCAGAACGGTGGAATACCACTTTACCTTGGAGGTGATGTCTTCGACCTTCCCATCCTCGTAAACGCTGACCACTGAAAATCTTTCTTGAGTCCCCAGCGGGAAAGATATTTCTGCTCCTATCCCCGATCGAGCAGATACTCTTGATAGCTGGATATGGGTAATCTGAGGCGCTTTGACTTCGACTGTTATCGAATCACTTTTCAGCCCTTTATACCAAGCATTGACAGTTGCTCTCCCAAGAGACTTGGCTTTTAGCGTCATCTTTGTGCCAAACACAATATCCATCACCAATGGGTCGGACACGACCCAGGTCACTTCTGATGTGACCATTTGCCTGGATTGATCATTAAAGTGAGCAATCACGCTGATGTCAGAAGATTCGTTCAGTAATAAAGAAGTCTGATGGCTCGAGTTCGTCCCATTTCCTATCTGAATCTCCAGTTTAACAATACGTTTTGATACTGGAGTGACTGAATTATCTGCCGACCCACCGCCACAGGCAGATACCCCAAACACCACCAGCACACAGAACATCCATTTCCCAACCAATCCTGCAAATTTACTCAACATATATTTATTCGCCGTCAGAAATTACGGACGAAATTTTAAGCTTCCTGATAAAGGCAATACATTCTTTTTGCTGAATAAAAAACACTGTTCGTTTAACAAGTTAAATAGCTCCATTTACGCACTTCACTTAAGCTCTCTCGCAATTTAGAAACCCATCTTTCAACGAGGATTAAGATGAAAAAAATTGCACTAACTGTATTAATATCAGTAATTTCCGCATCAGCTATGGCAGAAGGTAATTTCTATGTAGGTGCTGATATCGCGAAAAGTAACTACGATGCAATTACCAATTTCAAAGCAAAGAACAAAGGTATGGGCTTTGCTGTTCAAGGCGGATATGAAGCTCGTACAAGTGAGTATTTCGCACTGGGTGCAGAGGTTGAATACCTTAAGCAAAGCGGCGTGGAATATTCAGCAAACATGGGTAGTATCAGCGCAAAGTCTGACATCAATGTGTCTTCTGTAAACTTCAACCTAAAGCCTAAGCTGTACCTAGGAAACCTATACCTAGCAACGCCAGTAGGTGGTGCATACGTAATGGTTGATGGAAAAGTAGAAGCTTCAGCTAAGATCATGGGTCAAACCATCAAAGTATCTCAAAAGCCATTCTCTGACGGTTTCGGACTCACTTACGGTGCTGAAATTGGTTACGACATCATGGAACAGTTTACGGTTAAAGCAGGTGCGAAGAAGGTTATTGCTGAATCCACAACGTTTTACGCAGGTGTTGGCTACAAATTCTAAGCGATTGCTAATTTAGTGATTTCGTAGTCTGTAAACTCTCGCTCTGTTGGAATATGATGTTTCAACAGAGCGTTTCGCTTTCTGGAAAGATGTTAATAAGAAACGCGGAATAACAATTACAGACGATCAGGAGAGATCCATGTCTCTTTCATTGGCTAAACGACTCGCCATCGCATTATTTCTAATCTTCCCGCTGACTCTCAAAGCTCAGGAGCCTCTATTCTGGAAGGTTCAAAAAGATGGGTATGAACTGCTTGTTATTGGCTCAATTCACGTGGGTGATAAGAGTATGTACCCACTGCCTAAATCCGTTTCAGAGTTTTTGAAACAGAGCGAAGGTTTAATTGTTGAAATCGACCTCAATAAGCCACCAAGTGGCTCCAGCTTCCCAGTTTCAAAATTAAAAACATCCGATGTTCTGGATGTCAAACAATCAGAAAAGGTAGCCGAGATAGCTTCAAGTTTAGGGCTTCCAGACGCTCAAATCCTGAGTTCTCCTCCTTGGTTGTCTGCACTTTCACTACAAATGGCAAACTTTCAGCGTCTTGGTTACAACCCGGCTGACGGGGTAGATTATGTGTTAACCAATGAGGCGATAAAACAAGAAAAGCCAATACTGCCACTTGAAACCGCAAGTCAGCAATTGGGGTTTCTTAATGCACTGCCAAATAACGGCGAACATTTATTGAAGGAAACTCTACTGCATTGGGACACGTCTAATGACGAATTTCACTGCCAGATTGATGCCTGGAAAACAGGTGACAAAAGCAGACTGATGCAGCTTCTTCAGGATGGCGAATATGACGAGAGTATTCTGGATATTTTGCTTTACGATCGTAACCACGACTGGGTAAAACAAATTAATAGTGGCAAGTTGCTATCAAAAGAAGGTCAGTACACCGTTGTGGTAGGTACTCTGCATCTTTTAGGCAAAGAAAATGTACTGGATTTACTGAGTCAAAGTGGCTGGAAAGTATCACAGCTTTCTACTTCCACTCCGGTAAAATGTTAAAAAGGAAGGCTTGCGCCTTCCTTCATCTATACTAATTCAGACTTCATCTAACCCAGAGTTTTTCCTGTTGGCTTTCGCACTTTAAAGGGTCTGCTCTTTCCACCCGAATTGTTCTTGTTATTCTCTGTTCGGTTTTTAGGTTTCCCTGTACGTTCGTGCTTGTTCTGAGCGGAACCTTCACCATTCCCTTTTGATGGTCGACGTTTGAAGTCTGTGCCCTTTCCTTTAAAGGTCTTAAATTTCTTAGGTTCGGATTTTTCTTTCTGACGGTGGTCGAATAGCTTAGCATCCGTCGCTTTATCGATCTTTTGACCTTTACCGTCTGTACGGGAAGCCTCTTCTGTGCCTACCGAACCTTCACACAAACGGTGAATATCCGCCACCTCATCGTCCGTTAGGTAACGCCACTTTCCGTTAGGAATGCCGTCGAGCGAGATATTCATGATGCGAACGCGTCTGAGTTTAAATACCTCATAACCCAAGGCTTCACACATACGGCGGATTTGTCGGTTCAGCCCTTGAGTCAAAACAATACGGAAAGAAAACTTGGTTTCTTTGGTAATTTTACATGGCAGGGTCACCGTATCGAGGATTTCAACACCGCTCGCCATCTTGTCCAAAAACTCTTGGGTGATGGGTTTGTCTACACGTACCACGTACTCTTTTTCATGAGAGTTACCCGCGCGCAGAATCTTATTTACGATGTCGCCATCGTTTGTCAGAAAGATAAGCCCGTCAGACGGTTTATCCAGACGTCCAATAGGGAAAATACGCTTCCGGTGCCCGACAAAATCCACAATATTGCCTTCAATGTGGCGCTCCGTTGTACAGGTGATCCCTGTTGGCTTATTCAAAGCGATATAGATCGATTTCTCTTTCTGACGCAGGGGATTACCGTCGATCAATACGTCATCGGTAGGCAGAATTTTTACCCCCATCTCAGGCAAACTGCCGTTGATGGTCACTCTTCCCTGTTCGATCAGTTTGTCCGCTTCACGTCGGGAACAATACCCGGTTTCACTAATAAATTTATTCAGCCTTTTAGCTTCAGATGTCTGCGACATAGTCTGTGTTTTCTCTTTGTTAACGTTTCACAACGGATGACAGTCGGTGTGAAGAAATACTCAATGGTTTTAGCTCATGCGCTTTTGATGGCGTTCGCGATTTTCCAGCTTCTTTTCTGCACTTTTCTTCAGCATCACATAGAGGGCACCCGTGCCACCATGAAAACGCTGAGCACTATGAAAGCACATCACCTCTTTGATTTGAGAAAGCCAGTTCACCACGTAACTTTTCATCAATGCAGGAGGGTTAGAACGTTCTCCTTTCCCATGAACAATCACGACGGTGCGGATATCCATTCTCTGGCATTGCCTCAAAAACTTAACCACTTCATCACGCGCTTCTTTTAGCGACTTTTTGTGTAAGTCTAGTCTTGCCTGAATCGGGTACTTGCCTAATCTCAATTTGCGGTAAACGCCATCCTGAACACCCGGTTTCTGGTATTCAACCAGGTCATCGGGTTTAAGCATAGGAGCATGGTCTATTGAAAGATATTCTGGGTCATCTTCCGACAGAGACATCGCCGCTTCGCGTTTAGCAAGTTGGGCGTCTGTTACCTGGTGTTTCTTCTCATGGATTGCGGTGTCATGTTTGATTGGTGTGACATCACTCATCATTTGCTGGAAGAGATCTAAATCGTCATCTTGAGACATGGGGTCATCTCGAATGCATCATGAACTACATAGCCGGATTATAACCTCAAGATTCGTTTTTATGCAGTGTTTAGAGAAAAGAAAAACCGAAGAAAGCATGGAACTTTCTTCGGTGCAATTTAGTTAATTGCTAAGCGATCTAGTGAGGAGATTTGTCATTCAATACTTTGTAGACGAAGAAGGTGCCGAAAAACAGCATCAGACCAATTGCGCCGAATATTACTATCATTGAAGACAGCCCTACAGCATTACCAAATAGGAGATCTAGCCAAAAGTCCATGTTTCCTCCGTCAGTGTTGAAAGACAAGGTTAACGTTAATACTCGATTACTCTTTAAGCACTGATCTAGATCAACTGTAATTCCGACGTAATAATTTTGTTTATAGCGATGTGTTTTTAGTCACAGATTACCAATATTTGAGCATCATCTAACCAAACAATCAATAAGTTGGGATTTATTAGGAAAATCACTTGCGTCTGCCGCCAGAAACCGTATTATACGCATCCGTCTTGAGGCAAAGCCTTGAGATTTTCGGTGAATAGCGTGGCTTGGTAGCGCATCTCCGGCTCTTAGGAATAGCGGGACCAGAGGGTTCGACCCTTGAGAGTGAAAATACCAAGAACAATCGGTGAATAGCGCAGCTTGGTAGCGCATCTGGTTTGGGACCAGAGGGTCGGGGGTTCGAATCCCTCTTCACCGACCACTTTCGAAAGCTTCGTCATTTGACGGAGCTTTTTTCGTTTTGGAGAAGTCTGTATTCGCGACGCATTTCGGTCGGGGGCTGGGAGCCCAGTCGCATCGGATCCCTCTTCACCGACCACATTTTAAAGCCTTGTCTCCGGACGAGGCTTTTTCGTTTTAGAGAAGTCGGTAGTCGCGACGCATTTGAGTCGGGGGCTGGAAGCCCAGTCGCATCGGCTCCCTCTTCACCGACCACATTTTAAAGCCTTGTCTCCGGACGAGGCTTTTTTCGTTTTAGAAAAGTCTGTATTCGCGACGAATTTGGGTCGGGGGCTGGAAGCCCAGTCGCATCGAATCCCTCTTCACCGACCACATTTTAGAGCCTTACCTTCAGGCTCGGCTTTTCGTTTCAGGTAACGAAGTTAATACGTTATTCAGTCGATAAACACAGGTCGACGAATTGAGCTCGGCACAATGTGGCAAGATCGTTTGGGGCGAGCTCGATTTCTAAACCTCGCTTACCGGCACTGACGCACATGGTTTCTAGTGTGAGAGCAGAAGAGTGAATAAAGGTTGGCAACGCTTTCTTTTGGCCAAGCGGGCTGATGCCCCCTACGATGTACCCTGTGGTTTTCTGAGCAATATTAGGATCCGCCATTTCCGCTTTTTTCCCTTTTGCTGCTTTGGCTGCCAGTTTCAGGTTCAGTTTTTCATTCACAGGAATAACCGCAACAGCAAGATTTTTGTCTTGCCCATCCAGACAAAACAATAAAGTTTTAAATACGCAGTTCGGATCCTGCCCCAGAGCTTCAACCGCTTCTAGCCCGAAATTCTGGTTATTGGGATCGTGTTTGTATTGGTGAACCTTGTGAGGGGTTTTCTTCTTTTTGGCAAGGTTGATGGCTGGTGTCATGACAATGGATTTCCAGTAGAGACAAAAAAGCGGAGCATCTGCTCCGCCTTTATCAAATCGTAATTACCTCAGCAGGTCAATTACTTGTATATCATTTCACCTTTCGGCTGGTATGCGTTCACGTCGATTGGGCTGTTGTTTTCTAGGTAGTCCTTCAGAACTTCTGCATCAACAAAACCTGTGTTCACATGACCTGGGTGACCCGACAATTTAGGGTAACCATCACCACCAGCCGCGTTGTAGCTTGGCACGGTGAAGCGGTAAGTTTTCGCTTTATCGAGCGGCTGACCACCAATCTTAACATTGCTTACTTTGCCATTTTCTACGGTCATAGAAATACCAGCAAACTGAGCGTACGCACCTGAATCAACTGGCTTAGTCGCCACAACGTTTAGATAATCCAGAACCTCTGCACCACTCATGTCGGTGTAAGTCAGAATGTTTGCGAACGGTTGAACCGTCAGTACATCTTTGTATGTAACCGCACCTTCTTCAATCGAGTCACGAACACCACCAGAGTTCATCACAGCGAAGTCAGCTTTCGCACGCTTCATGTGCGCCGTTGCAATCAAGCGACCAAGATTCGTTTGCTGGAAACGAACTACGTTACGGTCACCTTCCAGTTTGCCATTGGTTTGGGCGATCTTAACGTTCAGCTCTGCCTGACCTTTTTCTTGATAAGGCTGCAGGAATGCCAATACTTCTGGATCCTGTGGGATTTCTTTCTCGATAAGCACGCGCTTCTTCTTACCATCAACCTTCACTTTCTTTTTCAGGTTAACTGGAATCAGATCGTAGCTGACCATTTCTAGCTCGCCGTTACGGAATTCAAAATCAGCACGACCAACGTATTTACCCCACTCGTGAGCTTGCACGATCCAGGTACCGTTTTGCTGGTCTGGCTTACACTCGTCAGAAGGTTTGAACTTCTTCTTCGCAACGTTTGGACCTTCCATGCACACAGGCTCCTGAGAGTGACCGCCTACGATCATATCCAGCGAGCCTTCATCAAGATAGCGTGCCAAAGCAACGTCGCCCGGAGCATTGATACCACGGTTGCCATTTTCGTAGTGACCCATGTGCGTAACCGCAAAAATAAGATCAGGTTTTTCAGACTTTTCCAGTTCGGCAATCAGCTTTTTCGCTTCCACTTTAGGATCGCGGAAATCCAAACCACTGATGTATTCTGGGTTACCGATTTTCGCAGTGTCTTCTGTTGTAAGACCAATAACCGCAATTTTGATGCCCTGCTTTTCAAACATGTGGTATGCCTGATACTTGCGCTCGCCTGTTTCTTTGTCGTAGATGTTGGCTGACAGCATTGGGAACCCGCCCCATTTAATTTGCTTTTCAAGCACTTCTAACGGGTTGTCGAACTCGTGGTTACCCAGAGCCATTGCATCGTAACCCAGCATTTTCATGCCTTTAAAATCAGGTTCTGCATCTTGTAGGTCAGATTCAGGAACACCAGTGTTGATGTCACCACCAGAAAGCAGCAGTACGCTTCCTCCTTCTGCACGAATCTCAGAACGAAGCTCATCGATCAACGTCTTACGAGCAGCCATACCATACTCACCGTATTTGTTCTGCCAGAAACGACCGTGGTGGTCATTGGTGTGCAAAACCGTAAGCTTGTAGGTTGTGTCTTCTTCCCATGTAGATGCTGTTGCACAAACGGAAAAAGTCGCAAGTAATGCTGCGCCAATTGCAGCCTTCAAACTTAGGCGTTCCTTCATTGTTATAACCTTTTTAAATTAGTAGGAGTCCAGCGGCATCGAAATTGATGCGAAATCAAGCGAACTTGTCGCTTAAATCATAAAAACTTGAAGGAGTTTAAAGTAACCAAAGAAAACAAACATCCGTATTTCATATTTATGACGGATAGATCACCCAAATCAGGTTCTATATGTGTAACAAAACGCCACGCTTACACAGCATTACTTTTCTGATCACAAGCAAACGTTTACCTGTGAGATAATTAAATAGCGTGTAATTTTCGTCCTTTTATCTTGTATTCATCGAGTAACTAGGATACTTTTTCGCACAACATACCATAAAGTAAATCTTATGTTCAAAACTAGGCAGTTATGATTACTTCAGCTAGAAACTTATCTCTTAAAGTCAAGATCACTCTTTCCGTACTCGTTTGTATTTCGATAATCACTTCAATACTGACTTGGCGGGCTTCATCTATCCTTTTTGAGCAAACGCGTCACGGTGTTTACAACCGCGCGATAAGCTTATCGAATACCGCTGTTGAATCTCTGGAATACTGGCTGGTGTCTCACATGGATGTGGTGGATGCCACCGCAACCGTCACTTCTCTGGAACAAGCAATCGTTGCGATGCCTCAAGCGAAAATAGCAGGCAAATTTGACGAAGTGTTCTTTGCACAGATGAATGGCGATGTATACCTTGCAGGTTCTTCTACTCCTTACCCAGACTTCGATGGTCGAAGCCGAGACTGGTTTAAACAGGCGTCCAGCCAAAGAAAAACCATCGTATCCAAGCCTTATGTGGGCGCTCAGCAAGGTCATACGATGCTGACCATCTCTACTCCGGTATACGCCAACGGGCAGATGATTGGTGTTCTGGGGGCAGACCTGAAGCTTGAATCCATTCAAAAAAACATCAATAGCTATCAGGTTGGTGACAATGCGTTTGCAATGATGCTGAATGAAGAAGGCACCATCTTGTCACATCCTACCAAGTCACTCCTGATGACCCCTTTCAGTCGCTATGTTCCTACATTGTCGAACAGCGATATCGCGGCAGCTTCAAACAATCAGCGTATTGAAATATCTGTCCGCAACGGTGCTGAAAAGCTGCTTTACTTTGCATCGGTTCCTAACAGTGACTGGATTTTCGCACTAGAGATGGATCGCGCAACTGAAGAAGCAAACCACGACGCACTGCTGCAACAGCTTATCCTTACAGGTGTTGCCGTCGCACTGGCTGTGCTGTTTATTATCTGGTGGATGGTTTCTTTCCAGTTGAAAGGGCTTACCCAAGTCAGCAAAGCTCTGGAAGAGATCTCGGAAGGTGATGGCGACCTGACTCAGCGCATTGCCATTCAGTCGAATGACGAAGTGGGTCAACTGGCATCGAACTTCAACAAATTCACTGAAAAAATGCACCAGTTGGTGTCTAACATTCATAACTACTCGACACAGTTATCCAGTCAGGCGGATATGACCTCTCGTCATGCAGACGACAACGCGCAGCGTATTGATCACCAGCAACAGGAGATCAATATGGTAGCGACTGCCGTTACAGAGATGTCGAGCGCGACTCAAGAAATCGCAAACAATGCAGAAAATACCGCGCGCGAGGGTGCGGCAACGGTTGAGATTTCTAATCAGGGTGAACGCGAGGTTCTGAATAGCCAGGAATCGATTCTGTCTCTGGCTTCCGACATCAGTGATGCGACAAACGTAATTGAAGAACTTGAGCAGCACGCACAGGAAATCAGCAGTATCTTGTCGACCATTCAGGAAATCGCAGAGCAAACCAACCTGCTGGCACTGAACGCGGCAATTGAAGCGGCACGTGCAGGCGAACAAGGTCGCGGCTTTGCAGTAGTTGCCGATGAAGTTCGCGTATTAAGCCAGAGAACACACGATGCGACTGGCGAAATCAACCGCAACATCGAAACTCTGCAAAGCACTACGCAACGCGCCGTTTCATCCATGCAGACCAGTCAGGGGAATGCAGAAAAAGCAGTGAATGATGCCCGTATCGCTTCAGAAAGTTTGCAGCGCATTACCCAATCTGCCAACTTGATTAACGACATGGCAAGCCAGATTGCGGCAGCGGCAGAAGAGCAATCACTTGTGACT
The DNA here is from genome assembly GCF_019904195.1 of Vibrio sp. SCSIO 43132. Lineage (NCBI taxonomy): Bacteria > Pseudomonadati > Pseudomonadota > Gammaproteobacteria > Vibrionales > Vibrionaceae > Vibrio > Vibrio sp. SCSIO 43132. Next base: position 3,108,413 of record NZ_CP063199.1, read on the forward strand.
GCAGAAATTACTCGTAACACCAATGAGGTGAAAGACGTTTCGCAAGCGTTGGCGAATCAGGCACAGGATGCAAGCGCTCAGGCTTCTGAGTTAAATAGCATTTCTGGTGAACTCTACCAAGAAGTGTCACGCTTTAAGCTTTAACCGCTTTAACCGCTTTAAGCTTTCCATAAAAAACGGGCTAATCAGCCCGTTTTTCTTTCTAGTTGAAACTTCATTGTCTGGATTCGCTCGTCTGAGAGCGACCAAAGCACAATAGGTAGAGACAAGGCACCACAAACAGCACAACGGGTAAAGAGAATAGCAATCCATATCCAAGAGTCAGGGACATGGGTCCCATGTACACGTCGGTTCCCCCCAGGCCGTACGCCAGAGGAATCAACCCTACTACCGTTGTAATGGATGTGAGAAGTATTGGTCTTAGCCGGCTGCTTGCTGCCTCAATCACTGTGTCATAGCTTGCGTAGCCCTGACCTCTCAATACATTGATTTGATTGATGAGCACCAAGGTGTTGTTGACCACTACTCCCATCATTCCTAGCGCTCCGATAAGTGCGAACAGAGAGATATCCTGAAGATGAACCAACAGCGCCATTAACGATGCCACCAGCGCAAATGGAATAACAGACATCACCAGTAGCGGCTGCAACATGGAATTAAACATGATCACCAAAACAAAATAGATCCCAAGTAAAGCCGCAGGGAAGGCAATCAAGATGCCGCCGAATGTCTCATTGGTAGATTCAGCTTCGCCACCAATATCCAGAATCACAGAGTCGCCAACTTTGTCGGCTAAATCTCGGGCAATATTCGACGAAATTTCGTCTGGTGTCAGATTTTCATCGATAATCTGCGCGGTAACCATAGTTTGTCTGTCGCCATTGTAATGCAGTATTTCTCTTGGAGAATCGTACTGCTCAACAGTTGCAAGGCGACTCAATGGCACTTGCTCACCATTTGCGGTGTAAATCTTAGTGGTGCTGAGTTTTTGCAGATTTCGATACTCCTTCGTCAGAATGACTCTGAGACTCACCTCTTCATCCGCCAGCCAAGTTGATGTGACCTGTTCTCCATCGAAAGCAATACGTAACGTGCTCGCCAGATCCTGAACAGTCAGGTTATAACGGGCTAACCACTCATGCTGAGGAATAATTTTTAGCTGTGTGTCTTTCAAACTTTCGCTATTCGTAACCGTATCCAGCCCTTGGTGATCTTGCATCCAGGACTGAACCAGCGAAACCGCGTGCTCCCGTTCAACCTGCTCATTTCCTATCACTCTTATCTCGACAGGTTCTCCCGGTGGCGGACCTCCTGCATCCACACTGAATTTCACAAACTCCAGCTTTTTGTCCGAGCTCAACTCATCCAAAAGAGCGTTGCTGATTTGATCTGCTGTTCGGCTTCTCTGGTCAAAGTCCGTCAGGTTAATCTGACCGCGGCTTACCGGCGAACCGTAGGTCATTTGATAGCTACTGAGTTCCGACTCCGGCAGGTTCTGAATCGCTTTTTCGAGCGCTTCATGTTGCTGACGAAGCTGGTCATTTGGCGTTCCTGGCGCAACTTCGGTATACACTTCAATGTACTTAGCCGCCTGAGCAGGAAAGAAATCCAGCTTCATGAAAGTCACCAGAAAACTTCCTATACCAAGTACAACAACAGACAAACCCAGTACTTTCTTTTTGTGATTTAAACTGCCACTGAGTAGCTTTTGGTATTGCTCCGTTAAGGCGTTAAATTTGTCTGGTTTGCTGTTTTTCAGCCCCTCTTTTTCGAGTGAAGAAGCCAAATGGGCAGGCAAAGTAAAAGTACATTCTGCCAGTGAGAAAAGCAGTGCGGTTATCACGGTAATAGGAATCACCACCACGGCTTTGCCTAACGTACCGGGAATAAAGAACATGGGAATGAACACCAGCGCAGTGGTGGTCAGGCTGGCAATAATGGGTTTAATGACCTTCTGCGTGCCAGCAATTGCCGCTTCCAAGCCTCTCTTCCCTCTTTGGTATTCGCGATACACACTTTCAGCCACAATCACGGAGTCATCTACGATAATACCAATCACTAACAGCATGGCGGCGAGCGTGATACTGTCTAAGTTCATCCCATAAGCGGGCAGCAAAATAACTACCCCAAGCACGCTAAACGGAATAGACACCGATACCCAAAACGCCACCTGACGCTTTAAAATAAGGCTGAGTACCAGCAGCACCAGAACCAATCCCACACCACCATTAACAGACACAATGGAAAATTTGGATGACATGTCGTCCGCCAGATTCAGGGCAACAGGAAAGCGAAACTCTCCGTTGGTCTGTTGTGACTGTCTCTCCAGAAATCCCAATACCCCCGCAATGGTAGCTTTGATGTCGGCATGAGCGCTTTTCGATAGCGTAAACAGCACCCCCTGCTCACCGTTGATAACACTGACCTGAGTACTGCGCTCAAAATCGTCTTTGACCGACCCAACATCTTTTACCCTGATAATCTCTCCGCTGGGAAGTGATGCGATTATGGTGTTTTCAAGCTCCTTAACCGACTGGATTTGAGTGAGTGTCACAATTCGCTGATCGCTGTTCCAGGATTCCACAACACCACCAGACTGCGACAGGTTTCGACTTTTCACCGCACTGATGATTTGATCCAGCGATAAGCGGTATCGGTTGGCTTTAACCGGATCGACTTCAATCCAGAATTCCCGTTCACGAAACCCATTCATGCTGACAGAGCCAATACCCGGTAAGGTACGAAGTTGCTTTTCCAAGTCCCGAACGTAGGGCTGGAGTTCTGAATAGCTTTTGTCTGTCACAACACCAAAGCGAAGAACTTCAAAGGAGGAGGTACTGACTTGTTCCACCAATGGGGGCGCTGAAATGTCCTTTGGCAGCCCGCTAGTTCGGTCAACGGCTTGCTGAATATCGCTCACTACTTTCGTCAAATTGCTGCTTTCATCCAACTCCAGCGTTATCTCCGACATGCCTTCAACCGAAGAGGAGGTAAACTTTCTCAGCCCCTGAACACTTCTGAGTTCTTTTTCTATCCGATTGGTAATATTGAGCTCGACGTCCTGAGCAGACGCGCCAGGGTGCTGAGTGGTGATGGTTACCTCAGCAAACGCCACATCCGGCAGTTCCTGCAGTTTTACAATACTGGCAGAGCCAACTCCCACCAGCAGAACCATCATGGTGATCACCCTTGCCACCATAGGGCGAGAAGCAAAATAATGAATGAAACCTTTCATCTACTCCCCCTTTACACTTGAGCTTTGAGTGGATGCGTACACCGTCATACCGGGTCTGTAGACATGATTTATGTTGTCAATGCTGACAAAAGCCGGATAAGACTTGGATTGGTCATCAGGCTGAATGCCGATGCGCTCAATGCGAGCTGTCACTTTTTCATCTCTGCTCCCTTCCAACCAAAGCTCGACTGGCATGCCAATACGCAGCTCATCCAGATCATACTGACTGGCAAAGAAACGAATACGAACGGTATCGATGTTCGCCAATTGAAATAGCGGTGTTCCGCGCTCAACCCAGGCTCCACTCTCTACATGTCGCTGAGTGATGATGCCGTCTATCGTCGAAACGACCACCGTGTCTTCTAAATTGTTTTTGGCTTCAGCAAGTTGAATTCTGGCGAGCTCTACCGTTGCTCTCGCAGAATCCATATCCGCCTTTGCCACATCCAGCTCATTCTGGGACAGACTCTTCTTTTTCTTTAAAGTCTGATAACGCAGATAAATAGATTGCTTGATGTTCATATCCGCTTTGGCTAACGCCAGGTTAGCTGCTTGTTTCTTTACAGCTAACTCATAATCGAATACCTGTATCGTCGTCAGTTTTCTCCCAGACTTAACGCTTTCACCTACCTGACCGTCTACCTTTTCCAGCACACCACTGACCTGCGACACTAAATGAACAGGATTAATAAGCTGAACCTGCCCTAACAATTCCAACGCACTGATTTGAATCGATACACCACTCAACGCTGTGGCAACGAGTAGGGATTTGCCAATTTTCATAACTTGTCTCTCCTAATTGATGAGGAAAGTCTGCAGGCAGCGATGTCGAAGTTTTGTGAAAGTCAGATTTCGACATAAATTCGACACGAAGTTGCTACACTGTGCATAGATGAAAAAAAGAGCGACAGAAGATGCTGAAAGATAAGAAGATATTGATCGTTGAAGACAACATTGAACTCCAAGGCATTCTGGCAGATTTTCTTGAAGTCAAAGGGGCAGATGTCGATTTTGCATCCGACGGCGAACAAGGAATTCAGCTCGCCACTGAATGCCGTTTCGACGCAGTAATCCTCGATGTCATGATGCCTAAAAAAGACGGTATTCAGGTCATTAAGGAATTGCGCAACGCTGGCAATGACCTTCCCGTTTTAATGTTAACGGCACTCAACAGCAAAGAAGATCTGCTCAATGGTTATCAAAATGGGGTCGACGATTTCATCACCAAACCTTTTGATTTTGATGAACTCGAAGTACGCCTGACGGCATTAATAAAACGCTATCGCGGCGAAGTTGCCAGTAATCAACTCTCGTTCGGTGAAATCACTATCGACCAGTCCACTCATCAGGTTTACCGTTCTGGCACTCTGCTTTCCCTTACTCCAGTCATGTACCAAATTTTGGTTAAACTGGTGAAGGCAGCCCCTGAGATTGTCACTCGCGAAAGTCTGATTCATGAAATATGGAAAGAGGATATTCCAGACAATGACGTGCTCAGAAGCCATCTTTATCTTCTGAGGAATGTGGTAGACAAACCCTTTGAACGCCCGCTTCTGACAACCGTTCCCAAAGTTGGCCTAAGGTTGGAAAAGTGATGCAAGCCCTTTCTATCAGTGACATAAAACGCAAGCTTATACGCTCATACAGCTTCATTGCTTTTGGTTTGACCGCATTGATTTACCTCTCTTTAGCGGCGTATCTGATTTTAAGTGAAGACAGACACACCGCCGTTCACTTAGAGTCGTTTAAAGAACTGGCGATAGAGAGATATCGGGACCAGCCCAAAAAATTTGAGAAAGTCAGCCCGTTTATCAACGCCTATTTCAGTGAGACTGCTCTTCCCAAAGAGATCCGCTCCCTCATGCCCTTCCCGGTAGATGAAATATCCTCCAATCGAAACATTTTTAATGAGGGCTATTTTATTTTTCATACCCGATTCCTTGGTCCCGACGGAAAAGAGGTTCCGCTGTTTATGACTATTGCGGTCAACGCCAAAGACTTTGGCGATGAGTCCTGGGATTTCATCTTTATCATTTCTATGGTGTTTACTGGCATTCTGGTGTTGGTTCTCCAACTCTCATTGAAAAAGATGTTTAGGGTGATTATGCGCCCAATATCTGAATTGAGTAACCAACTCAGTGTCGAAGGAAAACAGCGATTTACCCTGTCAAACGACTCAATTCTGGAATTGGAACAACTTACCGAGAAGCTGAATCAGTTTTCAGAAATGAAGGAGCGAGTAGCCAAGCAGGAGCTGATGTTTGCCAAATACGCCAGCCATGAGCTGAAAACCCCTATCGCCATCATCCTTGGAGCCGCTAACCTGCAAGGTATGAAAGAGGATCATGATTTTCGAGAGAAACAGCGTGGCCGCATCATAAAATCTGCAAAAGAGATGCAAGCCACCGTTGAAGTGTTGCTGAGTATTGTTAAGCAAGAAAATGCCGGGGATACAGGCAAGGAATACGGTGTATCAAAAGCGAGTTTTGTTTTGGAAGATTACCAAAACGCCAATCCGAACCTTGATATTCAAATCCACGCGCCAAAAGGCACATCGACTAATCTTCCTCCTTCTGTGTTGTCCATGATTCTTAAAAATCTTGTGGATAATGCGGTCCGGCATACCGAATCTGGTGAAATCAACGTAGCGATTAATCACAGTGAAATCTCAGTTCAGGATACGGGAACCGGATTGACGGGAAATACAACGACAGAACATGGGCTAGGGCTTCTTATCGTAAGACGGCTTTGCGAAAGCTACGGTTGGGCGTTTTCAATTCAAAACCACCCTAATGGCGGCTGCATTGCCAGAATGAATAAAAATTGTGAATAGAAAACAGGTATAAAAAAACGGGCTAAAAAGCCCGTTTTCAATACTTAACCACAGCTCTGGATAAGAGACAGTGTTAATCGATTTGAATGTGCTCGAAACCTTTAATCAAGTCATCCAGCGCTTTCATTTGCGCCAGGAAAGGTTTCAGCTTATCTAGTGGTAATGCTGATGGACCATCACACAATGCTTTTTCTGGGTTCGGATGCGCCTCAATAAACAAACCAGCAATGCCTGTCGCCAAACCCGCTTTTGCCAGCTCAACGGTTTGCTCACGACGACCACCAGAAGCAGCGCCAGATGGATCACGCATTTGCAATGCATGAGTCACGTCGAAGATGATTGGGCTGCCTTTCGACGCCTTTTTCATAACACCAAAGCCCAGCATGTCCACCACCAGGTTGTCGTAACCATGACAAGAACCACGCTCACACAAAATGATCTGATCGTTACCGCATTCTTCAAACTTGTCGACAATATTGCCTACCTGACCCGGACTCATGAATTGAGGTTTCTTCACATTGATCACAGCACCCGTTTTCGCCATGGCGTGAACCAGATCTGTCTGACGAGCTAAGAAAGCCGGAAGCTGAATCACGTCCACCACTTCAGATACAGGTTGCGCCTGCTCTTCAGTATGAATATCCGTGATGATTTTCACGCCAAAAGTGTCTTTCAGTTCCTGGAAAATCTTCATGCCTTCTTCCATACCCGGACCACGGTACGAATTGATGGAAGAACGGTTGGCTTTATCAAAAGACGCTTTAAATACGTAAGGAATGCCCAGTTTCTGAGTTACTTCCACGTAATGTTCACAGATTTGCATCGCTAGATCGCGAGATTCAAGGACATTCATGCCCGCAAAAAGTGTAAACGGCTTATCGTTAGCGACCTCAAGATCGCCAATTCTGACGGTTTTATGTTCCATTTGAATGTCTCGTCTAGTGAATCGTAATTCGGGTTTCGCTCATGCTGTTAACCTGAGCCTTGAGCAGTTCAGCGCCTGGGTCATCTGGACACTGATCGATGAAAAACTGGTAGTCAGTCACAGCGACCTGATGACAATCTAGCTGTTGGTAGATAAACCCGCGATCTCGAATTTCATAAGGGTCATCTGGTACGAAAGTCAAAGCCAGGTCGGTACAATTCAGCGCTAACGTGTAACGCTCTTCGCGCAACATAGCCGACTTGATCAGGGCTAGCCAGCGACCAATAACGGTTGGGTGATCAGCTGTCGCAAGGTGTTCAGGTGTAATTTTGGCAAGCGGTCCATCATGACCAATCAACCACGCGCTAAGCGTTTGTTCACTGACGTACTCACCATTGAACGGATTGATGTATTTTGCCGTTTCACCATGCCAGCTCACTTTCACTAAGAACTGGGTCGGAAAGGTTACCCCATCAATCGGAAACCCAAGCTTCTGTCCAAAAAACAAAAGCAATGCTCCCAAGCTGACTGGAATGCCCTTTCGGCGTTCTAACACTTTATCAATGAACGCATTTTCACTCGCAAAATACGCTTCGCTATCGCCTTCAAACTGCCACTGGCAATAAAAAAGACGCAAAAACGCATCGAACTTCGCTTGCTCATTGACTTCATGGCTAAGCTCCAGTTCGGCTTCTTTCAACAGGCGATCCAATTCCAGATTCGCCCATTGCACATTGGTTTCCGGGTCTACGGCGACGTTTAGCGCCAACGCCCCTTCAACCAACGTCATATTGTCTAAGTCTTCGTCGAACAGATTAAACATGATTTAACCTAAAAATAACGGCACTTTTGTCACAGCAAGTTTCCCTGCCATAGCCAACCAGCCCAGCGCGCCAAAAAAAGCAAACGCTCTCAGCAGTTGGTTCTTACCTAATTTTAATGCAAAAAAACCAAGGGCGATGTACGCCAACACACAAGTTATTTTCTCTGTGAGCCACAATCCCGCAGGGGTGAATGGTACAAACCCTGTGATAGCAACCAATCCGATGCCAGAAAGCAACAGTAATGTGTCGTTAACATGCGGTGAAATTTTCAGAAACTTGTTTTCCAGCACTGGCGACTTCGCCACCATCAGCGCATACCGAATCACGAATAACAAAGCACTGATCGCGATGGTAAGCATATGAAAATGTTTTAGCGCTACGTACATAATAGTTTTCTATATGTTTGGTGAGCGGATCATTCCGCATTAAGATTGATAACGACCGAGTGTGACCCGATCATTACCTGCATAATCTTTTTCAGTGGCAATGTCTGAATACCCCAGTGATTCCAGCACATCCCGCACAGCTTTCCCTTGTTCATAACCATGCTCCATAAGAAGCCAGCCATCTTGCTCAAGATAGCTTTTGGCATGTGTTGCGATATAGCTGAGATCCGCCATTCCCTTCTCGTCTGCAACCAACGCACTCAGCGGTTCAAACCGAACATCGCCTTGCTTAAGGTGTGGATCGCAAGCGTCAATATAGGGAGGGTTACTCACTATGCAAGCAAATTTCGTTCCTTCGGAGACAGGCGAAAACCAACTTCCCTGAAGAAATGAGGCATTTCTGAGGTTTAACTGCTGAGCATTTTCCGTTGCCAGTGTTTTTGCTTCTTCACGAATGTCGACACCGACAATGTTATGGCTGGGCAGCTCGCTCGCTATCGCCAACGCAATGGCACCCGTTCCGGTACCAAGATCCAATACAGAACCTGATGTGGACGGTATCTTTTCTAACGCCAGCTCTACCAGCCTCTCGGTGTCTGGACGAGGGATCAGCGTTGAAGGAGACACTTTAAGCGGCAATGACCAAAATTCTCGCTCACCGACAATGTATGCTACGGGTTCTCCGTTCTGACGTCTTTCCAATAGCGATACAAAGTCTTTGTCCTGTTCAGGGGTGAGTAACTTTTCTGGCCAGGTTAAAAGGTAGCTTCGAGGCTTATCCAAAGCATGGCAAAGCAGAACAGCCGCGTCCAAAGACGGCGATTCGCTGCCGCTTTCTATCAGCTTTTCCGTTGCCGCCTTTAATGTGTCTTCAATACTTAATAGCATAGAAAAGATTTAGTTTTGCTCAGCCAATGCTGCTAACTGATCCGCCTGATGTTCCTGAATTACAGGATCAACCAGAGACTGCATGTCCCCTTCCATCACTTCGTTTAAACGGTAGATAGTCAAGTTGATTCGGTGATCAGATACACGACCCTGAGGGTAATTGTAAGTACGAATTCGGTCACTACGGTCACCAGAACCTAGAAGGTTACGACGCGTTGTGGATTCTTCCTCAGCACGCTTGGCTTCTTCCGCCTGAATGATACGTGCAGCCAGTACCGACATCGCTTTCGCTTTGTTCTTGTGCTGAGAGCGCTCATCCTGACACTCTACCACTGTACCCGTTGGCAAGTGCGTAATACGGATTGCTGAATCGGTGGTGTTAACGTGCTGACCACCCGCACCAGATGCGCGGAAGGTATCGATTTTCAGATCAGCAGCTTTGATTTCTGGAATCTCCGCTTCAGGGATTTCTGCCATGATGGCAACTGTACACGCAGACGTGTGAACACGACCTTGAGACTCGGTTTCTGGTACACGTTGAACACGGTGACCACCAGATTCAAATTTCAATACACCGTAAGCACCGTCACCAACCACTTTGGCAATCATCTCTTTGTAGCCGCCGTGTTCTGACTCGTTAGAGTTCACGACTTCTACACGCCAGCCGCGCTTTTCCGCGTATTTGCTGTACATGCGGAATAAGTCGCCAGCAAAGATACCCGCTTCATCACCACCCGCGCCAGCGCGGATTTCAAGGAAGCAGTTACGGTCATCGTTTGGATCTTTTGGAAGAAGCAGAATCTGAAGTTCATCCGCCAGACGCTCAATTGATGCTTTCGCTTCTTTGATTTCTTCCTGTGCCATTTCGCGCATTTCTGCATCGTCTTCTTTCGCCATCTCTTCTGCGGCTTCAAGATCGTCTTGCGCTTGCTGGTAAGACTGGAAGCACTTGGTCACTTCTTCCAGTTGAGAATACTCTTTAGAAAGGGCACGGAATTTGTCCTGATCACCAATGATTTCAGGATCGCCAAGCAAATGCTGGACTTCTTCGTAACGCTCTACCAGCGTTTGAAGCTTGGTCAAAATTGAAGATTTCATAATATTCTTTAAATAATGTTAGGAGTCATCGAGACCGAGACTCTCTCTTATCACTGTTAGTTTCGCTGGCTCACCTTGTTCAGCGGCACTTTGCAGAGCACGAGTGGGAGCGTGAATTAACTTGTTTGTCAGTTTGTTGCTCAATTCAACAAGAATTTTTTCTGGGTCACCACCAGATGCGAGCGATTGCAGGCTTCTTGTTAACAGCTCCTCTCGGATGGAGTTGGCTGAATCACGGTAATCACGAATACTGTCTACCGCTTGCAATGAACGCAGCCATGTCATGAATGACGCGCTCTCTTCTGCGACTATCGCTTCCGCCTGAATGGCTTCGACTTTGCGCTGCTCTATATTCTTATCAACAATAGATTGAAGATCATCCACTGTATATAAATAGGCATCGTCCAATTCAGAAACTTGAGCTTCTACATCTCTGGGCACCGCGATATCTACAATCAGCATAGGCTGATGTCTGCGGGCTTTTAAAGCCGTTTCTACCATTCCTTTCCCTATGATCGGCAGGGGGCTTGCTGTGGAGCTGATAACAATATCAGCTTTCGGCAAATGATCCGGTATTTCCGGCAGACTGATCACCGACGCACCGAAATCATCCGCTAACGTCTGAGCACGTTCTCGCGTCCGGTTGGCCACTATCATGTTGCGACAGCCATGCCCGTCCAGGTGTTTTGCAACCAGTTCAATGGTCTCACCCGCACCTACAAGCAAGGCAGTCGTATCTTCAATCGATTCGAAGATATGCTTGGCTAACGTACATGCGGCATAAGCAACGGAAACGGCATTTCCACCGATTTCCGTTTCGGTACGCACTCGCTTAGCAACAGAAAAAGCTTTTTGGAACAGCTTTTCCATCGTTGCGTCGACGGCTTTACCATCTCTGGCATCCGAAAACGCCTGCTTTACCTGCCCCAGAATCTGCGGTTCACCTAAAACAAGGGAATCCAAACCACAAGCCACCCTCATCAAGTGCTTGATGGCAGACTGTTCTTCGTGGATATAAAGACTAGGCATCAGATCGGCAGACCCAACACCATGGAAGTCAGTTAACCAGTCGATTATCTGACCTTTCCCCGCGTTTTTGACATCGCAGTAAATTTCAGTGCGGTTACAGGTTGATAGGATCACGCCGCCGTTGATGCTCGCTCGGTTAGCAATCTCAGATAGTGCCTGAGTCAGTTTGTCGGGAGAAAAAGCGATCTTTTCTCGCAATTCGACTGAGGCCGTATTGTGATTGATACCAATGGCAAGCAAAGACATGTAGTGAGAGATCTCTGTCCGAAAATACTGTAAGAGTTGGAATTTTACTTTATGGAAGCACCTATTTAAAGGGGGGATTTAAACACTCTGTTAATAAAATGGTATAGTGAGCGCCGAATCAGTGTTACGTGGAGCAAAGTTTGACTAATTCATTCCATTCACCTACTGCTATGCGCCTTTTATCTTTTATTAAGGCACGTACCTTTCTGACCTTACTTTTTACCTTGTTTTTAAGCGCCTGTACCACATTACCCGAGGTATCAGACCAACCAGTCGACTGGGTTAACCATCAGGAAAAACTGGAAACCCTGCAAAACTATGCACTCACAGGGAAAATGGCTTACATCGGAAAAGATAGACGTCAAAGCCTGAATTTCTATTGGAAAAAAAGTCCAGACTCCGAAGAACTCCGCCTGACAACCTTACTTGGGCAAACCGCTCTGCTCCTCACCGTTGACGAAGCAGGTGCTACCGTTGTGAACCATGAAGGTGAAACATTTCGTCATGTCAGTAGCAATATTCTTGTGCACAGGCTTACAGGGCTGAGTATTCCTGTTGACCAGTTAAGTGAATGGGTTAAAGGTTCACCTTTTGGCGCAGATTACTATGAACTGAACGAGTCCAATACGCTTAGCATCCTCTCTAAGCAGATCAACGGACAACCGTGGGACATGACTTTCAACCGTTATACCGAAGAGAGCGGATATGTCCTGCCCTCTAGCCTAACCCTTAAACAAGACCAGACAAAAATAAAAATCGCCGTTTCGAAATGGATTGTTTCTCAATGATTTCTCGCAAAACCACTTGGCCTTCTCCCGCCAAACTGAACCTTTTCCTCTATATCACTGGTCAGCGCCCGAATGGATACCATGAGCTACAGACGCTATTTCAGTTTATCGATCATGGTGACGAGCTGGTTATCCAGGCAAATCAGACGGGCGAAATCACGCTGACTCCAGAGATTGAAGGGGTTTCTCTTGAAGACAATCTTATCTGGAAAGCAGCGACTGCATTGCAAAATAAAGCGGGATGCCAGCTTGGTGCACATATAGAACTGGATAAAGTATTGCCAATGGGTGGTGGTATTGGTGGCGGGTCTTCTAACGCTGCAACCACTCTGGTAGCTCTGAACTATCTGTGGCAAACCAATTTAAGCGATGATGAACTTGCCGATATCGGTTTAGCGTTGGGGGCTGATGTCCCGGTATTCGTTCGCGGTCATGCGGCATTTGCTGAAGGCGTCGGAGAAGAGTTGTATTCCGCTGAGCCAGAAGAAAAAGTGTATCTGGTTATCAGACCGAATGTGTCGATTGCCACAGCCGACATTTTCACTCACCCACAATTGACAAGAAACACACCAAAACGAGATCTGGCAACGCTTCTTGACACACCATACGAAAACGATTGCGAAAAAATCGTTCGAATACTCTATCCTGAGGTTGATAAGCAACTTTCATGGCTGCTACAATACGCGCCGTCAAGATTGACGGGCACCGGATCATGCATTTTTGGCGAATTTTCGAGCAAAAAAGAAGCAAATTCAGTGCTCTCTCAGCTACCAGATGATGTACATGCATTTGTGGCTGCAGGCGTAAATCTTTCGCCTCTAAAAGAAAGATTGGCCGGGTACCAATCGGCCGACTCACAATCTATCTAAAACTGGACGCAAACCTGAGGTTTCTACCGTGCCTGATATGAAGCTATTTGCTGGTAACGCTACACCTGAACTAGCCCAACGTATTGCTGATCGTCTATACATCTCACTAGGTGACGCAACTGTTTCACGTTTTTCAGATGGCGAAGTCGCTGTCCAAATCAACGAAAACGTTCGTGGTAGTGATGTATTCATCATCCAATCGACTTGTGCACCAACCAACGACAACCTAATGGAGTTGGTGGTAATGATTGATGCGATGCGCCGTGCTTCAGCGGGCCGTATTACAGCAGTTATCCCTTACTTCGGTTACGCTCGCCAAGACCGTCGTGTGCGTTCTGCTCGTGTGCCAATCACTGCTAAAGTTGTTGCAGACTTCCTTTCTAACGTTGGTGTTGACCGCGTTCTTACTATCGACCTTCACGCAGAACAGATTCAGGGCTTCTTCGATGTTCCTGTAGACAACATCTTCGGTACACCAGTACTGCTAGAAGACATGCGTGCTCGTGGTCTGGAAGATCCGGTTGTCGTTTCTCCTGACCTTGGCGGTGTTGTACGTGCTCGTGCAACGGCAAAAGCTCTGGACGATACAGACATCGCTATCGTTGATAAGCGTCGTCCTCGCGCTAACGTTTCTGAAGTAATGAACCTAATTGGTGATGTGGAAGGTCGTGACTGCGTCATCGTTGACGACATGATCGACACTGGCGGTACATTGTGTAAAGCAGCTGAAGCTTTGAAACAACGTGGTGCTAAGCGAGTATTTGCTTACGCGACTCACGCTGTATTCTCTGGCAACGCTGCGGAAAACATTGCGAATTCAGTGCTGGACCAAGTGATCATCACTGACTCCATCGAATTGCCTCAAGAAATGGCTGCAACAGGCAAAGTAACTCAGCTTACTCTGTCTAGCATGCTGGCTGAAGCGATTCGTCGTATTAGCAATGAAGAGTCTATCTCTGCAATGTTCAACTAAGAACAGTCTTTTTAAAATGCCCCGCTCAAATGCGGGGCATTTTTTTATCTATCGATCGCCCTCAAACCTTTGCACATACAGGGAATCGACATCCTGTCGCCTAACAAGTTTGAAGTGTGCTATCATAGCGCGCTTTTTGATTATGCAGAGAGACCATTACCTTGAGTCAGACCATAAAACTTCTGGTTGGATTAGCGAATCCGGGTCCAGAATACGCAAGAACCCGACATAATGCAGGGGCTTGGGCAGTAGAAGAATTAGCGCGGGTACACAACGTAACCTTAAAAAATGAAGCAAAATTTTTCGGACTCACTGGTCGAATCATGGTTGATGGACAAGATCTCCGTTTACTGATCCCCACAACCTTTATGAACTTGTCTGGTAAAGCTGTTGCGGCACTTGCCAAGTTTTACCAAATTAAGCCCGAAGAGATCATGGTGGCACACGATGAACTCGACATGCCTCCCGGTGTGGCTAAATTCAAAAAAGGTGGCGGTCATGGCGGGCATAACGGTCTGAGAGACATCATCAGTAAACAAGGCAATAACAAAGATTTCTATCGCCTTCGGATTGGCATTGGTCATCCGGGGCACAAAGATAAAGTGGCGGGCTATGTATTAGGCAAAGCCCCATCCAAAGAGCAAGAATGCATAGATGCAGCGGTGGACGAATCGGTTCGCAGCTTAGATATCTTGCTCAAAGACGGACTCACTAAAGCACAAAATCGCTTACACACGTTCAAAGCTGAATAAGGTTACTATCATGGGTTTTAAATGTGGCATCGTTGGTTTGCCAAACGTTGGTAAATCGACTCTGTTTAACGCACTGACTAAAGCAGGCATCGAAGCAGCAAACTTTCCGTTCTGTACAATCGAGCCAAACACAGGCGTAGTACCTGTCCCTGATCTGCGCCTAGACGCGCTGGCAAAAATCGTTAACCCTCAGAAAATTCTTCCAACCACGATGGAATTTGTCGACATCGCGGGCTTGGTTGCAGGTGCATCCAAAGGTGAAGGTCTGGGTAACAAATTCCTGGCAAACATCCGTGAAACTGATGCGATTGGTCACGTAGTTCGTTGTTTTGAGAATGAAAACATCGTTCACGTTGCAGGTAAAGTATCCCCAATCGAAGACATCGAAGTGATCAACCTTGAACTGGCAATGGCTGACCTGGATTCTTGTGAGCGTGCTATTCAACGTAACGCGAAGAAAGCGAAAGGTGGAGATAAAGACGCGAAGTTCGAACTGACGGTTCTTGAAAAACTGCTGCCAGTTCTGACTGAAGGTGGTATGGCTCGTACTGTTGAATTAGCAAAAGAAGAGCTGGCTGCGATCGGTTACCTGAACTTCCTGACGCTAAAACCAACCATGTACATCGCAAACGTAAACGAAGACGGCTTTGAAAATAACCCATATCTTGATGCGGTTCGCGAATTTGCAGAAAAAGAAAACAACGTGGTTGTGCCTGTGTGTGCGGCTATCGAATCTGAACTTTCAGAGCTGGACGATGAAGATCGCGAAGAGTTCCTTGCCGACATGGGTATCGAAGAACCAGGTCTGAACCGAGTGATCCGTTCAGGTTATGAGCTTCTGACTCTACAAACTTACTTCACTGCTGGTGTTAAAGAAGTACGTGCATGGACCATTCCTATTGGTGCAACCGCGCCTCAAGCAGCTGGTAAGATTCATACTGACTTCGAAAAAGGTTTCATTCGTGCGGAAGTGGTTGGATACGACGATTACATCCAGTACAACGGTGAAAGCGGTGCAAAAGAAGCAGGTAAATGGCGCTTAGAAGGTAAAGAGTACATTGTAAAAGATGGTGACGTAGTTCACTTCCGCTTCAATGTTTAAGCGTTTACTTCAATAATCCAACGCAAAAGTGTTCAAAAAGCCAACAATTATGTTGGCTTTTTTTAGTTAGCGATACCTATAATCCCGATTTCTTACCTTTATAAACCTCAGTCTGTGCTTAAATCACGGCACTTTTAGATCAGAAATACGTCTCTTTGCTTAAAAAAAGCCCGAACAATTCTAAAATTGCAATTTATTAAAAAAAACTGTTGACGGTTTTCGGTCATATACGCATAATGCGCTCCGTTCTCGACGATAAGGCGACTTAGAAACGAGAGCAAAAATTTGGAAAATGGCTACGTAGCTCAGTTGGTTAGAGCACATCACTCATAATGATGGGGTCACAGGTTCGAATCCCGTCGTAGCCACCATTTCCTAAGCGCTTTTTAGAGAGCTTTTAGGAAATAATGCGGAAGTGGCGGAATTGGTAGACGCACCAGATTTAGGTTCTGGCGCCGCAAGGTGTGAGAGTTCAAGTCTCTCCTTCCGCACCATTATTTAGAGTGAACATCACACTCGCAGTTGGGCTATCGCCAAGCGGTAAGGCAGCGGCTTTTGATGCCGCCATTCCCTGGTTCGAATCCAGGTAGCCCAGCCATTATTTCTTCTGTCGAAATCTTTTTAAATTTTCGGTAGAAGTGGAGTTGAGATTGTATTATATTGTCTCGCTCGAAAAACATGGCTACGTAGCTCAGTTGGTTAGAGCACATCACTCATAATGATGGGGTCACAGGTTCGAATCCCGTCGTAGCCACCATACAATTGTTATTGGCTTTTACCAATTAGCGGATAACAAGATAGAAAATTTGAGACGCGGAAGTGGCGGAATTGGTAGACGCACCAGATTTAGGTTCTGGCGCCGCAAGGTGTGAGAGTTCAAGTCTCTCCTTCCGCACCATCTCAAACTCTTCTATCAAAACAAATTCATGCGGAAGTGGCGGAATTGGTAGACGCACCAGATTTAGGTTCTGGCGCCGCAAGGTGTGAGAGTTCAAGTCTCTCCTTCCGCACCATGAATTGTTCTCTTTAGAAATAAAGAGCGTGAGATTGACACGCTAAACAATCAGTTGGGCTATCGCCAAGCGGTAAGGCAGCGGCTTTTGATGCCGCCATTCCCTGGTTCGAATCCAGGTAGCCCAGCCATTATTCAACGTTGTTGAGACTTTACCAATTGTCTTGATGACTACAGATTAAGTTGCGGAAGTGGCGGAATTGGTAGACGCACCAGATTTAGGTTCTGGCGCCGCAAGGTGTGAGAGTTCAAGTCTCTCCTTCCGCACCATTATTCAGAGTGAACATCACACTCGCAGTTGGGCTATCGCCAAGCGGTAAGGCAGCGGCTTTTGATGCCGCCATTCCCTGGTTCGAATCCAGGTAGCCCAGCCATTACAACGTCTGATTGACTCACCAATTGTCGGTCAAGACTACAAACTTGTTGCGGAAGTGGCGGAATTGGTAGACGCACCAGATTTAGGTTCTGGCGCCGCAAGGTGTGAGAGTTCAAGTCTCTCCTTCCGCACCATTATTTAGAGTGAACATCACACTCGTAGTTGGGCTATCGCCAAGCGGTAAGGCAGCGGCTTTTGATGCCGCCATTCCCTGGTTCGAATCCAGGTAGCCCAGCCATTATTAAGAATTGAAGTTCAAAACATTGAGTTTCAAGTCAAAACAGTATATAAACTAATCCGTTGCGGTGGTGGCGGAATTGGTAGACGCGCTAGCTTCAGGTGCTAGTGTCCGAAAGGACGTGAGGGTTCAAGTCCCTCCCTCCGCACCAACAGTTTATTTAGTAGGGCTATCGCCAAGCGGTAAGGCAGCGGCTTTTGATGCCGCCATTCCCTGGTTCGAATCCAGGTAGCCCTGCCACTAATTACAACGTTGTTGAGATTTTACCAATTATCTTGATAACTACAGATTTTGTTGCGGAAGTGGCGGAATTGGTAGACGCACCAGATTTAGGTTCTGGCGCCGCAAGGTGTGAGAGTTCAAGTCTCTCCTTCCGCACCATTATTCAGAGAGTGGCTACGTAGCTCAGTTGGTTAGAGCACATCACTCATAATGATGGGGTCACAGGTTCGAATCCCGTCGTAGCCACCATTTACAACGTCTGACTAATTCACCAATTATTGGTCAAGACTACAAAATTTGTTGCGGAAGTGGCGGAATTGGTAGACGCACCAGATTTAGGTTCTGGCGCCGCAAGGTGTGAGAGTTCAAGTCTCTCCTTCCGCACCATTATCTGAAACCCACCTTTTGGTGGGTTTTCTCCTTTCTGACGGATCACTTCTCATTCATTTATCTGTTTCTTTGGTCTGATTCTCATTCTTTACTTGCCAAGAAAGCTTTCTATTGCGCTTCACCATTAACCCTTAGGATCATGGTTGCCATAAAACTTATGAAGGCTACATAGCATGGCAAATACTCAATCCATTTTAATTGGCAGCTACACCCAGTCTATTGGCGCAATGACTGGAGAAGGAAAAGGCATCTCTGTTGTGGAGCTGAATACCGAGACAGGTGAACTTCTTAACCTTGAGTTGCTTTCTGACTCCCCCAACCCCGCCTATTTAACTTTGGCTGATGAACGTCTTTTCTCCATCAACGAATTTGCTTCTGGTGAAGGCGCAGGTATTACGGTTTTTGAAAGAATTGATGAGCATTTAACACTAACCGACCATTTAGCCATTCAGGGTGATTATCCTTGCCATGTTGCAATGAATAGCGATGGTTCTCGCGTTATTGCATCTAACTATGGCAGCGGAAACTTTTCTCTGTTTTCTCATAACGAAGGGAAGATAGAGCTGATTCATACCATCCAACACCACGGCACGGGTCCTAATGCTGAAAGGCAGGAAGGTCCACACGCCCACTTTGCCTGTTTTCTTAACCATACGGCGGAGCTTGTAACCGTCGATCTGGGTATTGACCGTGTGAGCTTTTATCCGCTGACACCTTCAGGTATCGACGAGTCAAACGCACAGCATGTTTCAACTCCTCCGGGTAGTGGACCAAGGCACCTTGTCCTCACGAAGGACGAGAAAACCGCTTATGTACTTTGTGAGTTGTCTGAGGAAGTGCTGGTACTGAAAAAAGAAGAAACTGACCAGTGGTCTTTGGTTTCTAAAATCGCCCCCTTTACCCCACATGACGAAGGCGGAGCCGCCGCCGCAATCCGTTTATCACCTGACGAGAAATTTGTTTATGTTTCCGGAAGGCAGCAATCCGTAATTGTTTGCTTAAAAGTGGAATCCGATGCAAGTTTAACAACAGTACAAACCGTCTCTTCTGGTGGTTTAAATCCGAGAGATTTCAATATTACGGCAGACGGGAAATGGCTCATTTCAGCCAATCAGGACACCAACAATGTGATTTCTTATCGTCGAAATGCGGAATCTGGTGAGCTAGAGGCAACGGGGTATAGTATCTCGACTGGCAACCCCGTCTGTATTGCATTTTAAAGACCTAATGCGTAACGCAGTACCTGCTGCTTAACCGGACCTGAGTGTTCTGCCAGTTTCAGGGCTGCGTTTCGTGCAAAGGCAAGGGGTGGAAATGTCTCTTTGAACACTTTGTAAAACACGTCCATCCCAGTTTGCATCAGCAGATTGTCGCGCTTTCTTTCAGACTGATAGCCCGATAACGCTTGTTCTGTCATTCCGAGATCTGCTGTAAAGTCTAGAAGGGCTTTTACGTCCTTAAATCCTAAATTCACCCCCTGCCCCGCCAGTGGGTTAATGGTATGGGCTGCATCACCCACCAATACACATCCTTTCTGGAAATAAGACTGCGCATGACGACGGGTCAAAGGAAACGCCCCTGCCTGCTCGACTTCTATCTTACCCAGCTCTGCTGGAAACGACGTCATAATCGCTTCGGCGAGTTGCTGATGGTTCATAGCCAACAAAGCGCGAATTTTTTCAGGAGAGTCGTACCATACGACAGAACCCTGATGTCCGGTTAAAGGCAAAAATGAGCGAGGACCGGATGAAGTGAACTGCTGCCAGGTAATATCCTGCTGAGGTTTAGCGGTTTTGACATTGACCAGCATGCAGTGCTGGCGGTAATCCCACGCTGTTACTCCGATTTTAGCAAGATCTCTGACTTTAGAGTTTGCCCCATCGGCACCGACCACCCAGTTCACTTGAATCGATTCGCCACTGGATAGTTTGACAATACGATGGTCAGAGTGGTCTTCAACCGACTCCAACCCTTCTGGACACATCAGTGTGATGTTCTCCATGCCTGCCATCACCTTCCAAATACCTAACTGCACCAGTCTGTTTTCGACGATGAAGCCTAGCTGTTCCATGTTTAAACTATCAGAATGAAAGCGGGTTCGGCAATCTGGCATATCCCAGGTTTCGAGCCGCTTGTACGGGCAAGCACGCATGGATTCAATGAGCTTCCAGGCACCAAGATCTTCAAGAAAATTCACCGATGCCTGAGAGATCGCAGACACTCGCAGGTCCATTGGCTGGGTTACATCAAACTCTTTAGGTTGCTGATATTCCACAACGGCGACTCGTTTACCTTGCCTGGCAAATCCAACCGCAACGGCAGCACCCACCATGCCACCACCAATAACCGCGATGTCGAACTGTTTCATACTTAATCCAGATAGCGCTAATTGCTTCAATTTCACTATTTTACTTCCGTAACCAGTAAACCGTCCACGACCAGTTCAGGAATCACGTCACTCTTTCCGATCAATATTGAGCACAAATGATCATTTGTGATAATTTTGTAATTTAAAGGTGAATAAATTGATCATTTAAAGCACTTGCCATAGATAATGGTGGTCATTGTTTCACCAACTGATACACCAATCATGAATCAGAGACTTCGCGAACAGGCAATTTTACACGTACTGGAAAACCGTCGAAATGTGACGATTTCTCAGCTCGTGCAGGAATTTCCCCAAGTTGCGAACGTCACTATCCGTAGAGATGTCGCCAGACTGGCGAAACGAGGAAAGCTAGAACGATCACACGGCGCCGTTCATGCCGTAAAAACACCAACCCTCCCCAAAGCAGAGCAAAACGAAGTTGGGCTTCGTGAAGTCGATGCTTTGATTCTTCCTCCTATACACGAACCTTGGGGGGAACTCATTAAACAGCGCGCTTTGGCAGAAGGGCTTCCAATCCTGTCGGAGTCTGCGCCCGACTCTCAATGCACCTACATTGGACCAGACAATCTGGAAGTGGGTTATCAACTTGGTACTTTTGCGGCAAGAGAGCTTAACGATGCCGGGGTACATGAAGCCAACCTGTTGCTGATTAATCATACTCAATTATCGAACACCCAGCAGAGAACCAAAGGTTTCCTACGTGGATTCCACCAGCAGTATTTGGGTGAGGCAACCACTCTGTCAGTCGATGGGTTTGGTCACTACCGCACAGCGTTGCGACAAGTTCAGGATGCCATTGCAACTCACCCTGAAATCAATGTGCTGTTTGGTGTAAATGATCATTCGATACTGGCAGGGCTGGAAGCAACAAAAGGTCATAGTGATATCTACGCCTACTCCGTAGGACTGGAAGGCGACGATTTACTTGATGAGCTGACCTATGGAAATCGTCTCCACGCCTGCGTTGCCCTGTATCCTGAATTGGTTGGCTATATGGCAGCCCATACCACAGCAAAACTGGTTGCCGGGCAACCCTCTCAGCCTGTGCTAACCCCCTTTGATATTCTGACCGGGAAAGATGTGCATACTCGCTTTACCCGGCAGAATGATCACTGGGTATTGAAAAAAACGCTTCATGAAATGGCAGGAAAGGACTTCACGCCACATTCAGGAGCAGGAAAGAAAGCCAGGGTCATGTTCGTCCCACACTATATTGACCACAGCTGGTATCGGAAATTAGCCAAGAGCCTTGAAGCGGAGTGTGAGCAGCTAGAACTGCATTGTGAGATTCAACCGCCAGAAATTCAGTTTCACAAAGAAGTTCAGCACGCTCGCGAACGCATTGCGCAGATGGCTATTCAAGTCCTCACTCGTGAAAGCAAAATTTTTATCAACCACGGTGCTTTTGCGCTTCCTCTTGCGAATGCTTTACAAGAAGCAGGCGGAAATCACACAGTTGTGACGAATTCTCTTACTGTTTTCCAACTTCTAAAAAACAACAGCAATGATTTTCGCGTCATCTTGACTGGCGGAGAAACTCAGACCGACCATAGCGCACTTGTCGGTTCCGCATGCATCGCAGTTCTTGAACAGATGCGTGTCGACAAAGTCTTCCTGTCGGTCGATGGCATTTCTGCCAAATTTGGTATCAGCATGAACGATGAAGCCAGCTCTCAAGTGGCGAAATCTGCCATGCTTCGAGCTCACCAGACCATTATTCTGGGTGAAGCCAGCCAGATGGGAGCGGAAGAAAATTATCTGATTGCTCCATTAGACACCATTACCGACGTGATGACGGATTTAGGCACTATTCCTGCTCAGCGATTAGAACTGGCTGCGAATGGTGTACGCGTTCACCTTGCCGAGGATTACCTTAAGTCCGACGACAAGACACATGCAGTGATGCAACATAAAAAACAAGGAGATAGTTTATGAAGCGTCTCACCACTCATCTGCACACCTTGTGTGCCGCTGTCAGCTTTGGGCTGATGGTGTCTGCCCCCGCAGCTATGGCAGAAGATATTACCATTCGCTTCTGGGATAACCAGCAAACCGAATCCGGTCTGAGCGAATACCAGAAAGCCTCAGTGGCATTGTTTGAAAAGGAAAACCCTGGCATCAAAGTAGAAGTCACTACTGTGCCTTATCCTGAATACCAGCAAAGACTCCTCACGGCAGTCCGAAGCGGTAATGCGCCAGACATTTCCACAGTCGACCAGATCTGGTTGGCAGCATTTGCCGAAGCCGGCGCCATTATCCCACTCGACAATAAGATGCAGTCCGCCTCAATGAAAGCAGATCAGTTCTTTCCGGGAGCATGGTCATCTGTTCGCTACAAAGACAAAACTTGGGGTGTCCCATTTAATGTTGATGTGTGGCAGTTCAGCTACGTCAATAACGCGCTATTCAAGTCAGCAGGTATTGCGCCGGGATCCATCGTGACCTGGGACGGTCTGAAAAACGCCGCAAAAGCCCTGACCGATAAATCCAAAGGGCAATATGGCGTTGGCTTATTTGGTCACAAAGGAGAAGATACGGTCGTCGTCGTAAACTCCTTTATCTTCTCTAATGGTGGTCAGGTACTCGACAGTAACGGTGAGTGCAAGCTGAACGAACAACCTGCTGTTGAAGCACTGGCGTATTTGCAAGATCTTGCGCAATACGCACCAAAAGGAATTTTGAATGCCTCAAGCGGAGACATGCGAGAGCTTTTCCTGAACGGTTCGCTTGCTATTGAGTTCTGGCCTGCGCTGGAGCAACCCACTCTGCAAAAATCCAACATTGACTGGGATTTCTTCAATGGTCATGCCCCGAAAGGCAAGAAAGCCGTGGGCACCTATGGCGGCTGGAATCTCGTGGTCTACCGTGGTTCTAAACATCAGGAAGCTGCATGGAAGTTCGCTCAGTTCCTGACAAGGCAAGACATCAACGGCAAAGTGGTCGATCTGCTTCCTGCTAACGTTCAGGCTGCACAAGCTTTTGTCGGTGAGAATCGCAGCAAGCCAAACGACATCATTGAACATCTGAATAACGCGTCTCCTCGCCCGCTTTCTGCGCGCTACCTGGAAGTAGCGGACATTCAAATGGCAATGATTCAGGACTTGTTTGATGGAACGCCCGCTCAAAAAGCCGCGGATGCCGCATGCATCAAGATCAATCAGTTATAACGAAAACGCTGGCGACAAATCGTCGCCAGCCTGATGACACGGATGTTGTAATGAAGTACCAACGGAAGTTTGTATTCCCGGTCGCTATGATTGCACCTGCGGTCGCACTGATCGGAATACTGATGTACTACCCAATGTTTGGCACGTTTATCGAGAGCTTGCACACCACCTCTTTCATAAACCCCGAACCTGAATTTGTTGGCTTTGAGCTTTATACCAAGCTCCTTTCACAAGATCAGTTCCGGCAAATCATTCAGAACTCTCTCGCATGGACGTTTGGGGTCATCCTGTTGCAAAACTTGTTTGGTTTTCTTGCAGCCTTGTTGCTCAACGAAAAATTACCCGGGCAGGGACTAATGCGCTCACTGGTGCTTTTACCCTGGATCTTACCGGGAATTGTCGCTGCCATTCTGTGGCGCTTTATGTACGATCCTCAACTGGGTCTGATTAATTCGATGTTCCTTTCAACCAGCTTAATCGACGAAGCCGTAGCCTGGCTGGCCACTCCTGAAACAGCGATGTTTGCCGTAGTGATTGCCGCTGTATGGAAAGGGTTCCCTTTCTCGACCGTCGTTTACCTTGCGGCATTGCAAAGCGTCGATAAGGAACAGATAGAAGCCTCCGTCGTGGATGGCGCAGGTCCGATTCGCCGCTTATTTGAAATCATCATTCCTGCGGTCAAACACGTCGTGGCGATTAATCTGCTTCTCACCGCCATTCTGACTTTTAACTACTTTGATATGGTCTGGGTGCTGACTCGTGGCGGTCCCAAAGACACCACCCACATTTTCCCAACCAAGATATTCGAACTGGGCTTCGGTCAGTTCCGGTTCGGTGAAGCCGCCACTTACGGTGTGATGTCGATTCTGATTCTCGTGGTCTTACTGACTCTCTACTTCTGGTTGCAAAGGAGGGAGAGCCGATGAATACGAAGCGAATCGCCCTACTTGGATGCCAGTTAACCTTGGCGCTGGTCATTTTACTTCCCATATTCTGGATGGTGTCGGTTTCCCTTAAGCCCTCCACAGAGGCATTTGCCATTCCTGCCAAGCTTTGGCCAGACAGCCCGACACTGGAAAACTACTGCAACGCTTTTCGCCCTGAATTCCGCCAGTACTTTCTGAACAGTGTGATCATTTCCATAAGTACACTTCTCATCTCTACCAGCCTGGCCTTAATGGCTGCCTATGCCTTCACACGTTTCCAGCTTCGAATCATGGCGGCGTTTCTAGGGTTAATTCTGGTGTCACAGATGTTTCCATCCAGTGCCATCATCATTCCCATTTACAAAATGATGGACGACGCCGGATTATTGAACACTCGGCTTTCACTCGTTATCGCTTACATCACCATCACCCTTCCGGTTGCAACCTGGATGTTAAAAGGGTTTATGGAAAACATCCCTTCCGTTCTGGATGAAGCTGCCGCAATGGACGGCGCCAAACCGCTGCGCACTTTCTTAGAAATCGTACTGCCTTTATGCCGACCCGGCGTGATTGCCACCAGCGTTTACATCCTGATCGTCACCTGGCAGGAATTTCTGTTTGCCCTGTCGTTCACCACCACTCAGGAGATGCGGACATTGCCTGTAGGAATGAACGATTTCATTGGTCAGTACGGCATTCGATACGGGGAGCTCATGGCAAGCTCTGTGATGATTTCATTACCAGTTGTGGTGGTGTTCTTCTTTCTTCAAAAGCATTTCGTCGCAGGTCTCACTGCTGGCTCTGTCAAAGGATGACCCTATGGAAAAGACCTTTCAATATCTGACTCTCACCTCTCCTGTTAAACACGTGGCTTTGATTACCTTCAATCGCCCCGAGAAACTCAATGCACTTTCTGAAACCATGCAGCTAGAGCTCTTTGAAGCGCTCGATATCGTTGAGCAAGACAGTGCCACACGGGTTGTGATGTTTACCGGAAGCGGCAATAAAGCCTTTGTTGCCGGAGCAGACATCAATGAATACCGAGGTTTGCAAATCAAAAAGTTTAACGACTACCAGCTCAAAGGCAGAGAAGCCTTCGAGAGAATCGAACAGTTGCCTAAGCCCACCATCGCCTTGGTCAATGGCTTTGCCATGGGTGGCGGATTCGAAATCGCCCTCTCCTGCGACCTGTTGATAGCCTCTGATAATGCTCAGATGGGATTGCCTGAAGGGCTACTGGGGCTCTGCCCTGGTGGTGGAGGCACGCAGCGCTTGCTACGTGCTGTAGGCAAAGCTGTCACAATGGACGTCCTGCTTTCAGGTAAACGAATCAAAGCAGATGAAGCACTGCGCCTTGGTCTCGCATCTCAAACCTGCTCTCAAGATGCCCTGCTTGAAGAGGGGCTGAAAAAAGCCAGCTACCTGTTGAAAGTGTCGCCTGTCGCACAAGCCGCAATGAAGAAGCTGGTACGTAATGGTTTCGATACCCCTTTGGAGTCTGGACTCAGTTGGGAGCAGGCATCCTTACTTCAACTTTACTGCTCTGAGGATGGGCAGGAAGGAGTTGCTGCGTTTCTGGATAAACGCACGCCTGCGTTTGATGTGAGCTCTGAGATGACCAGCTCCTCAGGAGGGAAAAATGGACAATAACACGCTCAAAGGTGAGGTTGCGGTGGTAACAGGTGGCGCGGAAGGCATCGGATTTGCCTGTGCTCAGAACCTGGCAGAGCAAGGGGCAACCGTTATTCTGGCGGACATCAATTCAGAAAAAGGGACGGCGTCGGCTAGAGAACTTCAAAGCAAAGGGCTGGATGCATATTTTGTCGAAACTGATGTATCCAGTTCTGACTCGATGAAGTCTTTGTTTGACTGGATTCACGCTCAGGGCTGGCTGGTCAGTATCATGGTCAACAACGCCGCAGTCGCCTTGTCCGGGGACGCGGTGGATATTCCAGAAGAAACGTGGAACAGAGTACTGAACACCAATCTATCAGGTGTCTGGCGTGGCATTCGACTCTCAGTGCCCGATATGAAGAAACGCGGTGGGGGTAATGTGGTAAACATCAGTTCGGCTCAGTCGTTTGCCGGTTTTCACGGCTGGAGTGCATATGCGGCAGCCAAAGGCGGAATCAATGCACTCACTCGACAGGCCGCTATTGATTTTGCACCTCATAACATTCGTATTAATGCTGTCGCCCCCGGCACCATCATGACGCCAATGAATGAAAAGATTTTTGAAGAAGTGGACGACGCCGATGCGCTGCGTCAACGCTGGAATGATATTCACCCCATTGGGCGGTTCGGTCAGCCGGAAGAAGTAGCACAGGCGGTGAGTTTTCTGGCGACCAAACAATCGAGTTTCATCACAGGGCAGATCATCATCGCGGATGGTGGATTGCTGGTTAAGGGGGACTGATGCCTAAAGTACTGAAAAATGACCATGTTGAGCTGACTTTCAAAGAAGAAGGTGGGCATCTCGATCACCTGACTTTCTCCGATGATGGCGAAAAATTCTCCCCCATGCACCGAGCACCTTGGGTGGGCAATTTAACAGGTGAACATCCCGTTATCTTGCAGCAGCTCTCTGGTGATTTTTTCTGTGCGCCGTTTGGAGAAAGCGATTTTGAACCCGCTCCGCCTCATGGCTGGAGCAGCAATGGAGACTGGCACGTCAAGTCGCACAACGACACTTACTTAAGCGCAAAGCTAGAACAAACCATTTACGGTGCTACTCTGACCAAACGCATTGTGCTGCAGGAAGACTCACCATTTGTGTATCACCTGCATGAGTTTGAAGGGGGCAAAGGAGCTATTCCTGTCAGCTACCACGCGATGCTCAAATGTACTTCACCTGTCGCACTCTCCTTTTCTTCTTTTACTTTGGGTTTCACCATTGATGAAACCTTAGAGCCAGACCCAACGCTCGGGCGCTCGCTGCTAAAATACCCACAAACCTTTAAACAGCTAGAAAATGTTGAACTTGCCGACGGGCAATTTGCCGATTTAAGCGTCTACCCGTGGAATCAAAGCCATGAAGACATTCTCCATTTGATGACTTCCAGACATCAGAACTGGAGCTGGTCTGCGGCACTTTGTAAGGATGAAGGCTGGCTGTATCTGGCAATAAAACCCAGTGCTTCATTGCCACAAACGACTTTATGGCAAAGTCATGGCGGGCGTGATTACCCACCGTTTAACAGTACCCATACCCACGTATTGGGGATTGAGGAAGGCAATGCTTATTCCCACTTAGGGCATAAAGCCTCAGTGTCTTCGAACCCCATAAACCAGCAGGGCTACTCAACCGCTCTGCCACTGTTACCGGGAACCAAGACTCGCGTTGGATATGCGTTTGGCGTTCTCAAAGCCAACACCGACTGGTACCGCGTTCAGACTGTAAAAGTAACTGATGACCGAGTGATCATTACTGGCGATACAGGCACCCAAAGAGAAGTGATGTTTCATTCATCGCTTCTGACTTTTTCCGACACCAGCGATATATGAAGGATGAACTATGGCTTCTGTCGAATTGAAACACTTATCGAAATCCTGGTCTTCCGTTGTAAGCGTCGATCAGTTAAATCTCAGCATTGAAGACAGGGAGTTTTTGGTGCTGCTCGGTCCGTCAGGTTGCGGTAAAAGCACCACCATGCGCATGATCGCCGGACTGGAGACACCATCAGAGGGCGACATTATTATTGACGGGAAGCGCGTCAACGACCTGCCTCCCAATGAGCGTGACTTAGCCATGGTGTTTCAAAGTTACGCCCTTTACCCACACAAAACCGTTCGCAATAACATCGACTTTCCTCTCAAAGTACAGGGCTTAGACAAATCCAAACGTCAGGTGTTGATTCAACAAGTCGCCGAAAGAGTGGAACTGGAACATCTGCTAGAACGTAAACCCGCTCAGCTTTCTGGCGGACAAAGGCAGCGCGTGGCCCTTGCCCGGGCGATTGTTCGTCAACCCAAACTCTTCCTGCTCGACGAACCCCTTTCTAATCTGGATGCAAAATTGCGTTCCAGTATGCGTGCAGAGCTTAAAAAGCTGCAGGAAGAACTGGCGGTCACCACCATTTATGTCACCCATGATCAGGTGGAAGCCATGACCCTTGCCGATCGCATTGTGGTCATCAATCAAGGGCGAATTCAGCAGGTTGGCACACCAGAAGCCATTTACGACAAACCTAAGAACACCTTTGTTGCGACCTTTTTGGGCAACCCTCCGATGAACTTAATCCATCTTGATGAGACCATGCATCTGCACGCTCCGCAAGGTGCGGCGACACTGGGTGTCCGCCCTGAAAATATTCAGTTGGTGCCAGCGGAAAACGCCATGTTGAATGCTAGCGTTTCTTTGGTGGAGTTGCTTGGCGACAGTTACCTGTACACCTTAAAAACCGATAACCAAACCTTGCTGGTGAAAACCACCAGAGACATGCACGCCAAAACGGGTGACACCATTGGCTTGCACTTTTCTCAGGAACATACCCATTGGTTTGATGCTGATGGTGAACGGATTGAACCTCAGCCTGAGAGGCTGCAATGAGCTTCAAAGGATTAACCTGGGATCATCCGCGAGGCTATCAGGCACTTCAAGCTAGCCTCGACTGGCAAGACTGCCCTGTTGCTCAGTGGGATATTCAGCCTCTCTCAGGGTTTGAAGAAACCCCATTAGAGGAATTAGCCGATCAGTATGACTTGCTGGTCATAGACCACCCTCACCTAGGTCAGGCAGTTGAATCACAATGTCTGCAACCTCTGGATATGCTGTTTTCTCCAATGTGGCTGGAGGAGCTCAAAGCCTTGTGTATTGGTCAGTCGGCTCAAAGTTACTGGTACGACAGCCACTGCTGGGCGCTGCCACTGGATGCGTCCTCGCAAATCATGGCGTATCAAAAACAGGCTGAAGACGCTGTGCTCGGTCTGAGTGGCTGGCGAGACTTACTCAAAGGGAATCTTAAGTATCAGCTTTGCCTTGCTGGTCCCCACCCTACACTTCAGTTATTGGCAATGACATTAAGCTTAAATCCGAGCTTAAAGAGTGATGCGCTTTTTATTCCGGAAGATGAAGGGGTTGAGGCCCTTGGCCTGCTCAAGTCCGTATTCAAAAACAGCATCGAACCTAGCCGGGTTCTCAACCCGATAGAGCTGCTCGATACGCTCTCGTGTAGTGATTCTTTGGGTCTATGCCCTTTTGTGTACGGCTACGTCAACTACAGCGCTGAGTCATCAAATCTTTGTGTCACATCACCACTGGGCGGCAAGTCGATTTTAGGTGGAACGGGTATTGCCATCACAAAGCGTTGCACCGTCAATAACGACTTGCTGATTTACCTTAAAAAGCTGCTGAGCCCAGATGTGCAGAGTGCTTTTATTCCGAATAATGGTGGTCAGCCCAGCTTTCAGTCTGCGTGGTCTGAAGCGAACATTAATCAGAATTCGAACCACTTCTATCAAAACGCATTTTCTACCGTCAATGGAGCCCACCTACGCCCTCGACACCCGGGATACACCCATTTTCAGGACGAAGCAGCGCATTTGATTCGGCACTCACTGTTTAATGGTGAGCCTTCCAGGTACACCATCAAAAAAATCAATCAACTCTATTCAAAAACTAAGGAGCCCAGCCATGGAACAGGCACTGAGTGATGTCACGATTCTGGATTTTTCCCAGTTACTGCAAGGTCCCTTTGCCACTCAGATGTTGGGTGATATGGGGGCAAACGTCATTAAAGTCGAAAGACCCGTCAGCGGTGATCTCTTTCGCTCAATGACGTTCAACAACCAGTGGGTAGGAGGAAAGGAAAGCCCCAATTTTCTGGCATGGAACCGCAACAAGCGCTCCATCGCAGTGAACTTAAAGTCGGAAGAGTCCAAAGCCATTTTGTATCGACTGGTGGAACAGGCAGACATTGTAGTGGAGAACTTTCGTCCCGGCGTTATGGACAGACTCGGATACGGATATGACGACCTCAAAGCCATCAACCCAAAACTCATCTACTGCTCTGGAACAGGCTATGGGGATTCCGGACCTTATGTTGAACGTCCGGGGCAGGATATGCTGGTTCAGGGTCTGACCGGACTGATGGCAGCGACCGGACAAGCCAGCCAGCCACCAACTCCGGCAGGTTCTGGTTTTTCCGACCAAGTTGGGGCGATGAACATCGTCTATTCGGTTTTGTCGGCACTTTACTGGCGCGAACGTTCAGGCAAGGGGCAAAAAATTGTCGTCAACCTTCTGGCAGGTATGCTGGCACATCAGGGACAGGAAATGCTGATGGCCATGAATTTCAATCAGGATTTTCAGCGCCCCAATTCTGGTATTGGTCATCCTGGGATGGATGCCCCTTTTGGTACTTACCCTACTTCCGATGGCTGGGTCACCATTGCCATGAGCCCATTCAAAACGCTGGTCAAAGTACTTGGTGACGATAGCTTGCTGAAATACGATGATCCAGCAACTCTGTTTGATCAACGCGACATAATATGGAATGAGATAGCCAAACGGACTCAGGCTTTTGATACCCAAACCTTAATGTCGATGATGCTGGCGGAAGATATCTGGTGTGGTGAAGTCAAATCTCATCTTGAGGCGGCAGACGATCCTCAAGTAAAACATCTCGGATTGATTCAGGAATACCAACATTCGGTTGCCGGCTCAGTTAAATGCGTAGGCCCAGCCGTATCCATGTCGGAAACCCAACCCACCATTCAGCGATCCGCTCCCACCGTTGGTGAACACACCAAAGAGGTATTGGCTGAATTTGGCTTTACAGATCAAGAAATTACAGACGCGTTGGCTTCTGGGTTCATTGCTTAACCAAGTCAAAATACAACAAACAGGCGTGCTCGTTCTGTAGCACGCCACTTCATCCACTTCTAAACAACTCCGTTGCTCTCAGCGTTAATACAGCAAACGGTAAAATCACAACCTTTAGATCCTGTTCCAATCTTCAACAATTTCCGTATTTTTTCTATGGTGAAGCCTCGATATTTAGAGCAAATTACCTTAAAAGGATCTCTGGTCAGTTGGTTTTTAAAGCAGTACAATACGCCGCTTACTACGAGAGTAGTGTATATAATTTGAACAGAACTTAATAAATAACGAGCGAAGTGAGATGAGTAAGAAACTGCTAATTAAAACCTGGGGCTGCCAGATGAACGAATACGATTCATCGAAAATGGCCGACCTGCTTAATGCCGCTAATGGATATGAGCTAACCGAAGAGCCAGAGGAAGCAGACGTATTATTACTTAACACCTGTTCAATCCGTGAGAAGGCGCAAGAAAAAGTATTCCACCAGCTTGGTCGTTGGAAAACGCTGAAAGACCAAAAGCCAGGTGTGGTGATTGGCGTCGGTGGTTGTGTGGCGACTCAAGAAGGTGATCACATCCGTGAGCGTGCACCTTTTGTTGACGTTATTTTTGGTCCACAGACCTTACACCGCCTGCCAGAAATGATCCGTTCTTCTCGCGATAACGAAAAGCCAGTGATGGACATTTCATTCCCAGAGATTGAAAAGTTCGACCGTCTGCCAGAACCACGTGCTGAAGGCGCAACGGCATTCGTTTCTATCATGGAAGGCTGTTCAAAGTACTGCACCTACTGTGTAGTTCCTTATACTCGTGGTGAAGAAGTTAGCCGTCCAATGGATGATGTGCTATTTGAAATTGCACAGCTTGCTGAGCAAGGCGTACGTGAAGTGAACCTTCTGGGTCAGAACGTAAACGCTTACCGTGGTCCAATGCACGACGGCGATATCTGTTCATTTGCAGAGCTTCTTCGTCTTGTGGCTTCTATTGATGGTATCGACCGTATTCGATTCACCACCAGTCACCCACTGGAATTTACCGATGACATCATCGCTGTGTACGAAGACACACCGGAACTGGTGAGCTTCCTGCACTTGCCTGTTCAAAGTGGTTCAGACCGTATTCTTACTATGATGAAGCGCCCACACACTGGTATCGAATACAAATCTATCATCCGTAAACTGCGCAAAGCGCGTCCTGATATTCAAATCAGTTCTGACTTTATCGTTGGTTTCCCGGGTGAGTCTGACAAAGATTTCCAAGATACAATGAAGCTTATTAAGCAGGTCGATTTTGACATGAGCTTCAGCTTTATCTTCTCTGCACGTCCAGGTACGCCAGCAGCAGATTACCCTTGTGATCTGTCAGAACAAACAAAGAAAGAACGCCTGTACGAATTGCAGCAAACCATTAACGCCCAGGCTATGCGTTACTCACGTCTGATGCTAGATACAGAGCAGCGCGTACTGGTTGAAGGTCCGTCGAAGAAAAACTTGATGGAGCTTCGTGCTCGTACTGAGAACAACCGTGTTGTAAACTTTGAAGGCAGCGCTGATCTCATCGGTCAGTTTGTCGATGTGAAAATCGTCGACGTATTTGCCAACTCACTGCGCGGTGAGCTGGTACGTACAGAAAAAGACATGGACCTTCGTACCGTCATTTCGCCAACACAAATGATGGCAAGAACGCGTCGCGAAGACGAACTGGGTGTAGCGACTTTCACGCCTTAAGTTCGTATAAATCGCCATCGAGAGCCTGGTCGTCATCAGGCTCTCTGAAAATGGCATAAAATGTGAGGCAACATTGAGTAATAAAATCGTCACTCTAGAAATCGATCTAGAACCTTCAGACAACCGCCGGTTGTCCAGCCTTTGTGGTCCTTTCGACGACAATATCAAACACTTAGAACGCCGTCTTGGTGTCGAAATCAATCATCGCAGCAACTTTTTTTCTGTGGTTGGTAAACCGCACACCGCTTCTGCTGCGCTCGATATCATCAAATCTTTGTATGTAGAGACAGCCCCTGTTAAAGGTCAGGTCAACGATATCGAACCTGAGCTGATTCACCTGGCGATCAAAGAATCTGGTGTACTGGAACAAAACACAGAGTCCAGTATCGAACACGGCAAAGAAGTCTTCATCAAAACCAAGAAAGGCGTTATCAAGCCACGTACTCCTAATCAGGCTCAGTACTTGATGAACATGGTAACGCACGACATCAGCTTTGGTATTGGTCCTGCAGGTACAGGTAAAACCTACCTCGCGGTTGCGGCTGCGGTAGATGCGCTTGAGCGTCAGGAAATTCGCCGAATTCTGTTGACTCGTCCAGCGGTTGAAGCGGGTGAGAAACTGGGCTTCCTTCCAGGTGACCTGAGTCAGAAAGTCGATCCGTACTTACGCCCGTTATACGATGCATTATTCGAGATGCTGGGCTTCGAACGAGTAGAAAAACTCATCGAACGTAACGTGATTGAAGTCGCTCCACTGGCTTACATGCGTGGTCGTACACTGAACGACGCTTTCATCATTCTGGACGAAAGTCAAAACACCACCGTTGAACAAATGAAGATGTTCCTGACGCGTATTGGTTTCAATTCACGCGCGGTTATCACGGGAGACGTCACCCAGATCGATTTGCCACGCGGTGCAAAATCGGGGCTTCGTCACGCAATTGAAGTCTTAAGTGAAGTGGATGAAATCAGTTTCAACTTCTTCCTGTCTGATGATGTAGTACGTCACCCTGTAGTGGCTCGTATCGTCAACGCCTATGAGAAGTGGGAAGCCAAAGATCAGAAAGAGCGCAAAGAGTACGAGAAACGCAAACGTGAAGAACGCGAAGCGAAATTGCTTGAAGCGCAAAAGTCAGAACTGGTTCAACAGACGGTAAGTAAGTAATGAGTATCGAACTGGATCTGCAACTGGCGGTTGAGAACGAAAATGGGCTTCCTAGTGAAGCCCAACTTAACGAATGGCTTACCAAAACTGTGTCGCAATTCCAAAAAGACGCAGAAGTCACTATCCGCATCGTAGATGAGGAAGAAAGCCACCAGTTGAACCACGAATATCGCGGTAAAGATAAACCGACCAATGTTCTGTCTTTCCCATTTGAAGCCCCTCCGGGTATCGAAATGGATCTGCTTGGTGATTTAATCATTTGTAAGCAAGTGGTTGAACTGGAAGCAAAAGAACAGGAAAAAACCGTGCTAGCGCACTGGGCGCATATGGTTGTACATGGCAGCTTGCATCTGTTAGGTTATGATCATATCGAAGACGAGGAAGCCGAAGAAATGGAAAGCCTCGAAACCGAAATTATGCAATCTATGGGTTTCGAAGATCCGTATTTAGCAGAAAAGCAGTAACGTTAGAAACCCAGAGACGGTCGCGTTACCTACGTGTGCTATCACACATCTGATAGCGTTAACGATTGAGAAATCATGAACGAAGACAATTCGACCCCTTCACCCGAAGGGAAGAAAGAAAAAGCAGAAGGTCCGAGTAGAAAGTCCTTCTTTGAACGCCTTGGTCAACTATTTCAGGGTGAACCGAAAGACCGCCAGGAATTGGTAGATGTTATTCGGGATTCCGAAGTGAATGATCTGATAGACCACGACACCAGAGATATGCTTGAAGGTGTTATGGAAATCGCAGAAATGCGGGTAAGAGACATCATGCTCCCACGCTCGCAAATGGTCACTGTTGAAAGAACCCATGTTCTCGACGATTTAGTTGCACTGATTACTGACGCCCAGCACTCTCGCTACCCAGTCATCAGTGAAGATAAAGACCATGTAGAAGGCATTCTGTTAGCGAAGGACTTACTAAAATATTTAGGTTCGGACAGTGCTCCTTTTGATATTGAGCAGGTAATACGCCCTGCTGTCGTAGTTCCGGAAAGTAAACGCGTTGATCGTCTGTTAAAAGAGTTCCGAGAGGAACGTTATCACATGGCGATTGTCGTAGATGAGTTCGGTGGTGTTTCTGGTCTGGTGACCATTGAAGATATCCTGGAAGAAATCGTAGGCGAAATCGAAGACGAATTCGACGACGAAGAAGAAACCGATATCCGCAAGCTCAGCAAACACACCTTTGCCGTTAAAGCTTTAACTACCATCGAAGACTTTAATGAAACCTTCGGTACCACCTTCAGCGATGAAGAAGTGGATACCGTAGGTGGCATGGTGATGACCAGCTTCGGTCATTTACCGACTCGTGGAGAAGTGGTGGAGATTGAACATTACCTGTTTAAGGTAACAGCAGCGGATAATCGCCGCGTGGTTCAGCTTCAGGTCACGGTTCCCGATGAAGAGCCTCTTCCAGCCGAAGAGGAATGATGAACAGGTAGCGAAAGCTACAACAATAAAAAGACGAAGATGATAATAAAAACAAATCATCGCCTCGTGCGGCCGCTTGCGGCCGCTTTTGTTGGGGCTTTAACCACGCTTGCCTTTGCTCCTTATCAAATCTGGATTGTGGCGATTCTCAGCCCACTTTTCTTACTTCTTTTACTCAGTAATCAGTCAACTAAACGTGCTCTCTCAATTGGCTTCTCCTGGGGCTTTGGACAATTTGCAGTAGGCATCAGTTGGGTACATATCAGTATTGATACCTTTGGCGGGCTACCAAAAGCGGCCAGCCTGATGCTGATGCTGCTTTTGGTCAGTTATCTCGCCCTCTACCCCGCACTTTTTGCTGGCATACTTAATCGTTGGTTTCCCAAAGAGAATGCAGCTCGATTCCTTCTGGCAGTACCTTCTTTGTGGCTGATTGCAGAATGGTTGCGCGGATGGGTGATGACAGGCTTCCCCTGGCTGTTGCTAGGCTACAGTCAAATCGATTCCCCGCTCAGTGTTTACGCTCCTATCGGCGGTGTCGACACCATTACTTACTTGCTTTTTTTGATGGCTGGAGCGCTAGCGCTCGCTATTACACAGAAGCAATGGCATTTTATTGGTCTTCCTCTGGGTATTTTTGCTCTGGCAGGTGCTCTTGGCATGGTGCAGTGGGTGAAGGAAGAGACAGAAAATCCAACGAAGTTCGCTTTGATTCAGGGAAATATTTCCCAAGAACTTAAGTGGCTACCAAGCCAACGCTGGCCAACCATCATGAAATACATGGATCTGACCCGCGAAAACTGGGATGCCGATGTGGTCATTTGGCCAGAAGCCGCAATTCCCGCTTTTGAAAATGAACTGCCTTCATTCCTGAGCAACTTGGATAGTGCTGGTCGGTTGAATAATACCGGGATTATTACTGGTATTGTGACCTCGACAAGTCGCGAACACTTCTACAACAGTGTGATTGCTGTCGGAGAAAACGAGCAAACTGAATACAATCGGAAAACGCAGCCAAAATATCACAAACACCACTTACTTCCTTTTGGTGAATTTGTGCCCTTTGGCGAGATTCTTCGACCTATTGCGCCATTCTTTAATCTTCCGATGTCCTCGTTCAGCCGTGGAGGGTTTGTACAGGATAATATCGAATCCAATGGGCGCTATTTTGCTCCTGCTCTGTGCTACGAAATCATCTTTAACGAACAAGTTCGCCAGAATGTAACTGAAGATACAGACTTCATTCTCACCCTTTCCAACGACGCTTGGTTTGGGGATTCCATTGGCCCCCATCAGCACATGGAAATTGCCAGAATGCGTGCATTAGAGTTAGGCAGACCTCTGGTCCGAACCACTAACAATGGCGTGACTGCAATTACAGATTACAAAGGAAAGATCATTCATCAGGTACCGCAATTCGAAACCGAAGTACTTGTCGCCGAGGTGAATACCGCGACGGGTATGACACCTTATCGGATTTTGGGTATTTGGCCTTTGTACCTGATCGTGCTGATTACGTTACTGTTCGGCTTTAAGCGAAGAAAAGACCAACAAGATTAAACCCAATAGGTATCAAGGCTTCAGCGCTTGGCGTGTGAAGCCTGTGTAGCCACACTTCTGGCAGGGCGGAATAACAGTCGCATGGTTAAAGTACGTCTTGTGTCCGCATTTGTCACACACCAAATACCCTAAACCAATGACTTCACCGGTCTGGTACAAGCCTTTGTGTTCCAGATCCATGAAAAGCTCTTGCCATTCCACTTTGGTGCGGTCTGTAATATCAAGTAACCCTTCCCAAACTGAATCGGCAATTAATCGATAAAAAGGGCTGTCAGGAAAAGTTTCTTTACTATGTTGGTAATTCTGGGCGAATTCATTCAAATCTGAACGAACATAGGCAGAGACGAGAGAGAGCTCATCCTTAGTCATATCGCTGGCTGCCGACATAACTTCCGTCGACGTTTCCAGCACGCGTTCGAGTTCTTCCGGCGTGTGTTTCAACGTATCAACCACCTCTTCGAAGAAGGCTTCGTAACGGGCTTTATGCTCTGGCATAAACCACCTCCGTGCATTGACTATTGTTGACTGTCTTTCCTTTATGTATTCTATGCGGATCTATCACAGTCTGATCTAACCGATCTCACAAATTCCAAGATAACCGGATATCATCGATGCAAGACCAATATAACCCTCAAGATATTGAGCAGAAAGTTCAAAAGCACTGGGACGACAACAAGACATTTGTCGTGAGCGAAGACCCAAACAAGGAAAAGTTTTACTGTCTTTCCATGTTCCCATACCCAAGTGGTCGTCTCCACATGGGTCACGTGCGTAACTACACCATCGGTGATGTGGTATCTCGCTTCCATCGTCTGCAAGGCAAGAATGTTATGCAGCCAATGGGCTGGGATGCATTCGGTCTTCCTGCTGAAAACGCAGCCATCAAAAACAACACAGCTCCTGCGAAGTGGACTTACGAAAACATTGACTACATGCGCAATCAGCTAAAGCTGTTGGGCTTTGGTTACGACTGGGATCGTGAAATTGCCACTTGCCACCCGGAATACTACAAGTGGGAACAATGGTTCTTCACTAAGCTTTATGAAAAAGGCTTGGTTTACAAGAAAATGTCGACGGTAAACTGGGATCCGGTAGACCAGACGGTACTGGCGAACGAGCAGGTTATCGACGGACGCGGCTGGCGTTCAGGTGCTGTGGTTGAGCAAAAAGAAATTCCTCAGTGGTTCATCAAAATCACTGACTACGCTCAAGAGCTACTAGACGATCTGGATAAACTGGATCACTGGCCTGAGCAAGTAAAAACCATGCAGCGCAACTGGATTGGTCGCTCTGAAGGTTTAGAGATCGATTTCAAACGTGCCGACAAAGACGAAAACTTCACGGTTTACACCACTCGCCCAGATACGTTCATGGGTGTGACGTACGTAGCAGTTGCTGCCGGTCACCCTATCGCACTGGAAGCGGCAGAAAACAACGAAGCGGTTGATGCGTTTGTTGAAGAGTGCAAGAACACTAAAGTTGCCGAAGCTGATATGGCAACCATGGAAAAGAAAGGTATCGCTACTGGCTTTACCGCAGTTCACCCTCTTACGGGGCAGGAAGTGCCAATCTGGATCGCCAACTTCGTATTGATGGATTACGGTTCAGGTGCGGTTATGGCAGTTCCGGGTCACGACCAGCGTGACTACGAGTTCGCAACGGCATATGGGCTAGAAATCAAGCAGGTTATCCAGCCAGTTGAAGGCAGTGAGCTAGTCGCTGACCTTGAAAAAGAAGCGTTTGTAGAAAAAGGCACACTGGTTAATTCCGGTGAGTTTGATGGTCTTGAGTTTAAAGACGCATTCAACGCTATTGCCGACAAACTGGAATCACAAGGCGTAGCGAAGCGCAAAGTGAACTTCCGTCTACGTGACTGGGGTGTAAGCCGCCAGCGCTACTGGGGTTCTCCAATCCCAATGCTAAACAAAGAAGACGGTTCAGAGCTTGCTGCTACGGCTGACATGCTACCAGTGCGCCTGCCAGAAGATGTGGTGATGGATGGCGTAACGTCGCCAATCAAAGCCGATCCTGAGTGGGCAAAAGCAGAAGTAAATGGTGAGCCTGTTTTCCACGAGACAGACACTTTCGATACGTTCATGGAATCCTCTTGGTACTACGCGCGTTACTGTAGCCCACGCTACGATGAAGGCATGCTAGAACCAGGTGCGGCTAACTACTGGCTACCAGTGAATCAGTACATCGGTGGTATTGAGCACGCTATCCTTCACCTATTGTACGCCCGCTTCTTCCACAAATTGCTTCGCGACTTCGGTCTGGTGAACTCTGATGAGCCGTTTGAGCGCCTGCTGTGTCAGGGCATGGTTCTGGCAGACACCTATTACCGTAAAGATGAGAAAGGTGGCGACATCTGGATTGCGCCTACGGACGTTCAGACAGAAACCGATGACAAAGGTCGCATCATTAAAGCCTGGCATAAAGAAGATGGTGAACCAGTGTTCTCTGCGGGCATGAGTAAGATGTCTAAGTCTAAGAACAACGGTATCGACCCACAGACTGTTATCCAGCAGTACGGTGCGGATACAGTTCGTCTGTTCATGATGTTTACAGCGCCACCAGAGCAAACTCTGGAATGGTCTGACGCTGGTGTAGAAGGCGCAAACCGCTTCCTGAAGCGTGTTTGGAAGCTTGTAAACGAGCACACATCAAAAGGTGCAGCTGAAGCCGTTGATGTAAGCGCGTTCAACGCTGACCAAAAAGCACTTCGCCGTGACGTTCATAAGGCGATTCAGAAAGTGACGGATGACGTATCTCGTCGTCAGACGTTCAACACAGCCATCGCAGCCGTAATGGAACTAATGAACAAGCTTGCAAAAGCACCGCAAGAAACCGCGCAAGATCGTGCGATTCTTGATGAAGCATTGAAAGCAGTTGTGACTATGCTTTACCCAATCACTCCACACATCAGCTTCGAAATGTGGGAAGCACTGGGTGAATCCAACATCGACGAAGCTTCTTGGCCAACGTTTGATGAAAAAGCTCTGGTTGAAGATGAGAAGCTGATTGTGGTTCAGGTGAACGGCAAACTGCGTGCAAAACTGACTGTGGCGGCGGATGCATCGAAAGAGCAGGTAGAAGAACTTGGTCTGAACGATGAAAACGTTACTAAGTTCACAGAAGGGAAAACTGTTCGTAAAGTGATTTACGTACCGGGTAAACTTCTGAACATTGTGGCAAACTGATTGTCATAATTTTCGCACCATATTGAAATCAAACAGGGTGAGCGATCACCCTGTTTATTTTTATTGGTCAGCTTTGTTAACCGAACTTATGCCAATCATTAATGTATGAGCTCCGTTACCAAAGTTAACCAAAATTCAGGAAACGATTTGTGAAACGTGTTTCTTTCTTTCGCCCTGTGCGCGCTTCTGTATTGATTCTACTCACCACACTGTTAAGTGCCTGTGGATTCCATTTCCGCGATACCTATTTTCTGCCTGAAGAGTTATCTGAAATATCCTTCACCAGTTTCGATTCATATGGACCTCTGACTCGATATGTCCGTGCTGAGCTCGATCTCAACGGTGTAAAAGCTGTCCCTCCAAGAGAAGATATTCCAAACCTGCACCTGACAGGCGAATCTAACGGCGAACGCACGCTTTCTCTTTACCAGAACAGCCGGGCAGCAGAATATGAGCTGACTTATGCAGCGACTTATCGCGTGACAGTTCCCGGGATTGGTAGCCAGTCCTTTACAACCACGGTTAACCGAAGCTTTCTCGATAACCCGCTAACCGCATTGGCGAAGTCGACGGAAAAAGAAATGATCATTGATGAAATGCGCAAGCAGGCATCAAGACAGATCCTAAGGCAAATGGCTCGATTGAAAGCGAAATTAGACGACGCAAAAAACGTGGAAGACACTCAAGAAGAGAGCGTAACGTTAGACCTTGGTGTAACCCAGACAACGACAACTGAAAACACTACTGCAGAGAGTCAGTAATGCGTTTATTTGCCGACAAACTTGCCGATCATCTACCACGTGCTCAACATGGTATCTATCTGATATTTGGTAACGAACCACTGCTTCTTCAGGAAAGTCGAGAAGCAATTCAGGCACACGCGAAAACTCAGGGGTTTGAAGAGCGACACCGCTTTGCTATGGATGCTCAGTTGGATTGGAATCTGGTCTTCGACTGCTGTCAGGCATTGAGCCTGTTCTCGGCAAGGCAAATCATCGAGCTGGAAGTGCCAGAAACTGGCGTAAATGCCGCAGCCGGTAAAGAGCTGGTTAACCTTTCAGAGATGTTACACCCGGACATTCTGCTTGTACTCATCGGGCACAAACTAACGAAGCAGCAGGAGAACGCTAAGTGGTTCAAAACCTTAGCCGCTAGCGGTTGTGTCGTAAACTGTTTAACACCTGATACACAAAGGTTACCGCAATTTGTTCAGCAACGCTGTCGCAAGCTCAACCTGATGCCAGATACTCAGGCTGTTCAACTTCTCGCCCAATGGCACGAAGGCAACTTACTGGCACTGTCGCAGAGCCTGGAAAAGCTCACTCTGCTTTACCCTGATGGACAGCTCACTCTCCCCCGTGTAGAGGAGGCTCTGAGCCGCCATAACCATTTCACGCCATTTCAATGGATGGATGCTCTCTTAGCTGGTAAAGGCAAACGAGCCCAAAGAATTCTCCGTCAGTTAGAAGCAGAAGGCACTGAAGCCATCATCTTGCTTAGAACGGTTCAAAAAGAGTTGTTGCTACTTCTGGAAATGCAAAAAGAGTGTGCCACCCAACCTGTAGGAAGAGTCTTCGATACCCGTCGTGTGTGGCAAAACAAGCGCCCGCTCTACTCTGCTGCACTTCAAAGGCTTCAGGCACAAGACATAAACAAGCTTCTGTCTTTGACTGCCCAGACAGAGCGAGATGCAAAAACCAGTTATGACAAACCTGTCTGGCTTTCAATGGCACAAATTTCGCTGCAATTTTGTGAGCCAAAAGCGGCGTTTGGAAGCGCCTAATACTCACTCTTTCAGACCAGATGCTCCTTTACTAGCCAAAGCGTCACAAGGTGACGAACTAATTCGTGCAGAAGCGAGCATCTTGAATTAACTTGGGTATAATACTTTTTAAATTTTTTCGAGGTAAATAACATTGCAAGTTCAAGATCTACGTGATTTTTTAGCCGATAAGGCAGACGACATGAAAGCAGAAGACATCGTAACTCTCGATGTTCAAGGCAAATCCAGCGTTACCGATTACATGGTCATCTGCACGGGTAATTCCAAGCGTCACGTAGCGTCCATCGCTGACCACGTTGCCAGCGAAGCCAAGAAAGCAGGGCTGGAACCATTAGGAGTGGATGGCGAACAGGAAGGCGAATGGGTTGTCGTTGATATGGGTTCTACCATGGTTCATGTCATGCAGGAAGAGCAGCGTGAACTCTATCAACTTGAAAAACTCTGGAGCTAACTGTTGAAGATTCAGCTGATCGCCGTAGGCACTAAAATGCCGAAATGGGTTGAAGAAGGCTTCCAAGAGTACAAGCGTCGTTTCCCTCATGATATGCCACTGGAACTGGTGGAAATTCCGGCAGGTAAACGCGGTAAAAATGCGGACATTGCAAGAATTCTGCAAAAAGAAGGCGAAGCCATGCTGGCTGCCGTGCCAAAAGGTAATCGAATTGTTACCCTCGATATTCCGGGTAAGCGTTGGGACACAGAACAATTGGCCGGTCAGCTTGAAGCGTGGAAGCTAGATGCCCGTGATGTATCCATACTGATTGGAGGTCCTGAAGGCTTAGCTCCCGCCTGTAAAGCTGCGGCTGACCAAAGCTGGTCTCTTTCGCCACTTACGCTTCCTCACCCATTGGTTCGGGTTGTTATGGCTGAAAGCCTATACCGAGCCTGGAGTATTACGGCAAATCACCCTTATCATCGAGAATAACGCTAGATGAGACGTCAGCGCACCCAAATCAGAGATTACACCGCCGAGTCCGCCTTATTTTCCCGTCGCGCACTGGTTGCATTTGCAGGCATCGTGATTTTAATGGGTGTGCTACTGGCTAACCTCTACAATATTCAGGTTAACCAGTTTCAGGATTACAAAACCCGCTCCAATGACAATCGCATCAAGGTAGTCCCTATCGCCCCAAACCGTGGGCTTATATACGATAGGAACGGAATTTTGCTGGCTGAAAACCGCCCGATTTTCAGCTTGGAAATCACGCCTGAAAAGATCAAAAACATTGATGAAACAATCGTTCAGCTGCGTACCTTTCTGGATATCAGTGACGAGCGTGTAGAACGCTTCCACAAGGAACGAAAGCGCACCCGACGCTTTAAATCCGTCCCTTTACTGAACCAGCTAACCGAAGAACAGGTC
Organism: Vibrio sp. SCSIO 43132; assembly: GCF_019904195.1. Taxonomy (NCBI): domain Bacteria; kingdom Pseudomonadati; phylum Pseudomonadota; class Gammaproteobacteria; order Vibrionales; family Vibrionaceae; genus Vibrio; species Vibrio sp. SCSIO 43132. The sequence continues at coordinate 3,152,134 of NZ_CP063199.1, forward strand.
GCACTCTTCTCGGTAAATCAGCATCGTTTTCCCGGCGTTGAAGTAAATGCCACTCTGAAGCGATTCTACCCATATGGAAAAGTATTAACTCATGTGCTTGGCTACGTTTCTCGAATTAACGATCGAGATTTACAGCGCTTAGAACGTGAGGATAAAGCCGCTAACTACCAGGCGACTCGTGATATTGGCAAGCTTGGTATTGAACGCTTTTACGAAGATGTTCTGCACGGGACTGCTGGCTATCAGGAAGTCGAAGTAAACAGCCGTGGACGCATAATCCGAACGCTAAAATACGTGCCACCCATCCCAGGTAAAGATATCGTTTTAAACCTGGATATCAGACTTCAGCAATATCTGTACAAGCTGCTTGATGGTCGTCGTGGCTCTGCGATTTTGCTCGATCCTAGTGATAATGGGGTTCTGGCAATGTTGTCCAGCCCAAGCTACGACCCGAACGCATTTGTACACGGTATTTCTGGCAAAGATTATCGGGCGCTGCTGAACGACAAAGACCGCCCGCTGGTCAACCGCGCAACGTTAGGGATCTACCCTCCCGCCTCAACGGTTAAGCCTTTTATTTCTGTTGCCGCGCTGCAAGAGAAAGTCATTACCACCAAAACCACGCGTAATGACCCGGGTTACTGGCGTATCCCTAATTCCAAAACTCGTCCGTTTCGTGACTGGCTGAGATGGGGGCACGGCCGGGTAGACATTCTCAAATCCATTGAAGAATCGGTAGATACCTTCTTCTACCAAATTGCGTATGACATGGGCATCGACCGCATTTCCACCTGGATGATGCTGTTTGGTTTTGGTGACTTCACAGGTATTGATATCCACGAAGAAAGTAAAGCCAACATGCCAACCCGGGAATGGAAAATGGCAAGACACCGCCAACCTTGGTATCAGGGAGACACCATCCCAGTGGGTATTGGTCAGGGCTACTGGACCGCAACACCAATGCAGATTGCTAAAGCCACATCCGTATTAATTAACCGAGGTGAAGTGATTGCCCCTCATTTGCTACGAGCGACCATTGATAAGTCACAAGAACCTCACGTGACAACTGCAGCGCCTATTGAGACCTATCCTCCTATTCAAGGGGTATCTAAACGCTACTGGGATGTGGCACTTGAAGGTATGAGACTCGCGAACCATGGTAAAAAAGGCACCGCAAGGCGTGCATTCACCACAGCGAAATACGTGACGGGGGGCAAATCAGGAACAGCACAGGTATTCGGTCTGAAAGAAGACGAAGAATACAACGCTGAGGAACTGGCAGAGCATTTGCGAGATCACGCGCTTTATACCGGCTTCGCTCCATTTGAAAATCCAGAAGTGATATTAACCATCGTACTAGAAAACGCAGGTGGTGGTTCTACACACGGTGCACCTGTTGCACGACGCATATTCGATCACGTTTTAATTAAAAGTAAAGAGGGGAACTAAGACCGATGCGATTTGACCCTTCTACCGGTAGGAACCGCTCTTTTTTCGATAAGCTACACATCGACCTGCCAATGCTTCTTGGTTTGTTGCTGTTGATGTGTTTTGGCTTGGTGGTCATGTACAGCGCCAGCGGTCAAAGCATGGCGATGATGGACAGGCAGGCAATGCGTATGGGGTTGTCTTTGGTAGTTATGCTATTGCTCGCTCAGATCCCACCAAGAACATACGAGACCGCCGCACCACTGCTGTTCGTCGTCGGAATATTTTTGCTTTTAGGTGTTCTCTTTTTTGGGGAGGCATCTAAAGGGGCGCAACGCTGGCTAAATCTGGGATTTGTACGCTTTCAGCCCTCTGAATTGCTTAAACTCGCAGTGCCTTTGATGGTTGCGAGATACATAGGTAAGCGCTCACTTCCTCCAACGTTTAAAACCCTGATTGCCTCGCTTCTGATGGTGTTCATTCCCACCATTCTGATCGCCAAACAGCCTGATTTGGGCACCTCTATTCTTATCGCAGCGTCTGGGATATTTGTTATTTTCCTTGCTGGAATCAGTTGGAAAATCATCACGGGTGCAGCGGTCGCACTAGGTGCATTTATTCCCGTATTGTGGTTCTTCCTAATGCGCGAATACCAGAAGGTGCGAGTGAGAACCCTATTCGATCCTGAATCCGATCCACTAGGCGCGGGCTACCACATTATCCAAAGTAAGATTGCGATTGGATCTGGAGGATTATCAGGAAAAGGCTGGCTTCAGGGGACTCAATCTCAGCTGGAATTCTTACCAGAACGTCATACCGACTTTATCTTTGCCGTCGTTGCCGAAGAATGGGGCATGCTGGGTGTTATTGCCCTACTCAGTATTTACTTATTTATTATCGGTAGAGGCTTGTACCTTGCCAGCCAGGCACAAACGGCGTTTGGTCGTATGATGGCAGGCAGTGTTGTTTTAAGCTTCTTCGTTTACGTATTTGTGAACATAGGGATGGTGAGTGGTATCTTGCCAGTAGTTGGCGTACCTTTGCCTCTGATTAGCTATGGTGGGACGTCCATGGTGACACTTATGGCAGGTTTTGGCATCTTAATGTCTATTCACACACACCGGAAAATGCTTTCTAAGGCGACCTAATGGCAGTTCGAATTTACGCACTTATACTAGTACTCATGCTTGGTCTGACAGGGTGTACCACACCAGATCAAGGTCGCTACAGTATTGATGATGACATCGCACCTGAAAAACCACTTTCAGTCGAACATATTGAAGATGCTCACCCTGTTTATGAGCCCATAAGCCTGGGTGGGAATCGGGATTATGAGCTGCGAGGAGGCTCCTACAAAATCATCAAAGAGCCCGATGGTTTTACGCAAGAAGGCATTGCATCCTGGTATGGCAAGAAATTTCACGGGCACCTCACGTCCAATGGAGAAATTTATGACATGTACTCCATGTCGGCGGCTCACAAAACCCTTCCGCTTCCAAGTTACGTTCGGGTCTTGAACAAAGACAACGGAAGAACGGCAGTGGTTCGTGTGAATGACCGTGGACCTTTCCATGAAGGGCGCATTATTGACCTGAGCTACGCTGCAGCCTACAAACTCGGCGTGGTGAATACCGGAACCGCGAACGTTAAGATTGAATACATCACGGTCGACCGAGATAGCACTTCTCCGGTAGCCAATAAAAAGCTACCCAAGTTTGTGATTCAGGTTGCCGCATCAAAAGACGAAGATAAAGCGAGAACTTTGGCGCAATCTTTAGGTCAAAGCTTATCAGTGCGCAGTTACACTGAAGGTACTAAAAAGATTCATCGCATCTTCTTAGGTCCGTTTACTGACCAGGAATTAACGCAAAAAACACTGGCTCAAGTACACTCGCAAGGTTATCCCACAGCATTCATTAAACAAGTGAAACAGAATCCTTAAGGACAAATGGGTTAATTTGTGCAACAGTAAGCTTCTGACTTATCAGATTGATTCTGCTAAGATACGAACGTTTAAGCATTAAAACATTCAGACTAACAACTAATACCAATGAAAAAATCAGTGAAATCTATAAAATCTTTGTTTGTCACTTCTGCTATCGTGTCAGCATCATTCGCTTCTCCAGCATTCTCTGCTCCAATTGTTGTTCCTGACGCTCCTGAAATCGCCGCTAAAGGTTTTGTGCTGATGGATTACCATTCAGGTAAGGTTCTGGCAGAAAAAGAGATGCACACTCAGTTATCACCAGCCAGTCTGACAAAAATGATGACCAGCTATGTCATCGGTCAAGAGCTTGAGCGTGGTAACATTTCGTTGTCTGACAAAGTTGTTATCAGCAAAAATGCCTGGGCGAAAAACTTCCCTGATTCATCAAAAATGTTCATTGAAGTGGGCACCACAGTAACCGTTGATGACCTAAACCGAGGCATCATCATCCAGTCAGGTAATGATGCTTGTGTTGCTATGGCAGAGCATGTTGCTGGTTCTGAAGACGCATTTGTAGACCTTATGAATGCATGGGCGAAGTCGATTGGTATGGACAACACCAACTTTGCCAACGTACACGGTCTGGACAATCCGAACCTTTACTCAACGCCTTACGATATGGCGCTATTGGGTCAGGCTCTTATTCGTGACGTACCAGACGAATACCGCATCTACGCGGAAAAACAATTTACTTATAACGGCATTACTCAGTACAACCGTAACGGTCTGTTATGGGACAAGAGCATGAACGTGGACGGCATCAAAACCGGGCACACCAGCAAAGCGGGCTACAGCCTGGTGAGCTCTGCGACCGAAGGTAAGATGCGCTTGGTGGCGGTAGTGATGGGTACCAAGAATGCCAACACTCGTAAAGCAGAAAGCAAAAAGCTGCTGAACTACGGATTCCGCTTCTTTGAGACAGTTTCTCCACACAAAGCGGGTGAAACATTTGTAAGTGAAAAGATTTGGATGGGCGACAAAGATGCAGTTGCTCTGGGTGTTGCCGAAGACACCTACGTTACCCTTCCTCGTGGTCAGGCGAAAAACATGACAGCCAACTTTGTTCTGGAAAAGGAACTGCAGGCTCCTATTCGCAAAGGTGATGTCGTAGGTCGTTTGTTCTACCAGATCGAGAACGAAGACATTGCAGAATACCCACTTCTGGCATTAGAAGATGTTGAAGAAGGTAGTCTGTTCAGCCGTCTGATTGATTACATTGTGTTGCTGTTCAAAAGCTGGTTTAGCTAAACCGTTACACATTACTTAATGTCTTAAATGCCGCTGTCTTCAGCGGCATTTTTTGTTTCGCCGCCAGACATAAGTTCATACAATTAAAGTACGCTTCTATGTGACTTGAGTTCCATCACATTTATCAGTACTATTTCGCACCGCTATATCGAATATAAAAACGGAGTCCTAGCAATGTTGACTATCAACTCAGATGCAAAACTAAAAGACCTGCTGGAGTTCCCTTGTCAGTTTACTTACAAGGTAATGGGCTACGCAAAGCCAGAACTGCCAGAGCTTGTGCTAGAGGTGATTCAGCGTCACGCTCCAGGCGACTACAGCCCATCAGTTAAGCCAAGTGGCAAAGGCACTTATAACTCTGTATCGGTTACCATTACCGCCACTTCTATCGAGCAGGTAGAAACCCTGTACAAAGAGCTGGGCGAAATCGACATCGTACGCATGGTACTTTGATCCACGCGATACCCGATAAAACAAGCAGCGACGTCATGTCGCTGTTTTTGTTAATGACAATGCCTCACCTCGAATCTCAGCACATTATTCTGGCTCAGATGTAAAATCCATGTCGCTTATGTGTAGTTAGATTGGTTAAAGACGTTTATAATCCGTTTACTAAATCGCTCGAACTCCAAAGGAATTCTTACATTGCTCGATGTCCAGGACCAGTTAGTTGTTAAAAAACTAGGTCGACAAGATTACCTACCCGTTTGGCAAGCCATGCATGATTTTACCGACAACCGTGATGAAGATACGGTTGACGAAGTCTGGCTGGTTGAGCACAACCCGGTATTCACTCAAGGACAGGCAGGTAAAACCGAACACCTTTTGAATACAGGCGATATTCCAGTCGTTCAAAGCGATCGCGGAGGGCAAGTGACCTATCATGGTCCGGGTCAAGTCGTGGCGTATTTCCTTTTGAACCTGAGAAGGCGTAAGCTGGGTGTACGAGATCTGGTCACTCATATTGAAAATTTAGTTATCAATACGCTTTCCCGTTATGGAATCGACTCCTCAGCCAAGCCGGATGCTCCGGGCGTTTACGTAGAAGACAGGAAAATTTGCTCGTTAGGGCTTAGAATCCGCAAAGGGTGCTCTTTTCATGGGCTAGCCTTAAACGTAAACATGGACCTTACCCCATTTCTTCGTATTAACCCATGTGGTTACCAGGGAATGGAGATGGTGCAGTTAAACGATTTTAATAGAAACACTGAAGTAAGCAGCGTCGAAGATACGCTGGTCGAAGAGCTTGTCACGCTTCTGGGCTACAAGCACGTAGAAATAATTACAGAAAGCAAATCATCATGAGCAAACCAATCCAGATGGAAAAAGGCGTTAAGTATCGCGACGCCGACAAAATGGCACTGATTCCGGTCAAGAATATGCCCGTGGAACAGAAGGAAGTGTTGCGCAAGCCGGAATGGATGAAAATCAAACTGCCTGCTGATAGCCAACGTATTCAGGACATCAAGGCAGCAATGCGTAAGAACAATCTTCACTCGGTATGTGAAGAAGCGTCTTGTCCAAACCTGGCAGAGTGTTTTAACCACGGTACGGCAACCTTCATGATTCTGGGTGCTATCTGTACTCGCCGCTGTCCTTTCTGTGACGTTGCCCATGGTCGTCCTGTTACTCCGGATGCGAATGAACCTCAGCATCTTGCGCAAACGATTAAGGACATGAAACTGAAATACGTGGTTATCACGTCAGTTGACCGAGACGATCTTCGTGATGGTGGTGCTCAGCACTTTGCAGACTGTAACCGCGAGATTCGCGCAATGAATCCGCACATCCGAATTGAGACACTGGTTCCAGACTTCCGTGGTCGTATGGATACCGCTCTAGAATTGCTAAAAGACAACCCACCAGATGTGTTCAACCACAACCTAGAAACTGCACCTCGCCTGTATCGTAAGGTACGTCCGGGGGCAAACTACAAGTGGTCTTTGGATCTGCTTCGCAAATTTAAAGAACAGCATCCTGATGTGCCAACCAAATCCGGTTTGATGATGGGCCTTGGCGAAACCAAAGAAGAGATTGTCGAAGTATTGAAAGATCTTCGTGCTCATGGCGTCACCATGCTGACACTTGGTCAGTATCTTGCTCCAAGCCGTCACCACCTAGCAGTAGAGCGCTACGTTCCGCCTTCTGAGTTTGATGAACTGAAAGATATCGCTCTGGACCTTGGCTTTACGCATGCCGCTTGTGGACCGTTTGTTCGTTCTTCATACCACGCGGATCTTCAGGCAAAAGGTGTGGAAGTAAAATAGAGCTTAAGCTTCTATTATTACTACTGTTTTTATAATGCGCCCCGGTTTAATAAAACCGGGGCGTTTTTTATACCAGAATTTTACTCACCTTAGGCTTTGCGCTAAGATGCGTACATACTTAATTTCTGCTGAGTATTGACGAAACACGTAAAGGGATCTTTTTACATTACAATGCTTTCGACTTATAGTTCAGCATCAAACTTACATCAACCAGTTGGAAACTACAGATGAAATTATTTGCAGCAGCAGGTCTAATGGCACTTACGCTGGTAGGTTGTGGTTCAGCACCTACTCAACAAGATAACTACATGGACGCGTCTTTCGAACTATGTAATACCGAAGTTAAAGTCTACTCAGTGAGTGACGACGGTCGTGTTCGTATCGTATGTGCTGATGGCTCTAAATTCGCTCTTCGTTCAGAAGCAACTTTAGAGACCATGCGTAATATCAATGCTGACTACTGTAGTGGTGAAGGTCTGTCGAAATTTAACGAAAGCCAGCGTTACTACCAATTCCGTTGTAAGTCTGGTGAAACCATCAGCATCAACAAATAAGTCACTGGCTTATTTCAGATACAAAAAAACGACAGTCAAGGCTGTCGTTTTTTCATTCTATTAATTCTTAACTGGTCAGGTCATCAAAGAACTTCTTAACACCGTTGAAGAAACCTTCAGATTTTGGCTTGTGCTTATTTGCCGCTTCTCCACCACATGTTTCTTCGAATTCACGCAATAGCTCTTTCTGACGAGAACTTAGCTTAACCGGCGTTTCTACAACCAGCTTAACAATCAAGTCACCGATACCGCCGCCGCGAACCCCTTTCACACCTTTGCCACGCATACGGAACATACGACCCGTTTGTGTTTCTTCTGGCACTTTCAGGTTTACACGACCGTCAAGAGTTGGAACTTCAACTTCACCACCCAGTGCAGCCATTGCAAAGCTAACTGGCACCTCACAGTAAAGGTTGTTGCCATCACGCTCAAAGATGTTGTGCTCGCGAACGTGTACCTGTACGTACAAGTCACCAGCTGGAGCCCCCATTTCACCCGCTTCACCTTCACCGGAGAGACGAATGCGATCACCAGTATCTACACCAGCAGGGATCTTAACATTGAGTGTTTTCGTTTTTTGCTTGCGACCTTGTCCATGACATTCAACACAAGGATCTTTAATGATTTTGCCGGTTCCATGACAGGTTGGACACGTTTGCTGAACCGCAAAGAAACCCTGACGCATCTGAACCTGACCATGACCATGACAGGTTCCACATGTCTGAGGCTTAGTTCCTCGTTTAGCGCCAGAGCCATCACACGTATCACATTCAACCAATGTCGGAACTTCGATTTCTTTTTCAACACCGCGAACCGCTTCTTCTAGCGATAACTCCATGTTGTAGCGTAAATCCGCACCACGCTGCGCACGTGCCTGACCGCCACCACGGCGACCACCGCCAAAGATATCACCAAATACATCACCGAAAATGTCACCAAAATCAGCGCTGCCTCCACCGAAGCCGCCACCTCCGCCCATACCGCCTTGTTCAAAGGCTGCATGACCGTACTGGTCGTATGCGGCTTTCTTTTGAGGGTCGAGCAGAATTTCGTACGCTTCTTTTACTTCTTTAAACTTTTCGGCAGCAGATTCATCACCCTGGTTACGGTCTGGGTGAAACTTCATTGCAAGGCGCTTATACGCCTTCTTAATATCACGTTCTGATGCATCACGGCCGACGCCTAATACTTCGTAAAAATCACGTTTTGACATGTTCTTCGTCACCAATTTATTACTGCAAACGGAGAGTTCCGCTTGGTGTTTGTATCAATCTAGATAAGAAGGCTGAACCAAAGGTTATGAGAAAAGCATATGTATGAATAGCACAACTGGCTAGTCTTGCGGGACACCTAGGTTTACAGTCTCTTTATCTGGATTGATTCCTCGTTTACAAATTTGCGGGCGTAAGAGATACCTCGAACGCCCGCAGCATAGAAGATTTTCAATACTGAGTCACTGATTATCTGTTGAGCTCAGCGACTCAGGCAGAGAAATTATTTCTTCTCGTCTTTAACTTCTTCGAACTCAGCGTCTACCACATCGTCATCTTGCTGAGGTTGATCGCCTGCTTCAGCACCGCCTTGTGCAGCTTGTGCTTTCTGCTGTGCAATTTCCATCAGCTTTTGAGATGCTGCCATCAGAGCCTGAACTTTCGCGTCGATGGCTTCTTTGTCTTCGCCTTTCTTCGCTTCTTCCAGCTCTTTGATTGCTGCTTCGATTTTCTCTTTCTCGTCAGCTGGTAGTGCATCACCTGCTTCTTCTACCTGCTTCTGAGTACCGTGAATCATTTGGTCAGCTTGGTTACGTGCAGATGCTAACTCTTCGAACTTCTTGTCCGCTTCTTTGTTTGCTTCTGCTTCTTGTACCATTTTCTCGATTTCGTCGTCGCTCAGACCGCCAGATGCCTGGATAGTGATCTTCTGCTCTTTACCCGTCGACTTGTCTTTCGCAGATACGTGAAGAATACCATCCGCATCAAGGTCGAAAGTTACTTCGATTTGTGGCATGCCACGTGGTGCAGGCTGGATGCCTTCTAGGTTGAATTGACCTAGAGATTTGTTGTGCATCGCTTGCTTACGCTCACCTTGAAGAACGTGGATAGTTACTGCGTTCTGGTTGTCTTCTGCTGTAGAGAATACTTGGTTCGCTTTTGTTGGAACCGTTGTGTTCTTCTCAACTAGAGCCGTCATTACGCCGCCCATTGTTTCGATACCCAGAGACAGAGGTGTAACGTCCAGAAGAAGTACGTCTTTCACATCACCCGCTAGTACACCACCTTGAACCGCAGCACCCATTGCTACTGCTTCATCAGGGTTTACGTCTTTACGAGCTTCTTTACCGAAGAACTCAGCCACTTTAGCCTGAACCATTGGCATACGAGTCTGACCACCAACAAGAATTACGTCTGTAATTTCGCTTACTGATAGATCTGAGTCTGCAAGAGCAACTTTTAGAGGCTCTAGAGAACGTTGTACCAGGTCTTCAACCAGTGCTTCCAGCTTCGCACGCGTTACTTTAACGTTCATGTGCTTAGGACCAGTTGCGTCAGCTGTTACGTAAGGTAGGTTTACGTCAGTTTGCTGTGCAGAAGACAGTTCGATTTTCGCTTTCTCTGCAGCTTCTTTAACACGCTGCATTGCTAGAGGGTCAGTCTTAAGATCGATGCCCTGCTCTTTCTTGAACTCGTCAACCAAGTAGTTGATTAGACGGTTATCAAAGTCTTCACCACCTAGGTGAGTATCACCGTTAGTCGCTAGTACTTCGAAAGTCTGCTCACCATCAACGTTGTCGATTTCGATGATAGAGATATCGAATGTACCACCACCAAGGTCGTATACAGCGATTGTGCGGTCGCCTTCTTGCTTGTCCAGACCGTAAGCCAGAGCAGCAGCAGTTGGTTCGTTGATGATACGCTTAACATCAAGACCAGCGATACGACCAGCATCTTTAGTTGCCTGACGCTGTGCGTCGTTGAAGTATGCAGGAACAGTAACAACAGCACCTGTTACTTCTTCACCCAGGAAGTCTTCTGCAGTCTTCTTCATCTTTTTAAGAACTTCAGCAGAAACCTGAGGAGCGGCCATTTTTTGACCTTTCGCTTCTACCCAAGCATCGCCGTTGTCAGCCTTAACTATTTTGTAAGGCATGATTTCGATGTCGCGCTGAACTTCTTCGTCTTCAAAACGACGACCGATCAAACGCTTGATTGCAAATAGCGTATTTTCAGGGTTTGTAACTGCTTGACGTTTTGCAGGTTGACCTACCAGCGTTTCACCGTCTGTGTATGCGATTACCGATGCTGTTGTACGCTCACCTTCAGCATTTTCAATAACACGTGGCTTGTCGCCGTCCAGTACAGAAACACAAGAGTTAGTAGTACCTAAGTCAATACCAATGATTTTACCCATCAGGCTATCTCCGATTAAATCAATTATCTTTTTGCTATATCCCCTTTAAGTGGGGATGAGGAATGGGGATTCAACCCCTACTCACAAAATATGTGTGCAAATCACTTTGCTTTGTCTATGCCCAATAGATAAGGGCATGGAATACCTTTTCAAGGGGACTCGATAAAAAAAGTTACGTTTTTTTTCGATTCAAGCTGAACCCTTGTTATTGCTAACAAAAACGGAGCCCTGAGGCTCCGCTAATTCTATGAGATTTCCGTCGTATTTAGCTCACCTGAGCGGGCTCCGGTTTCTCTTCTACACCAATTTCATTTTCTGACTTGGCGACAATCGTATTTACAGCGGTATCGCCCACTACGTTTGAAGACGTACAGAACATATCATTGATACGGTCAACAGCAGCAATAATAGCCAAACCTTCTGGTGGAAGACCCAGTTGGTGAAGCAGCACGCCTACCATTACCACGCCGCCACCAGGAACACCGCCAGCCCCAATAGAAAGAAGAAGAATTGTCAGACCGAGAGTAAAGATATCGGCTGAATTGATTGGCTGACCGAAAGCGTTCGCCACAAAGATAGTAGCCAGCGCAATATAAATAGACACACCAGACATGTTCATGGTTGCGCCCAGCGGAACTCCAAAGCCTGCAACCGACTTGGATACATCCAGCTTTTCAGTCAGAGTACGCATGGTGACAGGAATCGTCGCGTTTGAGCTTGCTGTTGATAACGAGAACAGAACCTGCTCGCGTGTCGCACGCATAAACTTTTTCGGAGAAATGCCTGTCGCCAGACCCACCACAGTTGGGTAGAAGAAAAAGATCCAGAACACCAGCATTGCGACAACCAGCGCAACATAACCCGCCACAGAGGCAAGAGTATTGGCATCCAGTGTTGCACCAAGCTGAATCATAAGCGCAAATACACCATATGGCGCCAGTCTCATCACCAGCCCTACCAGCTTCATCATGATTTCATTCGCCATCTTGAAAGTACGAATCGCAGGACCACCACGTGAATCCAGAGCCTGAATCGCCAGACCTGTCAAAATCGCCATAAAGATGATTTGTAGCATGTCGCCATTCGCAAACGCCTGAACAGGGTTACTTGGGACAATATTTACGACCAGAGAGAAAATGTCTGGAGTATCGGTTGTGGTCAGAGCGATGGTTTCTGACACTGTACCCGCGAGGTTTGCACCAGCACCAGGCTGAACAATCATACCAATGGTAAGCGCCGCAGTAATCGCGATGATGGTATTGAAAATGTATAGGGCAAAAGTTTTACCACCAAGACGACCAAATGCGGTGATGTCTTTCAGTTCTACGATACCGCAAACAATCGATACGTATACCAATGGCACAACCAATAACTTGATCAGTGAAACGAACATTCCACCAGCGCCTTCTGCAGCACCGAGAACGTAGGTATCCATGATGGCAATGCCATTAAACAGGTACTGAATTGCAGTACCAATCATCAGACCAGCAAAGAGGCCTATAAAAATTTTTGTTGAAAGCGATTTATTCATCGTTTCACTCCAGTTGTTTATGCTTGCATATAATGTTTTGATAGTTATTTACTGCCTCAATTGAGGCAGAGGGCAGGAATAATACACACTGAATTTACAAATAAAAGGCACTATTAACAAAAATATCACAATGAACTTCACAAAATTTAATCCAATATTTTCCACCTTCCTTGAAACAAAAATCTAAAAACAAATAGGGTCAGTAAGTTAAGTCATTTACTGCTCAGGAAACAAACATCCTAGTTTTCATTAAAAATAAAGTTATTTAACCTTACAAATTGCATGCTTTAAAGATGAAATTCTAAAAAGCAAAAAAGAGGAATCTGCTTCAGTAGGCACAAAAAAACGCAGCCATCAAAGCTGCGTTTTTATATTCCACTGTTACCACATGAGGAAGCGCTAAAGGTGCGCTTCAACAAGCATACAGTCTAGTGAGTAGTGAAGAAATTAAGCGTAAACAGGTAGACGCTTACAGATCTCAAGCACTTTTGCTTTCGTTGCTTCGATCACTGCTTCATCACCCATGTTGTCAAGGATGTCACACATCCAGCCAGCCAGGTTCTTCGCATCTTCTTCAGTGAAGCCACGACGAGTGATAGAAGGCGTACCTACACGGATACCAGATGTAACAAACGGGCTGCGAGGATCGTTTGGTACAGAGTTCTTGTTTACCGTGATGTTAGCGGCACCCAGTGCTGCATCTGCATCTTTACCTGTGATGTCTTTGTCGATGAGATCAACTAGGAACAGGTGGTTTTCTGTAGAGCCAGAAACGATGTTGTAACCACGCTCTAGGAATTCCGCAACCATTGCTTTTGCGTTAGCAACAACACGTTGTTGGTATTCTTTGAACTCAGGTTCCAGAGCTTCTTTGAATGCTACCGCTTTACCAGCGATAACGTGCATCAGAGGACCACCCTGACCGCCTGGGAATACTGCTGAGTTTAGCTTCTTGTAGAAATCTTCGCCCGCACTAGACAGAATCAGACCGCCACGTGGACCAGCCAGAGTTTTGTGCGTTGTTGTCGTTACGATGTGTGCGTGTGGCACAGGGTTCGGGTATACACCAGCAGCAATCAGACCTGCAACGTGCGCCATATCTACGAAGAAGTAAGCACCTACTTTGTCCGCGATTTCACGCATGCGCGCCCAATCACAAACCTGAGAGTAAGCAGAGAAACCACCGATGATCATCTTAGGCTTGTGCTCTACAGCCAAAGCTTCCATTTCGTCGTAGTTGATCTGACCCGCTTCGTCGATACCGTAAGGAATAACGTTGTAGTGCTTACCAGAGAAGTTTACAGGAGAACCGTGAGTCAGGTGACCACCGTGTGCAAGGCTCATACCCAGAACTGTATCGCCTGGATTTAGAAGCGCCATGTATACTGCGCTGTTTGCCTGAGAACCAGAGTGTGGCTGAACGTTCGCGTATTCAGCGCCGAACAATTCACAAGCGCGGTCAATGGCCAAAGCTTCTACTTTGTCTACGTACTCACAACCGCCGTAGTAACGCTTGCCTGGGTAGCCTTCAGCGTACTTGTTTGTAAGCTGAGAACCTTGAGCTTCCATTACACGTGGGCTGGTGTAGTTTTCTGAAGCGATAAGCTCAATGTGCTCTTCCTGGCGAAGAGTTTCTTCTTGGATAGCTGCGAACAAGTCCGCATCGTAATCAGCGATATTCATATCACGCTTTAGCATCTGTATCTCCTGACTCAGATTGACTGAAAGTTTCAAAAAAACCACACAACGACCAAAAGCAAACGTTTTCGTCACCGTATTTGATGGGGTGCATTCTACATAATTTGATCTGCGTCATAAAGTGACTTTTGCAACTTTCTTTATGTAGATTCTTCATGCTCCATGTGAGCCCGCATCATAGTGGTGGCACATATGATTGAGCTTTACGATATTACTGTCAACTTAAAGGTTTACACCATGTAAATCTAAGGTTACATAAGTTACATACCAAATTAGTAACCAAGCTATCGAAAACAACAGTTTTTCACTAGTATTCGCATCAATTTCGGTAAGTTAACATTCAAATTGATGGAAAAACACACACACAAAGAAGATTGGATAGCCATTCTCACGGGCACATTTTTGGTTGCTCAGGGCGTATTCTTCTTACAAAACGCAGCCTTACTGACAGGTGGAACCACTGGACTGGCATTGTTAGTCAGCCAATTAGTACCTGTTAGCTTCGGTATGCTGTATTTTGGTTCAAATATTCCATTCTATATACTGGCCTGGAAGCGTTTTGGATTATCTTTCGCGATAACCAGTACCATTTCGGGTGCACTTGTCGCCATTTTCGCCGACAACCTACAGTGGCTGATTCAGATTGACCACATTAATCCCATCTACTGCGCTATCTCGGGTGGACTGTTAATGGGGTTAGGAATGCTGATTTTGTTCAGACATCACACCAGTCTGGGGGGCTTCAATGTGCTTTGCCTGTTCATTCAGGACAAAACTGGTTTCTCCGTGGGTAAAAGCCAGATGATCATCGACTGCGCTATCCTTATCGCGTCTTTCTTCTTTGTTTCTCTGGAAGTCATTGGCTTGTCTATTTTAGGGGCAGTCGCACTGAACCTGGTGCTTGCCATGAATCACAAGCCGACTCGATACAGCGTGAGCAAACGTTCAATGCAATCTTAAAACGAGAAGCCGGGCATAACGACCCGGCTTCTTGTTATTTATAACTGCTGCTCTAGTGCTCAACCAAAATTGTCCTTGTCTCATAAGGTCTCAGCGGCTGAGATAAAGGCTGTTCCACCTGCCCCTCATAGTTCCCAAGAATAACTCTGGCGTTGTCTTTGTTTACTTCGACGGGCAAATCAAATTCGACATTTTCACCATAGTAGTTATTAAGGCTAATCAAAGTCTGGTTCGCATTACTTCTCGAATAGGCAAATATCGACGGGTGAGTTGGCATCAGGTCTTTGTAATCCCCATCCGTTATCACCGGTATCGATTTTCTTAGTTTTATCAAAGACTGATAGAAGTAAAAAACTGAGTTTTTGTCTTCAAAAGCCGCGACAGCGTTAATCTCGGTATAGTTGCTGGCAACATCTATCCACGGTGTCCCCTGAGTAAATCCAGCGTGTGAAGTGGCATCCCATTGCATTGGCGTTCGCGAATTATCTCGGGATTTACTTGCCAGAATCTTCATCATGTCATCGTGCTCTACACCCTGCTGATTCACCATGATGTCGTACATATTGGTACTTTCGACATCACGATATTGCCCGAGCGAATCAAAATGAGGATTGGTCATGCCAATCTCTTCCCCTTGATAGATGTATGGCGTGCCCTGCATAAAATGGACAGAGGCAGCCAGCATTTTGGCTGACTCAACTCGAAACTCAGAGTCGTTCCCTAACCGGCTCACGATACGTGGCTGATCGTGGTTGCACCAAAACAGAGCTCCCCACCCTTTTCCATTTAATCCTTGCTGCCAGTGATTAAAAATGGATTTGAGTTGCAGAAAGTCGAATGGCGCTAGGCTCCATTTCTCACCATTGGGGTAATCCACTTTAAGATGATGAAAGTTGAAGACCATAGAGAGCTCTTTGCCATCCAAAGACGAGTACTGCTGGCAATGGTCCAGCGTAGTGGACGACATTTCCCCCACGGTCACGCTGCCATATTTCTGAAATACCGATTCACTGATTTCCTGTAAATACTCATGCACACGAGGTCCATCAGTATAAAAGCGGCGACCATCTCCCTCCTCATCCGACGGAAAATCCTGCTGCTTCGAAATCAGGTTAATCACGTCAAGTCGGAACCCATCGACCCCTTTTTCAGCCCAAAAGCTGATCACCGACTTCACTTCTTCCCTTACTTTCGGATTCTCCCAATTCAAATCTGCCTGCTCTTTGGCAAACAGGTGCAGATAATACTGTCCTGTAGCTTCGTCCATCTCCCACGCTGAACCACCAAACTTGGATTGCCAGTTGTTTGGCACACTTTCATTTACCGGATCACGCCAGATGTAGTAATCACGGTATGGGCTGTTTTTGTCGCCTAGCGCGGACTGAAACCAATGATGCTCAGTTGAGGTATGGTTGACCACAATATCCATAATAATCCGGATACCTTTGTCATGCGCTTCTTCCAAAAGCTGGTCAAAGTCCGCCATAGTGCCGAAATCAGGATTGATCGCATAGTAGTCCGAAATGTCGTAACCATTGTCTACCATGGGGGAAGCGTAAACAGGCGTCAGCCAAATGGCATCAATACCCAGCGCTTTCAAATACCCTAACTTTGAAATGATTCCCTGAATATCACCCGTGCCAGAACTTCCGCTGTCACAAAAACTTTTTGGGTAGATTTGGTAAACCGACGCTTTGCGCCACCAATCTTTATGAATTGTCATTGCTTTGATCTCAGAGTAAAGCGCAGGCAGCCGACAAGGGGGAGAAAGCAGGCTGCCTGCATAATGTTAAGCGGCTGCTGCAACCAGCTCACCTTTTTGTTGGGCACGCTTGTAGAAGAACAGCGTCAGCATAGCTGGAACGAAGATAGCCACCAGCATAGCCACACCAAAAATAGTCCAGTATTGAGGTTGAATAGAAAGAATGCCCGGCAGACCACCGACACCAATTCCGTTTGCCATCACCCCTGCGCTGCCACAGATAGCCGCGGCAATTGCAGACCCAGCCATTGCACTGAGCATTGGGAACTTATACTTCAGGTTGATACCGTACATTGCAGGTTCAGTCACCCCCAGATAAGCAGAGATTGCCGCAGGTACGGAGATGTCTCGCTCACCTTCTTTTCGGCTAATAAGGATGATACCTACAACCGCCGATGCCTGAGCAATGTTAGAAAGCGCAATCAAAGGCCAGATAGGCGTACCACCTAATTCCTGCATCAGTTGAAGATCTACTGCGTTGGTCGTGTGGTGCACACCAGTAATCACCAATGGAGCGTAAAGGAAACCGAAGATGGTTGCGCCAACAATGGCGAAGTCACCTGTCATCGCCGCTTTAGCGGCAAATGCCACACCATCGCCCAGCATACGGCCAAACGGGCCGATCAACGAATGCGCCAAAATCACAGAAAGCAGGATGGATACAAATGGCACCACCACCAGATATAAGTATCCCGGTACAATGCGTTTCAGGTTCGTTTCAATAAGGGCAAGTGCCATACCCGCTAACATCGCAGGAATCACCTGAGCCTGATAGCCTACCTTCTCAATCACAAACAAACCGAAATCCCACACTTCCGGCACTTCTTTACCGATCAGATAAGCGTTCATTAACTGAGGAGAAACTAGCGTGACACCCAAGGTGATCCCCAGAATAGGTGTTCCACCGAGCTTTCGAACTGTTGACCAGCAGACCCCTACTGGCAGGAAGAAGAAGATCGCCTCGCCAATAAGCCATAGGAAAGAGTGTACCGTTGCCCAGAACTGGCTGATTTGGGTTAATGTCTGACCATCGAACATTTTGATGTCGCCGATGACATTGCGGAAACCAAGAATCAAACCACCTGTAATAATGGCAGGCAAAAGAGGAACAAAAATTTCTGCCAGGTGGGAAATTCCGCGCTCAAGAATATTCATATTCTGGCGCGCAGCCAGTTTAGCTTCGTCTTTACTTGCACTGCTCTTGCCAGACAGCTCAAGCAGGATCTTGTAAACCTCGTCGACTTCGTTACCAATCACGACCTGAAATTGCCCGGCATTGGTAAAACAGCCGCGGACGATAGAGATCGACTCTAAACCTTTAACATCCGCTGCCTCAGTATCATTTAGTACAAAGCGTAAGCGCGTCAGACAATGACTTACACTGGCAATATTGTCGCTTCCTCCTACGAGTTCGAGGATTTTAGCGACGTCTTGCTTCGCTACTTTACTCATAACTGTTCATCCTATTTGTATTCACGTTCTGTTATATTTTTGGGATCGTTCCCATTTATTGTTATTTATATTGCCATCAGTAATATCAGATAAAAATGGGAACAGTCCCACAAATTGAACATGATCACATTTAAAATGTAGTGGAATCCATAAAGACCTTCACTACATATTTAAATATCAATTAAGATTCAATAGGTTAATCTGGCAGGCTTGGAGAGAGCGTAATGTGATTCACATCCGGCTCATTCTGAAGTTGATCAATGAGTAAACTGGCAGCTTGGTTGCCCGCTTCCACATATCCGGGATCAATGCTCAATGTATTGGGGAACAGGAAAGAAAGGAGTGAATTGCCACCAACACCAAATACCGTCACATCACCTCGCTCCAGTTCTTGAAGTCTTTTATTGACGCCCAGAGCAATGGAGTCGCTGGCGCAAACAATGGCGTCCGTTTCTGGTTTTAGAACATCATCCACCAGCCGGTATCCACTTTCATGGTTGAGTTCACCAGAGCGGTAATTCGGCTTGATTGAATGTGATTCGCACCAGGACAGGTAAGCCTGAGTACGCATTAAACCTGTTGTAACATCACTATCATCTACCCCGATGAATGCAATATTGGATTTGTTGGATTCTCTCAGCTGGTTTAACGCCATTTCAATCACGGCTTGATTATCGTAGTTCACTGAGGAAATTTCCGTTGAATCTGCCGCAATCACAACCGCACGGTGTCCCCAGTTTTCCAGCGCATACATGTCACAGCCGGAGAAACCAAACACGATCACCCCATCCACATTTCGACGTTTAAGCACCGACAGATGTTCATTCGTTTTGTCGCAGTCAAACTGGCTTTCCATGATCACCACGTCGTAGCCTTCTGCATACAAAGCTTTTAATAGTGCGCTAACCACGAGATTTTCAGAAGGTGAATCCAGACGAGAAATGATCACACCAATCACTTTCTGGCTTCCACCCCGCATAGACTGGGCGGATTTAGAGGGAACGTAACCAGAGTCCGCTATGATCTGCTCTACTTTCTTCCGGGTATCGGGTTTGACTTTCGGATCTTTAGTCAAGACACGTGATACGGTCGATTTGCCGACACCTGCAAGGCGGGCAATATCCAGAATAGTGAGCTTCTTACTCATAGACGTTCATTTATGTTTGAGGAGTTAGTGAAAGAATAGTGCCGAAAACTGTGGGTAAATTGCAACTTTCCCACATCAAAGGGTGATGAGAGAATTAAAACAACGTCTTCTGTGAAGACAGAGACGTCTTATTCGGGTTCATCTGAGTGCACATTTGCAATGGGGAATCGGGCATCGACAAGCTGGCTTCACTCCCTTTGGTCCAGAACACCAGACCGAGATAGCGATTCTCGTACTTCTCACCAGATGCGCTAGGAACACGAGTCATCAGGAAACGCTCGTTATCCAACTCGATCTGCAATTCATACTCATTTATTGGATGCGACCAAATCTCTAACTGCTCACCGCAAACGTAAGTGTTGGGGGTTGCAACTTGATTGCTGCACCCGACCAGTAATACGAAAAGAGAAATGCTCCAGAACTTTAATGTCATGGCTTAACGGCTTTTCAGAAATTCAGGGACATCTTTAATGCTATCCAGCACCGTGGTCGCCAACGCTTCGCCTTTTTCCGTGATGGGTTTGCCGGTGCGAACCAGAATTCGGGTAGCAACTTCTGCGGCTTCAGCGGCCATCATGTCTTCCGCTTTGTCGCCCACCATGACCGATTTTTCCATGTCGATTTTCAGAAAGTCACGGGCCGAAATAAGCATACCCGGCTTGGGTTTTCGGCAATCACTGTCTTTCTTGTACTTACCGATACCGTGTTCTTCGTGATACGGGCTGTAATAGAAACCATCGAACTCGACACCGTTATCAACAAAGTTCCAATCCATCCACTGAGTCAACGACAGGAAGCGATCTTCAGTAAATAAGCCTCGGGCAATACCGGACTGATTGGTCACCAATACCAGCAGATACCCCATGTCTTTTAACGCTTTTGTGGCTTCAAAAACACCATCAATAAACTCGAAGTCATGTTCATCATGGACGTACCCATGGTCTACGTTTATCACGCCATCGCGATCCAGAAATACGGCAGGTTTAGCCAAAATCGATTCCTCAACAATCCTTCCGAGAGCACAGATAACTGGCTATCGAGTTCAATAAGCGCAAATTATTACATGCTTTATACCTGTTCGCACTATTCAATTACTTTTTAGACTCAATAGAGGAGTAAACGGTGCAATTTGCCGCCAGCGCATACTTTTCCTTGCTTTGAACAAATATCACAGTCCATCCATAAAGATTTTTAGACGTCTAGACGTAAAAATATCTATTGACTTAAAAATCATAAAGCCATAGCATCGACTGAAAATTGAGACAAAGTTCAAAATATTATTCTGTAAGCTCACTTTATTCTGAGCGAGCTCTGCACGGTTGTTTAGATGATTGAAATTAATCAAGTAAATAAGGTCTTCTATCAAGGCGATAAGGAAATCAACGCTTTAATAGATATCAACCTATCTGTTCCCCAAGGCGCCATATTTGGTGTTATTGGCTCATCCGGTGCAGGGAAAAGCACACTGATTCGTTGCGTTAATATGCTTGAAGCACCTACCTCTGGCGAGGTCATTGTTGACGGTGTTGATTTGACTAAGCTGTCAAAGTCAGAGCTCAGTAAAGCGCGCCGCAACATCGGGATGATCTTTCAGCACTTTAACCTGTTATCTTCCCGTACAGTGTTCGAAAATGTCGCACTCCCTCTGGAACTGGCTGGTGCAGACAAAGCTCACATCGAATCAAAAGTTACGGAATTACTTGCGCTGGTAGGCTTGGCAGAAAAACGAGAAACCTACCCAGCCAACCTGAGTGGTGGTCAGAAACAACGTGTCGCCATTGCCCGCGCTCTGGCGTCCGATCCGAAAGTCTTGTTGTGTGACGAAGCAACCAGTGCACTGGATCCAGCAACCACTCAGTCGATTCTTGAACTGCTTAAAGAAATTAACCGCAAGCTGAACATCACAATGCTGCTTATTACTCATGAAATGGATGTAGTGAAAAGCATCTGTCATGAAGTCGCCATCATTGGCGGTGGCAAGCTGGTTGAGAAAGGCACGGTTGGTGAAATTTTTGCCCATCCGAAAACGGAACTGGCGCACGAGTTTATTCGCTCTACTTTGGACCTTTCCATTCCTGAAGACTATCAGGCACGTTTGCACCCTACTCGTGTAGAAGGCAGTTACCCGCTTGTGCGCCTAGAGTTCACTGGTGCCAGTGTGGATGCTCCGCTGATGACGCAAATTGCACGTAACTACGGCATTGATGTCAGCATTCTGAGCTCAGATCTGGATTACGCAGGTGGCGTGAAATTCGGAATGATGGTGGCAGAGCTGTTTGGCGATGAAGAAGGCGAGAAAGCCTCCCTGCAATTCATCCGCGATCACAAAGTAAAAGTCGAGGTACTTGGTTATGTCCTTTAAGTCTGTAACGGAGTGGTTAAGCCTCAACGGCGATCTTCTGCTGAGTGCTACGTGGGAAACCGTCTACATGGTTGCGGTAGCTGGCATCGTTGGTTTTGCAGTTGGTATTCCTTTGGGCGTGATTCTTCACACCACTAAAAAAGGCGGCTTACTTGAAAACGTGGCACTGAACAATGTGCTGGGTGCGATTGTCAATATCGGTCGCTCGGTGCCTTTCCTGGTCTTGATGGTTGCCATCATCCCAGTAACCAAGCTTCTGGTCGGAACCTTTATCGGTACAACGGCGGCAATCGTTCCACTGACCATCGGTGCGATTCCATTTGTAGCACGCCTGATTGAAGGCGCTTTGCTTGAAGTGCCAACAGGTCTGGTTGAAGCAGCTCAGTCTATGGGCGCAACACCGACTCAAATTATTACAAAGGTACTGCTTCCTGAAGCACTACCAACCATTGTGAACTCAGTAACCATCACTTTGGTAACACTAGTGAGCTATTCAGCAATGGCTGGCACCGTGGGCGGCGGCGGTCTTGGCGATGTGGCGATTCGTTACGGGTTCCACCGTTACGATGTGGTCATCATGGCAGTGACTGTAGTGATGCTTATCGTGCTGGTACAAATCATTCAGTCAATCGGCGATGCCTTAGTACGCCGTGTTGACCACAGGTAATTTGATTCTCAGGTTACCTGCTAATAAGAACGAATTTTTGGATTTAGAATTAAGGAGAATAAGATGAAATTTAACCTTAAAGGCCTATTGGCTATCGCGGCAGCGGCTTCAGCACTTGTACTAACAGGCTGTGGCGAAAAAGAAGCAGACACCAGCAAAATCAAAGTAGGTGTAATGGCAGGCGCAGAAGCACAGGTTGCAGAAGTAGCAGCTAAAGTTGCGAAAGAGAGATACAACCTGGATGTTGAGCTAGTAACGTTCACCGATTACGTAACGCCTAACGCAGCGCTAGACGACAAGTCTATCGACATCAATGCATTCCAGCACAAGCCATACCTTGATCAGCAAGTGACCGATCGTGGCTACAAACTGACTATCGCTGGTAACACTTTTGTTTACCCAATCGCAGGTTACTCTAAGCAGGTAAAATCGGTTGACGAAATTCAGGATGGCGCGCGTATCGCAGTACCAAACGATCCAACAAACCTAGGTCGTTCTCTACTTCTTCTTGAACAACAAGGTCTTCTGACTCTGCGTGAAGGTGTTGGTCTACTGGCAACAGTACGTGACATCGTGGCAAACCCGAAAAACATCACAATCGTTGAACTGGATGCTGCACAGCTTCCTCGTTCTCTGGATGACGTTGCACTTTCAATCATCAACACAACTTACGCAAGCAGCATCGACCTGACGCCTGAGAAAGACGGTGTATTCGTAGAAGACAAAGAGTCTCCATACGTTAACCTGATTGTTGCTCGTGAAGAAAACCTAGCGGCTGAAAACGTACAGAATTTCGTAAAAGCTTACCAGACTGACGAAGTGTACAACGCAGCGATGGACATCTTTAAAGGTGGTGTTGTGAAAGGCTGGTAATCACTGCCACACAGATTCACATCCCCTAAAGAAAGGCTAACTTCGGTTAGCCTTTCTTGCGTTATGGCACCTTTCAATTTGAGTATCTTGATGTTTAAATGCCTTAAACTTATCTTATCTCTATCCTCTTGCCTTTCTAGGGTACTGCCATGTCTGAGATAAAAACCCGTCCAAACCGAAAAAGCGTGACCAAATTTTTGAATGCCGTAGAACACGATAAACGCCGTGAGGATGCATTCGAATTATTGGCAATGTTTGAGAGAGTCACAGAAAGAAAAGCCGTGATGTGGGGAGATTCCATCGTTGGTTTTGGCAGTTACGAGTACACCAATACCAAAGGCACCTACTCGTGGATGATCACAGGTTTCTCACCTCGAAAGCAAAACCTGACGGTTTACATCATGCAGGGATTCAGCGATTATGCCGACGACTTAGCCGCCATCGGTAAAGTGAAAACCGCCAAGTCATGCCTTTACCTGACTAACCTGAGCAAAATCAACATGGAGGCTCTGGAAAACTTACTGGTAAAAGCCGTCAGAGATATGGAAGAAAAATACGATTGCCGCTGACCTAGAGCATCAACGGCATGACAACCTCAGCAGTTTCAACCACTGATTCTTTGTATTCAGGGTACTGCTCAAGAAGCGTATTCACGAGCACATCGACCAATAGCAATGCCCCAACTTTAGAGGCAAACGCTCCCCCCGTTAACGGACCTTCTGGTCTGGCAGCAATCAGTGATTCCGTTGATATTGAAGACAGTGCGCTGTGAGTGATATTCGTGATAGAAACAACAGGGACATTGCGCTCATGGGTTTGCCTGACTGCATGAACCACTTCCTTAGTCGACCCAGAACTGGAGACGGCAAACCAAAGGTCGCCTTCAGTACTGCGCACGGCGTTCATAGCCGCAAGATGGGTGTCTTCATACATGTTTACTTTCTTTCCGATCCGCAATAGTCGAAAAGTCAGGTAACGCCCCACAATGCTAGATGCCCCGACTCCTACACAGCTGATGTAGCTGGATTTATGTACCAGTTCACACACCCTTTCAAGTGCTTTGCGGTCTATGATCTGAGCGGTATCCTGCAAACTAGCTACCGCTCTTTGGGCGGATACGTGGCAAATGTCCCCCTCCATCTCGACCTGCTTTTCCCGAGGGTTTTGACTCAGATCGACAGCCAGTGCCATACGGAAATCTGAATAGCCCTTATAACCCATATCGCGGCACAACCGAACTACGGTAGCTTCACTGGTCTGAGAGTTACGCGCCAACTCCGTAATTGTCTGGAATTGGACGTCATGAGCATTATCCAACACATAATCCGCTACTAAACGCAGTTTCTTACTTAAGGGCGTAGTGTTCGCTCTGAGTCGAACCAGTAAATTATTGTGTAAGCTCACAACACTCTCTTTTCTTTAGTGAAGATTTGGACAAAGGTATCAGACTCACCATATCAAATACAGGTCTCTTTACCCTAGAGATAACCGTAACGTTCCAGGCACGTCATAACCCGTCCTTTATCTTCCTTCGACAGGGGTAAGAAAGGCTCTCTGCAGTGACCATAATCGATACCCATTTCACTCATCGCAAATTTGATGCTTTGATATAGCCCAACCTCCAGCAGAACTTCAGTTACACGATTAACCTGATGTTGCAGAGCCATCGCTTTATCAACGTCGCCTTGCTTCATGGCTTCGAAGAGTTTCACGTACTGCGCAGGCATTAAGTTGTAGGTGGTGCCGATACCACCACTCGCCCCCATTTGCAGACCGTTAACCAGCATTGAATCTTCACCATGAAATATCAGGCTGTCTTGCTGCAGATGTCGCAACCTCTCAATAAAGAACATGTCCGGTGTTGTGTGCTTGATTCCAATGATGTTGTCCATCATCAGCAGGTTCAGCAAGGTCTCATGGGTAAAGGTAACCCCTGTCGTTCCCGGAATGTTGTAAAGCAGCAGAGGCAGATCGGTGTAATCCAGAATGGACTGGTAATAATACGTCACCTCTTGCTTGGTGAACCCATAGTAAAACGGAGGTATCGCAGAAATAACATCGTAGTTTTCGTCCAATGCAGTATCTATCAATAAACGAACATCGGTTAACGCAATTGCCCCTACATGCGCAATAACCGGTACACGTTTTTTTACTACCTGGCTGACGTATTTCAATACCTTCTGGCGCTCCGAAATACTCATCATAAAACACTCAGAAGAACTGCCACCCACATAAAAACCGTGAACACCTTGTGAGATGTGATACTCGATCATTGCGTCAAGTTTGCTGTATTCCAACTCTCCATCGGCACTGAATGGCGTCATCAAAGGAACAAATATGCCTTCCATCATTCCCTCCTTACAAACTTGTTCTGACAAAGCCAGCATCACGCAGCTTCACCAGCACGTCTCGTTTCTGCCCTTCAGATAACGTTCTGATCGGTGTTCTCGGGTTCCCCACATCAATACCGTGTAGCTGCATAGCTACTTTCCCTGCGGCTACTCCACCGTATTCGACCAGCACACGGATAATGGCAATTACCGAATCCATCAACCGAGCCACCTTCTGGTGATCACCTTGCTGAAATGCACCGATGATCTCCAGATACAAAGGCGCTGCGTAGTTATAGGTACTGCCCACCGCCCCAACCGCACCGACTGCCAACCCTGCTGGCAAAAACTCGTCGACACCAAAAGGCACATCAAATTTTCCGCCAGCAACTCGCACACAGCGTTGGTATTCATAAAGATCAGAATGATTGAACTTTGCTCCAGAAAGATTGGGGATTCGCTCGTTGCCCTGAATAAGAAACTGTTCCAGATCGACATCAACGCCAGACATGCCGGAATGATAGTAATAAAAGCCCTTTGATGGTGCTGCACTCGCCACCTGAGCACAGTAATCGACAAGATCTTCTGCACTGCCGGGCTTAAAGAAGCAGGGACCAATCGCAGAGGTCGCAAGGACATCTAACGTTTCCGCATGACGGGTAAGTTCCAGCGTATCAACAATACTGAGCGCTCCGGTGTGGACAATAATGTCTAATCGGTTACGGCTGGCTTTTACCCATCTTTCGGCAATGCGCTTACGTTCTTCAACGGAGCAATGAATCCCCTCGCCTGTCGTACCACATATGTAAATACCAGAAACACCCTGCGAGATCAGGAGCTCGGCAATTTGATCAATGACGTCAAAGTTCACCTCGTTATTCTGATCAAAAGGTGTGTGAGGCGCAGCAATCAACCCTGTTAATTTTTTCATTATGAATCGTCCTGTTTATTGCCCGTAGTTGAGGATCAGTTCTGGCAAAAATAGTGTGAATTGAGGAAATACCGCCACCAACATCAGTACGATGAACAATGGCACCAACAGAGGGATCACACCTCGGGTTAAGGTGTGGAACGGAATATCTCCCACTCTTGATACCACGTAGAGAGCCATCCCCATTGGTGGCGTCAGAATACCTATCATCAGGTTCAGAATGGCCATGACACCAAAGTGAACAGGGTCTATTCCTACCGCGCTCGCTACAGGGACCAGAAACGGAACAAGCAAAAGCAAAAGTGCTAATGATTCAATGAAGGTTCCGAGGAAAAGGAGCAGCAAGTTAATCAGCAGTAACAGCACCAGAGGGTTATCACTGATTGTCAGAAAGTACTCAGCAAGCATTTGGGGAAGTTGTTCTCTAGCCACGATCCAGCCGAATACCGTTACCCCCATAACCATTAACGCCACCACTGCGGTTGTGTTGACGGTGTCTTTAAGTACATCAATAAAACCGCGAATTGTGAGCTGCTTGTATACCACAGTACCCAAAAACAGTGCGTACAAAGAAGAAACGACCGCAGCTTCCGTTGGTGTAAATTTGCCAGAGAAAATCCCACCAATAATGATCACTGGAGTCAGCAGAGACAAAAATGCTTCTTTAAATGACGTAAGTTGAGCTCTGCGCGAGGCTTTAGGAAGCGTCATGTATCCTCGTTTCTTGCAGATGAAATAGCTCATGACCATCAGAGCAATGCAGCAAAGAAGGCCAGGAATGGCTCCTGCCAGAAACAAAGCACCAATTGAAGTGTTTGAGACAACGCCGTAAATCACCAATGGGATCGAAGGCGGAACCAAAGGACCAATAATGCATGACGCGGCGGTTAATCCTCCCGCAAAGTCATCGTCATACTTGGCATCGCGCATCGATTTGATTTCCAACTGCCCCAGCCCACCAGCATCGGCAAGCGCAGAGCCAGACATCCCGGAAAACAGTAAACTTGCCATAATATTTACGTGCCCGAGGCTGCCAGTTACATGGCCCACCATGGCTTTAGCAAAATTGAAAATCCGTTTGGTGATACCCGCACTGTTCATCAAGTGCCCCGTCAGAACAAAAAAAGGCACCGCAAGAAGTGTAAAGTTGTTAATGCCACCAAGCATCTGCTGGGCAGCGAAGTTAATCCCCGGGCTACTGGTTAAAACCAGAAAAGTCAGAGCGACAAAAATGAGTGAAAAACCGACAGGCATCCCTGCAAACAACAGAGCTAACCAGCCGAAAATTGAACTTGCCATGCTATTTCCTTATCTCCCTTCAATACCTGTTTCATGCTGTTCATAACTTGTCTGGTGGTATTCTGCGAAAACCTTCAACATCTTCTGCAGTTGACGAACAACCATAAATACACCTCCAAGAGGCAAGCTGTAATTCATCCATTTGCTTGAAATTTCTAACGTTATCAGTTCAAAGAAAGCAGTACGCTGAACGTGCTGATAACCAAGGTAGATAATGGCAAAGATGGAAACGAGTACCGCTAACTCCAGAGAGAGCACCAGTATTAGCCGGGCTTTCAGGGGTAATTTGTCTGAAAAGAACGTGATATTGACGTGACTGCTGTTTTTGATCGCAATCGCACACCCTATCAGCGCCATGTACATAAACAGCACTCGCGCCAGTTCTTCGCTCCACAGTGAAGGATCATCTAACAGCCAGCGGGTGCCGATTTGCCAGCTCAGTACAACCAGCAAAACAAGCATCAGCGGCACCGTGATGATTTCCTCTATATTTCTCGTAATTTTACGTAGCATTTAGGGCTCCATGGCTGGCAGGTAACACTTTGCCAGCCGGAATATCTAACTGACCGGACACTTACATCGCAGCGAGTTGCTTAACGATAGGCTGTCCAATTTTCTCTTCGAATTCAGCGTACAGAGGTTGCATCGCGTCACGGAATGGAGACAGTTCGGGGTACGTGACGTTAACGCCTTTCGATTCAAAGAAGGACACCAGTTCCGCTTCTTGTTTTTTCACGGAGGCGGTATGCGCTTTACCCGCTTTTGCGACTGCCTGATTGACCATCTCTTTCTGTTCCGAAGACAGGTTTTTCCAGGTGTTTTCTGAAATGATGACCATCTGGTCGTTCACAATATGGTTGGTTAGTGCAAGATTGCTCTGAACCTCGTAAAACTTCATCGTCTTGATGGTTGGCAATGGGTTTTCCTGCCCGTCTACCGCGTTGGTTTGCAGTGCCAGATAGACTTCAGAAAATGCCATCGGCGTTGGAGATGCACCGGAAAGTTTGGCGTAATTTAAGTTAGGTTTCGCATTTGGAACCCGCAGCTTCAACCCTTTGAAATCACTTATCGACTTGAGCGCACGGTTAGATGTGGTTTGTCGGGTTCCGTTATACCAGGTATCCAGTGCACGCCAGTTAAACTTGGATAACATTTCCTGACGCACACCCTGACCAAATTCAGAGTCAAACATACGACGTAAGTGTTCGTAGTCTTTGGCGACATACGGAAGTGTTACCGCCTCTGCACGAGGGATCCAAAGCCCCATGCGTCCAAACTCCGCATAGGTGATATCCAGATCACCCAGTGACAACTGCTGGAGCATGGCGCGGTCATCCCCTAGCTGAGCGCTTGGGTACAGGGTGATTTTTAATTCCCCCTTACTCAGCTCTTCAACGGTATCAGCCAGAAGCTTTGCAGAAGTGTATTCAACAGATCCAACCGAAGCCTGCATGCCCATTTTCAAAGTAGTGGCAGCTTGAACAGACATGGCACATCCCATTGCCAATACTGCCAACGTCAATTTATTGATGGCTTTCATCGCTATTCCCTTTTGTTTTTGCCGTCAGATTTTCATACTTACGACATTTTGAAAAAAATCTCTTTTTTTATTGAAAAAAATATTCACCAAGAATTATTATGACAATGAAGATTATTTTCAAAGCGGTATTTAACAAAATGTGAACGCGGGCAAAAAACCATCAAAACTGCCACTTTCTAAACAGACTTGATGATTATCGGAAGTGAATGGGCGGGTTCCGCAGCAATCTTTAATTTGGGGTAATTGTGAAAAACACGAAAAAAATGAATCAAATAAGAGCATTACTGCAAGGTCAGACGGTGGTATCAATTCAACCAGTCATTGGCAGCCCAATGGAAAAAACCAGCATCATTGTCGCAATGGCTTTGGCTGCGCAGCAGGCGGGGGCAAAGGCGCTTAGAATAGAGGGGATAGAGAACGTTGCCGCCGTTTCATCTGCGGTCGGTATTCCGATAATAGGCATAGTGAAAAGAGACTTAACCGACAGCCCAGTACGTATCACGCCGTTTGTATCGGACGTTGAATCTCTGGCAAAAGCCGGAGCTGCGATCATTGCTTTTGATTGCACGCCCCGACCCCGCCCCGATAGTAGAGAGGCGCTTATTGACTCAATTCATAAAGCAGGATGCATCGCCATGGCTGACTGCTCCTGCTTTGATGACGGGCTTTGGGCACACAACCACAAGGTCGACATCATAGGTTCCACTTTGTCAGGCTATACGGAAGGCGAAGTACCCAGTGAGCCAGATTTGCAACTCGTCAGACAGTTTTCCGAGGCTGGATTCTTTACGATGGCAGAAGGTCGTTATCACACCCCTGAACTGGCAGCAAAAGCGATTGAATGTGGTGCGGTCGCCGTAACGGTAGGATCTGCGTTAACTCGTTTAGAGGTGATGACAGACTGGTTTATTTCCGCAACTCAAGCAGCAGGAGTGCAAAGATGAAAATACTGGCTATTGATATTGGAGGAACAAAAATTGCCATCGGGCTGGTTGATCTTTCCACTCAAACTCTTACGGAGCGTAAGCAAATCCCAACACCTGACGCTCAATCTGCTGATCAATTTGTCCATCACATCATCCAGCATTGTCAGGAGTGGCTACCGAAAGCAGAAAAAATTGGCATTTCCACCACAGGTTGGGTAAGCCATGCAGGTGTCACATCAACAAACCCCGATACTCTGGCTTTTCCGACCCCATTCCCGTTACGTCAGGCAATGGAAGCATTAACTAACAAGCCCACCTCTATGCTCAACGACGCTCAGGCTGCGGCTTGGTATGAATACCTTCAGCTGGACCAACCGCTTTCTAATGTTGCTTACATCACCATTTCAACGGGTGTCGGAGGCGGTCTGATTCTGGATGGAAAACTCCATAAAGGCGCTACTAATTTTGCCGGGCACATCGGGCATACGGTGGTCAACATTGACGGTCATCCTTGCGGCTGCGGTCAAAATGGTTGTGTTGAAGCAATAGCATCAGGCAATGCTATTCAGCGCCAGGTCAAAGAGAAAATTGGCAATGAAATCAGCAATATCAAACTCTTCGATCTTGCGTCTGATAACCCACAGGCTCAGGAAATCATAAACAACAGCGCAAAAGCCATTGCGACTCTGTGTCAAAACTTAAAAGCCAGTCTGGATTTAGATGCCATCGTCATTGGCGGGGGCATCGGGCTGGCAAATGGCTATCTGAAAACTGTTCGCCATTACATTCAGAAGTCACCTCCTCCATTTCACATTCCTCTTTTTAGTGCTCAAGGCGACTACGACGCCTGCTTACTGGGTGCTGCCTTTCAATTTATCGAGTAAGGAAATCTATGTCTCTACAAGCCATTTCAGCGAAGCGAATCTTTGACGGTGAACAGTTTCACCAACACTCCGCCATTCTTTGGCAAGATAACGAAATCGTAAGTATCGTTGCACAAAATGACATCCCCGACACAGCGACAATTCATGAATATAACCAATGCACCATCACCCCGGGTTTCATTGATATTCAGGTTAACGGCGGTGGCGGTGTCATGTTCAATCAGGACACCGACCTGGAAGGAATTCAGACTATTTGTCGTGCGCACCGAAAACACGGCACGGCGTACCTGCTTCCAACTTTAATTAGTGATACTAAAGAGAAAATAGAGCGTGCCCTAGCCGCGACGCAATCGGCAATAAACGACAGAATCACAGGTGTACTTGGCGTACACTTAGAAGGTCCCTGGCTCAACCCTGATAAAAAAGGGGCACATGATTCAAAACATTTTTACACCCCATCCATCTCCGAACTCGAAAAATTGCCGTGGCTGACCTCCGGTTCAACGCTGGTTACGCTTGCACCGGAAATGATACCCACTGAAGTTCTAGGCTGGTTGTCAGAGAAAAACATCATCGTTTCATGCGGACACAGCAACGCCAGTCAAGCACAACTCGGTGCCGATAAAATTCGCCACGTAGATGGGTTTACTCATTTATATAACGCTATGTCGCCATTAGAAGGCAGGGAGCCGGGAGTCGTAGGCACTGCTCTTCTCAGCGACAATACGTGGTGCTCCATCATCACCGACGGCATTCATGTATCGAAAGAAAGCACACTTTTGGCACACCGCAGTAAACCTGCTGGCAAGCTGTTTGTCGTTACAGATGCAATGGCGACCGTTGGCAGCCAAAGCGATACATTTACCCTGAACAATGAGACCGTACAAGTGGTCAACGGTAAGCTGGTCAATGCCCAGGGTAGCCTTGCAGGCGCACATATTGGCATGGACCAATCGGTGGCAAAACTCATTGAATGGGGTATTCCGGAAGAGGAAGCGTTGAAAATGGCATCCACCTACCCGGCAAAAGCAATGCACCAAGATAAGCTGGGCTACCTCAAAAGAGGGTTTCTGGCTGCCATGACCATTTTGGATGGGAACCGTAACAGCCAGGCAGTGGTTGTAGATGGGCAACTTTATTCCTAATAGTTTCTTTCTCTAAAATCTAATCAGGCGCAAAAATTGTATTTTTCGCGCCTTTTGTATTCGAAATTACGCCATTTCATCACTTAGTGATTACCTTCTAAATAAAAAAACGATATCATCTCTTCCGCGTTCTACATGAACGTGAAACAACATTATTCTCAGGGCGGGGTGCAATTCCCCACCGGCGGTATGCCAGTTTTTTGGTGAGCCCGCGAGCGCTTAAAACCCTAACGTTTTAAGGTCAGCAGATCTGGTGAGAAGCCAGAGCCGACGGTAATAGTCCGGATGGGAGAGGATGATAAAAACACAGCAGAATTCGCTTTGCGATATGCCGTGGGTTTTACTTTGGTTTGCATTTGGTCACCGGGAAGCTTTTCGCTACCCATGCTCCGCAAGCCCCCTTCACATATGCCCTGATTCTGGTAAATTTTTTACGGAGTCACTACCATGAATCAGAACCAAACTTCCTTACTAGAAGAATTTGGCACACCTTTCGAACGTGTTGAAAAAGCACTTCAGGCACTGCAACAAGGTCGCGGCGTTTTGCTGCTGGATGATGAAGATAGAGAGAACGAAGGCGATCTTATCTATTCTGTTGACCACCTTACCAATGAACAAATGGCGCTAATGATTCGCGAATGCAGCGGTATTGTTTGCCTGTGTCTGAGTGATGAGCACGCTAATCAGCTAGAGTTACCACCCATGGTGGAGAATAACGACAGCAAAAACCAAACGGCTTTCACCGTATCTATTGAAGCCAGAGAAGGTGTGACTACAGGCGTTTCCGCCGCTGACCGAGTCACCACCATTAAAACCGCATCTCGATTCAATGCTAAAGCCAGCGATCTGGCGCGACCGGGACACGTTTTTCCGCTTCGCGCACGCAAAGGTGGAATCATGACGCGCCGAGGTCATACCGAAGGAACAATAGACCTGATGGAAATGGCTGGGCTATCCCCTTTCGGCATTCTGTGTGAAGTGGCTAACCCAGATGGCAGCATGGCAAAAACGCCTGAAATTGTAGCTTTTGGGAAACTCCACAACATGCCTGTACTGACGATTGAAGATATGGTTCGTTACCGTATCGAGATGGAAGAGAAATCGGCATAGCGATTGCTCAGCAACGAAAAAAGGAGCCTTAGGCTCCTTTTTTATTAGTAAAACGGCTGGTGAACATTCAGCTCTCTTCTGTTTTCTCGCCTTTCAGTTCAGCAAGTTGCTTTTCAAGTTCCAGAATACGCAGCTCAGCTTCCAGCTCCGCCGCTCGCTTTTCAGCGTCAGATCGAGTGTCCTGAGAAACACCATCCGCCATTACCTGATTTCTGTCTGCACTTCGTGAATCGTCCAAATCTTTCATCGAACCACTCACTCCACCTGCCACACCACCAGCAATGGCACCTTTTGCCGCCAGTTCTGGAGAGCCTAACAATAAGCCAGCCGTCGCACCGAGCAATGCACCACCTGCGGCACCTCGATTTCGCGCGGCATTTTCATTATCTGAATCAAATTCAGGAGAAGCGCATCCAGCGAGACTGATCAGAGTTAATCCAATTAACGCTGATTTAATCAATGTACGTGATTTTTTCATAAGTTTGCTCGGCAACTGGGTTTGAGATCATCTTGCGCCATCGATAACGAATGATCTAATCGGAGAAACTTATTTTGTTTATAAGCATTAGTTATGAACAAATCGAGATTAAAAATTGAACAAGATCACAAATATTAACCATTTCTAAACATAGTCAAATTCAACAAAGCTCCTTTAATTACAAGAGATAGAAGCCGATACGCGCTCTATCCTTAATTCATTATGTTTCTTTATTGTTAATTTTACTCTTGTCAATTACTGGTCTAGTGGTATTGTTTCCGAACCAGTAGACCAAAAAGCATACAAACAGAATAAGGACATCCTATGCCTAGCACTTTGCCCACTGTTGCCGTCACTCTTGGCGATCCTTCCGGGATTGGCACAGAGCTTATTGCCAAGCTGCTCAGCCAACCTGATGTCACCTCAAGAGCCAACATCGTACTTATTGGCGACAACTGGCTTTGGGAGCAGGGACAGCGCATCGCTAACACCAACATTGATGTAAAAGAAATCGAAAGCCTCAGTGCGGCACGCCGACACACAGGCAGTGGCGATATTTTGTATGTCCCTGTCGATTCCGTGAATTCAGATGAAGTGGAAATGGGTGTAGCCAATGCTGCTGGAGGACGCTCGGTGCTGACGGTATTGGATTTGTGCCTCGATGCTGTCGTGGCGAATCACATTGATGCCATTTGCTTCGCTCCTTTAAACAAGCAGGCCATGATTCGCTCAGGGATGCCATTTGAAGATGAATTGCATTACTTTGCCGACAAGCTGAATGTTGACTCTTTTTTCTGTGAGTTCAACACATTAGGCACGCTTTGGACATCTCGAATCTCTTCGCATATTCCTCTGAAAAATGTGGTCAGCCTTCTCAGTGAAGAACGAATCATCGAAGCCAGCAAACTGATTTATCAGGCGCTCAAATCCGCAGACTTTGACGCTCCTCGCGTTGCGGTTGCGGCGCTCAATCCACATGGCGGAGACGGCGGAGTCTGTGGTCGTGAAGAAATAGAGATCATCGAACCTGCCGTGAAAAAACTGAACGAGATGGGTTACCCAATTCTGGGACCTTTCCCTGCTGACACCATTTTCCTCAAAGCCCGTGATGGAGAAGTCGATGCGATCGTCACCATGTATCACGATCAAGGTCAAATCGCCATCAAGCTGATGGGTTTCGAAAAAGGCGTTACGGTTCAGGGCGGCTTACCCGTTCCCATTACCACGCCAGCACATGGCACCGCTTACGACATCGCCGGGAAAAATCAGGCCAATGTCAGCGCTACGATTCAAGCATTCAATATTGCCTGCCGCATGGGCACCAACTATCGCAAGCAAGCTCAAAAACAGGAGACGTTTCAATGAAGATAACCCAAGTTCAAGCCCGTGTATTTGAGTGGAATGGACACACCGTAGAGCCTCAGAACAACTTTTGTTCCAATGCGATGGATCTGCTTTGGGACAGAGGCGATTCCATGGGCACTTTTCGATTCCACGGCTGGACTGTTGTTGAAGTGTATACCGACGACGGTTTAGTGGGCATTGGCAACGTGGCACTTGCGCCCCGTATTGCCAAGCAGATCATCGATCAATATCTGGCGCCGCTGGTTATTGGTCAGGATCCTTTTGACTACGAATACCTATGGCAACGCATGTACCGCTCTACCCTCGCCTGGGGTCGTAAGGGTGTTGGAATGGCGGCGATTTCTGCCATTGACATCGCCCTTTGGGATTTGATGGGCAAAGCGACCAATAAACCTGTGTTCAAACTCCTTGGTGGACGCACGAAAGAAACGATCCCCTGCTACGCTTCTAAGCTTTATCGCACGGATCTGGATGAGATGCAGCGCGAAGCTCAATCCTATCTGGACCAAGGATTTTCAGCGATGAAAATGCGATTTGGTTATGGTCCAAAGGATGGACCGCAGGGGGTCAGAAAGAATCTCGACAGTGTAGCCGCTGTTCGCGAAGTGATCGGTGAAGATGTTGACCTGATGCTGGAATGTTACATGGGCTGGAATCTCGAATACACCAAACGAATTCTGCCTAAACTGGAACAGTTTCAGCCTCGCTGGCTTGAAGAGCCTGTTATTGCAGACGACATCGACGGCTACGCAGAACTCAACCAACTGACCTGCATCCCTATTTCGGGAGGTGAGCACGAGTTCACCAGCTATGGTTTCCGTCAACTGCTAGAAAAGCGTGCGGTTTCGGTTATCCAGTACGACACCAACCGCGTCGGCGGCATCACCGCTGCCCACAAAATTAATGCCATTGCTGAATCATTTGGTGTTCCGGTAATTCCGCACGCAGGTCAGATGCACAACTACCATCTGACAATGTCGACGCTTGCCTCTCCTATGTCGGAATACTTCCCTGTGCATGATGTGGAAATCGGAAACGAGCTGTTCTACTACATCTTCGAAGGCGATCCAACTCCGGTTAACGGAACAATCGACCTAGATGAAAACACACCAGGGCTTGGGCTGAGTATCAGCGACAAGCATCTGGATCAGTTCAATGTGATTGAGTGAGGCACGTCATGAGAGTCATACAATTCACTCAGAACAACACCCTGAAAGCCGCTGTGGTTGAGTCCCTTGATCAGGTGCGGGTTATTAACACCACTGGTGGCACTTATCAGTTGGCGATGGAAGCCATTGAGTCGGGGAAACCTTTAGCGGCAGTGATCGATGCCAGATTGAGTGACGAAACACTGAGTTACCAGTCTCTTGTTGATAGTCAGGCACTGCTGCCGCCCATCATTCATGAAGATCCATCCCGCTGGCTGGTCACCGGAACGGGGCTAACCCATCTGGGCAGTGCAGACGCTCGTGCCGAAATGCACGCCAAGCTTTCGGGTGATGAAGAGCTTTCCGATTCGATGAAAATGTTCCAGTTGGGTGTGGAAGGCGGAAAACCCAACGCGGGGGAAACCGGAGCTCAGCCTGAGTGGTTTTATAAAGGAGACGGTCAATGCGTTGTTGCACCGGAAAAGCCAATCACCATGCCAGATTTCGCCAAAGATGGCGGAGAAGAGCCTGAACTGACTGCACTCTATGTGATAGGCAACGACGGTCAGCCTTACCGAATTGGTTTCGCCATAGGTAATGAATTTTCCGACCATGTAACCGAGCACTTTAACTACTTGTGGCTGGCACATTCCAAACTCCGCTCTTGCAGCTACGGACCAGAACTTTTGATTGGTGACCTTCCGGAAAACCTCGAAGGCATCAGTACCATTCATCGCAACGGCGAACGCCTGTGGAGCAAAACCTTTTTAACCGGTGAAGCCAACATGGCGCACACCATCGCCAATCTGGAACACCACCACTTTAAGTACGAGCAGTTCCGTCGCCCCGGCGATTTGCATGTCCACTACATGGGCACAGCCACACTCAGCTTTGCCGACAAAGTGCAGACTCAGGTTGGTGATCTGTTTGAAATTTCCATTCCAGCGTTTGGTCGTTCGCTGCGTAACACGTTAGCTAAAGCGCCAGAGCAATCCATTACGGTCAAGGCGCTATAGGAGCATTTACCATGACACTCACAGGAAAAATGACCATTGGTAGTAAAAAGATCATGGGTGACCAAAAAGTCGTTCATGCTATCAATCCGCACACCAATGAAGTGCTCGATCCACCCTACGCGGGAGCCAATCAAGAACAATTGGAAGAAGCTTGTGCTCTCGCCCATCAGGCTTTTGCGCGCTATCGGAAAACCTCTTCAAACCAGAGAGCGGACTTTCTTCAGTCTATCGGGGAAGAGATCATGGCGCTCGGTGATGCGCTCGTTGAAAGAGCCATGCAGGAGACCGGGCTGCCTCAAATGCGCATTGAAGGTGAACGCGGGAGAACCGTTGGGCAACTCAATCTTTTTGC
This sequence comes from Vibrio sp. SCSIO 43132, assembly GCF_019904195.1. Lineage (NCBI taxonomy): Bacteria > Pseudomonadati > Pseudomonadota > Gammaproteobacteria > Vibrionales > Vibrionaceae > Vibrio > Vibrio sp. SCSIO 43132. Next base: position 3,190,002 of record NZ_CP063199.1, read on the forward strand.
TTCTAACTTACGTGACGGGCTGACTGAGCTACCCAAAATTGATACCGCCTTACCAGAACGTACACCGCTACCACGACCGGATTTGCGTTTGTCTTATCTGCCTCTTGGTCCGGTGGCTGTTTTCGGAGCCAGTAATTTCCCATTGGCCTTTTCCGTTGCAGGCGGTGACACCGCTTCTGCCCTCGCAGCAGGCTGCCCGGTGATAGTTAAAGCACATTCTGCCCACCCGGGTACTGCAGAACTGGTTGCAAGCGCCATCATCACTGCAGCCAAGCGCTGTGATATGCCTGAAGGCGTGTTTTCACTTCTGTTTGGTTCCGGCAGTCTTGTTGGTCAGGGGCTGGTTGCTCATCCCAATATTAAAGCCGTTGGATTTACCGGTTCGAGAGCTGGCGGACTGGCTCTGATGTCAACTGCTCAAAATCGCCCAGAGCCGATTCCGGTCTATGCCGAAATGAGCAGTATTAACCCTGTGGTGATCATGCCGGGTGCACTTGACAGCGATATTGGTACGCTGGCTGCCGGGTTCTGCACCTCTCTTCAAATGGGTGCCGGTCAGTTTTGCACAAACCCCGGTTTGGTATTGGCTGTCGACTCTTCAAAACTGGATGAGTTTGTTAATCAGTGCGCTGAGATCATCAATTCAGCCACCAGCCAGACCATGCTGACACCGGGCATTCACGCTGCCTACCAAAATGGCGTTGGCGCACTGGTGGAAAATCCGGACATTGCCATGGTGAGTGAAGGCGAAATATCTGGGGATCACAACCAATGTACACCTTATCTGTTCAGCACCAGTGCTGATGTGTTCCTGCAGGAAAAGCAGGCTCGTGAGGAAATATTCGGCAGCAGTTCATTAGTCGTGCGCTGCAAAGATTCCGCGCAGCTACTGAAAGTGATTGATTCGCTCGAAGGGCAGCTTACCGGAACTATTCACATGGGCAGTGACGACACCACGCAAGATGCTCAGCAAGTTCTGGATCATCTGGAACTGAGAGTGGGTCGGGTTCTGTTTAATGGCTACCCGACTGGTGTTGAAGTATCCCATGCCATGGTGCATGGCGGTCCTTTTCCGGCTACCTCTGATTCCAGAACAACGTCTGTAGGTTCCAATGCGATTGAACGCTTTTTGCGCCCAGTCTGTTATCAAAACACACCCGCTTCGCTGCTTCCTCAATCGCTCAGGGACGAGCATTCAGGCATGCAGTTGGTGAACGGGAAGTATAAGCAGAGCTGAACATCAAGGTGAGGGAATATCATGGCAGCCAATGTATTTGCGTTTGAAAAGCAACTTAAAAACCAAACCAAGAAAGACATTCTTGCCAGCAAACTATTGGAGATGATTTTCTCTGGTTTGTTGAGAGACGGGGACACATTACCCAGCGAAAGGGAACTGTGTGCCATGTTTGGCGTAAGCCGGGAAACGGTTCGAGGTGCGATCGGGATGATCGCCGCCTATGGGCTGATCAGCGTGTCACACGGTGCTAAAAGCCGCGTTAACCGCAATGATGAACTGCTCAAGCGCTGCATTGAACTGCTGCCACAGCTTTCAAACCTCACCATTAACAACTACGACATTGAAGCCGTTTATCAGAGCCGCAAGGTTGTCGAATCTGCCATTGCGCGAGGTGTGGCTATTCACATCGATCAAGCGGGTTTGGACGAACTTAAGTATTTACTGGATCAGCAGGCATCTTTGTTTGATAAACCGGCCCACTTTCAAATTTCCGATCAGCGTTTCCATAAGCTGATTTCAGATTACAGCGACAACGACATTCTGGCAGGTTACGCCGACGAGCTTTACACCTACGGGTTGAATTTCAGACGAAGTGTTCTGGAACAAGAAGGAGCGATAGAAAAAAGCTTCAAAGAACACGGGGAGATATACAGGGCGCTGGAAGAGGGCAATCCGGAGCTGGCAGAAAAAGCCATGATGGATCACCTCAACAGTGTCTACTGCACCACCGCCTCAGCGATGAGGAAAATTCGCTGAGTGATCAGCGTTAAATAAGACTACCCCACAAGTGCTCACCAACCAGTCTTTTGATTTGAGATGGTAAGCATGATTTTAAGGACTATAGACGGTCAATGACGACCATTGAAATTAACGGAGAAACGCAGAAATGAACATCAAAACTATGCGGAAAATGTTAATTAGTACAACCGTAGCTTCACTGGCTTTTGCCGCCCCACACACCATTGCGAAAGAACTGATTTTCGCCATTGGCGCTGCACAGGGGTCATTGCAGTACAAAACGGCAGAGAAGTTTGCCAACGAAGCGAATGCGGCTCTTAAATCGGCAGGTTCGGATTATTCCATCAGCCTGTTTGGTGACGGGCAGCTGGGTAAAGACAAAGAACTGATGCAGAAACTCAAGCTAGGCACGGTTCACTTTAGTCAGCCCTCTTCCATCATGGCAAAAGTGACACCGCAATTCGCGCTGTTCGACATGCCCTTCCTTGTTAAAGACCGTGCACATCTGGCAAAAATTGAATCCGAAGTATTCTGGCCAAGCATTGCACCGACAGCCGATAAAAAAGGCTACAAGGTATTGAGTATGTGGGAGAACGGTTTCCGCCACATCACGAACAATGTCAAACCGATCACGACACCAAAGGACCTAAAAGGTATCAAGCTTCGTACGCCTAACAGCACATGGCGCGTCAGCATGTTCCGTAACTGGGGCGGTAACCCTACCCCAATGTCTTTCTCTGAAGTTTTCGTTGCGCTTCAAACTGGCGTTATTGATGGGCAGGAAAACCCTCTGACCAACATTTATGCCGCTAAATTTAATGAAGTACAGAAATACCTGTCTTTGACCAATCACGTGTATAGCCCGTCGTATCTGGTAGCAGGTAAACGCACCTGGGATAAATTGCCAGCCGACGTTCAGACTATCATCAAGGACTCTGCTAATGCGATCAAACCTTGGATGTACGACTTGTCTGACAGTCAGGAGCAGGAGTTGCTAAACAAACTGAAAGCCGGCGGTATGCAAGTAAACAAAGCCAGCTATCAGGACTTTGTGGACGCCAGCAAACCCATTTATGAGCAGTTCGCCAGCAAAGTGGATGGCGGTAAAGACATGTTAGACAAAGCGTTGTCATTGGCTAACTAGCGTGTAATGAAGGGAGAGGGCAGAAATGCCCTCACTCAGGAGGAGTATCATGATTACAAAATGGGCAAACTGGCTGGAAAAGCTGTTGGAAGGAATCTCTGTATTCCTGGTGTTGTCGATGACTTTTGTCATTGTATTCGGCGTCATCATGCGCAAAACGGGTTCATCCTTAATTTGGTATGACGAAGTCGCTTCCCTCTTGCTGGTTTGGGTTACCTACTACGGTGCCGCAACGGCAGCAATCAAACGTAGCCACCTCGGTTTCAGTGGTTTGCTTTACAGCCTAAAGGGATCGCTTCAATCCGCCTTATTCTGGCTTTCAGAAGTCATAGTGATTGGCTTTTTTATTCTGGTCGCTTACTACGGCTGGATCGTGCTGGAGTATTTTGAAGGCGAAACGCTAATCAGCCTGCCTTGGGTGCCCGTGCCTTTTGTTCAATCTGTTATTCCTTTTGGTTCCCTGCTGTTCATTCTGGCGGAGCTTTTATCCATCCCTCAGGCATTGAGTGATATGCGAGAAGGGCGCGATCACGACAGAGCCGAGCTGGAAGAATACGCCGAAGAATGCGGCATCGATACCGACGAGCTCTACCCTGTTGGTCAGAAATCAAATTCGAATAAAAGCATGGAGGCAAACTCATGATTTACCTGTTGTTATTTGGTGGTTTGCTCGCGCTGGTGATGATAAACGTCCCTATTGCTGTTTCCATTGGTGTGGTTGCAGTTGGCGGGATGGTTCTGACCTCTGGTAGCGATGCCATGCTCAACGTTCCTCTTACTCTGTATGAAGGGGCAACCAAATTCCCATTACTCGCCATTCCTCTGTTTGTTCTGGCGGGTGAGCTTATGAATACCTCGAGCATTTCCAAGCGCCTGATCGATTTGGTTTCAGCCATGATTGGATTCGTGCGTGGTGGTCTTGCTATGGTCAACATTGGGGTGTCCATGTTCTTTGCTGAGATTTCAGGCTCGGCGGTTGCCGATGTCGCAGCAACAGGCAGCGTGCTGATGCCTGCCATGAAAAAACGCGGCTATAAACCGACCTTTGTGGCGGCTATTACGTCTTCCTCAGCTTCCCTTGCGATCATCATTCCACCCTCAATTTCTATGATTTTGTACGGTGCCATTGCGGACACGTCCATTGTAAAACTGTTCCTTGCGGGTGTCGTACCGGGCGTACTCGGCGGTGCGATGATGATGGCGCTTTCTTATTACTTTGCCATTCGCTACAACCTTCCACGTGAAGAAGCGTTTAGCTGGAAGAACCTGAAGCAGAAGTTCAAAGACGCGATTTGGGCACTTTTCTTACCCGTCATCATCTTGGGCGGTATCTTCGGTGGCATTGTGACCGCAACCGAAGGGGCAGGCTTGGCGGTGATTGCAGCTCTGGTGATTGGTTTTGTGATTTATCGGGAACTGACTCTGGCACACCTTTATAAGTGTATGGTGCGTGCCAGCGTTCAGACTGCTGCGGTTATGCTGCTGGTTGCTACCTCTGCGCTACTTGGGCTATTCCTGACCGAAGTCAGACTGCCACAGCAAATGGCGCAAGCCATCCTCAACTTTACTGAGAGTAAAATTGTGGTTCTGATGCTGCTGAATGTGCTGTTTTTTGTATTAGGTATGTTCCTTCATGGCGCTGCCGCCATCATATTAGTGGTACCTATGGTGTTGCCACTGGTACTTCAGTTTGGCATTAACCCAATCCATTTCGGGCTGATAGTGACACTGAACCTTGCCATTGGTCAGCAAACCCCTCCAGTGGCGAGCGTGCTTGCCACTGCCTGTTCCATTGCCAAGGTGGATATTTGGTCAACAACGCGGGCGAACCTGCCATTTATTGGCGTACTGATCGCACTGCTCTTGTTGGTGACTTATGTTCCGTTTATCACGCTAGGGCTGGTGGACTGGGTTTACGGCTAACGTATCCATGATTTAGGGAAGTGGTGGAGCTATCCCTCCACCCTCTGATGAGCAGGCAGCATTTGTCTGCCCGTCAAACCCACAAGTGCTCGCTTAGGTTAGCTAAGTCCATTGCTTCCATGAGTATTTGTGCTTTCTCCCCACTTCCCATTTTTAAGAATTTTGCCGTACTTGTAACCATTCTGCTCAGTCCGCATAATTGTTAACAGAATTCACTGAAATGGGAGCGCCTATGACTCGCGCTGCTTTTGCCTTTGAGCAAACCCTCAAAAACAAAACCAAAAAAGACATTCTTGCGGAAAAAATACTGGAGATGATCGTCACCGGGCTACTCAGAGATGGGGATGAACTGCCCAGTGAACGCGAGCTCAGTAGTATGTTTGGCGTCAGCCGGGAAACGGTGCGAGGTGCATTGGGGATTGTTCAGGCATACGGTATGATCCATGTTTCTCACGGGTCAAAGACTCGGGTCAACCGCGACGAAGCGATTCTGAAACGCAACGACTGGCTCCCAGAATCCTCCAGCCTCGAAATCAACAATCATTCCATTGATACCGTTTTTGAAAGTCGAAAAATCATTGAGTCGGCCATTGCGCGACAAGCCGCTTTAAACATTAACGACAAACAGCTGGAAGAACTGGACGCTTTGCTGAAGCAACAGGCAACCATGTTTTCAGATCCGGTGCGTTTTCAGCTCTCTGATCATCAGTTTCACCTCAAAATCGCAGAAATAGCCGTGAACCCGATAATGCTCAACTACTCTGACGAACTGTATGCTTTTGGCTTGAAGTTCCGACGTCAGGTGATGAGCAAGAAAGGCTCCATTGAGCAAAGCTACATGGAGCATCTGGACATTTTTAATGCCTTAAATCACAGAGATGCTGACGCTGCCGAGCAAGCCATGCTGCGCCACATTGTGAGTGTTCATCAGACAACAGTAGAAGAAATGGGCACTGCGTGAATACGGTCTAACAAAGCCCGAGTTTTTTCTTCCAGTTCAGCAGCCACAGACTCGTCGGGCTGCTCATTCTGCCATGCCAGATCCAGCTCTAACGCCAGTTCCTGAATATCTTTCGCTCCAATGGCTCCCGCCGTACCTGCAAAGTCATGATACAACCTTTGCTTTTCGCGATAATCCGACTCCGATGTCTGATTCAGTGCTGTGAGAAACTCTTCTGTCATGGCGACGAATGTATCCAGTTTTCCCTCTACTCTGGTCTCAGAGTAAGCACACTGTTCATAAAGGAACGACATATTAATGCCTTCTATCTCGGGCAACGACTTGTCCGCTAACCAGCGAATCTGTCCCTTCTTTGGCAGAGCATGTGGCGAAAGCTCTTGCGTGGCAAGGGGCGTCAGTAGCTTAAGCAGTCGGCTGGCGATGATTGGCTTAGCAATACAGTCATCAAACACATCCATATGCTGAGAAACGATGCCCGGGCTGGCGCTGGTACAAAAAATCGGAATTTGTTGGAGCTCAGGAGTCTGGCGAATAGTCATGGCGCATTCAATACCGTCGACTTCAGGCATGTGCAAATCCAGCAGCAACACATCGTAATTGTGTTTTTTCATGGCTTCTAATGCCTGACGCCCGTTTTCCACTATGTCTGTGTCTGCGCCAAACATCGTCAGCATGTCACTGATGAATTCCTGATTGAGTTTGTTGTCATCTGCCACCAGCACTTTTAAACCACTCAGCGCGTAGTCGGCAAAGGAGGACGTTTCCGGCTCAGACACTTCTTTACCGTGCACTTTATTGACCAGATGGAATACATCCCCTACCCGAATCGGTTTACTCAGGTGCTCCACCTGACTCTCAGATCCTTCGATATCATCGATATCACAGAGCATGGCAACCGGAATATGGGAAAAGTCGGTCGCACGTAAAATATCGATAAAGGTTTCACCAGAAATGCCCTTTAACGCATGATCCACCAAAATGAGATCGTAATTACAGGTCATCTCCAATGCCTGAGATGCGGTAACCAAATCGCATTCCATGCCAAGCCAGCGCAGTGTTAGCTTTGCACTTTCTCCAAAGGTCTCATCCTCACAAACCAACAGAATATGAGCACCGTCCGAGTTATTCACCGGCTGTGATACTAAAGGAAATGCCAGATCAAAAGAGAAAAGCGAGCCACGCCCCACTTCACTGACGCACTCGATATTTCCCCCCATCAGATGCACAATTTTCTGACTGATGGAAAGCCCTAGCCCGGTCCCTTTATGATGATCTTCGAGCTGCGAATAAGGTTTGAAGAGTTTGTCCTGATATTGTTGGGAAATACCACTTCCCGAATCAGAAATGTTAAATGCCAGCACCACTTCATGCCCAGCCTGTCGGATGACGGATATCGCCAGCCCTACATATCCGGTTTCTGTGTGCTTAATGGCGTTGTTGGTCAGGTTGATGATGACTTGTTCCAAGCGCACCCTGTCTCCCCGAATATGAGAAGGCACATCCGGGGCGACCTGAATATACATTTGAACAGGCTTACCCGCGAGCGCAGGTGTGGAGACAGAAGCCACATGGTCTACTACATCAACCAGGCTGAAAGTTTCGCTTTTCAGACTCAGCTTTTTCTGTTCCAGCTTAGAAAAATCCAGACTGTCATTAATCAACTGCACTAAATTTGAGGATGCCTGCTCTATCTTGGTCAGGTAATCCATAGTACTGAGCTGCCCTTTACCTTGTTTCGCGAGGTAAACAAACCCCAGCACAGCGTTCATAGGGGTTCTCAATTCGTGGCTGATCACCGCTAATGTGTTGGCTTTGTCCTGCGCCATTTGCCGCTCGACAGACATTCGGGTTTCGGCATCCAGCTTTGCCTGCTTAAGCAACTTGATCCGGTTAGCCAGAGCCACAGAAAACAGACACACTTCCACCACACCACCAACGTGAATCAAATGGCTGGTAAACATATTGCTGTGAAGAATGCCAATGTTCGCAGCGGTATTGCTTATCACCCCAACAAAGAGCAGCGACCAGGCAAACAAATAGAGACCAGAGCCTTCTACTTTGCGATGCATCGAGGCGACCCCAATCACTAACCCTATGATTCCGTAACCATAAGCTATGAAAATACTCATTTTTCCTACAGTGGAATAAGGCACGAGGTAAGTCAGGACAATCAAAGACAATGCGGCGACTTTCATCAGTTCGATGATCGCATTTATCCACGGAAGGTTCTTTCTGGTTTGGAGTAATTCCTGACTAAACAGCAAAGTACAGAAGGTCAGCAACCCTGTCGAAATGGGGATGGACTTACTTGCCCAAAGGGGAGAGTTAGGCCAGAGGTAGTGAAACGCCAGACCATCCCAGCAGGCGGCACTGTGCGCGGCACTGATGACAAAGAACAGGTAGTAAGCGTACACCTTGTCTCGCAATCGAAAGAAAACAAAGGCGTTGTAAGCTGCAATCAGCAACAACCCACCATAAAACAAGCCAATAAAGAAATTTTCCTGCCCGAGAGTCTGAGCAAATTCAATGTCGCTATACAACTCTAACGGCAACTTCAGAACACTTTCACTTTGTGCCCGAAGATAAAACACCGTCGGTCTGTCTGGGTTTAACACAACGCGGAACGTGTTGTTTCTATCGTGAAAGGGTCGAACACTAAACGGATATCGATCACCAGATTGCTGATGTTCCAGTCGCGCGTCATCAATCAATTGATAGAAATCGAGATAATCCAGAGGCGTGTACGCCACCGTCAGAATGCAGCAGTCATTCTTAGGTTGGTCGATCACCACTTTTAACCAGTAGGTGGAGTCACTATACCCCATATTGATGTTCTCCAGAGACGGCGCTAAGGCTTGCCACTGCGAATTTTCCGCCTGAAGTACATCTGCAATATTCAATGTGCCATTTTGATCTTCCAGCACACTCACTTCGCTGATTGGAATGTTCGTTTTCTTTAGATGTGCGAAACCATCCAAGCTCCAGAATGAGCTAATTAGAAAAACAAATGTAACACAGCAGAACTTTAGCAAAATTGAATAAAAGTGCGACATGGAACTTTACAATTGATAGTTTTTAATTCGAGCGAATTATTATAAACTATTTAAATATTTGATGGGTTGTTTCATTTTTTTAGGAAATACTCCTTATAAATATTTAACAAATAGGAACTAAACTGCATATCAACCTAGGGTTAAATTCGCTCTCATGCCTCATCGCCGTATTTTAGTTGTCGAAGATCACGCTCCAACTCGTGAATCTCTGGTTAAAGCATTACAATCTCAAGGCTACGATGTCCTCGTAAATATCACGGGAGAAGACGTCTGCCAGCAAGTGACCAATAGCCATCCACCAATCGACCTGGTTTTGTGTGATGTCGTTTTGCCTCAAGCAGATGGAACGGAAATTGCCCATACGCTTTCCCGAGAAAAATTATGCAAAGTGATTTTGGTATCCAGTAGAAAGTCTGACGAGGATCGCATTAAGGGACTTGCTCGTGGCGCAGACGACTACGTTGTTAAACCGTTGAATATGGTAGAAGTATTGCTGAGAGTGCAGGCAGTTTTACGTCGAAACGATATACCGTCCCATGAGCATGATCAGGAATCTATTTACATTCATGTGTATCCAGGGATCCGATTACACAAGGAAAATAAACTGCTACTTCACAAAGACGGACGTGAGTTCCGCCTGACGGATGCCGAAAATCAGGCGCTGCTTTTTCTGATAGGAAATGCCGGAAAAGTGTGCACCCGCCAACAACTGGTCAAGATAACAAAAAGCCAGAACTGGTCACCAACAGACCGCTCTATTGATATGCTCATTAGCCGCCTCAGAAAGAAGCTGGAAGCCAACAGTTCTCATGCCGAACTTCTGGTCACGATTCGTGGCAAGGGCTACATGCTGGCAACGCAATAACCTTCCCTACTTTTTAAACAGCAGTATCTGAGTGCGTAGCTGAGTAATTTCTACGTCGTTAGGGTTGTCGACATAAAGCTCGATCCCTAGCGGCTTGCGTTTTACTGGCACTTTATTATGCCTGGCTGCCATATTCGCCATTGACCAGGCGTTACCGAGAAAGTGGTAAGCACCGATATGCTCGACGACGTATGTGTCGCTGGCTTTTAAATGCCCACAAATAAACGGCTCGGGTACGTCAATCGGCTCGCAAATCGGGTAACAGGTATGAAAATCGAAATGCATGGTTGCCATATCCATGGAGTCATAAAGCGCAAACATAGCGCCCGATGGTTCAATGCCACGCTCGGTCATAAACTCATCCAGCTTAACGATATCATCTTGCATGGTCGGTCCCATGTCCTGCATTCCGGCATCATTTTTCAAAGCAATGTAATGAGTTTCGGGTAGGTTGCTCTCCCCTACCAGTTTCAGCTCGGAATGGACCTCTCCTGTTTCAATCTGGCTTTTTAACATCAATAAACCGCGATCGTAGTCCATCCCAATCATCGACTTAAACATGTTCTTTAAGAAAAACAAAAACCACGGGACTTTGCTTTCCATAATCCAGCTTAACTTTGCCCCGGTTTCCGTCTTTTCAGCGTTAAATTTTACCGTTGCTGTGGATTTAAAAGGGCGGAAGAAACTCAACGCCATGACCAGACTGGTCGGCGATTTTTCGGTTAGCACCATGCCACCAGCGCCGACCAGATTACCACTCCATTCATAGCCTGAATCGACTTGACCGGCTTCACCGCTATATATCAGAGGGCAGCCTCGTTCCATGATTAACCACGGAGACCATTCTGGCCAGTTTTTAAAGTCACTGATGAATTCAATGAGTGATTCTGGTGTGGTGCCGATTTCGATGTCTCGACAAACTTGGTAGCTAAGCATTGTTTTCCTCATCCTTCCCTGAATGTTGTCTGATCGCATCCTAAGATCTTTGACCCTATTTAATCTTGAACAATAAACCGTATGACTGCAACGTTACCACTCCGCAACTTGCTGACAGTTTTACATCTAATACGCCTTCGCGTGCCGTTTTCAGATTTTTGTTTTTCCAGCAGCCCTAAATACTCCATCGATTGAATAAAAAAAGAGCTCAAAAAGGAAGCCTCTCCTTGATAATTCCCTTAGTTCTACTAGGTTTTTAAAATAAGGAGAATAGACTCTGAGCTATGTAGGGTCTGTTGACCTTTCGAGATGATTTTTGCAGCAATTTGTGGGTGCTTTATACAAGGCAGCGCTTATTCGGTGTAGTGCCCTACATCAATAAGCGGTAACACAGTAGAAAGGAGCCACAAATGCTGCCCGAAGGGTTCGGTTCTATGTGCTTTACTCTTTGTTGCAAGGTATTTGCTTAGAATGACTAAGCGAAAGACCTTGCGCCGCGATTAAACCACATAGAACTCGAACAAAATTTAACCGCGAAAGGTCAACAGACCCTAATTACACAATTTATCATTGGCACCAAAAAACATAACTCAAGCCAATGAATACCTAACTCGTTGGCTAAAGGTATGTGAATGAAAGAGAAGCAAATTGTCGTGATCGACGATTCCCAAGCCATTCTTATGGTCATGAAAACCATGCTGCTGGAACTGGGATTCGCAAATGTAGTCACGTCTTCTAACCCACGAAAAGCACTCGATTTAATCAGTAACCATCCCGAAAAATACAGTGCTGTTTTCACCGATCTCAATATGCCGGATATCGACGGAATGGAAGTGATCCGCCAGTTAGGAGAAAGCAGGTTTTCCGGGGGGGTGTGCATCATTTCGGACATGGAGAAGCGCATTATTCAACTGGCGGCAGACATTGCCAGGCAGCATGAAGTCTGCCTGCTCGGCAATATCTCAAAGCCTATTGATCTCAACAGCTTAAAACGTGCTTTAGATAAACTTCAGCAAATGGAAGAGCGTAATTTCGTCCATTACAAGAAGATGTCCAGAGAGGAGTTGCGTGCCTGTCTCGATGCCCGTTTCATCACACCTTACTACCAGCCAAAAGTGAACATCTACAAACACAAAGTCGATGGGGTCGAAGTGCTGGCAAGAATCTGCAAACCAGGAGTGCCTAAAGCCATTCTTCCGGGGCAGTTTATTCCAACTGCGATGCGCTACAACATGCTCGATGAGATAACTCTCCAGATACTGGAAAAGGCGCTGGATGATTTACCTATGTTGTGTAAAGAGTTTGGTAACAACGTACGAGTGAGTGTGAATCTTTCTCCCAACCAACTGATCGATCCTAAGTACCCCGATACACTGAATGATATGGTCACGGCGCGTGGTGTTGAGAAATCTCAGATTATTCTGGAAATCACTGAAGAATTTGCATTGAAAAGCACTGAGCAGTTGGAGTCTCTCAATCGCTTCCGGATTCGTGGGTTTGGTTTGTCTCTGGATGATTTTGGAACGGGTTTTACCAACCTTCAGCAATTGCGAAACCTGCCTTTCACCGAAGTTAAAATCGACCGCAGTCTGATTACCGACATCCACTGCGATCAATTTAATCAGGTGGTGGTGAATTCGCTGGCTGACATTTCCAAGAAGCTGAACGTAACCTTGATTGCTGAAGGAATGGAGACCATCGAGGACTTGCATTATCTCGAACACAACTACCGAGACATGCACATTCAGGGATTTTTAATATGTACGCCGAAACCAGTGGACAGTTTACTGCGTTGGTACCACAGCTGGGCAAATGCCGAGCATTGATCCCCCTTAAACCACTAGTGATTCGGAGCGCATTCCCCTCATATCGCATCCGTCTTCGCTGTAAGCGGGTGTGAACACAGTAAAGCCATGCTGCTGGTAATAATCCGTGAGATAAGACTGTGCAGAAATAAACACTGGTGTAGAAAAACCATGTTCTTTCATCGCGTTCAGTGAAACACGCATCAGTTCATGTCCAACCCCTGTTCCTCGGTATGAGGCTTTCACCACCACACGCCCAATCGCGGTTTCTTTCTCACTGCCATCTAGAAAAGGAAGCACTTCAACTGGGTATCCCAACCCTTCTGGCAGCAGCCGCGCATAGGCAACCACTTCGTCTCCTTCAATACCTAAAACGTGCAACACGCCTTCCGCATGATCTTTGCCGTCTAGATCAGAATACGGTGCATTTTGCTCAACAATAAAAATGTCTACACGAAGCTTAAGCAGTTGATAGAGTTCGATATTAGTAATTTGTTCGAATGAACAGACTTTCCAGCGCATAGTGCCTCCTTATAAAACCAGAAGGACTATAGTGGGCGCTGGGTTACGACTCATTAACTATTGTTAATATGCGTTTTAACGGGTCATCTTTTTAACAAATACCACCACAAACAGTGCCATGGTAAAGCTTCCTAAGAAAGCCTCAAAGGCAGCAATAAACCTTGCGAGTCCTATGGGGGAAATGTCGCCGTACCCTAATGTTGTGAACGTCACCACACTGAAGTAAAGCGCGTTAAGGAACTCTAAAAATGTTGCTTTATAACCATGAACGTCTGGGTAGATTGGATTTGAAGCCGTCGTGCCTAAAAAGAAGTAGGCCAAGGCACACATAAAAATCAGGCAAACCGAAAACATCACCACACGTATAGGCGATTCACCATACCCGCAAAACAAATCGACGCCTTTGGAAATGATACGCTTAGAGCTGTATAACGGCATTTGATAGCGCCTGAAGATCATTTCTTTTTTGAAGAAGTGACCTGCAATTTCAAACAACCCCTCTTTTTCACACTGTTTACGGATACAGCGGGCTACCTCTTCTGCTTCCTGGCACAAATCAACCGCTTTCTTGGTGTCTTTGGCACTGATCGCATCCATGGCTTTGCGCTCTTGTTGCAATTGCTCGCCCCACTCCACGTTCTCTAACCGCGCACGGCTGAGATCGGCACCGAGCAAATTACAGTTTTCCAGTTTGGCACAGTGCAGGTTTGCGCCTGCCAACGTGCTTTTCATCAGAGATGAACCTCGAAGATCGAGTCCAAAGAAATGCGCATTACGAAGATCGGCACGATAAAAGTCGACATCCCGACACTTATACCCTTCCCTGCAGCCTCGATTGACCAGATTGATGTCTTCCAGTTTGGCTCGTGACAACTGAAACCCGTCCAGAGGTTTGCCATCTTTTGCCCACTGCTCAACCCGATCTTTAACGTCTTCATCTTTGCTTTTATCAATGTCTGGATCATGCCAATAGCACAGACCCGACTCGCCAGCAGGTTCGTCACACTGCCACCCGTCTGGACTGCAATATTTACATGTTCTTTTTTTTGTCATTGAGATACGCCTTAAAAAAGCGAGGAACCCCTGCCTCGCAAAAGAAACGAGATATGCATCACCTTTTTTAAGTGTAGGAGGGGATTTCTGAGGTCACAAAATGTGGCTGGTTAATTTATTGGGTTTCTGCCTCCTGTCTTAACCAGTGAACAAATTTATCGATAATCTCACTCTTATGATGCTGGATAAGAAAATAGCCCGCATCCACAGGCGTTTCAGTGAAAGGGCTGCACAACCTTTGGTGCTTAAAGTCTTCATCTACCAGCGAACGCCGCCCCATAGCAACCCCGACTCCTGCTTCTGCCGCTGCCATGGCCATATCTGCACGGCTAAAAAAGTGCCCTTTAAGCTCAGAGGTCTTTATCCCATTGTGTTTTAACCACATTTGCCACTCCACGTCTTTGCCAGCATCTCGCCAAGCCATTGCATCGTGAAGCAACATGACCTTCTTCCAGACGTCAGGATCATTCCCCCAGTCATACTGACGCATTAATGCCGGAGACATTACTGGCAATAGCGCTTCTCTCATCAATAATTTGGCTTTGCTATCGCTGTAAGGAATAATTCCGTAGTCAATGACCAGATCAAAATCCCCACTGTAGGCGTCAACAATGGCAGCCTCGGCATAACTCTGAATTTGAATCTCAGGATACTCGCTATAGAATTTCTGCAATCTGGGAATCAGCCATTTGTAGGCGAAAGAAGGGGTAAGCTTAAGACGGATTTCCTGTTCCAGATTGAGCTCAGTTTGAATACTTATTATGGCGTGACGAATGTGGCTTAATCCCTGTTGAACGGCTTCAAACAGAACCTGTCCATTCTCATTGAGCTCAATACCTCGCGAGTGCCTTTGAAATAAAGGTGTTCCCAAAGCATTTTCTAACAAGGAGATCTGTTGACTGACGGCTCCCGTGGTCTTGTGGAGAGCTCTGGCAGTGCGAGTAAAACTGCCCTCTCTTGCGGCAACTTCAAATGTTGATAAATGGTTTAGCACATTACTTTTCACAAGTTCCATTAGCTTTTCTCTATCAATTGCCTTTAGTTTTTCTAAAGGCTAGCTGTAATATTTATCGATTGTTAATCAGATGTAAAGAAAAGACACTATCCACCGATTCTTTGAAATGAAAACTGTGGCGGTGCAGAAGACAATGAAAGCGCTTGTGATTGGTAGTGGTGTAATTGGGTTAACCAGTGCTTGGTATTTAAGACAAGCAGGGTTTGATGTGACTGTAATAGACAGACAGGCTCAAGCAGCACTAGAAACCAGTTATGCCAATGCAGGGCAGTTGTCTTATGGGTACTCAGCGCCCTGGGCAGCGCCCGGTGTGCCCCAAAAAGCGTTGAAGTGGCTGGTTCAGACACATGCTCCTCTCAAGATTTCTCCCCCTTTGAATGCTGAAATGGTTGGCTGGAGCCTGAAAATGCTGGCTAACTGTAATACTGAAAAGTACCAGCAAAACAAATCCCGAATGCTTCGGCTGGCGAATTACAGCAAAAGTTGCCTCAGCGAGTTAAAAGACCGTCTCCCCCTGAATTTTGAAGGCAAAGAACTGGGTACGCTTCAGGTATTTCGCCACGCTTCTCAACTTGATTCCATTGGCAAAGACATGCACCTTCTGGCGCAAAG
This sequence comes from Vibrio sp. SCSIO 43132, assembly GCF_019904195.1. Classification (NCBI taxonomy): domain Bacteria; kingdom Pseudomonadati; phylum Pseudomonadota; class Gammaproteobacteria; order Vibrionales; family Vibrionaceae; genus Vibrio; species Vibrio sp. SCSIO 43132. The sequence goes on from NZ_CP063199.1 coordinate 3,205,866, forward strand.
TGGTGTTGAGCATCATCTACTCAATGTGGAGCAGTGTATTCAGAAAGAACCGGGGCTCGCGGCTGTTAAAGAGAAGCTGACAGGGGGGCTGTATCTCCCCAACGATGAAACTGGTGACTGCTATCTTTTTTGCCAGCAACTGGAACAAGAATGTCGCAAAGCGGGCATTGAATTTCACTACCTCCATCAGGTTAAAAAGATAGAGCACCAAAGCGGACAGGTCACAAAAGTGGTCACGGATAAGCAGACGTTTGTTGCCGACAAATACGTTTTTGCAATGGGAAGCCACTCCGCCACTTGGTTAAAAACCCTTGGCATTAATTTGCCAGTTTACCCTGTAAAAGGCTATTCACTCACAGTACCCATTGAAGACAGTAAAAATGCGCCAACGTCCACAGTGATGGACGAGACTTACAAGGTCGCGATTACACGGTTTGAAAATCGGATTCGCGTCGCCGGTACAGCTGAACTCGCAGGCTTTAGTCAGGATCTGCCACACAAACGAACCAGAACCATAAGCAAGGTGCTGACCGATCTGTTCCCAAAGGCCAGTAATGTTTCAAAAGCAGAATACTGGACAGGGCTAAGACCCATGACCCCAGATGGCACGCCAGTTATCGGCAAAACACCGTTAAGCAATGCATACACCAATACGGGACATGGCACTTTAGGATGGACACTGGCGTGTGGGTCAGGAAAGTTACTCGCAGATATCGTGGCAGAGAAAAAAGCGGATATTCAGCATGATGATCTCTCTTACTTCAGATATGTTCAATAGTTCCGCCAAATGCGATCAAATCAGCATAAAGTCGAACAATCTTTCTTCGCCAATTACAAGATCATTATCGGTAACTTTATTTATATTAAAAATTAATTAACATCACGCTCTAATTTCGCGCAATTTTTAGCCAAAAAAACTCAAATTCCTAGCGGTACGTGCTCTACTTCACGGTAAAAACACGAACAAACCAAAAATATTAACAATCGGATTACATACGGGATTAATATGTTGTTCGCTTTTTACACAAACACAACATCAAAAATAGGGAAAGAGTCATGCAGTCACTCGTCGACTTTCTTAACGGAATAATATGGAGCCCGGCACTGATTTATTTGTGTCTGGGTGCTGGTCTGTTCTATTCCATCACTACACGCTTCGTGCAAGTACGCCATTTCGCTGAAATGTGGCGTCTTCTGTTATCAGGAAAAAGCTCTTCTAAGGGTATCTCCTCCTTCCAGGCTTTGGCCGTATCACTGTCTGGTCGTGTGGGTACTGGTAATATTGCGGGTGTTGCCGCAGCGATCGGTTTTGGTGGACCAGGTGCCGTATTCTGGATGTGGGTTGTAGCGTTCCTAGGCGCAGCAACTGCGTACGCAGAATCCACTCTGGCACAAATATACAAAGAAGAAGATGAAGGTGAGTTCCGTGGTGGACCAGCTTACTACATCGAAAAAGCGATGGGTCAGAAGTGGTACGCGTGGATTTTCGCTATCGCTACCATCTTTGCTTGTGGTGTTCTGCTTCCGGGTGTTCAGTCGAACAGTATCGGTAATGCAGTTGAAGCCGCGTTTGGCAGTGGAATGATGATTGATACGGGTCTGGGCACTTACAGTTTTGCTAAAATCTTTACCGGCACCTTCATTTCTATCATTCTGGCTTTCATCATCTTCGGTGGTGTAAAGCGTATCGCCAACTTCACTCAGGTTGTCGTGCCTTTCATGGCCTTGGCATACATCATCATTGCGTTTGTCATCATCCTTCTGAACATTGGCGAGGTACCTCGTATCTTCGCAATGATCGTAGGTGACGCATTTACTCCTATGGCTGGCTTTGGTGCCGCTATCGGTTGGGGTGTAAAACGTGGTGTGTACTCGAATGAAGCGGGTCAGGGAACAGGCCCACATGCAGCGGCAGCAGCAAGTGTCGATCACCCAGCGCAGCAAGGGTTAGTTCAGTCTTTCTCAATCTACATTGATACGCTCTTAGTATGTTCGGCAACAGCATTCATGATTCTGATCACAGGTGCATACAACGTTCACGGTGGCGCAGAAGGTCAGTTCCTGATTCAGAACCTGCCAGCGACCATTGGCGCAAATGGACCGGTATTCACCCAGATGGCAATCGAGAGCACCCTACCGGGTGTAGGTAAACTGTTCATTGCATTTGCTTTGTTCTTCTTCTCTTTCACTACGATTCTGGCTTACTACTACATAGCGGAAACCAATATCGCTTACATCCGCCGCTCATTTAAGGTCAGTGGCATGATGTTTGTGCTTAAAGTGATTCTTCTGGCTGCGGTCTTCTATGGAACAGTAAAAACAGCGAACCTTGCATGGGCAATGGGTGACGTTGGTGTTGGCTTGATGGCCTGGCTGAACATCGTGGGTATTCTTATCATCTTCTTTATGGCAAAACCTGCCTTAAAAGCGCTGAAAGATTACGAAGAACAGCAGAAGGCTGGCGTATCTGAGTACACATTCAACCCAGTAAAACTTGGCATTAAAGGCGCTGACTACTGGGAAGAGAAATACAAGCGTAAAACGGGTCAATCCCCGAAAGCTGATGAAGCAGCAGACGGTGTAGAACAACCGTCTACGTAATGGAAATTCACTAGCAAAAGGGGATGGCACTTACCATCCCCTTTTTTATTCTTTATGGGTTAGCTAGCTTCACGAGTTTCCCCACATTTTCGGGTCCTACTTTGTTAACGGATTCCAGATAGGCTTCGTCAACACATACTAGCCAGTTGTCCGTAGGCTCATGGTTATAACCGTCTGTGCGCTGAGGCGTGTTTTCCCATGTCCCTTTGAGTTTAATTTCATCTTTCCCGCCTTCGTACGAGTAGAAGTAACTGAAATCAAAGTTCAAATCAGAAGTATTACGACGAATATCACCAGACACTCCCCAAGGTGCCTGAACTTCAATGTAGTCGCCTATCGGCATGTCTTCACCAACATCGAGAACAATCGGGTCGCCAATCCAAACCTGAGCATTTTCCTGTTTTTCTTCACGAGAGACCTTCAACGTTTGGTTTATAGACTCTGGTTTTACCGCGCTTGCTTCACTCAGCAAAAACTGTAACAAGCTTGAATAGAATCGCATCTGAACTGGAGTTGGTGCATCCATCTCACCACACTGCCCATATCCATAAACCCCTGTTTGCCCGGCACCTTTGAAGAGCGTGACATTTGGCGTTTCCAGCATTTCAATGCTGCCTTCAGGGGTAGAGATAATGGCGACTGACTGATCGAGATTGTTGAGGTAAGTGACTTTACTTTGAGGTTGCCCTTCTGAATCGACTGAAAAGTTGAGCTTGGTGAACGCCCCCCAAGATTTCAGAACCTCATTTTCTTCCGTTAGGCTTTTTGTATTACTCAGTAAGTCACCGAGTGTTAAGCCGTCTTCTGCAAAACTATTAGTGCTAAAAATCAACGCACTAGCGTACATTAAGTATTTTGTTACTTTCATTTCATTACCATTGTGAGAGCAAGATAATCAATGTACCTTCGACACTTCCAACAAATCAGTAAGTCCGTGTAAGTATGGGTAATCAATATAAAAAAATGCCCTCACATTGCTGTGAGGGCATTTTCAATTCTTTATTTCACGAATGAGTAAAAAAGGATTATTCCCACTCAATCGTTGCTGGTGGCTTACCAGAAATATCGTAAACCACGCGGGAAATACCATCCACTTCGTTGATGATTCGGTTAGAAACCTTACCCAGGAAGTCGTATGGAAGGTGTGCCCAGTGTGCTGTCATAAAGTCGATGGTTTCAACGGCGCGTAGCGATACTACCCAATCGTATTTACGACCATCACCCATTACACCAACAGAACGAACTGGCAGGAATACAGTGAATGCCTGAGAAACCTTGTTGTACAGGTCGGCGTTGTGCAGTTCTTCAATAAAGATCGCGTCAGCACGACGCAGTAGATCACAGTACTCTTTCTTGATTTCACCAAGAACACGAACACCCAGACCAGGACCCGGGAACGGGTGGCGGTAAAGCATGTTGTAAGGAAGACCTAGCTCCAGACCAATCTTACGAACTTCATCTTTGAACAGCTCGCGAAGCGGTTCAACCAAGCCCATTTCCATATCATCAGGCAAGCCACCCACATTGTGGTGAGACTTGATAACGTGTGCTTTACCAGTCTTAGACGCCGCAGATTCAATAACATCTGGGTAGATTGTGCCTTGAGCCAACCATTTCGCGTTTTCAAGTTTCTTCGACTCTTCATCGAATACTTCAACGAATACGTGACCGATAGTTTTACGTTTCACTTCTGGGTCAGACTGGCCTTCCAGTGCTTTAAGGAAGCGCTCTTCTGCGTCCACGTGGACGATATTCAGACCAAACTTGTCGCCGAACATGTCCATAACTTGCTCTGCTTCGTTTAGGCGAAGCAAGCCGTTATCTACGAATACACAAGTCAGCTTGTCGCCGATAGCACGGTGAACCAGCATGGCTACTACAGATGAGTCAACACCGCCAGACAAACCTAGAATCACTTCATCGTCGCCCACTTGTTCTTTGATACGAGCAACAGCGTCTTCGATGATGGATTCAGAGGTCCACAAACGCTCACAACCACATACGCCAAGAACAAAGTTCTCTAGCATCTGTAGACCGTTTTTCGTGTGTGTCACTTCTGGGTGGAACTGAACACCGAAGTATTTCTTCTCTTCGTTCGCCATTGCAGCGTACGGGCAAGTATCTGTCTCACCGACTTTCACGAAGCCTTGTGGGATTTCTACCACTTTATCACCGTGGCTCATCCAAACATCTTGAGTTGCTTCAAGATCTTTAAAGATTGAAGATTCGCCAGAAACTTCAACTGCAGCGTAACCAAATTCACGCTCGTCAGAAGTTGATACTTTACCACCAAGCTGTTCTGCCATGGTCTGCATGCCGTAACACACACCAAGTAGAGGAACACCTGAATCGAATACGTATTGAGGAGCACGCGGAGAGTTTGCTTCCGTTACACTCTCAGGACCACCTGAAAGGATGATGCCGTCTGGGTTGAATTCGCGGATGTCCGCTTCTTCTACATCCCAGCTCCAAAGTTCACAGTAAACACCGATTTCACGAACACGACGAGCAACGAGCTGCGTGTACTGTGAGCCGAAATCCAAGATCAGAATACGTTGGTCATGAATGTTTTTAGTCATTTTCTTTTCTCAAGATAGACAGTTGAGCATTGTCAAAATACGGGGAAGAGGCAGCCAGTTTGTCGCTGCCTCAGAATTTATTTGGCTTACTGACCAGTACGGTAGTTCGGCGCTTCTTTGGTCATTTGTACATCATGCACGTGCGACTCTTTCATGCCTGCACCTGAAATACGTACAAATTCTGCTTTCGTGCGCATGTCGTTGATCGTTGCACTGCCAGTCAGACCCATGCTTGAACGCAAGCCACCCATTTGCTGGTGAACGATCTCTTTTAGGCGACCTTTGTATGCGATACGACCTTCGATACCTTCAGGTACCAACTTGTCTGCTGCGTTATCAGACTGGAAGTAACGATCAGAAGATCCTTTAGACATTGCACCCAGAGAGCCCATGCCACGGTAAGACTTGTAAGCACGACCTTGGTAAAGCTCAACTTCGCCCGGTGCTTCTTCAGTACCTGCAAACATAGAACCAACCATCACACAAGATGCACCAGCAGCAATCGCTTTACAGATGTCGCCAGAGTAACGAATACCACCGTCCGCGATGACAGGAATGCCGTATTCAGCTGCAGCATCTGCCGCATCAGAAATAGCCGTGATTTGAGGAACGCCAACACCCGTTACGATACGAGTTGTACAGATAGAACCAGGACCAATGCCCACTTTCACTGCGCTAACGCCAGCTTCAATCAGAGCTTTCGCACCTGTAGCCGTAGCAACGTTACCACCAATAATATCTAGATCAGGGTAAGCCGCGCGCGTTTCGCGAATACGGTTAAGAACACCTTCAGAGTGACCGTGAGAAGAATCGATAAGCAGAATGTCGACACCAGCTTCAACCAGAGCTTTAACACGCTCTTCGTTACCAGCGCCTGCACCTACTGCCGCACCTACACGCAGACGACCTTGATCGTCTTTACATGCGTTAGGTTTACGCTCTGCTTTGTGGAAGTCTTTTGCAGTGATCATACCTTTTAGTTGGAATTCATCATTCACAACCAGTACTTTTTCAACGCGGTGCTCTTGCATCAGTTGTTGTACTTCTTCACGAGAAGCACCTTCTTTCACCGTTGCCAGACGCGCTTTTGGCGTCATTACGTCTTCTACTTTCTTAGTTAGATCGGTAACAAAACGAACATCACGACCTGTGATGATGCCTACAAGCTCATTGTTATCAGCAACAACAGGGTAACCAGCAAAGCCGTTTTCTTCGGTAAGAGCCTTAACATCTTCGATGGTTGCTGTTGGTTTAACAGTAACAGGAGCAGTAACGACACCTGCTTCAAAAATCTTTACTAGGTGCACCTGATGAGCTTGTTGCTCAATTGACATGTTTTTGTGGATAAAGCCGATACCACCTTCTTGCGCTAGCGCGATTGCCAGGCGAGCTTCCGTTACCGTATCCATAGATGCGGAGATCATAGGAATGTTAAGAGTGATGTTTTTTGTTAGCTGAGTGCGAAGATCAGCTGTATTCGGAAGAACAGTAGAATGTGCCGGGACGAGTAGAACGTCGTCAAAAGTTAAAGCTTCTTTTGCGATTCGTAGCATTTGCAATATCTCACAACAGGGTGTTAATAGGAATAAATCCAAGCTTTATCGTTTCGCATAATAAAGTGATTTGGATTTGATATTGCAGCCGGATTATACGCACAGGGCAATCGCTTTACCACACATTTTTTTATTTTTTATTTGCATTCACCCCCTTGATATGTATTATATTGCCGCTAATTTCCATATTCACGCCTTCGAGATTAGTTGTGTCTTCTCTGACCAATAATAATATTTTCACTGTATCCCGTCTGAATTCCGAAGTTCGTTTATTACTCGAAAATGAAATGGGCATCGTCTGGCTGGTTGGCGAAATTTCTAATTTTTCTGCTCCCGTCTCCGGGCATTGGTATTTCACGTTAAAAGACGCTCGTGCACAGGTGAAATGCGCCATGTTTCGTGGCAATAATCGCCGGGTAACGTTTAAGCCACAAAACGGAAATCAGGTTTTAGTGAAAGCACGCCTTTCTCTGTACGAGCCTCGTGGCGACTACCAATTAATCATCGAAAGCATGCAGCCCGAGGGCGATGGTCGACTTCAGCAAGAATTTGAAGAGCTGAAAATGAAACTCGCGGCAGAAGGGTTATTCGCTCAAAGCTCCAAGCAACCTTTGCCAGAGAACCCAAAGCAGGTTGGTGTTATTACCTCTAAGACCGGTGCAGCACTACACGACATTCTGGACGTGTTAAAGCGCCGCGATCCTAGTCTGCCGATTGTGGTTTACCCAACGATAGTTCAGGGAGAACAAGCTGCTATATCAATTGCTCAGGCGATTGGCAGAGCCAATGAACGCAACGAGTGCGATGTACTGATTGTCGGGCGAGGCGGTGGCTCTTTGGAAGATCTGTGGTGCTTTAATAATGAAATCTTAGCACGCACAATTGCAGCCAGTCAGATTCCGATTGTTTCCGCAGTGGGTCATGAAGTGGATGTGACCATTGCCGATTTTGTTGCTGATGTTCGGGCCCCTACCCCTTCAGCCGCGGCAGAATTGGTGAGTCGGGATAACAATCACAAAGTACTTTCGCTACGCCAAAAGCAGCAAAGCCTGCATCAAAGTTTCCACCGGTTCTTATCAGAGCATAAAATGGCTCTGTCTCTGCTAGAGAGAAAGCTAGAGCGTCAACACCCTAGCTTTCAGTTGCAACAACAGAGCCAAAAGTTGGATGAATTAGAACAACGTCTGCATTCTGCTGTGATGAAAAAGCTGTCTTCGCATCAGCTTAATATAACCTCGCTAGAGCACAGACTTGCACTAAATAGCCCGGAACAAAAGCTCAATCATCTCAGTAACCGTTTATCCAATAGCAAAACCAAGCTGTTTGATGCGATGGACAGACAACTGCTTTTATCACGGCATCAGTTGTCTCTGGCAGCCGAAAAACTGGATACGGTCAGCCCGCTGGCAACGTTAAAGCGTGGATACAGCATTACACAGCTTGAGAATGGGAAAGTTGTAACAACAGATAAGAGTGTTGAAGCGGGTGATGTACTGGTCACCCGACTGGCTGAAGGTGAAATTCGTTCGATTGTATCGGAATAATATCAGTTAGTGGGCGCTTCTATAAAACGGGCTCACTCTCTAACTTGTATACAAATTTTACTCGAGATTTAGACTTTAGCTCATTGCAGCTATGACAAAAATAGCTTGCCGAACCACATGCCTGAAGCTTTTCTAAAGGCATATTACAATCTGGGCAGTTCGCCAGCTTCTGGTAGTCTTCTTCGCAAAAATCACAATGGTATAAGCCGCCATTCCACCTTAGTTCACTGTCGCATTTTTTGCAGCTATTCTCGGTCATACTAATACCTCAAAACAATTGATCCCCAGCGACCTTTCCTGCTGGGATAAATTGATAATGCGATTATCTACGCTGAGTCGCTTTGATCTGAATCACGTCTTGTTGCAAAGAAATTTTCGTGCTTCTAACTCTCTATTTTTTCTGTAATATGGATGTGACTGCACTGGTTACACCTCACATGCAGATCTTTCCCGATCTTTTGCTAGATGACATATGATCAGCGATCAGCCTCAAAAAGAACATTTATATAACCACACCCCGAAAGCATAAGTTACATGTGCTGTTTTTGGATTTTAGTTGAAATAAAAATCTACTGACAACATAAATAAACAGATTTATCCATATTTTGTATTCGATCAAAAAACAGATGACGATAGAATGTAAATGGAAATTACAACATGTGTTTTTCGACATAACTCTCTGATTTTAAATAATTCAACCAAACTTTTGTTGAAAAAAATGCCTGATCTTACTCCAAATATCTCATTCATTTTCGACAGACACAAAAAAAGCGCCTTTCAGCGCTTTCTTCTATACAGTTTTGCTTTCTACCTGTCTCGGTTCTTCATCATGGTCATTAAACGCTTGCGCTTACGCTCTTGTGAAAGAGTCAGCTTGTTGGACTTGCCCTCAAATGGGTTGTCGCTGCTCTGGAAACGAATTCGAATCGGCGTACCCATGATTTCCAACGAACGACGATAGTAATTCATCAGGTAGCGCTTGTATGAGTCCGGTAATTCATGAACTAGGTTACCGTGTACGACAACGATTGGTGGATTATAACCACCAGCGTGTGCGTATTTTAACTTCACACGACGTCCACGTACCATTGGTGGCTGGTGATCGTCTTGTGCCATCTTCATGATACGGGTCAGCACTGAAGTACCTACACGAGTCGTGGCAGATTTGTAAGCTTCTTGAACCGACTCAAACAAATGACCAACGCCAGTACCGTGCAGCGCAGAAATAAAGTGAATACGAGCAAAGTCAACAAAGCCCAGACGGCGATCGAGCTCTTTCTTAACCTGTTCTTTTACGTCGGTATCCAGACCGTCCCACTTGTTCACAGCGATAACGATCGAACGACCAGCATTCAATGCAAAGCCGAGTAAGCTTAGGTCCTGATCAGAGATATTTTCACGTGCATCAATAACTAAAAGGACAACGTTCGCATCTTCAACCGCTTTAAGCGTCTTAACCACTGAGAATTTCTCAACAGTTTCATTGATACGAGTACGACGACGTACGCCAGCAGTGTCGATAAGCACGTATTCGCGCTCATCACGCTCCATCGGGATGTAGATAGAGTCACGCGTTGTGCCTGGCATATCGTAAACGACAACACGCTCTTCACCGAGAATTCGGTTGGTTAACGTAGACTTACCAACATTTGGACGACCAATGATTGCCAACTTAATGGGCTGGTCTTGAAGACGCTTAAATTCCGCTTCCGCTTCTTCTTCGGTGTAATCCAGTTTTTCTTCTTCTGGATCTTCAAATTCTGTCAGGTCTTCTAATTCGCCTTCGGTCTTTGCGGCAAACTCTTCAGCAAATGGGTTTAGCGCACGATCAATCAGAGCCGCTACACCACGACCATGAGCCGCAGCAATTTGGTACATGTCATCAACACCCAGCTTCCAGAAATCGGCACAGGCTGAATCGGCATCAATACCGTCTACTTTGTTCACCACCAGCATGGCTGGCTTTTCAATTTTTCGAAGGTGCTGAGCAATAGCTTCATCCGCTGGTGTTAGCCCCGCGCGTCCATCCACCATAAACAGAACCACATCGGCTTCATCAATCGCAGCCAGAGACTGCTCCGCCATTTTGGTTTCTACACCTTCTTCTGTACCGTCGATACCACCAGTATCAATAACGATGAATTCGTGTTCACCCAGTTGAGCCTGACCGTATTTACGATCCCGGGTCAAACCAGGAAAGTCAGCGACCAACGCATCTCGTGTGCGAGTCAGACGGTTAAACAGCGTCGATTTCCCCACATTAGGACGCCCAACCAGAGCAACTACAGGAATCATACGTACCTCTACAATCTCTATTCTTAATGTAGCTATAGGTAAACTGTGGATGATCTTTCCTGAGTTTACCTATAACCACATGGGTTAATTATCAATAAAACGGCTCTTGACTGAGAGCAGCCAAGAGCCGTTTGTGAATTATATCACGTTATCTACTGAATCTGCATTTTCTTTACAGAGCCAGAGCGTGTCACCACTACGTAGCTTTGATCAACAACCACAGGACCTACAGCAAAACCGCTGTCATCCACAAGTTGCTGAGCGACAAACTCGCCAGAGTCCATATCAAGCCAGTGCAAGTAACCTTCTGTATCGCCAACAACCAGACGTCCGTTAACAATGCTTGGTGCGGTGAGCAGGCGATGCTCTAACTGATTGTTACTCCAGATCTCGGTGCCACTTCGTGCATCAACGGCAACCAAATGATCTTTATCGGTAACCAGATACAGATTTGTACCATCCGTAACCATATCCGTCGCTGATGAATAGGTACGTTTCCAAGTAGGCGCACCCGATCTTAAATCTATGGCAACTAACTGACCATTGACACCTACGATGTACAAGGTGCTGCCGATGATAACCGGAGAGGCATCTGCATCAACCAGGCGATCAATTTCTGTAGAACCTTTTGGTGTGCCTACAGGTTGCTGCCAGATAAGCTGACCACGGGCCACAATCGCTGCTGCAATTCGACCATTAGCGGTTCCCCAGAACACGCCACCAGAAATTGTCACTGGTGTGCTATCACCACGCAATGTCAGCGCGGGTACTTCTGAGCTCACTGTCCACTCTTCAGAACCATCTTCCTGGTTTAGAGCAACCAAGACACCGCGAGAGGTATGAACCATAACCAGGTTTGCGTCAGTTGCTGGAGAAGCGAGGACTTCACCTTCCACTTTCGAACGCCAAAGCAGCTCACCGTTCTCAGCCGATAGTGCAATCAGCTCACCGTTTTCACTGCCGATGAACAGCTTGCCATAAGCTGCTGCAATACCACCGGACAAACGTGCCGTAGTTTCAGACTCAATAGTCACTGACCAGTTAGACTTGCCAGTGTTTGGGTCAAGCGCTTTGACCTGACCGTCACGACTCGCGACAAAAACATTGTCGTATGCATAAACAGGCTTTAACTTCGAAAAGTAGTGCCCTACTCCATCACCAATAGAAGCAGACCATTCTCTCTCTGGAGTGAACTGACTTTCCACAACGGGCAATGGTGCCATGACGATGGTGTCTTCTTCACCGGCACAGCCTGCTAAACCTGCAACAGCCAGCGCGCACATCAAAGCTCGGTTGAGCACTTTCTTCATTCGATGTAACCCTTACTTCGCCAGATCGTCCAGCTTCATTTGTAGCGCTTGGCTTGTGTCAGACTGCTGCTGCGCTTCAGAGTAAGCAGCATAAGCGCCTTCAGTGTTGCCTTGACGAAGCAGAATGTCTCCACGAAGCTCCGCAATTCGACCTGCCCAACCAGCTTCTTTCACTGAATCTAGCTTAGTCAGAGCTTCATCAAACTTTTCCTGCTCTGCCAATACACGAGCTTCACGCACTGTAAGAAGAGAAACGATTGACTCATCTTTGGTGTTCGTTTTCGCCCAGCTTAGTTGCTCAAGTGCTTTGTCTAGCTCACCCGCTTCAACAAACGCTTTCGCCAGTTGAAGTGCAGCCAATACGGAGTATTGAGAATCTTTGTTTGCTTCAATAAATGCCAATGCATCAGAAGAAGACTCGGCACCAGATGTCTGAATTTGCTTTAGCACACCATCGTACGCCAAAGAGGCAGCATTCTGAGCATCAGCTTGTGAATCTTGATAGAAACGCCAGCCAAAAATACCACCTAAGCCAACCACCGCACCTACGATGACCGCTTTACCATTCTCTTTCCACCATTCTTTAATGGCTTCTACCTGTTGTTCTTCAGTATCGTAGAGTTCCACGTCCTGTCCTCTTTAGATCAAATGCTTAAGTTGCTCGGCAACCTCTGCCTGAGCTACTGTTGTTTGTTCGCCACCAAGTAGATCTTTCAGAACTACCGTGCTTTCAGCTACTTCATTTTCACCCAGCACAAGTGCGACTGCAGCGCCGACTTTGTCAGCACGCTTAAATTGTTTCTTAAAGTTTCCACCGCCAAAGTGCGTCATAACGCGCAGACCTGGTAGTGTTTCACGCAGTTGTTCTGCCAGTTTCATACTCGCCATCAGCGTACCTTCGCCAGCACTCACCATATACACGTCAACCGCTCGGCGAGTTTCAGCCAGTTCCAGTTCTTCCAGCATCAATACCAGACGCTCAAGCCCCATCGCGAAGCCAACGGCTGGTGTTGCTTTACCGCCAAGTTGCTCAACCAGACCATCGTAGCGACCGCCGCCACATACAGTGCCCTGAGCGCCTAAGCTTTCAGTGATCCACTCAAATACGGTGCGGTTGTAGTAATCCAGACCACGAACCAGGCGCTGATTAACTTGGTATTCGATACCAGCAGCGTCAAGAAGTTCACACAAACCAGCAAAATGTGCTTTAGAATCTTCGTCAAGGTAATCGGACAACTGTGGCGCATCAACAAGAATCGCCTGGATATCTTTGTTTTTGGTATCCAGCACACGAAGTGGATTGGTGTGCATACGACGTTTACAGTCTTCGTCCAGGATATCAATGTGTTGCTCTAAAAATGCAATCAGAGCAGTACGGTAATTTGCACGAGCTTCTAAAGAACCGATGGAGTTCAGTTCCAAGCGAACGTGTTTGTCGATGCCAAGCTCACGCCACAGACGCGCCGTTAGCATGATCAGTTCAGCATCAACATCTGGTCCATTCAAACCAAAGACTTCAACACCACACTGGTGGAACTGGCGGTAACGACCCTTTTGCGGGCGCTCATGACGGAACATAGGTCCCATGTACCACAAACGCTGTTCCTGGTTGTAAAGCAGACCATTTTCAATACCTGCACGTACACAACCTGCGGTGCCTTCAGGGCGAAGCGTCAGGCTGTCACCGTTGCGATCTTCAAAGGTGTACATTTCTTTTTCAACCACATCGGTGACTTCACCGATAGCTCGGCTGAATAGATGCGTCATCTCAACGATAGGCATGCGCACTTCACTGTATCCGTACGCACTGATCACATGTTTCACCGCATTCTCCACTTTTTGCCAAAGAGGAGATTGTGTTGGGAGGCAGTCGTTCATGCCTCGGATTGCTTGTATCGTTTTTGCCACAGTTTTATACCGTTGAGATTATTGTTTATCGATTAAATTGATGTCGATGCGGTTATTCTCGTCTAGCATCGACGCTTTCGCGCGAATCTTCGCTTCTAGCTTGTTAACGAGATCATCATTGTCGAAACGCTCTTTTTGACGTTTACCATCTTCGTAAAAAGCACTTTTCTTGTTACTGCCTGCAAGACCTAGGTGGGAAACTTCTGCTTCACCCGGTCCGTTCACCACACAGCCGATAATGGATACATCCATTGGTGTAATTATGTCTTCGAGACGTTCTTCCAACGCGTTTACTGTGTTGATCACATCAAACTCTTGGCGTGAACAGCTTGGGCAGGCAATAAAATTAATGCCGCGCGAGCGGATTCGAAGTGACTTCAGAATGTCGAAGCCGACTTTAATTTCCTCTACCGGATTCGCTGCCAGAGAAATACGTAACGTGTCACCGATTCCTTCAGCAAGCAGCATGCCTAAGCCAACCGCTGATTTCACAGATCCAGCACGCGCACCACCAGCCTCAGTAATGCCGAGGTGGAGGGGTTGGTCGATCTCTTTTGCCAGCAAACGATAAGAATCGACGGCTAGGAAAACATCGGAAGCTTTAACACTGACCTTGAACTGGTCGAAGTTAAGACGGTCGAGGTAATCCACATGGCGCATTGCCGATTCCACCAGAGCTTCTGGTGTTGGCTCGCCGTATTTCACCTGCAGATCTTTTTCCAAAGAACCGCCATTTACGCCAATGCGAATTGGAATGTTTTTATCACGCGCACAATCGACAACCGAACGAACGCGAGCTTCATTACCAATGTTACCTGGGTTGATTCGAAGGCAGTCAACACCGTACTCCGCAACTTTCAATGCGATACGGTAATCAAAGTGAATATCGGCAACCAATGGCACCTTCACCTGCTGCTTAATAAGCTTGAACGCTTCTGCCGCTTCCATAGTAGGAACCGACACACGAACAATATCTGCACCAACGTTTTCCAACGACCGGATTTGTTCCACAGTGGCGTCAACATCGGTCGTTCTGGTGTTGGTCATGGACTGTACCGCAATTGGGGCACCGTCACCGATCGGCACATCACCCACATTGATGCGGGTCGATGCACGACGTTTAATAGGGGATTCGTGTTGCATAATTGCTTTTAGACTAACTCAGCTTGCTAGGGTAATTTGAATCTTGCTACTTTGCCCGCAGTATACCCAGAAAGGTCTACCGCTTCACCAGCAAATGTCATTGTAACACCCTCAGGAGCACCTAATATGACGCTGTAAGGGGCTTGACCGCTCAGAGTAAGCTGATGTCCCGCTTTTTTAACACCAGTTGCAAGGACTTTTCCATCTGCGTCTTTAACCTGAATCCAGCAATCTGCCGAAAACGACATAGATACTTGATTTGATGTTACTGGAGTTTCAGATTGCGACGGTGCTTCTGGCTGCTGTGCGGGTTCATTTTCAACTACTGCGACCTCGGGTTCTGGGTCGGAAACAGTAGATGAGTTATCAACGGGCGTAGCTTCTGTTGATGTGTTTTCTGTCGTTGCTTCGACACTCGAAGCATCAGGTTGTGCTTGCGAATCGGGCTCTGTTTGAGAAGATGCTTCTCGCTGCAAAGGTTGCGTAGAGGCAACGTTAAGTTCGCGCTGTGCTTCAAGCACCGCTAAATCCGCTTCGGATTCCTGAGACAAAGACCCTTGAGACGAGACAAGTTCAGAGACAGATAAGGTGTCCTGGCTTTGATTTTGCCACCACCAAACCGATGAAATTCCGACTAAAACGACCAATACACCCCAAGTAATTAGCATGATGCGGCTGTCGTGTTTTTCGCGGTTAGTTTTACGGGAAAAGCTTTGCATGGCGTGCTCTTTGTGCTCGTCTTCAAGCGCGCCTTCTAAAAGAGGAAGAACTTCATCATCAGAAAGCCCTACCGCCTTTGCATAAGATCGCAAATAGCCACGGGTAAAAGTGGCTACTTGGTCAGATTTGAAGTTATTTTCTTCAATGTTTTGAATCACTGCTAAGCGGAGTCGCAGTCGGTCAGCAATGTCTTTTTGCGATAACCCAAGCTTCTCGCGCTGTTGGCGCAGTACATCACCCGGCAGAGGTAATGTAGAAATAGTCATATTTTCTGCAGTTTGTTCAATACTCATTCGCTACGTACTTCTGATATTGAATCGAGTCTGGGTATTTATCTTTTAATACGCTTGCGTATTTATTTGCCAGAGATTCATTGCCTGCTTGTTTTTCTAGTTGAATGAGCAGACCTAAACTCGATGCACGATACCCATATCTATTATGAAATTTTAAAAGTCTGACCCTTGCTTCACGATACTTCTTTTTTTGTATTTCTATTTGTGTCAACTGAAGTATAGAAACCACTCGGTTTGGGTCATGATCCAACGAACGAGAGAAATAATATTCAGCCTTATCCTGATCACCGTGCTTAAGCGCACACATCGCCGCATTTTGGTAGCTGGCTGAAATCAAGTAATAATATGGCTGCTCAATAGCACGGTTAAAGAATGCATCGGCTTCGTCATAGCGTCCGATCTTACAAAGAAATGTACCGTAGTTATTGAGAACATCACCGTTCTTTGGCGACTCCCTTAGTGCCTTCTTATAGGCTTGCTCTGCTTGACCGTTTTCACCGACTTCTTGATAAAAGTGAGCCATTGCGATCAACGAGCGATAATATTTTGGCGCATAGCTCACGGCTTTTTCAAGGTTTTCCCTTGCCCGGATCATGTCTCTCGACTCCAGGTAGTTTAGCCCCAAACTTATACGCGCTTCCGCCGCTTTAATTTTATCGAACTGATTATTAGCGGGTTGTTCAGTAACTGTAACACAACCTACTAACAAACTAACCAGAAATATGCCCGCAATTCTCACCAACATCACACTCCCTTACTGTGCGGGGAGCCTTCCGGGTCAATTATCAAGTCAGATTGACTTCACCGCGATTGGTTCCCCATGCTGTTTAAGTTTTGTTCGTTTTGTACGATCGATCACATCACCAACCAGCTGACCACAGGCTGCATCGATGTCATCACCACGTGTTTTACGAACAGTCACCGTGTAATCGTGCTTCATCAACGTTTTCATAAAACGGTCAATGCGCGAGTTACTTGGCTTGCGATATGGTGAACCAGGATAAGGGTTAAAAGGAATCAAATTTATCTTAGCAGGCGTATCTTTTAACAATTCTGCGAGTTGTCTTGCATGTTCCATATCGTCATTCACATGATCTAACAGAACATACTCAATGGTTACCTTGCCACGGTTAGCATTAGAAGAGGCAATGTATCGTCTTACGGACGTTAAAAAGTCTTCAATGTCCCAACGATCATTAATTGGCATGATTTCACTACGAAGCTTATCGTTTGGAGCATGCAGAGAGATCGCGAGCGCAACATCAATGTTACCCGTCATTTGGTCAAGACCAGAAACCACACCTGATGTGGAAACCGTCACACGACGCTTAGACAACCCAAAACCTAGATCATCAAGCATTAGCTCCAGAGCAGGAATCAGGTTCTTCATGTTGAGAAGCGGCTCACCCATACCCATCATAACGACGTTGGTGATCGGACGACGACCTGTTTCTTTTTCTAAACCAATTTCACGAGCGGCACGCCATACCTGACCAATGATTTCAGATACTTTCAAGTTGCGGTTAAAGCCCTGCTGAGCGGTCGAGCAGAACTTACACTCAAGTGCACAACCAACCTGAGAAGAGACACACAAGGTGGCGCGATCGTCTTCCGGAATGTAAACCGTTTCAACATCCTGATCGCCCACACGCATCGCCCACTTAATAGTACCGTCCGTCGAGTGCTGAGCTTCTGAAACATACGGTGCACGAATTTCAGTTAATCGCTGAAGTTTCTCACGCAGTTTCTTGTTGATGTTGGTCATTTTCTCGAAGTCGTCGACACCAAAATGGTAGATCCACTTCATGACCTGATCGGCACGAAATGCCTTTTCGCCTAATTCATCGGCGAAATATTTTCGTAGCCCTTTTCGGTCAAAATCCAGCAGATTTACTTTTTCAGTGCTCATGTTGCCTCTCGCGGTGGAACTTTATTTAAGGGCGCGAATTGTACAGCCTTTACCCAATGACAACAAGAGGCCGAGAGTAAGGTTATTGATAAGAGATTAATTTTAAATCGATTAAAAATTAATCAAAATAATATTCTCAAGAATAGCAGAGTAAATATGAGAGAAAAGAGAAGAGATTGTGAAAAAGAAACGCTCTGATATTTCAGAGCGTTTCTTTGATAAACGTTAGTCGTTACGAGGGCAAATCTCAGAAGTCGGGAAGAAGTACTCGATTTCACGTGCAGCAGATTCTGGGCTGTCACTGCCGTGCACAGAGTTAAAACGCATGCTTTCTGCGTAATCTGCACGGATGGTACCGCATGCTGCTTCCTCTGGGTTCGTTTTACCCATGAGTTCGCGGTAACGTGCAATCGCATCTTCACCTTCAAGCACCTGAACCATAATAGGTCCTGACGTCATGAATTCTTTCAGTCCTTCGAAGAAAGGTTTACCTTCGTGCTCAGCGTAGAAGCCACTTGCCTGTTCTTCAGAAAGGTGGACCATTTTTGCCGCAATGATTCGAAGACCGGCTTTTTCAATACGGTTATAGATTTCACCCACAAGGTTTCGCTTAACTGCATCGGGCTTGATGATGGAAAATGTTCTTTCTAGAGCCATAAGATGTCCTTCGTACTATCGTTATAATATTTTTGCTGGCAGGTTTCCGCCTGCATGCCGAATTCTGATTATTTCGCCTGTTCAGTGAGAATACGAGCCAGAGTGCGAACACCCATGCCCGTTGCACCTGCAGACCACTTATCACTTGCACTCTTACGATACGTGCCTGCGCAGTCAAAATGCAACCAGCCTTTCTTGTAGTCATTCACAAAATAAGACAAAAATGCTGCTGCTGTGCTTGCGCCAGGCGAATACTGACCGCTACTGATGTTTGACATGTCAGCAAAGTTCGACGGAAGCATTGAACGGTGGAAATCAGCCAGTGGAAGAGGCCATAGCCCTTCTTTTTCTTCATTGGCGTATGAAATCGCTTTTGCAGAAAGAGCATTATCGAACGTCAGCAGTGCGTGGTAGTCGTTACCCAATGCGTTCTTCGCCGCACCAGTCAGAGTTGCACAATCAATGATTAGCTCAGGGCTGTGTTCACTCGCATACAGCAGACCATCAGCCAGTACCAAACGACCTTCCGCATCGGTGTTCATGATCTCAACCGTTTTACCATTCTTGTAGGTAATGATGTCGCCCAATTTGAATGCTCGACCAGAAATCATGTTCTCAGCACAGCAAAGGATCAACTTAACTCGCTTATTGAGACCACGTAGGATCGCAAGTGCTAGACCGCCAGTGATCGTACCGGAACCACCCATGTCTGCTTTCATCGCGTCCATAAAACCAGATGGTTTAATGCTGTAACCGCCAGAATCAAAGGTGATGCCTTTACCAACCAGACACGCAAATACTGGTGCGTTTTCGTCACCTGTTGGGTTGTAGTCTAGTTGTAGCATTGCAGAAGTACGCTCTGAACCACGACCAACCGCGTAAATGCCTTCCCACCCTTCAGTCAGAAGATCTTTGTCTTTTACAATACGGTAAGTTACGTGCTCAGGAGCTAGAGACTTGATGAATTCACCCGCCATGGTTGCCAATTGGCGAGGCGCCACTTCTTCAGCGCTTTTATTGATGATGTCACGAACCCAATCGCCCGCTTTGATACGCGCTTTCAGTTCTTTTTCTGAATTTTCTTCAAGCTCAGTCCATACCACTGAGTTTGTATTCTTTGGACTACGGAAACCTTGGTAAAACGCCCAGATAGTTTCAACGTTCCAGCCTTCTCCTTCCAGAGATACCGCTTTGATTCCTTGACCGTCCAGCTTACGACCCGCACGTTGAGCGACGTCTGTCAGGTCGTTGTCTGTATGGTGAATGGTTGCACCTTGCTCGGTAAAAGATAGGATTGCTTTCTCACCCCAATGAGGTTGTGCCGCTTGTGAGGAAATGAATACCGGCATTTGAGTAGACATGATTTCTCCTTGTCTTGGTGTCGTAATCCTTGCAATTCTTTATTACGACTGTGTTTCTTTTCACTAGTTTCAGAATGTTAGCATTATGTTCGAGTTAAATGTCATTTGCATAAAAAAAACGGGCAATTAAGCCCGCTTTTTTCAGTAAATAATGTTAGGTCACATTATTTTGCTTATCTTTTAATCTGCTTCATCCATCCAACACAGAATAATTGCTTCAAGGATTTTTTCGTTTGATCGGTTTGGATCGTCGTCAAAATCCTCTAGCTCGCAAATCCAACGGTGCAGGTCGGTAAAACGCACTGTTTTTGGGTCTGTATCCGGATATAAATCACAAAGCTCAATCGCGATATCTCGCGAGTCAGTCCATTTCAAGCTCATATCTCTTCCCTATTAATGATCTTCAGCCGCGTGGTTTAAGGTGTATTTCGGAATCTCAACAACCAAGTCTTCATCTGCAATAACAGCCTGACAGCCAAGACGAGATTCAGGCTCTAGCCCCCACGCTTTGTCTAACATGTCGTCTTCCAGTTCATCACTCTCATCCAGTGAATCAAAACCCTCGCGAATCACAACATGACATGTTGTACATGCACAGGATTTTTCACACGCGTGCTCAATTCCAATTCCGTTTTTAAGTGCGACATCTAATACAGACTGACCAGTTTGTCCTTCTAATACCGCACCTTCTGGGCAAAGATCTTCATGAGGTAAAACAATAATCTTAGGCATTTTAAATTCTCAAACTTCTTCTGTTAAATGTCATCAACCGACTGACCAGATAAGGCAGTACGGATGGATTTGTCCATGCGTCGCGACGCAAATTCCTGGCTGGCTTTATCAGTATCCTTGATGCCTCGCTCAATCGCGTCGGCATTATCGCCGTTTCGAAGCGCAATCAATGCTTCGATGGATTTTAGCAACACTTGCTGTTCATCTTCAGACAACAGCTCGTCACCATCTGCCTGCATAGCAGCGACCAAACCTTCAATTACTCTGTCTGCTTCTACACGCTGCTCTGCCAGTGCGCGAGCTTGCATGTCTTCTCTAGCATAGGTCATGGAATCTTTGAGCATGCCAGCGACTTCATCATCACTCAGACCATAAGAAGGTTTCACTTGGATTTCTGCCTGAACACCCGTGCTTTTTTCCATTGCAGTAACAGAGAGCAGGCCATCCGCATCCACTTGATAGGTGACGCGAATATGCGCCGCACCTGCAGTCATAGGAGGGATACCTTTTAGCGAGAATTTCGCCAGAGAACGACAGTCGTCAATCAGCTCACGTTCGCCCTGCGCGACATGAACCAGCATGCCCGTCTGACCATCTTTGAAGGTAGTAAACTCTTGAGCGCGAGCGACAGGGATCGTGGTATTTCTTGGAATGATCTTCTCGACCAGACCACCCATGGTTTCGATGCCCAATGACAGCGGAATGACATCCAACAACAGCATTTCAGAATCCGGTTTGTTACCCGCTAAAATATCTGCCTGAATCGCAGCCCCAATGGCAACCACCTCATCGGGATTGATGCTTGTTAGTGGCTCGCGATGAAAAAACTCACCGACCATTTCACGAACGTATAAAGTCCGGGTTGAGCCACCTACCATCACGACTTCTTGAACTTCTTCCGCACTTACACCTGCATCTTTAAGGGCGCGGCGACATGAAAGCAAAGTCTTTTTCACTAGAGGATGAATCAACTCATTGAAGGTGTCACGAGACAGCGAACCTTTCCAAGAACCAAATTTAATCTCGGTAACGGTGGAATCAGACAAAGCAATCTTTGCCTGAGTTGCTACATCCAACAAAGCACGGTTTTCCTGGATCGATAGATCGCCTTGGTAGCCCGATTGCTCTTTGATGTAGTCAGCGATGATATGATCGAAATCATCACCACCCAGAGCAGAGTCTCCGCCAGTGGCTAAGACTTCAAATACCCCTTTGGATAAACGTAGGATTGAGATATCAAACGTCCCTCCTCCCAAGTCATAGACGGCAATAACTCCCTCTTGACCTGAATCCAATCCGTAAGCAATGGCTGCTGCGGTAGGTTCATTAAGAAGGCGCAGTACGTTCAATCCAGCTAACTTAGCTGCGTCTTTAGTGCCAGCACGCTGTGCATCATCAAAGTACGCAGGTACCGTAATCACAACCCCAGTTAGCTCGCCACCCAAGGTTTCTTCAGCACGCTGACCGAGAGATTTCAAGATCTCAGATGACACTTGAATCGGGTTAACGTTACCTTGATCGGTTTCAATTACTGGCAAACCATTTTCGCTGGCTGTGAATTGATAAGGTAAAGATGAATAACGGTTTTGAATATCTTCCAGAGAACGACCAATTAGGCGTTTGACAGATATGATGGTTTGTTTTGGGTCAGACTGCGCATGCTCACGTGCAGCAGTTCCGACTACAGGATCCTCAGAGCCATAATACACAACCGAAGGCAGAATGCTTTCACCCTGCGCATCCACCAGTGGCTTGGCGGTTCCACTTCGAACCGATGCCACCAGTGAATTGGTTGTACCGAGATCAATCCCCGCCGCGAGCTTATGCTCGTGAGGCGCGGAGCTTTGACCTGGCTCTGCAATTTGAAGTAATGCCATTGAAATTCCTTTATTATGCGAACAACTTTTCTTCCAGTTGCTCTATCTCATTTTGTAATTTGGCAATAAATTTTAGCTTGCGAATACCATTCGCAGCATTTTCCAGTGCTTCTTCAGTCAATGACTGAACCATCTCATCTAAGTGAGATTGATACAGTTTACTGACCTTTTTTTCAAAATCGAACAGCTCGGACTCTGGATCAGATGAAGACTCGATCTCTTCCAATGCTTCCCTCAGTTCCATTTGCTCCATTAGGAACATCGGGTCTTGCATGGTGTTTTGCTCGTTGCGAATATCTACCCCTTTAAGAGACAAAAGATATTCTGCGCGAGAGATGGGTTGCTTCAAAACTTGAAATGCATCGTTTATTTGAGCGGCTTTCTGAACCGCCATAAGGCGATCGCGCTCAGACGAGGTCGCAAATTTATCAGGATGAAATTGACGCTGAAGTTCTCTAAATTGGGTGGACAACGCAGTGACATCGAGATCAAATTGGCGAGAAATGCCAAACAATTCAAAATGATCCATTATCTGTCTCTCAATAATATTGGGCAAAATTCAAGACGGGTGGAAAGTACAAAACGCAGCCTTCACTGCGTTTTTGTTCATTTTATTTATTGATGTTTGCGATTAAACATTAAAGCTTTCACCACAACCACATTCGCTCTTCACGTTAGGGTTGTTAAACTGGAAGCCTTCGTTCAAACCTTCTTTGACAAAATCTAACTCAGTTCCATCAAGGTAAACCAAGCTTTTCGGGTCAATGATGATTTTCACATTGTCTTGTTCGAAGATTTCATCTTCGTCATTCAATACATCAACAAATTCGAGAACATATGCCATTCCTGAACAACCTGTGGTTTTTACCCCAAGTCTCAAACCGATACCTTTGCCTCGGTTATCAAGAAATGCTCTGACCCGGCTTGTTGCCGCTTCTGTCATGGTAATGGCCATACTGCACCCTGCTTACATTAGTGAATTTAAGACAGGAGAGCGCTTTTCTCTCCTGCTTTAACTTTAGGAGTCGTGTTTCTTTTTGTAATCAGAAACAGCGGCTTTGATTGCATCTTCTGCCAGAATTGAGCAGTGAACTTTTACTGGTGGTAATTCAAGTTCTTCTGCAATTTCTGCATTTTTAATTGCTGCCGCTTCATCAATGCTTTTGCCTTTTACCCACTCTGTAACAAGAGAGCTGGAAGCAATTGCACTGCCGCACCCATAAGTCTTAAATTTCGCGTCTTCAATAATGCCTTCAGGGGACACTTTGATTTGCAGTTTCATTACGTCGCCACATGCTGGCGCGCCAACCATACCACTTCCGACAGATGGATCTTCTTTGTCAAATGAACCAACGTTGCGTGGGTTTTCGTAGTGATCAATAACTTTTTCGCTGTATGCCATAATCTTTTACCTCGAATCCTCTATATTCCTTAGATTAGTGGTGCGCCCACTCAACCGTACTCAAATCAACACCTTCTTTGTACATATCCCATAGAGGAGACATGTCGCGCAGTTTATCTACTGCTACGCGAATTTTTTCGACGGCGTAATCCACTTCTTCTTCTGTCGTAAAACGACCAAATGAGAAACGGATAGAACTATGAGCCAGTTCATCATCCAGACCTAACGCACGTAAAACGTATGAAGGCTCTAGGCTTGCAGACGTACACGCAGAGCCAGAAGATACAGCCAGATCTTTTAATGCCATCAGCAGTGATTCACCTTCTACAAAGGCAAAACTGATGTTTAGGTTGTGAGGAACGCGTTGGTCAAGGTCACCATTAACGGTTAACGCTTCCATACCTTCCAAACCTTTTAACATGCGATCGCGCAGGGCTTTAGCATGTTCAAAGTCTTTCTGCATATCTTCTTTAGCGATGCGGAACGCTTCGCCCATACCAACGATTTGGTGTGTTGGCAGTGTACCTGAACGGAATCCACGCTCGTGACCGCCACCGTGCATTTGTGCTTCTAAACGAATGCGTGGTTTACGGCGAACGTAAAGTGCACCAATACCTTTTGGTCCATAAGCTTTGTGAGCCGACATCGAAATCAGGTCTACTTTCATTTCTTTTACATCTAGAGGCACTTTGCCTGCAGACTGAGCTGCATCAACGTGGAAGATGATTTTGCGCTCTCGGCAAAGCTCGCCGATCGCAGAAATGTCCTGAATAACGCCAATTTCGTTGTTAACGTGCATGATTGACACTAAAACTGTGTCTTCGCGCATGGCTTCTTGAAGCTTATTTAAGTCGATGATGCCGTTGGATTCTGGCTCAAGGTATGTCACTTCATAACCTTCGCGCTCAAGTTGGCGACAAGGGTCTAAAACCGCTTTGTGCTCGGTCTTACAAGTGATGACGTGTTTGCCTTTTTTACCGTAAAAGTGCGCTGCACCTTTTATCGCTAGGTTGTCTGATTCGGTTGCACCTGAGGTAAAGACAATTTCTCTCGGGTCAGCATTAAGTAGTTCAGCGATTTGCTCACGAGCAGTATCTACTGCCTCTTCTGCCTGCCAGCCATAACGATGCGAACGAGATGCCGGGTTACCGAACGTCCCGTCCATCGTCATGTACTGAACCATTTTCTCAGCAACGCGAGAATCAACTGGGCATGTTGCTGAATAATCAAAATAAATAGGCAGTTTCATTCTTTACTCCAATGTAAGATAGTGCCGCTTTTAATAAGCGATCATTTTATTATCGATTAAGAGCGTGCATTTACACCGATGGGAGCGGTGTTTGTATTTTTTTGTCCAAACCCATGGTTGAGCGCCAAGTCAATGTCCTGACGGTCAGATATTTCTAACACTTCATTATCAAGCATCAGCTCGCCAAGCGTGATGTTGTTAAGAAACTCACTAATTCTAGCACTTAAGTCACGCCAAAGTGTGTGAGTTAGGCAGCGAGAGCCACCTTGGCAGTCGGCTTTACCACTGCATTTGGTTGCATCGACAGATTCGTCAACGGCTGAAATAACCATTCCGATTGCAATTTCATTCGCATCTGCACCTAGGCGGTAACCACCACCAGGACCACGAACGCTGGCAACCAGACCTGCTTTACGCAGTTTTGAAAACAGTTGTTCTAAGTAAGAAAGAGAAATTCCCTGACGCTCTGAAATATCCGCCAGCGGGACTGGGCTCTCTTGCGAATGCAGAGCAACATCTAACATTGCTGTTACTGCATATCTTCCTTTTGATGTAAGTCTCATATCGCATCGTATCCACAGTAAGTTTGTGGATAGAAGTTTTCCATACCTGACTAAATTGGTCAAGTATTTATTTGACTAAAATAGTCAGGTATTTAACCATTAATTTAATGCGGTTATTTTACTTTGATATTTTCTTTTGTACGGAGGTCAGAATCCCTCTCAAGATATTGATTTCCTGTGCTTCAGGTCGAGCTCTGGAGAATAAACGTCGAAGTTTGTTCATCACCTGACCAGGGTTATCGCTATCAATAAACTGGGTTTGTGTGATGACTTTTTCAAGATGCTCATAGAACATTTCCAACTCTTTATGCCTTGGATATTCTTCCTGCTCGGCTCTAGGATGGATACTTGTCTGATCATTTAAATGCGCAACTCTCACTTCGTAAGCAAGAGTTTGAACTGCCATAGCCAAATTTAATGAACTGTATTCTGGGTTTGCTGGAATACAGACATGATAATGACAGCGCTGAAGTTCTTCATTTGTCAGCCCGGTTCTTTCACGTCCGAATACCAATGCCACAGGATGGCTTTTTCCTTCTTTGGCAAACAGCTCTCCACACTCTCGCGGCTCAAGCATTGGCCATTCCAGTGTGCGCGATCGAGCACTAGACCCGACGACCAAACCACAATCTTCTACGGCTTCTTCAAGGGTACTTACGATTTGGGCATTTAACGCTATTTCACTTGCTCCGGCCGCCAATGCAATAGCCTGAGAATCAACCTCACATTGTGGATCCACCAACACCATATTGGATAGTCCCATCACTTTCATTGCGCGTGCTGCACTGCCTATGTTTCCTGAATGAGATGTGCCAACTAATACGACTTTTACTTGGTCTAACATGGTGTTTAGATACCCGCTATTGAAAAACCGCGAAATAGTATCACAACACCAATAAAAAGGTTATCTCAATCCAATGGAGGGGCTTGCTTTCAATCACACTGCCAGAATCCAGTGTCAACGTAGGTTTCCACTCACCTCAAAAAGGGTAAAAAATAACCACTTCCTTTTTGTAGGAACTCTGATATACTCCCCGCCGCTTTATCGTTCTTTAACATCCGTTGGGAAATTTGTATGCATCCAATGCTTAACATTGCTATTCGCGCTGCGCGAAAAGCAGGCAATCACATTGCTAAATCACTAGAAAACGCTGACAAAATTGAGTCAACTCAGAAAGGCAGCAATGACTTTGTTACTAACGTAGACAAAGAAGCAGAAGCTCTAATCATCGATACCATCAAAAGCTCTTACCCTGAGCACTGTATCGTTGCTGAAGAAAATGGTCTTATCGAAGGTAAAGATAAAGACGTACAATGGATCATCGACCCACTGGATGGCACCACTAACTTCGTTAAAGGTCTACCACACTTCTCTGTTTCCATCGCCGTTCGTATGAAAGGCAAAACAGAAGTGGCGTGTGTATACGACCCAATGCTTAACGAACTGTTCACTGCTCAACGCGGTGCAGGCGCACAACTCAATAACGCACGTATCCGTGTTCCTCAATTGAAAGATCTTCAAGGCGCAGTTCTGGCAACAGGCTTCCCATTCAAGCAAAAGCAGCACTCTGAATCTTACATGAAGATTGTATCTGCATTGTTTGTTGAATGTGCAGACTTCCGCCGCACTGGTAGTGCAGCACTTGACCTATGTTACTTAGCTGCAGGTCGTGTAGACGGCTTCTTTGAGTTAGGTTTGAAACCATGGGATATGGCGGCGGGTGAGCTGATTGCTCGTGAAGCTGGCGCGATTCTTACAGACTTCTCTGGCGGCACTAACTACATGCAATCAGGCAATATTGTTGGCTCTAGCCCACGCGGTGTTAAATCAATTCTAAAACACATCCGCGAAAACGGTAATGAAGCTATCCTGAAGTAATTTTTTACTGTCACACGCTGAATAAAACGCCCGGTTACTATGAAGTGACCGGGCGTTTTTTATTTGGAAGCAACCTAAATGGCGAATTACGGATCCTGTATCTAAATACTTGCGGGTTGAGTTGAATCCTTGGCTTGTTCTGCTTTCAGTTCACTGTAGATATTGCCGAGTTCCATATAGGAATATCTGTGTTCTACATACTCATACACGTTAAAAGAAAGCGCCAGTTTGTAAAGTGAGATAGCGTTACCGTAGTCTCCCTGAAGCTGGTAGCGCTTAGCCAGGTAGAAATAGGTTTCCGTTAAACGCTGCGATAACAGCTCGTTATCGTTGGTTGCACTGACAATAGCCTTGAGAGCTCGTTCTTCTGAGATTTGCTCTAGCATTAATGCAACCATCAACCACCCCCAACGCTCACTTCTCTGCTCGTAGCGAGTCATCAGTTTTTCTTTCGCTGCTTCGGCATCAACTTCACGCTCTATCAGATACAGCCACAGCGCTCGAAACGGATCTTCTGGGTCATCGTCATAGTGCGTTGACATTTCTTCCAACGCTAACTCGAACCTTGATCCATAGTACAAGGCAATAGCACGATTTCTTTCTGCATATTGGTTGCTTGGGTCAAGCTCAAGTGTGGAATCAAAAGCATCGTAAGCAGCATCAAATTCACGTTTTTCAGTGAAGTAAACACCAAGAAGGTTGTACACATCTGGCTGACGTGGATTGATGTTTAAGGAACGTTCAAAATCAAGGCGTGCTAAATCGCGTAACCCTACGCTATCGTAGTAGTTACCTCGCTCATAAAACATCTTAGCGCGGACTTCTTCCTTAAGATCCTGTCTTTGCAGAAGCTGAGTTAATCGCGCAATCTGCACTTCCTGCTGAATACTTGGTTGGAGCGGCACCGCCATGGGTGGGTATAGCCACTGGTTTTGGTTGGATGCACACCCTGTCAGTACCAGAGCCGATACAATCCCGACCATTTTTAACCATTTTGCCAAACTGATTCTCCTTAATTCGCGTCAATACTGAGCAGTTATAAAAGTGCTCGTTATATATAGTAACCAATACTGAAAATTTGACGCTTTGTACCTGTTCCCTATAGCAAAAAGGGGAGCCTTAGCTCCCCTTTATAACACGCTTTAATTCAAATGCGTATGCCTGACGCGTTATTCCGCGCTTGGCTCCTCACTTGACGGTGCTTCTTCAGTTTTTTCAACTGCTTCTTTCATACTTAGGCGGATACGGTTTTGGCGATCGATTTCAAGTACCTTAACCTTCACTTCCTGACCTTCAGAAAGGTGATCTGCTACTTTCTCGATACGCTTGTCAGCGATTTGAGAAATGTGTACCAGACCTTCTTTACCACCAAGAACAGCAACGAATGCACCGAAGTCTACGATACGAGTCACTTTACCTGTGTAGATAGTGCCTACTTCAACTTCTGCTGTGATCTCTTCGATTCGACGAATCGCTTCTTTAGCAGCTGTACCTTCAGTTGCAGCAATCTTGATTGTACCGTCGTCTTCGATTTCGATGGTTGTGCCAGTTTCTTCAGTCAGAGCACGGATAACTGCACCACCTTTACCGATAACGTCTTTGATCTTGTCTGCGTTGATCTTCATGGTGTGGATACGAGGAGCAAACTCAGAGATATCTTCGCGAGCACCTGAAATCGCCTGATCCATCACAGATAGGATGTGCTTACGCGCACCTTGTGCTTGGTTAAGCGCGATTTGCATGATTTCTTTAGTGATACCTTCGATCTTGATATCCATTTGTAGCGCAGTGATACCTTCGTTAGTACCTGCTACTTTAAAGTCCATGTCGCCTAGGTGGTCTTCGTCACCTAAGATGTCGGAAAGAACCACGAAGTCGTCGCCTTCTTTCACAAGACCCATTGCAATACCTGCAACAGAAGACTTAATTGGTACACCAGCATCCATAAGTGCCAGAGACGTACCACATACAGAAGCCATTGAAGACGAACCGTTAGATTCCGTGATTTCCGATACAACACGTACTGTGTATGGGAACTCATCAACAGAAGGCATTACCGCAGCGATACCGCGCTTAGCCAGCTTACCGTGACCAATTTCACGACGCTTAGGAGAGCCAACGAAACCTGTTTCACCTACACAGTATGGAGGGAAGTTGTAGTGTAGAAGGAAGTGATCTTTCTTCTCACCAGTCAGTTCATCGATGATTTGAGCATCACGCTGTGTACCAAGAGTCGCCGTTACCAGCGCCTGAGTTTCACCACGGGTAAATAGTGAAGAACCGTGAGTACGTGGAAGTACACCAGTTTGTACGTCTAGTGCACGAACCATGTCTTTCTCACGACCATCGATACGTGGATTACCCGCAATAATGCGGCTACGTACAACATTTTTCTCAAGAGAACCCAGCATGCCGCGGATTTCGCGCTCATCCAGTTCTTCGTCTTGTGCAAGAAGTGCTTCTACCACTTCGTTCTTGATAGTGCCTACTTGCTCGTAGCGCGCCATTTTTTCAGTGATTTGGTACGCTTCTTCGAAACGAGAAACAGCCAGTTCAGCAACGCGAGCTTTAAGCTCTGTGTTTTCTGCAGGCGCTTCCCATTCCCAAGCTGGAGTTGCCACTTCAGCAGCAAACTCTTTAATTGCTGTGATCACAGCTTGCTGTTGATCGTGACCGTAAACAACCGCAGATAGCATTTCTTCTTCTGTCAGGTTGTCTGCTTCAGACTCAACCATTAGTACTGCATTGTCAGTACCCGCAACCACTAGATCAAGCTTAGAGCTTTCCAGTTCTGTGTTGCTTGGGTTTAGCACAAGTTGACCATCAATATGACCAACACGAGCCGCACCGATTGGACCGTTGAACGGGATACCAGAGATAGCAAGTGCAGCAGAAGTACCAATCATAGTTGGGATGTCTGGCTGAACATCAGGGTTTACAGACATAACTGTCGCGATAACCTGAACTTCGTTTTTGAATGCATCTGGGAATAGAGGACGGATAGGACGGTCGATAAGACGAGCTGTCAGCGTTTCGCCTTCAGACGGACGACCTTCACGCTTGAAGAAACCACCTGGGATTTTACCAGCGGCGTAGGTACGCTCTTGGTAGTTTACTGTAAGAGGGAAGAAGTCCTGACCTTCAACCGCTTCTTTTTTACCTACAACAGAAACGAATACCGCTGTATCGTCCATGTTGACCATAACTGCTGCTGTCGCTTGACGTGCGATAGCACCAGTTTCAATAGTTACGGTGTGGTTACCGTATTGAAACGTTTTTACGATTGGATTCACGTAAATTCCTTAGCTTTGAGTTTTTCAAAGTTGTTGTTTTGAATTAAACACAACAGCGCTTTACCAATCGCGACTAATGAAAAGAATTCACCCGAATTGTTTTCATTAGCCGCGACCTTTATGGTCGACATCGGTGACTGTAAAGCTGCTTTGTGCGACTGGCAGAAGCCAAATCCGCAGTAGTATAAACTACTTATTGGAAAATGTCTTAAACACCATTCGGTAGGCACAAAAAAAGGAGCCGAAGCTCCTTTTTTCAAACAAACTGATCTTAGCGACGTAGGCCTAGACGTTTGATTAGGTCTTGGTAACGCTCTAGGTTTTTACCTTTAAGGTAGTCTAGAAGCTTACGACGACGAGAAACCATACGTAGAAGACCGCGACGGCTGTGGTGGTCTTGCTTGTGCGCTTTGAAGTGACCTTGTAGGTGGTTGATAGAAGCAGTCAGTAGAGCTACTTGTACTTCTGGTGAACCAGTGTCGCCTTCAGATTGTGCGTATTCAGCAACGATTGCTGCTTTAGTTTCTGCATTCAGAGACATAATT
Source organism: Vibrio sp. SCSIO 43132 (assembly GCF_019904195.1). NCBI lineage: Bacteria > Pseudomonadati > Pseudomonadota > Gammaproteobacteria > Vibrionales > Vibrionaceae > Vibrio > Vibrio sp. SCSIO 43132. The sequence continues at coordinate 3,237,279 of NZ_CP063199.1, forward strand.
CTCTCCTAATAAGAGTTAAAGTTAAAACTGTGCCAGCCAATCTCTGATTCAGCCGACACGCGAAGCGCGCATTATACGGGGTGTAATTTGTAAACACAAGCGAACAGAATTAAAACCCTAAAAACAAAACCGAAGCGTAAGGCTTCGGTTTCAATTTAGCAGGGTTTTGACGTTACTCTTCGTCTCTAAAGACCACTAAGCGCTTGGGTGCCACTTTGCCATCGTCGTCGATTTCACCAACGCCAATAAACAATTTTTCATCCCCACTTGTCATGCGAACAGTACCTTCAATCGGTGCGCCAAACACCTGAACAGGCTGACCATGCTGAACCATGTGCGTCAGTTCTGCGTTGAGGTTAACCTCTGGTAAGCTTTCAACAGCGGTATCCATTGGCAACAACAACACATCAAGTAACTCTTTTGGTGGCAAACCTTGATCGTTGGCATGCTCAAGAAGCTCGTTCAGTTGCTCCAGCGTTACCATGCGCTCATAAGGGTAATTGGCAACACCAGTTCGACGCAGATATGTTACGTGTGCTCCGCAACCGAGCATCTCACCCAGGTCATCGGTAATCGTTCGAATGTACGTCCCTTTAGAACAGTGGATTTCCATTTCGACTTCATCGCCTTCAAATCGAAGCAGCTCAATAGAGTAGACTGTGATTTTCCGAGACTCACGAGGTACTTCAATACCTTCACGAGCGTACTCGTATAGCGGGCGACCTTGGTATTTCAACGCCGAGAACATCGAAGGAATTTGGTCCGTCGTGCCTTTGAATTTCTCAATGCATTCAAGAAGCTGTTCTTCGGTGACATTCACATCGCGAGTTTCAACAACTTCGCCATCTGAATCCGAAGTATTGGTACGCTCACCCAGTTTGGCGATCACCACATACCGTTTATCTGAATCCAAAAGGAATTGAGAGAACTTGGTCGCCTCGCCCAGACAAATCGGCAACATGCCTGTTGCTAGCGGATCTAAAGCCCCTGTGTGCCCAGCCTTTTCAGCGAAATAGATACGCTTTACTTTTTGCAGCGCATCATTCGATGAAATGCCCGTCGGCTTATCGAGAAGAACGACGCCGTTAACCGGACGTCCTTTACGACGACGTCCCATTATTCTTCGTCTCCACGACCTGCATCTTCTTTCTTCTGCTTGTCTTTGCTAACCACTTCACTCACAAGGTTGGACATGCGCATACCTTCAACCAGCGTGTTGTCGTAAGTAAAACGAACTTCTGGAGTCAGGCGAAGACGAATACGCTTACCTAGCATCATACGAATTTGAACTTCGTGTTCTTTCAACGCTGCAAGGCTGCTTTCTGGGGTTTGCTCTCCCACACATAGGAAAGTCACAAATACTTTTGCGTAAGCCAGATCACGAGACACTTCAACATCGGATATGGTCACCATACCAATGCGTGAATCACGAACTTCGCGTTGCAGAATGAGCGCCAGTTCTTTTTGTAGTTGCTGCGACACGCGCTGCGTGCGGCTAAATTCTTTTGACATTTCTTTTCTCACTATAGAAAGAATGGGGGGCAAAGGCCCCCCATGGTGTATTCAACAACCTTTGCAATCTATCAGATTGATATCATTGCAACTTTGTCAATTAGTCTAGAGTACGTTTAACTTCAACGATTTCGAATACTTCGATTTGGTCGCCTACGCGAACGTCGTTGTAGTTCTTAACGCCGATACCACACTCGTAGCCGTTCTTAACTTCTTGAACGTCATCTTTGAAGCGGCGTAGAGATTCTAGCTCACCTTCGTAGATTACTACGTTGTCGCGTAGTACGCGGATTGGGTTGTTACGCTTGATAAGACCTTCAGTAACCATACAACCAGCGATTGCACCCAGTTTCGGCGACTTAAACACGTCACGTACTTCAGCAAGACCAATGATCTCTTGCTTGAATTCTGGAGCAAGCATACCGCCCATTGCTTGTTTCACTTCGTCAATCAATTGGTAAATGATTGAGTAGTAACGAAGGTCTAGGTTTTCAGTTTCAACAGTACGACGAGCAGAAGCATCAGCACGTACGTTAAAGCCTAGGATGATAGCGTTAGAAGCCGCTGCAAGTACTGCGTCAGTTTCTGTTATACCACCAACACCAGAACCTACGATGTTCACTTTCACTTCGTCAGTAGAAAGTTTACGTAGAGAATCTGCGATAGCTTCTACAGAGCCCTGTACGTCAGCTTTAAGAACAACGTTAAGCTCAGCCACTTCACCCGCAGACATGTTCGCAAACATGTTCTCCAGCTTCGCTTTCTGTTGACGAGCCAGTTTAACTTCACGGAATTTACCTTGACGGTAGTTCGCTACTTCACGTGCTTTACGCTCATCACGTACAACTGTTGCTTCGTCACCTGATGCAGGAACACCAGACAGACCCAAGATTTCTACTGGGATAGAAGGACCAGCCGTTGAGATTTCTTGACCATTCTCATCGCGCATTGCACGAACACGACCGTATTCCTGACCACAAAGTACGATGTCGCCTTTGTTTAGCGTACCAGACTGAACAAGTACAGTTGCAACAGGACCACGACCTTTATCCAGACGAGATTCTACAACTACGCCAGACGCCATGCCTTCTTCAACCGCTGTCAGTTCAAGAACTTCAGATTGCAGAAGAATGGTTTCTAGAAGACCTTCGATGTTAGTACCCTGTTTCGCAGAGATGTGAACGAACATGTTCTCACCGCCCCACTCTTCTGGGATAACGTCGTACTGTGCCAGCTCATTTTTCACGTTGTCTGGGTTTGCGTCTTCTTTATCGATCTTGTTCACAGCAACAATCAGAGGTACTTCCGCCGCTTTCGCGTGCTGAATCGCTTCGATAGTCTGTGGCATTACGCCATCGTCTGCCGCTACAACAAGAACAACAATATCTGTCGCTTGAGCACCACGAGCACGCATTGCGGTAAACGCGGCGTGTCCAGGAGTATCAAGGAAAGTGATCATGCCGTTTTCAGTTTCAACGTGGTATGCACCGATGTGCTGGGTAATACCGCCCGCTTCACCTGAAGCAACGTGTGCTTTACGGATGTAGTCAAGTGTCGAAGTTTTACCGTGGTCAACGTGACCCATGATAGTAACAACTGGAGCACGAGGAACCGCTTCAGCGTTATTGTCACGATCAGACAGTACTGCTTCTTCCAATTCGTTTTCTTTACGCAGGATAACTTTGTGACCCATTTCTTCTGCAACTAGCTGTGCAGTTTCTTGGTCGATTACCTGGTTGATGGTTGCCATTGCCCCCATCTTCATCATCACTTTGATAACTTCAGTTGCTTTCACTGACATCTTGCTCGCCAGTTCAGAAACAACAATTGTCTCACCGATGACAACGTCAGATTTAGCAACAGAAGCACTCTTATCGAAGCCATGCTGCATGGAAGTTGGCTTAGCCAGTTTACCTTTCTTACCGCCGCGACCACCACGTTGGTTGCGATTGCCACCATTGCGGTTATTGCCACGATCATCGTTGTTAGTAGAAGCTTTCTTCTTACGACGACGAGGAGCTTTCTCTTCGCTTTGGTCAGCTGCATCTTCAGCTTCACGAGCAAATGTAGAAGTAGTAACGTGGTAGTCACCCTCTTCCATTGATTTCTCTTTCTTTTCAGCTTCTGACCAACGAGCTGCATTCTCTTCAGCTAGCTTACGGGCTTCTTCAACCAGTTTAGCCGCTTCAGCTTCTGCTTTACGCTGTGCTTCTTGTTCCTGACGGCGTTTTAGCTCATCAGCTTCTTGTTTTGCCTGCGAACTTAATTCCGCACTCTTTGTGTTCATTTCTTTCTTAGCCTTATCAGCTTGTACGCGCTTGGCTTTTTCTTCCGCTTCACGTTTAGCTGCTTCCTCAGCTTCTCGTTTGGCTTTCTCTTCAGCTTCGCGTTGTGCTTTCTCTGCAGCTTCACGTTTAGCTAGCTCTTCCGCTTCACGCTTCGCTAGCTCTTCAGCTTCACGTTTTGCTGCTTCCTCAGCTTCTCGCTTAGCTTCTTCGTCGATTGCACTGCGTTTTACGTACGTGCGCTTCTTACGCACCTCTACTTGAACATTTTTACTCTTACCGCCGCCCGCATTCACACTTAAAGTGCTGCGAGTCTTACGCTGGAGAGTCAAGCGCGTAGGCTCGGATTCCCCTGAGGTATCACCATGCTCTTTTTTCAAATGAGTGAGAAGCTTTTGCTTCTCATCGTCAGATACGGTATCTGTGCCCGCTTTTTTCATCCCAGCATCAGCAAGTTGCTCAATCAAGCGGTCAACTGGCGTACCAATCTCATCACTCAGTGCTTTAACCGTTAATTCTGTCATGCCACTTCCTCCTTGCTGAAATTATTCTTCGTCGCCAAACCAACAGATGTTACGTGCAGCCATGATTAGCTCACCAGCACGCTCTTCTGTTAAACCTTCAATGCCTTCTAGTTCGTCAGTACCTTGGTCAGCGAGGTCTTCTAGTGTAACTACACCTTTAGCTGCGAATTTGAACGCCATTTCGCGTTCCAGACCTTCAAGCGCTAGCAGATCTTCTGCTGGCTCTAGGCCGTCAAATGATTCTTCTTGTGCCAATGCAATGGTCGTCAATGCATCTTTCGCACGCTGACGAAGTTCTTCTACGATTTCTTCGTTCAGACCGTCAACTTCAAGCAGTTCGTTAACTGGAACATACGCCACTTCTTCAAGAGTTGAGAAACCTTCTTCAACCAGAAGCTCTGCAAAGTCCTGCTCGATGTCTAGGTACTTCATGAAGTTTTCGATAGCCGCACCCGATTCTTCCTGATGCTTCTTCTCTAGATCTGCAACCGTCATTACGTTCAGTTCCCAACCTGTTAGTTGAGAAGCCAGACGTACGTTTTGACCATTACGACCGATAGCTTGAGCAAGGTTATCGGCTTCAACCGCGATGTCCATGGCATGAGCATCTTCATCAACAATGATGGAAGCCACATCAGCAGGAGCCATTGCGTTGATAACGAATTGAGCTGGGTTGTCGTCCCACAGTACGATATCGATTCGCTCACCACCCAGTTCGCCAGATACAGCCTGAACACGTGCACCACGCATACCAACACAAGCACCAACAGGGTCGATACGTTTGTCATTAGTTTTCACTGCGATTTTCGCACGAGAACCAGGGTCGCGCGCAGCGCCTTTTAGCTCAATTAACTCTTCTGCAATTTCTGGCACTTCTACTCGGAATAACTCAGACAGCATTTCTGGCTTAGAACGAGTAACAAACAATTGGAAACCACGAGCTTCCGGCGCCACTTTGTAAAGAAGACCACGTACACGGTCACCTGGGCGGAAGTTTTCACGAGGAAGTTGGTCATCACGCAGAATCACAGCTTCAGCGTTATTACCTAGATCCAATACGACAGTGTCGCGGTTCACTTTTTTAACCGCACCAGTAATTAGATCGCCTTCGTTGTCAATGAATTGCTCAACGATTTGCGCACGCTCAGCTTCACGTACTTTCTGTACGATAACTTGCTTAGCGGTTTGTGTAGTGATTCGGTCAAAAGTAACGGATTCGATATCATCTTCGATAAAGCCGCCCAATTCGATTTCTTCATCATCGTATTGTGCAGCTTCTAGTGAAATTTCTTTTGTTGGGCTTTCTACTTCTTCTACAACCAACCAGCGGCGGTAAGTGTCGAAATCACCTGTTTTGCGATCGATCGCAACACGAACATCGATTTCGATTTCGTATTTCTTTTTAGTAGCTGTGGCTAACGCGATTTCCAGCGCTTCAAAAATACGCTCACGAGGAACCGCCTTTTCGTTAGAAACAGCTTCTACTACCGCTAAAATTTCTCTGTTCATTCTCTAGCCTCTTAAGACTTAAAACTTAGGGATCAGGTTAGCTTTGGAAATGTTGCTTAGAGCAAACTCTTCTTTCGCGCCATCCACTGTGATTGTGATCGTTTCGCCTTCTACGCCCTCAATCACACCCTTCCATTTACGACGGTTGCCCATAGCCATTTTCAAGACAAGGCTGACCTCGTGACCAATAAACTGTTGATAGTGTTCTGCTTTAAACAGTGGTCGCTCTAATCCAGGCGAAGATACTTCTAGGTTGTAGGCAACAGAGATTGGATCTTCAACATCCAATACCGCACTTACCTGATGACTTACTTCTGCACAGTCATCGACATTGATGCCATTCTCGTGATCGATGTAAATACGCAATGTTGAATGCTCACCTGCACGGATGAACTCCAATCCAACTAACTCATAACCAGAAGCAGCCACCGGCGCATCTAGCATTTCAGTTAGTTGTCTTTCTAAACCCGTCATGATCTCACCTTTAGATAACCACTCTAGAAACAAAAAAAGGGCTAATAGCCCTATCAAATAGCCCGAACATTACTCATATTTTGCACAACACAAAATACAAATAACAAAAAACCCCGATTAGTCGGGGTTTTTGTTGCTGGACCCTGATATAACTGAACATTATTTTGTTCAGCTTGCGGTTAGGTTATACCGCACAAACTTGCAATCCAAATTCACTACCTATTCATGTGAAATTTGGTTGCGGGGGCCGGATTTGAACCGACGACCTTCGGGTTATGAGCCCGACGAGCTACCAAGCTGCTCCACCCCGCGTCCGACTGCTGAGCATTATACGCCCAAGGCAGTATTTTACAAGTTTGTAGAATCATGGTGCCGAGAGAGGGACTCGAACCCTCACACCTAAGGCACTAGCACCTCATGCTAGCGTGTCTACCAATTTCACCATCTCGGCATAAATTCTTTATTGAGGAATTTCGTCGCCGTTTCCAGCAGGAATTTCACTCGTTACATCAGCCGGTTGCTCAATAGTTGATGCAGCCTGGCTTGGGTTCGCTAGAATGCTTTCTGTTTCGCCGCTGTTTGTAGACATACGACCAAGAACCAAGCTAACGATAAAAAATACGATTGCAAAAATTGCAGTTGTTCGGGTTAGGAAATTTCCTGAGCCACTCGCGCCAAACACTGTGTTTGAAGCACCAGCTCCGAACGAAGCTCCCATATCTGCGCCTTTACCTTGTTGAATCAACACTAGGCCAATAACACCAATCGCTGCCAACAGGTAAATCACAAGTAGAACTGTAAACATTCTTCCACCTATGTTCCAAATTGTTGAGCCAGCGCCGTCGTACTGAACCGGGTTACAGAGACAAGGCTAGCGCACCTCCCTTTCGAAGGCGGAGCAATACTATCGAATGCCTATTACGCTGACAAGTAAAAATTCACTAAATTGTAAAGCTTAGGGGTTAAGTGGTCAAAATATTAGCAAAGCGCTAAAAAAAGCACCTTTCAATACATTTATACAAATAACCCACTATATAGAAAGCAAAGCAATGCGCTTTACTCCCCCGTTATCATACTCAGCAGTTTGCTTTTACCGCCTCGGCTATATCAAGCGCAGATTGCTGCACCAATTCAGCATCTTCACCCTCAACCATTACTCGTAGTAGAGGTTCAGTACCTGATTTTCTTAAAAGTACTCGACCTTTTTCGCCAAGTTTGCCTTCAACAACTTTGACTGCATCCTTTACTGCCTGAGCGTCGAGTGGGTTAGAGTCGCCACTAAATCGAACATTCTCAAGCACCTGTGGATAGAGTGTCATTCCTTGAGAAAGCTCGTTCAGCGACATCTCACTACCAACAACCGAAGCCAGAACCTGAAGAGCAGCAACAATGGCATCACCAGTGGTTACTTTATCCAGTAGGATGACATGACCAGAGTTTTCAGCGCCGATCTTCCAGCCTTTTTCAAGCAGTTGTTCCATTACGTAACGGTCGCCAACCGCTGCACGCACAAATGGGATACCTAATTGCTTTAGCCCATTCTCCATGCCTAGATTGGTCATCAGAGTACCGACTACACCACCTTTCAGTTCACCGCGACGCAGAGCATCTCGAGCAATGATGTAGGCAATTTGGTCACCATCAACTTTGTTACCAAGCTCGTCAACCATGATGATGCGGTCACCGTCGCCATCAAAGGCCAAGCCTAGGTTTGCCTGCTCTTCTACAACGCGCTTTTGCAGCGCTCGAACATCAGTCGCACCAACTTCGTCGTTGATGTTTGTACCATTTGGTTCCACACCCATAGCGATAACGTCAGCACCCAACTCTTTAAATACGCTAGGAGCAATGTGGTATGTTGCGCCGTGGGCACAATCGACAACGATCTTCATTCCAGCAAGGCTTAGATCATTAGGAAAAGTGCTCTTACAGAATTCGATATAGCGACCCGCTGCATCGTTAAGTCGAGATGCTTTACCAAGCTGTGCAGACTCTACACACTCGATGTCCTTATCAAGTTCGGCTTCGATAGCAAGTTCAATATCGTCAGGAAGCTTTGTGCCCTCTGAAGAGAAGAACTTAATGCCGTTGTCATAGTAAGGGTTATGCGATGCTGAAATCACAATGCCCGCTTCTGCACGAAAAGTTTGCGTAAGATATGCGACGGCAGGTGTGGGCATTGGTCCAGTAAAGGTAGCCTTCAAGCCAGCAGCAGCCAAGCCTGCCTCAAGAGCTGATTCAAGCATATACCCAGAGATACGGGTGTCTTTACCAATAATGACTTTCTTTGTACCTTGTTTAGCAAGTACACGTCCAGCAGCCCAGCCAAGCTTTAACACAAAATCGGGAGTAATAGGGTACTGTCCTACTTTTCCACGTACACCATCGGTACCAAAATAACGTCTCTTAGACATAATGTTTCCTAGTAATTGTTATTGATTTTCGCAAATTGTATTAATAATTTTCATGGCTTCAACAGTTTCAGGCACATCATGCACACGAATGATCTGCGCTCCTTTTAAAGCCGCAATACTGGCGCAGGTCACGCTGCCGACAACACATTCAGCGGGTTGCTTCTCCAGCAGTTTAAAAATCATCGATTTACGGGACATTCCGGCAAGTAGTGGTATGCCAAACCGGTGGAATTTTTCCAAATTCGCCAGCAAATGATAATTGTGCGCTAAGGTTTTGCCAAAACCAAAGCCAGGATCGAGAATCAGTTGTTCTTTTTTAATTCCGGCTTTTTCACAAGCGGTAACACGCTCATTCAGAAATTCGCCAACCTCAAGCAAAACGTCTTGATATTTAGGGTTGCTTTGCATGGTTCTTGGCTGACCTTGCATATGCATCAGACATACAGGAACACCCGCACCTGCGGCAACTTCAATGGCACCCGGCTCTTGTAGAGCTCGAACATCATTGATGATATCTGCCCCAGCATCGACTGCCTGTTTCATCACCTCAGCTTTACTGGTATCAATTGAAATCCATACGTCTGATTCGGCACGCAATGCAGTTATGACAGGGATGACTCGGTTGAGCTCTTCTTGCAGTGATACTTCCGGAGCCCCCGGTCGTGTTGATTCACCACCGATATCAATGATACTGGCACCAGCCTGAATCATTGAACGCGCTTGCTCTAAAGCATGGTCAATGCGATTGAACTTTCCACCATCAGAGAATGAATCAGGTGTAACGTTGAGGATCCCCATGACCTGAGGAGTAGATAGGCTAAGTGTTTTATTATTTGAATGTAAAAACATGATGCTGCTAGAAATAGAAAAACCCCGAGTTGCCTCGGGGTTTGGATTTAACTGATTTTATTCAACGTTTTTGTCTGCACCATCATCAGAAGATACTGACGGCTTATCGTCTGAATCTTTCTCTTCTGCTTTTGGTTGTGCATTTTTTGCGTTGTTTGATTCTTCTTGAGCACGAGTCTGATCGCCCCAGCCTGCTGGCTCACGAACGTCTTCTTTACGCTCCATCAGATCATCAATTTGACCCGCATCGATGGTTTCATATTTCATCAACGCATCTTTCATCGAGTGCATGATATCCATGTTTGCTTCTAGGATTTCTCTTGCACGATCGTAGTTGCGGTCAATGATGCTGCGAACTTCGTCATCAATCAGCTTTGCTGTATCGTCAGAAACATGCTTGGTTTGCGTTACACTACGACCAAGGAACACCTCGCCTTCGTCTTCTGCATAAAGAAGAGGACCAAGTTTTTCAGAGAAGCCCCACTGGGTCACCATCTTACGAGCAATATCTGTTGCACGTTCGATATCATTTGATGCCCCCGTAGATACATGCTCTGAACCATAGATAAGCTCTTCAGCCAGACGACCACCGTAAAGACTGGAGATCATTGACTCAAGATGCTGGCGAGACATACTCACACGATCGTTTTCAGGCAGGTACATCGTCACACCCAACGCACGACCACGTGGAATAATAGATACCTTGTAAACAGGATCATGCTCTGGAACCAAGCGACCAACGATAGCGTGCCCCGCTTCGTGGTATGCTGTTGATTCTTTGATATCTTCCGACATCACCATAGAACGGCGCTCTGCACCCATCATGATTTTGTCTTTCGCCAGTTCAAACTCAACCATGGAAACGTTGCGCTTGTTACCACGAGCAGCAAACAGAGCCGCTTCGTTCACAAGGTTTGCCAGGTCGGCACCAGAGAAACCTGGTGTACCACGAGCAATCAAAGATGGCTCAACGTCACCAGCAAGCGGTACTTTACGCATGTGAACTTTAAGAATTTGTTCACGACCACGAACATCCGGAAGACCAACAACGACCTGACGGTCAAAACGACCAGGACGAAGAAGCGCTGGGTCTAGTACGTCTGGGCGGTTAGTCGCAGCGATAACGATGATACCTTCGTTACCTTCGAAGCCATCCATTTCAACCAGCATTTGGTTAAGAGTCTGCTCACGCTCATCGTGACCACCACCTACACCAGCACCACGCTGACGACCTACTGCATCAATTTCATCAATGAAGATAATACAAGGTGCGGCTTTTTTCGCTTGTTCGAACATGTCACGTACACGAGATGCACCAACACCCACGAACATTTCTACGAAGTCAGAACCTGAAATAGTAAAGAACGGTACTTTTGCTTCACCAGCAATCGCTTTAGCAAGCAACGTTTTACCAGTACCAGGTGGACCCACCATCAATACGCCAGTTGGAATTTTACCACCCAGCTTTTGGAATCGACTTGGATCGCGAAGGTAATCTACCAGCTCTTTAACGTCTTCTTTAGCTTCGTCACAACCTGCAACGTCAGCAAATGTCGTCTTGATTTGCTCTTCGCTCATCATACGAGCTTTACTCTTACCGAAAGACATGGCGCCTTTACCGCCACCGCCTTGCATTTGACGCATGAAGAAAATCCATACACCAATCAGTAAGATCATTGGGAACCAGGAAATGAAGATGGTGCCAAGCAGGCTTTGTTCTTCAGGTGGTGTACCAACAACTTTAACGTTTTTGTTGATCAGATCATCAAGTAGCTTGCTGTCATACACAGGCATGTATGTTACATAACGAGTGTTGTCACGACGGTAATACGTGATTTCTCTGTCTTTAAATTGAGCTTCTCGAATCTGGCCTTGGCCAACTTCCTGTACAAATGTGGTGTAATCCACTGTTCTGCCGCTGTTTTCTCCCGGTCCAAAACTCTGGAATACCGACATCAAGACTACGGCGATTACTAGCCACAAAATTAAATTTTTTGCCATGTCACTCAAGGTGTCAGCCTCTCGATAACTAATTGTAATTAAAGGTAGGGTACTACAGTTTATACGCTGTAGCTATAGTGTTAAATTGCTCTTTGTAAACGTAAGCTAGCCTTTGTAACCAGTCGCTACAATATAGACTTCCCGAGAACGTGCTCTGGAAGAGTCTGGCTTTCTTATTTTTACGGTCTTAAACATGTCTCGTACATCTTTAACGTATTGATCAAAGCCTTCGCCCTGGAATACCTTAACCACGAAACTACCATTTGGAGCTAGAACTTGTCGACACATATCCAATGCCAGTTCAACCAGATACATCGCTCTTGGCTGGTCAACGGACTGGTTGCCGGCCATGTTTGGTGCCATATCTGACATCACTACATCGACCATATCTGGCTGAATTCGTTCTAGAAGTGCTTCAAGTACTGCATCTTCTCGAAAATCACCTTGCAGAAACGCCACTCCCGCGATCGAATCCATAGGTAAAATGTCACAAGCGATGACTTGTCCTTCTTCTCCTACGAATTTCGCAGCGTATTGAGACCAACCACCAGGTGCAGCGCCAAGGTCTACTACGGTCATTCCAGGTTTCAGTAACTTATCTTTTTCTTGAATCTCTTCAATTTTGAAGATAGCACGTGAACGGTAGCCTTTCTTCTTTGCTTCATTGACATATTTATCATCGAAGTGCTCTTTCAACCAGCGACCAGAGCTGGCTGAGTGTTTCTGTTTACTCATTCGATTCCTAATTGCTTGAATGACCTTCTACCAAGTGAAGTATGGTAGAAATTATAGTCTTCTGGGATAGATGGCGTTAAAATGGCGGTTTTCAACCCTTATAGTAAACAAAATTGGGCGCACAATGAACCTAAGCACCAAACAAAAGCAGTATTTGAAAGGCCTGGCTCACAGATTGAAACCTGTGGTACTTATGGGCGCCAATGGATTGACCGAAGCAGTACTGGCTGAAATTGAACTGGCACTGGATCATCACGAACTGATCAAAGTGAAAGTAGCTTCTGAAGACAGAGAAACAAAGAACCTGATTATTGACGCTATCGTACGTGAAACGAAGGCAGAAAAAGTACAAACTATCGGTAAGATGTTGGTTCTTTATCGCCAGTCTGAGGAGCGTAAGATTGAGATTCCTCGTAAGTAAGAACTCTCTCTTAGTCATTTGAAGTACTCGTTTACTTCCATCAAAAAAGGTCGCCAGAGCGACCTTTTTTGATATTAAGATGAATAAGTCTTAAATATACTCAACTTTTTCGATGTCGTAATCTTTGATGCCACCAGGTGTGGTAATGGTAACTTCATCGCCTTCCATCTTACCAATTAGACCACGAGCAATAGGTGAGCTTACTGAAATTTTGCCCGCTTTAATGTCGGCCTCGTCATCACCTACAATTTGGTACGTGCTCTCTTGGTCAGTATCCACGTCTATCAAGGTGACTGTAGTACCAAAAATTACTTTGCCCGTATTTTCCATTTTGGTTACATCGATAACCTGAGCAACAGAAAGCTTGTATTCAATATCACGAATCTGCGCTTCACAAATACCCTGCTCTTCACGAGCGGCATGGTATTCTGCGTTTTCTTTTAAATCACCAAGCTCACGAGCTTCTGCAATCGCTTCAGAAATCAATGGACGACGCTTCATCAACGTTTCCAATTCTTCACGTAACTTCTGCTCGCCTTGAGCAGTCATTGGAACTTTTTCCATTTTATACCTCTACAGATAACTGGCTGATTCATTTCACCAGCATCCTCAGACAACAAAACCCCACTCCTGCTCAGCAAGTGAGTTGGAGGCGGGGCAAATTGGTTCACATTTCAATTTAGTGTAATCAAACTTTTTCACGAGGTCACGTCTTTCAAAAGTTGGGAGTCACAATTCCTAGAATTGCCCGATTAAATCCATTGAATTCAATCACCAAACTTATAAATCAAACCTCACCCAAACATAATTCATATAAAAAAATATAAAAAAAATAATTGAGAAAAAAATCAAAAAAATCATTAACCCATTGTTTCTTATAGGTGGATTAATATCAAAAACCTAAAAAAACAATGTTCACTATTTCATTTTATATCATTTTACTAACGGCTAGCTGAACTTTAGGGGTACAACTTCCTCACCTTATAAATGCGAATGAGATCACGCAGTTAGCTGCTGATATCAAACGCATCCCTAAGTGGGCAGGGAATAACCTATCTGCTTATATTTACGGACTAAAATTAGGACTTAGAAAGCAATGAACAAAAAACTGATTGCTCTAGCTGTGGCTGCAGCTGCTAGCACTACTGGCGCTACTGCTGCTGAAATCGCGAAAAACGACAACGCTTCTCTTGAAATGGGTGGTCGTGTTGAAGCGCGTCTATCTCTTAAAGACAACAAAGTAGAAGACAAATCTCGAGTACGTCTAAACTTCCTAGGCAAAACTGAGATCACTGACGAGCTATACGGTCTAGGCTTCTACGAAGGTGAGTTCAAAGCATACAACGAAAGCGGTCACAATGGTCTTAAAGAAGACACCATTGAACACCGTTACGCTTTTGCTGGTATCGGCGGTAACTTCGGTGAAGTGACTTTTGGTACTGTTAAAGGTTCTCTGCAAGCAGTAACTGACTTCACAGATATCATGGCTTACCACGGTAACACTGCTGCTCCTAAAGTAAACGCAGCAGACCGTCCAGATCGCTCTGTAGCATACGCTGGTACTTTTGGTGATTTCGAAGCGCGTGCAAACTACACGTTTGGTTCAGCGACTGCTAACACTTCTACTGACAAAAACGAGAAAGACAACAACGGCGGTTACGCTCTGTCTGGTATCTACAACATCGGTGAAACTGGTGCTCGTGTAACTGCGGCTTACGCAGCTCAAGACGAGTCAGCAACTAAGTCTGTTAAAGAGTTCATGCTTGGTGCTTCTTACGAGTTTGACGCATTTTACGTAGCTGGTCTTTACACCAACATCGACAACCAAGAAGACGGTGCGAACAACGGTTCTAAAGGCGACGGTTACGAACTAGCTGCGGCTTACACTATGGGTCAGGCTAAGTTCACTACGACTTACAACCGTTTGAACAACAAATCAAACGCTGCTAACTCTGATTCAGAAGTAGAAAAAGACAACATCGCTGTTGATGCAACTTACTTCTTCAACGATAACTTCCGTTCATACGTATCTTACAACTTCAATCTGCTAGACTCAGACAAAGTTGGTAAGCTAGGTGCGCAGAATGAAGCTGTTCTAGGTCTACGTTACGACTTCTAATTTAGCTTTCAGCTAAGTTTTATAGAAAAAGCGCTCGCCATAGGTGAGCGTTTTTTTTCATCTATTCTTTGCTACACTGAACATCGATATGCACCTCTGAACTCATATTATGCGAAATTTGATCACTCTGCTTTCTCTTCTGGTTTTTCCCTCTTTTGCTTATGCGCCGTTAGACTCGTTACCTTATGGTTCAAGACACGCTTTGCTAGTGTCTGACAGTATGGGGAATCACTCCATCAATTTAGCCAGTGAGCAATTTTTCCCGCCAGCCAGCACATTAAAAATTGCGACAGCATTGGCAGCCAAGCTGGAATTGGGGGATGATTTTCGTTTCGAGACGCACCTCGAAATACAAGAGAAGAATCTGGTTATTCGCTTTAGTGGCGACCCTGAGCTGAAAACCGAGCATCTAACTGCACTTATCACTAACCTAAAAGCGCAAGGCATTAATCGGTTAGAAAACGTCATATTGGATAACAGCGCATTCAGAGGGTACGAACGTGCGGTGGGGTGGCCTTGGGATATACTGGGGGTTTGCTACAGCGCCCCTGCAAGTGCAATTACTTTAGACAACAACTGTGTACAGGCCTCTATTTCATCCAAACCAAATCAGGCTACATCTGTATTTGTTCCAGCCCACCAGCCTATTAAAGTGACCACCGATGCTTTGAGCCTCAGTAAAATGGCGCAGAAATCCAAACGCTGTGATTTAGAACTTCTGACATCGGAAGGAAACCAATACCACTTATCAGGCTGCATGCAAGAGCGAAGTAGACCACTTCCTCTGAAATTTGCCGTTCAGGACACCACTCTTTACGTTTCGGCAATTATTAAGCGTATTCTTGCAGAGAATGACATTCAGGTTAGTGGGAAGATTTACGCAGATAATGTCGTATCAAAAGGTATTATCATTGCGACTCACCAGTCTGCTCCTTTACCTGAACTGCTGACCATAATGCTGAGAAAGTCTGATAACTTAATCGCTGACAACCTCACGAAAACGCTTGGTGCACGTTTTTATCATCAACCTGGTAGCTTTTCTAATGGCACTGAAGCAATAAAACAGATCTTATTCACCCGAGCAGGTATCAATCTTGAGCATGCGAAGCTTGAAGACGGTTCTGGGTTGTCGCGCAACAACCGACTCACCAGCTCAGATATGGAACAGATTCTAAGGTACATCTGGAAGTATGATGTGAAATTAGGGCTGATCGAGTTGCTTCCTATATCCGGTCAGTCTGGTACGTTAAAATACCGCCAAAGCATGAGAAAGCCCCCTATTGAAGGCAGGCTTGCAGCGAAAAGCGGTTCCCTGTACGGAAGCTACAATATGGCGGGGTTTGTATTGGATGAAAACAACAAACCCCAATCGCTGTTTGTTCAATTTATTACCGACTATCACCCTGTTAAGAGAGATGATGCTCCAAAAGTCATCGCCCCTATTTTTCACTTTGAAAAACAATTCTATAAGGACCTGGTTAACTCAACCCTAAAAAGTAATTAACGACAGTAAAATAGATCCAGATACCGGAAATATCGACAATTGAGGCGAGCACTGGGCTGACTAGTACTGCTGGGTCTAATTTGCATACTCGCGCGAGTATCGGTAGCACACCACCTAACGTTGTAGATAGAGTGATTTGTATAAAGAGCGCGGTGGCAATAGCCATCGCAATCAAATGGAGATCATATTCAGAATTACTGCCTGTACCGCTGAACAAAAGTATTCTCATAGCAATAACCGCGACAACAACCACAGCCAACATTACAGCGATTCGGCTCTCCTTCCACATCACACTAAGCCACTGCCTTTTCTTGAGCTCATTAGTCGCTAAAGCACGAATCACTAATGTCGCCGCCTGAGAGCCCGTGTTTCCGCCAGCCGCGGCAATCACTGGCATGTACACTGCAAGCAATACCAGCTGGCTCAATGTATCCTCATACTGCGCAATGATTAGCCCAGAAACGATGCCAAGCAGTGCTAACGCTAAGATCCAGCCAACTCTCTGCCTGAAATGCTCAAAAACACCTGTGCTTAAATACCCTTTGGTTGTTTCGGCTTCCGAGCGGATTAACCCAAGTTGCATTGCATAGTGCCTTGCTCGTAAGTCGTGCCCTTTTTCTTCCAACTTTTGCAATAAGATATGAACGTGTCTAATTGGGCACATTGCCAGCACGCAAACAGCCTCCTCTATCGGCATTACCGTAAGCAGATGAACTTGTTGCGCTTGTTCGTATTGGAGAAAGGCGCCGTATGCAGCACTGATTTCTGCATCTGAAAAGTGTAGGGTTTGAATAAAGGTCATAGCGAATCTCCCGATTAGCTTTACGTTTGTGCTTCCCAAACGCAAAATGTGATCGACCATGCCAGCTCAGATGTCTGATTTTCACGAGTATTTAGAAGGAAAATATAGAGGCTAATACCCTGCCATTCCGACAAGACATTAGATGTTTCAATGCCGGAAGGTTATTTTTCTCTTTGGCTACTTGGAGGATGGTCGACATTGTTCATAAATAAACTCCTGAAAGCTACTTTATGCAGCCGAAAAATTCTAGCACAATGCTTTGCGTATCGAACTCAATAAAAAGTAAATTTATCAGTAAAATAATCAAACAATATCAATGATATAAGTGAGTTCAATAAAACTGTTATAACTGATTGATCAATAGTACTCCGTATTGATATTGATTCTCATTAAGTGCAAATCTAGAATGGCTGTCCCTATTGCGAATGTCCTATAATAGGGATTGTAACTTTAACTGACCTCAGGCTGATCTTAACCCAATGGAAAAAGTGCAAAGCAATACATCAATTTCAAATGGAAAGCGCATTTTCCTTATCACACTAGGCTGGCTAACTGTTGCTCTTGCCTTTATTGGGGTATTCGTGCCTTTACTTCCTACCGTTCCGTTTTTGCTGGTCACTCTTTACTGTTTTGGTGCAACATCGGAAAAATTCCAGACCTTGTTACTCAACAACAAATACTTAGGTCCTATCGCCAACAGACTGAAGAACAAGCAAGGGCTGACCAAAGCTGAGAAAATTCAGTCCTTAATTTTGATATGGCTTTCGATGGGTGCCGTGCTCTATTTTCTTGCGTGGGGAACGCATTGGCAGTATGGGATCATATCCCTGCTGATATTCGAGACTTGGTTTATTTTGAGGTTCAAGAGTTACGTGCCGGAGTGACGCACGAACTCCTGAAATAGTGGTATTAAAAAACCTGGCATTTGCCAGGTTTTTTGTTTTTATTTCAATGTTACACGAGCGAATTTACGCTTACCGACTTGATAAATCGCTGTGCCTGCTTCTGGTACCAGCTTGTTGTCCGCAACTTTTTCACCGTCAATTTTCGCTGCACCCTGCTTAATCATTCGCATGGCATCAGAAGTCGAATTTACCAAACCAGCTTCTTTTAAAAGGTTCGCAATTGGCAGACCTGCATCGAATTCGAACTCAGGCATTTCGTCTGGCATCGCTCCTTTTTGGAAGCGGTTGATGAACTCTTGCTCGGCTGCATCAGCATCAGCTTCAGTATGGAAGCGTGCGATGATCTCTTTCGCAAGCAAGATCTTCACATCACGTGGGTTTTTGCCATTAGCAATGTCAGTCTTAAACTGCTCAATTTCACCCAGTGGACGGAATGACAATAGCTCGTAGTAGTTCCACATCAGATCATCAGAAATGGACATGATCTTGCCAAACATTTCACTCGGCGACTCACTAATACCAATGTAGTTGTTGGCGGATTTAGACATTTTCTTCTCGCCGTCTAAACCAACAAGCAATGGCATCATCAACACAGCTTGTGGCTTCTGACCGCTCGATTTCTGAAGTTCACGTCCCATCAAAAGGTTAAACTTCTGATCAGTACCACCTAACTCAACATCGGTTTCCATTGCCACGGAATCCCAACCTTGAAGAAGTGGGTACATAAATTCATGAATCGCAATTGGCTGACCACCAGCATAACGCTTTTTAAAATCGTCACGCTCTAGCATACGTGCAACCGTCTGGTTCGCAGCCAGGCGGATCATCCCTTCAGCACCCAACTCAGATAACCACTCAGAGTTAAACTGAATCTTTGTTTTTGCTGGGTCAAGAATTTTGAAAACCTGCTCTTTGTAGGTTTCTGCGTTACGCAGAACATCTTCACGGCTCAAAGGAGGACGCGTGTTATTTTTACCTGTTGGGTCACCTACCATCGCAGTAAAATCACCAATAAGGAAAGTCACTTCATGACCAAGATCCTGGAATGTACGAAGCTTGTTAAAAATAACGGTGTGACCAAGGTGGATATCCGGCGCAGTTGGATCTGCCCCTAGCTTGATGCGTAAAGGACGCCCTTCTTTTAGCTTTTCAATCAATTCTTCTTCAGGAATAAGCTCTTCTACACCACGCTTTATTTCAGCCAGTGCTGCTTCAATACTCGCCATTCTTGTTCACTCCCACAGATTTGGCAAAAATTTGATATTCCGCCATCTTACTTGAATAGCACTCAGTTTTGAAACCAGTTAGACTCAGTAATTGTCTTTTTTATATCATTAACCCAATAAATGGATTCCGATGTCTAAATTCGCACGTCTTTCTCTGCTGCATCGAGTATGGATTGCCTTCTTTTCTGCGATAGTGTTTGGCGCAGTGTTTCTTCTTCCAGACGCCAAAGAGCTCAGACCCAATGATCAAACCCTAGAAGTTGGAAAGGTTTATTCCATTGATATAGATGGTACAAATCTCAGCCCGAGCTACGAACCTAAAACCCTTTCTCTGATTCGCTGGGAAACCCATAAAGTAGGTTCTGGAGAAAGTGCTGCGATTCTGTTTAACCGCATCGGATTGTCTCCGCGTTTGCTGCATAACCTCATCAGTAGCAACAAAGAAATAAATCAGCAGCTCTCCCGGTTAAGACCCGGTGATACGCTAAAATTCGGCTTTGACGAAAATAATGAGCTGATTCATTTGAATCGGCAGCTAAATGCCTTCGAAACCTTCAGTATTACCCGTGCAGATGATAGCTATACCTCTCAACTAAAAAAGAAAGAGGTAAATGTTCAATACAACTATGCCGAAGCCGAAATTACCTCTAACTTTTGGAATGCTGGTGTCACAGCAGGATTAAATGCCAATCAGATTATGGAACTGGCTGGGATCTTTGGTTGGGATATCGACTTCGCTCTGGATATTCGCAAAGGTGACAACTTCCAGGTTCTTTACGAAGAAAAGGTTGTAGAAGGTGAAAAGGTTGGTCGTGGCAATATCATAGCCGCTATTTTTACCAACCAGGGGGATACCTTTAAAGCCATTCGCGACAAGAAAACCGGTAACTACTATGACCAAGATGGTCGAGCCATGAAAAAGGCATTCTTGCGCTCCCCTGTTAACTTCCGGTACGTGAGTTCCAACTTTAACCCAAGACGACTTCATCCAGTAACGGGGCGCGTCAGACCGCACCGAGGCACCGACTATGTGGCCCCTGTTGGAACGCCAATTTGGGCGGCGGGTGACGGCATTGTTGAAAAGGCTGGTTACAACAAATTCAACGGTAACTATGTTTTCATCAGACACAGCAGCACTTACATCACAAAATACCTTCACCTGAAAAAGCGCTCTGTTAAAACTGGTCAGCGGGTAAAACAGGGACAAACAGTGGGAACATTAGGCGGAACTGGTCGTGTAACTGGTCCTCACCTGCATTACGAGTTTTTGGTTAACGGTGTTCATAAAAACCCAAGGACAGTGAAACTACCGGAAGCGAAATCGTTAAAGGGAAAAGCCAAGCAAACCTTTGTTGCTAACTCGAAAATCAGATTAGAGCAACTAGAAAAGTACAAAGTGCTGTTGCAGCCAATAGAAAGCTAGTTCTCTGACATCAATAAAAAACGCCAGCCCAAGGGCTGGCGTTTGCATTTCTGGCTAGCGCTATCAGGAAGCTTTGTCCACCAGTTCTAACTCTGGTTCAGACTCAGGTCTGCTTACTTCTTTAGGTTCACGCCCTAGCATCAATAGGCAAGGAGTGAGTACCAATGTAAGAACCGTGGCAAACGCCAATCCACCCGCAACTGCCGTCGCAAGTTGAGACCACCATTGCGTACTAGGCGCACCAAACTCAATCTTCTGATTGATTAGGTCGATATTCATCTCCAGTACCATAGGTAATAGCCCCAGTATGGTTGTCACGGTTGTTAACATAACAGGTCTCAAACGCTGAACACCGGTTCTCAGAATGGCGGTTGTCTTATCTAGACCACGCTTTCTCAACTGATTGTAGGTATCAATCAATACGATATTGTTGTTCACCACAATACCTGCCAGAGCAATCACACCGATACCGGACATGATGACACCGAAAGGTCGTTGGAATATCAGTAAGCCGACAAAGACGCCTACCGTTGAGAACAGAACCGCACTCAATATCAGTAGCGCCTGATAGAAGCTGTTGAACTGAGTGATCAATATCAGAGCCATGACTGCCAAAGCAATCAGGAAAGCTTTTTGTAAGAAAGCAGAAGAGTTTTGCTGCTCTTCATTCTGACCTCGGATTTTGTATTCCACTCCAGCCGGCAGTTCCAACTCAGACAGTGCCTGCTCAATACCTGGCAATTCGTTGGTCAGGTTATACCCTTCCTTCATGTCTGCCATGATATTGATGATGCGGTGACCGTCGATTCGACTGATCGTATCCTGCTTTTGACTCGGAGTGATCTCAGCAAAGTTGGTAATTGGAACCAGACCCGCCTGAGTTTTCACCCTCAGTTGATCGAAACGCCCGATATCACGCTTGTCTTCAGGGAAACGTACCAAGATGTCGACTTCTTCATTGGCATCATCTGGCAAGTAATCGCCAATCTTCAGACCGTTAGTGACAAACTGAACTGTGTTACCCACCAAAGTGGCGTCCGCAGCAAAGCGCGAAGCGTCATCACGGCGAATGTCGATTTGCCAGTCGATCCCTTCTTTGCTTGAAGTATCGTTCAAGTTAGTAAATGCAGGGTAGGAATCCGCCCAGTGACGAACTATCTTAGCCGCATCATCCAAGCCACTTGGAATACGGGAGGACATTTCAATCACAAGATCATTTTCAACAGGAGGACCTGCGTCAGGGAACTTATATTCGATTTCCACACCAGCGAACTTATCAGTAGTTTCTCGCAGTTCGTCAATAATCACTTTGACCTTACGGCGATACTGCCAGTCTACTGGTGTGATCTGAATTTGCCCGATTTCTTCTTTTCCGCCCGTTTTGGTGTAAACACTTTTAAACTCATCGTGCCCAAGTACAACGGCTTCAACCTCGCGCATGATGGTGTCTTTCTCACGAAGAGACAAATCACCATGAGAACGCACTTTTACGGTAAAGAAAGGGGGATCCACTTCTGGGAAGTACTCCAGTCCTAAGCCCGCTTTATAGTACGTATATCCTACAGCTCCTGCTAATAGGAATGCGGAAAGAAGAATCTTCAAAGGATGCTTTATCGCAACCGACAAGGTCTTGTAGTAAGCCTTGGTTAAACCTGTCGCTTTTTCAAAATCGCCGTCATGCAATGCCACCATCTCAGCTTGTTTAGCAGGTGACACAAATTGAGGCTTACCCAGCAGCCCGCCTAATACTGGAACAAACAGCAGTGCCATAACAAGTGATGCAGACAGCGTTGCGATCAGGGTCAGCGGCAGATACTTCATGAACTCGCCAGTTGTGTCCGGCCAGAACAGAAGTGGAGCGAATGCAGCCAGTGTGGTTGCGGTAGATGCAGTGATTGGCCATGCCATGCGTTTCGCAGCATCCCGATAAGCTTCTCGCTTATGAACGCCTTCCTGCATCCGTCTATCCGCAAACTCAGTAACCACGATTGCGCCGTCCACCAGCATACCGACGGCCATGATCAGTGAGAACAGAACGACGATATTGACGGTAAGACCAAAGATTGCCAACACCAATAGACCAGTTAGGAAAGAGCCAGGAATTGAGACCCCAACCAAAAATGCGGTACGGGTACCTAAAATAGCGATGATCACAATGACCACCAAAATGATGGCGGACAAGATGTTGTTTTGAAGGTCATTAAGCATGATCTTCACATCTTTGGATTCATCCCAAGTGTACTTAACCAACAGGTTCGACGGCCAGTCCTCGCGCTTTTGCGCTTCACTAAGAACGGTTTTTACTAGTTCAACGGTATCAATGATGTTTTCACCGGCACGCTTTTTCACGTCCAAAACGACGGCGGACTCACCATCCAAACGAGCATAGCTTTCCGGGTCACGAAACGCACGTCTGACTGTGGCGATGTCTCCAAAGGTAATGACCTGCTTCCCATCAACTTTGACCGGCAATTCCAGAACATCTTTCAAAGAATCAAAAACAGAAGGGACTTTTACCGAGAACCGACCATAACCGGTATCGACAAAACCCGCGGCAACCACCTTATTATTCTGAGCAACTAAGTTATATATGTCTCCCTGATCCAGACCATAACTTTCCATAAGAAGGGGGTCGACAATGATTTCCACAACATCATCGCGGTCACCAGCAATATCAACCTCCAGAACTTGTCGGAAACCTTCAAGTTTGTCGCGGATCTGGCGACCAATCTGGACGATGGTGCGCTCTGGCACTGTGCCATAAAGCACCACCGAAAGAACGGGCTGTGCCGATGCCAACGTCACTTCGTTGACAGTGGGCTCGTCGCTGTCCGCTGGAAGCTTAGGTTTTGCTAAATCTACCGCTTCACGTACGTCGGACATGGCTTTATTCAAGTCCACACCAACATTGAACTCTAACATGACTGAAGCGTGCCCTTCAGATGCCGTTGAGTTCATCTCTTTCACGCCTTCAATCGAACGCAGTTCTTGCTCAATCGGGCGAACAAGCAATCGCTCTGAATCACCAGGAGAGATACCTTGGTGACCAACAGACACGTAAATAATAGGAATGGTAATATCGGGGCTGGATTCTTTAGGAATCGCCTGATACGTCAAAGCGCCCGCAACAAGAATCAGGATCAGGAAGGTGATCATGGTCCTACTGCGAGATAACGCTGCATCTATCACGGAGTACATAATTCAGTCTCCTACTGACGAATGGCAACTACGGAGTCGCCATCGCGAACGAATCCTTGTCCAACAGTGATGATTTCGACCTGCTTTCCAAGCCCCGTCAACCAAACTCCATCCTGTTCTGCTTTAACCAGTTGGATAGGAACAAATTTCACTTTGTCTTCTGCCTGAACGGTCTTAACACCCAGATTTCCAGCCTCATCCAAAGCCAGCATCGCCGGAGTGACTTTTATTGCCAGCTGAGTAGCAAGTTGCAAATCCACTTCAGCACTGACACCAGCAGATGTTCTCTGCCCTTGGTTAGGAATCTCGACTTCGATAGCAAATGTATTGGTCGCAGGTGAGGAGACTCTGGAAATGTATCGCAGATGTCCTTCTACTTCCTGACCAGTTACCAGACGAACATGGGCTTTTTTATTAAGCTTGAGCTGGTCTACGTGGCGTTCACTGACATCGGCTTCAATCACCAGAGTAGATAAATCGAGTACCTTCGCAACAGGGTCGCCAATGCCTACAAAATCACCCACTTCAATCATCATGTCTTCAATCACGCCACTAAAAGGGGCTTTGACTTCAGTGTTGCTTAGTGCCAGTTGCGCATTTCTCACACCAGCACGAGCTTCCGTGAGAGCAGCCTGTGCAGTGCTGTAGGCAACTTCACCTTGAAGCCCACGCTTTTTCAAAGAGTTGGCAGCTTTGAATTCTTTTTCTTTTACCGAGAGAATGGCTCTGGCTTTCTCAAGCCTGATGTCCAGATCACCCTTATCAATTTGAGCAATAGCCTGCCCTTTTTTAACGGCATCACCTTTACTGACTTTCAAAGCAATGATTTTACCTGCGATTTCAGCACCAAGAGTGGCTTCTCGGTTGGGAGCGGTTCGACCATAAAGGTTGACGCTTTTTGCGGTAGGTTCTGCGCTAAAACTGCTGACGACAACTTTAGCGAGTGGCACTGGCTCTTCTTTTTTTTCAGCAGTTGGATTCTCTTCTGCTCGAAGCATTCCTAAACCAAGCCAAACGGTGAGAACTGTAACGAGTATGAGGGAAACCAGCCAGGGGCGTTGAGAAAAAAAGCCATTAATTCTTGCAATTGGCATACTAATTCCTTGTTATTTTTTTGCCTTTTACGACATCCTAACGCAAAAGGCTCAATCTTAGTTGAATTATATCGGAGATACCTTAAACCAAGATTAAGAGCAGGTGGAACAATGCTAATAAAGTATAGAAAACCAGTACAGCGTACTGAGAAAGAAAATGCCACTCAAATCACATAGAAATGAAAAAACCCAGCTTATCGCTGGGTTTTCAAATAATTAAGCTTTGTATCAAAGGTGGGATCAAACGCTAAATGATGCGCCACATCCACAGGTCGTGGTTGCATTTGGGTTGCTTACGAAGAATCGGCTACCCTCCAGCCCCTCAGTGTAATCCACCACACCGCCAATCAGGTATTGCAGGCTCATAGGGTCTACAACCAAAACAACACCGTCGTTTTCAATAATAGTGTCACCTTCGTTGACTGATTCATCAAATGTGAAGCCATACTGAAAACCACTACAACCACCACCAGTGATGTAAACTCGTAATTTCAGCTCAGGATTTTCCTCTTCAGAAATCAGAATTTTAACGCGCGCTGCCGCTGTATCTGAAAAGGACAAGGGTACATTTACTTCGCTCACAACGACCTCTCTCACTCGGCTAATTTGTCAATACGCCGACTTATCTAAATTTACATTATTGGCTGATTATCTAATACCTGACTGCTTCGTTCAAGTATTGCCTAATTCCAACCAGTCCGCACAAAACTTTAAAATGAGTAATGCAAATCCTACCTTTATCGTTACAATGCCTGCGTTCAACTTTTATGAGGATTTCTCCATGACCAAATCAGCCGAGCTGTATCAGAAAGCGCAAGATGTAATTCCGGGAGGGGTTAACTCACCTGTTCGTGCTTTTAATGGTGTCGGTGGCTCGCCACTGTTTATTGAGCGCGCTGACGGTGCTTTCATTTTTGATGCTGATGGAAAAGCTTACATTGACTACGTTGGGTCATGGGGACCTATGATTCTTGGTCACAACCACGTTGCCATTCGCGATGCCGTTATTGAAGCTGCTCATCGCGGTTTAAGTTTTGGTGCGCCAACCGAAATGGAAATAAAAATGGCGGAACTGGTTTCCGAACTGGTTCCTTCAATGGAGCAACTGCGCATGGTGAGTTCAGGTACTGAAGCGACCATGAGTGCCATCCGCCTGGCTCGTGGTTACACGGGTCGCGACAAAATCCTGAAATTCGAGGGTTGCTACCATGGTCACGCTGACAGCTTGCTGGTTAAAGCAGGCTCCGGTGCTCTGACTCTTGGTCAGCCAAGCTCTCCTGGTGTTCCAGCAGATTTTGCGAAATACACACTGACAGCAACATTTAATGACTTAGAATCTGTTAAAGCGCTGTTTGAAGCCAATAAAGATGAGATCGCCTGTATTATCGTTGAACCTGTGGCAGGCAACATGAACTGTATCCCACCTGTCGCTGGTTTCCATGAAGGGTTAAGAGAAATCTGTGACCAGGAAGGCGCTGTACTGATTTTCGATGAAGTTATGACAGGCTTTCGAGTATCTCAAAGCGGTGCGCAGGCGTACTACAATATTCAGCCAGATCTGACCACATTAGGTAAAGTCATTGGTGGCGGAATGCCAGTTGGTGCATTCGGCGGCAAGAAAGAAATCATGCAACACATTGCGCCAACAGGTCCGGTTTATCAGGCGGGAACGCTTTCTGGTAACCCTGTGGCAATGGCGGCAGGTTACGCATGCTTGACTGAGCTGACCCTTGAAGGCAATGAAAAACGATTGGCTGATGTCACTAAGCAACTGGCTGACGGCTTCAAATCGCTGGCGGACAAACATGGTATTCCTCTTGCGGTTAACCAGGTTGGTGCGATGTTTGGTTTCTTCTTTACCGAACAAGCTGAAATCACCAGTTATGAAGATGTCACTAAATGCGATATTGAGCGCTTTAAACGATTCTTCCACTTAATGCTTGAGCACGGTGTGTACCTGGCTCCTTCAGCGTTTGAAGCAAGCTTCACTTCTCTTGCACACGGTCAGAAAGAAATCGAAGCAACTCTGGAAGCGGCAGATCGCTGTTTCGCTATTCTGGCAGCAGAATGACCGAATACACTAAATTTATTGGGGCAGCATTCGCTGCCCTTTTTATTGCCAGTTAACAATCACTAAGATCAAAAGTACAACGACACAAATAGCAAACCAAGGAATTGGCTTTCTAGATTTAGAACATTCCTGCTCTTGCTTACAACACCCCATATCCCAGATGGCCTTATACTCAAACTATCTCAATATGCAGGATTCAGAGCTCCATCTTCTGTTTCAGTTCAAGGAAAAGAGCGCTGCGGAATGACAAGTCCTTTCCAAGCTCTTTGACGATGAAATGAGACATAAGATGAGCTCCCAAGGGCGAGTTTGCTTGGCTTTCATCCTGCGTTACCAATTTTTGATTTAAAATGACTAGATCTACAAATTGTTGCCTTGCCTGAAAGCCAAGCAACTCTCGCTGAATCTAGCATCTTGAGGCAGTTTGAGTATATCATCAGTTGATAACCGACTGTATTGTAGCCATTATATGGCACATACCAACCGATATAAGGTCAATACTGTGCCAGACAAACTGAAACTGTCTTCCAGTCACTGGGTGCTGATCATGGCTTTGCTGGTAGCTGGCTATGCCTGTTACTTACTCGTTCAGCCCTACATCAACTCCATCATCTTGGCATTCATTATTTCTCTGCTGATGTTTCCGGTCCATGAGTGGTTAGAAAACAAGATGCCGAATTACAAGAACACGGCTTCGGTGCTGTCGTGTATTTTGCTTACAGTGATCATTGTTCTGCCACTGCTTGCTGTGTTCGCTGCAATTGTTCAGCAAGGCTCAGGCTTTTCTCAAAACGCCTACAAGTGGATCACTCAGGGTGGGATACAGGAAGCCACAACTCACCCGCTCGTCGTAAAAGGGCTGAGCTTCGTCAATGAATACCTGCCATTTGATAACATCGATCCTCAGCACATTGCACAAAAAGTCGCAGAATTTGTCTCTCAGTTTGGTTCTCAATTGGTCACCTTCAGTGCCAAAGTGCTGGGAGATGCCACTAACTTTCTGATGGACTTTCTGTTGATGCTGTTTGTGCTGTTCTTTTTGTTGAGAGATCACGACAAAATCATCACGGCAGTGCGTCATATCCTTCCTCTTTCTCGCAGCCAGGAAGATCGATTACTGGAAGAGATCGAGAAAGTCTCGAAATCCGCAGTGTTGGGTTCTTTTCTTACCGCAATAGCACAAGGTTTGGCTGGCGGTATTGGCATGTGGCTGGCAGGGTTCCCCGGACTATTCTGGGGTACGATGATGGGATTTGCTTCATTTATCCCTATTGTGGGTACTGCGTTAATCTGGATCCCTGCTGTGATTTATCTCTTCTTTACTGATGATACCGGTTGGGCAATATTCCTCACCATTTGGAGTGTGGTAATTGTAGGTTCCATTGATAACGTTCTCAGACCCTTGTTGATGCAAGGCAGCGCGGGCATGAATACCCTGATGATCTTCTTCTCACTACTGGGAGGGATCCACTTGTTCGGGCTGATCGGGTTGATTTATGGTCCGTTGATCTTCGCGATTACCATGGTGCTGTTTAAGATTTACGAGGAAGAGTTCCAGACTTTCCTTAACAAGCAAGACAACAGCTAGTTTTTCATTTTATTAGGCTTCAAGCGATGGTCGGATTATGCGAGAATCCGACCATCTTTTTTTATCGAGATTCCATCCATGTCGGCATACACCGCCCCAAGCCAGATTGCAGAGCGCAACCTTGAATACTTTGAAGGAAAACACGTGCTGGTTGCTGGCGAAGCAGAAGACCTATTCCCACTCGATCTCGCCAAACATTGCGAAAGCGTCACCGTTTTTACGACGCACTATGGCTACTTTCGTCAGTATGAAAAACACCCAAATGTAACGCGCGTTTTTTCTGAAGCATTTACGGAGCAGACCAATGCAGACTTAGTGCTGCTTTACTGGCCAAAAGCCAAAGCAGAGGCGGAATACCTGCTTGCAATGTTGATGAACCACTTGGGCCAGGGGACTGAAATTGTCGTCGTCGGTGAAAATCGTTCTGGCATTAAAAGTATTGAGAAATTTTTCAATCCTTATGGCGTAATCAAAAAATACGATTCAGCCCGAAGATGCTCTTTTTACTGGGGACAGTGCACTAGCAAACCTGCACCATTTGAGTTAGCCGACTGGTTTAAATCCTATACCTTGCCAATCAATGGGCAAGATGTCGTGATCAAGAGCTTGCCCGGAGTATTCAGTCATGGCGAGTTTGATGTGGGCACGCAGCTTTTACTCAAAACCCTTCCTGAACTGAAAGGAAAAGTGTTGGACTTTGGTTGCGGTGCTGGTGTGATTGGCGCGACTATGGCAATGCAATACCCAGAAATTGCCCTCACTATGTGCGATGTCAGCGCATTAGCTGTTGCTTCATCAAAAGCAACACTCGAAGCAAACGGTTTGAAAGGGAATGTTATCCCAACCGATGTATATTCAGACATTGACGCCGGATTCGACTTTCTGATTTCCAACCCCCCTTTCCATTCTGGGCTGGATACCAGCTACAGCGCGACGGAAACACTGCTTGCTGATGCGCCTGATTACCTCAGCCAGAACGGTAAATTGCATATTGTTGCCAATAGCTTTCTCAAATACCCACCAATCATTGAAGAAGCATTTGGTGAATGTGTTTTGGTAGAGAAAACCAATAAATTCGCGATCTATCAGGCAAACAAGACAAACTAAATTCCTCCATAAGCTTTCGCCAGTGGCTGAAACCGTTGGCGTCCTTTGCTTCATATGTACTAACACTTTCAATCTATCTCATTTAATTTTTGCGTTATTGCCCACGCTTTGTATTGCACTTACTTGATTAAGAAAAAAAACCTCGTATAAACGTTAAAATCGTCATTTTCTGTTTTGTCGCATTTGCCGAGCCCGCCCCGGCAAAACGGACGTTGCACTAGGCTTATTTAAACGACTCCTATGTTTAAATCTAATAAAAAACAAAAATTTAAACGTCTTCAGCATACTTTGATGGTGGCATTTCTTGTCCTCAGTATTACGCCGCTGACTTTAATTGCTCTCTTCTTTTTGCAGTCTCATAGTAAAGATTTGCAGGAGCAGAGTACTTCTCACCTTCTTTCAGTTCGAGATACGAAAAAACAACAACTTGTCGATTATTTCGATGCAAAAGAATCCGAAGTAATGGGTTTTGTCCGTTCCGAACTGGCTTATAACAGTGGTGGTCGTTTTTACGGTCTTATCAATGCTTTCAGCAATTTAGGCGAAACGATTGAACAATCGCGGGAGTATGCGCAGCAGCGTTACATTGAAGGATCTGGGGATCAGATAAAAACGTCAATTTTACCTGAGTCTGATGATTACCAGGGCAGCGAACGTTATCGCTTAATGCACAAGCGTTACCATCGACGTTACGTTGATCTTTTGAAACGCAGTGACTTTGACGACATCTTGCTGGTCGATCTGGATGGAAACGTCGTTTACTCACTCAACAAGCACGACAATTATGGTACGAATCTGGGTTCTGGAAAGTATCGGAACAGCAACCTCGGTGAAACTTTTCAGGCAATAAAATCTCTGGTGAAAAAGCAGAAAGACACACCAGACATTACGCCAATTGTGATGTCGGATTTTGCACTAGAGGGCAGTGAGCACATCGCGTGGTTTGCCGCGCCCATCATCCAGCAAGAATACCTGCACAGTTATGCCCTATTCCGTTTGCCTAGCACCAAGCTGATTTCTCTGTTTGAAGATACTGCTGCGCGTAAAGCTATCAAGGCATTCTTGGTTGGTAGTGACCAACAGGCTCGTGTTTTTAACGTCACTCAAGAAGAAATTGACAAAAGTAGCGAGATCATCGACCGCGCCCTTAATGGGCAAACCTCAGTCAAAACCTTTATTAATACCGCAGGCGAGAGCATTATTGCGGCTTACACCAGTATTAAGATCCAGAATATTGAATGGGCATTGATTGCGGAAAGAACCGAAGCTGAAGCGTTTGCTCGGATTCAGCAGCTAGAAAAAGTATTCGTGGTGGCCATGTTGATCGCCATTATCCTCGTGGTGATATGCTCCCATTATCTTTCTAACTTCATTACGTCCCCACTTTTAAAACTGACGTGGTCAGCGGAAAGGGTTTCAGCTGGTGATCTCGACGAAGTGATGTTTGAAACACGCCGCAAAGACGAAATTGGTCGTCTGGCGGTCAGTTTCCAGCGAATGCAGCGTTCTATCCGTGAGAAGATCCTCACCATCAAATCACAAAATGAAGAGCTAGAAGCCCATTTGAAAGTGATTCAAAGCCAGAATGACGAGCTTCAACTGGCCAACAAACTGAAAGATGAATTCCTAGCAACTACCTCGCACGAGCTCCGTACACCACTACATGGCATGGTGGGTATTGCAGAGGCGTTAATCAGCGGAGCGAATGGACCAATACCTGCAAATCAGAAACATCAGCTCGATATCATCATTAATAGTGGTCAACGTCTTGCAACTCTGGTTGATGATCTTCTGGACTATCACAAAATGCGCTACGGCAGCCTCGATATTCAAGCTGCCGCCGTTAACCTCTCGTCCTCTACACGCTTGGTACTGGAACTTTCACAGCATTTGCTGGGCAACAAATCGATTCGCATCATTAATCAGGTTCCGATGGATTTGCCTTTAGTATCCGCTGATCCGCAGCGTTTAGAGCAGGTTCTCTACAACCTGATAGGCAATGCAATTAAGTACACCTCTGAGGGTAAAATCGTCATTTCCGCTACAGTGCTGGACGATAAACTCCGGGTTCAGGTGGTTGATACAGGTCAGGGTATTCCGGCTGAGCAGCTGGAGCACATTTTTGAGCCTCTCATTCAGGCGGGTCAGGACTCCAGCCGTTACCGTCAGGGGGCGGGATTAGGCTTATCTATCAGCCGACAGCTGATAGAACTGATGGGAGGAACACTCTATGTCAGCAGTCAGCCTCTTGTTGGAACTACCTTTAGTTTCTCTTTACCGTTAGCGTCAGATGCAGAGATATCAACGTCGAAGCAGCTTGGCGAACAGAATCATTTCCAGTTGCCAGAAGCAAATGAAAACTCATCACCAGAAGACAATTCATTGCCAGAAAACCCAGAAGGTCCACTTATTGTGGTCGCGGATGATGAACCAGTGAACCTGCAAATTCTGGACAGCTTCCTGCGAATGGAAGGATACAGGGTGAAAACGGCAAAAGATGGCACCGAGACTCTGGAACTGGTTCAGCAGGAAAAGCCAGAACTGCTGTTATTAGACGTGATGATGCCAGGATTGAGTGGCTATCAGGTTTGCGAGCAGGTTCGTCTGAGCTATGACTTATCTGAGCTTCCGGTCATTATGCTCACCGCGCTAAGCCAGACCAACGACCGAATCAAAGGGTTCGACAGCGGGGCGAATGACTATTTAACGAAGCCATTCAACAAACTCGAGCTGGCTTCTCGAATCAAAGCTCATCTCTCAGCAAGTAAGGCTGAGCTTCGCCGAATTGAAAACGACAAACTTCAGGCAGAGCTTAAGCAAAGAGCACTAGTAGAAGCAAACCTGCTGGAAACACAAGGCAGATTGCTAGAACAGCTTGAATCGGCACCTGAAGCCATTCTGTGCCTTAGGGACGATGGCAGAATACGGTTTGCAAACGAGGCGGCATCTAAGCTATTTAAACGAACTCAGGAGCAGCTCAAACGTTCAAACGGTGACGAAGTCATCGCACCGAAATACCTCAACCTATCTCAGGAACACTTCTGCGGCGGAATTGACGTCTACATTGACGATAGGCGTGAACACCTTTCAGCGGATGTATTGAAGCTGCCAGAAGGCTCTGACATCCAGTATATGTACATATTCAACGTAGGCGGAGGCATTAACGCAACCCGCATTAATAATCTGGAAACCGCAGTTGAAGCCCTGTCCAGCTATGCGTTTGAAGGTGACAAAGGCAAACTGCAACAGCTTAAAGAACTGGGTGGCGAGTTTACGCGAATCGCAGATAAAGTATCTGGTCGTGGTGGAGACAAGACAGAGCTCATGAGAGAGATTCTGGTTGATTCAATGACAACTGCGATTGACTACTGGGAATCGGAAACGGGACAAACCAAATTCTCTTTCGCAGAGCAGAGTGGCTTATGGCGCGTTTACCTTGATCGCAGCACGCTGCAAACTAGAACACTGGACAAATACCTTCGTGTTGAAACTCTGCCAAAAACTCCACGCTGGCGGACGGTATTGAACTCTATCGAGTTTATTCTGGATAACTGCCATACGCCTGGCGCACAGCGTGACAAACTGGTTAGCCTGAGGGATAAGTTGCAAAAACTGCTTACCTCATAAATCCGCATTCTGAATCACCTTTTAAGCCAGTCGAGCACTTTTGTTTGACTGGCTTTTTATTACCATGTTGCTAGTGGCAATTCTCTTCTTATCTGACCTACCCCTCATAAATTAACGTACTCTGGAAACCTTCAAATCGCACTAGTAAGACATTCCATTTTGTTTCTGTTCTTGCGTCAATCCATGTTATTTCACCCGTTAAAATAACCCCGTTAAAACGCATAAAAACAGTGTCATTTTTGGCGAAAAATATCGAATATTGTCGCAGCAACTCCAGTTTTGTTATCTGTTTGAGAAGTTAGTCACAACAAATTGTCAGAATAATTTTATCGACGTAAATTAACGATAAAAGTGGATAGTGAGTAAGATCTCTATAATATTGAAATAAAGAAATGACATTAAATATAAAAGCCAAAAAGGTAAGTAAACACTAACTCCACTTAAAGACACTTCGATTTTTTTTGACAGTGCTCACAAGACAAAATGAGACCTATTCTTAAGTCAAAATCGTCATTTTGACGTTTATGACGTAGTTAAAAGGCGTTTTAACGTTTTTAACGGACTACCCGTTTGACCATTTACGCGTACGGGTGTTTTCTTAGCCTTGACCGACGGCTATAGGCCACCCAACTTCTCTCAATTTCTTGAAGTTGGAGGGATGTTGGGATAGCCACGGCGAGTGTTTATCAATTGATGACATTCACATCCATTTAGTGAAATAAAAGCAATGAGTAAGGAACAGCTATGCTTGCCAATATTAAGAAGACAGCGCTAGCAGTTGCAGTAGTTGCTGCAGCAACTTCTGTAGCTCCAGTAGTTTCAGCTGCAGAACGTAGTGAACTGACTATCCACCCTAAAGAGTTCACAACATTCGTTCGTAACTTCAACCCTTTCTTGGGCGCAACTCATCTACATACAACTTGGGACTTCCTATACGAGCCACTAGTTGTATTTAATGAAATGCACGGCAACACGCCAGTAATGCGTCTTGCATCAGATTACAAAATGTCTGATGACCTAATGAGCGTTACGTTTGACATCCGTAAGGGTGTGAAATGGTCTGACGGCGAAAAATTCACTGCTGACGACGTAGTCTTCTCTTTCGACCTAGTGAAGAACACGCCAGCACTTGACCAGCACGGCACAAACAACTGGGTAGCGAACGTTGAGAAAATCGACGAATACAAAGTTCGTTTCCGTTTGACTGAAGCTAACTCCAACGTACCTTACGAAATTGCAAAAGTTTCTATCGTACCTGAGCACGTTTGGTCTAAAGTTGAAGATCCAACAACGTTCATGAACGAAAACCCTGTTGGTTCTGGTCCGTTCACTGAAATCGCTACGTTCACACCTCAACTTTACGTTCAGTGTCGTAACCCTAACTACTGGGACAACGATAACCTAGATGTAGACTGTCTACGTGTTCCTCAAATCGCAAACAACGACCAGTTCTTGGGTAAAGTTGTAAACAGCGAAATGGACTGGACATCATCGTTCATTCCTGACATCGACCGTACTTACGCAGCAGCAAGCCCTAAACACCACTACTGGTACCCACCAGCAGGTACTCAGGCGTTTGTTGTTAACTTCAAGCACCCAGACGCAGCGAAGAACGAAGCGCTAAACAACGTTGACTTCCGTCGTGCGTTCTCAATGGCTCTTGACCGTCAAACTATTATCGACATCGCATTCTACGGTGGCGGTACAGTGAATGACTTCGCATCTGGTCTTGGCTACGCGTTTGAAGCTTGGTCTGATGAAAAGACTCACAACAAGTACAAAGGTTACAACACGTACAATGTTGAAGGCGCTAAAGAACTTCTGAAAAAAGCGGGCTTCAAAGACGTAAACAAAGACGGCTTTGTTGACACGCCATCAGGTAAATCTTTCGAGCTATTGATTCAATCTCCTAACGGTTGGACTGACTTCAACAACACTGTACAGCTAGCAGTTGAGCAACTAGAAGAAGTGGGCATCAAAGCACGTGCTCGTACTCCTGACTTCTCTGTATACAACCAAGCTATGCTTGAAGGTACTTACGACGTTGCATACACCAACTACTTCCACGGTGCAGATCCATACACTTACTGGAACAGTGCGTACAACTCAAACCTTCAAGACGGTGCTGGTATGCCTCGTTTCGCGATGCACTTCTTCAAAGACAGCAAGCTAGATTCACTTCTAGACAGCTTCTACAAGACTGCAGACAAGAACGAGCAGCTAGAAATTGCTCACGGTATTCAGCAAATTATCGCATCTAACCAAGTTACGGTTCCTGTGATGTCTGGTGCTTACATGTACCAATACAACACAACTCGTTTCGCTGGCTGGTGGAGCGAGAAGAATCCTAAGGGTCGTCCAAACATCTGGTCTGGCATCCCTGAGCGTCTACTTCACGTACTGGACCTAAAACCAGTTAAGTAAGTACTAACCTTAGCGGTGTACTTCCGTGCACCGCTCACTAAACCCTCCTCTCTTAGTTTAAGATATGGCGCTCGTCGTCAGGGGGTTTCTCGTTCCAAAAAGGGCGTCCTGAAACCAGGATCAGGTAAAAAATCTGGGTGAGTAAGGTATAAGTTATGGGATATTTTTTAAGACGTTTGTCGTTTTACTTTATTGCGCTGTTAGTTGCAGCCACTTTGAACTTCATCATTCCGCGAGCAATGCCAGGTGACCCTGTTACCATGATGTTCGCTAACGCTTCAGTTCAGGTAACACCTGAGCGTATTGAAGCAATGAAACAACTTCTGGGCTTCGTAGATGGCGGCTTGTTCGTTCAGTACGTAGCTTACATGAAGAACATTCTAAGCTGGGAACTGGGCACTTCTATTCAGTTTTATCCTCTTAGCGTAAACGAGCTGCTTGGCAGTGCGTTTGGCTGGTCTCTATTCCTAGCGGGTACAGCGGTAGTTCTTTCATTCTCTATCGGTTCAATTTTAGGTATTTTCGCGGCTTGGAAACGCGGTAGCCGTTACGATACTTTCATCACTCCAGGTATGCTGATTATTCAGGCAGTACCTCAGGTGGTTATCGCGATGCTGGCACTGTTTACTTTCGCAATCGGTCTGAAATGGTTCCCAACAGGTTACGCTTACACCGCAGGTACAACACCGGACTGGACAAGCTGGGCGTTTTATAAAGACGCTGCTTACCACGCTGTTCTACCACTGTTCTGTGCTTCTGTCGTCCAAATCGGTGGCTTCCTGGTAAACATGCGTAACAACATGATTAACCTGCTTGCCGAAGATTACATCACGATGGCGAAGGGTAAAGGCCTGAGTGAAAACCGCGTGGTATTCAACTACGCAGCACGTAACGCCTTGCTTCCAAGTGTGACGGCTTTGTCTATGTCACTTGGTATGGCGATCGGTGGTCAGCTTATCATCGAAATCATCTTTAACTATCCGGGTCTTGGTTCGGTTTTATTCAATGCGATTCACGCACGTGATTACCAAGTTCTTCAGGGGCAACTGCTTATTATGACGCTATTCATGCTGTTCTTTAACCTGGTTGCAGACATGTTGTACGTAGTTCTAGACCCTCGCCTACGTAAGGGAGGCAAATAATCATGAAAGGTTTCGCTAAATTAGTTGCAGGTAACCCGGTTGCGTTAATCGGTGTGATTATCCTAAGCCTGTTTATCTTTATTGCGGTTGCAGCACCACTTATCACTAAGCACGTACCAGACAAACGTACTGGTAAGCCACATGAATACCCAGGTTTCGTTGTAAAAGCTGCTCAGAACAACCCTGATGGCTGGATCGCTGAAAACTTGGCAACTGACCGCCGTACTCTTCTGCTTTCCAAGAAAGCCGATCACGTACTAGGCACAACCCGTATGGGTCGTGACGTTTGGTCTCAGCTTGCTCACGGTGCACGTGTATCACTGGCTGTTGGCTTTGGTGCAGGTATCACAGTGTGCTTCCTGGCTACCATCATTGGTATCTCGGCAGGTTACTTCGGTGGTCGGGTCGACGACATCCTGACGGCTGCCATGAACATCATGCTCGTTATTCCACAATATCCACTCCTCTTTGTGCTTGCTGCCTTTATTGGAGAGGCCGGTCCGCTGACCATTGCCATTATTGTGGGATGTACCTCCTGGGCATGGGGTGCGAGGGTAATACGTTCCCAAACCCTGGCACTGCGTGAAAAAGAGTTTGTTAAAGCCGCAGAGGTACTTGGCGAGTCTTCCTGGAGAATCATCTTTGTAGAAATTCTGCCAAACCTAATCCCTATCG
This sequence comes from Vibrio sp. SCSIO 43132, assembly GCF_019904195.1. Classification (NCBI taxonomy): domain Bacteria; kingdom Pseudomonadati; phylum Pseudomonadota; class Gammaproteobacteria; order Vibrionales; family Vibrionaceae; genus Vibrio; species Vibrio sp. SCSIO 43132. The sequence continues at coordinate 3,274,908 of NZ_CP063199.1, forward strand.
TAGGGGCAAGTTTCATCGGTTCGGTTATGTACGCCATCATGATGGAAGCCACTATCTCGTTCTTAGGTCTTGGTGACCCGAGTACCATCAGTTGGGGCATCATGCTGTACAACGTACAGACCTCATCATCCATGCTGATTGGCGCATGGTGGGAACTAGTCGCACCGTGTATGGCTCTGACATTGCTGGTTACAGGTCTTGCCCTGCTTAACTTCGCTGTCGACGAAATTGCTAACCCACAGCTACGTTCACACAAAGGTATGAAGCGTTGGAAGAAACTGAACGCTCAAGACCAGAAAGAACGCGAGCCAGAATTGCCACCACAAAATGCACTATGGAGCGGAGATAAATAATTATGACTGAGTCACTCATTTCCATCCGCAACTTATGCGTTGACTACATTACAGACGCGGGCGATGTCCGCGCCTGTAACAACGTAAGCTTTGATATTGGTAAAGGTGAAGTCTTCGGTCTGGCTGGAGAGTCAGGCTGTGGTAAGTCCACCGTTGCCTTTTCGCTGATGCGGCTTCATAAGCCGCCAGCGTTTATCACTGGCGGAGAGGTTATCTTCAATGGCGAAGATATCCTTCAATATAGCGACGAACGCATGCAAGCGTTCCGCTGGAGTGAGATGTCTATGGTGTTCCAGAGCGCGATGAACGCGCTCAACCCAGTCCTTACAATGGAAGATCAGTTCTGTGACGTAATTATGCGTCACACGAACATGACTCGAGAGCAGGCAAAACGCCGTGCCGAAGGATTACTGGAAATCGTAGATATTCATCCTAGCCGTCTAAGCGACTACCCACACCAGTTCTCTGGTGGTATGCGTCAGCGTCTGGTTATCGCTATCGCGTTGGCACTCAATCCAAAAATGATCATTATGGATGAGCCAACCACCGCGCTTGATGTTGTTGTACAACGCGAGATCCTTCAAAAGATTTACGCGCTAAAAGAAGAGTTCGGCTTCTCAATTCTGTTCATTACTCACGATTTGTCACTGATGGTCGAGTTCTCTGACCGCATTGGCATCATGTATTCCGGTGAACTGATTGAAGTAGCGCCTTCGAAAGAAATTCTGGAAAGCCCATATCATCCTTATACAAAAGGGCTGGGAAGTTCATTCCCTCCATTAACTGGTCCAAAAACCAAGTTAACTGGTATTCCTGGCAACCCGTTGAACCTACTGGAAGTTCCAACTGGATGTCGTTTTCAAGCGCGTTGCGAGCGAGTACACGAAGCATGTACTACCCAAGCAACATCACTGCGTCAAATAGAACCAAACCGCTTCTCTAACTGCCATTTATATGGTCAACCAATCGCTACGGCCAAAGCATAGAGCCAATAAAAAATAAAAAAGCGAAAAAGAGAAACTGGAGACAATTATGAGCAAAGATTTTGGCGAACTGCTAGTTGAAGGAAAGAACGTCGTAAAAGACTTCCCTATCAACAGTAACGCCCTAAACCAACCTATGATGCGTGCCATTAATGACGTGTCATTCAAAATGTATAAAAGCCGCGGTCTGTCGGTTGTTGGAGAGTCTGGTTCAGGCAAGTCCACCACGGCAAAAATGATTGCGAAAATGTACGCCCCAACTGAAGGCGTTATCGAATACAAAGGTCGTGACATTCAGTCCATCAACGACAGAAAAGACCTGATGCACTACCGCGAAGGCGTCCAGATGGTATGGCAAGACCCGTTTGGTTCATTGAACCCAACGCATAATATCTTCCACCATATTGCTCGCCCGTTGCTGATTCACAAAAAAGTCACGTCCGGCAATAAAAAAGAGCTCGAAGAGCGTGTGTACGATCTTCTGGAGCAAGTGGGGTTAATTCCACCAAAGGAAACCGCACAAAAATTCCCGCATCAGCTGTCTGGCGGTCAGCGCCAGCGCGTTAATCTGGCAAGAAATATTGCTGTAGGTGCGGAAGTGGTTCTCGCCGATGAACCAACGTCCATGTTGGACGTATCTATCCGTGCAGGTGTTTTAAACCTGATGGAAGAAATGAAATTTGAAAAGCAGATGTCTCTGCTTTACATCACGCACGATATCGCAACGGCGCGTTACATCGCCGAAGATCTTGCCGTGATGTACGTGGGTCACATGGTGGAATGGGGAGATACGGAAGAAATCATTCACGATCCTCAGCACCCTTACACCCAGCTATTGGTATCCGCAGTACCGGATCCTAAGAAATCGATACACGAAAAATTGAAAGGCAATAAAGGTGAGATCCCATTGTGGACACCTGAATCTGTTGGTTGCCCGTTCTCTGGTCGCTGTACTCACGCTTCAGACAAATGTCGTGAAAAGCTGCCAGCGGTAACTCAACTGTCTGACAACCACTTTGTGCGTTGTTATTTGTACGAATAAATATACCCCAATAGGGTCTGTTGACCTTTCGAGATGATTTTTGCAGCAGTTTGTGGGTTCTTTATACAAGGCAGCGCTTATTCGGTGTAGTCACTCTACATCAATAAGCGGTAACACAGTAGAAAGAAGCCACAAACGCTGCCCAAAGGGTTCGGCTATAAGCGTTTTACTCTTTGTTGCAAGATCTTTGCTTAGAATAACTAAGCTGCAAATCTTGCGTCGCGATTAAAACGCTTCTAGCTCGAACAAAATTTAATCGCGAAAGATCAGCAGACCCTAAGAATTGAGGCACAGATTTGTGCCTCCCAGATGTACTTTTACGGGAGAACCCCATGCAACTCTTAACTAACCAGATAGGCTACGAAACGTCAGGTACAAAGCACGCAGTGCTATGTATCAGCGAAGCATTGGCTGAAAGCAGTAAAGCTGAACTGGTCAGGGTAGATTCTGATGAAGTCGTGGCTTCTTTTGATGTTGGTCAGCCAACACAAGTCGCCCGCTGGCACCAGGGGCTGTTCTGCGAAATCGACTTTTCGGAATTCGCAGTCGAAGGACGCTATGCATTAAGAGTCAACGAGCTGCAATCTTCTCCTTTTGACATTTGTGAAGGGGTGTTGATGAACACCACTTTCTCGGATGTTTTGCACTACTTTAAATCCCAACGTTGTGGCGGGATTTATGAGAAACAGGATCGCACCATTCCCCTCCTCAACTCAGACAAAACTGTCGACGTTCGCGGTGGATGGTACGACGCGTCAGGTGATGTAAGTAAATATCTGAGTCACCTGTCTTACGCCAATTTTTTAAACCCTCAACAAACTCCAATGGTCGTATGGAATATGTTGAAAGGACTAGAGTTAGTGGAGGAGCGCTCTGACTTTGCAACGTATTCTCGGGTGAGGCTAACCGAAGAAGCACTGTTCGGTGCTGACTTCTTAGCCCGTATGCAACACCCGGAGGGTTTCTTTTATATGACTGTCTTTGACAAATGGAGCAAGGACGTCAAACAACGGGAGATCTGTGCCTACGCAACGCAGGACGGTCACAAATCTGACGACTACCAGGCTGGTTTTCGTCAGGGTGGCGGAATCGCAATTGCAGCTTTAGCCGCGGCTTCAAGGCTCGATGTTTGTGGAGAATTTTCACAAGAGCAATACTTGCAGGCAGCGGAAAAAGGTTACTGGCACTTAAAGGAGTACAATACTCAGTATCTCAATGATGGTGAAGAGAACATCATTGATGAGTATTGTGCATTGTTAGCCTGTGTTGAGCTTTACCGCTCAACCGGCGAGCAATGTTACTTATCGGAAGGGCAAATGTGGGCAAACCGCCTGTCACTTCGCCAGCTTTCCGACGCACGCTTTGAACATTTTTGGGCTGCTACCGACGATGGCAGCCGACCTTACTATCACGCAGCAGAAGCAGGTTTACCTGTGATTGCTCTTTGTGAATATCTTGCCGTCGAAAGACGCGAATCTCAGAAATCCAAAATTCGTGCCGTGGTCAATAAAGCCGTGTCATTTGAACTGACCATCACTCACGATACAGCCAACCCATTTGGTTACCCTCGCCAATATGTGAAATCAGTAAATGGTGAAAAGCGCGATGCCTTCTTTGTCGCGCATGACAACGAAACGGGCTACTGGTGGCAGGGTGAAAACGCTCGCTTGGGATCACTGGCAAGCATGATCTATCTGGCGAAGCCATATTTGGATGAATCTTTACTGCCTAAAGCCGAGCAATATGCACAACGCTGTTTAGACTGGATTGTCGGTCTGAACCCTTATGACATGTGCATGCTAGACGGTCATGGCAAAAACAACCCTGACTACCTTCCACAATACGGCTTCTTTAATGCCAAAGGTGGCGTCTGTAATGGCATTACTGGTGGCTTTGAAGACGAAGAAGACATTGCCTTTAACCCTTCGGGGCAAAAAGACGACATGATGCAGAACTGGCGATGGGGTGAACAGTGGATCCCTCATGGTGCGTGGTTCCTACTCGCAACCATGTCGCAGTTCACTACTCAAACGCAGGACAAAATTCAAACACAGGACACAAATCAATGACGCAATATTTGGTCGGGATTGACGGCGGCGGCACCTCTTGCCGAGCGCGAATCAGAGACGAGCAAGGCAACTTGATTGGAGAAGCCAAAAGCGGCAGCGCCAACATCATGTTAGGCGTTGGACTGGCGATGGACTCCATTGTGACTGCGGTATCTGAAGCAGCCAGACAAGGTGGATTGAGTGAATCAGACTTCGCCAGCATGCACCTTGGAATGGCGTTAGCAGGAGCTGAACAGGAATCTTTCTGGCACGACTTTATGGCGCTGCCACACCCGTTCGCCAGTGTGGTGTTAAACACTGATGCCTATGGTGCTTGCCTTGGTGCGCATAACGGTGAAAACGGAGCCATCATGATCGCTGGTACGGGTTCTTGCGGCATTTTGCTCAAAGACGGTCAACAGCATGTGGTTGGAGGTCGTGAATTTCCGATATCGGATCAAGGTGGCGGCGCAGTAATGGGTCTGAACCTGATTCAGCAAGTACTGCTGGCAGAGGATGGTATTGTTCCTAAGACCGCTCTGGCAGAACATGTCATGACCCATTTTGACAACAATGTTGACAATATTGTTGCCTGGTCGAAAACAGCCAAGCCTCGTGACTACGGTCAGTTCTCGCCTGCCATTTTCGAACACGCGAAACAGGGCGATGCTTTGGGCATCAAAATGCTCAAGCAAACCGCAGCCGACATCGAAATGTTTTTGATTGCTCTGAATAAGAAGGGGGCAACACAAATTTCGCTGATGGGTAGCATTGCTGAGCGCATCGTGAAATGGCTTTCCCCTCCGGTCCAAGAATGGATCGTAGCCCCTAAGCATGATGCGATTGAAGGCGGCATCATGATGGCAAACAAATCTGAGCATAACCTATTCAATCAAGGGTAGAGACTATGAATTATCGTGTCGATCTTGCTGTGCTATCAGAGCAAAATGGAGTGTCCCGATTCGGGCTGACTTTGCATAACCTCAGTGATCAGGATTTATCTGGCTGGGCGTTGCACTTCTCATTGGATCGATACATCCTTGCGGACACCTTAAGCCAAGGTGTCATCGATCAAGTGGGTAGCCATTGTGTGCTCTCTCCAAGCGATGAACAAAGCCTGTCGGCCAATCATCATTACTACATTGAATTCTCTGTTAATACTTCACCGTTTCGCTATCTGGCGGACGGTATCGATGATGCGTATTTAGAAGTTCGTGATGGTGATAGCGTTCAGAACCTAACGGTCGATATCACGCCAATCGCGCTGATGTCGCCATACAAAAAACGTGAATCCATCCCTCAGGTTGAAGCAGCTGATTTCGCCATTATTCCAAAGCCTGCAAGCTTTACGGCGCAAAACGGTTACTTCTCCCTGAGTGATGCATCCGGTCTTAACGTCACCAGCACTCTGGCAAGCAATGCTGTTGAATGGCTAAAGCAGGAAGTACAGTCGCTGACTGGGATCTCGTTAAAGAACAATGCGCAGGGTGACATCGTATTTCGCAGTAATCCAACTCTGGATAAAGGGCACTACTGTCTTAAAATTCGCGAGAAATCTATTACGCTGGAGTCCGGTTCACGCTCGGGTTTCGTTCATGCCTGTGCCTCTTTGCTTCAACTAATATCAGCACAAAAAGTCAGTAGCACACTGCCCAGCATTACCATTAAAGACAGCCCTCGCTATGGCTATCGTGGAATGATGCTGGATTGCGCCAGACACTTTCACAGCGTGGCTCAGGTCAAACAGCTGATCAACCACCTGGCGTACTACAAGTTTAACTACTTTCACTGGCACTTAACCGATGATGAAGGCTGGCGACTAGAGATTAAAGCCTTCCCTGAACTGACTCAAACTGGTTCCAAACGTGGTCCAGAAACACAGAACGATGCTCAGTACAGCCATCTGTCTGAAACTTATGGTGGCTACTACACACAGGAAGAAGTGCAAGAAGTGATCGAATACGCGGCGACAAGATCGATCACCGTTATTCCAGAAATTGATATTCCGGGTCACTGCCGAGCGGCAATCAAAGCTTTGCCTGAATTGCTGGTTGATCCACAAGACTCTTCTGAATACCTGAGTATTCAGAACTACAACGACAACGTACTGTCTCCCGCTTTAGACGGTACTTACCAGTTTTTAGATACCGTTCTGACGGAAGTCGCGGGCTTGTTCCCATCACAATACGTTCATATTGGTGCTGATGAAGTTCCTAAAAACGTCTGGACGGAGAGCCCTAAATGTCAGGCGATGATGAAAGAGCACGGCTACACGGAAGCTTCTGAGCTTCAGGGTCATTTACTTCGCCATGCCGAACGCAAACTGAAATCGTTGGGCAAGCGCATGCTAGGCTGGGAAGAAGCCAAGCACGGAAACAAAGTGTCTAAAGACACCGTTATCTTTGCCTGGATGAACGAAGAAGCTGCGCTGCAATGCGCGCAACAAGGCTTTGACGTTGTGCTGCAACCAGCGCAAACCACTTACCTTGATATGACCCAAGACTATGCGCCAGAAGAACCGGGAGTGGACTGGGCAAATCCAGTACCTCTTGAGATGGCTTACCAGTATGAACCTCTGAGCTCCGCCTCAGAAAACGATCCTGTTCGTCAAAGGATCTGGGGAGTGCAGTGTGCGCTTTGGTGTGAAAAAGTCACTAACCAATCCCGACTCGAATACATGGTATTCCCGCGACTCACTGCACTGGCAGAAGTGTGCTGGAGTCAGGCTAAAGATCGTAACTGGCTGGATTACTTATCCAGACTTAAAGGACATTTGCCACATTGGCAACGCCTGGGAGTGAACTACCGTTCGCCCTGGCAAGAATAACAAGACCCGAGCCTGCTCAGGTCACGGAATTACTAGTTTTTACTGCACTCCTTCGCAGTTTGTTTAAAAGGAAAGAACCATGAAATACGGCTATTTCGATAACGATAATCGTGAATATGTCATTACGCGTCCAGACGTACCAGCGCCATGGACAAACTACCTAGGAACGGAAAAGTTCTGTACTGTTATTTCTCACAATGCAGGCGGCTACTCTTTCTACAATTCACCGGAATACAACCGCGTGACAAAATTCCGCCCGAACGCAACGTTCGATCGCCCAGGACATTACGTTTACCTGCGTGACGACGAAACGGGTGACTACTGGTCAATTTCATGGCAGCCAGTAGCAAAAAGCCTTGATGAAGCGACTTACGAAGTTCGTCATGGTCTTTCTTACTCTAAATTCAAATGTGAGTATGCAGGCATTACGGCAACCAAAACGCTATTCGTGCCAAAAGGCGAAGATGCCGAGATCTGGGATGTGGTTATCAAGAACACCTCAAACAAACCTCGTACGATCAGTGCGTTCTCATTTGTTGAGTTTTCTTTCAGCCATATCCAGTCTGATAATCAGAACCACCAAATGTCTCTGTACTCAGCAGGCACTGAATATAAAGATGGCGTGATTGAGTACGACCTGTACTACAACACCAACGATTTTGAAGGTTTCTACTACCTGGCATCCACTTTCTCTCCGGATTCTTACGACGGTCAGCGCGATAGCTTCTTAGGTCTTTACCGTGACGAAGCTAACCCGATCGCTGTAGAAAATGGCAAATGTTCTAACACGGCTCAAACCTGTTACAACCACTGTGGTTCTCTGCATAAGCAGTTCACTATCCAGCCTGGTGAAGAAGTGCGTTTTGCCTACATTCTGGGTATTGGTAAAGGCAACGGTGAGCGCCTGCGTACTAAGTACCAGGATCTTAACGAAGTTGACGCTGCATTTGCGGGCATCAAAGCTCACTGGGATGAACGTTGTGCGAAGTTCCAGGTGAAATCGCCAAACGAAGGTCTGGATACCATGATCAACGCTTGGACCCTATACCAAGCAGAAACCTGTGTAGTCTGGTCTCGCTTTGCTTCTTTCATCGAAGTGGGTGGTCGTACTGGTCTGGGTTACCGCGATACCGCGCAGGACGCAATTTCGGTTCCTCACTCAAACGCCGGCATGACTCGCAAACGTCTTGTGGATCTCCTACGCGGTCAGGTGAAAGCTGGATACGGTCTGCACCTGTTCGATCCTGACTGGTTCGATCCTGAAAAAGCAGACGTTGAACCTTCTAAGTCACCAACAGTCGTTCCGACTCCATCTGACGAAGACAAGATTCACGGAATCGAAGACACCTGTTCTGACGACCACCTATGGTTGGTTCCAACCATCTGTAAGTACGTGATGGAAACTGGTGAAGAGAACTTCTTTGACGAAGTCATCCCATACGCAGACGGCGGTGAAGCCACAGTTTACGAGCACATGAAAGCGGCGTTGGATTTCTCTGCGGAATACGTGGGTCAAACAGGCATCTGTAAAGGTCTGCGCGCAGACTGGAATGACTGTCTGAACCTTGGCGGCGGTGAGTCTTCCATGGTGTCGTTCCTACACTTCTGGGCTCTACAAGAGTTCATCGACCTGGCGAAATACCGTGGCGCAGATGAAGACGTAGCCAAATACACCGAAATGGCAGCCAACGTTCGCGAAGCGTGTGAAACGCACCTTTGGGACGACGAAGGCGGTTGGTACATCCGTGGTCTGACGAAGAACGGCGACAAGATTGGTACGGCGCAACAAACTGAAGGTCGTATACACCTAGAGTCAAACACGCTAGCAGTACTTTCTGGTGCGGTTTCTCAAGAGCGTGGCGAGAAAGCAATGGACGCGGTTGATGAGAACCTGTTCTCTGAGTACGGCTTGCACCTAAACGCTCCATCATTCGCAACACCGAATGATGACATTGGCTTCGTGACTCGTGTTTACCAAGGCGTAAAAGAGAACGGTGCTATCTTCTCTCACCCGAACCCATGGGCATGGGTAGCGGAAGCGAAACTGGGTCGTGGTGACCGTGCGATGAAATTCTACGACGCACTGAACCCGTACAACCAGAACGACATCATCGAGAAACGAATCGCTGAACCATACTCATACGTACAGTTCATTATGGGACGTGACCATCAGGATCACGGTCGTGCAAACCACCCATGGTTAACAGGTACGTCTGGCTGGGCTTACTTTGCCGTAACCAACTTCATTCTGGGTGTTCGAACTGGCTTCGAAGGTCTGACTGTGGATCCTTGTATCCCAACAGACTGGTCGGGCTTTGAAGTGACTCGTCAATGGCGTGGCGCTACGTACAACATCTCGGTACAAAACCCTGATTCTGTCAGCAAAGGCGTGAAATCTATTACTGTGAATGGCGAAGCGGTTGACGGCGTTATCCCTGTTCTGGCTGAAGGCAGCGTAAACGACGTTGTTGTTGTCCTTGGCTAACTTTTTTGGTGGGAGGTTTTCTCCCACCCTTTTGATTTTGGTTCATTGTGAGCCACGGAGAGAAATAGGATTTTAATATGATTAAGTTCGGTACAGGTGGCTGGCGCGCCTTTATCGGTGAAGAGTTCACTAAAGACAATGTTCGTTTAGTGGCTCAGGCCGTTGCCAATATCATGTTAAACGAGAAGGTGGAAGACAAAGGATTTGTCGTCGGTTACGACCGTCGCTTCCTTTCGGATAAAGCTGGTCATTGGTTTGCCGAAGTGCTGGCAGCAAATGGTATTACGGTTAGCTTTATCAACAAATTTGTCCCTACCCCAATTGTGATGTTCAAAGCCAAAGAAATGGGATGTGCATACTCAGCATGTATTACAGCATCTCACAACCCGGCAGATTACAACGGCATCAAGGTATTCATTGAAGGCGGTCGCGATGCGGATGAAATCATCACGCAGAAGATCGAAGAACAGATTGCGAATCTAACGCTAGAAAATGTTAAGAGCATCGACTTTGAACAAGCGGTAGAAGACAAGACCATTCTTGAAATTAACCCAATGAATGAGTTTGTCGATTCCATCATTAACTTCATCGACATCGAAGCAATCAAAAAAGCCAATCTGCGCGTATTGATTGACCCAATGTTCGGCGTAGCCAAAAACGCACTTCAGACGGTGTTGATCAACGGTCGTTGTGATGTAGACGTAATCAATGATGGTAAAAACCCCGATTTTGGCGGTTTAATGCCATCACCTAGTGCGGCAACCCTGTATCGCCTGAAACACTTGGTGGCAGCAGAAGGCTATGACATCGGCATTGGCACCGATGGAGATGCAGACCGCTTAGGCATCATTGATGAGAAAGGCAACTTCATTCATCCGAACGAAGTGCTGATGCTGCTGTATTACTACCTGCTGAAATACAAAGGCTGGTCGGGTTCTGTGGTTCGTAACATTGCAACCACGCATATCCTAGACAAAATCGCAGCCGATCACGGCGAGAAAAGCTTTGAGGTTCCAGTAGGCTTTAAGCACATCAGTTCTCAAATGGAAGCCGACGACTCACTTATCGGTGGTGAAAGTTCAGGTGGCTTGACCATTCGTGGTCACATCAAAGGTAAAGACGGTGTGTTTGCATCAAGTTTACTGGTTGAGATGGTAAGCGTCACAGGAAAGAAACTTTCTGAGCTTTTGGATGAAATCTACGGTAAGTATGGCTACGCTTATACAGCAGAGGGCGATTGCACATTTAAGCCTGCGCAAAAAGAAGCGTTGTACAACAAGATTTATGTAGAGAAGCAACTGCCCGATTTCGATTTTGAAATAGAGAAAGTCAGTTATGAAGATGGCGCTAAGGTCTACTTCAAAAATGGCGGATGGGTCATTGCCCGATTCTCTGGGACAGAACCTCTGCTGAGAATCTTCTCTGAAATGGAAGACAAGGAAAGCGCAGAAGCCGCTGTGGCACAAGTAAAAGCATTCCTTTCTCTTTAATCATACAAAACAATTGTCACAATTGTTGTATAAAGTGTTTTGGACGCACTGAATAGCTAGTCACTATTCAGTGTTCGCCGTTAGACTGGTGATATACCCCTATAGGTCCAAAATCAAAGCCCAGCGTTTGCTGGGCTTTCTCTTTTCTTCTCAGAATGAGGTTCTACCAATCGCAGTAAGTAGCTGGTATTAAAACGCCAACACGCCATCGGATTCAATCTGCACATTGACCTTCTGGTTGATGTCCAGAGCCTCAGAAGAACTGGCGATCAGGCGAGTTCCATTAGCCTCAATCACATAGCGGCAGTGATCGCCCATAAACTGCTGTTCCAGGATCTGTATGCTGCTTTCATCTGCCGCGCTGACCTTAATGTGCTGAGGTCTTAATAACAGCTCACATTCTTGATCAACGTGAATATCTGCTTGCGCTAGCGCACCTAACACTCCGAACGCGGTATCAAATTTATCGGTAGACACTCGCTTGGCTGGGAGGTAACTGCCGCCACCAAGGAAATCTGCCACAAACTTACTGGATGGCTGGTAATACAGTTCCGAGGCACTACCAAACTGCTCGATAACACCATTGTTCATCACCGCCATTTTGTCGGAAAACGCGAATGCTTCTTCACGGCTATGGGTCACAAAGATCGCGGTCACTCCTTGCGCCTTAAAGATCTTACGAATTTCGCGGATCAATTCATGGCGAACTTGCGTATCGATATTAGAAAATGGTTCATCCAAAAGCAGAAGATCCGGCTTGTACGCCAGTGAACGGGCTATCGCCACACGCTGTTGCTGACCACCTGATAACTGATGCGGGAACCGATCACCAAATTCATCCAGTTTGACTAGCTTCAGCATCTCCTGCACTTTTGCGTGCTTTTCACTTTCGCTCGCAGTACGCAACCCAAACCCAACGTTCTGCTCAACGGTTAGATGAGGGAACAACGCATAATCCTGGAAGATCATGCCAATATTCCGCTTCTCTGGTGGGATCCAGTCCTTGCCGTTATCTATAGTCTGGCAATTGAGTGTCATGGTTCCGCTAGCAAGAGGAAGTAATCCGGCAATGGCTTTCAATAAGGTGGTCTTTCCGCAGCCACTGGCACCAAGTAAGCAAACGATCTCGCCATGCTGAACGGTGAGGGATAATGATTCCAGCACCGTCTGCGTTTGGTACTTACACGTCAGGTTTTCAATAGTTAATGCGCAACTCATCAGTGATTTTGCTCCAGTGAACGGTTAACCATAATCAAGGGGATAAGTCCCACAAGTACCAATAAAACGGCTGGCATTGCCGCCAGCTCTAGCTGTTCGTCCGACGCGTAGTTATACACGTAGGTTGCCAGCGTCTCGAAGTTAAATGGGCGAAGCAGTAAAGAGGCATTAAGCTCTTTCATACATTCAATAAACACGAGCAGACCAGCGATCAACGCACCACGACGTACCAGCGGTAAATGTATTCTTCTTAGCATCTCGTTGGCATTACACCCCATGGTCCGAGTCGCCATATCGAGAGAAGGCGATATCTTATTCATGCTGCTTTCGATGCTGCCAATCGCCACAGCGGAAAAACGCACAACCATAGCAAAAATCAGTGCAAGCATTGAGCCGGAAAAGAACAGCCCCGGAGGTGCCCACTCCATCCATTTAGCAAAATCATTGATACCGTGCTCCACTCGGGTCACAAACGTCATCACACCTATGGCGAGAACCGTCCCAGGAACGGCGTATCCCATGGAGGAAAATCGCATAGACATGACGCTGTTGCGACCGGGATTAACGCGTTGGCAGAAATTCACTACCAAAGCGACAGCTACACCAATCACCGCGGCAGACAAAGAAACCTGCAAGCTATTAATGGAGTACTGGCGAAATTCTTCCGTCCAGCTTTGTGCAAAATAAGTATAGGCGTAAGAACCGAGTTGAAGCAGAGGAAGTGCAAACGCAACGGCAACCAACCCCCAACACCAAGTGAGCGCCGCCCACTTTTTCCAACCTTGCAGCTCGTAGCGTACGTCTTCATGGCTATTAAACTGGGACTGAAAAAGTTTCTGACGGCGACGGCTGTATCGCTCGGCACTGATCAGTAGCACCACTACTACCAGCATGATGGATGAGATTTTTGCTGCGGCTGAAAGCTCCGAATGGTCTAGCCACGTATCGTAAACGGCGGTCGTTAATGTATGAACAGCAAAATAATTCACGGTTCCGAAATCACCAATGGTTTCCATCGCCACCAGAGAAAGCCCAACAGCAATAGAAGGTCTGGCTAACGGTAGAGAGATTCTGAAAAAGCTCGTCAGAGGTGAGCACTTAAGTAATCTTGCAGACTGAAGCAGAGAAACGTTCTGCTCCATAAACGCTGCTCGCCCGAGCAGGTAAACATAAGGGTAAAGCACCAGTGCCAGAACTATGACCGCACCAGTGAGTGTTCGAATGTCTGGAAACCAGTATTCGCCTGGTCCCCACCCCGTAAGATCACGGAGGAGCATTTGAATGGGACCGGGAAAGTCAAACCAGTCGGTGTAAACGTATGCCACGATATAGCTGGGCATTGCCAATGGAAGCACCAGTGCCCACTGCAAAATCCTCTCGGTCGGAAGCTTGCACATAGCCATTAGCCAGGCACTGGGAACCCCCAGTAACAGTGACAACAGCATGACTCCGGTGACCAGTTTAATGGTGTTGGCAATATAAATTGGCAGTACTGTGCTCATCAGATGTGGAAAGATTTCCGATTCACCGATGGACATATAAAAAATGGCGATTATCGGTAGCGCCAACAGCCCAGCCACACTCCAGCTGCCGACTTTCCAAGTGGTATGATTTTCTTTCATTGCCCAGCGACTTTACAGCAATACAAAATGCGAGGCTCCTGTCGCCAAGACACTTTATATCCCTAATAGAAAACATGGTATTTAGGAAAGTATATCAAAACGACTCTCATTTTGCTTTTCAATCCCTAAAAACTAACAAAGCCATCATTAACAATGAAAGAAGTAAGTAACATCTTATAGTTACTACTATCTACACTGCTTATGATGGCTTTAGAACCATATGCTCAACCTAATAGATTGAGCAAATGTTTCGCATTACAGATCGAATTTAACTTCGTCTAGAAGTTTGATCGCTTTAGAGTGGTTAGCTGCGATTTCTTCAAGCGAGATAGTGTCCGCTTTGAAGTCACCCCAAGAAGCCACTAGCTCAGAACGCTTAACACCCGCTTTAACTGGGTATTCGAAGTTAACTTCAGCGTACATAGACTGAGCTTTGTCTTTCGTTAGGAATTCCATCAGTTTCTTAGCGTTTGCTTTGTTTGGCGAGTGTTTCGCCATAGCCATACCACTGATGTTTACGTGAGTACCCGCTGCTTTTTGGTTAGGGAAGTTGATGTAAACCGCTTCAGCCCAAGCTTTTTGCTCTTCGTTGTTTACCATCTTGCCTAGGTAGTAGCTGTTACCCAGAGAAACGTCACATAGACCTTCTTTGATCGCTTTAACCTGTGCACGGTCGTTACCTTGTGGAGTACGTGCAAGGTTTGCCTTCACGCCTTCTAGCCAAGTTTTCGTTGCCGCTTCACCTTTGTGAGCAATCATAGAAGAAATTAGAGATACGTTGTAAGGGTGCTTACCGCTACGAGTACAGATTTTGCCTTTGAATTCAGGCTTAGCTAGATCTTCGTAAGTGAAGTCTTTGCCTAGCTTACCAACACGGTCACGAGAAGAGTAAACGTTACGAGCACGAGTTGTGATACCGAACCACTCGTTGTTGTCGTCTTGGTATTGAGCAGGAATGTTTGCTTCGATTACATCGCTGTTTACTGGCTGAACTAGACCTTTTTTAGACAGTTCTGCAAGACGGCTGATGTCTACAGTTAGGATAACGTCTGCTGGGCTGTATTCACCTTCCTGAGCCAGCTTTTCAGCCAGACCTTTTTTAGCGAATTTAACGTTTACTTTGATACCCGTTTCTTTAGTGAACTCTTTAAACATTGGTTCAACCAAGAAAGGCTGACGGTAAGAGTATACGTTCACTTCTTCAGCGGCCATAGCAGAAGGAGCAATAACACCACACGCGATGGCTGAAAGAGTCAGCAGTTTTTTCATCGTTTTAGTCCTTTGTGAAAGCAATAATGATAATGTTTATCAGTCGCCTTATTATATTCAAACTCCTTCGGTTGACAATCATCCATTCTGTATCAAGATCAAAAAAACCTGCCATTTCTGACAGGTCTATCATTAAATTTAGTAACGATTTGTTTCGTCTCAGATCTTATATTACTTCACTGAGACAAACTCAGGGTATGCACCCACACCACAATCGTGCATGTCCATACCTTCCAGTTCTTCCTCTTCAGAAACTCGAATACCCATAGTTACTTTCAGTACATACCACACGACCAGGCTTGCTCCGAAGACCCAGCCAAAGATAACCGCTGCGCCCAATAGCTGAGTTGAGAAAGCCGCATCTGCATTGCTGACAGGCACCATCATCAAACCAAACAAGCCACATACACCGTGAACTGAAATCGCACCAACTGGGTCATCGATTTTCACTTTGTCCATCGCAACAATACTGAATACAACAAGCGCACCTGCCGCTACACCGATACCAACAGCCACTAACGGAGAAGGAGATAGTGGGTCAGCAGTGATAGCAACCAGACCAGCCAATGCACCATTAAGTACCATAGTCAGGTCAGCTTTGCCCCAAGTTGTTTTACACACTAGCAGTGCTGCAATTGCACCTGCCGCCGCTGCTGCGTTGGTGTTCAGGAAGATTTGACCTACCGCTGTTGCGTTTTCAAAGTCTGAAACCATTAACTGCGAGCCACCGTTAAAGCCGAACCAGCCAAACCATAGGATGAATGTACCAAGCGTTGCCAAAGGCATGTTTGAGCCCGGAATTGGATAAATCTCACCATTTTTTCCGTACTTACCTTTACGAGCCCCCAGAAGCACCACACCTGCTAACGCTGCTGCGGCACCAGCCATGTGAACAATACCTGAGCCAGCGAAATCACTGAAACCTGCTTCTGCAAGGAAACCACCGCCCCATGTCCAGTAGCCTTCCATTGGGTAAATAAAGGCAGTCAGGACGGCTGAGAAGATTAGGAAAGACCAAAGCTTCATTCGCTCAGCGACTGCACCGGATACAACGGACATCGCAGTTGCAACAAACACTACCTGGAAGAAGAAGTCGGACTCAAGTGAGTGATCGGCACCTTCACCCTGAGTACCAATCAAGGCACCAAAGGATGGTAACCAGCCCCCTTCTGCATTATCGACATACATAATGTTGTAGCCCACAAGCAAGAAAGTGGTACAGGCAATCGCGTACAGGCACACGTTTTTCGTTAAGATTTCTGTGGTGTTTTTAGAGCGTACAAGCCCCGCCTCTAGCATGGCAAAGCCGGCTGCCATCCACATAACCAATGCACCTGAAATGAGGAAGAAAAAGGTGTCTAGTGCATATCTGAGTTCAGCTACTGTTACTGATAGTTCCATAATAATATCCCCAATCCCTTAAAGTGCTTCAGAATCCATTTCACCAGTACGAATACGAATCGCTTGGTGAAGGTCATAAACAAAAATCTTTCCGTCGCCAATCTTGCCGGTGTGGGCGGCTTTGGTGATGGCTTCTACTACTCGGTCTACGTTTTCTGCCTGTGTGGCAATTTCTAATTTTACTTTTGGTAGAAAATCGACTTGGTATTCGGCTCCGCGGTATAGCTCGGTATGACCTTTCTGACGACCGAAGCCTTTCACTTCGCTAACCGTCATACCTTCAATACCTACATCAGATAATGCTTCCCTTACATCGTCGAGTTTGAATGGCTTAACAATGGCATTTATAAGTTTCATCACGTCCTCTCTAAAATGGTGTAATCCGTTAACACACAAGCAACAATCAAGGAGCGTGCCAAAAACCTAACTTAATGATTTAAAGGGATTTAAGAAGTAGCGGTCGTAAAATGAAAAAAGAGGATGCACAAAAATTGTGCATCCTCTTCCCAAATTTGAAGCAGAGCTCATATCTTTCCCCAAAATGGTGAGTATTTTGAGAATGAAGACCTAAACGCTTTATTTAGTATGACGTTACAAACGCCTTCCAGGCTTTTACTAATTCGACAAAGTCTTCAAATCCACAAGCTGCGCTGCTTTCACTTTCATAAAGATACATATCTGGCTCAGCGCATTCCTGTTCGAACTCGATTCCATTCTCTTGAATCACCACTTCATCGCGATTGATCAACACGCTGATTTCACGACCTTCGATTTTATCTTCATGATGCTGACCTTCCGTCATCCATTCGAGTCGCTGCAGAATACCATCAATAACACTGAGCTGAGCGTTCACTTCTTCCTGCAACCAGCGCCCCACAATCTCATGCCCCATGCTGCACTTGACCATGTAGTCACCCGTTAAGCTGTTTTTAGTGAATTGGTATTCCATTGTCTGTTACCCGCAAATTTCAGAGGAAGCGGAGTGTATCACTTAGTAGAAGGAGAGGCGAAGCTCACCTAATTCTAATTTTAGAAAATAAAGAGGAAGTGAGTGGTGCGATAGTGAGATTGAAAAGTAAAAAGCGCCCCGGTTGGGGCGCTTTGGATATCAGAAATTCCTTAAGCTTATGCTGGCTCTTGGAAAATCACCGTATCAGCTTTCTTGGTGTACTGATCCATTTTATGGAAGTTCAGGTAGCGATACGTATCCGCTGCTGTCGCATCAATCTGCTTCGCGTATTCCAGGTACTCTTCATTAGAAGGGATATGCCCAAGAATCGCACCAACTGCGGCTAGCTCAGCTGAGGCTAAGAACACGTCTGCACCTGTACCCAAACGGTTAGGGAAGTTACGCGTTGATGTGGACATTACTGTCGCTTTGTCTGCAACTCGTGCCTGGTTACCCATACACAGGGAGCAGCCCGGAGTTTCGATACGAACACCCGCACGACCATAAATACCGTAGTAGCCTTCTTCTGTAAGCTGGTCACGGTCCATTTTCGTTGGTGGTGCTATCCACAAACGCGTATCCAGCTGACCGTTGTGCTTATCAAGAAGCTTACCAGCTGCACGGAAGTGACCAATGTTGGTCATACAAGAACCAATGAATACTTCATCGATTTTTGTTCCTTGTACAGAAGACAATAGACGAGCATCATCCGGATCATTTGGCGCACACAGGATAGGTTCATTAATCTCTGCAAGATCAATTTCAATCACGTGAGCATATTCTGCGTCAGAGTCAGCTTCCATCAACTCAGGATTAGCCAGCCACTCTTCCATTGCTGTGATACGACGCTCGATGGTACGTACATCGCCATAGCCTTCAGAGATCATCCACTTAAGCATGATAATGTTCGAGTTCAGGTACTCCTCAATCGACGATTGAGATAGCTTAACAGTACAGCCCGCCGCTGAACGCTCTGCAGATGCATCTGAAAGTTCAAATGCCTGTTCAACCGTCAGGTGCTCTACACCTTCGATCTCAAGAACACGACCAGAGAACTCATTAATCTTACCTGCTTTCTCAACAGTCAGAAGACCTTGCTGAATCGCGTAGTAAGGGATGGCATGTACCAAATCACGCAGTGTGATACCTGGCTGCATATCGCCTTTAAAGCGAACCAGAATCGATTCCGGCATATCAAGAGGCATAACGCCTGTTGCAGCAGCAAAAGCAACCAGACCAGAACCAGCAGGGAAAGAAATACCCAGAGGGAAACGAGTATGCGAGTCACCACCTGTACCAACAGTATCAGGAAGTAGCATACGGTTTAGCCATGAGTGGATTACACCATCACCAGGGCGAAGAGAAACGCCCGCACGGTTCATGATGAAATCAGGCAATGTGTGGTGAGTATTCACATCAACAGGTTTCGGATACGCTGATGTGTGACAGAATGACTGCATAACCAGGTCTGCAGAGAAGCCTAGACACGCCAAGTCTTTCAACTCATCTCGAGTCATAGGACCAGTTGTATCCTGAGAACCTACTGTTGTCATCTTAGGCTCACAGTAAGTGCCTGGGCGAATACCCTCTACGCCACACGCTTTACCCACCATTTTCTGAGCAAGGGTGTAGCCCTTACCAGTATCCGCTGCTGAAACCGGACGACGGAATACGTCTGAAGACTCCAGCCCCAGAGATTCACGAGCGCGGTCTGTCAGACCACGACCGATGATAAGAGGGATACGACCACCAGCACGTACTTCATCAATCAATACGTCTGTTTTCAGGCTAAATTCAGCCAGTGTTTCGCCAGACTCGTGGTTACAAACTTTACCTTCAAATGGGTACACGTCGATAACGTCGCCCATATTCAGCTTAGTTACATCCACTTCGATTGGCAGTGCACCTGCATCTTCCATTGTGTTGAAGAAGATAGGGGCAATTTTACCGCCAAGTACGTAACCACCCGCTTTCTTGTTTGGCACATTAGGGATGTCGTCACCCATAAACCAAAGTACGGAGTTAGTTGCGGATTTACGAGAAGAACCAGTACCTACAACATCACCGACGTAAACAAGCTGGTGACCTTTCTCTTGCAGTGCTTCAATCTGCTTAATTGGACCAATAGTTCCCGGAGAATCTGGGTTGATACCTTCACGTTCGTTTTTCAGCATAGCCAGAGCGTGAACAGGGATATCAGGACGAGACCATGCATCCGGCGCCGGAGACAGGTCATCAGTATTGGTTTCACCCGTTACTTTAAATACAGTAAGTGTGATTTTTTCTTTTAGCTCTGGCTTGCTTAGGAACCATTCAGCATCAGCCCATGACTGAAGTACTTGCTGAGCGGAAGCATTGCCAGATTTGGCTTTCTCTTCAACGTCATAAAACGCGTCGAACATAAGAAGTGTATGAGAAAGTGCTTTAACAGCAATTGGCGCCAGATCTGCATCATCAAGAAGAGAAACCAGCGATTCGATGTTGTAACCACCTTGCATCGTACCCAATAGTTCCGCGGCTTTCTCGCGGCTAACCAATGGGGATGTAACTTCATTCTTGGTAACGGCGGTTAGGAATCCAGCTTTAACATAAGCGGCTTCATCTACACCAGGTGGAATACGATTTTCTAGAAGATCAATTAGGAAAGCTTCTTCGCCTGCGGGCGGATTTTTTAATAATTCTACAAGTCCTGCGACTTGTTCAGCATCAAGGGGTCTTGGAACGACTCCTTCTGCGGCACGCTCTTCGACGTGTTTACGGTAGGCTTCAAGCACGACTCATTCCTCTCATTGCGGTTTGACCTCCCTTGTGATCAAGAGGTGCAAACATCCTTGGAAAAACTTGGCTGCCTTGCCGCTTTTATTATGAATAGTCTTATTCTGATTCTTAATAATCAACAGCGGCATAGGGCCAAACTGTGGGGTGGAGAATAGCAAATTTAACTTAAAATTAAAATCTTATCATTTTGACCAACATAGCAACTTGAGACTAAAGTTCTATGAATTTAAGCATTTTTATTCGCGTTAAAAAGCCGTTCCCACGATTAGGTATACCGAACTGAAACGTTCTTCTGTTTGCCCGTACGCTAAAATTATAGGCCCAATCGGAGATTTCACACCTGCAAAAACCGACCCAGCCACGTACATTGGCGCTTCACTGATTTTCAAATTGGGATCAGACCACACTCCGCCATATTCCGCTGAAGCTCCGAGGTAAACCGGAGAGCGGAACAAGCCGAAGTCGTTATCAAACCAACGGTAACGGTACACCAAACTGCCGAAAATTTTGTTCTGTCCGATCAAACTATTTCCTGATAAACCAGACAAATTCAGAAACCCTCCCAGAGACTTAGGCATTATCGGGATGGTTGCATTCCGGCTGCGGGTCACCTCATATTCAGCCATTCCGACCAAAGTATGACGTTGATAGCTGTGTGCGGTACCCAGTTGAATGGTCACTTCATTGACCCGGTCTTCGGTATAAGTTTCTTTTTGATCCTCTTGTATGTTGTCTTCTGACGCCAATAGTTCAAAGTGAGCTAAGTTCCCCTCCGCTGGAAAACTCATATCATCAAACGTATCGTATCGATAACGCGCAAAAAGTCCTTTTCGGTTGAAATTCTGCGTGCCAAATTTGGGCAATGAAGACAGAGAGAAATCGCCGACCGTATACCGAGCACCGAATTTAAATTCATGATTAAAAGAAGGTGCGATCCCCAGTGCTGCTTCTGCTGTAAATTGAACATAGTTGATCGGCAGGAAATCTTTGCTCCCCGCTAACGTTACTTCTTTCAGAAAATCTTCATCAAAAGGCAACTGCCGATTTTCATTCACATAAGTCATCGAAGCACTGGTAAACAGCTTCTGCTCATTGAATATAGGGCTATACCATTCAGCTTCAATAAGCTTATCAGACCCCATTTCTAAATTAGTGCGAATTTCAGCGCCTTTGTCGTTTAAGTCGGTGAAGTTAACACTTAGCCCGATCGAGTATTGGCTTGTGTTCTGAAAATCGTCTTCCAGATAGAAGCGGAAATCGACATAGTTTGGTCCCCACTCCTTTTCATTCACTTCGACATAAAGCGTAGTTTTTCCCTTGTCGTCCTGATCGTAGCGGTACAAAATCTGTTCGAATCGGTTTAAGGAGTAGAGGCTGTGAACCCGAGTTTCCAATTCATCCAAGGTGTATCGTTTACCGGGCTCAAGCGACAAAAACTGTTTGAGGACGTTATCGTTGTAGTGGCTATTGTTGATGATTTCGATTTCGTCCACAATCAGCTGATCACCGTAAACAATAGAACGCCTCGCATCCTGCTTACGGTTAATGTATACCTGATACTGTATCGGGCTGGTCGCGAAGCGCTGAAGCGCCTCTTTTGATTCGGTGGCAGCAATATAACCAAGTTCGTAAGCATCAGGCATTCGAGAGAAGTCGGTTGTCGACATATCGCCGACTTTTGGACTTAACAGAATATCTTTGTTCGTTAGTTTCTTCGACTGGCGATGGGTGCTTCGCTGAACCATGTAGTTCGATAGCTGGTCGCCTACATTGATAAACGTTTTTAATTCGTGACGGGATTGATAGTCGGTACTGATATCAACAGCGATAATCAGATCCGCCCCCATTTCCCGCGCCAGCTCAACGGGCATATTGTTAGTCACACCACCGTCAACAAGCAGCTTTTCTCCCATAGGGAATGGAGGTAAGGCACCGGGAACAGACATGCTTGCCATCATGGCATCGGTCAAATATCCGCTATCCAGAACGACGGGTTCAAGTTTCACAATGTCGGTCGCGACAGCTCGATAGCGTACGGCGAGTTCATCAAAAGAGTACATTGGGGGGATGTTTCCTGCGGCTTCGCGCAGAATTCGATGCATGTTCTGCCCCTGAACCACACCTTTTGGTGCGGTTACATCACCAAAACGTAAGCCAAGGTCAGTTTGAATCTGATAGCGGTCGTAATATTGTTTTTCACGAACGGGAAGCTGGTCGCGATTAACCCTGTCTCTGTAACCAGAACTCCAGTCTATGGTGTGGATGAAGGACTCAATTTCATCGGCAGACATCCCGGTGGCGTACATGCCACCAACAAATGCGCCCATGCTGGTACCTGTAATGATATCAACCGGAATATGCATCTCTTCCAGCGCTTTTAGGACACCAATGTGGGCAGCACCTTTGGCACCACCCCCAGCCAATACAACCGCAATAACAGGACGCTCTTTCTCTGTTTCATTTTCAGAATTTGCCAATGCCATCTGGCTAGTCAGTAGTACCGCACTCAAAATAATGGCGGCGATTCCTTTACACCAAAAATGAAACAAGAGACCTCCTATTTATGGGTCAGTGACTCTGAGAACATTAACCCAGCTATTCGAATAAGCGGCTTAACCAATTGGCAGGTCCGCTTTTACATGCTTCCTTTACGTCACCAGATTTATCCCATACGGGCAACGTAAATGCTTTTTTGCAATCTATTTTTAAACCACCATCCGGTTTAAGAGCAAACCCCATGGTCGTAATTTGTGCTGGCCATGGAAGAATCAGTTGTTCCGGTATCCGGTTCTGCAGGTACTGGTGATAAACCCGAAGTGCACCACTTGCTCCTGTCAGCTTGGTGGGTTTGTTGTCATCCCTTCCAAGCCACAAGGTCACCACTTCTCGCCCATCGACACCAACAAACCAGCTGTCCCGGGTATCATTACTGGTTCCCGTTTTGCCCGCCAGTGTCATGCGACTAAATTGACCTTGCAAATAGCGGCCAGTTCCCTCAGATACCGCTTTTTTCATTGCATAGGTCGTTAGCCAGGCAGCCTGTTGAGGTACGCGCTGGGACACTTTAGGAATTGAACGATAAAGCACATTCCCTTCCAGATCCTTGACGCTGCGTAACGCACTCAATGGCGCTTTTTTTCCGGAATTGGTGAGTGTCTGATACATCTGAGACACCTGATATGGCGTCAGAGAAAATGATCCGAGAAACATAGACGGCACCGGGCGAATTTCCTGTCGATCGACACCGAGCTTCTCAAACGTATCCATCACCGCGGGAATACCCAATTTCAGCCCTAACCTAACCGTAGGCACATTGAGTGACTTAGCAAAGGACTGGTAAAGCGACACATCACCACGATACTTTCTGTCGTAGTTTTTTGGCGACCACACACTGCCCTGGCTTCCTTTGAGCGAGAACGGCGTGTCTTTGAGGGTCGTCGCTAATGTAAATTCTGCTGGGCTTTGCAATGCAGTCAGATAAACCGCGGGTTTAGCCAGAGAGCCAATCGGTCTGGATGCATTCAGTGCCCGGTTAAATCCGTCGTAACCGGTTCGTTTGCCTCCTACCATGGCTCGAATTTCTCCGCTTCGACGGTCAACCGCAATGCCTGCGGCTTCCAGCCCTTTTCCAGCTCGAAGCTCAAGTTGCGGAATTTTCGATTTGATGGCTTTCTCCAGCTCAAACTGAGATACCGGATCCAGAGACGTAAATACCTTTAGCCCAGCCTGACGCTGAAACGCGTCGCCGACTTTTTGCTTCAACTCGCGGCTAACTTGCTGAAAATATGCAGGCTGTCTGCTGGCAATCTGCGGTTTTTCCTGTGTATCCAAATCTCGGCTTGCCGCCATTTCAAACTGAGCAGCAGTTAGAATGTCGTGCTGCATCATCAGACGAAGCACTAAATCACGACGCTCTTTCGCCCTTTCTGGTTTGCGAACCGGGTTGTAATAAGATGGTCCCTTAACCATACCAACCAGCAAGGCAATCTGGTCAATACGCAACTCTTGTAAAGGCTGACCAAAATACAACCTTGAAGCCAAGCCAAACCCATGAATGGCTTCTCCACGGCTCTGACCCAAATACACTTCATTTAAATAGGCTTCGAGTATGCGATCTTTGCTGTAACGATAATCTAAAATCAGCGCGATATACGCTTCACGCACTTTTCGCCACAACGTTCGTTCGCGCGACAAGAATAAGTTCTTAGCCAACTGCTGGGTCAGCGTACTGCCACCTTGCACAGTTCGACCTGCTTTTACATTCGCAACCAGTGCTCGCAGTATGGCAAAAGGAGACACCCCTTCATGCTGATAGAAATCCCGATCTTCGGTCACCAGAAGTGCATCCACCAGCACTTCTGGGAACTGCTCTCGCTTCAAAAACAGTCGATTTTCTTCGGTGTTCTTTTCCAGCATTCCAAGCATTTTGGGATCGATGCGTAAATACCCCATGTCTCGCTCTGATTCCAGCGACTTAATTCGCTCCAGCCCCTGCTCATTGAAGTAGAGCATGACGTGTCGTGACGCTTCGGGACCATCTTCAAATTCGAATTCACGGCGAATGAGTTCTATCTTGGTGGAAGAGGAGGAATACTCACCTGGGTGTCTGGGTGAACGCACTTTACGGTAGTTGAGTACGTCCAGCTCTTTTCGAAGCTGGGGTAAGGTAACAGGGCTTCCCGGGCTCAATGTTAGAACGCGGCCATAAACCACCGTTGGTAAATCAAATAGCTGTCCATCAAATTTCTGCCTGACGACGCTATCCAGATAGATCCCAACAAAAATCAAAACCGCGAATACTGTCACGGCGCTTTTCCATGTCAGGCTCCACAGAGTTCGCAGCCAACCTCTCTGTACTTTCTTCTTTGTTCTTCGTTTAGTCGCCGGTTTTCTGGGGCTTCGCTTCTTAGTCGCCGCCTTTTTTGTGGTTCGCCCTGACGTTTTCTTTTTCTCTGTCATGAATTCAGTTGTCGCTTGGTTTTTGTGGTGGCTTCGTGATTAGCCGGATCATCTGGCCATGGATGTTTTGGGTATCGCCCTTTCATTTCTTTTTTGACTTCATGGTAAGACCCTTGCCAAAACGCCGCTAAGTCTTGGGTTATTTGAATAGGTCGCCTTGCGGGAGACAACAATTCTAACGTTACGGCAATTTTTCCTTTGGCTATTCTCGGAGATGCCTGTTCCCCAAACACTTCCTGAACTCTGGCAGAAAGGTGCGGTGGCTTTCCTTCCTGATAGCGAATCTCACGTGTCTGCCCAGTCGGAAGTGGATAACGCTCGGGGAGCCATTCATCAATACTCTGATTCAAAGGCCAACCCAAATACGCATTGAGTGCCTGATACATATCCACTTTTTTTAACGCCTTCATGTTAGAAACCCCATTCATAAATGGCAACAACCACTTATCGAGATTTTCAACTAAGCCGGAATCTGAGACATCTGGCCAAGATTCTTCTGAGAGCCACTCGCGAGCACAGCGAATTCGGTTCAGTAACCCCGAGGCTTTGTCTGACCAGAACAACACATCCAATCCTTTTTGTTTGATATGATTCAGCAGAGCCTGTGATTTTTGATCTTCTGTTATCTCTTTTGTTGGTTTCGCTTCCAAAACAATCGCACCGATGGATGTGCGTGCTTCCGCTATAAGTTCTCCTTTTTGGTCGTCCCAATAAACAAACACACCTTGTTTTATCAATTCATCTGGAATTGAATCAAGGGGGCAAGCAAAGTGGATTTTACTGTCACTGTTTCGCCCTTTCATCAGGTCGACAACCACTAAAAATTCGTTTTGACTCAACGAGGAAAGCGAATCCACCTCCGCGCCATGCCCGTTCGCCAGAAGGTAATTTTCCCCTCCTGCCGATCTTTGTTTCGCGATTCGGTCAGGAAACGCCCAACAAAGGCATGTGCCCGATAAAAGTTCATCAAATTTGAAAGCGGCAGGTTGAACACCTAGTCTGGTGTTCAGAGCTAAGATTCTCGTTTTAACTTTGTGTTGATGTTGGTGACGTCCATCTTTTAAGCGCTGAGCTGAGTGAATCAAACTGTCGCCGCTTCTTTCAGGCTCTTCTATCAACGCCACCATCGCAATAGCGGTACTCAAATGTTCAGCGCTTTTTTGACGTGCTTTGAGCAACATAGCCGCCATTCTAGGATCGGTTCCAAGTGTCTGTGCTTGAGTACCTAGCTCCGTCAACTTGCCTTGCCCATCCGTAAGACCCAGTTGATTGAGAAGATCCGTTGCGGCAGTAATCGAAGACTGAGTTGGTACGTCCAGCCAGTGCTGCGGTGAAAATTCACTGTTCCCCCACTGAAGCATTTCCAGCATCACAGAAGACAAATCCGTTCGGAGAATTTCTGGCGTAGGAATTTTTGGTTGTTGAAGTAGTTGCTGCTCACTGTACAGGCGCACGCAGATCCCAGCTTCCAATCGACCCGCACGCCCTGCCCTTTGATGAGCCGAAGACTGCGCAATACGCTGTTGCTCTAGTTTGGTAATACCCGTTTTGAGCTGGAAAGAAGCAAATCGCTCTAACCCACTGTCGACCACAATTCGGATGCCTTCGATAGTCAGACTGGTTTCGGCAATATTGGTCGCCAGTACGACCTTTCGCTTGCCCTGTTCAGGTGGAGAGATGGCTTTTTGCTGCTCGGAAAAATTCAGTTGCCCGTACAATGGGTAAACATCGGTCTTGCTATCCAGTTCGCCAAGATTCTCTTTCACCTGATTAATCGCCCCTGCACCCGGTAAAAAAACCAGTATCGAGCCCGACTCATTAGCCAGTAAGGATTGGATTTGCTTGGTTACAGAAGTCGATAGTCGGTCATTCACCGACATGGGGGCATAGCGATACTCAATGGGATAACCGCGCCCTTCTGATTCAATATATGCGGCTTCCGGAAGCAATTTGGTCAGTGCAGACTCATCAAGAGTGGCTGACATCACCAGCAAAGTTAGGTCTTCACGCAGAGCTTCCTGAATCTCCAGACAAAACGAAAGGCTGGTATCGGCGTGAATGCTGCGTTCATGAAACTCATCAAATATCACCAGTGAGACCCCATCCAGCTCTGGGTCAGACTGGATCATTCGGGTCAAAATGCCTTCCGTTACCACTTCCAGTCGAGTGTGTTTACTTGCTTTGGTTTCGCCTCGCACGCGGAACCCGACGGTTTCTCCGACTTTTTCACCGAGCTGAGACGCAAGATAGTGGGCGATATTTCGCACTGCCAGCCTTCTGGGTTCAAGCATGATGATTTTTCCACTCACAACATTCTGTTTTACCAGTTGTAAAGGCAAATGAGTGGACTTACCTGCGCCGGGCTCGGCTTTCAAAACAACCTGCTGTTTTAAACGAACCGCGCTGAGTAGTTCAGGCAACACAGATTCTATCGGGAGCTGTGACAATGAATGATCCTTGTGATGTAATGAACAGTTCTTGATGATTTGCCTGGTCGCAAAACACAGGCAAGCATTGTACATAAAAACAGTATTGAATCCCAAACACGCCCATGGAATTTAACCCACCTCTACAACGTGCGACACTCATCAAAAGATACAAGCGCTTTTTGGCTGATATCGAGTTTGATGACGGTTCCACAACGACCATTCACTGCGCGAACACCGGAGCGATGACCGGATGTGCTGATGCAGGTAACACCATTTGGTATTCCACCTCGGATAATCCGAAAAGAAAATACCCTTGCAGTTGGGAACTTTCGCAAAACGCTCAGGGTGACCTAATATGTATCAACACAGCAAGACCCAATGCGCTTGTCGTTGAAGCCATTGAGTCTGGGCGAATTCCGGAATTAACTGGGTACGAATCTTTGCGAACGGAAGTCAAATATGGCAATGAAAACAGTCGTATTGACGTGCTACTCGAAAGCGAAGATCGCCCGAAGTGCTATATTGAAGTAAAAAGTGTGACGTTATTGCAAGAGAATGGACACGGCTATTTTCCTGATGCGGTCACAACGCGGGGGCAAAAGCACCTTCGTGAGTTGATAGAAGTCGCAAAAAGTGGAAGCAGAGCCATACTTTTTTTTACTGTTTTACATACTGGTATTGAAAAAGTGTCGGCAGCCCACCATATAGATGCGAAATATTCACAACTGTTAAATCAAGCAAAAGAAAGCGGTGTTGAGATACTCTGCTATAAGGCAGAAATCTCCGAACGTGAAATGCAATTGGTTCAAAGTGTTGATTTTATCAACAATCTATGAAAAATGATGCAACCTTCACAATGGCAGAGACCCACGCTTGCGAGTCATTGCCTACTGCTATTCTTTCTGCTATAGATACCCGCCTTGATTGACTGCTGGGCAGTCAAAAGGTGTAAGTAGGAGATGCTGTATGCCAGAAACTACCAAAAGAAAAACGCTAGGCATCCTAGCAATTGCAGGTGTTGAGCCTTACCAGGAAGAGCCGGGTGAAGAGTATATGTCACCAAGGCAACTGGCTCACTTCACTAAGATTTTAGAAGCTTGGCGTAATCAGCTCAGGGAAGAAGTCGATCGTACTGTGCATCACATGCAAGACGAAGCAGCAAACTTTCCAGATCCTGTTGACCGTGCTTCTCAGGAAGAAGAGTTCAGCCTAGAGCTACGAAACCGTGACCGTGAGCGTCGCTTGATCAAGAAAATTGAGAAAACTCTCGACAAGATCGAAGATGGCGATTTCGGTTACTGCGAATCTTGTGGCGTTGAAATCGGTATTCGCCGATTAGAAGCTCGTCCAACAGCCGATTTGTGTATCGACTGTAAGACACTTGCTGAAATGAAAGAAAAACAAATGCAAGGCTAACACAAGCTAAGCAAGAGCAATGATAAAAGGGAGCCTGTCAGCTCCCTTTTTTGATGATTACCATGAGCAATTCTAACTACATCGGGCGTTTTGCCCCCTCGCCTTCTGGTCCGCTTCACTTTGGTTCCTTAATCGCTGCTTTGGGCAGCTACTTTCAGGCTCGCTCAAAATCTGGAAAGTGGTTAGTGAGAATGGAAGATCTGGATCCACCGAGAGAAATGGCAGGGGCAGCCGACCTCATTTTAAAGACATTGGACTTTTACCAGCTTCACTGGGATGGTGAAGTGCTGTTTCAGAGCCAACGTCACGGCGTTTATCAACAACAAATTGATCAATGGCTGAAAGAAGGGTTGGCTTACAACTGCAACTGCAGCCGTAAGCAGATCAAAGAAGCGGGCGGGTTTTATCCGGGTACATGCCGTCATAAAACGCTGATGACTTCTGAACCCTGTGCCGTCCGGCTAACTATGACTCATCCGGTGACTGAATTTACCGACTTACGACATGGCAGCATCGACATTCCATCTGCTCTGGCACGGGAAGATTTCATCATTAAACGCCGGGACGGATTGTTTGCCTATAATCTCGCCGTTGTGCTGGATGATATTCATCAGGGAGTCACTGAAGTGGTTCGCGGCG
This sequence comes from Vibrio sp. SCSIO 43132, assembly GCF_019904195.1. Classification (NCBI taxonomy): domain Bacteria; kingdom Pseudomonadati; phylum Pseudomonadota; class Gammaproteobacteria; order Vibrionales; family Vibrionaceae; genus Vibrio; species Vibrio sp. SCSIO 43132. The sequence goes on from NZ_CP063199.1 coordinate 3,304,816, forward strand.
CAGACTTGATCGAGCCGACAGGTCGACAAATCAGCTTATATCAAATGCTTAAAAAAACGCCAATTAAGTACTTACACCTGCCGTTAGCCATCGATGAACGCGGCAACAAACTGTCGAAGCAGAACCGCGCAGAAGGCATCAGTCTGGACAATCCCAAGCCTGAAACATTGCTTGCAATGCGCTTCTTAGGCTTTGATTTAGATAAAGAATTAGAGCAAGCTAGCCAACAGGAAATACTGAGGTGGGGTGTCGAAAACTGGCACCTAAACCAACTACCAGACGAGATCAAAATCACGTCCCCATTCTCAAACAAGGACAGCTAAGCTATTATTAGCCGCAATTTTTGAGCACAAACGTAATAGAGGTGGGCTATTTTTAGTCAAGTTACTCGCTTTTGCCGTAAGATTCTGACCAGCAAAGGCCAACAAAATAGTCGCTCAAACGGAGAACTGACTCTGAATATTATTACAAGAGAAGAGCACAACATTTCTCGCAAACAGATTAGCGACAACGCACTGAAAGTGCTGTACCGCCTGCACAATGCCGGATTCGATGCATTTCTGGTAGGTGGTGGAGTGCGCGATCTCCTGCTCGGCGAACAACCTAAAGATTTCGATATTGCGACCAACGCCACTCCGGAACAAATCAAGCAGCTCTTCAGAAACTGCCGCTTGATCGGCAGACGATTCCGACTGGCTCACATTATGTTCGGACGCGATATCATTGAAGTGGCAACGTTCCGTGGTCATCATCAGGAACCGACCAAGAATGTTGCAGCTCAATCGAAAGAAGGCATGCTTCTGCGTGATAATGTCTATGGCACCGTAGACGAAGACGCCGAACGCCGTGATTTCACCATCAATGCCATGTACTACAGCATCGCAGATTACAGTATTCACGATTACGCTGGCGGCATTGACGATTTAGACGATAACCTGATTCGTTTAATCGGCGATCCAGAAACGCGTTACCGCGAAGATCCTGTTCGAATGTTGCGAGCAATTCGTTTTGCAGCAAAACTCGATATGGATATCGATGAAGACACTGCAGCGCCAATCAAAGAACTTGCACATTTGTTGCGAGACATTCCAGCAGCCCGACTGTTTGAAGAATCCCTTAAACTGCTTCAGTCAGGTAATGGTCTGGAAACCTATCACCTGCTTCGTGAGTACGATCTTTTCCAACAGTTATTCCCGGATATTGCTCAGGAATTTACTGAAGAGCAGAGCAGCCAGACAGAGAAAATGATCGAGCTGGTTCTGGAATCGACCGACAAGCGCATTCAGGAAGGCAAACGCATAAACCCTGCGTTTATGTTTGCGGCTCTACTCTGGTACCCGTTGAATCACATGGCAGAACGCCTGATGGAGAAACGTAATTTTGCTTATTACGACGCCATCATGGAAGCCAGCAATATGATTCTGGATGAGCAGGTTCGCTCTATTGCCATTCCACGTCGCCACACTGCGACCATTCGAGAGATTTGGCAACTCCAGCTCAGACTGCCTCGCCGAAGCGGTAAGCGTGCCACAAGGCTTCTGGAACTGAACAAATTCCGTGCTGGCTTCGATTTCCTTGAAATGCGCGGGGAAATAGAGCAAGGTGACACCCAGGAATTAGCCAAATGGTGGCAGACATACCAGAATGCAGGGCGAAATATGCGCCAGGCAATGGTGACAGAATTAGGCGGTACGGCTTCAGGTCAGCGCCGCCGTCGCAGCTACCGAAACAAGAAAAGAAAGCCAAAAGCATGATTACCGTTTACATTGCTGTTGGCAGCAACTTGTCTGATCCCGTCACTCAGGCACTACAAGGCATTGAAGCGCTAAAAAGCATTCCGAACACTGAGTTGGTTCGCGCTTCTTCCCTGTACAGCAGTACGCCAATGGGACCACAGAACCAACCCGACTACATCAACGCCGTAGTTGAGGTACAAACCAGTTTGACGCCTCTTGAACTGCTCGACAGCACTCAAAAAATCGAGCTAGAGCAAGGGCGTGTCCGTAAAGACGAACGATGGGGTCCAAGAACCCTCGATTTGGATATCGTTTTATACGGCAATGAGGTGATCGATTCAGAACGTTTAACTGTTCCACATTATGGAATGAAGGTCAGGGAGTTCGTTCTCTACCCCCTTGCTGAAATCGCACCAAGTTTAACTCTCCCTGACGGGACGCAACTTCAGACGTTACTCAAACAAGTAGACCGAAATGGTTTAAACGTCTGGTCGTCGTAAGTTGCCCCTAATAAGGAAATATTATGAAAAACGTCACTATCAATACACTCATGACCTGGAAGCAGGAAGGTCGTAAGTTCGCAACTTCAACGGCTTACGATGCGAGCTTTGCACAACTGTTCCAGGAACAGGAAATGCCTTTGCTTCTTGTGGGTGATTCACTGGGAATGGTGCTTCAGGGCGAAACATCAACTCTGCCGGTTTCTATCGATGACATTGCCTACCACACGCGCAGTGTTCGTGCGGGCAGCCCAAATTGCCTTCTTCTGGCAGATATGCCTTTCATGACTTACGCAACACCTGAACAGGCTTGTGAAAACGCCGCGACGCTAATGAAAGCCGGGGCGAATATGGTCAAAGTTGAGGGTGGGCAATGGCTCTCTGAAACCATTCGTGTGCTGACTGAGCGTTCTGTACCCGTTTGTGCGCATCTGGGTCTGACACCTCAGTCAGTGAATATTTTTGGTGGCTTCAAAGTTCAGGGGCGTGACGCTGAACGCGCCGAGCAAATGGTGCAAGACGCCATCGCACTGCAAAACGCAGGTGCTCAGTTGCTGGTATTGGAATGTGTTCCTGCTTCTCTGGCTAAACGTATCACCGAGCGTTTGAGCATTCCTGTGATTGGTATTGGCGCAGGTCCCGATACTGACGGCCAGATTCTGGTCATGCATGACATGTTCGGTATTTCTGCGAACTACATGCCAAGATTCTCTAAAGACTTTCTGGCAGAGACTGGGGATATCCGCAAAGCGATTGCCAAGTACAAGGAAGACGTACAAAATCAGGTTTTCCCAGGTGCAGAGCACAGCTTTGAGTAAGGAAATATAATGCAAACGTTCACTGATATTGCCTCCCTTAGAGATCAGATCAAACAGTGTAAGCGAGAAGGTCGCCGTATTGCTTTTGTCCCTACTATGGGCAATCTGCATGAAGGTCATTTAACACTGGCGAGAAAAGCTCGTGAACACGCCGATGTAGTGGTCGTCAGCATCTTTGTTAATCCGATGCAGTTTGAGCGAACAGACGATCTCAACAACTACCCTCGCACGCTGGAAGACGATCTCGCTAAATTGAATGGTGAAGCGGTTGAGTTTGTATTCACTCCAACACCAGAGATGATGTATCCAGAAGGTTTAGACAAGCAGACCTATGTGGAGGTCCCTGGTCTGTCTCTGATGCTTGAAGGCGCTTCCCGACCAGGTCATTTCAAGGGCGTATCCACCATAGTGACTAAGTTGTTTAATATCGTTCAGCCTGATGTCGCTTGTTTTGGTGAGAAAGATTTTCAGCAGCTCGCTATTATACGCCAGATGGTAGTTGATCTTGCCATGGACATCGAAATCATTGGCGTACCAACGGTGAGGGAAATGGATGGCTTAGCAATGAGCTCTCGCAATACATTGCTTACGATTGATGAGCGCCAGCGCGCACCTGTAGTCGCGCGCACCATGCGCTGGATCAGCAGCCAAATCCGCGGCGGACGTGATGATTACTCTTCCATTATTGAAGATGCCAATGATCAACTTCGCGCAGCCGATTTACAGCCAGACGAAATTTTCATTCGCGATGCCAATACACTTCAGCCAATCTCTTCTGAATCGACGCAAGCGGTGATTCTGATTGCGGCTTTCTTAGGAAAAGCTCGCCTGATAGACAATCAGGTACTGGAACTGACGACTGAATCGAAAGAAGAACCGGAAGAAAAAACGTCGTAAGTACTGTTTTTCAGATACAAAAAATGGGTCGCTCAGCGACCCATTTTTATTTTCTCATCTAGCTTCGAAGACCAATGCCTTTCGCGACTAAATAATGAGCAACGGCATACAGACCAACAATAAACACTCCGAGTACACCAAAGGATGTAGCGATACCGACATCCGATACTCCCAGGAATCCATAGCGAAACGCGTTCACCATATAGACTATTGGATTGATCTTAGAAACCCACTGCCAGAATTCTGGCAACAAACTGATCGAGTAGAATACACCGCCCAGATAAGTTAACGGGGTAAGCACAAACGTAGGAATGATCGAGATGTCATCGAATGTTCCCGCAAATACAGCATTAATCAGCCCTCCCAAAGAGAATACGACCGATGTGAGGAATACCGTAGCTATGATAATGCCCCAGTGTTCAACCTGCAGATCAACAAAGAACAGAGACACCAGTGTAACAATAGCTCCAACCAACAAGCCACGAACCACACCACCCATCACAAACCCGGCAATGATGATGTAGTTGGGCACTGGTGCCACCAGCAGCTCTTCTATGTTCTTCTGAAATTTAGAACTGAAAAATGAAGACGCGACGTTGGAGTAAGAGTTAGTGATCACCGACATCATGATCAAGCCGGGCACAATGTATTCCATGTAGGTGAATCCACCCATTTCCCCGATTCTTGAACCAATCAGGCTACCAAAGATAATGAAATACAACGTCATGGTGATCGCGGGGGGAACAAGTGTTTGTACCCAAATTCGCATAAAGCGATTTATTTCTTTTGCCAGAAGACTCTTGAATGCCGTCCAGTACAACTGATACATCTCTTACCCCTGCTCTCTTACGATTGTGACAAACAACTCTTCTAAACGATTGGCTTTGTTGCGCATCGACATCACTTTGACTCCACTGTCCGTTAACTGAGTGAAAATGTGGTTGAGCCCTTGTGACTTTTCCAGCTCCACTTCCAGTGAACCGTTAACGATATGCTGAGAATTGACTCCCTCTAGTGTGGGCACATTGTCGCTACTGTCCAGATCGAGAATAAAAGTCTCAACATGGAGCTTGTTCAGCAAATCTTTCATGCTAGTGTTTTCAATCAGCTCACCCCGATTGATGATGCCGATGTTTCGACACAGCATTTCTGCTTCTTCCAGATAATGCGTCGTCAGAATGATGGTGATTCCTTGTTGGTTGATCTCTTTCAGGAAATCCCACATAGAGCGACGAAGCTCTATATCAACACCAGCTGTCGGCTCATCAAGAATCAATAGCTGAGGTTCATGCATTAATGCGCGGGCAATCATCAGGCGGCGCTTCATACCGCCAGACAAATTCATTGCACGCTCTTCTCGTTTGTCCCAAAGATCCAGTTTGGATAGGTACTTTTTGGCTCTCTCTTTGGCAAGTGAGCGAGGCACACCGTAGTAACCCGCTTGCTGCATCACGATCTGTTCGACATTTTCAAACTGATTGAAGTTGAATTCTTGTGGCACTAAACCCAGATGTTGCTTTGCCAGCTCAAGCTCTGAATCAATGTCATGCCCGAACACTTTCACTTTGCCTGAGCTTTTATTGACCAGAGACGAAATAACACCAATGGTGGTGGATTTACCTGCACCGTTAGGTCCCAGCAAAGCATAAAAGTCACCTTTTTCTACATTTACAGTGATGCCCTTCAATGCTTCAAACCCACCTGTGTAGGTCTTTCGAAGTTGCTCTATTTCTAATGCGTACATGCTACAGCGCTCTTTTCGAAGTTAACTTCATGGAAATGCTGACGAAGTGTCAACTTTTCAAGCCCACTGCACAAATAAAAAGCGCAGCCTAGTGGCTGCGCTTTAACTCTATTCCTTATATGGAGCGTGTTTTACGCTTCAAACTCGTCTTTTCGAACGTATTTAACGGCCGATTTCAGCGCTTCATAGCGGAACGAGAAGGTGTTCTGATCGTCCACCAGTTCAAGTACGTGGAATTTCTCCAGTTGCTGACGAGTACGCTCATTAGGGCACAATAAGTAGACTTCACAGTTCGCGTCTTTGGCATCTTTAATCGCATTTTCTAAAGCCAGACCAACCGTAACATCAATCATTGGTACGTCCGTCAAATCCAGAATCATCACTTCATAATCTGAAATACTGCTGTGCTGACGAGAAATCGCTTTCGATACACTGAAAATCATCGGACCGGAAAGGTAAAAGAACAGAACTTTACTATTGGCGCTGTCCAAGAGTTTTCTTTCGCTGTCGGTCAGAGGGACATCATCTTCATCGGCATCACTGATGGCTTTCACCTGACGCGCCTGCTCGCGGCTCAATCTCTCGATAATAATAATGTTGGAGATGAACACCCCAAGACCGACTGCCATAATCAGGTCAACAAATACGGTGAGGAGCATAACACCGTACATGATCGCCATACCCTGCACGCTAACTTTGTGAGCGCGCTGAATAAAGCTCCAGTCAAGAATGTTGATACCAACGTATACCGCAATACCAGCCAGCACTGCCATTGGAATAGGTTCTGTCAGCCCACTGGCTACCAGAACAACCAGCGCCAGTACTAGCGCACGAATTACGCCAGACAGCGGGGAACGAGCCCCCACCTGAATATTGGTAACCGTCCCCATGGTTGCACCCGCACCTGGCAGTGCACCAAACAAGCCGGAAATCATGTTCGCCAAACCCTGACCACGCAGCTCTTTGTCTGAGTCGTGCTCTTTACGTGTCAGTGAGTCACCGATAACGGCGGTTAGCAGGGTATCGATACATCCCAGCGTACCTAACACCAAAGCATCGATGATCATGGTCGTGAAGACTTCAGAATTTATGGTTGGAATGACGAAAGAAGGAAGACCCGCTGGTATTTCACCAATCCGGCGAATGCTATCAAAATCAAAAATAACAAGAGAGAGAAGAGTCACAGCAACCAGTGCGACTAATTGGGCAGGAACGTAACGACGATATTTTTTAGGGAAGAAGAACAAAATACCTAACGTGAGTAACCCTAGAAACAGCTCGCTGAACTTCATCTCCGAAATCAAATCAGGCAAGGCACTGAGCGTTCCGGTCACGCCCCCTGCAGGAGCTGGATGCCCGAGTAAAGGCGAGAGCTGCAAAATAATAAGAATGACACCAATACCCGACATAAAGCCTGAAATCACACTGTAGGGCATCAAGGTCACGTACTTACCAAGCTTGAGCGTCCCTAATATGATCTGGAATGCCCCCGCCATCATCACAACGGTAAAGGTCATTGCCATACCGCCTTCGGGATATTTAGCGGTCATGGTGGTCAGTACCGCCGTCATAATCACCGTCATCGGTCCGGTTGGTTCCGAGATCAATGTAGACGATCCACCAAACAAAGCGGCAAATAAACCAACCATGATGGCGCCCCACAAGCCCGCTTCCGCACCCGCTCCGGATGCCACACCAAATGCCAGTGCCAAAGGCAATGAGATGATCGCGGTTGTTACACCACCAAATAGATCACCCTTCAGATTCCAGTCCGAGAATCGATTTCCAGTCAAAATATTGCTCCTGCATGAATAGAAATGCGGGCGAATTTTACCATTGAGTGATTGGAATCACACTATCAATTCACACGATTGTTACGAAAGAGGTCGTGAATAATTTATAAAGCAAATGCAAACGTTTAACAGCAATACTTGCGAGATATGAAAAAAGAGTAATAAAACGTTTCTAAATTTAACAAAATGCTACTCTGACCAGTCATAAAATCGTCAAGAACATTGATTTGAAAGCGGTACAGCAAGTCAAGCTTGTGTATAGTGTCCGGAAATAAAAAGGAAATGTAAGCATGCCGGATATCAAACAGTTATTTAATAATAACTCGACCTGGGCGCAGACCATTAAGTCTGAAAAGCCTGAGTTTTTTGCTCAGCTCGCCGAAGCCCAGCACCCAGAATACCTATGGATTGGCTGTTCAGATAGCCGTGTCCCTGCCGAGCAACTGACTGGGCTTGCATCGGGTGAACTGTTTGTACACCGGAATGTCGCCAACCAGGTCATTCATACCGATCTCAACTGTCTTTCCGTCGTTCAGTACGCCGTCGACGTCCTTAAAGTAAAACACATCATTGTCTGTGGGCATTATGGTTGTGGTGGTGTTAACGCGGCGATTGAAAACCCTCAGCTCGGGCTGATCAACAACTGGCTTTTGCATATCCGAGATCTTTATCTCAAACACAGAAACTGGCTTGGTAGCCTGCCCCGTGAAGAGTGGTCAAACAAACTCTGCGAAATCAACGTTGCAGAACAGGTTTACAACTTAGGTAACTCCACCATCATGCAATCTGCGTGGGAGCGAGGTCAGCAGGTACAGATCCACGGCTGGATCTACGGTATTGGAGATGGTGTGCTCAATGATCTTGGTGTTCGCTGCCACAGCCGAGAATCACTGGAGGTGTCCTATCAAGCTTCAATGGCGAAGATCATGAATGTGGGTAGCTAATATGAAAAGGCTGTAAGCATACACTTACAGCCTTTTTAACGTTTCTATTTCAAATGGATAGGAGACAATCTGTCTCTATTGAAATACGCACGATTCAAGCTGTGCTGTAATTCTGGCTCGACAATGACATGAGACACAATGTGGTTAGAAGATGTCGACAGTCTTGTGTAGTAACCCCATTTCCATGAATCAATACCCGTGATTTGGAAATAATCCGGATTCATATCTTTGCTAAATCCAAGAGGAATCTCAAAATACAAACCCGCATAGTTTTCTACAGTGCGATTGAATTCTAAGCTGACTTTAGTATCGCCAAACCAATGCATTGATTTAAGACCAATACCCTTATCAGCATACATATATTGACCCGTATGCAGCTCTAGAGCCCAGTCCCATTCAGGCATAGCGAAACGATAATACAGAAGGCTTGGAGCCGCTTGATACTCAAACGCTTGCTTTTCAAATACACCATGCAACGTACGAATCTTGTGTCGTCCATTTGGAGACTGCCATTGGCTCTCATTCATAAGACCCAGGTAGTCTTTATAAATACGCCCATAGCTAAATTGAGTACTGAATCCCCAAGGAAGCATGAATGCCTGATGTATCAACGCCCTGTCTACACCGTCCTCAACCTCTGGTACTGGAGTATTGTATTTCTTAGGATCATCTGAAGCGCTCAGCCCTTTAACGTACCTTACGTCTAAGACAGCTCCCGGCCATAAGTCCATCGTCAAATTCGATGAAAGCCCTAATGAATAATCAAAGACACCATACTCAGTTCCCAAAGAAGACATAAAGTATGGAGACAAATTAATCCTTGGTTTTAACATTGAACGATTAGACGCTGAAGATGACCAGTGATCACGATAGTAAGACACTACCGCATCAAAACTATCTATATCGAATGCATCCAAAGAACCGCTATTTTTATCAAAATCTTCCAACGCTTGTTTATTGCCGATAACTTTTAAAACAGGCAATTGATTGTTGAGTAAATACAGAGAAAAATCGCCCTGATAAACTCCTTTAACAATATTGATGGTTTCGACTAACGCGGTCTTTTCATTTTTGTTGTACACATTGTTTTCAATAGCAACAGATAGCATCTGATTCTTTTGAGAGACCTGCACATTTTCAAAGCCGTGTTCAATGAGCGATTGAATAAGTGACTTTTTGAAATCAGATGTCTGTTCCGATGCATTCAGCTCTTTGCTAGCTTGCTCCGCCCCTTCTTCTGATTCTTGATTTGATTCAGCCACCAATGAAGTCTTGTCTTCAAAATGATAGCTCTCCGAGGTACTTCTGACAGTGGTTGGTCTGCCGCCCGTTCCACTCAACGGCACCTTTAGGTGAAATCCAAAATATTGATTGTCTCTTTCTTTGGTCGATGAGTTTGAATAGAGCTGCATCAAAGCATCCAGACGCCAGCCGTCTGGTAGAAGCGATTGTGGCGTATTGAAACGGATCCCTGCATTGTATCCAGTGCCATCGTAGTCAGCAGTTACCTGAGACCAAGGGAAAACTTGGTATTCTACCCCACCAAACATTCCATCAAGGTAGTTTTCGCCCATTTGATTGGCGTAGTGCCCTGCTCCGTAACCTGCCGTTAAACGAAGATCGTTCCACGTGTAACTGGCAACAAGATACTCATTCTTGTGAAAAGAAGCATGCCCTCGAAACCCGACATCCTGAACGCCAAGTGCGAATTGTAGTGGAGAGTCAGGCAGCCAATGTTCCGAGCTCAACTTAAAAGAAAACGCCAGATCGCTACCGCCAGATCCGTATGTGCCGTTTCCATTGAAACTTTTATGAGTATTTTGTAACCCAAGCTCAAAAGAAGGTGCCAATCCTATCCCCATAAACAAGGTATGGTGGGCACCTTTGGAGTAGTTTTGGTTAAAATCGACATTGTCTTCCCAATTTCCACCAATTGATAAGCTTCCATACTCCAATGTATGGGCATGGGGAGTACGCAGTAAACCAGTAAAACCCGTTTGTGACACGTAATTCATGGGCTGTGACATTGCCACAAAAGAAAAGCAGCTCAGTACTGATCCGCTGATAGTTATTTTTTTCATTATTTACACAAGCAAGAGAGATAAAAAATAGCAGGGCAAGCCCTGCTATTAAACTTGGAAAATGAAGGCTTATGCGCCTGCACCGCCTACTGCACCAGTACTACCAGTAGCGCCAGTGGCTGGTTTAGTACAACGGAAAGCATCTTTGATAGTGAATGTAACCGCCATATCTTCTGTAGCTGTAATAGTTTTAGGTTCCACTGAAACTGATTGACCGTTTCTGTAGTATACGTTACCTGAAACTTCGTACTCTTTACCCTGTACCGCTGGGAAAGTGCTTACTCCACCATCGCGCTCAGTTGAAACGTATCGATTAGCCGTTACATTGTAGACAGACGTGTAACCACTTACCGAACGAGTCTGAGAAGGGTCATCCTGACAAGTTTCAACATAAGAAACATCGACTTTGTATGTTGGGCGGCTGTCTAGCGATTCAGTATTTAGTGTGATTTCAGCACCATTTAGATCACAGAATGGACCGCTGTAAGTACCGTTAGCGTATGTCTGAGTCGTTCCATCGCTAAACTTGATACTAGATATTAAAGATGTTCCACCTATGGTTTCACTGAAAGAAAGATCCCCCGTAAACACTTCGCCACCAATAATTTTTGGAACATTGGCTAAAGTCAGAGAAGACAAATTGCCATAAAGGGTTCTTTCGTATTGATAGCCGTAAGCAGACGAGAATTGGGTTTCAAGCTGGTATTTGTTTTCGTTGCCATTGTGGTCTAACAACGTCGCATTTACCTGACAATTTTCACCGAACCAATCCAAGTTGTAGTAACTCAGGTGGGTAATTTCTTTTGTTAGTGGATATACAGTGCTCTCTGGAGACGTTTTTTCTCCTACTCTAGAAGTACCTTCAGCCTTCCACTGACCTTCAACCTCATCGTAACTCCAGACAGGAATAACATCACCAGGCTTAATCGGGGCACCTGTTTCTGGGTTGCGAGTTGTTTCTGGAATGGTCATAGCGAGTTCAACACCACCACCTGATAGAGTCGAAACTACTGTCTCTTCACCTTCTGTATTAGTACCACTCAACTCAATCGCAGCAAACCCAGCAGAAACAAAGAAGATATCGTCGTATTGAGCATCTGGCTGACCATTTTCACCCAACACACTGTCCGGTGTAAGTGAGCCTGGGAATGATGTCAGGACAGAGTTTTCACCTTGACCGTTTTCTGGATCGTGAGAGAAGTACACTGCGTTGGCAGTAATATTGCCTACAATTGCATTACCATCTCTATCTTTAAGAACCGTTCCTTCAGGTACACTTAGCTTAACTGTACCGCCCGCAACCGAATCCTTATCCGGAGTTGCCAGCTCGAGCTTCTCTTGGATAACACCAGTATCAGAAACTGACGCCTTCACTTCAACAGAGCTTGCTGCTAGTTCAGTGCTAGTTATATGGCTCGGTGTCAATGTAACTGTATACAAATTAGATACTGTACTTGATACATTGCCTAGGCTCGCCAGGTTCGGCAAAGTACCATTGATGTTATTGGCAAAGAACCCATCGCGCGAAGCTGTTAAGCGAAAATCAAGATCTTCGGTTCCAGATTTTCGGCTCACAAGTACGATATCTGATGTTTGAACGAACTCATTGCCTTTAACTAATTTTGCACCGCTCACTTCTAGAACGTCTGAAACAGTTAGATTTCCAGCCGAGATACTGAAAGTGGTTCCATTGATACGCTCTCCTGTCGTGCTTTTAAAAACAATCTGCACTGGTGAAGAAAGCTCTTTGACTTCTTTTTGAGTTCCCGGAACAGGTTGAACTGGCGTTACTGTTGGATCAACGGGTGGCTTTGCTGCAGAGCTCGAGCCACCACCGAAACAACCGGAAAGAGCCAGAGTACTTACTGCTACTGCAACTGATGCTGCGATTCTCGTCTTGTGACTTTTGAAATTCACTATCATTCCCTTTTGTACATGATGAAAAATTAACTGCATTTCATACAGTTAATTGCTAATAACAATTTTAAAAGTAGAGGTAATTAGCGGGAAGATAGTATTGATTTATAAATACGGGAACAATATTGTATAACACCATTTATGTAACCGATTGTGTATACAGAACAGTCACTTGCAGAAATAATCATCAATACAAAACAAAAGCGGCCGACATTGTCGACTGCTTTCTTCTGTGGTTCATAATTCGACTTAATTCATCATCAAAAACGCTATCAAGCCGAAACCTAACACCAATCGATAGATGACGAAAGGTGTCATTCCCATCTTAGAAATTAGCTTCAAGAAGAAGTGGATACACAGATAAGCACTGATGAATGACGTGACAATGCCCGTCAATAAGAAGCCAACGTGCACTGGTTCACCACTTGTCACCAGCTTTAAACCTAAGTAGCTACCAGCCAAAGTAATGATCGGGATGGACATCAGGAAAGAAAATCGTGCTGCTGCTTCGCGAGTAAAGCCTAGGTAGAGCGCCGCTGTAATGGTTGCGCCTGAACGTGAAGTACCCGGAATCATGGCTAATGCTTGAGAAATGCCGATAAATACCGCTTTTTTCCAGTCTGCCTGATATTCGTCGTCTTTTAATGGAGAGTTCTTGTCTACCCACCAGAGCAGCAGTGCAAACACGATTGTTGTGGTCGCTATCACCCAGGCACTGCGCAGATAAAGTTCAATAATGTCTTTCATGAACAAGCCAAACAGACAGGCAGGAATAGTCGCAATCACAATCATCCACGCTAGCTTGGCTTCTTTACTGCGATCACCTTTGAAAATGGAACCGAACAGAGCAGCAAATAAGGTGATCACTTCTTTTCGGAAGTAAATCACGACGGCGAGCAATGTACCAACATGTACAGCGACATCAAACGCCAAGCCTTGATCTTCCCAGCCAAGAATGGCTGAAGGCAGAATTAGGTGAGCGGAACTGGAAATAGGAAGAAACTCTGTCAGCCCCTGAATCAGAGCAAGCATAAAGGCTTCAAAATAACTCATTTACTTAGGTCACTATCAAAAGGATTCACCGCAATCAGCGAATCAAAATTATTCATAGTTTGCCGTATCTGCGTGACCGTTCTGCCATCATTGGGAATGACCAATTCTGGGCAAAGCTCGTACATAGGCTGAATGACAAACGCGTATTTATAGATGTCTTCGCGTGGGAGAGAAGGCTTACTGGAAACAACATCACCATAAAGTACAATATCGAGATCTAGAGTCCGATCCTGCATTTTCTGTGCATCTGGGTCGCGCCCCCATCGAATTTCGATCTCTCTTAAAGTACTCGATAAACTGGATAAGCTCAGCGAGGTTTTCATCTCTACTACCAGGTTATAAAAAGGACGACTCTCAAAACCAACCGAAGCACATTCGTAGACAGTCGAGATCCGAATTTGTTCACCCAATTTACGTAACTCTGACAACGCAGCTTGAACGTGCTTTTTGCGTTCAATATTTGACCCTACACCAATGTAGGTGGTGATCATGCCTGACCTCGCTCGATGATCACGCCTACGCTTCTGGCTTGAGGAACAGCACCCGGCTTAGCCAGCCGAATCTTAACCCATGGCACAGAAAAACGTGACATGATGAGTTCTGCGATTTCTTCGGCAACTCTTTCTACCAGTAGAAAACGACCATTTTCGATATGGGATAATACGGCTTCGCTGACCTGCGCATAGTCCAGAGCATCAGCAACATCATCACTTTTACCAGCAGGCTGATTGTCGTGAGCCATTTCGATATCCAGAACCAGCTTTTGCTTTATTTCTTGTTCCCAGTCATAAACCCCAATCGTGGTAATCACTTCCAATTGTTCGATAAATACTTTATCTAAAGCCATTATTCTTCCTTTATTTCTTATACTCAAGCTACCTCAAAATACTTGCTTCAGAGCTCTATCTTCTGTTTCAGTTCAAGGAAAAGAACGCCGTGGAATGACGAGTCCTTTCCAAGTTCTTTGACAATGAAATGGGACAGAAGATAAGCTCCCAAGGGCGAGTTTGCTTGTCTTTCATACTGCGTTATCGATTTTTAATTTAGACCCACTAAATTTTCAAATCGATGTCTTGCCTGAAAGCCAATCAATTCTCGCTGAACCGAGTATATTTGAGGTAGCTTGAGTATACAGGTCGGATACCCATTTGAGGCAAAAACCCGTAGAATATACTCGATTTTAACCACCTAATCAGCATAACTTTTGGTGAATTAAGGACTAATATGACGCCTACTGCACTGATCATGATCATCTCAGCCTACCTGCTAGGTTCGATCTCGAGTGCAGTTCTGATTTGCCGACTGTTCCGCATCCCTGACCCTCGTACTACTGGCTCTCATAACCCTGGTGCAACCAATGTGTTGCGTAGTGGATCTAAAATTGCCGCAGTTTCCGTGCTGCTGTTCGACATGCTCAAAGGCACTATTCCGGTATGGCTGAGTTGGTACTTAGGTGTGGAAGATGTGATTTTAGGAGTGGTCGCCATAGCGGCATGTTTGGGTCATATGTACCCGCTGTTTTTTCATTTCAGAGGTGGAAAAGGTGTCGCGACAGCGTTGGGTTCTATGGCACCAATGGGGCTGAGCCTGGTAGGAATGATGATGGCAACCTGGGTGACGATTGTCTTTATTACCCGCTATTCTTCGGTTGCTTCTATATTAACTACACTGGTTGCGCCTCTTTATACTTGGTGGTTCCGCCCAGAGTACACACTTCCTGTTTCCATGTTGTGCTGCCTGATTATTTTGCGCCACCATCAAAACATTAAGCGCTTATTTGAAGGCACGGAGCCCAAAGTGGGCGACCGTACCTCTTCATCAAAAGCCTAGGCGTAGACCTTTTCCAGGAAACCAGTCAGCTTTTCATTCACAAATTCCGGCTGCTCCAGATTGCTGATATGACCCGCATTCGGGATAACCACTAACTCACTTCCTGTTATCGCATCTTGCATTAAATGAGATTCAAATACAGGTCTTGGTTTATCTTGATCGCCGACCATAATCAGCACTGGCAGTGCAAACTTCTCAATGTCTTCAAACTGATCTCGACGACCAAATACCACGCGTCCAACCTGAGCGATATTGACAGAGGCATCACCTTGCAACTGATTAAGGGATTCACGGAAATTAGCGACTAGCTCAGGGCTACTGGTTTCCGCATTATCGGCAAAAAATAGTGGTACGACTGCATCAAGGATAGGAGCTGGTACGGACTGGGCTTGTGAAATCGCATCCAACATACCGAAGTATTTCGCATGAGTGATTTCAGGTTCCAACCCAACAAAAGAATCCATTATCACAATGGATTTCACTCGCGATGGAGCAAGGGTCACGACTTCAGTTCCCCACATACCACCAACGGATAGCCCAATAATGCTGAACTCCTGAATTTCAAGATGATCCATCAATGCCAGTAAGTCGCCAGCATAATCTTGTAGAGTAGACGTTTCTTGCGGTAAGGCGTCTGATTGCCCATGAGCCCATAAATCCGGGACGATACAACGGTAATTCTGACTCAATACCTCAATCTGTGGTTGCCACATTTCGCTACTCCACAAATAGCTGTGACCCAATAAAAGTACAGGACCCTGACCGACATCTTGATAATGCA
This sequence comes from Vibrio sp. SCSIO 43132, assembly GCF_019904195.1. Lineage (NCBI taxonomy): Bacteria > Pseudomonadati > Pseudomonadota > Gammaproteobacteria > Vibrionales > Vibrionaceae > Vibrio > Vibrio sp. SCSIO 43132. The sequence goes on from NZ_CP063199.1 coordinate 3,320,910, forward strand.
TGGTTTGACCATGACGTGTAAAAGTAGCCATATAATTCCTTTCGAGGAAAATTCAATTGAGAGTTAAAAGCCACCTTACAAGGTGGCTTTTCATGTTTATTTGATAGGTTCTAGCTGATCGATAGGCCAGCGAGGTTTTGCCGACACTGATAGGTCTGCAACTTCATTATTTTTCAGACGCTGTATTCCTGCGTACGCAATCATTGCTCCGTTATCAGTACAGAATTCGATTCGTGGATAATACACTTCTCCGCCAATCTTTTTCGCTAATGCTTCTAAATCGGCACGCAACTGTTTGTTTGCACCTACACCACCAGCAATAACAATGCGTTTCATCCCAGTCTGGTCTAGGGCTCGCTTACACTTAATCGTCAAAGTTGCACAAACCGCTTCCTGAAAAGCATACGCAATATCGGCTCGCGTTTGTTCATCATCGCCATTGGCTGCAATGGTATTGGCTGCAAAGGTTTTTAAACCCGAGAAACTCATGTCCAGCCCTGGACGATCCGTCATTGGGCGAGGAAACTTAAAACGACCAGGCGTGCCTTTCTCCGCTAAACGAGAAAGCAGAGGCCCCCCCGGGTAATCCAACCCCATCAGTTTGGCCGTTTTATCAAACGCTTCGCCCGCTGCGTCATCAATAGACTCACCAAGAATTCGGTATTCACCAATTCCTTTTACTTCCACCATCATGGTGTGACCACCAGACACTAAAAGCGCGACAAATGGAAAAGGAGGCGGGTTATCTTCCAACATTGGAGCAAGTAAATGCCCTTCCATGTGGTGAACCGGTACTGCTGGCACATTCCAGGCGTAGGCGACACTTCGACCTATCGTCGCTCCCACAAGCAAAGCCCCAACCAAACCAGGACCGGCGGTATAAGCCACACCGTCAATATCTTTGGAAGTCAGACCTGCGTCTTTTAATGCTTCTTTAATGAGGGGGATGGTTTTCTTCACGTGGTCGCGAGAAGCCAGTTCTGGCACGACGCCACCGTAATCTGCGTGAAGCTTAACCTGGCTATAAAGCTTATGGCTCAGCAGCCCTTCTTGATCGTCGTAGATGGCGATGCCTGTTTCGTCACAGGACGTCTCTATACCTAAAATGCGCATTACGTTCTCAGTTGTATCTAGAATTGGCGCAAGTTTACCGCTACGGAAAAAAATTAACCAGTTCTGACTGCGATAATACTTTACAAAGGGTGACTGTTCAGATTAAAATTCCGCACCATTTTTGATCAAGCTGGTTAAAGACCATTCAGGAGCCCTGATTGGTTGGTAAGGTACCAGCATTAACGAATAACCCCTGAGGTGAAAGGCATATGCCAGTAGTTAAAGTACGTGAAAACGAACCGTTCGACGTTGCTCTACGTCGTTTCAAGCGCTCTTGCGAAAAAGCAGGTATTCTTTCTGAAGTGCGTCGTCGCGAGCACTACGAGAAACCAACTACAGTTCGCAAACGCGCTAAAGCAGCAGCTCAAAAGCGTCACGCTAAGAAGCTAGCTCGCGAAAACGCACGTCGCGTTCGTCTGTACTAATAACTTATCCAAAAGGACTAAGTTATGGCTCTCATTGATAAACTCAAAGATGAGCAAAAATTAGCGATGAAAGCCAAGGACAAAGCGCGCCTTGGCACTATTCGTTTAGCCCTGTCAGCCATTAAGCAAAGAGAAGTCGACGAGCGGATCACTCTGACCGATGAAGACATCTTAGGCGTGCTGACCAAAATGGTTAAACAACGTCGCGATTCAGTCGCTCAATACGAAGCTGCAAGTCGTCAAGACTTAGCAGATGCGGAAAAAGCTGAAATCATTGTGCTAGAGGACTTTATGCCTCAACCGCTTACTGATGACGAAGTTGCTGCATTAATTGATGCCGCAATCTCTGAAGCAAACCCTGCGGGCATGCAAGACATGGGCAAAGTGATGGGCGTACTTAAACCGCAAATTCAAGGGCGCGCAGATATGGGTAAAGTCAGCGGACTCGTTCGCGCTAAATTGGCTTAAACCTAAATCAAATTGCAACAAGCCGTGCTATCCTCTGGAATGCGCGGCTTGTTTGTATCTGCAAGCCTCTATATTTCTTCTAATTCAACATTCTGGTTTTTATGGCAGGACAGATTCCTCGTTCCTTTATTGATGACCTCTTAGCGCGCCTTGATATCGTCGATATCATTGATGCTCGTGTGAAGCTCAAAAAGAAAGGCAAGAACTACAGTGCTTGCTGCCCTTTCCATAATGAAAAAACCCCTTCGTTCAGTGTCAGCCAGGAAAAGCAGTTCTATCACTGTTTTGGTTGTGGTGCACACGGCAATGCCATCGACTTCCTTATGGAGTACGAACGCTTAGAGTTTGTTGAAACCATTGAAGAACTCGCTTCCTATCTTGGCTTAGAAGTGCCAAGAGAACAACGAAGCGGAGGTGGCTTCAGCTCAGCACCAAAAGCCAATACCGAACAAAAACGTAACCTGTATGACATGATGGGCAGCATCGCCCAGTTCTACCGTTCTCAGTTGAAACTTTCGAGCAGCAAACATGCCATCGACTATTTAAAAGATCGTGGTTTATCGAAAGAAGTGGTTCAAAAATTCGGTATCGGTTTTGTTGCTGATGAATGGGATTTAGTTCGTAAGAACTTTGGTCAGTCTCCCAATGCTCAGGAGATGCTAGTCTCTGGCGGTATGCTGATTGAAAACGACAAGGGCAACCGTTACGACCGCTTCCGTGGTCGGGTCATGTTTCCAATTCGCGACCGTCGTGGTCGGGTTATAGGCTTTGGTGGTCGAGTTATTGGAGATGGGACTCCCAAATACCTAAACTCCCCAGAAACTCCGATTTTCCATAAAGGTAAAGAACTTTACGGTCTTTACGAAGTACTTCAAGCCTATCGCGAACCTCCACAGGTTCTCGTGGTTGAAGGCTACATGGATGTGGTAGCTTTGGCGCAATACGGTGTGGATTATTCCGTTGCATCACTGGGCACCTCTACCACTGGCGATCACCTGCAGGTCTTGTTCAGACAAACCAATACGGTAGTTTGCTGTTACGACGGTGACCGTGCAGGTAAAGAAGCTGCATGGCGAGCTTTGGAAAACTCCCTGTCTTACCTAAAGACGGGCAATACACTGAAGTTTTTGTTTTTACCCGACGGTGAAGACCCAGACAGCTACATTCGTCAACACGGTAAAGAAGCATTTGAAGAGCAGATAAAAAACGCCACGCCATTATCGTCTTACCTGTTTGAAAACCTGATTGAATTGCACCAACTCAATCTAGGTACCAATGAGGGGAAATCTGCACTTAGAGCGTACGCTTCAGAGCTTATCAATAAGATTCCAGATCCCTACTTTCAGGAGCTGCTCGAAAAGCTGTTGGATGAAAAAACCGGGTTTGACAACCAGCTGAGAAAACCGAAAAAGCGACAGTCAGAATCGATACCAAAACCGCACAGTGACATTAAGCGCACTCCGATGCGCGAAGTGATCGCTTTACTGTTGCAAAACCCGCATTACGTGGAAATGGTGCCGGATTTATCCAGTATCCGCCATATTAATCTTCCCGGGTTAAGTTTATTTGGGGAAGTACTTGATAAATGCCGAGCCCATCCCAATATAAACACTGGCCAGCTACTAGAGCATTGGCGCAACGAGAAAAACGGAACACTATTATCACGCCTCGCAGGTTGGGAAGTACCTCTCGAAGAAGATAATCAGGAAGACATTTTCCTCGATTCACTGGACAACATTCTTGCCCAGTGCGTTGAAAAACAAATTGAATCGCTACAAGCGAAAGACAGAAGTGTCGGCCTAACACCCGACGAAAAGAGAGAGCTCGTCGCTCTAATGCTGGACTTAAAGGCATAAATACCCACCAAGTAGCGGTGAAATTATGTGCTAAGTTGTCATAGTCATCAGCAATTTTTTTTGATAAAATTGGCGGTTTGCATTTCGCAAAACTAAACTCATCACCAGACCTGAAGTTGGATATCGTCTATGGATCAAAATCCGCAGTCACAGCTAAAGTTACTTGTCGCAAAAGGTAAGGAACAAGGCTATCTGACCTATGCCGAAGTAAACGACCACCTACCACAAGAAATCGTCGATTCTGAACAGGTAGAAGACATCATTCAGATGATCAACGACATGGGTATCCAAGTTGTTGAAACGGCTCCTGACGCCGATGACCTCATGATGAATGAGGCAGTAGCCGACGAAGATGCTGCTGAAGCAGCCGCAGCTGCACTTTCTACAGTAGAAAGTGAAATTGGCCGCACCACAGACCCTGTACGTATGTATATGCGTGAAATGGGTACTGTTGAACTGTTGACTCGTGAAGGCGAGATCGATATCGCAAAACGCATTGAAGATGGTATTAACCAAGTTCAGTGTTCTGTTGCCGAATACCCTGGCACCATTTCTTACATTCTTGAGCAGTTTGATAAAGTTCAGGCTGAAGAACTTCGCTTAACAGACATCATTTCTGGTTTTGTTGATCCGAACGATGAAGAGACCGCAGCACCAACTGCAACACACATCGGCTCAGAGCTAGCAGAACAAGATCTTGACGATGAAGACGACGATGATGCGGATTCAGATGATGACGATGATGAAGAAGAAGATACAGGTATTGACCCTGAGCTAGCCGCTGAGAAATTCAACGAGCTACGCACAGCGTATCAAAACCTGCAGCTAGCCATTAATGAGAAAGGTCGCGAGACAGCTCTGGCAAGCGAATCTGCAACTGAATTGCTTGATGTTTTCCGTCAGTTCCGCCTGATTCCAAAACAGTTTGATTACCTGGTAAACGAGCTTCGTACTTCAATGGATCGTGTTCGTACGCAAGAACGTCTCATTATGCGTTCATGTGTTGAATACGGCGACATGCCTAAGAAGTCATTCGTTGCGCTGTTCACAGGTAATGAGTCTTCTGAAGCGTGGTTGGATGAAGTACTGGCTTCAGGCAAGCCATACGCTGATAAGATCAAGCGTAACGAAGAAGAAATTCGTCGTAGCATTCTTAAGCTAAAAACCATTGAAGAAGAGACTTCTCTTCCAGTTCAAAGCATCAAAGACATCAGCCGTCGCATGTCTATTGGCGAAGCGAAAGCTCGCCGTGCTAAGAAAGAGATGGTTGAAGCAAACTTGCGTCTTGTTATTTCTATCGCGAAGAAATACACCAACCGTGGTCTACAATTCCTGGATCTGATTCAGGAAGGTAACATCGGTCTGATGAAAGCGGTAGACAAGTTCGAATACCGTCGTGGTTACAAGTTCTCGACTTACGCAACATGGTGGATCCGTCAGGCGATCACTCGTTCAATTGCAGACCAGGCACGTACTATCCGTATCCCTGTTCACATGATTGAAACGATCAACAAGCTGAACCGTATCTCACGTCAAATGCTTCAAGAAATGGGTCGTGAACCGCTTCCAGAAGAACTGGCAGAGCGTATGCAGATGCCTGAAGACAAGATTCGTAAAGTCCTTAAGATTGCGAAAGAGCCTATCTCGATGGAAACCCCTATCGGTGATGATGAAGATTCGCATCTGGGTGACTTTATCGAGGATACCACGCTGGAACTGCCTCTGGATTCAGCAACCTCAACTAGCTTGCGTGTTGCAACCAAAGACGTGCTTGCCGGTTTGACACCTCGTGAAGCGAAAGTTCTGCGCATGCGTTTTGGTATTGATATGAACACTGACCACACGCTTGAAGAAGTAGGTAAGCAGTTCGACGTTACTCGTGAACGTATTCGTCAGATCGAAGCAAAAGCACTTCGTAAACTTCGTCACCCAAGCCGCTCAGAAACACTGCGCAGCTTCCTAGACGAGTAATTACGACACCTAAGATGTACAAAAGGTGAGCACTCGCTCACCTTTTTTGTTTTCTGCGTTCTAAGTGCGCAAAAACTAGACATAAATTGCCCCCCACCTATCTAGACACACCCCAAGGCTTCCCCTATAATCATCCACCTACTGGCCCCTTAGCTCAGTGGTTAGAGCAGTCGACTCATAATCGATTGGTCCGCAGTTCAAGTCTGCGAGGGGCCACCATATTTAAGAAAGCCTGATGAGGAAACTCATCAGGCTTTTTTGTTTTTATCAAGATGAAACCTTCACAAATCACTTCTCTTTTGAAACAAGTCTATTAGCCCCTACTGCTATCTCCATCGCAAACAGCATTCATATACTTGTAACCTACTACTTTACATTGCATTTTATGTGTAACTCAGGAGATTAAAATGCAATTGATTGCGATTTTACTAGCGATTTTATGGACTGCTTTTCAGGTAGGGGTTCTCTCATTGTCACTTACTGGTGTGATGGGCTTTATCGGTTATGACCCCTGTAAGCCAAAATATCGAGTCTTGTTTGATGTTTTGCATAACTTTTCAATAGCTGTATTCATTTGCATACTACTCACCCCGGTCTTATCTGTTGGTTTGTTCTGGTACTCAGTTATCGGAATCAGTTCTTGGGCTCAATTAATTCTACCGTTAATAATGTTCGCCATTTGGATTGCATTGGTAATTCTGTTTGGAATAATTATCACTGTACGCGATAAATTGAGAGTAAAAAGATCAGGCTGGGGGTAAAGCTTATTTAGATGAATTTCCTCTAGATACAGTTCAAGCATGGAGCGCCAAACTCCAAACTTGAGCTGTATTTGAGTACTAGCGCTAGCTAATTCCACTCGCCAGAATTTACTTTCTGCAAGCTGATGGGCGCTTCTACTGGTACATCAATAAAACGGTCAGCGAGTGAACCCATTTCGAGATTCAGCGTGTTTGAGAATGCATTCGCGGATTTTTTCACTTTGACGGTTCCAGATGTGCTGGTCATTGCAAGTTCAGTGTCCACTACTTCATCCAGCAGTTCGGCGTGCTTTAGGGTTACACTTTGAGCTTTATTTTTTGATGAACCTGCAATTGCCACAGAGTTTAGATCTACATGCACGGTTGAGCCTGCAATGGAACGATGATCAAATACCTCATCAACAAGCTCGCCATGAGTAATTTTCAGTTGGTTAACTGCTCTTACATTACCAGTATGTTGTACATCTATAGCAATAGTTGCATTCGTTACGTCTTGAACATCAAAGGTTTCGTCCAGCAGTTCCCCGCGTATAATTTCCACATCTTTTGCGTTGCTGTTAGCCGTATCTGAAATCTCGATGTTGGCTCTGGAAAACTTAAAACTACTCTCAACATCAAGGACTTCGTCAACTAATTCTCCCCATTCTATGTAGGTTTTCCCACCGCCAAAAACATTGCCTGTTTCTTCAAGTTCAATAGAAACCCCTGAATGGTTCACTTCTATAGCATCAAGGGTTTCATCAAGAAGCTCACCATGATGAATAGTCGTATTGAATCCGCTGGAATTGGCACTTTCTTCTATATCGATAGACACCAGAGAGTGATCCAGTTTTCCAATGTCCATGACTTCATCAATCAATTCCCCTTCCAGAATGTAAACATTGTTCACTGTTGCGCTGTTTCCAGTATCTTCTAGGGAAATGGCAATATTAGAATGCGCTATATTTTGGGCATCCATAACCTCATCCAGTAATTCTCCTTCATGGATATGAAGTTTTGCGCCTGTGGCGTTCGCCACATCATCAAGTGATATAGACACTAAGCTATGGCGGACATCTGATGTATCCAGAACTTCATCCACCAACTCTCCATCCACAATGCGTAAGCTATTCACGCGAGCATTGCCGACGTTATCGAAAATCAAGTTAATATTAGAACTGGAAAAATTTTGCGTATCTACGCTCTCGTCAGACAGTTCGCCATCAAAAATGTGGAGTTCTTTCGCTCGAACATTGGCGACGTTTTCTTTCTCAATCAAGATGCTCGAGATACCGAGGGTATAATCAATATTCTCGTCTTCAAGCTGCCCATCCCGAATGTAGACATGACTGGTTTTAGTGCCATAGACGTTGGCTGTGTCTTCTAAATCTAGCTGTAGACACCCAAAGTGAATGTGAGAATGCTGACCATCTCTAGGCTTGTTAATGACTTCTTCAAATAAACTGGCTTTACCTATGTGAAGCTCTGAATTGGCTCCTGTTAAGCGAACATTTGCTGAAGATTCAACATTAACTTGGATTTGTGCTCCTTCTTTTACATCACCATGGATAATGTCTGAAATGAGTGCAGGGGTCGCGATGTCTGGTTCCGGTACGGGAGGAACCGAAGGAGGGTTGTTGTTAGGTAAACCTTCCGGTAATTCTTCTCCCATGACGAGTTTATGAGTGACTTCGATATTGGCACTGTTTGTAATATCAATTCGCAAAGAAGCATTCTTGCCAACGCTGCCGATAATAGTCGGAATCAAGGAGTAATCGGAAATGACCTGATTAGTGACTTTTGAATTTTTGTAGTTACACACCGCAACAGAGAGTTGCTCACCGCCCTTAACCGTATAGGGTGATTTTTCATCCCACTTAACCAGTGTACTTCCAGGATTTTTCATGAAAATCCCACTTCGCCCATCACAAGAAATGGGAGGAATTTCAATGGCGCACTGATAGGAATAAGCGTACGTCGGCACTAATAGCATCAGACTGAATAAAACATTTCCAGCTTTCATATATTCACCTCTCTGTTGTAAAAGAGAAAGCGTATATGAGCTAATAATTAAATCATCAGTTCAATTGTTAACCAACGTAATACATTGTTCCAAAATGATCTTGGATTTTATAAATAAAGAAAGTCATAAACGGGTAAGCCTCTAAGATAACTAATTATATGGTATGGATTTCTTCTGGGGTTTGTGCGTAAATATTGATCGGCTTGCCGAGTGGCGGAATGTATTTTTGGTTTTCGACCATTTGGTCAACCATTTGCTCAAACTCTTTGTCTGACATGCTACACCAGTAATTCGGATCGCGCCCGATTTCTTTATCATACGCCGCGGTTGTTGGGTCTTTGCTGCGGAATGGCTCTAGAATTGGCAGGTCTGGCAGTGGCTGGCTAACATCCATATACCGCTGAATCACGTTCCATAGGCGTTTATGATCGTCTGGGTGGGTGGAACCAATCATTTCTCCAATGGTGACATGCTGTCTGTAGTCGTTATATCGGTGTACAAGGGCGATGCCAAAAGAAAGGTGTCCATATTGGTTAGTTGAGCTGAATAAGCGGCAATCAAATTCAACAAAGGGGTGGCTGTAGATCACATCCTCATCATTGTCATAAAGGGTCACCATGCCTGTCTGACGGCTTAGCGTATATTTCTTCCTGACCATCTTGTGGGCAAAGTATTTAAATGAAAGGTATGTAGTCAACCACCCCCCCCTCCGGGTAAAAGAACATAACATACAGACCAAGCTACAAGCTCAGCAATACCGTAAACAGTATCCATAAGCGAGTGTCCACCAAATACTGGTAGAAGCGATATTAATAGAAATACAGGAAAAAAAACCAACACTGCAGTCTTACTGAACAAATATATATAGTAAACTGCTTGATATATATTTATAAAATCCGAGTTTGACATGCTTTTCTCATTCCAATAATTAGAGTTGTCACCTTTTATTTCAGAAGGTTTTAACTTTTCAATTAAGTTTTTAGGCGCATCATCCTGAGTTAGCGTGTAATCAAACTTTTGACCAGATGCATTTAATCGGCCAAATCTACTTTTTGTTTTTTTAGGACAGCACTGTTTTTGAGGTTGCGTACTGTCAAATATTGAGGATTCTCTAGCCATTGTTATATACCTACCGATGATGATTGTAACCAACCAATATCATCGTTATCAAAAAGTGGAATCTCGTGAACAGCACTCCCACGCAAGCAGATTGCAATACAACCGCTAAACAACATGGATCTCTTCTGGGGTTTGCGCATAAATGTTGATCGGCTTGCCAAGTGGCGGAATGTGTTTCTGGTTTTCTGCCATTTGCGCAACCACTTGCTCAAACTCTTCGTCTGACATGTTGCGCCAGTAATTCGGATCGCGACCAATTTCTTTATCGTATGCAGCAGTTGTTGGGTCTTTGCTGCGGAATGGCTCTAAAATTGGCAAATCGGGCAGTGGCTGGCTAACGTCCATGTATTGCTGAATTACATTCCACAGGCGTTTATGATCGTCTGGGTGCGTTGAGCCGATCATCTCCCCAATAGTGACATGCTGGCTGTAGTCGTTGTAACGGTGTACAAGGGCGATGCCAAAAGAAAGGTGACCGTATTGGTTGGTTGAGCTGAATAAATGGCAATCAAATTCAACAAAGGGGTGGCTGTAAATCACATCCTCATCACTGTCATAAAGGGTCACCATGCCAGTTTGGCGGCTTAGCGTGTATTTCTTCCTGACCATCTTGTGAGCGAATTGGTGGAACAATAATAATGTCATTCCCCAAGCACCACCGAAGGGTATTACAATGTACTTGATACCATCTAAATTAATTCCGATAAAGATAGAAAGAGCCTCATCAAAAGGATTAACAAAAAATGATCCAAACGATAATAACGCCAGTATTGGAAAAAAAACCAACACTGCGGTTTTACTGAATAAATATAGATAGTATACAATCTGATGTTTTTTTTATAAAATCTGAGGTTAAAATATTTTTCTCATCCCAAAATTCCACATTACTATTTTTTATTTCAGACGGTTTTAATTTTTCAATTAAATTGATAGGTGCATCATCCTGAGTTAATGTGAAATCAAAATTTTGTCCTGATGAATTTAACCGACCAAATCGATTTCTCCCTGTTTCTGGGCGTTCTTGATTTTGAGGTTGACTGCTGTCAAATGTTGAGGGTTCTTTAGCCATTGTTATATCCCTACCGATGATGTTTGTAACCAGCCAATATCATCGTTATCAAAAAGTGGAATCTCGTGAACAGCACTCCCACGGAAGCAGATTGCAATACAACCGCTAAACAACATGGATTTCTTCTGAGGTTTGCGCGTAAATATTGATCGGCTTGCCGAGTGGCGGAATGTGTTTCTGGCTTTCTGCCATTTGGTCAACCATTTGCTCAAACTCTTCGTCTGACATACTGCGCCAGTAATTAGGATCGCGACCGATTTCTTTATCGTATGCCGTGGTTGTTGGGTCTTTGCTGCGGAATGGCTCTAAAATTGGCAAGTCGGGCAGTGGCTGGCTAACGTCCATATACTGCTGAATCACGTTCCACAATCGCTTTTGATCATCTGGGGCATCAGACGCGATCATATCTGAAATACAAACATGTTGGCTGTAATCGCAATAGCGATGAATAAGAACAATACCAAAAGAAAGGTGTCCATACTGGTTAGGTGTAGAAACTAAACGACAGTCAAATTCAATAAAGGGATGACTATAAATTATATCTTCGTCTTTATCGTAAAGGGTAACCATCCCTGTTTCACGGCTTAATGAGTATTTCTTTTTTACCATTTCAGGAGTCAACCTTTTTAATAATAATAGTGATATACCCCAAACCCCACACAATGGAGAAATTAAATATATAAAAGTATTAATATTTATATCTAGAAAAACATTAAAACCTTCAATAATACCATTAAAAAAAAAGAACCCTGTGATATAATGAAAATTAAAGCAGAAAATGCCACTGCAGCGGTTTTACTCACTATATGAATAAAAAATATAACTTGAAAAACTGTTATCATTCTAGAGGTTGATAATATTTTCTCACTCCAAAATTTTTTTTCATTTTTCTTTATTTCACTAGGTTTAAACTCCTTTAATAAATCAAAAGCGACACCTTCTTGGGGTTCAGTATAAGGAACCTTTTCGCCAACTATATTTAAAAATGTAAAAGAAGATTGAGAATCTTGGGGGTGTCTCTGCTTTTGTGGCTGTTTACTATTAAACACTGATTTTGTTTGTTTCATTGTATTTTATTCTTCTACCAATGACGCTTGAATCCAGCCAACACCATCACTAAAAAGTGGAATCTTACGAACCAATGAATTTATGGGTTCCCCATTTTTAACAACGGAAGTCAAAGGCGACCTGAAAATATTTTTGCCCAGCAATAAGCTGATAGCTAGAGGTATAGCCATCAGCCATTTCAACGAGAAAGTTACTGAACTGTATAGAGATCTTCTGGGGTTTGCGCGTAAATATTGATCGGCTTGCCGAGTGGCGGAATGTGTTTCTGGTTTTTTGCCATTTTAATGATAGTTTTATCAATCCCTCTAAACGACATACTGCGCCAATAATTAGGATCGCGACCGATCTCTTTATCGTATGCAGCGGTCGTCTGGTCTTCACTTCGAAAAGGCTCTAGAAAAGGTAGATCAGGCAAAGGTTGGCTGACATCCATGTATTGCTGAATCATATTCCACAACCGCTTTTGATCATCTGAACGGGCAGAATCTATTAAATCCCCAATGTTAATAGGTTGGCTGTAATCACTATAACGATGACATAGAAGCACGCTAAACTTGGTGTTACCACTCGAGTCATTCACCTCGATCATTCGACAATCAAACTCTACAAATGGGTGACTGTAGACCACATAGTCCTTGCTACCGAAAAGAGTTACCATCCCTGTTTTACGATTTAGGCTGTATTTTTTTGTCACCAAATTACCAACCAGATGCTTGGGAAGCGTTTCAAATATAAGCCAAGAAAAAAGCCAAGTAAAAAGCCATCTAGCAATGAATACAGTAGCAAAAAAGCCAAAAACATTAGTAATGGCAATCGACATCATAGCAGCATCGATATAATTGGGATTGGAAAATATGGGAATAATAAAATGATATAAAATAACTATCGGACCCAAAAATACTGGCGAATTTTCTAGAAAACGAAACACAAAAAGGAAAAACCACTTTGGCTCAATTTTAGATAATTCATTCTGATCTACAGAATACATATTATCACTTTTAGATTTTGCGAGATTTCGTTTTCTAACTAAATCAACAGGCGCATCATCTTGAGGAGACGTATGGTGAATCTTATCTCCAAACGTGTTAAGCGGCTTAAATCTTCTCTTAATTTTCTCGGGATCCTCTTGGTTTTGAGGCTCCCTACTGTCATATATTGACGTTTCTTTTTGGTTCATTTTATTTCTCTAAACAATATGGATTTCTTCTGGGGTTTGCGCGTAAATATTGATTGGCTTACCGAGTGGCGAAATGTGTTTCTGGTTTTCTGCCATTTGTGCGACCACTTTTTCAAACTCTTTGTCCGACATGCTGCGCCAGTATCTGGGGTCACGCCCGATTTCTTTATCGTATGCTGCGGTTGTTGGGTCTTTACTACGGAATGCTTCTAAAATTGGCAGATCGGGGAGTGGCTGGCTAACGTCCATATACTGCTGAATCACGTTCCACAGGCGTTTATGATCGTCTGGGTGGGTGGAAGCAATCATTTCCCCTATGGTGATATGCTGGTTGTAGTTGTTATATCGGTGTACTAGGGCGATACCAAAAGATAGGTGACCATACTGGTTGGTTGAGCTGAATAAACGGCAATCAAACTCAACAAAGGGGTGGCTGTATATCACACCCTCATCACTGTCATAAAGGGTCACCATGCCTGTTTGCCGGCTTAGCGTGTATTTCTTCCTGACCATCTTGTGAGCGAGTTGATTAAACATTAATAGTGCCCCCCCCAAATAACACTAAACGGAATAAGAATATAATTAACTCCCATCAAGTTAATATCTATAAATATATCTAAACCCTCTCTAAATGGTTTAAAGAGAGAGCCCCACAATGACAACATAAACACTATAGGAAAAAAAACCAACACTGCAGTTTTACTGAATAAATATAAATAATATACAACCTGATAAATATTAATAAAGTCTGAGGTTAGAAGATTTTTTTCATCCCAAAATTCCACATTACTATTTTTTATTTCAGAAGGTTTTAATTTTTTAATTAAATTGATTGGAGAATCATCCTGAGTTAACGTATATTCAAAATTTACCCCTGATGCATTTAATCGCCTAAATTTACTTTTTGTTTTTTTAGGGCAGCATTGTTTTTGAGGTTGCCTACTGTCAAATGTTGAGAATTCTTTAGCCATTGTTATATACCTACAGATGATGATTGTAACCAACCAATATCATCGTCATCAAAATGTGGAATGCCTCGAACTGGCGAGTCAATGGGTTTGTCCATCGGCGGTAGTGGGAAGCTGTGCTCATCTACCGTTAGTTGCGCGCGCACCGTAATGGCGCGTTGGTAACTGAATTCATGCATCTTGTATGTTTGCGGAATAACCTGCTGTTTGGTTTGTGGTACAGGTTTGGTGAATGTGACGAAATAGAGCTTACCGTCTAACACCTTGTGCTCGTATTGCACTGCCATATTTTCACTGCTCAATGGGAAAAACTTAGGAGAAGCATAAAGATTACCGGAATCCACTTCTCTAATTTCTTGCAATGCTGACTCACGAATATAAAGCGATTCGTTAATCAGATCTGTATTTAAAATATGGTGAAGATTACTTCTTAAATAAATTACATGTGTGCTTCCACTGCTATGTATTTGTGAAAGTGCTTCTTGCGGAATCTCGATATCTGAGTTGTCGATAAAACGTTCCAGCGTAGAAAGGTTAACACCAAAATTTAAAAGTAAATTCACCAAATGCCGATAACCAATATCTGAATCTTGCAGTTGCATTAGACTTCCTGCTGGGAAATCTGAGAAAGGACCATTTTTTAGCCAGCGTTCCATTTCACTGTCTTTTAGCCAAACGTAAAATATCCCACCGAAAAAGGCTAAGCCTACCCCCCACAACCCTAGTGCTGCCAATAATGTACCTTTCGCTCCTAAAGCTGCAAAGCTTGAGATTGCTGAACCTATGGCCACCATCCCCATCGCAACGCCTGCATCGTGGTCGTTTTCAGAAAATGACACTAAGCTATCTCGCATCGCCAGACCGGAGGTTAAAAGTCCAGCAGCCCACCCCACTATACTCAATCGAGATAATTCTTTAGCAATACCTAGCTTATCAACTAGCAATTTCGGAGTTTTATGTGTTGTATTCATCCATTGCAGTGTTTGAGCATTTTGTCCCATAAATAAATTCGCGGAATGACCAAGTGTAATAGCAAAATCAAGTGCTGCGCTTGCTGCACTTAGTACATTGTATAAACTTAGGTCTGAGCTACGTAATTTCTTAAAATGCTCTGCATTCGCCTGCAAATTAAACACTTCAATCGCCGTTATGGCATAGGGGAGCCTGAGTTTGTAGTAGGTATTGCTCAATTTGGTGCCAGCAATGCCTTCACTCTCAAGTTCTTTAAACGCTCGGTTGTAAGATGGGTCTTGCGCCATTTTGGCTAGTTTTGAATCTTCAGGGGCAACATTGATTAGCCAGGTTTTCTTTATTGGGTGGAAACTCTTTGTGTTTTGGTGGGCAATTTTTTTAAGTGTTCGCTTTTTACTGGCTAGTATCAATTTCTGTTTATCTTCAAATTCTTGATACACTTCTTTACTTACATGAGTTGGCGACTGGCTTTCCATACGCTTGCCTTGGAGCGTTCCCCATTGCTGGGTATGAGCTCCTTTTGCGTCAATCTCCGCGGTGCCCACCACCACACCAGATAGCTGATGTTGCCCTGCTTCATAAACATTTATGTGCCCGAATACCGGCGGAGCTCCATGCTTTAACATCGCCAATGGCGACATATAGGCATTAATCAAAAATGAAGTGTTTTGAGTGCCTATCATTGACGCTGTTACAGCATTGAGTGACTCGAAATACCCTTGAAACACCCCGTTGATTGCGCCGACCACTCGCCTTATTGAGCTATACCACCCTTGCTCATTATCCATGCCCATCATTTCCCCAGTGAGGGCATCTTTGAGTTCTTCCGATTTAATGTTTTCGATATTCAAAAGCAGGTTTTCATCTGCCCACTGAGCAATCAGCGCTAAAGTGGTGAACCCAGAACCATCGTTATAAGGGGCGATCCCTTTTACACAAGGTTTAAGGTGTACTATTCTTTCATCACCTTCCCCCTTGATTTCAACAATTTCATCGAGCTCGGGGAACAGTACACGGTGGAGCTTGTGGCTACCGTCATTTCTTAATATGCGCTCCACACGTTCGATATAGGGGTTTCCAAAATCTTCATTGGGCATACCAATCTTATCAATACCACGAGAATGCAGTGAAAGCGCGCTCAGTACCCTGCCTGCTAGTACATGTACTAGTGTTGGATCTTGGTTATCCCCAGAATTGACATCTCGCGCAGCATGATAAAAGTCATCTTGCTCCAACAGAGGTTCTAGTTTTGTTTTAATATCTTCAATCGCCATGCGAGCTGAAAGTCGCTCAGCTTCCCGCAGAGTACGGCTGTATTTTTTGCTAAAACTGGTATTTAGAGCATTTCGGTACTTATAGTATTGATTCGGCTCATTACCGAATTTTTCTTGCATGATGAAGCTTTGCACTAACTCAGCACTTCTAAAATGCGGTTGATGGGTAGCATTTTCACTCACTGCCATTAAAAACAGGGAAGCGTAATTGATCAAGTAAGTGTGCTGACGCAGCCCAAATAGCGGATCGGATAAAAGTATGCCTTTTAGCTTTCGACTCTTGGCATCCTGTAATACATCTTGGCTTGACGGTATTGAAAAATCTGGTCGCTCTGTACCTTCTTCACTCTCTACATAACCGGCTTTTCGGTTGAGGTACATTATCGCTTGATACTTGAAGTAGAGCTCTAAACGCTCAACGTAGAATGGGTTGGTTTCTTCTCGAAACTGTTTATTGGCAAACCATCCATCATCAAGGGATTTTTCGAGGTTTTGTTCTATGGTGTTGTATCTGTCTTGGAACCATTTACCGGATAAGTCATACACCAGTAAACTTGGGTCAGGCAGCAGGTATTCCAAATCTGTTTGTCTTGCCCGCATTTCAGGCATCGTATCAAGTGCTTCTTCTATGAACCTTGGTGGCTTTAATCTTTGTTCTAGCTCTGATGTGTCATTTTCAAGGTAGTTGAGGCGAGCGGCGCTCCACTGCACTTCTGAGAAGGCGATTCGAACATCGGTTGGCTGACCTGCCTCCCGCGATGGATACCATATTTCTTTGATGGGTTTTCCTGTTGCTTCCCGGCGTTCTTTCAATCGAAAAGGTTTATCCCGCCCTTCTCGGTATTGGTATAGATGCACATCTCGGTAGATCATTTCCCCCTTTTCATCGGTAGAAATTTCTATCTCGCGCCAAAATTTGCCGCCATACGTCAGGTACACAAACCCCGGACGCGACAAGGCTATGCAATCTTGCGGTGTTTTTTCTCTGTCGAAGCTGGGCAAGTGAGTGAAGGGCAAGAAAGCGCATACCTGAAAATCCTGCTTATCTGAGCGCTCTGGTGTGCTGGAAACGTCATAAAACAGGGGGACTTTGATGGGAGCTTCGTCGCTGTCTATTTTCAGCCATACGTTGGCGTTATCGACTTCTGGTTTCCAATCCCAACTGTATATTGTTGAACTTTGAGTGGTTTTATCGGTGACTTTCCGGCTTTCAATCGCTGACTTTTGCGTCATGTCGGTCAGGTCATAGAATTCGAAATCCTGCTCAGCGCCATGCGATAAGCCAATGGTTTCAACTAGAAACTTCTCTTTTTCACTTTGGGCATCGAACCCTTTAATCTCGAATACGTAGCTCTGATTGGTCTGAATAGTAAAGGAGCCTAACGCGCCTTTTTGGTGATCATCGAATGCGTAAAACTGTTCTATCTTATTGGGGTTTTGTTGCTTATCTTGTTCACTGAGCTTTTGCTCTTCTTCTTCTATATTTAGAAAGTCACCAGCGGTGGCAAAAATGTAATTCACAGGGTTATTTTTCACCCCGACTGCACCTTCCCAAGCTTGCTCTACATTGGAGGGAGCACCTGCTTGGCGGGACTTTCTGGATTGCACCAAAGGAACCCAGCTATCAAAGTCGAGTTCAATGGTGTATCGACCTGCCGTTAAATCCTTTACGACAACAGGCTCGTCGAAAAGCATAAACGGGTATTTCTCGCCATTGCCAGCGACTAAATTTCCGGAAACCCAACTCAGCGGCTCGTTAAATTCATCGCGAAAGGACAGTTCAATCCAATACTTTTTTTGCATACAAGGCGCACAAAACTCAAACATGGCTACCTCTCCAAGATTTCAGTTTTGGTAAATGAATATCATCAAGCATCATGTGTTCAATGACCATTTCAGATTTAATTTCTTTGGGTGTGAGGTTAGCGATCACATACAATTCACTGTCGCTAGGGCGCAAACCTTTCGAGTTGGCAAATTTGAGCAGAGCGGTGATTTTTTCCTTTGGCTCTTCTAACTCTTGAACCAGTTCTGGCATCCATTGCCAGCAAGCTTTTTCTATGTTGGTGGCATGTGAAGCAAGTGAATAGCAATGCTCAAGGTGAGGTTTGCGAATGGTCCACCATGGGGCATCTTTGTGTTCCCATTCTTCTGCGGGAGAATGCGCCTTGTTTATCTCTCGCCCTTTACTTGTTAATGCAATGGCATGAATGCAACCAAGAAACTCTCCCACTTCTTCAGTACTGAAGGTCGACAGCATGACACCTAGTACTTCTGGATCGTAAAAACGGAAAAAAACTTCTTCCCCTTCATAACCAGAGACTAATAAGGTTCGTAAATGCTTGAGTAAGTCTTCCGAGCTGGACGGCGTCGCGAATAGGATACCCTGCATCCAAATTCTTGAATCTGTTATTTTATAAACACTGGAAACGTCCCACAAAACTGGCGACATTGAGCTCAATTCGGGGAAATGCTCCCCATCGAACAAAGAGAAATTGGGCACATCCATATTTTGCCATTTCTCACTTTCTGGGGAGTGAAAACCACTTAGCCAATAAAAGTGAGAATGCTCGTTTTCGTTAAACCACTTCAACATGATTACTGCCCCACCGAGCACAGTTTTAGCATGGGTAAGTTTAGAGTTTCCGCTTCAACCAAGCTCTTGATAGGAACAAATTTAGAAGACTGATACTCGGTTCTTTCTTCTTCCTTGGCTCGTTCTTTTATCTGGGCAACTTCTGCGATTTCAGAGCTCACCGTAATACCCGAGTCTCCAATAAACACATTTCCACTTCCTGAAGCTACAACCCCACCGTGTGCGGTGCCATCACCCATTCTGGCAGCGGGTAAACCATTAATGAAAACGCTGGATGAACCAGCAGATATGGAGTCTGGAGGACCAATGCATAACGCCATGTCACCTTGCCTTGCAGCAGGCATAGAATTAATCAATACATTGGATGAACCAGCAGCAACAGGGCAACCAACATGGGGAATTCTTCCCGTTTTATCCGGGCAAGAGTGAGCATCACCAACTCGGGCAGCAGGTTTAGACATAATTACAACGACTAAAATCAAACGTGACCGAATTAGAAATCACCGAACTCAAATAACAGAAATATAGATAGTAAGATATGCGAAATAATTCACATAAAATTAAGGATTTAGCCAGTCATCCCCTTAAAACTAGTTGGATTTAATTTCACTGATGTTATTTTCGAAATTTATTGGCGTTTGAACGTTGATAAAACCTAAAGTTCTATGAGGCTGAGTACAATTTTGTTAAAGCTTTCAGAAAAGGCGAGCAAGAAACCGAAACATGCTCGCCATCCAGTCAGCAGTAAGCGAGATATCATTATGTTGTACTAGTGGAAATGGGCTTATCTCTGAGCCACATGAATAAATTAGCATATGCAAATATAATCAGTATCAATTATTCATTTTTTTGCGACTCACATATTTTTTAGTGTTTCAAAATTTATCAGGATTACATTTTTATAAATATAAAGGGTTAGATCCTTGTTCGAGATTTTTATTTGAACTTCGATAGGTTGTGGTTAATTGTCATACATCCGACTCTGAATCGAAGCGAAACTGTCATTTATCGGTCATAGGATAATCACGAACGAAAATTGTATTCGAGGTTCGTATGACAGTGGGTAGCCCTTTCAAGATCCCAAGAAAAACACCATTCGGAATTGGTGAAACTGTTGCGGAATGGGCAACAGGATTGTCCCAACTGGACAAGTTTTACGCGCAGAGACCTGTTGGTAGCGATACAGCAAGCTTTTTACGCTTTACGTTGGAAACATTGGGTATCGATTACCATCTGGCGCATGGAAAGCTTGAAAGTGTACCCAAAGCAGGACCGACAGTAGTAGTTGCCAATCACCCCTTAGGATGTGTGGAGGGTGTGATCCTCGCTGAACTGCTTCTGATGATTCGACCAGATGTTCAGATTCTTGCCAATCAGTACCTCAAAACCGTACCGGAACTCGATAAGCTCTTTATCGGTGTCGATGTTTTTGAAACCAGCCAGGCGCACAAAGCCAATCTCAAAGCTCTTCGACAAGCTCACCGGCACCTTGCAGAAAGTGGGCTATTATTGGTATTCCCAGCAGGAGAAGTCTCTCGAATTGAAGGAAAACGCGCAAAAGCGCAGCTTCAGGATAAAGAATGGAGTCGCTCCGTCAGCTCACTTATTAAGAAAAACAAAGCCACTGCGGTTCCATGTTTTATTGACGGTCAGAACTCTCGTCGTTTCTATATGGCGGGAAAAATCCATCCACTACTGCGAACGCTGATGCTTGGGCGAGAACTTCTCAACAAGCGAGCCTGCAAAATTGGCATTCGAATCGGTGAGCCAATCAAATACAAAGAAGTACATTCGCTGTGTGATTCGCAATTGATTAATTATTTGCGCCTCAATACCTATTTACTTAAACCCTCCGAGAAAAAGTCTTCCCACTCCCCCATTTCTGGTGAGCATTTTATTCCCGTTGCGAAACGTCTCCCTCTAGAAGAGTTGATGGAAGATCTGAATGGTCTTCCTGCAGAAGCGCTTATGCTGGAAAGTAACCAATTCTCGGTGTACTGCTGTAAAGCAGAGGCAATTCCTACCTTTCTTCATGAAATTGGGCGAGTTCGAGAAGAGAATTTCCGTGATGTAGGGGAAGGGACAGGTCAGGCATTGGATCTCGATAAATTCGATCAGGAATACCTGCATCTTTTTATTTGGGATAACGATAATCAGTGTTTGGTCGGCGCATACCGACTAGGTGTGGTCGATAAGCTACTGGAGAAAAAAGGTCTCAACGCGTTGTATTCCCGGACGCTGTTTAAGTATAAGTGCAACTTTATCCAGAAAATGAGCCAAGAGAGCAAGTGCATTGAAATGGGACGCTCAGTTATTGCCAAGGACTACCAACGCAGTATGAGCGCGCTCTTGTTACTTTGGAAAGGGATTGCTGAATACATTCACCGCAACCCAGAATACACCCACTTGTTTGGTCCGGTCAGCATTAGCAACGATTACAGTGAGCAGGCGAGGCAATTGCTCGCAGATACTATGACTCTTCATCACTACGACGGTGAACGCTCACACTATGTAAAAGCCACTAACCCACTTCGCAACGACGCTAAACCATGGAATCCAACCCTGCTGGCATCGCTTGGAGATCTTCAACTCTTGTCTCGCGTTATTGCACGGATTGACGATGGTAAAACCGTCCCCGTTTTGCTGAGACAATACCTTGGTCTTAACGGCAAACTGGTGAGCTTTAACGTCGATCCCGCCTTCAACAATGCTTTGGATGGCTTAATTGTCGTTGATCTACGTGATGTACCGGTGAAAACACTGGCAAGATACATGAGTGTAGATAACGCCGAACAATACCTGAAACTGCACCAATGTGAGTTTTAAGAACACCTCATATCTTGCGAGGCTCTCCTGTGAGCCTCGTAAAAAATTCTTTACAAACTTTATAAAAAACCAAGTATGTCATTTGAGTTACATTTATTGTTCGACGGATTTTGAGTTGATAGCATCCAAATAGTTTCTGCCACAAATATGAATATGGATGTATATAAATGGCATTATCACCTCAAGATCAAAAGACACTTCAAGCCTTCTTTGAATTCTGCAAAACTCATCAGTACGACAATATCGGTTACCCAACAGCCGCCGATTTCAATTACCAGGAATTAGAAAAATTCTGGCAATTTTCTTTCAATAACTGCGGTGACTGGGCAGAAACATCAAACTACCGGCTCAATACCTTTCAGTTTGAAAAAGAAGTCATGGCGTATTTTGCTGATAAGTTCAACATTCCTTTTTCAGAATCTTGGGGATACGTAACCAATGGTGGAACAGAAGGCAACATGTACAGTTGCTATCTGGCCCGTGAACTTTTTCCAAACGGAATCCTATATTTCTCAGAAGACACTCATTACTCGGTCGCCAAAATTGTACGCTTACTGAGAATTGAGCACCGCGTGGTCAAAAGCCTGCCAAATGGTGAAATGGACTATGACGACTTACAACAGCACATTGAGTCGAATGGACGAGCCAACCCCATTGTTTTTGCCAATATCGGAACCACGCTTTACGGCGCAATAGATGACCTTGGAAAGATCAAAGAAGTGCTAGGTAATGCCGGTTTCAGGCGTGAGGAATATTACCTACACGCCGATGCGGCTTTCCACGGAATGATCCTTCCCTTTGTTGATGCCCCTCAGCAGTTTTCATTTTCTGACGACATCGACTCTATCTCGGTCTCCGGGCACAAAATGATTGGGGCACCGATTCCGTGTGGTATCGTGTTAACGAAAAAGACTTACGTAGACAACATCAGTGTAGCCGTGGACTACATTGCTGCCATCGACAAAACCATAACGGGCTCTCGCAATGGTCTTACTCCTCTGATGATGTGGCACGCTATTAAGAGCAGTACCGAACAAGAAAAAGAACTCCGAGTAAAACGCTGTCTGCGTCTGGCAGAGTACGCAGTCGAAAAGCTCAAATCGAAAGGTGTACCCGCCTGGCTCAACCCAAATTCCGTTATTGTGGTTTTTCCTACCCCGACAGAAGCGGTGTGGAGAAAATACGGTCTGGCGAATTCTGCCAAACATGCCCACCTTATTATCACAGGTCATATGATCGAGAATACGGCTCTACTAGACCAACTGATTGATGACGTTGCCGAAGACAGAAATGAGATGGTTGTTAATTACAACGAGATTTGAAACTGGTTTGATATTTAGAAAAAGGGAAGCATCAGGCTTCTCTTTTATATAAAACCAAACACATACAAATGATATCATCCCAAAACTTATTATATTCAAGTAGTTAAGGGATTAGAGTGAATAAAGGAATCTTGGCGGTATCTTTCTCAAGTATAGTGTTACTCGGCTGTGGGGGTGGTAGCGATTCCTCTCACCAGCCTACTGCACGAAGCAGCTGTGGAGAAATTCACCTGAAGAGAGGTTACAGCGAAACCGTCTCTTCCAGCTCATTTTGGAGTACAACGGCACTTAGATCCGGCATTTATACCGAAATCTATCCAGAAGTAACCCTTGGTTCTGTGGATACCACACTGACCTCTACTGACTCTAAATGTAAGCAAACGCTGGATGCTTATACCGGATTCACTGTTCACACATGGGAAGGAACTACCCAGAGTGATTTAGTCACTGGAGAGCAATTTTACTTCAGACCTTACCTGCGTGTTCAATATGACCACCCTAATATAGGGTCCTATCAAAAATGGTTCGACGACGCTTCACCAACTCAATCCACGGCAAATATTAAGAAAGTAGAGCTTTATTCAGTGGCTGCCGTAGGTTATGGCGTTAGCTATCAGGAATTTAAGCCAACCAGTAATTCTGCAATGCATTTGGTAGAATTGCCTTTGACATGTTCCACGCCTTTGCCAAACACACTATCAATTACAACAACTGAAAAACCAGTAAACGACATTCTTGCCGCAAATATTGATACCCAATTCTGTAGCGATCCATATAACATCACGACAATTAATGGGCCTGATGTCGCAAGACAATGTTTATCAGCCGCTCCAACCTCAGAGAAATCCCCGGTTAACTGCACATTTACTAATGCAAAAGTGGGTGTGCCAGATAATAAAGGGAATTACTTTCCTGCCTACATCTCAGGCAGTGTAACGAGAGCACAAAATCAAGACTTCGTTTTTCAAATCAACAAAGTGGAATACTGAGTTTTATCGGAAGAAATAGCTCAGCTAGCTGGTTAGCTGAGCCATTTAACGAACCATAAAGCATTAGGTACTTAGAAGCACTTACCCAAAGAAAAGTGATACTCGTATCACTTTTACACTCCGTATAACATATTGCTGTTATTACTATTTTTAGAGAGTTATTCCAATTCTTTCGTGTGCTTTCCATTTATCTCCTTTCGCTATACCAGTGGCTGTAAGAATCGGCCAGACAAGACGTTCGATACTGATTTCTAGTCTTCCATGTTTGCCTTTAAGCTGGGCAGAAACCATGGAACAGGATGAATAACAATGACAATAAAACGTTGCTTTTCTATAGCTATGTTAGCGCTGACAGCCATAGCGGTATCGCCAGGTGTGAGTGCATCAGAGAAAGTTTACCGGCTGAAACTCGCAGAAACCTGGGGACCGAACACCCCTATTCTTGGCGACGCGACAAAAAACATGGCAAAGCTTGCCAAGGAAATGTCGAACGGGCGATTGGAGATCCGAATTGATTCCGCCAATAAGCACAAAGCGCCACTGGGCATATTTGATATGGTCAAATCGGGTCAGTACGATCTGGGGCATTCCAGTTCCTATTACTGGAAAGGAAAAGTCCCCAACACACTGTACTTCTCCTCAATGCCATTTGGCATGATGTCGACAGAACAATACGCGTGGTTCTATCGTGGCGGTGGTATGGAATTGATGCAACAAGTATATGCTCCCCATAACATGCTCTCCTTCCCCGGCGGTAATTCCGATATTCAGATGGGCGGATGGTTCAAAAAAGAAATTAGCTCTGTTGAAGATTTAAAAGGTTTAAAAATCCGTATTCCAGGATTTGCCGGAGAAGTGATGGCAAAAATCGGAGCCAAGCCAACCAACATCGCACCAGGCGAGCTGTATACCTCTCTTGAGCGAGGCACTATTGATGCACTTGAGTGGGTCGGACCTGCTTTCGATTTACGAATGGGATTCCAAAAAATTGCCCCATATTACTACTCTGCGTGGCATGAACCGGGCAGTGAAACTCAGTTCTTGGTGAACAAAAGAGTTTGGGAGAAGCTACCTAAAGACTTACAAGTGATCTTGGAAACCGCATTTCGAGTAACGGCGTTTGATATGTATAACCAAGCACTGGATGCGAACGCCAATAGCTGGGCAACCATGAAAAGCGAATTTCCAGACATCAAAGTTCGGGATTTCCCACCTTCTGTTCTAGCAGCCATGCGCCAAGCCACTGATGAGCTATTACAGGAGCAAGCCAGCAACGATGCGTTAGCCAAAGAGATCATTCAGTCTCAGGCAAACTATCTTAAGAAGATCCGAGGCTGGACAGACATTTCTCTCAAAGCTTACTTAAATTACGAATAACACTACATACTCAAGCAGCCTAAAGATGCTTACGCATTAAGGAGCAACACCCGTTGCTCCTTTTCTAATTTCTATTATCAACAAAAACTATAAACTGATTATCAGTTCACCTAGATTATCTTGATTTTCATTGATTGCTACTATTTCACCTATCGGAAGCTAAACGGGTGAGATCAAGATGAACGAAGCAAAAATAAAGCACGAATTTCCTCCCATCAACCAAGCATACAATTCTGTTTTTAAAGCGGGAAAGCTCAGTATTGGTCTTGTAGCACCGTTAGAATCCTACCCAGTAGGAAATGAACCTTCTTTGACTGATCATATTTCTCGAATTCAACTCGCTGAACAACTGGGGTTTTCTGCTATCTGGCTACGGGATGTGCCTTTCAATGTGCCAGCGTTTGGCGATGCGGGGCAAATACACGATCCTTTTGTGTATCTGGGAATGCTGGCAGGGCAAACAAGTCACATCGCACTTGGGGTTGCCAGTATTATTCTTCCGCTTCGCCACCCAGCGCATGTCGCCAAAGCAGCAGCCAGCATTGATTCGCTGTCTGAAGGCAGGCTTCTTCTCGGTATAGCCTCTGGTGACCGTCCAGAAGAGTACCCTGCCCTCAATATGAGCTACCCAGACAGAGGCGCACGTTTTCGAGAAAGCTTTGAATACATCCGTGAAATGGCAACAACAAACCCTCGGTTCTCCAATCAGCATGGTGAGTTGACTGGTGCTATCGATATGCTTCCAAAACCTGCGGGGCACCAGTTGCCTATGCTGGTTACCGGAGCGAGCCAGCAAAGTCCAGACTGGCTGGCTCAAAATGGAGACGGATGGATGACTTACCCCAGAAATGTTTCTGTTCAGGCTAAGATAGTGAAGGAATGGCGGGAACGCATTTTCGCTCTTGGAGGAAGTAATAAGCCAGCCATGCAGTCGTTATATATCGACCTGGTTGATGATCCAGATAAGGAGCCAGAACCGATCCATTTAGGTTTCCGCTCTGGGATTCATTACTTACGTTCCTACCTGAGATCTCTGGAAGAAATCGGAATAAATCATGTGGCGTTAAACTTACGCTTCAATCAAGCCAGTATTCCAGAGACTTTAGAGCGCATTTCAGCGGAATTACTGCCCGAATTTCAGGCATAAATTACCAGGGATTATTTGAGCAGCTTATCGCTACCCCGCTTTACGCATTACCACGAACCGAGAGGTGATAAATATGCTAGGTGAAGATCACAGTTTGATCGTCGACTTTCCTGAACTGGAAACCGAGATTCAGAAACTCATGCAGTCTGATACAGAATTTGCGCAAGAAAACAAAAAATACACACAACTGGATAAAGAAATACGGAGCCTTGAACTGCGTAACGCCCCGATCGATGACGACGAAATGCATCGCATGAAAAGCGAACGCGCTTTTCTCAAAGACGCGCTCTACAAAAAACTGACCAGCAGCTAATTGACCTGAACTCAGACAAAAAAAGAGCCATCTTATTTAAGATGGCTCTAAAATTCAGAACGTCAGGTTATTCAACCGTTACAGATTTCGCCAGATTACGTGGCTGATCGACATCGGTACCTTTGATCAATGCAACATGGTAAGACAATAACTGCATTGGCACTGTGTAAAAAATTGGGGCAATGACTTCATCGACATGTGGCATGGTGACAATTTTCAGTCCGTCACTCTCTTCAAAGCCAGCTTCTGCATCCGCAAAGACATACAGTTGACCGCCACGCGCGCGCACTTCTTCAATGTTGGATTTTACTTTTTCAAGCAAGTCATTGCTTGGTGCCACTACGATAACCGGCATTTCAGCATCGATTAACGCCAATGGACCGTGCTTTAGCTCACCCGCAGCGTATGCTTCTGCGTGGATGTATGAGATCTCTTTTAGCTTCAGTGCTGCTTCAACCGCAATCGGGAAGAATTCACCTCGACCTAAGAACAGAGAATGATGTTTGTCAGCAAAGTCTTCCGCCAGCGACTCAATCACAGCATTACTGGTGAGCGCATTTTCTAGCTGAACTGGCAGCTCATTCAACGATTTCACAATGCTGTTTTCTTTCGCCACATCAATGGTGCCTTTTTGCTTACCCAATGCGGTCACAAACATCAGTAACGACGCCAACTGGGTGGTAAAGGCTTTGGTGGACGCAACCCCAACTTCTGCACCAGCGCGGGTCATAAAGGCGAAATCTGATTCACGAACCAGAGACGACCCAGGCACGTTACAGATCGTCATCGCCGCCATGTAACCTTTTTCTTTTGCGAGGCGCAGCGCTGCGAGAGTGTCTGCCGTTTCACCTGACTGGGAAATCGTAATCAGCAGGCTGTTTGGTCTGGTCACAAACGGGCGATAGCGGAATTCTGAGGCGATTTCTACGTCACAACTGACTTGTGCCAAAGATTCACACCAGTATTTCGCGACCATACCCGCATTGAACGAAGTACCACAAGCCACAATTTGAACATGCTCAACCTGCCCAAACATTTCCGCGCTGTTCGCACCAAAGGATTCAAGCAAAATCGAGTTACTGGTTACTCGACCTTCCAGTGTGTCTTTCAGCACAACAGGCTGCTCGTACACTTCCTTCTGCATGTAGTGTCGATACTGACCTTTGTCTGCCGCGTCTTGCTCAACCGTCGACTCTTTTGCTTCTCTTTCAACAGGTTCACCGTCTACATCAAAAACATTCACTTCACGACGAGTGATTTCCGCCACATCACCTTCTTCTAAAAAGATAAAGCGACGCGTAACATTGAGAAGCGCCAACTGATCCGATGCCAGAAAGTTCTCGCCAACCCCGAGACCAATCACCAACGGACTACCAGACCGCGCAACGATAAGTTTCTCTGGCTGCCCTCGGTCAGCTACCACCATACCGTAAGCCCCTTCTAGCTGACTGACAGCAGACTGAACAGCTTTGAGCAGAGAGTCGGAATTTTTCAGTTCGAGATCCACCAGATGTGCGATCACTTCTGTGTCTGTTTGTGAACTGAACTGATAACCTTCATTCTGAAGTCTTTCACGTAATATCTGATGGTTTTCGATGATGCCATTGTGAACAACAGCAATGCGATCCTCTGACATATGCGGGTGTGCATTTGCTTCTGATGGTTCGCCATGAGTTGCCCATCGAGTATGCGCAAGCCCTGTTCCACCGGAAAAAGTAGGTAAATCGATGCTGTCTGTTAAGTTTTGTACTTTACCGACTTTACGCACCCGTTGAATATTAGACTGACCATCGATAACAGCAATCCCTGCGGAATCGTAGCCCCGATACTCCAGCCTTTGTAATCCCTGTAACAAAATTTCAGCAACGTCACGCTGCGCAACTGCGCCTACGATTCCACACATAAAAACTCCAATTTTATTAGTAATATTTTGGGGTCTATCGACCTAGCAAGCGGTTTAGCTAACCTGAATGACTTTGACGCCGTGAGATTCAATGACAGCAACAGATTCAGGATCAACCTGACTGTCTGTTACTAACACATCCACCTCTTTCCAAGGTAGCTCAAGATTCGGTATTTTTCGTCCAATTTTGTCAGATTCGACCATAACTATGACTTCACGAGAGACGTCTGCCATCACTTTGCTTAAACCAAGTAACTCATTGAAACTTGTAGTGCCTCGCTCAAGATCGATACCATCAGCGCCAATAAATAGCTGATCAAAGTCGTACGCTCTTAATACAGACTCAGCAACCTGTCCCTGAAACGACTCTGAATGTGTATCCCAGGTGCCACCAGTCATCAATAAAGTGGGTTCGTTTTCCAGCTCATTTAATGCATTCGCCACATTCAAAGAGTTGGTCATGACCACCAGACCTTTTTTCTCATTTAACTGCTGAATTAATGCTCCGGTGGTGCTTCCACTATCAACGACGATACGGTTGTGATCGCGTATCAATTTCGCTGCAGCTTGCGCTAACTTAACCTTTCGAACTGAAACTTTAGTATGAAAGTCGTCATGAAGTGTTTCCTTTGGCAAGGCGACAGCTCCACCATATCGGCGCAATAACAATCCGCCTTGTTCTAGAGTTGCAAGATCTTTTCTAATCGTTACTTCAGAGGTTTCAAACTGATGGGAAAGTTCTTCAACACTGACTTCACCACACTCTTCTACGAGTTTAGAAATCGCGTGTCTTCTCAGTTGCGTGTTTCGCTTTGACATTTCGAATCGACATTTTAAATTTCGGTTTGAAAGAAATATAATCGATTCGAAACATATCTGTCTATTTTTTTCACAGCAAAAAATAAATTAATTTGCATCAAAACCTTGTTCTAAGACAATCCAGAGTCGTGATATTGATGAAATTCGGTGGTAGAATCCGCACCCTAAAAGAAAAAAAATTACAGAAATTCACGTTATTTTTTTGCAACCGATTTCAGTTAGGCTGATTTAAATAAGCAAAAATTTACTTACATCAATATCGTTTAGGTAGCTACACACTAAACTAGTTGAAAGATTTTGCGATACCAGAGGACGTTGACGTCTAAAGTCAGTGAAAATCACAACTTTCAAAAATGTTGTCATTTTCTTTCTTATGAGCGTTTCCTGTGGTTCACCCGAATTAAAATTGCAACTATACGTACCGGAGAGTATTTTCCATGAAAAAGACCAAAATCGTTTGTACGATTGGCCCTAAAACTGAACCAGTAGAGAAGCTACGCGAACTAGTAGATGCAGGCATGAATGTAATGCGTCTGAACTTCTCTCACGGTGACTTCGAAGAACACGGCAACCGTATTGCTAACTTCCGCCAGGTAATGAAAGACACTGGTAAGCAACTTGCTATTCTTCTGGACACCAAAGGTCCTGAAATTCGTACTATCAAACTAGAGAACGGCGATGACGTTGATCTAGTAGCTGGTCAAGAATTCACTTTCACAACAGACGCAACTGTTGTTGGTAATAAAGACAAAGTAGCAGTAACGTACCTAGGTTTCGCAAACGACCTAACCGCGGGCAACACAATTCTGGTTGACGATGGTCTGATCGAGATGGAAGTAGTAGCCACTACTGAAACTGAAGTTAAGTGTAAAGTGCTAAACAATGGCGCACTTGGCGAAAACAAAGGTGTTAACCTTCCTGGCGTATCTGTGAAGCTTCCTGCGCTTTCAGAAAAAGATAAAGCTGACCTTAAGTTTGGTTGTGAGCAAGGTGTAGACTTTGTTGCAGCTTCTTTCATCCGTAAAGCAGAAGACGTTCGTGAAATCCGTGAACTTCTAAACGCAAACGGCGGCGAGCACATCCACATCATCTCTAAAATCGAAAACCAAGAAGGTGTAGATAATTTCGACGAGATCCTAGAGCTTTCTGACGGCATCATGGTTGCTCGTGGTGATCTTGGTGTAGAAATCCCAGCAGAAGAAGTTATCTTCGCTCAGAAAATGATGATCGAGAAGTGTAACCGTGCTCGTAAGATGGTTATCACAGCAACTCAGATGCTTGATTCTATGATCAAGAACCCACGTCCAACTCGCGCAGAAGCGGGTGATGTTGCGAACGCAATCATGGACGGCACCGATGCAGTCATGCTTTCTGGTGAAACAGCGAAAGGTAAGTACCCTGTTGAAGCGGTAACTATCATGGCTCAAATCGCGAACCGCACTGATGCTGCACTAGAAGCAGAGCTAGGTTCTCGTCTGGACAGCCCTCGCCTACGTATCACTGAAGCAGTATGTAAAGGTGCGGTAGACACAGCTGAAAAACTGGCTGCGCCACTTATCGTTGTTGCAACTGAAGGCGGTAAATCTGCTCGTTCAGTACGTAAGTACTTCCCAACAGCAAACATTCTTGCTCTTACTACTAACACTAAGACAGCAGCACAGCTTGTTCTTACTAAAGGTGTAACGCCAGTTGTTGTTGACTCGATCAACAGCACTGATGACTTCTATGTGAACGGTAAAGAACTGGCACTTGAGTCTGGTCTTGGTAAGAAAGGTGACATCGTGGTTATGGTTTCTGGTGCACTGGTTGCATCTGGTACAACCAACACAGCATCTGTACACGTTCTGTAAGATCAATTAGTTAACATATAATAAAAAGAGGGCGTCAGCCCTCTTTTTTTATGAAACTAGCTTGCTCCATTAATCCGCATGGCGTATTATTCAGCATACTGAACTGTATGTGGTTAAAAGTGAGACACAAATAAATGTGAGCTCAAAGGGAAAAGCCGACTACAATAATTATGCAATTGAAGTACTAATGGGGATATCGTGTCTAGTCCTACTCTTACTGACAAAGTGTCAAAAATGATTCGCCAAGATATCTTGAATGGCGATCTGAAGCCTGGCCAGAAATTGGTCGTAGCAGAACTCAAAGAAAAATATGCAGTGGGGGCGTCTCCAATTCGTGAGGCATTGGTTCAGCTTTCTTGGAAAAAGTATGTTCGACTTGAACCTCAGAAAGGTTGTTGGGTTTCTTCAGTGACACACAGCGAACTGTCTGACTTATTCGAGAGTTTGAAAATCGCCGCATCACATCTATTGAAGAAAGCCATTCAGCAAGGTGACGAAAATTGGGAACTGGAAGTGCTTTCTGCTTTCCATAAATTATCTCGCATTCAACATACTGAAGACGCATTCGATAATTCAGAATGGGAAGAGCGCCACCAACGTTTCCATACTGCGCTTTTAGAAGGGTCTGACGCTCATACTATGTATGGTTTTTTCCTTGAGCTGGATAACCAAGTTAAACGTTACCGTTACCTCGCATTGAACTCAGATTCATTCGATACAAAGACATTCATCAATGTGGATGAGCACGAAAGTCTAATGAAACTGGTGTTAGCGAAAAACGAAGATCAGGCACTTCAAGTGCTTGAGAAACATCTGGATAATACTCAGCGCAAGATAGAATCTATTTTGCCAGAAGAAGAACAGTAATATTTAGCGAGCTGTATAAACAAAAACGCTGAGCCTGGCTCAGCGTTTTTTTATTGGTTAAGCAACGTCATCATCGCTCATGCACACCGATACCTGATTTCGCCCCTGAGTTTTCGACTCATACAAAGCAATGTCTGCACATTTGTACGAGCGTTTTGTGTCATTACAGATATCTGTAATCCCCGCGCTGACAGTGACCCGATTTGATGCTTCTAGCTCGATGGCAATTCTCAGACGATTCAATAGAATCTCAGCTTGCTCAACCTGCGTATTCGGTAGGATTATCGCAAATTCTTCACCGCCAATTCGCGCCAGAAAATCCGTCTCTCGCAATTGCCCTTCCAACGTTGTCGCCACCGCGCAAATGACTCTATCGCCTTCATCATGACCAAACTCATCATTGATTCGCTTAAAGTGGTCTATATCGAGTAGCGCCAGGCAGGCATTAGAAGAATAACGATCCACCAGTCGAGTTTGCATGAATAGCTCCTGATCGAACTTACGGCGGTTCCAGCAACCAGTTAAAGCATCTCGTTCACTCAGTTGCCTTAACTGCTGCTCCAGACGCTTTCTTTCCGTAATATCAAACAGGGAAAGAATGAAGTACTTGGAGCGGGCTGTTTCGGAGTCAATAGACTGAATCCTTGTCAGGCTGACAAACTGATCGCCACTGGATTTCGCATTGATCAGCTCTCCTTCCCAGACACCATCGTCTTTAAGCCCCTCTGCAATCTCAAGCACTTTGTCGTTACTGTGTTTGCCACACAAAAGCTTCAACGCATTTCGACCAACGACTTCGTCGTTATCAAACCCTGATAAACTTTCAAATTCTCGGTTTACCTGAATGATCCTATGGCGTTTGTCTGCGATGATCACGGCAGACATACCGTGCAGCGCCGCAATGGCAAGCTTGCTTTCCAAGTTTCGTTTTTTGTAGAGGTAAATGAAGTAAGCAGTTGGAATGGCAAATAAAAATATCCAGACCAAGACGTACGTAAACTGACGAAGTAAGCTTGAAGCCTGAATGGCAATGCCTTCATTCAACTCCGCTTCACTGATCTCTATCAGCAGCTTTACGTTTCCGTCTTTGAAAAACTCTACCTGATAAAACACCAACAGATTTCCGTCATCCAGAACATAACCACGCTGTTGCTCTTTAATTTGCTGCCAGGCTTCTGGGTGTGTGTTGGACAGGTTAAATTTCTGCCTCTCTGGCAAAAGGAAGCCAAACAGTTTTTCTCTGTCTTTGCTGACTAGGTAATCCCCTTCTTTGGTGACTACTTCAGGCATCAGTTGTGAATTGGGTGAATACTCAATCACCGACATCAAAAACCAGACATCCAGAACAAAAACCAGATACCCCTGACGCTCGCCGCCAGAATAAATCGGCGTGACGATTTCCAGTACTGGGCTAAAGTGCGTTTCACCTGCCACATCATTGGGTTTGATGGTTAATCCATAAGAAGCGATTTCATTGGCGATTAAGTTGTTTGCGAATTCAAACAGTTGGCAGTCTTGATGGCTCAGTAAATGATGGCGAGCCAAAGCGGTTCCTGCTTGGAAGGAGTAATCTACTGCAACCGATTCTTTACCCTTCAAGTCCATGAAATAGATGGTTTTAAACCATTGCT
Source organism: Vibrio sp. SCSIO 43132 (assembly GCF_019904195.1). Classification (NCBI taxonomy): domain Bacteria; kingdom Pseudomonadati; phylum Pseudomonadota; class Gammaproteobacteria; order Vibrionales; family Vibrionaceae; genus Vibrio; species Vibrio sp. SCSIO 43132. The sequence continues at coordinate 3,354,793 of NZ_CP063199.1, forward strand.
GGCTAGACGCAATAGACATCCACAACTCTTCCACCAGCACGCGGTTGGACTGTATGGGTTTGTCGACGTAATCATACAAAAATCGATTTCCACGGAGCAGTTCCATTGTGGCTCTCAGTTGAATTTCGATTTCACTTAACTCACGCTCTGAAAACGCCATTTGGTGCTGCGACTGAGCGATAATTTGTTCAATGTGTCGGTCGACGAGTTGGCTGTGGCGCTTGTGGTACATCAGCGCGGCACCAGTAGAAAGCACGAGGCAGGTGAGAGCAATATAAAAGATCAGGTTTTTTACTTTCACTGATGGCCTCTGTGTATGGGGTCTGATGACCTTAAATATCAATTACATTCGCAAACTTAAGTATAATTATAAGGCAGCATATACCCAAATATCATAAGGTTAATGAGAATCCTGTTAACAATTACTAATATATCAAAAAAGCCACTTCTCAATAGAAGTGGCTTAATCTCAAAGATACAATTGGTTACGCTTTTAGGGCGTGTTTTCCTCGGGCAATGCCCACCACTCCACTTCTCGCAACCTCGATGACTTCTGTCACCTCTTCAAGCGCGCTGATGAACGCGTCAAGTTTTTCACTGGTTCCCGCCATCTGCACTGTATATTGAGAAGCGGTCACATCGACTATCTGACCACGGAAGATGTCAGCTGTGCGCTTCACTTCTGCACGAGCAAATCCATCCGCTTTCACTTTAATCAGCATCAGCTCGCGCTCAACATGCTCTAACTCTGTTACTTCTTGCACTTTCAGAACATCAATCAGCTTGTGCAGTTGTTTTTGAATTTGCTCTAACTGCATCTCACTGGATGTCGTGGTGATGTTCAAACGTGAAAGCGTTTCATCATCGGTTGGAGATACGGTCAAAGACTCGATGTTGTATCCCCGTTGAGAGAACAGACCAACAACACGCGACAATGCACCCGGCTGGTTTTCCAGCAGCAATGAAATAATGTGTCTCATATTAAGTTCTCTCCGTTTTGCTTAGCCACATCTTGTCCATACCCTCGCCTTTGATTTGCATAGGGTAAACGTGTTCGGTTTCATCGACATTGATGTCAACGAATACCAAGCGATCTTTCATATCCAATGCTTTTTGTAAGCCCGCCTCCAGTTCATCAGGAGTGGAGATACGAATACCGACGTGACCATAAGCTTCTGCAATTGCTGCAAAATCAGGGACAGAGCTCATGTATGAGTTAGAATGACGACCTTGGTAAATAATGTCTTGCCATTGTTTTACCATACCTAGGAATCGGTTGTTCAGGTTGATGATTTTAACCGGAATATCGTATTGCAACGCCGTGGACAGTTCCTGAATATTCATCTGGATACTGCCATCACCAGTAACAACAACAACTTCTTCATCAGGCATCGCAAACTTCACGCCCATTCCAGCAGGCAAACCAAAGCCCATCGTCCCCAACCCACCAGAGTTGATCCAACGGCGAGGCTTATTGAACGGGTAGTAAAGCGCAGCAAACATCTGGTGCTGACCTACATCCGAAGCCACATAAGCGTCGCCATTCGTTAGCTTGTGAAGTGTTTCAATCACTTGCTGCGGCTTAATGCATTCTGGTGATTTTTCGTACGCCAGACACTTTCTGTCCTGCCATACTTTGATTTCTTCCCACCATTCATTGAGCGCCGCTTCATCGTTGCTGCCGCCCTGCTCATCAAGCAGCTTCACCATAGTTGCCAGCACCTTTTCTGCCGAGCCAACGATGGGAAGATCTACTTTAACGTTTTTAGAGATCGAAGAAGGATCGATATCAATGTGCATTACTTTGGCATTTGGGCAGTACTTTTCCAGGTTGTTGGTTGTACGATCATCAAATCGTACCCCCACACCAAAAATAAGATCCGCATTGTGCATTGCCATGTTGGCTTCATACTGACCATGCATGCCAAGCATTCCTAGGGCATTTTTATGGGTTCCAGGAAACGCGCCAAGCCCCATAAGAGTACTGACAACAGGAAGGTTTAATGCTTCGGTCAGTTTGAAGATATGCTCATGTGCTTCAGAAATCACAGCGCCACCACCAATGTACAACACGGGCTTTTTCGCTTCTAACAAGGATTTCAGCGCTTTCTTGATTTGTCCCTTGTGACCGGAGGTCGTTGGCTTGTATGAGCGCATGCCAATCGTTTCTGGATAGCTGTAAGGAAGCTTGATCTGCGGATTCATCACATCTTTAGGCAAATCAATCACTACGGGACCAGGTCGACCAGTGGTCGCGATATAAAAAGCTTTTTTGATGGTTTCGGGTATGTCTTCCGCTTTTTTCACCAGAAAGCTGTGTTTAACGATCGGACGAGATACCCCTACAATGTCACATTCCTGAAACGCGTCATTACCAATCAGGTTATTGGGTACGTTTCCAGAAATCACGATCATTGGAATGGAGTCCATGTATGCCGTAGCAATACCAGTCACTGTATTGGTGGCACCTGGACCTGAACATACCAGTACTACACCGGGCTTACCTGTGGCGCGGGCGTAACCGTCTGCCATATGGGTGGCCGCTTGCTCGTGGCGTACTAATACGTGTTTAATTTGGTCGGTTTTTGCGTGGAGTGCGTCGTAGATATCCAAAACGGAACCGCCTGGATAACCAAAAATTTGTTCTACCTGCTCTTCAATCAGAGATTGCACAACCATCTCTGCGCCGGACAACATTGCCATATTTTCTCCTTACCAGTATCAGTAGAATAAGGTCAATTCTCTGCTCTGGTGTCACATAGTCTAGGGCTTATTTTTAGCCTATTCGAAATACTTCCAATTCTTCATCTATGTACTCTTTGCCAGTCATAACTAACAAAAAGGTTACATTCGAACTTTACAACTGATTGAAGCGGGCTGTCTAATGAGGCATACACCCCATTTTTGCCAATATGTTATATCGACCCCATTTATCAGTTTACCGAACGGCAAGACCCACCTAGAACAGCAGGTTTATCTAGCCTAAAAACCAAATTCGAACGAAAATTTTTTACAGATGTAACATTTTATGTTTCTCGTGACTGAGATGTGCAAACGGGAAAATCAAAAAAGCCTGCAAATTTGCAGGCTATTTTTGATAGAAAAGGTAGGCAGTTTTACTTTTTATTGGATATTTCAGTGTACATTTCTTCGATTTCGTCCTGGTATCGGTCATTAATGACCTTTCGACGAAGTTTCTGTGTTGGGGTCAATTCCCCTGAGTCCATAGAAAAAGCCTGTGGAAGCAGAGTGAATTTTTTCACCTGTTCAAATTTAGCTAGCTCTTTCTGCAACCCTTCAAGTCGGCTCTCAAACATTTCGACCACTTGTGAATGTTTGATGAGGTCCATTCGATCGTGATACTTAATATTCAGCTCTTTAGCGTGCTCTTCCAGAGCATCGAAGCATGGGACAATCAATGCAGATACAAACTTACGCGTATCTGCAATGACCGCAATTTGTTCAATAAAATGATCTTTGCCAATAGCGCCTTCAATCATTTGAGGGGCAATATATTTACCACCCGAGGTTTTCATCAGCTCTTTGATTCTATCGGTAATAAACAGGTTACCTTGGTCATCAAACTTACCAGCATCTCCTGTTTTCAGGAAACCGTGCTCATCGAATGTTTTCGCCGTCTCTTCCGGTAGCTTGTAGTACCCCTTCATCACCATAGGACCACGAACTAGAATTTCGTTGTTCTCACCTATTTTTACCTGTGCCCCAGGCATTGATGTACCGATAGAATCTGGATTGAACGTTCCGTCATCCCAGCATGAAATGGTTGCTGTGGTTTCTGTCATACCGTAACCCAGCTTTACATTGATGCCGATAGCGTGGAAAAAGCGACCAATGGTTTCGTCCAGCTTTGCTCCGCCACATGGCATAAAGTTTATTCGGCCACCAAGCAATGCGCGTAGCTTGCTCAATACCAGCTTGTCTGCCAGCTTATGGCTGCGCTGAAGCATGAATGAAGGCTTGGAATTTGTGCGCTTACACTCTGCCATCTTCGCCCCCATATTCACCGCCCAAGTGAATAGAATCTTGCGAATAAATGGCGCTTTCGAGACTTTTTCGTGAATGGCAGAGAAGATCTTTTCGTAGAACCGAGGAACCGCACACATGACTGTCGGGCGAATGTCTCCCAGAGCTTCGCGCACCTGCATCGTGTCTTTCAAATAGCAGTTGGTTGCGCCTTTGTAGAGCACGTAGAAAGTCCATGCACGCTCGAAAACGTGTGACAGAGGAAGAAAACACAGTGAAACATCTTGATTGGTCAGCCCCAAACGGCGATCGTGCCCTTCTAGCTGAGAGGCAATATTGGCGTAAGTCAGCATGACGCCTTTTGGTTGCCCTGTGGTTCCAGAGGTGTAAATTAGCGTGAGCAGATCATCCAGTTCCACTTCTTCGAGGCGTTTACCTAACTCGTCGGTTGGAGATGTAGCAGCCAATTCAGTAAAAGATGCCCAGCTCAAGCTTCGCTCACCTTCTTCCAGAACGATATCGTCGGTCATCGCGACCACCAGCTCTAGTTTCGGACATTCATGGAACACAGACATCGCAGCGTCGTACTGCTCCTGCTCACCTACAAACAGAACTTTTACGTCTGCATTATCGATGATATAAGCCGCCTGAGCTGCTGTATTGGTTGGGTAAATAGGCACTGTTACACCGCGTAACTGAAGGGTAGCGATGTCTGCAATAGTCCATTCAGGCATGTTGTTGGAATAGATGCCTACTTTATCTTGAACATCAATCCCACGTGAGAGTAACGCAAGTGATACTGCATCAACCTGTTCACCAAACGATTTCCAACTGATGCTTTCCCAGACATCCGAGACTTTGTGTTTGAGAGCGGTTTTAGCTCCGCCTTGAGCTATGCGCTCACGAATACACTTAACAATGTGTAAGTCTTTATTGAACATGTCTTTTACCTCTGACAGCGCCTCTGCTTCCATATCAGGCTCGGATGAATGGCATGTCCATTTGCCATCTTGTCGACTGTACTGAACTCAGTTCGACGGTGCATGTTTCCCTTGGTTTACAGAACCTCATTTGGGGATACACATGTAAGCTGAATAAGCCGCACAAGTGTACAAGCACGACAGGAAAAGGCAACTGATGCGGCGCAAGCTTTACTACATTTAATTGTAAAAACTATTAATAAAGATAAGAGGAGTGAAAAGAGTTGAGCTGAAAGAAAAAGCGTCGGGCTGAGCCGACGCTATAAAGTAAGTTAGTTCGCGGCAACCGCTTCGCCACAAATCATCATGAGTTGGTCACGCATCCAGATGTGTGCTTTATCTTTCTCACTGGATTCATGCCAGCTTAGGTAGCCAGAAATGTGCTTGTTTGCGACGGGCAGATCCAGGATTTTAACGTTCGACAGGTTAACCCCGTTCTCAACCAACCACCTTGGTGCAATTGAAATCAATTCAGACTGGCTGACTACATACAGAATATTACTGAGACTGGTGCCCTGATAGGCAGAACGACAGTCTAAGTCTTTATATGCCTGTTCTGAAAAACAGCGTACGCCGTTCACTTTTGATAGCGTGGCATGCATTTCTGCCTGCAGCTCTTCAATCGTTATACTCTCTTCAATGCGAGGATGAGAAGAAGATGCAACAACCACCAGCTCATCGCTGAAGATTTCTGTGCTGGCGTAACCCGCCTCTTCAAATTTCTCATAGTTAATCACAAAGTCGACTTCCTGGAAGCGCATTTTTTCTGCCAGTCCCGCATCGACATCCGACTCCATTTGCAGTTGGATACCTGGAGCCTGTTGGGCGATGCTGCTCATGATTGCCGGAGCAAAACGCACATCGCAAGGGCTGCTGATAGCTAAACGGAACAAGCGTGAAGAAGTAGAAGGGTTGAATACCGAACCCGGTAATTCATTGCGAATCAGTTGAAGAGCCTGACGGACAGGACCAAACAATTGACGAGCGCGTTGAGTTGGCTGAATACCACGCCCATGTCGCATGAACAGCTCATCATCAAACATGTTTTTTAAACGTGCCACTGCATTACTTACTGCTGGCTGCGACATACCTAAATTGTGTGCTGCTCGTGTAATGTTTTGTTCCTGCATTACTGCATCAAAAACGGTTAATAAATTCAGATCCACACCGCGTAATGTCGATTCCATTCGATAACCTGCAACAGCTTGAATCGCTTCATTCCTATTCGACATTGGGTCGCCTCTTACTTCTCAATAATGATTAAAAATAGGCATCAGCCTCGGTTAATCGAAAGCATTTACTGCACTAATGCTTGCGCTTTGTTTGAGAATATCTCGAAATACCATGCACACGACAAGTGGTTTAATATTAAATTATCATTTTTTAGCCTGACTAAATAATTTTCACAAACAATCAAATAGATAGGAGTCATCTAAAAAAAGCTAAAACTAAGAACTTCACTTATTTTGACAAAAGAAATTGCAAAAGTGAGACAAAACGCTCTCCTTCAACAAAGAGATAACCTGAAAAAGGAAAACGTTTGCGTTTTATTGAAAGGTCACAAAATGAAAGGACATTACCCTTGAATGGTAGCGTAGCTTGGATAGTCGACTTGATCCCAAAGTGAAGACCACAATTCCTGAACATTGTCCCAACGTCCCTGGATAATCCAGTTCACAATAGAAGTCGCTACGTCAGGGTAAGTGACTTTTTCTGCGCTTTGTTCATCCAGCCAGTTTCTCACTGCTGTTGGATCGAGGTAATCCATTGCCGAAGCCAGCCCAAGATACTCTAATGTTGCAACATTGCTTTGTTGCTCAAATTGTCCTTTAAGTGGTTTAAGCAGCAACTTCTTCCCTAGCGTTAACGCCTCTGACGGCAGTTCAAATCCTCCATTGGCAATTACACCAACACAAGACTTCAGGCTCTGTTGAAAATTGTCATGAGATAACGGGTGAAAGGTGATGTTTTCAATCATATGAGTGTGCTTGATTTCTGGGTGATAGCACTCAAAATGATGGTGGCTGAAACGATCAAGGAGCTCCCGAATATCAACCAGAGATTCAAATGGCAGATAAACCAGAATCGACATTCCGCTCTCCTCAGACAACCCAGATGTGGTGTGCACAATGGGAGGCAGGATCTGCTGATCAAAATGATACCAATGAAGCCCGATTGGAATATTGGTCGGGGCAAAGTAACGAATGATCCAGTGATCAAACCAGCGAGTGTCTTTTATCGGCACCTGATAACGGAAGGCATTTTGATGGCTCAGACCAATGCAAGGAACCTTCTGCTGTTTCGCAGCCCACGCCGATACAGGTTCAAAATCATTGATCACCAGATCGTAGTGGCTTAGATCTAATTCTTCGATCTCTTTTTTCAGATTCAGCAGGCTGTTTCGTACAATCGTCTGAGTGAGGTTTACTTTTCCATTTTGAGTGACAAAGCTCATCCCCTTGCGAGTTTGGTAATCACCGAATGCATCCATGGAAAAGTATTTGTCTTTGTCCCTGCCTGAAAAAAGAAAATCCACTTTCACACCGCGATCTTTAAAAGCGTGAGCCATGGCTCTGGCACGCGCGATATGACCATTTCCAGTGCCCTGCACGCCATACAATATTTTCATTCCCGTTTCTCTCCAAATCAAGGCGTCTGATAAATCAGATGTAAGCCACAATTGCAGCTTTTGCACAGGCGATACCTAAGCCTGCGCCTATAACGACATCTGTAATAAAATGCACACCTAACAAAATTCGAGACAACCCAATCAGCGCAGCCCAGCACACGGCAAATAAATAGAACTCTGGATAAAACTGCCCAACCAGTGTCGCCATAAGGAATGCGGCGGTTGTATGCCCAGAGGGCAAACTGTAGCGATCAGAAGGTGTAATAAATGCGGTCAGCAGGTCGCTTAATTCTTCGGGTCGGCGGCGCTTAAAGCTGTTTTTCAATATCCAGTAGATAGGAAGCTCAATCGCGAATGCTATAAGCCCTACTGCGAGAAAAAGAGCTCCGAAGTTTGGCTCAAGAAGCCAGAGAGCCAGCCCTAGAATGGCGTAAAGATGACCATCACCACTTTTCGATACCGCTTTGCTGATTTTCGCGACTTGAAGATTAAAGCGGTGTTGTAGACAAAAGTTTGAAAACGCCAGATCGAATCTGGCAATGGGTTGAATAGGTCTCATAGCCCGCCCCTGTTTTACCGTTTCATGCACAAAAATTAGGCGAGTAAGGTGACAACAAGGTGACGGGATGTTTGAAGTTCAATGACAAAACGCCCGAGTGAATTCCTGATCCAGAATTCAGAACTCGGGCATTATTTTAAAACTCGTAATGGGCACCTAGTGCGAACTGCCATTGGTCAGGCTTAGCAGCATCAAACCAAGAACGTTGAGATTCGGTATACAACTTAATGTTTTCAAAGCCTTTGTATTCCACCCCTAAGGTCGCCGATGTTTCCTTTCCTTCAGACAAGTCTTTTGACCCTTGAAGATTCTCTATGACGGAATACGCATGGAAGTGTTCTACCGCTTCCCATTTTATGCCGCCTCCGATGCCTACAGCCTGCCCGGTTTCAGAGTGGTCTTTTAGCTCGTAATGGCTGATCATCCCTGAGAATCGAACAGGATTGCCTCCCAACTCGGCTTTTTTTACTGCCGTCAAACCCATGCTGGTCGCATTGGCGTTTTCTTTAAAAGACGTCATCTGCACAGCGCCACGGAGGGCAATACCTGTCTCTTTGTCACGATAACGCGCCCCCACTGACCAACCATTATCAATTGCCTGATGTCTCGCCCCCACGGACTGGCTACCAACTCGTAAACGAATAGATTTATCGATACTGCGAGAAAAGTTGTACTGAGCCATCAATCGCCAGTCCCCAGAGTCTGTACGCACCGACAGCGTGCTAGGGTTACGTTGATTTCCTAATGATTCCCTGGTGATGTGTGCCGCCCCGCCTAACTTGTTTGAAAAGTCATAGTTATCGAGATCGTGAACCAGCGCCTCTTGCTTGCCGAAATCCACTTGACCAGCTTCATTTTTCAAACCCGCATACAAAAGCCGAACGGACAACAAGTCATCTGCACCCGTGTTTAAATGCGTACCAATTTCTATTTTGGAATAAACGCGGGCAAGTTCAGTATCCCAATGCCCTTTGATACCAAATCTGGAGCTGTCATCAGCCACTTTGAATTCCGAGGTATGACTCTGGTAACGCCCAATGACTTTTGCTTTACCATAAAAATCGGCTTGGTAGTCTTTTTCATCAATTAATGAAATATCAGCCGTGGCAGAAATACTGAAGCCAAGTAGTGCAGAACTAAGAAGGATTCGATTTGAGGAAAGAGAAAGTGCTTTCATGAAGATATTGCCTTGTCAGATAACTTAACCTGACGACATCCTAATCAAGCATGCCTGACAGAAAGCTGATTGGCGCTGTAAGCTTTCTGTCAGCTAAGGTGTGTTCGAGTTAAATAGCGCCACCTCTCACTTCAGGCGTTTCTATGTACCAGACATTACGTTGCTTACGGCAGGCTTTAAAGCCGCCCTCTGTCACATCCTCATTCTTTGCGAGTTCGTATACAAGGTTTCGGCAAATATAGATACCTAAAACGCCTTCAACGGGTACGTTAGCAACAGCTTCCGATTCTTTCTCGTGATAAGGGTACAAAAGTGGATTCGGCTGAGTCGCGAGAATACTGCGCTTAGAAACGTTACTTTTAACGTAATCTTTATGAACATAACCTCTAATAATGCCTTTTTGCTCAACCAGATACCAAGGTTCATCAAGCACTTGAGCCATCGCATTAAACACTTCTCCCTTGCTTAACAGACCCAGCTTCTCACCGTGAGTCCCCGGCTGCGCTCTCAGATTCAATTTGGTTTTGGAGCGGTAAGGGATATCCATAAACACCAAATCCGATTCGGTTTCCACACCTTTTTCGGTTGGTCGTTTCACTTCGATAGCCTGCCAGTCCTGTACTTCAGCCTGAATACTCCATCGGGCATAAGTGTTCTGGTCACGCCCGGTTAATAGCTGACTTGAGTCGGACTCAAGAGCTTGAGTGACCTGGCTGAGAAACTGATCACGGCTGGACTGGCTTAAATACAGATCGAGGTGATCGCTTATCTCCGTAACGCTTTTGGCGTGAGATTGCTTTACGTTACTCGCCACTTTTTCGATTTTGGATTGAGAAGACAATAACTGGCACCCAGACATTAGGGTGCCCACCGCAAATAAGGAAACGGCTTTAAATACTGTTAACTTCATTCTATTCCTTTTCATCAGGATACCCTCCTGGAAGTTTGATCTGGAAACGCGCACCTCCCAGATGCGAATCATGCAAAGACACGGATCCGCCATATAACATCACAACATCTTGAACAATATGAAGACCAAGCCCTGTTCCTTCTGTCGTTTCATCCAAACGCTGACCCGGTTTGAACACGGAGTTTTTATTCTCATCGGAAATACCAGGACCGTCATCATCAACTTGAATCGTCACTTCATACTCAAAGGCGCTTACATCAACAAACACCTTGTTTGAAGACCATTTACATGCGTTATCAATGATATTGCCCAGTACTTCCTCCAGATCGTGTTGATCGCCTTTGAAGTACAAATCAGAATGGCAGCGGAAGCTCAAATCCAACGGTTTGGTCTTATAGAGAAGCTCCATTGAGAACAAAATGTCACTCAGGCTTTCCGCAATATTTGTCTGAGAGGCAAGGTGATTCATTGAGCCAGCTAGACGCGCGCGTGAAAGGTGCGTCTGAGCATTCTGAGAGAGTTTATCTAACTGCTCCGCCATGACTTCAGCGGAATTCGCATCCAGTCGCTGGAGTTCGTTTCGCAATACAGACAGCGGGTTTTTAAGCGCGTGGGCGAGGTTTGAAGCCTGCAGGCGTGAGCGTTCCAAAATGGAACTGTTGTGCTTGAGCAGGCTATTCAGTTCGTTCACCACATCTTGCAATTCTGTTGGTAGCTCGCGGTCAATTTCGCTTTGTTTGCCCTGACGAATTTGAGCGATTTCTTCACTGAGTTCTCTGACCGGGCTCAGAATGATCCGTACCTGCCGAAAGACGGAATACCCCATAACAGCAGCGAGCAATAGCAATATCCCGACCAGAGGCTTGGCAAATGCAAGTACATCCTCATTTATGTTAGATATAGGTCCCGCCACAATGAACTGTAATCTCTGATTAGCATGAGAAAACTGAATTGTCTGAATGCCCGCCCGAAGCTCCTGCAGTGGTCCTTCAAACTCGCTCCAGTGGTATTTCTGCTCTCCGTCAAACGTTGTGAGCGGAGTAGGAAGGTCACTATACAGTGACAAGGACTGATGAAGTACCTGATTGTCCGAGCCTAAAATTTGCCAGTACCACCCGGACAAAGGTTGATTAAATCTCGGGCTGTTAGGTTGCCATAACAGCTCAAGTTTGCCAGAGGGTGAAACCTCTGCCGCTGCAACCAGATCATGCAGCTGAGACTGAACTGCATCATCAAAGCGCTTTTGAATGTAGTACTCAAAAACCACTAACAGAAGCGCACCTACTAGCGCTAACGCGACCAGATACCAGCTCAGCGCCGTTTTTAATACTGTGTGGGTTAATGAGACGTTAGCCTTGCTCATTCAGTTGGTATCCCAGTCCACGACGCGTCTGAATGTGTTGCGTGCCCATTTTTTTACGGACCCGATTCACCAGTACTTCAATTACGTTAGAGTTGTGCTCAAAATCCATCTGGTATAGGTGTTCTGTGAGCGTGGCTTTAGAGACCACTTCACCCTGATGATTAATCAGATAAGCCAGCAGTCGGTACTCTAATGAGCTTAGGTCCAGATGAGCGCCTTTAAGAGTAGCGCGTTGAGTAGCGGTATCGACCTCAATGTCTCCACATTTCAGTACAGAGCTGGCATGCCCATTTGAACGACGAACCAATGCTTCTATCCGGGCAAGCAGCTCTTCCATTTCAAATGGCTTAACCAGGTAATCGTCTGCACCCGCTCTGAGACCCGTGACTTTTTCACGCCAGGTATCGCGTGCCGTCAGAATGATGACTGGCATTTTATTTCCCGCCCTGCGCCATTCCGTCAATACACTTAATCCATCTTTACCAGGCAACCCCAAATCAAGAATCGCAATGTCATACTCTTCGGTATCGCCCTGAAACCATGCATCGTTACCGTCATGAGTCACGTCAACAATAAAACCATGCCCCGTCAAAGCTTCTGAAATTTGCTCTGCCGCCTGGATGTTGTCTTCTACTACTAGTGCTCTCATTTAATCGTCGTCGCTGTCATTGTCGTCATCGTTGTCATCATCATCGTCGTCATCACGATCACTGCTTCCTCCTGATGATCCACCACTGCCATTTCCATCATTACCAGAGTCACCGCTGCTGCCGGAGTGGCTTCTGTCTGAACTACCTCCACTGGCGAAAGAAGGTTTGTCTTCAGCGATCAGTTCAAACGTATCGGCATCGTATATACGAGTGACCACACGTCCTCGTGAATCCAGTACTTTTAATTCAAATGATGGCTGGCATTCGTTAGTGCTTGCAGAAGCTTTTAGCAAGGTTTCCCCTGCTTCTTTCGCTTCCGCTTTCTTGCTCTTCATGAATTTGAAAAACGAGCTTGCAGAAGGCTTTGCATTACAATTCGCCGCTACTGAGTTGTGAAACCCAGTAGAAAGCAAAAGAAGAATGCAGAGCGTGGCAGAGCGTTTTTTCAATTCATTTACCTGTATGGTGAGATTTTTCAGCGTTCAACTTACCCACTGTAACCTTACGAAGAGCTTACAGCGACCATTAAATCATGCTTCTGTTATAGCAGAAAAAAGAAAGAGTAAGAAAAATTAACTCATAAAATCATAAAGTTAAAGCTTGATTCTCAAAGCTTACCAAAACCTTACATCACTTATCAGCTAATCGTCAGTTAGCCCCTTCTAGAATGGCTCCCCGTTGAAGCAACACATCGAATTTATTCCTGGAGAGAACCATGATTTCACTAAACCAATCTCAACGTATCCTTGCTGCTAAGCGTTCTTTTGTTACTCGTCGTGTTCCTGAAGAACTCATGCAGACTTTGGTCACGGGCATTCAAACGCCAAAAGCAGGCGACTTGGTATTAGCTAAAGTCACATTACTTGGGCATCACAAACGCAGTGAACGTGTAGATGGACGTCGAGCTTCATTATTTGAAGGCGACGAGGTTATTCTGGCTTATGGTAACCGCTACGCACCTGACCAGTTTGAAGCGGTAGTACCTGATTCATTGCAAGCCTGCCACATGGTCGCGGCAGGTGGTATCGCAGGCACTGCACTTAGCTGGCACGACAAAATTGATTTCCCGACCGAGATCCGCCCTATTGGCTTGGTTGGCACTGCGGAAGGCAAAGTCATCAACTTAGCTGATTTCAAAGTTGAGCCTCAGATAACTAATCACAAAGTGCCAAATGTAGTTGTCGTCGGCACGTCTATGAATGCTGGTAAAACCACTTCAGCAGCACACATCATTCACGGTTTGAGCAAAGCGGGCTATCAGGTTGGTGCAATGAAAGTTACTGGCACCGGAGCAGGTGGCGATTTATGGCTTATGCAAGACGCAGGTGCGCATTCTGCTATCGACTTCACTGATGCAGGCTACCCAACTTCCTTTAAAGTGGAATTGAATGAACTCAATCAGATCGTCGATACATTATCTGCTGAACTCATCGACCGTGGCTGCAATGCCATCGTAGTTGAAATAGCGGATGGTGTGTATCAACGTGAAACTCGCGCCTTATTGCAAAATCCTGATTTTAAAGCGAACTACAGAAACATAGTATTCACCGCTCGTGAATCTTTAGGTGCAACATCCGGAGCTCAATGGCTAACAGACCAGGGTTATTATGTTCCAGCAATAAGCGGCATGATTTGCGCGTCTCCGCTTGCACACCGAGAAGCCGCTAAGCAAATCGACGTCCCTGTGTATAACCTTGAGCAACTTGTCGAACCTCAAATCGCACAGTCATTACTCAACATGCCCGCTCAATCTGAAGAGAAACTGACGGCATGAAATTAGTGCCACTAAGCCAGGGAATACGTGTTCGCTGGCTTTTTTCTTTGATATTTATCGGGATCATCATCGCCTCACTGAATGTGTCTAGCATGTTGATGCTCAAGCAATTGTGGCAAAGTAACTGGGACATCACGCTGTTGCTCATGTTCCTTGGCATCGCATTAGGCATATTGGCATTTAGTCTTGTGGAAGCTTTTTGGGCAGAGAAGCTAGGTCAGCATTATGTGAAAGAGGTACGACATCAGCTCTACACGGTGTTGATGTCCGCCCCTGAATACCGGGCTCCTAAAAGACTCGGGGTGATGATGACCCGACTTATCACAGACAGTAGCAATATTAAAGACTGGGCCAGTCAGGGAGCGGCGAAGCTGGTTACGCATAGCTGTTCCATCATTGGGTATTTAGGCCTGCTCGTCACATTGTGGGGGAATTCGGGCATATTGATTACTGGGGTTACTCTCTGCGCCCTGCTAGTAGGACTATTGTTAAGCCCCAGTCTTTTTGAGCTGGCTCGCGAGCTTCGCCGAGATCGCGGTCGGCTAAGCGGTCACCTGTGCGAACGGATAGTTTCCTATCGATGTGTCAATCAATTCCGTCAGATCAGACGAGAAGGCAGTCGGCTGAATCGAGCCAGCGACAAGTTAGCTCTGACCTCTATTCACGAAACCGTTGTTCAAACCGCCCTAACCCAACAAACTTCTGTCTGGCTGCCTGTCACTTTAGCGTGTCTGCTACTTACCTCTGTGTGGCAAGACAAGATTCAGGCAGAAGACCTGGCTACACTACTCCTGATCCTCGGATTGCTGTTCCACTCATTGCGGGAAGTTCTGCTCAGTTGGGGGTATGCGATTACCTATATCGTTGCGAAACGTCGGCTTGAAGCCGCCATGTCAGAAGCCGTAAAAATTTCACCTCATCGAAACAATCGATTGAGTCACAGAGAAGCCCACAGCATTAAACTGAAGAATCTCAGATTATGTGAACATGATGAAGCCGTTAACGTGGATTTATCTCAAGGGGAAGTTATTCATCTAACGGACTGGGAGCAAAATAAGCGCTCTCAGTTAAGTGAAGTGATAACCCGACACAGTTTGCCATTTGACGGAAATATAGTGATATCACGTCGAAGACTGGACTGGTTAAGCCCAGAAAGCCTATCTAAGAGCATCATTCATATCCAAGAAAGAAGTCAGCTTTTTCGCGGAACGATTTTAACTAATGTTCGATACGGCAGACGTAAAGCCACAGATAAAGAAATTCGCCGAGTATGTCACTTGGTCGATATTGATACAGAGAAACTCAGCCAGCCTGTACGGGAGTTCGGCTTAGGTCTGGAGCCTGAAATGAAAGATAAGATATTGGTTGCGAGAGCGCTTTTGCTAGAGCCAAGATTACTCATCATAGACCGGTTATCGATATGTCAGAACAGATCTCTGATTGACACCTTATCGAGTTTTGCTAGTCAGGAAACGTTCACATTGTTTATTACACATTCTGTTTCCGATACATAAAAAAGGGAAGCCACTGGCTTCCCTTTTTAAAATTCGGTCGAGGTTATTCCGATACTTTAACGATTCGGGCACTGCCTTCTTCGATGTACCATGTACCTTGCTGCTTCTGACATGCCGTAAACTCACCTTGCTGTGCTTTCTCTTCACGAGAAAATGAGTACTGCAAATCTCGGCAAACAAACGTGCCTTCCAACGTTGTTGTCTCGACATCAGAGCTTTCAAACGTTGTTATACCAACCTTAGACACAATTAAATCTTGCTGCGGACCCGCTGGCTGGATGTAATCATGATGAACGTAGCCACGTACGTTACCTTCCTGCTCTACCAACACCCATGGTTTACCGCTCGCCTGAGCTAAAACATTAAATTCCTCACCTTTGATAAGCTGACCAATCTTCTGGCTGGATTGGCGAGGACCAGAACGCAGGTTTAGCGCAGTGGTGGTTTCGTATGAGACACCTACAAACACCAAACTTTGGGTAGTATCAACAGAATTTTCTACAGGGTATTCCACCTGAACAGATTGAACTTCCGGCGATGCAACTTTAATGAGCCATTTCGCAGCAGTCGCAGAGTCGATGCCTTGCCATTCGCTTGTTCCCTGAGATTCTAAAGCTTCGATAGATTGCTTAAGGAACTGGTCACGCGCTTGCTGGCTGAAGAATTCATCAAGCTGAGTGCTAATAAGACCAGAACTGGAGCTACCTGAAACATTACTTGTCTGTGATGCTTCTGAGCCTTTACCAGTGCTCTGACATCCTGTCAGCAGGATCAACCCTGCGCACCCGATAAGACTTTTAATTGAAAGTGGGCGTAATTGAAATTTTCGGTTCTGCCATGACATTGATATGGGGTCCTTATATTTTCTGTTCGGCAAGCGGTGTGTTACTTGCGTCAATACGCATTTCATCCGATCCATGCTCTATGCGATTTTCTTCGCCAGCCCAGCAAAAGAAATACCGCAAAGCCAGTGAGCAACAGGTTTGATATGCATTAAATCAGCCATCGTAACATATGCATATGGTGTATTTACATACTATTGATATTCAAGTGCAACAAACATCAAAATATTTTTTTTTAGAGTCAAATCACGAGGAAGGGGGACGATGTCCCCCTTATTACTTTCTCATTTATATTTGGCAATATTATGACGAATGTATCTCATCATGTTTATGCACAAGACCGAAGTCTGCTAAAACGGCATACGCGGCTGGAATCATAAATAAAACCAATAAGGTAGAGGTAAATATACCAAACACGATTGATATCACCAGTGGCTGGATTACCTGTGCCTGTAAACTGGTTTCTGTGAGCAAAGGAAGTAAGCCTGCTGCGGTTGTCATCGAAGTTAAGAATACAGCTCGAAATCTTTCCCGACTGGCTTTCACCACAGACTCATGAACACTGTCTCCTTCATCGACATGATGCCGTATGTATTGAACCAGAAGAATCGAATCGTTCACCACGATGCCCGCTAAAGACACAAATCCCATAATGCTTGGCATGCTCAATGAATGACCCAGCAGGAAGTGCCCCCAAATAACACCGATGAGAGCCAATGGGATCGCGATCATCACCACAAATGGTTCCAGATAACTGCGGAACTGATAACTCAGAATCACGAATACACCGAAAAGTCCCAGCAAGAAGCCGCTTGCAATAGAGCTTCCGGTTTTGGCTGCGTCTTTTGCTTCCCCTTCAAAGTCGAATCTCAACCCTGGGTACTTACTCATCAACAGCGGAGCTTCATCCGCTCGGAACTGATTAATGATTTCAGATGAGCTGGCTTTCGCGTTATCGACATCGCCATACACACTGATGGTTCTCAACCCATCTATGCGCTGGATTCGAACATAATTACGCTGAAAACTTAACGTTGCGATAGCACCCAGCGGAATTTGAGAGCCATCCGACTTTATGATTGGGAAATTCGCGAGCTGCTGCAAATCCCCAGCCTGTTTCTTATCAAGCTGAACTTCTATTTTGATGTTTTCTACACCAATCTGGATTTCATCGGCAGTCTGCCCGAAAAAAGCGGCGCGAAGCTGACCTGCAATCATCTGCCCGTTTATTCCAAAGGTTTCAGCGCCGGGACGAAGTTTCACCAACACTTCTTCTTTGCCAAGCCTCATATCATCGAGCACACCGTGAACGCCATCAAATTCGTTCAGGTAATTCTGGATTTCGACAGACGCGGCTTTTAGTGCTTCCAGATCGTCATGCTTAGCGCGAATTTCGATGGCACGACCACCCGGCCCCACTGTTGGCTGTTTAAAGACAAGCGAAACAGGCTGCGCCAGTTCTCCAACTTCGTTACGCCAGGCGTCAACAAAATCATCAATCAGCGCATTTCGGGTCTCTGCTCCCAAAAGGTCAAGACGAACGGTTGCTAAATGCGGTCCGGATTCATCCGCATCGGCGTTCATGTTGTAACTGCTGGTAATGTGCTGAACTAATGTGCGTCCACCTTCCACCCGTTCGCTCCAGTCTTCATTCAACTTTTCAGCAGCAAGTACGATTTTATCGACCACTGCTTCTGTCTGACCCAGTGAAGCACCCGGAGGAAGAATAATTCGGGCTTCCGCGATGTCTCCGTCCAGATCCGGGAACGGGACAAATTTCACTACCCCACCGGCTATCAGAGCGATGGAGGCAAGTAAAGTTGCCAACACTCCCCCAAGAAAAGCGTATCGCCATTCCACCACTTTCGAAACTGCGGTCACCAATTTGGTATTGCGAAAATGTTCAAATCGCTCCAGCAAAACGCGTTTGAATTTGAGTGGCGGGCGATCGTTTTTCTGTTTGTGCAACGAGTGAGAGAGGTGATTGGGAAGTATCAGGAAAGCTTCCACCAAACTCAGGCAAAGAACCAGAATCAATACTTGCGGAACCGCTCGTAGTACGGCTCCCATCTCGCCTTCCAAAAAGAGGAGGCTACCAAAGATGCACACCGTGGTCAGGAAGGAAGACAATACCCCAGGGAAAACTTTGCGCACACCGTTATAGACAGCTTCATCGACACTCTGACCTCGATCGAGGTGAGACGCTATCGACTCTGCGATCACAATGGCATCATCCATCATTATCCCAATTGCCATGAGTAACCCGACCAAAGACATAATATTGATGGAAAGACCAAGGTTTGCCATTAAGAACATTCCGCCGAGGAATGCTACCGGAAGACCGGCTGCGACCCAGAACGAATACCGAAAGCTGAAAAACAGCCACATGGTCGCGAACACCAGAATGATTCCCTGCCAACCATTATTCAGCATCATGCTAAGGCGATCCCAGAGTACGGAAGACATGTCATTCGTCAGTTCCAGTGTTACGCCATCTGGCGCAATCAATCGCTGATCTTCAACAAACTTCACCACCTGATCTTTGATTCTTAACGCATCGTCGGCTTTGTTTTTACTGATTTTCAATACTGCGGACGGCTTTCCATCAAACAGGATCTTCTGCTCATCCAGTTCGAACCGATCTGTAATAGTGGCAATATCCGCCAAGCGAATCACACTGCCGTTTGAGGCTGAACCAACCACAATCTGGCTGAGTTCCTCAGGGGTGACTCGGCGTTCATCAAAGCGAATCAGGAAGTTTTTATCTGGCGTTTCAATGTTGCCGCTGGGTAACTTGACGTTTTGTCGACCAATCTGATCGGCAATTTCCCCAACACTCAACCCCAACTGCCTGATGGCAATCGTATCCAGTTCAACTCGGTACTGGTGGTCTGAAAAACCGCTGACATCCACCAAGGACACACCATAATCCAGTTTGAGAGTGCGTTTGAGCTGCTCCGCATAAGCTTTCAATTCTGGCCAGGTCGTGTCTGCGGTGATCGCCACATCAACCACGGGTTCATTCCAGTCCATCTCACGTACTACAGGCGATTCAATTTCGTCTGGGAAATCGTTAATGGAGTTGATCTGAGTCTGAACGTCCACCAGCATGCGTCCAATGTCTGCCCGCTCATCAAGTTTTAGAATTAAGCGAGCAGAACCCTCAATCGCTTCACACCGGGTTTCTTCAATATTGGCAAGCCCGTCAACTGCATCTTCCATACGAACACAGAGACTTTCTTCCACTTCCTGAGGGGAAGCCCCGGGATAAACAACCCCCGCCATAATGTAAGGAGGAGAGAATTCCGGAAAGGTTTCTCGCTTTAGTTTAGGCAATGATGTTAACCCAATGATCAACAACGCGAGCATCAGCAGGTTAGCGGCAGTCGGGTGTCTGGCAAAAAATCGTATCATTCTCTTGCCTCCGAATTACTGTTGGATTTCAGTTGCATGCCTTCAATAGCGGGAAGCAAGTCGTTCAAAATGAGTAACTCTCCCTGTTCAATGTCCCCTTCGATCACCACCTTATTGTCGCGACGGTACAAAACAGTAACAGGTTGAATTCTGAGTGTGCTGTTTTGATCTTTGAGGTAGATTCGAGAACCATGAAGCGCGCGTTCAGGGATCACCCAGCTTGGGTTTTCCTGCCCGATAATTTCTGCTTTGACGAACATGCCATTCACCAGAGGGGGCGAATTTTGGGGTTTGAGATCTCGATAGTCTTGCTCGATTTCTAGTATGACGCCTACGGTAGCCTGATTTGGGTCAACGGTTTCACTGACTCGCGTTAATCTCGCGTCCCATTTCGCGGCTAAGCTCCCGCTCGTCAGCTCGATACTGGCTGAGATCGCATCCGTATCCGGGTTTGGAACACCATTTTCATCCCGTTCAAATTCACCCAAGCTGTAAATCAAAGTTCGCATGTCGTGAATTGCGAGCTGGGCTTCCACTTCCATGATTTTCACACCGTGAGCCACAACCATTGTCTGCTGCAAGTTAACCACTTGGTTCACTTCAATATCGACTTTAGAAATTCTCATATCCTGAGGCAGAATTACCGAGGTTTTTTCCAGTGAGCGTTGCGCTTCTTTCAGCTTGGATTGATTCACTTTTACCAGTGCATGAGAGACTTTTCTTTCATCAGGAAACAATGCAAGTTGGTTTTGAATATCCTGAACCAGTTTCTGCTGAGACAAATAAGATTGGTTTTGCTGGTCCACATCAGATTGCGAAGTCAGCCCTTTCTTTCTTAGATTTTTCTTACGTTCAAGTTCAGTCTTACTGATCGCCAGTCGGTTTTCTTCGATCTTTAAAGTGCTGGTCAAATTGGTCTGTTCAAGATCGAGTTTTGCTAACTTTGTCTGACTGGAACTGAGATCAGCCTCTGCCTGAGCAAGTTTCAGCTCGTAGTCGAGAGGGTCAATGCGCAAAATTTCAGTTCCTGCTTTCAGCATTCTGCCGTTTTCAAGCTGCGGATGACGGTACACCACTTTTCCAGATACCTCTGCAATGGCTTTCCACTCCAGTTTCGGTGTGACAGTTCCGAAGCCGATAACAGCAGGCGCCATTGATTTGAGTTCCAGTGGCATCGTTTCAACCAGACGGGAACGATCACCTGCTGGCTTGGTTGAAGGTGTCGGTCGTAAGTTAATCGCTAGAATAAGGATGACAATGCCAACAGCCAGTACTGGGAAAAACAGCAACTTGCGTTTTAAAGCCATAAGTTACTCCTCGTAATTTTGATCTTGTTTTTCAGAAGGTGAAATTAAAAAGCCTCGGGACAATAGTTGCAGGTTGTGCTCTAGCAGCCGTGCTAGAAAGTCCTCGTCCAACGACACTTCGTGAATTTTTAACAATTGGGGAGGGGCAATAAACGGGAACACCATTAAGCTGATGTAACTGACTTTGCAAAGCAAAGGATCAAGGTCCGGTTTTAATACACCATTACTTTGAAATTTATGGAATATCAGTTGCTGCGCCGGCATAGCGATTTCCATAAATACTTTTTCCATCAGTTTTCGCTGTACTGCACTTTCTTCCATCATCATGATTCTGCAGACCAGCCGAGGAAAATCAGGGATTTTTGACATCATGCCGTAGTAGGTTTTCATGATGCCGAGGAAATCTTCGTCACTGCTTGTTTCCTTGATGGTTTGTCCAATGTGCTCCTTCATTGGCGCTAAGGTTTCTCGCAACATGGTTTCAAACAATCCATCCTTGCTACCGAAGTAGTAGCGAATCATCGCCATGTTCACGCCTGCTTTTTCTGCCAGCAGGCGAGTGGACACTTTCTCATAAGGTTGCTGAGTAAAGAGTTCACGCGCTTTGAGAATAAGCTTTTCTCTTGCATTGGTTTTTTCTGCAGGACGCCCGACTTTACGGCTCATTTCTATCTCCAGAATTAATCATCCGAATAATTATAGGAGCCAAAATTTAAACAAAACAGCAGAATAATTAATCATTATTTAATCATTTGATTAATTTCCTCCTTGAGCGATTCTCTTATACAACATGCTTCTTTTTGAGGATTTCTCTTATTAACTGATCCGATATGAAGAAAAAATCAACGAAAGGGTTGACGCACCATCAGGAGTACGGTACTAATTTGTTAACTTAATTTTGTGGAAATGTTTTTACATGACATCTCGTTTTTCTATCCTGCTTAGCCTCCTCCTTATCGTGATTCGATCGCGCGGGTAGGCAGTGGAAGAAAAATAACCACACAGATTCTTAAAACCCGCATTCAAATGCGGGTTTTTTTATAACTTAAGAAAATAAAAAATCGGCATCTGCGGACAGAAAACGATTAACCAACAGGAAAAGGACAGCAAACATGAGCGATCAGGTCATTATTTTCGATACAACTTTGCGTGATGGCGAGCAGGCACTATCAGCAAGTTTAACTGTGAAAGAAAAACTGCAGATCGCTTACGCACTCGAAAGATTGGGTGTCGACGTGATTGAAGCGGGCTTCCCGGTATCTTCTCCTGGCGATTTTGAATCCGTACAGACCATTGCTAAAAATGTTAAAAACAGCCGTATCTGTGGTCTTTCGCGTGCCGTTGCGAAAGACATTGATGTGGCTGCCGAAGCTTTGAAAGTCGCCGAAGCGTTCCGTATTCACACCTTTATCTCTACTTCTACCGTTCACGTTCAGAACAAATTGCGTCGTGACTACGAAGACGTCATAGAAATGGGCGTTCAAGCAGTTAAGCGAGCTCGTAAGTACACCGACGATGTTGAGTTTTCTTGTGAAGATGCAGGACGAACGCCAATCGATAACTTGTGCCGTATGGTGGAAGCTGCCATTGATGCAGGTGCGAGCACCATCAATATCCCAGACACTGTGGGCTACACGGTTCCAGGTGAGTTTGGTGCCATCTTTGAAACCCTGTTTAATCGAGTTCCGAATATCGATAAAGCGGTAATTTCAGTGCATTGTCACGACGACTTAGGTATGTCAGTGGCTAACTCAATTGCGGCAGTTCAGGCTGGAGCGCGCCAGATTGAAGGCACCATTAATGGTATTGGTGAACGTGCGGGTAACTGTGCACTAGAAGAAGTGGCGATGATCCTTAAAACACGCGCCGACTTGCTGAATGTAACCACCAATATCAAGAGCGAAGAAATTTACCGCACCAGTAAATTGGTGAGTCAGCTTTGTAATATGCCGATCCAGAGTAACAAAGCAGTGGTAGGGGCGAACGCATTCAGCCACTCTTCAGGTATCCACCAGGATGGCATGATCAAGAGTAAAAACACTTACGAGATCATGACTCCAGAATCAGTCGGTCTAAAGAATCAGGCGCTAAATCTAACCAGCCGAAGCGGTCGTGCCGCGGTTAAGAACCACATGGATACCATGGGGTACAAAGAAGACGAATATAACCTGGACACGCTTTACGCCGATTTCCTGAAACTTGCTGATCGCAAAGGTCAGGTTTTCGATTACGACCTGGAAGCATTGATGCACTTTGCGAACTTGCGCGAAGAAGACGACTACTTCAAGTTGAATTACCTAAGCGTGCAATCTGGCAGTGTCATGGCGACCACTAGCATCAAGCTGCAATGTGGCGATGAAGAAAAGAGCGAAGCTGCGGTTGGTAATGGCCCTGTCGATGCGCTTTACCAATGCATTTACCGAGTAACGGGTTACGACATCGTTCTGGATAAATTCGATCTCACTGCCAAAGGTGAAGGTGAAGATGGCTTAGGTCAGGCAGACATCATCGCTAACTATAAAGGCAGAAAATACCACGGAACTGGGGTATCTACCGATATTATCGAAGCCTCTGGTCAGGCTCTATTGCATGTAATTAATAGTATTCATCGTGCAGACCAAATTGCTGACATTAAGCAGAAAAAAGATAAGATAGAGACAGTATAAAAATACAACGAGAGCGACATAAATAAGCACAGTGCTTTTAGCACAGAATAAACAGACCGTTCGCTCTCGATTTTAAATTCAAACACAACTTAACCAACAAGGAATATTTAACCATGGCAGGCTCAAGCTACAACATTGCCGTATTACCGGGCGACGGAATTGGTCCGGAAGTCATGCAACAGGCTCACAAGGTACTGGATGCGATTGAAAAGAAACACGGTATTACCTTTCAACGTGAAGAGCATGACGTCGGCGGCATTGCGATTGACAACCATGGTTGCCCGCTACCAGAGAGTACGGTAAAAGGCTGCGAAGATGCGGATGCCGTTTTGTTTGGCTCGGTTGGTGGTCCAAAGTGGGAACATCTTCCACCGAATGATCAACCTGAGCGTGGTGCATTACTTCCACTGCGTAAACACTTCCAACTATTTTGTAATTTACGCCCAGCGCAAATTCACCAAGGGCTAGAAGCCTTCTCTCCTCTTCGAGCGGATATTTCTGAACGTGGTTTCGACATTGTTGTGGTTCGCGAACTAACTGGTGGAATCTACTTCGGTCAGCCAAAAGGTCGCGAAGGTGAAGGTCCAAACGAAAAAGCGTTCGATACAGAGATCTATCATCGCTATGAGATTGAAAGAATCGCTAAGATTGCTTTTGAATCTGCTCGCCTTAGAGACAAAAAAGTCTGCTCTATCGACAAAGCTAACGTACTTCAAAGCTCTATTTTATGGCGTGAAGTGGTTGAAGAAATTGCGAAAGACTACCCAGATGTCGAGCTTTCACACATGTACATCGACAACGCCACTATGCAGCTCATCAAAGATCCTTCTCAATTCGATGTGATGCTTTGTTCAAACATCTTTGGCGACATCATTTCTGATGAATGTGCCATGATCACTGGCTCCATGGGTATGCTGCCATCTGCTAGCCTTAATGAAAGCAAGTTTGGCTTATACGAACCTGCTGGCGGCAGTGCACCAGATATTGCAGGCAAGAACATTGCGAACCCAGTGGCTCAGATCCTTTCTGCTGCACTGATGCTACGTTATAGCCTGAATGAAGAAGCAGCCGCGCAAGATATTGAAGCTGCAGTTTCAAAAGCACTGGCAGCAGGTGAACTGACAGGCGATTTAGCAGGAGATAAGCCAGCACTTTCGACGTCAGAAATGGGCGACAAAATCGCCGAGTACATCATCAACTCATAACAGACAGGTAAAGCGTGAGTACAGATTGAATTTAAAATACAGCGATGAGCCGTTCATCGCTGAATCAAGCTCACGTACAAATTGAAATACTGAGCGCTTCGCTCAAGGAAGAAGCAATGTCGAAAACATTATACGAAAAAATTTATGACGCCCACGTCGCAGTTGCGGCAGAGGGCGAAAACCCTATCTTATACATTGACCGCCATTTGGTTCACGAAGTGACCTCTCCGCAAGCTTTTGATGGTCTGCGTGAAAAGGGACGTCCGGTTCGTCAAGTCGGCAAAACGTTTGCCACAATGGATCACAACGTGTCGACTCAAACCAAGGACATCAATGCCTCTGGTGAGATGGCACGTATTCAGATGGAAACACTGTCTAAGAACTGTGAAGAGTTTGGTGTCACCCTTTATGACATTAACCACAAATATCAAGGTATTGTGCACGTTATGGGTCCTGAGCTAGGGATTACCTTGCCGGGTATGACCATCGTTTGTGGTGACTCCCATACCGCGACTCACGGTGCTTTTGGTTCCTTGGCTTTTGGTATCGGGACTTCTGAAGTTGAGCACGTTCTGGCAACTCAAACCCTAAAGCAAGCTCGTGCTAAAACCATGAAGATTGAGGTGAAAGGGAAAGTTGCAGAAGGCATTACCGCAAAAGATATCGTACTTGCCATCATCGGTAAAACCACCGCCGCAGGCGGCACGGGCTACGTAGTCGAGTTCTGCGGCGAAGCCATTACCGACCTGACGATGGAAGGTCGAATGACCGTCTGTAACATGGCTATCGAACTGGGTGCAAAAGCGGGTCTGATTGCTCCGGACGAAACCACCTTTGACTACATCAAAGGGCGTAAATTCGCACCTCAAGGTCAAGATTGGGAAGACGCAGTAGAGTACTGGTCATCACTGAAAACCGATGATGACGCAGAATTTGACGCAGTTGTGACGCTGGATGCAACTCAAATCAAACCACAGGTCACGTGGGGAACGAACCCAGGTCAAGTTATCGCGGTTGATGCTAACATCCCAGCACCTGACAGTTTCGCAGATCCAGTAGAAAAAGCCTCAGCCGAGAAAGCACTGGCTTACATGGGTTTGGAGGCAGGTAAGAAGCTATCTGATTACAAGGTGGATAAAGTATTTGTAGGTTCCTGTACTAACTCACGAATCGAAGACATGCGCGCTGCTGCCGCCATTGCTAAAGGTAAGAAAGTAGCAGGTCATGTTCAGGCTTTGATCGTTCCGGGGTCCGAGCAAGTTCGTTCACAGGCTGAACTGGAAGGACTGGATAAAATCTTCATTGACGCTGGGTTCGAATGGCGTTTACCTGGCTGCTCCATGTGTCTGGCAATGAACAATGACCGTCTGGGTCCTCATGAACGCTGCGCATCGACCAGTAACCGTAACTTTGAAGGGCGTCAGGGTCGTGATGGACGTACACACCTAGTGAGTCCAGCCATGGCAGCTGCCGCAGCTATTGCCGGTCACTTTGTCGATATTCGTGAATTAGATCAATAAGGAACTTATCATGTCAGGTTTTAAACAACATACAGGTTTGGTTGTTCCTTTAGATGCAGCCAATGTCGATACCGATGCCATTATTCCAAAGCAGTTTCTTCAGAAGGTAAATCGCATTGGTTTTGGAATTCACTTGTTTCATGACTGGCGTTATTTAGACGATGCTGGAAATGAGCCAAACCCAGAATTCGTAATGAATGCACCTCGTTACCAAGGGGCATCTATCCTGCTAGCTCGAGAGAATTTTGGGTGTGGCTCTTCTCGTGAACACGCACCGTGGGCACTGGCTGACTACGGCATTAAAGTCATGATTGCTCCAAGTTTCGCTGATATTTTCTATGGGAATTCCATCAACAACCAGATGGTTCCTGTTCGCTTAACAGAGCAAGAAGTCGATGAAATTTTCGAGTTTGTGCATGCCAATGAAGGTGCTCAAGTAGAAGTGGATCTTGAAGCGATGAAAGTTCGAGCTAATGGCAAAGAGTACGGTTTCGAAATCGACGAATTCCGTCGCCACTGTCTTCTGAACGGTTTGGATAATATTGGTTTAACGCTTCAACACGAAGACAAAATCGCTGAATACGAGTCGAAAATCCCTAGCTTCTTGGCGTAAACACTTTCAAGTCTAAGCCCCGGAATGGGGCTTTTTTTCTATCCAACGAAAGAATTCTCAATCGGCGTGGGTCTCCTATACTAATCACAATGACGACCAAAGAATTTTGACTATGAGAATCTTACTGACTGTTTTTATTTTTCTTTTTTCAAGCCTGTCTTTTGCTGCACCAAAGTCCGACCTTTGGGAGTTTTGGCAGAAAAACAACGAAAGCAATACTGCCACCATATCGCATCAAGCATGGGATGAGCTTCTGAAAAAGTATTTAGCCGAATCAGGTCAGCATAATCTTTTTGATTACGCAGGTGTAACTACATCGGATAAAGCGGCTCTTAAGAGTTATATCCAAAATCTGGCATCGCAAGACCCAAGAAGTTACTCACTTAAAGAGCAATATGCCTATTGGGTAAATATGTACAACGCCATCACAGTCGATTTGATTTTGGATGACTACCCTGTGAAATCCATTACCAAATTAGGCGGGTTGTTTAGCTTTGGACCTTGGGGTGAGAAGGTGGTGAAAGTAGTTGGTAAAGACTTGACGCTAAACGATATTGAACATCGTATTCTTCGCCCTATCTGGAATGATCCTCGTACACATTACGCGGTCAACTGCGCAAGCTTGGGCTGCCCTAATTTACAAACGACAGCATTTACCGCAGACAACACGGAAGCTCTTCTAGAACAAGCCGCCCAATCATTTGTGAATAGCGATAAAGGGGTATCTTTGAATTCAGATGGTGCTCAATTGTCTTCTATCTACGAATGGTTTGTTGCCGATTTCGGTGGAAACGAAGAAGGCGTTATCACACACCTAAAGCAGTATCGCTCTGATTTGCCACTGAATAGGAGCAGCAAAATCAAATACGACTACGATTGGGATTTAAATAAGCAATAGCTTTCTTTTCAGATGAATATAGGTTTAGAAACTTGAACCCGGCTGTTTGAGAAATTCAATTTCTTCTTCTGTCGATACTCGCCCTAAAATTTCGTTACGGTGCGGGTATCGACTAAATCGTTCAATAATGACTTTGTGTTTATATTCATAGTCCAGATTGTTTTCCACGCCGTTTTCTTTAAACAGCTCAACCGCATGCTCATGAATCTTAAGAGATTCACTGTGCATAAATGGCATGTACAAAAACGTTCGTTCTGTTTGAGTTAGCTCTTTGTCTAGCCCTAATCGAATCGTCTCCTGAGCCAATGCAAGAGCCAGAGGATCAGAGGAAAATGCGGCAGGTGTTCCACGATGAATATTCCTTGAAAACTGATCCAGTACGATCACTTCCGCTAATCGCCCCTGAGCAGATTCACGCCAATCGCTTAATTCACATTGAGCAGCTTGAGCTTGCAGGTCGCCAAAGCGAGACTTAATAAGCTTATCCAGCTCTTCACCACCCGCAAACCAATCTTTTGGCGTAAGTTCACCAAACCAAAAATCAATCACTTCCTTGTACATAGATTCTCCTTGGGGTTACTTAAACCCTTTTTCCTTTTTGATTAAGTCATACGCAGACTGGATCTCCTGCGCCTTTTCTTTCGCCACTTGCATCATTTCTGGAGGCAAACCTTTGGCGACGAGTTTATCTGGATGGTGCTCATTCATCAGTTTGCGATATGCACGCTTGACGGCTTTCGAGTCAGAAGAATCGGAAATACCCAGAACTTTAAAGGCATCAGAAAGCTGACTTGCGGACGATGGCTGCCACTGTCCAGAAGATCGCTGCTGATGGCTGCCCGACTGGCTCCCACCAAAGCCGCCTCCCCCACGCTGAAAACGAAAAGCCGCTTCTTGCATCTGCAAACGTTGTTCAAGCTGCTGTGAGGAAAATCCCAGACCTTGTGCGATAACATGGAGTACATTACGTTCACTTGGATGAAGGTCACCATCTGCAAACGCAGCCGAGATTTGCAGTTCCAAAAAGAACTGTAGCAGGTCAAACCGACCACCTGTTGCAGAACGAACACTCGCTAGTGTTTCTTCCAGCGGAAAATCCGATGACTTACCGGAACGAAAAGCATCCTGCGCCGCGCGTCTTTGTTCCCCATGAAGGTTCATTCGCTCCATCATGGTCGTTGCGAGCTGAATTTCTTCTTTAGTCACCTGCCCTTTCGCTTTAGCGACATGCCCCATAACAGCAAAGGCACTTTTAAAGAACTCTGCTTGTTTTTCAGCTTGAGATGGACCACCAAAACCTTTTGAGGAGGAAAAACCACCTGTTTGTCGGTTTCTCGCCTTATCAAATTGATGCCCTAAAAAAAGCCCAAGAATCGCCCCGGGGATGTTGCCAAAAAGGAAACCGAAAAAAAGGCCAAGAATTTTGCCAAAAATCTGCATTATTGTGCTCTCAATCTATGAATTTTTGCGAACTACCGCGGTCTTATAGTGTCGGTTAATACAAATTCCTTTATGATAAAGGGCGATGTTTTAATTCGGTCTCCGACTACTTTACCGAATGGATTAGGTTTCACAGGATAGCTCAACTCGATGTCTTTTTCTTCCCGCACATTTCTGGCAGCTTCAATTGGCGCTGCGCTCACCGTGCCTTCGACACAAGCCGATACCCATAATGATGATAGTGTGCAGGAAATGCCCGCTATAGATCAATGTTATGTACCGGAAGTTGGAGCACCAGATGCAGACGAACAGCCAGTTTTTGTCGAAGCAGACAGTATTACGGCAATAGCTGAAAAACAGGCGGTATACCAAGGTGATGTGGTCATCACTCAAGGACACCGCAAGATGAAAGCCGACTCTGTCACCCACAACCCAGTTGAAAATACATTGCGCGCCGAAGGTAATGTTCAGTTTAGTGATGGGCAAATAAAGTCCCACTCAACCGTTGTTACTTCCAATGTTGACGATGAATTAGTCACGATGGAAGACACACAATACCGTTTTCTCTGTGAAGCAGGGAGAGGTGAAGCGACAAGAGTGTTAAAAACTGGTCAAGCTATATACGAAATGGAAGACGGCACTTTGACTGCCTGCCCGGAGGGAGATAGCTCATGGCGAGTAAAAGCATCTTCTATCGAGCTGGATCAGGATGAAGAACAAGCATACTTTTACAATACGCGCTTTGAAGTATTAGATGTTCCAATCTTTTACATGCCTTATATGAGTATGCCTGTAGGAGATAAGAGAAAATCTGGCTTGTTGTTCCCAAGAGTTTCTTTAGATACTAATGATGGCTTAAGTGTTAACATACCTGTTTATTGGAACCTCGCGCCCAATTATGACCTGCTTACCCGATTTAACTATATGGAAAGAAGAGGTCTTCAACTTGACGCTAACTTTCGTTACCTAACAAATTATGGCTCTGGCAATTTAAGAACCGAATACATCGCTAGTGATAAGAAAAATGAAGAGTTAGGTTCTCGCTGGGGATTAAATTACTCTCACAGTGGAATTGTTCTACACAACTGGAAACTGGACATCGATTATTCACTGGTTAGCGACGTCAATTATTTTAGAGACTTCAAATCAAGCATCGGTAATCGTGAAGATGGTCAGTTAATTCAAACCGGTAGTGCCGCATATCGAACTCAAGATTGGGATCTGACATTAACAGTCAAAGATTTTCAAATTTTGGATGAGAATGCCACTCAGCCATATCAAATGCTTCCCCAACTAAAATTTAATTATTATTCCCCAGATTTTTACAGTGGCGTCAACTTTGACCTTACAAGTCATATAAGCCGCTTTGTAACTGAAGATAGTAATAAACCTTCTGCAACTCGAGTTCATGTTGAGCCTGGCGTTGTCGTCCCATTTTCAAGACCTTGGGGTTCTCTTACGGGTGAAGCACGAATGCTGGCTACTTACTACCAACAGGAAATTGACAGTTCAAGTGATCCGGTATTAAAGGAACAGATATCAAGAACGTTACCTGAATTAAGGCTCCACGGAATTCTAAACCTTGAAAGGGATGCGGGTAGCTATATACAAACACTGGAGCCTCAGGTTCAGTATTTATACATTCCAGAAGTCGAGCAAGAGGGGATAGGTCTCTATGATACCACTCTCCTTCAAACTGATTACTACGGGTTATTCCGAAGCAGAAAGCACAGTGGTGTAGACCGTATACAGAAAGCGAACCAGTTCAGTTATGGAGCAACAACACGCTTTTATGACGGCGATTACAAAGAACGATTGAATGTTTCATTCGGACAGATCTACTTTTTAGAACCGATATCATCTGGTGAAAATGCATCTAATTATTCCGCTTGGGCGGTTGAAACAGACTTTAATTTTAACGACTACTTGTTTTACCACGGTGGAGTCCAGTATGACATCGAATCCAGTGCGATTCAGTTAGCTAATAGCGCTCTTGAATATCGTTTTAACGGCGGGTATGTTCAATCAAACTATCGCTATGTGACGAAAGAGTATATTGAAAGTGCTGTAGATGGATTGGATGTATCCAATATTACTAAAACGGGTATATCTCAGGCTGGCTTACTTGCTGCTTATCAAATCACACCAAAATGGCACTTAAACGCTCAATACTTCTATGACGCAACGGTGAAACAAAATCTAGAGTGGCTAGCAAACCTCAGTTATCGTTCTGATTGCTGGTATATCAGCTTTACCTATAGCAATCAATTGAGAGGGTGGAATGGGAATTTTGTTACAGATCCTAATGCTACCCCAGTATATGACGACAATTTTGCCATAAACTTTGGCATATTCGGCTTCGGTACGTCTGTAGGAGCTCCATCCATAAGCTCCGCTGGTAACGCTCTGGGCTACGGTCGCCCATTTTATCTAAACAACTAATTTATCTTTTTCAGAGAACTCCTCTGAAAGTAATGGAAACAACATGAAAATGTGGAAAAAAACACTCTTAAGCCTCACTATCGCATTCGGTTCGTTTAGTGCATTTGCTCAACCCGTTGAGTTAGATAAAGTCGTTGTTATTGTTAACGAAGGCGTTATCCTGCAAAGCGACATCGACTCCGCGCTCAAAACCATTCGAGCAAATGCGCGAGCAGCCAACCAAGCACTACCAAGTGCAGATATTCTCAAAGATCAGGTGCTGGAAAAACTCATCTTAGACACCATTCAAACCCAGCAAGCAGAGAAGCTAGGCGTACGTATAGACGACAACCGCCTTGAGTTAGCTATCAAAGAGATCGCAGCTAACCAGAAAAAATCCATCACACAACTTCGTCAGTCATTGTCAAAGGAAGGCTTAAGTTACGCCGAATTTCGCGAACAGGTCCGTAACGAAATTGCCGCATCTGAAGCCCGAAATGCGCAAGTACGTCGCCGAATCAACATCCTTCCTGCTGAAGTAGAAAGCTTGGCGGAAATTCTGGCGAAAGAGAGCAACGCCACCGTTCAGTACAAAGTGAATCACATTCAGCTTCGCTTCAATGACGACCAGACAAAACAAGAAGTGGAAAAACAAGCGAAACAACTTGTTTTTCAGATCAACGCTGGTGAAGACTTTAAAACCATGGCGTACACCTATTCCAAAGGACCAAAAGCGCTGCAGGGTGGCGATTGGGGTTGGTTAAGAAAAGAAGAAATGCCAACCATCTTTGCAGATCAGATCACCACACAAGGTAAAGGTGCAGTAATTGGACCTTTTCGAAGTGGCGTGGGTTTCCACATTATAAAGCTTGAAGACGTCAAAGGGCTTGAAACCGTTGCGGTCACTGAAGTGAACGCGCGTCACATTCTGATCAAAACATCGGTTATCTTAAGCGATGAAGGTGCGAAACGTGAGCTCAATGAATACATTCGCCAAATCAATGCTGGCGAGCGCTCATTTGGTGATTTGGCACAGCAATACAGCGCAGATCCGGGGTCGGCTGCAAATAATGGTGAACTTGGATTCCAAACTCCTGATCTCTACGTTCCTGAGTTCAAACATCAAATTGAAACTCTGCCTGTAGGGCAAATCAGCAAACCTTTCGAAACCGTTCATGGCTGGCACATAGTTGAAGTGTTAGACAGAAGAAAAGTGGACAGAACCGACTCTGCTCTCACCAACAAAGCCTATCGAATTCTCTTTAACCGCAAATTCAATGAAGAAGTGGGAGCCTGGATGCAGGAAATTCGTGCAGGTGCTTACGTAGAAGTGTTGGGAGAAGAGAATGACAGTTAGACGAATTGCCGTCACCGCTGGTGAGCCTGCTGGCATAGGTCCTGATCTGGTTTTAGCACTGTCCAAACATGACTGGGCGCACCAGATCATTGTTATCGCTGATAAAACGGTTCTGGCTGAACGTGCTGAACAACTCAATATTGACGTTGAATTGATCAGTTACGATTCGGAAAATCCAGCGTTACCACAGAAAAGCGGCACACTCATTGTAGACCATATACCTGTTGCCACCCCAGTTGTTGCGGGCGAGCTCAACGAATCCAATGGTCACTATGTTCTGAATACGCTAGAAAGAGCCGCCGAAGGCTGTATGAAAGACGAATTTGATGCTATTGTCACCGGCCCTGTGCACAAGGGGATCATTAACAGAGCAGGAGTCGCGTTTAGCGGGCATACAGAGTTTTTCGCAGATAAATCGAATACTCCTCTCGTAGTAATGATGCTGGCAACTGAAGGTTTGCGTGTCGCACTTGTCACGACGCATATTCCTCTGGCTTATGTCTCCCAGGCTGTAACCAAAGATCGCCTTGAAAAAATCATTGAGATCTTACACAAAGACTTAGTGGAAAAATTTGCCATTAAGCAGCCTAAAATTTATGTATGCGGATTAAATCCCCATGCAGGTGAAGATGGATGTCTGGGGATGGAAGAAATTGAAACCATCACTCCTACATTAGAAAAAATCCGCAAGGAAAAAGGTGTCGACTTAATCGGTCCTTTACCTGCGGACACCATCTTCAACCAAAAATATTTGCAAGAAGCGGATGCCGTTTTGGGCATGTATCACGACCAAGTTCTTCCTGTATTAAAATACAAAGGTTTTGGTCGTTCTGTTAATATAACGCTCGGTTTACCGTTCATTCGTACATCAGTAGACCATGGTACAGCACTTGATTTGGCAGGGACAGGTCAGGCGGATACAGGAAGTTTCCAGACAGCGCTCACGCACGCTATCGAATTAGTAGAGAAGAAACAATGAGAAACGATGTCCACTTAGGACACAAAGCGCGTAAACGTTTTGGTCAGAACTTTTTGAACGATCCATACATTATTGATGGCATCGTGTCTGCAATTAACCCTAAACCTGGACAAAATCTGGTTGAAATCGGTCCCGGTCTGGGGGCAATTACAGAACCAGTAGGCAAAGAAGTTGATAAATTTACGGTTATTGAACTCGACCGAGATCTGGCAGAGCGCCTGCGCACTCATCCAGACTTAGCAGAAAAACTGACCATTCACGAAGGCGATGCCATGCGTTTTGACTTCACTCAATTAGTGAAGCCAAACAACAAATTGCGCATTTTCGGCAATCTTCCATATAACATCTCGACCCCACTGATGTTCCATCTTTTTGAATTCCATAAAGATATTCAAGATATGCACTTTATGCTTCAAAAAGAGGTCGTAAACCGCCTAGCAGCGGCACCTGGCAGCAAGGCTTATGGTCGATTAACGGTAATGGCACAATACTTCTGTAAAGTTGTCCCTGTACTGGAAGTGCCACCAACGGCATTTGTTCCACCACCAAAAGTCGATTCAGCGGTTGTAAGATTGATGCCTTATGAAGAACTGCCTTATCCAGCAAAAAGCCTGAAATGGCTAGATCGCGTATGTCGTGAAGGGTTTAACCAACGTCGTAAAACCGTTCGCAACTGTTACAAAGGTCTGCTGAGCCAAGAGGTGTTGGAAGAGCTTGGAGTAAATCCAAGTATGCGCCCTGAAAACCTGACACTCGAACAATTTGTCGATATGGCAAACTGGCTAGATTCTAACCACTCCAGCTAGAATCTGTCCTCATAAAGCTGATAAATGCCTTAAGTCTGTTATAGTTAAGAAAAATACCGGACTTAAGGCTTTTTACGCCTTCAAGGAGAGCCTATATGGAAGTATCCCATCCTTGTGTTAAATGTCAGGTGCATACCAAGTATGTACCCGAGCAATCCCAACCGGATCAAAACCGCTACGTCTTCGCTTATATCATCACGATTAAAAATCTCAGCCAGCAAACCGTGCAGCTAATGAGCCGAAAGTGGCTGATTACCGATGGAAACAGCAAACAGTTAGTTGTAGAAGGTGATGGTGTCGTGGGAGAACAACCTGTTATCGAGGCAGGTGATGAATATACCTACACCAGCGGTACCGCCATCGAAACCCCCATTGGTGTCATGCAGGGTCACTACATCATGCACGATGAAGCTGGCGCAGAATTCAAAGCAGACATCGACCCTTTCCGTCTGGCTATTCCCAATATCTTAAATTAAGGAGTTCATTTCTTGGCTAACTACATTGTTGGTGATATTCAGGGTTGTTACGAAGAACTGAAACTTCTGCTCAAACAAGCAGACTTCAACAAGAATTCCGATACGATCTGGTTTGCTGGTGACCTGGTTGCCAGAGGACCAGACTCTTTAAAAACACTCAGGTACGTCAAAAAGCTTGGTTCAGCGGCAAAAGTCATTCTGGGAAATCACGATCTGCACTTACTCGCGGTTTATCATGGTATTAGCCCTCTAAAGAAGAAAGACAAAACTGCGCCAATTATCAATGCTAAAGATTGTGATGAATTGATGGCTTGGTTACGTGAACAACCACTAATGATTGAACACGATGATTTTGTGATGTGCCATGCTGGTATTTCTCCTGAATGGGACCTAGAAACTGCGCGTCGGGAAGCCAAAATTGTGGAAAATGTTCTGCAAAGCGACCGATGGGAATGGTTACTTGAAAATATGTATGACAATCAGCCCGATGCCTGGGACGAAAATTTACAAGGCATCGATCGTTACCGTTATACCATTAACGCTTTCACTCGAATGCGTTTCGTTTTTCCCGATGGTCGTTTGGATATGGCGTGTAAGCTTCCACCATCAGAAGTAGAAGATGGGTCGTTAATGCCATGGTTTGATCTTCCAGATAGAAAGCCGCTAGGCAAAGCTGTTTTATTTGGTCACTGGGCGGCACTTGAGGGAGTTCAAAGAGAAGATCTTATTGGTCTGGATACTGGGTGTGTCTGGGGAGGCGAACTCACAATGATTCGCTGGGAAGATAAGCAGATCTTTACCCAAAGCGCCCTTTCGGCGGATTAAACCTTTCTGTAGATTAAAGCATTCAGCAAATTAGAGCATTCAATGGGAGAAAACAGAATTTCTCCCATTTATCGTTGTTTTATTGTTCCCGCTCCAAAACCACAAACTCCAGGTTATAGGCATTCTTTTCATCTTTTGAAAAATGCTCTGTATGGGTCTGTTTCCAACCCTCTCCCCAGTCAGGGAACTGCGTATCGCCTTCTATTTCCGCATCGATGTGAGTGATATACAAGGTATCGGCAATTGGTAAACACTCTGCGTAAATTGAACCGCCACCAATGATCATTAGCTCTTCAATACCTTCAACAAGTTGTTTTGCTTGATCGATGCTGGTAGTGGTCTCTACCCCTTCAATTTTCAAGTTAGGGTCACGGCTGATGACAATGTTACGTCGCCCAGGTAGTGGGCGCCCGATCGACTCATAGGTCTTACGCCCCATAACAACAGGCTTACCCATAGTACAACGCTTAAACCACGCAAAGTCGGCAGGAAGGTGCCAAGGCATGTCGTTATCTTTACCAATAATGCGGTTGTGTGCCATTGCGGCGATCATGCTGATTTTCATTCGGGTCCTTTTAAACGGCTAACGCTTTATTAATCTAAACAATGGGTTTGCGGCGGTAGAATAGCAAACCGGGCATGGCTAAGCCAATGGCCAGCCCAGCGATGATAAACATGGCTTTAAGGAAGTTTTCAACCAATGCACCAAAAAGCGCATCGCTGTAACCAAGGCTATTCAATTCTACCAAGGCAATCATCGCCTTAAAGGCATACACCCCCGGCACCATAGGAATTAATGCGGCAACAGTAAATACCTTAGGGTGAGCCAAAAATCGGTGTGACCATTTCACTCCGATAAAACCAACGATGGTAGCAGCCAAAAATGTCGCCCACTCAATAGGCACACCGTACTCCATTAATAAGAAACGGCTGCCGTGACCGATAGCTCCGCCAATGGTACAGAACTTTAGAGCATTAACGGGAACATTGAAAACCAGAGCAAACCCTATGGCGGGTATTGCTGCGAAAAACATGTCGTTGATGAGCGCTAACAAAAGATTCATCCTATCCACCCCCATACACCAACGACATTCATGGCACCTATTATCCCCATTGCGGTTGCCAGAGTGAGAAGACTCGCCATAACAAAGCGAGCGATGCCCATGTCCACGTAACCTTTCAACATATCCGCAACCGCATTAATCAAAGGAAAACCGGGAACCAACATCAGAACAGAGGAAGCCATTGCTATAAATGGTTCGTTTCCGATTTGAAAAAGCATCGCCTGAGCAGAAACTAAGGTGGTGACAAAAGCGATCACGGAGAAATTTAAGAATGGATTAAAGTGACGATGACCAATTTCCTGACGAACGATCATGCCAAGTGCAGACGCCAAGAACGTCATCGCAAAAATTGCCCAGTCTCCGCCAGCTAAGCGGCTGAATGACGCACAAGAGAGTCCAATCATAACCACGACCAGCCAACGGTTGTAACGCTCTGGCGTGATTGCGTCTAGTTTTTCCTGAGCCAAAGCACTGTCTAAAAGCCCTTTCTCCATCAAAATACAAATGCGCTGTATCTGAGTGACTGCGCGCATGTTGATGCCTCTGTCTGGGCTTCGTCTGGCGGTGGTAATACAATTGCCGTGCTTAAGCGTGGTCACAACAAGTGAACTGGCTGAGAGTGATACTTCCACTTCATCCATTTTACTGGCGATACCTATTCGGCGAGCAATATCACTCACCAACGTGCTTTCCGCACCATGAGCGAGCAGCATTTGCGCTGCCTGAGCGATAAGGCGTGTCACTTTTCGCTGACTGTTTTCCATAACAACCTAAACATTCAATTCATGCCCAGAAAGTATACTGAGCTTCTACACATAAAAAATGCCGCAACCAAAGATTGCGGCATTTCTGTAAACAGTGAGCTTAATCGCGGACGTAGATAACGTGACCGTCATCTTCTTCATCGTCCCAGTCATCCCAGTCGTCTTCGGTAATGACATTTTTTCCACTCATCGCATCTTTATGGTAGTCGTCCCACATAAAGTCGACCTTGTCTTCCTCGGTCTCTTCTTCTACTTCACGTGGTAGATTTTCCATAAAGTCAGCCAGTTTGTAACAAAGCTCTTTAGTGCCCTGCTTGTTAACAGCAGAAACTTTAAAGTACTCGTCTTCCCAACCCAGAGCATCCAAAATCTCTTGGATTTTCTCATTGGCTTCTTCTTCTGGCATCAAGTCAGTCTTATTGAATACCAACCAGCGAGGCTTTTGAGCGACTTTTTCACTGTATTGCTCAAGCTCATCAATAATGGTCAGAGCATTTTGGATAGGATCCGACTGATCGATCGGCATAATGTCGATCATGTGCAGTAAGACTCGGCAGCGCTCAAGATGTTTCAAGAAACGAATACCCAATCCAGCACCATCCGCAGCACCTTCAATAAGACCAGGAATATCCGCAACAACAAAGCTCTTCTCAGGTACGACACTCACTACGCCTAAGCTTGGAATGAGAGTGGTAAACGGATAATCCGCCACTTTCGGCTTCGCTGCAGATACCGCTCGAATAAACGTAGACTTACCTGCATTAGGCAGGCCAAGCATACCAACATCGGCAAGCAGAAGAAGTTCAAGGCGCAATTCGCGAACTTCGCCTTTGGTACCCATTGTCTTTTGACGAGGAGCACGGTTAACGGATGATTTGAAACGCGTGTTACCTAAACCATGCCAGCCACCTTTGGCAACCATGATTTTTTTACCGTGTTCGGCGACTTCGCCTACAATTTCGTTAGTATGGATATCAACCGCACGCGTACCCACAGGTACTTTCAACGTAATGTCTTTGCCGCGCTTACCCGTACAGTTACCACCACGACCATTTTCACCACGATCAGCGTTATAGAAGCGCTGGAAGCGATAGTCGATAAGCGTATTTAAGTTTTCATCCGCCTGGACGTAAACATCACCACCATCACCACCATCACCACCATCAGGACCACCTTTGGCGACAAACTTCTCACGCCAAAAGCTAACAACGCCGTTACCACCGTCGCCAGCCTCTACTTTAATTACCGCTTCATCAACGAATTTCATCTCTTACTCCGCATTTTTTGCGTTTCAATACCACTCGAGTAAAGTGATATAAATTCTAGCAGATCCAGATGTAAGATCGATCACCTGAGATCCAGGATCGGTCTGCATTCAAGAACAAAAAGAAAAAGTTTCTAGCACGCCTTAATTGTGCTTATCTGGATAAAGGTTTCTATCGCCAGAAAATTGTGCTTTGTGCTCTGTCATAAATAAAAAACCCCGCCGAATCGGCAGGGCTTTTGAATTCAGCTAGAAACTAAAATTATTCAGCTTCGATGCTAACGAATTTACGGTTTTTAGGACCTTTCACTTCGAACTTAACTTTACCGTCAGTTAGAGCGAATAGAGTGTGGTCTTTACCCAAACCTACGTTGTTACCAGCGTGGAACTTAGTACCACGTTGACGAACGATGATGTTACCCGCTAGTACAGATTCGCCACCGAAACGCTTAACACCAAGACGTTTACTTTCTGAATCACGACCGTTACGAGTAGAACCGCCAGCTTTTTTGTGTGCCATTGTTAAACTCTCCTAATTTCGATTAAGCGTTGATGCCAGTGATTTTCACTTCTGTGAACCACTGACGGTGACCTTGTTGCTTACGAGAGTGCTTACGACGACGGAACTTAACGACTTTAACTTTGTCGCCACGACCGTGCTGAACCACTTCAGCAGTAACCTTGCCACCCTCTACTAGAGGAGCACCAACAGTGATTTCTTCACCGTTAGCTACAAGAAGAACTTTATCGAACTCAACAGTTGCGCCTGTTTCAACGTCTAATTTCTCTAAACGAAGAGTTTGACCTTCGCTTACACGGTGTTGTTTACCACCAGATTGGAAAACAGCGTACATATTTTACTCCGCTTTTTCCGCACAGCCTATGCTTTGTTGAGCATCTTGGGTGTGCGCTAAACTAATCATCAATAGGGCGCAGATTCTACAGAAAGGACAACCCTATGACAAGCCATATTTTGAAAAAATTGGCGAAAAGCTAATCGCCAAAGAAAAGTGAGCCAATCATGCCGTTAGATAATGCATTTCGCAACGATTTTTAGTGTAATATTCAGCAATAAATCAAAATCATTAAGCCTTACAGGGTCTAACCTCAGCCGGAAGTACAATGGATTTTAAAGCTATCCAAGCGCTCACAGCCGATGATATGGCAAAAGTGAACGAAACCATCCTTGCTCAACTCAACTCGGATGTAAGTTTAATTAATCAACTTGGATTTTATATTGTGAGTGGAGGCGGCAAACGCCTACGCCCACTTCTTGCTGTGCTTTCTGCACGTGCATTGGGATACCAAGGAAGCAGTCACACCACTGCAGCTGCATTTATTGAGTTTATTCACACTGCTACATTGCTGCATGATGACGTTGTCGATGAATCAGACATGCGTCGAGGCAAAGCAACAGCCAACGCAGCGTTTGGTAATGCGGCAAGCGTATTGGTGGGTGACTTTATCTATACTCGCTCTTTCCAGATGATGACTGAGCTAGGATCCATGAAGATCCTTAAATTGATGAGCGATGCCGTAAACATCATTGCTGAAGGTGAAGTGCAGCAGTTAATGAACTGTAATGACCCAAGCACTACTGAAGAAAGCTACATGCAAGTCATCTACTCAAAAACAGCACGACTGTTTGAGGCGGCTACTCAAATTGGCGCAATCCTGACGGACTCATCACCAGAAATAGAAACAGCCTTGCAAAACTACGGCAAGTACCTAGGTACAGCTTTTCAGTTAATTGATGATGTTTTGGATTACACGGCAGACGGCAAAGAGATGGGCAAAAATGTGGGTGATGACCTCGCAGAAGGCAAACCTACCCTTCCTCTTCTTTACGCAATGAGAAATGGTACTGAAGCGCAACGTGAGATGATCCACGAGGCGATTGAAAAAGCCAATGGCATGGAGCGTCTGGATGACATTCTTCAGGCAATGAAAGAGACAGGATCTCTTGAGTACACTACAGATTTAGCAAATAAAGAAGCTGATAAAGCTATCGCCGAACTTGATGTACTGCCGGAGTCAGAATACAAAGAAGCACTGGTGACGCTTGCCCATATGGCGGTGAAACGCAGTAAGTAACAGTTAATGTCTGTTAACACTGACCACTAAGAATAAGCGCTCCACTGGGAGCGCTTATTCGTTTACCCTAAACAGCCATTGTAAATATGCCAGCTCTGTTCTAGCTCACTGATGGATTGCATTATCTGTTGATTAGATTTTGTGTTTTCCATCAACACCATGTTGGTTGCTGTATCTACGATTAAGACCTCTGCCACGCAGTCATCTTTTTCTACCCACATTCCTTTTGTCAGTCTGGAAATATCCA
Source organism: Vibrio sp. SCSIO 43132 (assembly GCF_019904195.1). Taxonomy (NCBI): domain Bacteria; kingdom Pseudomonadati; phylum Pseudomonadota; class Gammaproteobacteria; order Vibrionales; family Vibrionaceae; genus Vibrio; species Vibrio sp. SCSIO 43132. The sequence continues at coordinate 3,396,535 of NZ_CP063199.1, forward strand.
CTTTCACTCTCCTACTTACCTAGCACGAATTGAACTACGTAAAACATAGTAAGAGCGATCAAAAAAGCCGACCCAAAAGGTCGACTTTTACATTTAATGGCTTCGGGTCAATGACCCCTGGTGATTACTTAGCGAAGTCAACACCGATAGCGATATCACCTTTCAGTGTATCTAACATGCCATCCAGTGCAGCCTGCTCGTAAGCACTGATCTCACCGTAGCTCAATACTTCTTCTACACCGTTCTTACCAAGTTTAACTGGCTGAGCAAAGTATTCTGCGTGCTCGCTGCCACCGTCAACGTAAGCGCACTCAATAACACCTTCTTCACCCTGAAGCGCTTTAACAAGTGCCAGACCGAAACGACATGCCGCCTGACCCATCGAAAGCGTTGCACTACCGCCACCCGCTTTTGCTTCTACGACTTCAGTACCTGCATTTTGGATACGCTTAGTCAGAGCTTCAACTTCTTCGTCAGTGAACTCTACACCTTCAACTTGAGAAAGCAGAGGAAGAATAGTCACACCAGAGTGACCGCCGATAACAGGAACGCGAATGTCGCCTGGATCTTTGTCTTTCAGCTCAGCAACAAAAGTTTCAGAACGGATGACGTCCAGAGTAGTTACACCAAATAGCTTACGCTTGTCGTAAACGCCTGCTTTCTTCAGTACTTCTGCAGCAATTGGAACAGTCGTGTTTACTGGGTTTGTAATGATACCAACGCATGCCGAAGGGCAAACAACAGCAATCTTCTCAGCAAGCGACTTAACGATGCCCGCATTCACATTAAACAGATCCGCACGATCCATACCTGGCTTACGTGCAACACCAGCGGAAATCAGTACAACGTCTGCACCTTCCAGTGCTGGTGTAGGATCTTCACCTGCATAACCTTTAATTGAAACCGGCGTTGGGATGTGGCTCAAGTCCGCTGCAACACCTGGAGTGACTGGAGCGATATCGTAAAGTGCAAGATCAGAACCTGCTGGTAAACGGTTCTTGAGTAGAAGTGCAAGTGCTTGGCCAATGCCTCCTGCGGCACCAATGACGGCTACTTTCATGGTTATTCTCCTTGGGTAATTTAGCAATACTTCACGTTAAGGTATGAAACGTTTGGGAGTTGGGTTTTTTAACCTCATATGTAAATAAGAAATTATAGTAACTACGATCTTATTACAATTAATTAACCCCAGCTTTGCGACTTCGCGCAACTCACCTCTGACGTGCCACAAAATGAAGCTAGAGCATGCTCTTAAAACATTGAAGCTACAACAAGTTGGATTCAAAAATTTTTTGTGGCATTAATCTCATATATTCTCGTGACTTTGGCACAACTACAAGTGACTTTAGTAGCAGAAATCGGGCAGAAGTTGGTGAAGGCACATTATCTATGCAAAAATAACAAAAATAGTTTTAATTATATGAAACTGAGAATCATGCGAAATACAGAAAAGCAAGACACCCTTGTGCGCGCGTTTAAAGCGCTACTAAAAGAAGAGCGTTTTGGCTCACAAGGTGAAATTGTCGATGCGTTGAAGCTGGAAGGTTTTGAAAACATCAACCAATCTAAAGTTTCACGTATGTTGACTAAATTTGGTGCAGTGCGTACCCGCAATGCCAAAATGGAAATGGTATATTGCCTTCCAGCAGAACTTGGGGTTCCAACGGTTTCCAGCTCTTTAAGAGAGTTGGTTTTGGATATTGACCACAACAACGCTCTTGTTGTCATCCACACGGGTCCGGGAGCAGCTCAACTGATTGCCCGACTACTTGACTCCCTTGGAAAATCCGAAGGCATTCTGGGTGTGGTTGCTGGTGACGACACCATATTCATCACCCCTACATTGCCTGTTACAACCGAAGAATTATTCCGTTCGGTTTGCGAATTGTTTGAATACGCTGGTTAATTTTCACACGCTGAAATATTATTTTTGATGATTACACTCAATAAGTGAAGTAGATCACAAAAAATACAATCTGCTACTTAACTAAACCCCAAACTCTAACCCCATGAAAAACAAAGATTTTATGGGGTTATTTATTTCCTTTATTCCATTTCGCCTCCAGACTTATCGTCTATAGAAATTAACATTCTTGTAATTTCCAACCTGATTTTTGCTATTATTCAGCCACTTTTTCATCTAATGGACTGAAAAAGATGCCGTTTCCAATAGGAAGCTATTCCACATCACGTGGCGAATAATGAAAATAAGGAAGGGAAATTCATGGCATTTAAACACCTTGTAAAAATCAGTGCGATTGCAGCAGCCGTTGCAGGCGCTGGTTCTGTTCACGCTCAAGAATTCATTACCATTGGTACAGGCTCCGTTACTGGCGTTTACTACCCAACAGGTGGAGCGATTTGTAAGCTAGTGAACAAAGGTCGTAAAGAACACAATATTCGTTGTTCAGTAGAATCCACTGGCGGTTCTATCTACAACGTAAATACCATTCGAGCTGGTGAACTGGACTTTGGCGTTGTTCAGTCAGACTGGCAGTTCCACGGTTACAACGGTACAAGTAAATTCTCTGAACAGGGTCCGTACAAAAAGCTGCGTGCTATGTTCTCTCTTCACACTGAACCGTTCAACATCATTGCACGTGCAGACGCAAACATTGAAAACGTTGCTGACCTTAAAGGCAAGCGTGTGAACATCGGTAACCCTGGTTCTGGTGATCGCGCAACAATGGGCGTAGTGATGGAGTCATTTGGCTGGACAAACGACAGCTTTAAGCTGGCATCTGAGCTAAAAGGTTCTGAGCGTTCACAAGCACTTTGTGATAACAAGATTGACGCATTCATTTACATGGTCGGTCACCCGAACGGCTCTATTAAAGAAGCGACAACATCTTGTGACGCGAAACTGGTGTCTGCAACAGGTAAAGAGATCGACAAGATCGTAGCGGACAACCCTTACTACGCTTACAGCAACGTACCTGCTGGTATGTACCGTGGTACTGATGGCGACGTTAAGAGCTTTGGTGTTGCTGCAACGATGGTAACCACTTCAGACGTATCTGACGAAGTTGCTTACAACGTAGTAAAAGCGGTATTCGAAAACTTCAGCACGTTTAAGCGTTTGCACCCAGCATTTGCAAACCTGAAGAAAGAAGACATGGTGAAAGCGGGTCTTTCCATTCCTCTACACCCAGGTGCTGAGAAATACTACAGAGAAATTGGTCTGCTTAAATAAAGCGCCTGCTCTTTAAACGACAAAAAAGGAGGCGCGTTTGCCTCCTTTTTATTGCCTTTTGACAGCGCATACAAACAGTCGCTCTCCAGACAGTACCTACGATAATTCTGACTGATGCACTGTTTCAAAACACCGATTATTGTCTTGAGTAGTCTCAATAGCTAGACTGAATACACTTGTTAATATTTTGTTAAGATTTTTTCGTTACATTAAATGAACGATCGGCTGCAGGATACGCAGCACAAAACACCAAAAATAATAAGGATAACGTACATGACGCAGACAACAACACCGTCTCAAGATGTGCAAGATATGGTGGCACAGGCCGACACCGGAGCACGAAACCCTTCAGGTATTCCAGGTCGGATCTTATGGTTTGTCCCTCTTTGTTGGTCCCTTTTCCAACTGTGGTACGCATCACCTCTGCCATTTATTTTCAATATTTTCGTTCTGAACGACACAGAAGCCCGAGCAATCCACCTGACATTTGCAATCTTCCTGGCATTTACTGCTTACCCAGCGATGAAAAACTCCCCAAGGGATCATATTCCCCTTATCGACTGGGTTTTGGCACTGGCAGGTAGCTTTTCAGCGGCATACATTTATCTATTTTATACCGAGCTCGCAGGGCGTTCTGGCGCACCCACTACGTTTGATATCGTAGCAGCCGTTACTGGTATGGTGCTATTGCTAGAAGCGACTCGTCGCGCGCTTGGTCCTCCACTCATGGTGGTTGCAGCGGTCTTCTTAACCTACACCTTTGCAGGTCCATACATGCCAGACGTAATTGCCCACAAAGGCGCAAGTCTGAATAAGGCCATGTCACACCTTTGGTTAACAACTGAAGGGGTATTTGGCGTTGCATTGGGTGTATCGACTTCTTTCGTATTCCTGTTCGTATTGTTTGGTGCAATGTTAGAGCGAGCGGGTGCAGGGGCATACTTCATCAAAGTCGCATTCTCACTACTCGGTCACATGCGTGGTGGTCCTGCAAAAGCAGCGGTAGTGGCTTCAGGTCTTTCTGGTCTGGTTTCTGGCTCATCTATTGCCAACGTTGTGACCACAGGTACATTTACTATTCCACTGATGAAGCGAGTCGGATTTCCAGGCACTAAAGCTGGTGCCGTTGAAGTTGCTGCATCCACAAATGGTCAGCTAACACCGCCAATCATGGGTGCTGCCGCATTCCTGATGGTGGAATACGTGGGCATTTCTTATGTTGAAGTGATTAAAGCAGCACTTCTGCCTGCTTTGATTTCTTACATCGCTTTGATTTACATCGTTCACCTTGAAGCCTGTAAAGCAGGCATGACGGGTCTGCCTCGTCGCCATAACCCAACACTGGTGCAGAGCCTTCTTTCCTTTACAGGAACAATTTTAGGTCTGTGTATCATCAGTGCATTGGTGTACTACGGTGTAGGCTGGACGAAGGATGTGTTTGGCGAAGCGGCAACGCCGATCGTGACTGTTGCTTTACTTGTGGCATATGTAGCACTGATTCGCGTGTCTTCTAAGCACATGAAGGAAGGTAACATTTCGATTGATTCCGAGTTAACCGAAGTCCCTGAACCGGGTCCAACCATTAAGTCTGGCCTGCATTACCTTCTACCTATCGTTGTGTTGGTTTGGTGTCTAACTGTAGAGCGATTCTCACCTGGTCTGTCTGCTTTCTGGGCAACAGTGTTCATGATCTTCATTTTGATCACTCAACGTCCTCTGCTTGCCATCATGTCTAAATCTGGTGACAGCGTTGCCACTCAAGCAAAAGAGGGTTTTGTTGACCTGGCGGAAGCACTGGTCTCTGGTGCTCGTAATATGATTGGTATCGGTGTTGCGACAGCAGCCGCTGGTACGGTTGTAGGCGTAGTTACTCTGACAGGTATCGGCTTGGTAATGACAGACTTCGTTGAGTTTATCTCAGGCGGCAGCGTTATCCTGATGCTTCTGTTCACTGCGGTTATCTCACTGATTCTGGGTATGGGTCTTCCTACCACCGCAAACTACATCGTAGTATCGACTCTGATGGCTCCAGTCATCGTGACACTGGGTGCAGCTCATGGTCTGATCATTCCTCTGATTGCCGTTCACCTGTTTGTGTTCTACTTCGGTATCTTAGCCGATGATACGCCACCAGTTGGTCTGGCTGCTTTTGCTGCAGCAGCGATTGCAAAGTCTGACCCAATCAAAACTGGTATTCAGGGCTTTACCTACGACATCCGAACCGCAATATTGCCATTCATGTTCATTTTCAATACCCAGCTACTGATGATGGGAATTGACTCGTGGTGGCATCTGCTTCTGACGGTGATTTCTTCCATTATCGCAATGCTGATTTTCTCAGCAGCAACGCAAGGCTGGTGGTTCACGAGAAACAAATGGTGGGAAACCGTACTATTGTTGGTGCTGACATTCTCCTTCTTCCGTCCGGGTTTCTGGTGGGACATGCTTTACCCGGCAAAAGATTACTATGAAGGTAATCAGATTGTTGAAATTGCAGAAGGTCTGAACATAGGTCAGACTCTGGAACTTCGTGTGGGCGGTGAAAACCTAGATGGCGATTACAGTGAAAAGACAGTACGTCTGCCATTCGAAGATTCAGCCGCAACAGGTGAAGAGCGAGTGAGCTCCATGGGTCTGATGCTGAATGAAGTCGATGGTCGTATGATTGTTGATATGGTCGAGTTTGGCAGCCCTGCTGAAGCATCTGGTATCGATTTTGACTGGGAAATCAAATCAGTCGTTCTGGACGCGGATCGCCCAATGAAAGAGTGGGTGTTTGTTCCTGCCCTTCTGATTTTGTTTGCCATGGCCTGGAACCAACGACGTCGCGCGATGAAAGACGCCATTCCAGCTTAATTCATTCTAAAATCGGCAGCACCCAATCGGGTGCTGCCTTACAAGAGATAAGCTATGTATAAAAATATACTGGTTCCCGTCGACCTTAATGACGAAGGCTTTGCTGATAAAGCCATTGAGCTGGCTGTTTGGCACGCTAAAAACTCAGATGCAAAAGTCCACCTACTAACTGTTCTTCCGGGTATTCATAACTCCATGGTCGCTACGTACTTTCCAAAAGACGCGGCCAGCCAGATGAAGAAAGACGTAAAAGCACAGTTGCAGAAAGTAGCAGACGAAAGCCTAACCAAAGCAAAAATCACAAACGAAGCACATGTCGCTGAAGGCAAGCCTTACGCTGCCATTCTTAAACATGCAGACAAACTCAATGTTGACCTTATCATCATGCCTAGTCACAAGCGTTCTAAGCTAAACAAGGCAGTATTGGGTTCAGTCGCATCTAAGGTTGTGCAAAGCACCAAAGTCAGTGTATTGGTGGTGAAACCACAAGGTTAAAGTTCAATACCTTACAGAAGTGAAAAGCACGCTATTCAGCGTGCTTTTTTGTATGTTCTAAACCACTCGGTTGTGTAATTCCCCATCGACATAAGACTCAATATTCTCGACCAGAATTTCACATAGGCGAGTGATCGCGCTGTCGCTTCCCCAGGCCACATGAGGTGTCAGCAATAGATTGGGTAAATCCATATTCGCTATCAGAGGGTTAGACTCGTCGGCGGGCTCTTGGGTAAATACATCTACACTGGCACCTGCAATGGCATTGGATTGAAGTGCTTCCACCAGCGCGTTCTCGTCAACTAAGCCACCTCGACCTGCATTAATGAGAATAGCGTTGTTCTTCATTTGCTTGAGCTCATATGCGCCAATCAGGTTGAGGGTACTTTCGGTAAGTGGGCAGTGCAAACTGATAACATCCGACTCGATCAACACTTGGTCAAAGGGTGAATAACCCTGACGACATTCCGATTCACCTTTGCGTTCAGCGTAAATGACATTCATACCCACGGATCTTGCAAGTTCGCCTGTCGCTCTTCCCAGTGCGCCCGAGCCAATGATGCCCATTGTGGAACCGGCAATATCACCGATTGGGTGAGTAAAAAAGCAGAACTGCTTTTTCTTCTGCCATTCACCATTAGCGATATCTTGATGGTACGCCATAAGGTTGCGTCTTAGCGCAAACACCGACGCAATAACGTGCTCAGGAACTGATTGAGTCGCATATCCTTGGATATTACAAACAGCGATACCACGGCTTCTACAGTACTCAAGATCGATGTTGTTGGTGCCAGTCGCCGCAACAGCTATCAGCTTAACCGACACCGCAGCTTGCAGGTTGTCGGAGTTCAGAACCACTTTGTTGGTAATGATGATGTCGGCGTCCTGAATGCGACTTGCCGTTTCTTCGACTGTCGTGAGTGAATACTCTATCCACTCATGATCAAAAGCAGGTTTTGGAACGGGAATCTGGGCAGGAATGGTGTCTCTGTCTAGAAAGACGATTTTCATTGAAGGCTCCTTTCCTGCCTTTTATTAGGGTCTGTTGACCTAGGGTGTAGGCAGGGTCTTATAATCCGGTAATGTGTTATCGAGCTGAAATTGTTGCAGAATTTCGGGTTTCGCTTCGGGATAAAAATCACAAGGCACGAACATCGCCTGTAATTGTTGCGTTGTCGGGTGGTAAAACGTCAGCTCTGTTGCATGCAACTCCAGCCTATCGGCAAACGCCATGGCTTCTGGAGACGCATAAAACTCATCCCCAACAATTGCGTGACCTAAAGCTTGCATGTGAACTCTTAATTGGTGAGAGCGTCCGGTGATAGGTAATAACCTGACGATGGACGTCTTCTCTTCACGCTTAACGACTTGATAGCGAGTCAATGAAGCTTTTCCATGCTCAAAACAAACTTTCTGGCGAGGGCGATTTGGCCAGTCGCAAATCAGCGGCAAATCGACTTCACCCTGATCGTTTTCGGGATGCCCCCAAACGCGAGCGTAATAGATCTTATGGGTTAAGCGATACTGAAACTGCTTTTTCAGTGCTCGCTCTGCTTCCTTGTGTTTGGCGAACAGCATCAAGCCAGAAGTCGACATATCCAGCCGATGCACCACTTCTATCTCAGAATACGTTTCACGCAAACGGCTCCACATGCAGTCTGCGTGCTCTGGCGCTTTACCGGGAACAGACAGTAAGCCAGACGGCTTATTGGCAATCAGAATATCTTCATCCTGATAACTGATGTCTGTCCAAGGTTCTGTGGGGGGAATGTATTCAAGCATTGCCATAACAAAGACGCGTTCGATTGGTTTAACACTTTGATTAGCTGAAAGAGTAAGGAGAAATGGCTGCCCACTTCTCCTTTGCATCTATACCCTGCTTTAGTTGTGGCTCACCACAATCAGGCGGAGCGAGTCCAATTGAATCTGAGCGCTTTGGATGTAACCCGTCAGTTCTTTGATTTGGGCTTCAATCGCTTCCAGCTCTTCATCTCGAATGTTCGGATTGACGGCTTTTAATGCCTGCAGTCTTTCTAGTTCACCATTCAAGCTGGATTGCATGTCTTTCAATGCTCCCTCACGTACCTTTTCAAGGTGACCCTGAATGTGTCCTTCACCCGCTTCTATCAACTTGTGAACGTCATTCTGAACCGAATTCACTAGCTTGCTTGCTAGATGACGATTCACAGGGCTTAACTGACGGTTGAAGCCTTCAAACTCAACCTGTTCAGACAAGTCGTTGCCTTTGCCATCCAGCATCATGCGAATTGGGGTTTGCGGTAAGAAGCGAGACAAGCCACTGCGTTTAGGCGCTTGCGCATCCACCAGATAAACCAGCTCCAGAAGAATCGTACCCACTGGCAGCGCTTTGTTTTTCAGAAGCGATACCGCCGAGGTGCCTACCCCTTCGCTTAGCAGCAAATCAATGCCACCCTGAATCATTGGATGCTCCCAGCTCATGAAGTGCATGTCTTCGCGAGAAAGCGCGGTGTCACGATCAAAAGTAATGGTCGCGCCTTCATAAGGCAGACCCGGGTAGCTCGGCACCATCATGTGCTCAGACGGCGTCACCACCAGCGCATTTTCGCCTTTATCGTCCTGATTCAGACCAATGGTATCGAAAAGGCTAAGAGCGAACGTAACCAGATTAGTATCGCCGTCGGTCGATTCAATTTGCTCAACAATCCCTTGCGCTTTTTCACCACCATTGGAGTGGATCTCAAGCAAACGGTCGCGACCTTGCTCTAGCTTGGATTTCAGCTCTTGGTTCATATGACGTGAGTGTTCAATCACTTCGTCCAGCGTTTCAGTATTGCCTGACGCCAACATCTCGATTAGTTGCTCGGAATACTGATCGTAAACTGCACGCCCTGTCGGGCATGTTTCTCCAAAGGCACTCAGACCTTCATCAAACCAGCGTGCAAGAATCGCTTGAGAAGTCCCTTTAAGATAAGGCACGTAGATATCGATGTCGCGTTGCTGTCCAATACGGTCCAGACGACCGATTCGCTGCTCTAACAAGTCAGGGTTAAATGGCAGATCAAACATCACTAATTGGTTAGCAAACTGGAAGTTACGACCTTCCGAACCAATCTCAGAACAAATCAGCACCTGCGCGCCACCTTCGTCCTGCGCAAAGTAAGCGGCGGCTTTATCACGTTCCAGAATCGACATCCCTTCATGGAAAACCGTGGCACGTATGCCCTCACGTTCACGAAGAGCCTGTTCAAGTTGAAGTGCAGTATTGGCACGAGAAGCAATCACCAAAACCTTCTCGCTACGCTTGGCCTTCACTTTTTCGATAAGCCAGTTTACTCGGGAGTCGAACTGCCACCAGGTTGCGCTGTCGCCTTCAAATTCCTGATAGATTTCTTCTGGATAAAGCATCTTCATAGCGCGGGCTTCTGCGCTCATCTGCCCGCCTAACATGCCTGCCACTCTCATAGCCGTGGTGTACTGGCTCGGAATATCCATTGGCAGAAGGTGTACGTTTCGCTCCGGGAAGCCTTTGATTGCCGCACGAGTATTACGGAAAAGTACGCGACCTGTACCGTGACGGTCCATCAAGTTATCGATTAACTCTTGGCGCGCTTTGGCTTTTTCTTCTTCTTCGCAATTGCCTTCTATGATGCGGAACAATGGCTCGACATCCTGCTCGGAAAGCAATTCAGTAATTTGGTTTTTCGCCTCATTTTCCAGTTTTTCACCAGAAAACAGAGTTGCGACGGCATCAGCAACCGGCGCGTATTGCTGCTCTTCTTTTACAAAAGCCTCGTAATCGTAAAAACGATCAGGGTCGAGAAGACGAAGACGGGCAAAGTGGCTTTCATGACCTAACTGCTCTGGTGTTGCGGTAAGCAATAACACTCCAGCCGTACGCTGCGCCAGACCTTCTACCACCTGATATTCGCGGCTTGGGTTGTCCTGACTCCACTCTAGGTGATGCGCTTCGTCGACCACCAGAAGATCCCAGTCTGCATCCAGAGCCTGTTCAAAACGCTTTTTGCTCTTGCGTAAAAAATCCAGAGAACACAGCACGTATTGCTGAGTGTCAAACGGGTTATCCGCTTCGGCGTACGCTTCAATACAACGCTCTTCGTCAAACACTGAGAAGTGCAGGTTGAAGCGGCGCATCATTTCCACCAGCCACTGATGCTGAAGGGTTTCTGGCACCACAATCAGGATGCGCTCAGCGCGACCAGATAACACCTGCTGGTGGATGATCATGCCTGCTTCGATGGTTTTACCTAAACCTACTTCATCAGCAAGGAGAACACGCGGTGCATGTCGGCGACCCACTTCGTGAGCGATGTAAAGCTGATGAGGAATTAGACCTGCACGCATACCACACAAACCGCGCATTGGGCTTTTATGCTGCTGATACTGATTATTCAGAGCGCGGTAACGCAAAACAAAGTTGTCCATGCGATCAATTTGACCGGCGTACAGTTTGTCCTGAGGCTTATTGAAACGGATTTGATGACTGAGCATGATTTCGCGCAGTAACACGCCAGTTTCTTCGGTGTCAGTACGTGTACCTAGGTAAGATAAGACGCCGTTGTCATCAACAACCTGGTCGACTTTCAGGCTCCAGCCTTCATGGGAATCAATCACATCACCAACATTGAACGTCACGCGAGTTACCGGGGCATCTGAGCGGGCATACACTCGGTTTTCTTCCGACGCCGCAAATAGCAAAGTCACGGTTCTGGCGTCCAGCGCCACTACCGTACCCAAACCCAAGTCACTTTCTGTGTCACTGATCCAGCGTTGACCTAAAGCAAATGTCATGTGATTGACTACCTCAATTGATATGTTCTGTTTCTACAAGGCAATTATACGTGAAGGATAGAATCCTGTGTTTTTTCTTCACCCTGTTCAAAAGGGCGCTCATCTTACTTGAACACGTGATTCGCGTCACGTTCATCGCGAGTAATTTGACGCTTTTTTTTACCCATTTCGCATTTGCAATCAAAGTGTAAAAGAGTTGTGACAAATCTAAATTACAAACCCATGAACTGTTGCTTATACTTACTAATGAGCTCGCACCGAAACAGGAAAGGTGTTGAGTTTGGTATCTTAACGGGTCTGAAGTATGTCACTCTCCTAGCGGTACCTTTTTGGGGTTTTGGTACCCCTCGCCTTCTGCAGTGACCTATGCCTCAGACAAATGCTTGGCTAAGCACTCTGCTGCGGCAGAAAAGGAGACGCTTATGGGCGATACCGACCGGAAAATCTTTGTACTGGATACGAATATCCTTCTGCACGAACCTTTCGCAATTTATTCCTTTCAAGAACATGATGTGGTCATTCCAATGACCGTCCTCGAAGAACTCGACCGAATCAAAGACAGTAAACGCGATGTAGCAAGGGACGCACGCGTAGCGATTCGAGCAATGGAAAACCTGTTTCACGATGCCACGCCAGACCAAATCTCTGAAGGCATTCCTCTCTCCAAAGACAACGCCAGCGGCACGCTCGCCATTCTTGCCGATTTTGAATTGCAGGAAACCGTCCGCGCGTTTGCCGACAAAGAAGGCGATAACCGAATTTTAAACGGGGTGATTTACCTGCAGAACAAACGATCACCCCGTGAAGTGGTTCTTGTAACCAAAGACATTAATATGCGATTACGCGCCAAAGGTGCTGGCGTGCGGTTCGTAGAGGATTACCGCACCGATCAGTTGATTGACGATGTTCAGTTCCTGACCAAGGGCTTCCATACCTACGAAGGGGATTTCTGGACAAACATAGAAAAGGTAGAAAGCCGCAGCGAAGCCGGTCGAACCTATCACGACATCAACAAAGAGTCGCTAGAACCTACTTTCATCAACCAATACATCGTAGATAAAGATACCGACTTTGCAGCTCGTGTCGATTCAATGGACAAGCAGACAGTCACCCTCAAACATCTTAGCCGAGAGCGCCTGATGAACCGCCAGGCATGGGATGTGAGACCAAAAAATATCTATCAGGGTATGGCGCTTGATGCTCTGCTCGACCCGGATATTGATTTGGTCATCCTCACTGGTGCGGCGGGCAGCGGTAAAACCATGTTAGCCATGGCTGCTGCGCTGGACATGTCAATTGAACGCAATCAGTTCGACAAGATCATCGTCACCCGAAATACACCAGACATTGGTGAATCCATCGGCTTCTTACCGGGGACGGAAGAAGAGAAGATGATGCCATGGTTGGCAGCCGTCACCGATACGTTAGAAGCACTGCATAAAAACGACCACTGCACTGAAGGTTCGCTCAAATACATTTGTGATAAGGCCAACATTCAATTTAAGTCGATCAACTTTATGCGCGGTCGTTCTATTCAGAATGCCTTTGTGTTGCTGGATGAGTGTCAGAACCTGACGGCCTCTCAAATCAAAACCATCATCACACGTTGTGGTGAAGGGACTAAGATCGTGTGCTCCGGTAACCTGGCACAGATCGACTCCCCTTACCTGACCCCGGTCACCTCGGGTTTGACCTATATGGTTGAGCGCTTCAAAAACTTTGAAGGCAGTGCCAACGTGCATCTAAATGGTGTTGTACGTAGCCGCCTGGCAGAGTTTGCTGAAGAAAACCTGTAATAACCCTAAGTGCCTCTCACACCATGTGAGAGGCACTTCCTGACATACGCTTACATACCCGACGTTCAACTTATCGCTTTTGCTGGTAATAATTAGGTTCAGAGACCAAGAATTCTATCAATAGTGAGGTGAACGATGGCGAGAATCTATTTACAACTGGAAAGTACCCTCGACCAATCAGTCCTGATTGACGAGTTCGAACCCGATGATACTTACATGGGTTCAATCAAAGCGGTTGATATTATTCGTCATCTTCAAAATGTGAATAAAACGAACGCCTTTGAGCGATGGACCTGGCGTTTTGACTACTCACCTACGCTCTTTTCTTCCTGAAAAGCTCATTTCGTGACACGCTAATTTTCCCTGTGTTTCACTCTTCAATCATTTTTGAGACCAGTTCCACTTTTCTATCCTAAAAGCGAATTTCCTGACGTTGGTCTGAAAGAGAAGCACACCAGAATTGGTCTACTTCTTGAATCGACTAGAGAGGGAAGTCACGATGTCATATACGATTCTAGTGGTCGAAGACGACCAGGATATGGCGAACCTGATCAGCCTTAATTTGAAGGTTCAGGGTTACAAAACCATTCTTACATCTCACATCAGCGAAGGGTATCAGATCGCCTGCCAGGGGTTGGCAGACGCGGTTATTCTGGACAGAAAGCTGTGTGACGGTGACGGCACTGAAATGTGCAAACTATTACGCCAACAACATATCGGGATCCCCGTCCTTATGCTGACAGCCTTAACCAGCGAGCATGATATGGTGGATGGACTGGAAGCCGGAGCGGACGATTACCTGACCAAACCGTTCAGTGTGATCGAACTTCAGGCCAGAGTCCGGGCTTTGCTACGAAGGGCTCAGCACTCCCACTGGCAAGATGCCAGCGACAATGCATCAGATGTGACGCCACCACAAGCCAACCCAGACTGGCAGGTTGCGAACCATTCAACCCACCAGCTTGCTCCCGAGCAGGTTGAACGGGATACGCCTGCCGCTTTGATCTTCGACGAGCTGGTTATTTCCAAAAAGCAGCATGAAGTACGCCTTGCCGGAGCAAACGTCAATCTTACGCCAACCGAATTCTCCCTGCTTTACTGCCTTGCCAGCAAACCGGGAAGAGTATTCACCAAAGATGAACTGCTCATGAGAGTATGGGATACCGACTATGACGGCTACCATCACACGGTGTGCAGCACCATCAACCGACTGAGAAACAAAATAGAAAAGCCTCAAAACAAAATCCGCTACATTCGAACCGTGTGGGGCGTCGGATACAAATTTCAGCATGAGGCGAGACCATGACCCGTTCGTTTCAAAAACGCCTCTTCCTGCTTTCTCTTGTCTGGGCTTTGGTGAGCATTCCTCTCCTTACCTACCATTTCCACATGACCTGGCAAAACAGCGAACAAAGTGCCCGTCAGTTTCTTCATAAAGATCTGGCTCGCCACATGCGAGACGAAAACCCGCTGATGGAGGGGAATGATTACTCCCCTAAAGCGTTGAAAAGCATCTTCCATACATTGATGATGCTAGGTCCCGATTTTGAAATCTACTTTCTGGATAAAACAGGGAAGATCACCACGACAGGGCTAAAAGAAGGGGTTGAGTTTGCGCCCCGCGTTGACATCGCTCCGATAAAGCAGTTCCTTAAAGGCGGCAACTTACCCATTTTAGGAGATGATCCTCGTGACATGTCTCGCCAGAAAGTGTTTTCAGTTTCTGAAATTCAGGGGGCAGAAGGGGTTGAAGGCTACCTTTACGTGTTAATTGGTCGACAGTCTTCCGCCATCGCGCGTGTGAATCGTTATATGATTCAATACTCACCCATCTTGGTCGGCGGTATCGCTCTGATTTTATTGTTCACCTTCCTGATTTATCGCTTAATCAAAAAAGATCTTCTTAATCCGAGCCAGCATCTGATTCGCCAGATTGAACACTCCGCTAAGGAGAATTTTCGCGTTGAACCCAACCTTAAAGTGCCTGTTTCTGAATTGATGCCGCTTTCCAGACAGTTTGGTTACCTGCTTGAGCACATACAATGGCAGTTTCTGAGGCTTCGACAGCAAGAGCATTCAAGGCGTGAATATCTGATGCGCTTAAGTCATGACCTGAAAACTCCGTTAGCCAATATACAAGGTTATCTGGAGACCTGGTTAATCGATGGCAAACAAAATGCAGAACTTGTCTCTACTGCCCACAGCAATGCGTTAAAGCTTCACGAACAGCTTAAAGAACAGTTTGAAGCCGCAAAAAAGGAGCTGGTTGAGCCCGAAGTTGCACCCGAAGCCATCGATGTGAGTGAGTTTATCAAAGAGCTGAAAGATCGTTTTGAAATGGGGCTGGAGAAAAAGTCGTTGGATATTTTCACCACGATTTCAGTTAACGCGTTAGTGCATGCCGATAAAAAGCTGCTAAATCGTCTGATGGATAACCTGATGGAAAATGCCATCCGACACAGCCCGGAACACGCCACCATTCAACTGTTTGTCAAACCGCATTCTGGGCTGTCTTCGCAATTGCACGTTCGGGACATCAGCATTGTGATCATCAATACAGTTGCCCCAGCTAACAGCGGTGGCGAGTTAGGTATGGGGCTTAAAACCGTCAATGCGATACTGGCGCTGCATCAGTCCAAACTTGAAATCTCGGAACAACCGGGCTTGTTTATCGCCAAATTCAGACTGCAAGCCGAACCGATTTCAGATGGTTTAGCGGTTAACAGCGCCATCAATCACATTGGTTAACCCTAATCAATGTCCCTGAAAGTTAGGAGCACGTTTTTCTAAAAAAGCGTGCATCCCTTCTTTCTGATCACTGGTTGCAAACAGAGAGTGGAATACTCTTCTTTCAAACAACAACCCTTCCTTAAGTGGCACTTGTTCAGCCCGATCAATCGCTTCTTTGGCGACTAATACCGATGGTTTGCTGTAGCTGGCAATGACTTTGGCAATCGCTAATGTCTCTTCCAGTAAGGTTTCATCCGGCATTACTCTTGCGACCAAACCTGCTCTTTCGGCTTCCAACGCATCCATCATTCGACCTGTGAGAATCAGATCCATCGCCTTGGCTCTGCCGACCAAACGAGTCAGACGCTGAGTCCCTCCAATGCCTGGAATAACACCCAGTTTAATCTCCGGCTGCCCAAACAGTGCCGATTCGGCGGCGTATATCAGATCGCACATCATGGCGAGTTCACACCCTCCCCCCAATGCGTAACCAGACACCGCAGCAATCTTGGGAGTCCGGAGGGAGCAAAACGCATCCCAACCTGAAAAGTAATCCGTGCTGAGCATTTCACTGTAGCTTTTGTCTGACATTTCTGCGATATCAGCACCAGCAGCGAAAGCCCGCTCTGACCCCGTTATCACAAAACAGCCGATATCAGGGTTTTGATCGTACTCAGTCAATGTCTGCGTAATCGCAGACATGACTTCACTGTTGAGGGCGTTGAGTTTATCAGGTCGGTTGAGTCGAATAAGAACGACGCGACCGATTAGTTCAGTTTGGATAATCATGACCTTTCTCCTTGCTAGAATGGTTTTAGGAATCCCAAATGGCGCCGTAGGCTGGAATTCCCCGACTCTCTAAGCCAAACACCACTTCCTGGGTCAGTTTCTGATTGGCGATACATATCACCGCTTCTGCATCGAATTTTTTGTAAGCCGCGTACGCCAGCTTCACCATGTCTGGTTTGCCTTTTTCCGTGGTGTCCCAGATGTCCGCATCCGGCTGAACTGATAAGATTTCATCAACTAATTCATCACCGTAGGTTTCGCGTGGTGTTCGGGTTGACCAGACCAGATGCATCGGCACTTCTTTTGCCAAAAGGTGTGGCAGACAAGGTCCGATTCCGCTTCCTGTCGCGATATACACCACTCGCTTAAACAGCACTTCAATGTTAGCTACACCGGCGGTCGGAATCCCTTTGACCCAAAGGTGGCTCGGTTTGTTTTCAATCAGCTTGCCCGTCCAGTCACCCGCTCGTGATACCGTCAATCGAAAACCCGGTTCACCTGGGCTGGGCACGTTTGCAAAGTGGTGCCACTCCATTAAAGGGTTAGTGCTGATAGCCGTAGAAGACCCGGCAAATGGTGTCACGCCATAATCAAACTTAAGCAGCGCGACGTGGTTTGATGGCGTCACTATTTCCACTGGAACACGACGCAGGCGCAGCCATGGAAGAAGAATACTGAAGGTAACGACCACCAGAGCCCAAAACGATGCGGACTCCAACAAGACTTGTCCGAAACTCTGCTCTGGATGTAAATCTGCCGCCAGAGCAAAAGTTTGCGTCCAGAACAGCGCCAGAACACTCCAGCCACCGAAGCGATGCGTTTTCTCAAACGCGTTGTGATATTTTTTACGAATGTTTGGCAGCGCCATAAAGATGATCAGCATCAGCAGAGCAAGAATGGCGTACGTAATTCCCAGTGTACTTGGCGAAATGTTTGCTAGTTGATGCTGGTAGCTGTATGCCAAAGCACCAGTAAAGATGGCGAACCATGTAGTTGCTGCCATCGCGCTTCCACTGTGTAACCCACCGTGGTGGTAAATTTTCCCAAGGTGCCAGCGAATTACTAACGGCCACGAGGTAGGCGCTCGCGTTGCTAACCAAAACAACAGGTTGATTACGTATTGCTGACGCACCAGCACCGCGACAGTCAAGTTCAGAACCACCATGTTAGAGAGTGTTTGCAGTGCAATGGAGTCAGATTGAAACCAGCCTCCTGCAACAACGCCATAAGCCAGTGTCATCAAATTCGCAGTGAGCACTACAATCACCAAACGGTAGTAGTGTTCCATCGCAGGATAAGACCAGATACGACGAAGTAACGATTTTTGCTCGGGCAGAACGATGGCACTTTGATCTATCGAACTCATTGGGTTTCCTCCGTAACTTCTGTTTGCGACTCTTGGAAATGCGCCATCAATGCGCGCTTATCGATTTTTCCTCTTGATGTTTTGGGCAGGCTATCCAGCGCAAAAACCACCTTGGGCACACAGTAATAAGGCAAATGGGCTCTCACGCTTTCTTGCGCCTGCTCAGGGTTAACATGGCTTGGAGTAACAAATGCGATGAGTGTTTTGCAGTCGACCTTCATAGTGACGGCCTGGTGGCAGTGATCGGTTTTTTCGAGTACACGTGACACCGAATCCAGCTCAACTCGGAACCCGAGGATCTTGACCTGATCATCGGTTCGCCCCAGATGAATGAGCTCGCCATTTTTATTCCATTTCCCCAAGTCTCGGGTGCGGAACATTTTGTATTTACCACCAAGAAAAGGATCCGGGCGGTAGCGATCGGCGTTGAGCACTTCATTGCCAATGTAGCCCGAGGTGACACACAATCCACCAGCCCACATTTCACCGACTTCACCAATGGCACACGGCTTCAGATCTTCATCCAGAACGTAAACGGTGTTGTTCGGTGTCGGTTTACCTATGGTGAGTTCATCACAGGACTCAGAATAATGTTGTGCAGTATTGATGATGGTGGTTTCCGTAGGACCACAGGAATTGTAGAAACGGCAGAACGATGACCAGCTATCCGCCAGAGGCTGTGGGCATGGCTCTCCAGCAACGGCTGCCACCTGAACAGACTGACAACGCCCAGCGTTTAAGCTTGCCAGAATGGAAGGGGTCGCGATGACGGCGTCCGCGCGACTGACGGTTTCTTCTATGTTTCGGCTGCGAATCAGTAAGGTAGCCCCGTGGCAGAGCGTGACAAAGATTTCCCAGGCACACATATCAAAGGCAATGCTCAGAATTTGTCCTACTTTCATACCCGGTTCTATTCCCAGGTTGCCTGGCGACGTCATTACAATATTTGCCACATTCTGATGTGTTACCTGTACTCCGTTAGGTGTCCCTGTGGTTCCTGATGTGAACAAAATAAAGCAACGGGACGTGGGGTCGACTAGTGGAAAGCTGTATTGATTGGCTGGGGAGAGTTCATCAAGCAGCTCGTCGAGAAAGAATAGCTTTTGGTGCTCGAATTCTGGCAGGTGCTCTGAGAGATGAGAGAGGCTGAGTACCACGTCGATATTTGCTGTATCGCACACGTGTTTAAGCACTTTCTCAGGCGCGACTCCGGCGTGCTGCGGAACGTAACAGGCACCCAGTTTTAAGGTAGCCAGTATCCCGATGAGCATTGGAATAGAACGGGTTAGAAAGATCCCGACCGCATCACCCTGCCCGACGCCACGCTGACTCAGAAATTGGGCGAGCTGGTTGGCTTTCTCGTTTAAAGCTTGGTAGGTAATTTCCCGACCTTCATGAATTGCGGCAATGGCTTCAGGGCGCTGCAGTGCCTGCGCTTCAATTGCCGTATGAAGACAAGAGAATTCTGGGGTTGCGTAAGGACCCTGACCAAACTGCTCGAATAAGATCTGATCGCTCATTGGCAATTCAGACAGCGCGTCTCTGTGAAAATGAAAACGACGCGTAGCCTGATGGAAAGATTGCTCAAGCTCAGGGTGGAGGTTGTGTTCTGACTGTAACTTTGGGAGTTTCATTAACTTTCTCCTTGTTATTGATTTGCTAAAAAGCTAACAAGAGAAGTTCACAAAATTCTCACAACCAGGTACTGAGTTTGTCACAAGTTTCTCGCCAGTCTTTGTGAAGAAACTCTGATGAAAACCGAACATTGAAATGGCAAGGTAGAATAAAAAATGCCCCTTTCAACTGAAAGAGGCATTGATGTAATCCTTTGATATTGCTTATACAATAAAGAGTGTGGCGAGACCAAGAAAGACCATTAACCCCACCACGTCCGTCACCGTGGTTAAAGCCATTCCTCCAGCCAGAGCCGGGTCGATATTCATTTTTTTCAGGAAGATAGGAATGCTCACCCCAGCGACCCCTGCAACAAGCAGGTTGGTCATCATAGCCGCAGAAATGACGCCCCCTAGAAACCAGTCGTCTTTCCAGACAACCACTATACCGCCAATGATGAGTGCCCATAGCAACCCATTCAGAAAGCCGATGGCCGCTTCTTTTAACAGCAATTCACGTTTGTTGGTATCACCGATGTGACCAAGCGCCAAACCTCGAATAACAAGCGCAACCGTCTGGTTACCCGCTACGCCTCCCATGGAAGGAACTATGGTCATCAAAACAGCAATCGCCGCCATCTGTTGTAAAGTGGCTTCAAAAAGATTGGAAACAGAGGCTGCGGTCAGTGCCGCCAGTACATTCGCACCCAGCCAGATACTGCGCTTTCGTGCCGATTTTACGACGGGGGCGAAGGTGTCTTCTTCATCATCCAGGCCCGCCATACTCATCATCGAGTGTTCGGCATCTTCACGGATAACGTCAACCACGTCATCGATGGTGATACGACCCACCAACTGATTATCTTCATCCACAACAGGTGCAGAAACCCAGTTACGACGTTCAAACAGGCTTGCTACGTCACTGTCGCTGGCATTAACGGAAATCGCTTCATCGGCGTCTTCCATGATTTCGCTGATTTGCACATCCGGTTGAGACGTCAGGAGCGTGGTGAGGTGTAAATACCCAGCCAGCTTGTTGTCATCATCAATCACATACAATGCATCGGTCGCTTCTGGAAGTTCGCCTTTCATCCTCAAATAACGAAGAACCACATCGACATCCACATCACTACGGATGGTGATAACGTCGGTGCTCATCAAGCTACCAGCGGTATCCTCATCGTAAGAAAGTGCGGTTTCAATTCGGTGCCTGTCTGCCGCATCCATCTGCGACAACACTTCCCGGGATACGTCGTCTGGCAGACTACGTAAAACGTAAGCAACATCATCGGTTTCCAGACCTTCTGTCGCTTCAGCCAGTCGTTCTGGTGCCATTTTCGACACCAGACTGTCTTTGACATCTTCCGATAGCTCATCAAGAATTTCACCGTAATCTTCAGGATCGGTGAGCTGCCAAAGTACGTCACGGCTTTTTCGAGGAGAAGCTTGTAAAAGGTGGGCAATATCTTCCGGTTCCATGTCCTGTAACATTCTACGGACATGGACAAATCGACCGCTATCTAGCGCATCGCTGACTTCTTGTAGGGTTTGATGAGTTTGGTCAATTTCTAACTGCTCTGCCATTCTCGTCCCCTATTTTTACATTCGTTTACAATATGTTGAGTATACCCAAACTGCCTCAAGATGCTAGGTTCAGGGAGAACGACTTTATTAACTTATTGTGAAAGAGGAGAAGAATTACTCTTCTTCGTCGAAACGATGCTCAATCAGGTCGCAAACAGCGCTTAATGCGGCTTCTGCATCCTGACCGTTGGCAGAGATGGTAACACTTTGTCCTTGGGATGATTCCAGCATCAGAAGCCCCATCACGCTATCTGCGACAACGGTTTTCTCACCATTGCTAACACTGATATCCGCATCAAAGCTTTGAGCCAGTTCGACAAGTTTGACTGCTGCACGAGCGTGCAAACCTAAACGATTTTGGATAAATACCGTTCTACAGCATTCCTTTGCCATTCATTATCCTCAATTCAATTGTTATTTGTGGTGCTTTTCCAAGCTGGTGTGGCGAATCTGAACCTGTTGCCCCTGCTTGGTGAAATGCTCACCCAACTGCTGAGTAATGTACACCGAACGGTGCTTACCGCCAGTACAGCCAATGGCTACGGTGAGGTAACTGCGATTGTTTTTCTGAAGCAGCGGCAACCAGTGCTCGATAAAGCACTGAATCTGATTTTTCAGTTCCGTTACTTCGTCATGCTTTTCCAGAAAAGCTTTTATCGGCGCATCCAACCCCGTCTGAGGTCGCAAAGCCGGTTCCCAATGTGGATTGGGCAGGAAGCGAACATCGAAAACGTAGTCGGCGTCGTTAGGTAGCCCATATTTGAAACCGAAAGATTCAAATACCATCACCAGTTCTTTGCTTTCCCGCCCTTCAACTCGCTGGCGAACTGTCTCGCTCAAATCATGCAAAGACTGATTACTGCTGTCCAACACCAGATCCGCATACTCTTTCAAATTGAGGAGTAAGCCCTTCTCCAGACGAATCGCCTGCTCCAGAGAAAGTTTCTCTTTAGGGCGCATTGAGAGAGGGTGAATCCGACGTGTCTCGCTGTATCTTTTCAGCAGAGTGGTCTCATCTGCATCCAAAAACAGGACGTTGACGTCCAGCTCTGATTTCAGCTTGGTCAGCGTTGTCGTTACCAGAGCAGGGTCTTGCGGAAGGTTGCGAATATCAATACTCACTGCCACGTTTTGTTGCCCGCCCTGAATGGACTGAACAAAGCTTTCCAGCAGCGATACAGGTAAGTTATCGACGCAGTAATAGCCTAAGTCTTCCAAAACTCTCAGGGCGACACTTTTGCCGGCCCCTGACTGCCCACTGATGACAATCAGGCGTTTTTGGGAAGATGGCTGAGATGAGTTTGTCATGGCTACTGAGTGATGATGTCGTAAAGCTCTTGATCGCTCTGAGCGTTACGCAGAGATTTGAGAGTAGACTTATCGTTCAGGCGCTCTGCCATGGCAGATAAAGTCTTAAGGTGTGTTTTGCATTGTGCATCCGGTACAAGCAACGCAAACAACAGATCCACCGGACGATTGTCGATGGCATCAAATTCAATGGGTTCCTGGCATTGAAGCAATACGGCGACAGCCTGGTCGCTGTCCATCATGCGACCGTGCGGAATGGCGATGCCATTGCCAATTCCTGTACTGCCCATTTTTTCTCTGTTGAGCATACACTCGAACAGGGTCGTTGAGTTTTGCCCCGTGTGACTGGCGGCAACTTCACTGATGATTTCCAGTGCTCTTTTCTTGCTTGTGCATTGGACTGCACTTTTTGTGCAGTCCAATGAAAGTACTTCGCTTAATTGCATGGTTAATGGCTACTTAGCTTTTCTTTGTGCTTATTGAGTTGTCGAACAAGTTTGTCGACTAAAGAGTCAATGGCAGCATACATGCTTTCATCCGTTGAAGTAGCGTGAATGTCGCCTTGATTGACGTGGAGTGTAGCTTCTGCGATTTGATTCAATTTTTCAACTCGCAGAACCACATGAACATTATTGATGTGATCGAAGAATCGCTCTAGTTTTTGGAACTTGGATTGAACGTAGTCTTGCATTGAATCGGTAAGATCAACGTGGTGCCCTTGGATATTGATTTGCATAGACTTTCCTTCTTGTTGTTGGCCTAGAGTAGGCGTTTACGCTGACTCGATGGCGCGATGCCGAGGGACTCTCTGTATTTCGCGATCGTTCGTCGTGCGACTTGTATCCCCTGGTCAGCTAACAAAGCGGCAATTTTGCTGTCACTGAGAGGCTTAGCGGTGTTTTCCGCAGCCACCAGCTTTTTAATTAAGGCGCGAATTGCCGTTGATGAACACTCTCCACCATTATCGGTACTGACGTGACTGGAAAAGAAATATTTCAGTTCAAAAATACCACGCGGAGTGTGCATATACTTTTGAGTGGTGACCCTTGATATGGTCGATTCGTGCATGTCGACCGCCAGTGCAATATCGTTCAGCACCATTGGCTTCATGGCTTCTTCACCATACTCAAAGAAATCATGTTGATGTTCAACAATGCAACGTGCAACTTTGAGCAGCGTCTCGTTTCGACTTTCCAAGCTCTTAATCAGCCATTTGGCTTCTTGCAAATTGGTTTTGATAAACTGGCTGTCAGAGCTGTTTCCCTTACCAAGAGCTGCATACTGCTGGTTCACTTTCAGCTTCGGCACACTGTCTGGGTTAATCGACACGCGCCACTGACCGTGTTCTTTAAACACGGACACATCAGGAATGACATATTCTGTCTCGTCAGGAGTGACGCTACTGCCGGGGCGAGGATCAAGCTGCTGAATCAACGACAATACGTCGCGCAGCTCGGCTTCTTTGAGCTTGGTTTCTTTGATGATCAGCTTGTAATCGCGATTGCCTAGCTGATCGATGTGATTCTCTAACAGCGATTTAGCTTGCGAAAGCCACGGTGTGTCTTCAGGGAAGGTAGCCAGTTGAAGCAACAAACATTCTTGCAAGTTGCGTGAAGCAACACCAAGAGGGTCAAACTGCTGAATACGCTTAAGTACCGCTTCCACCTCATCCAATTCGACTTCTTCATTGCCTAAGCTGTCTAGGATTTCTTCTGCTTCCAACGTGAGGTAGCCGTAGTTGTCTACAGCATCGATGATAGCCATAGCAATGGTACGGTCAGTTTCTGTGAAAGGAGTGAGGTCAAGTTGCCAGGTTAGGTAGTCTTGTAAGCTTTGGGTGGTTTCACCCTGGTAAACAGGCATGTCATCATCAAGTGCAATACCTGTGTTACCCGTATTGGCGCTGTAAACATCTTCCCAAGTGGTATCGATTTCCAGATCGTTGCTGATCTCGGATTTCTCAATCAGATCTGAGCTGTCACTAAGCTCAGGTTCTGCGGTTATTTCGTCGTTGGACTCTTTCTCATTAGCGCTGGTCTCTTTGGCTGACTCGTCACTTGCCGCAGCTTCATCCTGCCCTTCATCCACATCCAGCAGAGGATTGGATTCCAGCGCTTCCTGAATCTCCTGTTGCAAGTCTAACGTCGACAACTGCAGCAAGCGTATCGCTTGTTGTAGCTGAGGCGTCATTGCCAGCTGTTGACCTAGCTTTAATTGTAATGAGGGTTTCATGTAGTCCTTTTCTTATCTTTCTAATTTGGGAGAGGATGCGCCATCTTCTATCCACTATTTAATCATAGACGGAATTGCTCACCCAGATAAACCCGTTTTACCTGTTCATTATTGAGAACCTGTTCCGGTGTACCTTCCGCAATCAAATGTCCCTGACTCACTATGTATGCACGCTCACACACATCCAGCGTTTCACGCACATTGTGATCGGTAATCAATACACCCAGCCCTCTGTCTCGCAGGTGCTCAATGATCTTCTTAATGTCGATAACCGAGATTGGGTCGACCCCAGCAAACGGTTCGTCCAGCAATATAAATTTAGGGTTAGCCGCTAATGCTCGGGCAATTTCCACCCGGCGACGCTCACCACCGGACAACGCCATACCATTACTCTTGCGAATGTGCTGAATATGGAACTCGTCCAGCAGATCTTCCAATCGATCCTGACGCTGTTCTCGGGTCAGCTCTTTTCGCGTTTCCAGAACCGCCATGATGTTGTCTTCCACCGATAGCTTTCTGAAAATCGACGCTTCTTGTGGTAAGTAACCGATCCCTAAACGAGAACGGGCATGCATTGGCAAAATGCTGATGTCTTCTTCATCAATCGAAATTCGCCCTTCATCACGCCCGACCAGCCCAACAATCATGTAAAAAGAGGTGGTTTTACCCGCACCATTAGGACCGAGTAACCCTACTATTTGACCTGATTTTACCTCTAAGCTTACGTCCGTGACTACTTTTCGTTTTTTATAACTTTTTGCTAAGTTTTCTGCTTTTAAAGTCGCCATGAAAATTTATTGCTTCTTAGGTTGAGTCGGTTGCAGTACGGTGGAAACACGTTCGCCTTTCTTACCATCTGCGATCAGTTTTTGAGGCGTTATCAAGTATTTGATTAACGGACCTTTGATTACGCTGTCGTCTTGGGAAAGTACTGCGTTTTTGGTCATGGTGAGCAAGTCATCACGAACATGATAATGCAGCGTGTTTGCTTCACCATGGAGAGTTTTACCGTCATCCGTTAACTGAGTAAACACGGACGGCTTTCCGAATGCTTCAATTTGCTCGATGCTCTCATCTTCAGAATTTCGTACAACAACAACTTTGTCTGCTGTGATATTGATGCTGCCTTGCTTCAACACCACGTCGCCAATGAATGTGACCGTATTGCTGATCATATCCAGCGCCTGGCTATCAGAATCAATGTAGATTGGTTGCTCAGAGTCCGTACTTAAGGCATAAACCGGAGCAGACAATATTAGGCAAGAAATAAGGCTAAGGAGTCTTTGTCTCATAGATACTTTGCACTTGGTTAAACAGAGTCGCCGTGTTGTCACCGAAGTTACCCACCATGGCATTTCCGTTTGAAATAAACGTCGGACCAACAAGCTTTACAGGCTCATCGGTATTAAAATCTTTACTTACTAATTCAATGATCAACTTTTCCGTGGTCATCGAATCAAATCCAGCTTCTGGATTTAAATTTTTGGCTAACACATTACCAGTCAAAGTCAGCACGTTGTCTTCATTGAGAACGCCTTTATTCGCCGTGATAGCCCATTCGCGAACGTCACCTTCTCGGTATACACTCAGCTCCAAAGTTTCGAAAACGGTATCACCACTTTTCGCAAAGTGGTCCAAAAAGTTAGACCGTATATCAAAATTTCGCACGCCATTTTCAGCATAACTGGTGTTAAGAAGGTCTTTACCAGAAAACGCAGGCAGCTCAACATTTGGTTTTACCTGTAGGATCTCAGGGTCGCTTTTACCGTATAGATAATACACACACCAGCACGAGATAAAAATCAGAACCAAATAAATTGGGCGCGGTAAGGTCATATACTCAAACCTTTGTGCACATCCAGCTCGCCACGCGCTTCCAAAATCAAGTCACAGACTTCTCGCACTGCGCCATGGCCGCCTTTAATTTGGGTGACATAGTTCGCGCGCTTTGCCAATAGCGGATGACCATCTGCGACACACACTTTAAGACCGACTTTTTCCATAACAGGCCAGTCGATCAAATCATCCCCTATGTAGCCTGTCTCTTCGGGGGAAACAGAGAGCTTACTGCAAATGTCTTCATAGGCTTTGAGCTTGTCATCTTGTCCCTGATAGATAAGGGAGATACCAAGCGCATTCATACGATTTTCAACAATCTTAGACTGTCGCCCTGTTATGATGGCGATTTCAACCCCGGCGTTCATCAGCGATTTCACGCCATAACCATCACGAGTGTGGAAAGTTTTTAGCTCCTCTCCCTGATTGCCCATGTAAATAAGACCATCAGAGAACACGCCATCTACATCACAAATTAACAGCTTAATATTTTTGGCAATGTCCACAATGCCGCTTTCTACTTCACCATACAAAGTTGAGATCATTTGCCCCACTACATTACTCCAGCTTTTAATAAGTGATGAATATTCAACGCGCCAACCAATGTTTT
Source organism: Vibrio sp. SCSIO 43132 (assembly GCF_019904195.1). Lineage (NCBI taxonomy): Bacteria > Pseudomonadati > Pseudomonadota > Gammaproteobacteria > Vibrionales > Vibrionaceae > Vibrio > Vibrio sp. SCSIO 43132. The sequence goes on from NZ_CP063199.1 coordinate 3,423,734, forward strand.
ATTTTCACTCAGCAGCAAACTGGTGATGCTTTTTGCCTGCATCATGTTGACCGCTTCCACCGCCAGCATGTCGGGTGACGCCATCATAGGGCTTTTGGTCATAACAGAACCTATTGAAGCCGAATGAATATCGATTTTTTTATCAAGAAGACGACGCAAGTCACCATCCGTAAAAATGCCCAGTACCTGATCTTGCTCATCCACGATTGCAGTCATACCCAAGCCTTTTTGAGAAATCTCAAGTAGTGCATCTTTAACTGTTGCCTCAGGAGAAACCTTTGGCAATGCATCACCCGTTTGCATGACATCTCGTAGTTTGAGTAAAAGTTTACGACCCAGCGCGCCACCAGGGTGCGATAAAGCAAAGTCGTCGGCGGTAAACCCTCTGGCCTGTAGGAGTGATACTGCTAATGCATCCCCCATGACCAGAGTCGCCGTGGTACTGGTGGTAGGCGCTAACCCTAAACTGCACGCCTCTTTAGGGACATAAATACAGAGGTTGATGTCGGCTTGCTTCGCCATGTTGGACGAAGACTTGCCTGTCATGCTGATGATATCGATGCCACGGCGTTTAAGCACTGGGTAGAGAGCCAGAATTTCTGAGGACTCACCCGAATTTGAAATGGCGAGAACAATATCGCCAGCACCAACCATGCCTAAATCGCCATGGCTCGCTTCACCGGGGTGTACAAAAAAAGACGAAGTACCTGTGCTCGCCAGCGTCGCAGCTATTTTCTTACCGATATGACCGGACTTTCCCATTCCCATCACGGCAACCTTGCCTTTAGCAGACAGGATTTTTTGGCAGGCTCTTTCAAATGACGAATCAAAATATTGCTCTAGCTGAGACAAACCCTGAATTTCAATGTTCAACACTTCTCGTGCAGCAGCACAGAAATCAAATGATTTCGACATGAATGAGCCCCCGAAAATTTAGATTAAGCAGCCAGGTGGTAGAACAGATAACCTTGGTAAACGGCAAAAATGGTGAACAAGGCACCACCTTCGACGCGATTAACGCTGCGGGATTTTCCAAGAGCCATAACCACTAACAGCAGTGATACAGCCAGCATGACCCAGAAGTCGCGTCCCATGGCATTTTCATTCAGGATACTAGGGTTCAGAATGCCAGGAATACCCATAACGGCCAGGATGTTAAACACATTCGAGCCGATGATGTTACCTACTGCCATATCGTCTTCGCCTTTCATGACACCAGCAAGAGACGCCGCCAACTCAGGAAGACTTGTTCCAATCGCGATAATCGTTAATCCAATCACCAGATCGCTCATACCAAAGAATTTAGCAATCACTACCGCATTGTCTACTAACAGATCCGCCGATAATGGCAGAAGCGCCAAACCAACAACTACCCACATGCCAGCTTTCCAGTTTGCCATGCCTTCTGGAATTTCAGATTCCTGCTCTTCGACAAACGCATCGCCATTTTGTTTCTCTTTCTGACTGATTCTTAGCATCGCTATGATGAATGCCGCAAACAGAACAAAAAGTAGAATGCCTTCGTAGAAGCCAAGGAAGTTGTCGTACATCAACGCACCCGCAACCAGGGTAACAACGATCATTAGAGGCAGCTCACGACGCACAACGACGGAGCTGATTGAAAGAGGTTTAATCAGTGCAGTAATACCCAGAATAAGGGCGATATTGGCAATGTTAGAACCGATAACGTTACCCACTGCAGTGTCTGTCTTTCCATCCAGTGCCGCGGTGGCAGAAACCATCATTTCGGGAGCTGAAGAACCCATTGCCAGAATCGTCATACCAATGACCAGCGGTGAAATACCAAAATTTCGGGCAAGAGCGGCGGCACCTAAGACCAATTTATCTGCACTCCAGACGAGCAAAATTAAGCCTACGACAAGCAACGCAACGGCTTCTAGCATGATGTTCCCTTTAATTTACTGAGTAGAAAGACAAGTGACCGCCAATTTTGACGGTTCATGAGTAAAAATGGAAGTCATTAAGGAAAAAAGAAAGGGCAGAATGAGATAAACAATTCGTATTAAGAAATCTCAATAGGTTTGAACTTTGGGTTAAATTAAGGTCAAATTCGATAGCTTTGCTTTGAATTCAAGGCGCTTAGTGCTTATGATTGCTAATTCACCTCCGCTCAACCAGCAGCATGTTAGAAGAACTTTATGTCGACACCGGATTTAGTCACTATCCAAAACCTGACATTTTATCGTGGAACACGGAAAATTTTTGACGATGTCAGCCTGTCAGTTCCAAAGGGAAAAATCACCGCCATTATGGGACCTTCTGGGATAGGGAAAACCACGTTACTGCGTTTGATTGGCGGGCAGATCGCCCCGGATTCTGGCGAGGTGATTTTTGATGGGCAGAATATTCCCACTTTATCGCGAAGTGCATTGTACGACGCACGCAAGAAGATGAGCATGCTGTTTCAATCCGGCGCCTTGTTTACCGATATCAATGTTTTCGATAACGTCGCATTTCCATTACGCGAACATACTGAACTTACCGAAGAACTTATCCGCAGTATCGTTTTACTGAAGCTTGAAGCTGTCGGGCTACGGGGAGCTTCTCAGTTAATGCCAAGTGAATTATCAGGAGGCATGGCACGACGAGCAGCCCTTGCCCGTGCCATTGCTCTGGATCCAGAGCTCATCATGTACGATGAACCTTTTGTCGGGCAGGACCCGATAACCATGGGAGTTCTGGTCAAGCTGATTCGAAACCTCAATCAAGCACTCAACCTGACATCCGTTGTTGTTTCCCATGATGTTCCTGAAGTCATGAGCATTGCAGATCACGCCTACATACTGGCGAATGGCAAGGTCATTGCCAGCGGTTCACCAGAAGAGCTGATGTCAAACCCCGATGAAAACGTACAACAATTTTTAACCGGTCAGGCAGATGGGCCTGTTCCATTCCAATACCCTGCTTCGTCACTGAGTGAGGAACTGTTTAATGAGTAGTTTTCTCACTTTTATCGCGAACACTGGTCACAGTGCGCTGTCTATCTGTAGAGCATGGGGGCGAGCAACCCTTATGTTGTTTGGTGCCTTGTTCGCTAAACCGCAACCTGTAAAACACTTTCCTTTGCTCGTTAAACAGCTGTACAGCGTTGGTGTCCAGTCCATGGTCATCATTGTTTTGTCAGGTCTGTTTATCGGCATGGTCATCAGCCTGCAAGGCTATGTTGTACTGGTGGATTTTGGCGCTGAAGGCGCTCTGGGTCAGATGGTCGCACTGTCCCTGCTCCGGGAATTAGGCCCTGTAGTGACCGCTCTGCTCTTTGCAGGTCGGGCGGGTTCAGCCTTAACAGCAGAAATCGGTCTGATGAAAGCGACTGAGCAGTTGTCGAGTATGGAAATGATGGCTGTTGACCCGCTCCGTCGAGTGATTGCGCCACGTTTCTGGGCTGGGGTCATCTCTATGCCGCTGTTAGCGATGATCTTTATGGCTGTGGGTATTTGGGGCGGTCAACTGGTTGGCGTAGACTGGAAAGGCATTGACCACGGCAGCTTCTGGGCATCCATGCAATCATCTGTCGAGCTTGGGCAAGATATTGGAAACAGTATGATTAAGAGCATAGTATTTGCTCTGACCGTTACCTGGATAGCACTGTTTAACGGCTATGACGCCATTCCGACTTCTGAAGGGATAAGCCGTGCTACCACTAAAACCGTTGTACACTCTTCATTGGCTGTGCTTGGGTTAGATTTCGTATTAACAGCACTTATGTTTGGGAACTAAAGATGCAACAAACTCGTAAGTTAGAATTATTAGTAGGAAGCTTTGTCATCGCGAGTGTGGTTGCGATTTTGGTGATGATATTAAAAGTCGCCGATGTCAAAAGTCTGGGTTCCGGTGAGACATACACGTTAAGAGCGCAATTCGACAATATCGGCAGTTTGAAGCTTCGCTCACCAGTCAAAATCGGTGGTGTAGTCGTTGGACGAGTGTCTGACATTACGTTAGATACAGAAAGCTACCTGCCCGTTATCACGTTGACCATTGATAAGAAATACGGCGACTTTCCAGAAACATCAAGTGCTCAGATTCTGACGTCTGGTCTTATTGGTGAGCAATATATTGGACTTGTCCCCGGTTTTGTCGACGAAGACATCGACATGCTGCAGGATGGCGACTATATAGAGGATACGAAATCCGCATTGGTGCTTGAAGACTTGATTGGTCAGGTGCTTTACCGCGTCGGTGGGGATTCTCAAGGTTCGGAGGAACAATAATGATCCGGTTGAAGCAGTGGTTAGTGATTGGTTTGATGAGCTTAATGTCTTTCACAGGCATGGCACAAGCCATAGATGCAACCAAACCCTACGACATGATGAAGCAAGTGGCAGACAAAACATTTAGCCGCTTAAAAAACGAACAAAGCCAGATTCGAGAAAATCCGGAAACACTCAAAGTGGTGGTTGAGGAAGAGCTGATGCCCTACGTCAACGATCGTTACGCAGCTCTAAAACTACTCGGTCCAAACCTTAAAAAAGCCAAGAAAGAAGACGTTAAAGTCTTTGTCGAAGCATTTAGAGCATATCTGGTTACCTCCTACGCTCAGGTTCTAACCCAATACACCGATCAATTAATAGAATTCGCGCCTGCAAGACCTCTTGACCCCAAGAGTCGCATCATTTCAATTCGCGTGGAAATCATTGATGCACCTAACCCAAACATCAAACTGGACTTTAAGTTAAGAAAGAACAAGAAAAGTGGTGAATGGGCCGCCTTTGATATGGTTGCCGAAGGTGTCAGCCTACTTTCCAGTAAACAATCTGAGTGGAATGGAAAAATCCGTAAAGACGGGCTTGTAGCCGTAAGCAAAGACTTGCAAGAGCTGGCAGCTCGCCCAATTCAGTTTAAGGATGTGAATTGATGGCGCATCCTCAATGGCAGCAAGCTGCCCCTACTCAATCTTATTTATCTGGAAACCTGGATCGCGAAAGTGTTCCAGGTTTATGGCATTTTTTAAAGCAACGAAAAACTGACACAACCCAGTTAAATATTGACATGAGCGGAGTGAATCGAGTTGATTCCGCTGGTATGGTGATGCTGATTCATTTAATTGAGCATGCAAAAAAACAAAACTGTCATATAATGCTCAGTTTCGTGCCCGACCAGCTACGCACTTTGTGTCAACTGAGTAACGTCGAATCACTGCTATTTCCCGAGAGCGAGGCTGCAAATAAGCCTCACAATGAAGCTCTGGGTGAACGCAAACACATTGAAGTTTAAATAGGATCTACCGTGGACAGCGTTGAAGTAAAAAACATTTTAGATCAAGCTCTTAATCTAGAAGAGTTGCACGTTAAAGGCGAAGGCAGCCACTATGAAGTGATTGCGATTGATGCCAGTTTTGAAGGAATGAACCGTGTAAAGAAACAGCAGCTCATTTACGCTCCGCTGATGGAATACATCCAAAGAAACGATATCCATGCGGTTTCAATTAAGGCTTATACGCCTGAAGAGTGGGAACGCGATAAGAAACTCATGTCTCTTTAAGGTTTATTGATGGAAAAGTTTCGAGTTAAACGTTCGGGTCCTCTCAGTGGCGAGGTCTCTATCTCTGGCGCTAAAAATGCCGCCCTCCCAATTTTATTTGCCTCTATCCTTGCAGAAGAGCCAGTGGAAGTTGCCAATGTTCCTAAACTGCGCGACATCGACACAACCATGGAGTTGCTCAAGCGTTTAGGTGCAAAAGTAGAGCGTAACGGTTCTGTGCATGTGGATGGACGCTCTATCGACCAGTACTGCGCACCCTACGATTTAGTTAAAACCATGCGCGCCTCTATCTGGGCGTTAGGCCCTCTTGTGGCTCGTTTTGGTCAGGGGCAAGTTTCCCTGCCTGGTGGCTGTGCGATTGGCGCACGCCCGGTCGACCTTCACATATACGGTCTTGAACAACTTGGGGCGACTATCACTCTAGAAGAAGGTTATGTAAAAGCCGAAGTAGATGGTCGCCTCCAAGGTGCACACATCGTTATGGACAAAGTCAGTGTTGGCGCAACCATTACAGTAATGTGTGCTGCAACCCTGGCTGAAGGTAAAACGGTTCTGGATAACGCAGCGCGTGAACCTGAAATAGTCGACACTGCGGCTTTCCTAAATACATTAGGCGCGAAAATTACTGGCGCGGGCACTGATACCATCACCATCGAAGGCGTTGAACGTTTAGGCGGAGGCAAACACTCTGTTGTTGCGGATCGCATTGAAACGGGGACTTTCCTCGTTGCTGCCGCAGTTTCTGGTGGTAAAATCCTTTGTAAAAACACCAACGCTTCACTGCTTGAAGCTGCACTCGCAAAGCTTGAAGAAGCAGGCGCGCTTATCGAAACAGGTGAAGACTGGATCAGCCTAGACATGACAGGCAGAGATCTGAAAGCCGTATCTATTCGCACAGCACCTCACCCGGGTTTCCCAACCGACATGCAAGCACAGTTCACGCTCCTGAATATGATGGCAAAAGGTGGTGGCGTCATTACCGAAACCATCTTTGAAAATCGTTTCATGCATGTCCCGGAACTGATGCGCATGGGTGCAAAAGCAGAAATCGAAGGAAACACCGTTATTTGCGGTGATACCGAAGGTTTAAGCGGTGCACAGGTAATGGCAACGGACTTGCGTGCCTCTGCCAGCCTGGTGATCGCTGGCTGTATCGCAGAAGGTGAAACCATCGTCGATCGCATTTACCACATTGATCGAGGGTATGAAAAAATCGAAAATAAACTCTCCGCGCTCGGAGCAAACATTGAGCGTTTCAGAGAGTCTGGTTAAACTCTACCCCTGAACCCGAAAGCCGGAAACTGTATTTCTCAGGTTTCGGCTTTTTTGTTGCGTTTATATTCACTACGCAGGCAACCTAGATTGCCTCGGTAGTCCTTGAATCACAAAGAGAATTCTATGATTGCGTTGTTGCGTATCATTGCTGTAGCAATATTTGCTGTCCTGATGTTTGTATTTGGCTGCGGTTATTGCCTGCTTAGTCCGAGAAACCCAAAACACGTATTCACCTTTGGTCGTTACTTTGGTCGTATGTCTAAAGTATTCGGTATCAAACTGGATTTGCGTATTCCTGAAGATGCTTACCAACGTGGTCAGCACATTTACATTGCTAACCATCAAAACAACTGGGATATGTTCACCGTTTCTTCTGCGGTAACACCCAATGTCGTCACCGTAGGTAAGAAAAGCCTGGCCTGGCTACCACTGTTTGGTCAGCTTTATTGGATTACTGGTAACATCCTGATTGATCGTGCAAACCGAAGCAAAGCGATGGGTACTATTGAGCAAGTGGTTGAGAAAGTGAAAGAGCGTGGCGTGTCAGTGTGGATGTTTCCTGAAGGTACTCGTTCACGTGGACGCGGTCTGCTGCCATTTAAAACAGGGGCCTTCCATGCTGCAGTTGGTGCAAATGTGCCAATCATTCCGATTGTCTGCAGCACCACTGAGGGTAAATTCAAGCTGAATCGCTGGAATAATGGGCATGTGATTGTTGAGATGTTACCTCCGGTCAGTATCGAAGGTTACAGCAAAGAAAATGTACGCGAGCTAGCTAACCTGTGCCGTGCCCAAATGAAAGCCAAACTTGAAGAGTTGGATGCTGAAGTGGAAAAACTGAACAACCAAAAGTAGGTTAATTTCAAAACATAAAAAACGGTCATCAACTGATGACCGTTTTTTTGTATCTACTACAAAGCAAATAACAGCATTCCTGCTAGTGGTTAACTAGCAGGAAAATCGCTTACAGAGCAGCAATCGTTGCTTTTTGCTCTTCAAGTTTCGTTAGCGTTTCTTTGTAACCTTCAAGCTTCTCACGCTCTTTTGCCACAACCGCTTCAGGCGCTTTCGCAACGAAACCTTCGTTACTTAGCTTACCTTCAATGCGTTTGATCTCACCGTGAGTTTTCTTGATTTCGCCGTCCAGACGAGCAAGCTCTGCGTCTTTGTCAATCAGACCCGCCATTGGGATCATTAACTCAGATTTAGCAACGAGCGCTGTCGCGCAAGCAGGGGTTTCTTCGCCAGACTCTAGAACGCGCACAGATTCAAGCTTCGCCAGAGAAACAAGAACTTGCTTGTTCGTTTCAAGACGAGCGGCATCTTCTTCGCTTGCCGCTTTAAGCATTACTTCAAGCGGCTTACCTGGGTTGATGTCGTACTCTGCACGTAGGTTACGAATGCTGGTAATGAATGATTTAACCCACTCAATATCATCAAGCGCCGCTTGGTTGAAGTTTGCTTCGTCGTGCTGAGGAAGCGATTGAAGCATGATTGTGTCACCTTCAACACCGTCAACCAATGGCTTAACACTCTGCCAGATAGTTTCTGTGATGTATGGAATTACTGGATGCGCCAGACGAAGAGTCTTCTCAAGCACGGTTATTAGCGTGCGACGCGTACCGCGTTGCTGAGCTTCATTGCCTTTCCAAAGAACCGGTTTCGTAAGCTCTAGATACCAGTCACAGAATTGGTTCCAGATGAATTCGTAAATCGTGTTCGCTGCCATATCCAGACGGAAATTATCAATGTGACCATTGAATTCTTTCGCTGCCAGTTCGAACTGAGATTCGATCCATTTGTCGGCTAGTGAGTATTCAATTTCATTGCTACCAAAGCCACAATCTTGATCTTCGGTATTCATCAATACGTAACGGCTTGCGTTCCATAGCTTGTTACAGAAGTTACGGTAACCTTCCAGACGCTTCATATCCCAGTTGATATCACGACCTGTAGACGCCATTGCTGCAAGAGTGAAACGCAATGCATCTGTACCGTAAGGTTCAATACCGTCTTCAAACGTCTTACGCGTGTTCTTCTCGATCTTCGCTGCAAGCTTAGGCTGCATCATGTTGCCCGTACGCTTCTCAACAAGAGACTCAAGATCGATGCCGTCTATCATATCGATTGGGTCAAGAACATTACCCTTAGACTTAGACATCTTGTCGCCGTTTTCATCACGGATAAGACCCGTCACGTAAACAGTCTTGAATGGTACTTGTGGTTTGCCGTTCTCATCTTTACAGAAGTGCATCGTCATCATGATCATACGAGCAACCCAGAAGAAGATGATGTCAAAACCAGTAACCAGTACATCTGAAGGGTGGAATGTCTTCAGGTCATCTGTGTTTTCTGGCCAGCCTTGCGTTCCAAACGTCCACAGCGCAGAAGAGAACCAGGTATCCAGTACATCGTCGTCCTGACGTAAAACGACGACAGGCGCTAGGTTGTTGTTGGCGCGAACTTCTTCTTCAGTACGACCTACATATACGTTGCCATCATTGTCATACCAAGCTGGGATGCGGTGTCCCCACCAAAGCTGACGAGAGATACACCAGTCTTGAATATCACGCATCCAGGAGAAGTACATGTTCTCGTATTGCTTAGGAACGAATTGGATTTCACCGTCTTCCACCGCTTTGGTTGCCGTTTCGGCAAGAGGCGCTGTGCGAACGTACCATTGGTCGGTCAGCATTGGCTCAATAACCACGCCACCGCGGTCACCGTAAGGAACAGTTAGATCGTGATCTTTCACTTCATCCAAAAGACCCAACTCGTCAAAGTCCGCTACGATAGCCTTACGCGCCGCAAAACGTTCCACACCTTGGTATTTGGCAGGAAGGTCCGTTGGGTAGGCATCGCTCGCTTCACCGTTAGTGGTGAAGACTTCCGCCGCATCACGAATATCCGCGTTGAACGTTAGAATGTTGATCATCGGAAGCTGGTGGCGCTTACCCACTTCGTAGTCATTGAAGTCGTGAGCTGGTGTGATCTTCACACAACCAGTGCCTTTTTCCATATCGGCGTGCTCGTCACCTACGATAGGGATACGACGATCAACAATAGGAAGCAGGATTTCTTTACCAATCAGATCTTTGTAACGTGGATCTTCTGGGTTTACTGCAACACCTGTATCACCCAGCATAGTTTCTGGACGTGTCGTTGCGACAACGATGTAGTCTTTGCCTTCTGCAGTCTTAACACCATCCGCTAGAGGGTAACGGAAGTGCCACATGTGGCCTTTTTTGTCTTTGTTTTCAACTTCTAGATCAGAAATCGCTGTGTGCAGTTTAGGATCCCAGTTAACCAGACGCTTACCGCGGTAGATTAGGTCGTCTTCATAAAGGCGAACAAACACTTCCTGAACGGCATTAGAAAGACCATCGTCCATGGTGAAACGCTCGCGTTCCCAATCGACAGAAGCGCCTAGGCGACGAAGCTGTTTCGTGATAGTGCCGCCTGACTCGCCTTTCCATTCCCAAATCTTATCGATGAATGCGTCACGACCGTAATCGTGCTTGGTTTTACCTTCTTCAGCGGCAATTTTACGCTCAACCACCATTTGAGTGGCGATGCCCGCGTGGTCCGTACCCACCTGCCAAAGCGTATTTTTACCTTTCATACGCTCAGCACGGATCAGTGTATCCATGATGGTATCCTGGAACGCGTGGCCCATGTGCAGGCTACCAGTGACGTTCGGTGGCGGGATCATGATGCTGTATGATTCTTTTGTCGTGTCACCGTGCGGCTTAAAGTAGCCTTTCTCTTCCCAAGCTTGATAAAGTGCTTGTTCAATAGATGTTGGGTTATATGTCTTTTCCATAGTGCTCTTTAATGGATACGTTTACGGGTTAATCTTGGTCAAACTCTATAATTGAGGGCTCTCTGGAGAGACGCCTTAACTATAGGGTTGGACTAAGGATATTGAATCTCGATTGTTTGAAGCTGATAACCAGCCTGACGGTAAATTTTATACCTTTCTCGAGCTTGTTGCTTTGCTTTTTCTTCGCAGGGAACGAAGTCTACCACCTGACCAAAGGTTGGGGCAAAAATTGTATTATCATTCGCCACATTTATAACTAATTGACGGTTCCAGGATGGCTTAACGGAGGAGTGTCCTACCTCAATTGCCGTCCCCGATTTAGGTCCCTCACCAACCAGGTTATGAGCAATAAAGTCTTCAGGTTTTGCCTGCCACAACAGTTCTGCAATGGCTTCAGCGGAAAGCTTATCGTCGGCATTCACAAAAACCTTTGCTCCTTGCCTGGCAAAATGGTGAGCGAGAAACACCACATACTCGAAGAGCCCCTGCTCTTGTGATTGTGAACTGTCTTCTTTAACCAGATAAAACGTCGCTGTTGTCATTTTTCCCGTTAACCTAAAAAAAGAAAGGGCCTTTCGGCCCTTTCTGAATTCTGAAGATTTACTCTTCTGTGTCCTGGCCGCTGCGGTTCAGAAGGAATTGGACCAGCATTGAGACAGGGCGCCCTGTTGAGCCTTTGTCTTTGCCACCCGATTTCCAAGCTGTACCTGCGATATCGAGGTGCGCCCAGTTGTATTTCTTAGTAAAGCGAGACAAGAAGCAACCTGCGGTAATAGTACCTGCTGATTTACCGCCAATGTTTGCCATATCGGCAAACGGGCTGGCGATTTGCTCTTGGTACTCTTCTGCCATTGGCAAACGCCAAGCACGGTCACCCGCTTGTTCAGAAGCATTAATCAATTCATGTGATAGCGGATTGTGATTCGAAATCACAGCACTGATGTGGTGACCTAGTGCAACCACACAAGCGCCTGTTAACGTGGCAACATCTACAACACATTCTGGTTCGAAACGCTCAACGTAAGTCAGTGCATCACAAAGCACCAAGCGACCTTCGGCATCGGTATTCAATACTTCAACTGTCTGACCAGACATGGTAGTCAGGATGTCACCAGGTCGGTAAGCGTTGCTGCCCGGCATATTTTCACAACCCGCCAGAATACCGACTACGTTGATTGGCAGGTTCAGCTTCGCCAGTGCCTTCATGGTACCGAAGACAGATGCTGCACCACACATGTCGTACTTCATCTCATCCATACCCGCACCAGGTTTTAGAGAGATACCGCCTGAATCAAATGTCAGACCTTTACCGACAAGTACAATAGGCTTCGCATCAGGGTCTGGCGCGCCTTTGTACTCCATGATGGACATCAAAGATTCATTGTGTGAACCACGACCGACTGCCAGGTATGAAGTCATGCCTAGCTTTTCCATCTCCTGCTCACCAATGATTTTGGTGGTTACCGTTTCGTACTCGTCAGCAAGACGACGAGCTTGAGAAGCTAGGTAAGCCGGATTCGCAACGTTTGGTGGCATGTTGCCTAGATCTTTTGATGCTTTCACACCAGAAGCCACTGCTAAACCATGGCTGATGGCTTTCTCACCAAGATTCAATTCGCGGCGAGTTGGTACATTGAAGACCAGCTTACGAAGTGGGCGGCGAGTTTCTGGCTTGGTGCTCTTGAACTGATCAAAAGTGTAAAGACCGTCTTTAGTAGATTCTACCGCCTGGCGTACTTTCCAGTAGGTATCACGACCTTTAACGTGTAATTCTGTCAGGAAGCAAACCGCTTCCATTGAGCCTGTTTCATTCAGAGTGCTGATGGTTTTTTGGATGATTTCTTTGTATTGGCGTTCGCCTAGCTCACGCTCTTTACCACAACCTACCAGCAACACACGCTCAGAGAGAACACCAGGAACTTGGTGCAGAAGTAGCATCTGCCCTGGTTTTCCTTCCAAGTCACCGCGTCGTAATAGTGAACTGATGTAGCCATCACTAATTTTATCGAGCTGCTCGGCTACTGGAGAAAGACGGCGAGGCTCAAAAACACCGACAACGATACATGCGCTGCGCTGTTTCTCAGGGCTGCCACTTTTTACACTGAACTCCATGCGTACTCCTACATCCTGAAGACAAACTGAACTAAATGTTAGATAATGCTCACTTAGCTTAAAATACTCACGTTGGAACGCTAAGCCCATTATGTTGACTAACAATTAGCCAAAGATTTAAAAATAAAAGATTCAACGAGAAATTATAGTGATTCAATTAAAAAAACAAGTTTTCTATAGGTGATTTCAGCGTGATTATTGTTAGATATTTGATCCGCGAGACAATCAAGACGCAATTTGCTGTATTTTTAGTCCTGTTTCTGATCTTCCTCAGTCAGGAGTTCATTCGTATCCTTTCCCACGCGTCTGACGGCGATATTCCTGCTCGTCTAATCTTAACGCTAGTCGGTTTAAATATGCCGACAATGGGCATGCTTATGCTGCCTTTGAGCCTTTATCTGGGGATATTACTGACTTTTGGACGCTTATACGCTGAAAGTGAAATTACCGTGATGAACGCGACCGGAATTGGCAATAAATTCTTGATTCAGGCTGCATTAAGTCTGGCAGTGATCACCAGCGGTCTGGCAGCGGTTAACTCTCTGTGGTTGTCTTCCTGGAGCCAGCAGCAAATCATACAAATCCGCTCTGAAGTTGAGTCAGATAACAGTATTGATCTGCTTCAAAAAGGACAATTTCAGGCGTCTCCTGATGGTTCTGCCGTCGTTTTTGTTGATGATATTGAGAACAAAGAACTTAAAAATGTTTTTATTGCTCAACTTCGCCCGAGAGATTCCATCCGCCCGAGCGTGATGTTCGCTAACACGGGTAAAATGCAGGAATTGTCTGATGGTCGACAGGTTTTGACTTTATACGACGGTAAACGCTATGAAGGTATCCCTACTCGACTCGACTACATGGTCACCGATTACAAAGAATATGAGGCGCTCATCGGACAAAGAGAAGTTCAGCAAAAGTCTCTCAGTTTGATGGCGACATCAACTCTCGATCTTCTTCGTTCTGATGACAAACGTGAACAGGCTGAATTGCAGTGGCGTATCTCTTTGATTGTCTGTATTCCATTACTGACCATGATTGTTATTCCACTCTCGGCGGTCAATCCTCGTCAGGGTCGCTTTGCTAAGATGGCACCTGCCGTACTTATTTACCTGACCTACTTCCTGTTGTTGAGCTCTGGAAAATCAGCCATCGAAGAAGGAAGTTTGCCTGCACACATTGGATTATGGTCAATCAATGGCGTTACATTGTTAATCGGTATTTTGCTCAACAGCATGGACAGCGTTTTCGTTCGACAAATCAAAGAAAGCTTCAGAAGAAAGGTGGCGTAACACGTGTTTAAGATTTTAGATTTATACATTGGTCGCACCATCATTTCGACGACCGCTTTAACGCTCACAACCTTGGTCGGGCTCTCCGCCATTATTAAGTACGTAGAGCAGTTAAGAGCGGTGGGTGAAGGATCTTATGACGCCTTGCTTGCTTTCTATTACGTTATGCTGGCACTTCCGCGTGATGTTGAACTCTTTTTTCCCATGGCGGTATTGCTTGGTGCGCTGATTGGCTTGGGCATGCTGGCCGCCAGCTCTGAACTTGTAGTAATGCAAGCCGCAGGCTACTCCAAGCTGGATATCGGATTTTCAGTATTAAAAACCGCCATTCCGATCATGGTAATCGTCATGATGCTTGGGGAATGGGGCGCGCCGACCACTCAGAAAATGGCTCGGGAACTTCGCACCTTTGCGGTTTCAGGCGGCAACATTGTATCTGTTCGAAGTGGAGTCTGGGCAAAAGATGGCGGTAACTTCATCTATGTAGGTCGCGTCAACGGTGAACAGCTTCAGGGTGTTAACGTTTGGTTTTTCGATGAAAACAAAAATCTTTCGTACACCATGTTTGCAGAGCAAGCGAACTATCTTTCCGATCGCACCTGGGAAGCCAGAGATGTGGTCAAAACCAATTTCAATAACAACATCGAAGTTTCGAAAGAGAACATTGGTGTTCTGAGCTGGACGACCACACTTACTCCAGACAAGCTCGCCGTAGTTACCGTTCAACCCGAAGAGCTACCACTTACAGAGCTTTGGAGCTACGTAACTTACCTGAAAGATTCTGAGCAGGATGCCAGCCGGTACGATCTCGCTTTCTGGCGTAAAGCGACACAACCTATTTCTGTAGGTGTCATGATGTTTGTAGCCATGTCCTTCGTATTTGGTCCACTTCGTAGCGTGACCATGGGCGCAAGGATACTTTCAGGTGTTATAGCAGGATTCGGATTCTACATATTTGCAGAAACCTTCAGTAATGTTAGCCTGCTCTATAAGCTCCCTGCCCCTGTCGGAGCTTTAGTGCCTAGTGTGGTATTTATGACCATCGCCGTATTGCTGATGAGGCGGAAAGTTTAATTTAAGGAGGCAATGCCTCCTTTTTTAATTCGCTTTAGGTAACACAACCACTTGGGTTTTTGCCCATATATCATGAAATCCACGTTTCTTGGGGTCAAATGGCACCGTTAAGTTCGCTAACCCAAATCCCGAGGTGGCAACTCGAATCAAAGCTTGCGTAAAGGAAATAGTTGAACCATCTTCATTTTGAACTCGCAGTTTCCAAGCTCGCATTCCTAATGTTTGCCCAGCCCTTGTCCAGAAAAATACGATAAACCCAACCCATACGAGCGCTAAGTAGCCTGTGTAAAACGCACTCCAAACCGGATGATTCGTCAGTAAATCACTTGCATCAACGTAACTCCCATAACTCATCATTCCAGCCGCGTTCAATGCAAAAATGACCGCGATCACGAGCCCCCCCGCCATCATTTCTATGGCCAGAATAATCAACGCGTCGTACATTAGTGCACCTAACCTTCGGAACAAGCCTGCGGGTTTTGTTTGAATAGACATATTTCTCACATAGGTAATGGGTTGGAAAGCGACAGAATATAAACTTGTTAGCTAATATGTAAGTGACAGAGCGCACAGCTCAGGGACTTATGCCGAAATAATCGCCAAACGAATGGTTTTTAAAGATTTAACACTTGCGCCACTCTAAGTCATACGTATAATGCCAATCATCAAAGGGCAACAGCCCAGAGATGCCGGTGTGGTGAAATTGGTATACACGACGGATTCAAAATCCGTTGCCTTCGGGCGTGGCGGTTCAAGTCCGCCCACCGGTACCATATTTAGAAAGGTCGCTTTTATAGCGACCTTTCGTCGTTTTAGAATTCCCAAAATTCCAGCGTGACGTCTCGAATGCGAGCCCAGTCAGTACGCCCACCAGAACCATATTTAAAAAATCCCTTTTACAGCTACCTTTTGTCGTTTTAGAATTCCCAAAATTTCAGCGTGACATCTCGAATGCGAGCCCAGTCAGTACGCTCACCAGAACCACATTTAAAAATCCCTTTTATAGCCACCTTTCGTCGTTTTAGAATTCCCAAAATTCCAGCGTGACGTCTCGAATGCGAGCCCAGTCAGTACGCTCACCAGAACCACATTTAAAAAATCCCTTTTATAGAGATCTTTTTTCGTTTTAGACTTCCCAAAATTTCAGCAACCAAAATCTCATACAAAATCCTCCCATAACCTACATACTGCAACACCCAGAAAAGAAAAACCGAATCTTATCAATTACCGAATTAGATCTGGCAACTCGCAATTTTTTGAATCCATTGATAGTTTTGCCTACAAAATAATCACTCATATGCATAATACCCTCACCAAATCACGCTGAGTTGTTCAGGGAAAATATGTCTAAGAAAACCGATAAGTTTGAAAGAGATGTCGCAAGTAGTGTCACAGTTGGAGAATCACTGCCAAATGAGATTCCAAAGTGGATGCTGGACATTGGCATAAAACCCGGAGCGAAAGTCACCTCAGTTGATGCTCAAGGAGCACAAGGCGGAAAGACCGACATTCTTATTAAATTAAGCGAAGGTAGCCCAATAAAAATCTCAGCCAAAATGAGCAGTGCAGATTACTTTGGAAACTGGTACTCACACAGCCGGATTTTAAGGGATTTTGGCGTCAGAGCGTTTGAAAACCTCACCAAAGACTGTACTAAATGGGCGAATGAATGGGTAAAAAGCCCGACAGCTTCTTTCTTTGTAGGGGTGAGTATTTGTTTTGGTAAACGTTCTGGTAAAACGGCACGAGAGTTTACTGAAGTGTTTGATTACAAGGACATCGTCAAGATTGTTGCTGGTACAGGGCAAGGCAATTCTGTCGCCAACTGCCTGCTGGTGAGTAACAAAGTTCCAAACGATCTTATTGATCTAATCAAGAAGCTTAAGCCCATCAATAATGAAGTGATACAGACGCTGAGTCGAAATTTTAAAGTCGTTTACCGACCAATCAACCCGAAAACTGAAGGCAGTAATCGCAGTAAATGTACTTACACCCAGTTTCGCCCTAAAAAGCGTCTGAATAAGATGACACAGGTCGACACTCTTGATGAGCTCGTTAAGCTTGGTAGATTTGAAGTCATCCAGCCTAACGGACTCAATCACAACCGCCTGATCGAGAACTTGAAAGCGTTTAACATTAATATTCCGAAAAAACGCTAAGCTGCTTTAAACGATTCAATGGCGCCTGCTTCGGCAAGCGCTTCTTTTATGCTTTCAGCCAATGCTGCTGCAAAGTTCACCGCAACC
Organism: Vibrio sp. SCSIO 43132; assembly: GCF_019904195.1. Taxonomy (NCBI): domain Bacteria; kingdom Pseudomonadati; phylum Pseudomonadota; class Gammaproteobacteria; order Vibrionales; family Vibrionaceae; genus Vibrio; species Vibrio sp. SCSIO 43132. The sequence goes on from NZ_CP063199.1 coordinate 3,441,058, forward strand.
GCATTACCTATCATCTTGTATCCAGCCCCAAGATCGTTGTAGAGAAACTCAAATGAATCCGGGAAACCCTGGATACGAGCACACTCACGCACACTTAATCTTCGATAATCGTAACCTTCGACAAACACAAACTTATCGGTCTCAAGCTTATGCATTTTTGGGGCGCCTGGATGCAAAGGAGCATGACGACCGCCTGCCTGAATCGTAAAAGAAGGTTCGTCCCAGGAGCGTACCCGGTTTCGACTCATGTACATACTGGAAAAACCGCCAGTCATGTATTCATGATTAGGAATGGAAGCGTCAGGGTTGGGTTTGGATTTCGAAATAGCGGGCACTTCCAGACCATCCAAGTCTTTCAGACAGTCTTTCAATGCGGGCTTGTATTCTTGAGGCTGTGGAAAATGATATTCCACATTCAAATCCGAGCGAAAGCCAATAAAAATAACGCGCTTTCTGTCTTGAGGAACATCATAATCGGCAGCGTTCAGTAACTTAAAGTGCAAATCATAGCCCGCTTCACGAAACGTCTCTTTGATGTTCTCTAATGCATGCTTATGCCTTGGTGCCAGCATACCACTAACGTTTTCCGCTAAAAAGAACTTGGGTTTCTTGTCTGTCAGAATACGAATAAATTCATAAAAAAGCTGACCACGATGATCATCAATTCCACGCTTACTGCCAGCTTCACTCCAGCTCTGACACGGCGGTCCACCAATTATGCCATCACAATCCGGCACATCTTCACTCTCGATATTAACAATGCTTCGGCGGTCTAACTGAGTATCTGGATGGTTATGTTCATAGGTTGCCCAAATCTGCTTGTCGAACTCATTGGCAAATGGAATGCTGAATCCCGCTTTTTCAAAGCCTAGATCTAACCCACCAGCTCCGCTAAAAAAAGAAGCGACTGTTAATTTCATTGATGCTCTCGTTTAGTTTACGTCATGAAAAGATTAAAGCACTTTACTGTATATAGAGTCAGTAAAAAGGCTGAGGATTATATCACATACATTGATTTTTGTGAGATGGGTTTATGCTCTAGCGACCTTACTGACTGGTTCAAAAAGTGTGTCTCATAAACAAAAAAAGCGCCGTACAGTGCGGCGCTTTGTTACAACGATAAACGGTTACTCACCCGCAACTTTCATTGACTCGATAAGGATTGAGCCCGTCTGAATTTGTGAGCGTGTTTCAACATCGTCTCCCACAGCCACTATCTGCTGGAACATATCCGTTAAGTTACCGGCGATCGTTACTTCTGAAACAGGGTATTTGATTTCACCATTTTCAACGTAGAAACCGGCTGCACCACGAGAATAATCACCCGTAACTGTGTTAACCCCCTGCCCCATCAACTCAGTAACTAAGAAGCCTGTCCCTAGCTCTTTCAGCATGGCTTCGAAGCTTTGACCCGTAGACTGAACAAACCAGTTATGAATACCACCCGCGTGACCGGTTGGTGTCATATCCATTTTACGAGCGGCATAACTCGTCAATAGATAAGTAGAAAGTACACCATCTGTAATGATTTGCTTATCTTGCGTAAACACGCCCTCGTTATCAAACGGGCTAGACGCCAGGCCACGTAATACGTGAGGTTTCTCCTGAATATTGAACCATGAAGGCAGGATTTGGTCGCCCAGCTTGTCTAACAAGAAAGAAGATTTGCGATATAGGTTGCCGCCGCTAATCGCCATCACGAGATGACCGATAAGCCCTGTCGCTACATCTGCAGCAAACATCACAGGCATTTGCCCGGTAGGCAATCTTTGTGCATCTAAACGACTGATGGTCTTTTCTGCGGCTTTTAGCCCCACAGCTTCAGGTGACCACAAATCCTGTTTACGGCGAGATACGGTGTAGCTGTAATCTCGTTCCATATCGCCGTTTTCACCAGCACCAATCACGCAACAGCTAATACTGTGTCGGCTCGAAGGATAACTCGCTAACAAACCGTGGCTATTACCGTAAACCTTCAAACCATAGTGGCTGTCGTAGCTTGCACCATCGCTTTGCTTAATTTTGTCGCTGAACGCCAGCGCTGCTTTTTCTGCCGCAATAGCGAGCTCCGCAGCCTGATCGGGTTCAGGTTCATCTGGGTGGAAAAGATCGAGATCGGGAATGTCCTTAACCATCAGTTCTTTCGGGGCTGGACCTGCGCAAGGATCTTCAGAGGTGTAGTTCGCAATGTCTAACGCCGCCATCACTGTTTGGTGGATGGCTTTTTCGCTCAAATCTGATGTAGAAGCACTGCCTTTACGTTGCCCACGATAAACCGTTATACCTAATGCACCGTCACTATTGAACTCGACGTTTTCAACTTCACACATACGTGTGGAAACGCTGATACCTGTGCTTTTGCTAATGGCGACTTCAGCCGCATCCGCAGTACCTGTTGCGATGTCTAACGCTTTGCTGACCGCTTTTTCCAATTCCAACGTCTGTTGGGCGATTTGCTGTTTTACGTCCATACCGAAATAACTGTGTTTTAAGGGATTATTAATTAAGGATAACAAGGTTTTCGCTTTCGCCCCATAATTCTTGTTAAAATAAGCGACAATTGAACATCGATATTGAAGTAGGCAAGCAGAAATGGCACGTAAAAACCAAAAAGCGCCGTGGGAAGAGGAAGAAGAAATCATCTGGGTGAGTAAGACCGAGATGAAGCAGGATATGGAAGCTCTGCAAAAGCTGGGGGAAGAGCTGGTTGAGTTGAAACCCGCTGTCTTAGACAAGTTTCCATTGAATGAAGATTTGCGTGATGCAATCGCCGATGCACAGCGCTTCAAAAACGAAGCGAGGCGCCGTCAGCTTCAGTACATTGGCAAACTGATGAGAACTGAAGATCCTGAGCCAATTCAGGCAGCACTCGATAAGGTGCGCAATAAACACTCTCAGGCTACGGCTGAACTGCATAAACTAGAACAGCTGCGTGATCGTGTTATTGCAGAGGGTGACAGCGCTATTGCCGACGTGATTGAGCTGTACCCAACTGCTGATCGTCAAAGATTGCGCCAGTTAGCACGACAGGCGAAGAAAGAAAAACAGGGTAATAAGCCACCCAAGGCATTCAGAGAGATTTTTCAAACTCTGAAAGCACTTCATGATGATGAGCTATAAACCATAGCTCTCACGAAACTATAGCTCTCACGCACAAAAAAAGCTGCCAGTGGCAGCTTTTTTAATATCTGATTTAAGATTTATTCCGTTCCACCTACAGTGATGGAATCCAGCTTAAGGGTTGGCTGACCAACACCTACTGGTACACTCTGACCCGCTTTGCCACATACGCCAACGCCGCGATCCAGCGCCAGATCATTACCAACCATAGACACCTGCTGCATGGCTTCAATGCCTGAGCCAATTAAGGTAGCACCTTTCACTGGGCGAGTAATCTTACCATCTTCAATTAGGTATGCTTCTGATGTCGAGAATACGAACTTACCTGACGTGATATCGACCTGACCACCACCAAAGTTAGGTGCATAAAGACCGTTTTTAACTGTTGAAATGATTTCTTCCGGTGAGTGTTCGCCAGCCAGCATATAAGTGTTGGTCATGCGTGGCATTGGTAGATGTGCATAGGACTCACGACGACCATTACCTGTCGGTGCAACGCCCATCAAATGTGCGTTGTGCTTGTCTTGCATGTAGCCTTTCAGCACACCATTTTCGATGAGTGTGTTGTAACGACCCGCTACGCCTTCATCGTCAATATTCAGAGAGCCGCGAAGATCAGGCAAAGTACCATCGTCCACTATGGTGCAGTGTTTAGATGTGACTTGCTCGCCTACTTTACCGGAGAAGACAGAAGAGCCTTTACGGTTAAAATCACCCTCTAAGCCATGACCAACCGCTTCGTGCAGAAGCACACCCGGCCAACCTGCGCCAAGTACCACTGGCATAGTGCCGGCAGGAGCAGCATCAGCTTCTAGGTTGACTATTGCCTGACGTATGGCTTCATCAGCAAATTCAAACGCTTTTTTACGTCCGTTTTCTTCCTGTAGGAAAAACTCGTAGCCGTAGCGACCACCGCCGCCCGAGCTACCGCGTTCACGTCTGTCGCCTTTTTTCGCCAGCACGCTGATGGATAAGCGAACAAGAGGACGAATATCTCCCGCGTAAGTACCATCAGTCGCTGCAACCAGCATTTGCTCATAAACCCCACTCAGACTCACCGACACCTCTTGCACCAAAGGCTCTTTAGTTCGGATGTAAGCGTCTAATTGCTTTAACAACTCGATTTTTTGCTGCTTTTCCAAGCTTTCTAGAGGATTAGTTGACTGATAAATTTCTGGAGCTTGGTTACGTGAAAAAGCTTTAACCTGACCATTTTGTCCCTGCCCAGCAATGCCTCTTGCCGCAATCGCACTCTGCTTAAGTCCGGTAAGGTCAATCTGATCTGAGTATGCGAAACCCGTTTTTTCTCCGGTTATCGCCCTAACACCGACGCCGCGGTCAATGTTGAAAGAGCCATCTTTGATGATACTGTCTTCCAAAACCAACGACTCGTGCCAGCTCGACTGGAAATACAGGTCAGCATAATCAATGTCTCGGCTGGCAATGATGCCCAAGGTTTCTGTCAGGTCTTGTTCTGTCAGCCCGGTTGGTGCCAGAAGCTCTTGTTCGATTTGGTTGATTGTCATTTGATTGGCTCTTTCTTTAGTTCGCTACTGAACCGATTGTGTTCAGTTAGCGGCATGTTCTTTCTGATTGTGGCGACCTGTTCTAAATCCAGATCAACCAATAAGGTTTTGGCGTCCTGTTCAAGTGATGCGATGACTTCACCCCATGGGTCAATTACCATAGAATGTCCCCAGGTTTCACGACCACAATTGTGTGTCCCACCCTGATTCACCGCTATGATGAAACACTGGTTCTCAATAGCTCGGGCGCGCAGTAGTGTTTCCCAGTGGGCTTTCCCCGTGACCGCAGTAAATGCAGCGGGAACCAATATGACATCAGCCCCACCAAGACGCAGTTCATTAAACAGTGCAGGAAATCTTAAGTCATAACAAATTGTTAGACCAAGTGTAGCAGAGGGCAACTTAAGTAGCGAAATCTTGTTACCGTAAGTAAAGGTATCCGACTCCCGGTAACTGCCTTGTTTGTCCTCTACGTCCACGTCAAACAGATGCAGTTTATCGTAATGAGCAGCAAGCTCTCCATCGGGTGAGTAAATAAGCGAGGTGGTCGACACACCATTTTCCTGCCGAATAGGAAAACTCCCGATGTGTAACCATATCCGGTGCAATTTTGCCAACGCCTGGAACTCAGATTGAAGCTCGCCTTCACCCAGCTCCTCTGCGACGGAGTGATAATCTGAACGTTGACCAAATACCAGTGCATTTTCTGGTGTAGAGATAAGCTCAGCCCCCTGTACTGCAAGAGCTTCGACACCTTCACGAATGTACTGGAGGTTCTCCTTCGGTTTCGCACTGGAGGTCATTTGAATCATACCAATACGCATCGTCACTCCTTCTTTGCACAATTTCGTTTATTCCGCCTTTTCAGGTACTTGATACTGCCCTTTGCTTCTGGAAATCTCAGTGACATTCGGGTTATCTAACGGACCTTTGACCGCGTAATTCACTTTTGTGAAAACATCAACCACTGGTGATAACGCGGTGGTAATGGCAAATACGTAAATCGCTGTCTGCGGTGCAACCGCAAAGGCGGTGAGTACTGGAATACCAGACGTAAGATCAGGTACAAACTCCACTTCAGCATCCACGGTTTGTGTCTCTAAATTGGCTAAGCCTTTTATGCTCATGCGACCCGCAACGGCGTCCATTTCGATATCATTGGTCACGAAAATACCGTTCTTCACTTCGCCCGAACCGGTAATGCTATTGAACGCCATCCCTTTATCAAACACATCGCTGAAGTCGAGCTGCATTTTACGGATGATGGAGTCAAGGCTGAACAAACCAAGTAATCGAGCGGCCCCACTCACGTCTGAAATGATCCCTTTCCCAAGCTTAGAAGATATACGCCCATTTACGGTGCTCATTTGCGGAGACCAAGGCGCTCCATTCCATTCAAGATCCGATTCCATATCAAATGGCGCTTTCTGGATCCCTGACGTGATACCGAATCGCTCCATCACTTCAGTATTATTCTTACCAGACATCGACATAGTGAATTTAGAGCGGCTGTCGGATTCGTTCAGCCTCCACCAGCCCGATGCTTTGAACTTGTTATCACCACTGGAGAAAGAGATGTTTTTCCACTCCAGTCTGTCACCCTGACGCAGGAAGTCCACGTTTACTTTACCGATCTTATAGCCTTGCAACCAAAAATCATTGATGGCGAGAGTCAGGTTAGGTACAGCATCATGAAAAGCACGGTCGAAAGGCGTGATCAGCGGCTGAGGTTTTTCATCATCCAGTGCAAGGGGTTTTGGCTCATCGGTCTCTTCTAGCCCCGGGATATAAAGCTGAAGTCTGTCTAGTGAAACCGTTAAATCATAAGGTTCTAGATAGCTGGCCTGCCCGGAGATCTCTGCACTTTCGACCTCCATTTTCCAGCCAAGCCTCTTCCTGCGTGCGTCAAAGTTGAAATCGTTCCATTCAACCGTAGCAAGAGTCAGGGACTTGCTTTCTACTTTTACAACGTCTGGAACCGGAATTTCAGGTACGTCCAGTTCACTCACTAAGGGTTGAGGTCCTGTTACAGGTCCTAGGAACAGTTCCAGCCACTGATCTAAATCGAACTCATCGCGTCGGATGACCGCGCTATGACCGGAGATCGGGCTAACCCGAAATGCACCACGCCCGACCACCAATCGAGACGCGTCAAACTTTGGCATGTCCTCAGTAATATCAATTTCAGCCTGATACTTAAACTCTGGCAACTGAAGACGTGCTGAAATGGTTTCCTGATTTCCGGAAGCCTGCAAGCGGGCGGATGCTTTTTCTCCCAGCGCTTTCCCCAAAGGCTCGGGATACTGGCTGGTAATAAACTGCGCATCAGCATTAACATCAACCTGATAGGTAAAACCGACATCATTGATTTGTAGATCGACATCCATCGTCCATGGCGCATGCCCTTGCACTCGTTTCAGCCAGGTTTCGCCCACATAAGCTTTTAAAGGCTGAACATCCCAGTCACCGACAACATCGATGCCTACTGCGTAGTTTTTCCCCTGAGTCTGACCATTAAAGTCAAGCGAGACAGGTTGCCCAAGCAAATCGGCAGAGAGTCCGGACGAGCGAACCACATCATTATCAAATTCAATGCGACCCGACGCGTTGCTCAATGTCATTGACGGTGTTTCAATTTCGACCTGATTATCCGGCAACCTTGCCCAGCCCCAAGCTCTTGTGTCGCTGCCATCAAAAGGTATCTTGAGTCTGAAATCTGCGTTGACTCCACCTTTAACCTGAACGGCGGTTAACGCTGCCCCCACCGAATCAACAAGTGGTGTCGCCATCATGTAATCGCGAACAGCGTCACCTTCACCGTTGGCTATGGCTTCAATTTCAATGTGACCATCTTCAGCAAGTTCTGGAATCCGCCCTGTAATGCGGGTCGCTTTCACGTCCATCAACGTGGCACTGCGCGAGTCCAGATACATGGCATCGTTTTGGAAAAGCAGATCCAGTTGAAGGTTTTTTAGAGGAGGCCAAGCAGTATCGAAGCTGAATTGTGACTCTTTAAGATTCACCAGTGCCTGAAACATGCCATCGTTATTTTGATATGGGAATTGCCCTAAGCTTCCGTACCAAAGTAATTTAGAGGTCGAAGCCTTACCACCCTGAATCGCCGTCGACAGATAATCGGTCAGCTCGGTCCCTAACGCCAGAGTAGGCAAATAGCGCCATGTCTCGCCCGCGTTGAACACGTCGGTTTCGGCGTAAATTGAAAGGAACGAACTGCCTTCATCCGGTACATCGAGTTTAAATGCCCCTAACACCTGCATGTCTGGTGTGGCGGCGGTGACTTTATCTGCCCAGAGGCTCCAGCCATTTTCGCCATTTTTCCAGGCTATATCGACCTGTGCCTGACGAATTCGAAGAGGAGCCTGAAATACATCACCATACGGCAGTTCATCATCAATCAGTGAAACACGAGCGTTTATCTGCTCTAGTGAGCCTGAGATATCTGCTGCCAAATGATGAACCTCGGGAAGAAGTTCCCACTGCTTCATGGCACCGTCTTGTAACTTCCCTGAAAATTTCAGGCTGGATAACGACTCCCCCATAGAAACGCGAATGTCTTCTATTCTTCCACCCAGCTCAACGGTTTCCAGCCAGTCATTGAGTTTTTCAGACTCGGGCATTAGGTGAGTGAAAGGGGTCAAAGTGACAATATCCACTTCTGACACATTCAGTTGCCAGGCGTTTGCATCAAATTTGAAGACCGCATCCAGCTCTGGCCAAGGCGTATCATCGGTTCTTAATTTGAGTGAGTGAGCATTCACTTGCCACCCGTTTTCAGCCGGCATCATGTTAATGATGCCGTGCTCAATCAGCAGGCTGTGCTCAGACTCTTTATTCCAGCTCACTTCACTGGGCAGTAATTCAACATAGGCATTGCTTGGGCGACCGTCTTTCAAAGACAGCCAGGAATTAAAGCTGGCATGACCTTCAAGGATTCCTACTTTATCTTTCAGGTACTGAGTCAGCCAAGGTGTCACCTGCAAGTTTTCCGCGCCAACAAAAAAGTCACCATTGATACGAGTTAAATCCGCGGTTTCCTCAAAATTGGCTTTTACCGTCAAACTGTTGATGTTCTCATCTGCAATACCAATCACACCGTCAGCCCGATGGCGCTGGTTACGGTTTTGCCATTTCAGGTGCTCGATTTCCAGCGTTCGAAATTCCCCAGTAAAAGTCTGGTAAGCGATATTGGAATTGGCGATGGAGAAGTCATTAAGCTGTCGGAGCAACAGGTGCTCTATATCTTTCAGAACTTGCTCGGATGAGGAGTTCTCTGTTGCAGGTGTTCCTACCGCCTGACCGGACTCTTTCAGCCATTTAATGTGACTGATATCGAGGCTCAATCCATCGATACGCAATGTCGAAACAACGGGCGTCAGGTAGCGAAGAGAAGCAAACAGATCCAATTCAACCTCTGCGTGCTGAATAGTGATCTGAGTTTTTTCTTCATCAGGAAGAATGGCTTTAAGGTTTTCGAGCGCAATGAATGGATGAGTGTTTTTCCAGTAACCACTGACGGTATCGCTCTGGAACTCGATTCCCGTGGTTTGCGAAACCCAGGATTCAATATCGCTTTGGTATTTGTCTAACCGAGGAAGTGACACACGCAAAACAGTAACGGTGATCGCAAGGATCACCATTACACTAACTAAACTCCAAATGAGTGTGCGCCAAAGTAAAGATGGCTTAAACTTCACTGCTGCTCCATTTACATCATCACGACATCAAACTGTTCTTGGACATACAGTGGCTCAGGTTGAATCTTCACTTCCTTACCGATAAAGACTTCGAGCTCAGCCAGCGCGTGAGACTCCTCACCCATTAGGGTATCTGACACTGCCGGAGAAGCATACACCACAAATTTGTCGGCATCGTAAGCTCGGTTGACTCGAGTAACTTCGCGCAATATTTCGTAGCACACCGACTCAACGGTCTTCACTGAACCTCGTCCTTTGCAGGTTGGACACTCAGAACAGAGAACATGTTCAATACTTTCTCGTGTGCGTTTGCGCGTCATTTCTACCAGACCTAAATGCGTAAACCCGTTTATGTTGGTTTTCACACGGTCAAGCGACAGCGCCATTTCCAGCGAAGCAAGCACTCGCTTGCGATGTTCATCTGACAACATATCGATAAAGTCGATAATGATGATTCCGCCAAGATTACGCAGGCGAAGCTGTCTGGCTATTGCCTGAGTGGCTTCAATGTTAGTGTTGAATATGGTCTCTTCGAGATTTCTGCGACCTACGAAAGCCCCTGTATTGATATCAATCGTCGTCATTGCTTCTGTCTGATCGATAATAAGGTAGCCACCAGACTTAAGCTCGACTTTTCGATCCAATGAACGCTGGATCTCATTCTCGGTATCGTACATGTCGAAAATCGGCTTATCGCCTTCGTACAACTTCAGCTTTTCATGCAGCTCTGGTACGAATTCAGACACGAACTCTCTGAGGTTCTCATACACTAAGCGTGAATCAATCTGAATACTGTCCAGCTCTGTACCGACAAAGTCACGAAGAATACGGTGCGCCAGCCCCAACTCTCCGTAAAGCATAGAGCGGGTTTTGTATTTCTTACGGCGCTCTATTACTTTGCTCCACAGACGCTTTAGAAAGGCTGCATCTTGTGAAAGTTCCTGCTCGTCTGCGCCTTCCGCAGCCGTTCGGATAATAAATCCGCCATGCTCATCGCAATAATCAGCAACCGTTTTTTTCAGTCGGTCGCGCTCTGTTTCACTTTCAATGCGCTGAGAAACACCGACGTGACTTGCTCCGGGCATGAACACAAGATAGCGGGAAGGTAACGTAATATCGGTAGTAAGACGTGCGCCTTTGGTGCCCAAAGGGTCTTTCACCACCTGGACGACAATGTCCTGCCCCTGACGGACAAGCTCTGAGATGTCTCTGACCTGAAATTGCTGCTTTTCGTTTTCAGCAACACATTCAGTATGAGGAACAATGTCTGAGGCATGAAGAAACGCGGCTTTATCAAGACCAATGTCCACAAATGCTGCCTGCATCCCTGGTAATACCCGGCTCACTCGCCCTTTGTATATGTTGCCAACAATGCCTCGTTTCGATTCTCGTTCAATATGAACTTCTTGTAAGATGCCACCTACAATCATCGCTACCCGAGTTTCGCTCGGAGTAACGTTTATTAACAACTCTGCACTCATTCGTGTGCCTCAAATTAAATTAGAAAAATTTGTGCAAGAGCTGGTCAGTTTCCATTAAAGGCAACCCCATCACTGCGTGGTAACTGCCTTCGATGCGAGAGACGAACTTCCCTCCAATCCCCTGAATTCCATAACTGCCAGCTTTATCGCATGGTTCACCTGTTTCCCAGTAACTTTTTATTTCTTGTTCTGATAGGGGTTTAAACCACACGCTTGTTTCAATTAGTTTTGACTCGTTTCGAGTTTTGTCCATTACGGTCACTGCCGTAAGTACCTGGTGGCGTCTGTCTGACATTCTGCTTAACATTGCGACTGAATGTTCTAAGTCATCGGGTTTTTCCAACACGTCACCATCAATGACAACGATGGTATCGGAACCCAGCACCACACCCGAGTTATCCGTTAGCTCGAACCCTGCCTGCGCTTTTTCTTTTGCAAGACGTTGAACGTACTGCTCCGCCGTCTCGTTACTCTGTTTTTCTTCAACAATGTCTGGAGAAACGGTATCAAACGTATACCCCAGCAGACCAAGCAGTTCTTTTCTTCTTGGTGAGCTTGAAGCTAAGGTTAACCTGCGCGATTGCTGAGACATACCTTTTTCCTTATCAATTATCGAATATGCCAATGGCGTCTCACTCGACGCAACAATAAGAATATCCAAGGCCACAAGATACAGTTCACCAGTGCCGCCCAAAGGGAAAGTGGGTTAAAGGTGACATCCTGAATTAAGTATTCACCGAAAAACTCCAGTAGATCGGCCAGAATAGTCAGCAATCCAATGATGATGGCCTGTTGCCATAACGCCATATTCCGCAATACGAGGAAGTTAAGCGCCACGAGGTACACGGTGATGGACATCATCATACCGCGAATGCCCAAAGTGGAACCCAATAGCAGATCCCAAATGAGACCAAGAACTAGCGCTGTACCCACATTCACTCTGTGTGGCAGGGCAAGAACCCAGTAGAAAACGATCAGCAGCAGCCAGGCAGGTCTGAATATTTCGAACATTCCCGGCCATGGAATAGCCTGAAACACGAGAGCAATCAGGAAGGTTGCCCAAATGACCATGCGCCCTTGAAGAACACTATTCGCCATTGTTGTTCACCTCGTCTTTTGCTTCTTCGTTTTCAGTGTCTAAAGATTGTTCTTTTTGCCTTTCTTCGCTTGGCCAAACGAGCAGCAGATAGCGCAGCCTGTCGAATGCCACTACAGGTTCAGCTGTAATGGTAGCGAATGGTCTGCGGTTGTCTTTCTCCACTGAAGTTACGTAACCCACTGGGTAGCCTTCCGGATAACGCCTGCCCAGACCAGAGGTCACCAGTAAGTCGCCCTCTTCAATCTCTGTGCTACTAGGAATGTGTTCAATCTGAATGGAATTGATACTGCCATTCCCTGAGGCAATTACTCGAATGTCGTTTCGTACCACTTGCACCGGGATGGAGCTGTTTGTATCCGTGACTAACAGCACACGAGCATTATGCGCGGCAACAAAAGTGACCTGACCTACAATGCCTTTTTCGTTGATGACTGGCTGTCCAACATAAACACCGTCTATCTGACCTTTGTCGATCACCACCTGATGTCGGTATGGAGACGAATCCACGGCCATCACCTCGGTAACCACCTTTTTCTCATCACGGACAAACGGTGACCCAAGCAATTTTCTCAGGCGCTGGTTTTCTTCCCGGTATTGATCGAGCAGTGTGAGGTTACTTTTCAGGCGCAACACTTCGCGCTTCAAAGCCTGATTTGACGTTAGCAGAGTTTCACGGGTGTTCACTCGTTCATACATACCGTCGAACATGGTACGAGGTAAGTTTGCTAAGTACTGAATAGGGGCGACCGAGCTGTTTAATAAATAGCGTACGCTTGAGAATGTGTCTAAACGACTATCAGCCAGCATAAGGCTGGCTGATAGAATGACAGCAAAAAACAGACGCAGTTGCAGGGATGGTCCCCTGCCGAATATCGGTTTCATCGCTGTTTACCAGAAGTTAAAAGCTGCAAAGCTTACTCTTCGCTAAACAGATCGCCACCGTGCATGTCGATCATTTCCAGCGCCTTACCACCGCCGCGTGCTACACACGTTAATGGCTCTTCTGCTACAACAACTGGGATACCCGTTTCTTCTGTCAGTAGTCGATCTAAGTCTTTAAGAAGAGCACCACCACCGGTCAAAACCATACCGTTTTCTGAGATGTCAGAAGCCAGTTCTGGTGGGCACTGTTCCAAGGCAACCATCACAGCAGACACAATACCTGTTAAAGGTTCTTGCAAAGCTTCCAGAATCTCATTCGAGTTTAGTGTGAAGCTACGAGGCACCCCTTCTGCAAGGTTGCGACCACGAACTTCGATTTCTTCAACCTCATCGCCTGGGTAAGCAGAACCGATTTCGTGTTTGATTTTCTCGGCGGTTGCTTCACCAATCAAGCTACCGTAGTTTCGACGCACATAGTTGATCACAGCTTCATCGAAGCGGTCACCACCGATACGAACGGATGAAGAGTAAACCACACCATTTAGTGAGATAACGGCAACTTCTGTCGTACCGCCACCGATATCGACCACCATAGAACCTGTAGGCTCAGAAACGCGAAGACCAGCACCGATTGCTGCCGCCATTGGCTCATCAATCAGATACACTTCACGTGCGCCTGCACCCAAAGCCGATTCACGAATTGCTCGGCGTTCTACCTGAGTCGAACCGCATGGAACACAAACAAGCACACGTGGGCTTGGTTTTAAAACGCTGTTGTCATGCACTTGTTTGATGAAGTGCTGAAGCATTTTTTCTGTCACATAGAAGTCTGCGATAACGCCGTCTTTCATTGGGCGAATAGCAGAAATGTTACCAGGAGTACGACCTAACATTTGTTTGGCTTCGTGCCCTACAGCGGCGACACTTTTTGCACTTCCCGCGCGGTCTTGTCGAATAGCAACTACTGAGGGTTCATCAAGAACAATGCCTTGACCTTTTACGTAGATAAGAGTGTTGGCTGTACCTAAATCGATAGAGAGATCGTTTGAAAACATGCCACGAAGTTTTTTAAACATATTCTTCGTTCATCCTGCAAGCATTAAGAAGACATAAAATTGCACTAAATGTACCAATGCCTTGCGTTATCAGCAAGGCATTGGCATGTAAACATGGGCTGAATCTCGCTTTTTCTTGCAGATTCTTTACTTAAGCCCTCATTTTTAATGTTAAGGCGTGAAATCCTCAGTTTTATCTGCCAGTCAATCTCGGCTCTCCACGGTAAATGATCCTGTCATTTCCGCGGTAAGTTCCAAAAGTGATAACTGCCGAAGGTATTTCATCCCCTTTACCACGCCAGTTGTATTTGAGCCAATCCTGATTGCCATGACTGCCTATACACTGAATATTTTTGTCAGAAGCATTCACCTTTTCTGGTGTGCCGCTGCCCATTCTTAACCACAATCTAACTTGCTCTCTTATCGGCGCATTTTGTTTAGCCATGAGCTCATCAGAAAAACCTGAAGTGACTCGTCCCGATTCATTCAAGCTGGCTTGTGAATCGGTGTCTCCTGTGCTCGTCCAAATAGATTGGCGACAGAACTGCTTGTCAGTAAAACTGCTCAGGTTATCGTCTTTATTTGCAATAAACTCTTCACCAGACCAAAACTCTGTTCGTAGCGGGATCATGACTTCACCATTGGATTGTGTACCCAAATCTTCCAGAATCATTCGCCCGTAGCGAACGTCAGGTTGCTCTGGAAGTCGGACCGAATCTTCATCCTTTAGCGCAGAAAAGCTCACTGGATCCGTACCCTTTATCTCTAGGTCAATATCTGTTGCTGTAGACTGCATGCCCGTTTCGCTACCGGTGTAATTAAAGAGCTTATCTGGGTACGTTTGCTTGCTGTTGATTGGAAGCCGAGACCAGAACACATCTGATTGGCTAAGCTTCCATTTCGCATCGCTCTGCCACAAATCATTGCTTAGTTCTGCGTCTTTAAGTGATAGGCGATCTCGATGCTCTCCCGTTAACGCAAACGTGGCACGAAGTTCTTTTTTGTAGTTATCGTGCCCGTAATTTAAGGTGGGTAAATAGCGCCCGTCCTTGTCGATCATTGCAGACCAGGCACTGACTTCAGCCTCAAACTCTTTAAAAGGTTGATTCATGTAGACGAAGCCATTCTGGCTATCGGGATAAGTAAACTCGGCCTTATCCAGTGAGAAATGTGATGGGTAAAATCTTCCGATTGGATTCTTAAAATACGGTACCGACATCCCATTCAGATAGTTATTTTTTTCTACCCACATGAAAATACTGCCCACCTCCGACCAACGAAAACGCTGATCCGAGACACCCCACTCATTAAAGTTAACCGAAATAGGAGCGTAGTTATTAACCGAACTGCTAACTTGGCTTCCCAGCTCTAGAACACCTTTCTGACCACCCAGCGGGCTATGAAGATCAAACTTCACTTCACCCGCAATTTCGAACCCCGTCACGGTGTGTTCCAGACAAACCATAACGTTCATATAGCCATCATCAGGGATGCCGTTATTGTCGGTATCCGCAGTTTGCATCCATTGTAATGCTCTAAACTGAGTATCAGCATTGGCTCCCGCAGTAATAAAACTTTCTCCTCCATTCGAATCACCAGAAGGGAAGAGTTGGTAATAACTGCCCGGCGGTTTGTAACAGGCTGAAAGAGCAAAAGGTCGGTTATTTATGGTGGCGGAACCATTTAACCCGATCCAGTTTGGAATGTTACTGTTCACGGGCTGCCAGTTGGCATCAGCAACATGCAGTTTGAACTGACCTGCCGAAGAATAGAGACTTTCCAGACTGGCAACACCATCTGTAAACATCACATTTGAAACTGTGGCACCCGTTAATGGGTCGTTTCCTTTTGGAATGGCTGTTCTGTGAACAATCAATGAGTTGTTTTTTTCTATCACTGATGGAGAGATTAACTCGTAAGACATCTTCAAGGACTGATGCCCTGAGTAATCTTCAATTGTCTGGCACTGTCTTGGATTTGCTGCGCTGGATGCGACCGCTGAAACTTTTACATTAAACGGTCGGCTCGCAACTTGTCCTTTTCCGTTGTCTACTCGATCTTCATCCACCACCTTGAAACCATAGGGGACAAATTGATAGGGACCACCGTTAGCCGTGACATTGGTGTTTTGCAGCATCTTTCCACGAATATAAACGGGAGACAGCGAGGTGCTGGAGAGTTTTTTGGTCACAATGGCATCCTGACCAGCAATGAATTCATGGCGAAATGGCGTGTCACAGGTTGCCGGATTTGAGTCAGAAAGCCAGCATGACTCTCGATTGCTGTTATTGGGTATGTCGACTTCCAGCGTACCCGAATAGTTGTTTATTAGCTGTTTGGTCGCTTTATCCACCAGCTTAAACGTCACAGGGATACCATCACAGGCGAGACCAGATGATTGCACGGGAGTGATCACCAATTCTGGCTCGGAAAAACACTGGCTTTCTCCAGTAATTTTAGAGTGATTGGACATATTCAGGTTTAGCGCCGTGACCGCACCATAAATATGCACGCTATTAGACAGGTTTACGGTGGCTTCGCTGTAAATCAACCCTTTGAGTTTATCGTTCTTAGTCAGGCTAATAACACAACCACCAGTCGGGCAAGCTCGATTTGATTTCTCTGGGTTGTACCCCACGATGAACAAGTGATCAGGATTACCTTGATTATTGAATTTCGAATCATTGGATAGCGTCAAACGTTGTACATGGAGTACCACTTTCCCCTGAATATTGATAACCGAACGGTTGTTGATGTCCAAACTTTCAAAGTAATA
Organism: Vibrio sp. SCSIO 43132; assembly: GCF_019904195.1. Lineage (NCBI taxonomy): Bacteria > Pseudomonadati > Pseudomonadota > Gammaproteobacteria > Vibrionales > Vibrionaceae > Vibrio > Vibrio sp. SCSIO 43132. The sequence continues at coordinate 3,457,712 of NZ_CP063199.1, forward strand.
ATGCCCAGGCTGAAGCGTAACGTTAGATTGACCAATAGTCAGAGTTTTGGAGCTCAATGGAGACAGTGTGACGGTTTCATTCCATATATTGGGAATAGAGTCCGTGAGTTTAAAATCAGGTAATTTAGGCATGGAAACCTGATATTGAGGGTCGTTATTACAAGCCCCGCCATCACAGTTAGATTGATTGTCAAAACGAGAGGTTTCAAATCCTACCGTAGGCTGACCACCGACCAACCTGGCATTTAGAATGCTGGCGTAGTTGGACATAGTTATACGGCTATTTCCGCCTTCTTTCCAGCCTTGCGCCGCAGAAGGGAACAGATTACAAACGTCAAACTTAGGTTTTGGTAATCGTTTCTGACCAAATGCGAAATACCCCACTTCTTCTTTAGTGTGTCCACGCTTGGTTCGAGAACCTGGTTCGGACATATCTTCATCAACAACAAAACTGACTTCGAACTCGTTGTCGTCATCGTCTTGAGTACTGCTATCGCCGTCATTGACCAGTTTACATCGCCTTAACCACCCGCCATGACTACCGCTGCGCTTTTGTTTGTTAGCGATAATTCCAGGCTCTGAGGGGTAGTCATTATCTAAATCATGAAGGTCATTACACCCTTCGAGCATTGGCGTACTGCTGTTATGTTCATCAATTTCCACTCGACCGAATTCAAATCGCACACCATCGGAGATACCCTTACCCTCCTCACTAACAAGGAAAGCGATCTTTTCATAATCAGAGACAGGCACGGTTCTATGAACACGTGTCAGTTCCAGAAACAAGTCGATGGATTGGTCTTTTACTGCTTTGATCCCAGCGGTCATCCATCGGTTTGTTGGTGAATTGACCTGTGCCAGAGCAATAGGATCGTCCAGAGTCACATTTGAAAAAAGTGAGTAATCAACACTGACATTCGCTGGATTGCTGCTGGTTTGATCCCCTCGGTAAGCGTTGGTGTGAACGTAACCTGCAACGACCTTGTGCTGGTTGTCACCGTCATCATCATCGTCATCCTGGGAATAAAACGTGGCTGTACCTGGTTCCATAACCAAATAGCTGATGGAGCCCATCATTTCTTCATTCAGATGAGCGTATTCCCAAGAGAATGGCGCCGTATCCTGTATAAAACTGGCGGATTGCCTGGTGACGGATGTAACCGTAACAGTTGCGGGTTTATCGTCTTCAGGATTGGTCGAAGACAACGTGGGCATAAGAAAAACGAGGGGTTCAGTTCGGTAGTTTTTGGTAAACCGAATGGTGCAACCATTCTTACAGTTCGCATTTTCCAGACGACCAAATTCGTATTGAGCATCATCATACCCCATAGTAACTCGCGGATATGGTGGACAATCTCGACCTGTGGTAATACGAAAACGCCCAGCAGTAAACTGATTCCCCAATACTCGCAGGTTCAGTACTGGAGAGAATATCGTTGCGCCTGTCACACTGGTTAAATTGAAATTTTTCTGTTTCTTCTGCAAAGCACCATTGACGTAGTACTTCAACGTTCCTTTTATGCTGCTTTGATTATTTCGGTTTGGGACGAAATGAACTTTGTACTGACGAATCAGGTTATCGCTCAGGTGGCGTGATTCATATACAAAAGGGGAATACTGAGTGTAAATATGATCATCAGTCCAGAGCGGGTAAAAATTGTTGTTTTCCAACCGGATGCGGTTACTGCCATCAGAGTCCATATTGAAGACAAAACAAAAACCGTTGTTTGCATTGACTGAACTGCCATTCGGGATTTCAACCGCAGCTAATGAGTAAACTGAAAACAGTAAAAAAACCAAAAGCAAAGTCCACTTGGCATGCACCAAGCGTATCATTCTCAACATCATTGATTTTATTCCATGCTTTTAGCCCAAACTTCCTGTTCACGGCTAACTTCAAAGGTGGTGCTGCCACATACGGCAACGGAACTGATTCTAAAAAAAGTCAGATCGCCAGATCCAACTTCATCACACTGTATTGTAAGTGACGAGCAAGGCGCTTGCGAGTTTTCAATGATCGCCGTAGCAGCATTCGCTGCCGCAGATGTGGTTAGTGCCGTACATCGGCTTTGTAAGTTGGATACGGCGGCACTCTCGTTCAAAGGGTACATGTAAGTCAGCCCCCACTCATTACCAGAGTGAGCGAGAAACCACGCTTGAGTCCCTAAAATTTCACGGGTAAGTGTGTCCTGATTAGATGCTTCTAGACGCATTAAGGTCAAACCGAGCATCCCCATTACCACAATCACAAATATGGCAATAATAAGAACGCTGCCTTTTTGATTGTTAAGGGACATTCAACACCTGCACATCATGTTTATAGTGACTTTCTTCGTCACCGTTTGTAAATAGGATATCCATGTGGACTAAGCCGCCACGCTGCAGAGACATACCATCGACCCGAAACGAAGCACTGGTCGCGTTTTCCCCAACCTGAACAACGGTTCCTGCATCTCGGGTAATTTGCCCTGAGCTGGTATCAACACAGTATTGAACCTTTTCAGAGGGAATATAAATGTAATGTCTTTTAGCAATGGAGTTGCTGGCTAGTGAAGCTGAGATACTGTAAACCGCCCCACTGATGCTGACGTTCGTCAGAGCAAGGGAGGCAGAAGAGGAGCTTTCCAAGTCCTGTACCTGACCGGGATTAATGATCAGCCGTGCCCCTGAGCTAATAGCGGCATTCAAATCGTCGGTATCAAACCCTTCGTTTCCGACAATAAATCGTAGCGTATCGGCACCACTTAGTGCTTCGTCAAGCTGGTAAAAACCAGAATAACGAATCGGGAAAAAAGACAGACAGGTATTAGCGACATTCGTTTCTAGGCTATTTGGAACAGCATGTCGGATCTCGCGCGACATCTTTTCGATAACAAATCGTGCCTGGTTATGAAGAGCCTGTCGTTTGGTGGTGTCAGCGTAACCCTGAGCGCCGATCTGAACAAACCCAGCAATACCTAAAAACATAATCGACACAATCAGTATTGTGACAACCATTTCCATCAAGGTAAAACCAGATTTTTTCATCAGTAGTTACCTCGATATGCACGGAAATTGTATTCGCCATACTTTCCAGCAAACACGGTTAGGGTGATCTTTTTGTATCGATTAAGTGAATCGGTAAATCCAAAGCGTGAGTCCGGGTCGTAAACGACACTGACTTCTACCCTGAAGTTGCGATAGTCGCTACTGATGTCTGAGCCAAAGATATCATTTAAGTTGCCTTTTACCGTGACACCAGAGCTACATTCTGACGAATTATTGGTGTGCCAGCAGCCCACGTAATCGTCCACATCGTTGTAGGTCGCAGGCGTTTCCCCCGTTTCTGCGTCCAAGGTTGTGGTGCAGGATGTGGCTCCGGTTTCATCACACCGGACAATTCCACCATTGGGGTCACTATTGTCATCAAAACCTCGTGCCAGTATTTCCGTCATCATACTCTGCGCCAGAATAGAAGCACGGACCTGATATTGGGAACTTGCGGAGTTTTCTACCCGAGGGAATAAGATGGTCAGCAATACAGACATCGAGATCCCCAGAACAAGAATTGCAATGATGCTTTCAATAAGGGTAAAGCCTTTAGCCTTAGCAGCCATAGACGAAACCCTCACTGTTAATGCATACCTGAGTCGACTCAACACCGTTGGACATACCAATAGTGATATTCCCACCCGCCGTTGGAGTTGTACAACCAGATATGCATGTAGGAAGCCCCAAAAGGTCAAACTCTACAACTAAGGAAGCCGGGGTGAATGAAAATGTCTGATCTTCCACCATAACGTAGTTACTTCTGATTTCGGAAGAACACCCTTCCCCTGATCCCAGACAATTGCCAGAGACTTCAAGTCGGTATTTGCTTTGGTTACCGGAATAGTCGAGAGAACTAAGATTAGATTGCATTCGACCCAATTGAATTTGTCGAATAACTGAAATGGCTTGTTCTTGGGCAGCATATGCTGAAAAGCCAGAAGGACCGGAGTATTTAGAAGCAGCGTAGGTAGAGATGACACCAAGAACAAGAATGACAACAATCAACTCGGTTAGCGTAAAACCAACCTGAGTAAACTTATGCTTCTTTAAAGGCATAACCACAAACTGATCGATGTAACAATGATAATTTCAAAAAGAGACCAGCTCACGCTGGTCTCTTTTCAACAATTAACAACCAGTAGACACAACAGTAATTGTTGGAGCACTGGATGAATTCGCAGCTTCCGTGTATGAAACATAGCAATTTGTGTTAGCAATTGCTGTAGCATCAGCATGTGTAGGAGACGCTTTGAATGTTGCTAGGTAAGATGCCCCTGCAGAACCAGCTCCCGAAACAGCAGTATCCCAGTCTGCTGGAAGTCCTTCAACAGCTAGCTGAATTCCATCAGTTTCAGCACTTGGATAACCAAAATGAGTATCGATACCACTAGCTATTGGCGTAGTGGCTGCACCTTTGCTAACACCCTCTTCGCCTTCGATAGCTGACTTACCATATACAATACCTGCAGCACCGTTCATCGCTCCTTTTAGCCCTTGCAACGAGGATTCACGCGCATCGCCTTGTAGGTTTAAAAACTTAGGTGCGGCGGTTACCGCCAGAATACCCAAAATAACAATTACAACCACTAATTCAATTAGGGTGAAACCGCCTTGTCTTTTCATAGTCACTTCTCTCTATGTTTAGATATTAATGCGCTGTAACCAAATAAGTTACTGCAATTCTACGGTCACACGACCAGTTTTTATTTCATACACAAACTTGTGATCACTGCCTTCTTGTTGCACATAGGTACAAGTGCTTTCGCCACTGTCGGCTTCAGCAGTGTATTTTACATCTGTTAAATTACTGCTTGCTGCATCCCCAACTTTAGGAGAATTTTGCAACAGGTTTTCCATCAGGTTAACGCAGTCGGACGATGAAATGGTTGACGGTGCCGTAGTCTGTCCGGTGGTTTTTAACGCAATCGGATAGCCATCACGGAATCCACTGTCATTACCATCGTTATCGAATGAACGCGTTAGCCAAAATTCAATACCATCGTATTCAATGAAATGTTGTTTGTTGTTGCCAGTACCAATGCCAGGTCGACCTTTCGCCTCCCACTGAGCTCTTGCAGAAAGCACTCCAGTGGCATACCCACCTGCTACAGCCTCTATACTAGCTTTTTTAGCTTCATCGGTGACATCCAAAAACTTGGGTAATGCAGCAGCGGCAAGCAACCCTAAAATAACAATCACGACAACCAGTTCTACTAATGAAAAACCGAACTGCTTTCTCATTTCATCACCTATGCATTTTTGCTCAATCTGAGCGAATTCATTATATCGTATGCCTAACAGTAAGCCTATGATTTAAGTAATTTGTTTGCTTATTTTATAGCACTTATTGAGAGCTTCTTCTCATTCAAAACTAAGTCCAGTACCAAATCGCTCGAAAACTCGTAACGACAGTGGTAACTGGGAGCTCCTGATACCATCGTCGCTTTGGGTCTCCCTAAGTAAGTACTGTCTACGCTTGGATACAGTGTCTCCAGCCACCACTCACAATCCACTGTATTACCATGCAAAGGTAATACCCACCCGTTATGATCCAACTGGATCTGTTGCTCTTGGTACTCAATCACTTTGGGCTGTTTCTTAATAACCCATTGTTGTCTATAGGCATTTGCTCGTTCAGTAATATTATCTTCAACCATTAAAAACGTAGTACTTGCTGCCTCATCGTCAATTTTTTGCCAATTGACAACCATAATGCCTAGCAAAATGAACACCAAAGCTGCCCATACCGAAAACGCAGAAACCGTTTTTGCCGCCACTAAATTGCCGCCTTATTTCTGAATCGCATCGAGCATGCCCCACATCGGCAAGAAAATACCAAGAGCAAGAATCAAAACCATGCCAGCGACAATCGTCAGTAATATGGGTTCGATTCGAGCCGTTAGTGTCTTGAGATCGTAGTCCACTTCCCGATCATAAAAATCAGACACTTCCAACAACAATTCGTCGATTCGCCCAGTTTCTTCACCAACGGAAATCATCTGGATAACCAAGGGTGTAAAAATCTGGCTTTGGATTGCTGTTGAAGACACCGTACTACCCGCTTCAATGGCTGATTTCATTTCCAGAATCCGGAGTTCCAAAAATCGATTCCCTAACGCCTCACCCGAAAGTGCTAGCGACTGGTTCAGTGGTACACCCGACTTCAACATCAACGCAAAGGTACGAGAAAATCGAGATAACTGAGCCCGGTTGACAATATCACCAACAATAGGAATACGAAGGCGAAACTTATCCCACTTTTCACGCCCGTCAGCCGTTCCTATCCAGGCTTTCATACCAAACAGAAACGCGATAAATGCTCCAACCAGCCATACCCAATAATTCACAAAAAAGTTGGATGTGGTGATCAAAATTCGAGTTGGCAAAGGTAAATCAACACCAAACCTTGCAAACATCGTGGCAAATTGCGGAATCACTTTTACGTTAAGCACTATCATCGCTATTGATATGAAACTTAACACAAATATCGGATAACGCATTGCGGTTTTAATTCTTTTTCGTGTTTCTAATTCTTGTTCATAGTATTGAGACAGTTGCAATAAAGCCTGGTCTAATCGCCCTGTGTTTTCACCCACATTGATCATTGAAACAAAAAGCGGGCTGAAAACTTTTGGGTATTGCTGCATAGACGAAGACAAATTCCGACCATTTGTCAGCTCATTACCCACGTCTTCCAACGCTTGTTTTAACTGCTTATTGGCGCAATTCTGTACCAACCCTTTGATAGCACGAAGGATTGGAACCCCCGCTTTTGTCAGGCTGTACAGCTGCCGACAGAAAATCACTAACACTTCTAAAGGGATCGAAGGTGTAAATAACGCTGATACATCAAAACCAGCCCCACCTTCAGCACTTCTACCAGCACTGATCGATGTCGGTATCACACCTTTACTGATCAAGGCTTCGGCGGCGAGTTCTTCTGTCGGAGCCTCCACCTGCCCCGCAACTTTGCTTCCTTGTAAATCTCTGCCTTGATACTGGTAAGTCGCCATGTCGCCACCTTAGAGGAAAATCGGCTCATTCGAACCCGAGGAATCCCCTTCACCCAGATTCATGACTTCATCCAGACTCACCACACCTTGCAGTGCCAGCTCCATCGCAGACGCCAGTAACGGCTTATAACCCGGTGCTTTTCGAGCTTGCTGAGCGAAACTTACCGCATCTCCCGCTCGAAGGGTGTCCATCATTCCCTGTTCTAGCTCCAGTAATTCGAAGACACCCACTCGCCCTCTATACCCCGTTAGATTACAGTTCTGACAGCCAACCCCTTTATAGAAGGTCGCGTTGACCTGATTCGGGAAACGGCTCTCAAGCCATTGCCTGCGAGCATCATCAATATGATCCTCTGTTCGACAGTCCGGACAGATTTTCCGAACCAATCGCTGTGCTAACACCGCTCGAACAGCACTGGCAACCAGATAGCCTGGTGCACCCATGTCCATCATGCGAAGCGCACTGTCAACAGCATCGTTGGTATGCAGAGTACTCAGCACTAAGTGCCCCGTCAGAGCGGCACGAAGACCGATTTCAACGGTTTCCTGATCTCGCATCTCCCCCACTAAAATAATGTCCGGGTCCTGACGTAAGAAGGTTCTTAGGATGGTAGAGAAATCCAAATCAATCTTTGTATTAACCTGTACCTGATTAACACGATCCAATCGGTATTCCACCGGATCTTCTGCGGTGATGATTTTCTTCCCTGGTTCGTTGAGTTCACTCAACGCGCCATAAAGTGTGGTGGTTTTACCCGACCCCGTTGGTCCTGTAACCAGAATCATGCCATGTGGCCGGCGTAGCTGCTGCCTGAGTCGGAGCAGTAAATCTTCCGGAAGCCCAGATTCATCCAGTTTACGAACACCTGCAGACTGATTGAGCAAACGCATCACCACCGACTCACCATGCTGCACAGGCATGGTAGACATACGGATATCGACGGATTGACCTTTAACGCGGATATTGAATCGTCCATCCTGAGGCAAACGCTTCTCAGATATGTCGAGGTTTGCCATCAGTTTAAGTCTGAGTACCAGCGCAGAGGCAATGTTCACCTCGTTCAACAAAGTCTCGTGCAAAACGCCATCAACACGCTGGCGTAATCGAAGTACATTGGCGTCTGGCTCAATATGAATATCTGATGCGCCAACCTGTATTGCATCTTCGAACAGTGAGTTGATCAGCTTTACGACGGTAACTTCTTCGCTGTCTTCGTCTTCACCAAAAGAAAAATCAAAACTATCGCTGACTTGGTGCTCTGCGCCAAGCTGCTCTGCAAACGAGGCAATTTCTTTGGTTCTTCTGTAATAGCGGTCAAACCCTTCTACCAGCTGCTTTTCAGGGGCGATAACAAAATCAAGGGCATATTGCTGCAGTTGGCTTAGCAAAGATTCCTGAGCGAAGAGATCCGCTGGATCACTCATAGCGACCCGCAATGTGTCACCCTGACGTCCAACTACTAAAGCACGCAATCGACGAGCATGCACTTCCGGCAGAATTTGAACGGCATCCACATCCACATTGGCCCGGCTTAAGTCGATCAAAGGCACGTTTAGCTGCTGAGATAGGAAGGTCAGCATCTGAGTTTCCGTCAGGAAGCCCAGTTGGATTAATGTGTCACCCAGCTTGCGACCAGTATTCTTCTGATGACTCAGAGCTTCTTCTACCTGATGTTCTGAGATAATGCCTTCTTCAACCAGTAAGTCACCAAGGCGTTTACGTAATTTAATTTGCATTCGATGTCGCCTCTTTACTGCTGAGATAGCTGATTCTTTCTCGGATAAACTGATTGGTTCGGGCGGACAATCCGACGCGATTCAAAGCTTTTTCATAAGAGTTTTTTGCTTTGCTGAACTCTTCGTTACGTTCTTGCTGAATCGCCAGACCAAGCCACCATTTGCCATTATCCTGATCTTTGTTTACCAGCATTTGATAGCTTTCGAGCGCCAACTCATGTTTTTTAAGCTGCTGAGCCAGACCCGCTCTTGCAGACAGATAATCCATGCTTGGGCTTGGTGGCAAATATTCCAACACGCCCAGGGCTGCCTCAGTAATCCCTTCCTTGACCAGAATATTCATAGCGGCAAGCCTCAGGGTCTGGCTGTCTTTGTTTAACACAATACCCTGCTGCAGGATTTCGAGAGATTGCCTTACGTCACCCCGACCGTAGTAAAGTGCGGCGAGCTTTTTCCGCACAACATCATCTTTAGGAACATAGCGGAGCGCCGTGCGATACCCTTTAATGGCACCGTCAAAGTCATTGGAATCCAATGCTTTTTTCGCTCTTGATAACGCTTTTTCAGCTAACTGTTGTGGCGTCAGCTCGACTTGCTGAATAGCCATTGCGCCATCTTCCACCACTTTTGGATCTGGGTTGGCACTTGCGATAGCCGCTGTTTTACTCTCATTAGCTTGAGATGGTTCGGCTTTCTTTGCCTTCTTCGCTATTTTTGGCTCTTCAGTTTTCGGGCGTTCAGCTTTAACTTCAACAGGTTTAGGTTTCGCCGCTACCGTTTTGCTTTTTTCTGTATTCGAAGGTGGATTAGTTTTCGTTGGCTGGCTACGTTCGACTGCCACAACCTCGGGGGTTGCTTTTGTTTCTTCAACACTTTCCGAAACGATGTCATCTAAATCAGATTCAGGATCGACGAAGTCGCCGCTAAGCTGCTCAAGCTTTTCACTTTCTTCGTAAATGCTGCTCACCGATTCTTCCACCGACTGCTTAGTTGGAGATGTAGATTCGAGGGTAACAACAGTGGTCACATTTTTTTTCGCACTTTGCTCGGCAATCTCAGGGATAGATTCAGGTTCAGGCTGCGGTTTGACTGGTAGTAAAGCCCACACACCGTAAGCAATGAGCGCTAACAAAACGCCTCCGGTCAGCCACCACTTTTTATTGCCCGAACGAATAGGCGCGACATCGACCTTTTCGATTCGACTTGTGGACGGCTTTTTGTCCGTCATATCTGAAAGAGCTTTGTTAATGACACTCATAACAAGCCCCACCCCCACATAAATGGGGTTTTAAACCTTGGTTTTACCGTATCGAGAGTGTCATTAATGGCATCGTACGCATGTTCCATATGAATGTGCGTTGCGTTCGAATTACAGGCAAGCAACAGGGATTTGTGGCACACCTGATTGATCAAACGAGGCACACCTTTCGACGCCTTCCAGATTGCTTTTTTAACTTTGGCTTCAAACAAATTTACGTTGCCGCCACTGACCTGTACCCGATGGTCGATATAGGCAAACGCTTCTTCCATTGAAAGTGGACGTAAAGTCGCACTGAAAGATATACGCTGTTTTAACTGACGCAGATGATGATGCTCCAATCTCGCGTCCAACTCAGGCTGCCCTAACAACACGATTTGCATCAGCTTGGCATGCTCGGTTTCAAGATTTCCGAACAAGCGAATAGTTTCGAGAGCTTCGTCGGACAACCCTTGTGCTTCGTCTATCAAAGCCACAACTCGCTTGCCTTTAAGGTGAAGTTTCAGCAACTGAGCCTGAATATCATCCACCAGACTTTCGCTGTCTCTGATTTCAACTTCCAATTCTTTGGCAATGGCGATTTTCAGCTCTTCCCCAGTCAACTGAGGGTTGGGTAGATAAACCAGCGAGACCTCATCAACCAGTTGGTTAATGAGCATCCGACAGACCATTGTCTTACCCGTGCCGACCTCACCAGAAACCTTAATTACCCCCTCGCCCATTTTAATCGCAGACAGAACGGTTTGGATCGCCTCGTAATGCGGCACTAAACCCTGAAACAGTTCAGTATTAGGGGTTAGCGAAAAAGGCGCTTGGTTAAATCCAAAATAGGTCTGATACATAATTACTCTTCAGGGAACCATTCTTGCAGCAAATCGCGCGAGCGTTCCAGTTCCTGCGACCAGGTATTAACGCCGACTACTGTCGGTTTAAGCAAAATAACCAACTCAGTTTTCTGAGTCAGCTTGGAAACATTTCGGAATAGGTGTCCCAGCCCTGGCACATCTCCAAGGAAAGGTACTTTGGACACTTGATCAATGGTGTTGGACTTCATAAGTCCACCAATAACTACGACGTCACCATCACGTGCACGAATCACCGAATCCGATTCACGAATCGAGCTTTTAGCCAAAGGAACTTCGTAAGTCGCACTACCAAGGTTGATTTTTTTGTTCTGGGTTTGTACGTCTATTACCGCAGGATGAACGTGCAATAGTACATACCCGTCGTCATCGATCTGTGGAGTCACATCCAGTGATATACCCGAAAAGAATGGGGTCAGTTCTACATCTGGTGCGACGTTGGCATTGTCACCACTCCCCACCACACTTGAGATATCAGTTACAAAGTACTCATCAGACCCTACTTTAATCACCGCTTTCTGGTTATTAGCCGCGGTCACGCGTGGACTTGATAGCACGTTCAGGTCACCCTGAGTCCCCATAAAGCTTAATACGCCATTAAAGCTACCATTGCTGATAGTGACGTTCGTCTGCCCATTTAATAAGCTGCCGATGGCATCTAATCCAGGTAGGGTTGGAATGCTCCCATCTGACGGTAAAGTCCCTCGACCAATAGAAACCGAGCTGTTACCAAAGGTTGAGGTTAATCCACTCCAGTTAATGCCTTGTTGGTACCCATCAGACAGAGTCACTTCGAGAATTTTGGCTTCTAAAACCACCTGACGCTGCATGCGTTGCTGGGAAATACCAAGGAACTGGCGAATTTCTCGAATTTCATCAGGGTAAGCACGAATTGTCAGCACACTTGCCTGAGGTGAAACCACCACGCTTCGTCCATCACCTTCCCCAATTAGCGCCTGTGCCGCCTGTTCTAACTGCACCCAGAAATCACTTTCACTGATGGTTTCGATCTCTGTTCCACCCGTTGGCGAAGTGCTCGAACTGGAAGAGGAGCTTGAGTTATTAGACGAACTTGAAGAGCTGGAACTTGAAGATGAAGAACTACCGCTGTCTTTACTGGTGATTGAACCAGTGGTAATAGACGTCAGAGAGCGTCCTAATCGTTTGAATTGTAAATAATCAATTGGAATGGTTTCTGTGCGCAAGCCCGCGGGGTAAACCTGAATAACTTTACCGCTTTGTACGACTTCAAAACCGTACAAATCACGAACGACTTTCAGTACCTCATCCAATGTGACATCCGTTAGGTTGACGGTAATTCGCCCTTCGACATTAGGGTGGATGGCCACACTGTAATCAGTTCCTTTGACTAGGCTAGCAAAAAACGTTTTCGCCTGAACGCCATTTGCCTGGACACGAAAGCGTTTTAACGTTGGAGATACAGTGAACTCTTCATTTCCGAGCTCTGGCATCAGATCCGCCTGTACAGAAGCCGGCAATTCATCCAGACTCCGACTGCCAGCTTCGTTGATTGCCTCATTGAGCGCTTCTTTGACCTCAACAGGTTCCCGGTGCCCCATGGAGCATGCCGTGAGTGACGCGATGATGACTGCTACTACAATTTTACGCATAATTACCATGAAACCTTAGTGTTTAACGTCAGAAGGAAACAGCTCTAGTCGCCATTGCTTCCCACCCCGAATCAGATCGACAAATTCCGGCTGAATCCTTTTCGCCAGATACCCTTGTACGGTTTTTCCTTTTTCTACTACCACATCGTTAAGAATGGCATAGCAAGGTTTTCCCTCTATACAGACTATGGACTGTAATGTCGGAACAGGTGCCACTGCTTTCTTTTTCGCCTTGGCTTTCTCTACGGTTTTCGGTGCCTGCCACCCGAGAGGGGCAGTTGGGTCCTGGCTGGCGTATGCACTACCAGAGACCAACAACATTGCGATAACACAGAATCTAACCACCGATAAACTCCTGCCCTGTTCCTAATGTATAGACAACAAGCACTAATCGTGCCGTAGGGTATTCTTCTACTTCGTATTGATAGCTGCGCCAGAAATACGTAGTTGGCATGCTTTCCAGCTCTACGAGATAATTCTTTATGTCAAAGTACTTCCCTGTTATCTCAATTTTCACAGGGTGTATGTAGTAACCCACGGCTTGCGAATCACTGCCTGCCATGATGGGTTCTGCTGGCAGAGACTGAAGGTTCTCCAGCTTCAACCCTTTACTGCTTAACAGAACCCTTTCCAGCAACTCTGCCATTTGGCTAGGAGTTACTAGGGATTCCACCACCGCGTCTAGCTGAGAGGACAACTCATCACTTCGGCGTTGTAGCTGCTGAAGTTTGGCGTCAACCTCTCTATTTGGGTCGGACTTTAACTGACCGCTTACTTTGGCAATCTGGTTACTGGTGTTGCTGATCCCCTGATTAAGAGATTGATACTGACTGGTTTGAGAGGCTTGTGTTTTGAATGCAGGCTCTAAAAAAACCGTCAGTATAATGAAGAAGATCGCTACCCATCCGCCAGCCGTAATCAGCCATTTTTCCCGACCAGATAGCGCCGAAAATTTTTCACTCATATCCTGAAGAAGTGCCATTGTTATTCACCTCCTCGCTTTGCCTGCAGTTCAAAGGTCACAATATCGTCTTCGTTTCGACCGATATTCAGTTGTTCAAAGCTACGGCCAACCAAATCCAGTTCATTGCGGAACTGTTTTATCCAGCCTGGAACTGCGCTTGGTGTGCGGGCTAAACCAGACACGTTCAATGTGTTTTTATTGATGGATATCTGGCTCAGGGAAATGTCATTTCGACCCAGCCGCGAAAGTGCGCTCATGATCCCCGAGTACCCCACCTGTTTTTGATTATCAAACTGACCAACTGCATTTAGCGACGCTTCTTTTGCCCGTATTTCAGCTTCTATTCTCTGGACTGCAGCCAGTTTGTTAGGAGAGGGCTTGTGTTCACCCAGCATGGTCTGAAGTTCAGTCAACTGCGCTTTCAGCGTTGTTGATTGGGAGGAAAGCTGAGCGATTTGAGCTTTCTCCTGTTGAATTTGATATTCAATGAAACCGTAGTATCCAAACATGACGAGCGCAACAATTAACCAGCTAGCCGCAACGACGGGTAATGTGAACAATTCAACTTTAGGTTTCAAATGCTCAGGGTACAGATTGATCCGATAGTCGCTGCGCAGAGCGTACTTGGTCAGTACTTCTCCACAACGTACATCGCCATCCATCAACGTTCCGACTTTCACGCTTAGGCGTTCTTCCAGAGCGGTCGTCAGTTCCTCGTCAATTTCATCATCACAACAGATAAACAGCTTATGGAATTGAGCCTGCTTGATTTGTGAACTGAGATAATCGATTGAGCGCTGCATTTCGAGCGCAAGCCCGTCGATTTGCAGGCTGCTTGCCTGAGCCCCTGTTAACGGAGCAGACACACCACGAATGGTTCTGTGAAAGCAGATGTCTCTGGTCACATATGCATTGATTTTGAAGCTGCTGTGAGCGCTTTGATGCAAAAGCAAAAAGTCTTCTGCGTGCTCGTTCGCCTGCCCCCAAACTTCGTCTTCCGGCAAAATGCGGTCAAGAGTAATCTGACTTTTCTCTAGTATCGCCAGTAACGGCGTCAACACTCGTTTGCTTAGAACGTAAGTTTGAATTTTGCTGCTGTTTGGTAGTGGAATGCCATCGGCAACGATGTCTGTTACACGCTCAGCAATAAGGTCTTTCAGAAGGAAAGGTAAAGCAACAGACCATTCTTCTTCTGGGATTTCAGGGCGTTCAATTTGGTAGGTTTGGTAGTGGTGCGCGCCAAGTGTGATGACAACTTCTGAATGCGTATACTTTTCATCCGATAGTACTTTAGCAAGCGTCTGTTCCCAACTTCTGTCTTTAATTGGGAACAATTCGGTCTGGCTGTCAATTGAGCAATAAACGGCATCTTCAAGGAGAGACACGCTCACCTTTTTAGCACTGGAACTTTTTCCTTTCAGTCGTTCTAGCAAAGAAACCATTTTATTCATCAGTTACTGCTCATGTTTTCTGCCGCCATCGATTTCTGCGACCAATTGTCACTTTTGATGCAAGACGTTTAGGAAATAGCAGTTCTTCTTTTGCGAACATTCTGCCTTGTCCCCCGTCAATGCCCAAACTCTTTAAAGCCATCCATTCAGAACTATTTTCGACGCCAACAGCAATAACTTTAGTTTTACTATCCATACAAGCGCCAATCAAACTTCGAATGAACAACTGGTTTTCCTGTCGTTGATCTATTTTTTTTATCAGACTGCGATGCAATTTCAGATAATCGACATCTAAGTCTTTTATGTAATGAGTACTTGCAATTGTCCTGCCAGCTTGGTGAACGATTATTTTGCAGCCCAGTCCTGATATCATTCGAATAACCGGACGAATGAAATCGAGATTTTTTACTAAGCTCCTTTCGGAAAACTCAAAGCTGATGCTTTTTCTTAATTCACCGGGCAGTTGGAGTAGCTCATCTCTCAACCAACGCGTGTATGCTTTTTCTTTGAATGGAAGCACATTTATATTTAAAGAATAACATATCCTTTCATTTTGCGTCTTTATCCAGGACAGAATTTCTTGAATAACAACACGATCCATGGCTGTTTCATAACCAACTTGTTCAATGGCTGCCATAAAACGTGACGCTTTTATTACCGCGCCACTTTCGTCTTTTAAGCGTAGAAACAATTCATAGTGTAATAATTCGTCCTGTTGATTCTCGATAATAAAACAAGGTTGAGAAAATACTTGAATATTAGAAGCACGGAGTGTTTTATCGAAAAGTGTCCGCCATCTTACATTTCCCCGGGCAATATCTTTTTTCTGCTTCTTATCAAAGCGTGACCAATTATTCACAGACTCAATTTGAGCAGTTCTTATTGCTGTTTCAGCTTCGTCTAATATATAGCCGCGTCGCTCACCTTCCGAATATATTGTGCATCCGATATGACACCAGTCATCAGGAGACAAAGGCGAGATTGGGTCGATTTTCGATATTTGTTTAATAAGCTGACCACAAAGTGTGTCAATTTCCTTGCTGCCCTGATGAGGCACTAATATGGCAAAATCGGAATCGTAATAGCGCGAGAAAATAACATCTGGAAAGCGCTGTACGATATTAGAGAGACTTTGACCCACCTCGACAACAAACTCATCTACCGCTTCTTTATCATTGTAGGCTGAGACTTCCTCCCATGACTTAACACGGAAAAGGATGATCCCACCAAACGATCCTGCTTCCTGAAGACTGGCTTCTAGCTTGGAATCAAAAAGCACCCGATTCGCCGCACCTGTAAGCTGGTCAAGGAAAGTGTGAGTGCGAATGAAGGTATCAAAGCGGCTTCGCTCTTGCCTTGAGTCCTTAAGCTCTCCGATCAGTTTATCCAGCGCCTCACTGGCGGTGTAAGGCCACTCTCTCTGGTCCCCTTTTTCAAAATCTTGAGTTTTCCCTGCTAGGATCATTCTGCCTCGCTCTTCCAGCAGCTCCGAGCCGTAGAGTTGCTCTCTTAGCCACTTAATTCCTCGAATCAGGCAAACAACGATCAGCAAAACCGCCAAACTGATGGACGACATCGCTCCGACGGAGTATTCCAAGCCCACATAAGGAGGTAAAACAGTAAAATGAATCCAGTAATCTGAGTGGTGTTCAAGTTGAAAACTAAGCTGTTGCGCTCTTTCAGACTGCAAAACCGAACGGGTATCTTTGAAGTGATATAGTGATCCAGATGAAGACGTTACTTCCATCTCCAGAACGTTACTTGCCTGAAGCAGCTTTGGCAGCCACTTTGCCATAGACTCTGCTGCCTGAGGGTTGTCCAGCTCTGAATCAACAACGTCTGCAATACCAGAAATGTAATGATGGACATATTCCTGACCAATACGCTTGAAAGAGAGAGTGCCGCCAATAAAAAGAATAAACATGGCACAGACGACAATCATGGTGACAAACGAAACCAGTCTGGTGCTGAGTTTGAGCGTGGGGGTATATCGCATTGTCAGGCGAAATCCTTTTCAATCCAATTTTTGGGGAAGAGCAAAGCGAGTAACGAACTGCTTTAATTAATCTTATTGTGAATAGGGAACCTTAAGTTCACAAGTAAATCGATAAAAAACCTAAACAAAAGCCGCGAAAATCGCGGCTTCATCTCATTGACATTCATTTCTAAGTCGATTGCTCGACGGTTTAGAACGGAATGTCGTCATCAAAATCCATTGGTGGCTCATTATATTGTGGTTGAGCCTGTTGCGGTGCTTGTTGCTGAGGCGCAGCTGGCTGCTGGTAAGATTGCTGCTGTGCAGGCTGTTGAGGCTGTCCCCAACCACCTTGTTGCTGCTGACCTCCCATTCCTTGACCCGGTGCACCCTGACCTTGTTGGCGACCACCCAGCATCTGCATCACACCATTGAAGCCTTGTACAACCACTTCTGTTGTGTAGCGATCCTGACCATTCTGATCTTGCCATTTACGAGTCTGAAGCTGACCTTCAATGTAAACCTGAGAACCTTTACGAAGGTACTCACCCGCTACTTCTGCTAGCTTTCCAAACAGTGCCACACGGTGCCATTCTGTCTTTTCGCGCTGTTCGCCAGTCGCTTTGTCGCGCCACGATTCAGAGGTCGCAATTGTAATATTCGCCACCGCGCCGCCACTCGGCATATAACGAATTTCAGGGTCATTTCCTAAATTCCCCACCAAAATAACTTTATTAATTCCACGGCTGGCCATGTTTTGCTCCGTCTAAACTCAATTCGACTAAATTTTTAACGCTCAAGGATACCACGATATCACCAATGCTCAAATCCAGGGTACGAATTGCTAGCAAAGTGTCGCTAAGCGCTCATTTATTAATCATAGACAGCTAATTGCTAACTATCAGTTGAAAAAATGATTGGAGCGAATAAACCTACACATAGTGTAGTCTGACTCGAAAAAATCTGGACAACGAGGTTTATCAATTACTTTTTAAAGAAATATCATCCGTAGTTATTCCAAATGCCTATAAGCAATGGATGGATATTCAATTCTATTAATTGCTCAGTTTTGATAGGTTATTTATCAGGCATATAAATAAAAGATATTTATAAGTTTCGCTAAACCATCGATTACTGGGCTGGAATATGAAAGAAACCAATCTATTACCCCACTTTTATTTGGTTTCAGATCAATCATTACCCCATCATCTTGAAAAAGACATTCAACATCACTTAAGCCTTCAATTTCAGCGCATTACCACCAGAGAACTTATAAGACTCAATTCAAATGAAAGCGAACATTTTATCATTGTTGATTTAACTGCTATTGAAAATATTGGCTTTCTTCAGCAGACATTGAATGGCACGGTAACTAAGCGTTTTCTCGTTTTGCTAAATGCTCAAAAGAATCTGACTCTGTCTGATGTATTGAAGTGGCAAGGGCTGTCAGGATACTTTCTTATCAATGAAGATGTCGAAAAGATAATGATCGGAATTCGGTGCATACTACGCGGGCAAAGCTGGCTTCCGAGAGAAACCATGACTCAGGTTGTGGAATATTATCAATCCATAGAAGCGTCAAAGCCCACATTTGAAATAGAATTAACCCGGCGAGAACTGGATGTCTTACAGAGCTTAAAAAGCGGGGCATCCAACCTTGAAATCGCCGATGAGCTTTTCATTAGCGAACACACCATAAAATCTCACCTCTATAATATCTTTAAAAAACTGGACGTAAAAAACCGCATCCAGGCTATGGCATGGGCAAAACAGCATCTTCCTTCTTAACAATGTTCAGCTTTTACGTTTCGATTGTCACAATAGGCATGGTAAAGTTACGCCCAAAATTAGGAACTGAACAAATCGAACAGGAAAGATTATGATTAAAAAGTGCTTGTTCCCAGCCGCTGGCTACGGTACACGATTTTTACCGGCAACCAAATCCATGCCAAAAGAAATGATGCCAGTGGTGAATAAACCTCTTATTGAGTATGGGGTAGAAGAGGCCATTCAAGCAGGCATGGATGGCATGTGCATCGTTACTGGTCGTGGTAAGCACTCCATCATGGATCATTTCGATAAAAACTACGAGTTAGAGCATCAGATCAGTGGCACCAACAAAGAAGAGCTGCTGGTAGACATTCGTAATGTGATTGAGTCAGCTCACTTCACTTACATTCGTCAACGTGAAATGAAAGGGCTTGGTCACGCCATTCTGACGGGTAAAGAGCTGGTCGGTGACAACCCATTCGCTGTTGTTTTGGCCGATGACTTGTGTGTCAACGAAGACCAAGGCGTTCTGGCGCAAATGGTGGCACTTTACAAACAATTCCGTTGTTCCATCGTTGCGGTTCAGGAAGTTCCTGAAGATGAGACGCACAAGTACGGTGTGATTTCAGGCGAAATGATCAAAGACGACCTTTTCCGTGTCGATGACATGGTCGAAAAGCCGGAGCAAGGCACTGCGCCAAGCAATCTGGCAATCATTGGTCGCTACATCCTGACACCAGACATTTTCGATCTAATCGAGCAGACCGAACCAGGCAAAGGTGGCGAGATCCAAATCACTGACGCGCTATTAAAACAAGCCAAAGCGGGTTGTGTCCTGGCATACAAATTTAAAGGTCAGCGTTTTGACTGCGGCAGCGTTGAAGGTTACATCGAAGCAACGAACTACTGCTACGAAAACCTGTACCAGAAAGACAAGAAAAAAACGGAATTAGATAAACACTCCACCCACAAAGCCTAATCTTCTTGTCTTCTACTGGATAAAATAACGTAGTAAAAACAAATACTGTTATTTTATCCAGTATTTTCTCTTTGCACAAAAATAAGTCTATGTAATACTTGTGGCTATCAATTACACAAGAGCATAGCAGATGGACACCATTGACGTACGTGGCGCCAGAACCCACAACCTCAAAGACATAAACCTCACCATTCCTCGCGACAAATTGATCGTCATTACAGGCTTATCCGGTTCCGGAAAATCCTCATTAGCCTTTGATACGTTATACGCTGAGGGCCAGAGAAGATACGTTGAATCTCTATCTGCCTATGCCAGACAGTTCCTGTCATTGATGGAAAAACCTGATGTCGACCACATTGAAGGATTGTCTCCGGCGATCTCCATCGAGCAAAAGTCCACTTCCCATAACCCACGTTCGACAGTAGGCACCATAACCGAAGTCTACGATTATCTTCGTCTGCTTTATGCCAGAGTGGGGGAGCCACGTTGTCCAGAGCACAAAATTCCACTGACGGCACAAACCATCAGCCAGATGGTAGACAAAGTATTGGAGTTACCAGAAGGCAGCAAGATGATGCTTCTGGCTCCCATTGTGAAAGAGCGTAAAGGGGAGCACGTAAAAACGCTTGAAAACCTCGCTGCACAAGGTTTTATTCGCGCCCGCATTGATGGTGAAACCTGTGACCTGTCTGATCCACCGACATTAGAACTCCACAAAAAACACACCATCGAAGTGGTCGTAGACCGATTTAAAGTGCGTGGTGACCTACAACAACGCCTAGCAGAGTCATTTGAAACCGCACTGGAGCTTTCTGGTGGTATCGCCGCAGTCTGCGATATGGATGATCCGAGCAAGGAAGACATCATCTTCTCAGCTAACTTTGCTTGCCCTAAATGTGGCTACAGCATGCAGGAGCTTGAACCAAGACTGTTCTCATTTAACAACCCTGCAGGTGCCTGCCCGACCTGTGATGGTTTAGGTGTGCAGCAATTCTTCGACCCAGACAGAATCATTGTGGATGAATCTTTAAGTCTGGCTGATGGTGCGATTCGCGGCTGGGACAGAAAGAATTACTACTACTATCAGATGCTTGGTTCTGTGGCATCGCACTACGATTTCAGTCTGGAAACACCTTTCAATAAGCTATCGAAAAAACACCAGGATGTGGTGCTAAGAGGCTCAGGTCGAACTCAGATCGAATTTACCTACATTAATGATCGCGGTGATAGTCGCACCAAAAAGCATCCGTTTGAGGGGATACTCAATACACTAGAAAGACGCTACAGAGACACAGAATCTAACTCAGTACGAGAAGAACTATCGAAGTACATTTCAACCAAGTCGTGTGGAACCTGTGGTGGAACCCGACTTCGAACTGAAGCGCGTAACGTCTTCATTGAAGATACACCCTTACCCGCCATTGCGGATATGAGCATCAGCGATGCAATGGGCTTTTTCAACAGCCTGAAACTGACTGGTCAGAAAGCCAAAATTGCAGAAAAGGTCATGAAGGAAATCAATGATCGCCTTCATTTCCTGGTTAACGTCGGGCTCAATTACCTGAATTTGTCTCGCAGTGCAGAAACGCTTTCGGGTGGTGAAGCGCAGCGTATTCGACTCGCTAGCCAGATTGGTGCAGGTCTTGTTGGGGTGATGTATGTGTTGGATGAACCGTCTATCGGTCTCCACCAGCGGGACAATGAGAGGCTGCTGAAAACTCTGACGCATCTTCGCGATCTGGGTAACACGGTTTTGGTGGTAGAACATGACGAAGATGCGATTCGATGCGCCGACTATATTATCGATATTGGTCCGGGAGCGGGTGTTCATGGTGGTGAAGTGGTCGCAGAAGGCGATATGCAAGCCATTCTGGATACTCCAGACTCGTTAACGGGTCAGTATTTGAGTGGAGTAAAAGCCATTGAAGTGCCTAAAGAGCGTACGCCGATGGATCCAAAGAAGGTAGTCGAACTCATTGGGGCTACAGGAAACAACCTAAAAAATGTCGACCTTACTATTCCTGTTGGTCTGTTCAGCTGTATTACTGGTGTTTCAGGTTCAGGTAAATCCACTTTGATCAACGACACTTTCTACAAGATTGCACAAACCCAACTAAACGGTGCCAGCATTGCGACTCCTTCACCCTATAAAAAGATCGTTGGTCTAGAGCATTTCGATAAAGTGATCGATATCGATCAAAGCCCGATCGGCAGAACACCTCGCTCTAACCCAGCGACCTATACCGGTATTTTCACCCCGATTCGCGAATTGTTTGCAGGTACTCAGGAGTCGCGCTCTCGCGGTTATAAACCAGGACGATTTAGCTTTAATGTTCGTGGCGGACGCTGTGAAGCTTGTCAGGGTGATGGGGTGATAAAAGTGGAAATGCACTTCCTTCCAGACGTGTATGTACCCTGTGATGTCTGCTCGGGTAAACGTTACAACCGTGAAACTCTAGAAGTACGCTACAAAGGCAAAACGATCGATGAAGTGCTTGAGATGACGGTAGAAGATGCGCGAGAGTTCTTTGACCCGGTTCCTGTCATCGCCAGAAAGCTCCAGACTCTGATGGATGTCGGCTTGTCTTACATTCGATTAGGTCAGGCTGCCACCACCCTTTCAGGTGGTGAAGCTCAACGTGTGAAGCTAGCACGTGAGCTGTCCAAACGCGATACAGGGAAAACGCTGTACATTCTTGATGAGCCGACCACTGGTCTGCACTTCCATGATATTCAGCAACTGCTGACTGTTTTGCATCGCCTAAGAGACCACGGCAATACGGTAGTGGTTATCGAACACAACCTGGACGTGGTAAAAACCGCAGACTGGATTGTCGATTTAGGACCGGAAGGTGGACAAGGCGGTGGTGAAATCATTGCGCAAGGAACTCCAGAGGAGGTCGCAAAAGTTAAAGGCTCTCATACCGCGCGCTTCTTAAAACCTATGCTTTAAAGTAAAAAGTGATAGTATCGTTCAGCGGTCTGGGGGCAGACCGTTGAATTTTATAGAGGAAGCATTTAAATATGGCAACTTTGCTTGTTAAAGGTACTCAGCTCGAAGCTGACAAAATTCGTACCCCATTAAATCGAAAATTCCTCCTTGCCCTCGCAGTCACCTTCATCATCGCAATGAACTTTTTTATGCCTAACCCTGGCGGCTCTGGTTTAGCGCTATCATACAACCCTGCAACCTGGATTACCCTTTCTATCGCTTTGGCAATGGGGCTTTATCAAACATCAAACCGATTTCAAATCCGATACTCCAAAATGGGGGTAGTACTGCTGCTGTGCAGTCTTGTTTTGTCGGTACCGCTCTTTTTCCCTAACACCGTATTAGAAGAATCAACGGGTCGAATTTTAGGTCTCTGGGCTGGAATTATCCTTTTCTTTAGCCTTCAGCAATTTCAGTTCAGTAACAAACAAAAACAACGGTTGCTCTGGTTTGTGCTCTTTGCCGTCGTTTTGCAGGTAGCCATTGGGTACATACAGTTTCTGATATTAGAGCCGGGTAACATGTTTGGTTATCCTACTGAAGCCAACCGCCCCTATGGCATATTTCAACAACCCAATGTATTCGCCAGCTTCATCGCTACCGGTCTGGTATTGTCGGGGTATCTTCTCGCCAGACAACCTCAGAAATATCGTAGAAAATTCTGGCAACTTATCTTTCTGGCAACAGTACCTATGTTGTGTGTCTCTATGCTGGTTATTGTTGCCTCCCGTACTGCATGGCTTGGCTCGTCGCTGGCTGTCCTGATGGTTTTGCCCTACCTGATTCGATTTTCTACACCAAAGCGTGTTATCGCTTGGGTTGCGTCTATTGCAGTAGGCATTGCATTAGGGTTAACAGTCCCAAAATTTGCCAGTTCCAATTTCGATAGCTTGTTACAAGATAAGAAAGATCTCCAAAGTTTAAGAGACATTCACTTCCCACAGGCCATTGATATGATTATTGAAAAGCCATTTACTGGTTATGGATATGGTCAATTTGAGTCCTCTTATCTCCTATACACGGCAAGACAACATCAACTGAATTCACAATACCCCCCAGCAGTTCCAGCATTAGACCATCCACATAACGAGCTTATGCTTTGGGGAGTAGAAGGTGGCATAGTCGCGATCATCGCTATCTTATTGGCGGGGTTTTACGTCATTTACAAAGCCTCATCAGCTCGAAAAGGGACGAAATTGGCAATGTTGGCTTTGTTTGTTCCGATTGCAGTGCATACCCAGCTTGAATACCCGTTTTACCATTCTGCAATTCACTGGGTCACATTTGTCATATTGCTCTTTTGGTTAGACCAACGCACGGCACGTTATAAAACCGTAAAATTCAGCGTAATCAGCAAAGTTACGTTGAGGGTGGCAAGTTTAGTCCTGCCGCTCCTCACGCTTTTTTACATGGGGAGCACTTTGCATACCAACTATGTGCTAACAGAATTTGAAAAATCTCAGCCAAGAAATCCCGAGATATTAGACAGAGTAACTAATCCTGTTGCCTGGAAAGACAGATACGATTGGGACATATACAGCACTTATTTAACCATAGGGTTATACACTGGAGATAAGTCTCTGATAGAGCCTTACATTGAATGGTCGCAGGACATCATTAAACGTAAACCAAGACCTGCTTTTTACAACAACCTTATTGTTGCCTATCGTGGAATGGGTAATGAAAGTAAAGCAACGCAGATTCAACAAGAAGCGCAATACCTATTCCCTAAGCACGACTTCTCGAATGTCAGGTATTCCAAAGAATCCCAAGCAATTATAACCAATGAAAAGAAAGCCGCTGAATAAGCGGCTTTCATATATACCCAAGTGACCTCAAGGTGCAGGGTTCAGAGCTTCATACTACTGTTTCAGTTCGAGGAAAAGAATGCAGCGGAATGACGAGTCCTTTCCAAATTCTTTGACGCTGAAATGAGACAGTATATGAGCTCCCAAGGGCGAGTTTAAGTGGCTTTCATGCTGCGTTACCGATTCTTGATTTAGAACCGCTAAACCTTCAAATCGATGCCTTGCCTGAAAGCCACTTAACTCTCGCTGAACCGAGCATCTTGAGGCTACTTGGGTATAATCAAAGAGACTCTTCAAGGGCTTTTAAGCACAGAGCAACGTTTTCTTCTCTCGCGCCGTAACCCATCAGACCGATTCGCCAGGCTTTTCCAGCCAGAGCACCCAGCCCAGCCCCAATCTCGAGGTTGTAGTTTTCCAAAAGTTCAGCTCTGACCTTAGCTTCACCAATTCCATCAGGAACGTACACAGCATTCAATTGAGGAAGACGATAAGGTTCGTCCACGACAAACTGAATTCCCAGTTTTTCCAGACCTTTCTTCAGCTTATCGTGCATGTCTTTATGTCGCTTCCAAGTATTCTCGAGCCCTTCATTCTTCAGCTTCAACAGGGATTCATGAAGCGCATACAAGCTGTTTACAGGCGCGGTGTGATGATAACTTCGCTTACCTTCTCCACTCCAGTACCCTAGTACCAGGCTTTGGTCTAAGAACCAGCTTTGAACCGGAGCACTGCGCTCTGTAATTTTACTGATTGCTGCTGCGGAAAAGGTCAAAGGTGACAAACCGGGAATACAAGACAAACACTTCTGGCTCCCTGAATAAACGGCATCCAGCCCCCATTTATCGACATAAAGGGGAACACCACCTAAAGAAGTGACCGTATCTACGATAGTAAGCGCACCATGTTGTTTAGCAATTTTTGCCAAAGCTTCTGCATCGGAGCACGCCCCGGTTGACGTTTCAGCGTGGACAAAGGCAAGAATTTTGGCGTCGGGATGTTGGTCGAATGCAGCCTGCACTTTCTGAACACTGACAGGTGTCCCCCACTCATCATCCACGACAACCGCATCACCACCACACCGGATAACGTTTTCTTTCATACGTTCTCCGAACACGCCATTGCGGCATACAATCACTTTATCACCCGGCTCAACCAAATTAACAAAGCAGGCTTCCATTCCGGCACTCCCCGGAGCAGAAATCGCAATGGTAAATTCATTCTCTGTCTGGAAGGCGTATTTGAGCAATTGTTTAAGCTCATCCATCATCTTGATGAATAAAGGATCCAAATGCCCGACAGTAGGTCGGCTGATGGCTTGCAAGACTTCAGGGTAAACGTCCGAAGGACCGGGACCCATTAAGATACGTCGTGGAGGATTAAAGCTTGTTATTGTCATAGTGCTCTCATTTTATCGTTATTGGATTTTCTACTGTTTAATTTTTACTCTAATGCATTCACTTTGTTAAGGTCGAGCGCCAAAAAGACGCTTTTTACAATGCTGATATCACAAAATAACAAATTCTCGGGTATACCCAAACTACTTGAAGACGTCTGATTCAGAGCTCTATCTTCTGTTTCAGTTCAAGGAAAAGAGCGCAGCGGAATGGCAAGCCCTTTCCAAGCTCTTTAACAACGAAATGGGACAGAAGATAAGCTCCCAAGGGCGAGTTGGCTTGGCTTTCATACCGCGTTATTGATTTTTTGATTTAGAACCACTAGATCTTCAAATCAATGCCTTGTCTGAAAACCAAGCCATTCTCGCTGAACATAACGTCTTCAGGTAATTTGGGTATAAGCATTGACATTTTCACCATAAAACCGTTCAATAAACGGGCTTTCTAGCAGAAGAGGAGCATTGCCCAGGCAGGTTTGGTGTGGAACCCCAATTCCAAGACACTTAACTCAGGGGGAGCAATGCCGAGATGACAATTCATTGCGGGTGAATTGAGCATCGGGCGAGCAGGTTGAATCCTGCCGACTGTCACCCTAGGTGAAGAGCTTCTGAGGTACGCATTCCTTTCTTTATGCTTTCCCTCTGCTCTACGAAATCTCTCTTCAACATCGGATGTTAGGCAGTCGTTTTGATTGCCATGTCGTTATCTTTGGACGTTTTTTGGGAGACAGTGCTTTGAACGAGAACAAAGCCGCGAGCGCATTTAATGTAGCGAAATTTGGTGGAACCAGTGTGGCGAATTTTGAAGCCATGAGCCGCTGCAGTGCCATTATTGAAAATAACCCTGATACCCGTTTGGTGGTGAGCAGTGCCTGTTCAGGCGTTACCAACCTGCTTGTCGAGCTGGCGAATGGTGTGGCAGATGCTAAGCATCGTCAAACCTTAGTTAAGCAGCTTGCTGACATTCATCATCAGATTTTAGATCAGTTAGCCGACCCGGCGGGAGCTGAGAAACAAGTACACGCCATTTTAGAAACCGTTGCCAGTGCTGCAGAAGCCGCTTCATTTCAGTCCAGCGACAAGCTGACCGATCACCTTGTTTCTTGTGGCGAGCTGATGTCGACTCACATTTTGACGCAGCTGATGCGCGAGCGTGGTGTTAATGCAGTTCGATTTGATATTCGCGATGTCATGCGTACCGATTCCGTGCACGGTAAGGCGCAGCCAGAGCTAGAAGAAATATCTAAACTGGCAAAAGAAAAGCTGGTACCTCTTTGCCAGCAACAAGTTGTTGTCACTCAGGGCTTTATTGGTTCTGACGAAGAAGGCAACACCACTACACTTGGTCGTGGTGGCAGTGACTACAGTGCCGCACTGATTGCTGAAGCGGTTGAAGCAGCAGGGTTAGAAATCTGGACTGACGTTCCCGGTATATACACTACCGATCCTCGCATTGCACCTAAAGCCAGCCCGATTCCGGAAATTAGCTTTAGCGAAGCATCTGAGATGGCCAATTTTGGTGCAAAGATCCTTCATCCATCAACACTGCTTCCTGCACTTCGTCATCAAATTCCAGTGTTTGTCGGTTCATCGAAAGCGCCCGAAAAAGGCGGCACATGGATTCGTCAACAGGTAGAAAGCGCACCTTTATTCCGTGCTCTGGCACTTCGCTGTAATCAGACGATGGTAACACTGCGCAGCCCCAACATGTTCCAGGCCTATGGCTTCTTAGCCGAAGTATTCCAAATCTTGGCGAAGCACAAAATCTCCGTCGATTTGATCACAACGTCAGAAGTCAGTGTGTCTCTGACACTGGATCAAACCAATACTGGAGGCGGCGCTCCTGAACTACCACCAGAAGCAAAGAAAGAACTGGAAGAGCTGTGTACGGTAGAAATAGAACACAACCTCTGCCTGGTCGCCCTGATTGGTAATAACATGAAAGAGAGCAAAGGCTACGCGAAGCAAGTTTTCAGTACACTTGAAGACTTTAACCTTCGTATGATTTGTTACGGAGCCAGTGCCCATAACCTCTGCTTCTTGTTACACGAATCTGTATCGAAAAAAGCGGTTCAGGCGCTTCACGAAGAACTTTTCGAAAGATAACTCTTCAAAAAATAGCGATCAAACACCAAAAAGGGTTGGCAGATGCCAACCCTTTTTATTTCCCCGGATAAAATCAATTAAGATTTGGACCCAACCATTTCTCAGCTTCTTCCCACTCCCAGCCTTTTCTCTCGGCGTAGTCTTTCGCCTGATCTTCTTGAATCTGTGCAATAGCAAAGTAACGTGAATCAGGGTGAGAGAAGTACCAGCCAGACACAGAAGCACCCGGCCACATGGCGTAGCTGGTTGTCAGCGACATATCAATGGTTTCTTCGACTTTGAGCATCTCCCACAAAGTGCCTTTCTCAGTGTGTTCCGGACAGGCAGGGTAGCCCGGCGCTGGTCGAATACCCTGATATTTTTCGCGAATCAGATCTTCGTTATCCAGATTTTCGTCTGCTGCATAGCCCCAAATGTCTTTACGAACCTGCTCGTGCAAGTATTCTGCAAAAGCTTCCGCTAAACGGTCTGCCACCGCTTGAATCATGATGGCATTGTAGTCATCACCCTGCGCTTTATAGGCATCAGCAAGTTCACGCTCACCAATACCACCAGTAACTGCAAAGGCACCAATCCAGTCTTTTTTGCCTGACGATTTCGGCGCAATATAGTCTGAAAGGCAGTAGTTAAAACCTTTAGGCTTTTCAGTTTGCTGGCGCAAGTTATGTAAAACATGTGCTACTTCAGTACGGCTCTCATCACTGTACACTTCGATGTCGTCGCCGACACTCGCTGCCGGGAATAGCGCACACATACCACGTGCTTTCAGTAAGCCTTCTTTTTCCACACGATCAAGCAAATCGTTCGCGTCTTTGAACAGACGTTTTGCTTCTTCACCGACTTCTTCATGTTCGAGGATCTTTGGATACTTACCCACAAGTGACCAAGTCATAAAGAATGGAGTCCAGTCGATGTACTTGCGCAGTGTGGCCACATCGAAATTGTCGTACACATGCACGCCAGGTTTGGCGGGGACAGGAGGCGTATAGTTTTCCCAGTCAATATCAACGCGGTTTGCGCGAGCCTTTTCAAGATTCACTGGCTTAGTGCGAGGTTTTTTACGGTTATGCTGGTCACGAACACGAACGTAGTCGGCATCCACTTTTTCAACAAAGGCAGGTCTCAACTCATCCGATAGCAAAGAAGTACACACACCTACCGCTCGCGAAGCATTGTTCACATAGACCACGGGCTGGTGATAGTTCTGTTCTATCTTCACCGCAGTGTGCGCTTTTGACGTCGTGGCACCGCCGATGAGCAATGGAAGATTAAACCCTTGACGCTCCATCTCTTTCGCCACATGCACCATTTCATCCAGTGAAGGTGTGATAAGACCAGAAAGACCAATGATGTCAACATTCTCTTCTTTAGCGACTTTCAGAATCTGCTCGCAAGGAACCATCACGCCCAGGTCGACGATTTCGTAGTTGTTACACTGCAAAACTACACCCACGATGTTTTTACCAATATCGTGAACATCTCCTTTTACGGTTGCCAGCAGGATCTTACCGTTGGATGAACCCGCTTGCTTTTCTGCGTTGATATACGGTTCTAAATGGGCAACCGCCTGTTTCATTACACGCGCTGATTTCACCACCTGAGGAAGGAACATCTTGCCCTCACCAAACAGGTCGCCAACCACGTTCATGCCATCCATCAAAGGACCTTCAATCACTTCCAGTGGTTTGGAGGCTTTCTGACGTGCTTCTTCCGTATCATCAACAATAAACTCAGTGATACCTTTAACCAGTGCATGCTCCAGGCGCTTTTCCACTGGGTAAGTACGCCATTCCAGAGCAGAGGCATCGTCTTCTTTTCCGACGCCTTTTCCTGCGTATTCCGCCGCAATATCCAGTAAACGTTCTGTGCCATCATCACGGCGGTTTAGTACAACGTCTTCCACTGCCTCACGAAGTTTGTCAGGTACGTTGTCGTAAATTTCTAGCTGACCAGCATTTACGATCCCCATGTCCATACCGTTCTTGAAACAGTGGTACAAGAACACGGCGTGAATCGCCTCACGTACGTAGTTATTACCTCGGAAAGAGAAAGAAACGTTAGATACACCACCAGAGATCATGGCGTGTGGCAAGTCTCGTTTGATATCGCCAACAGCTTCGATAAAGTCGACAGCGTAGTTGTTGTGCTCTTCAATACCCGTCGCAACAGCGAAGATATTCGGGTCAAATATGATGTCTTCTGGCGGGAAGCCAACTTCATCGACCAGAATTTTATAAGCATTGGTACAGATCTCGAGTTTACGTTCGCGAGTCTCAGCCTGTCCGACTTCGTCAAACGCCATCACAACAACGGCAGCACCGTATCGACGGATCAGCTTCGCTTGCTCAACAAACTTCTCTTTCCCTTCTTTCAACGAGATCGAGTTAACAATGCCTTTACCCTGAATGCATTTAAGACCGGCTTCGATGACTTCCCACTTAGAGGAGTCAACCATGATTGGTACTTTGGATATCTCAGGTTCAGACGCACACAAATTAAGGAAGCGGATCATGCAGGCTTCTGCATCCAACATCCCTTCATCCATATTGATATCGATAATCTGTGCGCCGTTTTCTACCTGTTGACGGGCAACGTCGAGAGCTTCGTCATACAACTCTTCTTTAATCAGACGCTTAAAGCGAGCCGAACCCGTCACGTTGGTACGCTCACCAACGTTAACGAACAATGTCTCTTTTTCGATGGTAAGAGGTTCAAGACCAGAAAGGCGACATGCCACTGGAATGTCAGGTAATGGACGGGGTTTTACACCTTCGCAGGCAAGCGTCATCTGACGAATGTGTTCGGGAGTGGTACCACAACAACCACCAACCAGGTTTAGAAAACCAGAACGTGCCCATTCGCCAATGTGCTCAGCCATATCTTCTGGCGAAAGATCGTATTCACCAAAAGCATTGGGAAGCCCGGCATTGGGGTGCGCAGACACGCTGCATTCAGAAATACGGGAAAGCTCTTCCACGTATTGACGAAGCTCATCGGGACCCAATGCACAGTTCAGTCCGAAAGAAATCGGTTTTACGTGTCTTAGAGCATTGTAAAAAGCTTCGGTAGTTTGACCGGAGAGCGTACGCCCGGAAGCATCGGTGATGGTACCTGAAATCATTACTGGCAGCTCAACGCCTAGCTCTTCAAATACCGATTCAACCGCGAAGGCACACGCTTTTGCATTCAAAGTGTCGAATATGGTTTCGATAAGGATAAGATCAGAGCCACCTCTGATAAGGGCTCGTGTGGACTCGGAATAAGCAACCACCAATTCATCGAAACTCACGTTTCGATAACCTGGGTCGTTCACATCAGGGGAAATAGAACAAGTACGGTTCGTTGGCCCCAGCACACCTGCAACATATCGAGGCTGGTCCGGTGTTTTTGCCGTCCATTCATCTGCCGCTGCTTTGGCTAAGCGAGCCGCTTCAAAATTGATCTCTTCGCTAAGGCTTTCCATATCATAGTCAGCCATCGCAATGGTCGTAGCGTTAAAGGTGTTGGTTTCAAGAATGTCCGCACCGGCTTCAAGGTACTGGCTGTGAATGTTCTTGATAAGCTCTGGTTGCGTTAAGACCAACAGGTCGTTGTTTCCTTTTAGGTCACAATGCCAATCAGAGAAACGTTTACCGCGGTAGTCCTCTTCTTCCAATTTGAGATCCTGAATCATGGTGCCCATACCACCATCAATAAACAGGATTCTCTCGGATAATTGTTGTTCTATTTGTTGTCTTATATTGCTTCCAGCCACACTACAGCCTCATTCCTTATCTTTGCCCTCATCCTACCATACATCCAATAGAATTCTAGACGTCCAAACTGCTTAATTAGCCTTATGTCATTTGTATTTTTAGACCGATTAATTAGGTTAAAAAAGTATTTGATATTAGGAACAAGTCGGAGGAAAATTCGCCAACTACACATTTTGTTACATTTGGAACAAGCAAGCTCATGTCCGTCTATTACACCCTGTGTTTTCTTTCTGCAGCGGCGATGCTAATCGCCTTTGTAAACAGCAAGATAGGAAAAATGCAAACCACCATCGCCATTACTGCTGGCGCCTTGATTCTTTCTCTCTTTATCATCATAGCAGGTCAAAATGATTGGTTTCATTTGACCAAAGTTGCCGCAGTCACCATGACAACCATTAACTTTGAAGCTTTCCTGCTCAAAGGCGTTTTAGGTTTTCTGCTCTTTGCCGGTGGCTTGGGTATCAAACTTCCAAACATGAAAGATCAGAAGTGGGAAATCACCGTTTTAGCGCTTGGTGCGACCTTATTCTCAACGTTTTTCATTGGTGGTGTGCTTTACGGTTTTTGTCAAATAATCGGGATTCAGTTTGAGCTTGTTTACTGCCTGTTATTCGGTGCCCTCATCTCGCCGACTGACCCCATAGCCGTGCTTGCCATTGTAAAAAAGCTAGATGCTCCGAAACGCATATCTACTCAAATTGAGGGAGAATCTCTGTTTAATGACGGCTTTGGTTTGGTCATCTTTGTCACTCTATACACCATGGCATTTGGCACAGAAACACCAACCTTTACCAGTGTGTCGCTTCTGTTCATTCAGGAAGCAATTGGCGGCATTGTTTATGGATTTGCTCTGGGTCTGCTCTTTCATTACTTGATTAGCTCGACCAACGACCACTCCATGGAACTGCTTCTGACGATTGGCATCCCTACTGCTGGATATGCTTTCGCTGACGTCATTCATGTATCCGGTCCTTTAGCAATGGTGGTATCTGGGATCATGATTGGTAACTGGACCCGCTTTATTGGTTTTTCAAAAGAAAGCGAAGAACACCTTGATCACTTTTGGGAACTCGTCGATGAATTCTTAAATGGCGTACTTTTCCTGTTAATCGGTATGTCGATGCTACTGTTTGAATTCCACCACGAAGACTGGATCTTGATGGCATTTGCGGTTCCACTCGTTCTGACTAGCCGATACCTGAGTGTTTGGCTGTCTTATCTGGGATTCAGACGCTATCGGAGCTATAACTCGTGGTCTGTTAAGATTCTCACTTGGGGAGGATTGCGTGGAGGCTTAGCGTTGGCAATGGCGCTGTCTATCCCTCCGGGAATACTTGTCATCCCAGATAAGCTCATTGATGTGAAAGAAATTATCCTGGTAATGACCTATTCCGTTGTGGTGTTTTCTATTTTGGTACAGGGCTCGACGATTACGCCGATGATTGAGAAAGCCAAAAAAGAAGAGGCTTAAAATGAACAAGGGCAGCTTATGCTGCCCTTGTAAATATTCAAATTTCTCAATCCTCGTCTTTGGTAAAGTTCGCCTCGGAGAAATGAGAAAGGTCGTATGGCGTCTGCTGGTAAACACAGTAGTTTAACCAGTTTGAAAACAGCAAATGACCATGGCTACGCCAGCTAGCGTTTGGCTTATTGTCTGGGTTATTATTTGGGTAATAGTTCACCGGTATAGCAGGCTCCATTCCCTCACCAAGATCTCGAACGTATTCATTGTGAAGTGTATGTGAGTCGTACTCAGGATGACCCGTAACAAATACGTTTCGTTTGTCTTTTGTAGAAGCCAGATACACGCCTGCTACATCCGACGTAGCAAGAATATCCAAATCCGTGTGCTCAGAGAGGTACTCAGGTGAAAAGTCTGCATAACGAGAATGAGGCGCAAGAAAAGTATCATCAAAGCCTCGAAGCACTGGATGATAAGGCTGAAGAATGTGGTGGTTATAAACCCCCGATAACTTCTCTTTTCTGGTGCGTTTAGGAAGATTATAAAGTAACTTCAGTCCTGCCTGAGCAGCCCAGCATACATAAAGCGTCGAAGTCACATGCTCCTTTGCCCAATTCATGATGGCTTGTAGATGCTCCCAATATATCACATCTTCAAACTGCACTAAGCCAAGTGGTGCTCCTGTAATAATCAAGCCATCAAAGTTTCTTTTCTTCACCATTTCAAATTGACGGTAAAAAGTATCCAGATGTTCAGTCGGCGTATTTTTACTTGGACGGTTATCGATACGAAGTAGCTCAACATCAATCTGAAGCGGACTGTTTGAAAGTAAACGAAGAAACTGAGTCTCCGTCTCAATTTTTTTTGGCATTAAGTTAAGGATCAGTACCTTAAGTGGACGGATTTCCTGAGTCGTTGCTCGTGATTCTGGCATCACGAAAATATTCTCTTCCCTTAATGTATCCAATGCGGGCAATTGATCAGGAATCTTAATGGGCATCTTACTTTCTCCCTAAAGCGGCTAGACGTCTATATGTCCAGACTATAACAGACGATACCGCATGTCGAGCAGAAACTCATCGCTGAAATAAAAGGTAAGATGACTCTCTTTACCAAGCCGAATACCTAGCACAAACCTACTATTAGACTGGCTTAGAAAGCGAAAAGTACGTCTTAGAGAAAAGATGCCAGCCTCTATTCGTACATCCATTAGTTGATAAACACTAATTTCTACTGAGGCTTTGTAAAATAAGGGACAAGGAATCTAAGGACGTATGGCTGGATGAGGGTTCAAGTGGGATTCATTCGCCTATTGGGGGAATTAAATGGCAAATACGAAAAAGCCCTAGCATTGCTGCTAGGGCTTCGTCTGAATAAATGGCGGAGTGGACGGGACTCGAACCCGCGACCCCCGGCGTGACAGGCCGGTATTCTAACCAACTGAACTACCACTCCGCAGTGGAAGACCTGCTTATCATAAGCAGATGTTCAAATATAAAGCCTGGCGATGTCCTACTCTCACATGGGGAAACCCCACACTACCATCGGCGCTATTGCGTTTCACTTCTGAGTTCGGCATGGAATCAGGTGGGTCCACAACGCTATGGTCGCCAAGCAAATTCTTTAATTCGGAAAGCTGTTTTTTTAAGTTCTAGTTCTTACACATTCAATGTTCTTATCTGAGTCCATCAAAACCCCTTGGGTGTTGTATGGTTAAGCCTCACGGGCAATTAGTACAGGTTAGCTCAACGCCTCACAACGCTTACACACCCTGCCTATCAACGTTCTGGTCTCGAACAACCCTTTAGGATACTTAAAGTATCAGGGAAGACTCATCTCAGGGCTCGCTTCCCGCTTAGATGCTTTCAGCGGTTATCGATTCCGAACTTAGCTACCGGGCAATGCCATTGGCATGACAACCCGAACACCAGAGGTTCGTCCACTCCGGTCCTCTCGTACTAGGAGCAGCCCCCTTCAATCTTCCAACGCCCACGGCAGATAGGGACCGAACTGTCTCACGACGTTCTAAACCCAGCTCGCGTACCACTTTAAATGGCGAACAGCCATACCCTTGGGACCGACTTCAGCCCCAGGATGTGATGAGCCGACATCGAGGTGCCAAACACCGCCGTCGATATGAACTCTTGGGCGGTATCAGCCTGTTATCCCCGGAGTACCTTTTATCCGTTGAGCGATGGCCCTTCCATTCAGAACCACCGGATCACTATGACCTGCTTTCGCACCTGCTCGAATTGTCATTCTCGCAGTCAAGCGGGCTTATGCCATTGCACTAACCACACGATGTCCAACCGTGTTTAGCCCACCTTCGTGCTCCTCCGTTACTCTTTGGGAGGAGACCGCCCCAGTCAAACTACCCACCAGGCACTGTCCTCACTCCCGATAAGGGAGCCAAGTTAGAACATCAAAGCTACAAGGGTGGTATTTCAAGGACGGCTCCACGCAATCTGGCGACTGCGTTTCAAAGCCTCCCACCTATCCTACACATGTAGGTTCAATGTTCAGTGCCAAGCTGTAGTAAAGGTTCACGGGGTCTTTCCGTCTAGCCGCGGGTACACTGCATCTTCACAGCGATTTCAATTTCACTGAGTCTCGGGTGGAGACAGCGTGGCCATCATTACGCCATTCGTGCAGGTCGGAACTTACCCGACAAGGAATTTCGCTACCTTAGGACCGTTATAGTTACGGCCGCCGTTTACCGGGGCTTCGATCAAGAGCTTCGTCCGAAGACTAACCCCATCAATTAACCTTCCGGCACCGGGCAGGCGTCACACCGTATACGTCATCTTACGATTTTGCACAGTGCTGTGTTTTTAATAAACAGTTGCAGCCACCTGGTATCTGCGACTCTCGTCAGCTCCATCCGCAAGGGACTTCACCGATAAGAGCGTACCTTCTCCCGAAGTTACGGTACCATTTTGCCTAGTTCCTTCACCCGAGTTCTCTCAAGCGCCTTGGTATTCTCTACCCGACCACCTGTGTCGGTTTGGGGTACGATTCCTTACAATCTGAAGCTTAGAGGCTTTTCCTGGAAGCATGGCATCAATGACTTCATCACCGTAGTGACTCGACATCGTGTCTCAGCCTTAAAGAGAGCCGGATTTACCTAACTCTCAAGCCTACGCACTTGAACCTGGACAACCGTCGCCAGGCCCACCTAGCCTTCTCCGTCCCCCCATCGCAATTGTAAGAAGTACGGGAATATTAACCCGTTTCCCATCGACTACGCTTTTCAGCCTCGCCTTAGGGGTCGACTTACCCTGCCCCGATTAACGTTGGACAGGAACCCTTGGTCTTCCGGCGAGGGAGTTTTTCACTCCCTTTATCGTTACTCATGTCAGCATTCGCACTTCTGATACCTCCAGCAGCCCTTACGAACCACCTTCAACGGCTTACAGAACGCTCCCCTACCCCGCATACAAAGTATGCAGCCGCAGCTTCGGTGTATTGCTTAGCCCCGTTACATCTTCCGCGCAGGCCGACTCGACCAGTGAGCTATTACGCTTTCTTTAAATGATGGCTGCTTCTAAGCCAACATCCTGGCTGTCTGAGCCTTCCCACATCGTTTCCCACTTAGCAATACTTTGGGACCTTAGCTGGCGGTCTGGGTTGTTTCCCTCTCCACGACGGACGTTAGCACCCGCCGTGTGTCTCCCGGATAGTACTTACTGGTATTCGGAGTTTGCAAAGGGTTGGTAAGTCGGGATGACCCCCTAGCCTTAACAGTGCTCTACCCCCAGTAGTATTCGTCCGAGGCGCTACCTAAATAGCTTTCGGGGAGAACCAGCTATCTCCAGGTTTGATTGGCCTTTCACCCCTAGCCACAAGTCATCCGCTAATTTTTCAACATTAGTCGGTTCGGTCCTCCAGTTGATGTTACTCAACCTTCAACCTGCCCATGGCTAGATCACCTGGTTTCGGGTCTATATCCAGAGACTGAGCGCCCAGTTAAGACTCGGTTTCCCTACGGCTCCCCTAGATGGTTAACCTTGCCACTGAATATAAGTCGCTGACCCATTATACAAAAGGTACGCAGTCACCCCGAAGGGCTCCTACTGCTTGTACGTACACGGTTTCAGGTTCTATTTCACTCCCCTCACAGGGGTTCTTTTCGCCTTTCCCTCACGGTACTGGTTCACTATCGGTCAGTCAGTAGTATTTAGCCTTGGAGGATGGTCCCCCCATATTCAGACAGGATATCACGTGTCCCGCCTTACTCGATTTCACTTGAAATGCGCTGTCGGTTACGGGGCTATCACCCTGTATCGCGCTCCTTTCCAGAAGCTTCACCTGACGCATAAAAAGCTTAAGGGCTAATCCAATTTCGCTCGCCGCTACTTTCGGAATCTCGGTTGATTTCTCTTCCTTCGGGTACTTAGATGTTTCAGTTCCCCGAGTTCGCTTCACTGAGCTATGTATTCACTCAGCAATACTTACTTATGTAAGTGGGTTTCCCCATTCGGAAATCCCAGACTCAAATGACTCTTACTGTCTTATCTGGGCTTATCGCAAGTTAGTACGTCCTTCATCGCCTCTGACTGCCAAGGCATCCACCGTGTACGCTTAGTCACTTAACCATACAACCCCAAGAGGTTTCTGTATGTTCAAACAACCAAGGTTTGTGTCTCTCATTATTGAATGAGCGAGAGACATTCGATTTTGCCGGACTCAAATATAAACATCGCATGGATGTTTCCAAGAACACTTGAATGTGTGTTGGTACCTAAAACACAGTTTTAGGATTTGAGAACTTTTAATTTGAATAACAACGCTTATCCGTAGATAAGGGGATTGTTGTTATTCGTCAGCTTTCCAAATTGTTAAAGAGCATGATTCGTTAAGAACCATTTTTAAATATTCTGTATCAAGAAAATACTTAAAGATGGTGGAGCTAATCGGGATCGAACCGATGACCTCTTCGCTGCCAGCGAAGCGCTCTCCCAGCTGAGCTATAGCCCCATCTGGAAAAGTAGTTTTCCTTACTCTTAACGTTATAAACCGTATCAATCTGTGTGAACACTCATCGCGACTTATTCGTCTTCACTTTAAAAAGTAAAAACAAACTATCCGTATCGTATAAGGAGGTGATCCAGCCCCAGGTTCCCCTAGGGCTACCTTGTTACGACTTCACCCCAGTCATGAACCACAAAGTGGCAAGCGTCCTCCCGAAGGTTAAACTACCTGCTTCTTTTGCAGCCCACTCCCATGGTGTGACGGGCGGTGTGTACAAGGCCCGGGAACGTATTCACCGTGGCATTCTGATCCACGATTACTAGCGATTCCGACTTCATGGAGTCGAGTTGCAGACTCCAATCCGGACTACGACGCACTTTTTGGGATTCGCTCACTCTCGCAAGTTGGCCGCCCTCTGTATGCGCCATTGTAGCACGTGTGTAGCCCTACTCGTAAGGGCCATGATGACTTGACGTCGTCCCCACCTTCCTCCGGTTTATCACCGGCAGTCTCCCTGGAGTTCCCACCCGAAGTGCTGGCAAACAAGGATAAGGGTTGCGCTCGTTGCGGGACTTAACCCAACATTTCACAACACGAGCTGACGACAGCCATGCAGCACCTGTCTCATAGTTCCCGAAGGCACCAAAGCATCTCTGCTAAGTTCTATGGATGTCAAGAGTAGGTAAGGTTCTTCGCGTTGCATCGAATTAAACCACATGCTCCACCGCTTGTGCGGGCCCCCGTCAATTCATTTGAGTTTTAATCTTGCGACCGTACTCCCCAGGCGGTCTACTTAACGCGTTAGCTCCGAAAGCCACGGCTCAAGGCCACAACCTCCAAGTAGACATCGTTTACGGCGTGGACTACCAGGGTATCTAATCCTGTTTGCTCCCCACGCTTTCGCATCTGAGTGTCAGTATCTGTCCAGGGGGCCGCCTTCGCCACCGGTATTCCTTCAGATCTCTACGCATTTCACCGCTACACCTGAAATTCTACCCCCCTCTACAGTACTCTAGCCTGCCAGTTTCAAATGCAGTTCCGAGGTTGAGCCCCGGGCTTTCACATCTGACTTAACAAACCACCTGCATGCGCTTTACGCCCAGTAATTCCGATTAACGCTCGCACCCTCCGTATTACCGCGGCTGCTGGCACGGAGTTAGCCGGTGCTTCTTCTGCAGCTAACGTCAAAATGCGCATCTATTAAATACACACCCTTCCTCACTGCTGAAAGTGCTTTACAACCCGAAGGCCTTCTTCACACACGCGGCATGGCTGCATCAGGCTTGCGCCCATTGTGCAATATTCCCCACTGCTGCCTCCCGTAGGAGTCTGGACCGTGTCTCAGTTCCAGTGTGGCTGATCATCCTCTCAGACCAGCTAGGGATCGTCGCCTTGGTGAGCCTTTACCTCACCAACTAGCTAATCCCACCTGGGCATATCCTGACGCGAGAGGCCCGAAGGTCCCCCTCTTTGAGCCGAAGCTATTATGCGGTATTAGCCATCGTTTCCAATGGTTATCCCCCACATCAGGGCAATTTCCCAGGCATTACTCACCCGTCCGCCGCTCGACGCCGTTGTCGTTCCCCGAAGGGTCAGACAACTCGTTTCCGCTCGACTTGCATGTGTTAGGCCTGCCGCCAGCGTTCAATCTGAGCCATGATCAAACTCTTCAATTTAAGATTTTGGTCGGCTCAATGAATACTGATTACATTACATAGTAATGTTTGAATTGACTGTGCCGGTATTGCTACCGATTGGTCACTCAGTTCATTGAAACCTAAATTGATACCGAAGTATCTATTTGGATTATCATCAACGAGTGCCCACACAGATTGATAGGTCTATATTGTTAAAGAGCTTTGCTTTCAGTGCGTTAGCACTTAGGCAGGACGCGTATATTACGCGATTGACTCTGTAAGTCAACATAAAATTCTAAACTTTTGTTTAAAACCTTATGGTGACTGAACTCTGTCGAGTTCAATCAGAATCAAAGCCTGGCGATGTCCTACTCTCACATGGGGAAACCCCACACTACCATCGGCGCTATTGCGTTTCACTTCTGAGTTCGGCATGGAATCAGGTGGGTCCACAACGCTATGGTCGCCAAGCAAATTCTTTAATTCGGAAAGCTGTTTTTTTAAGTTCTAGTTCTTACACATTCAATGTTCTTATCTGAGTCCATCAAAACCCCTTGGGTGTTGTATGGTTAAGCCTCACGGGCAATTAGTACAGGTTAGCTCAACGCCTCACAACGCTTACACACCCTGCCTATCAACGTTCTGGTCTCGAACAACCCTTTAGGATACTTAAAGTATCAGGGAAGACTCATCTCAGGGCTCGCTTCCCGCTTAGATGCTTTCAGCGGTTATCGATTCCGAACTTAGCTACCGGGCAATGCCATTGGCATGACAACCCGAACACCAGAGGTTCGTCCACTCCGGTCCTCTCGTACTAGGAGCAGCCCCCTTCAATCTTCCAACGCCCACGGCAGATAGGGACCGAACTGTCTCACGACGTTCTAAACCCAGCTCGCGTACCACTTTAAATGGCGAACAGCCATACCCTTGGGACCGACTTCAGCCCCAGGATGTGATGAGCCGACATCGAGGTGCCAAACACCGCCGTCGATATGAACTCTTGGGCGGTATCAGCCTGTTATCCCCGGAGTACCTTTTATCCGTTGAGCGATGGCCCTTCCATTCAGAACCACCGGATCACTATGACCTGCTTTCGCACCTGCTCGAATTGTCATTCTCGCAGTCAAGCGGGCTTATGCCATTGCACTAACCACACGATGTCCAACCGTGTTTAGCCCACCTTCGTGCTCCTCCGTTACTCTTTGGGAGGAGACCGCCCCAGTCAAACTACCCACCAGGCACTGTCCTCACTCCCGATAAGGGAGCCAAGTTAGAACATCAAAGCTACAAGGGTGGTATTTCAAGGACGGCTCCACGCAATCTGGCGACTGCGTTTCAAAGCCTCCCACCTATCCTACACATGTAGGTTCAATGTTCAGTGCCAAGCTGTAGTAAAGGTTCACGGGGTCTTTCCGTCTAGCCGCGGGTACACTGCATCTTCACAGCGATTTCAATTTCACTGAGTCTCGGGTGGAGACAGCGTGGCCATCATTACGCCATTCGTGCAGGTCGGAACTTACCCGACAAGGAATTTCGCTACCTTAGGACCGTTATAGTTACGGCCGCCGTTTACCGGGGCTTCGATCAAGAGCTTCGTCCGAAGACTAACCCCATCAATTAACCTTCCGGCACCGGGCAGGCGTCACACCGTATACGTCATCTTACGATTTTGCACAGTGCTGTGTTTTTAATAAACAGTTGCAGCCACCTGGTATCTGCGACTCTCGTCAGCTCCATCCGCAAGGGACTTCACCGATAAGAGCGTACCTTCTCCCGAAGTTACGGTACCATTTTGCCTAGTTCCTTCACCCGAGTTCTCTCAAGCGCCTTGGTATTCTCTACCCGACCACCTGTGTCGGTTTGGGGTACGATTCCTTACAATCTGAAGCTTAGAGGCTTTTCCTGGAAGCATGGCATCAATGACTTCATCACCGTAGTGACTCGACATCGTGTCTCAGCCTTAAAGAGAGCCGGATTTACCTAACTCTCAAGCCTACGCACTTGAACCTGGACAACCGTCGCCAGGCCCACCTAGCCTTCTCCGTCCCCCCATCGCAATTGTAAGAAGTACGGGAATATTAACCCGTTTCCCATCGACTACGCTTTTCAGCCTCGCCTTAGGGGTCGACTTACCCTGCCCCGATTAACGTTGGACAGGAACCCTTGGTCTTCCGGCGAGGGAGTTTTTCACTCCCTTTATCGTTACTCATGTCAGCATTCGCACTTCTGATACCTCCAGCAGCCCTTACGAACCACCTTCAACGGCTTACAGAACGCTCCCCTACCCAATGCACTAAAGTGCATTGCCGCAGCTTCGGTTTACTACTTAGCCCCGTTACATCTTCCGCGCAGGCCGACTCGACCAGTGAGCTATTACGCTTTCTTTAAATGATGGCTGCTTCTAAGCCAACATCCTGGCTGTCTGAGCCTTCCCACATCGTTTCCCACTTAGTAGTAATTTGGGACCTTAGCTGGCGGTCTGGGTTGTTTCCCTCTCCACGACGGACGTTAGCACCCGCCGTGTGTCTCCCGGATAGTACTTACTGGTATTCGGAGTTTGCAAAGGGTTGGTAAGTCGGGATGACCCCCTAGCCTTAACAGTGCTCTACCCCCAGTAGTATTCGTCCGAGGCGCTACCTAAATAGCTTTCGGGGAGAACCAGCTATCTCCAGGTTTGATTGGCCTTTCACCCCTAGCCACAAGTCATCCGCTAATTTTTCAACATTAGTCGGTTCGGTCCTCCAGTTGATGTTACTCAACCTTCAACCTGCCCATGGCTAGATCACCTGGTTTCGGGTCTATATCCAGAGACTGAGCGCCCAGTTAAGACTCGGTTTCCCTACGGCTCCCCTAGATGGTTAACCTTGCCACTGAATATAAGTCGCTGACCCATTATACAAAAGGTACGCAGTCACCCCGAAGGGCTCCTACTGCTTGTACGTACACGGTTTCAGGTTCTATTTCACTCCCCTCACAGGGGTTCTTTTCGCCTTTCCCTCACGGTACTGGTTCACTATCGGTCAGTCAGTAGTATTTAGCCTTGGAGGATGGTCCCCCCATATTCAGACAGGATATCACGTGTCCCGCCTTACTCGATTTCACTTTAAATCCGCTGTCGGTTACGGGGCTATCACCCTGTATCGCGCTCCTTTCCAGAAGCTTCACCTGACGCATAAAAAGCTTAAGGGCTAATCCAATTTCGCTCGCCGCTACTTTCGGAATCTCGGTTGATTTCTCTTCCTTCGGGTACTTAGATGTTTCAGTTCCCCGAGTTCGCTTCACTGAGCTATGTATTCACTCAGCAATACTTACTTATGTAAGTGGGTTTCCCCATTCGGAAATCCCAGACTCAAATGACTCTTACTGTCTTATCTGGGCTTATCGCAAGTTAGTACGTCCTTCATCGCCTCTGACTGCCAAGGCATCCACCGTGTACGCTTAGTCACTTAACCATACAACCCCAAGAGGTTTCTGTATGTTCAAACAACCAAGGTTTGTGTCTCTCATTATTGAATGAGCGAGAGACATTCGATTTTGCCGGACTCAAATATAAACATCACAAGGATGTTTCCAAGAACACTTGAATGTGTGTTGGTACCTAATTCATAGAATTAGGATTTGAGAACTTTTAATTGAATAACAACGCTT
Source organism: Vibrio sp. SCSIO 43132 (assembly GCF_019904195.1). Taxonomy (NCBI): domain Bacteria; kingdom Pseudomonadati; phylum Pseudomonadota; class Gammaproteobacteria; order Vibrionales; family Vibrionaceae; genus Vibrio; species Vibrio sp. SCSIO 43132. The sequence continues at coordinate 3,501,155 of NZ_CP063199.1, forward strand.
ATCCGTAGATAAGGGGATTGTTGTTATTCGTCAGCTTTCCAAATTGTTAAAGAGCATGATTCGTTAAGAACCATTTTTAAATATTCTGTATCAAGAAAATACTTAAAGATGGTGGAGCTAAGCAGGATCGAACTGCTGACCTCCTGCGTGCAAGGCAGGCGCTCTCCCAGCTGAGCTATAGCCCCATAAAGATCCAATGTCTGACCCGCTATCTTTGGGAAGATAGTGGTGGGTCTGAGTGGACTTGAACCACCGACCTCCCGCTTATCAGGCGAGCGCTCTAACCAGCTGAGCTACAGACCCAACATTGCTCTTAACGTTATAAACCGTATCAATCTGTGTGAACACTCATCGCGACTTATTCGTCTTCACTTTAAAAAGTAAAAACAAACTATCCGTATCGTATAAGGAGGTGATCCAGCCCCAGGTTCCCCTAGGGCTACCTTGTTACGACTTCACCCCAGTCATGAACCACAAAGTGGCAAGCGTCCTCCCGAAGGTTAAACTACCTGCTTCTTTTGCAGCCCACTCCCATGGTGTGACGGGCGGTGTGTACAAGGCCCGGGAACGTATTCACCGTGGCATTCTGATCCACGATTACTAGCGATTCCGACTTCATGGAGTCGAGTTGCAGACTCCAATCCGGACTACGACGCACTTTTTGGGATTCGCTCACTCTCGCAAGTTGGCCGCCCTCTGTATGCGCCATTGTAGCACGTGTGTAGCCCTACTCGTAAGGGCCATGATGACTTGACGTCGTCCCCACCTTCCTCCGGTTTATCACCGGCAGTCTCCCTGGAGTTCCCACCCGAAGTGCTGGCAAACAAGGATAAGGGTTGCGCTCGTTGCGGGACTTAACCCAACATTTCACAACACGAGCTGACGACAGCCATGCAGCACCTGTCTCATAGTTCCCGAAGGCACCAAAGCATCTCTGCTAAGTTCTATGGATGTCAAGAGTAGGTAAGGTTCTTCGCGTTGCATCGAATTAAACCACATGCTCCACCGCTTGTGCGGGCCCCCGTCAATTCATTTGAGTTTTAATCTTGCGACCGTACTCCCCAGGCGGTCTACTTAACGCGTTAGCTCCGAAAGCCACGGCTCAAGGCCACAACCTCCAAGTAGACATCGTTTACGGCGTGGACTACCAGGGTATCTAATCCTGTTTGCTCCCCACGCTTTCGCATCTGAGTGTCAGTATCTGTCCAGGGGGCCGCCTTCGCCACCGGTATTCCTTCAGATCTCTACGCATTTCACCGCTACACCTGAAATTCTACCCCCCTCTACAGTACTCTAGCCTGCCAGTTTCAAATGCAGTTCCGAGGTTGAGCCCCGGGCTTTCACATCTGACTTAACAAACCACCTGCATGCGCTTTACGCCCAGTAATTCCGATTAACGCTCGCACCCTCCGTATTACCGCGGCTGCTGGCACGGAGTTAGCCGGTGCTTCTTCTGCAGCTAACGTCAAAATGCGCATCTATTAAATACACACCCTTCCTCACTGCTGAAAGTGCTTTACAACCCGAAGGCCTTCTTCACACACGCGGCATGGCTGCATCAGGCTTGCGCCCATTGTGCAATATTCCCCACTGCTGCCTCCCGTAGGAGTCTGGACCGTGTCTCAGTTCCAGTGTGGCTGATCATCCTCTCAGACCAGCTAGGGATCGTCGCCTTGGTGAGCCTTTACCTCACCAACTAGCTAATCCCACCTGGGCATATCCTGACGCGAGAGGCCCGAAGGTCCCCCTCTTTGAGCCGAAGCTATTATGCGGTATTAGCCATCGTTTCCAATGGTTATCCCCCACATCAGGGCAATTTCCCAGGCATTACTCACCCGTCCGCCGCTCGACGCCGTTATCGTTCCCCGAAGGGTCAGACAACTCGTTTCCGCTCGACTTGCATGTGTTAGGCCTGCCGCCAGCGTTCAATCTGAGCCATGATCAAACTCTTCAATTTAAGATTTTGGTCGGCTCAATGAATACTGAACATTACATAAAGTAATGTTTGAATTGACTGTGCTCTTATTGGTTTTCACTTTTACTCTCTATTTAAAGAAAGTAGTAAAACAAAACAGCTCAAGGCTGTTTCCCAATTCGAATGGTCACTCAGTTCATTGAAACCTAAATCGATACCGAAGTATCTATTTGGATTATCATCAACGAGTGCCCACACAGATTGATAGGTCTATATTTTTAAAGAGCTTTCTTCTTAAGGATTTAAGCTTCCTTGTGAAGAGGCGGTCATTCTAGCGAGATAATTATTAGTGTCAAACACTTTTTCGTTTTTTATTTTTCTTTTTTCAAAGAAGAAACAAATTATCTATTTTTGAGCCAGAAGCCTGACTGACATATTCGCTGAAGCCTTGTGGCGTCTGCCGTGTCAGTGAGGCGGCATTATAGGGAGTAATTCAGAGTTGGCAACACCGAAATAGCATTTTTATTAAAAAGAAAGGCTAAGCGAGCAAATTTTATTCTAAATAAAATTTACCCCCCTAAATCACACATATTATTCACATTTTACTGTGGATAAGTTAGACATTTCCGTCTTCGCTTATCATGTTCTTCACTCTATTAAGGACATCATTAGGTAGTGGGCTTATACCAGCAGAGAACAATACCTTCTTATACTTGGTTTCGAAGAACATCAAATTGCGCAGATGATCAGGTTCGGTTCGACCCTGTTCCATATTCTCATTATGCGTTCTTAGTATCTCTTCGTTGAGCTTGGTTTCAATGGATTCCAGTTGCTCTTCGGAAAGATACATTCGCCCACAGATAACTTTGGCTGAGTCTTTCGCTTTCAATAGCTGTTCGGTTAAGCTTTTTAAATACTGCTGTCCGAGTTTGGATGAGCTCGACATTTGGTAGTGATAAGGACCGATAAAAGAGAAGCGGTTGCTTTCACCCAACTGAATAAGCCCTAAGATTTCCAATGCACGTAAATAAAGATAAGTAGCCGCATCGTCGAGCCCGTATTCTTCCTGCATTAAATGAAGGTCGTTTTCACGATGACGCAATTCGCGATAGAAATCGTAGAGCTGAGGAAACTCGAAGAACACGTCGTCTTGAATTTCATTAAAGAAGTTTTCGTTTTTGAACTGTAACTTCAGAGCAACCTGGTGAAGCTCTGACAAATTGATACCAGCCCCTACACAATAGGTAAGAAGCTTTTCCAATGGAATAGAGGTGTTGTGAAGGTGTCTTTTTAATGATGATAACGGCACACCCAATTGCTGCGCCAGAGTATTATAAGTAATGCCTTCGTCTTTTATTGTTTGCCGTAATGCCATCAGCAGGTATTCCGGCTTTGCTGTTTGTGTAGTTGACTGCATAGTAACACTCCAATGTACATAGAATCCCACAACGACTCGTTGCTATGAATCCAAGCATCTATCTAAGAAAGATATAAAATCAGAGCATCTAGGGTTTGCCAAGTGCTTGAGATGAAATCTAAGCGTCAAATCAAACACATGGCAAAACAGCGACGAAATTCTCTCCATAAATCGTCACTTTTGAGAATGCGTTAGGCGTCATTCTCAAAGTAGTAAGATATCCGAGTCCTTGGATTTAAGTATTCCCTCACTTTTTCCGGTAGCTTGTTCGGCAAAATGGCCGACACAATTTTGAGTTCACTATCCGCAAGATCAAGAATGGGTGCCTGATTACGTGGCACATTTGAATCGTAAAGTAATACGTTCGGGTAAAGGATATTCTGCGCATTGACAGAAATGACCATCCCGACCATTTCATTAGACAACTGGACGACGGTACCTGGTGGGTACACTCCCATAAATTTGATGAGAATGTTCAGGTTTTCATTGTTATATAGGTGCTTGCACTTCTTATATAGATGAGAGAGCGCGCTGAATGGGATCTTTTGCTCTGACTCAATCCTTGGGTGGCACAAGTTATCATAGGCATTGGCTAACGCAACGATTTGAGCATAAGGATCTATCTGCTCCCCTTTCAGACCGTCTGGGTAACCACTGCCATCAAGGTATTCGTGATGCTGGCAAATGATACGCTTGGCACTGGAAGGGAAATCTTCAATTTTCTCTGTCAGCTCCAAGCCATATTTGGTGTGTAACTTGAGATAATTCTCTTCCGGTGCAGTCAGCGGTGACTTCTTATTGACGATGGCTGCTGGCACACGAACTTTCCCCATATCGTGAAAAAGTGCACCAAATGCTATCTCTTTAATCGCTTCCGCCTTCATCCCTTTGCTTTTGGCGATCATCATTGCGATCACCGCTACATTTAGCGAATGGAAGTAAATGTCCTGGAATTTGCTTTTTCCATTCATTAGATGAAGTGTCACGTTGTTGTCTGCTAAAAGCTTATCGACAACTTCATCCACCATGACCGTTGCCTCTTTTACCGCATCAAGCGGTCGGCTGCGGATCTTGCTCATGACTGAACGCAGTTGAGACAAAGAACGCTCAAACTCTTTTTCGCATTTGTTCACACGTCGGCGATATGCGTTGAGTTTTTCTATGCGGGTTTGCTTTTCCTGCCACATTTTTTTCTTGGCAAGCTCAAGTGCTGTCTCTTGCTCCACATTTTCCATTGCTTCGTTAGCTGGAAGTGGCTGGGCATCACTTTGGAGTGGGTTTATATAGACGTGTTTAATCCCCAAGTGACGAATGATATCAACTTGGTCCTGGGATTTGATCTTAAAGCTATTGAGAAGAAACGGGTGATCTTTCCAGCTGACTGGTAACCGGATATGCAACCCCGGTTGAATGCGATCGACCGTTATTTTAATACTGGCCACACTGAATCGAATATTGTCCTAAGTTACGTTTTTAACGCTTAACTTTGAGCGGGAGTGTCAATCTAACCGCGATTCACCTGCAATCACAAAATGGATTACAAAGCGAATATGCAAAGTTTGACTTAGGTAACAATACGATTGATTTTCAGTATGTTAACAACCACTCAGTGCTCAATAAACCACCTAAAAATGTATAAATTGTGATTTATTGAGCACTGACATTATAAAGAAAAAAAGGAGTAGCCAAACCCCTTTAATACATTTCGTTACACCATTTGAGCTGCGAGGTCTCGACCTTGTCCTCTGACATTTTCCAATGTCGGCAAAAATGCCGTCGACAGACCAAGTACTTTCGCGTCATGGTTTGACTCAATATATTCGAGCCTTTGATCTTCCTCTTCAATATCATCCCAATCGATATTGATCTGCCTTGCCAAGTGTAAAGACCAGGCAATTTTTGGCTCTTCTGCGGCGTTATTAGGGTCAAGACAATGAGCGATTGAATCGACGAGCTGAGGCGCAAATTTCCAGGCTGTTGCGAGTTTCGCTCCAAGCTCAGAGGCTGTTGTGCCCAGCACTTCGCGCTGAACGTCTTCTGCGACTTCGCCAGCATCGATTCTTTCTTGAATAGACTTAGCTTCTTCTGGAGCCAACGCATGAATCATCAATTCACCGATGTTATGAAGAATACCAGCGGTAAACACTTGGTTTGGTTCCAGCCCCACTTCTTTCGCAATGTTGCTGGCAATAGTGGCCACTTCAAAAGTGTCGTTCCAGTATTCAGTCACATCCATGGTTTCAAATTTAGGGAAGGCACTGGTCAATACTGATACCACCACTAAGGTTCTGATGGGTTCGGTACCTAAGCGGATAACGGCTTCATCAATAGAAGCTACTGTTCGGCTACGCCCAAAGTGAGCGGAGTTAGCGAGTCGGAGAATACGGGCGGACACCACTTGCTCCATAGCGATTTTTTGCGAAAGCTGCATAAGGTCAACCTCATCCCGGTTGACCATTTCAACGAGCTCCTGCAAGACTTTTCGAATTTTAGGTAATTCATTTATTCTTGATAGTAAACTTGCCTGATCCATTGAATTCTCCCCAAATTAATGAACGTGCAGTTTTAACTATAGGCCAAGAATTCAAAGTTACAGGCGAGCTCTGCCTCCCATGGTGTGACTAAACCTTTGCTAGGTAACGTATTCCCTCATTAGCAAAGGGCTCGCACGCTTTTTCTGATTTTAACTTCAGGTGCAAACTCGTGGGACACATCACTTTCTTTATTCTCGATTTTAGCCGTTAACACTTCTACAGCGGCCCTCGCCATTTTGCTGATAGGAAACTGGACGGAAGAAACAGCAGGATAAAAGCTTTCACACACCTCAACACTGTCAAAGCTGACAACAGAAACATCTTCAGGCACCCTGATATTCTTCTCGTAAAAGTACTGCATGGCACCACTGGTCATTTCTTCACTGGCAGAAAAGATAGCGGTAATCTGAGGGTTGTTTTCCATCAGGGATTTCGCTGCAAAGTAACCACTTTGCCGTCCGTAATCCCCTTCAATAATCTGTTCAGAATTTAGCTCCAGATTATGTTCCTCAACAGCGGCAACAAAACCAGCCAGACGTCGCTGACCACTGAATCGGCTACTAGGACCCGAGATGCAACCGAGGTGTTGATGACCCTGCTGGATTAAATATGACGTAGCAACACGCGCAGCTTCAGTGTGATCAAACGTAATACAGCGATCTTCTAAACCTTCAACAAATCGGTCTAACAACACAAATGGTGTTGGCTGTTCAGCTAACGTGCGTAGTTCTTCATCACTCATATAGCGGCAGTGGAGCACATACCCTTCGCAGCGAAGATCATGAAATCGCTGGATCGCTTCACGTTCACCCTCTGCGCTATGGTGCCCTTGCGCGGTGATCAGAAACTTCTTGTGTTTATCCAGCTCATTTTGAACCTGATTCATCATTTCACCGAAGAAACCACCAGTATAGAAGGTCACGAGCAACCCCGTCATATTCGATGAGGCGGTTGCTAAAGAGCGCGCAATCGCACTGGGGCGATAGTTTAGCTCTGCCATGGCTTGTTCTACTTTTCTTTTGGTTTCTTCCCGAAACTTCCCTTCTCCATTGATGATACGAGAAACGGTCGAACGATTGACGCCAGCCAGTTCTGCGACGTCTTTAATTCTTGCCATGCTGCCAGTGTTCCTTATTGTCTGTCTGGGCTCAATGTAACCGAGAAAAAAGCGAGCTGCCAGATTTCACCGCTGGAATTAAGGTTTAGGGGGTTCCAGCGAGGCAGCTGCTTTCTGTTTATGCGATCAGAGTACCGCTGAGTAATCCGAAACCTCTATGCCCATATCTTTGAGCGACACCTTCAAACGAGGGTCCGTCAGTACACTTAGCTCTTTCTCTCGTTGAAGAGCGTAGCTCGATATTTGTTTCAGGTGTTCGTCTACATGGGCCGGATGACACATCACCTCAAGCACATCACAACGGTCTTGATAAGAGCTCACCAAAGTCAGTAAGGCATCTAACTCGACCGTTTTATCAAAGAACTTTTCGGTAAATTGATAACGGCAGTTTTCAACTGTTTGCGCTCGCAACGGTACGCCTCTTTCCTTCGCAATGTTTTCAACAATCGGCAAAATTTGCGGGTGCCCATGAGCGTGATGGTGGCTATCAATATGGCTCAGGTCGAGACCCAATTGGTCAAAATACTCAAGTTGCGCTCTGACCTCTTTTTCAATCGCTTCGGCATCAAAGTCTCGGCGCGGCCAAAAGTCAGGTTGTTTAGGAAACAAACCATCATCTCCCTGAAGATTTTGGGAGCCAGTCAGCGGTTTACCTGCCGTGAAGCGCAGATGAATGCCAACTTTAAGATCTGGCAATTGCTTTGCCATCTCAACGGCTTCTTTGTCTGTGTCCATCCCAACCATGAGCGTGGTGGAATTCACCACACCTTGAGTATGAGCTTCTTTGATGCCTTGGTTTACACCGTGCGTCAGACCAAAATCGTCTGCATTAAAAATCACCTTCATAGGACCTCCTTTTTTGCCATCATACCGCCAATGTCTGTTAGCTAAATTGAGGCAGGTAAGGTTTATTGGATTCTAAAATTTCATCCAAGATTGCTTTTGCGGCGGCGATATCCGGTACGAGCGGGTTGTTGGCCAGCGCCATCAGGCTTTTCTCATAACTGCCTGTTACCGCAGCTTCAACCGCCAGTTCTTCATAGGCTTTAACCTGATGGATTAAGCCTCGTATTTCCGCTGGGAATGCCCCGACAGCTAGAGGTTTTGCACCAAAGCTTCCGACAACCGAGCTGCATTCGATAACAGCGTCATCAGGTAAAGTATGAATTGCGCCGTTGTTACGAACGTTCACCACATGGACAGCGTTCAAGTTGTTGTGAATCGCATCAACCAGGTTAAGTGAGGCATCGGAATAGTATGCGCCACCACGTTGCTCAAGCTGTTCTGGCTTATGATCAAGATTGACATCCCGATAGAGCTCAAACAGCTCTTTTTCGGTCTGCATCACCTGTTCTGCACGAGTCCCCACCTCTTCTGCAGATTGTTTTTCTTCTGCCAGCATGGCTTCTGTTTGGTAAAAGTAACGGTGATACGGGCACGGAATGACTCCAAGTGCATGGAGGAAATCAGGATCCCAGGGTTCTTCGAATATATTCTTCATGCTGAAATTCGCACCATCACCTACTTTTTCAAGAACCGTCTCCGTGATGTCTTCACCATGTAGCCATACCTGATGCACCCAAACCAGATGATTCAGTCCAGCAAAGTCCAGTTGCAGTTCATGAGGTTCGCAATCCATCATTTCCGCCACCATCATGGTCATGGAAACTGGTACATTACACAGCCCCATACTTTTTACTTTGGTGTGGCGATGAACAGCCTCAGTCACAAGCCCAGCCGGGTTGGTGAAATTCAGCATCCAGGCGTTAGGGGCAAGCTCTTCAATGTCTTTACAAATGTCCAATATGACAGGGATAGTGCGCAGTGCTTTGGCAAACCCGCCCGGTCCAGTGGTTTCCTGACCAATAACGTTGTATTTAATTGGGATACGCTCATCGTTTGCACGTGCTTTTAATCCTCCCACCCGAAACTGAGTCATGATGAAGTCGGCATCCTTAATGGCGCTTCGGCGATCAAGAGAGGCTTTGATTTCAATGTCCGCTCCCACTTTTTCCACCATTCGCTTCGCAAGTGCCGCGATGATTTCCAGTTTTTCTTCCCCTTCCGCTATATCCACAAAATGCATTTCACGAACGGGCAACTTGTCGAGCCTTTTCAACACGCCTTCAACCAGCTCGGGTGTGTAACTGCTTCCTCCACCAATGATGGCGAGTTTAAGTGATTTCTTTTGCATCGTTTTTCTCCTACTTCTCTGCCAGTTTCTGGTGCAGTTCCACCATTTCAGTTGCTAACTCGTGAGCAAGAATGGTCGTCATCAAATGGTCCTGTGCGTGAACCATGACTAACGTCATCGGAACTTTTCCTTCCCCCTGATCGGCTTCGATTAACTGAGTCTGAGTCAGGTGTGCTCGATTCAAACATTCTTTGGCTTGTTTAAGAGATGCCTGAGCGTTATCAAACTCACTCTTTCTGGCTAACGCTAATGCTTCAAAACACAAACTTCTGGCTTCACCGGCATTGCAGATGATGTCCATCACTACCGTTTCTTGTTCCATGATTCTCTCCAATTCTTGAGCAAGCCCAGCCAACGCAGCTGGGCGATAAAATATCGAGGTTTATGCCGTCACGCCTTCACCAGTGGCAGGTGACGTTTGCTGTTCACTTTCTTCTGACTGTTTTTCTTCGGCGAGCAGCTCGCGCTCAAAGATTTTGAAGAATGGGTAATAAAGGAATAGATCCATCACAAACAGCAAGACAACCAACAGCACTGGCGACAGTGTCCAGCCTGCCCCCCACGATGCCCCGATGATGGCAGGCGTCGTCCACGGCATGGTCGCGATCCCCATTCCCACGAATCCGGTGTGAACGGCAAAGTACGCCACTGTTGCATTGATGATAGGAACGAAGACGAACGGCAAAAACAGAGTTGGGTTCATGACGATCGGGCTTCCGAAAATCACTGGCTCATTGATTTGGAAGAAACCAGGGACCGCACTCATGCGCCCTAAACTTTTCAGGTGTGCCGAGCGGCTGAAAGACATTAACGCCACCAGAGCAAGTGTGGCTCCGGACCCGCCAATGAAGATGTAGAAATCCCAGAACGGCTGCGTAAAGATATTTGGTACTTCTTCACCCGCAACAAACGCTTCAATATTGACTGTAAGGTTGGTTAAGAAAATAGGGCCTAACAAGCCAACTACAATAGCTGCACCGTGAATACCGGCAAACCAGAGCAACTGACAAAGAAGCAGGGCACCAATGATGGCGGGCAGAGTATTCGATGCACTGACCAGAGGTTTGAATGCCTCCATGATGGCTTGTGGTATCAGCATGTCATGTTGGGTCTGAAGCCAGATACTCAGTGGATACAAGGTGATGAAAACTGCAACCACAGGCAAAAGCACTTCAAAAGAACGCTGGATTGCAGGAGGAACCTGTTCAGGCATTCGGATTGTGATGTTGTATTTCTTCATGACTCGGTAGAGCTCAACCGCAAAGAAACCAGAGAGCACCGCAGTAAAGACCCCTGTTCCCCCTAAGAACTGCATCGACAGAGCCCCTTCGCTGGCGGGAGACGCAACGAGCAGAAATGACATGAGTGCCAGTGCTGCACTGGTAATACCGTCCATGCCGTACGATTTCGCTAGGCTATAGGCTACGCCCATAGAGACAAAAAGCCCCATTAATGCCATCGACATAAAGTGCGGCATCATGATGGTATCGAAATGGGTTGTGGCGAAATCTATCCACGCTCGACCAAACGCGTTAGTGGTATCCTGATCGAAAGGTGGAAACGCAAATATCAAAACAAAACTGCCGACAATAATAAATGGCATCGCCACGATAAAGCCGTCACGCATTGCCCGAACATGTCTCTGAGCCCCGACTTTCGCCGCTAAAGGAGCAATATGTTGCTCTACGACCCGCATCATCGCATCATATATTTTCATGATTAGACCTTTATTTTAGGTATAAGAACCCCTGCCCAATTAATTAAAATTAATCAGGAGTTCTTTATTAATATTTAACTATTTTATTTACTTAATTAATTCCAGCGCTTGTTTTAGCACGGCATCGCCTTTCATCATTCCATATGTCTGCGGAGGTATCGCCGCAATATTGATTCCAATGCGATCGGTCACTTTCTTCATTTCTTCTAGTTGAAAGCGAACCTGTGGTCCAAGTAAACAGACATCATAGTTAGAAACTGCGTCTTCAAACGCGCTCACAGAAAGCGCATCTATCTTGCACTCAAGCCCTTGTTTATCCGCCGCTTCTTGCATTTTCTTCACCAGCATACTGGTTGACATACCTGCGCTGCAGCAAAGCAATATCCTTTTCATAACCCACTCCAGTTGATCAAATAATGAACTACAAAAACTCTATCAAATAGAGCTTAAACAAAAAAGCGCAACCGGTTGCATTTTGCGTGAACGACCTCTCAGTTTAATAAATAAAAGCGACAGAATTACCTTATTAATTTATTTTGTTATTCAAAATAAATTAATTTTAAACATTCGTAATCAGAAATAATGATGGTATCTATGAAGGTAGTTATGAGGGGTTTTCTAATTTAAAACTAGGAATTATTGATTAGATAAATAATAGAAAAGTTTATATTCCCTTCACAAGATCAATCTAAAATCACATCAAAGGTGATGTTTATCCCAAATATTTCTCTTGTCATAAAAAAGTGCGCTTAGGCTAAAATCACAATTTCTAACGTTTATGCAAATATAGTGATTAAATTACAACAAGATATATTGATACATTTACCACAATAACGCCTTCCAACGATTAAAAAGAGAAGAAACAACGTGTTGCCCAATCGATTTTAATCACTATACTCACTGCCCTTACTTACTGATTTAAAAGGAATTAAATTGTGTCATGGACGTTAAAGGATCTACAGGCATTAATCGACTCACGACGAGGTTGGGAAGTCGATTCGGTAGATTCAGGCACACTCATCATCAACAATAGTGAAGATAGCCTGATTGCATATTTAACAGTGTCAGAGCAACAAATCGTAGTAGAAAGTATTTTATTCCCCGAACAAAACGTCCACGATGTGGATGCCTTAAACCGAGAGATCTTACAGACTCACAAGCTGATCCCGCTGACTAATATTGGCGTCAACCGAGTTGATGAAGTGAATTACTATGTGGCTTACGGCGCACTCTCATCTCAGGCAAAAGACAAGAGCATAATCATTGAGATTGCCACTCTGTTCCGAAATGCCGAAACCTTTATCGACATGTATAACCATCATCTGGCGTATTAAGTTATTCACCCGCCCGAACAAACGCTGCCAGTTCCTGATTTGAACCAGTCGACACCAGCTCCGACACTGGCAGTGTTTCCTGAACCTGTCCTCGAGACATAAACGCAAACTTTGTGGCTATCGCTTTAGCGTCGCTGATGTGGTGTGTCACCATCACAACGGCGATGCCTCGCTCTCTTGCCAAGCTCTGCACCAATGCCAGCATCTCTTCTCGAATAACAGGATCAAGAGCAGAAAAAGGCTCATCAAGCAGCCAGATACCGTGAGGCTGGACAAAACATCGCGCCAGAGCTACCCGCTGCTTTTGCCCGCCAGAGAGTTGCTCCGGCAATCGATCCAGATAATCATGAATCCCAACCATACGCGCGGCATCTTCGACTCTTTGCTTTTCAGCGGAGCTGAGTTTTAAGCCAGGCTCTATACCGAGACCAATATTTTCCCGCACAGATAGGTGGGCGAATAAGTTGTTTTCCTGAAACAGCATGGAAAGTGGAATTTGGTGAGGTGCACGCCCAACCACCGACTGACCCGAGACTAAGATCTCTCCACCCTGAGGCTGAATAAAGCCTGCCACAAGCGCCAGCAGTGTCGATTTCCCTGCACCACTCGGTCCCATCAAAGCAAGGATATCCCCTTCTTCCACTTCCAAATTGAATTGAAAAGACTCGTTGTTGTAACGGTATCGCACGTCATGAAGTTTAAGAATGGTCATGGGTCTTTCTCGGTTTGAATAGAAGTTCGATCAGGGTAAAACTCAACACACTGAGCAGAAGCAGGCAAAGTGACACCACAGCCGCCGCCTCCATCTGATAGCTGCCTAGCAGTTGGAAGAGATACAAAGGCAGCGTCCGGAATTCCTGACTGCCAAACAGCGCAATGGCACTGAGATCGCCCATCGACATCATAAAGCTAATAGAAAAGGCGTATGCGAATGGTTTTCGAAGTGCTCGCCATTCCATTAACCTGAGATGATTCCAGCCTTTTATCCCTAGGGATGCCGACAGGTATTGATATTGCTGAACCAGTTGAAACATGGGCAGGGAAAGCGTCTTGATGACATATGGCAGAGCCATCAAACAGTTGACTGCCACCACAATCCAGAATGCCATCGCGAATACATCGGCTATATCCCTAAGTAGTAAAAATAACCCGGTACTGATCACCAATCCGGGGGTCACCAGAATAATGGTGCCTGCCAGCTCGATTTTATCCGCCTTAAAAGCTTGTCGTTTTAAACGCCAGATTCGGCTGGTTGAAAGAATGGCTGTCCCCAGAAGCAATGCGAGCAGGCTTGAGATCCCCGCCACTTGCAAAGACGCAGACAACGCATTCCAGAATCGTTCATCACTCAGCGTAGTCAGAATCTTGTTGTTTAAACCGCTGAGTACCACCATACCCAGTGGCGGTAGAACCAAAAGTAAAACTCCGCCTATCCATAGCCCGTCCCATATCTTTGCCGATACTGAATCGGTGTACTTGGAGATGGGTTTCATGCTGCCAGCCGAGACAGACACAGGTTTAGAGAGCTTCTGAATACTGATGGCTAGCACACCACACAGTAGCATTTGCCACATGGCAAGCAAGGCGCCCGTTTGTAAATCAAAATCAAACTTTATTGCCTGATAGATCGCCAGCTCTATGGTCGTCGATTTAGGACCACCTCCCAGTGCCATTACCGTGGCAAAACTGGTGAAACACAGCATGAAGACCAGCCCGCTCACTTGAGGAAACTGGGCTTTAAGACGAGGCCATTCTACCCAGAGAAATTTGTTCCATCGCGACATTCCCAAATGCGCACACAACTTGTGTTGTTCAGGTGGAATGCTTTCCAGAGACTGAAGCAATAGTCTTGCGGCATAGGGAAGGTTAAAGAATACATGCGCCAGTAGAATGCCGTTAAGACCGTAGATAGAGAACGGCAGCTCAGCGCCTAACGCTTTCAATCCATCCGCCAGTAAACCGCTGTTTCCATAAATGGCTAAAAGACCAAACACCCCCACCAATACAGGCAACACCAGTGTGCTGGCAAATAGCTTCAGCAATAAACTACGCCCCGGGAACTGCCGGTAAGACAGAGAATGTGCGACGGGAATAGCCAGACCAACACTAAGTAAGGTAGACAACAACGCCTGATAGAAGCTGAATTCCGTAACGTGACGATAGTAGGGGGCGGTCCAGATTTGCAAAAGATTGAGTGAGGGTGAATGAGAAAGCAACGCCCACAAAGCTGACATTACAAATATCAGGATAAAGGTGGCAACAACTATCCCTACTTTGGGTACGTTTTGGTTCACGACGCAGAAAGCCTAAGCATATAGAAGCAAGCCATGCATTATGCATGGCTTGTTGTCTGTTGAAAACTTAGAAAGTAAAGGCATTTTGCCATTCACGAATCCAGGCTTTGCGGTTTTGCGCCACCTCTTCTGATTCGAACAACAATGCTTTGCCTGGCAGGGATAATGTTTCGAAGCCTTTTGGCAGTTCCACATCCGTCACTGGGTACATCCAGTTACCTGTTGGCATCGCAGACTGGAATTCATCACTCAGGATAAATGCCATAAACTCATCCGCCAGTTTTTGATTGGCGCTGTTCTTCACTTTTGCCGCTACTTCAACCTGCGCATAGTGACCTTCAGCAAAGTTAGCTGCTGCGAAGTTTGCATCGTTCTCGGCGATCAAGTGGTAAGCCGGTGAAGTGGTGTAAGACAGAACCATGTCCGATTCGCCTTCAAGGAACATTGAGTAAGCTTCTGACCAGCCTTTGGTTACAGTGACGGTTTTCTTCGCCAGTTGCTTCCACGCATCACTTACTTTGTCACCGTACACAGACTTCATCCAAAGCATCAGACCCTGCCCCGGCGTTGAAGTACGCGGATCCTGATAAATAACCTTCAGGTCATCACGCTTTTCTACCAGCTCTTTCAGGCTTTTCGGTGGGTTAGCCAGCTTCTCTTTGTTGTACACAAAGGCAAAGTAACCGTAATCGTAAGGGACAAAAGTATTGTCATCCCAACCACCTGGGATGGTAACGGTGCTGGTATCTACAGAATGTTCTGCCAGCAAGTCACTCTGTTTCGCTTCTGCCATCAGGTTGTTGTCCAACCCAAGAACGATATCCGCTTTGCTGTTCTTACCTTCAAGACGCAGACGATTAAGAATGGTCACGCCATCGTCAAGTGCCACAAATTCCAAGTTACAGCCACATTTCGCTTCAAACGCTTTTTCTACTGTTGGACCCGGTCCCCAGTCTGCCGCGAAAGAATCATAAGTGTAAACTGTCAGTGTGTTTTGATCGGCGAATGCCGGCGTGGCAGCAAGTGTAGCGAGCGCTACGGTAGTCAGTGCGTATTTCACTGGTCGCTCCTATCCGTTGTTGAGCGGCACAGGGTTGAGATGAGGAAAATTCCACGCTCAATTCCTACGCCAGTATTATCTGGTTCAGGTGTACGGGTTCAAACCAAAGGTTTATCTCAGCCATAAGATGGACAACATTTTATGCGTCCAAACATTCAGCACCCCGATGAGAGTTGGTTTATTGTATCGCGTTATTTCCACTTAGCCATATGCAAATGGCTTAAATATCTAATTCGCTAATGATGCTTGGGGATACTAGTTGCGTTGATCATAACCCCAGCGAGGAACTAAGCCTTGTTCCACACCTAGATGATCCAGAATACGGGCAACCATAAAATCAACCAAATCCTCTATGCTGTTTGGCTGGTGATAAAAACCCGGTGCGGCTGGCATGATGGTCACACCCATTTGAGAGAGCTTGTGCATGTTTTCCAGGTGGAGTGTAGAGAAAGGCGTTTCACGCACCACTAACAATAGCTGACCACGTTCTTTCATCACGACATCAGCGGCGCGTTCAATCAGGTTATCAGACATGCCATGGGCGATGGCCGCGACACTGCCCGCACTGCACGGGCATACCACCATCTGTTTTGGCGCTGCCGAACCTGACGCCACCGGAGAAAACCAGTCTTCTTTACCACAGACTATTAGTTTATCGGCATCACACCCCAGATGTTCCACCAGCTTTTCTTTAGCACCGTCTGGCGATGCCGGTAGCTTCAAACCGTGCTCTGTTGCCATGACAACACGCGCGGCGGAAGATATGAGCAGATAAACGGTGTAATCTGCGGCTAACAGGCACTCCAGTAAACGGAGACCATAAGGTGCCCCCGATGCTCCGGTAAATGCCAAAGTGATGGTTTTCTTTTCTTGATTCATTCTTACTTCTTAGAGAATTTCTGATTACTTCTCGCTCTTGTATTTCAGAGCGTTGAGTAATTTATCATGGATCCCACCAAAGCCCCCATTACTCATGACCAATATCTGATCACCGGGTTCGGCTTTTTCGACAACACTGGATACCAGATCATCAATGCTGTCGGACGTATAAGCAAGCTGTGAGCATTGCTTGGCAACATCATCCACCGACCATTCAATGGTTTCTGGCTGGAAAAGATACACGGAATCGGCTTTTTTAAGCGAATTTGCCAATGTTTCTTTATGAACGCCCATTTTCATGGTGCTTGAGCGGGGTTCGAGCACAGCGATGATCTTCTGCTGACCGACTTTGTTACGTAAACCTTCTAAGGTTAGTTCAATGGCTGTTGGGTGGTGAGCAAAGTCATCATAAACTGTGAC
Source organism: Vibrio sp. SCSIO 43132 (assembly GCF_019904195.1). Classification (NCBI taxonomy): domain Bacteria; kingdom Pseudomonadati; phylum Pseudomonadota; class Gammaproteobacteria; order Vibrionales; family Vibrionaceae; genus Vibrio; species Vibrio sp. SCSIO 43132. The sequence continues at coordinate 3,518,036 of NZ_CP063199.1, forward strand.
GCCATTTTCTTCCCCCTTTCGCTCTAAGCGGCGCTTGGTATTAACGAACAGCCCCAGCGCTTCACAGGCTAAATCGGGTGTCACACCCACGTGTCTTGCAGCCGCTATCGCCATCAGTGCGTTGTCGACATTGTGATCGCCTATCAAATCCCAACTGACTCTGCCGACTAATGCGCCCTGGAAGTAGACATCAAACACACTGCCATCGATTTTGACCTTCTCGGCTTTCCAGTCACCATCTTCTCCACTGGTTTCTTTTTCACTCCAGCAGCCACGTTCCAGCACATCCTGCAATGCATCATCGTTAATGGGTGAGAAAATGCGCCCGTTCCCCGGTACGGTACGAACCAAATGGTGGAACTGCTTCTTAATCGCTTCAAGGTCATCGAAGATATCTGCATGATCGAATTCAAGATTGTTCATCACCAGTGTACGTGGGTGATAGTGGACAAACTTCGAACGTTTATCGAAAAAAGCGCTGTCATATTCGTCGGCTTCGACGACAAAAAACATGCTGTCACCCAAACGGGCTGAAACACCAAAATTGCCCAATACGCCGCCCACCAGAAAACCGGGCTGATAGCCACAGTGTTCCAAAATCCACGTCAGCATGCTGGAAGTGGTGGTTTTGCCATGAGTACCGGATACTGCGAGCACCCAGCGATCGTGCAGTAAAAATTCCTGTAGCCATTGAGGACCAGATGTGTATCTCAGATTATTGTTCAGCACATATTCTACGCAGGGATTCCCTCGGCTCATTGCATTGCCAACCACCACCAGATCAGGCTTCGGCTCCAATTGAGAAGGGTCGAACCCTTCGATAATTTCAATGCCCTGCGACTCCAGTAAAGTGCTCATCGGAGGGTAAACATTGGCGTCACACCCCGTGACTTTATGCCCTAGCTGACGTGCTAAAACCGCTGCGCCACCCATAAAAGTCCCGCAGATTCCCAGAATATGAATATGCATAAATTACGATTCCTAGTCTTTTTTGACGTCGTTAGAGTAAGTGAATTTGCTTCTTAGCATGCCTGATTTGTGTCAGTGATATGTGAACAAAAAATGTGATGTCCAACTAAAATGAGTCAGGTATCAGCAAGTTACTTCATTACCATTAAAAAGATTCCACTTATACAATACTAAATGTATCCCCGAACCCCTACTAATTCGGGTAGGAAACCCAACTTAGATTGGGATGTTATTGTATCTGAGCTCACTCGCGCGACCCAGTTTCTTGACTGTGAACCCTAAAGAAACGCTGACCTTCCCCAGTCAGATTCGTCGGTAGCTCAGAACTCTGCTCAAGAAACAAACTAAGGAATAAACATGTCTGAGATACGCACCCTAGGCGAGTTCATTGTTGAAAAACAACATGACTTCCCTCATGCCAGTGGCGATCTTTCCTCTCTTCTTGGTTCAATTAAACTTGCTGCCAAAATCGTAAACCGTGAAATCAATAAAGCTGGTCTGGTTGATATTACCGGAGCAGTTGGCACAGAAAACGTTCAGGGTGAAGCTCAGCAGAAACTGGACGTATACGCCAACGAGAAGTTCAAAGCCGCACTGGAAGCCCGCGATCAGGTTTGTGGTGTTGCCAGTGAAGAAGAAGACGAAGCCGTCGCGTTTAACAAAGAACTCAACAAAAACGCGAAGTATGTGGTTTTGATGGATCCACTGGATGGTTCTTCGAACATTGACGTAAACGTTTCCGTCGGCACCATCTTCTCTATTTACCAGCGTGTGTCTCCAATAGGTACACCGCCAACCGAAGAAGACTTCCTGCAGCCTGGCGACAAACAAGTCGCGGCTGGTTACATCATATATGGTTCTTCGACCATGCTGGTGTACACCACAGGTAAAGGAGTGCATGGCTTCACCTACGACCCATCTTTGGGGGTATTCTGCCTCTCTCACGAGAACATGATGATCCCGGAAGACGGTCTGATTTACTCCATCAACGAAGGGAACTACATTCGCTTCCCAACCGGAGTGAAGAAATACATCAAGTACTGTCAGGAAAATGAGCCTTCGGAAGGTCGCCCATACACCTCCCGCTACATTGGCTCTCTGGTTGCAGATTTTCACCGCAACCTGCTTAAAGGGGGTATCTACCTCTACCCAAGTACTCAGAGCCATCCGAATGGTAAGCTTCGTTTGCTTTACGAGTGCAACCCTATGGCATTCTTGATTGAACAGGCTGGCGGTCTGGCATCAGACGGTGTAAACCGCATTATGGATTTAAAACCGACCGAACTTCACCAGCGAGTACCGTTTTTTGTTGGTTCAAAGAACATGGTACGCAAAGTGGAAGAATTCCTCGAACTGAATCTAGACTGATCCCCTTCCCCTGCTTAGACCTGAGCAGGGGCATCTGATTGACCTTTGCTATTTCTTCTCCTGTAGCTTTCTCATCAATATCATCTCCCCCCAGATCGCCTAAAGTTGAATAGCCGGACGGTAAAAATTCGCTTAAGCTAAATTGAGTAGAATTCATTCGTAAAGGAAATCAGTAATGAGTTTAAATAATGTACCTGCAGGTAAGTCTCTGCCTGATGACATCTATGTTGTGATTGAAATCCCAGCAAATGCAGACCCGATTAAATATGAAGTAGACAAGGATTCTGGCGCGGTATTTGTTGACCGCTTTATGTCTGCTCCCATGTTTTACCCATGCAATTACGGCTACGTAAACCACACACTTTCGTTAGACGGCGATCCGGTCGATGTACTGGTTCCGACTCCGCATCCGCTTATACCGGGTTCTGTTATTCGCTGTCGACCGGTCGGCGTGTTGAAAATGACAGATGAGTCCGGTGAAGATGCGAAAGTGGTTGCTGTTCCTCACAGCAAGCTTTCCAAAGAATACGACCACATTCAGGACGTTAATGACATTCCTGAACTCTTAAAGGCACAAATTACGCACTTCTTTGAGCGCTACAAAGAGCTTGAAGCTGGAAAGTGGGTAAAAGTAGATGGCTGGGCAGATGCCGCTGCGGCACGAGAGGAAATCCTGACATCTTACGAGCGCGCGCAGAAATAACTCTCCGAATAGCAAAAGCCCGTCTCACTTTGAGACGGGCTTTCAATCTTCGTTTTTATCTTTACTAGGGTCTGTTGACCTTTCGCGGTTAAATTTTGTTCGAGTTCTATGTGTTTTAATCGCGGCGCAAGGTCTTTAGCTTGGTTTTGAAATAAATAAGTATCTAAGCAAATACCTTGCAACAAAGAGTAAAGCACATAGAACCGAACCCTTCGGGCAGCATTTGTGGCTCCTTTCTACTGTGTTACCGCTTATTGATGTAGGGCGACTACACCGAATAAGCGCTGCCTTGTACAAAGAACCCACAAATTGCTGCAAAAATCAGCTCGAAAGGTCAACAGACCCTAAAACCTTTGGCACCAGTCGCCTGAATCAATTGGCTCTGACAGCTTGCTGCCATCCTGATACAGATAGACCCAAGCTTCACCAAATGGCGTGGAGATTTTTTCACGGCGGTATTCGTAGGGCACATCTTCAAGATGATCCAGCTTTGCGAGCGTGTCCGCGTTAATGCGATAAATCTCGCCGCAGATTTCCTGCTGTCCCTGTACCATTCCCGGGTAATGACCTAAGTCGAAAAGCGCGAAATCCGGACCGGTACGGTACTGAGCTACCAGCTCACAGCCTTCCAGAAAGTGGTGGTTTTCTTCGCCCTGTCGTAACGTCCCATATACAAACACAAGCTGTTCCATTGCGCTCTCCATCGATTCAGCACCTGAATCTAATTAAATTCAAACTGGTAAATCAAGTCCACCGCGCTGTTCAAGCCTGACACGGCTTCGACATACAGATCCTGCATCAAACGATACCGCACCGTGAACTCACCAAGTGAGTTAAAAATACCCACTCCGTAGGTGACTTTCAAGCCGGGTAATATGTAACCACTCACAGTTACCTGAGAATCATCACCAGAACCTGCTGTATCCAGTTGTAAATCCTGAACCCCAAACGCCTGACCGATCTCCCCGACCACTTTTCCGCTCTTCGCCAGACTTAATCCAATCAGCGTTGTGGTCATCAGGTTTCCACCAGCTTCGGCATCAATATCCCGACCACGCATCAGGTAAGAAAGTGCATTCGCCTGTGGCATTGCCGGCTCTGAAAATATGGTGACATTGGGATCGTCAGCCGGACCGTCTACACGAATACCCGCCGTCACGTCGTCCTGAATATTGTCTGGATTTCGGATCGCGGTAATCACCACATACGGCTGGTCGACCGGTCCGTTCATCAGGATCTTACCCGTCTGGATAACCAGATCCTGCCCAAACGAGCGGAAAGAACCATCCAGAATGTTGACTTCGCCAACAACAAACGGTCCTTTGTCGCGCTGTGATACTTTCAGATCGCCTTTTAGTTTGCCAACCAGACCAAATGCCGTCAGACCAAAATCGTCACCAATTTTGATGTTTACGTTGGTCTGAATATTCATCGGTAACGGCTTTTTGTCTTCGACAGGTTTGAAGTCCTGATCCAGCAGTACTTCATCGCTTGAAACCCCAATCGCACTCGGTGGTAACTCTTCAACCTCAATCCGACCCCATGGAAGGTAGATATCCCCTTCTATTTTTGCCAGCTCTGGCGTGGCGGAAATCTTGAGGTCCGGCTTCGCTTTAATGTGAACCATCGGTGGCAGTTTCACATTTAATTCATCTGCAAATACAGCCAGGTTTGCTCGCCATTTTTTCAGATCTGCCCAGTTGCCGTCACCTTCCAGATTCAATGTGCCATCTGGGGTATGAATCTGAGATTTAAGCACTGCACCATAACCATCAAACGTAGCAACTATCTGACCATCATTTACGTCTACTGGAGTGATTTCCCCTTTAGCAAGCAGCTTGTCGATAGAGAAATCGCCGTAAAGCTTGGGATGCAGCAAAGGACCTTTAAACGCCAAATCTGAATGAATATTGGCATTAACCTTACTGAACTCACCCAACAGAGGCTTTAACATGTCCAGATGAATTTCGGATATTGTTAGTTTGCCATCAATGGTTTGCTTGTCTGACTGAACATTACTGATATCAGCCTGTCCGGTAAGCTGCCCGTTGTCCGTAAGGTCTAAGTTCCACTGGCTGGTCAGTTGGTCGTTTTTCAGCTCTGCATTCAGAGTGATACCATTCCACCCCACCGTGATTGGCGCTTCTAGAGTCTGTGTGACTTTACCTTCTGGCAGTTTTACCGACAGCTTCACTTCTGGTTTTGCATCTGGTGCCCAGCGAGCCCAAGCAGTGGCGTTAACTTCGCCTTTCAGGTCGGTTTCTTCTGGAATAAAGCGTTTGATTTGGTCGAAGTTAAATTTCTTAATCGCAATGTTGGCTTCACCACTTTCCCCCGCCTCTATGTCTTGGGTAACACAAAGCTGCGCATCTTGCTGTCGCCAGCAATGCGCTTGTACCGTGGCCATGTTTTTCGCCATGTTGAACCCGAGCTTAGCGGTGTTTTCCAATGTCCAGGTGCCTTGCTCAGAAGAAATGTCTGCACGTTGCAGCTCTCCATTCCAGACCATTTCTGGTTTTTCGGTTAACCCTCCGACAATCTTCAAACTGGTGGACACCAGATCAGACAGCACATCCAGCGTTAACTGATGGTCTTCCTGAGTCCCCGAAAATTGCAAATCGACACTATCGATGTACTGGTCTTGTGCCTGTACATCTTTTACCACCAGTGACAAATCGCCTTTTGGTGCAGGCAGAGGTGAAATGTCACCAGATAGAGCGACCGACTTCACCGACGCTTCATCTTTCCATTCCACGTCATTCACACTTAAATCGACTTTGACCTGCGGCTCTTTGAACTCACCGCGAAGCTTCACGTCGCCATGCATATGACCACGTAAGTCAGGAATGGATTTAACAAATTCTGGGAAGTTTAGCTCGACATCCAGCCCCCACTGTTTGTCGAGAGAACCCGATACAAACAGGTTGTTAGGACCGTGCGACAACTCAAGCCCTTCCGTCTTAATGCTGGGTTCGCCACTCATGTTGACGTCAGCGGCGTCCAACTGACCGTTGATGTACAGTGGATATTCACGAATCAGCCCCTGAATAGCCAACAATGGCACGCTGACTTGCCAGCCACCTGCCTTGGTAAGCTGACCGTTGGTCGTAATGGTTCCGCTGATATTGCCTTCGGCTTCTGGCCATTGCAGACCCGGCTGAATACTGTCTAAACCCAGCGTAGTATTCCATTTCACTAAGTCAGACCAATCTGCTTCTACCTGACCGGCCACCCGACCGCCTAAAGTATTCAAGACAAGAGAGTGAACCTTGATGTTTTGAAGCGTGCCTTTTGCTGCGGTATCGAGCGCTACATCAGGGATCTCTTTGCCTTTTGCTTTCAGGGCTACGGCTAGATCGAAGCCGTCTAAGTCGCCTTTCAAATCGATACTGGTGATATCAGACTTATAATCCGCTTCGCCAGTGAGTGGCCACTGTACTTCGCCTTCTGTCAAAGACACATCAAACGGAAGAATTGCTTTTAGCGGCTCCAGTTTGCCTTCCAAATGCGCTTTTACGACGCCACCGAGATCCGCATTTAGGTTGAGGTTTGCGACACTGCCATTTGCACTTAACTTAAGCGTCTGACCTTTTAAATCCGTCTGATTGAGCCTGGCATCCATTGCTAAGCTTGGCAGCAGGTAATCCCCTTTAAGCTCAACTTGGGTGCTGGCTTTGGCAGTGACTTCTGGCATATCGAGTTCCAGTTTTTCGATCTCGACATTATGGTCGCCAGCTTTAGCTTGTAGCCCTAAATGATGAATTTTAACTGGAGAGTCACCATTCAATGTAAAGTCCCGGACATCAAAGCCTTCAATAACCACATCCAGAGGGATAAGCACTTCTGGCAGTTCAATATCCTGTGCTGGCTTAGGTGAGTCTTTCGCCGAAGACTGTTCTTTGGCTGAGGGCTCTTTTTGGGCTGAGGGCTCTTCAGATTCTGCCAGCGTAATATCAATGTTATTCCATTGAGTGGGGTGCAGGGTCAGCTCTCGCCCTTCCATCGTAATAGCGGTCGAAAACGTATCCCATTGCACCTGATTTCCAAGTACATCCAGAGCAATGTTATTAAGCTGAATATTGCTGACAGAGACAGGAACCGGCAGTTTGATTTCAGTCACAGGCTCTGACGGTGCAGGCTCTTCTTCCGACGGGGCAGTATCCGTCAATGCAAAGGTGAGAGATTCTAGAATCAGGTTTTCAATACAGACACGCGGTTCAAACAGACACTCGGCATCTAAATCAAGCTGAACACGCTTGGCTTTTAAATCAATGAATAAGTCTGGGTCGGTGAAGGACACATCTTTCAACACAATGTCTGTAAGAATGGCACCTTCGGATTCACCAACACTCAGTTGTGGCAGTGCTTTTTGCGCTCCCCATATAGCCAGACTGAGACCGGGCTGAGTGAACAACAACGCGCCCAGCAAAAGTAAAATCACTAAGATCAGACAAGGGATGAACAAGGCCAGACGCACCAGCCATTTAGCAACGGTACGGGTCATAGTTCAGGTCCCAACGTAAAGTGAATCTTAAATTGGTCGCCAGACTCTTGGTTTAACCCCTTAGCGAAATCTAAACGAATGGGACCGACTGGTGATGCCCACCGAACACCCACACCGACACCGATTTTCCAGTCGGGTTTATCCGTCCATGCATCACCGTAGTCAACGAAGGTTGCTAACCACCAGTTGCCGTATACCCGATACTGGTATTCCAGACTGCTGACTGCTAAGTACTTACCACCACTGAATTTGTCTTCTGGTTGAGTGGCGGGAATATCTTCGTAGCCATAACCACGAATGCTGTTGTCACCCCCCGCGAAGAACCTTAATGAACGCGGTACTTTGTCAAAATCGCCGGCAAATACGCCACCAGCATCAAAGCGTGCTAAGCCGCGGTGATTTTCTCCAATGCTTCGTACAATGGCGGTTCTGCCTTGTAGCCTCAAAATACCTGTGTCCGAGAGTAAGCTTTCATTACCTGCTTCCACCGTCAGGAGATGCTTGTCTCCCCACATAGGCATAGCGCCACCGCGCACTCGTGCTCTACTAAAGGTAAAGCCCGGTAACACAAACTTGGAAATTCTCGATTCACCACGCTCTTCCGAATCATCGTACAAAAAGCGTATCGACGCGGTTCTCTGCCAGCCGGAATCCAGCTTCCAGTGGCGCTTCACCGCTAAGTTGTGCTCTAAACTTTTAGTTTCGTCCTTATCGGTACGTTTCATCCCGTACTGGATTTCATAGTACTCGCGCAGTACATCTTCCAATGGAATTTTATAGCTAGCGGTGATCGCCTGTTCAGGCAAAGACAGAGACAAGCTGCTGTGCAGGCTATGACCACGATCGTTCAGCCAAGGCTTTTTCCAGCTCAACTTGCCACGAAAGCCGATGTCGGTGGAATAACCCAATCCAGTTTCGATTTGGTTTTCGGACTGTGGGGCAAGGTTAATGTTCATCGGCAGCTCACGCTGCTTTCCGATGTAACTTAATTCGGGTTCGACATGCACCGAAGAGAACCATTCGGTATTAGAAAGACTCTGGTTAAGCTCGCCAATTTTAGACGCCAGATAGGGTTCGCCTGCTTCAAATGGCACAAGTGATTTCACGCGGCTTTCACGGATCTGACTACCAAAAATTTGCACATCGCCAAAGTAGTAGCGCTGACCACTATCAAATTCTATCGTGACGAATGCTTGTTTATGCTCTGGCGCAACTTCAAGTTTGGTTTGCCCAAATTCACCATCAAAATAGCCCTTTCTTAATGCCAGATTTCTTAAGCTGGATTTATAGGCTTCGTAATTTGCGTGGTTAAGTGGATCTCCAACACCGAGCTTAGAACCTTCTCGTAATTTGATGAAATCCGGGTCGGTCGCGGCTTCTCCTGAGATAACAAGATCACTGATTCGTATGGTGACAAGAGGACCGGGATCGACATTCACAGTGAGTGACTGACCATCTTCCGCCGCCACAAAACTGATATCGGGTTGATAGTGTCCAAGCGCCTTTAACGCTTTGATAATGTTGTCTTCTAGGCGTGACTGAAAGCGCAGTGAAGTGGAATATTCACTTGGGTCAATCGCCGACAGATAAGCAGACACATTGGTGTCCAGTTCTCCTTTTAAGCCCTCTATTTCTAAATCGAAAGCAAGAGCGGGCATTCCAATGGTAAGCAAACCACACCCAATGAGGTGCGAAACTTGTATCTTCTTCATATCTGACAGCGCAATGTACAACCTTTTTCTCAAGACCGCTCAAAGCTATCAGAAATTGCGTCCCCTACCTAGTCTTAAACAGTGGAAACTGATATTGGCTCTAATTACAGAGAAAAGTATGGTGAGTGTGAGATAAGTAGTAAAAAAATTAAGTAGCCAAATGGTGAATAAAAGAAAGGCGAACCATTCGGCTCGCCTTCGCTATAGTTAGTGCTATGGGTTGATTTGGTACATAGCTTGCTCTGTGGAAACGAGCGCTTGTAGCCCTTTTTCGGGGTGATTTCGTAGCTTAATACCATGGCTACTAGGTTCACCAATTAGCGGAGAACTTCTCCATATTGAATCACCTTTGTGGTTAAGTTTCCTCAAATAATAAAGGTGAGATGCGCTCGAAACAAAGTGTGTGTATTCCTTTGTGGAGACAATAAAGCCTTGCTCATTAGGTTGCGAAGAAATTACCGCCACACCACTGGTTTCAAAATTTAAAGAATAACTTTCTTTGAGAGTGAGGTGATTTACCTCAATCTCGAATACCAAAAGCTGATTACCCTTGCCAGTTGTCTGATCAGAAAAACACGCTATTTCCTTGCTACTGTCTGAGTCGTGGTTAAATACTAAAATATTTCGACAACCGAAATCAGAGAGGTTGTAAGTGGACTTTTTGATCATTGAACTTCCAGTTACTTTAAGAAGAGATAACTTGTGTCCATGTGAGACAATAATAGACCCAGAAATTGCATCGTACACTTCAAATTCACGAATTTGCTCACCACTCTGTGAATGCTGATAAGATGCAATGGTTCTATCGTTCGTTACATCGTATATCGTCATCGCAGTACCATGAGCTAACACAACTTCCTTCTTTCCATCCTGGTTAAAATCGGAAGCTTTCACAATAATATCACCGTTATCTCTTGCTACATCAGGAGAATTATTAACCAACTCACCATCTAGTTGGATTAGCTCTATCTGTGATACTGCATAATTAAATTTAGGTATAACGATTTCAGAATAGCCATCACTATCAAAGTCGGTGTGCACTGTATTGAGTAATGAATAACTAGTGTAGCTTGTTCCAGAGCTAAAGTTGACCTTGCCTTCAGAGCTTACTGTCGTAAATTTATCTCTAACATCACTATTGTCGTACTTACCAACCAAAAACAGCGCTTCTTCTTTAACAGGTGTAATGTTTGCCCACCCTACTGATCTAAATGCTGTCGAAGGCTTGACAATACTTGTATGTTTCAGCGTAGCACTGTTGCCAGAAATATCCGCACTAGCAAAACCTCTGAGTGAATAACTGTGGTTAGTCCCCCATAATAGCTCTAGATTACTGTCATTATCAAAATCACCAATAGTTAGAGAACTTGCGTCATATGGGCTAGAAGTAGGCAAGTGCCACACCTGAGAAAGAGTTCCACCTTCTAATTTGAATGCTTTTACGCCATCATATGAACAATTCATAACCAACAATTCGCTCACTCCGATCGTTGAATAAGATGTCTCTAAATCACATGGAGACAAGCTTTGAGTAGACGAGAGACTGATTAAAGTATTCGTTACAGCAGAGTAAATAGAAAAGTTACTGAAATTGTCTCTTCCAACGATTTCATTCACACCGTCTTGGTTGAAATCTTCAATGATCATTCTATCTGCAGAAAATCGTCCATTGTAATTCCATTGAATCGCCCATGTAGAGGTGTCAATAACTAAACCGCTATTTAATATAAGTTCAGGTGACTGATCATTATCAACATTCGAATACACAAGCTGAGTGGTTCCTGCTACATCGATCTCCGCTATTATAGGGTTAGAAAAGTCATTCCAACTAAATGCAGAAAGCTTGGACCAATTCTCTTCCCAAGCATAATGTATGATGGCAACTTCCATCACACCATCATCATCCGTATCTGAAAATGCCGCCCTCAGTATTTTCTGAGGAGTTTCATACACGATCTTAGGCTTGCTGGACAGCTCTTCTAAGGTAAGGATATTCTTTGAGGTAACTATTACTATTTCTTTTTTTAGATCATTATCTATATCTATATAGTGAACCTGCTCTATCCAAGCATTGTTTGGTAATTGATAAGGGTACATCCATTTTTGGTTGTATTGCCCATTATCATAACTATAAAGGTAAAGCCCCCTGCCATTGTTTGTTGTTAGGAACTCATTTAAACCATCACCATCAAAATCATCGATAACAATAGAATTGTCTTTGTATGGGCTATACTCACCAGAACGAGCGATAGGCGCTGCCTTGCTGCTATTTACCTTTAATTCAAACACATACTCAGAGAGTTGGTCACTAACTGACTTAAACGTAAATTCAAAAACTTGAACGGGAAATAAAAAGTCGGAATCGGAAGGTACAGTCCAAGAGACAACGCCATCGCTGCTGATTGTGGCACCGTCGGGTCCAGATTCCATAAGGACTCTTTCTGAACCATTTGTATCTAAATCAAACAACGATACGCCAAATTGCAATTCATCCCCTGAAAAAACTTTTGCGGGTAAGTTGTCCGTTTTGATTACTGGCTTAGTGTCATTAAGGAAAACATATGCCCATTCACTGGTTATTGAACTCGTTCCATCAAAAATGACCGATTGAACTTTAACTTCATCACCATAAGCCGCCGTATAGGCGGGAAGGGTATTGGTTATTTCTCCCTCAACCAATTCATCATTGATATACCATCGATAGCTCAGTTGTAAATTTTCCGCCGGTGTATCAGGGTCTGAAAACTCCGAGCTTTCAACAACAATGGCGTTAGCTGTACTCACATTATATGACAGCAGTGAGGGCATACCCGTAAATGCGGGTGGCTGTGTCAATAGGTCAAGTGGATAAAGGTCAACAGGTTGCATCAACGCAAACTGGAAACCACTCACTTTAGATAAATGCGTGCCTAATTCAAAAGAACCATCGCCGCCTAAATCTTTCTTATAGGTAAAGAAGTTATCCGAAAATGAAAGCTGGATTTCAGTATCTGCTTTAAAGCTCAGAGAGCCTTCATAAAAGTCATTGTAAAAACGCGCTTTTAGTCCTTGAGATGAAACGTTAACTTTCCCCGATTCACCTAGCCATACAGTGCCTTTTACTCCAACATTTGTCTCTGTGTAGTAGTCAGGGCTACTCTGAGACTCTGTAAGTTCTAGCTTAGTATTTTTTCCATCGCTATAGGAATAAAATAGACGGCTTTCTCCGGTCTGTTCATATCCACGCTCACCAATCTCGGAATGATGTGACTGGGTATAACCCGTCACCTTTACTCCATTAATATCTAGCTCGTTAAAATAATAACTTTTTTGATTATTACTCTCAGAAGATAATGCCAACACTCCTGAAATAGTCATTCTGTAACGGGAAGTCACACAATCTTTAAAGTCCAGTGACAATATCCCTAAGCCTTCTTCATTTAATGTTGAGTGAATATCAACAGAGCCTGAGCCGCCACAGGTAACTGACTTTCCAGCGGCATCCTTTGAAGAAAGAAGACTACGAATTTGGTCATCTCTAAAAATGAGGCTATATTCCGACGATAGCGCAGCAACTGAAGCCTGCCTTACAACTGTTTCATTTAGTTGCGCCACATTTGATTTTCCGGCATACCCATGCTCAACCAAGCTGTACGCGGCTTTTTTAAGCTCTTCGGGGGTATGTTGAGTTGCGTTTTTGAGGGTTTTAGAGGCTTGTGAAATCTCTTCTGTTTTTTTCTGTTCTGAAGTTGACGAACCTGAATCGTTTGAGCCAGATCCACCACCGCCACACGCAGTAAGAAGAACCGCAATCCCTAGCACTGACGAAGCTTTTAATTGACGAAGCATACAATTCCTTTGATTTGTTATTGAGGCTTTAGCCTGCTAATTTTTTTGGAATGAACATATCATATTTATTCATTCTGATTATCACTAAGAATTTGCACCAAGTCGTATTTATAGAATTATTATCGCTTACTCTAAAGCCATAATTCCTATAACTTCCTTAAAGCTCATTTCACTGTTCTGGCGGGTTTCCCCCTCCATTCCACCAAGTTTTCTTCACCAGCTCTCAGATACCGTAATAAAGACGAAATTACGCATTCAGGAGCAAACAATGAAAGACCTTCCTTTAACGTCTTCGGTGGGCACACTTGGTGAAAACTTAGCGGAAGATGTACTTGTGATTCAAAAAGCACTGAACGAAGCCAGTGACAAAATTGGGCTGGATGAAGCTCTGGTCGAAGATGGCATCATTGGTGATGACTTCGACACCTCCAAAACCTGCCAAGCCATCAAGCAGATGCAAGCCAGTATTCTGGGCTTTAAAAATCCCGACGGTCGTATCGACTGCAACGGCAAAAGCCACAAAGCCTTGGCAGAAGCTGCTTCCGATGAACTGGGCTTTGCGCCAAGCCTGTTTTTACCTCGGATAGAGCCTGAAGTGGGCTTGTCTGAAGAAGACTTTGAAAAAGCGGCTGAATCGCTAAACTGCGATGTTGCGGCAGTGAAAGCCGTGTCTGAAGTGGAATCCGCAGGCAGTGGTTTCTTTGCCAGTGGTCCTCCGTGCATCTTGTTCGAAGCGCATATTTTCTCTAAATACAGTGACCGCCAGTTTGATGAATCTCACCCCGAGATTTCATCTCGTAAGTGGGATCGTTCACTTTATGTCGGCGGAGAAAAGGAATATGGGCGCCTACAAAACGCCATGGCGCTTAACCGCAAAGCGGCACTGATGTCGGCATCTTATGGACGCTACCAGATCATGGGCTTCAACCATCAGGCAGCGGGCTATGACAATGTCGAAACCTTTGTTCGCGAGATGTTTCTTGCCGAACGCTTCCACCTGTTTGCCTTTGTGAATTTCATTAAGGCAGATTCGCGCTTGCACACCGCCATTCAGGAACTGGATTGGGCAACCTTTGCTCGCTACTACAACGGTCCGGCGTACGCCGAAAACCGCTACGACGAAAAGCTACTCGCTGCGTACGACAAACACGCAAGCTGATAAAACCATGAGAACCCCTTGGCAGAGTCACCCTCTGCCTTTTTTCTTTCCCCCTTTCCTATAAGCCACATCGTTTATTTCCCTGAATTCTTCCTCGCTCTGGCAGGGATGCCACAGCAGAGATGCCTCAAAATAACCAAAACACAAACGCAAAAGGAAAATAACGTGGCACTGACGATTCAATACATTCAGGAACAATTGAAAACCCTTCTTGAAAGCAGGCTGGCGACCGCTCTGACCAAACCACAACTCAACGAGCTATGGGAAGATTTAAACCGAATTCAGGAAACCAGCCAGGTAGAAATTGGGGAACTCGACTTCAAAGGGCAGACCGACCATCTGGACGAATACATCGACATTGTTAACCGCGGTGGGCTGGCAATTGACCTTACTAGCTGGAAAATTCTGGCAGGTTCACCGGATCAGGAATTTGAATTTCCAGAAGGCTCTGTACTGGCACCATACGGCAAAATTCGCGTGGCGACGTCTGGCGACTCTGAATTCAGTTTTCAGTCCGACAAACCCATCTGGAACAACCATGGCGATACCGCAACCTTGCTCAACCCACATGGTCAAAGCGTGTCGACCTTAGCGTATGGTGGTGACGCCTACCCAGACGTGCTTATCACCAACATTTACTTTGACGGGGAAGAAAAGCACACCGAAGGCGACGAATATGTGGAAATTTCCAACGTTTCAGACAACACAGTAGACATCGGAGCCTGGCGAGTGGAATCCGTGCGCAACCAGACGACTTTCACCTTCCCAGAAGGCATCCGATTGCAGGCTCAATCCTCTGTCAAAGTGTTCACAAACAAAGAACACTTAAACGAAGGCGAGTTCAGCTTTTGTAGCCCAAGAGCGATTTGGAATAACGAACAGGGTCACTGCAAGCTGTTCGATTACCTCGACCACGAAGTGGGATCTTATCAGTACTAGATACCCTCGCCTCAAGCTCAATAACAACGCATCAAATTAGGTTTTCCTCGTGCAGAGCAGACAAGTAAAGACAAAAACGAATGACTCCAGCCTCCAACCTGACAGCGACTTACAGCTCCTTGTCAGCGATGGATGTCTTTTACTGCACTACGTTGCCCGGCACGGGGACCTTTCTATCGACGCCAACATCGCGCAGGGTATCGCCCAAGCCAACGCCAAACTTGGCACCAAATACTGGAACACAGAAGACGAAATCCAGTTGCTACATAGCTTTGATCGGCTGGCAAAACAGGTGTATCCCGTTACGGTTGAAAGCATCAAAGCCGTCGTCCCCAGTGCCAGCGATGGCAAAGTCACCTTTACTGGCGCAACGAGAGTCATTACCTGGTATCGGCGCTACACGGTGATGACCTTAATCTGCTTACTGGCGATTCAGATGTTCTACCTGTTCGGACATTCGCTAACCCAGACTTTGGCAGACTCCCTTCCCCAAGCCACGTTTCCCTTAAGCCAGGATCTTGAAGCCAATTATCAGCTTTTAAAGAAATGGAACTGGGTATGGATGCTGGGGCAGGAATTTCAGTTCGACCTGCCAATACCCAATGAAGCAACCAACCAGTTAGAACTGGAATATCAAGCCAACCTTATTGCGGCGCAGTCTGTGCTGCAAATGCTACAAAACTACGTATTGCCGTTGCTATACGGCTTACTGGGAGCATTTATTTTTGTGCTCAGAAGTTTGCTTCAGCAAGTGAGAAACCTCACCTACACCGCCAGCCGCGAAGTGGGCTACCGGCTCAGACTAACGCTAGGCTGTCTTGCTGGAATGATTACAGGCTGGTTATTAAAACCAGAAATGGGGGATATGACCCTTTCCCCCATGGCATTAGCATTTCTCGCCGGCTACAGCATTGAAGTGATGTTTACCCTACTGGATCGACTGATAGATGGCATAAGAAAGAATACCGAAGTAGCGACCCCTTCAAGTGGTGGACGGAAATCTTAGGTTGGGCTGGATACGTTTAACGCCTCAACAAATGGTGTGAACTTGCTGACTTGATAATTCAGGACTGCACATAAAGGTGTTTCAAGTTGACCTGGTGAATGTCTGGAAATGTCACAGAGTCACCGCCTGTAGCCATTTTATTTCTACTATTTTCAGCCCCTGATAATGGTAGAATCTCCGCATCAAAATTATCGAGAAACTCTATGTTTATCCATCATGTTAACGATATCGACTGGCTGGTAATTACCGCTTTTGAAGAACTGAAAACTATGTTTATCGAAGAAGCTGGTGCGATCCCCTCTTACTTCTCCACTACCAGTGAATTGAGCCTGATTGATCAAGCCAAGCGCAGTTATGGATATTTGCCAACACTCAGCGGCGAAATTACCGATACGGGTACATTTCAAAGCCAGGATAACGATGAAGATTTGAACCCACAGCTTGCCTGCCTAGTTGAGGGACGTGGTCGAGTGTTTATCTATCACGGTAGCTTTGTGGCTTTTGTGGATGGCGAGCAAACTTTTATTACCCGAATGGACTGAAAATTATTCAGTAGGTTGAAATCGGCAAATTGAATGGGACCTCTCCCTAGCTCATTAAAAAGTGAAGCTGCGGTTAACTAGCGAGCTCTACCCATAACAAGGAGTGGGGCATAAACAAGCTACTACAACCGCCTTTATCTAAAAGGTAAACAGATTCAGTCACTCCCTTTCTCAGATCCACCAACCTCCCCCACCTTTGCCTTCTCTGCTGCTTCTTCAATAAATGTCTTTTCCAGCTTTATCTGTATTTCTTTTTTTAGTCTGACAAATATTTAACGGTTTATTAACCTATTAAGAAACTTTTCACCTTTTTAATTTATTTGTCTAATTTTACTAAATATTCTCACCAATATGTAAACGTTAATTAGAGGGTATTAAATTTAACAAACATGTGAATAGTGTCGAAAATAAAATCAATATATTTCCACATTGAATAAAGGTTGATATTTATTGATATATTTTATCGTTTAATTTAACCATTCTAAACTTAGTTTGTAACCAAAGAGATATAAATGACAAATTTAACAATATTATCCGCAGTAGAAAAATCAAAATTAGAGAGTTTATGTCGAAACAAACTTAATTGGAGTGAGGGTGGTCGGTAGCTTGGTCAGGGCTATAAACCTAGCTGTTTTACTTTAGAAAAGACAGATAGGAAATCTGAGATTAACTTTGTTTTTCCAACGACTTCCTCCGCTGAAAAGTGGAATGCAGAGATGGAGAAATCCATACACTATTCTGGTTATGCATTATATGCACTAATCACCTTCGCACCTATAGCTTTTGCTTCTGTTACTGGGGTTACAGTCAGTATGACTGCTTTAACAGGAGCAGTTGTAAACATCGGATTAAATATTGCTCAGGGAGAGCTCTTGTCAAACGTAAAGTACCCTAAAGTATTTAGAGGCTCTACAGTCAAGCTCACAATGTCATACAAAAAAATATGGGGTCCATATGAAAGCCAACAAAAATTGGTGTAAGTGATTCACTTAGAGGTGTCAGACTACTTAGGTAAGAAAACGTATTCAAAATCACACCGTTCCCAGTATCGAAAAAGTGATATTCCTGAAAATATGAAGTATGTATTGTCAGTACCTAACCCTGCACCAATGACTATAAAGCATTAATTAAAACTCGTTATTTTTGATACCATATATAAATAAAATAACAAAAGCCCCATAGCTAAACGCTAAACCAACAGGATCATCAATAAATAACCAAGCAGTTGCTACACAAGTAAAAAAACCTACTCTTGACACCCAACGAGTCATCTTGTGTGGCATTTTTTTCCCTTTTCCATTCTTAACCTACTTAATCAATGAGATAAAAACGACAATATACTTGATATTATTTAAATTGAAACTAATCAATCAAATATATACAAAGTTATTTATAAACAAATTAGTCAGTATGACTTTCAGTTCTTCAACCACAAGAATTTTTATATTGTAAAGTCATGTTTATCTCTCTGACAAATGACCAACCTCTGCTACTTTCTTGCTTCCAGTATTCATGCGCTAAGTTCCATCCCCCACCTTTGCTTTCTCCGCTGCTTCTTCAATAAATGTCTTTGCTAGCTTTATCAGCATTTCTTTGTTTTTGTCTGACAGGTCGTTCACGGTCTGTTTGCCCATTAAGATCTTTTCCATCTCTTTCTTTACTTTGGCGAGCTGCAGGAACTGTTCGGGGGTGAGTTTGGGCTTTTGTGGTCGCTTTTTCAGGGCTTTTTTGGCTATCTCCAACCCTTTGAGTAACTCTTCCATATCGATACCTCCTACCCAAAATGCTATGCCATCTTCTGGGTGAAAACTTGGTAAAAACCACGAACTAATTC
This sequence comes from Vibrio sp. SCSIO 43132, assembly GCF_019904195.1. NCBI lineage: Bacteria > Pseudomonadati > Pseudomonadota > Gammaproteobacteria > Vibrionales > Vibrionaceae > Vibrio > Vibrio sp. SCSIO 43132. The sequence goes on from NZ_CP063199.1 coordinate 3,536,600, forward strand.
CTCGGTTCACCTGAGAACTTTTCGACCACTTCCACCAAGATGAAAAGAAATCATTACTCTGGAAGCGCCATGAAAAACAAAGCCCTTATTGTCAGTTGGATGACGTTGGTTATTGCCCTATCCGGCTGTGCCTTGCAGTTTATCGCCAGCTACGATCAGCAAACCCTTCAGCAGATCGAGCACATCGATCAGGAAGTGGAAAGGCTCTATCTGGATCTGACTTTTACGCCGATTGAAGATCGCAAATTTGATCGCTTTGCCAAGCAATATCAGGCGATCACTTTGCAGATCCGAAGCTTGGAAAGAAGGCAAAAGCGCCGAGAAAAAAACACCGAATCGCTAGAACAAACGCGAATTCTGCTTTCCCTATGGGGGCAGGATGAAGCCACCCACAGAAAGAACGACACCATTTCTAACTTCATTATTAACAGGCGAACCAGTCAGTACCGCCGGCTGTTTGATGCCCTGATAGATGGTGAACTGGCGAAACAATAAGATGGAGGCGAACATGAACAACACCCTACACTCAGTGATTGACACCATTACCTCTCAGCTAGAGAACTCCCCTTATAAAAACCTGCTCGGCAGTGCGCTGAAGTCGTGCATTGAAAAACAGCAGAATGACATTGAAACTTTGCTGCTTGCCAGACAAACCGGGGATATTTCAGAAGAAGAATTTGCTATTGAACTGGAAAGGGAAAAACAAATCGTTGAAGCGGAAATGCTGACTTGGCAGATCACCGCAAAAGCGGAAGTTCAAAAGGTGGTGAATAAAGCCTTTCATGCGCTCACTCAGGCTGTCTTGTCTTAGCCTCTGAAGGACACATCATGCGAAGAAGAAGGCGTACAATCTGGATACCTTATGGCTATCGGCTCAAATCCAATTTGAAGCTGCGGGAGCGCCAGAACATCAAGCCAACTTCGCATGAACATGAACCTTCAGAACCAGTGGCAGAAACTCAGCCCCCTCTCAATGAGCCCTCAATCCAACGCAGTGAGAATCGGGAAGACCATGTTATTCCTAAAGAAGAAGAACTGGCACCCAGCACCGCACAAGCACAAGCAAGTTTTGAAGACTCATCCTCTGTCGCTCGGTTTGATGATACCCTCAACCCTTACAAAAGCTACGTTCAGGATTTGTCGCTGTGTTTAACGGGGATGCCGAAAGAAACCTTTTTGGCCTATGATGATCAAAAAGGTCACCATGATCTTTTTGATCATCCTGATACAGAAAATATCCAAGGCGATCCCTTATCTTCTTCTGAATCGGATTCACCCGATGTTGATATCGCCTGTGATCAGATCGAGTGTGTTTATTCGGATCATGAGTCGTCATTGTTGGATGAAGAAGCCAAACCTGACCAAAGCAATCATCAGGCTGAATCTGATTATCACGACACCAAAAAAACCGAGGCTAATCCTAAGTATATTCCCAAGCCCAAAAGCTCGGGACCTCACCTTCGCCGTTTACCCGGTATTGCAGCTTGCCTGCTTTCAGGCAAGTAAAGTTGTTCAGATAAATAGCGGTTTTCAGTTTTAGAACTTACTCCGTATCTTTCGTCCGTTCCCCCAAGAATCACCCACCACTCATACGTATCCTGTGGAGGTCATAACTCAATAGGAGACCGAGATGAGACAACTACTTTTTCGTCTGTGCGAAGCCTCAGACGGACGCAAATTTGCTTTTTTGACCGATCAGCCTGATGTAGAAGACATGTTTGATGGTGGATACAAAGTCGCCTACAAATTCCGAGATGCAGGCAACGGGCAAGAACTGCTGGCGCGCTGGCGTTCAGCGTATTCCGTTACCTCGCGTGAATTTGAACAACTGCCGGATGATGACGAGCTGCCTGAAGGCGTTCAGCAGGCGTTCGATACCATGATCTCCAGCCTGATCCCGAGTGTGGATGTATTCTTCTGCGATTACAATCTCGCGATTGAGGCAGATCTGCCTATCTGCAACAACGTGATGGATCGTTATCGTTCTACCGACTTTGTGCTGTTTTCCTGTGAAGAGCTGATCGGCAACGATCCGTCAACCCAGCCGTATATGGTGTCTTACGCATCACCGCGTTATCCGGGCAGTGGCAACACCGGAAGCCAGCACCGAATCTACTGTAAAACCGATGCTTTTGCATTTTGCCAGGCGGTACACGCGATTGTGATTCAACGTGAAAAAGACTCGCTGACAGGTGGGCACATTCGCACAGAAGTCGACACTTACATCAGCGAACCCTCCATTGAAGCGCCAACGGCAGAGCAGGTCATCAACCGATTTGTGGAATCGCTGCCGCAATACAACAGCAGCATTAAAGCGTTAAGTGCGCCGGAATCTCACTCCAACGAGGAGTAATGCGATGCGTTCAGACGAAATGTACTATGCGGCGTTCAGCGCCGCATTAATGGCAGGTACAGAGCCCGGAATTGCTCAGCAGCTTGCCTATCAACTGGCTTATATCCACTTAACGTCACCAGCGGATAATGCCTTTAAAGATGAATCCGGGCCTTTCCACCAGCCTGAATCCATTCAGAAACAGGCAGTTCGCATTCGCCCTATCAACCCGCTGAATCACGTGGACTGGCTTAAAGGAGGAACGCTCAACGAACGTGGAATGCAGCTTGGCAGGTTATGCGCACCATCGCCAACTCAGGGGGTTCGGCAACCACTTAAATCGCTTGGTAGAGTAACGCCCGCTTCTGCTCAGCAAACCGAGAAGCATCAGCACAAAATCAATCAAGCCATTATGCTGGCTCTGATGGATTCGGACAGCTACGCCCAAAACAAGTTTGTTGCCGCACTTTATTTCTACTGGAGAGCGAGCAAAACACACATCTGTAAAAGCACCAAAGCGAGCTACTGGCTGCTGATGCACGCCATTCGTTGTTACCTGTTTGGCACCACCTTTCAGTGGGATGAAAGCTTCATTAACAGCACCGACGAACGTCAACAGAAAAAGCCCATGTACCCAACCGTTAAAGAACTGATTGAACACCTAAATTTCAACCGAGAAGAATCGCACTTATTGCATGCCCTTTCTGAACAGATGAGCTACTACCCGTGCAACCAGCAGATCCAGTGCATCGAACTTGGTCTGGCTTATCGGGCAGAAGTGATTTCTGATCTGGAACTTGCCAACGTACACCACCAGCAGTCTCTTAATCTGGATGGTATGCAGGACGCCGCCTTGTGGGCTATGGCATCCTGACCCTCTACCGGTACCGAAAGTACCGGTTTCTGCCACATTGTTAGAAACGTCATTTATTTCACCGAATACCCAATTTTATCCCCCACGTTAAATTCGACCTTGCCCGCTAGATTATTGAGACATTCGTTCAATATCTTGGTGGGTTATGAGTATTTCAGATTGTTTATCCATTACAGAACTGGGGCTGCCTCAGCCGGATAAAAATGCCGTTTTGAGAGAGTACCTTGAGGAGATGCAACTCAGGAAACAGCACTTTCTGGGCTACCAAACCAATCAAAATGTGGTGTTTTCATCCGAGCTGTCGCCATTTCTGTCTCTCAATCTTCTGAATTTGGGGGACGGCTATGAAGATGGTTCCTATCAGATCAATGCCAAGCAATTTGAGCGAGCAGTCCTGAATTATTACGCCAGACTCTGGGGAATGACCGCGCCAAACTCCAAACGGAATTACTGGGGATACGTGACTTCTATGGGGTCTACGGAAGGCAACCTATACGCTCTATGGAACGCACGTGATTACCTGAGTGGCAGCGAAGTAGAAGGCTATGAAAAAGCGGTCGAAGTGCCGAACCCGCCTGTTCTGATTTCATCAGAAAGCACGCATTATTCGGTGTACAAAGCCTGCCAGATGCTGGGTATTCCCACGTTTAATCAGGCAGGAGAAAAGCTGGGATATTGCCCCATTAATGAAGGCGACTGGAAAAAGAAGCTCGCAGTTGATGAATACGGTTCAGTGATTGAAGAGGATTTGTTTCGGCTCACCGAGTTTTTTCTGCAGCACCAGCACCCTGTGATTCTGTTTTTAAATCATGGCACTACCTTCAGCGGTGGCAGTGACGCCATCTTTCGGATTCTCACCAAACTGAAACCGCTGCTCGGCAAGAATACCGAGAGCAAACGACGGTACTGGGTTCATGTGGATGGCGCACTTTCAGCAAACTTTTCTCCCTTTCTGCAACCGGACCCTTTTACCGTTTCTGACCACCCTTACGAATTTCGCCACCCAGAGGTGATGTCGGTTTGTGCCAGCCCTTACAAATGGCTGGGCGCACCTTGGAGCTGCGGCGTTTACCTGATGCAGAAAAGGTACAAGGTGGGTTCTTCCAGCCGCCCGACTTACATCGCCGGACGCGATTCCACCATTGCGGGCTCCCGGCAGGGGCTGTACTCCCTTTACTTGTGGGAAAGGCTGTCTTCGCTCGGCACTGTCGGGCTGAAACAGTTAGCCGAGCAGAACGAAAGTAACACCGCATTTTTGCAGCAGGCACTACTGGATTTGTCGGAGTCGACGAGAAGCCCTCATCGACAGCCACTCATCGTGATGCCTCGAATGCCCGGAGCCAACATGGTGCGGTTTTCATCCCCCCGAAGCCACATCACCGCCAAATATTCGCTGGCGGAAGAAAACATTCCGGTGGATGGCATGCACCAGCGATTCTGCCATGTGGTTTTGCTCAGCCATATACAGCGCCCTTTGCTGGATCAGTTTTTAGCGGAGCTGTCTGACCCTTATGCCTTTTCGGGTCAGGAGCTTTTGCCGCGCAACCCATTGAGTCACCCAGATTTTGTCACCCATTTACTTTTCAAGGAGAATCAATGAAAGCCGTTTTGACTCTGCTTTTTATGCTGAACTTTTTGCCTTTCTCGTCGCTTGCTCAGCAAGTGATCCACACGTCGTTTTCAATCAATAAGATCTATGGCGTTAACACCATTGATCAAACCTACAAGATCGACGGTTACTTAGTGGCGACCTGGCAAGATCCGAATCATCCGCTCAAACCCAAATCGGGTATTCGACGAATCGAAAATCGGCACCTCGACAGGATGTTAGAAGACGGCTCCTGGATGCCTGCTTTTGAATTCATCAACATTATCGGACAGCGCCTTACCCCAAATAAAAGACTGGTGATCACTGATGAAGGCGGCATCACTTACAACGAACGTTTTCAGGGCACCTTCACCACCGAGATGGATTTTCGGCGTTTTCCTTTCGACAACCAGTCGTTCGAAATCATCATGGAGCCCTTCTCTTTCGACCAGCAAAGCCTGAAGTTTGGTGACGCCAGCGTGTTTGTGGAAGAGATGACCAATAAAACCATCAGCGAATGGGAAATGGACACCAGCTCGACGGCGAAGGTCAGCCGGCACAGCTATCACCATCTTGATAGTGCAGAGAGCACAGACTATTCACGCCTGACGGTCACTATCGATGCCACCCGAAAGCCGAACTATTACCTTTGGCAGTTTATTCTTCCGCTGTCGCTGATTCTGATCGCCAGTTGGGCAGTGTTTTGGATTGAGGGGTTTTCCGAGCGTTTGATGACGTCTTTCACCATGATGCTGACGGTGGTGGCTTACACCTTTTACACCAGTAGCCTGCTACCAAGGCTGCCTTATACCACCTTTATCGAGCGCATGATCATCATGGGTTACGTCAGTATTTTTGCCGCCATTCTGATCATTGTGTTTGTGAAAATTCGGGAAGAGAGAGGTAAGCCAACTCATGGGCTGATCCCTTATTGCCGAAGCATTTTCCCTACGTTTTTTCTGGCCGCAATTGCCATCCTGATCGGAGTAAATAGCCAACTATGAAACCTTCTAAATCTTTGCAGACCATTATTGAAGCCGTTATCTGCTCATCGATCTTTATTCTGCTGCTCGGTGTCACAACCTATCTGCTTTACTCCAAATCACTCAACGCACTGGAAGAGCAGATCAAAATTGGGCTGGTATCGACCGTTAAAGCTTCTGCTTCGACATTGGATGGCGCTGCGCACCTGACTTTTGATGAAGAGACCATGGCGTCGGACGAAAGCTACGCATTAATGGCAAAGCAGATGGAAATGATCCGCCGTTCAGCAACCGACGTTCGCTACATATACACCAGCATTCTTGAAGATGGTGAGGTGTACTTTATGGTAAACCCAAGCCCGCAGAATGATGCCGACGGAGACGGGTTACCCGATCCGCCCCCTGCCCTGATGACCTTATATGACGATGCGCCGACAGAGCTGAAAAAGTCTTTAGAAAACCAGAGCATTGAAATCAGCACCTATCGCGATCAGTGGGGCAGTTTCATCAGTGCCTATGCGCCGTTTTACAGTGTTGAAGGGGATTTTGCCGGCATTCTGGCGATGGATCTGGAAGTCAGCCGTTTTCAGGATCGGTTAGAGAACATTGAACGCGTTTTTGATAAAGCCAAGATCATCATATTGTTCCTTGGTTTGATTGTCGGGCTGATCATCTGGTGGATCCGCCGCTCTCAGGTCAACCATCTCAATACCATTCGTCATCGGGAAGCCGATGCCAAAGAAAAGCTCTCTCGCGCCCATCATCTGAATGTGCTGCTCTCGGGGTTAACCACTTATTTTTACAGACGCATTCCCAGAGAAATCATCAAGCATACGCCGAGAATACGGGCGCTTTACCACTATTCGCAAAGCCTGAGACCACTTGCCTTCCAGCCAGACACACAGCCAGTTCAGGACTGGTTTCACACTCTGGATCAAAACACCTATCAACGCTGTAAAGGCTTCCATGAATGGCACATTCCATTGCAGTCAGAGGCAGTATTCACCAGCAATAAAATCACGGAAGAGCTGACTCATCTGCACGCTCAACTGGCAAGAGCGCAGTCAGAGCCACTCAGAGCAGAAACCCGCTTGCTCAAAGAGCACCTCGACTGCTGGGCGTTTTCTACCCACTTCTATCTGGAAGAGTCTTCCAAGCTGAGCGAGCTGCATACCTTAATTAATAACGAGTTCGAGCACATTACGGGCAGTGCCTACATGACCCAGCAAACCCCAAATGCGCTGGGGATCATGAGCACCATCAACCGATTGAGACAAATGGGCTTTGACCTGGTTTCAGGAGAAGAAAACCGAATCGAACTGATTTGGAAAGTGTATAAGGAGAATTCAGCATGACGACCCTCGCCCCTTTTTTACTGATTGTCGCGACTTTGTTTGTTCAGCTTTCCTCTGGCATTAACTATGTCACCATTCCTTTGACCATGAGCGAACAAGGCTATGGTAATACCTTAATCGGGTTTGCCATGTCTTTTGAGATCATCGGTATCCTTCTGCTTTATCGCCCGCTTTCAAGCTGCGTAGAAAAATGGGGGCTGGTGCCCTCTGTTCTGCTGATGTCGGCACTTCGGGCTTCCAGCCTTGTTTTGCTCTCGCACAGTCAGAACTACCCGTTATGGCTGCTGGGCATTTTTTGCTACGGCGCGTCTACAGGCATGATGCTGGTGATCATCCAGACCTCTTTAAACACCTGCATTCAGGGCAAACTGAAAGGGCTAGTAATGGGGCTGTTTTCAGCGGCGTTGTCTGGCGGGTTAGCACTTGGACCTTTGCTGCTTCAGTTGCCCTACATCAACCCGGAATGGCAACTGGAAACCAGCGCACTCATTACCAGCCTACCCTTTGTGCTCCTGCTGCTTGCCGGACAAAACACCCAATCTTCCGACAGTTCAGGGACGGTTCGGGTTCGGTTTGCTCTTCGCCACGCCAAAGTCATTCTGATTTCGGCGTTTGTTGGCGGCATCAGCTTCTTTGGTCTGCCCTCTTTTCTCACTCTGTATGGAATGGAAAACGCGCTCACCGAATCGCAATCGCAACTTCTGCTGACCATGTTTATGTTTGGCAGCGTGACTCTTGGCATCTTTGTGAGTACCGGAGCCTCGTTCCTTAACCGCAGTATTGTGGTGCTGGGCTGCATTTTTACCTCGGTGGTGTGCGCAGTGTATCTTTCTCTGGCGGTGTACACCGAGTACTGGCTGGCACTGACTCTGCTGTTTTTCTGGGGTGGCTCGATGGGAGGCATCTACGCCATTGGTTTAACCGCAGTAGGCGAACGTTTCTGTCAGCAGGATCAGATGAGCGCCAATATGAGCTACACCATTATGGATTCGCTGGGTGGTATGACGGGCTTACTGGTGATCGGCTTTATGCTCGATTGGATGGGATCGGAAGGAATGACTACTGTGCTGATCACCTTTGGTTGTGCGCTGTTAGTGTTTTTCGTTTACGAGCTTTTAGCCCCAAGGCAGACGTTTGAGTAGCACAACGGCATTTCCTTCATAAAGGTCTTAATTTTTTTCCCCGATAGTGAGCATTACAGGCGTTTGATTTCGCCTGTTTTTTGCTTCAGCGTCTGCTTATATACAGAATAGTTGCATATAAGCATTTCTTCTCTTCACGTTGTACATCTTAAAAAGCTCAACTAATTTTCTAATATGATTCGAAACATTGGTTAGCCCTGAGATGAAATGCCCCATCAAACGTTGTAAGAATGCCATTTTAAGCCTCCAGTGCGCCCTTTTAATGGCTTTGATGATTCCTGCGGATATGGCTCACTCCGAATCACTCACGCTTAGAAAGGATGTCTCTCAGGAGCAGGTTACCGGTAAGTTCAAGCCGGGTTCGCATGTGATTGCTTACCTGCCGAACCTTCCGTATATCTCGACTTCGCACTCAATCAATGCTGGTTTGACCAAGCCTTCGTACGACGGAAAGGGCTGGGAATACGATCTGGCGGTTTCTCATAAAATCATCGACAGAAAAACCTACGAGTTTGAGTTGAGAAAAGGCGTTCGCTTTCAGGACGGTACGCCTTTTGACGCCGATTCGGTCGTCATGAACATGGAGTATTTTAAGAAGGAGCCTTATACCTTCTCTAAGATGGACACCATTTTTGACCGGGTGGAAAAGCTGTCGTCGCATCGGGTGCGATTCCATTTAAAAGAAGATTACGGCTTCTTTATGCACGACACCATTTGGCTGCTTTTTTATTCAGAAAAATACTTGAAAAAGCACGGGTGGAACGGCAAACCTTTTTGCCCGAATCTGGCGGAAGCCGGTCCGTATGGATTAGGACCTTATATTCTCAACAAGGGCTACATTGAAGCCGACCGCCACACCCCAACCGCTGAGCTGATTGCGAACCCGTACTACTGGGGAGAAGACGCACCCAAAGTAGAAAAAATCACCGTCATCATAGACATAGAATCTCAAGAAGCGCTGGATTTGATTCAGAACTCCGAAGGCAAGCTCGACTTAATGCCGATTCCGTTCTCTGATGAACTGCCCACTATTTTGTCGCAGCACGCGAAGCTGGTTCGCTCTCCTTCTAACAACAACTACGTCGCCAAATTCAACCTCATTAGCGGGCACCCTCTGCTTCAGGTTCGGGAAGTGCGAGAAGCGTTAAACCGCGCGATTGATCAGCAGGCGCTGATTAACCTTTCAATGAATGGCGAGGGTGTGCTCACTCCGATATCACTGGGAGAACGTTTCTACGGAGTAAAAGAGGCATCCAGAAACATCGCCACCTTTTCTGAACTCAACAGCCCTCTGGATGAAGATGTACGACAGGAGCTGATTCAAATCATCAAAAAACATCAGAAACGTCTGGGTTACGATCCAAACGAAAAGCTACCTATCACCATACTGGCTCCCAAAAGCACGCAGTTTATGTTCCGAGACGTGAAGTACCTGCTCGATCAGATCCACATTGACGTGAATTTGCATATCGTTGAGAAAGAGGCAGACGTGTTTGCCAACGTGGTTACGACCAACGCTCGAAAAAACGATATCTATTACGACATCATCGCCTGGGCAAATTTTGACTGGATCATGAACCCCTGGGATTTGTTCTTTGTGATGCGTCCGGGCAACATTTGGACATCGTTCACCGACGATCCGAAAATGGAAAGCCTGCTCGATGAGTTTCTCGCCACGCCATCGGAAGATGCCAGCTACATCCCTGTTCTAACTGAGCTGATCGAGTACGTGTATTACCAGGGTTACACGCTATTCTTGCCCAGCCCAAACCACGTTATGGCTGTGAACAAAGAGGTCATATTTGTTCCCAGCCCGACGGCTATTTACCCGCTCTGGGATATTGAAGTGACCGACATGCACTGGTCGTTGAGAGAGGGGGAATACCCCGAACACCTCAAAGTTCCCGTTGAAATTACCACATACCATCAGTAGGAATGCCCCATGTCCGATAAAGTTGAAAAGGTTGATGAGGCAGATAAATCGCTGTCCAACCGCATTTTGATACTCTTCATCGCCACTACCACGGTGCTTATTTTTCAGGGTATCTACAACATCTACAGTCTGGAAGGCGTGAAAACCTCAATCACGCAAGTGCACGATTCTGCCTTCCAGATCAGTTTGACCGGCACCGACATTGCCCAGCCCGCCTCGGAACTGCGCCAGATGACGATGGGGCTGGTAATGGCACCCAATGAGCAGGTGAAAGAAGAAATCAAATCGCAAATCAGCGAGACCCGAGACAAGATCAACAAAGCGTTAAACGGCGATACGTTTACTCAGTTTTCTGACGAAGGTTCGACAGGCTTGCTGGACGATATTTCGAAGAAATGGAAAAACTACGAGAAAGAAGTCGATAAAACCATTGAGTATTCCAATCAGGGCGTCCGGATTGCCGAGTTTCTTCATGTCACCACCAATGAAAAAGCGTCTTACGACCAACTGACGGAATCCATCCAGAACTTCAACGACTACCAGTTAGGCATCACCGAAGCGATTTACACCGAAGCGCAGAACACTTCTTCCATCGCATTCTGGTCGGTGCTGCTTACGACCATCGTGGAAACCATTATCCTCAAGGTCATCCTTGCCTATGTGTTAAGCCTGGTGAAACGTTACGTAGACAACAAAAAGCAGCACGCCGAAGAGCTGCAGGAAAAGAACGAAGCGCTGGAAACCTCCATTGACGATCTCAAGCGAGTTCAGAAACAGCTTATCGAATCGGAAAAAATGGCGTCACTTAACCAGCTTGTCACTGGCGTTGCCCACGAAATTAACACACCGATTGGCATCGGCATTACCGCATCTTCTTACTTCAACGAGCAAATCGAGAAAATTGACCAGTCCTTACAAGATAAAACCCTTCGCCCAGATGAACTGAAAGCCTTCCTCGACTCGGGCAAAGACAGCAACGAAGTGCTTCTGTCTAACCTGAAAAAAGCCGCAGAGCTGGTTCAAAGGTTTAAGAATTTGTCTGCAGAAAACATTCGCAGTGAAACCGCCCGCTTTGATGTAGGAACTAAAGTTTCTGAAACGATCAGAACCATGAGCCCCAGCCTGAAAGATGTGGCAGTTAACGTGGAATACGACCAGTCCATCGAGATCGAATCGGACCCTTCAGCCATTTACCACAGTATTTCCAACTTAGTAATGAACTCGCTCAATCACGCTTTTCAGGAAGAGGGAGAGCATCAAATCAACATACGGGTTGAATCCCCTGAAACTGAGCTGGTCACCATAGTGTATTCAGACAACGGCAGCGGCATTTCTGAAGACAAGATCAAAAACATCTTTGATCCCTTCTACACCACCAACCGCAACAAGGGCGGAACAGGTCTCGGATTAGCCATTGTGTTCAATGCATTAAGCCAGATTGGCGGCGACATAACGTGCAACAGTGAAGTCGGCGTAGGCACCACATTCACTATGAATATCAAAACCCCAGTGACGATAAGAGAAAGTGCGGCGTAGTTGGGGTGGTAGCCCTAAGTAATTCCAACTTACACAAAACGGGCGACGAAGGGGTAAAAACGCCCATTTCGTGTTTTTCTTTATATTAGCAACGGAATGCAAGCCACCCATTTCCCAGTAATTTCGTTATTTAGACTAGGTTATTGATTGGACTTGCGGAGAGAAAGCTACTCACTAGTACTACATTAACTCTCAACTAAAACTTTGTGAGTAGCTTGGTGCTTTGCAGCGCTTTCAAACTCTTATTTATGCAGGCCAGCCCTTTAAAACAATTCAACAATCACACCGTTAAAAAGCAACCTGCCAAAACGGATGTGATTCCACAACCAAATACGATTCAACTGGCACCCATTCATCTTAAGCATGCACCGCTCATCTTAAAGCGCATGAGCAAAGACATTTGCCAAGCGTTGAATTGCTTACCGATAAACTCCATTGAAAGTGCGCAGAATTACATCTTAGAAAACAGTGGTAAGCCGCATACCCGACAAGGGATATTTCATAGTGAGTTCGGGCTCATCGGCTGCGCGGGCTACTACCTACACACTGACCAGCGACAACCTCATGCCTTTATCTATTACTGGATATCCGCTCCCTACCAACGTAAAGGCTTTGCTTCATTAGCCATCGAACAGCTTATCCACCAACTCAAGCAGCAAGGCATAACCCAGCTGTATGCCGATGTGTTCGACAACAATTATGCTTCTCAAAACTTACTGCAAAGCTTTGGTTTTAGGCGGCAAGAAGAGCCGATTCGCTTTGAGCCTAGAATAATTTTTCGATTTGAGAGGAAAATGTGAAACGAATAAAAGTTGATTAAAGAGACTGGAAAGGGGAATTTGATGGTAAAAAAGAATCGGGAAAAAGCATCTTCGTATTCAAATCTTAAGGGGCGAGGCATTTGTTGATACCTTCAACAGTACGGTCTAAGTTAAAGGTAGTTCATAAAGCTATCAGATCAAATCTTGACCCCTTTTTTGTTGGTCTGCCCCCTTTTTTGGTCGGTTCATCTCATGGTAAAAAGCGTCTTCGTATACAAATCTTAAGGGGCGAGGCATTTGTTGATACCTTCAACAGTGCGGTCTAAGTTAAAAGTAGCTCATAAAGCTATTAGATCAAATCTTGACCCCTTCGGTTTATACACGGCTAAGGTTCCCGCGGGGAGTTTGTACCAGCAAATGATAATACGTCAGGCTTCCTGCCTTTCGCCCTTCGGGCCAGCTAAAGCTGTTGTAAAATGCTCCTGGCATTTTGCTGATTAGGCATTAAGCAGTATGCGTGAATGATTAAACCAAATCTTTGATGCGCTTCCTTCAACGAATCAACAAAGCCTTGGTAGCAGGTTTCGCCATAGAAAATACGCTGACGCCCCCTACCTCGGTTCATCACATGGTAAAAAGCGTCTTCGTATTCAAATCTTAAGGGGCGAGGCATTTTTTGATACCTTCAACAGTACGGCCTTAGTTAAAGGTAGCTCATAAAGCTATTAGATCAAATCTTGACCCCTTTTCCCTCTTCAAATCTTGCCCCTTTTCTGACCTTAAAAGCGTAATCTGGCTTGGCTACGACGTATGTATTTTTCTTGCTTTTTTCCAGTATCATCATAGTAATAATAGGCGACCCCCATATGGTTTTCCGTTTCCAAATCATCGAGTTTATCTATTTCTCTCGCTGCTGACTCCAACATTGGCAAGGCGAACAACGGATTATGAGTAACAACATGATCGGTTACCTGTTGAACGTACCCTTTTTCTTTAAATATGCTGGTAGGCCCAATGTAACCATATAATTCATTGGTAATGCCCTTTGCCATAAGTTGTCTTTTCAGCTCAGCACACAAACTATCTTCTTGTGAAACATTATTAAGGTGTAAGTTTTCTTTAAAGCTGTTTGCCGCTAATTTCTCTGAAGCATAGACACGGTCAACGCCGGCGCCGCTCCAACAACTGTTTATCTTAATTTTGATGTTAGCATATTTCGACACTTCCAATTTTTCCAGCATAGAGCAAATTTGAGCATTGTTCAGATACTGGCCTTCATCCGAGCTTATCCCCCAGCGGCCCGGCGCACCATGCCCTTGGACATATAAATCAATTTTATCAGCCTTTTTGGCCCAGCTACCGATTAGGCTCCGGGCTTCCAACCAATCATTCTGCTCTTTATTCTCACCCGGTTTAACCGCCTCACTCCAATAATCAAAGCTCTTAAAATACGCAGCTAAACCATCTACAGAATCGTTGTGTGTACTCTTGACAAGTACAGCATATTTAATATTTTTGTCGTACTTCGAAAGATCACATAATGGGACGCCATCCGATTTTTGCCAGAGGATATATTTTTCACCTCCAGAAGCCAACCAAGGTATTTTATTGTTTGCGTTATCATATAATTTTTTGTAAGCACTTTGGTGTTGGTCATTATTTTTAAACAATGGAAGAATACAAAGTTTCGAAGCATCTGTTTTAGATACACTTGGCAATAAATCAGGTGAAACGCCAATGGACTTTTTATCCAGTAATTTTTGATTCATTCCCAAGGTATTTTGCAGCAAATTAGAAGTGCCCTCTAACGGCGATACTATCAATCGAATTTTCATAACATAGCTCTGTATATTGATGTCAAAGAAGGATCACATGATATTGATTGCATAATGCCAGCACTCGGTCTTATTTATTAAGTTTTTGTATAAAATAAGTATGCGTTCGATGTCTTGAAGCATTGTCGATTTCATTTATTTCCTGAGCAATCAGTCAACTTTTAAGGAAAACCTGCAGAATAAAAGGTTAAAGGATAGGAAGAATAAACGCCCTTTTCCCGCCAGTCACTCTGTAAGCCAGGCTCAAAATTATTCGTTTGCTTGCCACTAATTTCGCTATCAGACGGCTGTACCGCTCAAATTTACCAACGGTAGTTCACTTTTTGAAAGCTGATGGGTGCCTTTTCCTCCAAGCCGCAAAAAATACCTTACCGGCCTGTTCAGACAAGTTAAGGGGTCAGGACTTTAGTTAATAGTTTTAATTGGTCATTTAGTTTCTGATCAACATCAATTCGGCTTTTCAATTTACTTACGGCAAGGTTTACGCCGCTGACATGGCCCATATTAAAAGCAGCAGCTATGGCGTTTAATTGATGACTTCCCAACTCTCGACATAGATAGATTGCGCACCACCGAGGAACATTCTCTGCTCCACGCCCCCTGCGAGCCTTAATGATAGAACCGATTTCGACAGAAAACAGTTCCGCTGTTTTTTTCACAACATCTTCTATCTCTGGCAAAATTCCCTGTAGCTTATTTATCCGATCTACCACATCAGCATTTTCCTGTTTGATTTTTATTTGCTCAATAAACATCTGACTGCCCAAAATAGCTGGTCACCTTAGTTTATAAAACTTAAAAGACAACCACTCAAACTCACAGGCATCTCCCCAGCCGCTCAACCCCTATAGAACCCCTGAAGACCAAATTGGGTGTCTAATCTCTTACCTAGCGTGCCGTTAAATACCTGCGTGACCACTTGCTCTAATGCTATGGTGACGCCGCTTTTTACCCACCTAAGCCACCGTGTAACATAACCCGCAATGCACTCAGGTGAGGCACTTTGCCTTGGTAGGTTTTACAAGGGTGAATGGTTTGCTTTACCTCGTCTAAACAGCGATACATCGGCTTTTTTAGTTTTTTTTATTGGTAGCGGGTACAGCATAAAATTAACCCGTCATCGACAAAGCAAAATTTTCCAAACCACGTATTCTCACAAAAGCAGGTAGACCCTAACTGCGTTATCTATAGGGTTACCTTAGTGACCTGTCAGCATGATTAATTGGGTGTTTAGTTAGAAATCTGGGGGAAGTAATGTTTAGGATAAAATCAGTTATTGTTAGAGAATGAAGTGGTTGTAAATAAGTACCCATTTGGTGCCTATTACTTAACGATTTAGTGGCTTACAAAAAAAGTGGAATGATGCCGAATCAACACCTAAATCGTACAACTTGGTTGTCATCTGTCGCTTTTCAGAACCGACCACTATGACAACCACCAAATACAGATAAATCATGGAGTACTTAACCAAATAAATGGTGGTGTTGAAGAGACAGTCTCCATGATATTGGCTACTCGATATTATCGTTCCTGCCGCTCACTCCAGTCTTTAATAATATGGTGGAGTTGTTTTACCCCGTCCGTCAGCGCGGCTGGTCCGGGTTGCAGAATGTCACTTGAGTTGATTTCATACACTTCATCATTTTGAATGGCGGGAATGTTCTGCCAGCCCTCTCGCTGAGTCAGTTTGTCTTTTTGGAAACGGCGACCACACCAGGAGGCGATGATAATGTCGGGCTGTTTTTCTATCACCTGTTCAGGGTTTTCGATGATTCTGTTTTTGGCTAACGACTCTTTGGCAAACTCCTGATAACAGTCGATGCCACCAGCGAGCTCCACTAACTCACTCACCCAGGTAATACCGGTAATTAATGGATCGAACCACTCTTCAAAATACACTCTCGGTTTGTGGGTAAGCGAATCGGCGCTTGCCTTAATTTCAGCCAGCCCTTGAGTAAGTTCCTGTACTAACTTTTCACCTTTTTGAGGTTCACCGATAAGCGCGCTAAGTGTTCGTATCATTTGCAGCGTGTCACTTAAAGTTCGGTGATTAAAGCAGTGCACATCGACGCCCTGCTTTACCAGGTCGCGAACAATGTCTGCCTGAATGTCCGAAAATGCGAGAACCAAATCCGGTTTGAGATCCATGATTTTCTCGATACGTGCATTCACAAATGCTGAGACTTTGGGCTTTTCGCGTTTGGCTCTTTCGGGGCGTACCGTGTAGGCAGAAACACCGACAATTCTGTCTTCTTCTCCCATCAGGTAAAGCGCTTCGGTGGTTTCTTCTGTCAGGCATATGATTCTTTGTGGCCATTGCGGTGCAGGGATTGGCATCGGGTCCGCCTACTCGTGTTAGTGGATATTAGGTAATTGAATTATAGGGAAGTTTTGAACGAGTTAAACCCCGACTAATTTTTACTCAAGGATCCGCTTTGAAGCTTTGAGCCAGCATTTCAACCTTTCGTGAAAAGTTGAATTCAAACACTCGGCATAAAAGGTGCTGTACTTTCGACTGGTATTAGGTTTTTGGTATTAGTCGGCTTTCAACTAACCCAATACATTAAGCATGTCCTTTTTCTGTAACCTTTTCTTCATACCTCGCTCCTTAAATTGCTATGAATAAACTTAATATGAATTCAGTTGCTTAATTGTTATTAATAAACTCTAAAGGTCGTTTCTTAAAACATGGAGAATAGAGTTATGACAATGACATTGTTAGTTGGCACAACAAATACAGATGGCACTGGCTCAGCAGAAAATTTAACAATAGATAACGCAACGCAGGTTATTGAAGGTACTGGTGTATCACACGGTGTATGGGGAGTTGACCTCGAAAGTTTGGTAGGAACTCCCTACTCTCCTGATGAGAAACTTATCGATGCCTCACTGGTTAGCTGGAATAAGCAAGGCTATAAAGAGGTAAAGGTAGAAGGAAATGTCGATTCTATTTATCTAAGCAACTTCGTTGATGTACATGTGGCAGTTAATAACGATTCTGGTACATCAATGTTTATTGAAAATGCCAAAAGAGGGCATATTGAAACCGGATCCGGAGATGACCTGATAGGTTTGTTTGTGCAGTCAAATAACAATATTTGGAGCAACCACTTCACCATTGATACCGGAGCAGGAAATGATGAAATATACCTATGGGATACAGAAGGGTCACACAGAACCAGCCTAAATATTAATGCCGGTAACGGGGATGATCTGGTCGATATCACTGGACTGCAAAATGCTGATCAAGGAGTGACACGGGTTATAGATGGCGGCGAAGGGCTCGATGTATTTGTTCATGGAGGGGATGCTTCGGTCGATTTCAAAAACTTTGAGGTTATTCAGTCGAGCTATGGCGAGCACATTGAACTCACTTTTGAAGACTTAAACAAAAACGGTAATACCGAACATGGGTTAGTGATTGATGCAGCCAGCTTTCACGTGGAAGACACTGGTTATATGGAAGAAGGCACACTCTCTCATTCTGATAAAGCCTACCTTCGTGAGCTTGGCTATGCCAGTGAAGACTTTGTCAAAATTTGGGTTTTTGACGATTACTTAATGCCTGATGAAGTACATGCGGTTCTCACATACGACATAGACGCCTTTTAACTAATGGCAGGAACGGAACATTCACAGTAAAACGCCAGTGATGCGAAAAGCATTTACGCTTTAGCATCGCTGACGTTTTTACGTTCAATTGGTCAGTTACAACACTCGCAGACACTTCTCTGGAGGCAGGCTCAGCAACGTGTTGGCGAAGTTGATTTTCTCGTCACGCCACTTCATCGCCGCTTCATGACTGTCTTTTGATCTTCTATCTGCTTCAAAATAACTGTGTTGTGGCAAACCGTCGGCTGGCGTCATAACCATAGACTGCTCATTCACTCGCATAGTAAAGAGGAATTGACCTCGTTGACCCGATTGCGCACCAGGATGATGAAGCGTGGTATCGCAGCAGTAGCGCTTATCGCGCAGTGCGCGGCAAGTGTATTCGAATGCGTCTTGCGTACCGCGCCCAGGGAAAGAAGTATAAATACTGATGCCGTCGCGCTGTAATGCTCCCGACCCTGCACTCAGTTCAACCGCGTATTGCACCAGCCTAAATCCGAGAACCAACCCTCCGATGCTGTTGATCCCACTGAATTGAATCGCACCAGCTAAGCTCAGGCGCAGTCGATCTTCATTCTCATACAGATAAAGATCTGGGGATGCCCAGTCACTCTGAGGAATAAGTAGCTTGGTGATGTCAGATTGGTCCATTTCGGTCTCCGCTATTATTACGCGTTGGTGATGTTTGTTACTAACTTTATACGAATAAGAACCATTATCAATAATGTATCTAAAAAAACCGGAGATTGGATCCCGCTTCTTTTGCCTGTCCCACGCTTTTCTTTGACTGCTCTACTGCTTGAGGCATTTCGAGACATCGAAGCACTTCAAAACCCAACAAACAAAGGATTAGGAAATTCGGTAATCAACGTATGAATGGTGAAGAGTTGAAAACTCAGCCAGTTAAACTACTTTTATTAAATATATCTAATTTTATAGTATGAGTTTTATTATATTAATTTCAGTGCAACTAATCCCATTAAATGAAGTAGAAAAACGTACGGTAACCAATTTGTCATACCCTCGCCCTATATTGAGATGAATGTCTCTTTCACACATTTCCTAACGCAAAATTAACAAATAGACTCCACTTCGAAACATGTCGTTTCACTTAAATGGAGGTTATTGTTATGAAAGATGTACTGTTGGTCGGCACTACAAATTTAGATAGCACAGGAACAGCCGGAAATTTAACAGTTGAAAATGCGACACAGGCGATCATAGGTACAGGTTGGTCGTTCGGGCTAGATGAAGGTGTTGATCTAGCCAATTACGATTGGGGACACGGCGGTAAAATCTACGCCAGAACAGAGGAATGGGACAAAGGTAATTACAAAGAGGCGAAAGTCGAAGGGGATTCGAGCTGTGTTTACCTTGAAAACTTTGTGGATGTGAATGTCTCTCTGAATAACTACTGTGGCTCTAAAGTTTTTATCAATAACTCTAAACGCGGCGATATCGAGACGGGTTGTGGTCACGATAAAATCTATATTTCCGTTCAATCCAACAACAGTCTTTGGGAAAACGATTTTGATATTTCAACCGGAGCGGGAAATGACGTTATCAAAATGGTGGACAGCAACAATTCTCATCTGACTGATGTCACCATCAATGCCGGCTCTGGGCATGATTTCGTTGATATTTCAAAACTGAAGAACGCGGAAGACGGCATTGTGCGCGACGTTGACGGGGGCTCAGGCTTCGACAAGTTTGTATTTGGTACGGATGATTCCGTCGATTTCAAAAACTTCGAAGTGATTGTCGGTACTGCGCAAACCTCGAATTTTAATCTTACGTCTGAACATTTAAAAAACAATGGCTTTGATCAGTATGGGCTTGTTGTGACAGGTTCAAACTTTGCGTTAGAAGGGGTCGATTCGGTTTCACATTCCGAATTGAGCGAGACTCAGGAAGCCTATCTCAACTGGCTGGGTTACGACGATGACGAATATTCAGCGCTGACTGTTTTTGATGGAAGTGACACTTACACCATTCTTACCGATAGCTGCTGTGACGTGATGGTTTAACGTTCTTCAAACCTGAATAACACTTCAAAATCACATCATATATACAAATCCAGGCTGCACTCTTTGTGCACCTGGATTTTCTTCAAAATTTAGGATCTGTTGTTCTTAGGGTCTGTTGACCTTAGTTTTACAGTGTCCGCAACCAGGCATCGACGACGCCTTTAAAGGCTTGGTTGAATTGATAAAGAGTCAGAAAGGTCAGCCAGGCTAACATAAGCAGTTCAAGTATTCGCATTGGTTCTCCTTGTGCCTAAGTAACCTGAACTCGGGATAACTTAGGGTTAAGTTTTTTATTCTCAAAGAGGAAATTTTAAAAGAGACTCTGAGTGGTAATCTTTGCTAATGCAATGAGATTTATGGTGAATTTACTTATTTCATCGACAAATGAATCAATCAAACTTCTTGGCAACTTCCGCCGCTTTACTGCCGAGTTCTGCAAAATTGGCGGTCCCTTTTTCCATGATCTTCTGAGCCTGTTCGATCACCTGAACGTATTTGGGGTCACCGGTAGCCAAAAGCTCTGAGAGCGCAACACCAATGGCTGTTGTGCTCATGGTATTCAGGTTACGCAGGTTATCAGCCGCGTCCTGAACCGCGATTGCGGTCGACTGCGCCACCGACTGCTTTGCTTTATCTGTTGTACTTTCACTCGCCATACCCTGCCCTTATGCTGACTAGCCACCTTTCTTGAGGATTAAGGCACAGGCGGTTGAGGTTGAGGCGTTGGCAACGGTTTGCATTCCCTGTTGAGTGGTTACCGCATTTTGCATGTGTAACCCCATGGTGTCTGACATGGCGGAGTCGGCAAGTTGCACTATCATGTCCGACACTTGTTCCAGCTCTTTCTTACCATCGTCGCTCATTGATGCTCTCCAAAAAGAAAAGGCCAATCAAAGAGGGATGGCCTAAATGGGGTATTAGGGTCTGTTGACCATAGGGATAAGCTTTATTCGCTATCTTTCTCAACGATTTCTTCTGTTGCCCGGCTAAGAGCAGCAGTGCCGATGGCGGTGAGTGCGTTCACCCCTTGCACGGTTGCTGCCTGCATTCCAATATTCGCCTGCTGCTGAGCATTGGTGGCATTATTATTCAGGTTCGACATTGCCAATCCCATGGAGGTGTACAAATTACCCATGGCGTTTGAAGGCGAACTTGCCAACACCTGAGTATTGGTCTGGGTGACAGAATCGGTGATCTGCTCGTTTACTTTTACTTCGTCTTTAGGTTTTGGCATTTCTAGACTCCATTATTCACTTGGTAACAACTGCTGCAGTTGTTGGTTAATTTTTCCCATTTCTTGCTCTAGCAAACCTTCAACGTTGCTGAGCATGCTGTTGACTTCCGTTTCGATCTTCTCGACCGATTCTTCCGGATCAGACACTTTGAACTGCGCTTGCGATTTAGCGATCATCGCCTGAACTTCCTGCTGTTGCTCACGAGTAAACGCTTCTATCTGCTCCAACTGCTTGTTTACGTCAAAGTTCAGAGCATTTTCACTGCCCACTTTTTCACTACTCACCGCTGTCTCCTTTGTCTTTCTTAAGAAATCCCAGCAGGTTAAACCTGTTTTTTTTGTCCTCGACGGGTTCAGCAGGTTCTGCTGCGAGTTCCGGCTCTTCATCGTGCCCCATTTTCAATGCCCGTGAACCAGACATTGGCTGGGGGTTAGCCGCTGGTTGAGGAGCTGGATTGGATGTCGATTCCTGAACCACCGGAGCGGGTCTTACCTGAGTTTGTAAAAGCCTGGCACAGGCATTGGTGACTGACGCCGCCGTCGTCATTTGAGATTGCTGCTGGCTGGTGACCGCGTTATGCATAGACAAACCCAGAGTATCTGCCAGAGTGGTTTCCAGCAGGCTGGTAGGCTGAACGGAAAAAGCCTGAAGCGTGTTAAATTCGTCTATTGTCTGGCTTGAGACTTCATGCTCAAACTCATTTTCAAATCGCGTATCCTGCTCTTCCATGTTCACTCCTGTTTACGCTTAAGTTATGCATGTCATAAGACGGTTTCGTGATTACAAAGCAACACTCTGCAATGGCATTTACTGAGCCTGATCCTGCAGAACAGTGGCTACCTTCTCACCGACCACACCAAAGTTTTCGGCACCGTTGGTGACGACCCGCTGAGCTTGATCGATGATCTCAAAGTATTTGGTGTCACCGGTTTCCAGCATCTGACTTAGTGCGGTGCCAATTGCTGTCGTGCTCAGGGTGTTTAGGTTTCTTAAGTTGTCTGTGGCATCAGCCAGTGCGATTGCCGAAGACTGTGCCACCGACTGGTTGGCGGCGTTAAACGCCGAGTTCTCTTGATCCGGTGGGGAATTGATGTCTTTCATATTCAAGTCTCCTTAGAATGCACCTTTGCCATCGTTTTCAGGCAAAGGTGCTTTCTGCATTACGCGTCTTTCTCGATAATGCCTTCAGCGCTTCGACCAATGACCGAGCTACCGATAGACATAAGAGAGTTAACGCCCTGCACCGTTGCTGCTTGCATGGTAATTTGCGCTTGCTGCTGACCTGCTGTGGCATTGTGAGCGGCTGTGCCCAGCGCCTGGCTGGTAGACATAAGCAAGTTACCCATTGCCATGGCTGGTGTTTCACCCACAACTTTAGTGTTTACCTGAGTAACCGAATCGGTCACCTGACCGTTGACTGTTGTCGGTGCTGTTGCTGCGTCTGACATACGTTCGTCCTTTTAATACGTTAATTGAAGAAATTGCGAATCGAGCTAAGGATTAACCTTTCTCAATGATGCCTTCTGCACCACGACCAATCACAGATGAACCGATCGCCATCAGTGAGTTCACACCCTGCACCGTCGCTGCCTGCATGGTGATTTGTGCTTGCTGCTGCGCTGCCGTTGCGTTGTGGGCGGCATTGCTCAACGCGTGGCTGGTAGACATAAGCAGGTTGCCCATTGCCATTGCTGGTGTTTCACCCACGACTTTTGTATTAACTTGAGTGACCGAATCAGTCACTTGTGCGTTTACAGTATCAGCCATAATAATCTCCTAGTTTTCTATTGATTAAGCTGCTGGTTGAGGTTCTAAAATCAGTTCAACACTGCGTCCGACCACTGCTGTGCCAGTGGCAAACAGCGAGTTCACGCCTTGAATGGTTGAAGTCTGATGTACCAATTGGGCCTGCTGGTTTGCCCCCGTGCTATTGTGTGCAGAAATGCCCATTGCATGGCTGGTAGCAAGCAACAGGTTTCCTTCTGCCATAGCAGGCGTTTCACCGACCACAGAGGTATTTACTTGCGTTACAGAATCTGTAACGGCTCCGTTCACTGACATAGTTAGTGCTCCTTTTGATGAAGAGACACACCAAAGTGCGCCTCAGAACCGGCTAAGATCCTTTGGCGGCAATCGAATAAATCAATCCAGACCCCAGTGCCGTATTGGTGATCAATATGGTTTGGATCTGTTGCTGCGCGTGAGTGGCGTTTTCTGACGCTTTCCCCAGAGAATCAGCAACCATATTGAGATGCATATTTCTTGAGGTCACCGGCGAAAACTCACGCAGCATTTTTTCTATATCGATTTCCATTCAATGAATCTTTGTGTCCGTTCTTGCTTCTCATATTAGGCACTCAGCTGGGTTTCAACTTGGCGAAACCGACGGACTATCGAGGGGTTTAAATCAATCCTTTCTAAACGGCTAAAGAGAATTGAGGACGTTGCCTGTTTTGAGCCCGATACTGGCGAGGCGTGCATCCGGCATACCGTTTAAACATTTTTTCAAAATGACTGAGATCGCCAAAACCAGATTGCAGGCAGACATCGGTAACTTTTAGCATGGGTGACGCATCAAAGAGCTGTTTGGCACGTTGAATGCGTACCCGAACCAAAATGCCTTTAAAAGACAAGTTCAGGTGCTCCCGAAACAGGAAAGACAGGTGTGAAGGGCTGGTGTAAGAGGCAGAAGCCATGTCCGTCAGTTTGATCGATTCTGTGTAGTTTTCCCCGAGGTAAATCAGTGCTTTCTTTAAAGCTGGGTGAAGGTTTTCTAGCCTCTCAAACCTTTTTTCTAAGATGGTTTCAAATATATCGTATGAACAGTCGGTCTTTTTAATTACACCAACGGACAACACATCCTGTTCGGTAATTTCCCCATAACTGCAGGAGGCAAGCAACACCAAAAGACTTCGAAGCTGGGTGAGATTTCCTGGCCAATGATATTGATTGAGAAGGTATTGAGCCCCCTCCGTAATGGAAGTACCTTCTTGCAGATCAAATTTTTCCATGACATGGGTAATGAGTTCTGGAATATCCTCCTTTCTCTCACTAAGAGGAGAAATATTAATCTCCATATACGGTATATTGCATTCTAAAAGAACACTGAGAAAAGCATTGCTTTCTTTTAATGAATATATTGACGTGTTACATGAAACCATTAATGAAACATTCTGTTTATTTAATTTTTCTTGGTAGCCATCAATGGTAAAAGCATAAATTAGAAAATCCTGAATTTCTCGGGAGAGTTCATCAATATCTTCGAGTAATAACGTCCCTGACTGAGCATCTGTTATCGCTTTCTTCAGATAGAGTTTGTATACATCTGGGCTACTAAAATTAGGAGAGAGCCGAATCAGTTTTCCATTAATATTCAGCCTATTATCATGGATATACTGAGCCACTTCTGTTTTCTCCGTGCCCTTTTCACCCGTAATAAACACGGACACATTCATTTCTTTGGCAAACTGTATTTGCTGCTTGGTTCTCAGAGCCGATGCCGATGTTCCAATTATGGGAAATTGTTCTAGATGATGTTTAACCAAATCATGTTCTTCTGAAATACAAGATGACGTTTTTATTGCTCTCGATGTCGTGTTCAAAATTAATTCCTTTTTATTTAGCCAATTACGTTGAACACACATCCTAGTTGGGTAACTTATTAAAATATTGGTGTATATTACGATCTTTACGAGCCATTCTATGCCGAGAATATGTATATAATCTCGATCAAACAAAAAACTGAGACGACAAATTAATCAAAAACTGTAATAAGGTTTAATATATAAAACACTTACTTAAATAAAATCAGTCATATATTCATTAAACATGAAGTATTTAAGGTCCGTTAGAATTTATTACATAAGTAATAGAAACTTACTCTGTTAATATTTTTAAATATTAACAGAACAGATAAATATAATAGTTTTGTCAATTAAACCGTACTCCTTACGTATTTAAGCTCGATAACTTTACTCACCGTTCTATTGATTCATTGACCACTCTGCTATTTAATACCTCTTCACCATCATCAGAAAGGAATCCACATGGCAGATAAACAAACCTTGGTTTCAGCTAACGACGCACTGCCAGGTCGCGATGCACCGTTGAGCGTTGAAGCGACGCACTTTGTTAACCAAACCAACATTTTCGACAAGCCGACTGAAAGCCAGCAAGAAGTAATATTTGGCTTAGGCTGTTTTTGGGGAGCAGAGCGTCTTTTCTGGAAACTTGAAGGTGTTGTCTCAACATCGGTAGGTTATGCGGGGGGCTTTACTCAAAACCCAACCTATGAGGAAGTCTGTACCGGACAAACTGGTCATACAGAAGTGGTGCGCGTGGTATTCGACCCGCAGGTTATCTCGTTTAAAGCTTTGCTACAGGCATTCTGGGAAAATCACGATCCAACTCAGGGGATGCGTCAGGGCAATGACCTCGGTACTCAGTATCGCAGCGCAATTTACGTGACCAGTGAAGAGCAAATGATGTTAGCGGTGGATTCAAAGCTGGAATATCAAAAAGCCTTATCTGCCGAGCAGCGTGATGACATTACTACAGAAGTATTGCCAGCACCGACATACTTTTATGCCGAAACCTACCACCAGCAATATTTAGCGAAAAACCCACAGGGCTACTGCGGCTTGGGTGGTACAGGTGTGTGCTTCCCGCCAGAAAGCTAAAAGATAGCTTAAGCGGCAAATCCAGAAAGGGAGTCGATGGTCGCATTGACTTCCTTCATCACTTCAAGCATTTCTTTGTTTTTGATGTCAGGTAGTAACACCTTGCCCTGTTCGAAATAGAACATCCCTATTCCCGCGATGCTGAACGATCCCTTGAACAGAATTTTGACGAACTTAGCTATCTGTCTTGGATGATAGTGCTTAAATACCCGTTCCATGATTCCCTCCATCCCTTTTTTGACGCTTTTACCATCTGTGATGAGTTTGTGTGTTCAAATTTGCAAAATTGGAGCCAAGTATTCGCTTAATAGAACGAATTTGGGCTAACCTGTGAATGCGGACACGTTAACTTGAGTACCCTGCTTTTAAATCAGCGACTTACTTTAGCACCCGCAACAACCATAACTAAATACTCATTAATGAAATCAGCCGGATAACATGATGAAAATAAAACTGCTCTCCACCCTAGTGCTTGCTGCTGCCCCGATAATGGGCATGGCGCACACCATTGAAGTGGGCAAGAATTTGCCCTCTACCACCGTTTCCAGCCACGGCGAACTGATGCTGAATGGCGATAAAATTGAATACGCAGAATGGTCGACTGGCAATCTGAATGGCAAAGTGCGAGTCATTCAGGCGATTGCAGGTCGTTCCAGTTCGAAAAAGATGAATGCGCCTTTAATGGCAGCCATTACCGAAGCGAAGTTTCCACGAGATTCATACCAGACCACGACCATCATCAATCAGGATGATGCAATTTGGGGAACCGGATCGTTTGTGAAATCTTCGGCTGAAGATAGCAAGAAGGAGTTTTCCTGGTCGTCCATTATTCTGGACAAGAAAGGGGTGGTTGCCAGTACCTGGGAACTTCAGGAAGAAAGCTCTGCCATTGCAGTGATCGACAAAGCAGGACAAGTGCTGTTTGTAAAAGAAGGATCACTCAGTCAGGATGAAATCGCCAAAGTGATTGAACTGGTCAAAGCCAGCCTTTAATCCCAAATAGAAAAGAAAATAGCGCCTTATACTCAATGGGTATAGGGCGCTATTTTTGATTGTATTTACTCGATCAGCGACGGTCTTCTCGGTAACAGGTGACATCCACTTCCACTTTCACATCCACCACCAAATCACACACCATGCAAATGCGCGCCGGAGGATGTTCGCCAAAGAACTCTTTAAATACTTTGTTGAACGACTGGAAGTAACGTGAATCCGTTAGCACGACTTTCACGTGAACCACATCTTCAAGCCCGTAACCAGCTTCTGTCATGATGTCGACGCAGTTTTGAATCGCCAGACGAGACTGATCCACAATGCCGCCTTCAACCACCTCGCCATCCGTCATTGGCGTTTGACCAGACACATACAAGAAACCACCCGCTTCTGTTGCTCGTGCAAACGGAAGGTGCTGACCACCTGTGCCTGTGCCGCCTTCAACGCCATAACGTTTAATTGTCATAATACTCTCCAGTTTTGATACTTCGAGGGCAAATCCCTCATCATTATTTATTTCGACATAACATTCGACCATGCCGCGTTGTCGCGACCTGTCCGTTTTGGTATGAAATCTTTCCATTCACCATCACAAGGTGAATACCTCTTGCTGCTGCGACCGGATTTTCAAACGTCGCTTCGTCTTTAATCTGGCTAGGGTCAAACAACACCAGATCGGCAAAGTTGCCTTCTTTGATTTCCCCACGCTGAGAAAGCCCAAACCGCTTTGCTGACATGCCTGTCATTTTGTGAACAGCGGTGGGCAGCGAGAACAACTGTCTCTCGCGAGAATAATGACCCAGCACTTTAGGGAACGTCCCCCAAAGTCTTGGGTGCGGGTGAGGATCGTTAGGTAAACCGTCTGATCCCACCATAGATAACCGGTATTTCAGCACGCGCTCAACGTCATCTTCATCCATGCAGTGATAAACTGCACCCGCTGGCTGAAGGGCTTTCGCCGCATCCATCAGAGACAGATCCAGCTCACTGGCGATGTCTTTCAGCATTCGCCCTGCTAAATCCGGACGTGGATCCGACCAAGTAATAAAGATATCAAAGTCGCTGGTCACCTGTTTGAGATCGAGGGTAGAAGAACTGGCAGAATATGGATAACAGTCGCAACACACATCCTGATGTTTCGCGGTGTAGTCCATCAGTTCTAGCACCTCAACCGTGCGACCCCAGTTGCCTGCCCCAGCACATTTCAGGTGAGAAATCACCACCGGCACTTTGGCATGCTTCCCGGTGCGAAAAGCTTCGTCCATCGCCTCCAGAATCAGCTCAAACTCGGTTCTCATGTGTGTCGTATAAATGCCGCCAAATTCCGCTAGCTCTTCAGCCAATGCCATCACTTCTTCCGTGGGCGCCTGTTTCGCACTGGCGTAAGCCAAACCAGAACTGAGCCCTATAGCCCCTTCTGCCATGGCTTGATGAAGCGTATTCTTCATCACGGTAATTTCATCACCAGACGCAGGGCGATGAAGTTCATCCATCACATTATTGCGAAGCGTTGTATGACCAACCAGTGCCGCCACATTAACCGCAGGAATCGCAGCCTCTACGGCTTCGGCGTAGGATTTAAATGTGGGATAGACAAAGTCTGACTGCTTACCCAGAAGATTCATTGGATCGGGCGGCTCGCCACTTAATACAGCTGGTGATGCGCTGATACCGCAGTTGCCCACAATCACCGTTGTGACACCCTGGCTGATCTTTGGCAGGCAATCCGGGTAGCGGATCACGTTGGTATCATCATGGGTATGAACATCCACAAATCCGGGTGACAACACCAGATTCTGTCCGTCGATCAGAGTGATCGCCTGTGCGTTGGCAAGATCGCCTATCGCTTCGATCTTCTCGTTATGTATGGCGACATCAGCGCTGTATCCATCCGCTCCTGTCCCGTCGATCAGATGGACATTTCTGAACACCACATCGTAGTGCATTTAGGTTCCCCTGTAGGCTCCGTGTTTATTTCTAACATTCCGAATACAGTGAAACGAAGAGACCATATCGATTTGCTACGTCTTCTGGCACTTACGCTCTGCACACAAAAAATAGAAAGTTAAAACAGCAAGTTAAATCAACACCAACATTCAGGTTAATACGTGAATATCAATGAACTCGCCTCAGTATGAATCCGATATTAGGAGTAATGAATTTACCAAACAGTGAGAATACGCACAGTTTATTAAAGCTTGTGTGATACTTTCTATCACAACAAAAAGCAAAGATCGCGATAACGTAAAGTTCTCACAGGTGTTTTGACCTTGTTAGAAAAAATAGGATGCGGAAAGAGAAATCATGAAGAGTGTTACAAATTACCAAGACATACTGGATAACGTCGGTACTAAAGGGGTTTGGGTTCAATCCAATGAATCTGGAAAATACAGCCTGATCGACGAAGAGATCATGTTGCCTGCTGCCGTTATCAAGCATTCTGCTGTTCGTAACAATCTTCAATGGATGCAGTCCTTCGCTGATCAGCATTTGGTGAAACTGGCACCTCACGGAAAAACGACGATGAGCCCTGCACTGTTCAAACAACAATTGGAAGCAGGTGCATGGGGAATTACTGTCGCAAACATTCAGCAGGCATGGGTCGCATTTGAAGCCGGAGCGAAACGCATCCTGCTTGCGAATCAGTTAGTGGGAAAAGCAAACATGGCGCGTGCTTCTCAGCTACTTGAGAATCCAGACATAGAATTGTATTGCTGCGTCGATTCACAAGACAACATCGAGCAGTTGAGCCAGTATTTCAA
The DNA here is from genome assembly GCF_019904195.1 of Vibrio sp. SCSIO 43132. Lineage (NCBI taxonomy): Bacteria > Pseudomonadati > Pseudomonadota > Gammaproteobacteria > Vibrionales > Vibrionaceae > Vibrio > Vibrio sp. SCSIO 43132. The sequence goes on from NZ_CP063199.1 coordinate 3,566,247, forward strand.
CGGTCGCCAGCAAGAGATTAATTTGCTTATTGAATACGGCATGGCAGGAGGACGTTGTGGCGTTCGCCACCCAGAAACCATGCAGCAGCTGGCTGGATTGATCCACGAGTTACCGGGCGTTGAACTTCATGGTGTCGAATTCTATGAAGGAGCAATTCATCATTGTGAAGATTCTGAACGCCGCATTCGCTACTTTATTGGCAGTGCTGTGGAACTGGCTCTGTCTTTCAAGCAGCAAGGGTTAATTAAACGTCAGTGCCCGATTCTTACAGGTGCAGGGTCTGCCTGGTATGACGTGGTTTCCGAGTGCTTTATGCATCAGTCCTACTTGACCACGGTTATCCGCCCTGGGTGCTACCTTATCCACGACACAGGCATCTATCAGGATGCGCAGCAAAAAGTACTCGACCGCAGCGCGCGGGACAACAGTGTAGCGTGTCACATGGGAAGCGACTTAACTTCTTCACTGGAAATGTGGGCGTATGTGATTTCTACTCCTGAACCGGGAAAAGCCATCGTAGGGCTAGGCAAACGGGACGTGGCATTTGATGCCGGTCTGCCAACCCCAGTGAGACGTTATCGCAACGGCGAGTTGCTGGATATCACGGAGCTAAAAGCAACAGATATCATGGATCAACATACTTATATATCGACTCCAGAAGACAGTAACCTGAAAGTGGGCGATATTGTGGTGTTTTCTACCTCTCACCCTTGCTTAACGTTTGATAAGTGGCGCTATGTATGTGTGTGTGACGATGACTATCAAGTAACGCATCTGGTGGAAACTCAGTTCTAAAACATACGCCTGTATCACAATGAATATCTTTACGTCATGAGAACGACAAGGCAAACTGAAACACCTTTTGAACAACGTGGAAACGAAAACAATGACGAAAGTTCTACATACAGATTCTGCCCCTGCTGCAATTGGTCCTTACGTACAAGGTGTTGATTTAGGCAACATGGTACTGACATCAGGTCAGATCCCTGTAATTCCGGCAACGGGTGAAGTGCCAGAAGACATCGAATCTCAGGCGCGTCAGTCTCTTGAAAACGTAAAAGCAGTGGTTGAATCTTCAGGTTTGACTGTAGCTGACATCGTAAAACTGACTGTATTTGTTAAAGACCTGAACGACTTCGGTACGGTAAACGAAGTGTACGGCAAATTCTTCGACGAACACGACGTAGCAAACTACCCAGCACGTTCTTGTGTAGAAGTGGCTCGTCTGCCAAAAGACGTAAAAATTGAAATTGAAGCGATTGCCGTTCGTAAGTAACGATTTGCTATATACTCAAACCGCCTCAAGGTGCTAGTTTCAGCGAGAGTTGCTTGGTTTTCAGACAAGACATCGATTTGAAGATCTAGTGGCTCTAAATCGAGAATCGATAACGCAGTATGAAAGCCAAGCAAACTCGCCCTTGGGAGCGTATCTCCTGCCTCATTTCATCGTCAAAGAACTTGGAAAGGACTCGTCATTCCACTGCATTCTTTTCCTTGAACTGAAGCAGGAGATAACGCTCTGAATCCTGCATCTTGAGGTGGTTTGAGTATAATTTCATTAAAAAACGAGTGCGATTGCACTCGTTTTTTATTTAGCCTGAGCTAGAGATAAGCGCCAGCTATGGCTCTCTTGCCTCTTCTATCCGCTCTTCCATATCTGGATGGGTGCTTAACCATTCGGGTATGTCCATTGCAGACTCGTGCAGACGCTCAAAAATCTTCGCCAGCGGCTCACTGCTGCCATGCAAAGTGATTAACGAAGCTTTGGCATACTCATCCGCTTCGCGCTCGGCTTCTCTGGAATGACCGCTCTGCATTATAAACACACCAGCACCGACCATGGTGTCAATCATGCCGGAACTTTCTCCGGTCAGGAGTGCGACCGTGGCTGATACCAGACTGGAAGAAATCAGCCTTTTCATCACATGCTGATGATGAATATGCCCAAGTTCGTGAAGCAATATGGCGTCAACTTCTTCATCCGATTCGGCCAGTTCTACCATCTCATCCAGCATGATGATCACGCCACCGCTCAGAGCAAACGCATTCGGAAAGTCACCAGACTTTCGAAACTCTAACTGCGGCTGAAATTTTGTTGGCGGCAAGCTTTGAACCTGAGCGTAAAAACGTTCCCGGATTCGCGCTTGTTCATCTTCAGGCAACTCCGAGGGCAGCAGCCATTCCTCATCAATCGACTTAAGCACATAGTCTGCCAGCGTTTCATGTGCTTCGTCGGGTACCCAGTCCACCATTTGCTGGCTAAACCAGGGAATACCGTGGGTGAAGGTGCCAATCGTCAGCCCGATGATCAGCAAAGCACTCACCAGAATCGCGGTGAGATTGGTCTCTAGCTTGCCAAGGAGCCCTTTCTGCCCGTGTTTCTTGAGGTACGCGTTCACCTCATCCGCTCGCTCTGGCACAAAAAGCCAGCCAGATGGAAAACGAATCTTAGGGGGAAGTTTACCCGGTGAGGAAGTGACCTCTATGTCGTGGATAGACGCACTCACGATCTGTCCATCTACATGAAGGTACATAAAGTCGCGTTGCGATAAATCCAGCTCCGCGTCTGATTTTGCGGAGCTGAGAGGTGGATGAGCCATCCCCTTAATACGCATTAGCCAATCCCGATATTGACGTCAAATGCTTCGGAGATTTCATCAGAAATCGCTGACTTCATGTCTTGCTCTTCACCTTCAACCACAAGGTTAGACAGGTCACCGATTACATACGTGTTGTCTGCAAGGTATCGGCTGGTTCGAACCATCACCCATGGTCTTGCAATGCCCAGAGTCACCAGTTGAAGCAGGAAGTTGGTCACGATCAAACCAACGTAACTCCAAGTATCCAGAGTAGATTCGAATTTAAACTCATCGTTTTGATTATCCGCATCTTTTACGGATAGTTCAGCAAAGGTGTAATTGCGAATTTGTGCCGCTTTATAAGCGTTCACTACCACACCACCAAAGAAGAGACCGATGTAGATAACAATGATTGAACCGAAGATATTTGCATTGCCAAAATCAAAGCCCGAGGTAAAGATGGTAGAACCAGCAACAACCGCAACCACAGCCCCAATAGCAATCATTACTACCGCGCCAAACAGCATGGCTTTAAGGTAGATCTTCATGTAGTCGCCCAAGGTGTATTCCGCTGAAAACTGGCGTTTGCCATAGCGATAACCGTTAGCAAAATAGTTCGATATACCGACAGTTACCCAAACAAAAGCAAAAGGGACACTCAGTAGCAAGACCGCTGCGAGAGGAACAATGTCAAAGTGTATGGACATTGTGCCCACCATGAAGAGTGCAAACACGACCAAACCTCTGCCAAACAGCGCGATATAAGCCTCTTTTAATGTGCCCGCAAACGAGAAATGTACGTTGCGGTAACTGGTCATGGCTGCATCAAAACGAGCATTGCTCCACGCTAGCCAAGGCAATATGACCAGAAATGCAAGTATGAGTACCGATGAAACGATTGGGAAAAATTGGTTTGAGATACTCCAGGCGACAAGACACACCGCCGCAACAATGCGTCCTTTTAAGATCTGCATGGGTTTGGCGTGATATTCAAAACCATCATTATCTAACTTAGTGTTACCATAAAAATACTGATTAGTGCGCACTTTTGCCCAGGCGGAATAGATTCCGAGCGTAATCACCGACAAAAGTATATTTACAATCCAAATTCCAAAAAATTCAGAGCCTTCCCCTTCAAATTTGAAAGGGTTCTTTTTGTTTTTATCTTCCATAATTATCCATTCTGACGTAGCTGCTTTTCGATTGTGAAATGTGGGGCGAAAAGTCAGCGATTTGTTTTGTAGCTAAGTGAAGAAACTTCACGCTTCCTCACGTTTTCTTAAGTTGATATACAAACACTTACATAAGTGCGTGACTAAAATACCAATATGACGCTTTTTCAGCCACTTACTTGATCACTAAATGCGAGTTAATTTCATGTTTGCGAACTAGATAGAAGTCTTTTAATTGGGAAAAGCAATCAAAAAACCGAAAACAATCTTCTATGACTATTTAAGGAAAGGACATTTCGTAGCGCTAAAGCCACTTGTTCTATCAGAAACTGATCATTAGAACGCAAGCTAAAGAAGAGTCGGATCACAGCTTTTAACTAACGTAATCATGCACCACTTGATCTAGTAATCATTGACCATTAAATTTAGTTGCTATTCGCAACTAAATTTAATCAGCCTTATGAATGTCTCTACTCTACGAACCCTTTCACGCGATCTTGTCCGTCAGCTCGGCATGTTAGACAAACAGTGCGGTGATGTTGAACTTTCCCCAGTGCAGGCACACTGCCTGATTGAACTGGAGCAATGTCCTCTCACGGTTAATCAGGTTGCACAAAAGCTTCATGTCGACAAATCCAATGCCAGCCGGACTCTGAAAAGTCTCGCGAGTAAAGAATGTATCGAGGTGTCGACCAACAAAGAAGATAAGCGCAGCATTCTTTATGCACTGACTCCCAAAGGAGAAAGGCAACTTGCTCAGTTGAACCACCAGCAAAATGCACGTTATCAGGCTGCGCTAAACCAGTTATCGGCAGAAGAGAAATCGGTATTACATAAGGCTCTGGAAAGCTACACTCGCGCTTTAGAAACAGCTGAAGCAAGCTCTGAACTGACACTTCGCCCTATACGAAAAAGCGACAATGCGGCACTGGCAACCATTATTCGTCAGGTATCGGAAGAACATGGGCTGTCTTCCAAAGAGGGTTTCAGTGTTGCTGACCCAACGCTTGAGTTTCTTTACGACACCTACTCTCAGCCTCGCTCTCAATACTGGGTGATTGAGAGTAATGGCAGAGTGATTGGTGGCGGAGGATACGCGCCACTGCAAGGTAAGGAAGAAGTGTGTGAGTTACAGAAAATGTACTTTTTGCCAGAAGCAAGGGGGAAAGGTTTATCCAAGACCATCGCTAAAATGGCAATGGAACACGCCAGCCAGAATGGCTTCTCACAGTGCTATCTGGAAACCACGGCTTGCTTAAAAGCCGCTATCGCTTTGTATGAAAAACTCGGATTTGAACATCTGGATGCTCCGTGGGGTAATACAGGGCATGATGCCTGCGAAGTGGCTATGGCAAAGGCGATCTAACCACTTCAAACATCCCCAAGTAACCTCAAGAGGATACTTGGGTGCTAAACCGGAAAGTGGGTAACGCATAAGTCTTTGCTCAGACCAATTCGCATCTGTTGGCTTTGACCGTCTAAAGCCACATCCAACTGATACAAATCCTTGTCACTTGGGAAAATCGGGTTGGCATAGCGCGGTGCTTCAACCTGAAACAGCGCTGTGGCGTGATCCGCTCTTACATCAATTGGAATGTGGTAAGTCATGCCGTCAAACTTCACCGACGCAGAAATCAGTCCCGCTGCAAAGGTTTGATAATAAAGATCAACTTTGAATTCACAGCCGCCGCCGTGGTGCCAGATCTGCTCTGTTGTAATGTGGTCGAGTCTCAGATGGCGAATAAACTGAAGATAAGGAATCTCCCAGACGCCAATTCGTGAATCGGTTTCTACAACAGGTTCCTGATTCAACGCACACACTTCCGGTTCTTCTTCCAACAGCCAGTCGTCGTCTTTCTCTAGAAACAGGATCTCAAATCGGTTTCTGCCTGGCTGCAAATAAGGTCGAATGTCTTTCTTGTATCGGTTTTGTGAACCATCACAATCAAATACTGCAACGCCATTTACTCTCACCTCTGCGTAGTAATCCACCCCTGCCATCACTAAATCTACCGCAGGAAAAGCCAGCATTGCATCGTCAACGTCGATATCGTGCATTAAATGCCATTCTTGCTGGCGAATAGATTCTTCAGACAATGATTCTGGCAACACCTGACTAAGCGGCGCGGGGAAAGTAATGTCATCCTGCGGGATGGAAAGGTCGGTCAGTGGAGAAACCTGCCAAAGACCTGCGAGTGAAAGTTGCATGGATAAATTGAGCCAGATCAAGTTTGGGGGCATTATAATGAAAGAAGACACATAATTTCTAATGAAATTTCAATAGTCTGACCAGCACGCGATTTTTGTACATGAAAAGTCCCCGACCACAATTCATAAAAAACGCCGGCATAAGCCAGCGTTTAAAATTGGGTGAGTTAGACGTTATTCTTCGTCGTCTTCAATGTCATAGGCGGCATCTTCGCCTTCGTAGTACGTGCCCCATCCGTCGTAGATGATGTCGTATTTCTCAGCAAGGTTTACCAGCTTTTCTACCTGCTCATCAATGGCTTCTGCGTTTAGCGCTGACTCCATCGTGGCGTCACAACAAAGCAGCTTGTTGCCGTCTTCGTCTTCCGTTTCTTCAGCTTCAAGCACTTCAAAGCCCATTTTAAAGGCTTCAACAACGGCTTTTTCCAGCTTGTCGAAATCTTCCGCAAACAGGTGATGTTCAATGTCATAAAGAGCATCGGGCTCACTGCCGTCTTCAAGTAACGCATTGATGATTTCACGAGTTTCTTCTTTCTGAATCTCAAGTAACTCTTCTACCGATAGGTATTCATCTTGTTGAGACATTCGCTTGCTCCGCTCTCAAAGTTATAAAACGCGTGAAATATGGCATGGATCGTAAAAAATTACCACCGACAAACCCAATTCCCGTGCATTTTTTCTGCACTTCAAAATTGACCCTAAGTCACATAAACAAAATATTAACAATTGGGTAATGAAATTTTGAAACAGAACAAAGTCAGGTGAAGGTTAAAACGTCAATTTCTGGTTATTCCGCCAAATTATGATGCAAATGTGCATAGAGCAGAATGGCGTCAAAATGAATAAAACAAACGCTTTTTATGACATATTGCTCGAATCATGCATCTTCATTCACACCAGCTCATACATTCTCATTCGCCTGAGTGAGAGCACGATGAATATTCAGGCATCTGTTCGAATGTAACAACACGCCGTTAAACGAAAGTAAAATTTATCAAATTAAAGTTTTAAAGGCATATATTCCGAAAAAACGCGGTTATCTTCGATATTATCACTATATTACCGACTTGCATCTTGCTCTCATCCTTGCCATAAATGTGAGTCCGACCTCATTTTAATGCAGGTCATCCTCTGGCTACCTTCCTGTACTGGAAGCCAAATTAAGCCCGAGGATCAGTTATGGATATATAAGAAAGGACACCCAATGAGTAAGCTGTATGTCGGCTCTGAAGTCGGTCAATTGCGCAGAGTGTTGTTAAATCGTCCCGAGCGCGCACTCACCCACCTTACCCCTTCTAATTGCCAGGAACTGTTGTTTGATGACGTTCTAGCTGTAGAAGCCGCTGGGGAAGAACACGATACGTTCGCCCAGACTCTGCGAGATCAAGGTGTAGAAGTTCTGTTGCTGCACGATCTTCTGGTCGAGACACTTGCCGTACCTGAAGCGAGAACATGGCTGCTGAATACTCAGATTTCTGACTTTAGATACGGTCCTACTTTTGCTCGTGAGCTGCGTAGCTACCTGAGTGAAATGGATGACGAACATCTCGCAACCGTATTGCTGGGTGGTTTAGCCTATTCAGAGTTGCCCATCGCTTCTTCTTCCATGCTGCCTAAAATGCATCAGCCACTGGATTTTGTGATTGAGCCTTTGCCTAACCATCTGTTTACCCGTGATACCTCTTGCTGGGTATACGGCGGTGTGTCACTGAACCCTATGATGATGCCTGCGCGCCAACGTGAGACCAACCATCTGCGCGCAATCTATCGCTGGCACCCAGTATTTGCCGGGCAGGACTTTATTAAGTACTTCGGTAACGAAGATCTGCACTACGATAACGCAAACATTGAAGGCGGCGACGTACTGGTTATTGGTAAAGGCGCGGTTCTGATTGGTATGTCTGAACGTACCACTCCTCAAGGGGTAGAAAATCTGGCGGCTGGCTTGTTTGAAACGGGTCAGGCCACGGAAGTGATCGCTATTAATCTGCCGAAACATCGCTCCTGCATGCACTTAGATACGGTGATGACGCATATGGACGTCGATACATTCTCCGTTTACCCGGAAATCATGCGAAACGATCTGGAAACCTGGCGTCTTACTCCTAATGGCGGCAAAGCCATGAACGTTGAGCAAGTTCCTAACTATATCCACGCCGTAGAGCAGGCGCTTGGTCTGGATCAGTTAAAAATCATCACAACAGGTGGTGACAACTACGAAGCGGAACGTGAACAGTGGAACGATGCTAACAACGTTTTGACGGTGAAACCGGGTGTGGTTGTGGCGTATGAACGCAATGTTTACACCAACGAAAAATACGACAAAGCTGGCATTGAAGTTTTAACCATACCTGGCAATGAACTGGGTCGTGGTCGTGGTGGCGCTCGTTGCATGAGCTGCCCAATCGAAAGAGATGGAATCTGATATACCCGCTCTCCTTAGCCTGACTAATAATTGGGCTGCTAAACTGAAAAGGTTGATGCTATGCGCATCAACCTTTTTTTGATTACACAAAAATAATCATTCACAAAAAGTGAATTTATATGTATAAGTAGATTTTAACGCACCGGCAATACCCAAGGAAGATTTATGGCTTTCAATTTACGTAATCGCAATTTCCTTAAGCTTCTTGACTATACGCCTAAAGAAATTGAGTTTCTGATTCAGCTGTCGCAGCAACTTAAAGCGGCCAAATACTCAGGCACAGAGCAGAAGAAACTGGTCGGCAAGAATATCGCATTAATATTCGAAAAAGCGTCTACCCGTACCCGATGCGCATTTGAAGTCGCGGCGTTCGATCAGGGAGCTCAGGTTTCTTACATTGGTCCATCTGGTTCTCAGATTGGACATAAAGAGTCGATGAAAGATACCGCGCGTGTTCTTGGCAGAATGTACGATGGCATTCAGTACCGGGGCTTTGGTCAAGACATTGCTGAAGAACTGGGAGCGCACGCAGGCGTGCCTGTCTGGAATGGGTTAACCGATGAGTTCCACCCTACTCAGATTCTGGCAGATTTCCTGACCATGCTGGAACACAGCAAAGGTAAGCAGCTTCATGAAATCCAATTTGCTTACCTAGGTGATGCCCGTTACAACATGGGTAATTCACTACTAGTTGGTGCCGCTAAAATGGGGATGCACTTTACGGTAGTAGCTCCGAAAGCTTACTGGCCAAATGCGGAATTGATTGACGAATGCCAGACCATCGCTCAGTCCACGGGCGCTCAACTTCACTTTACAGAAAGCGTAACAGAAGGCGTAAAAGGTGCCGATTTCCTCTACACAGATGTTTGGGTATCGATGGGTGAAGCATCGGAAGCCTGGGACGAGCGTGTCGCTCAGATGACCCCATACCAGGTAAATACCGAAGTAATGCAGGCAACGGGTAACCCTAATGCCAAGTTCATGCACTGTTTGCCAGCCTTCCACAACGATGAAACTGTGATTGGTAAAGAGATCGCGGAGAAGTACGGATTACAGGGCTTAGAGGTAACAGAAGAGGTGTTTGAATCTGAGCAGTCGATTGTCTTTGATCAGGCAGAAAACCGAATGCACACCATCAAAGCGGTGATGGTAGCGACTCTCGGATAAAAGCGAGAGCATATTAGGATAAAAACCTGATGTAATCGCTTGCGATCACGTTCCTTAGGCGTATAATTCTCCGCAATTTGTCTGAGGAACGATTAATGAAACCAACACTCATCTCTGCTCTAGCGATGATTAAGAAGCACCAAGGCTTCCCTGTTTTGTTTTATTGTTCCCGTAGTAATTTTTAAAGCCTCCCTATTTAGGGGGGCTTTTTTATGGCATCACCATAGGGAAGAAGATCATGGCGAACTCACTCTATCAAAAGCACATCATCTCCATTTCAGAGCTGTCGCGCGATGAACTGGAACTGATCGTGAAAACCGCGGTTCAGTTAAAGAAAGAGCCACAACCAGAGCTCATCAAAAACAAAGTCATCGCAAGCTGTTTCTTTGAACCTTCCACTCGTACGCGTCTGTCATTCGAAACAGCAGTACAGCGCATTGGTGGAGATGTGATTGGTTTCGACAACGACGGCAACACTTCGCTGGCTAAAAAAGGCGAAACGCTGGCCGATTCCGTTCAGGTTATCTCTTCTTACGTAGACGCTTTTGTTATGCGTCATCCACAAGAAGGTGCCGCGCGTCTGGCGTCTGAGTTTTCCAATAACGTGCCTGTGATTAACGCTGGCGACGGTGCGAACCAACACCCTACACAGACTTTGTTGGATCTGTTCAGCATTTATGAAACACAGGGGCGTTTAGACAACCTGAATGTCGCGTTTGTAGGCGACCTGAAATACGGACGCACGGTTCACTCGCTGACTCAGGCTCTGGCAAAATTCGATAACAACCGTTTCTTCTTCATTGCCCCAGAAGCACTGGCGATGCCGGATTACATCTGTGAAGAACTGGACGACGCAAACATTCAATACAGCCTGCATACCGAAATGGAAAGTGTGGTTCCAGAACTGGACATCCTGTATATGACGCGCGTGCAGAAAGAGCGCTTCGACGAGTCTGAATATGCTCACATCAAGTCCGCTTACGTTTTAACTGCCGCGACCCTGACTGAAGCGAAAGACAACCTGAAAGTACTTCACCCATTGCCACGCGTGGATGAAATCACTGTCGATGTTGATAAAACGCCGTACGCATACTTCTTCCAGCAAGCAGAAAACGGCGTATATGCCCGTGAAGCGCTTCTGGCACTTGTCCTTAACGAAACTCTGTAACAGGGAGAATCATCATGGCTAAAGAAACTCAATTGCAAGTTGAAGCAATTCGCAACGGCACAGTGATCGACCATATCCCTGCGCACATTGGTATTAAAGTGCTTAGATTGTTCGACATGCACAATTCTGAGCAGCGTGTCACCATTGGTCTGAACCTGCCTTCTTCAGCACTCGGAGCCAAAGACCTGCTGAAGATTGAGAACGTGTTCATCAACGAAGATCAGGCGCAAAAACTCGCGCTGTACGCACCACACGCGACAGTAAATCAGATTGAAGAATACAAAGTCGTGAAAAAGCTGGCGCTTTCGTTACCGGAACGTATTCAAGGCGTTTTTGCCTGTCCGAATTCAAACTGTATCTCTAACTTCGAACCTGTAGACACGGTATTTTCTTTGTTAGAGCGTAATGGTGACGTGAGACTTAAGTGCAAATACTGCGAAAAATCCTTCTCACGCGAGATCGTCACCGAGCTGTAATAGCGGCGGTTTAAAGTAGAGAAAACAGAAAGCGACCATCAGGTCGCTTTTTTGTGTTAACTGCCCTGAATTTAACCAAAATGACGCTTTTCCAGCTCATCCTGTGCAGATTGAGTACAGAACAATGATACTGGTTAGAAACGTCTGAAAATTCGCTTGCAGGTGCCCTGTTATGTTATTACATTTAGCCCTTTATCGATAACGCCAGAATTCAATGCTGACACGGACGTACAACAAAACCTGTTCAATGCTCGCCATCGCTGCGGTGATGTGGATGAGTACTGCGTACGTTTTGCACAGTCAGGACTGGGAACCCGCTCATCATGAGGATCATATCTGCGAGCTGTTTTCCGTCAGTAAGCACGCCATTTCTGGATCAATCATCACTGTTCCTTATGTGCCGCACGTTTTCTGGACCAAGGCCTATGATGTCCTGAAACCTGATCGCGCACCGCTGCCATCCTATTACGCGCGTTCACCTCCTCTGTCTGAGTCTATTGCTCACAATTCGTAATATTTTCACTTATAAATCAGAGGTAAACATGAACCACGTATTCAAACTTTCACTATTGGCAGCCGCAATCGTTACAACATCAGCACAGGCAGAAGAATTTCGTCAGCACGACGCACACGTACACGGTGTGGTTGAGCTGAATATTGCTCAGGATGGCAACGAGCTACTGATGGAAATTCACGCACCAGGTGCAGATGTGGTTGGTTTTGAAAGTGCGCCTAAAAATGCAGAGCAAACTAAGCAGTTAAAAGAAGCACTAGCGACGCTGAATCAGGCTAATAACGTCATGACACTTTCTTCTGCTGCGCACTGTAAAGCAACGTTCACAGAAGTTCGTCATACTCTTGGCGAAGATGAGTCCCATGATGATCATGACCATGATAAGCACGAACATCATGACCACGATAAGCACGATCATGACAAACATGAACATCATGACCACGACAAGCACGATCATGACAAACATGAACATCATGACCACGATATGCACGATCATGACAAACATGAACATCATGACCACGACAAGCACGATCATGACAAACATGAGCATCATGACCACGATAAACACGATCATGACAAACATGAACACCATGACCACGACAAGCACGATCATGATAAACATGAGCACCATGACCATGAAGGACATGATCATGAGGAACACGGTGGTCACGGCGAGTTCATTGTTGAATACCACTTCGACTGTGAACACATCGAAAAGCTGAGCCAAATCGATACACAGTGGTTTAAGCAATTCCCGTCAACGGAAAAGATGTCGGTTAACATGATTACGGATAAAGCGCAGGTTGCCACTGAGCTTACTCCCAATAATCACAAAGTTTCGTTCTAAACCAGCGAATCTTGAGATATAAAGCAACATAGCGACATTGATACCCAGCCGTCAGGCTGGGTATTTGATCCATAAGATAACAAATAACAATAGACGGATTACACCATGCCAGACTCTCCAACGTCTTCGCAGATCATTACTTTGCAAGACATCCGTTATGCCTGGGCACCGGATGCTCCGGATACACTGATCATCGATGAATTTTCCATCCAGGCAAAAGAGCGTGTGTTTATTAAAGGTCCCAGTGGGTGTGGGAAATCCACTCTGCTCGGATTACTCACCGGTATTCTGACACCTCAGAAAGGCAGCGTTAACCTATTAAACGAAGCGGTATCTGAGCTTTCACAGGGCAAAAGAGACCGTTTCAGAGCCGATCACATTGGCTATATCTTCCAGCAATTTAACCTGCTTCCGTACCTGTCGGTCATCGATAATGTTCTGCTTCCCTGTCAGTTTTCCAGCACCAGAAAAAACAAAGTAAAACAATCACTGGAGCAGGAAGCCAAACATCTGCTTGAACGACTTCATCTGCCAAAAGAAAAGATTCATACACCGGTCATAGACTTGAGTATTGGTCAGCAACAACGTGTCGCGGCTGCCCGAGCTCTGATTGGTCATCCGGAACTGCTGATTGCAGATGAACCCACTTCAGCACTCGACCATGACAACCGAGAAGCCTTTATTGAACTTCTGATGGAAGAAGCTTCACAAGCGAATACCACACTGGTTTTTGTCAGTCATGACCCGACACTCGAACCTTTCTTTGATCGCACCATCGATCTCCCTACCATCAACCAAGCAGCAGGAGGGCGAGGATAATGGCTATTTTTCATTTAGCCCGAAAAAGTTTAGGGAACCGCAAAGCCACTGCGCTGCTGACCATTTTGACGGTCGCTATTTCCGTGGTTCTGTTGCTCGGCGTAGAACGCATCCGAACACAGGCAAAAAGCAGCTTTGCCAATACCGTATCCGGCACCGATCTGATTGTGGGTTCGCGTTCAGGGCAAGTGAACCTGTTGCTGTATTCGGTCTTTCGAATCGGCAATGCCACCAACAACATTGATTGGAAAAGCTTTGAAGAATTCAGTCAGCATCGCTCAGTAAAATGGGCTATCCCGATGTCGCTTGGAGACTCACATCAGGGTTTCCGGGTACTAGGGACCAATCAAAGTTACTTCGAACATTTCCGATATGGTAAGAAGCAGCCTCTCTCACTCAGAGATGGAAGACCATTTGACAGTCTGTTTGAAACCGTTATCGGCGCAGATGTCGCAAAAACACTGAACTACAAAATTGGCGACGAGATCATCATCGCCCACGGAATCGCAGACAAAGCGTTTAACCGCCACGACAATCTGCCATTTAAGATTGTCGGCATCTTTGCACCAACGGGCACCCCGGTTGATAAAACGGTTCACGTATCGCTGCAAGCCATCGAAGCCATTCATGTTGGTTGGGAGTCTGGTGCAAAAATTGGCAATACGCCAAGTGCAGAACTGCTAGAACAGCAAAATTTTCAGCCAAAACAAATCACTTCCTTTATGCTTGGGCTGAAATCGAAGATTCATACCTTCGCCCTGCAACGACAAATCAACACCTACACCAAAGAACCTTTGAGCGCTATTTTACCGGGCATCGCCCTGCATGAGCTCTGGGGCATGATGTCGGTTGCCGAACAGGCACTGCTTGCGGTATCAGGGTTTGTGGTTGTAGCAGGTTTACTGGGCATGCTCAGCAGCCTTCTGACCAGCCTGCAGGAGCGTCGGCGTGAGATGGCGATTTTGCGAGCCATGGGAGCCAGACCAAAACATATTTTCTTTTTGCTCATCAGTGAAGCCAGTGCATTAACTCTGGCAGGGATTATGTTTGGCGTCGCACTTCTTTACATTTTAATCGCAATAATCAGCCCCATCATCGCGCAATTGTATGGCATAAATATAGAGCTCACTGCATTAAGCGCCCACGAGTGGATGTTACTTGGATTAGTGCAGAGCGCAGGTATACTGATTGGGTTTATCCCCGCGTTCAGGGCGTACCGTCAGTCTTTGGCAGACGGCATGACAATAAGGATTTAAAGGAAACCTCATGAAAAAGATTCTGCTCCTTCTTTGTTGCTGGTTAGGCTTTTTGTCACCAGTACAAGCAGAAAAAGTCGTAGTCGAGAAAGTATCTGCAGAAACGCTCACTCTGGACTGGATAGATCTGATTCCAGAAAGTGAACGCCAGCAGTTTACCGCTGGTGGTATGCCAGTAACGGATCACACCAATGCGAATGTTCAACAATCCAAAGTTGGCAGCGTACGTCAGGAATTGCATGGCAGTCAGGTAAAAATCCCTGGATTTGTTATTCCTTTAGAAGGCGATGACAAGAAAGTCACCGAGTTTTTACTGGTGCCTTACTTCGGTGCTTGTATCCACGTTCCTCCTCCGCCACCGAATCAAATCATCTACGTGAAGTTCAAAGAAGGTGCACCTATCCACCAGCTTTGGGACGTGATTTATGTTGTGGGAACGTTGAAAACTGAGACCATTAATTCCGATTTGGCTGAGACAGGTTATCTGATCGAAGGAATTAAAATAGAAGAGTACGACGACGCTTAAGCCGCATAAAATATGAGTGTTTGGTCTACCTTATTGAATCCTTCATTACACAATGAAATTTGAGAGGTAGGCTAACACTGCGATGTAAATCAAAAGCAAGAGCGCAACGGACACGTGCTTCTTGAGCTTATCTCCTTTGATAAACCGCATATCACCTCCAATATACTCGCAACAATTTTAACAAATCGTTAGCAAGCCGAATAGTCAAAATCTTGATAAAGTTTCGATATACCCAAACTATCGCAAGATGCTAGGTTCAGCGAGAGTTGATTGGCTTTCAGGCAAGGCATCGATTTGAAGGTTTAGTGGTTCTAAATCAAAAATCGATAACGCAGTATGAAAGCCAAGCAAACTCGCCCTTGGGAGCTTATCTTCTGCCTCATTTCGTCGACAAAGAGCTTGGAAAGGAATCATCATTACGCGGCGCTCTTTTCCTTGAACTGAGGCAGAAGATAGAGCTCTGAATCCTGCATCTTGCGGCAGTTTGGGTATAGAACGCTGGACTCGCCCCAGAGAGTGAATTTAGTATATTAATGCAGCACTTAAACTTTATTTGGAATCGAATCAATGGCAGACGACAAAAAGCCTGTAGTCATAGAGCAAACCAGCACCAAAAGCACTTCCAACAAAAAGAGCAGTTACATACGTGACAGTGCCAGCCGCGTTATCCAAATTGCTCAGGTTCATGAGCTGGATGCTCTGCTACAGGATGAAAAACCACAGAAGTCTGCGTTAGAACGAGCCATCAGCCGCCAGAAAAAGAGACAAGAGCAGCGCCAGAAAAATCTGGAACAGATCCTGAAGTTTGCCCATGCCAGTTGTAATAACGAAACCGCAGGTGAACCCGATGCCGACTGGCTACATCGCTTCTTCGATATGGCACAGGATATCCATAACTCCTCAATGCAAAAGCTCTGGAGTCAGGTGCTAAAGCGCGAAATCACCAATCCAGGCTCAACATCAATGAAAGCCTTACAGGTGCTGAAAGACATGTCTCCAAGGGAAGCTCAAAACCTTCAGCGCGCGGCATCTCTGGCATGCAGCTTTGGTAGCGATAACAGTAAGAAGCTACTGCTGGGCTTTAAATCGAAAGACGGCTTTTTCGGTTTCTACAAGAAAGAGAACACCAGTGTAGTAAACATGGGGACGTACCAGCTTCCATACTCAAGTTTATTGCACCTTATTGAATTGGGATTGGTTTTGGGTACCGAGCTGGAATCCGGTGAGGTGGAATTCGACCCTGCCTTAATGGTGAGTTATCAGGGCAAGAACATTGCGCTTCAGCCAATGAGCAAAGGCATTCGCCTGCTGTACTATCGTTTTACCCCCACAGGAGACGAGCTTTGTCGCCTGCTGGGTAACAAACCCAACACCAACTATTACGATCAGTTGCTCGCTCTTCTGGCACAAAAATTCACGGTTCAGACGGAAGCAGGAAGTAACGTTAATCAGAGCGTTTAAGCCAGATTAACAACCCGCTCAAAATCAAAAAGGGAATCACTCAGTGATTCCCTTTATTATTTCAAACCCGTCTTTTTCTACGCGTTATTTGATGATTCCGCGTTGGCGTAAGTCAGCTAAGCAAAGCTCAACCAGCTCATCAATCGTCTTCTCACCGGCTGGCAGATCGATTTCCGGATTTTCAGGCGTTTCGTATTCAGAGTCGATGCCTGTGAAATTTTTGATTTCCCCTGCGCGTGCTTTCTTGTATAGACCTTTCGGGTCACGCTCTTCACACACGTCCAGAGACGTATTGACAAAAACTTCAATGAACTCGCCTTCGTCCAGCATATTGCGAACCATCTGACGCTCTGCACGATGAGGAGAAATAAACGCAGAAAGCACAATCAAACCGGCATCTGCCATCAGCTTAGCCAGTTCGCCAATTCGGCGAATGTTCTCGCGGCGATCTTGTGCAGAGAAGCCTAAGTCAGAGCACAAGCCATGGCGTACATTATCGCCATCAAGCAGATAGGTGTGGTAACCCATCTCGGCTAATTTCACTTCTAATGCGCCAGCAACCGTAGACTTACCAGCACCAGACAAGCCAGTGAACCACAGCACAGCAGGTTGTTGGTTTTTCTGCTTAGCACGAGACGTTTTATCGACAGAATGCTGATGCCATACGACGTTTTCATCGCGCTCTACAGTTACTGTTGTCATTTTCTAGTCCTTTATTTACTGCCACCTCACCCAATCGGCGGTGGACTTAAAATGGGAAAAAATATGGGATCAGTGTCAGCACCAATACTGAGTAAACCAAAGAAATGGGTAACCCGACCCTGATGTAATCCGTTATGTGGTAATTACCCACGCTGTAAACCAGCAAGTTCGTCTGGTAACCGTAAGGCGAGATAAAGCTCGCACTGGCTCCAAACAGTACTGCCATAATGAATGGCATTGGGTCCACGCCATAGCCGATGGCCATACTGTAGCCAAGAGGAAATGCCAAAGCAGCCGCCGCGTTATTGGTGATGAGTTCCGTCAAGACAAGCGTTAGAAGATACGTCGCAATCAACCCTCCTAACACCCCCCAGCCATTGAAGGCTTCGATAAACATGTCACCGATTTTCACAGACAGCCCGGAGGACATCATCAATTGCGCTATCGTCAGCGCACTGCCCACAATCACGACAATATCGGTTGGGAATCGCCGTCTCAGTTCGCTGAACGTAACGGTTCCTGCCGCTAAAAGAATCAGCAGATAACCCGCCAGACCTTTAAGCAAAGGCAACACATCAAGCAAAGCCAAACCAATCACTGTGGCAAAACCTGCCAATACCATGGCGGACTTATTGGCATCCAAGCGTGCTGTGGAATCCAGATCGTTAACCAGTACAAATTCACGTGAGTGTGACTGACGCTCGGCTTCAAATCGTTTACCGGGCACCAGAACCAGCGTATCTCCAGCGGTTAAACGTACGTTCCCTAAACCGCCTTCTAAGCGCTCGTGACCGCGGCGAATTGCCACTACAACGGCGTCAAAGCGTTCACGGAACTGGGAAGATTTCAGCGTTTTGTTGCAAATCGATGCCGATGAGCTCACCACCACTTCAACAAAGCTCTGACCGTTAAGGTGATGCTGACCAAAAAGCGTTAGACCTTGGATCTCTTGAAGTGTCGCAACACTTTCTACGTCACCACAAAACAACAAACGATCTTTCGCCTGCAATACAAAGTCCGGATCCACCGATGCCATGGTTTCACCATTGCGGATCACTTCCGCAAGGAAAAGTTTTCTCAGTGCTCGCAGATTGTTTTCAGCAATGGTTCTTCCAACCAGAGGCGACCCAGGTTCAACAATGGCTTCTAAGAAATAAGGAAGATCATCCTGAGATTGATCATCATGATTAGGCAGAAGGTAGCTCAGTGGAATCAAAATCAGCATCCCACCCACCAATACGGATAAACCAATCATGGTTGGCGTAAAAAAATTCAGGCTTGGTAACCCGGCATCTTCTACAAAGCTGTTGATGATCAGGTTGGTGGAGGTACCGATAAGCGTCAATGTACCGCCAAGAATCGCCGCGTAGCTGAGCGGAATCAGCAAACGGGATGGTGAATGTTGCTGATTGCGTTTTATCGCGCCAATGAGTGAAACAACTACGGCAGTATTGTTGGTAAAAGACGACAATAAAGCCGTTGAAACCCCAAGCTTAGCGACAACAGTTCCTAAACGTCCTTCTGAAATATGTCGGCTTACCCAACTGATTAAGCGGGATTTTTCTAACGCACACGACACCAGAATCAACAGCACCAATGTCAGCAAAGAAGAGTTAGTAAAGTTTGCAGCGATATCGGTGATGTCACTCAGTCCGGCCATATAAGCAAGAAACGCCGCACCAGCAAAAACAATACTCGGCTTAATGCGCGTGACCAGTAAACAGGTCACGATGCCAAGTAGCACTGCTAATACAAATCCTTGTTCCCACATACCCTACTCTCTGAGAAAAGTAAGGGAGCGTTTTCGCTCCCTTATCTAAGGGCTCTCACCCTTGAGCTTATTTAAGTAATTTACTTAAGTCTTTTGCATCCCAATGTGGGAAGTGCTTGCGAATCAGAGCATTCAGTTCCAGTTCAAAAGCGGAGAAATCCCCTACTTGAACTTCAGCTTCGCTCAGACGCTCGCGAATCAGACCTGCACCTACCGTGACATTGGTCAGGCGGTCGATGATGATGAAACCACCAGTATCTGCACAGTCTTGATACGCATCCAACGCTACCGTTTCATTCAGAGACCACTCACAAGCAGCGATACCGTTCAATGGTACTTCTTGAGCGTCATGCTGAGACAGGTTGTTGATGTCGTACTGGTATTGAATCGCTTCAACCTGACCAACGGTTTTCTTACCCGCGATCTTGATGTCGTACTCTTTACCCGGCTTAAGTGCGTCTTCCGTCATCCAGACTACGTCTGCCAGCACGCGGTTGGTTGAGTCGATGTCCGCATTTTCCAGAACAATCAAGTCACCACGGCTGATGTCGATTTCATCTTCAAGTGTTAGCGTTACTGCCTGACCTGCAAATGCAGATTCTAGATTTCCGTCGAAAGTCACAATGCTTTCTACTTTCGATGTTTTACCCGATGGCAGAGCGCGAATCGCATCACCCACTGAAATAGAACCAGAAGACACAGTGCCCGCGAAACCACGGAAGTCGAGGTTTGGACGGTTAACGTACTGAACTGGGAAACGGAACTCGCCGTCGCCTTTCTCCTGATCTACGTCTACATCTTCCAGTAGCTCAAGCAGTGATGGACCTTCGTACCAGCTCATTGGCTCGCTCTTATCCACCACGTTGTCGCCTTCCAGAGCTGAAATTGGGATCAGTTGGATGTCGATGTTGCTTTCAAGCTTCTTAGAGAACTCCAGGTACTCTTGCTTGATTTGCTCGTAACGCTCTTGAGAAAACTCCACTAGGTCCATTTTGTTGACTGCCACAATAAAGTGACGAATACCCAACAGACTTGAGATAAATGAGTGACGACGCGTTTGATCCAGAACGCCTTTACGCGCATCCACAAGGATGACGGCGACGTCACACGTCGACGCACCTGTCGCCATGTTACGCGTGTACTGCTCGTGTCCCGGAGTGTCGGCAATGATGAACTTACGCTTCTGCGTCGAGAAGTAACGGTACGCTACGTCGATAGTGATCCCTTGCTCACGCTCGGCTTGTAAGCCGTCAACCAGAAGTGCCAGGTCAGGCTTCTCACCTGTAGTACCCACACGTTGGCTGTCAGAGTGAACTGCCGCTAGCTGATCTTCATAAATCTGCTTGGAGTCATGCAGCAAGCGACCGATTAATGTACTTTTACCATCATCTACTGAACCACAAGTCAGGAATCTAAGTAGAGATTTGTGTTGGTGTTGATTGAGGTAACCTTCGATCCCCAATTCGGCTAATTGAGCTTCAACAGCACTGTTCATGATTTCTTTCCTTAGATTTAGAAGTAGCCTTGACGTTTCTTAAGTTCCATCGACCCTGATTGGTCGTGGTCGATAGCACGTCCCTGACGTTCACTAGATGTAGCCACCAGCATCTCTTCGATGATTTCTGGTAATGTGGTTGCTTCAGATTCAATCGCACCCGTTAGTGGGTAACAACCAAGAGTACGGAAACGAACGCTTAGCTCTTCTACTTTCTCATCTGGACGAATTTCCATGCGATCATCATCAACCATGATCAGCATGCCATCGCGCTCTACCACTGGGCGTTTTTCTGCCAGGTACAGAGGCACGATTTCAATGTTCTCCAGAAGGATGTATTGCCAGATGTCTAGCTCGGTCCAGTTTGAAAGTGGGAATACACGAATGCTCTCCCCTTTGTTTACCTGACCGTTGTATGTTTTCCAAAGCTCAGGACGCTGGTTTTTCGGGTCCCATGTGTGGTTCTTGTCGCGGAAAGAGTACACACGCTCTTTAGCACGAGACTTCTCTTCGTCACGACGGGCACCACCAAACGCAGCATCAAAGCCGTATTTGTTCAAAGCTTGTTTCAGACCCTGAGTTTTCATGATGTCGGTGTGCTTGGAAGAACCGTGAGTAAACGGACCAACACCCATGGCTAAACCTTCTGGGTTCTTGTGGACCAAAAGGTCAAAACCGTATTTCTCTGCAGTGCGATCGCGAAATTCGATCATTTCTCGGAATTTCCAGTCGGTATCCACGTGCAGTAGTGGGAAAGGAATTTTCCCCGGGTAGAATGCTTTACGTGCTAAGTGCAACATTACCGATGAGTCTTTACCGATGGAGTACATCATGACAGGGTTGTCGAACTCAGCAGCTACTTCACGGATGATATGAATGCTCTCCGCTTCCAACTGCTTTAAGTGAGTTAATCGTTGTTGATCCATTTTCTATCGCTTCCTTTAAGGCTCGTCGACGAGCTTTCAAATTGCTCAGAGTCGAACAAGAGTTACGCAAAACTCATTGCAGGCTCTAAATCTTGTTGGTTTTCACCAAACCAGCTCAGCTTGCTAGACAGACTAACCACTTCCCCTACCACAATGAGGGAAGGCGATTCCGCATGCGCGGCTAAATCCGCCAACTCACTTAGCTGGCCTTTGAATACTTTCTGACAGGATTGAGTACCACGTTCGATGATGGCGATCGGGGTTGAGCTGTCCCGACCATGCTCGATCAACTGATCCTGAATGTAGCTTGATTTCATCAGTCCCATGTAGATAACCAAGGTCTGATTACCACGTGCCAATGTTGACCAGTCCATCTGATCGCTTTCTGCTTTGAGGTGACCAGTAATAAACATGGCAGACTGAGCATAATCACGATGCGTAAGAGGGATCCCCGCATAAGCTGTTGCCCCTGCTGCAGCGGTAATGCCTGGAATAACCTGAAACGGGACACCCGCATCAAAGAGTACTTCCAGCTCTTCACCGCCACGACCAAATACAAACGGATCGCCACCTTTAATACGCACAACCCGATGACCCTGGCGAGCAAAATCCACCAGCAATTGATTGGTCTTCTCCTGAGGCACACTGTGGTGCCCTGCGCGTTTTCCGACACACACCAGAATGGTGTCGTCTGGGACCAATGCCATAATTTCATCAGATACCAGATAGTCGTATAACACGACATCGGCTTGTTGAAGGTAGCTCAGCGCCTTCAGTGTCAGCAATTCAGCATCACCAGGACCAGCCCCTACTAATGCCACTTCGCCCGGACGCAGTTTGCTTTTTCGAAGCGATTTCGAATGGTCTGCCACTAAACGAGGCTTTTTATTAGGGAATGTCAGTGTGTCTTTACCGGCCATGGTGCTCATCATCATTTTTCCTGTGATGCTGGCATTATGACCAGCTACCGTTATTACCTGAAATTCTAAAATTTCATTTTTTATTCGAAAAGTTGATAAGAACAAAAAGGCATGAGAAATCAGCAATGAGCCAATTATTCATTTCGTGGCAAACTTTCCCTACATCGTCCTGAATTTCTATTTATAAGATGCGGTTTAATGAAGCAGTCAATTACAAACCCAACAGAAAATTTGGTCTTTGGCTAACACTCTGACATTTCCACCTTCACCCTAGATCACACAATTGATAAGCAAGACAAATCTGTTTCATGAATTTTTGTTACATTTCGACACGTCCATTTTCATCTTATTACTCTGGAGCAAATCATGAAGCTGGCTGTGAAACCTCTTTCCGTTGCAGTACTTGGCGGCATGTTAACCATTGCGGGTCCGGCAATGGCAGACACCATTAAATTAAGAATCATCGAAACGACAGATATTCACACCAATGTGATGGATTATGACTATTACAAAGACAAGCCATCTCAGAAAATTGGTCTGACGCGTGCAGCAACTCTGGTGAAAGAAGCCCAGAAAGAAGTGACTAACAGTGTGCTGGTCGACAATGGGGATCTGATTCAAGGTAGCCCAATGGGTGACTACATGGCTGCCAAAGGCATCGAAAAAGGCGAAGTTCACCCTGTTTATAAGGCGATGAACCAGCTTAACTACGATGTAGGTAACATTGGTAACCATGAATTCAACTATGGGTTGGACTTCCTAATGGAAACGCTGGACGACGCCAACTTCCCTTACATTAGCGCAAACGTTTTCGATAAGAAAACCGGCGAGCACTACTTCACCCCGTACATCATCAAAACCCACCAGTTTAAAGACACCGATGGCGACATGCAGGAAGTCAAAGTGGGTTACATTGGCTTTGTACCGCCACAAATCATGGTTTGGGATAAGAAAAACCTTGAAGGAAAAGTCTTCGCAAAAGACATCAAAGAGACCGCCGAAGAACTGGTACCAAAGATGAAAGCAGAAGGCGCTGACGTGATTGTCGCGATTCCTCACTCCGGTGTATCAACCGACCCATTCAAAGCGGGTGCTGAAAACTCAACCTTGTACTTGTCTGAAGTAGAAGGTATTGACGCCATTGCGTTTGGTCATGCGCACGCCGTATTTCCGGGTAAAGGGTTCGATAACATTCAAGGCATCGATAACAAGAAAGGCACCATCAATGGTGTAGTTTCTGTCATGCCAGGTCGCTGGGGTAGCCATGTCGGTGTAATGGACTTGGTACTTGAAAAAGACGATGAGGGCTGGAAAGTCTCAGGCGGGCAAGCAGAAGCACGCCCAATCTTTGATAAGAAAACCAAAAGTGCGCTGGCTGAGCCGGATCAAGCGATCGTAAAAGCGCTGGAATCCGATCACAAAGGCACGCGTGACTTTGTTAACCAGCCAATTGGTAAAGCGAATGATGTGATGTACAGCTTCCTTGCACTGGTTCAGGATGATCCAACGATTCAAATCGTCAATTTAGCGCAAAAAGACTACGTAGAACGCTTTATTCAGGGTGACCCTGATCTTGATGGCATTCCTGTTCTGTCTGCGGCTGCACCGTTTAAAGCTGGCGGTCGTAAAAATGACCCAGCTAACTTCACAGAAGTTGAGTCTGGCGAGCTGACCTTCCGTAACGCTGCGGATCTTTACCTATATCCGAACACTTTGGTTGCCTTGAAAGTCACGGGTAATGAAGTGAAAGAGTGGCTGGAGTGTTCTGCCGGGCAATTCAAGCAAATCGATGTGAATTCCACTGCCCCGCAAGGTCTGATTGACTGGGACGGTTTCCGTACCTACAACTTCGATGTGATTGACGGTGTGAACTACCAGATCGATATCACTCAACCAGCGAAATACGATGGCGACTGTAAAGTCATTAACCCGGACTCGGAGCGTATTATTGGTCTGACTTATCAGGGTAAGCCTATCGATATGAAGCAAGACTTCATCATCGCTTCCAACAATTACCGCGCCTACAGCAACAAGTTCCCAGGTACGGGTTCAGAATTTGTGGCGTTCGATGCCCCAGATGAAAACCGCACGGTTTTGGCGAATTACATTTCTCGTGTCAGTCAGGAAAAAGGTCAGTTTGCACCAAGTGCAGACAACAACTGGACATTTGCGCCGATCAACAGCAACACCAAGCTGGACATTCGCTTTGAAACATCACCTAGCGATAAGGCAGCTTCCTTTATTAAAGATAAAGGTCAGTACCCAATGGAGCGTGTGGCAACAGATGACGTAGGTTTCGGTGTCTACCGCCTGGAACTTCAGAAGTAACCCCTACCCAACAAAGCCAACTCTGATTAAGATAAACCGCAGCCAAGGCTGCGGTTTTTTAATGCATCCCACCTATACCAATATATAAACTGAAGTTTTCAGGCAAAACTCGAAAATCCGCTTTTTCCAAAGCTCGAGAAACTTCAACATTTTCGCTATTTGCAGAGTAGAAATGATGATCAGCTCCACCAGTCGCCAGTATCGGAGAGAAGAAATCTGTCTTAATTTTTAAGTGATGTTTTGCGCTGATCGAGGAAATAAATTCTGCTAAGCGAGCTTGCACCTTTTCTTCGTCCAGTTTTTTCGAGAAATAATCTATCTGGTAGTCATCCATAAAACAGAATTGATGTTCATAAATCAACAAATCACCATCATCAAAGAAAAAATATTGCACATACCTTTCCCTGTCTTCTTGCTTGAATGTCTTTAAGACTTTTTCATCATAGTCCACTTTGAGGACTGACAAATTGCAATCATCGGCATAAGCAAACATGGGGAGGAGAATCAATAACCATAGGAATTTTTTCATATTAGATAACCTTAACTTTCATCTTTTTATCGGTTCGAACCTCAATATGCCAGCACTGATTTGAAATATTGGTCTCATCGATATACTTTTCAATGTACCCTTCTTCAGCCAGTTCTTTCAGCCTTTTACTAAATTCATTTTTATTAAAATTATCATTCATAGCTCTTGTAGAGCCGACACCAATATCAATGACATTTAGTTTCTTATATTCTTCAACACTAACAACATGTCTAGATATTCCTTGCCCCGCATCTTTCAATCTATCTATTTCATCAACCATTAATTTTATGGCATCCGTTCGACTTTTATCTTTGTTCTCTTCATAAACTCTTAAGACTTTGTCACCTTTCCAGCTATATAACTTATACTGCTTTTTTAAATTCTTGGACGCCTCACGGTACATAATCGAGGCTTGCTCCTGAGGTGTTCTTAATGTACTTGTAATTACAGCGTGCTTCATGCCAGAACGTGCCAATGCTAGTTTAATGACGGACATTGAGTTCACACTAACAATTCTCTTTGAATTAGGAATATTGTGCTTATATGTAACTTTATATTCATTTAGCGAAAGTTCTGGTTCAGCCTTAAGCATGCAATACTTTTGTCTCGTCTTAATGGAGTTTGATAGTTTTGCTTGCTCCTTCTTGTTAAAGAAAGCTAATAGCGATGAAAATGTTCGCCCTTTAGGGTCTACTCTTCCATCAGGTTTCCAACCCGGCATAATCTTGCGTTGAAATGAAATTATCTCTCTGATGGTATTTTTCCCAGCAATCCCATCATCATCTAACTTTTTCTTTCCTAAATAACTATTTAAAAGCACCTGAACAAGTTTTACATCGTCTTTTTTGTTGATTCCTTTCAAACCTACAGAAGCAGATATATTTAACATCCTAACACCCAATATCTATGCAATAAAAATAGGGATAGATATCACCTGTATTTCCCATAAAATCAACACTATAAACTATACTTATCGACACGCACATCTGATTAATGTAACCAGTACAAATATCAGTTACACTTCTCGCAATGTAAGTACAAGCAAAGATAGATACTCAAAACTGACATGGAAGAATTATTCAAACAGAATCTCGAACAATTCAATCTTTCGAATGATGAAATTGAGTCCATTTTTTCTTGCGCTACCCTACTCGAACTCCCTACTCGGCATATTCTGACGCATCAGGGGGAGTTTCCTTCGCACGTTTACTTCCTGCTGGAAGGGCTTTGCCACGCTTGTTACCTCACCAGTGATGGCAAACAGTACAGCAAAGAGTTCTACTGGGAGGTGGATTGGCTGATCAGCTTCGAAAGCCTGGTGAAGAGCGAGCCGTCTCCTTATCTTCTGGAATCGCTGACACCAATCAAACTGTTGTCGTTTCCGGTCGAATTGATCGAGCGTTGGCGAGCAGAATCTCACCCTCTATATATTCGCCTGCTGGAAACCCAGTTGATGTATAAAGAAGGGAAAGAACGCTTTATGCTGCTTCACTCGCCTGAACAAAAATACAGCCTGTTTTGTGAAACCTATCCAGAGTTGCTATCACGTGTGACCGACTATCAGATTGCAGCCTATCTGGGGATCACACACATCAGCCTCAGCCGGATCAAAAAGCGAATAAAGGATAAAATTAACAAAAGTTAACGAGTACTTACTTTGGTTGTCTTAAGTTGGTCTCTTACGTAATACGAGGTTCACTATGGCAAACTGGCAACTCCTTTCTTTTGATCAACTCTCTAACATCCAGCTCTACCAAATGCTCAAACTACGCGTGGATGTATTCGTGGTAGAGCAAGACTGCCCTTATCCAGAACTGGATGACAAAGACCATTTAGATGGGGTTTATCACCTGCTGGGTTACGAAGGAGAAGAACTGATTGCTTGTGCCAGGTTGCTTGCCAGAGGGATCAGCTACCCAGAAACCACCAGCATTGGCAGAGTGGTGACCAAAGAAAGTGCTCGAGGTCATGGCTTGGGGCATGAACTCATGGAGCAAGCGGTCACTCACCTGGAGATGCAATGGGGGAAAGTGGCAATCAAAATCAGTGCACAACAGCATTTGAGCGATTATTACAATCGACACGGTTTTGTTCAGTGCACTGAGATGTACCTTGAAGACGGTATTCCACATATTGGCATGATAAGAGAGCCTAAGTAACGTGCCGCTCGCTCCGACTAATTTAGCGCTTTTGTTCTTAATCATCGGTAACCTGCTGGCCGCCATTTCGGATGTCGCAGTTAAGATGCTTGATGATGGTGCCAGCGTGTTTCAGTACATGTTCATACGCCAACTCATTTCGGTTCTGGTGATATTGCCACTTTTTCTGCGTTTGCTACCGACGGAAAGAAGGTTGAAAGGTGCCAGTATCAATTTACTTCGCGCCCACCTTATCTTAGTTGGCAGTGGATGTATGATGGTAGCAATTACTCACTTACCGCTCGCTACTGCTAATGCCGTCTTTTATGCCGCGCCACTATTGATGCTTCCTCTGTCTCTGTGGGTATTGAACGAAAAACCCGCCACAGGAAAAGTCATTGGTACTCTTGTCGGTTTTATTGGCGTGTTGTTGGTGCTGCGACCTTCCCAATTCCATTGGGCTGCAATTTTCGCTTTAGGCACCGCCATCACACTGGCGCTGTTCAATGTTCTAGTGCGTAAACTGCCGGGTAATCAGCCTGTATCTGCCACGCTCTTCTGGACTTCTTTGTTCTCCCTCCCCGTTTCCGGGATATTAGCTTGGTTCCACTGGCAACCTCTTTCCATGACTTCTCTGGTCTGGATTGTTCTGAGCGCTGCCTGCATTCTTTCCTACAATGGTTTTGCTGTGGCTGCTTATAAGAAAGCGGAAACGTCTCAAATTGCGCTAGCAGAGTATTCTGGTCTGCTATTTGTCACCTTATTTGGCATCTGGTGGTTTGCTGAAATACCCGACTGGCTGACTGCCATAGGTATCTTGCTGATTGTCTTACCAATGATGCCAATAAAAAACGTTAAGAAGCCTCATTCTCCGCAATAACGTCTAAACTTTTTATGACATGGTGAATACTTCAGCACTTTTATCCGGTCTTTGTTGAAGTTAATACGCTATTCCTGAATGTTCTCTGCTCATCGCAGACATTTCAGAATGGCATCACTGAATTCATACAAAGGTGCAGATAACCGTGGCTGAATATGCGCAACAGTTTAATCTTTGGGCGTCGCAACAGACACTCCTGAGCTTGATGCTTGGGATTGTTCTGATTTCGTATTTGCTTGAAGATCTTGCCATATTGGGTGCAGCCGGACTCGCAACTCAGGATGCCATGCCAACTTCCATGGCATTGCTGGCTATATTTATCGGCATTGCAACAGGCGACCTGGGGTTATATTACCTGGGCAAGTGGGCGCAACGTTCTCGTTGGTTGCGCTATCGACTGCTTTCTCACAAGTCTATGCGCTGGGTGCGGAATAAGCTGCACACACGCCCCATCTTTAATTTATTCATTATCCGATTTATTCCGGGACTGAGAACGTTGGGTTATTCCCTTAGCGGTTTCTTTCAGCTTCCACTGGCATCTTTTATGGCTGCCGTTTTGTTTGCTACAGCGTTATGGACAGCGCTTATCTTTGGCTGCACTTTCTGGCTTGGTCAACAAGCCTGGATTCAAGCCAGCTCTCATCAATGGTTATTGGTTCCGGTGCTCTTCATCACCTTAATCACAGGTAACCGACTCATGAAATCTCGTTTTTCGGGGAGAATACAATGACAAGTTCGCCGATGGCACTGAATAGCCAGATTGAAGCGATCGAAGTAGATACGGGCATCAACAAAGGCATGCCGAAGTTTATACAGGATCAACAAGGCAGTATTTCACCTTATGAATTTTTGCCTGCCTGGGTTTTCTATACACCAGTCGTCCTGCAGAGCCTTGCTCTGGCGCTTCGTTACGGAGACGTTCGTTTACCACTGGTGGCAAACCCTTCTATCAAACTGAGTGGCATGGTGGGTGAGTCAAAGCACGACATTCTTTCTTTGGCAGGTGACTATGCCAAACAGTGGATTTCCCCGTTTATCACCATGACACAAAACGGGGAAAGTAACGCACTTCAGGCAGCTCATGCCTATGAGCTAATGCAACAAAATCAGTTGGATTTTCCTATTGTCGCCAAGCCAGACCTTGGCTGTCGTGGTGCAGGCGTAAAGTTACTGCACAATCTGGAACAACTGGAAGCGTATTTTGCGAGTTTTCCATTGCACTCACGCTTTCTGCTGCAGGAAAAAGCCCCGTACCCTGCCGAAGCCGGTGTGTTCTACATACGCTACCCGGGGGAAAAACGCGGTAAGGTCATTTCTCTGACTCTCAAGTACGCGCCCTTTGTGACCGGAGATGGAGTCTCCACACTCAAGCAACTTATTGAATCCGATTCCCGCGCAGGTCAGTTAACACATCTGTATTTCCCTCGCCATCAGGACAAACTCAATCTCGTACTGGATAAAGGTGAATCTTTTCAGTTGGCATTTGCGGGAAGCCATAGCCGGGGCAGCATATTCCGTAATGGCAACGAGTTTATTTCGGATGCTCTGGCTCGTCAGCTCGACCGTATTTTTGATGATGTGGACGGTTTTTGTTATGGCCGCCTCGACATCAAGTTTCAGGATATTCACCAGCTCATGGATGGAAAGAACTTCACCATATTGGAAATCAATGGTGCCAGTTCAGAGGCTGCACACATTTGGGACAGAAAAACACCTCTTAAAGAGATTTTTTCTACTTTGCTTTTTCAATATCGAACGCTGTTTGCGATCGGCGCACTACAAAAGAAAGCCGGACACAAACCACCGTCTATCAGTCAGCTTCTCGCTGCGTGGCGGGAAGAAAAACAGCTTGTCAGTGTGTATCCGCAAACCGACTAGAATAAGGATAACTTATGCAAATTGCGCCTATTTCGCTTACTGCCCCCGTTCAGGGTTTTTCAGCCACCATTACTGGCACCATTGAAACTATCGAGCAAGGTATTGCTCTGTTGATGCAAATTGGCAATGAAGACTATCAAAAAGCGGCACCTCCTCTGGTAACGAGCTCTATGGGAGAGCATTGTCGCCACGTTCTGGATATCTTTCATGCGCTCTCTGATTTTGAAAATGGCGTTGACTATAACCAGCGCAGGCGAGGTCATGATGTAGAAAAAACGCGAGAGCTTGCCATTGTAGAGTTTCAGTCAATTAAACAATGGTTAAGTCAGCTAACTCCCGATGAAATCAAGCAGACAGTCACGGTAAAAACGGAAGTGGCGTTATCTGAAACTCTGAGCGCAGAAGTGTCTGCACAGCTGGAGAGAGAAATCGCCTTTGCTGCCGCTCATGCTACTCACCATTATGCTCTGATGAAGGTGCTGGCTATTCAGCTAGGGTATCAAACTGACAAAGAATTGGGGTTTGCTCCGGCAACATCTTCTTACCTAAGGGAGAAGAGTTGATGTGTACCGTATCTTGGCTTCTGACAGACAACGGCTATCAAGTATTTTTCAACCGAGATGAACAGAAAAGCCGGGCACAAGCCGTGCCACCAACGCCATTTTGCCAACAAGGTGTTGAGTATCTGATGCCTGTCGACCCGGATGGCGGCGGCAGTTGGATAGCCACCAATGAGCATGGGCAGTCCATTTGCCTGCTCAATTACTACCAGGGGGTGATGCCAAAAGGAGAACTTACCAGCCGCGGGCAATTGGTAAAATCTCTCGCGTCATTCACCAACTACGCTCAAGTAGATGAGTACTTACAATCCATTGAACTCTCGCAATTCGCGCCGTTTTCAATGCTGATATTTGAACCGGATCTGACCAAACATAACTCCACAGTAAA
The DNA here is from genome assembly GCF_019904195.1 of Vibrio sp. SCSIO 43132. Taxonomy (NCBI): domain Bacteria; kingdom Pseudomonadati; phylum Pseudomonadota; class Gammaproteobacteria; order Vibrionales; family Vibrionaceae; genus Vibrio; species Vibrio sp. SCSIO 43132. The sequence continues at coordinate 3,597,381 of NZ_CP063199.1, forward strand.
AGGAGTGTGCTGGACAGGGCAATCTCTGGTCTACATCCGCCCGAATCCACCTTTGATTTCATCGTCGGTCGATTACCAAATGGCGTTTGAACTGCGCAGCGAATGCTATCAGTCGTTTACCGCTATCGAAGCCAATGTGGATCAACTGCTGGCCTTTCACTCATCTCATATTCCAAGCAAGGGACATCTTTCGACCTGTATGCACCGCAAAGACGCGCACACCGTCAGCTTTACGCACATTCTGGTCAATGAATCCGAAAAAGGCATGAGTTACTACCCAGGTTCACCCTGTACTGGTGTCAGTGAATCCTATCTGACCCAAAACCGAATTTCATTACTTCCTACATCGAATGTAAAAATCGCATAGCGAGGATCTAACTATGAAACGTATTATCGTTATTTTATGTACTGCATTACTCGGGCTGTTTTCTTCATTAAGCTATGCGGCAGACCCTATCTATACTGGCTTCTTCAGCAATAAAGCCATATCAGGCTATGACGCTGTGAGTTACTTTGAAGCTAGCGAGCCACAAAAGGGGAACAGTGATTACAAAATTGAATATCAGGGAGCTAACTGGTATTTCACGTCCAAAGAAAACCTCGATAAGTTCGTTAAAAACCCCGAGAAATACGCGCCGCAATATGGTGGCTATTGTGCATGGGCAGTCGGAGAGAAAAACGACACAGCCCCCGGTGACCCACTTCAGTGGAACATTGTGGATGGCAAGCTTTACCTCAACTACGACGCTGATATCAAATCTCGCTGGGAAAAAGACATTCCAGGCTTCATTGAAAAAGGTGACCAAAACTGGCCATCTTTAGTGAGCAACTAGGAGAACCCTATGCAGACTTCTCCTTTTCAGCTCCCGGCAAAAACACCATTTCGCATTGTAGAAAGAGTGGCAGAACGATTAACCGGGCTGAGTTATTTAGATTCGCTCTACCAAAAGCGACCTATGGATCTCGATTGCTTTGAGTTTATGGATTACACCCTCTCAGCACTCAATATTGATTACAGGGTACAACAAGGTTCGTTGGACAGTATTCCGGAATCGGGACCCGTTGTGATCGTCGCAAATCACCCTTTGGGGGCAATTGAAGGGGTCATACTGGCAGCACTGGTGAGGCACCGTCGCCCCGATGTTAAAGTCATGGCGAACGAGATGCTAAAGCAATTGCCAGAACTGTCTGATCTGTTTATCGGGGTAGACGTTTTCGAATCGAAAAAGGCAATGAAAACCAATTTAACGGCTATGCGCCACGCTCATCAGCACCTTGCAGATGGCAATGCGTTGATCATTTTCCCTGCCGGTGAAGTGTCTACGTTTCAGGATGCCCAATTGCAGGATAAAGCTTGGAGCCGCTCTGTAGCCAAACTGGTCAAAAAAAGTGAAGCCACCTGTGTGCCTATCTATATTGAAGGCAGAAACAGTTCACTGTTCTACTTTGCAGGTAAAATTCACCCGCTGTTGCGTACTGCAATGTTAGGCAGAGAAATGATCGGAAAAAGCTCTTCTCAGATCCAGTTATCGATCGGTGAACCGATCCTTTACTCGGAGCTTAAATCTCTGGAAACCGAGCAAGATCTGGTGCATTACCTGAGGTTGAACACTTACTTGTTGCGAAAGCAACAAACGGAATCAGAACATGAGTTAGCCGCTCAATTCTCGGTTCCGGTCAGAGATGCTGTTGATCCCTTGGTACTGAAAGATGAGATCGAATCACTTCCAGGCGACACGCGTCTGATCTCTCAAGGTGATTTTCATGTTTTCTGCGCTCGGAAAGCCCAGATACCAAATATCATTCAGGAGATAGGAAGGGTTCGAGAAGCCAACTTTCGAGATGTCGGTGAAGGCACCGGAAAAGCCCTCGATCTCGATCATTACGACGAGTACTACGATCACCTGTTCATCTGGCATGAAAAAGATCAACAACTGGTTGGCAGTTATCGCCTGGGAAAAGTAGATAAGATCTTAGAGAAGCAAGGTCTGGAAGGGCTCTATTCCCGAAGCCTGTTTAAATACAGTCAGGAATTTATCGAAAGCTTAGATCAATCCATAGAACTAGGGCGTTCTGTGGTCAACAAACCCTATCAGAGAAACATCCAGTCTCTGCTTATGCTTTGGAAAGGGATCGCAAGTTACGTCTACAAGAACCCTGAATACACACATCTGTTTGGTCCTGTCAGCATCAGCAACGATTATAGCCAGGTAGCCAGACAACTGATGGCGAGCTGTCTGTCGATCCACCATTACGATCAGCACAAAGCAAATCTGGTTTCACCATCGGTGCCACTCAAAGAAGATCGCAATGTATTCTGGCGCAACGACATGTTAAGTGCTTTGGGCAGCGTTCAACTGCTTTCTAAGGTGCTGGCAAGGATGGAAAAAGGAAAAGGTCTTCCTGTTTTGCTAAGGCAGTATCTGGGGCTGAATGGTCAGTTGGTTTGCTTTAATGTCGACCCAGAATTCAACGACGCACTGGACGGTCTGATTGTTGTCGACTTGCTGAATGTTCCGCAAAAGACGCTCGGAAAATATATGGGTAAGGAAGAATCGGTCGCTTATCTGGCACACCATCAATAAACTCAAGGGGCTTCATTAGCCCCCTGAGTTTTCGATTATTTACTTCGTCCAAAACTACCATCAGACAACCGGAAGAACATGACTGAACCAGTTCGACTTTCCAACTGTAAGATGTCGAGCTTTCCAGCATCATCTAACTTGAAACGAATCAGTTGCCCTTCCCGAATTTTACTTAATGGCTTATCTAAACCTTCAATTTTGACCAAGGCATTCAAATCCGCCATGGGTAAAGAGTTCGCTCGAAATACCTGCGCCAGTGTATCGCCACCCTTGACTGTGTATTGCTCCCAAGTGTCCTCTCGGGAAGAAGACGAGTTATTGGAAGTTTGTTCACTTAACCCCGTAGTGTTGATTTCCAAAGGCTTGCGTGTGTTCTCTGCTTGTTGTTCTGTTGCATCAGGTGCGTTTTCTTCATCAGACACGGGAATAAGAAGCAACACAATCACCACCGCTGCCAAAGAAGGAATGGCACGGCGATGCAATTTAGGTAAATCTAACCAATACGTTTTGACCGATTTCGCTTTCTCTCGCCAATCGACCTTTTCTATTTTGCTTTTGAATTGTTCGAATATTCCCGGCTGGCGCGAACGTGCCACTCTCCGATTCATAATGCTTACACCCTAACGAACTGTCTTCCTATTATCCATGAACCTGTGCAGCGAAAAAAACTCAGTGCAACACAAGTTAACAGTATCTTGACTTATATTGGCATTTGACGTTTCTTCGCGCTAGTAGAACTGCTATCCTTTTGCTGCACAAACTCACACAATAGAGAGACAAGATGTCTGAAATCAAATTAGAAACCGTAGAGCAGAAAGCGAGCTACGGAATTGGTCTGCAAATGGGTCAGCAACTTGCGGGCAGTGGTCTTGAAGGTCTGAACGTTGACGCTATCGCAAAAGGTATCGCGACAGCACTAACTGGCGACATGCCAGAAATCGAAGTTGATGAAATCAACAACGCACTTCAAGAGCTTCACACTCGTGCAGAAGCAGCACGTGCAGAAGCGGCTAAAGCAGCAGCGGCAGACGGCGAAGCTTTCCTGAAAGACAACGCTCTACGTCCAGAAGTAACAGTACTTGAGTCTGGTCTACAGTACGAAGTTATCACTGAAGGCACTGGCGAAATCCCATCTTCTGACAAAACAGTTCGCGTTCATTACCACGGTGAACTAACAGACGGTACTGTATTCGACAGCTCTGTTTCTCGCGGTCAACCTGCAGAGTTCCCTGTAACAGGCGTAATCAAAGGCTGGGTTGAAGCACTTCAACTAATGCCTGTAGGTTCTAAGTGGAAACTATACATTCCTCAAGACCTAGCGTACGGCGAGCGTGGTGCTGGCGCATCAATTCCTCCATACGCTGCTCTAGTATTCGAAGTAGAACTACTGGCTATCCTGTAATTTCTATTCGTCTCAAAAATGAAGCGGTGCCAGGCACCGCTTTTTTTATGTCTTCACGTACACTGCTCATTCCCGTTTTGTATTCTCGGCACGATTATCTGCTCGAAACGGAAAATCCATCTAGGATTAATAAGTGCCTTTCAAAAGGAATGAGTTATGAAAATTAAAACAACGATTTTAGCGCTTTCTGCGCTGCTGTTAGCCTCTCCAAGCCATGCCTTTTTTGGCTTTGGTAAGTCCGAAGAAAAACCTGCTCTCGATCTTGGTTCATTGGCAAATGATGCTTTCTCAAGTCAGGTAGATACCCAAGCAGATTCCGACTTAGTGAAGATGCTCAGCTCTCAACTTGATGTGTCTCCTACTCAGGCAACTGGTGGTGCAGGAGCCCTTCTCGCATTGGCATCTAACTCGCTTAGTTCTTCTCAAAACAGCGAGCTTGCTTCTTCTATCCCCGGATTAAGTTCACTTACTGGTTCAATCCCTGGTCTGGCAGGGCTTGCCAGCAATTTTGGTGCGGTAACCGATATATTCACTAAGCTTGGGCTAGACCCGTCTATGGTGGGGCAGTTTGCTCCTATAATCCTTAAATACTTGGGTTCACAGAACGCTTCGACCGGGCTGTTAGACTCTCTAGGTCAAATCTGGAAGTAATCTGAAAATGGGTGGTTTTTGACCACCCTCTCTTTCAACACAGAAAATTTGTGCCACTCTAACCTTTTTATCAAGGACGAGTAGGTACTATGAAAGACGAAACCCTTTCCATCCACCACGGCTATCAAACAGATCCAACCACAAAAGCAGTAGCAACTCCCGTTTATCAAACTGTTGCGTACGAATTCGATAACGCTCAACACGGCGCCGATCTTTTCAACCTCGAAGTGCCGGGCAATATCTACACACGCATTATGAATCCAACAAATGACGTGTTGGAACAAAGAATGGCAGCCTTAGAAGGGGGAATTGCTGGTCTGGTGGTAAGCGCAGGTAGTGCAGCCATCAATTACGCCATCCTGACGCTGGCACAAAGCGGAGACAACATAGTTTCAACGCCTCAGTTGTATGGAGGTACGTACACCTTGTTTGCACACATGCTTCCCCAGCAAGGAATTGATGTTCGATTTGCCAAAGATGACAAACCTGAGAGTTTGGCTGAGCTTATCGATGAGAATACCAAAGCTGTATATTGCGAATCCATTGGTAATCCCGCTGGTAATATTGTGGACATTGAAGGAATTGCGACTCTCGCACACCAAAAAGGCGTACCGGTAATTGTGGACAATACCGTCGCCACTCCTATTCTCTGTAAGCCCATTCAATATGGTGCAGACATCGTCGTTCATTCTCTGACTAAATATGTTGGCGGTCACGGTACAACTCTTGGAGGAGTGATTGTCGACTCAGGAAAATTCCCCTGGGCACAGCACAAAGATCGATTCCCAGTGTTTAATCAACCTGAGCCTTCTTATCATGGAGTGGTGTACACCGAAGCGTTTGGCGAAGCCGCATTCATTGGTCGAGCTCGTACTGTGCCTCTTCGCAACACTGGTTCAGCACTTTCACCAATGAACGCGTTTATGCTGATGCAAGGACTAGAAACACTTTCCCTTCGTATGGAACGCCATTGTGACAATGCTAAAAAGGTCGCAGAATATTTGGAAGGTCACGACAAAGTCAGTTGGGTCAGCTACGCCGGATTATCTAATTCAGAACACTACGATCTCGCGCAAAAATATATGAATGGTAAACCTTCGGCGATTTTGTCTTTTGGCTTGAAAGACGGGTATGAGGCTGGCGTGCGTTTCTATGATGCTTTGGAGCTGTTCAAAAGACTGGTCAACATTGGTGATGCCAAGTCATTAGCCTGTCACCCGGCTTCTACTACGCACAGACAAATGAGTGTAGAAGAACAAGCTGCTGCTGGTGTGGTACCTGAAATGATCCGTCTGTCTGTCGGTATTGAGCACATAGACGATATCATTGCGGATTTGGATCAGGCACTGAAAACCTGATCAGAAGACACAAAAAAGCCGAGCTAATGCTCGGCTTTTGAGTTCATTACGAACTGATTACTCAGCAGCTGCTTCTTCAGCAACTTCTGGGCGATCAACAAGCTCAATGTAAGCCATTGGAGCTTTGTCGCCAGCACGGAAGCCAGCTTTTAGGATACGAGTGTAACCGCCCTGACGAGCAGCAAAACGTGGACCTAGTTCGTTAAATAGTTTTGCCACAACTTCGTTATCACGAGTGCGAGCAAATGCAAGACGACGGTTAGCAACGCTGTCAGTCTTAGCTAGTGTAATCAAAGGCTCAACGACGCGACGCAGCTCTTTTGCTTTTGGCAAAGTAGTCTTGATAACTTCATGACGTACTAGAGAGCTAGCCATGTTGCTGAACATCGCTTTGCGATGACTGCTGTTGCGGTTGAGTTGACGACCACTCTTACGATGGCGCATGACCTAATCCTTCTAACTAGTATCGATTAATCTTCAGCGATTGACGCTGGTGGCCAGTTTTCTAGGCGCATACCTAGAGACAGACCGCGTGACGCAAGTACGTCTTTGATCTCTGTAAGAGACTTCTTACCAAGGTTAGGCGTTTTAAGTAGCTCAACCTCAGTACGCTGTACAAGATCACCGATGTAGTGAATCGCTTCTGCTTTCAAACAGTTAGCAGAGCGAACTGTTAGTTCAAGATCGTCTACAGGACGCAATAGGATCGGATCGAATTCCGGCTTCTCTTCTTTTTCTTCAGGAACACGGATGTCACGAAGATCAACGAAGGCATCCAATTGTTCAGCAAGGATAGTAGCTGAACGACGGATTGCTTCTTCAGGGTCAAGAGTACCGTTCGTTTCCATGTCGATAACAAGCTTGTCAAGGTCAGTACGCTGCTCAACACGTGCCGCTTCTACAGTGTAGGCAATTTTGTCTACTGGGCTGTAAGTCGCGTCAACAAGCAGACGACCGATAGGACGCTCATCTTCTTCAGTATGGATACGAGACGATGCTGGAACATAACCACGACCACGTTCTACTTTAATACGCATAGCGATTTCAGCATTGTCATCAGTTAGATGACAAATAACGTGCTCTGGGTTAGCGATCTCTACATCACCATCATGGGTGATGTCACCTGCAACAACAGGGCCTGAGCCTGATTTGTTCAGTGTAATAAACACTTCATCTTTGCCTTCTGCCACTTTAACAGCAAGACCTTTCAGGTTAAGAAGGATCTCTAAGATATCTTCTTGTACACCTTCTTTGGTGCTGTACTCGTGAAGAACGCCTTCAATCTCAACCTCAGTTACTGCGCAACCAGGCATTGAAGATAGAAGAATGCGACGAAGCGCATTACCTAGAGTATGACCAAAGCCACGCTCTAATGGCTCAAGAGTTACTTTTGCGTGTGTCGTGCTGATTTGTTCAATGTCAACAAGACGTGGCTTAAGAAATTCTGTTACAGAACCCTGCATTGTGTCCTCTCTTTAATTTAAACCTTACTTAGAGTAAAGCTCGACGATCAGGTGTTCGTTGATGTCAGCTGATAGATCTGAACGCTCAGGCAAACGCTTGAACGTACCTTCCATCTTACCGCCATCTACTTCAATCCAAGTTGGTTTTTCGCGTTGTTCAGCAACTTCTAGAGCTGCTTTGATGCGAGATTGCTGCTTAGCTTTCTCACGGATAGATACAACGTCGTTTGCCGCAACTTTGAATGAAGGAACGTTTACAACTTTACCGTTTACTAGGATAGCTTTATGGCTAACTAGCTGACGTGCTTCTGCGCGAGTTGCGCCAAAGCCCATGCGGTAAACTACGTTATCAAGACGACCTTCAAGAAGCTGAAGTAGGTTTTCACCTGTGTTGCCCTTAAGACGAGCTGCTTCTTTGTAGTAGTTACGGAATTGTTTTTCTAGAACGCCGTACATACGACGAACTTTTTGCTTCTCACGAAGCTGAACGCCATACTCAGATAGACGACCGCGACGAGCGCCGTGTACACCTGGTGCGTTATCGATTTTACACTTGGTATCAATCGCACGAACACCAGACTTAAGGAATAAGTCAGTGCCTTCGCGACGGCTAAGCTTCAGCTTAGGACCCAAATATCTTGCCATGATTCTTCTCCAACTTTCCTAGAAACGTTATACGCGACGTTTCTTAGGTGGACGACAACCGTTATGAGGGATCGGAGTTGCATCAACGATGTTAGTGATGCGGTATCCTGCTGCGTTTAGTGCACGGATAGTTGACTCACGACCTGGACCTGGGCCCTTAACCATAACTTCCAAGTTCTTTAGGCCATATTCTTTAGCCATTTCGCCAGCGCGCTCTGCTGCAACCTGAGCTGCAAACGGAGTTGACTTACGAGAACCACGGAAACCAGAACCGCCTGCAGTAGCCCAAGCTAGTGCGTTACCTTGACGGTCAGTGATGGTCACGATTGTGTTATTAAAAGAAGCATGGATGTGCGCTACGCCATCAGCTACTTGCTTGCGTACGCGCTTACGAGCGCGAGTTGGTTGTTTTGCCATTGTACTCTACCTTCCCGATTATTTCTTGATCGGCTTACGCGGACCCTTACGGGTGCGAGCATTGGTTTTAGTACGCTGTCCACGTAGTGGTAGACTGCGACGATGACGAAGACCACGGTAACAGCCAAGGTCCATAAGACGCTTGATGTTCATGGATACTTCACGACGTAGATCACCTTCTACAGTGTACTTAGCTACACCATCACGCAGTTGATCGATCTGCTCTTCAGATAGTTCACTGATCTTAACATGTTCAGCAATACCCACTTCAGCTAGGATAGCTTGAGAGCGAGTTTTACCGATGCCGTAGATCGCCGTTAGAGCGATTACAGCATGTTTCTGATCAGGAATGTTAATGCCTGCTATACGGGCCATTATTCACTCCTAGTGTTTCATAAAAGAATTATCCGCAGCAAAGCCCGTTATGGATACGCTGCGGCATACTACTTCTTTTGCACGCAAAAGGTAGGCCGAGGAATATACTCGACACTACCTTACTTTTCAAGTAAAAATTTCTGCTTAGATTAGCCTTGGCGCTGCTTGTGCTTTGGCTCACTGTTGCAAATCACGCGAACAACACCGTTGCGCTTGATTACTTTACAGTTACGGCAGATTTTTTTAACGGAAGCACGAACTTTCATTGCTAAACTCCGTAATGAAATCTGAGCCTACCGTCGAATTAACGACCGTAGCCTTTCAGATTCGCTTTTTTCAACACAGAATCATACTGTTGTGACATCAGATGAGTCTGTACCTGTGCCATAAAGTCCATGATAACTACCACTACAATAAGTAGCGATGTACCGCCAAAGTAGAAACGTACGTTCCAAGCGATCATCATGAACTCGGGAATCAGACAGATAAAGGTAATGTACAACGCACCTGCTAGGGTTAAACGAGTCATTACTTTATCAATGTACTTAGCTGTCTGCTCACCTGGGCGGATACCGGGTACGAACGCTCCAGACTTCTTCAGATTATCTGCTGTTTCACGCGGATTGAAAACCAATGCCGTGTAGAAGAAACAGAAGAAAATAATCGCTGCCGCATAAAGCATTACATACAGAGGTTGTCCAGGGCTAAGGGCCAAAGACACATCAGTTAACCAACTGAATGCGCTGTCCTCACCACCTGTATTACCAAACCACTGTGCTAATGTTCCTGGGAACAAAATAATACTAGACGCAAATATCGCTGGGATCACACCTGCCATGTTAATTTTAAGTGGCAAGTGAGTACTTTGCGCAGCAAATACCTTACGACCTTGTTGACGCTTAGCATAGTTAACGACGATTCGACGCTGACCACGCTCCATGAAAACAACGAAGTAGATAACTGCAAACGCCAGTACAGCAATAAGCAGCAGAAGAAGTACGTTCAGTTCACCTTGACGCGCTTGCTCAATTGTTTGACCGATTGCCGATGGCAATCCAGCAACGATACCTGCAAAGATAATCAATGAGATACCGTTACCAATTCCTCGCTCAGTAATCTGTTCACCTAACCACATTAGGAACATGGTACCGGTTACTAGACTGATGGTTGCAATAACAGTAAACATGGTTTGATCGATAACGACCAATTGACCTGTGACCATGCTTGGCAAAGCTGTTGCAATACCAATTGCTTGGAATGTAGCAAGTACAAGCGTGCCGTAACGCGTATATTGGCTTATCTTACGACGGCCGGCTTCACCCTCTTTCTTGAGTTCAGCTAACGCAGGATGAACTACAGTTAGCAGTTGGACAACAATCGAAGCCGAAATATACGGCATGATGCCCAACGCTAATATAGAAGCACGCTCAAGTGCACCACCGGAGAACATGTTGAACATTTCAACGATGGTACCCTTTTGCTGTTCGAACAAATCGGCAAGTACAGCTGCGTCAATACCAGGGATCGGCACAAAAGAGCCTGCTCTGAATACTAAAAGTGCACCTAATACGAATAGTAAGCGCGACTTTAATTCAGCTAAGCCGCTTTGAGCACTACGAAAATCTTGTCCTGGTTTTTTAGCCATCTGTACCTCGTCCCTCGAGAATTATTCCTCGATTTTACCGCCTGCAGCTTCGATTGCAGCTTTAGCACCTTTAGTTACGCGTAGACCTTTAACAGTCACAGCTTTGCTGATTTCACCAGAAAGAACAACTTTTACAAATTCGATGTTCTTAGTGATTACGTTAGCAGCTTTCAAGCTGTTTAGATCAACCACGTCACCTTCTACCTTCGCTAGTTCACCTAGACGAACTTCAGAAGTCACTAGGCTCTTACGAGAAGTGAAACCGAATTTTGGTAGACGTTGTTTCAGAGGCATCTGACCGCCTTCGAAACCTGGACGAACGCTGCCGCCAGAACGTGATTTTTGACCTTTGTGGCCGCGACCACCTGTTTTACCAAGGCCTGAACCGATACCGCGACCTAGACGCTTCTTAGAAGGTTTAGAACCAGCAGCCGGTGATAGAGTATTCAAACGCATTCTGATTACTCCTCAACTTTAACCATGTAGTAAACTTTGTTGATCATACCGCGTACGCACGGAGTATCTTCAAGTTCTACAGTGTGGTTGATACGACGAAGACCTAGACCACGCAAAGTCGCTTTGTGCTTTGGTAGGCGGCCAATTGAGCTTTTAGTTTGAGTTACTTTAATAGTTGCCATGGTGTTCTTACTCCGAAATAGCTTCAACAGTTAGACCACGCTTAGCAGCAACCATCTCAGGAGACTTCATGCCACTCAGACCATCGATCGTCGCGCGAACGATGTTGATAGGGTTCGTAGAACCGTATGCTTTTGCAAGTACGTTGTGAACACCTACAACTTCAAGTACTGCACGCATCGCACCACCTGCGATGATACCAGTACCTTCTGCAGCTGGCTGCATGTAAACTTTAGAGCCAGTGTGACGACCTTTCACCGCGTGGTGAAGAGTACCGTCGTTAAGCGCTACAGTAACCATGTTACGGCGCGCTTTTTCCATTGCTTTTTGGATCGCTGCTGGTACTTCACGAGCTTTGCCGTAACCGAAACCAACACGACCGTTACCGTCACCAACAACTGTTAGTGCAGTAAAACTAAAGATTCGACCACCTTTAACCGTTTTAGAAACACGGTTAACAGCAATTAGCTTTTCTTGCAAATCTGTAGCTTGTTGTTGTTCTTTAGCCATCTTCCAACCCTACCTTAGAATTTCAGACCAGCTTCGCGAGCAGAATCTGCTAGCGCCGCTACTCGACCGTGGTATTGGAAACCAGAACGATCGAAAGCAACATCAGAGATGCCTTTTTCGATAGCGCGCTCAGCAATAGCTTTACCTACAGCTTTAGCAGCGTCTACGTTACCAGTATTCTTAACTTGCTCACGGATCGCTTTTTCTACAGTAGAAGCAGCAGCGATAACCTCAGAGCCGTTTGCAGCGATAACCTGAGCGTACACGTGACGTGGAGTACGGTGTACTACTAGGCGAGTCGCGCGAAGTTCTGCAATCTTGCGACGTGCACGTGTAGCACGACGGATGCGAGATGCTTTCTTATCCATAGTGTTACCTTACTTCTTCTTAGCTTCTTTGGTACGCACATTTTCATCTGCGTAACGAACACCTTTACCTTTGTATGGCTCAGGCTCACGGTAAGAACGAATGTCAGCCGCAACCTGACCAACTAGTTGCTTGTCAGCACCAGTTAGTACGATTTCAGTTTGGCTTGGACATTCAGCTTTAATACCCGCTGGCACTGCGTGCTCAACTGGGTGAGAGAAGCCTAGAGTTAGGCTAACTGCGTTGCCTTTAATAGCAGCACGGTAACCAACACCCTTAAGAGTTAGCTTCTTAGTAAAGCCTTCAGTAACACCAACAACCATGTTGTTAGCAAGTGCGCGAGCTGTACCAGCTTGTGCCCATGCGTTAGCAACACCTTCACGTGGACCGAAAGTAAGCTTACCTTCTTCTTGCGCAACTACTACGCCATCGTTGAATGAACGAGACAGTTCGCCTTTAGGACCTTTAACGCTAAGTTCTTGGCCGTTTAGTTTCACCTCTACGCCAGCTGGAATAGCGACAGGTGCTTTAGCAACACGAGACATATCCTACTCCTATTATTAAGCTACGTAGCAGATGATTTCACCACCAAGACCTGCTTTACGAGCAGCACGGTCAGACATTAGACCCTTGGAAGTGGAAACTACAGCAACACCCAAACCGCCCATCACGGAAGGTAGCTCGTCTTTCTTTTTGTAGACGCGCAGACCTGGACGTGAAACACGTTGGATTTGCTCGATTACTGGTTTAGCTTGGAAGTACTTAAGAGTTACTTCTAGCTCTGGTTTCGCTTCGCCGCTTACAGCGAAGTCTGCGATGTAACCTTCAGCTTTTAGTAGTGCAGCAATTGCAACTTTCAGCTTTGAAGAAGGCATTTTAACAGCAACTTTGTTTGCTGCCTGACCGTTACGAACGCGGGTCAGCATATCCGAAATCGGATCTTGCATGCTCATAGATTTTACTCCAAATGATTAAGTGGCAATTACCAGCTAGCCTTACGAAGACCCGGAATCTCGCCTTTCATGCAAGCTTCACGAACCTTAATACGGCTTAGACCGAACTTACGTAGGTAACCGTGTGGACGACCAGTTTGGTTGCAACGGTTGCGCTGACGTGATGCACTTGAATCACGTGGAAGAGATTGCAATTTTAGAACTGCATTCCAACGATCTTCTTCAGATGCGTTTACATCGCTAATGATAGCTTTAAGCGCTGAACGCTTCTCAGCGAACTTAGCTACTAGCTTTGCACGCTTAGCTTCACGTGCTTTCATTGATTGTTTAGCCATAACAGTAACCCTTCACCTTACTTACGGAATGGGAAGTTAAAGGCAGCCAGCAGAGCACGGCCTTCCTCATCGGAACTCGCAGACGTCGTGATAGTGATATCAAGACCGCGTACACGATCGACTTTATCGTAGTCGATTTCCGGGAAGATGATTTGCTCGCGAACGCCCATGCTGTAGTTACCACGACCGTCAAAAGACTTCGCGCTAACACCACGGAAATCACGTACACGTGGAAGTGCAATCGAGATTAGACGCTCGAAGAAATCCCACATACGTTCGCCACGTAAGGTTACTTTACAACCAATTGGGTAGCCTTCACGAATCTTGAAGCCTGCTACTGATTTACGCGCTTTAGTGATAAGTGGCTTTTGACCAGAGATCGTTGCCATATCAGCTGCTGCGTTTTCTAGCAGTTTCTTGTCGTTGATTGCTTCACCAACGCCCATGTTTAGGGTGATTTTTTCAATCCTAGGGACTTGCATGACGCTTGAGTAGCCGAACTCTTTGGTAAGCTCAGCGACTACAGACGACTTGTAGTAATCATGCAGTTTCGCCATAGTAGAACTCCAAATTACATTCTATTAGTTAGAAACAGTTTCGCCGTTTGATTTGAAGAAACGCACTTTTTTGCCTTCTTCAAAACGGAAACCGATGCGGTCTGCTTTACCAGTAGCCGCGTTAAAGATTGCAACGTTAGAAGCATCGATTGCTGCTTCTTGTTCAACGATGCCACCTTGTTGACCTAGAGCCGGTTGAGGCTTTTGGTGTTTCTTAACAAGGTTGATACCTTCAACGATAACTTTACCGGTTGCTAGAACCTTAGTTACTTTACCGCGCTTGCCTTTATCTTTACCGGCAAGAACGATTACTTCGTCGTTACGACGGATTTTAGCTGCCATTGTGTGCCGCTCCTTACAGAACTTCTGGAGCCAGTGAAACAATCTTCATGAATTTCGCGTTACGAAGTTCACGAGTCACTGGACCAAAGATACGTGTGCCGACTGGTTGCTCAGTAGTGTCGTTCAACAATACACAAGCATTACGGTCGAAGCGAATGACAGAACCGTCTGGACGACGAACGCCTTTACGAGTGCGCACTACCACCGCTTTCAGAACATCACCTTTCTTAACTTTACCGCGTGGAATTGCTTCCTTAACAGTAACTTTGATGATATCTCCGATATGTGCATAACGGCGGTGAGAGCCACCCAGAACCTTAATACACATTACTCTGCGAGCGCCGGAGTTATCCGCAGCGTCGAGTGTACTTTGCATTTGGATCATTTTAGTGCTCCGCTAAATATTAAAACTAGACCCTTCACGGGTCGGGCTGCCTCTTTATAAGGGCTGCGAATTGTACCACCCTTTTTTGTACTTGGGTAGCCAAAAAATAAGCGGCCCCAAAAATAATTTGGAGCCGCTTTTTCTATCGTATCAAAACGAAATTAGTACTTCGCTTTTTCTACAACTTTTACCAAAGTCCAAGACTTCTTCTTAGACAGTGGACGACACTCTTGAATCTCAACGGTATCGCCTAGGCCACACTCGTTGTTTTCGTCGTGTGCGTGCAGTTTAGTCGTACGCTTTACGAACTTGCCGTAAATTGGGTGTTTCACCATGCGTTCGATTGCAACAACGATAGACTTGTCCATCTTGTCGCTAACTACACGACCTTGTTGAGTACGAATTTTGTCGCTCATTATGCGCCTGCCTTCTCAGTCAAAACAGTTTTCACACGTGCGATATCACGGCGCACAGCTTTCAGAGTATGAGTCTGCTGTAGTTGACCAGTTGCAGCTTGCATGCGCAAGTTGAACTGCTCACGCAGCAAATTCAATAGCTCAGCGTTAAGCTCTTCAACGCTTTTTTCGCGTAGATCTAGTGCTTTCATCACATCACCTGCTTAGTTACAAAGGTAGTTTTTACAGGCAGTTTACGTGCCGCAAGGCGGAACGCTTCACGTGCCAACTCTTCAGGTACGCCATTCATTTCGTACATAACCTTACCAGGTTGGATTTGGGCTACCCAGTACTCAACGTTACCTTTACCCTTACCTTGACGAACTTCAAGCGGTTTTTCAGTGATAGGCTTGTCTGGGAAAATACGAATCCAGATTTGACCTTGACGTTTAATGTGACGTGTCATAGCACGACGAGCCGCTTCAATCTGACGAGCAGTGATACGACCACGGCCAACAGCTTTAAGACCGAATTCGCCGAAGCTTACTTCAGTACCTTTAGCTAGACCACGGTTGCGACCAGTCTGAACCTTACGGAACTTAGTACGTTTAGGTTGTAGCATCAGTCGACTCCTTACTTACGGCCTTTACGCTGCTTCTTAGGCTTGTCGCCTTTTGGCTCTACAGCGTTAGCTGCTGGCATGCCGCCTAGGATCTCACCTTTGAAGATCCAAACTTTAATGCCGATTACACCGTATTGGGTGTGAGCCGAAGAAGTTGCGTAATCAATGTCAGCACGAAGAGTGTGTAGAGGTACACGACCTTCACGATACCACTCAGTACGTGCGATTTCAGCGCCGCCTAGACGACCGCTTACTTCCACTTTGATACCTTTAGCGCCTAGACGCATTGCGTTTTGTACCGCACGCTTCATAGCACGACGGAACATAACACGACGCTCTAGCTGAGACGCGATGCTGTCACCAACAAGTTGTGCGTCCAACTCAGGTTTGCGTACTTCAGCGATGTTAATTTGCGCTGGTACACCTGCGATTTTAGCTACAGCTGTGCGTAGCTTCTCTACGTCTTCGCCTTTCTTACCGATTACAACGCCTGGACGAGCAGTGTGAATAGTCACACGGATGCTCTTGGCAGGACGCTCGATAACGATACGTGAAAGAGACGCTTTCGAAAGTTCCTTCGTTAGGAACTGACGTACCTTGAAGTCGCCGTCTAGGTTGTCAGCGAAATCTTTGGTGTTAGCAAACCAAGTAGCATTCCAAGGCTTAACGATGCCAAGACGAATACCATTAGGATGTACTTTTTGACCCATTGCTTACTCTCCTAGTCTCTTAGCGATCTGCTACAACAACAGTGATGTGGCTTGAACGCTTCAAGATACGATCCGCACGACCTTTCGCACGAGGCATAATACGCTTCATGGTTGGGCCTTCATCTACGAAGATTTTAGCGACATTCAGATCGTCGATGTCTGCACCTTCGTTATGCTCTGCATTCGCGATTGCTGATTCCAGAACTTTCTTGATTAGTTCAGCAGCTTTTTTGTTGCTGAAAGTTAGAAGTTCTAGAGCCTGATCCACAGATTTACCGCGGATTTGGTCTGCAACTAAGCGAGCTTTCTGAGGAGAAATACGAGCAAAGTTATGTTTAGCAATAGCTTCCATTATTTACTCCTTATTTCTTCTTAGCTTTCTTATCCGCAGCGTGACCGCGGTAAGTACGAGTAGGTGCGAATTCGCCCAGTTTGTGACCGATCATTTCATCAGTTACAAATACTGGAACGTGTTGACGACCATTATGGACAGCGATGGTCAAACCAATCATTGATGGAATGATCATTGAGCGACGGGACCAAGTCTTAATAGGCTTCTTGTCTCCGCTTTCCACCGCTTTCTCTACCTTCTTCAGCAAGTGTAGGTCAATAAATGGACCTTTCTTGAGAGAACGTGGCATGGCGATTCCTCTTATATAGATTACTTGTTACGACGACGTACGATGTACTTGTCAGTGCGTTTGTTCTTACGAGTCTTGAAGCCCTTAGTAGGCATACCCCAAGGAGATACTGGGTGACGACCGCCAGATGTGCGACCTTCACCACCACCGTGTGGGTGATCAACCGGGTTCATTACTACACCACGTACGGTTGGACGTACGCCGCGCCAGCGTGAAGCACCAGCTTTACCAAGTTCACGTAGCATGTGCTCAGAGTTACCAACTTCACCGATTGTTGCACGGCCTTCAGAAAGAACTTTGCGCATTTCGCCAGAACGTAGACGGATAGTTACGTACGCACCGTCACGAGCAACGATTTGAGCGTAAGCACCAGCCGAACGAGCTAGCTGAGCACCTTTACCAGGCTTAAGTTCAACACAGTGAACTGTAGAACCTACAGGGATGTTGCGCATCGGCAGAGTGTTACCTGCTTTGATTGGCGCATCTACACCAGATTGAATCTGGTCACCAGCTTGGATGCCTTTTGGTGCGATGATGTAGCGGCGCTCACCGTCTGCGTACAGAACTAGAGCGATGTTTGCGCTACGGTTTGGATCGTATTCAAGACGCTCAACTTTCGCTGGGATACCATCTTTAGTACGTTTGAAGTCAATTACACGGTAGTGATGCTTGTGACCACCGCCGATGTGACGTACTGTGATACGACCGTTGTTGTTACGACCACCGTTCTTAGAGTTTTTCTCTAGAAGAGGTGCGTATGGCTTGCCCTTGTGTAGGTCAGCGTTAACAACTTTAACAACATGACGACGACCAGGGGAAGTCGGCTTACATTTAACAATAGCCATTTTTCAACTACTCCTGTTATTCCGCGCCGCCAACAAAGTCAAGATCTTGACCTTCTTTCAAAGTAACGTACGCTTTCTTAACGTCGCTGCGGCGACCTTGGCGTAGACCTTGACGTTTGGTCTTACCCTTAGTGATAAGAGTATTTACAGACTTAACTTCAACTTCAAAAAGCTTTTCTACAGCAGCTTTGATCTCTTTTTTAGTTGCATCTTTTGCTACTTTGAAAACGATAGTGTTCGCTTTCTCAGCAGCCATGGTTGCTTTTTCAGAGATGTGCGGCGCACGTAGAACTTTTAGGATACGCTCTTCAGTGATCATGCTAGCATCTCCTCAACTTGCTTAACTGCTTCAGCAGTCATTACAACTTTGTCGAACGCGATTAGTGAAACTGGGTCGATACCAGCAACGTCACGTGCGTCAACTTTGTATAGGTTACGAGCAGCTAGGAATAGATTCTCATCTACTTCGCTAGTCACGATTAGCGCGTCAGTTAGCTCAAGCTCTTTAAGCTTAGCTACAAGCTCTTTAGTTTTTGGCGCTTCAACTGAGAAGCTATCAACAACGATTAGACGCTCTTGACGAACTAGCTCAGAAAGAATGCTCTTCATAGCACCACGGTACATTTTCTTGTTTACTTTTTGGCTGTGATCTTGTGGTTTCGCAGCAAAAGTAACACCACCTGTACGCCAGATTGGGCTACGGATTGTACCAGCACGTGCACGGCCAGTACCTTTTTGACGCCATGGCTTAGCGCCACCGCCAGATACTTCAGAACGAGTCTTTTGAGCACGAGTACCTTGACGAGCACCTGCTGCGTACGCAACAACTACTTGGTGTACAAGAGCTTCGTTGAAGTCACGTCCGAAAGTAGTCTCGGAAACAGTTAGTGCATCAGCACCTTTAACCATCAATTCCATTACTTACTCCTAGACGTTATGCTTTAACAGCTGGTTTTACGATCACGTTGCCGCCAGTTGCGCCTGGTACTGCACCTTTAATAAGAAGCAGATTGCGCTCAGCGTCTACGCGTACGATCTCTAGGTTTTGAGTCGTTACACGCTCAGCACCCATGTGACCTGCCATTTTCTTGCCTTTAAACACGCGACCTGGAGTCTGACATTGACCGATAGAACCAGGAGCACGGTGAGACAATGAGTTACCGTGAGACATATCTTGAGTACGGAAATTCCAACGCTTAACAGCGCCTTGGAAACCTTTACCTTTAGATGTGCCAGTAACGTCTACTTTTTTAACTTCGTTGAAAAGTTCTACGTTTAGCTCAGCGCCAACTTCAAACTCTTCGCCGTTTTCTATACGGAATTCCCAAAGACCGCGACCTGCTTCAACACCTGCTTTCGCAAAGTGACCAGCTTCGGCTTTAACAACACGGTTAGCTTTCTTCGTACCAGTAGTTACCTGGATTGCTGCATAGCCATCAGTCTCAAGAGTTTTCACTTGAGAAATACGGTTCGCTTCAACCTCAACAACAGTTACTGGGATAGAAACGCCTTCTTCGGTAAATACGCGGGTCATACCCACTTTACGTCCGACTAGACCAATCATTCTTCTAATCTCCCTTAACCTAGGCTGATTTGTACGTCAACGCCAGCAGCTAGATCTAGGCGCATCAGAGCGTCAACAGTTTTGTCAGTTGGCTCTACGATGTCGATTAGACGCTTGTGAGTACGGATTTCGTACTGGTCACGTGCATCTTTGTTGACGTGTGGAGAGATAAGAACAGTGAAACGCTCTTTACGAGTAGGAAGTGGGATAGGACCACGAACCTGTGCGCCGGTACGCTTTGCTGTTTCAACGATTTCCGCTGTAGAAGCGTCGATCAGTTTGTAATCGAAAGCTTTAAGGCGGATACGAATACGTTGGTTCTGCATGAGACAGAGCTCCAATAATAATAAATTACACAAACAATATCGCCACTCATACTCGAATAGACGAGAGAATGCCGATTGATTTATGTGAAACCGTAGTATCCAAATCGGATACATTGTCAGTTAATTTTCGATTAACTTTACCTCGAAAGGTCGCTAATTGTATTAACCGCGAACATAAGCTGAGTTTACATTACTAAGCGGAACGCTTACTCCTCACTGCTCATTGGTTCACAACTGGCTAAGCCAGTGCGCGGTATTATACAGATCACAAAGTTGTATGCAAGAGTCGTTGGAAAATTAGTCTAAAAAGAAGGCAAATAGCAAAAAAGCGAACCATTTGGGGTTCGCTTTTTGTGTAATTGAGCGGTCTAAGCTAGTCTTCGTCGACAAACTGAGCTTGTTGGTAGTTTTCGATCCCGACCTTATCTATTAAGCCAAGCTGCGTTTCAAGCCAATCAACATGTTCTTCTTCGTCTTCTAAGATATCCTGAAAAAGGTCTCTTGAAACAAAGTCGCGAACATTTTCCGCATAGGCAATTGCTTCTTTCAGATCCGGGATTGCGTCCATTTCTAGCTTAAGGTCGCACTCCAACATTTCCTTGGTGTCTTCACCTATCATCAACTTGCCGAGATCTTGCAAATTTGGCAAACCTTCAAGAAACAAAATACGCTCAATCAGATGATCGGCATGTTTCATTTCGTCAATAGATTCTTCGTACTCTTTTTCAGCAAGGTGCTTTAAGCCCCAATCTTTGTACATGCGTGCATGTAAGAAGTACTGATTAATAGCAACAAGTTCGTTTCCTAAAATGGTGTTAAGGTGTTGGATGATTTTTGGATCACCTTTCATGACAAAGCCCTCCTTGATCGGCTCTTTTAACTTTAGAACCAATTAAGAAGGTGTCAAAATCATTTTAGGGCATTCTCAAAAATGAGTTAGCCGACTTTCTTATATAATGTTGCTACTGTGTCGTTAAGAATTTCCTTCGCACTTTTTACGCATTTACCACATTGAGATCCGAGTGGCGTACACTGCCTAATTCCCTTGATATCTGTGATGCCCTCTTCAAGAGCAAGCTGTCGAATTTTTTTGTCGGATACACCGTGGCAAATACAAACAAACATTTTTTACATCCAATTTACTTCAATTAGAAATATAAACGAGAATGGTTAGCATTGCCAATCCTATTGGCATTTTGATTAGAATGATTGGTTATATAAAGGTGAAGGGATAAGAAAGGAATTGATACATAAACAAAAAGAGGAGCCTAAGCTCCTCTTTTCAAGATGCGATTATCGCAAAATCATTCGATATTAGTCGAAGATTTTCGCAACAACACCAGCACCTACTGTACGGCCACCTTCACGGATTGCGAAACGTAGACCTTCGTCCATCGCGATTGGAGCGATTAGTTCAACAGTCATTTGTACGTTGTCGCCAGGCATTACCATTTCAACGCCTTCTGGAAGCTGGATGTCACCAGTTACGTCAGTTGTACGGAAGTAGAACTGTGGACGGTAACCTTTGAAGAATGGAGTGTGACGACCACCTTCATCTTTAGACAGTACGTATACTTCTGATTCGAACTTAGTGTGTGGGTTGATTGAACCAGGTGCAGCCAGTACTTGACCACGCTCTACTTCATCACGCTTAGTACCACGTAGAAGTGCACCAACGTTCTCACCCGCACGACCTTCGTCTAGAAGCTTACGGAACATCTCTACACCAGTACATGTAGTAGTTGTAGTTTCTTTGATACCTACGATCTCTACGTCGTCACCTACTGTTAGGATACCACGCTCGATACGACCAGTTACTACTGTACCACGACCCTGGATTGAGAATACGTCTTCAATCGGTAGTAGGAACGGCTGGTCTACAGCACGCTCTGGCTCTGGGATGTAAGAATCTAGTGCTTCTGCAAGCTCAACAATCTTGTCTTCCCACTGCTTCTCGCCGTTTAGAGCGCCAAGAGCTGAACCTTGGATTACTGGTAGGTCATCACCTGGGAATTCGTACTCAGAAAGAAGTTCACGAACTTCCATTTCTACTAGCTCTAGAAGCTCTTCATCATCAACCATGTCACACTTGTTCATGAATACGATGATGTATGGGATACCAACCTGACGGCCTAGTAGGATGTGCTCACGAGTTTGAGGCATTGGGCCATCAGTCGCAGCTACAACTAGGATACCACCGTCCATTTGCGCAGCACCTGTGATCATGTTTTTAACATAGTCAGCGTGTCCTGGGCAGTCTACGTGTGCGTAGTGACGTGATGGAGTGTCGTACTCAACGTGAGACGTTGCGATTGTGATACCACGCTCACGCTCTTCTGGAGCGTTATCGATAGATGCGAAGTCTTTCGCTTCACCGCCGTACACTTTAGCTAGAGTAGTACAGATTGCAGCAGTTAGAGTTGTTTTACCGTGGTCAACGTGGCCGATAGTACCAACGTTTACGTGCGGTTTCGTACGTTCAAATTTTTCTTTAGACACGATCGTGTTCCTTCCTAGTTATGATTCACCCTGAATTTATGCTCCAAGGTGCGCCAGAATTTGCTATTTTATGCGCCAACTCTCGCCAGCGCAATAGATTCGTTATTAATCAAATAACGGTTATCCACGCTCTGCAATGATTGCTTCCGCAACATTTTTCGGCACTTCAGCGTACTCACTAAACTCCATAGAGTAAGAAGCACGACCTTGTGTCGCAGAACGTAAGTCAGTTGCGTAACCGAACATAGCTGACAACGGAACTTGTGCACGAATTATCTTCAGGCCAGCTGTCCCCTCGTCCATGCCTTCGATGATGCCGCGACGACGGTTAAGATCGCCTACCACATCACCCATCCAGTCTTCTGGAGTCGTTACTTCAACTTTCATCATTGGCTCTAAAAGAACAGGTTGTGCTTCAAGCGCACCTTTCTTAAAGGCCATGGAGCCAGCGATTTTAAACGCCATCTCACTTGAGTCGACATCGTGGAATGAACCGTCGAATAGTGTTGCTTTCACATCCAGTACAGGATAGCCAGCCAACACACCGTTGTTCATTTGCTCTTCAATACCTTTCGATACTGAGCTGATGTATTCCTTAGGAATCACACCACCAACGATCTCATCAACAAAAACAAAACCGTCGCCAACTTCAGCAGGTTCTAGTTTCAGCCATACGTGACCGTATTGACCGCGACCACCTGACTGGCGAACGAATTTGCCTTCCACTTCCGTGGCACCACGGATAGTTTCACGGTAAGCAACCTGAGGTTTACCGACATTACAGTCAACGCTGAACTCTCGTTTCATACGATCAACAATGATATCCAGGTGAAGCTCACCCATGCCTGAGATCAGTGTTTGACCTGTTTCGTCGTCGGTTTCTACACGGAAAGAAGGGTCTTCAGCAGCTAGTTTACCTAGCGCAATACCCATTTTTTCCTGGTCTGCCTTAGAACGAGGCTCAACCGCAATTTGGATTACCGGCTCAGGGAATTCCATGCGCTCCAGAACCACTTTATGGTCTTGGTTACACAGAGTGTCACCTGTTGTTACGTCTTTCAGACCTACTGCTGCAGCAATATCACCCGCGCGAATCTCTTTGATTTCTTCACGCTTGTTCGAGTGCATCTGAACAATACGTCCAAAACGCTCACGTTTTTGCTTAACAGAGTTATAGACGCTGTCGCCAGAGTTCACAACGCCAGAATAGACACGCATGAATGTCAGCGTACCTACGAATGGGTCTGTTGCGATCTTAAATGCCAGAGCAGAGAACGGTTCGTTGTCGTCTGCATGACGTTCAACTTCGTTGTCTCTGTCATCAATACCTTTAATTGCAGGTACATCAACAGGTGAAGGCAGGAATTCAATCACAGCATCCAGTACCGCTTGTACACCTTTGTTTTTGAACGCACTGCCACATGTAGCCAATACGATTTCGTTGTTTAGTGTACGAGTACGAAGTGCTTCCTTGATTTCAGCTTCTGTTAGTTCGCCTTCTTCAAGGTATTTTTCCATCAGCTCTTCACTTGCTTCAGCCGCAACTTCAACAAGGTTAGAATGCCATTCTTCAGCAAGTTCTTGCATGTCAGCTGGAATGTCTTCGTATGTGAACGTCATGCCTTGGTCGGCCTCATTCCAGTTGATAGCTTTCATCTTGATAAGGTCGATGACACCTTTGAACTCATCTTCCGCACCAATGTTTAATTGGATTGGAACTGGGTTCGCACCAAGACGATCTTTAATTTGGTCCACAACGCGTAGGAAGTCTGCACCCGCACGGTCCATCTTGTTTACAAATACCATTCTTGGAACTTGGTACTTGTCAGCTTGACGCCATACAGTTTCAGACTGAGGTTCAACACCAGATGAGCCACAGAATACGACCACTGCACCGTCAAGTACACGAAGAGAACGCTCTACTTCGATAGTAAAGTCTACGTGTCCAGGGGTATCAATGATGTTTACGCGATGATCTTGGAACTGTGCTTCCATACCACGCCAGAAAGTAGTAGTCGCAGCTGAAGTGATTGTGATACCACGCTCCTGCTCCTGCTCCATCCAGTCCATGGTTGCAGCACCATCGTGAACTTCGCCGATTTTGTGAGAAAGGCCAGTGTAGAACAGAATACGCTCAGTTGTGGTTGTCTTACCTGCATCTACGTGAGCACAGATACCGATGTTACGGTAGCGCTCAATAGGAGTTTTACGAGCCACGATTGTATCCTCTTACTAAGGTTCACCTTAGGAAATAGAAAAGTGCTGCGAGAGAACCTCGCAGCACAGAAGGTATTACCAGCGGTAATGAGCAAACGCTTTGTTCGCGTCAGCCATGCGGTGAACGTCTTCACGTTTCTTAACCGCAGTACCTTTGTTTTCAGCAGCGTCTAGCATTTCAGCAGCTAGGCGAGCAGCCATAGATTTTTCACCACGCTTACGCGCAGCTTCAACCAACCAACGCATAGCAAGTGCGTTACGGCGAACCGGACGTACTTCTACAGGTACTTGGTAAGTTGAACCACCCACACGGCGAGACTTAACTTCTACCGCAGGGCGAACATTTTCAAGAGCTTCTTCAAATACAGCTAAGTGGTCTTTACCAGACTTTTCAGCCATTGTGTCTAGTGCAGTGTAAACAATTTTCTCTGCAGTAGATTTTTTACCGTCAACCATTAGGATGTTAACGAATTTTGCCAGCAATTCAGATTTGAACTTAGGATCTGGAAGGATCTTACGCTGACCGATGACGCGACGACGTGGCATGGAAATTCTCCGTTGTCTTATTCTTCAGGTTATCCAAAACTTTTCAGTTTCTTCAAAAATAAAAATGAAAATTTAGTGTTTGGCCTTACTTAACGCCTTTCTGTAAACAGAAAAGGGACATTAAGACTTAGGACGCTTCACACCGTACTTAGAACGACCTTGTTTACGGTCGTTAACGCCAGCACAGTCAAGTGCACCGCGAACAGTGTGGTAACGTACACCCGGAAGGTCTTTTACACGACCGCCACGGATTAGTACAACACTGTGCTCTTGAAGGTTGTGACCTTCACCACCGATGTACGATGTTACTTCGAAGCCGTTTGTCAGACGTACACGACAAACTTTACGAAGTGCTGAGTTAGGTTTTTTAGGTGTAGTAGTGTAAACACGAGTACATACACCACGTTTTTGTGGGCACGCTTCTAGTGCTGGCACGTTGCTTTTAACAACTTGCTTTGCACGTGGCTTACGTACCAACTGGTTAATAGTTGCCATTAACTAGCTCCTGAATTACTTGAAAGTAAGCTTTGTGAAAAATCTATTCCCCAAAATGTACCTAGTACAATTGGGGACGCAAAATTCTATGCAGCAGGGGGGTGAGTGTCAAGAAATATACAGATCTTTTTTCCCAGCTTCGCTGGTCTGATGAAATACACGTGAAGAAAAGAAGAAAATGCTGTGACGCGATATAGGCATTACATGAAAAATGGGAGCGTCATTACTCCCATGTCATCGATTGTTGATATTGCTCCGTTAATGCTACCCAGCCAAGAAAATCGACTACCTGAATGTTGCTATTTACGAAGCTAACAACGCCTCTTGCATTGAGATCCGCTTCAAGTACATAGCATTCAGAAATCGATTTTGAAAGATGAGTAAAACCACTATGCTCAGTGTTACTTACATACACAGCATCTTCCACCAACAGGATTGCATCGTTATCGGATACATAAGACATTGCGTCAGCAATTGCGAATTGAGTTTTGATGATATGAAGCATGTGTTTACCTAAAACGTCAGCACTTTATTGGAAGATTGAAGATGCTGGACCAAGTCTGCTTTCGACTGACGCTGAGCATCTATTACCAACTCAGCCTCTGCCAACCCTCGCTCCTTTAGAGAAGACTCACATACATAGACGCTTTCAATGTCGTAAAGGTCAAACAGCTTAAACATTGGCAGGTAGTTTTTGCTTAGAATAGAAGAGGTGTCCTGAGCTGAAACTAACTGAGTCACACCATCCCCAATAAATAAAACGGTAATGTCTTCACAATATGCCGAAGCCGCAAGCAATGCATCGACTCCTTCCCTACCCGCGCTGGTCGAATGGGGCGCGCTTCGAAAAACAAAAGTTAGTTGACTCAAAACTGCACCACTCTGTCTTGCTGTAACATGGCTTCTGCCAAGCTGCCCAATCCCGCCTGTTCAAACTCACTAGCTAAGTTATGTTGCCCTAGCTCATGCTGGCTTGCTTCATCTTCACTCACAATGCCACGGCGCAGCGCTGCTGCAACACAAGTCTCTAACCGAACCTGATGCTCTTTCGCAAGAGATTGCCACGCTTTGGTTAAATCAAATTCATCGTTAGCTGGTACAGAAAGCTGCGTGCCGTTAGACACACCATCCTGATAAAAGAACACACTCACCAGAGTGTGCCCTTTTTCTAACAGCGCTTGTGCAAATTGGTAGGCGTTTCTTGCTGACTGGCTTCCGTACACTCCGCCATTTACGATCAGGGTGTAACTGAGTGATAGGCTCACTTCTCGCCATCCTCGGTTTTACGCTGACGGATATACAGGTAAACCGTGTGTTTGGAGATATTCAGTCGATCCGCCACTCGGTTGATCGCGTCTTTAATGTCAAAGATGCCTTTGTCATAAAGATCCATCACGATTTGGCGATTCTTAGTGTTATTTGAGACTGACTTGTCCGCATTGATTTCTTCAATGGTTCGTTCAACCGTCTGATCCACCAGCTCTTCAACGTCACTGGCAAAGTTTACCGATGATGCCGCCTCTTTCGCTTCCTCGTTTGGCATGAACGCCTGAAGTACCTGAGAAAAAGGTACATCCAGGTTGATGTTGATACAAAGAAGCCCTATCACGCGGTTTTCACCATTGCGAATCGCAATAGTGATGGACTTCATCAGTACGCCACCTTTGGCGCGAGTAAAGTAAGATCGTGAAAAGTTACGCTCTGACCCTTCGATGTCTTTTAACATCTTGAGTGCCATATCGGTGATCGGTGAGCCGACCTGACGACCGGTGTTTTCACCGTTAGCAATTTTAATAGCAGACGTGTTTAAGTCTTCGAGAGAGTGAAGGACGATTTCACAATGGGCGCCAATAAGGCTGGCCAGCCCGTCGACTACCGCTTCATAAGATCGAAGGATGATTTTATCGTGTTCTGTAAACGGCTTCACATCTATCGACTCCATCTCTAGCAGCGAGTCTGCATAAATTGCTTCTGATGTATTCACGGTCACCTTACCTAGTGCTTTCTTATCTCAACTATTTGGTAGAAGTTTATCAGAATATTTGAAACGGGCACGGATAACCATACTATCTAGTGACTTAGAGCAAACATTGCACTGAATTACTTCTGCACAAACTAAAAAAGAGCCCCGAAGAGCTCTTTTTAAAATGAAAGCGAGTGCTTACTGAGTCGCTGTTTCCGCTTCTTCGCCGCCGTCGATTTCAAGCAGCTCAACTTCGAATACAAGTGTTGAGTTTGCTGGAATCGTTGGTGTGTCCTGCTCGCCGTATGCCAGTTCTGGCGGGATAACGAACTTGTACTTAGAACCCACCTGCATTAGCTGAACACCTTCAGTCCAACCAGGGATAACTCGGTTTAGAGGGAACGTCGCTGGCTGATCACGATCGTAAGAGCTGTCGAACTTAGTACCATCGATCAACGTACCTGAGTAATGAACAACAACAGTATCTGTTTCTTTTGGAGAGCTACCTTCAGCAGAGTTTAGCACTTGATAAAGAAGACCAGATTCTGTCTTACTCACACCTTCTTGCTTAGCAAATTCAGCGCGGAAGTCGTCACCTTCTTTCTTAGATGCTGCCGCTTTCTCAGCCGCCTGTGCTTGCATCTTCTCTGCAACACGCTTGTCTAGCGACTCAAGCGCCAAGCGGATTTCATCTTCGTTCAGTGCAGCGCTCTCACCAAATACATCTTCGATACCTTTAAGCACCAATTCTTTTTTCAGCTCGATACCGATTTCTTTAGGCTTCTCAATGCTGGTGTTTAGGTAGTTAGCAAAAGACACACCAATCGCGTACGCCGCTTTTTCATCTTCGTTCTGGAAAGTCACAGCTGGAGCAGCTTGTTCCGTTTGTGCTGTTTCTTCTACTTTCGGCTCTTCTTTTACTTCTTCTTGACAGCCTACAGCTAGAGCTACAGTTGCAGCTAGCAGTGACGCCTTAAACAAAGGTTTCATTTATTTCTCCAAATTCATAATTTGTGTGACGGAGAGTCTCTCCGACGACCCCTAAATATCTTGCACAGTTTCGTGCAAAAAAGTTGTGGTATCAATATACTGGTTTCATGTCCACTGACACAAACCGGATTTCTACAGCGATGCGAACAGTTTCTCACTCTGTTGTTCTCACCATTGTCATCCTTTTGTTAAATGGGTGCTTTTTTACCCAAAAAAATGACCAACGTTGGGATATTGAGCCAACAGGCACCACCAGCTTCGGTTTAAGCCGGGATGGACGATTCGCTTTGCTTTATTCAAAAGAGCATCAGCTCCTGCTGTGGGATCTTGAAAATAATGAAGAACTCGCCCAACTAGGCGCTCAAGATCCCGAAGCCAACACCGTTTCCCATATTCGAATCGCCGATAACGGGCGCTTTGCCATCACCGCTACCCAACAGAACTTTGCTGTGTGGGATTTAGGCTGGACTCAAGCTCAGGGGCTTTGGTCCATTTCAGACGGGCTCATCCGAGATATCGATATTTCCAGCAATGGTGAACAAGTTCTACTGGGTTTATCAAACGGCAAAGCGATTTATGTGGACTTAGTCACTGGTCGCCGATTGGAGTTCCTTGCTCACAGAGAAAAAGTGAATTCTGTGGCTATTTCCCCCAATGGTCGCTTCGCACTGTCCGGCGGCAACGATTATAACGCCTATTTGTGGGATACGCAGACAGGTCTGGCACTTTATAAATTTGAACATGGTGCAAGAATTAACAGAGTAGCACTCCAGCGAGATGGAAAACTGGCGTTTACTTCCGATGGTTCAAATGATGCTTATGTTTGGGATTTATCCAACGGTGAAAAGATCTCTGAACTAAAAGCCTTTGACAGACAATTAATTTTCACATCGGCTCGATTCTCTGACGATGGTCGCCATCTGGTGACGGGAACGCCGGGAAGTCGTGTCATGCTGTGGGATGTACAAACCGGGAAACGACTGGATTACTGGGAAGTCGAGCCGCAAAAAGATGCTCGTCCTCCGCGTGCGGTAGTGTATGATGCGACCTTTGACCAGCAGCAAAGAATCATTTCCGGCACGTCAGCAGGCATTGCACAAGCGTGGCGGATAGAAACTGAGTAATACAAATGCAAAGCGACAAGGAATTACAACAACGTATCGAAGACTTGGAATGCCAGTTGGCGTTTCAGGAGCAAACCATTGAAGAGTTAAACGATGCGTTAAGCCAGCAACAATTGCTGATCTCTAAAATGCAGGATCAGATGAAATACGTGGTGGGTAAGGTTAAGAATATGGATGCGTCCAATATGGCGGATGCTTCTGAAGAGACGCCACCTCCACACTACTAAAGCTCTGTGGCACCTCAATTTGGATTATGAAATAGAGAATGCGGGCAATTGCCCGCATTTTTGTTATTCGTCAGAGAAAATTTTCACTTCCAGCTTACCGGAAGGATCAATGCTGGCTCGATACATGCCCGAACTGTTCATCCCAAAGTGAATATCGCCATTGGCATCCAGCGCAATTAAGCCACCTTCCCCTCCCATGGCTTTTAGCTCGCCCTGAATCACGGTTTCGCTGGCGGTATGCACATCTTCTTTTAGATACTTCATTCGCGCTGCCACATCAGAAGCGACCGTTTTACGAATAAAGTACTCACCCATGCCAGTTGTTGACACTGCAACGTTGCCATTTTCAGCGAAGGTACCGCAGCCAATCAAAGCGGAATCCCCAACCCGACCGTATTTTTTATTGGTAACGCCACCCGTGCTGGTTGCAGCAGCTAAGTTGCCACTGCTATCGAGAGCCACTGCGCCAACCGTTCCGTATTTTTTATCGTCCGGGTATTTGGACTCAGAAAGCGCGAAAAGCCCTTTTTCTTTCATTGTCTGAAGCTGTTCGTAACGACGTTCAGTGAAAAAGTAATCTTGCTCGGTAAATTCGTAGCCGTGTTCAAATGCGAAGGCTTCTGCTCCTTCACCAATAAGAAATACGTGATTGCTTTTTTTCATTACATCACGAGCCAGCTCAACGGGGTTCTTAATATGTCTGACTCCAGCGATGGCACCAGCTTCACTCGCAGCACCATGCATTATTGATGCGTCCATTTCGACCATTTCGCTATTGGTCAGCACCGAACCTTTACCTGCGTTAAACAAAGGACTGTCTTCCATCACTTTCACTGCTTCAACTACAGCGTCTAGTGCATCACCACCGGAAGCTAAGATCTTGTGACCTGCTTTTACAGATTCGGTCAGGACTTGCTGGTATTCCGCTCTCATTTCAGAGGTCATTTTGTCTCGCAGAATGGTTCCAGCTCCACCGTGAATAGCAATGGAAAAAGGCTTGGTCATAACGTATCCTTAATTTCTAAAAACTGCCGGGCTAATTTCTCACAGGTCATAAAAAAACGCCAACTGAGTCATCAGTCGGCGTTCTCAAACTTGTTCACTTTAAGCGACACTAATCCAGCGAATTAGTGTGAACCGCAGCTACCACCACCGCAGCAGCCGTCTTTTTCGCCATGATCGTGGTCGTGATCATGGTCATCACCGCAGCAACCACCTTCTTGATGAATGTGACCGTGCTCGATTTCTTCAGCCGTTGCTTCACGAGTCGAAATCACTTCTACGTCAAACGTCAGTGTCTGACCTGCAAGCATGTGGTTTCCATCAACAACGACTTCATCGCCATCAACTTCTGTCACTTCTACTGGGATTGGCCCCTGGTCTGTATCCGCCATAAAGCGCATACCTACTTCGATTTCATCGACTCCCTGGAATACGTTTGCAGGTACACGTTGTACCAGCGCGTCGTTGTGCTCACCGTAAGCATCTTCAGGAGCAACCGTAGCTGTGAACTTCTCGCCTACCGCTTTACCGTCCAACTCTTTCTCAAGACCTGTGATCAGGTTGTTGTGACCGTGAAGATAGTCAAGAGGTGCTTCAGCCGTAGACTGGTCAACAACTACACCGTCTTCGGTTTTTACCTGGTAAGCCAGACTTACAACCACGTTTTTTTCAATTTTCATGATGACTCCAAGGAGGTTTGAAATCCTGGGAGAACGCTCATACCCAGGAAAAATATTTAGTGACCACGCTATTATGGGGATGAAATATCAAAACACAATGAAAGCGTGGTTTTCTTTACGGCTAACAAATACTCAAAAAACAAAAGCGTTAATCTGGCTTAAAAATGCCAATCATATCCTGGCTGGCATGCTCACTTTGCTCTACGGCTTTAGATGTGCGTTGTTCTACGTAATCGCAGTCGACACATTCCACCACTTCGACGCTGTTTTCTTCCCACCAGCGTAATGTGTCTTTTTCCTTACACTGTGGGCAGCTTGCGCCTGCAATAAATCGTTTCTTTATTTTCACGTTTACCTCTA
This sequence comes from Vibrio sp. SCSIO 43132, assembly GCF_019904195.1. Lineage (NCBI taxonomy): Bacteria > Pseudomonadati > Pseudomonadota > Gammaproteobacteria > Vibrionales > Vibrionaceae > Vibrio > Vibrio sp. SCSIO 43132. Next base: position 3,629,212 of record NZ_CP063199.1, read on the forward strand.
TTCCCAGTTCTGACGGGAATCGTTTTCCATCTCGCGCCCGAAAATTTCTTCCAGTTCTTTGCGCGCTTCTTTGGCTCGCATGGCAAGCTCTTTGTCTTCGCTGTGCTCTGGTAAAAGCTCTTCCAACATTTTCATATCGAGCTTTTTAAAGTGCGAAGTGGCTCTTTTTGCCTGATAAGGATGCATCCCCATTTGAACTAAAGTCTGCCTTCCTAAATCCAGAGCACCGAGAAACGTTTCCCTCGAAAACGCATCGACGCCGTGATTAAGCAATTGATACGCCTCGACACGACTTCGCGCTCTGGCCAATACTTTTAAGTTTGGAAAGTGATGTCGGCATAAGTCGACGATTTTCATCACTTCATCCGGAGAATCGGTACACACCACAATCGCTTCAGCCTTAGCGGCTCCGGCTGCCCGAAGTAAATCAAGCTGAGTAGCATCGCCGTAAAACACTTTATACCCGAACTTACGCAGCAATTGAATTTGGCTGGCATCACTTTCCAATACTGTAACGCGGACCTTGTTGGCATACATCAAACGTCCTACCACCTGACCAAAACGACCGAATCCAGCGATAATTACTTTCGGACGACGATCAACAACATCAGATGGGATGCCATCTCCATCATTGATTGTACGCGCAAACCAACGCTTTTGAATCAGAAGCAGTAGCGGTGTGGTCACCATTGAGATACTGACCACAACAAGGAGAAATGCCCCCAATTCAGGGTCGAGAAGATTTTCTGCCTGCGCCGCGGTGAAGATAACGAACGCAAACTCCCCCCCTTGACTCAAAATCACGGCCATCGAGCTGCGCGCTTTCGCACGGGTTCCGAAGAAACGCCCCAACATATATAGCACGCTGGCTTTAATCGAGATCAGCAGCACTACCGCCACAAGCACCTCGACAGGCTCTATAACTAACAGACCGAGATTGACCGCCATACCGACTGCAATAAAGAAGAGACCAAGCAATAACCCTTTGAAAGGTTCAATCGCTATCTCTAATTCGTGGCGATATTCACTTTCTGCCAGAAGCACACCGGCAAGGAAAGTACCCAATGCCATGGAGAGCCCAAGCTGCTGCATGATGAGAGCGATGCCCACCACCAGCAATAGCGCGGTCGCAGTAAAGAGTTCTCGAACGCCGGTTAATACGATGTATCGAAAAGCAGGTCGCAATAAGTAATGCCCGACGACCAACAACCCTGCAATTCCGCCAAAGGTTTTAATTGCATCCAGCCAGTCTCCACCGCTGCCACCTGCTAAAATAGGGATCATCGCCAGCATAGGGATAACTGCGATGTCCTGAAAAAGCAGGACCGCAAACCCAGACTGACCCGTCTCCGTTCCAGTCCACCCTTGCTCTTCGATTACCCGAAGTGCAATCGCCGTGGAAGATAGGGCTAACCCCATACCGATGACTAAACTGCTTTGCCAGGAAACACCGCCGTAGTAGACGATGGAAGAAATCACCCCAGTGGTGATCACCACCTGTGCGCCACCTAACCCCAGAATGGGACGTCGCATCTGCCAGAGCTTACTCGGATTCAGTTCAAGACCAATCAGAAACAGCAGTAAAACCACACCAAATTCCGCGAAATGCAATATGGCTTCTACATCACTGATAAGCCCCATACCCCAAGGACCGATTGCGATCCCTGCCAGTAGATAACCCAGTACCGACCCCAGACCCATACGCTGTGCCAAAGGTACGGCGACCACCGCCGCTGAAAGGAAAATGGCGGTGCTTGTCAGAATCTCACTCGTCGCTGCCATACGCATCTCCTTCATTCAGTGGATTGAGTAGCCAGTGACGGTAACGCTCGGCATGCTGATAGCGCTCTACATCGGAGGTATTCCGTGCCCAATATAAAATAAGTGGTTCAACCCATTTCATTCGGCAAAGCAAAGCGGTCAGCTCAAAAGGCTGAAGGATTTCCTGCATCGGGTACTTGTTGTAACCACTCGCAGCAAAGGCGTCTTGCGCACCACCTGTGGTAATCACGCTTCGCCAGTGTTTGTCGGCTAAGGCACAGCCTTCCCCAAAAGCAAACCCTTTACCGAGAACGCGATCCATCCATTCCTTGAGCAACGCTGGGCAGGAGTACATATATAGAGGGTGTTGAAAGACGATGATGTCGTGATCGAGAAGCAGTTGATGTTCGTGAGCAACATCAATAAAGAAATCGGGATAATGGGCATACAGATCGTGAACCGTCACATGGTCTAACCCGCGGATCTGATTGATCATCACTTGATTGGCGACCGAGTTGTCCGGATCTGGGTGAACGTAAATCACCAGAATTTTCGGCAATGCTTGAGCTTTTTCTTGAATAACAGTCATGCTTTCTGACGTCTTCCTTCACGGCATGTTGTTGTTTTTCCGTTAATCCATCATATCGTAATTTGTATAATGATCGACATTTATCATGATTCCCCATAGTATTCGAACCGTTAAATTCTCTTATTCGACACGAGCACTATGATTACCTTTTCTGACATCCAACTCCTTCGAGGCGGCAAGCCCCTGCTAGATCAAGCCAGCGCAACCATTCACCCCGGAGACAAAGTCGGTCTGGTCGGAAAAAACGGTTGTGGTAAGTCGACGCTGTTTGCCCTCCTTAAAGATGAACTTTCCATTGATGCAGGTACCTTTCATAAGCCTAGTCAATGGGAGCTCGCTTGGGTAGCTCAGGAGACGCCAGCACTTGAAAGAAAAGCCATCGAATATGTGATTGATGGCGATAGAGAATTTAGAGACTTGGAAGACCAGCTTGCCAAAGCAGAACAACAGGACAACGGCACACTGGTTGCTGAACTGCACGGCAAGATTGAAGTCATTGGTGGATACACAATCAAAGCACGTGCCGCTGAGCTATTAGATGGCTTGGGCTTCAGCCAAGAACAAATGGAATGGAGCCTGACTCAGTTTTCGGGTGGCTGGCGAATGCGACTGAACCTGGCACAAGCACTGCTTTGTCGTTCAGACCTGTTATTGCTTGATGAGCCAACCAACCACTTGGATCTGGATGCCGTAATGTGGCTGGAGCGTTGGCTGCAAACGTACCCGGGCACACTGATTCTGATCTCGCACGACAGGGACTTTCTGGATCCGATTGTCGGCAGAATAATCCATATCGAGAATCAGCTTCTGAATGAATACACGGGTAACTACTCATCGTTTGAAAATCAACGAGCTCAAAAGCTGATCTTGCAGCAAGCCATGTATCAAAAGCAGCAAAAGCAGATGGCACACATGCAGAGCTACATCGACCGATTCCGTTATAAAGCCTCGAAAGCAAGACAAGCACAAAGCCGAATCAAAGCGCTGGAGAAAATGGAGAAGGTGCTACCTGCCCAATTCGATAACCCGTTCAGCTTTGAGTTTCGCGAGCCAGCGGCGCTGCCAAACCCGATTCTAATGATGGATGAAGTTTCAGCGGGTTACGGTGAAAACCTGATTCTCGAAAAGATCCGATTGAACCTTGTCCCGGGCAGTCGAATTGGTCTTTTAGGTCGCAACGGTGCTGGTAAATCTACGCTCATCAAACTGCTTTCAGGCGAACTGAAGTCGCAATCAGGCGAGTTCACCTATTCTCAGGGCGTGAAGATTGGCTACTTCGCACAGCACCAACTTGAGACACTGCATCCAGAAGAGACCCCACTTCAACATATGATGCAAATTGCCCCTGACAAAACCGAGCAACAACTCCGTGATTATTTAGGAAGCTTTGGCTTCCAGGGAGATAAAGCACTGGAAAAGGTCGCCCCATTTTCTGGCGGTGAAAAAGCGCGTCTGGTTCTGGCTTTGATCGTCTGGCAAAAGCCCAATCTGCTTTTACTCGATGAGCCAACCAACCACCTGGATCTGGACATGCGTCAGGCACTCACGCTTGCTCTGCAAACCTTTGAAGGGGCGATGGTCATAGTCAGCCACGACAGATACTTACTGCGTGCCACCACCGATGATTTGTATCTGGTCCACGACCGTCAGGTTGCCCCGTTTGATGGTGACCTGAACGATTACTACAGGTGGCTGACTGAACAACAAAAAGCCGAGCGAAAGGAATTGCAAGCTTCCGCTCCCGAAAAGAGTACAGATAACAGTGCTGCGGCACGAAAAGAACAAAAACGGAAAGAAGCGGAATTTCGCAAACTTACCGCGCCAATTCGCAAAAACCTGACAAAACTGGAACAAAAAATGGATAAACTCGGTCAAATTTTGTCAGATACAGAAACGCAGTTAAGCGATACCGAGCTTTATCAGGCAGAAAATAAGGCTAAGCTTAACGAAGTACTGTCGCAGCAAGCCACCGCGAAATCCGAGCTTGAAGAAGTTGAAATGGAATGGATGGCAGAGCAGGAAACTCTTGAGCAGATGGAACTGGAGATGAAGTAGCATGCCCAAAGACACGCAATCATTGTCGCTCACTTTAGAACGCTTGTGGCAATTTAGCCTCCAGTACTACAGTGTGCGTCAGGTAAAAGAGGCGTGTCTTTCTCTGCAAAACCAATATCAGGGCAACGTTAACCTGCTTCTACTTTTAAAGTGGTTAGACGAACAAAAACTCGCGTTTGGTCAGGATGACTGGCACCCAGTCCAAGATTGTTTAATTCGCTCTGAAAACCTGCTGGTGAATTACCGCGAATTGCGCCGGAAATCTAAATCTCACCTTCCCGACACTTTATACCGAGAAACACTTCAATTTGAATTGCTGCTGGAAAAACAGCAGCAATCCGATCTGGTTGACTGCATCAATGGGCTCACCCTGTCTAAGAATACGGGCGACTCAATGGTCGCCACCTACTGCAGCTATCTTCAGGCTGATCATCTGATTCAGTTTTTTGAAGAAACGTCTTCAGCGGGCTGAACACCATAGCGTTTCATCGCTAATGCCACTTTCTCTTCAACACTCTCTTGAGGCTTAATCCAGTAGCTGGGTGCAACAAGCGATGACGTGCTCACAATCTCCACGGTGATAATGCCTTTTACTGGAAAGTCTCCTGCTTTCTCTACCAGCATTTTTTCGCTCTCCAATATTGTTGCTCCATTGAACGATTTGTACTTAGCGACACCTATCAGCTTTACGCCTCGCTGACGAAAAATATCCAGCAGAGATACACTCACCTTACGATTCTCAGCAATGTTTTTGACGGAGTTGGGCGAGGCAATATCCGCAATCAACAATGTATTGGCATCGACCAAGTGGAACACTTCTTTCGGGGAGACATTCGGCTGCCCATTAATATCGGTTGTTGCCAGCCAGCAAAGCACCGTACTACTGGCAATATCTTGTAAATCAAACTGCATAGGCATCACCATATAAATACGACACAACTGGCGGTTAGCAAACCCATCACCACATTGAAACGACGCCAAGCAGTCACGCTGGAAAGCCAACGGCGAATCAGAGTACCAAAGCCCACCCATACCGAAGAGGTGTGCAACTGAACCAGCCAGAAAATCATCCCCATGGCGATCACCGACCACCAAAACTGGTCACCCGTGAAAGAAAAAGACCCCACTGCAGTTAACGACATGATCCAGGCTTTCGGATTCAGATATTGAAACAGAGCCGCTTCAAACAGAGTCATCGGTTTGGATTCATTGTCATCACTCTTTTCTGGAGGCATTGCTGTCCCAATTCGCCAAGCCAGATACAGTAAATACGCACTGGACGCGATTCTCAGTACTTGCTGAACTTCTGGGTAACGCTCAAACACCACACCTAGCCCTGCTGCAATCAAGACCATCTGACTGAGCAGACCCGCACCAATCCCGACAAAATGTGGCACTGTCCGACGATACCCAAAGTTTGCGCCTGAAGCCGTCAACATGACATTGTTAGGACCCGGGGTCCCCGTCATTACGACAGCAAACAATGCGACTGAGGTAAAAAATTGCCAATCCATTAATTGTTCCTTCTCACATTGTATCGATACAATTTTAATTTTTTGGTTGATTATTTGATTTAATGTGCACATATTGACCATAACAATGGAATAAAATCTGTGCAAAAGGTTTATTGTCACCATGACAATCGAGACAATTGAAGTAGACAAATCACTCTCTGCTCCTCTGTACCAACAAGTTGCTGATGCGATTGGCAGAGAAGTGGAACTGGGTAACCTTGTAGCCAACGACAAACTCCCTACTCACCGCGCATTGGCAGACAAATTGGATGTCACCGTAGGAACGGTTACCCGAGCGTACGCGGAAGCTGAGCGACGAGGATTGGTGGAAGCCAGAGTTGGCGCGGGCACTTATATTCGAGACCATTCAAAAGTGGGATGGGTATTCGAAGAAAGCGTCGAAGAAACGGAAGAATGCAATTTTGGTTATAACATCCCTCCAATAATGGATCGTTCGAAGATCGTTTCCGATGCTTTAAGTGCCCTATCACAGTCAAATACCGCATTAAATTCGTTAATGCTCTATCAAAAACCAAAAGGGTTAGATTCTCACCGCGAAATCATTTCCCGATGGCTAAATACTCATGGGGTCAATGCCAGCGCCAGTAACATTCTCTTCAGCAGCGGTGCTCAACACGCCATTCAAATGGTGCTCAGTGCGTTTACACGTGCAGGGGATACCATCCTCTGCGAGAAATTCACTTATCCCGGACTGCTCAGCTTGGCCAGACAAAATCAGCTGACTCTGAAGGGCGTTGAGATGGATGAAGAGGGGATCACACCTGCCGGGCTGGAGTCGGCTTACAAACAGAATCAGTCTGTACGCTTTATTTATTTAACCCCTACTTTGCAAAACCCAACGACTGCCACAATGGGGCTTGAAAGGCGAAAAGCCATACTGGAACTGTGTAAGAAATATCAAATCACGGTTATTGAAGACGATGTAAACGGAATGCTGCCCGATAGCCCACCTTCTCCAATGGTGAATCTGATGCCTCAGCAAGTCATCCATATCGGAGCGTTTTCCAAATGCCTCGCGCCGGGGTTGAGAGTCGGCTACTTACTCATTCCAGACGAACTTTATCCCTCATTGTGCATCACGTTGCAAAATCACAGCTGGATGATTAGCCCACTGTTGACAGCCCTTACCTGTCAGATGATACAAAATAACCAAGTAGAAGAAGTGATTGGTGCCATTCGTAAAGAAATGGACGGCAGGCTTGAGCTGACAAAGCAATATCTGGGCGACTTTGATATCCGCTTTCAGCCTCACTGTTTTCACCTGTGGCTAACCCTGCCTGAACACTGGCGTTTAAGTGATTTCATTGCGAAAGCCGCAGAAAAAAATGTGGTCGTTAAATCGGGAGAGCTGTTTGTCCCGCCAGGTGGTGCTGTACCCCCAGCGATACGTTTGTCGTTAAGTTCTCCAATCACCCGTCAGCAGCTTGAGAAAGGTCTTAAAATTCTCGCAGAACTGCTTAACAGCAACCCTATTTCGGATTTCGCTTTATGATGACATTCTCCCCGGCATTTGGGCTGGGCAATGCACACATTCAAACTCTTCTGTCGCGTTTTATCAGGCGCAAACCTCTGTTTCAAGCCGTCAGAGAAAGGCTGGAACTGCCCGACGGGGATTTCGTTGATCTGGCTTGGAGCGAAGATCCGAACAATCACTCTGACAAGCCTATTTTCGTGCTTTTTCACGGTTTAGAAGGAAGCTTTGAAAGCCCCTACGCAAATGGCTTGCTCCACGCGTTTGCCGAACAAGGGTGGCTGTCGGTCATGATGCATTTTCGTGGGTGCAGCGGAGAGCCAAACCGCTTACCACGTGCCTATCACTCTGGTGAAACCGAAGACGCGAGACATTTTCTGACGGAGCTAAGCCAGCGTTTTCCTTCTAATTCAAAAGTGGCGGTGGGCGTGTCACTCGGTGGAAATATGCTGGTGAACTACTTAGCGAAATACGGTGACGACACAAAATTGGACGCGGCATCGATTGTATCTGCCCCGCTGGATCTACTGGCGTGCTCAAGGCGTATCAATCAGGGCTTTTCGAAAGTCTATCAGGATTACTTACTCGGCTCTCTGAAAGACAATGCCATTGCCAAATTGCCCTTAGTACAGAAAGTGATGCCTCTGACAGAGTCCGAGATCAATAAAATCAGTACCATGTTTGAGTTTGATGATGTGATTACCTCGCGATTACACGGGTTTAATGGCGCGCATCATTATTATCAGACCTGTTCTGGGTTACTTATGTTGCCTCAGATACGCATCCCAACAGACATCATTCATGCTCACGATGATCCGTTCATGACCGAAGCGGTTATTCCAGATTATCCACTGCCTGCTCACGTTAATTACCATTTGCTTCCCAAAGGCGGACACGTTGGCTTTGTTACCGGAAGCTTGTTTAAACCGAAATTCTGGTTAGAAGAAACACTCCCTGAATACTATTCACATTTCCTTAAAGTTGCGGAACATAACCAAGGGTCTGTAATTGATGATAAGATTGCGGTCACTGAAAGCTAGAGACATCACGACATAAAAGAAAGAGGTATTTATGATCGTCCCTTGGGAACAGATTGATGCAGACACTCTGACAAACCTGATAAAAGAGTTTGTACTGAGGGAAGGAACCGATTACGGCGAAAGCGAAATCAGCTTAGACGAAAAGGTTGAGCACGTTCGGACACAGCTGCAAAGCGGTCAGGCTGTGGTTGTCTTTTCCGAACTTCACGAAACGGTGGACATCCAGGTTCATCCCGCCCGTTAAGGTATTTCATTCATTAACGTGACTGGAGCAGTGTTTATTATTCGAAGCACTTCCCCTACACTGAATTTCTATAACGACAAACAGAGACAAGGACAGTCATGTCAGCAAAACACCCAATCATCGCTGTTACAGGTTCATCGGGAGCAGGAACGACCACCACATCTGAAGCGTTCCGTAAGATGTTCAACATGATGGACGTTAAAGCCGCATGGGTTGAAGGTGACAGTTTCCACCGATTCACTCGTCCGGAAATGGACGTGGAAATTCGCAAGGCCAAAGAACAAGGAAGGCACATCAGTTACTTCGGTCCTCAAGCCAACGACTTTCCCACACTAGAGCAGTTTTTCCGCAAATACGGTGACGAAGGAAAAGGACAAGTCCGCCGTTACCTGCACACCTTTGACGAGGCTGTCCCTTATAATCAAATGCCGGGAACCTTTACTCCATGGCAGGAGTTGCCAGAAGATTCCGACGTGCTCTTTTATGAAGGGTTGCATGGCGGTGTGGTTGATGGTGACGTAAACGCATCACAGCACGTTGATTTACTGATCGGCATGGTGCCAATCGTTAACTTGGAGTGGATTCAGAAGTTCGTTCGTGACACCCGAGACAGAGGTCATTCAAAGGAAGCCGTAACGGACTCCATTGTTCGCTCCATGGACGATTACCTGAACTACATTACCCCGCAGTTTTCACGTACTCACATCAATTTTCAGCGAGTACCGACAGTAGATACTTCTAATCCTTTAGCTGCAAAAGGCATCCCCAGCTTAGATGAAAGTTTTGTAGTGATTCGTCTTCGTGGTATTAAAAACGTCGATTTCCCATATCTGTTGTCTATGATTCAAGGGTCATTTATGTCGCGACACAACACCCTTGTTGTGCCGGGAGGCAAGATGAGTTTTGCAATGGAGCTTATCGTTCAGCCTATCCTTCAACAGCTCATCGAAACGGGCAAAATCGGTTAGTGATAAGAAGAAAAGTAAACCAAGTTGCTATAGCGTGATCATGTGCACATTTTTGCTTAGATAAACGCCAGTGTGTAACGATCAAAGTCAAGAAATCGTTTCAGAAAAAGGATACTATTTCTAACCGAAACATATGATAGCTTGCAGCATCAACTATAACACCCTATTCTAAATGACCAGTTCAATCTGGCTCAGTCGATATGGAAAGCTGCTGAGCAAGCCCTGCAGAGGAAGAAAGATATTATGGTTCTAGGTAAACCTCAAACCGATCCAACATTAGAGTGGTTCCTTTCACACTGTCATATTCATAAGTACCCATCAAAAAGTACTCTGATTCATGCTGGTGAAAAGGCAGAGACCCTGTACTACATTGTGAAAGGTTCTGTTGCCGTACTGATCAAGGATGAAGAAGGCAAAGAAATGATCTTGTCTTACCTCAACCAAGGTGATTTTATCGGCGAACTTGGTCTGTTCGAAGAAGACCAGGAACGTACCGCTTGGGTACGTGCGAAAACCCCGTGTGAAGTAGCAGAAATCTCATTTAAGAAGTTCCGTCAGCTGATTCAGGTTAACCCTGATATCCTAATGCGCCTTTCTGCGCAAATGGCGAACCGTCTTCAAACAACAAGCCAGAAAGTGGGCGACCTTGCATTCCTAGACGTAACAGGTCGTATCGCTCAAACGCTTCTGAACCTTGCGAAGCAACCAGACGCAATGACTCACCCAGACGGTATGCAAATTAAGATTACCCGTCAGGAAATCGGTCAAATCGTTGGCTGTTCTCGTGAAACAGTAGGTCGTATCCTGAAAATGCTGGAAGAGCAAAACCTCATCTCAGCACACGGTAAGACTATCGTTGTTTACGGCACTCGCTAACTTTCTTAGCGATACAGATTTAAAAAAACCACCAACGCAAGTTGGTGGTTTTTTATTATCTAATGCAATCCTTTAGACGTTTTGGCGCTGACGAACCGCTTCGAACAAACATATCCCAGATGCGACTGACACATTCAAGCTGGATACGCTTCCCGCCATCGGAATCTTAATAAGATCATCGCAGGTTTCACGAGTCAGACGGCGCATGCCATCACCTTCAGCCCCCATGACAATGGCTAATGCACCACTAAGCTTGGCTTGGTAGATGTCGTGAGTCGCTTCACCAGCGGTACCAACAAACCACACACCTTTCTCCTGTAATGCACGCATAGTACGCGCAAGATTAGTCACACGAACTAATGGCACTGTTTCAGCGGCACCACAGGCGACTTTACTCACAGTTGCTGTCATTGGCGCTGATTTGTCTTTTGGTACGATCACCGCGGCGACGCCTGCGGCATCTGCATTTCGCAGACAAGCGCCAAGGTTATGAGGATCGGTGACTCCATCTAACACCAGCAGCAAAGGCTGCTCATGCTGAGCCAGAATATCGTCCAAGTCGTTTTCATTGAGCGCCTTTGCTGGTTTTACGCGGGCGATGATCCCTTGGTGATTTGCTCCTTTGGCTTTGTCATCCAGCGCCTTTCTCCCCATTTGCTGAATGGAAACCCCAACATTCTGAAGTTCATTCAGCAAAGGCAATAAGCGGTCATCCTGACGTCCTTTCAATACAAATGCTTCAATAAAACGTACCGGGTCTTTTTCCAGCACAGCTTTTACGGCATGAATGCCATAAAGGAATTCGTTACTCATGGTCTGACCTATTCAGATTACTTCTTCTTGCCTTGAGACTTTCGGTTCTTTGTGCGTGATTTTTTCTTACGCGCCTTTTCAGCCTTGGTCTTCTTGCGTGTTTTAGCTGGCTCACTGGAGCCATCTGGTCGTTTGGTAGGTTCTACAAGGGCTTTTGCCTTTCCACCAGGCTTTCGCGCTTTGATTGCAGCTTTCTTTTTACTCGCCGCTTTCTTATCTGCCTGTGCAGCACGCTTCTTCGCCGTCTTACCTTTGCCGCGTAGCTTACGACTTGTTTCCACTAATTCAAAGTCTATTTGACGATCATCGAGATTGACCGACAGCACCTTCACTTTAACCGCATCACCCAAGCGATAGATGTTTCCGAAGCTCTCACCGATAAGCCTTTGACCAATAGGATCAAATTGATAGTAATCGTTAGCTAGTGAAGAAATATGAACCAGACCGTCAATGTGAAGCTCTGTCAGGCGAACAAAGAAACCAAAACCGGTTACGTTAGCAATCACACCATCCAGTTCTTCACCAACATGGTCTTGCATGTATTCACACTTCAGCCAGTCAGCAACTTCACGAGTCGCATCGTCTGCGCGGCGTTCCGTCATCGAGCACTGCTCACCATAGACATCCATATCGTCAAAGGAGTAGTGGAAGCCGCCCGTTGGCGTCCAGCGATCCGTGTTTCTACCGTCTTCTTTTGCGATCAGGTATTTAATCGCACGGTGCAGCAGCAAGTCCGGATAACGGCGAATCGGCGAAGTAAAGTGCGCGTAGCGTTTTAGCGCCAGACCAAAGTGCCCAACATTGTCAGCGTTGTACACCGCCTGTTTCATTGAACGCAGTAACATGGTCTGAATCAGCTCTTTGTCCTGACGTTCACCAATCTGCTTCATTAAGTTCGCATAATCAGTTGGGGAAGGTTCCAGCCCACCAGTCAGGTTTAATCCAAGCTCTCCCAAGAAATCACGGAAGCCTTGTAAACGCTCTTCACCCGGAGTTTCGTGTATCCGGAACAAAGCAGGCTCTTTCAGCTTTTCAACTAAAGATGCCGACGCAATGTTGGCTAAAATCATACACTCTTCGATGATCTTGTGCGCATCGTTACGAACAACCGGTTCAATACGGTCAATCTTGCGGTCAGAGTTGAAAATAAATTTCGCTTCAACAGTTTCAAACTCAATAGCACCGCGATTATCACGCGACTGCTTTAGCACATCGTACATCTTGTGAAGTTCTTCAAGATGAGGCACCAAAGGCTCGTATCGCTGACGCAGTTCTTCATCACCTTCCAGGATGGCACTGACTTTGTTGTAGGTCAGACGCGCATGTGAGTTCATCACCGCTTCGTAGTGCTTGTAACCGGATAACCGACCGGATGCCGAAATGGTCATCTCACACACCATACACAGGCGATCCACTTGTGGGTTTAATGAGCACAGTCCGTTAGACAAGACTTCAGGGAGCATAGGAACAACCTGAGACGGGAAGTACACGGAGTTACCACGATTGATGGCTTCTTTATCCAACGCAGTATCAGGGCGAACGTAGTAGCTGACATCTGCAATGGCAACCCATAAGCGCCATCCTCCGCCGCGCTTCGCTTCACAATATACGGCGTCATCAAAGTCTCGCGCGTCTTCACCATCGATAGTAACTAAAGGGAGATCTCGTAAATCAACACGCCCTTGTTTGGCATTCTCAGGGACATGTTCACCTAAACCAGCGATTTGTTTTTCGACCTCTTCTGGCCACACATCCGGGATTTGGTGAGTGCGGATAGCAATTTGTGTTTCCATACCCGGCGACATATTTTCGCCCAGTACTTCAACAATTTTCCCCATCATTCCACGAGAACGAGTGGCACGATCGGTAATTTCAATCACCACTACGTTCCCCATTCGCGCGCCGCAGCGATGCTCTTTGGGAATCAAGACATCCTGACTAATGCGTGAATCATCAGGAACAACGTAGGAATATTCTTGTTCCATAAAGTAACGCCCGACAATTTGAGTCTTACGCTCTTCAAGTACACGTACCAACCGACCCTCTTTGCGACCACGTTTGTCGGTGCCAGCTGGTTGAACCAACACATAATCGCCATGAATCAGAGTTTTCATTTGGTGATAAGGCAAAAGAATGTCGTTGTCTTTGCCTGTACTGCCATCTGGTCTTACCCAACCATGTCCATCCTTATGACCCAGTACAACCCCTTTCACCAGTTCCAGTTTATCTGGCAGGGCATAACACTGGCGTCGGGTGAACACCAGTTGACCATCACGCTCCATGGCACGCAGCCGACGACGCAAACCTTCATACTGTTCTTCTCCAGAAAGCTTTAGTGCTTCAAACAAATCATTGCGATTCATTGGCACATTTGCCTTTTCCAAAAACTCGATGATGAATTCACGGCTGGGAATAGGATTGTCGTATTTGTCGGATTCGCGCGCGGCAAATGGGTCGTTAGGTGTGTTTTGAGACATAGGAGGGCCTGTTAAAGATTGGATAGATCTTAAGTATATCTAAATCTTACGACTACCTACAGCTTAAGGGGTGTCATCGCACCAATTATTGTGTTTATTCGAAATTGTCCAGTTAATCGATTATCTGGACAATTTGTGACAAATGGATGTGATAAATATTCAGCTAAACAAATTTTATGCAATATATAAGTCTGGTAAATGGATGCTTGAAATGTACTTCAGATCCTTTGTAAAATGCCCGACTCTTTCTGGATACCCATTAGATTTTATGTTTTTTTCTGCGCTTCGCGAGAAGCTTTGCTTTAACTCGCGATGGATTTTCTGCTTACTACTATTGAACACCGTTTTATTGTGTTTGATTGCGCTGCCCTATGTCAGTTGGATGGATATTCCTGAAGGTAGTTGGTTGTCATACCCTTATATCTTTTCCACGCAAGTGGGTCTGTTTGGGTTAATGGCCGTACTCTGTGCCATTCCATCTCTCTTGCTGCTGTGGCTTCCCACTCGCCTCTTCCGGTTTATTGCTGTCCTGCCATTTATCGTGACAGCCGTAATGGTTGCCATTGACACTCAGGTATATAACCAATATCGCTTTCATTTAAACGGATTCGTTTTCGAGCTGTTGATTGAGGGCGGTGACCAGATTATTGATGTCTCGTGGTTTACCTTGTTGGTCGGTGGTGTGGTGGTGTTTGGATTGATCAACGCCATTATCATGACCATTGTGCTCGCTAACCGCTGGGTAAAAACGAAAAAGCGTTATTTCCTGTTGGGTATCAGCGTATGGTTCAGTTGTCTGCTGTTTAGCCAGCTGACTCACGCTTGGAAGTACGCAAACTTTGATCAGGTTATCCCGAGTTACAGCCATCACTGGCCACTCTATCTTCCTCTTACTGCCAATGACTGGTTGGAAGATAATGGTTGGGTAGAACAACAGGCAGGTCGTGATGCTCATACTAAAATCTCGCATCAGAAGGTCACCAACCTAAATTACCCTCTAAAGCCAATTGCTGTTGATGCTGGTTCAGAAACACCAAACATGGTTGTGATTGTGCTTGATGCCTGGCGTTTTGATGATGCAAACGAGCAAGTCACGCCGAATATCGAAACGTTTGGTAAGCAAAGCCTGGTATTTAAAGAGCACCTGAGCGGGGGTAACTCCACTCAAATGGGTATCTTCAGCCTGTTTTATGGTATTCCTTCTACGTACTGGGATGCGGTACGCTCAAGTCAGCAGCAACCGGTTCTGATGGAAACACTGCACTCGCTGAATTACCAAATGTCGATTCATGGTTCTGCGCCACTACACAGCCCTCCATTTGATCGCACCGTGTTTGCTGGCATCCAGGACCTGACCGTCACGACACCTGGCGATACACCGGCTGAACGGGATCGTAAAATCACTGACGATTTTCTCGAATTCCTGGACAGCAAAGATGATACAAAGCCTTATTTCGGGTTCCTGTTCTATGACGCTGCGCATGGTACTTCATTCCCCAATGACATGAAGACACCGTTCGAACCTTATTGGGATCGCGTCGACCACGTGAAGCTGAACAACGACTTTGATCCGACGGAATACCGAAACCGCTACCGAAATTCACTTTTCTACATTGATAAGCTGATCGGAGAGGTGTTAGGAAAACTGGAACAGGCTGGTGAGCTTGATAACACCATTGTGGTCATCACATCTGATCACGGTGAAGAGTTCAATGACTACAAAAAGAACTACTGGGGACATGGCAGCAACTATGCACCCGCACAGGTTCATGTTCCACTGTATCTATACCACCCAGGTAAAGCGGCAGATATCATCTATGCGAGAACCAGCCATCTGGATATTCCTCCAACGCTGATGAAAGAACCGCTAGGCGTCAGCAATGACATTTCTGATTACAGTGTTGGAGTGGATTTGTTTAATAACAACCGGGAAGAGAACTGGGTCATTGTAGGCAGTTATATGGATTACGGTATTGTGGGTGGGAATGAGATTATTGTGAACAGACCGGGTGGATACACCGAAGTCACCGACTTGTCGCTCAACAAGAAAGAAAAACGCACCATGCCAAACAGTGAGCTCACCAAGCTGCTGGTTCAAATGTCTACTTACGCGAAGTAACTCTCTTTAGGCGCACTTTTCCAGTGCGCCTATCTTTTTAGCAAAATCAACAATTCCGAGTTGTCTGTCAGCATATCTGCAATTGTGCAGTGATCGAGCTCTGCCAAAAAAGCCAGTTTCGCTCTGGCAAGGTGTGCCTTTAGCTTACAAGCAGGCGTGATATGACAAAACTCAGGCGCACAGTTCACTACATCCAGCGGCTCAATGTCCCGAATCACGTTTCCAATTAAAATGGTTTCAGCGGGTCGACCAAGGCATATTCCTCCGTTCTTACCCCTGACCGTTTTCACATAGCCAAGCTGACCAAGTTTATTGATGATTTTAACCATGTGGTTTTTAGAAACATCAAAGGTATCACTAACTTTCTGAATGCTGGTGAGTTCGCCACTTGGAAGCGACGCCAAATAGATCAACGCGCGAATTCCGAAGTCGGTAAAGTTTGTTAACTGCAATGCGAATTCCTCCTCCGTGAATTGTAAAACTTCCATTGACTAAAAGATATATTTTAGATACAACTTAAAACATGCATTATAAATACATGTTTAAAATAGGAAGCCCAAATGCTCAAGCAATCAACCATAGATATCGTAAAATCCACCGCACCACTTCTCGCCGAAACAGGACCTAAACTCACCGCTCACTTCTATGATCGTATGTTTAACCATAACCCTGAATTGAAAGACATTTTTAACCTGACTCACCAGCAAAACGGGGCTCAGAGAGAGGCGCTTTTCAACGCTGTTCATGGCTATGCTGCCAATATCGATAACATTGAAGTTTTACTCCCTGTCGTAGAAAAAATCGCGCAAAAGCACACCAGTTTTAACATCACCGCAGATCAATATCAGATCGTCGGTGGTCACCTGCTAGCAACCATTGACGAGTTGTTCGCACCGGGACAAGAAGTGCTGGAAGCGTGGGGAGAGGCCTATGGGTTGCTTGCTCAGGTATTTATTGATCGTGAAGAAACCATTTACTCCGAGACAGAAAGTCAAACAGGTGGATGGCGAGGAACAAGAGAATTCGTACTCAAAGAAAAGCGCCGAGAGAGCGAAGTCATCACAAGTTTCGTATTCGAACCAAAGGATCAACAACCCGTTGTTGATTACATTCCAGGTCAGTACGTCGGCATCTACCTAACTCCTGAACAGTTTGAGTATCAGGAAATCAGACAATACAGCCTGTCTGATGCGCCAAATGGCAAAGAATATCGTATTTCAGTCAAACGTGAATCTGAGGGTGTTGTCTCCAATTACTTGCATGATCACCTAACAGTCGGTGACTCTGTTCGATTAGCTCCGCCTTGTGGTGACTTCTTTTTCACCAGTGATAAATTTACTCCAGTAGCACTGATCTCTGCGGGTGTCGGTGTGACTCCACTGCTTTCCATGATGGAGTCCATTACTGGTATTCATGAAGCCCCTATCCACTGGATACATGCAGCGGAAAACAAGGAACATCATGCATTTTCTGATCGAATAGATGAACTGGAGAAACAATACGACCTTGTGAACCAATTCAACTGGTACAGAGAACATAAAGGGGAAGCAGGCGTACAAGAAGGATTGATGCAGCTTGAGCAGATTAAAGAGCGAGTCAACTGGAAAGAAACTGACTTTTACTTCTGCGGACCCGTTGGGTTTATGCAGTTTGTCGCCAACCAGCTTTTAGAATTAGGTGTATCCAAAGACCGTATTCATTACGAATGCTTTGGACCTCATAAAGTGCTGTAAAACATTAAAAATAACAATGCCCCGACTTGTCGGGGCATTTGTGTTTTTACCAGAAGGTAGAACGCCGTTTGGCTCTGGCAATGATGTTTTCTGGCATCCTCTGCTCCAATCCCTGCCTTAGCATAGAGATTCGGCGATGTTGCCTTTTATCCGGTGTCACTGAGTTGTATAGCCAGCGATAGGCATCTTCATAATCCAAAGGGCTACCATAATCTCGCAGCAATAATTCGGCTAAATGAATTCGTGCATTGATGCTGCCCATGGAGGCAGCTTCCCGCAAATAGGGAATCGCACGCTCTTTGTCTTGCTGAACCAGAGTTCCACGCGAATAGTATCGGCCTATTTGTTCAAGTGCCGCAGGTAAGCCTTGATGCGCTGCATTTTCCATGTAGTAGAGCCCAAGCTCCACATCTTGGTCGACACACACCCCCCAGGCTAACATATCACCGTACAAAAATTCGTAAGCAGGCAGGCTGATCCGTGTCGCACGAGCAACGATATCTTCTACAAGCTGGCAGCTATCTGCTTTAACTCGTTCGAGATGTTTGTTCTTTTCAATCAGATTGATCAGCTCAGCTTCCGTGTAGACTGGCACTGGTCCACCGATGTGGTTATCCGCGTTGGCTAACCCCACTCGGGTACACAGGGCGAGAATCAACGAAGCTGTGACAGCTCGTAGTTTCATAATCGCACTCTTTATTCATACCGTGCTTTTGTATCGGCAAAGATTGCTAACTCTTTAGCCAAGTATTGCCGATCTTTGGCAATATTTTGCCAGACAATGAATAAAAAGTAATCTAAGCAGTGCGATATTGCTAGAAAGAAAATTCTAAAGAGAAATGCAAAGGTACAAACAAAAAATGCCAGCTCCGAAGAGCTGGCATTTAAAATTCAAATCACTCAAAAGCTTACGCGTTAAACGGGTGAACCTTGATGATAGTTTCGTTACGGTCTGGACCTGTAGAGACAATGTCTACTGGTACACCTGTAAGCTCTTCAATACGCTTAATGTAGTCTAAAGCAGCTTTAGGTAGGGCATCGATAGACGTCGCACCAAATGTATTCTCAGACCAGCCAGGCATTGTTTCGTAGATAGGTGTCGCTTCTTCGAATGCTTCTGCAGCCATTGGAGACACTTCTAGGATAGAGCCGTCTTTCATCTTGTAACCCGTACAGATTTTCAGCTCTTCCAGACCATCCAATACATCCAGCTTAGTTAGACAGAAGCCAGTGATTGAGTTGATTTGAATTGCGCGACGCATCGCAACAGCATCAAACCAACCAGTACGGCGCAGACGACCTGTTGTCGCGCCAAACTCGTGACCTACATCACCCAGGTGCTTACCTACAGGATCTTGCTTATCTTGACCATCGTACAATTCAGTCGGGAATGGACCAGAACCAACACGAGTACAGTAAGCTTTAGTGATACCAAGGATGTAGCCGATGTGACGAGGACCAAAACCTGAACCAGCGGCAACACCACCAGCGGTCGTGTTAGAAGACGTTACGTAAGGGTAAGTACCGTGGTCGATGTCCAGAAGTGTGCCTTGAGCACCTTCAAACATGATCTTATCGCCACGCTTACGCGCCGCGTCTAGCTCGTCAGTGACATCGATAACCATTGAAGTCAGTAGATCAGCATAGCCCATTGCCTGCTCAAGAACTTCTTCGTAGCTTACTGCGTCAGCTTTGTAGAAGTTCACTAGCTGGAAGTTGTGGTATTCCATCACTTCTTTCAGCTTCTCTGCAAAAGCTTCTTTGTCGAACAAGTCGCCTACACGCAAACCGCGACGAGCAACTTTATCTTCGTAAGCAGGACCGATACCACGACCTGTTGTACCAATCGCTTTTTTACCACGAGCGATTTCACGCGCCTGGTCCAGAGCAATGTGGTAAGGAAGAATTAGAGGACATGCTTCAGAAATGAAAAGACGCTCGCTCACTGGGATGCCACGCTTTTCAAGAGGCTTCATTTCTTTAAGAAGTGCTTCTGGTGATAGAACAACACCATTACCGATAACACATTTTACGTTATCGCGAAGAATACCTGATGGAATCAAATGAAGAACGGTTTTTTCACCGTCGATGACTAGAGTGTGACCTGCGTTGTGACCGCCTTGGTAGCGAACCACGTATTTTGCATCTTCAGTTAAAAGGTCTACGATTTTACCTTTACCTTCGTCACCCCATTGGGTGCCCAGAACGACTACGTTATTTCCCATCTTTCCAAGTCTGATTGCTGATTAAAAATGGATTCTAGCACCTACGAATAAAAGATGCAGTCATTTTTTAAGCATAAAAGTGAAACACTTATGTAAGGGTATGTAGCGCAAGGAATAATAGTGGAAGAATTGGGCGAGAAGGCAATGAAACACCTCAGATTAGAGCAAATATCTGTTGTGTATTTAGCTCTATTTATTCAAAGCTTAACTAAATACATATGCAATCACAGCACCTGCGACTACAAGGCACCCACCGATTCTTCTGAGTTGATTGTCGGGCTGGCTGCTCAGCTCCTGTATCATGTTGCGCCAGCCTTTTGGTGCAACGAGCGGTCCCAGACCTTCAAGAATCAGCACCAATCCCAGTGCTAGCCATAATGAATCAGACATGTGATGTATAGGTAAAATTGAGTAGATGTAAAAAAGCCCCTTTCGGGGCTTTTCGATTAGTTTGCGCCTTTAGCGTCGTTCATGTACTTAAAGAACTCACTGTTCGGGTCAAGTACAAGGATGTCGCTCTTGCTGCCGAATGATTTTTCGTAAGCATTTAGTGAACGAAGGAAGCTAAAGAATTCAGGATCTTTACCGTAAGAATCCGAGTAGATCTTCGCGGCACGAGCGTCAGCTTCACCTCGTGTTACACGAGCTGTCTTATCAGCTTCAGCCAGTAGCGTAGCCACTTCTAACTCAGCTTGAGCACGAATAACTTCCGCTTTCTCACGACCTTGCGAACGGTGCTTACGCGCGACAGATTCACGCTCTGCACGCATACGACGGTAGATAGACTCACTGATTTCGTCAGGAAGGTTGATTTTCTTCATTCGGAAGTCAACCACTTCAATACCCAAATCACTCAGAGCACTGATGCGAGTCTCGCTAAGTACGTCAGCCATGATCTTGTCACGCTCACCATCAATCTCTAGCGCTTGCTTCGCAGCTTCGGTAGAGAGCTCTTCGCTGTTTACGTCTTCAGGTAGCACGTCGTTATTTCGTGGACCAGATACGATCTGCTTGATTTCACGCGAACCGATTTCTGCACGAAGTACGTCTGTCACTTTACGCTCAAGTAGTGCTTGTGCCGTCAGTGAATCGCCACCGCCTGTCGCCAGGTAGTATTGTCCAAAGTCTTGGATCTTCCACTTCACGTAGGAATCGATGATAACGTCTTTTTTCTCAGATGTTACGAAACGGTCTGCACGACCATCCATCGTTTGAATACGAGCATCCAATCGCTTCACACGATCAAACAAAGGCAGTTTGAAGTGCAAGCCAGGTTCGTAGATCTTAGAGATGATAATAGGCTGACCGTTCTCATCCAGAACATCCACCGTTGTTTCAACGCCGTCTTCAACCACAGTTTCGGTTTTAACGCCTTTTTGCACTTCCCCGAAGCGGATAACAATACCTTTTTCGCCTTCAGGTATAACGAACACGGACATTAAAAACAGCGCCAGAACAACAACCAATACTGGGATCATTAATTTACGCATAATTAGTATCTCCCTTGACGTGAGCCAGTTGAGCGAGATTGCGTAGATGATGAGGTATCAGTACGCTCTGATTCCAATTCAATCTGATCATATGCTGATGTTGATTTCGCTTTACGTTTCGTATTAGTGGTGTCCGCTGCCTGACCAGTAATCTTGTCGATTGGTAGGTAAAGCAGATTGCCGCTGGATTCAGAGTCGATCAGAACTTTTGAAGTACTGGTGTACACTTCTTCCATTGTGTCTAGGTATAGACGGTTACGTGTAACTTCAGGAGCAGCCTGATATTCAGGAAGCAGTTTCTCAAACTGTGCAACCTGACCAAGTGCTTCGTTTACTGTACGCTCAGAGTAACCCAAAGCTTCTTTCTTCAAACGCTCAGCACGACCTGTTGCTTTAGGAAGAATTTCGTTTTTGTAAGCTTCTGCTTCACGAACAAAACGCTCCTCATCCTCACGAGCTGCGATAGCATCATCGAATGCATCTTTTACTTGCTCTGGCGGACGTGCAGACTGGAAGTTCACATCCACGACTACGATACCCATATCGTAACCATCAATGATGCGGTTCAATGTGTCTTGCGTGCTTTGACGAATCTGCTGACGACCACTCGTCAGAATGCTATCCATCAAAGAATCACCAATCACAGCGCGAAGTGCAGAGTCTGTTGCTTGGCGTAAGCTGTCGTCTGCATTTGTTACTGTGTATAGGTATTTGTATGGGTCAGAAACTCGGTACTGAACACCCATTTCAACCGTTACTACGTTCTCATCTTTAGTCAGCATCAAGCCTGATGCGCGTAGTGAACGAATCGCTTGTACATTAACAAGCTCATAGGTATCGATGAACTTAGGGTGCCATTTAAGACCCGGACCTTCGATGCGGTCTTCTTTACCTAAGCGCAGCACAACAGAACGCTCTGCTTCACCTACGGTGTAGAAACCTGACACTACCCAAATCACGATGGCAACAACCGCAATTAAACCCAATCCGATAGCACCACCGCCACCGATTGAGGCTCCGTTGCCCCCGCGCTTACCAAACTTTCCACCCAGCTTCTGACTCAGCTTATTAAATACTTCATCTAAATCTGGCGGACCTTGATCACGACCACGATTATTATTCCCCCAAGGGTCTTTATCGCGGCCATTATCGCCGTTGTTATTTCCAGGCTCATTCCACGCCATTAGAAAGCTCCATCATTTGATATGACGTTATACTGTAGCAGTCCTTTAAGTAACTATAAAGTCACCTAAAACTGCCCCTTCTCTTTTTTCTAGTCTAGACCAATCTACTTGTTGCATTCGGACATCGATCAGCAAATTGCCTTGCTCATCATACGCCTCTTGTTGAATACTTTTCAATTGGAAGAAAGTACTACGGAATCTGCCCTGATATTGAGGTGGAATCCGAAGCTGATACTGAACCATTTGGCTGGCTAAACGCTGAGTCAGCGCTTCGAACAGCAGTTCAATACCTACACCTTCCATAGCTGAAACCCAAACGCGCTGAGGCATCCCCTCATCATCGTATTCAATTCTGGGTTGTTGACCTTCCATATTGTCAATCTTGTTCATCACGACAAGAGTGGGCACTTCGTGTGCGTCAATCTCTTCTAGCACGTCATGAACAGCTTGAATATTCTCACGAAAACGCTCATCACTGGCATCGACAACATGTAACAAAATGTCAGCTTCTTGCGTTTCCTGAAGTGTGGCTTTAAATGCAGCAACCAGATCGTGGGGTAAATGCCGGATAAATCCAACAGTATCCGCGAGAATCGCTGTACCAACATCGCTTAACTCTATCTTACGTAGCGTAGGGTCCAATGTAGCAAACAGCTGATCCGCTGCGTACACACCCGCTTCCGTGATTCGGTTAAACAAGGTTGATTTACCTGCGTTGGTGTAACCCACTAACGAGATGGTTGGGATTTCTGCGCGATTACGAGCTCGGCGACCTTGTTCACGCTGTTTAGCAACCTTCTCCAGTCTTCGGAGAATGGCTTTGATACGATCACGCAATAACCGTCGGTCAGTTTCTAACTGAGTTTCACCTGGTCCACGTAAACCTATCCCCCCTTTCTGACGCTCCAAGTGCGTCCAACCACGAATTAAGCGCGTTGAAATGTGGCGCAACTGTGCCAGTTCAACTTGAAGTTTACCTTCGTGAGTTCGAGCGCGTTGGGCGAAAATATCCAGAATCAGACCTGTACGATCTAGGACCCGACATTTGAAAAGATGTTCAAGATTTCGTTCTTGGGCAGGAGAAAGGGAGTGGTTAAAGATCACGATCTCAGCTCCGGAGCTTTTCACTGCCTGAGCGATTTCCTGAGCTTTACCCTCCCCGACATAGTATTTAGGGTGAGGGGATTGACGACTGCCGGTAACAACCTGCAAGACTTCAACCCCTGCGGACGTCACTAGCATTTCACATTCAGCTAGATCTTCCCATTCACCTTCTTGCGTGAAGTTGATATGAACAAGTACAGCCTGTTCACCGGCTTCATAACGGTCAAACAAGCACTCAACTCCTTACTAAAGTACTATTAATCTTCAGATTTCTCTTGTGGACGCTCTGAAGGAGAACGTTCATTGTTACTGTGGTGAGTCACTGCGCGAGCAGGAACCACAGTAGAAATAGCATGCTTATATACCATTTGGTTTACAGTGTTTTTCAATAAGATCACGAACTGATCGAAAGACTCGATTTGTCCTTGAAGTTTGATACCGTTCACCAGATAAATAGACACAGGTACACGCTCACGACGTAGCGCATTTAGAAATGGGTCTTGTAAAGACTGCCCCTTAGCCATTTTATTTTTCCTTATTTGATTGTAGTTTTAGTTTTATTTAGCTATTCAGAGAGCTGTTTTTGCATCCGAGCTAAATGAAAAAAATGCGCAAAAACGATCACATTATACACAGTCAAGTCAATCAGATGCTATGGCATTTGACATACTTTCGAGCGCTTCATCAATGTTTTCGCTATCTAACCAAGTTAAATCATCCCAACTGCGCAACCAGGTGATCTGTCGCTTGGCCAATTGACGGGTTGCACAGACTCCGCGAAATACCGCTTCATCTAACGTACAGTTCCCACCCAAATAGTCCCACATTTGCCTGTAACCAACACATCGAATCGAAGGAAGATCCGGGTGAAGATCTTTTCTAGCGTATAACGCCTGAACCTCTTCTTCAAACCCTGCATCGATCATTTTTTCGAAACGAAGCTCGATACGGCGGTGGAGCTCTGCCCTTTCCTTGGGGGCTATTGCAAATTGCTTAACCCGAAATGGCAAGGGATCACCTTGCTTTTTGGTCAGCTCAGTAAGAGTTTTACCTGAAATTTTGTAAACTTCCAATGCCCGTGACAATCTTTGTGGATCATTCGGGTGGATTCTCTTCGCTGATACAGGATCAATATCCTTGAGTTGATCGTGCAACGCAGACCAACCTAAAGTCAACGCATCTTGCTCTATTTGTTGACGAATTGCAGGATCTGCCGCAGGCAAAGGTGACAACCCTTCTAATAGAGCTTTGTAATACAGCATAGTTCCGCCAACCAAGAGCGGAATTTTACCGGCGGCGACAATTTCATTCATTTCTGAAAGCGCATCACGACGGAAATCAGCGGCTGAGTACGATTCACTCGGATCCAATATATCGATCAAGCGATGAGGAGCTTTCGCCTGCTCTTCCTCATCGGGTTTGGCGGTGCCAATGTCCATCCCTTTGTATATCAATGCGGAGTCCACACTGATGATTTCAACGGGATATTTTTGTCTTAAACGTATGGCGATTTCGGTTTTACCCGATGCGGTTGGCCCCATTAAAAACAGCGCCAGAGGAAGTTTATCTGTCATCACGAATTCATTGCTGCAATGGCTGAAGCGAAGTTAACGGACTGACAGAATACTGGATCCTTGACTGGCATTTTGCCTGCTCTCAAATTCTCAATATCTGCTATCAATTGAATGGCTTCCGATGTGGTATAGGTATCTTTTACCTGAGTCACTTCGGTCGCAAGCCATTTAGATATCCGCTCTGCTTCAACCTCATTGGTTTGTTTCTGCAGATACGATAACAGATCTGGTATCAAGATTTGTAAGTTTTGCTGTCTGAGAGGTTGGGGAACCGCCATGACCATGATACTGCGAGCATTTTTTTCCCGCAGCTGAATTCCTAGCTGCTGAAGTAAAGTATCAAATTGTGATACTTGTTCTACCAGGTTCTTATCCAACTTAATGGATAACGGTACTAATAATGGCTGAGCTTTGAGCGGACCATGCGCCACCGACAATTGAGACTGTGTTCTGTACCACTCTGCTCGCGGTAAGTTCACAAGAACGCAGGAAGGCTCGGCTTGCATCAGGAGATACTGTTGGTCCACGACCGTAAATGCTTTTCCAAGCACCACATGACTCTTAGGAGTTTCAGGCTTATCGGAGCCAACCGATTCTACCGGTTCAATGTCTTCCGGTGTTTTCAGCAGCTCTTTATAGGCTCTTACTTCTTGCCAGGTTGGTGCATCTTCCTTTGCTTTGCTTCTAGGCTTCGCTCCGCCAGAAACAGGCTTAGACTGTTGCCATTCGTTTCGGGCAGTATTCGTTGGCTCTGAAGAAGAAGGGGGGTTACCCAAGTTCGGAATTTTCGGTTCTGAGTAGGAATGATGTGAAGGCGCGGAGTGAGTGTCTGTGAACGCCTGAGGCACATAGGCAGAAGCCTCTGCTTTTCTCGGATACGCAGGTGTGCTGGCGATGGCTTCCATTACTCGATGCTGATCATCCTGCTGGGGCGCAGGCTGATGATAAGCGGATGCACGGGTCTCAGCGGGAGTAATCGACTCGGTTTGAGACAAAGCATCACTCAGCGCCTGATAGATAAAGTCATGAACCAGACGGGCTTGGTGGAATCGCACCTCATGCTTGGCAGGATGAACATTCACATCCACCTGATGTGGGTCCAGCTCAATAAACAAAACATACGTAGCGAATTGGTCTGGGCTCAGGCTGTTTTCGTAACTCTGACGAATCGCGTGATTAATGAGTTTGTCCCTCATCATACGACCGTTGACGTAACAATATTGCAGATCGCTTTGCTGGCGTGCACCTTCAGGGGTGGTGATCCAACCGTGAAGTTTCAAGCCTTGATGTTCAAGCTCTATGTTCAACATGTGTCGAACAAACGCACTGCCACAAACTGCTGAAATACGCGCTTCTGTCTGTCGTTCGGTTTTCGCAGCTCGGTACTGACGAACCATTTTTCCGTTGTGGCGCAAATTAATCGTCACATCAAAACGGCTCAGAGCGATACGCTTAAGCAACTCATCGATATGAGAAAATTCGGTTTTTTCTGTTCTTAAGAATTTTCGCCGAGCAGGAGTATTGAAGAACAAATCCAGCACTTCCACTGACGTACCGATTGGATGAGCGGTTGGCTGGAGTTTTACTTCCATATCTCGACCTTCACTGTACGCAGACCATGCCTCATCCTGTGTAGCAGGTCGGGAAGTCATGGTAAGACGAGACACAGAGCTGATACTGGCCAGTGCTTCACCACGAAACCCCAGGCTCATGATAGCTTCAAGATCGTCCAAGGTGTGAATCTTTGACGTGGCATGGCGGCTTAACGCCAAACCTAGCTCGTCTTTGGCAATGCCTTTGCCGTTATCCCGAACACGAATCAGCTTAGAACCGCCCTTTTCGATATCGATATCGATGCGCGTGGCTCCTGAATCTAAGCTGTTTTCCACCAACTCTTTCACGACTGACGCAGGGCGTTCTACCACTTCCCCTGCGGCTATTTGGTTCGCTAATCTGGCTGGTAGTATTTTAATCGTCATTATTTACTCGGGATTATCAAAACCTGACCAACGGATAAGGTATCAGATTTTAGGTTATTCACTTTTTTGATTGCCGAAGTCGAAACCCCATATTTCGAGGCGATTTTTCCAAGATACTCGCCACGTTTCACTTTGTGCTTCACAATCGGCTTATCTTTGAGTTTCACCTGAATTTTTAGCTTCTGACCAACCTTTAGAGTATTCGATTTCAGATTATTGCGCTGTTTAATACTCGCAACAGACACTTTGTACTTATTGGCAATCTTGCCAAGATACTCACCCGATTTCACCACGTGAGTAATGATTTCCGTCTTCACCTTAGGTTCTGATGGTGCGCCACCAGAAATCAACAAAACTTGCCCAACCGCAATATTGGTGCTTTTCAGTTTGTTGGTTGCCATAATGGCTTTGGTCGTGGTGCCGTACTTCTGAGCAATTCGGGACAGAGATTCGCCTCGAACCACTTTATGTTTAACGGTTGCACCTTTGTTCGCGAGCCAGGTTCCTTCCGGTGGGTTTGCCTCAAAATAACTGACAATGGCTTTCGATAGCGCTTTCGCCAGCTTGTTTTGATGCGAACGCTGGAATAACAGTTTCTCTTCAACCGGGTTGGACATAAAACCCGTTTCAACCAGTACCGATGGAATATCCGGAGACTTCAAGACCGCCAGGCTTGCGTGAACAGGCTCTTTCTTATGAAGGCGGGTTACTTTTCCCATTTCCTTAAGAATCTTGGTGGCAACCTTATACCCTTCTTTCTGTGAATGGCTGAATTTTAGATCTAGTAAGGTCTGGCTGACGTTTCTGTCATTATTGACCTTAGATAGCACTTCACCTGCACCACCTAGCAGTTCAGATTGTTCCTCGTGCTTTTCGACCCAACGAGCAATTTCACTATTAGCACGACGAACATTAAGCACAAAGACAGAGCCACCGCGAGGCTGAGGTGAACGGAAACTGTCGGCATGCACTGACACAAGAAGGTGCGCTTTATTCTTTCGCGCGATCGAAGAACGCTTATTCAGATTAACAAAGTAATCACCTGTTCGAGTAAGAACGGCGCGTACCCCACGAACCTGGTTTAATTCGCTGGCTAATTTCTTTGAAATGATCAGCGTGGCGTGCTTTTCGTACTTTTTCGTCGGTCCGATAGAACCAGGGTCTTCACCTCCGTGCCCAGGATCTATCGCCACTATCACATCCGCATTGCCCAAGAATTGCGACGCATCTTTACTTGGTGTGGTTTTCTTAGGGATAAGAGGATTGGCAGGTTTGGCTGGCGCTGGTGTCGCCACTTTGCCGTGAGGCAAGTCAATCACCAAACGGTGCCCATACTGACCACCAGGCGTAGGACTCAGCTTGAACAGATTTGCCTTGGTTTTCTTTTTTAATTCAAAAACCAGTCGATACGTCCCTTTTGAAGGGGGGCTGCTTTTTCGGATTTTCTTGAGTACAGGAGAGTCTTTAACATTGATCGGCAGCTTTGCAGCGATGTCGGTCTGTTTCAGATCCACCACCAGACGCTCTGGGCTACTCAGAGTGAAGTACGTGTAGTTAGCTTCACTGCTCAAATCAATGACAATTCGGGTTTCTTCGGGCGAAGGCCAAACCCTCACCCCTTCCAGCGTATTGGCTGAAACCTTGGCAGCAACCCCAAACAGAAAAAAGAAAGCAAGCAGTATGAGTGCTCGAAATTGCTTATAAATCAACACGACTCCAAGTTCTTAAGCAAGGCATGACCGTAGTCCGTATTGGCTGTGACCGTAGCAATACGTTGTGATTGGTCATATTTGATCTCAATATCTAAATCTGGAGAAGGCAATAACCCCTCTCCCTTTTCCGGCCACTCAACTAAACAGATCGCATCAGGAGTAAAATAGTCACGAATTCCCATGAATTCGAGCTCTTCAGGATCAGCCAGACGATACAAATCGAAATGATAAACTTGCCACTCGTCCAACTGATACGGCTCTACTAGAGTGTAAGTAGGGCTTTTTACATTGCCAGTATGTCCCAGTGAGCGAATAAAACCACGACTGAATGTGGTTTTTCCTGCACCGAGATCGCCGTGCAAGTAAATGGTGGTTTGCTGGTGACATGCTTTCGCGACAAGTTGTCCAAATTCAACGGTGGCGTTTTCATCAATGAGAGTGAAGTGTTTCATGTTCATTTGTTGCATGTTCCAGTGCCGATCAACGACTATATAAAATTCAAAAGAAACCGAATAGTAAACCGTGTTGGTTTTGAGAGACAAGATCTTATCTGTTAGGAAAAGATAAAAATTCACCATTAAGGGTGAATCTCATGAAAAGCTCGCTTTAATGCTCATTGCAACAGAGATCCTTTCCTTAATTTGAGACAATCGAGATAGGGTCTGTTGACCTTTCGAGCTGATTTTTGCAGCAATTTGTGGGTTCTTTATACAAGGCAGCGCTTATTCGGTGTAGTCGCTCTACATCAATAAGCGATAACACAGTAGAAAGGAGCCACAAATGCTGCCCGAAGGGTTCGGTTCTATGCGCTTTACTCTTTGTTGCAAGGTATTTGCTTAGATACTTATTTACTTCAAAAACCAAGCGAAAGACCTTGCGCCGTGATTAAAACACATAGAACTCGAACAAAATTTAACCACGAAAGATCAACAGACCCTATGCATTAGTTACGCGAAAAGGAGTTCTTTTTGTCATTTGAATCAGTTAGAATCGTCGCCCATTTTTCACGCTGTCGGCGCTAAGAATCACTCCAAAGCTATGGATTACTCCGAACTTGCCATAAAAATTAAGCAGTGGGCAACCGAGCTTGGTTTTCAGAAAGTCGGCATCTGCGATGTTGATTTGTCTGAGCATGAAAAGCCACTTCAAGACTGGCTCGATGCTGGCTACCACGGAGAAATGGACTGGATGGCACGCCACGGTATGATGCGTGCTCGTCCCGCTGAACTGCTGCCTGGCACAGTCAGAGCCATCAGCGCCCGGATGAACTACCTTCCACCGGATGCGCAGTTTGCCAGTAACCTAGAAGACTCGACTCAAGGCTATATTAGCCGGTACGCCTTAGGGCGTGACTATCACAAGCTCGTTCGCAACCAGTTAAAGAAGCTAGGGCAGAGAATCGAAGCAGAAGTGGGGCAATTTGGTTACCGACCCTTTGTAGATTCTGCCCCGATTCTTGAGCGCCCCATCGCGCAAAAAGCCGGACTGGGCTGGACAGGAAAACACTCTTTGATACTGGATGAAGGTTCGGGCTCATGGTTTTTCTTAGGTGAACTGCTGATCGACCTCCCCCTGCCCGTCGATGAACCTTCAACCGATCAGTGCGGAACCTGTAAAGCCTGCATTACCTCCTGTCCCACAGGCGCTATTGTCAGCGAAGGTGTCATTGATTCCAGGCTCTGCATTTCTTACTTAACCATAGAGTTAAGTGGAAAAATCCCTGTAGAGCTTCGTTCAAAGATGGGGAACAGAATATACGGCTGTGATGACTGCCAATTGGTTTGCCCGTGGAATCGTGAAGCAGATATTACCGACCAGAAAGATTTTCACCGACGTGATGCTTTTGGCTCGGCAGACTTGCTTACTCTGATGTCTTGGACAGAAGAAGAATTTCTAAAAAAGATGGAAGGCTCAGCTATCCGACGCATCGGGCACATTCAATGGATGAGAAATGTGGCTGTTGCAATGGGAAATGCTCCCTTTTCTCAGGATATCGTCTATGCTCTTGAGGGTCGCTTAGGAATTGACGACAACCTGGATGACCACATTGAATGGGCAATTGAGACACAAATTTCCAAAACCCCTGTAAAAGACCGGAAAAAGGAAAGACTTATCCGAATCATCCAAAAAGGTTTACCAAGAGACGCTTAACCTTTGGCAAGCATTTGTGGTGCACTGTGCACAACCCTCTGTAATTAAAAGTTCAAAATCTGAGACGAATTTTGTACCTATAATTTGATGTAATTCTCAAAAAGTGCTCTATGTGGAAAAAAGCGAATTTGGTAGCACAGATAGCTGGAGAAAGAAAAGTTAAACACAGATACAATAAATGACGAGGATCAAAAAAACACGAGTTAATGATCTTAATGCTTACATATCGAAAGTTAAGAAATCACCCCGCAAGCCTTGATATACATAGACTTACACTGTTTTCATATTTATCCGTGACAAACAGAACAAAAGAAAGATCCTTGCCACCTTCCCCGATCATTTCGAATAAAACAATTTATCAACCAAGTTATCCACAGATATCACTTTGTGGATAAGTCTGTTAGCGAAATTGTAAACACGCACCAGATTCCGCTCTGCACTTATCTATGGCAGTGGAAAACTGAGCGTTAATAGACGCGGTATCTGTATGTATTATGAAAACGAAAAAAAACACCCGACTGGGTGGTTATTTTTATTTCTTTTTGGGGTAATGCTTCTCAGCATTAAATAAAGAGCGGTTGATGCATCTTCACATCATTCCCTATCGGGAGAAGTGTCATTGTTAAGCACAATGAAAGCTTTTGTCTTTTTTTGAATAGAGATTGGAGCGACACACGAGGTTCGAACTCGTGACCTCAACCTTGGCAAGGTTGCGCTCTACCAACTGAGCTAGTGTCGCATCTTGTCATCGTAAAGTACGATGAAGGCTATTTTCTCTGTTCGTAAAGAGACTGGAGCGACACACGAGGTTCGAACTCGTGACCTCAACCTTGGCAAGGTTGCGCTCTACCAACTGAGCTAGTGTCGCATGACTTATCACTGTCGCAATAAATCTTAATTTGGTTGCGGGGGCCGGATTTGAACCGACGACCTTCGGGTTATGAGCCCGACGAGCTACCAAGCTGCTCCACCCCGCGTCCGTATTTCATCATTCAAAGCATGATGAGAGCTTATTCAACTGGAGCGACACACGAGGTTCGAACTCGTGACCTCAACCTTGGCAAGGTTGCGCTCTACCAACTGAGCTAGTGTCGCATGACTTATCGCTATCGCAATAAATCTTAATTTGGTTGCGGGGGCCGGATTTGAACCGACGACCTTCGGGTTATGAGCCCGACGAGCTACCAAGCTGCTCCACCCCGCGTCCGTATTCACCATTCAAAGCATGATGAGAGCTTATTCAACTGGAGCGACACACGAGGTTCGAACTCGTGACCTCAACCTTGGCAAGGTTGCGCTCTACCAACTGAGCTAGTGTCGCATGACTTATCGCTATCGCAATAAATCTTAATTTGGTTGCGGGGGCCGGATTTGAACCGACGACCTTCGGGTTATGAGCCCGACGAGCTACCAAGCTGCTCCACCCCGCGTCCGTATTCACCATTCAAAGCATGATGAGAGCTTATTCAACTGGAGCGACACACGAGGTTCGAACTCGTGACCTCAACCTTGGCAAGGTTGCGCTCTACCAACTGAGCTAGTGTCGCATTCACAACGTTTCCGTCGTTTAGGGCTGCGAATTATAAGAGCATTTTTTTGTGATGCAAGTCCTTCCCTCAAAAAAATTAAATTTTTTGTCAGTTTGCCGAAAAAAGAAACAAAACCAATCAGATTCGCTCAGCCCTTAAGCGAATCGGTTGTTTGGCTGCATTTTAAATGCGGATAAAACTGCGTATTGCCCAAAGACTTACCATTGGACAATAAGAGGAGGGACCTTAAATACTAAATACGTGCTGACGATAAAACTTCAGCTCAGCAATGGACTCACGAATGTCATCAAGTGCTAGGTGGCTGCCTGTTTTAGAGAACTTTTTAAGCACTTCTGGCTGCCAGCGGCGTGTCAGTTCTTTGATGGTACTGACATCTATGTAGCGGTAGTGGAAATATGCCTCCAGCTCAGGCATGAACTCGTATAAGAAGCGTCTGTCCTGCCCAACACTGTTACCGCAGATCGGAGATTTACCTTCCGGCACCCACTGTTTCAGGAACTCGATGGTTTGATCAATCGCCTGTTGCTCTGTCACAGTGCTCTCTTTTACGCGAGCAACTAAGCCACTGCCTGTATGAGTTGTGGTGCACCACTCATCCATTTTGGCTAACTCTTCTTCTGGTTGGTGAATGGCCAGAACGGGTCCTTCAGCGAGAATATTGAGCTCACTATCGGTAACAATAGTAGCGATTTCAATGATCTTATGGGTTTCAGGGTCTAACCCTGTCATCTCTAGATCGATCCAAATTAAGTTCTGATCGCTGAACGACATAGATGAATTGCCTATTTTGTTGATAAAAGAGGTATCATACCCACCTATTTTGGAATTCCAACCAAAGAAGTTGATAATCCGTGGCAAAAAAGAAAAAGCTCACAAAAGGTCAAGTACGACGCGTTCGTCACAACCAAAAAAAGCGATTGACCCAAGAAGACACTGTTCAATGGGAAGAGTCCATGCTTGGTGCAACCAAAGCAGGGCTAGTCATCACTCGGTTCGGTCAACACGCCGATATTGAAGACAATGAAACTGGCGAGATCCATCGCTGCAATTTACGACGTGGTATAGAAAGCTTAGTCTCTGGTGACAAAGTTATCTGGCGCTCTGGTCACGAAGCCATGGCGGGTATCTCTGGCGTTGTTGAAGCAGTGGAACCACGCACATCTGTTTTGACCCGCCCGGATTATTACGATGGTTTAAAACCTGTCGCTGCCAACGTCGACCAAATGGTCATCGTTTCATCGGTATTGCCTGAGCTCTCTCTTAATATCATAGACCGTTATTTGGTTGCCTCTGAAACCCTGAGCATTGCACCACTCATTGTGCTAAACAAAATCGACCTTCTCGATAACGAGCAACGCGAAACGTATCGTACCTGGCTCACTGAATATGAAAAAATAGGCTATCAGGTGATGTTGGTCAGTAAGGAATCTGGCGAAGGTGTTGAAGAGCTGCAAGCCTTACTTAAAGATCGGATTAATATCTTTGTGGGACAATCCGGTGTCGGCAAATCCAGCTTAGTCAATGCTCTGATGCCGGAAGTCGAAGCCGAAGAAGGTGCGGTGTCTGAAAACTCTGGGCTTGGACAACACACAACAACGGCTGCCCGGTTGTACCATTTCCCGAAAGGGGGCGACTTAATCGACTCTCCTGGAGTACGTGAATTTGGTTTGTGGCACCTGGAGCCGGATGAAGTCACTGAAGCGTTTGTGGAATTTCGACCTTTCCTTGGTGGCTGTAAGTTCCGTGACTGCAAGCATACCGACGACCCGGGGTGCATCATCCGAGAAGCGGTAGAGCGCGGTGATATCAGCGAAGTTCGTTTTGAAAATTACCATCGCATTATCGAAAGCATGCAAGAAAACAAAGCGAATCGTCAGTACTCTCGGAATAAGAAAGCGGACCTTTAACCTTCATCCCAACGACCATTGCCGCAAAATTGTGGCAAAACGTTAGAGGGACTTGTAAAGAAGCTGACAACGGTAGTGAGATTCAGTAACATCTCGCGCCGACTTGTTGAACAATTTGGAATCAATTGTGTTAGATAAAATTAAAGTGAGTCTCCAGTACTGGATTCCACAACATGGATTGACGCGTCTTGTTGGTAATCTGGCAAGCGCAAAAGCAGGCAGTTTGACCACGGCTGTGATTCGTTGGTTTATCAAGCAGTACAAAGTCAACATGGACGAAGCATTGCACTCCGACCCTGCTTACTTCAAAACATTTAACGAATTTTTCGTACGTGAGCTAAAAGAAGGCGCACGCCCAATCGCAGAAGGCGAGCATGTTATATCTCACCCTGCCGACGCTTGTGTTAGTCAGTTTGGCCCCATCACGGATGGTCAGTTGATTCAGGCAAAAGGTCACAACTATTCAGCTCAAGAGCTGCTTGGCGGCAGTGAAGCGTTGGCAGAAGAGTTCAAAGATGGTGAGTTTGCGACGCTGTACTTGTCGCCGCGTGATTACCACCGTGTTCATATGCCATGTGACGGCACGCTACGTAAAATGATTTATGTACCGGGTGACCTGTTCTCCGTAAACCCACTGACCGCAGAGAATGTGCCTAATCTGTTCGCTCGTAACGAACGTGTGGTGTGTATTTTTGATACCAAGTTTGGTCCTGTGGCTCAGGTTCTGGTTGGTGCCACTATTGTTGGTAGCATTGAACTCATTTGGGCAGGAACCGTCACTCCTCCTCGTGGAAACACCGTTTACACATGGGATTACCCTGCTGAAGGTGATAAATCCGTTGTGCTGAAAAAAGGCGAAGAGATGGGTCGATTTAAACTTGGTTCGACCGTAATCAACCTGTTTGCAAAAGACAGCATCCAGTTTGATGAGAGCATGCAGCTCAACGCGCCAACGGTTATGGGTACGCCTTACGCCCACAAAGCAGAAGCTTAAATCGCTTTCCCCGAAATTGGAAAGGCAGCTCATTGAGCTGCCTTTTTTGTTTTTTGATAAAAAACAAACTTCTATTCGATAATATCCCACAGCTTCTCAAACTACCGACACGATCTTAGTACGCGAATTCGTCTTGTCTTATGCTGGTTCCCAGTAAGAAAGTTGGCGAGAAAAACATGGTTCCTAAAAACACTTCGGTGATTATAAAGCTGGCGATAAGTTTCGCTCTTCCTATTCTTGTATTACTGATTCCCGCCGATGCCATTCCCATAGAAGATCTCACTTTAATTCAGCATCGTTTACTCGCCATCTTTTTGCTCGCTGCACTCTTATGGGTACTGGAACCTGTCCCAGTATTCGCAACTTCAATACTGATCATCGCACTCGAACTGGTGATGTTGTCAGACAAAGGGCTACACCTTTTCCGAAATCCACCATCTGGGCATGAGTTGGGAGAGCTACTGACTTACACTGATATATTGGGCGCTTTCTCCTCCCCTATCATCATTCTATTTATGGGGGGATTCGCTTTAGCCATTGCAGCGTCCAAGTACGATTTGGATAACAATCTGGCCCGAGTGCTGCTCAAACCGTTTGGGCACCAACCCAGATTTATCATGCTGGGCCTAATGCTGATAACCGCTGTTTTCTCTATGTTTATGTCCAATACGGCGACAACAGTAATGATGCTGGCATTGCTTGGTCCTATTGTGGCATCAGCTCCAAAGGGAGATACTGGCATCAAAGCACTTGTACTTTGCATTCCTATCGCCGCCAATACCGGAGGCATCGCCACCCCAATTGGAACACCGCCTAACGCCATTGCTTTGCAGTATCTGACTGGTGACAACAGCATCGATTTCCTATCCTGGATGATGATGGGACTCCCGTTCGTTCTCATCCAGCTCACCATTGCATGGTTTCTTCTACAAAAACTGTTCCCCGCTTCTCAAGAAAGCATGACATTAAAACTGGGGGGCACGTTTAAACGTGGCTGGCGCGCTATCGTGGTTTACATCACTTTCGCCATCACCATTCTCCTATGGATGACGACAAAACTGCACGGCATGAACACTTATGTCGTTTCAGTCATTCCTCTCGCGGTATTCACCTTAACGGGCATCATGGGAAAAGCAGAGCTGAAACAGATCAATTGGGATGTACTTTGGCTGGTTGCCGGGGGGATAGCGATTGGTATCGCACTG
The DNA here is from genome assembly GCF_019904195.1 of Vibrio sp. SCSIO 43132. NCBI lineage: Bacteria > Pseudomonadati > Pseudomonadota > Gammaproteobacteria > Vibrionales > Vibrionaceae > Vibrio > Vibrio sp. SCSIO 43132. The sequence continues at coordinate 3,665,968 of NZ_CP063199.1, forward strand.
GACAAAACTGGGCTTGCCAGTGCCTTGGCACACGCCATTGATTACGATGCGCTTTCTCCAACCGCAGTGGTGCTAACTCTGTCTATAGTTTGTTGGCTGATGGCGAACTTCATGTCGAATACCGCAACGGCTAACTTGCTGATGCCAATCGCTGCCGCCATCGGTGTATCCATGCCAGCATTAGCTGAAATCGGCGGCTTGCAGGCTTTGCTTGTGGTGGTCGCGTTTTCTGCCTCTCTGGGCATGATTCTTCCCGTTTCAACACCACCGAATTCTCTCGCTTATTCCACAGGGCTGGTCGAGAGCCGAGACATGGCGAAAACAGGTCTCATCATGGGTATAATTGGCTTAGGCATCGTGTACGTTGCGATGTGGCTATTGAACTGATCTTTTCACGGAGCTCAATAATGATCATCATTGCACATCGCGGTGCGCGCGCAACACACCCGGAAAACACCTTAGACGCTTTTCAGGCGGCAATAGACAGTGGTGCCCCCGCAATCGAACTGGATATCCATGAACAGGACGGCGAACTTTGGGTGATCCACGATAAATGGTTGAACCGAACCACCAATGGCATTGGACTACTGAAATGGTTTGATAAAAGCAGCCTGCAAAAACTGGACGCTGGTAACGGAGAAGTGATTCCGACTCTCAAGCAAGTCATGGATCTTATACAGGGTCAGTGCGCACTGAATATCGAAGTAAAAGGCATCGATAATTTAGAACAGCTTTATTCTCACTTAGACTTAGCATTATCTGATTACGGATTTCAGGAAGAGCAACTGATCGTCTCGTCTTTCAACCATGACTGGCTAGCACAAATCAAACGCTCTCGTCCCCAAACCTTGATTGGTGCACTGACTGGGTCTAAAGGCACAGATAAAGCAAAATTTGCCCAACGGCTCAAAGCAGATTCCGTCAATATCGACCTCGACGTCATCGATCAGGATTTTGTGCAAGACGCCAAGTTACGCGGGTTAGCGGTTTATGTGTACACAGTTAACCAACTCGAAGACTGGCAATGGCTGTCTGAAATTGGAGTGGATGGCGTCTTCTGCGACTGCCCGTCCGAAGCCATTGAACATTACCCTCAACCTTCTCATTTCCGTTGGAAATAAGTGTAGTTGTTGCTAAGGAAATCAGGCATAGTGAAAACCTTGTAACCACCTGATTTTTTAAGCGCGATGACTTACGAATGGCTGGCACTGGCTGCCGCATTTCTATGGGCAATTTCCAGCATTATCTCAGTTACCCCAGCAAGACACCTGGGGTCATTCTCCTATAGCCGCTGGCGTATGGGCTGCACTTCCGCCATTCTGATTGTAATGGCGCTTTTTACTGGTGGATGGAGCACCATCACCAGCGACCATATTCTGCCTATGGCGTTGTCGGGATTGGTTGGCATCTTCATCGGTGATACCGCACTGTTCGCTTGTATGAATCGCATGGGCCCACGTCAGGCAGGATTGCTGTTTTCATGTCACGCGGTATTTTCTGCCATTCTGGGTTACTGGATCTTCAGTGAAACCTTATCTGGTCTCGAGCTTGTTGGTTCGGTACTGGTTTTTTCGGGTGTCATGACCGCTATTTTCTTTGGCAAGAAGAAACAAGGTCAGCACGAGTGGGAAGCGGTACAAGGCAGCATTGCTATCGGTATCGGATTAGGTTTACTCGCGGCACTTTGTCAGGCGCTGGGTGGAATTATTGCCAAACCCGTGATGCAGGGTGATATCGACCCCGTTGCCGCGTCTGCTATTCGCATGATTGCTGCTTTTCTTGCTCATTGCGCGTTCCGAATGACTGGGGCGAAACTTTCTCGCCCGATTAAGCCCATCAACCTACGTATTCTGTGGATATGTGCCGTGAATGGCTTCCTTGCCATGGCGGTTGGGATGACTTTGATCCTTTACGCATTAAGAGATGGAAACGTTGGTATGGTGGCTCTGCTGTCATCGACTACCCCTATCATGGTGCTGCCTCTGCTTTGGATATATACCCGACAGCGCCCTAACCCTTACGCATGGATTGGCGCGATATTGGCGGTAGTAGGAACCGGAATTCTTGTGTCCTGAGTCTCGAACTCAATAACGATATTGAGAACCATTTGCATTCATAAAAAAGAGGCGATATAGTGATTTTGTCTGCTTGCGAGAACACGACCTCAATCCCAGACCTTGAATCCTCCTAAGCCCTGGCAATGGGGCACTCAAAGCTTCCTACTTTGATAGTCATTGCCACAACAGGTGAGTTAGATACTTGTTTCAACGTAAGTACTATTTAATTCATTTACCTGTGCTTAGAAAACATTGTGATAAACAAAAACCACCTAACGGTGGTTTTTGTTTTTGTGTGTTTGAATATTCACGCCCGAGGAAACGGAAAAGCGGTGACCTCATCAATGTGTGAAGCACCCAGTGCTAGCATGACTAAGCGATCAATCCCCAGTGCCACACCAGCACACTGAGGCAAGCCAGACTTCAACGCTTCAATTAAATGGTGATCAATAGGCTGCGGCTCTAATCCCATGGTTTCTCGCTGTGCGTTATCTTGCTCAAACCGTGCTAACTGCTCTTTCGGGTTATCCAGCTCATGGAAACCGTTAGCCAGTTCAATGCCTTTAAAATAGACCTCAAACCGGTCTGCGACCCTTGGATCCGTCGCGTTGATTTTCGCCAATGCCGCCTGAGAAGCGGGAAAATCGTACACAAACGCTGGCACTTCCTGACCAATTCGGGTTTCCACGCCCATGCTAAACAGCAACTGAAGCAAAGTGTCTCTGTCTTCTTCAGGCTCGGCGATATCATTTAAGCCCAGTTTCGCCGCAGCGTGTTTAAGTTCAGACATCTTGCCCTCTAGCGGACACACTCCCAGAGTATCAATAAACGCATTTTGATAAGTCATTCGCTCCGCTGACGCACAGCCCAGAGTGAGTTGCAGTAAGGCATCCATCTCATCCATTAAGTCGTGATGGTCGAAGTCGACGCGATACCACTCCAGCATGGTGAATTCTGGGTTATGAAAACGCCCGTTTTCTTCATTACGAAATGACTTACAAATCTGGTAAATCGACCCGCTTCCCGCGGCTAACAAGCGTTTCATGTGAAACTCAGGGCTGGTCATCAAGAAGAGCGCGCTGCCGTCAGCATAACCCGGCCCGACAAAATGGGTCTTGAATGTATGCAGGTGAATATCCGTTACCGTCGCGTGGCTCATCGCTGGAGTGTCTACCTCCAGTACACCTCTTTCATAAAAGAATGCTCGGATTCGAGCAATCAAATCTGCACGTTGTTTTAGCTGGGAAAGTTGGGCAGTGGGTTGCCACTGATTCAAAGACATGGAGACTCTCTTATCATTTCATCTGACGCGTATTTTACCTTCTCTGAACCCGCAGTGTCAGCTTCTTACCCAGAGTAGTTCTTAATAAGCAAAGGTGAATAGAAACGCACATTCAGTGACTGTAATCACACATTATGGAAATTCTATGCCCTTGTTTGCATTACCGAAGCAAAAGCCCGAATACATCAATTTTCCCCGCAATTCCCTCTCTTAATATACCCATAGGAATCAAGGTTTTTATTGGATTGTTGGTCTTACTCGCCAGACCATTCTGGCTATGGATCAACAGATTTTCGCATGGACGGCTCGCAAAGGTGTGCGCTGTCGTTTTTGCATTTGTCGTTTCTTACCGGAGGTAACTGTGCAGACTATAACCACAGATATCGCAGTCATCGGCGCTGGCGGCGCTGGTCTTCGGACTGCCATTGCTGCTGCAGAAGCAAACCCAGAACTGGACATCGCTCTGATTTCCAAAGTCTATCCCATGCGTTCCCATACAGTTGCGGCGGAAGGGGGTTCTGCTGCTGTCATCAAAGATGAAGACAGCTTAGACAATCATTTCAATGACACCGTCGGTGGAGGAGACTGGCTGTGTGAACAAGACGTGGTGGAGTATTTCGTTGAAAACGCCACACGTGAAATGATTCAGATGGAGCAATGGGGCTGCCCGTGGAGTCGCAAAGATAACGGCGAAGTGAACGTGCGCCGTTTTGGCGGAATGAAGGTAGAACGTACGTGGTTTGCCGCGGATAAAACGGGCTTTCACATGCTTCATACTCTGTTCCAGACATCCATGAAGTATCCAAACATCAATCGGTTCGATGAGTATTTCGTCGTTGATTTGATTGTTGATGACGGGGAAGTTCAGGGCTTAGTCGCCATTCATATGTCGGAAGGCGAACTGGTCACCATTAAAGCCAAATCCGTCGTCCTGGCGACAGGGGGCGCTGGCCGCGTTTATCACTGTAATACCAACGGCGGTATCGTAACCGGCGATGGTATGGCAATGGCGTATCGCCACGGTGTGCCACTTCGCGATATGGAATTTGTGCAATACCACCCGACCGGTTTACCGGGCACCGGGATTTTGATGACGGAGGGCTGCCGGGGCGAAGGTGGCATCATCGTCAACAAAAACGGCTATCGCTACCTGCAAGATTACGGCATGGGACCGGAAACCCCAGTTGGAGAGCCTAAGAACAAGTACATGGAGCTTGGTCCACGCGACAAAGTTTCCCAAGCGTTCTGGCATGAGCAACAAAAAGGCAACACCATCAAACATCCGCTTGGCGATGTCGTTCATCTGGATTTACGCCATTTGGGTGAAGACTACCTGCAAGAACGTCTGCCATTCATCTGCGAACTGGCCAAAGCGTACGTGAATGTCGACCCTGCCAAAGAACCCATCCCAATACGTCCAACCGTACACTACACCATGGGTGGAATCGAAACAGACAAAGCTTGTGAAACCCGCATCAAAGGCTTATTTGCTGTGGGTGAATGCGCATCCGTTGGGCTTCATGGTGCGAATCGCCTTGGCTCCAACTCATTGGCTGAGTTTGTGGTCTTTGGTCGTGTTGCTGGCGAAAACGCTGTCAAACGGGTTTCAGAATTTAAAGGCTGGAATGATGACGCTATCGCAACGCAAATCCAGTCGGTAGAAGACCGAATTCAGGCACTGATGAATCAGGAAGGCGATGAAAACTGGGCGGATATCCGAACCGAAATGGGTCACACCATGGAAGCGGGTTGTGGCATCTATCGTCAGGAAGATCTGATGCAATCCACTATCGAGAAAATCACCGAACTCAAAGCGCGCTACAAACGCATCAGCATCAAAGACAAAGGAAAAGTCTTCAATACCGATCTGCTGTATGCCATTGAAGTCGGTTACGGTTTGGAAGTAGCAGAAGCCATGGTGCATTCCGCGATCCTTCGTAAAGAATCTCGCGGTGCCCATCAGCGACTGGATGATGGCTGCACCGAGCGCGACGACGAGCAATTCCTGAAACATTCGCTGGCTTACTACCAGACGGATGCCTCACCAAGCATTCAGTACAGCGATGTCACCATCACTAAGTCGCAGCCTAAAGCTCGCTTATATGGTGAAGCGGCAGAAAAAGCGGCAGCCGAAGAAGCCGCTAAAGCGGAAGAGGAGAAAGCATAATGTCAGCCAATCGCATTCAAAAAGTCGACATCTTGCGTTATGACCCTGAAAAAGACGCGGAGCCGCATCTTCAAACCTTCGACGTGCCATTCGATGAAACCATGTCGGTGTTAGACGCCCTTGGATACATCAAGGATCACCTGGATAAAGATCTCTCCTATCGCTGGTCCTGTCGCATGGCGATCTGTGGCTCCTGCGGCATCATGGTCAACGGAGTACCTAAACTGGCATGTAAGAGCTTTCTTCGCGACTACCCCGATGGCGTGACCATCGAACCACTGGCGAATTTCCCTATTGAAAAAGATCTGATTGTGGATATGACGCCGTTCATTGAGCGTCTGGAAGCCATCAAGCCTTACATCATAGGAAACGATCGCAAGCCGGAAGACGGCACCAACCTACAAACCCCAGAACAAATGGCAAAGTACAAACAGTTCGCGGGATGCATCAACTGCGGGCTTTGCTACGCAGCCTGCCCACAATTTGGCTTAAACCCCGAATTTATGGGACCAGCGGCTCTGACCCTAGCGCATCGCTACAACTTAGACAGCCGTGACAATGGCAAGGCTGAACGCATGGGGTTGATCAACGGGCAGAATGGCGTATGGGGCTGTACCTTTGTAGGTTACTGCTCGGATGTTTGCCCTAAAAACGTCGACCCGGCAGCCGCAGTCAATCAGGGCAAAGTCGCCTCTTCCATGGACTTTGTGATTGCCATGCTAAAACCCAGTGATTCACCAGTGAAAGAGGAGGCGTAACCATGAGTAACCGCAAACCTTATGTACGCGAAGTAAAGCGAACCTGGTGGAAGAATCACCCCTTCTACCGCTTTTACATGCTGCGGGAAGCCACCGTTCTGCCTTTGGTTTTGTTTACGGTCTTTCTGACATTTGGGCTAGGAGCTTTAGTCAAAGGTCCCGACGCCTGGCAAAGCTGGCTAGGTTTTATGGCAAACCCAGTTGTCATCGGCATTAACCTTGTCGCTCTGGCAGGCAGCCTGCTCCATGCTCAGACGTTTTTCAGCATGATGCCGCAAGTTATGCCCATTCGCTGGAAAGGTAAGCCTGTCGAGAAGAAACTGATTGTGATGAGTCAGTGGGCGGCTGTCGCTTTTATTTCCCTCATTGTTTTGATTGTGGTTTAAGGAGCGAATAATGAATACTCAATATCAAATCGATAAAACACCAAAGCGCTCTGATGAACCCATTTGGTGGGGGCTGTTTGGAGCAGGCGGGACATGGTTTGCAATGATCTCCCCGGTCACCATTCTCGTGCTGGGCATCCTAGCCCCTCTCGGTATTATTGATGCCGAAGCGCTGAGCTATGAAAGAGTGTCTGGTTTCGCCACCAGCCTGATTGGCGGTTTGTTTGTCATAGGCACCCTTGCACTACCAATGTGGCATGCCATGCACCGAGTTCATCATGGAATGCACGATCTGAAAATTCATACCGGTGTAGCGGGAAAAATCGCCTGTTACGCTTTTGCAGGGTTAATCTCTGCTCTGGCTGTGATTTTTGTGTTCATGATTTAAGCCAAATATGAAAGGGAGTAATTCGCTCCCTTTCATAAATTAAGACATTAAAAAAGCCTTACAAATTGTTTAAGAATCGCACTACCTTTTCTTAAAGCCTGTCTATATAATCCCCTCCGCTTATTTGCTTGCAGCTAAAATGCAATACCCAACGGCATTTAAACAAATCAAAATTCAGCTCACCTCTGAACGTAATGAGCTGAATTGAACATTTCACGGAAGAGCATAACGCATCCTGGCTTGACCAGAGTTTTACCTGTTGCGCAGATTTCTATGGCGATCTGCACCAATTGAAACCTGGAGTGGCTGACACTTCGCAATCTTTAGTGAATGTATGTTTAAAAAAATTCTATTTCTTCCTGTGGTTATGTCCTTGTTGTTACAAGGGTGCAAAATAGAAGATGCCTCCGAGAATAATCTGACGCCTTCGCAAACCAATACCCCATCGGGTGTGAACGTTTATTCCAGTATTGACCACTGTTCTAAAGTAGACGACATTCCAAATTGCTCTTTCCAGAAGGGCATTTACGTTCTGGCTATTGCGCCATCCATCACCACTGAACAGCACCAACGTGTGATTAAACAAGTTGATAACTTTGTGAAATGGTCGCACAAAGATGTCCACGAGCGCTTCAACAATAAAACCGTCGTGATTGGTGTTATGGCAACAGAACCAACAGGTCAAAGCCAGGAAGATAAGTTTGCCTTTGCTTTGAGTCAGGCAACATCACAGGTTCACGGCTTAGAGCTGGTATTCACCAACAAAGGAAAAGACGAGACTTTATCTCTGACCACGTATCAAAAGCTCATGCAGGTTTTCGACTATTACGTGGATGGCAACAGCAACACGCTGATTGGCAGTGAACTGAATGACGCTTATCAAAACTTCAAAACCAAGCTGACTACCTACAAACGCACTGCGGATCAACAAAGCTTTGAAGCACTATTCTTCAATGAGTGTAATTATGGCAATGGTCAGCTTAAAGCGGACCGTGCTCTAGGCACACCAACACCATGTATCAAGGATGGTACGCCTCATATTGGAGGCGTTGTGGACCATATTCACGGCAAAACTCAGGTAAATCTAAACCCAGGCGCTTTGCTTGGATTGATGTATGAATACAAGTTAGACCCAGGCAACAATGAAGGCGGTGGTGAACTGGTTGGCAACCTAGGGACCACATTCATTAACCAAGGCAACATTGCTTCCGGATTTTATCCTGATGACGGCTCCAAAATGTACGTGACCTGGGCAAACCCAGCATTCAGACCTCTGAATCAATATCTGAATAAATATTTCTTTATCAACAAATAACAAATAGCCCTTCCTGTACTGGAAGGGCTATTTGCTTTTATTCAATAAACGTCGATATTTCAGACAACGCTTTTTTGTGTGTGGCGTGTTTTGGAATGGTTGCACCGTCCTCAGGGTAACCCACAACAATCAACATGTAAGGTCTGTCATTGCTGTTGTCTCTGCCGCAAATTGAACTCAGGAAACTCATTGGCTTTGGCGTGTGGGTCAACGTTCCCAATCCCGCGTTGTGCAGAGCCTGAAGTAAAAAGCCCGTCGCAATGCCAACGGATTCGTGGACGTAATAATTAGTCTGATTGTCATCGTTGTCCATGCCTCCACGCTTTTGCGAAAAGACAGCAATCAGCCACGGCGCTTTTTCTAAGTATGGTTTACTGGCATTGGTGCCCAAAGGTTTAAGGGCATCTAACCACTCTTGCCCTGCTCTGCCTTCATAAAAAGAGTGCTCCAATTCCTCTGCCGCAAGGCGAATTTTGGCTTTCGTTTCCTGACTGTTGATTGCTACAAAGTGCCATGGCTGATGATTAGCACCGCTTGGAGCACTTCCTGCTGCCAGAATACAATTCTCGATAATGGATTTGGGAACGGGGCGATCAGAGAACTGACGGATGGAATGTCGACGCTTGACCAGCTCGTAATTCTGCTCAGCCCGGTTGACCATTTCAGAGACCGGATACTCGATAAAATCGGTGAGTGGGAGTTGAGTGTCTTCAGACATAACGCTTCCTTGCTTTCATTATTGTCTGACTACTATAGCGAGAAAACGAGACAGTATTCGGGAAGAACTTTTTAGAGAAGACAGACTGAGAGCACCGTCTAGTTTTATTAACAGTACGATTCGGCGATTACAGAAAAAAATAGGTCAGTGCCAAAGCACTGACCTGTCAGATAAAAACTTATTTAGTGGTCACTTGTTGAGCCTTGTCCATCATCCCTAACGCACCAAATGCTGTAATCACATCCAGATTGCTGGTTAAGCCACTTTCATTGCTGCCACCAATGTAGTTCTGAGGCATCTCAACCTGGAAGTTTTGCAGGTTGTTGTACAGTACATTGGCCACATCACGATTCAGCTCCGCAAGGTACACTTCTCTGTTGGCACCTAATGCAGCGTACTTCGCTTTCAGAATTTGAGCTTCCGCATTACCCTTCTCTAGTATCGCCTTAGCTTCAAACTCCGCAGATAGTGAATTGGCTTTTTGAATCGCTAGGTTAGCTTCCGCAATTGCCAGTTCTTTCTCTTTTTCCACTTCTGCCAGACGCTTTTTCTTCTCAACTTCGACAATCTCACGTTCGGCAATCTGACGTGCAATCTCGACCTCTTTCTGCTGAGAGATGATCGCCAGTTCTTTCTGACGCTGAGCGTCCTGAACTTCACGTGTACGCTGGATCTCTTTTCTCAACTGTTCAGTTTCAGCCTGAGCTTTAGAAGTCTCTTGCTCCTGAATCGCTCGGATTCTGTCTGCGACCAGACGCTTTTTGTCTGCCAATAATTGGTCCAGTTGGGTTTCCGGTTGAGGATCACCAATGGTTACCTGTGTTACCTGAATACCATATTGCTGCAACGGGTTGTCTTGCCTGATTGGCTGACCATTAGCATCCCTTACCGGAACGGTTTTCCAGACCAGTTGCTGGGTACGTTGCAATTTATTGGCATCCGATTGCTCCATTCCAACAGGTGCCAGATCAAGCTGCTCAACTTCGACCTGTTTTCGCTCAGTCAGGTAGATACCATCCCTAAGCTGATCACCCAGTTTCGATTTGAACTGGTTTAATCCCCCTGGAAGAACTCTTCCCCCGTGTATTGGGTCGCCGTAATCACTGTTACGTTTCGGGCATTTTTCACCAGCAATGCATCTATCAGATTGCTGTTATTGCGAAACTCTCGATGCATTTTGATTGCCGCTTCCGGATCGGTGCTGAGCTTGAATCGGAAGGTCACTGGTATTTCACCAATATAGGTATCGGCAAATCGCACCTGAACTGGGTCCAACCTTTGGTAGAAATCCTCTCCTGTGTTGTTACCAAACGACACAGTGATCACCTGATCGTATTTGGTAATTTTTGAGAGAAATGGCATCCGAAAATGGATACCCGGTTGAGTGAACACATCCAGTTCACCTGTGATGTTATTCTGGTGAACGTATGTGTAACCAGCATCGGTCATTAACACCGAGCTATTGATTGTTAAGCCAAATGCCAGCAGGGGAACGCCGATTAGTGCACCTTTGATTCCCTTACGCATAGCGCTACGCTTTTCTTCAGCTTTCAGGCTTTCTCCTAGCATGTTTATCTCCGTTTGTTGTTATCAAGACAGTTAAATCGAGCAAAACAAAGTAGTGAACAGACTTGTTAACAACGAAACAAAATGTAACAGATAATTTACCAATATAAAAACCGAATAAATCTGCGTTACTTTATGGTTTTTACGAATATTTAGGAGTAAATATAGAGATGGAATCAGGAAAGTAAAAATGCGCCACAAGGGCGCATTTTTCTTAAGAGGTATTGGAGTTTCTGTTAGTTATTTGCACATTCAAATGGACCAACGTATCGCCACTCTTTGCTTCGGTTATTTTGAGAAACATTTGCAGGTGGTAATTTGCCTTTACTCCAATGGTTCGCTTCGTATACATGCCCCATGAACAAGACATTCTCACCACTGTTGTATTGATGGTTCTGATTCCAGGTCTTAGGGTGAACGTCTTTCACATCCAATGTCCATGCTTCTGACGTAGCAGGAGTACCTGTTCTGGTCCACCATTTTGCTCGGTATACTTTGTTATTGAACAGTACTTTGTTACCGCCAACGTAAGTACGCCCTTTCTTCCATGCTGGGTACTTAGCTTGCTCTGCTTTCGATGCATTCAAACATTTATGAGCACTTTGAGATTCAAAAAATACCCAACCTTGAGTACTGCAAGCCCAAAGCTTACCGGTGTTTGCATCAAATGCGTTCTTTCCTGCGTCTGTCAGGTAACGACATTCCTGAGCGTCAGGTTTACCTGTAGTGGTGTCGAAAGACTGGAAAGCAGCAGCTTGTGTCGATAAGCCTAGAGTGGCGATCATTAGCGCTGATCGTGCGGTGGTTGAGAATTTCATCGAGAGCCCTTTATTATTTGTGACATTAGTTCCAACTAATCGCCACGAATTCTAATGGTGCTCATCTTATATGCATATAAACTTAAGTTTATTTTATAAATAAAATGATAAATATATGAAAAAGCCGCTCACACTGGAGCGGCTTTGTAACAGTTTGTATCGGAAGTTGATTACTTCACTCGACCTACGTATTCGCCGCTACGAGTGTCAACTTTGATCACTTCACCAATAGCAATGAACAGAGGAACACGAACTACAGCACCAGTGACCAGTGTTGCTGGCTTACCACCCGTACCTTGAGTATCGCCTTTCAGACCAGGATCAGTTTCGGTTACTTCAAGCTCTACGAAGTTTGGTGGCGTTACCGCGATTGGGTTACCGTTCCAAAGTGTAATCATGCAAGTGTCGTTTTCTACCAACCACTTAGCGTTGTCGCCAACGGCTTTCAGATCCGCTGCGATCTGCTCGAATGACTCGCTGTTCATGAAGTGGTAGAACTCACCGTCGTTGTATAGGTAGTCCAGATCGATGTCCATTACATCTGCTACTTCAACAGTGTCGCCTGACTTGAAAGTCTTCTCTAAAACTTTACCAGAAAGCAGCTTACGGATTTTTACGCGGTTGAATGCCTGACCTTTACCCGGCTTAACATACTCGTTTTCGAGAATGACACACGGCTCATTATCAAGCATAATTTTAAGACCGCCTTTAAATTCATTCGTGCTAACAGTAGCCATTTTTTCCTCTTACCATCTTCGAGTTCAATTTAATGCCGCACATCATAACCCGAAAAGCTGTTTCTGTTGAGCAAAACTGGCTCAAACAATTGGCGAATGCGATCTCCGATCCTCGCAAGTTGCTTCAAGCCGTTGAAATTGACCCAACTCCGTGGGAAAAAGGACTGGCTGCACGTGAACTCTTTGCTATGCGAGTGCCTCAGAGCTTCGTCAATCGCATGGAAAAAGGCAACCCGAACGATCCTCTACTCAGGCAGGTATTGCCTTTGATGGAAGAGTTTGAAATCCATAAAGGCTATTCAGCCGATCCATTGGAAGAGCAGGACAATGATCAACCGGGACTGCTGCACAAGTACAAATCCCGTGTATTGATGATCGTAAAGGGTGGCTGTGCGATCAACTGCCGATACTGTTTCCGCCGTCATTTTCCTTATCAGGACAACAAAGGATCCAAATCGGTTTGGGAACAAAACTTGGCTTACATTGCCGAGCGAGATGAAATCAATGAAGTGATCTTATCTGGAGGCGACCCCTTAATGGCGAAAGACAGCGAACTGGAATGGCTTGTCTCGCGAATTGAAGCTATCCCACACGTGAAAACACTACGTATCCACTCCCGGTTACCAGTGGTGATTCCGTCTCGTATTACCGATGAGCTTTGTTATCTGCTGCGCGGAAGCCGTTTAAATGTAGTAATGGTGACGCACATTAACCACGCGAACGAGATCGATGGCGAGCTTGCTGCATACCTTGCCAAACTAAAACAGGCTGGAGTGATACTCCTCAACCAAAGCGTTCTGCTTAAAGGGGTCAACGATAACGCCGAAGCCCTGATCAAACTGAGTGAAACTCTGTTCAATGCGGGCGTGCTTCCCTACTACATCCACGTGTTAGATAAAGTGCAGGGCGCAGCGCATTTCTTCGTTTCGGATCAGGAAGCGAAAGTATTGATGTCTAAGTTGATAGAGGAAGTGTCTGGGTATCTGGTGCCAAAGCTCACCAGAGAAATTGGCGGGCGTAAAAGCAAAACACCGCTGGATTTGCATTTGGAATAAAGCCCCTGTCAGGCGCAGGAGCTTTGAAAAGCGTTCAACTTAGATAGCGAAGTTCACCAACGGGAAGCAAGGCAGGAAGCCGTTATCCGCACAGTTGATCAAACCAATCTGCACACCTTCGATCTGCTTGGTTTTGTTGAATACACCAAGTTGAATGTTGGATTTTTCAGACAAACTCACCAGACCTACATCTGCCATTGTAAAGCCTTCCGAGTAGTTCACAGCACTAACGTTAACGCCTTTTACATCATTAGTCAGGTTCACGACACCGAAGTTTGCCCCTTTTGTACTGCCAGTGTTCCAGTTAAACAGACCTAAAGACAAACCTTTCATCTCTTTGTTTACTTTAGATGCGCCAAAGAACATGCCCAGGTTTAGACCTGTCGTTGTATCGGTTTCCGACATACCCAATACGGATACATCTACCCCTTTTACCGCGCTCACTTTTCCGTGCAGAACCGAAAGACGAACACCGCCTACAGCATCGTTCGACGGTGCGTTATAGCCGTCCAGAGTAGAAAACATCGCGACAGAATCTTGAGCCATTGTCACCGGCGATACAAGCGCTGCTGTAACAGCAGCAACAGACATCAGTTTTTTCATTTGTTAAGTCTCCAAAGACTCAAAGGAACAGGAGCGCGAAATATAAGCGAGTTATATTGGTTGAGCAACACATGGATTTCCCTTGATTCGATTAAGATTTTTTATCATTTGACTGGCAAATATTTATTGTCGAATCCATAAAAAAATTTCATCAACGGAAACGGTGACTTCTTCCTTTTTTAACCTAATATTCGCACCTTATTGAGGAGCGTATTACATGACAGAATTATCAAAATGGTTAGACTTAGGACCTTTTTCCTGGTGGGGGCTTCTTTGCTGCGCAATCTGTGGTTCGCTGATTGGGATTGAACGCCAAACCCGTGGAAAGCCCGTTGGAATACGAACATCCATCCTGATCATTTCCGGAACCTATTTTTTCATGTCGCTGGCAGTGCACCTTTCTCCCAACAGTTTGGATCAGGCTCGAGTGCTTGGTCAGATCATAACTGGAGTAGGGTTTCTTGGTGCTGGCGTGATGATGACACTGGACGGCAAGATACACGGCGTAACCTCTGCAGCGATCATTTGGGTATTGGCGGCGCTAGGTTTAATGACAGGATTAGGCTTTGGGCAACAGGCAATAATGGTGACCTTGCTGACTCTTTCTGTGCTACTTGGGGTCGATAAGCTGGAAAGCAGCTTTATGAGTTTAAGGCGGGGTGTCCACCAGTCCATTGGCAGACGCAATAAACGAGGATAGGAATTCAGTGACTGACGACCTGAATGATCTCTTTGGTTTCAGCACACTGAGCAATAAAACGTGTTTTCACACTGCGCCACAAATGCAGATAACCATCGAACTTATGGACGGGAAGAATATCGAAGTGCCCGTCCAACTCACAATCCCGAGTGATACCTTCAGGTAAGCGATAAGGCGTTAACGCCACTTCCATTTCTAATTGGCTGAGTAAGTGGTGCCCCTGCTCCATCGATTCACAGGGCATAAGCAAAATCCACTCACCATCACCAGACGCCGCCATAATGTCGAATGAACGAAGCCTCTCGCTGACGATGCCTTGCACATGCGTTTTGACCTGAATAACGGATTCTTCAGACAGGTATTGCGTATCTTTTACGGTGTAAGCCGCCACAATCAGGTAGGGCTGCTCCCTCAATTCGCCCAGCCTGGCTTCCAAGCCTTTGATGTTCAGCAAGCCAGTATCGTCATCAATGTGAATCAGTTTATCTTCGTAATCCTGAATCAAAGACCAGTTTTTACTGATTAGCAAGGTGACCACAAACAGGTAGGACACAAACCAGGTCACCAGCCAGTAATGCTTGCACCTCCACAGATGGTAGATATGCTGTTGCCAGGTTTGATCAATGTTTAAGTGCAGGCGTGTATTTTGAGAGGAATCATTGATGGAGCCAGACTTTTTGTAGGACAAAAGACTGCTGCGATTCTCCCCAGCATATGGGCTAATTTCGTATTCTCTATCCAAATCTCGCTTAAGCTGATCGGCAAGAACATCCATTGCCAGAACCCCAGCCAACCCACCATTTTTATAAACGGCTGCGCTCAGAGTAACCACTGACTTCCCGGTAAACAGGTCACGATACTCACCCGTAAAAGCGATATTACGACTGTTATTCGCCAATCCATATTTCATGGTATTGCGCCAGAATGGTCGGTATTTCAGCACTTCATCAAATGTATTGCTGGTGATGTTTCGTGCCAGCTCAGAAGGCGATGAAATGATGAACTGGTCTTTAGAAATAAAATAGAACGAAGAAATCGCACCATGCGTGTTAACCAGATAAGACATCACGTGAGCACTGGGCAACCAGAAATGCGCATCTTGATACAGCGAGGTTCGCTCATCACACATATCAACGATGCCTGCAATGATGAAATCAGAATGGATACCCGCTTCCGGTTCTCCTTCCAATGAACAGGTGATGTCTTTTATCGAAGACTTCAGAGAGGCGGGGTACTGAGGCAAATTGAATTGAGACAGGGACGTCATTTCATATTCCACTGCCCGCAGCGTATTAGACAACTCCTTCAACGTCGCTGAAACGTGCTTTTTCTCTGCAGCAAACTCTTCAGATGCTTCGTTAAGTGCATCCACCACTAATAGAAGCAGAAACAAGCCAAACAAAGCCGTCACGCCTAGCAAAGAGCGCTTAATGGGAAATGAGTGATTATGGCTCACCGAGTTAACCTAGCTGTTTATTTTTATGTCTCTAACATACCAGAACAATATGCGACATACAGCGATTTTTTAGCCTAGATTAGCGAAGAGTTATTAAATGATAGAGGGTTTATCTGAAATATATAAAATCAATAAAACAAATGAATATTCACATCTATCTGATAAACATAAAAAAGCCTCGCAATTGCGAGGCTCTTAGTATCCAGAATGGAGGAGGCTTACATCATGCCGCCCATGCCACCCATTCCGCCCATGCCACCCATATCAGGCATAGCAGGAGCATCTTTCTGAGGCAGGTCAGTAACCATAGCTTCTGTAGTGATCATCAGACCCGCAACAGACGCTGCAAACTGAAGTGCAGAGCGCGTTACTTTTGTTGGGTCTAGGATACCCATCTCTAGCATATCGCCGTACTCACCAGATGCTGCATTGTAGCCGTAGCTGCCTTCGCCTGCTTTCACGTTGTTTGCTACAACAGATTCTTCGTCACCTGCGTTGCTTGTGATCTGGCGGATTGGCGCTTCCATTGCACGTAGTGCAACGCGGATACCAACGTTTTGTTCTTCGTTGTCGCCTTCAAGTTCAGTCAACTTAGAAGCTGCGCGGATAAGTGCAACACCGCCGCCTGCTACAACGCCTTCTTCAACCGCTGCGCGAGTCGCGTGCAATGCATCTTCAACGCGGTCTTTCTTCTCTTTCATCTCTACTTCAGTCGCTGCTCCAACTTTGATTACTGCAACACCGCCTGCTAGCTTAGCAACGCGCTCTTGTAGTTTCTCTTTGTCGTAGTCTGAAGTCGCTTCTTCGATTTGCTGACGGATTTGAGCTACACGACCTTGGATCGCTGCTTCTTCACCCGCGCCATCGATGATAGTTGAGTTTTCTTTCGTGATAGTGACACGCTTAGCCTGACCTAGATCTTCTAGCGTTACTTTCTCTAGCTCCAGACCGATTTCTTCAGAAATCACAGTACCGCCAGTTAGGATAGCGATGTCTTGAAGCATTGCCTTACGACGGTCACCAAAGCCAGGTGCTTTAACCGCAGCAACTTTCACGATACCGCGCATGTTGTTCACAACAAGAGTTGCCAGCGCTTCGCCTTCTACGTCTTCAGCGATGATTAGAAGAGGACGAGAAGCTTTCGCTACCGCTTCAAGAGTTGGAAGCAGTTCACGGATGTTCGATACTTTCTTGTCAATCAGAAGGATGAATGGGTTTTCTAGGTCAACCGCACCCGCTTCCTGGTTGTTGATGAAGTAAGGAGACAGATAACCACGGTCAAACTGCATACCTTCAACAACGTCTAGCTCGTCTTGCAGAGCCTGACCTTCTTCAACAGTGATAACACCGTCGCGACCAACTTTTTCCATCGCTTCTGCAATGATGTCACCAACCGTTTGGTCAGAGTTTGCAGAAATAGTACCTACCTGAGCGATAGCTTTTGAGTCTGCACACGGTACAGAAAGCGCTTTCAGTTCTTCAACTGCTGCTAGAACTGCTTTGTCGATACCGCGCTTAAGATCCATTGGGTTCATGCCCGCAGCAACCGCTTTCAGACCTTCGTTTACGATAGACTGAGCCAGTACTGTTGCGGTTGTTGTACCGTCACCCGCAGCATCGTTTGCTTGGGATGCGACTTCTTTAACCATTTGTGCGCCCATGTTCTGGAATTTGTCTTCCAGCTCAATTTCACGCGCTACTGATACACCATCTTTAGTGATCGTTGGTGCACCGAAAGATTTGTCCAGTACGACGTTACGACCTTTAGGACCTAACGTTACTTTTACTGCGTCAGCCAGAACGTTGACACCTTCTAGCATTTTGACTCGTGCGTCGTTACCAAATTTAACGTCTTTAGCAGCCATCTTTAATTTCCCTTTCTCAATTCGATTTTAATCTGTCGTTTTAGAATCAGAGTAAAAATTACTCAACGATTGCCATGATGTCATTTTCAGACATGATCAGAACTTCTTTGCCATCAATCTTTTCAGATTTAGTGCCGTAGCCCTCAGCAAAAATTACTGTATCACCAACTTTTACGTCCAGCGGTTGAACAGTACCGTTTTCTAGGATGCGGCCCTTGCCAACAGCCAGAATCGTACCACGAGTAGATTTTTCCGCAGCAGAACCAGTTAGAACGATGCCGCCGGCAGATTTAGATTCAACTTCTTGGCGTTCAACGATAACTCGGTCATGTAAAGGACGAATATTCATCGGTCGTCTCTCCTGATTAGATGTTTCCATTTGATGTAAGAAATGCCGTAAAACGGCTTGTGGATCTTATATAGGGCGTACAATCCGATAACCCAAGGGGGCAAAACCGTTTTTTTGTGACGTATGTTGAAAAAACAATCACCTTTTAGAGAAATTTCATATTTTGCGAAGGAAATGTACGTTTACAACGCCCCCGCGTACTCTTTTATAACGTCTGTAGCGGGTCTGGTTTTTCTTCTGTATCCTACGTTTTTTGTTGCCAGTTAAGTTGTCACCCCCTATGCAGGATAAACACGGATTACTGACGGGTCCCATCCCAGAAGTTCTGAGAAAGATGACCATACCCATGACCTTTGGGCTGGTATCTATTCTGATGTTTAACTTGGTGGATACCTTTTTTATTTCTCTTCTTGGCACTCAGGCTCTTGCCGCCGTCAGTTTTACTTTCCCCGTCACGTTTGCTGTGAGTAGCATCACTATGGGAATAGGGATAGGTTTGTCTACCAACATCGGGCGACTTTTGGGTCAGGGCAATAATCAGCATGCTGCGCGGTTTTCTTCTCATGGGCTGATTCTGGCGATTATGCTGGTCAGTCTTGCGTGCGCAGCCGGATTTTTCACTATTGAGCCTTTGTTTACACTGCTCGGTGCGACGCCAGATCTTATCCCTCTGATCAAAGAATACATGCAGGTGTGGTATCTCACGATTCCATTACTGGTTATTCCGATGGCTGGCAATAGCGCCATTCGCGCCACTGGAGACACCAAAACGCCAGCCAAAATCATGATGACGGCAGGCGTCATCAACGGCATTCTCGACCCATTTCTGATCTTTGGTTATGGTCCTTTTCCAGAATTAGGCATTCAGGGAGCAGCCATAGCCAGCGCATTGAGTTGGTTAGGCGCGTTATCAAGTTCTCTGTATGTCCTGATAAGACGAGTGAAATTGCTGGCCCTTCCTCACATCTCTTCGTTGCTCCAGGACTGGCGAGATTTACTCAAGATCAGTACGCCTGCCATGCTGTCAAACGCCATGTCTCCTCTTGCCGGGGCATTGTTGATGATGATTCTCGCTTCCCACGGTACAGCGGCTGTCGCAGCGTATGGGGCAGCTCAAAGAGTAGAATCGATTCTGATATTGGTGATGATGGCACTGAACTCGGCGCTGACTCCATTTATGGCACAGAACATTGGAGCCAAGAATCCAACCCGCAGCTTTCAGGCTCTGTTCCTGTGTATGCGATTTTTGATTCTTTTCCAGTTGCTGATTTTTGTCATGATGGTGCCACTCAGTGTGCCTATTTCAGCACTTTTCTCACAAGAACAATCAGTACGAGATCTACTCTGGCACTATTTGCTGGTAGTGCCGCTTAGCTATGGGTTTCAGGGCATATTAATGGTACTGGTAAGTGGCTTGAACGCGCTACACAGACCGATGCAGGCATTTACCTGGAGTGCCATGCGCCTGTTTATTTTCACGTTACCCTGCGCGTGGGTGGGCAGCCTGATTTATGGTGTGGAAGGGTTATTCATTGGGCTAGCCATGGGTAATTTTGCTGGTGGGATTTTGGGGTATTTCTACGCCATTAAAATTCGAAATGAGACTCTAAATTCCGTTGCCGTTACGTAACCCAATTACAAGATTTTATATAGGCAATAAAAAACCGCAGCACTGGCTGCGGTTTTTTCATTTTTGACAAGGCTTCTTAGAACAGCTCTTGTGCCACTTTGAACAGATCCTGGCGAACCGGACGTTTCATGTTCTCGATGCAGTCGATGATGTCGTGGTGTACCAGTTGTTCTTTCTGAATACCGACACAACGACCACCATGACCTTCCATTAGCAAGTGAACAGCGTAGTTACCCATACGAGATGCCAGTACACGGTCAAAGGCGGTTGGACGACCACCACGCTGGATGTGACCCAGTACAGTCGCACGGGTTTCACGACCGGTTGCGGATTCGATCTCTTTAGCCAGTTCGTTCGCATCCATCATAAGCTCAGTCAGCGCAATGATTGCGTGCTTCTTGCCTTTCTTGATGCCGTCTTGAATGTTCTCAATAAGCTGAGCGCGATCCAAACCTGTTTCAGGTGTAATGATGTACTCACAGCCACCAGCAATAGCAGACATCAGAGTCAGGTCACCACAGTGACGACCCATGATTTCTACGATAGAAATACGCTGGTGAGAAGAAGAGGTATCACGCAGACGGTCGATGGCATCAATAACCGTATTCAGAGCAGTCAGGTAACCGATGGTGTAGTCTGTGCCTGCGATGTCGTTATCGATCGTGCCTGGCAGACCGATACATGGGTAGCCCATTTCTGTCAGCTTTTTCGCGCCCATGTAAGAACCGTCACCACCAACAACAACCAGAGCGTCGATGCCGTGTTCTTTCAGGTTTTCGATCGCTTTTTCGCGAACTTCTACTTCTTTAAACTCTGGGAAACGTGCAGAGCCAAGGAAAGTACCACCCTTGTTGATCACGTCAGATACGCTGCAGCGATCCAATTTCTCGATACGGTTTTCGTATAGACCCAAGTAGCCGTCATAAATACCGTATACTTCTAGCCCTTCAGACAGTGCTGTACGTACCACGCCGCGAACTGCTGCGTTCATGCCTGGTGCGTCGCCGCCACTTGTCAAAACACCGATCTTCTTAATCATGCTCACCCTCTGATATCTGGGAATTTAATCTCTAATTCTAAATGCCATTATCGGCGAAATCTTATCTTATTCACGTTATGTTACACTTCCGCTCCACAAAGGAATACACAACGAAATAATGAAACTTTTCTACTTATGAAAGAGTATTACAATTATGCTATTAAACTTTGTTGATTCACATCACGTTCAATAGCGGTTTGTGTGGTTTGCACAAAAGATAGCTAATTCTCTTCCATTTGTCTTCTTTCTTTCGCGGTTCGTAATAATTAACTTAATAACGTACGATCCTCAGATTATTCAGCTTCAGGAACAACAGAAAGTGGATCTTGGTGAATCAGAATGTCACCTTCGGGGAATCTTTCGAGCAATTTATGTTCAACGGCTAAAGAAATGCGATGCGCTTCAATGAGCGGCATGTGATCGGCTAACTCCAGATGGAGCTGAATAAAGCGAACAGGGCCCGACATTCGGGTGCGAATCTGGTGAACCCCCTCCACGCCTTCTACCGAACAGGTAATGGTACGAATATCTTCAATTTCTTCATCAGGAAGCTGCCTGTCCAGCAGAGACTGAACCGCCTCATAGACCATGCGAATCGCGCTCGACAGAATGAACACGCCAATACCAATGGCAAAGATGGCATCCGCCTGTCCCATGCCATACCAGCTTAGCCCAAGTGCCAGTATGATGGCGGCATTCATATACAAGTCGGATTGGTAATGCAGAGAATCTGCCGCAATGGCCTGGCTGCCTGTTTTTCTGACGACGTGTTTTTGGAAAGCCACCAGCCCGCCTGTTACAAAAATGGCAAATAAGCTGACGTATACGCCCAGTTCTGGAGATTGCAGTTCATGCGGTCGGAAAAAGCGGTCGACACCATTTAATATCAGGAAACACGCCGATCCCGAGATAAACATCGCCTGTGCCAATGCCGCCAGTGATTCGGCTTTGCCGTGTCCGAACGAATGCTCTTTATCTGCTGGCTGAAGAGAGTAACGAATCACAATCAGATTCACTACCGAGGCTGCGATATCCAATAGTGAGTCAATCAATGAAGCCAGTAAGCTCACCGATCCCGTTACCCACCATGCGGCAACTTTAACGATAAGAAGCAGGCTTGCTACCACTGTCGCCAGCCATGCTGCCATGGAGACGTATTTTGAGTATTCAGATTTCATCATGCCAAATTGCTGCTGTTATTTTATTTTTATGTGTTCAAATTACTTTAATTTTTGCTGTGGCACAAAAAAGAGGTGATGTAATTCGTCACAGATCGCCAATCGCCCTCTAATTTCGGTAAACCAATGAAAAATAAGGAACAGCAAACCGTTAACTCAACAAAATCCGTTTGTTTTATAAGTAGTTTTAAAGCCGGTCACAAATTTCACTACTGCATTGAAAATTGAATTGAAATTCAGTGAACGAATTATAAAGTCTCAACGAAACTCACAAACGATATGTACATATATGCTTAATAAAAAAACAATGGCTTCTCTTTTGTTAGTGGGCCTATCAACAACGCTAGTAGGCTGTGCAACGGTTCAGGGCACAGTAACCGAAAACCAGGACGGTACGTTCAACTCCTTCTTCTCAGACGATGACAAAAGCAACGCAATGAGAGTGGCTAGCAGCGATACCAAAGCAACCTGCGAAAAACGCTTCGGTGAAAACTCTCACCCACTGGTTATCAATCAGGATGTTAAAACCATTCTTCCTGAAGAAATCAAAACGGGTAACCAGGTCATGGATTCATTGGTGAAACTGGGTCAAACCTTAGAAGATCCAAACTACAAAGCAACCTATGAAGTGACCACACAATTTAAGTGTTCCGCTTAAATCAGAATTGCCTCAAGGTCAGCTGTAATAGCTGACCTTTTTATTTGTAGTAATGGTTATACAGACTTTCTGTCTGACCGTTGCTTTTTAATTCCAACAAAGCTTGAGCGAACTGGTAAGCCTTACTGTCTTCCTGCATGAGAATAGGAAAATTCTCTTTAGTAACAGGATTGTTTTCTTTGAACTTCTTATTGGGTTTGCCCGAAAACCACTGGGACTTTTGAGAAAAACCAAGATACAGCGGCACGACTCCACCACAGCATTCCGGATGCAATTTTACTCCTGACACCTTGTTCTGTTTGAGTTGATACTCAAGTGTTGATTTGTTGTAGATGTAAAAATCCCCTCGGTTGCGCAGCAGAAAGTCGACCGCCTGCATTGAAGTCATCTCCGGTGGTTCTTTTACATGAATGCCCTTCACTCCTCCGGTGATATCTGGAGAGCCTCTCGCCCGAAGCAGTACTTTGCCTTTTAATTGTTTTAAATCCGTGATGTTTGGAAAATCTTCACGAGACACGCCAATATCGCCGCCGGGCAATCCGTTTTCGATAAAGTAAGCAAACGAGGCACGTTTTTCAGTCAGGTTAAATCCGGGGTAGAAATCGATCTCACCCCGTTCAAGCAGGTTAATGACTTTGTTTTTGGGAAGCCGGACGACCTGTAATTCACACCCCACCATTTCCGCCGCTTTTTGGTAAAGGTCCAGATACAAGCCTGAGTTGTCAGGAGCTCGGGCAATATTTGGTGGGCGCTCGTTAGTGCGATACCCCATTTTCAGAACACAGGTTGAATCGCCAGCCGTGGCAGGAAGAGATAAAGACATCAACCCCATCATCAATATTGGAAATACCACTCTCCACATCGTTTGGTTAACCCCTATTCAGAACCGATACCAAAATCATAGACAACAAAGTTTTTATATACCAAACACACAAGACAGAATGCAGAAAAGCAGCCTGATGGCTGCTTTTCTGTGCTCATGTAAACAGATACGAATTAGCTGTCTTGCTGACGCTCTGCAAATTTCTCGGCGCATTTTTCAGCACGTTCCTGCTGTAGCTCCTGCAGTTTAGTCTTCTGCTCTGCAGTTAAAATGCTCATAGCTTTGTGTTGCTGCTCAAGCATTTTTACGCGTTTTTCAGTCTGTGCTTCTACCATTTGAGTCGCCAGAGCCTGAGCTGCATTTTCGTCAAAGGTATCGGCTAGCAAAAGTTGCTGAACCTGCTGCTGGTGTGCCTGCTTCTGAGCAAACATTTCCGAAGACTTACCTTTCATATTGCTTCTTGCGTCTTCACGCATCTGCTTCAGTTGTGCTTTCTGCTCATCTGTCAGGTCGAGCTTACGCATGACTCGCTTGTCCAGACCAACACCGCATTTTCCACCAAATTCGTGTCCACCTTTATGGTGACCTTTACCACCAAAAGCCATTACGCTTGCACTGCCTAAAACCAAAGGAAGAGCGGCTGCCATCAGTACCATTTTCTTTGCTAGTTTCATAATTCTGTCCTCGATCGTCATTGGAAAACTGTTGCTTTCGAGCTGCGTTTGCAGCGCTTGAGGATAGAATAAGACGCGGGTTGTAAAGTGACGTTTAGAAAGCGTAAATCAACGTAAAGAGTTCTGGTTGCAGATAATTTGTGAGTATCATGAGAATAGAAGACGCGTAACTGAGGTGACCATGGCACATATCTTATTAGTAGATGACGACACTGAATTGACCAGCTTATTGAGTGACATTCTGACGTTTGAAGGCTTTGAAATCAGCCAGGCAAACGACGGACAAGCGGGGTTAGACGCCGTAGATGAAAGTGTTGATCTGATTTTGCTGGATATCATGATGCCTAAACTCAACGGCATGGAAATGCTGAAGAAGCTGCGTGAAAACTGGCAAACTCCTGTTTTAATGCTGACCGCAAAAGGGGAAGAGATAGACCGCGTGATTGGTCTTGAACTGGGCGCAGACGACTACCTACCCAAACCCTTCTCAGACAGAGAGCTGATGGCTCGTATACGCGCGATTCTCAGACGCACACAAAACAACGATTCCAATGGCAATAAAGAACCGGATTGTACCGCTTATCAGGATCTCAAAGTCTACCCGGGGAAACAGGAAGCCTACTGCGGCGATGCCTTACTCGACTTAACCACCACAGAATTTGCTCTGCTCAGCCATTTTGTCGCTAACCCCGGAGAAACCTTAACTAAGGAGACACTCAGCCTGGATGTACTGGGGAAACGTCTTGCTCCGTTTGACCGCGCCGTCGATATGCACGTTTCTAATCTGCGCAAAAAGCTCCCGTTGAGAAGCGACAATAAACCCAGAATCAAAACCCTGCGCGGACGTGGTTATATGCTGGTCGAGGCTGGCTAATGCGTATTCCTTTGTTATCAAGCCTGTACGGACGAATATTCGCGATTTTCTGGCTAACCATGCTGTTGGTTCTGATTGCTGTGTTGATTGCTCCGAACTTCGACCCGCGACAGCCACACGATATTCCACCGGATCATCTGGATCGTATTCAAGAGTCGGTCACCAAGCTCGAAAACCGCCTTCGCAATTACCCAGACATTGAGCAGCTTGCCAGAAAACTGGCTAATCGAGACCATCACGGTAAGCGCCCGTTAATTTACTTAACGGATTTAGAAGGCAACTTGCTGACCAGAGAACGAGGTCCAATCCGCAAAGCATTACAAAACTTCATCACTCAATCGAATCTGACCGATATCACGCCCCAGCAAAAACTGTACGGTCGACTGATGGTAGCGGGTCCGTTTCCAGTGACGCTTTCTGGGCAGAATCTATTGCTATTCAGCACTGCAAAGTGGAATCAGCCTCCCCCTTTCTTGCTACAACTGTTTGACCGCCCGTTGCAGTTGTTGTTTGTCGTCATGCTCGCCAGCACCCCACTCCTGCTTTGGCTTGCATGGGCACTAAGCCAGCCTGCACGCAGATTAGAAAAAGCCGCCAAACGAGTCGCTAAAGGAGAATTCGTTGCCGACCCAGATTTGGAAAAAGGCACAAGGGAATTCCAGCAAGCCGGCACCAGCTTCAATCAAATGGTATTAGCCGTTGACCAAATGATCACCGGTCAGCAACGGCTTCTTTCCGACATCTCACATGAACTTCGTTCCCCGTTAACGCGACTGAGAATGGCCAATGCGCTGGCGACTCGCAAACAGGGAGAAAGTGACGAACTCAAACGCATCGATACCGAAGCTGAGCGGCTGGAAAAAATGATCGGCGAATTGCTGGAACTTTCACGCATGCAAATCAATAGCCATGAGGATCGCCAGCATTTAGACGTGGCAGATTTGTGGGAAGAAATTCTTAAAGACGCGCAGTTTGAAGCGGAACAGAAAGAAAAAACGCTGACCTATACTTCACTGCCAAACGTCAGTGTGCACGGCAATCCTAACCTTTTGATGAGTGCGGTGGAAAACATTGTGCGTAACGCCATTCACTATGGTGAAAGCACCGTCTCTGTATCATTTGCCGTTGAGCAATCGACCTTACAAATTACGGTGGACGACAACGGCAGCGGCGTACCTGAAGAAGAACTGCAGGACATATTCCGCCCCTTCTATCGAGTATCCACCGCCCGAGACCGCCATTCAGGCGGAGCGGGTCTTGGCTTAGCCATTACGGAAAGTGCCATTCGACAACACAACGGCACCATAAAAGCCAATGTCAGCCCTTTAGGCGGCTTGCAAGTGTGCATTACCTTACCTATCAGCTAATTAGACTTAGGCGCTACTTATTCCAGCAGCGTCTAAGTCCTTACTATTCACAAGTTGATAACGAAAACAATTATCACTAACATTGTTGTACATTATCTAGGAACCCCAAGATTCCCTTGCTCGGTTAGCTGGATGAATAATAAGGAGAGTAATAATGTCACACACATTCCCAGAACTGCCGTACGCATACGACGCACTGGAGCCGTACATCGATGCTAAAACCATGGAAGTGCACTACAGCAAGCACCACCGTACGTACTTTGACAAGTTCACGGCAGCCATCAAAGGTTCTGATCTAGAAAACCAATCTCTGGAAACTATCTTTGATTCAATCTCTAGCCAGACTCCAGCAGTTCGCAACAACGGCGGCGGTTACTACAACCACGTTGTTTACTGGAACTGCATGGCTCCAAACGCTGGCGGTGAACCACAAGGCGATCTAGGTGCGGCTATCACTGAAACATTTGGCAGCTTCGAAGCATTCAAAGAAGCATTTGCTCAAGCCGCTATCAACACCTTCGGTTCAGGCTTTGCGTGGCTGATCGTTAAAGATGGCAAACTAGTGATCACGTCAACAAGCAACCAAGACAACCCACTAATGGACGTTGCAGCAGACCGTGGTGAACCAGTACTGGCACTAGACGTGTGGGAACACGCTTACTACATCAGCTACCAAAACCGTCGCCCTGAGTACATCGATGCTTGGTGGAACGTGGTTAACTGGGATGCAGTTGCACAAAACTACGCAGCAGCACTAGCTAAGTAATATTGCACGTAAGGCGACATACCGCCTTACAGTATTGAAAGAGTAAGCACCTTGCTTGCTCTTTTTTCTTCCCCCATAATGCCTTTCACTCAATTTATTCATAAGATTTGTCATGCTGGATATCGTTTTATTTGAGCCAGAGATCGCGCCGAATACGGGCAACATCATCCGCTTATCCGCCAACTGTGGTTCCAACCTTCATTTGATTGAACCGTTAGGATTTGATTTCGAAGAAAAGAAAGTCAGACGTGCCGGCTTGGATTATCACGATCTGGCGCGTGTGAAGCGCCACGCCAACATGGACGCCTTTATTGAATACATGGATGCGCAAGGCAAAGACTACCGCCTGTTTGCGTGCACCACTAAAACCACAGGGCGTCACGTCGATGCCAAATTTCAGGAAGGCGATGTATTAATATTCGGACCTGAATCGCGTGGTTTACCCGCAGAATTCATTGAAAGCTTGCCAATGGAGCAACGCATTCGCATTCCAATGATGCCAGACAGCCGCAGCTTAAACCTCTCCAATGCTGTTGCCATCATCGCATTTGAAGCCTGGCGTCAACTGGGCTTTGAAGGCGCAGTGTAAACTGGTGAAGCTATAGCGATACTCGATTTCAAAGTAACTTACCAAAGACTTTTAGCCGCAGGCGAATCCATAAGAATTGCGATAATCGCCTGTGCAATAAAGATAGCTGTGATGCTAAATTTATCGCCGAAAGATGGCGTCATACTGGAGGAAAAACTTCTTAGCTTTTACTGCCGTTATCGGTTGACGTAATCTTGAGATCCACTTCTGTTACTTCAAAGTATTCCGGTGTCTTTGTGATCACTTTTACTTCACTAGGAACAATGCCAAGTACATCCAAAGTTATTATTAAAAACGTATGCCCAAAATGACATGCGTTGGTTGTCTGTTGAATCTTGAATCGTTTGTTAACTGGTTGTTTATGCGGAATATTCTTGATTGTACTCAACAGAACCCATCGTCAACTTAGAGATAGCACCGTTTGGTTTAAAGTAGTCCGTTAAGTCCAATTCTGTAGTATCAGTTGAATATACGACATCTACGCTATAATTGCCTACGGTATAGAAAAGATGGGCATATTTCATGGTGCCATCTTTTAGCGTGAATACTTGAATATCAGACAAGGCGCAATAGCTAGTAGACTTTCCATTATCACTACGACGAATTTTTATATACAAGTCAGGACAGTAGGATTGAGTAAGAATACTGTTTGCAAGATTAGATAAATCCAACTTCAGTTGTGCATCTTGGACTGCGCACCCAAAAATTTTACAGAAAAACAGATGCACGTTAAGCACATGCTCTTCGATTTTTTCACCATAAACTGTGGTTAAGTCTATCTCTTCACCAACTTCAACTACATTACCAGCAAGGAATGAAGATAAAATATCCCAAGAGTAATCATGAGGCTGTGTTAACGCCCCGTTACAAGTAGCACAGATACTTTTCTCAAACTTCAATGCTTCGGCTTTTAAGCTACCAATAGGTCTCTTTTTAATACCACTAACCCGATGATATATTGGGGTCTTTTGATTTACCGTACCAGCAACAGCACGCTGTAAATCCGTCTTTTTTATCATGTGCTCACCACTATCAGCGTGAGCACCACAAATCCAACAATCTGACATTTTCTACCTTTGCTAAAACCAGTTAACGCCTTGCTAACGGGCGACAACGCTTGCCACCGAACTTGAAAAGTGTGTCTTAAACACGAAACTCAAACTCTGAGTTGAAGCCGCCAAGCGTTAGGAGTCCCTGTTGAGCAACTTGTTAGCTGCTACGTTTGCGGCATTACTAACCAAAAATTCTCGAACGTCTATGAGTTGGTTAATTTGAAGTATTTCCCTAACCCTTTTTTTGACCTCAACCACTGTCGATTCTGCATTTTTTATGTTCGGTTCCCCAATATTCATAAGGTTACTGAACTCATCAAACATTTGTTCAATTGCTTTTGACCGCGTTTCGTCGCGGTTTTCAGAACCAGATAATGCTTCAACCAAACCTGAATTTGCACCAATATTTCTTACTGCTTTCTCAAAAGGCATGAGCTTTTCCTCAATTTGAGGTGTTATCCATGCGGTATATTCAATGCGCAGAGTATAGAGGTTCCCTGCGTGTTCTAAAGCCTCTCTTGTTGGACCTTCTCTAGTTAGAGTAATTACTAACTGATGGACTTCCGCCAGGTACTTCTCACAGAACTCAACGTGTTTATCAAAAACCGTGTTTGCCATATGGGAGGTGGCACCTAGATTGAATAATTGCTGTCCTTGTTGTATCTCAAGATTTCTCTGATGTTGCGCATTATCTCGAACAAGCTGAAATAGGGCAGCTACTAAACCTCCCACACCTGGAATAGAAGCCATACCTTTATAAACATCAGTAATTGGAGCAAAAAATACTAAGCCAAATGACATACTAACTATGACAATGACCCCTACCCAAAATGCTTTTTTCAATGTACACGACCTCCTAGTACAGCTAACGTCTTGTTAACAGGCTAAATGTAGTTGCCTAAACTGAGCGACGAAGGAGCAAAAGCAAACTGTATTTAGTCCTTGTTTAACAGCTTGTTAGCTGTAGTTTAATGACTATTGTACTCATTTATTGCTTGTTGAACTAACCTACTTGCTTCATCAAAGTCAGTCTCTGCGAAATAAAAATCTCTAAATTTGAACTCTGTAGAGTTTGGTTTGTTGACTACGGTTCGGAATCTTTGGATTTTTGAAAGCTGCTGACTTGATTGAATACTATATTTTTTGCTTATGAAACTTAGTTTTTTCATAAGCACATAGTACCTTTTACACTCTTTCTCTGTTTTGTTCTTTTTAGCTAGAAGATTCAATATAAGGCCACCAATCACCGTTGCGCCAGTACTGACAATTAACGGCAAAACAATTTGAGCAGTTACCTCAAGAGAGCCATTTTTAACCTCTAATCCTGATATCTCAATCTTCTCTTTAAACTGTTTATTTACTTCCCTTTCAATTTCGAAAAGCTTATTAGCGTATATCAGATCGGCTATCTCATTCAGATCATCATTTGACAAAAACTCAGAGTGGAAATCGATTTTAAATCCAAACTCCGCGAGCGCAATAAGTTCATGATGGCTTCTTTTTTTATGTTCAAACATCATATTCTAAATCAACCCTAATGATTGCAATTTTCGGAGACAGCTAACGCCCAATTAAGATGTGAAGCACGCTGACACTTCGCTAAATTTGGACACCTTAATCACTAAGCCTGACCCAAACCGAAAATGCCAAGCGTGCTGAATCACTCTTAAATTGTTTGTATGGATAATCTTTCCTGAATTCGGGTAATGTGAGACCCAGGCTTTAGCTGCAACTAAAGCTTTCTATAGGGTAGTTCGATTGAATGCTGGCTCCTCTGTTGAGAGACCGATAACAAACATGAACACCCCATAGGACTCCAAGCACAAACCTCGAATAGTCGACTGGGTCTCGAACCCGCATTTCGCAAGCAAGAGTTAGCTTATTATGAATACCAACACACTTCAAAGCATTAATATCGGCGTTGATACTGGCAAGGCGCAACTCGATATTTTTATACGACCACTTAATCTCTTTTTCACTGTGTCAAACAACGACAAAGGTATCAAAGACGCCATCAAGACGATAAAGAAGCACTCACCTGAGCGAATCGTCATTGAAGCAACCGGACGCCTAGAAATGCCTTTTGTTCTCGCATGTGCAGAAGCCAAATTACCTATTGTTCGCGCTAACCCCATCCACATTAAACGCTTCGCTGGAGCCATTGGACGAAGAGCTAAAAACGACCGATTAGATGCACAGCTTATCGTTCATTACGCAGAAGCAATCAAGCCCGACATCTCCATCATAAAAGCAGAAAACATACGACTGATGAGCGACTTAGTCATACGTCGCAATCAGCTACTCTCTATGCAAACAATGGAGAAGAACCGTATTCAGGTATTACCAAAATCTCTCCATTCGACCATCAAGTCAATGCTGACTGCCATGAAAAACCAGATTTCAAACATCGAGGATAAGCTGGTTAAACTCATCGAATCATGTCCAGACTATCAGACCAAAAACGACATCCTGCAAAGTGTTCCTGGCATTGGAAATATCGCAGTTGCATCAATAATCAGCAACGTTCCCGAGCTGGGTTACATCACCAATAAACAAGCCGCTTCCCTCATTGGTGTTGCACCAATTACCCGAGAAAGTGGGCGTTACAAAGGCAAACGAGTTATTCAAGGAGGAAGGGCGCAAGTTCGAACCGTTCTATATATGGCGATGATGTCTGCTATGCAGTGTAACCCCGTTTTCAAAGCGACTTATACCCGCCTCGTTCAATCAGGAAAACCGAAGAAAGTCGCTATCATCGCCTGTGTTCGTAAGATGGTTGTCATCTTAAACTCAATGCTGAGAGATGGCGTCATGTGGGATGAAAAAATAGCTAGGAACTAACTATTGACGCCATAGTCGTTTGTTAGATTTATCACCTACAGCCACTCTTCTTGTGACTTAACACGCCTGATACATCGAAACGGCTGTGATTCGTCCAGCGATATCGGTACAATAATCGAGTTGCCCTGTCTCTTTTGGTGATTTTATTAATTGAGGCATCGTCGGGATGATATAGAGCACCTGCGAGTAACCTACTTTTTTGGCTTTGGGGGCAAGAGGCTGACAAGTTTGCGTAGTTTTTGACTCTCACATGCCTCCTAGATTTGGGAGAAAATGCATGTTAAAAGACGAAGCTTATTTAAAACTACTAGATACCATAGAACGCAACACTAAGATCATGGTTATTTCAACTCTGGTGGCTCTTGCTGGAATTGCAGTAACACTAGCATCGGTCTTTGTGTAACGTACTTGGTGTATTTAGCATAGGAAAAGCTAAGTACCAAAAATCTACCTTCCCACTCCTGCGGTTATCCGTAGGAGTGCTTTCAATCCTCTCCAACGGTCACCGTACAAATCTAACGCCTTGCTAAGGTGCGGCCAAACCACGAAACCTAAGCAAAGCTACCGTAATCACTAAATTCAACCAAACCAAAAATGCCAAAGGTTAGCCGTCACTCTTAAGCAATTTGTTAGAATTTTATTTCGAAAACTCTATCACCCATAATGGGCTATATTCTTCATTTTCATTTGAATGAACATCTTCGCCGATAACTGCACTTACGTTAATTAAAGGTGTTTCTTCCATGCTCAATGCTATTGAATAAGGTTGTCGTGTTAGGGCTTCAGCAACTTTCAGTGCCAAGTTTTCAGGAAGAATGGAAAGTAACTGATGATATTTATTTGTATCAAAATCAAATGAGGTTGCTAAGTAATCGTCACCCCATGCGATATTCACACATGCGGTATAAAGACCATCTTGAACCTTCATGATCATTGGTAGCCCAATAGGTATGAAGGAATGTGGCATACCTACAGGCGCCCCTATTTTTTTCATGTATAACCCGAAGTCAGGTTTAAAGTTCAATAAATGAGGTTTGGTGAATGATATTGGACTCAGTTCCTTTTCTATATCATGCCACTTGTTTTCCCAATCAGAAATGTTCAAATGAAGCACTGGAGAAAGTTTGTTTACATCAAAAACTGCTATCTCTTTTCCGTTACATAATGCATATTTATGAGCCCTTATATCTGGGTGAATCGCATAACTGAAAGCTTGCTCGACATTTTTACCACTAAGAATATTTTGGTTTGGGGCTTTAGCATCCAAAATCCATCGATGATCGTTATCATCAACCTCAAGTAGGTAGTCAGGAATAATTGATACTTTGTGTGCTTTAGTGCCAATGTAAACATATGGATGAGTTAAAGCACGACTTCTAACCATTTTATGGCTGCCGACGACTTTATAGCCCAGACGTCTCAATAAGGGCGCAACAATATCTTCCCTAACTGCATCCTCTTTATATTCAGGATCATTCAATATATCTAATTCAAATTCATCGAACACAATTATCTCCAAAATTCTAACGCCCTGTTAAGGTGTGAGCAACGCTATTCCGATGCCGCCGCATACCACCTTAAACACTAAACGCAACGCATAGTAAAAATGCCACGCGTTGCGAATCACTCTTAAACAGTTTGTTAGGCGATTTCACTGTAAACTCAACTTTAATAAATAAATGTAATCAAAAAATAAAAAGCCCAGAACAGTTAGAGCTAAGCCGTACACTAGCATTTCCAGTCTGTCTGAGAGCTTTAGTGCGGACATATGTTCCTCTCGAAGTTGTAACAATTCTGGACTTGTCAAGACGTCATAGGAAAACTCTTCTGCATTTTCACCAAAACAACGGTCGAACTTTTCTACCATTTTTATCTCATATGACTCAAGGATACCTTTATCAGCATTTTTCATAAGTATGTATGACTTAGCATCGCGCATTGAAAAGCTTAAAAAGCGTTCATTAGAATCTTTTACGTACTTGTGTACAATCTTAGATATAGCTTGCTTTTCTTTTCTTAAACTCTTTGTGAAAACACGAAAGGCTCTTCTTTTACCCAATAATACGAAGAGCCCTATTATGACGATATCTTTAACCAAAAATGGAACTTCAAATGGGAGCCATGATGTGAAGAAGTCAAACACAGGATGTAACCATAAGTGCCAGTACGTTGATATAGTATGAACAAACAACAATATGTAAGAAAGCACATGGTCTAAGCCAATGACACTAGCTTTTTCGACTAAATAAACACCAAATTGTTTCCACGAATTCAAATCATCGAGTACGTTTATAAGCCCTAAAACTGACAAAAAACCACCGACTAACTGGCTGGCTCTTTGCACAATTAGCTTTATTTTATTTTTATCGATCATAATATCTCATTTTACTTGTCGCCTAACGCCCTGTTAAGGTGTGAGCAACGCAATACCGATGCCGCCGCATACCATCTTAAACACTACACGCAACGCATAGTGAAAATGCCACGCGTTGCGAATCACTCTTAAACAGTTTGTTAGGTTTTTATTGTTCACTATCGTTACGGTTCATGAGTCGTATTGCAAACGCAATAAGAATTATAGAAACTATAATAGGAACCACATACCAAATAGCAAACAATGTACTTTTGTTAATTGCAATCATTCCCTTTTCAGCTAACTTGATATCAACCCACTTTTGCTTGCCTGTATTTTCATCTCGAACTTGATACTTTCCTTTAAAAATGCTACTGACGTACTTCTGGTCGACGTTTATGTCTGAACTTAAAACTAACAATAAATCTATACTTTCGCCTATACCTAAACTACCTTTCCAATTATCGACTTTCGTATCTGATTTTTTTAATGACAAGGCTGAAAACAAGCGGTCTTTATTCGGGACGTATAGCTCAAGAATATCAACCGCCGATGTATTATCAATATTTGTTAACTTTAAATGAATTGAGGTCAATCCATTAATGCTTGTTTTATTAACATCATACGAGACTTCAGTAATTCCTGTTGTCATTACTCCAGCAAACCATGGACAGAACAAGAAGACTAAACCAGGAATAAATGCCCAGACTGCTTTCTCCAGAAAACCATTTACAGCACGCATAGTTAGCCTCCAATACCTTGAAATACAAACTGCATAGAGTAAGCATTCGTCATAAGGCAGAGTAGACCGATGTATGTTACAACAACTAAATTCATTAACCTCTTAGCTTTTGTTTTTGCTTCTGTTTGCAAGAGTACCGCATTAATTTTGCTCGCCCCAAAAAGGACTGATAAATGAACACAAAGGAGAACTAATGATGCGGCTGAAAAACTAACCCCATCAAAACCAAGCCCTACATTCTGAACTTCAAATATACTTGGAACTACAACAACCAAATCCAATGCCAAAGTCGCAACAATTGCATCCCTTAGGGGAAACACAATATTACTTGTTCCTTTCTTTTTCATATCAGCAAAACCCAGCGCGATAAGCAAATACGCAATCATTGCCGGAACTAAAATAAAATTAATAACTAACCCACTATTCAACTTTTACTCCTAAACTAAATTTAAACCTAACAATTATTATGGGACAAGATGTCCGAATAATTCATCCACAAGCACCTATTTTTCCTTGTGGATATTTTCTTCAGGCTAGCACATAAGGTTATGTAATACATAAAATTATTATTCGCTAGCACAAGAAGCTGGTCACAAGAATATGACTCACTTTAAAACAAAGTGGACATTGCGCACTATTCAATCAGACTGTATGTAAAAACAGTAATGGCGCGCCACATGAAAAGTCTCTTTTTGCTAAGCGTTCAAGAACACATGATGATCAGGCATTATGCTAAACGAACCATCAAAACCTATCTTCTATGGATAGCCCAGTTCATTCGTTTTCACCAAATGAAACATCCTAAAGATCTCGATAAATCACACGTAGAAGCGTTTTTGAATTCACTTGTGCTGGAAAAAAACGTGGCGGCTGGCACCCAAGCAGTCGCGCTTAACTCACTTCGATATTTATATGTCGAATATTTTAAGCGAGGCGATGATTTCAATTTGGATTACCGCTATTCAAAAAGAGATCGCAAGATACCAATAGTGCTAACTAAAAGCGAAGTGAGTCAATTACTTAAGCATATTACTCCAAGCTATTCTTTGCCAATCAAACTTATGTACGGTTCTGGTTTACGTGTGATGGAGTGTGTTCGGCTAAGAGTACATGATATTGATTATAACTACTTAGCTGTCCGCGTATGGCAAGGGAAAGGAAACAAGAATCGATTGGTAACCTTAGCACCGGAGCTAGTAAAAGAACTCAAACAGCAAACCGAGTGTGTCCAAGCTATTTATAACGTCGACCTCCAT
This sequence comes from Vibrio sp. SCSIO 43132, assembly GCF_019904195.1. Taxonomy (NCBI): domain Bacteria; kingdom Pseudomonadati; phylum Pseudomonadota; class Gammaproteobacteria; order Vibrionales; family Vibrionaceae; genus Vibrio; species Vibrio sp. SCSIO 43132. The sequence continues at coordinate 3,702,030 of NZ_CP063199.1, forward strand.
CACCCTAACTATGCGGGAGTATGGCTCAAACCTTCATGGCGAAGAAAATACCCCAAAGCATCGATGGATACTGGCTGGCACTATCTGTTTCCGACTAAAAACCTGAGCTTTGATCCAGAATCTAACGAATTACGTCGCCATCATATCAATGAGAAAAGTGTACAAAGAGAAGTAAAACGGGCGGCTAAGCTGGCAAATATAGCAAAGCCTGTCACTTGCCATACTCTGCGGCACAGCTTTGCTACTCACCTATTAGAATCTGGTGCCGATATTCGTACTGTGCAGGAGCAGCTTGGTCACAAAGATGTAAAAACAACTCAGATCTACACTCATGTTTTGGATAGAGGGGCTAGTGGTGTCACCAGCCCCTTTTCTGGGTTGTTCAAAGAAATGCGGTCATAAAACGTTTGAATGGTGCTCGCTTAATTTAAGCGGTTGCGGTCATCTTCGTCTTCTTTACGTTCAAACTCGCCTTCAAAGGTGTTCCCTTTGGAATTGTCTCCACCGCGTTGAAACGGGTCGTGCTCGAATGGGTTTTGCTGACCAAAACCACCTTGGGCGTGAAACCCGCCGCCGTTACCAAAATTTTGCACTTTCACTTTGCTCATCAATTGCTTGGCGATCACGGCTCTTGGTGCCGGAAGCAGAACCAGCATCCCTAATGCATCGGTCATAAATCCGGGGGTCAGAAGCAACACGCCAGCTACCGCCAGCATAACACCCTCAACAATTTGCTGAGCGGGCAGTTCGCCTTGCTGTAATCGGCTTTGTACCGACATCAGAGTTTGCAAGCCCTGGCTTCGCACTAAAGAAGCGCCCACAAAGGCAGTCAGTAAGACCAAGCCTATGGTTGTCCAGAAACCTAAAAAGCCGCCCACCTGAATAAAAAGCGCAATTTCAATGATGGGTACAGCAATAAATAGCAGTAAAAGTATCGGAAACACGGGTCCTCCTGTTGCAACTACCGCCAGTGTATTGCTTTGACTGACAAACAACAATTCTTCCTTTAAAAGTTGCGCTCTGAATCGGCACTCAAAAGTGCCCTTCGACACAAGAAACTTGACCTGACTTGGGAAATCACAATTCTGTAAGAATTGTTGACAACTCAATGACTCAAAAGGTGATCAGGCTACTATTTTTATGCCGCCAATTCGATAAGATGAGCGCATAAGTCAGGACCGATTTTGTAGCCGTTTATTCTGACGAATGGATTCTTAAAACACAGATGTGGCTAACTCAGCTTCAATACTTACAATAAAAAACTAAGGATCCTGTTATGGCTAAGACTATCGATCTTAATCACACTTCCCCTCTGTCTGCGACTCGCATTGAAGAAGATCTGCTCGGTCAACGTCACGTTCCTGCCGATGCTTACTACGGCATCCATACACTGAGAGCAATTGAAAACTTTAACATTTCCAGCGTAACCATTTCTGACGTCCCTGAATTTGTGCGTGGAATGGTCATGACCAAGAAAGCAGCAGCGCTTGCCAACAAAGAGCTGGGCGTAATCCCGTCCGACATTGCTAACCCTATTATTCAGGCTTGTGATGTGATTCTGGAAACGGGTAAATGCATGGATCAGTTCCCGTCGGATGTCTTTCAGGGTGGCGCTGGCACGTCCGTCAACATGAACACCAATGAAGTGGTGGCGAATCTGGCACTTGAGCTGATGGGCAAAGAGAAAGGTCAGTACGAATTCATTAACCCGAATGATCATGTGAATAAAAGCCAGTCCACCAACTGCGCCTACCCGACTGGGTTCCGCATTGCCGTTTATAACAGCGTAAGCAAGCTGGTGGATGCGATTGAATACCTGAAAGGGGCATTCGAGCTGAAAAGTCAGGAGTTCAGCAGCGTGTTGAAAATGGGACGCACCCAGCTTCAGGACGCCGTGCCAATGACGGTTGGACAGGAATTCCACGCCTGGGCTGTCACGCTGAACGAAGAAATTCGTAACCTCGAATACACGTCAAAGCTTCTTCTGGAAGTGAACATTGGTGCAACGGCAATTGGTACGGGTCTGAACGCGGCGGAAGGCTACCAAGCCGCAGCGGTTAAACATCTTGCCGAGGTTACCGGGCTAGAGTGTGTCCCTGCCGAGGATTTGATTGAAGCGACATCCGATTGCGGTGCTTATGTGATGACTCACGGTGCGCTTAAGCGACTGGCGGTGAAGCTGTCTAAGATCTGTAATGACCTGCGACTGCTATCTTCTGGCCCTCGTGCTGGTTTGAACGAACTGAACCTGCCAGAACTTCAGGCGGGCTCTTCCATTATGCCAGCCAAAGTGAACCCGGTTGTTCCTGAAGTTGTGAACCAAGTTTGTTTCAAAGTTCTTGGTAACGACAACACCATCTCCTTTGCGGCAGAAGGCGGTCAGTTGCAGCTAAACGTGATGGAGCCTGTTATCGCTCAGAGCATGTTCGAGTCTTTGGAGATTCTGACCAACGCTTGCGTAAACCTGCGTGACAAATGCATCGACGGTATTACTGTCAATAAAGACGTTTGCGAAAGCTACGTGTATAACTCCATCGGTATTGTTACTTACCTCAACCCTTATATCGGGCACCATGAAGGCGACATCGTCGGTAAAATTTGTGCCGAAACGGGCAAAAGTGTCCGAGATGTGGTGCTGGAAAGAGGATTACTCACCGAGGAAGAGTTAGACGATATCTTCTCAGTAGACAATCTGATGCATCCAAAGTACAAAGCCAAACGATTTAATTAATAGAATGGGACCATTAGGTCCCATTATTACTTGTTGATAATAGCGCCAAATAGCATAAGTTTGTTTTATATCAGTCCTATTCGCTTTGTTAATCTGCTATAGTCTGCGCCGTTTTCAGCATCCCATAAATTTTTATGCTGAGTTTTGGTCTTCTTTTCCTGAGAAAAGAAGACGTTACCATTTGGGATTTTAAGATAAGGTACGACGTATGATTATGGTCGAGTTGTTAGTAGTCCTGCTCTTTATCTATTTAGGTGCGAGGATTGGGGGCATCGGTATCGGCTTTGCTGGCGGTGCGGGTGTAGTGGCGTTAACCATGGTTCTGGGTGTGCCTGCTGGTAGCATCCCAGTAGACGTTATCTTAATCATCGCTTCGGTGATTACAGCGATTGCAGCAATGCAAGTCGCAGGGGGGATGGACTGGCTGGTCGATCTGGCTGAGCAGTTTCTTCGAAAGAATCCAAAACACATTACGTTTTACGCACCAGTGGTCACTTACCTGATGACTTTGCTGGCAGGTACGGGTCACACTGCGTTCTCGACGCTTCCAGTTATTGCAGAAGTCGCCAAAGAACAGGGGGTTCGTCCTTCACGCCCACTTTCGATTGCGGTTGTGGCTTCTCAAATCGCCATCACGGCTTCACCTATTTCTGCGGCAGTGGTGTTCTTTTCAGGCATTCTTGAACCACTCGGGGTGGGCTATCTCACTCTGCTCGCGGTTTGTATCCCAACCACTTTCGTAGCCTGTATGGTGGGTGCGTTCGTTTCTAATTTCTTAGGCAGCGAACTGAAAGACGACCCAATCTATCAGGATCGTTTGGCGAAAGGTTTAATCAAGATGCAGGGTACGCAAAAGCGTGAAATTCTGCCAACAGCCAAAGTATCGGTGTACATCTTCTTCGCCGCAATCATCGCCGTTGTGGCGTATGCGACCATGATTTCTAACGCTGTGGGTTTGATTGAAGATCCGGCGATCGGTCGTAACCAGGCCATTATGGCTCTGATGCTGACCGCTGCTACAGCGATTGTGATGATCACCAAAATCGATGCCTCTAAGATTGCCAATGCTGCGACGTTTAAGTCTGGTATGAGTGCTTGTGTCTGTGTTCTGGGTGTCGCCTGGCTGGGTGATACGTTTGTATCCAGCCATATTGATCAGATCAAAGACTTGTCTGCACACATTCTGGAACAGTACCCGTGGATGCTGGCGATTACGTTGTTCTTCGCTTCTATGCTGCTTTACTCACAAGGCGCAACCACAACGGCTCTGATGCCAGCGGCGCTTGCCATTGGTGTTGCTCCGCTAACGGCAGTGGCGTCTTTCGCTGCGGTCAGCGCATTGTTTGTATTGCCCACCTACCCAACGCTTCTGGCGGCGGTAGAAATGGACGATACGGGTTCAACTCGAATCGGTCAGTGGGTGTTTAACCATCCGTTCTTCATTCCGGGTGTGGTCACTATCGTCACGGCGGTTGCTCTCGGCTTCGCATTTGGTGGAATACTCATCTAACAAGCTGTGAAGATTAAGAAAAGGGAAGCAATGCTTCCCTTTTTCATATTTCATTTTCAATTTGAGCAACTGTTCTCAACTTATGAATCCTCACCTTATCTGCCTAATGTTTTCTTCTGCCAATCGCTGATATGATGAAACTTATTACGCCGCTATCGGGTCTGATAGGGTATTCCTTTTCTTACAAGTAACGTGATGAAAACTCTGCGATCATTTTTGTTGTGGCTGATGGTCAGCCTGTCGATAACGACTCCCGTTTCAGCTGAGCTGTTTTCCAATAATGCTCAGGGATTTACGCCAAGCTTTGATACTTCTCCGAATCAGTTTGTCCCGGTTGACGAAGCGTTTCCGTTCAACTTTTTTCAGGACAATGATCGCGTTCGCCTAGAATGGCAGGTTAAAGACGAATACTACCTGTATCAGGAGCGCATTTCAGTCACCGCCAACGGTGCTGAAATCGGCGCGATTGAAATGCGCGACGGTCAGCCTTATAAGGATGAGTTTTTTGGTGATGTTCGCATATACACCACACCACTAACGGTTACTGTACCGCTGATTTCCGCTACTAAAGACGCACTTTTGGAAGTGCGGTACCAAGGCTGTGCCAAGGCAGGGTTCTGTTACCCACCTGAAATTCGCACGGTGCCGATTTCTGCGTTTACCTCTACTGGCGGGTCTGACACCCCAACTGCTTCTGCGCCAAAAGCTCAAGAACGTTCCACTATCACTCAGTCTCAAGAGTCCGGTTTTGCCGACAAACTGGCTAACAGCTGGTGGACGCCACTGCTGTTTTTCGCACTGGGTGTAGGCTTAGCCTTTACGCCATGTGTATTGCCGATGTACCCCATCCTGACCAGTATTGTGCTGGGCGGTGGTCAGATCAGTCAAAAACGCGCATTGGGCTTATCGTTTGTTTACGTGCAGGGAATGGCGCTCACTTACACGCTACTGGGCTTAGTGGTTGCGTCAGCCGGTCTGCAATTTCAGGCAGCCATGCAACATCACTACGTACTGATTGGTTTGAGCGTGCTGTTCATCGCGCTCGCGGCGTCGATGTTTGGGGTGTATACCTTGCAGCTACCAAGTGGCGTGCAAACCTGGCTTAACAACCTCAGCAACAAACAACAGGGCGGCAGCAACGCAGGTGTGTTTGCCATGGGTGCTATCTCTGGTCTGGTGTGTTCTCCATGCACCACTGCCCCACTCTCTGGCGCACTGCTTTACGTGGCGCAAAGTGGCGATCTGCTTACGGGTGGCGTTGCACTTTACGCACTGGCGCTGGGTATGGGTATACCGCTGATTGCGGTTGCCGTATTTGGTAACAAGCTTCTGCCTAAAGCTGGTGGCTGGATGGATCGCGTGAAAGTGATGTTCGGCTTTATTCTGCTTGCGGCACCTATCTTCCTGCTGGAGCGAATCCTGCCTGAACTTTGGACACAAATTATGTGGTCCGTACTTGGGCTTTCCGCATTTGGCTGGCTTTACCATGCTAAGAACAGCCTGCCGTTTGGTGGCTGGAAACAAAGCGTGGTCGGTATTGTTGCGGTGTTGGGTCTGGTCGCTTCTGCACAGCCTATCATTTCACAATGGTGGAACCCATCAGCCGTCGCACAAGCCGAGCCAACGGTTGCCTTCAAACGCATTAAAAACCTTGCCGATTTAGAATCAGAATTAGCCGCGGCTAAGCAAGCGGGTAAACCAGTGATGCTGGACTTCTACGCAGACTGGTGTGTGGCGTGCAAAGAGTTTGAAAAATACACCTTCCACGCACCAGAAGTGGAAGCCAAACTGCAAGGTTACGTGTTGCTTCAGGCAGACGTGACTCGTAGCATGCCAGAAGACATCGAGCTGCTGCAAAAACTGGAAGTACTGGGCTTACCTACCATCGAATTTTGGGATGCAAACGGCGAATACATCCCGAATGCCCGATTAACTGGTTTTATGCCCGCAGAGCCGTTTTTAGCCCACCTAAACGCGCTTTAAACCCTAGCTGAATTCCGATGTGAGCCTGATTTTCAGGCTCACATTTTTTTGTTTCGATTCTGTTAAAAGCTCAAATTTTCAACATAATGAATTCAATGGATACATTGAGTTTATTGTCATGAAATGGATTGTTCTTGCGCTACTCGTTCACTTGGGGACCTTGTTCTCATCGCCTTCTATTGCACAAAACCCAGAGCCTTCTCCGCAAAACATCGTTGTACTGACGTCATTTCCTGAAAGCTTTTACTCACCCATTAAGCAAGCTTTTTCCACTCAATATCCCGAGCACCCGATTCGCTTTATCAACAAAAAAACGCCTGCACTCATGGCGCATCTGGTGCAGCAGCGATCACCACAACCCGATCTTATCTGGCTGAGTTCCTCCGATGCCATGGCGCAGCTAGAGCAGCAGGGCTTCATTCAGCAAAGTCACACCTTTGCTTGGTCGCAGTTTGGCTTTTTCTGGAATACCGACAGGCTGGCAGCGCTCGACCTTCCTGAACCCGATTCCTGGGAAACCCTGACCACCCCGCTATTTGAAAACCAGGTTGCCATGAGCGCCCCGTCGCGTTCGGGCACCAACCACTTAGTGATTGAACTCGTCCTCCAGCAATATGGTTGGGATGAAGGCTGGCGGCTTTTGCTCAAACTCGGAGGGAATTTATCCACCATTACAGCGCGCAGCTTTGGTGTGCGCGAAGGCATCATTAAACAGCGTTTTACCGTTGCTCCAGTGGTCGATTTCTTCTATCGCAGCGCTCTTGCTAGTCAGGCTCCTGTCGGCTTTCACCCGTTTCCTGATACGCCTTTGATTCCAGCGCAAATTGGGCTCACAAAGCAGGAAAAACCGAGTTCAAGAAACGTGTTTGTTGAATTTCTGCTGTCAGAAAACGGACAAGCTTTGCTTTCCCTGCCCAGCGTAAATCGCATTCCCAACCAGACCGGGCTTGAAATGGCAGCCAAAAGTCGCACTTCCGCGTTCAATAGCCAGCTGTCTGCCAGCCGCTACCACACGGTGAATGCCTTGTTTGACCAGTGGATCACCCACCGGCTGGATGATCTCCATCGTTTCTGGCGGCTGTGGTATCAGGTCCACCAGCATCCGCTGTCTAGTGTTCAGCAGAAACAGCTCGCTCAGGTGCTGGCAGATATCAGTCAAATCCCCGTTGAAGAAGACGTTGCTGCCGACCCGACGCTAAACGAGAAGCTAAGTACGACCAATCGCTATGAAGACTTTTACCAACGCATTACTGGGCTATGGCAAGACCAAATGAGTAAACAGATGGCGAAAGGCATCACCACGCTAGAGCGTATTCTCGCGGAGGTTTCCCCATGAAAAAACGCCACAGTATTGCATTGCGAATCTTTGCTCTGTTTATGGTCCTTGGTGGGCTTGCCATCGCCATGGTGGTATCGAATTCCATCACCTTGCAAAATCTCGCGACATCCTCTGAAACCTGGGGGAAAAAGCAGTTGCCAGTGATGGTTGCCGCAGCCAGGTTTGCCGAATTAGGCGGGCAAATCACCACCGACGCCACCAATTTGGCACTGGCGAAATCGACTCAGGCTCTGCAAACGGCCAATGCGCGCTTGGACACAGCCCTCCCTAAGCTCAGCCAGTTTAATCCGGAGAAACTCTCGCCAGAGCACCATAAAAAGATGCTCAAGCTGGCGGCAGAATTAAAAGAAAACGTTCGCCAGATCTACACCAACACCGAACAAAAACTGCTGATTCAGGAACAGCAGCAAAGACGAAGGAAACAGTTGTACTGGACACAGATCGATTTTGTCGATGAGGTGATACCACTGACCGAAGAGAGCCAGTTCAATCTGGATTTGTTGCTCGATAAGCTGCAAAAGAAAAATGGCTTGTCGTCCGGCGAATTCAGCACCCTCAAATCCGAAACTCATAATCAAAGCCAGCTTCTCAAACTGGAAGCAGACGTGAACCTTGTGCTGGACTTACTTCAGCGGGTGTCTCTGTTTTCCAATCGCACCGACATCCTTGCGGCGCAAAGCATGATTGATGAAACCATGGTGACAATTTCAGAGCAAACCAGCACGCTGCAAAGCATGCCCAGTACGGTCACCATTCGCCAGATCGCCTCTGCCCTTGATAAATATATCAGTGGCAGCGATACCCCCATCCAAAGAGCACTGCGGGTTCTGTCGCTGGATGAAGGTAATCAGGAGCTACTCGAAGAAAACCAACTGCTGCTGCAAGACATTCGGCTTATCGTTTCGCAAACCGTTAGCGAAGCGGAAAAGCAGGCAACCGAAACCGCCGAGCAAATCACGCACATCGTTAATACCAGTCGCAGCCAGCTCAATTTCACCATTCTGGTCATCGCGGTGCTGACGGTTTTTGTTGCCCTTTATCTGAAAAATCAGCTTCTTAACCGCCTTGCCAACGTGCTGCGCAGCATGAGACACCTGGCACAGGGTGAACTGCAAACGCCTCTGGCGATTTCTGGGCAAGATGAAGTCGCCTCACTAGCGCACGCCACCAATGTGTTTAACCAAACTGCCATGCAGCTTCGTCAAAGAACCGGAGCACTGGAAGAGAAAAACCAACAACTAGTGGATGAAATCGAGCAGCGATTGCTGGCAGAACAAGATCTCAAAGCCACTCAGGAAGAGTTGGTTCAGGCGGCGAAACTGGCAGTACTCGGGCAACTCACTTCTGGAATAGTTCACGAATTCAGCCAACCCCTTGCTGCCATTCGCTCGAATAGCTACCTAGCAGTGCAGTATCTGGAGAAAAACCAGCCTGGACAGGCAAAAGACAAGCTGACTCGTATCGATAAGATTACTGACCGCGCCACCAAGCTATGTCAGCACCTGAAGTCCTTTGCCCGAAAAACCGATGACATAACCCAGCGCACGCCCGTTAAGAAGATCGCACTTAACGCCATGGAGCTGTTTACTGAAAGCCTCCCCGCTGATTGGATAACTATCGATGTCGAAGAAACCTTAACGGTCAGCGCCAATGACATTCGGCTGGAGCAGGTTTTTGTTAACCTAATCAGCAACAGTCTGGACGCCATTCAAACCCGAATCAAAGACCAAAAGCCCGAAAATCAAAAGTTTGCCCCTCAGATACGTATTTCTGCCACCCAAAACCAAGACAATGTAGTGATTCATGTTTATGACAATGGCTGCGGTATGCACCCAGAACAACTGAATCAGATATTCGAACCCTTTTACACCACTAAGGATGTGGGCAGCGGACTGGGGCTGGGCATGTCCATCACTCACAATATCATTCAGGATTTTGGCGGCACCATTTCCATTGAATCCCAACCCAATCAAGGCACGGAGGTCACCCTATGTCTCAAACCCATGTAGTACTGGTGGAGGACGACAAAGAGCTCAGAGAAAGCCTGAGCGAAATTCTGGAGCTCAATGGCATGTCGGTGACTGCTTTTGCCTCGGCAGACAAAGCGCTGCCCTGTATTCAGTACAACAGTAACAGTGTGGTGGTGTCTGACATTCGTATGCCCAATATGGATGGCATGACCTTTCTCCAGCATTTACAGCAGTTGGATAACGATCTGCCTGTGGTTCTGATTTCTGGTCACGCAGACATCGAAACTGCGCTGCAATGCATTAAACTTGGGGCGTTTGATTTTGTCGAAAAACCTCTCAGACCGGAGCATCTGGTTGGCCTGGTCACCAAAGCGATTCAACACCGAGAGCTGACGCTGGAAAACCGCCGCCTTAAGCAAAACCACCCGCGCACTATTACTCTAGATGAGCTGTTGATTGGCGAATCTGACTCAATGAAAAAGCTCAAAACGAGGCTGATCACGCTGGCAAACGCCGACGTCAATATTGTGATTAATGGGGAAACTGGCACCGGAAAAGAGAAAATTGCGCGCACGCTGCACAGCCAGTCGGAACGCAACAATAAACCCTTTGTCGCCATCAACTGCGGCGCGATGCCGGAAAACCTGATTGAATCCGAACTCTTTGGTCATGAAGCCGGAAGCTTTACTGGCGCAAGCAAAAAGCGCATCGGAAAAATTGAATACGCCTCGGGCGGTACTCTGTTTCTGGATGAGATCGAAAGCATGCCGTTGTCTGCTCAGATACGGCTGTTGAGGGTAATTCAGGAAGGCGAACTGGAACGCGTGGGCAGCAACCAGACAGTAAGCGTCGACCTTAAGGTGTTGTCTGCTTCCAAAGGTGACCTGTTCGAACTCTCTCAGAAGGGCGAATTTCGACAGGATTTATACTATCGACTGAATGTCGCAACACTGGATATTCCACCGTTGCGAGAGCGAAAGTCGGACATTCCAGTCCTTCTTGGGCATTTTATTCATGAAGCGGAAAAGCGGTTAAATCAGAAAGCCCCCGCTCTGACCCCGCTGCATTTTCAACATTTGATGAACCATGACTGGCCGGGCAATGTGCGTGAACTGATGAACGAAGCCGACCGAATTGTGCTGGGAATATCCGATCTGATTTTCACCAACAACCAGCAGGAATGCCACAGTCTGGCGCATCAGCTGACCCAGTTTGAGTTCTCCGTTCTTCACCATACATTGACCCAGTTTTCAGGTCATATTGGCGATACCGCCGAGCATTTGGACATTCCCCGTAAAAACCTTTACCTCAGAATGAAAAAGTTCGGTTTAAAGAAGGAAGACTACACCACAGATTCCACCCTAGAAGAGTAGGTCAAAAATGACCTACTCACGGATCACATTCTCTTCTCAATGACACATCCACAAGTTTTGGTGAAAGCCAAAGTCATTTTAAATTAGACACTTAACCAAAATTTAACATTGGCACAACATTTGGAATATCTATACCCAGTTACCCGGTTATTTATCGGTAACTGGCACACGGATAACCCTACGTACATAACAATGACGTGAATAAATATGGAGTGCACAATGAAACATGGAATCAAACTGCTGACGCTAACCAGCGCAATGATGTTCGCAATGGGCAGTACCTCTGCTTTCGCAATGTCGGATAAGAATCTGGTCATCGTCACCTCGTTTTCCAACGACGTAACGGACGTATACAAAAAAGCCTTCGAGAAAAAATACCCGAATGTGAAGGTCGAAATCCTGAAAAAGAAAACCACATCCGGCATTAAATACCTTCAGGAAACCTCATCTCGCAACAGCTCTGACATTTTCTGGGCATCTGCCCCCGACGCATTTGAAGTGCTGAAAGACAACGATTTGTTGGCGCAGTACCAATCCTCGGTCACGGGCATTCCTGAAAAAGTGGGCTCTTTCCCCATCAATGATCCAGATGGCTACTACAAAGGTTTCGCCCTTTCTGGCTATGGCATGATGTGGAACGAACGTTACATGAAAGCCAAAAAGTTACCCGTTCCGAAAGAGTGGGAAGATCTTGCGGATCCGATTTATCACAAGCACGTTGGTATGTCAGCTCCGTCCCGCTCAGGCACAACACACTTAACGGTTGAAGCCATTTTGCAGGGCAAAGGCTGGGAAGACGGCTGGGCAACCATGAAAGCCATTTCTGGTAACTTCCGCGTGGTCACTGAGCGCAGTTTCGGGGTACCAGATGGCGTAAACAGCGGCTCATTTGGTGTTGGCATTGTGATTGACTTCTTTGGTTTATCTTCCAAAGCAACGGGGTTCCCGGTGGATTTCCACTACCCAACGGTAACGGCATTGGTGCCTGCCAACGTGGGTAAAGTCAAAAATGCCCCTAACGGAGAAGCAGCAAGCGCCTTTATCGACTTCCTGCTTTCTGACGAAGGTCAGGCATTGTTACTGGATAAAAAGATTCAGCGTTTACCCGTCAATCCAGCGGTTTACGCGAGCACACCGGCTGGCTTCCCTAACCCATTCACGGGCGAAAAACTGGGTACCGTCGACTTCGACCTAAACCTATCAAAATCACGCTACAACGTGGTGAACAGCCTGTTCGATGTGATGATCACCTACCGCATGGATGAACTTCGAAGCGCCACCAAAGCGATTCAGGAAGCCGAATCTGAGGCCAAAGCTAAGAACAATACGAAAGCATTGGAACTGGTTGCTCAGGCAAAAGCGTTAATCAACAAAATGCCAATTACCGCAGAGCAAGCCAGCGATCCGGACTTCTCTGGCATTTTCACTAAAAAGCGTAAGAAGAAAACTGACAAGGTCGGCGCTCGTCAGGCAGAAATCGAACAATCCTGGGATAACCAGGTGGTTGCCAACTACGAGAAAGCCGAAGAACTTGCCGAACAAGCGCTCGATATGCTGTAAACAAACCTTACTTCTCTTTATCTGATTCCCCCAACTTGTAGGTCGGCGCCGCGTAATTACGCGGTGCCGGGGGGATTCTTATTTTTCGAGCCTAGGATCTGTTGACCTAATCTCAAGAACACGGAGTTTCTTATGAGTAGTGTTTCTCTCTCGCAGACAAAAAACGGCACTAAGCCCGGCAGTCGCGGTGTATTGAAAAAAATTCGGGAAGACTGGGGCTTGTATCTCGCAGCCGCCATCATCGCGCTTTTTATCATCACGTTTCTGTTCGTTCCTGTCCTTAAGGTCATTTTTGTCGCCTTTCAGGATCAGGAAGGCAGTTTTTCTTTGGTGAATTTTCAGGACTTCTTTAGCTCTACCCTGTTTCAGGAGTCGTTTTTTAACTCTTTTTACGTCGCCTTTATGTCGGTAATCGTGGCATCAGTGATTGCCATGCCACTGGCGTATTTCACCAGCCGTTTCCAGTTTAAAGGCACAGTGTTGATTCAGACACTGGGCATTGTTCCACTTATCATGCCGCCGTTTATCGGCGCGGTAGCGATGCAATTGTTGTTTGGTGAAAACGGCACCATGAACTTGCTGCTGGATGAGTATTTCGGATTCACCATTCCAGTGATGGAAGGCTTGAATGGCGTCATCTTCGTACAGAGTGTCCATTACTTTCCCTTCATTCTGATCAACCTGTCTGCCGCGTTGCAGAACATCGACCGCTCGATGGAAGAGTCTGCACAGTCTCTGGGTTCTTCCGGTTTAAAGCTGTTCAGAAAAATCGTCTTCCCACTGGCCATGCCCGGTTATGTCGCTGGGGCATCTCTGGTGTTTGTTAAAGTGTTCGATGATTTGGGTACCCCGCTTCTGCTCAACGTCAACGACATGCTGGCTCCGCAGGCTTACCTTCGTATTTCCTCTGTGGGTATTTCTGACCCAATGGGTTACGTGATTTCCGTGATTCTGGTGGCCTTCTCTGTATTCGCGCTTTGGGTTTCTTTCCAGGCACTAAAAGGCAAAGATTACTCCACCACTCAGAAAGGCGGTGGCGGTTTGTCGAAACGCGAGCTTCGCCCAATGGAAATGGTGGGTTGTTATGCCGTGATTGCGCTGATTCTGATGCTGGTGCTTGCGCCACACTTTGCCCTGTTGTTGCTCTCTTTCGGCACCATCTGGAGCTTTAGCCCGCTACCGGATGGCTTCACCATTGACCACTACGCGACAGCAGTTACCCAAGCTTCCGACTTCATCACCAACACGCTGTTGTATGCGGGTCTGGCAGGCATCATTGATGTGATTTTAGGTACCGCGATCGCCTACCTCGTATGGCGCACCAAAATGGTGGGGCGAAAGTGGCTCGACTTCGGCGCAATGGCAGCACTGGCCGTTCCCGGCGTGGTTCTCGGCATTGGCTATTTGCGTACCTTCTACGATGTCGACTTGCCGATTGTCGGCACCTCAATGGCAACCTGGTGGGGCATCATCGTGATCGCGTTGTCGGTACGACGTCTTCCGTATGCACTGCGATCTTGTGTTGCCGCTCTACAGCAAGTCAGCCCATCTCTGGAAGAAGCCTCAGAAAACCTTGGAGCCACTCGCTCCACCACCATTCGTCGCATTGTGGTGCCATTAATGGCAGCCGGTATTCTGGCGGGCTTTGTCACCGCATTCGCCACGGCAGCGGTCGAACTTTCTGCCACGATTATGCTGGTGGCACAGGAGTCCGATGCACCACTGGCTTACGGCTTGTACATCTTTATGCAAAGCGCCGCCGGGCGTGGTCCTGGAGCCGCACTGGGTGTGATTGCCGTATTAATTGTCGGTCTCGCGACTTACCTGTCCCACACCATTGTTGAACGCACTCGCCAGGCTCACGGCGAAAAGAGTCATTAAGAAAAGGAATTTCCCATGAGTTTAGAAAACAGCCAGCAAGTTGGCATTACCATCAAAGACTTAACCTTGGCATTTGGCGAAACCGAAGTGCTGAAAGGCGTGAATTTAGACATTCAACCCGGCGAGTTTTTCGCTTTTCTCGGACCATCCGGGTCAGGTAAATCGACTTTATTACGCGCCATTGCGGGGTTTGGTCCCGTTCCCAATGGAGAGATTTTATTGGGTGATGAAAACGTGATTGAACTGCCGCCATGGAAGCGTAACGTCGGCATGGTGTTTCAAAGCTACGCGCTCTGGCCACATATGACAGTACGCCAAAATGTAGCTTACGGGCTGGAAGAGCGAAAAGTACCGAAAAACCAAATCAAAAACCGGGTGGACGAAGCGTTAAATTTGGTTGGTCTGCTTCACCTTGCAGAGCGACGCCCGTCTCAGCTCTCGGGTGGTCAGCAACAGCGTGTTGCCATTGCCCGCACTGTGGTGGTAGAGCCAAGAGTGTTGCTTTTGGATGAGCCACTTTCCAACCTGGATGCCAATTTACGTGAGCAGATGCGACGTGATCTTCTTGATCTACAAAGGCAATTGGGATTAACCACGATCTTCGTGACTCACGATCAGGAAGAAGCTAATACGATTTCCGATCGCATCGCGGTGCTCGATCAGGGCGTGATCCAGCAAGTTGGAGAGCCCATTGAATTGTATGACAACCCAGCGAATAAGTTCGTCGCCGACTTCTTGGGCACAGCCAATGTGCTCAACGGCAAAGTCATGTCATCCAATGATGGCAGCGTGTTCCAGTCGGACGGGGGCATTCAGTTCCCTTATCAGTCTGACGCCAAAGGAGAGTTGTCTCTTGTTTTTCGCCCACAAAGCCTGGAGATCTGCCACTCTGCACCGGATTCAAACGCCATCAAGCTCGAAGGCAAGGTAAAACATCGGGAATTTTTGGGTCATTTAGTACGCTACGGCATTGATGTCGGCGGACAAATGTTAATGGTGGATGACCCGCACCTAAGAGGAACGACACACCTGAAAAATGGGGCGCCGATCCTACTTCAGTTGAACCCGGATGAAATCGTGGCTTTGAGCTAACTATTTGACATTACTATCAATTAACAAAGAGTCGGGCTTTTTCAGTCTGGCTCTTTCACATTTTCAGAAGAAAAATCAGAGAATAAGGGCTTATTTGTTGTTGAATCATCAAGCAAGTGATAATAATTAAATTAACTGTCTGTTAAAGAGTACTTAACGTCATGGACTCGACCTACACCATCCTGATCGCTGACGATCATCCTCTATTTCGAAATGCCTTATTTCAATCGGTGCATATGGCGATCAGTGGCGCAAATCTGCTCGAAGCGGACTCACTGGATGCCCTTCTCTCTCTGCTCGAAAAAGAGCAGGAACCCGATCTCTTGTTGCTCGATCTGAAAATGCCCGGAGCCAACGGTATGTCGGGGTTGATCCAGCTACGTGCAGAACACCCCGATCTTCCTATTGTGGTGATTTCTGCCAGTGAAGAACCTAGCGTGGTTACGCAGGTGAAAAGCCATGGTGCATTTGGTTTTATCCCGAAATCCAGCGACATGCGCGAACTGGTTTCTGCGCTTAATCAGGTCCTTAACGGCGAACCTTTCTTTCCTGAAGGCATGATCACTAACAACGCAGCTTGTAACGAACTCAGCGAAAAAATCGCTACTCTGACACCACAGCAATACCGCGTATTAGGCATGCTCTCCGATGGTTTGCTGAACAAGCAGATTGCTTACGAGCTCAATGTCTCTGAAGCCACGATCAAAGCGCACATGACCGCCATCTTCCGAAAGCTTGGGGTAAAAAACCGAACTCAAGCCGTCATTCTTCTTCAACAAATGGAGCCTGAGTCTTAGACCTTTGGCTAAGTTAACAATGTGTTAACATCTCATTTTTTGGAATGCCTTCTTCTAAGCCCCCGTTTCTAGGGGGCTTTTGTATTTTCCCGCACAGACTAAAGTAGAAAAGAGTTCTTGAAACCATCTTGCTATTGTAAATCCTGATACAAATCGTTAACAACGAGCTGTTCATGTAATGAAGAGCAATCATATATCGTAAGGAGACGGCAATGGCGTTCGAAAACAAAGAACGGGCAAAGGCCTACTGGGATAAAAACGTAAAACTGATGATCACCCTGATGGCGATCTGGTTTGTCGTGTCATTCGGCTGTGGCATTTTGTTTGTAGATGCGTTGAATCAGTTCCAACTGGGCGGATATAAGCTTGGTTTCTGGTTTGCACAACAAGGTTCAATTTACTGCTTCCTCGGCATTATTTTTTACTATGCGTGGAAGATGCGTCAGATAGACCGCGAATTTGACGTGGACGAGTAAGGAGTCGGTAAGATGGATCTAAAAACTATTACTTATTTAGTCGTTGGCGCTACCTTTATTCTTTATATCGGTATCGCTATTTGGGCTCGCGCTGGGTCTACCAAAGAGTTCTATGTTGCTGGCGGAGGGGTTAACCCAATCGCGAATGGTATGGCAACCGCTGCTGACTGGATGTCCGCTGCGTCTTTCATCTCTATGGCAGGTCTTATTGCCTTCATGGGTTACGGCGGTTCCGTATTCCTGATGGGCTGGACAGGTGGTTACGTACTGCTTGCATTGCTACTGGCTCCTTACCTACGTAAGTTCGGTAAGTTCACAGTGCCTGAGTTCGTTGGTGAGCGCTTCTACTCCAACACAGCACGTATTGTTGCTGTTGTGTGTCTTATCATTGCATCCGTAACTTACGTTATCGGTCAGATGAAAGGCGTAGGCGTTGCATTTGGTCGTTTCCTTGAAGTGGATTACTCAACTGGTCTAGTGATTGGTATGTGTATCGTATTCATTTACGCGGTTATGGGCGGAATGAAAGGGATCACCTACACACAGATCGCTCAGTATTGCGTACTCATTTTAGCTTACACTATTCCCGCAATCTTCATTTCACTTCAGCTAACAGGTAACCCTCTGCCTCAACTTGGTCTGGGTGGGACCATGGCTGGCACCGATGTCTATCTGCTCGACCGGCTTGATCAGGTCGTAACGGAACTCGGGTTCACCGAATACACCACTGCGGTGCGTGGCGATACACTGAATATGTTTGTGTACACCATGTCTCTGATGATTGGTACGGCGGGTCTGCCTCACGTAATCATTCGATTCTTTACCGTGCCGAAAGTGCGTGATGCACGTACTTCTGCAGGTTGGGCACTTCTGTTCATCGCTATCCTGTACACCACAGCGCCAGCGGTTGCAGCAATGGCTCGTCTGAACCTAATGGATACGGTTAACCCTGCTCCGGGTCAATACCTGAAATACGACGAACGCCCTGCTTGGTTCAAGAACTGGGAAACTACAGGTTTGCTAGGGTTTGATGACAAGAATGGCGACGGCAAAATTCAGTACACGTCTGACAAAACCACTAACGAGCTTAAAGTAGACCGTGACATCATGGTACTGGCTAACCCTGAAATCGCGAAGTTGCCTAACTGGGTAATCGCGCTGGTTGCAGCAGGTGGCTTGGCAGCGGCACTGTCGACAGCAGCAGGCTTACTATTGGCCATATCCTCCGCCATATCGCATGACTTGATAAAAGGGGTGATAAATCCAAATATTTCCGAGAAGAAGGAACTGCTCGCCAGTCGGATATCGATGGCGGTGGCAATTGCGGTGGCAGGCTATCTAGGTCTCAACCCACCAGGATTTGCTGCCGGTACTGTAGCGCTCGCCTTTGGCTTGGCCGCATCGTCGATATTCCCGGCACTGATGATGGGTATCTTCAGCAAGGGCATCAATAAAGAAGGGGCAATCGCCGGTATGATTGCAGGTATCAGTATTACCCTATTCTACGTATTCCAGCACAAGGGCATTCTGTTCATTGCTGACTGGAAATACCTGGAAAGCTGGGGCAGCAACTGGTTCCTAGGTATTGAGCCTAACGCCTTTGGTGCTATTGGTGCAGTCTTCAACTTCGCCGTTGCCTTCCTAGTATCGAAAGTGACGGACGAAACACCAGAAGAAGTGAAAGAGCTGGTCGAACACGTACGTGTACCAGCAGGTGCAGGCGAAGCACAGTCACACTAATTAAAACACACGCCACAAAAGCCCCGCTTGGGGCTTTTTTTATCCTCTTGCCTGAGGCATTTTAAGAGAAAGTTCAAGGAAGATGCTCAAATATGTTTAAAAACAAACACTTTATTGTCGCTCTATTGATTGCTCCAGTACTTGCTATCATTGCTTACTTTGGTACAGATGCAGCGGTTAGTGAAAAGCCGCATGCGGCGAAAGAAGGGGAGTCTTATAAGCTTGCCAGCAAATCGAATTGCCGTTACACCAGCGGGCTTTGCAACATGGAAAACGGTGACTTTAAAGTTCAGTTTCGCTCTGAAGGGATAAAGGATGGGCAGCTAACACTTTCACTCAAATCTGATCTTCCTTTGGAAGGCGCAAAGATAGCCATTATAGACAGTCCAGATGAGAAAAAGGCCCCCAAGCAGATGCGCCAAGTGGACACACAAAACTGGCATTTAACGCTGAACGCCCCACAAAATGATGAAAGCCAGTTATTAATGGTTTTTCAGGCAAACAGCACTCTGTATTACGGCGAAGCCAATACACAGTTTGTTGTTTACGAGACACTGTTTACTGATAAAGATAATTAAAGTACAGCAGACTATAAGTGACGGGGCAAAATACCCGATATTAGCCCGTGCATATGACTTAGAATAAAAATTCTAATTTTCAAATCAACTTCACATTTATTTATATCGAACTAATCACCATAAAACCTCCTTTATTCATTTGAATAACGGAGGTTTTATTACTGAAGATTCGATTTAAACAAGCAAAACTTTCTCATTGAACACCCCACCCAAAATATACAGAACTCAGTGCTTAAATAACGAAAACATTTATTACATTTTACAAATTGATAAAAGGATAATTTTTTCATATCAATGCCCGCGGAATTATTAGATGTATCCGATTACAGGAAAAATGAAGTGAAAAAAACAATTCTATTAAGCGCGCTTTCTCTGGCTATCGCTCTTCCAGCACAAGCTCACGAAGAAAAAGCGCCAACGTCAGTAAAAACTGAAGGCTTTTACGCAGGTTTGGACTTAGGTATTTCGAACCAAGTTAATGATATTGCTCTGACTACAGGATATGGCTTATTCGCAGGTTATGAATTTAAGCTGGCTGATAAAATCACAACTGCAATTGAAGTTGACTATTACAACTGGGGAGAGTTTGACTCTGTAGAAGCTGCAATTCTAAGCATACGCAATTATACTGATGTTGATACCTCGCTAAGCAGCTACGCTATCTCTGCAAAGCCTAGATACTATGTTACTGACAGCTTTTTTGTTGGTGGTGTAGTTGGGTTCGGTTCTTACAGCTTTGATGCAACAGCTACTGGTTACGAGTCACTAGAGCTAGATAACGGCTCAGGTATGGTTTTTGGTGTTGAAACTGGGTATCAGCACTCAAATGGGTTTAATCTGCGTGCTGGCTACAAAACAAGCTCTGTTGATTTTGATAAAAAAGATACAGCTGATCTCAACTCCTTTTACGCTGGTATCGGCTACAAATTCTAAAAACGAAAGAGCGCCAGATGGCGCTCTTTCTTTTAACTGATTCTGTTCAAAACCGCCCTTAACTTCAATGGCTTCACTGGCTTCGCGATAAAGCTGAACCCATTGGACTGTATTGCTTCGAGCATATCGTCTGTTCTGTCCGCACTGATGATCACACCTTCAAAGCTATCGCCTAACCGGAGTCGGCACTGCTGAAGCACTTCCAACCCTGTTCTACCGTGGTTAAGTCGGTAGTCGGAGAAAATCACTTCCGGTGCCCAGTCGTTTTCCAACGCTTTTAGGCTTTGTACCAGGTCTTCTGCCACTTTGACCTCACAGCCCCAGCGTTCCAGTAAACCTTGCATACCAACCAGAATATCGGCTTCGTTATCCACGCACAGCACTTTCATTCCTGCTACGTCACTGCCATTGGTCGGCGCAGGCGCTACTGCTTGTGGTTGAATCGCTGCACTGCGATCTAAGGCAACGGAGAACACTGTGCCTTTATCCGGCCATGAGCGAAGGGAAATTTCGTGCCCGAGCACACGGGCAATACCTTTAGCAATCGCCAGCCCTAGCCCTAATCCTTGATCACTGTGCCCCACTTCGACTCGCGTGAACTCTTCAAAAATGGCAGCCTGTTTGTCTTCTGGGATCCCGATTCCGTTATCCCAAACTTCGATGCGTACCTGATTCCCCACACGTCTGGCCCCCAGAAGCACTTTGCCTTTCGGGTTGTAGCGAAATGCATTGGTCAGGAAGTTTTGCAGAACGCGGCGAAGCAATTTGGGGTCAGACTGCGCCAACAGGTTTGAAGGCACCATGGTGAAATCAATACCTTGCTGCTTAGCAAGGGCGCTGAATTCGGCGTTTAAGTTGTCGAGTACATCGTTAAGCGAAAACGCATGGACATTGGTTTCTAATTTGCCAGATTCCAGACGCGAGATATCAAGAAGATCGCCGATAAGCTCTTCCGCCGCTCCCAAAGCACTTTCTATATGATGAGAAAACTTACGAGTCTCACCGTCTTTGGCGGTTTCGGAAAGTGATGACGCAAACAACCTTGCCGCGTTAAGTGGCTGCATTAAATCATGGCTGACCGCAGCCAGAAAACGGCTTTTTGAGTGCGATTCAGATTCTGCACTTTGCGTTGCTGCGACCAGCCGTTTGTTTAGCAATTCCAGCTCTTTGGTTCGCTCATGAACCCGGCTCTCCAGATTTTCGTTCGCTTCTTTTAGCGCTTTTTCGGCTTCATGGAATACGGTGATATCAGTAAAACTCATGACAAAGCCGCCACCGGGCATAGGGTTACCCTGCACTTCAATAAAACGACCGTCCGGGCGAATGCGCGAGGAGGTGTGGCGCGTTCCTCTTTCTAAGTGCTCTACCCGTCTTCTTACATGATCTTCTGGGTCACCCGGTCCACACAACCCTTGCTGGGCATTGTGGCGAATCACATCCGCAATCGGTCTGCCCACCTGTATCAGCCCCGGAGGAAAGTCGAACAGCTCCAGATACCTCTGATTCCATGCCACCAGCCTGAGTTGTTTATCGACTACCGTGATGCCCTGACTGATGTGCTCAATCGCTCCCTGAAGTAACCCTCGGCTAAAGTCATACAGTTCAGAGGCTTCATCAACAATGGTCGCTACTTCTTCTAACTGCATATTTCTGCCCTGCAAGGCAGAAGTAAGTACTAACTTGGCAGAAGACGCTCCAAACACCCCTGCCAGAACTCTTTCCGTGTGACGAATCAGCGCGGATGTGGCTTGCTGGTTAGGCATCAGTTCGCCGCCATGCTGGTTCCAGAAGTTTCGAAACGCAGCCCTCGCTCGGCTTCTTCCCACAAATCGGGATGCCAGCATTTCAAGTTCAGAAACCGTTACCCGGCTTTGATACAAGCTGACGTTTTCACTTTCTGGCAATGGCGTACCAACAAAAGCCGCTGATTGTAAGCGTTCACTTAAGCTAGAGCGGGTAATTAGCGAGACGGCGATATAGAAGAAGGTGTTGAGCAGTACGCTTAAAATCATTCCCCAGTCAGACATCGACAGCGATAGGTCTGACAACAGTTCAGGTGGCGTCACAACCCATAGTAGGAAGTTGCTGTCTGCCGACCCAGCCAGCATATCGGTCTGGCTCATTAGCGTAATCAGCCAAACGGTAAAGCCAGCGAACAGGCCAACGTACACACCCTTTCGGTTGCCTTCTCGCCAGTACATTCCACCAACCAAGGAAGGCGCAAACTGCGCTATCGCCGCGAAAGAGAGCAGCCCTATAACAGAGAGAGAACTGATGCTGCCCAGTACCTGATAGAACGCCCATGCGCCAGCAAGCAGCAGTAAAATCAGCCCGCGACGAATGTTCAGAAGCATGCCTGAGAAATGGGTATGGGTGCGATCAGCCAGACGCATACGACGAAGCAGTAACGGAAGAACCAAGTCGTTAGAAACCATAATGGCAAGCGCAATGGTGGATACAATCACCATCCCCGATGCCGCTGACGTACCACCTAAGAACGCTAACAAAGCGATGTTCTCCGCTCCCATAGAAAGTGGCAGGCTGATCACGTAAGAATCAGCGGGAACACCTGTCAGTAAACCCTGACCTGCCCACGCAATTGGCAAGACAAACAGCCCCATCAAAGTCAGGTATAACGGGAACAACCAGCGTGCGGTGTACAAGTCTTTCGGCTTTTCGTTTTCGACCACCATGGTATGAAACTGACGGGGCAGACAGATGATCGCTGCCATAGTCAAAATGGTGTGAATGATAAGCGTCGGAACGTTAGGAGATTCGTAAGTTTCGCTGGCGATTGCCGTTAAATCTAAGTCAGGTGTGTGCATGGCGACATACACAATAAAGCAGCCAACCGTAAGAAACGCCACCAGCTTAACAATGGACTCGAAAGCCACCGCCATCATCATGCCACGGTGATGCTCGGTATTATCAATGTGTCGGGTGCCGAATAGCATGGTGAACATGGCGAGTGCCAGTACCACAAACCAGGATATGTTGGCATCCTGATAGCCCAGATCTTCCGTCAGACTCGGGGCGACCAGTTCCAGCCCCATGGTAATGCCACGAAGCTGCAACGCGATATACGGTAGAATCCCGATCACCGCGATAATAGTAATGGTGACAGCCAGCCCCTGAGACTTTCCATACCGCGCGGCAATAAAGTCGGCGATAGAGGTAATGTGCTCACGCTTGGCAATCAGAATCAGCCGTGCCAGCAAGCGCCAGCCAACCGTAAACACCAGTATGGGCGCGACATAAATGGGGATAAACGACCAAGGGTTGCTGCTGGCTTGACCCACCGTTCCATAAAACGTCCAGGACGTACAATACACGGCAATAGACAGGCTATAGATCCATGGACGCCAGCGAGAAAGCCACTGCAAGCGGCGATCGCCATACCAGGCGATAAAAAACAACAGACCCAAGTAGGTCAGAGAAACGGGGATGACAATCCAGCCTTGCATCAATTACTTTCCTTGTAACGCAAAAAACCAGAGCTATGCTCTGGTTTTCATTTAACGTTGTCTCATTTTTAATCTCAAACGGTTAGCTTTGAATTTGTGCTACAGGCACCGATTTCTTAGCATCCACCCGAATGAAAAACGCCAACACACCCATCGACGCCATAACCCAGAATACGTTGGCTCCCCAATTCTCGTATCCCCAACCACTGAATGTGGTCATTAAAGCAATGAAAGCCCCCAGAGGAATCGCGTTATAAAGCGCCTGAAGTGGCACCATTTTGTTTTGGTCCTGCTTCTGAATAAACTGGATGGCGGCGATATGCGCCATCGCAAATGTCACGCCGTGCAGCAACTGCACCATGATCAGTGCCCAGATTTCCGTAGTGGAAGCCGTCAGACCCCAGCGGGCAAAGACCCCTATCGACGCTGCGACAAACAGCATTCTCAGTGTCCAGCCAATGAACATGCGTTTACTGAATGCAAACACGGTAATTTCAGCGATAACACCCAAACTCCAGAGGTAGCCGATGATGTCAGCCGAAATGCCGGAAGATTTCCAATGCAGCGAGCTAAACGCGTAATACGCGGCATGGCTGCCCTGAATCAGTGAAGCCAGAATCAGGAAACGAACAACAGTGGCATCTTTAAGCAATAACGTTAACTTAGGGCGAACTTTGCTCTCTTCGGTATCCGAAACAGGCAGTACGTTTGGGTTTCTCATGACGAGCAACATAGAAACCGCAATCCCCGCTAATGCGGTATAAAGAATGGCGCTTGGACCATAAATTGCCACCAGATACCCTACAACGGTGGAACCGGCAACAAAGGCAATCGACCCCCACAGACGGGTTCTTCCGTAATCTAAAAGATTTAATCTTGAATAATAGTTTGCCATCGCATCAGTAAGCGGAATGACAGGACCACAACACACATTAAAAAGCACGGTCGCGCCAGCAAGAAGCCAGAAATTACCGCCGACAAACAGGTGAGCAATAATGGCTAGCATGGAAGCGAAAGTGAGCCAGCGCAATGCCGGAATCAGATATTCCACTTTGTGTATGCGAGGCGTCACCACAAGGTTTGAAAAACAACGGCTAGCCAAGCCCAGACCTATCAATACTCCAATGTCCGAGGCTGAAATATCCTGCGATGCAAACCAGATTGCCCAGAAAGGCAAATGCACACCATAGGAAAAGAAAAAGCCAACAAAATACTGAGAGATCCAGCCATAAGGGGAACTGTGGAGCATGAAAAACCTAAAAGAGTCGGAAAAGGCGGGCTATTATCGCAGTTTCACCTCAAACTAAAAGAGAAAAGTTTAGGAGATTTTTCTTCCCTGTTTAACGTTCGTTTCCTCAATTTTGAGCGTCACAGAATCAATCACTTACCGGAATAAAATTGGAACCAAACCCAATTTCCGAACACTCATTAGACCAAAGTCGTCTGGAGCTAAGCACGCTTTTTACCAACACTAAGTGTACGTCATTGTGTTAGAGCTGCCCGCCATGCCCGATAAATTCAATATGCACGCAGCCCCTTTTGATCGGCTGTCTTCACAGGAACAAGAGTCCCTGAGATCATCACTGGATGTTGCTTACTACCGGAAGAATGAGGTGATCCTCAAACCCGGTCAGCAGAACACGTCTTTGCATATTTTGATCAAAGGCGCGGTGGAAGAACGTTCGGGCGACGATGAAGAGATTTTCGCTCACTATGCGAATGACGATTTGTTCGACGTTCGCTCCCAGCTAGAAGGAAACGTCAAACACAAATACGTCGCGCTGGAAGACACCTTAAGTTATTTGCTGCCCAAGTCTGTATTCACCCAGCTTTATCAAAGTAACGACCAGTTTGCCGCGTATTTCGACTCCAATCTATCCAAAAGACAAGCCCTGCTGGAAGCGGCACAAAAGCAGCAAAATCTGGGTGAATTCATTCTGACCAAAGTCGATGACAGCATTTATCATCCGGTGCTTGTGCTTTCACCAGACGAACCTCTTAATGCGGTGACGCGCCTGATGAAAGAGCAGTCCATTGATAGTGCGCTCGTTCAGCTTAACCAAGAAGACCCTAGGCTTGATGCCCCCCCTTCGCCTTACCCCTACGGCATTATCACACGAACCAATATGCTGCATGCTGTCATGCTTGATGACTGCGCTCTGGATACCCCCGTTGGCGACATTGCTACCTATCCGGTTTTTTACGTTGAAGAAGATGACTTCCTGTTCAATGCCATGATCACTATGACGCGTAACCGTATGAAACGCGTGATGGTATGTAACGGCGAACAGCCCGTCGGCATGCTGGACATGACTCAGATTCTGTCGAGTTTTTCTACTCACTCTCATGTGTTGTCCCTCAGCATCGCACGGGCTCAGAGTATTGATGAACTGGCCATAGCCGCAAACCGCCAGCGAAATCTGGTGGAAAGCTTGATCAGTAACGGCATACGCACGAGGTTCGTTATGGAGCTAATCTCAGCCGTCAATGAACAGATCATCGAAAAAGCGTTTCACCTCGTGGTACCGGAAGAAAGACACGAGCAGTGCTGCCTGATTGTTCTCGGCTCCGAAGGACGAGGAGAACAGGTTCTGAAAACCGATCAGGATAACGCGCTGATCATCAAAGATGATGTCGAATGGTCAGACAGTCAGCGCACCATGGATAAGCTCACTCACACCTTACAGCAGCTTGGTTACCCGCTCTGTCCGGGGAACGTGATGGTCAACAACCCAGAATGGGTGAACAGCCAAAGCGGGTGGCAACAGGTGATTTCTCAGTGGATTAAAAAAGGCACTGCAGAGCATGTGATGAAACTGGCGATCATGGCAGATGCCCATGCCGTTGCCGGTAACCGGGATCTGCTTACCCCCATTGCTACGCACATTTCTCAAACCATGAAAAACAACATGCTGGTTCTGCTCGACTTTACGAGACCTGCTTTGCAGTTTTCCCTACCTTTGACTTTGTTTGGCAACGTGAAGAAGAGCAAAGACGGTCTGGATATAAAACGGGGCGGTATTTTCCCCATAGTGCATGGGATACGAGCTTTGACGCTGGAATACGCACTGGAAGAGAAAAACACCTTTGACCGAATTGAAGCGCTGCAGCATAAAAAGATTCTGGAACCGGATACTGCAGACAACCTAAGTGAAGCTCTCAAGCTCTTTTTCAAATTACGCCTGAGCCAGCAGTTGTCGGAGCATCACAGTGGCAACAATATAGAACTACAATTGTTAGACCGCTCAGAGCGGGATTTGCTACGGCACAGCCTGCACGTGGTGAAGAAGTTTAAACAGTGGTTAGGCTACCACTACCAAATCAGAGATTAGGAGCTTAATGAACAGACTAATACGCTGGTGGTGGCATCGAAAACTGAAGGGAAACCCATATCAACAACTCTTCGAAGCGCCTAACAAAACTGAATACGTGTCGCTGGATTGCGAGACCACCAGCCTGGATCCCAACCGCGCCGAACTGGTGACCATTGCGGCGACCAAAATCATCGAAAACCGGATTATCACCAGCCAGCCGTTTTACGTTCGATTAAGAGCCCCCCAATCGTTAGACGCCAATTCCGTGTGTGTGCACAAGATTCGCCATTCTGATCTGGAAGGTGGCATAAGCGAAAAACAGGCAATAGAGGCACTTATTGAGTTCATCGGCAATCGCCCGGTTGTGGGGTATCACATTCGATACGACAAGACGATTCTCGATCTCGCGTGTCGAAAGCATTTGGGGTTCCCTTTACCCAACCCGCTTATTGAAGTGAGCCAGATCTATCATGAAAAGCTTGAGAGACATCTTCCAAACGCCTACTTCGACTTAAGTCTGGATGCCATTTGTAAGCACTTAGGCTTGCCATTACAGGACAATAAGCACGACGCCCTGCAAGATGCCATTTCCGCTGCATTAGTTTATGTACGGCTCAGGTACGGCGATTTACCCGCCCTTACCTCTGCTTATGTGCGTTAATTTGCTCTGCAATTAAAGCCTAGATCCACCTCTCAGTTCTCTAAGTAACCGGCTGCTTATAAAGGCAAAACCACATTTCTCATCCTAAAGTCTAATTGTAGAAAAACTGGGGGTAGCTGAGAGTTAATACCAACCGATTTCCATATCATTTCGGAAATAATGGAACTTGCTGAATTCACAAGGAGAGAGCAATGAGTGAAGCCCACGTTTATCCGGTCAAAGAAAATATTAAAGCTAAGACCCATGCCGATAACGACACTTATCTGGCAATGTACCAACAGTCTGTGACCGACCCAGAGGGCTTTTGGGGCGAGCATGGAAAAATCGTAGATTGGATCAAACCATTCACCAAAGTAAAACAAACCTCTTTCGATACAGGTCATGTCGATATCCGCTGGTTCGAAGACGGGACTCTCAACGTTTCAGCCAACTGTATTGACCGCCACCTTGCTGATCGCGGTGACGAAGTTGCCATTATCTGGGAAGGCGACGACCCAGCCGACGACAAGACACTCACTTTCAATGAACTGCACAAAGAAGTGTGCCGTTTCTCTAACGCGCTGAAAGAACAGGGCGTACGCAAGGGCGATGTGGTCTGCCTGTATATGCCGATGGTGCCTGAAGCAGCCGTTGCTATGTTGGCGTGTACCCGTATTGGTGCCGTTCACACTGTGGTATTTGGCGGCTTCTCTCCAGAAGCACTAGCCGGACGTATTATCGACTCCGACGCAAAAGTGGTGGTAACCGCAGACGAAGGTGTTCGTGGTGGTCGCGCCGTACCTCTGAAGAAAAATGTTGATGAAGCACTGACTAACCCTGATGTGAAAACCATCTCCAAAGTTCTGGTACTGAAACGTACGGGTGGCGATGTTGAATGGCATGAGAAACGCGATGTCTGGTGGCACGAAGCAACTGCTTCAGTATCTGACGACTGCCCACCAGAAGAGATGAGCGCCGAAGACCCGCTGTTCATCCTGTACACTTCCGGTTCAACAGGTAAACCAAAAGGCGTATTGCACACCACAGGTGGCTACTTGGTTTACGCGACAATGACATTTAAGTACGTATTCGATTACCAGCAAGGCGAAACATTCTGGTGTACCGCTGATGTGGGCTGGATTACTGGTCACACTTACCTGATTTACGGACCGCTTTCCAACGGTGCCAAAACCATTCTGTTTGAAGGTGTACCTAACTACCCAAGTACGGCTCGCATGAGTGAAGTAGTCGACAAGCACAACGTTAACATTCTTTACACCGCACCAACTGCCATTCGCGCATTGATGGCAAAAGGCAATGAAGCAGTTGCAGGCACTCACCGAAACAGCCTTCGCATTATGGGATCTGTGGGTGAACCCATTAACCCAGAAGCATGGGAGTGGTACTACAAGACGATCGGCGACGAGAAATCTCCAATTGTCGATACTTGGTGGCAAACGGAGACAGGCGGCATCTTAATCACGCCTCTGCCAGGCGCAACGGAACTGAAACCAGGCTCGGCAACGCGTCCATTCTTCGGCGTTCAGCCAGCTCTTGTAGACAACATGGGCGAGATTGTGGACGGCGCTACCGAAGGTAACCTGGTTATTCTGGATTCCTGGCCAGGTCAGATGCGTACGGTCTATGGCGATCATGAGCGCTTTGAGCAGACTTACTTCTCAACCTTTAAAGGCATGTACTTCACTGGTGACGGCGCACGTCGCGACGAAGACGGCTACTACTGGATCACAGGTCGTGTGGATGACGTACTGAACGTATCTGGTCACCGTATGGGTACGGCAGAGATTGAATCTGCGCTGGTTGCCTTCGACAAGATTGCAGAAGCGGCGATTGTCGGTGTTCCGCATGACATCAAAGGTCAGGCGATATACGCCTACATCACTCTGAACGACGGTGAAATTCCAAGTGCTGAACTTCATAAAGAAGTGAAGAACTGGGTACGTAAAGAAATTGGTCCAATTGCCACGCCAGACGTATTGCACTGGACGGACTCTCTGCCTAAAACGCGCTCTGGTAAGATTATGCGTCGTATTCTTCGTAAAATTGCCACAGGTGACACAGGCAATCTGGGTGATACCTCTACGCTGGCAGACCCAAGTGTGGTGAACAAACTGATAGAAGAAAACCAAAACCTATCTTAATAATTTAATTCCATCTCTTTATCACTTGCCAGACCGGTTTCCGGTCTGGCTTTTTTTATTTTCCACACGCAAGAAAAAGATTTTCCATCAAAGAATTAGATTAGAAAATTATTTGCCACTCACGCAAACAATTCGTGCTACATAGAGAAACCTTCACTCCAACTGCTTGCATAAAATAGCCTTCAATTTTTCGCAGTCATCAGAAATCATGTCTAAGCAGTTATTGAGCTCTATTACTTTTGCAACCGTATGTTTGATCTGGGGAACCACATGGATGGCAATGGAAGTTGCCGTAGAATCCATTCCGCCCATTACCGCTACGGGAATCCGTTTTCTCATTTCGGCACCATTACTGATGGTCATCACGTGCATGATGAAGCAACCTCTGCTTTTCCCAAAAGGGAAACGTAAGTTTATGCTGGCGGTCGCGGTATTCTACTTTGCTATTCCGTTCACCCTGATGATTGTGGGTGAGCAATACATCTCATCCGGGCTTGCTTCGATTATTTTCGCCAATATGCCCATTGCCGTTCTGGTTGTTTCTATGATCAGTTTGTCGCTTCGGCTGGCGGCACACCAGCTATTTGGGCTGGGAATGGCGGTAATTGCGTTATGCCTGATTCTGTCGGGTGAACTGGATATGGGGACGGGTAATGACAATGCTGGTATTGTCGCTTTGATCGTCGCGGTTTTGATTCATGCCGTAATTTACGTATTAACTCAAAAACACGCACAGGGTATCCATGTACTGACCTACAATGCGTTGCCTTCCGGCATAGCTTCGGTTCTGCTGCTGGTGACAGGTTCATTTCTGGAACAGCCTGACTTGCACCACATCTCGGATGAATCGGTTTACGCCGTTGTATATCTTGGGCTGGTGGCAAGCGTGATTGGCATTGTTGCCTACTTTTCACTGAACCAGATGACCTCGCCATTTACGGCTTCTCTTTGTTTCCTGATATTTCCCGTTGTTGCGCTTTTGCTGGATGCGTGGGTAAACGATAACCATCTGTCTGAACTTTCTCAGCAACTTCTGTTGCCACTTTTAGTTGGAATTGTGATCGCAAAAATGCCGCAACTTCCTGAATGGCTTATGTCTCGTACCAGCAAATAACCTTTCCCGGGCTGGTCATTCAAATTGTCTCCTCTCTAGACGAGCCCGGTTTCTTTATCTTCCTCACAAATTTTCTTATCCTTGGCACAAATTTGGCGAGGTTTGACCAGTATTTTGCTGCGAATTGCGCTGAATTGTCTATAATCGACAGTTAATTTGAGCAAGGTGACAAATTTAGCCTCTAAATTTCATCACTGGCTCACAAAATTTGGAATGGCGAATTTTAAGCCCCAGTTAAAGGAAGATAACCTCACGATGGCAACAAAATCACGCATTCTGGTTCTGAACGGTCCTAATATTAATTTGTTAGGTCTACGTGAACCGGCACATTATGGCTCCAAAACTCTGGCGCAGATCATTCAGGATCTTGAATCTCAGGCGAAGTCACTCGATGTCGAGCTAACTCACCTGCAATCCAATCGTGAATACGAACTGATTGAAGCCATCCACGCAGCCATGGGAAATGTGGATTTTATCGTGATCAATCCAGCCGCCTTTACCCACACCAGTGTGGCATTGCGCGACGCATTACTGGGAGTCGACATTCCATTCATTGAAGTGCACCTGTCCAACGTTCACGCTCGTGAACCTTTCCGTCATCATTCTTATCTTGCCGACAAAGCAGTAGGGGTGATTTGTGGACTGGGCGCTCAGGGTTACCAATTCGCATTGGCTGCTGCGGTGAATCATCTGCAGTCAAGCGCTATACCCAAGTAACCCCAAGAGGCAGGATTCAGAGCAACATATTCTGTTTCAATTCAAGGAAAAGAACGCAGCGGAATGACAAGTCATTTCCAAGTTCTTTGACGATGAAGTGGAGCAGAATATGAGCTCCCAAGGGCGAGTTTAATTGGCTTTTATGCTTCGTTACCGATTCTTGATTTAGACCCACTAGATCTTCAAATCGGTGTCTTGCCTAAAAGCCAATTAAATCTCGCTGAACCGAGCATCTTGAGGTTACTTGGGTATATTAATGACACAGAAAACTCTCTCCAGTGAGAGTCACCTAATTTGAGAAAGAGAAGATAAGATGGATATTCGTAAAATTAAGAAGCTGATTGAGTTAGTGGAAGAATCTGGCATCGCAGAGCTTGAAATCTCTGAAGGTGAAGAGTCAGTACGCATCAGTCGCTCAGGTCCGGCACCAGTTGCTGCGGCTCCAGTTCAATACGCAGCGGCGCCAGCTCCAGTTGCAACGGCGGCTCCGGCAGCAGCGCCTGCTCCAGCAGCAGCGGCAGAAGCACCAGAAGCCAGCGTACCAGCAGGTCACCAAGTTCTTTCTCCAATGGTAGGCACTTTCTACCGTTCCCCAAGCCCAGACGCTAAATCATTCGTTGAAGTCGGTCAGAGCGTAAACGCTGGCGACACGCTTTGCATTGTTGAAGCGATGAAAATGATGAACCAAATCGAAGCAGATAAATCTGGCGTAGTTACAGCAATCCTAGTGGAAGACGGTCAACCTGTTGAATTTGACCAACCGCTAGTTGTTATCGAATAACAGAGGCTGACTTTATGCTAGATAAATTAGTCATCGCGAACCGAGGTGAAATTGCACTTCGTATCCTTCGCGCATGTAAAGAGCTAGGTATTAAAACGGTTGCGGTTCACTCTACAGCTGACCGCGATTTAAAACACGTCTTGTTGGCCGACGAATCCATCTGTATCGGTCCTGCTCGCGGTATCGACAGCTACCTGAACATTCCCCGCATCATTTCTGCGGCGGAAGTAACAGGGGCTATCGCCATTCACCCTGGCTACGGTTTCCTGTCTGAAAACGCGGATTTTGCTGAACAAGTAGAACGCAGCGGTTTCATTTTTGTTGGTCCTAAAGCAGACACTATTCGCATGATGGGCGACAAAGTATCGGCTATCACCGCGATGAAAAAAGCGGGCGTACCTTGTGTACCGGGATCTGACGGTCCACTGGACGACGACGAGTCTAAGAACAAAGCACACGCAAAACGCATTGGTTACCCAGTAATCATCAAAGCGTCTGGCGGCGGCGGTGGTCGTGGTATGCGCGTGGTTCGCAACGAAGGCGAGCTTATTGAAGCGATTGCCATGACCCGTGCGGAAGCAAAAGCAGCATTCAACAACGACATGGTTTACATGGAGAAATTCCTGGAAAACCCACGTCACGTTGAAGTTCAGGTTATTGCTGACGGTCAAGGCGGTGCAATCCACCTGGGTGAGCGTGACTGTTCAATGCAGCGTCGTCACCAGAAAGTGGTGGAAGAAGCGCCAGCACCGGGTATTACTGCTGAAATGCGTAAGTACATTGGTGAGCGTTGTACACGTGCATGTCTGGAAATCGGCTACCGCGGTGCAGGTACATTCGAATTCCTGTACGAAAACGGCGAGTTCTACTTCATTGAAATGAACACCCGTATTCAGGTAGAGCATCCGGTAACTGAAATGGTTACTGGCGTTGACCTCATCAAAGAGCAGCTTCGTGTTGCTGCGGGTCAGCCTCTGTCTTACACGCAGGATGACATCAAGATCAGCGGTCACGCGGTTGAGTGTCGTATCAACGCAGAAGACCCAGAGCGCTTCCTACCATCACCAGGTAAGATCGAGCGTTTCCACGCACCTGGCGGCATGGGCGTACGTTGGGAATCGCACATCTACACCGGTTACTCAGTACCACCTCATTACGATTCAATGATTGGTAAGCTGATCACCTTCGGTGAAAACCGCGATGTGGCGATTGCTCGTATGAAGAACGCATTGGGCGAAATGATCGTAGAAGGCATCAAAACTAACGTGCCGCTACAAGAAATGATCATGAATGACGAGAACTTCCAGCACGGTGGAGCTAACATCCACTACCTAGAGAAGAAACTCGGTCTTCAGTAAACCCTGAATCGCTGAACTGTTTAAGAACCACTCCCCGCGCTTAATCGGCGCGGGGAGTGTTTTTTTTGTGCAAATCGGCTAGACTCCCCCACCAAAATCAATACGACGAAAAAGGTGCATTCCAATGCCTTGGATTCAAATCAAGCTCAATGCGAGTGACAAGAACGCCGAACGGATCAGCGACATGCTGATGGAAGAAACAGGCGCACTGTCTGTAACCTTTTTGGATGCTAAAGATACCCCGATATTTGAGCCTCTACCGGGCGAGACGCGCCTTTGGGGAGAAACGGACATCGTTGCCCTTTACGATGCGGAAATCGACGCTAAGCAGGTTCTGGCGCAAATCAGTGCTAGTGGCTTACTGGAAGAAGGCTTCGCCCACAAAGTGGAACAGTTGGAAGACAAAGACTGGGAACGCGAGTGGATGGAAAACTTCCACCCAATGCAGTTTGGCAAACGCCTGTGGATTTGCCCGAGCTGGCGCGACATTCCTGACCCGACTGCGGTCAACGTGATGTTGGATCCAGGTCTGGCATTTGGTACGGGAACGCACCCTACCACTTCACTGTGCCTAGAATGGCTGGATGGATTGGATCTTGAAGGCAAAACCGTCATCGACTTTGGCTGCGGTTCCGGCATCTTAGCGATCGCTGCGATAAAGCTGGGAGCAAGCAAGGTCATCGGTATTGACATCGATCCACAAGCCATTCAGGCATCCAGAGCAAACGCTGAACGAAATGGCGTTGCTGAACAACTAGAATTGTTCCTGCCACAAGACCAGCCAGATAACCTTGTCGCCGATGTTGTCGTCGCCAATATTCTCGCAGGTCCACTTCGTGAGCTCTCGGGTGTCATTAAAGGACTGATCAAACCTGAAGGCATGCTCGCCATGTCTGGTGTGTTAGATACACAGGCAGAAGACGTCGCAAACTATTACCGTGATGAACTGAACATCGATCCGATTGTAGAACAATCAGAATGGTGCCGAATCTCGGGTAAGAAAAAAGCATAAAAGCAAGTGAAAGTAAGCGCTTCAACGCTAATTGACTGAAATTTGGGCATTTTCAAAAACAAATTGTAAATGCTCAAAAATTAAGCTTTTCTCTTTGCGAAAAAATGCGTAAAATGCGCGCCCTTGCTGGTATAGAACTGTGTCGTTGTTTTGAAAATCGGAAACTATCAACTTGAGAACAATCTGATCGTCGCGCCTATGGCAGGTGTTACCGATAGACCATTCAGAGAGTTGTGTCTTCGATACGGAGCTGGATTAGCCGTCAGTGAAATGATGTCGTCTAATCCAAAGGTCTGGAAAACAGCGAAATCCCAACAGCGCATGGTACATGAGGGCGAATCGGGCATTCGCTCTGTACAGATTGCCGGGGCAGATCCCCAGCAGATGGCAGAAGCCGCACAATATAATGTCGAGAACGGTGCACAGATCATCGACATCAATATGGGCTGCCCTGCTAAGAAAGTGAATAAGAAGCTTGCCGGATCGGCGTTGCTGCAACACCCGGACATAATCGAAAAGATTCTGACCGCTGTAGTGAACGCTGTAGATGTCCCTGTGACACTAAAAACCCGTACAGGCTGGAACACAGACAATAAAAACTGTGTCCAAATCGCTAAAATGGCCGAAGACTGCGGCATTCAGGCACTAGCCCTACATGGGCGTACACGAGCTTGTATGTACAAAGGCGAGGCAGAATACGACAGCATCAAAGCGGCTAAGGCGGCTGTTTCAATACCGGTTATCGCTAACGGTGATATCGATAGCCCAGAAAAAGCCAAATACGTACTGGAGTACACCGGTGCAGACGCTTTGATGATTGGACGCCCTGCCCAGGGACGTCCGTGGATTTTTCAGGAAATCCACCACTATTTGGAAAACGGCAGCACTATGCCTTCGCTTCCAACCGAGGAAGTGAAAGACATCATGCTTGGTCATGTGAACGCTCTTCATGAATTTTATGGCGAGTTTTTGGGTCCCCGCATTGCGCGTAAACACGTAGGCTGGTATCTGAAAGAACATGAGCAGGCGAGTGAGTTTCGCCGTACCTTCAACGCGATAGAAGTAGCCGAGCTGCAACTTGAAGCGCTAGAAGGTTATTTTGATAACGTTGCATCATAATTACAGAAAAGAGCTAGACCGAATATGTTCGAACAAAATCTGACTTCCGAAGCATTGACAGTAACTACAGTGACCTCTCAAGACCAGATCACTCAAAAGCCATTACGTGACTCTGTAAAAGCGTCTCTTAAAAACTACCTTGCTCAACTTAATGGCCAGGAAGTCAATGACCTGTACGAATTAGTATTGGCAGAAGTTGAACAGCCACTACTAGACACTATCATGCAGTACACTCGCGGTAACCAAACTCGCGCAGCAACCATGATGGGTATCAACCGCGGTACGCTTCGTAAGAAACTGAAAAAATACGGCATGAACTAATCAACCGATTGGTTTAAATCGAATTTTTAAAGCCCTAACCTTCTGGTCAGGGCTTTTTTATTTCTTTTTGAATCCTCTGAACTTGCACAAAAACATTCCCAATTAGCTCAATATATTTCACACCAAGCCTGCTTTTTACACCTACCTCATCAGAAATTCCCATCATTGTGGTTTTATGCGCCTTTGGTCGAATTTATAACTGCAGCTCATTCAATATACTGAATTTAAACGTTAACGTATTTTTAACAATCTAAGCAGACGGAACTTAGGCTGTTGAACAAATAACTACAACAACACCACCAAGACGCACTCATCGACGAAAGGACTGTCGTTATGAATAGATTTAGCTTGCGCAACGTATCCATTAAAACTCGGCTGTACATCATGACCTTAAGTATCGCGGTGTTAATGTTGGCGCCACTTTCCTACATTAAATACGCGTATTACGGCGATCTGATTGAAGCGAAACAGGTCAAAACCCGACATCTGGTCGAATCCGCTCATAGCCTTATCAGCCACTTCTACCAACTTGAAACTGACGGCGCTCTTAGCCGATCTGAGGCTCAGGAACAAGCTAAGGCTGCACTGAATAAACTCCGATATGAAGAGAACGACTACTTTTGGGTTAACGATACTCGCCCTTATATGGTGAATCACCCCATAAAGCCACAGTTGAACGGTAAAGATTTATCCGGCGTGAAAGACCCGACTGGCAAAGTTTTATTTGTTGAGTTTGTCAACGAAGTCAAACGCAACAACGGAGGGGGTTTCGTAAACTACATGTGGCCAAAACCGGGATCAGATGTCGACATCGAAAAGCTCTCTTACGTGAAACTTCACCAGCCTTGGGGTTGGATAGTGGGCAGTGGTGTGTATATCGATGACATAGATGCCCTTTTCTGGGAGCGAGCCAAATCGACGCTTTTGATCATCATTGCGTGCATCATTGGAATGGGATTTATAGCGACTTGGTTTGGACTCAGCATCACCAAGCCATGTGAAGAGACAGAATACGCTCTTAATGATATTGCAGAGGGAGACGGTGACCTCACCAAAGCCTTACCCGCTAAAGGCAAAGATGAGCTAAGCCACATTGCCGCGGCTTTTAACCTTTTCACTCAGAAAATTCGCACCATAGTGACCGATATGGTTCCGGTGGGAGACGGCATCACCAGTGCCGCTACCCAACTGAATCAGGTCGCGTCTGAAGCATCGATCAAAGCAGGAGAACAGCACCAATCTGTGGATACCGTTGCTTCTGCTATGGATGAACTGCATGTAAGCAATCAGGAAGTTGCAACCTCAGCATCTTCAGCTGCCGATGCAGCAGAGCAGGCAGCCAAGCTGGGTCAGCAGGGTGTGCAAGTCATCGATAGTGCCACCAACCATATGACGTCACTGACTGAGCTTCTGACAGAAACAGAGCAAAGTACGCAGCAACTAGCGCAAGACTCAGAAACCGTCAGCACCGTTCTGGATGTTATCCGCGGCATTGCCGAACAAACCAATTTACTGGCATTGAATGCCGCAATCGAAGCGGCTCGAGCAGGTGAACAAGGACGAGGCTTTGCTGTCGTAGCCGATGAGGTGCGTACATTGGCAACCCGCACCCAGGCAAGCACCGATGAGATTGAGCAAATTGTGTCAAACCTTCAGGCAAGAGCAAAAACCGTCACCTCAGCAATGGAGAAAACTCAAACCCAGTCGAGCGCGACGCATGAACAAGCGCAGCATGCCCGAGCTACCTTAGCCGATATTGGTCAGCAAATTACTCATATTCTGGAGTTGAACCAGCAGATTGCGGATTCGAGTGCCCAACAGACACTCGCAACAGAAGAAATCAGCAAAAATCTGGTCCTCATTTCTGAAAACAGTGACCAGTCGGCTGCGCAAGCAACACAGGTAGCACAAGCCAGCGAAGCCCTGCTAAGCAATGGACAGGAACTACAAAACATCATCAGGAATTTCAAAGTCTGATTTTAACTTCCCTCAAACGCCGCGAAATGCGGCGTTTTTTGTTATTGCTCACAAGCTGAAACTTGCTTTTCGTTTTTCACACTGTTCGTGACTTGTATCAATTTAATTTCATATCAATTTAATGAGAATGATTATCGAATACATTTAGTCACTGATGGAGAATCCCATGAAAGCCGCTGTGGTGAATGAGTTTAAAGGACCTTTAGTTATCAAAGACATCCCGCTTCCAAATGTAAAAGCGCGTGATGTTCTCGTCAAAATACACGCGTGTGGCGTGTGTCATACCGATTTACATGCCTGTCATGGCGACTGGCCAGTGAAGCCTAAAATGCCGCTGGTTCCCGGTCATGAGGGTGTGGGGGAAATTGTCGAAGTCGGCAGTGAAATCAAACACCTGAAAGTGGGAGACCGAGTGGGTATCCCTTGGTTGTACAGTGCCTGTGGGCATTGTGACTACTGCTTAGAAGGGCAAGAAACCCTCTGTTTAGATCAACACAACGCTGGCTACTCTGTGGATGGTGGTTACGCTGAATACTGCCTGGCACATGGCGAATATGCCGTAAAAATCCCAGACGGAATCAGCTACGTCGATGCCGCACCTCTCTTCTGTGCTGGCGTAACCACATACAAAGCTCTCAAAGTCACAGACGTTAAGCCAGGTCAATGGGTAGCGATTGTCGGAGCTGGCGGGCTGGGTCATTTAGCCATTCAATACGCTGCAGCTATGGGTATGAACGTCATAGCGGTGGACACCGGTGAGGAAAAGCTGGCATTAGCCAAAGAACTCGGGGCAACACACTGCATCGACTTTATGCAGCAAAAGCCTTCAGAAGTGATTCATGAACTGGTTGGTGGCGTACACGGTGTCGTGTGTACTGCTGTTTCAAAACCTGCGTTCCAGGAAGCATACAAAGCCATTCGCCGCGGAGGAGCTTGCGTCCTCGTCGGTCTTCCACCAGAAGAAATGCCCATCCCAATTTTTGATACGGTGCTGAACGGCGTCAAAGTAATTGGTTCTATTGTTGGAACTCGTAAGGACCTTCAGGAATGCCTGCAATTTGCTGCCGAAGGCAAAGTCAAAGCCATTACCGAAGTGAAACACCTCGAAGACATTAACGACATCTTTGCTGATATGGAGAAAGGTGAAATTAATGGGCGAATCGTAATGGAACTGGCATAGTTCGCGTTAAGCATTAAAAACTGTAAGGGCAGCCATGACTGCCCTTTTCTTTCCAATTTAAAAAATCACTCGTTATCTATCTTCACAGCACTTTTCGCCACCGTGCACTTCTTCGCCAGCGAGTGCTTCGAGAATGGAACAATGACTGGCATCGTCATCCACTTCACCACAACAGGCATCGTTGATTTTTTCTAGTGCACTTCGAATGCGGGTAAGCTCATGGATTTTCTCGTCGATGAGTTCAAGTTTCGCCGTGGTTATCGATTTGACTTCCGCACAACTGTGTTCAGTGGCTTCCAGCTTTATCTCCAGAAGTTCTTTGATCTCATCAAGACTTAACCCCAGAGACTTAGATTTCAGAATGAAGAGCACCTGTTGCTGGTTCTTATCATCATAAAGCCGATAACCCGATTCACTTCGTCCTGCAGGCGCAATCAGCTGGTTCTTCTCATAAAAGCGAAGTGTATCCGTACTCACGCCACATCTTTTGGCTAACTCACCAATCTGAAACATGTTTTTTTAACCTTATCTTTACGAAATCGGCGTCAAAATCCGATTTTCACAATTATTTTTGTGACGCCAAACGATTGCGCGAGCTTTTTTGTAATAATTTAGTTAGAATACGCGCCATCAAATTTCGAGTTGAAATTAAAGCACTGACCAGCCAAAGGTCTTTACCAAAACTGGCCAAATTTGTCGCTCTGCTTCCCTTTCATAGTAAGGGGATAGCATCTTGGATGATACGATTATTTTTCTGGATTGAGCGTACAAACCTGTTCATTTTTGGCAAATATCTTTAGTTTATTTTTTACACATTAACTCTGTGAATTTGAGGAAGATGGAAGCAATGAATAACGCTCGTCCAATTCGCCGCGCTCTTATCAGCGTATCAGACAAAACTGGTATCGTTGAGTTTGCAAAATCCCTTGCCGACCGTGGTGTCGATATCCTTTCTACTGGCGGTACTGCTCGCCTGCTTGCCGAACAAGGCATCTCTGTAACTGAAGTATCAGACTACACTGGCTTCCCTGAGATGATGGACGGTCGCGTAAAAACTCTTCATCCAAAAGTTCACGGTGGTGTGCTTGGTCGTCGCGGTCAAGATGACGACATCATGGCAACACACGGCATCAACCCAATCGATATGGTAGTAGTGAACCTATACCCATTTGCTGAAACCGTAGCAAAAGAAGGTTGTACGCTGGAAGATGCAGTAGAAAACATCGATATCGGTGGTCCAACTATGGTGCGTTCTGCGGCGAAAAACCACAAAGACGTCACTATCGTTGTTAACGCTGGCGATTATGACCGCGTAATTGCAGAAATGGACGCGAACGACAAGTCTCTGACTCTGGAAACGCGTTTTGATCTCGCTATCGCAGCATTCGAACACACAGCTTCTTACGACGGCATGATCGCTAACTACTTCGGCACTATGGTTCCATCTTACGGTGAGAACAAAGAAGGTGACGAAGAGAGCAAATTCCCTCGTACTTTCAATCAGCAGTTCGAGAAGAAACAAGACATGCGCTATGGTGAGAACAGCCACCAAGCGGCAGCTTTCTACGTTGAAGCGAACCCAGAAGAAGCGTCTGTTTCTACTGCTCGCCAAATTCAAGGTAAAGCGCTTTCTTACAACAACATCGCAGACACTGACGCAGCACTTGAGTGTGTGAAAGAGTTCGACGAGCCAGCATGTGTGATTGTTAAGCACGCTAACCCGTGTGGTGTAGCGCTAGGCGAAAACATCTTAGAAGCGTACAACCGCGCATACCAGACTGACCCAACATCTGCATTCGGCGGTATCATCGCATTCAACAAAGAACTGGACGCAGAAACGGCATCTGCCATTGTTGAGCGTCAGTTTGTTGAAGTGATCATCGCTCCAAAAGTTTCTGCAGCAGCAGTTGAAGTGGTTGCAGCGAAGAAAAACGTTCGCCTTCTTGAGTGTGGTGAGTGGACAGCTAAGACAACGGGCTTCGACGTGAAACGCGTCAATGGCGGTCTTCT
This sequence comes from Vibrio sp. SCSIO 43132, assembly GCF_019904195.1. Taxonomy (NCBI): domain Bacteria; kingdom Pseudomonadati; phylum Pseudomonadota; class Gammaproteobacteria; order Vibrionales; family Vibrionaceae; genus Vibrio; species Vibrio sp. SCSIO 43132. The sequence goes on from NZ_CP063199.1 coordinate 3,743,162, forward strand.
GGTTCAAGACCGTGACCAAGGTATGGTAACGCTGGATGATTTGAAAGTTGTCTCCAAGCGTCAGCCAACCGATGAAGAACTAAAAGACGCACTGTTCTGCTGGAAAGTGGCTAAGTTCGTTAAATCCAACGCTATCGTATACGCAAAAGGCGACATGACGATTGGTGTGGGCGCAGGTCAAATGAGCCGCGTTTACTCAGCGAAGATTGCGGGCATCAAAGCAGCAGACGAAGGTTTGGAAGTCGCTGGCAGTGTTATGGCATCTGACGCATTCTTCCCATTCCGCGATGGCATCGATGCGGCTGCAGAAGCGGGCATTAAGTGTGTGATTCAACCAGGTGGCTCAATGCGTGATGACGAAGTTATCGCCGCCGCTGACGAACACGGCATGGCGATGATCTTTACGGGCATGCGTCACTTCCGTCACTAATTTCGCTAAGAGGCACTCCAGAGTGCCTCTTTCTACATGATTTAAGGATTATAAGATGAATGTATTAGTAATCGGTGCTGGCGGTCGTGAACACGCGTTGGCATGGAAAGCGGCTCAGAACCCAAATGTTGAGACGGTTTTCGTTGCACCTGGTAATGCGGGTACAGCTCTTGAACCTAAGCTAGAAAACGTAGCGATCGGTGTAGAAGACATCGCAGCGCTGGTTGCCTTCGCGAAAGAAAAAGCGATCGAGCTGACGATTGTTGGTCCTGAAGCTCCTTTAGTTATTGGTGTGGTGGATGCATTCCGCGCAGCAGGCTTGCCTATCTTTGGTCCTAGCGAAGCTGCCGCGCAGCTAGAAGGCTCAAAAGCCTTCACTAAAGACTTCCTGGCTCGCCACAACATTCCTACAGCGGCTTACGCTAACTTCACGGAAATTGAGCCAGCATTGGCTTACGTTCGCGAACAAGGCGCACCAATCGTTGTTAAGGCTGACGGTCTTGCAGCGGGTAAAGGCGTTATCGTTGCGATGACACTACAGGAAGCAGAAGACGCCATAAAAGATATGCTGGCAGGCAACGCGTTTGGCGAAGCAGGCAGCCGTGTGGTGATTGAAGAATTCCTAGATGGCGAAGAAGCCAGCTTCATCGTAATGGTCGATGGCAAGAACGTTCTGCCAATGGCCACCAGCCAGGACCACAAACGTGTTGGCGATAAAGACACGGGTCCTAACACCGGCGGCATGGGTGCCTACTCTCCGGCCCCTGTCGTAACACAAGAAATTCATAACCGCATCATGGAAGAGGTGATCTACCCTACCGTGAACGGCATGGCTTCTGAAGGTCACCCATACACAGGCTTCCTGTACGCGGGCTTGATGATCGACAAAGACGGCACACCGAAAGTGATCGAATACAACTGCCGCTTCGGTGATCCAGAAACTCAACCTATCATGATGCGCATGGAATCGGATCTGGTTGAGCTTTGTCTGGCAGCGATCGATGAGAAACTGGACCAAGTGGAATCCAAATGGGATCCACGTGCGTCAATCGGTATTGTTCTGGCAGCAGGTGGTTACCCAGCGTCTTACAACAAGGGCGATGTCATCTCTGGTCTTCCTCAACAGGAAGTGAACGGAGAGAAAGTATTCCACGCAGGCACAGACAACAAAGATGGCGACATCGTGACTAACGGTGGTCGTGTACTTTGTGCAACAGCACTTGGCAATACGGTTTCTGAAGCTCAGCAACGTGCGTACGAACTGGCGAAGCAAATCAGCTGGGAAGGCATGTTCCATCGTAATGACATTGGCTACCGTGCCATTGCTCGTGAGCAAGAGAAATAATCTCAAGGCTCAGATGTGAAAAAGGCGCTCAGTGAGCGCCTTTTTTGTATTCGATATTTTTAATCAGTTTTGCTCGATAAAAGATGGTCGCTTGATGCAATCCTGACTGTCTTCCGCCAACATCAGCAGATCGTTAACGGATAGCGTATTCAAGTCCTTACGACCTATAAACGCAACATAACTGTCGACCGATGACAAGCGGTTGACCACAAAGCTTGGAAGCGTCTGGTTAAACGCAAGCTTTTCGTATTCCCTGTCATCACAGGTCTCGAATGTTTCGCCATCCCAGTACCCCTGAATGAGTTCAAGGCTATCTTTTTCCTGCGACTCCGTCGTCTCTACCACAAACGCCGCTTCTTCCTGATAGCGCTGAATTTGCTTTTCAGGCACGGGAAGTACTTTTCCATCAACCCGATATTGCTGATAGACAGCCTCACCAGAAGCACTGAAACGTAAATGGACACGATAAGGCACGAGCTCTAGCTCGTCATTGGTGCGGTAACCTTTTCGAATCAACTCACGCAGAGTATCGCCTTGCCACGCATAGTCCGTATGGTAGTAGCCATAGTCTCCCGATGACACGTAATCCGCCGCCGAATAGGCACTGCCTAGTCGTTTGGTAAACCAATAAAAGCTTGTAGAATCCCCAATAGATTGCCCGCCAGAATAGTATGCATACTGGTTAGCTTGAGGTACGTTGGAACTGGAAGAACAACCGACTAACGCCGCTAGCAATAGAGGTGCGTAAAGAAATCGCTTCATAAAATAACTACGCCGAGTAAAAACTCGGCGTAGTATAGATTAGTTCACTGATTCTTTCAGTGCTTTACCAGCGACAAATGCTGGAACATTTGCTGCTGCGATTTGAATCTCGGCGCCAGTCTTAGGGTTGCGACCAGTGCGAGCTGCACGATGGTTTACTTTGAATGTACCAAAACCGATAAGTTGAACCTGGTCACCCTCTTTAAGAGCTTCAGTCACTCCGCCTAGAGTCGCTTCAAGAGCTGCTTTTGCTTGTGCTTTAGATAGATCAGCTTTTTCTGCGATGAAGTCGATGAGTTGGGTCTTGTTCATTAGGTTTCCCTTCTTGTATGTTTTTCGAAATCTAATTCACTGTAATCCATAAATACCTGTTGTGGCAAAGGTTTGTCGCCTCACTTTCGCTCTTCTGCCGAGTTTTTAACCAGATTATGAGCTTTACCTCACAATTTGTTACGACTTTTCTCACTATTAAGCTTGTTTTTCCGGCTTTCAGAACCGATTTATAGGCTAGTTGATAGTTAGCCTCTATTGGGAGCCTATTGATATCAACGACAATTATTGACTGTAGGAAACTATGTTACTGCTCGCTTTCTATGTCTCCATCGCGATTGGAGTCTCGTTCATCTGCTCCGTTCTGGAAGCGGTGTTGTTGAGTATTACCCCAAGTTACATTGCTCAGCTTCGCCAGCAAGGTCATCCATCAGCACAAAAGCTGTCGGAATTAAAAGAAGACATCGACCGACCTCTTGCTTCTATCCTGACGTTGAACACCATTGCACATACTATTGGTGCCGCAACGGCCGGTGCACAAGCCACTGTGGTGTTTGGCAGCCAATGGCTTGGTGTGTTCTCTGCGGTGCTGACTTTCGGTATTTTAGTCTTTTCTGAGATCGTGCCTAAAACCATCGGTGCGACTTACTGGCGTCAGTTGTCCCCAATGGCTGCAACCACTTTGCGGTGGATGGTATGGGCGCTAACTCCGTTCGTCTGGTTCTCAGAGCAAATCACTAAGCGCCTTGCGCACGGTCATCAGGCACCGAAAATGCGTGATGAGCTATCAGCCATGGCTATACTGGCAAAAGAGTCAGGCGAATTCGCAGAAGGCGAGTCGCGCATTTTGCATAACTTGCTGAACATTCAGGATGTGCCAGTAACACAGGTAATGACCCCTCGCCCAGTTGTTTTCCGTGTGGATGCAGAAATGACGATTGACGCGTTTTTGTCTGAGCATAAAGACACACCATTCTCCAGACCTCTGGTCTACAGCCAGCAGACGGACAATATTCTGGGATTCGTCCATCGCTTAGAGCTGTTTAAACTTCAGCAGTCTGGACATGGCAGCAAGCAGCTTGGAGCCGTCATGCGCCCCATTCATGTCATCCTTAACAAGATGGCGCTGCCAAAGGCCTTTGATCAGATGATGGCTCAGCGTGTGCAGCTAGCTCTGATTGTGGATGAGTACGGCACAATTCAGGGTATCGTGACACTGGAAGACATCTTTGAATACCTGCTTGGTGAAGAGATTGTCGATGAAGCGGATAAAGCCAGTGACATGCAGTTCCTGGCAAACAAGCGCTGGGAAAAGTGGAAAGAAACCCATGGCGTAATTGAAAGCCGTGATGAAGACGAGGAAGAACCTTCGGAAGACACCGCGAAGAAAGACTGAATCTAAGGCTCCTTAACAGGAGCCTTTTTATTGGGGTAATTCCGGTCCACAGGTTTTCAGGAAATCCAATAGTACCCGACACTTTCGCGGTAAGTACTGCTGTTTACGGTAATACGCAACAAACTCAAACTCCCGGCTTTGGGTATTGGTAACATCAACAGGCACCAATAAGTTGTTTTCCAGTTCCTTAGTTAGGATCAGAGCAGGCACGTAAATAATCCCCCTCCCCTGCAATGCTGCCTGAATCAGAATCTCCGTATTATCAGACCAAAGTTTCGGCTGAACTTGTACCTGTTCTCCACCAGCAAATTCCCATCTGGTTCTGGTGACCTGTTTGCCATAAGCAAGGCAAGAGTGCTGGGAAAGCGCTTCAATGCTATCTGGAACGCCGTGTTTTTCGAGATAAGCAGGTGATGCAAATAACTGGTTTACATAGCGATACAAAGGCACTCGCACAAACATGGACGAGTTGAACAACTCAATGTCCCGCGCTAATGAAATGTCCGCAAAACTTGCTGGTATCGCGTCGTAATCGACACTGCGTAAATCAAACTCGATATCGGGGTACTGCTCCGTAAAGCGCGCCAGATCTTTCATCAACACACGTGAATTTACCAAGGTTGGGGCAGCAATCGTTAATACGCCAGCGGGTTTGTCATTGAGGCGCGCAACCTCGGAAAGGAGCTCATTCCATTCAGAATCTATCCGACAAAAGGTCTGATAGAAGTACTCACCAGCTTCAGTGACTTCCAGTTTTCTGGTCGTTCTAATCAGCAATTGTACTCCGAGGCTGGATTCCAATTCTGCAATTTTCTTACTGATAACAGAAGGTGTTACTGCCAACGCTTTTGCTGCCTCCGCCATTGAGCCAAATTCGACCACCTGCCTGTATATCGATGCGTGCTTAAAATTCGCCATCCTTTCATTCCAAAATGGAAACTGATGCTTTCTATCTTCAGTAATTATTTTCAAATTAACAACAAATAGAATGCGTAAGTCTTAACAAACTCGAGAAGATAACGCTTAATTTAAGGAGCAACCATCAATGAAAAATGCGAATAGTGTGATTGAGACCGTTACCTGGCGTGCAAATGAAGGCGTGAGCGAAGAAGAGATGAAAAGTGCCGTGGAGCTCATGTTACTGGATTTAAAAAACCTACCTGGCTTTATTCATGAAACCTTATCTGTGAATGAGACGGGACAGTGGCTACAACTCTATTACTGGGAAACCGCCGAAGACGCACATAACTCCAATCAACTAATGGCAGATAAGCCCTCGTTCGCCAAGTTGATCGCTCTGATTCAGCCTGATTCGGTAGATATTCAAGTTTATGGCTGTATCCATGCTTCCTCTGCCATCAGTTTTGACTAAAAACTGTTGCCCTAGACAAGAAAAAGGCTCCGAAAGGAGCCTTAGTGCGATTAAACTGCCAACCCAATATTGCTGACCGGGTCATCACGGAGCTCTTGTCGCAGCTCTTTAACCAGTTCCACATCGCGCTCGACTGCGTCTTTCAAAGGTCGGAAAATCGCCCATTGCACATCCCATTCAGCGCACACGGCTTCATTTTCTTTCTGGTTGTCGTTGGTCACTTCTTCCCCAGACTGCGCTTCTTCCAAGTGCGCAACCGTATTGACAGACTGCTCGCTGATTTTCAGCATGGATTCAAACAGAGTGTCTCTGTCTAGCAAGCCATGCAGCAGAGTGGAAAGCGCAACGCACGCGTCAATCGCCGGGTAAACGCCATAGAAATCAAAATCATCCGCAGAAGGGATCAATTCTTCCAGTTTTTCTAGCTGACGCTCGAAGTTTACTTTCGCATTTTTAACCGTGAGTAACTCCCAAACACTGTCTAAGATATCTTTGTAGACACGTGATTCTGCAAACTCTGTGTTCTGGCAAAAAACCGCATAGTTGGGGTACATTCGCTCACAAAGAGACGCCATAAACGTTATTTGCTGCCAAGGCTCGAACTTTTCGAGGCGAATTTGGAGAGGATTCTGTAACATGGTGATCCAACGGTTGTAGAAAAAGACAGCGGAAGTGTACTTGATTCGCCAGAGGGAAAAAAGCAAGCCTATGAATAATTTCACCAACAAAGTCTATATCGCTTCGAAAGACCAAGCGGAATACGCATCACTAATCAACAATGCTCAGCTAGAAGACTTGGTCATCACTCAGGACAAAAGCCTTGCCAACATCGTTCTGGCCGATCCTCCACTCATTGTTAACGACCTCCCAAACCTGCCTAAACTGGAATGGTTACAGTCAACGTTTGCAGGTGTGGATGCGCTGGTCGTCAGTGGACTTCGTCAGGACTACGAACTGACCAATGTAAAAGGCATATTTGGTCAGCAGATTTCCGAATACGTGGTTGGCAACACGATTGAGTATTTTCGCCACTTTTCGACATACCAGCAACAACAGCTTAAATCTCAGTGGCAACCTCACCCTTATCAATCCTTAGCGGATAAATCGATTTTGGTACTCGGTACGGGCGACATCGGCTGCCATGTGGCCAAAGTCTGCAATGCACTTGGAATGAAAACGGGCGGGGTCAACCGAACGGGGATCCCGGCAAAAGCATCCCCATTCAAATACACTTTCCATATTGGGGAGTTCAAATCAGCGGTAAAAGACGCAGACATCATCGTCAGTACTTTACCTTCTACGCCCGATACCCGAGGCTATCTCAATGCCGCGCGCTTAGCTCATGCAGACAACGCGTTATTGTTCAGTGTCGGACGCGGCGATGTGCTGGTTGAAGACGACCTGATCCCTGCCATCGAAAATGGCAACATCGCTCATGCTTTTCTGGATGTGTTTGAACAGGAACCTTTGCCAAAATCGTCTCCATTCTGGTCGCATGACAAGGTTTCCGTCACCCCGCACATTGCCGCAGTGAGCTTTCCACACCAAGTTTTTGAGCAGTTCAAAGAAAACTACCTCAGATGGTATGACGGGTTTAAATTGCAAAATCGCGTCGACTTCAAGAAAGGTTATTGATGGTGTCGGCTCTGCCTTCTTTGTTGGCGGACATTCGCCAGTGCAAAGTTTGCGAACCTGAATTGCCATTGGGTGCTAACCCTGTGATTCAGGCTTCGGAGGAAGCGCGTTTACTGATCATCGGGCAAGCGCCCGGAACCAGAGTCCATAAAACCTCTATCCCTTGGAACGACCCAAGCGGCGATCGCCTGCGAACATGGCTGGATATCGACAAAGAGGTGTTTTACAACCCAACTAAGATCGCCATTATGCCGATGGGCTTATGCTATCCGGGAAAGGGAAAAAGTGGCGATTTACCACCAAGAAAAGAATGTGCGCCACTTTGGCATGCATCGGTTCTCGATTTGCTACCCAATATCGAAATGACACTGCTGATTGGTCAATATGCTCAGCAGTACTATCTTCAGAATCGCCCCAAGACCCTGACTCAAACCGTCGAGCAGTGGCAGCGTTGGGCACCAGAGTTTCTCCCATTACCTCACCCTTCTCCAAGGAACGCACTTTGGCTGAAAAAGAACCCCTGGTTTGAGTCGGAGACCGTCCCTTACATTCGGGGGATCGTTTCTCGAGTTTTATAGCTTTTGGATCATGATGATCTTAATAGACCTAAAGCTGTACACTCCACTTACTTTAGGTGACATTTCCAAAATAACCATCTGAAATTTATAGCATCGTCCCTTTTGTACAGCGAAACCACTATTTGGCCTATGATGATCCAAATACTATTTGACCTGCACAAAAAAGCGCGCCTGCAATGCAAAGCGCGCTTTGAGAAGACATTAAGAGTGTTACTTGTGATAAGGCTTAGAAAGCTCGTGTACCGCTTCAACGAACACGCCTGCGTTCTCAGGTGGCACATCAAGATGGATGCCGTGACCCAAGTTGAAGACATGCCCCGTTCCACCTTCACCAAAACCTTCTAAAATGGTGGCGACTTCTTCACGAATACGATCATGAGGTGCATAAAGCATAGACGGGTCCATATTGCCCTGCAGCGCAACTTTATCGCCTACACGAGCCTTCGCATCTGCAATATTGATTGTCCAGTCGAGCCCTACTGCATCACACCCTGTTGCTGCGATTTGCTCCAGCCACATGCCGCCATTTTTGGTGAACAGAGTTACTGGCACGCGACGACCATCGTTTTCACGAATCAAGCCGTCGACAATCTTATGCATGTACTGCAACGAGAACAGGTTGTAATCACGAGGGGTTAATACACCACCCCAAGTATCAAACACCATTACCGATTGTGCACCAGCTTTGATTTGTGCATTCAGGTACTCGATTACACTTTCTGCAAGCTTATCCAACAACGCATGCAACGTTTGAGGCTCGGCATACATCATCTTCTTGATTTTGGTAAAGGCTTTTGAACTTCCACCCTCGACCATGTAAGTCGCAAGTGTCCACGGGCTGCCAGAGAAACCAATCAGGGGAACATCACCATTCAGATCTTTACGGATCTGACGCACCGCATTCATCACGTACTGAAGTTCGCCTTCAGGATCTGGAATGCCAATTTTATCAACGTCCGCTTTGCAGGTGACTGGGTTGGTAAATTTCGGACCTTCGCCAGTTTCGAAGTACAGACCAAGCCCCATTGCATCTGGGATGGTCAGAATATCTGAAAACAGAATAGCAGCATCAAGAGGAAAACGACGTAGCGGCTGAAGAGTCACTTCCGAAGCCAGTTCTGCGTTTTTACATAGAGACATGAAGTCTCCTGCCTGCCCACGGGTTTCGCGATACTCTGGCAGGTAACGACCTGCCTGGCGCATCATCCAGACTGGGGTGTAATCTACTGGCTCTTTCAATAGAGCTCTTAGGTAACGATCGTTCTTTAGTTCAGTCATTCTGGCTTCTTCAATCGATTGTAAAGTCGCTATTCTACCACTTATCTCCATTATGGAAATCTGGGCTTTGCAACCTGGATCATGTTATTAGCGATAAAAATCAATGTGAAATTGATTCATTAGAAAGCGCATGTTACAAATTTGATCGCTAGCGAAAACTATAATATCTGGGTATACGAATACCCAGCATCTCATAACGACATCTTACTTACCCCTCCGGTTTCACCGGAGGTTTTTTTTATTTAAAAGCTCAACTTACAATTAATTATTAGCCACTTCCCGAATTAATGCTCGGGCAATTGTACCCTCTGGGGCAACCTCTGGTAATTCATCAAAACCAAACCACTGTGCATCCACCAGCTCCGTCTTGTCTAGCTTAATGTCACCGCTACGATAATCAGCAATAAACCCCATCATCAAACTGGAAGGGAATGCCCAGGGTTGACTGCCAAAGTAAGTAATATTGGAAACCTCTATCCCAGTTTCTTCTTTCACTTCCCGAGCGACGCATTGTTCCAGTGTTTCCCCCACTTCAACAAACCCTGCAATCACCGTATACATGCCACCACGATGGCGGTTGTGCTGCGCCAGTAAGATCTGATTCTCTTTACGAATAGCGACGATGATACAGGGGAAGATTCTAGGATAATGGAGCGTACGACAGTCACCACACTGCATAGCCAGTTGATTGAAGTTGAGATGGTTTCTTCCACCGCATTGAGGGCAAAAGCGCAGTGTTTGGCTCATGTGCCCAAATTGAATGGCACGACTGATCACCAAAAATAATTCTTCCGGGTAATGCAACAAGCTGCGAAGAGGAGTCATAGGTAAGACTTGCTCCACTTCCACATGATTCAGCCACACCACTTTCTTACTTTGGTAGTTGCCAATGACCTGCGCATTTTCTGCGTTTAAATTCAAAGAGCTGGCACTTCCTAGTGGTAGTGAGCCGTTCTCGATCCAAACTTCGCTTCCCTCGACAACACACCAATAAACTGGCTCTTCATTTTTGAACATGCCATACCCTCTTTGCTTGAAGTTCAACCATTTTACTGGCAATCTAATTTCTTACCAGAGTTTGTAGCTCAGTAAGATCCGATCTATAAATTCTATATAGAGCAAGAGATTGCATTTTAAATGGACTCCTCTGGTTTCAGAGGCTTAGATTGCTGATTGGCTAGTAATCAGATCATGAGGACATGGTCATGCTGAATAAATTCAAACAAGTACAAGAACAGTGGGGTGGCTCCAGCGAAGTCATCGATCATTGGCTCGATACACGTCAATCGCTGGTTGTGGAATATTGTGAGCTTGCAAAACCACAAACCGTTAAAGCGGCTGCCGTTTCAGGTCTGCCCTCTCCCCAAGAACTACAACGCTTCTGCCAACATCTCGTTGATTACATCTCTGAAGGTCACTTCAAAATCTACGATATGGTGATGGATCGCTGGAAATCGACTGGCTACTCACCAACCGATGAAATCAATGACACTTATGGAAAGATCGTACTCACAACCGATCCATTGCTGAACTTTACCGATAAGTACGCCACCATCGACGAAGAAGATCCGCTGAGCAAACTTGAAAGCGAGCTGTCATTGATTGGTGAAATCTTGGAAACTCGATTCGAAGTGGAAGACCAGCTCATCAGGTTGATAGCAGACAGTTTAGCCGTTCCACCGGGCGCTTAACTTACTGCTACACTCTTGCAGGGGTGTTAATCGCACTCCTGCTTTATCACATCTAAAAAAACGTTTCTCCAGAACACTCGGCTTACTTTTCTGCACTCAAAGTATCAAAGTATCAAAGTATCAAAGTATCAAGGTATCGGATCCCTTCGAATACGCACAATTTGCTATACCAAATCAGTTTAGCGATCAACAGACACAAAAAAGGCACCTTTCGGTGCCTTTTTAACATCTTAACGTCGATTACTCTTCAGTAGAGAAACCTGCGTTCAGAAGCGCTGCCAGGTTGTCTGTCGCTTGCTCTGCAGAAGGACCTTGTTCTTCGCGTTGCTTTTGACGATCCTGGTGGTAGGCGAAACCTGTACCAGCCGGGATTAGACGACCAACGATTACGTTCTCTTTCAGACCACGCAGGTCATCACGTTTACCAGAAACCGCAGCTTCTGTTAGTACGCGTGTTGTCTCCTGGAACGATGCCGCAGAGATGAACGATTCTGTCGCTAGAGATGCCTTCGTGATACCTAGAAGCTCGCGCTCAAAGCGTACAAGCTCTTTGCCTTCAGCTTCTAGTTGACGGTTAGCAATCTTAACCTGAGAGTATTCCACCTGCTCACCAGGTAGGAACTCAGAGTCACCAGCGTGAGTGATCGTACACTTACGTAGCATTTGACGAACGATAGTTTCGATGTGCTTATCGTTAATCTTTACGCCTTGCAGACGGTATACTTCCTGAACCTCGTTCGAGATGTATTCCGTTACTGCACGGATGCCACGCAGACGTAGGATATCGTGCGGTGCTTCTGGACCGTCAGCGATAACGTCACCACGTTCGATCTTCTCACCTTCAAACACGTTTAGCTGGCGATGCTTAGGAATCATTTCTTCATAAGTCTCACCACCCTCGCGAGTGATTACCAGGCGACGCTTACCTTTCGTCTCTTTACCGAAGCTCACTGTACCAGTGTGCTCAGCTAGGATAGCAGGCTCTTTTGGTTTACGTGCTTCGAACAAGTCAGCAACTCGTGGAAGACCACCGGTGATATCTTTGTTACCACCAGACTTCTGAGGAATACGTGCAAGCGTGTCACCCACACCTACTTCCGCGCCGTCTTCTAGCTGTACGATTGCTTTACCAGGCAGGAAGTAGTGAGCTGGCATATCTGTACCAGGAATCATTACATCGTTACCCGCTGCGTCAATCAGCTTAACCGCTGGACGCATGTCTTTACCTGCTGAAGGACGAGCCGCTGCATCAGTTACTTCGCTTGAAGACAGACCAGTTAGGTCATCTGTCTGGCGAGAAACTGTTACGCCGTCGATCATGTCAACGAATTGGATGCGACCTGCCACTTCAGTGATGATTGGCATGGTGTGCGCTTCCCAGTTAGCCACTGTTTCACCAGCTTCAACTGCGTCGTTGTCACCTTTGCTCAGGATAGAACCGTAAGGCAGTTTGTGTTTCTCTTTCGTACGACCGAACTCATCGATGATGGTCAGTTCAGATGCACGAGAAGTGATAACAAGCTTACCGTCTTTGTTGGTTACGAACTTAGCATTGTGAAGCTTCACAGAACCTGTGTTCTTCGCTTGAATGCTGTTCTCAGCCGCTGCTGTCGATGCCGCACCACCGATGTGGAACGTACGCATCGTAAGCTGTGTACCCGGCTCACCGATAGACTGAGCAGCGATTACACCTACTGCTTCACCTTGGTTCACTAGGTGACCACGAGCTAGGTCACGACCGTAACATTGCGCACAACAACCGAAGTCAGAGTCACAGGTTACAACCGAACGTACTTTCATCTTATCAACAGAGTTTTCGTCGATGATCTGACACCATTTCTCGTCGATAAGTGTGTTACGTGGAATCAGTACGTCTTCAGTACCTGGCTTAAGAATGTCTTCTGCAACCACACGACCAAGAGCAAGCTCAGTCAGTGCTACTTTAACATCACCACCTTCGATATGAGGCATCATATCGATACCATCGTGCGTGCCACAGTCGTGCTCGTGGACTACTACGTCCTGAGCAACGTCTACTAGACGACGAGTTAGGTAACCGGAGTTCGCTGTCTTAAGTGCGGTATCCGCAAGACCCTTACGAGCACCGTGGGTTGAGATAAAGTACTGAAGTACGTTCAGACCTTCTTTAAAGTTCGCGGTGATCGGCGTTTCGATGATCGAACCATCCGGACGAGCCATAAGACCACGCATACCTGCTAGCTGACGAATCTGAGCTGCAGAACCACGAGCACCGGAGTCGGCCATCATGTAGATGCTGTTGAACGACTCTTGCTGTTCTTCTTCACCGTCACGGTTGATAACAGCTTCAGAAGACAGGTTATCCATCATTGCTTTCGCAACACGGTCGTTGGTAGACGCCCAGATATCGATAACTTTGTTATAACGCTCACCAGCAGTAACAAGACCAGACTGGAACTGCTCCTGGATTTCACGTACTTCTTCTTCTGCTTCCGCGATTTCAGTGTACTTCGCGTCTGGCACAACCATGTCGTCGATACCAACAGATACACCAGACATTGCCGCGTAAGCAAAACCTGTGTACATGATTTGGTCAGCGAAGATTACTGTGTCTTTCAAGCCAAGCTTACGGTAAGCCTCGTTAAGAAGCGTAGAAATTTGCTTCTTACCAAGTTTCTGGTTTACCAGGCTAAACGGAAGACCTGATGGCACGATTTGCCATAGCATTGCACGACCGATAGTCGTATCAACCAGCTTAGTTTCCGTCACGCTGTTGCCGTCTTCATCAACAACAGTTTCAGTAATACGAACTTTAACGCGAGTGTGAAGCTCTACAGACTGAGTGCGGTACGCTTTCTCAGCTTCAGCAGGACCAGATAGGTACATGCCTTCGCCTTTGGCGTTGATCTTGTCACGAGTCATGTAGTAAAGACCCAATACAACGTCCTGAGAAGGTACGATGATCGGATCACCTGATGCTGGCGACAGAATATTGTTTGTCGACATCATCAGAGTACGAGCTTCAAGCTGTGCTTCTAGAGTTAGAGGCACGTGTACCGCCATTTGGTCACCATCGAAGTCGGCGTTGTACGCCGCACACACTAGTGGGTGTAGCTGAATCGCTTTACCTTCGATAAGTACTGGTTCAAACGCCTGGATACCAAGACGGTGAAGTGTTGGTGCACGGTTAAGCAGTACTGGGTGTTCGCGGATAACTTCGTCCAGGATATCCCAAACGATCGCTTCTTCACGCTCTACCATCTTCTTAGCAGCTTTGATTGTCGTCGCCATGCCACGAGTTTCTAGCTTGCTGTAGATGAATGGTTTGAATAGCTCAAGTGCCATCTTCTTAGGAAGACCACACTGGTGCAGACGAAGGTATGGACCTACTGTGATTACAGAACGACCAGAGTAGTCTACACGTTTACCTAGAAGGTTCTGACGGAAACGACCTTGTTTACCCTTGATCATATCAGCAAGAGATTTCAGAGGACGCTTGTTCGAACCTGTGATCGCACGACCACGACGACCGTTATCAAGAAGCGCATCAACAGACTCTTGCAACATACGCTTTTCGTTACGTACGATGATGTCCGGAGCAGCAAGCTCTAGTAGACGCTTCAAACGGTTGTTACGGTTGATCACACGACGGTATAGGTCGTTCAGATCAGAAGTCGCAAAACGACCGCCATCTAGTGGAACCAGAGGACGTAGATCTGGTGGAAGGACTGGAAGAACCGTCAGGATCATCCACTCTGGGTTGTTACCAGATTGAATGAACGCTTCAACGATTTTCAGACGCTTAGTTACCTTCTTACGCTTAGTTTCAGAGTTAGTGGTTTCTAGCTCTTCGCGCATTTGCTCCGCTTCACGCTGAAGATCCATAGTGCTTAGCAGATCTTTGATCGCTTCTGCACCCATCTTCGCTGTGAATTCGTCGCCCCACTCTTCCAAGCGGTCTAGGTACTCTTCTTCCGTCAGCATTTGACCTTTTTCTAGGTCTGTCATGCCTGGCTCTGTAACAACGTACATTTCAAAGTAAAGTACGCGTTCGATATCACGCAGTGGGATATCCATCAACAGACCGATACGAGACGGTAGAGATTTTAGGAACCAGATGTGAGCAACTGGAGAAGCCAGCTCAATGTGACCCATGCGATCACGACGAACTTTAGTTTGTGTAACTTCAACGCCACACTTCTCACAGATTACACCACGGTGCTTCAGGCGCTTGTATTTGCCACAAAGACATTCGTAGTCTTTAACTGGACCAAAAATACGCGCACAGAACAGACCATCGCGCTCAGGTTTGAACGTACGATAGTTGATAGTTTCAGGTTTTTTCACTTCACCAAAAGACCATGAACGGATCATGTCTGGTGAAGATAGACCGATTTTGATTGCATCAAATTCTTCGGTCTTATGCTGTGCTTTTAGAAAGTTTAATAAGTCTTTCACAATCAGCTCCTGTAAGGAGTTAAAAGGGGCTCACCCGCAAAAGTGAGCACCTTCTACCAATAATCCCGTGGGATTACTCTTCGTCTTCTAGCTCGATGTTGATACCTAGCGAGCGGATCTCTTTCAACAATACGTTGAAGGATTCTGGCATGCCAGGTTCCATGCTGTGGTTGCCGTCCACGATGTTCTTATACATCTTAGTACGACCGTTCACGTCATCCGATTTCACCGTTAGCATTTCTTGTAGAGTGTAAGCGGCACCGTATGCTTCCAGTGCCCATACTTCCATCTCACCGAAACGCTGACCACCGAACTGAGCTTTACCACCAAGTGGCTGCTGAGTTACCAGGCTGTAAGAACCGGTTGAACGTGCGTGCATCTTGTCATCAACTAGGTGGTTCAGTTTCAGCATGTACATGTAACCTACAGTTACAGGACGCTCAAACTCGTCACCAGTACGGCCATCAAACAGACGTAGCTGACCAGATTCTGGTAGGTCGCCTAGTTTCAATAGAGCCTTGATGGAAGATTCTGGCGCACCGTCGAAGATAGGTGTCGCGATTGGTAGACCACCACGTAGGTTTTGTACCAAAGTGCGAACTTCTTCATCGCTCAGTGCTGCAACATCAACTTTCTGACGGGTGTCACCCAGATCGTACACTTCTTGTAGGAAGTTACGGAACTTGTGCAGCTCTTGCTGTTCTTTCAGCATCTGGTTGATCTTGTCACCCACACCTTTCGCTGCCAGACCCATGTGTACTTCCAGGATCTGACCGATGTTCATACGTGATGGTACACCCAGTGGGTTAAGTACGATGTCGACAGGTTCACCCTTCTCATCGTATGGCATGTCTTCAACAGGGTTGATCTTAGAGATTACACCCTTGTTACCGTGACGACCCGCCATCTTATCACCAGGCTGGATGCGACGCTTAACTGCTAGGTAAACCTTAACGATCTTCAGAACACCTGGTGCAAGGTCATCGCCTTGAGTGATCTTACGACGCTTAGTTTCAAACTTCTTATCGAAGTCTGCTTTCAGCTCGTCCCACTGCTCAGCTAGCTGCTCTAGCTGCCCTTGTAGAGACTCATCGTCAAGAGACTGTTCTAGCCACTTCTTACGATCGATAGTGTCTAGTTTCGCTTCAGAGTAACCACCTGAAATCAATACCGCTTTCACACGAGCAAGTAGACCGCCTTCCAGAATCTGGAATTCTTCAGTCAGGTCTTTCTTCGCTTCTTTCAGCTGCATTTGCTCGATTTCAAGCGCACGTTTGTCTTTCTCTACGCCATCGCGAGTGAAGACTTGAACGTCGATGATGGTACCTGAAACAGAGTTTGGTACACGCAGTGATGTATCTTTAACATCTGATGCTTTTTCACCGAAGATAGCGCGTAGTAGCTTCTCTTCAGGCGTTAGCTGAGTTTCACCCTTAGGCGTTACTTTACCAACTAGGATGTCGCCACCCTTCACTTCAGCACCGATGTAAACGATACCTGACTCGTCCAGTTTAGACAGAGCAGACTCACCTACGTTTGGAATATCCGCTGTGATCTCTTCAGAGCCCAGCTTAGTGTCACGCGCCACACAAGAAAGCTCTTGGATGTGGATAGTCGTGAAACGGTCTTCCTGAACAACACGCTCAGAAACAAGGATGGAATCCTCAAAGTTGTAACCGTTCCAAGGCATGAATGCGATACGCATGTTCTGACCAAGCGCCAGCTCACCAAGGTCGGTTGAAGGACCATCAGCAAGAACGTCACCACGTGCTACTGGCTCACCAGGTAGTACAGTTGGACGCTGGTTAATACATGTGTTCTGGTTAGAACGCGTGTACTTAGTCAGGTTGTAAATGTCGATACCTGCTTCACCTGGAACCAGCTCATCTTCATTTACTTTTACAACGATACGTGATGCGTCAACAGACTGGATAACACCGCCGCGTTTAGCAACCGCTGTTACACCGGAGTCAACTGCAACGTTACGCTCGATACCAGTACCGACAAGAGGCTTGTCAGCACGCAGAGTCGGAACTGCCTGACGTTGCATGTTCGCACCCATCAATGCACGGTTCGCATCATCGTGCTCTAGGAATGGGATAAGCGATGCTGCCACAGATACAACCTGGTTCGTTGCAACGTCCATGTAATCAACTTGATCACGTGGGTGCAGACCAGATTCACCTTTCTGACGAGCAGTAACCAGTTCTTCTACGAACGTGCCTTCCTCTGTTAGACCAGAGTTAGCCTGAGCGATGATGAACTGACCTTCTTGAATAGCAGATAGGTAATCAACTTCGTCAGTAACAACACCATCTACTACGCGACGGTACGGAGTTTCTAGGAAACCGTACTCGTTACAACGCGCAAACGCAGACAGGGAGTTGATCAGACCGATGTTTGGACCTTCAGGCGTTTCGATAGGACATAGACGACCGTAGTGCGTTACGTGTACGTCTCGTACTTCGAAGCCAGCACGTTCACGAGTCAGACCACCTGGACCCAATGCAGAAATACGACGCTTGTGCGTAACTTCTGAAAGTGGGTTGTTCTGGTCCATGAATTGTGAAAGCTGTGAAGAACCAAAGAATTCTTTAACCGCTGCAGAAATTGGCTTCGCGTTGATTAGGTCTTGAGGCATGATTGCGTCAAGGTCGCCAAGGCTTAGGCGCTCTTTAACCGCACGCTCAACACGTACCAGACCAACACGGAATTGGTTTTCTGCCATTTCGCCTACGCTACGGATACGACGGTTGCCAAGGTGGTCGATATCGTCCACTTCGCCTTTACCGTTACGGATCGCGATAAGCTTCTTCATCACTTCGATGATGTCTAGTTCATCAAGTGTGCCTTGCTCTAGAGCGTCTTCGCGCTCGATAGAACTGTTGAACTTCATACGACCAACTGTTGATAAGTCGTAACGTTCTTCAGCGAAGAATAGGCTTTCGAATAGTGCTTCTGCCGCTTCTTTTGTTGGTGGCTCACCTGGGCGCATCATGCGGTAGATTTCTACTAGCGCAGAGATACGGTCAGTAGTGCTGTCGATACGCAAAGTATCAGACATGAACGGACCGTGATCCAGGTCGTTCGTAAACAGCACTTCAAGCTTCTTATGACCAGCTTGAGACAGGTTAGCCAGTGCTTCCAGGCTGATTTCCTGGTTAGCACCAACGATGATTTCGCCAGTAGCTTCGTTGATGTAATCTTTCGAAGAAACTTTGCCTACGATGTATTCGATTGGCACTTCGATGAATTCAACGCCGTCTTTTTCAAGTTGACGGATGTGACGTGCAGTCACACGGCGACCAGTTTCAACGTAAGTCTTACCGTTCGCTTCAATGTCGAATGACGCAGTTTCACCACGCAGACGATCTGGAACCAGCTCCATAAGTAGAGTCTGATCTTTCACTTCGAAGTTCACTTTCTCGAAGAAGAGATCTAGGATTTCTTCCGTCGTTTTGTTCAGTGCACGAAGGATGATTGAAGCAGGTAGCTTACGACGACGGTCGATACGTACGTACAGGTTATCCTTAGGGTCGAACTCAAAGTCTAGCCATGAGCCACGGTAAGGAATAACACGTGCGTTGTATAAAACTTTACCTGATGAGTGGGTCTTACCCTTATCGCTGTCGAAGAACACGCCTGGGCTTCGGTGCAGCTGGGATACGATAACCCTCTCGGTACCATTAATTACGAAGGTACCATTGTCTGTCATGAGTGGAATTTCACCCATGTAGACTTCTTGTTCTTTAATGTCTTTTACAGTACCTGCCGGTGCGTCTTTATCAAAAACAACCAGGCGCAGTTTTACGCGTAGAGGTTTTGAGTATGTGACACCGCGGATTTGACATTCTTTAACGTCAAAAACTGGCTCACCAAGACGGTAGCTAACGTATTGCAGCTCAGAGTTGCCGTTGTAGCTCTGAATAGGAAATACAGAACGAAAAGCCGCTTCAAGACCGTATTGCCCTTCCGGATCCTGTTCGATGAATTTGTCGAACGAATCGAGCTGGATCGACAGCAGGTATGGAATGTCCAAAACTTGTGGACGAGTACCAAAGTCCTTACGGATGCGCTTTTTCTCGGTATAAGAGTAAACCATGGGGTTCCTCAGCTCGCTGATAAGTGACCCAAACTGTCCGCCCGTTCCTAGTTACTTAAGGAGGGGTAAGGGACAGTGACTAAACAACTGTTTACTGTAGAACGAAGCAGCAAGGTTGCTGATTCGTTTTTTTGCATGGATAGAGGCGCTTAAACAGCAGGAAAATTCGCCTATACCCTACAGCGCAAAAAGGCCGGTGGTTATTAAACCACCAGCCATTAGCCTGTCGGCTAAGAAATTAAGTAATAATTACTTAACTTCAACAGAAGCACCAGCTTCTTCTAGTTGAGCTTTAAGAGCTTCAGCTTCGTCTTTCTCGATACCTTCTTTCAGAGGTGCTGGAGCGCCGTCAACTAGAGCTTTAGCTTCTTTCAGACCTAGACCTGTAGCGCCACGTACTGCTTTGATTACAGCAACTTTGTTACCGCCAGCAGCAGTTAGGATTACGTCAAATTCAGTTTGCTCAGCAGCAGCTTCGCCACCAGCAGCACCGCCAGCTACAACAGCAGCTGCAGCAGATACGCCGAATTTTTCTTCCATAGCTTCGATAAGCTCAACAACTTGCATTACAGACATTTCTGCAACTGCGTCTAGGATTTGCTCGTTAGTAATAGACATAACAATTCTCTTTTAAGTCAACAATAAGTTTATTTTGCAACCAGTAAAAAGCAAGCCTTAAGCTGCTTCTTCTTTTTGATCGCGGATAGCAGCGATAGTACGTACCAGCTTGCCAGCAGAAGCTTCTTTCATGCACATCATTAGGCGTGCAATTGCTTCGTCGTAAGTTGGTAGTGTTGCTAGTACTTCAGCGTCAGTTACTGCGCCTTCAAATGCAGCAGCTTTGATCTCGAAGTTGTCGTTCTCTTTAGCGAAGTCTTTGAAAAGACGCGCTGCAGCACCTGGGTGCTCGTTAGAGAACGCGATCAGAGTAGGACCAGTGAAAGTGTCAGTTAGACACTCGTAATCAGTACCCTGAACCGCACGGCGTGCTAGTGTGTTACGCACGACTTTCATGTAAACGCCAGCTTCACGAGCTTGTTTACGTAGAGAAGTCATCGCGCCAACATTAACGCCACGAGAATCAGCTACAACTGCAGAAAGTGCACCACTGGCAGCTTCGTTGACTTCAGCAACAATTGCTTTTTTGTCTTGAAGATTTAAAGCCATCTTGGATTAACTCCTGGTTGTCGTTACACCACTCACACTAAAATAATGTGAGAGTTAAAACGGTGCAGTTCCAGAAGAAAGGCTATCTATTAATAAGTCAGCTTTCTTTAGGTTCGGACACCGTCTACGTAGGTTTCATTAAGTCTGCTAATGCAGACGCCTACGGTCTTGGACGGAGACTGAGTCTCTTCTCGAAAGGAGAAACTTAGTCCCAACCACAAATATTAGGCGCGAAATTATACACAAATTTCACGCCTAATCAAATTTATTATGCTGTTTGAGTGTTCAGGCTAGCCTGATCAACAGAAACACCAGCACCCATTGTAGTAGAGATGCTTACTTTCTTCAGGAAAGTACCTTTCGCTGAAGATGGCTTAGCTTTCTTAAGAGCAATTAGAAGAGACTCTAGGTTCTCTTTGATTTGCTCAGCAGAGAAGTTAGCTTTGCCGATAGTAGTGTGGATGATACCGTTCTTGTCGTTACGGTAACGAACCTGACCAGCTTTAGCGTTCTTAACTGCTTCAGCAACGTTAGGAGTTACAGTACCAACTTTCGGGTTTGGCATAAGACCACGAGGACCTAGGATAGTACCTAGTTGACCAACAACACGCATTGCATCTGGAGAAGCAACAACTACGTCGAAGTTCATTTCGCCTTTCTTAACTTGCTCAGCAAGATCTTCCATACCTACGATGTCTGCGCCAGCTTCTTTAGCTGCTTCAGCGTTTGCACCTTGAGTGAACACTGCAACGCGGATTTCGCGGCCAGTGCCGTGAGGTAGTACAGTTGCACCACGTACGTTCTGGTCAGATTTACGAGCATCGATGCCTAGGTTAACAGCAACATCTACAGACTCAACGAATTTAGCAGTCGCTAGTTCTTGAAGAAGAGCAACAGCTTCGTTGATTTCGTATTCTTTAGTTACGTCAACTTTTTCGCGGATTACGCGCATACGCTTAGTAAGTTTTGCCATGATATTAACCCTCTACCACTAGGCCCATTGAACGAGCAGTACCTGCGATAGAACGCTT
Organism: Vibrio sp. SCSIO 43132; assembly: GCF_019904195.1. Classification (NCBI taxonomy): domain Bacteria; kingdom Pseudomonadati; phylum Pseudomonadota; class Gammaproteobacteria; order Vibrionales; family Vibrionaceae; genus Vibrio; species Vibrio sp. SCSIO 43132. The sequence goes on from NZ_CP063199.1 coordinate 3,764,656, forward strand.
CATCGCTTCGATGTCAGCGCCAGTCATGTCTGCAGCTTTAGTTTCTGCGATCTCTTGCAGCTGAGCGTCAGTAACAGTACCCACTTTTTCAGTGTTTGGACGACCAGAACCAGACTTAACACCTGCTGCCTTCTTAAGAAGAACTGCTGCTGGCGGAGTCTTAGTTTCAAAAGTGAAAGAACGGTCGTTGTATACTGTGATAACAACTGGGATCGGTAGACCTTTTTCTACAGATTCTGTTTTCGCGTTGAACGCTTTACAGAATTCCATGATGTTCACACCGTGTTGACCTAGAGCAGGACCAACTGGTGGACTTGGGTTTGCCATACCCGCTGCAACTTGCAGCTTGATATAAGCTTCAACTTTCTTAGCCATGATATTTCCTAAGTTTTGGGTACAAACGCCAACCTGCTGGTAAGCTCCCCGTTAGATACAAACTTTTCACTTCATAGAAGTAAAAAGGCGCGAAATTATAATCATAATTCGCGCCTTTCACAACCCTAGATAAGGTGTTTTTTTAATCAAGCTTATCCACTTGACCGAACTCGAGTTCAACCGGTGTTGCACGACCAAAGATCGATACAGACACTTTTATACGGCTCTTCTCGTAGTCCACTTCCTCAACCGTACCGTTGAAGTCAGCAAATGGTCCTTCGTTAACACGAACCACTTCACCCGCTTCAAACATTGTCTTAGGACGTGGAGCTTCGCTCGCTTTCTCTAGACGGTTAAGAATTGCATCCGCTTCTTTGTCAGAAATCGGAGCAGGACGATCAGAGGTACCACCAATGAAGCCCATGACACGCGGCACACTGCGCACTAGGTGCCATGATTCATCGTTCATGATCATCTGAACCAGAACATAGCCTGGGAAGAATTTACGCTCGCTCTTGCGGCGTTGACCTGCACGCATTTCAACAACTTCTTCTGTTGGAACAAGAACTTCACCAAAAAGTTCTTCCATGTCGTGCATTTTGATGTGCTCACGAAGAGACTGAGCCACACGACCTTCAAATCCAGAGAAGGCTTGAACCACATACCAGCGTTTTTTAGGAGCTTCACTCATGTATTAAAACCCTCACACCCCAGTCGCTAGAGCAACCAGACGAACCATAATGCCGTCGATACCCCAAAGCGCTAGAGCCATAACTATACTAACTGCTAACACAATCAATGTTGTTTGCATGGTCTCTTGGCGAGTAGGCCAAACTACCTTGCGAACTTCTACTTTTGCTTCATTTGCAAAAGTGATTGCTGCTTTACCTTTACCTGTAGTAGCGGCAATTGCCAGTGCAGCACCCACAAGCACAATGGCACCTGCTGCACGGAACACTACGTTTAGCTCATAAACTGTGAACTCTTTACCACCACCCAGAACAGCATTTCCTACAACAGCAGCGGCAAGCAGAATAACAGCGACAATCCACTTAAATGTATCTGCTGCATTGGAGCTATCAGGAGTTTCAGCGTTTGCTTTCATAAAACCAACCTGTGACAAGTCTTAAATATAGACGACAACAACCCCGCTGTTGCAGGGCACATTCCATCGCATTGGAACCCAACGCATACAAGGAAAAAGATGAGATCTTCTTCACAAAATTCTTTGCTTTGAGCAATGAATGACAAGCCTTGTCATTCATCTCTTTTTTTAGCGCAGAAAAAGGGCATCAAATGATGCCCTTTTTACTAGTGGTTCGTCAAATCTTAATCAAAGATTTTCGCAACAACACCAGCACCTACTGTACGGCCACCTTCACGGATTGCGAAACGTAGACCTTCGTCCATCGCGATTGGAGCGATTAGAGTAACAGTCATTTGTACGTTGTCGCCAGGCATTACCATTTCAACGCCTTCTGGAAGCTGGATGTCACCAGTTACGTCAGTTGTACGGAAGTAGAACTGTGGACGGTAACCTTTGAAGAATGGAGTGTGACGACCACCTTCATCTTTAGACAGTACGTATACTTCTGATTCGAACTTAGTGTGTGGGTTGATTGAACCAGGTGCAGCCAGTACTTGACCACGCTCTACTTCGTCACGCTTAGTACCACGTAGAAGTGCACCAACGTTCTCACCCGCACGGCCTTCGTCTAGAAGCTTACGGAACATCTCTACACCAGTACATGTAGTAGTTGTCGTTTCTTTGATACCTACGATCTCTACGTCGTCACCTACTGTTAGGATACCACGCTCGATACGACCAGTTACTACTGTACCACGACCCTGGATTGAGAATACGTCTTCAATCGGTAATAGGAACGGCTGGTCTACAGCACGCTCTGGCTCTGGGATGTAAGAATCTAGTGCTTCTGCAAGCTCAACAATCTTGTCTTCCCACTGCTTTTCGCCGTTTAGAGCGCCAAGAGCTGAACCTTGGATTACTGGTAGGTCATCACCTGGGAATTCGTACTCAGAAAGAAGTTCACGAACTTCCATTTCTACTAGCTCTAGAAGCTCTTCATCATCAACCATGTCACACTTGTTCATGAATACGATGATGTATGGGATACCAACCTGACGGCCTAGTAGGATGTGCTCACGAGTTTGAGGCATTGGGCCATCAGTCGCAGCTACAACTAGGATACCACCGTCCATTTGCGCAGCACCTGTGATCATGTTTTTAACATAGTCAGCGTGTCCTGGGCAGTCTACGTGTGCGTAGTGACGTGATGGAGTGTCGTACTCAACGTGAGACGTTGCGATTGTGATACCACGCTCACGCTCTTCTGGAGCGTTATCGATAGATGCGAAGTCTTTCGCTTCACCGCCGTACACTTTAGCTAGAGTAGTACAGATTGCAGCAGTTAGAGTTGTTTTACCGTGGTCAACGTGGCCGATAGTACCAACGTTTACGTGCGGTTTCGTACGTTCAAATTTTTCTTTAGACATGGAGTGTCCCTCAAGGTACGGATTTAGGTGGCTTTGATGACCACGCAACCAAAATAATGGTGATTGTATTACAAAAGGAAATGGCTTCAAGAGCTGGTGCTGATAGGCGGATTTGAACCGCCGACCTCACCCTTACCAAGGGTGCGCTCTACCGACTGAGCTATATCAGCACTTTGTATGAGTTGGAGCGGGCAGCGGGAATCGAACCCGCATCATCAGCTTGGAAGGCTGAGGTAATAGCCATTATACGATGCCCGCAACACGTAACTCTGTGAGCTATTTCCTTAGGAATATGGTGGAGGGGGACGGATTCGAACCATCGAAGGCAGTGCCGGCAGATTTACAGTCTGCTCCCTTTGGCCACTCGGGAACCCCTCCAAATTTTTAAAACTTTCTCTCGCTCTAATCAAGAGGTAGAAAGTGGTGCCGACTACCGGAATCGAACTGGTGACCTACTGATTACAAGTCAGTTGCTCTACCTACTGAGCTAAGTCGGCACACGAGTGGAGCGAATTCTATTGAATGATTTTGTACCTTGCAATAGAAAATTGAAAAAAAATGCAAATTTCCCTTAACTTGAGGTTAATTGCGCACAAATTCGTCAGATTTTCATGACTGACGCTCAATTATTGGCATCCAAATCGTTTGCATCTCGCCTAGCATAGTGTATTGTCACTCTCCCAGATTTTTATGGATTCTGAATACGTTATGAGCCCTTACATGTCTTTTAATCGTCAACAATGGTCAGAGTTGCGCAACTCTGTGCCAATGACGTTGTCAGAAGAAGATTTGAAGGAGCTTCAGGGTATTAATGAAAGCCTGACAATGAAAGAGGCGGTAGAAATCTACTTACCCCTGTCTCGCTTGCTGAATCTTTATGTTGAGGCAAGACAAAGCCGCAACTCAGTATTGCATCGCTTTCTCCATCAAAAAGAGCACGCGCCACCATTTGTCATTGGTATTGCTGGGAGTGTTGCGGTAGGGAAAAGCACCACAGCCAGACTTCTCAAAGCACTTCTCTCTCGTTGGGAAAACCACCCTAAAGTTGAGCTGATCACCACTGATGGGTTTCTTTACCCAAATAAGGTGTTAAGTGAAAGTGGTTTAATGCAGAAGAAAGGGTTTCCAGAATCTTATGATATGAAGAAGCTGGTTCAGTTTGTTTCTGATGTAAAAGCTTGCAAGCGCAATGTTAAAGCACCGGTATATTCACACCTCACTTATGACATTACGAAAGAAGAGAAAGTAGTCGACCTACCCGACGTGTTGATCATTGAAGGGCTTAACGTGCTGCAAAGCGGCATGGATTACCCTCACGACCCTCATCGAGTGTTTATCTCAGACTTTTTGGATTTTTCTCTATTTGTAGATGCTACACCTGAGATGATTCAGACCTGGTATGTTGAGCGCTTTATGAAATTTCGCCAGGGTGCTTTCACCAAGCCTGGATCTTACTTCGGACACTACACCAAGTTGTCTCAAGATGAAGCTCTTGATAAAGCCAAGAGTATCTGGCAAACCATCAATGGTAAAAACCTAGAGCAGAATATTTTACCTACCCGTGAACGTGCCCAGCTCATTTTGCAAAAAGGCAAAAATCACATGGTGGAAAAAGTTCTGCTTCGAAAATAGCTTACTCTGCACCTCTCAATGAGATTTCTCCGCCAATAAAAGTTTCTACACCGTTTTCAGTTTCGATAAGAATGCCACCTTGTTCATCAATACCTTTGGCGATACCTTTTAACTCTTTTGGCCCCATTATCAGTTTAACCGGACGATCCAGAAAGTTATCTAACCGGTTCCATCGTTCAACAAAGCCTCTCATCCCATTCACTTCATAGTCATTGAGCGATCGCTCCCAGGCGGTAAGAATAGCCGATGCGAGAGCATTCCTATCTATGTGGTCATTCGGGAGAATCTGACCAAGAGAGGTCCACGGTTGAGTGATATTTTCTGTAGAATCTGGCATTGCAATATTAAGCCCCATGCCAATCACCAGGTTTGCGGCGGCACCAGCCTGACCCGAAATTTCGACCAGAATACCCGCAAGCTTTTTGTCCTGATAGTAAAGATCATTCGGCCACTTGAGCTTCACGCCATGAATACCCAATGACTCAAAAGCTTCCACCACAGAAACGCCAACCACTAAGCTCAGCCCCATGGCTGCAGCCATGCCCGCTTCCAGCCGCCAGAACATAGAGACATAAAGGTTACTGCCAAAAGGAGAGACCCACTGGCGACCTCTTCGACCTCTCCCCTGACTTTGATATTCAGCCAGACAAGCATCACCACTATTAAGTTCATGTGTTCGTTCAAGCAGATATTGGTTTGTCGAGCCAATAACAGGGAATACTTTCAGCGAGCGCTGGGAACCACTGCTGAGCAATGCTTCATCCAGTAGTGATAGAGGTGAAGGCAGCCGATAGCCTTTCCTCTGAACGCTATAAACGTCTAACCCAAGTTCTTGGATGCTCTTGATATGTTTACTTATCGCCGCTCTTGAAATACCAAACTTCTCGCCCAGTGCTTCACCAGAATGAAACTCGCCATCAGCCAATTGTTTAATGATGTTGTATTTCACGGAATCAACTTTCATGCAGCTTCTCCAGACACTCTGTTAAGTTGGTTTCTTTATGACTACCGATAAATCGGACTTCATGCTCCAGACGAATTTGATACTTCTCTTGAACTTTGTCTCTAACCAAAGCGGCGAGCTTAAGAATATCAACGGGTGTGGCGTTATTGGTGTTGACCAATACCAACGCTTGATCTGGGTGAACTAGAGCTCCACCAACCTCAGTTCCCTTTAACCCGGCATGATCGATTAACCAGCCAGCCGCTACTTTTACTTGTTCACCGACGTTATACCCCACCATCTCTGGGTACAGTGCTTGCAGCTGATCAAACTGATCTTTAGAGATTACAGGGTTTTTAAAGAAGCTCCCGGCATTGCCCAGCACAGCAGGGTCTGGCAATTTGGAACGACGAATATCGCACACTCGTTCAAATATCTTTCTTGCTGTTCTACTTCCGGTATCAAGCGCTTTCAAAGGACCGTATTCCACATTAGGTTTCCAGTCCTTTTTTAAGAGAAACCCTACAGCAACCACCGTCGCTTTATCTTTCAAGTTTTTCTTAAACACGGAATCCCGATAACCAAACTGACATTCTTCGTTACTGAGCCGGATAACCGAATCAGACTCTTGACAGTAGTAATCCACATACTCGCAGACATCTTTCAATTCGACACCATAAGCACCTATGTTTTGAATAGGCGCAGAACCAACGCAACCGGGGATCAACGCCAGATTTTCTAAACCTGAATAGCCTTGCTCCAGCGTCCACTCGACAAATTGTGGCCAATCTTCTCCACCACTGACATGTAGATGAAAGTACTCTTCACTTTCAGTAACAGATTTCCCCATTAGCTGGTTAAGAAGAACAACACCGCTGAAATCTTCGGTAAACAAAACATTGCTGCCTTTGCCCAGCATTAACTTTGATAATGGTTTCAATTCCGGGTGGTTAAGCGAGTTTCGAAGATCGCTAACAGAAGTAATTTTGACCATATGCTGGCAATGTACTTCCAGACCAAAAGTATGAAACGGTTTAAGGCTTTGGTTTTGGTATATCTGCATAGTATTTAGAGGTAAAATTCGGCTGTTTCGCATTTTACCTTAACTATTCAGAGAGCGCAGTGACGAATGAGTGAGCTAGAAGTCAAAATTCTGGACCCGATTCAATTACCTTTGGTTAAGCGCCTATACAAGCAACATTATTCTTCAGCTAAGCCTAAATCCGACGAACTCACGCTAGTCGGGTACTTAAGTGGAAATATGATAGCGGCTGTTCGGTTTAGAACCATCGAGGATTTTCGGTTATTAACTGGAATGGTCATCGCCACAGAGCATCGCAAGAAGGGCTTCGGTAGTATGCTCATGGAACATTGTAGAAATAATGTATTGGAACCAAGTGACTACTGCTTTGCTTACGAGCATTTGGAAAACTTCTACCAAAGTCACGGATTCGTTACGGTTTCAACAGAAGCACTTCCCGGTTCACTAAAAAGTTTGTTTACTCGTTATCGTAATAACGGTAAAAAACTCAAAGCTATGAAATATAACGTGTAACATTATTTACCAGATCACCAGGTTGTCTGGTCAAGGTGGTCCGACTTTTGGTAAAATGGACGATTAGCCATCAATCATTTACAGAAGGTAATACCTCTCACATGATCGCAACTAGGAATCTAATTAAGACACTTCCAACCATTGCGCAAGATCCAGATTCTTTTGATGTTCTGTATTCAGCAAAAGCGTTTCGTGAACACCTGTTAAGTGCGATTGAACAAGCGACGCAGCGTATCTATATTGTCGCTCTCTACCTAGAAGATGATGACGCGGGTAGAGAAATTCTGACGGCTTTATATAAAGCTAAACAAAAGAACCCTGAGCTAGACGTCAAAATATGCGTTGACTGGCACCGCGCTCAAAGAGGGCTTATTGGTGCCGAAGCCTCTGAAGGCAACGCCGCCCTTTATAAAAAGTTTGCGGAACAATTCGAAGAAACCATTCCTGTATACGGAGTCCCTGTTCGCGGTAGAGAAGTCTTCGGTGTCCTTCACCTGAAAGGATTCATCATAGATAACTCTGTCATCTACAGCGGAGCTAGCCTCAACAATATCTATCTCAACTTTAAAGACAGATACCGGTTTGACCGCTACCATGTCCTCAATAACGAATATCTAGCAAACTGTATGGCGAGCTACATCGAAAATTCGATGATTCAACACCCAGCCGTCAACAACCTGGCTTGTACTCAAAAGCCAACAACGAAAGATATAAAGCCAGCCATTCGTCAACTGCGTTCATCTCTTGCACAGAGCCAGTACGAGTTCAGTCACCAAAATGTTGACTCTGAACATGTTGCTGTGACGCCGCTAGTCGGAGTGGGTAAGCGTCGTAACAAACTCAACCAGTGTATTAACCATCTGGTCGCTCAGGCGAAAGATGAAGTCTTTATTTGTACTCCTTACTTTAACTTCCCTAAAAGCCTAGCAAGGCAGATAAAGAAAGCGATTAAGCGTGGAGTAAAGGTCACTATAGTTGTTGGTGATAAGACAGCAAATGATTTCTATATTCCGCCGGAAGAAGAGTTTAAGACCATAGCAGGTCTTCCTTACCTTTATGAAATGAACTTGCGCCGCTTTGCTAAGGTAAACGAAGCGCACATAGCAAGCCGAAAGCTAAACATTCGGGTTTGGAAACACGATTCCAACAGCTACCACTTGAAAGGCATCTGGGTAGACAAGCGCTACATGCTTATCACAGGTAACAACTTAAACCCGAGAGCTTGGAAACTGGATCTAGAGAATGCCATTTTGATTCAGGATCACTTTAGCCACCTAACCGCTAAATTTGATCAGGAAGTAGAAAACATTCTTGAGCATACGGAACTGATTTGTACTTATCGTCAATTGGACAAGATAGAAAATTACCCTTCCGAAGTGCAGAAGCTTATTCGTAAGATCACGAGAGTTAGTGCAGATAAGATACTCAAACAGATCCTTTAATAAAAAAAGCCCAGCGTGAAGCTGGGCTTTTTTATACCTGAACCTATCTGGGCTTCAACAACTCTCAGTCATTACAGAGGCCTTGAAAGGTATCAAAAGAGATAATTTAGACTTACATAAACAAGAAAGCCCGCTGAAATCAGCGGGCTTCTTAATAGTGGCGGAGAGATAGGGATTTGAACCCTAGATACGCTATTAACGTATGCCGGTTTTCAAGACCGGTGCTTTCAACCACTCAGCCATCTCTCCACAAATTGTTACTAAAACTTAGTCTTATATTACGATGCTAATTTTTAGTTTTGCCTTCTAAGGCAAAAAATCAAAGCCTGGCGATGTCCTACTCTCACATGGGGAAACCCCACACTACCATCGGCGCTATTGCGTTTCACTTCTGAGTTCGGCATGGAATCAGGTGGGTCCACAACGCTATGGTCGCCAAGCAAATTCTTTAATTCGGAAAGCTGTTTTTTTAAGTTCTAGTTCTTACACATTCAATGTTCTTATCTGAGTCCATCAAAACCCCTTGGGTGTTGTATGGTTAAGCCTCACGGGCAATTAGTACAGGTTAGCTCAACGCCTCACAACGCTTACACACCCTGCCTATCAACGTTCTGGTCTCGAACAACCCTTTAGGATACTTAAAGTATCAGGGAAGACTCATCTCAGGGCTCGCTTCCCGCTTAGATGCTTTCAGCGGTTATCGATTCCGAACTTAGCTACCGGGCAATGCCATTGGCATGACAACCCGAACACCAGAGGTTCGTCCACTCCGGTCCTCTCGTACTAGGAGCAGCCCCCTTCAATCTTCCAACGCCCACGGCAGATAGGGACCGAACTGTCTCACGACGTTCTAAACCCAGCTCGCGTACCACTTTAAATGGCGAACAGCCATACCCTTGGGACCGACTTCAGCCCCAGGATGTGATGAGCCGACATCGAGGTGCCAAACACCGCCGTCGATATGAACTCTTGGGCGGTATCAGCCTGTTATCCCCGGAGTACCTTTTATCCGTTGAGCGATGGCCCTTCCATTCAGAACCACCGGATCACTATGACCTGCTTTCGCACCTGCTCGAATTGTCATTCTCGCAGTCAAGCGGGCTTATGCCATTGCACTAACCACACGATGTCCAACCGTGTTTAGCCCACCTTCGTGCTCCTCCGTTACTCTTTGGGAGGAGACCGCCCCAGTCAAACTACCCACCAGGCACTGTCCTCACTCCCGATAAGGGAGCCAAGTTAGAACATCAAAGCTACAAGGGTGGTATTTCAAGGACGGCTCCACGCAATCTGGCGACTGCGTTTCAAAGCCTCCCACCTATCCTACACATGTAGGTTCAATGTTCAGTGCCAAGCTGTAGTAAAGGTTCACGGGGTCTTTCCGTCTAGCCGCGGGTACACTGCATCTTCACAGCGATTTCAATTTCACTGAGTCTCGGGTGGAGACAGCGTGGCCATCATTACGCCATTCGTGCAGGTCGGAACTTACCCGACAAGGAATTTCGCTACCTTAGGACCGTTATAGTTACGGCCGCCGTTTACCGGGGCTTCGATCAAGAGCTTCGTCCAAAGACTAACCCCATCAATTAACCTTCCGGCACCGGGCAGGCGTCACACCGTATACGTCATCTTACGATTTTGCACAGTGCTGTGTTTTTAATAAACAGTTGCAGCCACCTGGTATCTGCGACTCTCGTCAGCTCCATCCGCGAGGGACTTCACCGATAAGAGCGTACCTTCTCCCGAAGTTACGGTACCATTTTGCCTAGTTCCTTCACCCGAGTTCTCTCAAGCGCCTTGGTATTCTCTACCCGACCACCTGTGTCGGTTTGGGGTACGATTCCTTACAATCTGAAGCTTAGAGGCTTTTCCTGGAAGCATGGCATCAATGACTTCATCACCGTAGTGACTCGACATCGTGTCTCAGCCTTAAAGAGAGCCGGATTTACCTAACTCTCAAGCCTACGCACTTGAACCTGGACAACCGTCGCCAGGCCCACCTAGCCTTCTCCGTCCCCCCATCGCAATTGTAAGAAGTACGGGAATATTAACCCGTTTCCCATCGACTACGCTTTTCAGCCTCGCCTTAGGGGTCGACTTACCCTGCCCCGATTAACGTTGGACAGGAACCCTTGGTCTTCCGGCGAGGGAGTTTTTCACTCCCTTTATCGTTACTCATGTCAGCATTCGCACTTCTGATACCTCCAGCAGCCCTTACAGACCACCTTCAACGGCTTACAGAACGCTCCCCTACCCCGCATACAAAGTATGCAGCCGCAGCTTCGGTGTATTGCTTAGCCCCGTTACATCTTCCGCGCAGGCCGACTCGACCAGTGAGCTATTACGCTTTCTTTAAATGATGGCTGCTTCTAAGCCAACATCCTGGCTGTCTGAGCCTTCCCACATCGTTTCCCACTTAGCAATACTTTGGGACCTTAGCTGGCGGTCTGGGTTGTTTCCCTCTCCACGACGGACGTTAGCACCCGCCGTGTGTCTCCCGGATAGTACTTACTGGTATTCGGAGTTTGCAAAGGGTTGGTAAGTCGGGATGACCCCCTAGCCTTAACAGTGCTCTACCCCCAGTAGTATTCGTCCGAGGCGCTACCTAAATAGCTTTCGGGGAGAACCAGCTATCTCCAGGTTTGATTGGCCTTTCACCCCTAGCCACAAGTCATCCGCTAATTTTTCAACATTAGTCGGTTCGGTCCTCCAGTTGATGTTACTCAACCTTCAACCTGCCCATGGCTAGATCACCTGGTTTCGGGTCTATATCCAGAGACTGAGCGCCCAGTTAAGACTCGGTTTCCCTACGGCTCCCCTAGATGGTTAACCTTGCCACTGAATATAAGTCGCTGACCCATTATACAAAAGGTACGCAGTCACCCCGAAGGGCTCCTACTGCTTGTACGTACACGGTTTCAGGTTCTATTTCACTCCCCTCACAGGGGTTCTTTTCGCCTTTCCCTCACGGTACTGGTTCACTATCGGTCAGTCAGTAGTATTTAGCCTTGGAGGATGGTCCCCCCATATTCAGACAGGATATCACGTGTCCCGCCTTACTCGATTTCACTTGAAATGCGCTGTCGGTTACGGGGCTATCACCCTGTATCGCGCTCCTTTCCAGAAGCTTCACCTGACGCATAAAAAGCTTAAGGGCTAATCCAATTTCGCTCGCCGCTACTTTCGGAATCTCGGTTGATTTCTCTTCCTTCGGGTACTTAGATGTTTCAGTTCCCCGAGTTCGCTTCACTGAGCTATGTATTCACTCAGCAATACTTACTTATGTAAGTGGGTTTCCCCATTCGGAAATCCCAGACTCAAATGACTCTTACTGTCTTATCTGGGCTTATCGCAAGTTAGTACGTCCTTCATCGCCTCTGACTGCCAAGGCATCCACCGTGTACGCTTAGTCACTTAACCATACAACCCCAAGAGGTTTCTGTATGTTCAAACAACCAAGGTTTGTGTCTCTCATTATTGAATGAGCGAGAGACATTCGATTTTGCCGGACTCAAATATAAACATCCTATGGATGTTTCCAAGAACACTTGAATGTGTGTTGGTACCTAAAACACAGTTTTAGGATTTGAGAACTTTTAATTTGAATAACAACGCTTATCCAAAGATAAGGGGATTGTTGTTATTCGTCAGCTTTCCAAATTGTTAAAGAGCTAATCACTTCTTAAGGAAGTAACCATTTTTAAAGGCACTTAAGACTTTCTGTTTCAAAAGAAATGCACTTAAAGATGGTGGGCGATACCGGGCTCGAACCAGTGACCCCCTGCTTGTAAGGCAGGTGCTCTCCCAACTGAGCTAATCGCCCACATTAGTTTTACGTCTAGTGGTAGACGTCAAGATGGTGGAGCTAAGCAGGATCGAACTGCTGACCTCCTGCGTGCAAGGCAGGCGCTCTCCCAGCTGAGCTATAGCCCCATACTTGAGAGTTATTCTTTAGATAAAGAATGGTGGGTCGTGCAGGATTCGAACCTGCGACCAATTGATTAAAAGTCAACTGCTCTACCAACTGAGCTAACGACCCAATGGTATCCCGTAGGGGAGTCGAACCCCTGTTACCGCCGTGAAAGGGCGGTGTCCTAGGCCTCTAGACGAACGGGACACTAGTTGTGAGTGTTTGGGAACACTCTACTCTCTTACGTTATAAACCGTACCAATCTGTGTGAACACTCATCGCAATAATCATCGTATAAGGAGGTGATCCAGCCCCAGGTTCCCCTAGGGCTACCTTGTTACGACTTCACCCCAGTCATGAACCACAAAGTGGCAAGCGTCCTCCCGAAGGTTAAACTACCTGCTTCTTTTGCAGCCCACTCCCATGGTGTGACGGGCGGTGTGTACAAGGCCCGGGAACGTATTCACCGTGGCATTCTGATCCACGATTACTAGCGATTCCGACTTCATGGAGTCGAGTTGCAGACTCCAATCCGGACTACGACGCACTTTTTGGGATTCGCTCACTCTCGCAAGTTGGCCGCCCTCTGTATGCGCCATTGTAGCACGTGTGTAGCCCTACTCGTAAGGGCCATGATGACTTGACGTCGTCCCCACCTTCCTCCGGTTTATCACCGGCAGTCTCCCTGGAGTTCCCACCCGAAGTGCTGGCAAACAAGGATAAGGGTTGCGCTCGTTGCGGGACTTAACCCAACATTTCACAACACGAGCTGACGACAGCCATGCAGCACCTGTCTCATAGTTCCCGAAGGCACCAAAGCATCTCTGCTAAGTTCTATGGATGTCAAGAGTAGGTAAGGTTCTTCGCGTTGCATCGAATTAAACCACATGCTCCACCGCTTGTGCGGGCCCCCGTCAATTCATTTGAGTTTTAATCTTGCGACCGTACTCCCCAGGCGGTCTACTTAACGCGTTAGCTCCGAAAGCCACGGCTCAAGGCCACAACCTCCAAGTAGACATCGTTTACGGCGTGGACTACCAGGGTATCTAATCCTGTTTGCTCCCCACGCTTTCGCATCTGAGTGTCAGTATCTGTCCAGGGGGCCGCCTTCGCCACCGGTATTCCTTCAGATCTCTACGCATTTCACCGCTACACCTGAAATTCTACCCCCCTCTACAGTACTCTAGCCTGCCAGTTTCAAATGCAGTTCCGAGGTTGAGCCCCGGGCTTTCACATCTGACTTAACAAACCACCTGCATGCGCTTTACGCCCAGTAATTCCGATTAACGCTCGCACCCTCCGTATTACCGCGGCTGCTGGCACGGAGTTAGCCGGTGCTTCTTCTGCAGCTAACGTCAAAATGCGCATCTATTAAATACACACCCTTCCTCACTGCTGAAAGTGCTTTACAACCCGAAGGCCTTCTTCACACACGCGGCATGGCTGCATCAGGCTTGCGCCCATTGTGCAATATTCCCCACTGCTGCCTCCCGTAGGAGTCTGGACCGTGTCTCAGTTCCAGTGTGGCTGATCATCCTCTCAGACCAGCTAGGGATCGTCGCCTTGGTGAGCCTTTACCTCACCAACTAGCTAATCCCACCTGGGCATATCCTGACGCGAGAGGCCCGAAGGTCCCCCTCTTTGAGCCGAAGCTATTATGCGGTATTAGCCATCGTTTCCAATGGTTATCCCCCACATCAGGGCAATTTCCCAGGCATTACTCACCCGTCCGCCGCTCGACGCCGTTATCGTTCCCCGAAGAGTCAGACAACTCGTTTCCGCTCGACTTGCATGTGTTAGGCCTGCCGCCAGCGTTCAATCTGAGCCATGATCAAACTCTTCAATTTAAGATTTGGTCGGCTCAATGAATACTGATTACATTACATAGTAATGTTGAATTGACTGTGCCGGTATTGCTACCGATTGGTCACTCAGTTCATTGAAACCTAATTTGAAACCAAAGTTTCTCATTGGATTATCATCAACGAGTGCCCACACAGATTGATAGGTCTATATTGTTAAAGAGCTTTGCTTTCAGTGCGTTAGCACTTAGGCAGGACGCGTATAATACGCGATTGACTCTGTAAGTCAACATAAAATTCTAAACTTTTGTTTAAAACCTTATGGTGACTGAACTCTGTCGAGTTCAATCAGAATCAAAACCTGGCGATGTCCTACTCTCACATGGGGAAACCCCACACTACCATCGGCGCTATTGCGTTTCACTTCTGAGTTCGGCATGGAATCAGGTGGGTCCACAACGCTATGGTCGCCAAGCAAATTCTTTAATCTGGAAAGCTGTTTTTTTTAGTTCTGATTCTTACACATTCAATATTCTTATCTGAGCCCACAAAACCCCTTGGGTGTTGTATGGTTAAGCCTCACGGGCAATTAGTACAGGTTAGCTCAACGCCTCACAACGCTTACACACCCTGCCTATCAACGTTCTGGTCTCGAACAACCCTTTAGGATACTTAAAGTATCAGGGAAGACTCATCTCAGGGCTCGCTTCCCGCTTAGATGCTTTCAGCGGTTATCGATTCCGAACTTAGCTACCGGGCAATGCCATTGGCATGACAACCCGAACACCAGAGGTTCGTCCACTCCGGTCCTCTCGTACTAGGAGCAGCCCCCTTCAATCTTCCAACGCCCACGGCAGATAGGGACCGAACTGTCTCACGACGTTCTAAACCCAGCTCGCGTACCACTTTAAATGGCGAACAGCCATACCCTTGGGACCGACTTCAGCCCCAGGATGTGATGAGCCGACATCGAGGTGCCAAACACCGCCGTCGATATGAACTCTTGGGCGGTATCAGCCTGTTATCCCCGGAGTACCTTTTATCCGTTGAGCGATGGCCCTTCCATTCAGAACCACCGGATCACTATGACCTGCTTTCGCACCTGCTCGAATTGTCATTCTCGCAGTCAAGCGGGCTTATGCCATTGCACTAACCACACGATGTCCAACCGTGTTTAGCCCACCTTCGTGCTCCTCCGTTACTCTTTGGGAGGAGACCGCCCCAGTCAAACTACCCACCAGGCACTGTCCTCACTCCCGATAAGGGAGCCAAGTTAGAACATCAAAGCTACAAGGGTGGTATTTCAAGGACGGCTCCACGCAATCTGGCGACTGCGTTTCAAAGCCTCCCACCTATCCTACACATGTAGGTTCAATGTTCAGTGCCAAGCTGTAGTAAAGGTTCACGGGGTCTTTCCGTCTAGCCGCGGGTACACTGCATCTTCACAGCGATTTCAATTTCACTGAGTCTCGGGTGGAGACAGCGTGGCCATCATTACGCCATTCGTGCAGGTCGGAACTTACCCGACAAGGAATTTCGCTACCTTAGGACCGTTATAGTTACGGCCGCCGTTTACCGGGGCTTCGATCAAGAGCTTCGTCCAAAGACTAACCCCATCAATTAACCTTCCGGCACCGGGCAGGCGTCACACCGTATACGTCATCTTACGATTTTGCACAGTGCTGTGTTTTTAATAAACAGTTGCAGCCACCTGGTATCTGCGACTCTCGTCAGCTCCATCCGCAAGGGACTTCACCGATAAGAGCGTACCTTCTCCCGAAGTTACGGTACCATTTTGCCTAGTTCCTTCACCCGAGTTCTCTCAAGCGCCTTGGTATTCTCTACCCGACCACCTGTGTCGGTTTGGGGTACGATTCCTTACAATCTGAAGCTTAGAGGCTTTTCCTGGAAGCATGGCATCAATGACTTCATCACCGTAGTGACTCGACATCGTGTCTCAGCCTTAAAGAGAGCCGGATTTACCTAACTCTCAAGCCTACGCACTTGAACCTGGACAACCGTCGCCAGGCCCACCTAGCCTTCTCCGTCCCCCCATCGCAATTGTAAGAAGTACGGGAATATTAACCCGTTTCCCATCGACTACGCTTTTCAGCCTCGCCTTAGGGGTCGACTTACCCTGCCCCGATTAACGTTGGACAGGAACCCTTGGTCTTCCGGCGAGGGAGTTTTTCACTCCCTTTATCGTTACTCATGTCAGCATTCGCACTTCTGATACCTCCAGCAGCCCTTACAGACCACCTTCAACGGCTTACAGAACGCTCCCCTACCCCGCATACAAAGTATGCAGCCGCAGCTTCGGTGTATTGCTTAGCCCCGTTACATCTTCCGCGCAGGCCGACTCGACCAGTGAGCTATTACGCTTTCTTTAAATGATGGCTGCTTCTAAGCCAACATCCTGGCTGTCTGAGCCTTCCCACATCGTTTCCCACTTAGCAATACTTTGGGACCTTAGCTGGCGGTCTGGGTTGTTTCCCTCTCCACGACGGACGTTAGCACCCGCCGTGTGTCTCCCGGATAGTACTTACTGGTATTCGGAGTTTGCAAAGGGTTGGTAAGTCGGGATGACCCCCTAGCCTTAACAGTGCTCTACCCCCAGTAGTATTCGTCCGAGGCGCTACCTAAATAGCTTTCGGGGAGAACCAGCTATCTCCAGGTTTGATTGGCCTTTCACCCCTAGCCACAAGTCATCCGCTAATTTTTCAACATTAGTCGGTTCGGTCCTCCAGTTGATGTTACTCAACCTTCAACCTGCCCATGGCTAGATCACCTGGTTTCGGGTCTATATCCAGAGACTGAGCGCCCAGTTAAGACTCGGTTTCCCTACGGCTCCCCTAGATGGTTAACCTTGCCACTGAATATAAGTCGCTGACCCATTATACAAAAGGTACGCAGTCACCCCGAAGGGCTCCTACTGCTTGTACGTACACGGTTTCAGGTTCTATTTCACTCCCCTCACAGGGGTTCTTTTCGCCTTTCCCTCACGGTACTGGTTCACTATCGGTCAGTCAGTAGTATTTAGCCTTGGAGGATGGTCCCCCCATATTCAGACAGGATATCACGTGTCCCGCCTTACTCGATTTCACTTGAAATGCGCTGTCGGTTACGGGGCTAT
The DNA here is from genome assembly GCF_019904195.1 of Vibrio sp. SCSIO 43132. NCBI lineage: Bacteria > Pseudomonadati > Pseudomonadota > Gammaproteobacteria > Vibrionales > Vibrionaceae > Vibrio > Vibrio sp. SCSIO 43132. Next base: position 3,781,962 of record NZ_CP063199.1, read on the forward strand.
CACCCTGTATCGCGCTCCTTTCCAGAAGCTTCACCTGACGCATAAAAAGCTTAAGGGCTAATCCAATTTCGCTCGCCGCTACTTTCGGAATCTCGGTTGATTTCTCTTCCTTCGGGTACTTAGATGTTTCAGTTCCCCGAGTTCGCTTCACTGAGCTATGTATTCACTCAGCAATACTTACTTATGTAAGTGGGTTTCCCCATTCGGAAATCCCAGACTCAAATGACTCTTACTGTCTTATCTGGGCTTATCGCAAGTTAGTACGTCCTTCATCGCCTCTGACTGCCAAGGCATCCACCGTGTACGCTTAGTCACTTAACCATACAACCCCAAGAGGTTTCTGTATGTTCAAACAACCAAGGTTTGTGTCTCTCATTATTGAATGAGCGAGAGACATTCGATTTTGCCGGACTCAAATATAAACATCACAAGGATGTTTCCAAGAACACTTGAATGTGTGTTGGTACCTAAAACAAAGTTTTAGGATTTGAGAACTTTTAATTGAATAACAACGCTTATCCATAGATAAGGGGATTGTTGTTATTCGTCAGCTTTCCAAATTGTTAAAGAGCGAATCACTTCGTAAGGAAGTAACCATTTTTAAAGGCACTTAAGACTTTCTGTTTCAAAAGAAATGCGCTTAAAGATGGTATCCCGTAGGGGAGTCGAACCCCTGTTACCGCCGTGAAAGGGCGGTGTCCTAGGCCTCTAGACGAACGGGACACTAGTTGTGAGTGTTTGGGAACACTCTGCTCTCTTACGTTATAAACCGTACCAATCTGTGTGAACACTCATCGCAATAATCATCGTATAAGGAGGTGATCCAGCCCCAGGTTCCCCTAGGGCTACCTTGTTACGACTTCACCCCAGTCATGAACCACAAAGTGGCAAGCGTCCTCCCGAAGGTTAAACTACCTGCTTCTTTTGCAGCCCACTCCCATGGTGTGACGGGCGGTGTGTACAAGGCCCGGGAACGTATTCACCGTGGCATTCTGATCCACGATTACTAGCGATTCCGACTTCATGGAGTCGAGTTGCAGACTCCAATCCGGACTACGACGCACTTTTTGGGATTCGCTCACTCTCGCAAGTTGGCCGCCCTCTGTATGCGCCATTGTAGCACGTGTGTAGCCCTACTCGTAAGGGCCATGATGACTTGACGTCGTCCCCACCTTCCTCCGGTTTATCACCGGCAGTCTCCCTGGAGTTCCCACCCGAAGTGCTGGCAAACAAGGATAAGGGTTGCGCTCGTTGCGGGACTTAACCCAACATTTCACAACACGAGCTGACGACAGCCATGCAGCACCTGTCTCATAGTTCCCGAAGGCACCAAAGCATCTCTGCTAAGTTCTATGGATGTCAAGAGTAGGTAAGGTTCTTCGCGTTGCATCGAATTAAACCACATGCTCCACCGCTTGTGCGGGCCCCCGTCAATTCATTTGAGTTTTAATCTTGCGACCGTACTCCCCAGGCGGTCTACTTAACGCGTTAGCTCCGAAAGCCACGGCTCAAGGCCACAACCTCCAAGTAGACATCGTTTACGGCGTGGACTACCAGGGTATCTAATCCTGTTTGCTCCCCACGCTTTCGCATCTGAGTGTCAGTATCTGTCCAGGGGGCCGCCTTCGCCACCGGTATTCCTTCAGATCTCTACGCATTTCACCGCTACACCTGAAATTCTACCCCCCTCTACAGTACTCTAGCCTGCCAGTTTCAAATGCAGTTCCGAGGTTGAGCCCCGGGCTTTCACATCTGACTTAACAAACCACCTGCATGCGCTTTACGCCCAGTAATTCCGATTAACGCTCGCACCCTCCGTATTACCGCGGCTGCTGGCACGGAGTTAGCCGGTGCTTCTTCTGCAGCTAACGTCAAAATGCGCATCTATTAAATACACACCCTTCCTCACTGCTGAAAGTGCTTTACAACCCGAAGGCCTTCTTCACACACGCGGCATGGCTGCATCAGGCTTGCGCCCATTGTGCAATATTCCCCACTGCTGCCTCCCGTAGGAGTCTGGACCGTGTCTCAGTTCCAGTGTGGCTGATCATCCTCTCAGACCAGCTAGGGATCGTCGCCTTGGTGAGCCTTTACCTCACCAACTAGCTAATCCCACCTGGGCATATCCTGACGCGAGAGGCCCGAAGGTCCCCCTCTTTGAGCCGAAGCTATTATGCGGTATTAGCCATCGTTTCCAATGGTTATCCCCCACATCAGGGCAATTTCCCAGGCATTACTCACCCGTCCGCCGCTCGACGCCGTTATCGTTCCCCGAAGGGTCAGACAACTCGTTTCCGCTCGACTTGCATGTGTTAGGCCTGCCGCCAGCGTTCAATCTGAGCCATGATCAAACTCTTCAATTTAAGATTTTGGTCGGCTCAATGAATACTGATTACATTACATAGTAATGTTTTGAATTGACTGTGCTCTTATTGGTTTTCACTTTTGAAAAAGTAAAACAAAACAGCTCAAGGCTGCTTCCCAATTCGAATGGTCACTCAGTTCATTGAAACCTAAATTGATACCGAAGTATCTATTTGGATTATCATCAACGAGTGCCCACACAGATTGATAGGTCTATATTTTTAAAGAGCTTTTTCTAACTGACTAAGCCGCTCTGCGTCTTGCAGTTAGGGGTGCGTATATTACGCTCCGAATTTTGAGAGTCAAGATTTTTTTGAAATTTTCTTTTCCTCTCTACCCGGCTCGGTTTGTGATGTTCGTCTCACTCCGTGTCGGTGAGGCGGCATTATAGGGAGATGTGTTTCGATGACAAGTCTTTTTTGAAATTTATTTTCCAAGCGACTACTTTTCATCCAAAAGCCTGTTTATCGAATAAAATTTCAACATTTGAAGGCTATCACAGCAATTGGTTGGAATTTCATCATGCTTAAACGTAAGATCCGTGTGTCTATTTTGTTAATAGCGCATTGCATCTTATTACTTCACAATTTCAATGTAGTATTCAGATATGAACTCAAAAAAATCTTATTTATTAGTTATTGCACTGGCAGTTTTGGGTGCTGCAGCCTTTTCACAAATTGCAGTCCCTCCCGCTACCGCTTTTATTATTGGTGTTTTTACTTGCGCGCTTCTCCTTTCCCTTTCTAACCCATCTTCAGAGCAGTCAAGTGACGACAAATCCGCAACAACCACTCTATATGTGGGAAACCTTCCTTATAAAGCAAATGAAACACATGTCCGCCAACTGTTTTCAAAACATGGTCAAGTGTTCGCTGTAAGGTTAATGAAGGATAAAAGGACAGGAAAAAGAAGAGGCTTTGGTTTTGTAGTGGTATCCCGTGAGGATGCCGACAAAGTTATTCAAGGCTTGAATGAGCAAGATTATATGGAGAGAACGCTTAAAGTTAGGGTTGCTAATGACCCTAAACATCCTGACTCGGCTGAACAATAAGATCAGAGAAACCGAGTTGGTTTAATGTTTCGTTCAGTGCATCTCTTTCAAAAGGAGGTGCACTGCAAAAAATTCGATGTTTCCTGTCACTTCCCTCACCAGACTCTTCCTGTAAAAGATAAGACACTCGTTTTGCTATCGCTTGCCCTGAATCTATCAACGTCACTTCTGGCATAATGACTTGGATTTCTTCTTTTAGCAGAGGGAAATGCGTACACCCAAGTACAGCGGTATCTACTTCCCCATTGATTGGAGCCAATACCTGAGCCAGCTCTTTTGAATCGACAGGGATACCTCTTAGCTTTCTTTCCGCCATATCTACTAATTTTGTTGAGCCTAGCAACTTCACTTCTTTACCGTTTGCAAAATCTTTGATGAGTTCTTGCGTGTATCGGCGACTGACTGTCGCTGGTGTTGCAATGAGCCCGACTCCTTTTTCAGAAATCAGAGAGGCAGGTTTGATTGCAGGAACCACTCCGACAACGGGTATGGCTAGTTTTGCACGAAGGTGAGGAAGAACAAGTGTGCTTGCCGTATTACAGGCGATGACGATTAAGTCGATGCGATACCGTTGGCAATATTCAGAGATTAATGATTGAACCCTTTGAATCAATACGTCGCCATCGAGCTCTCCATATGGGTATGCGGCGTTATCAAACAAATAGAGGTAGTCTAATTGAGGAAGTAGGGTTTGAAGTTCTTGGTATACAGAAAGACCTCCTACCCCTGAATCAAAAATTAAGACTGTTTTCTCTGATTTCATGTCCACAACAGATTGCACTCTACCAATAAGTTGAGCGTATCTTACTGTTAAAGTGTACGCTCGCCAATCTTCGCTTTATATCTTAAATGATGAAAGCGTTCGTCACTTTCTATTTGTTCAGCTTTAATCGACAAACTACCTTTGAAACATGAAGCCGATGTCACCAATGTGTGAAATTCTCCATTTTCTCCACAAGGGTCTATCCCCTCAGGTAAGTTATCAATGAACTCTGTGTTGTACCATTTTCCACATAATGCTTTAGGCAATCGGTGACCATCAATCGTTACGGTTATGGTTTTAATGCTCCGAGCAAGTATCTCATTGGCTAGATCTATGCTTGGTGTTTCCATCAAAGGAAAAACACATTCCCATCCCGCTTTTTCTATATAGCTTTTGCGATACTCAATAATGCCGTTGCAAAACATATCGCCAAATGCAACAGCATCGATTTCTAAGTCTGATTCTTCTAATCCCTGAACAATGGCATTTTGATATATGTCGTTGGGAGGAAAAACTTCAGGCAGTTGAATCAGTACCAATGGCAAATTTGCCAATTCAGCCTGCATTTTAACGACTTCAATAGGTGTGACTTGAAATGGGACTTCTTCACCGACATAGGTTGTGTAAAGCCCCACAACTTCATAATTAGGATCTTCAAGCAGACGTATTAAGGTTAACGTTGAGTCCTTGCCTGACGACCAACTGATGACGACTTTTTTGGGTTGTTTCTTCATAGGTATTAAAAAGCCGCCCGAAGGCGGCTATTAATTAGAATTGGTAAGCGATGCTTAAGTAGATAGTACGTTCTGGTGCCGGATACCCGTTAGCAGTCTCGTACTTTTCATTTAGTAGATTATCAACACGCCCACGAATCGCAACATTAGGCTCAACCCAATAAGTCGCTGCTGCATCTAGCAAATCATACGGCTTCAGATAAATCGGAGTTGCGTCATAATCACTATTTCTTCGTTTTGTGTAATACTGATAGCTCAATGATAGATCTACATCGTCAAACGAAGTACTCACATTCCATTTAAATGCGCCCTTTGAGCGACGAGCCAACATTTCGCCTTCATCATTTTTTGGATCTTTCAAGTCAATAGAGAACGCATGGAATATCGAACCTGTTTCAAAGGCAGCTTCTAATTCAACACCTTTGATTCGGGTTTGTCCTTCAACATTTACGTATTGTCGCTTATTACCGTCATAATCAATCAAGTCATCAATCTTGATATCGTATCCCGTTACAGCCCAATCAATATCCTTGACCGTTCCTTTAACACCAATATCTATGTTTTTCGAAGATTCAGGTTTTAAACTTTTATTTTCCCCGACCCAAGCAGAACCATTTTGTTGTGATAACGTTGGGGCTTTAAAAGCCGTGCCATAAGAACCAAAGACTTGAATACTTTCAGTAATGTCGAAACCTAATCCTGCATTATATGTGGTATTTCTACCGTAATCTTGGTTGTCATCACTACGAATAGATAGTTCGACTGTCACAATTTCTTGTTTGGTCGATAGCACACCAAACACACCTGTGTTTGAACGATCTTGTGTAGAATCTGCTTTATCGTCTTTATAAAAGTCTTTTCTCCAATCCAAACCACCTGAGACCTGAGTTGACTCATTAATTTCATAGCTAGAGATCCAACTGACATTATCTTGCTTATAAACATTTCGATATTGATCACTAGCACTTAGATCATATGGATTTGATGTATTAGAACGTCCAAACTCATTCGAGTACGAAAATGTAGATGCAAGCTGATCTTTTGTATAACCAATAGAGCCGCCAATTACTTGACTTGAAACATGTGACTCAGATGTTTTACGAGAGCTAGAGCTATTGTTGTCATATTGATACGTATTATCGTAAACACGCGCAAAAACAGATGCTTCTATAACATCATTGAAATTATGCCTGTAACCTAATGAACCATTGATGGAAGAAAAGCCATGCTTTTCACCATCGTTCACACCTGGTACTGGTTTTACATTATAGCCTTCATCTTTTTCATAGCCCGCAGTTACTGCAAGCTTGCCAGATTCAGACGTAGAAATAACTGAATCAAAGTTTGCCTCTTGGCTGCGACTACCGACACCAACAGATAAGTTAGATATAGCTTGGTTCTTAGTATTCGAATAAGTGATGATATTTATGACACCACCAATCGCTTCAGAGCCATACATTGCAGCACGAGCACCACGGACGTATTCAATTCGCTCTATTTGTGAAACAGGCACTTGGTTAAAGTCCACACTTCCTGTTGAAGATTTAGCCATACGCACGCCATCGATTAGCACAAGCACCTGATCTGAGCCAGTACCACGTACGTACACACTCGCAAGCTGACCTCGCCCACCGTTTTGGGCAATCTCTACACCAGGAAGCTTTCGCAACACTTCAGGAAGGCTTTTAGCCTGAGTCTGAATGATCTCTTGTCGAGTCACTACATTTACTGGAGCAAGTACTGATTGGGTACTTTGCTCAAAACGGTTAGCTGTTACAACAAGAGTTTCGGTTTCTGCTGCTTCTTGAGCGACAGAAATGGAGGCGTGAGTAAGCAGCGACGCTACTGTGGTTGCTAGAAGAGTTTTTTTCATTGTCATTTCCTAAATCGCGAGAATCCTTCTAAGACCAAGCTTCATGTTTATACACACTGCTTATCCACTTGGTTCTTACTGCTGGCAGGTATTCGGACTCAAGAGCACACCTCAATTGGGTACCTAGCGCCCCACTTCCCGTTTTTAGGTGAAAAACAGTGTTTGGATTTCTCCGGGGCGTTCGTTCTCTGTTACCGCTGCGCGTCAGTTCTGGATTTTCACCAGATTCCCTTTTCAGTTGAAATATCAACCACCAGCATGGTCGAGGATACTAGTTTGCTTTCAAATAGATGTCTAGACGTATTTCATCTAAGCTATTATGCAGTTCATCACTAGGACACTTTTCCACCACAAGAGAGCTAATAGCTGCATTCTGAATGGGTCCGACAGACGACTTACAACTCTGTGCTGGACAAATAAAGTGGATTGAATAAAATCTGCGCTCCCTGTTTCTAGCAAAAAAAGGCATGACTTCATGGCGACACTTGATGTAAACCCAGAGCACTACCAAGCGCAACTGGAAGAAAAGACTCAGCGCCTGACTGAGATGTTTGCTCCGTTTAACGCCCCTGAACTTGAGGTGTTTGAATCGCCAGAGCAACACTATCGAATGCGCGCAGAGTTTCGCGTTTGGCATGAAGGTGAAGAGCTTTACTACATCATGTTTAATCAGGAAACGCGCGAGAAATACCGCGTCGACCAATTTCCTGCTGCCAGCCGATTGATCAATGACTTGATGCCTTTGCTTGTCGATGCAATGAAACACAACGACACCTTGCGCCGTAAACTATTCCAAGTGGACTTCCTTTCTACTTTGAGTGGCGAGATTCTGGTGTCTTTGCTTTACCATCGTCAGTTAGATGAAGCATGGGTTGAAGAGGCAAAAGCGCTCAAACAACGACTGAATGATGAAGGGTTTAATCTGAACCTAATTGGACGTGCCCGTAAAATGAAAATCGTGCTCGACCAAGACTACGTCGTTGAGAAGCTCAATGTGAATGGTGACACCTACATTTACCAGCAAGTCGAAAATAGCTTTACTCAGCCCAATGGTATCGTTGCGCAGAAGATGCTGGAGTGGGCAGTCGACTGTACACAAGAGAGCACTGGCGATTTGTTGGAACTGTATTGCGGAAACGGCAATTTCTCATTAGCACTTGCTCAGAATTTTGAGCGAGTACTGGCGACCGAACTGGCCAAGCCGTCAGTTGAATCAGCGCAATACAATATTGCCACCAATAAGATCGACAACGTACAAATCGTTCGCATGTCTGCCGAAGAGTTTACTGAAGCCATGGAAGGTAAGCGAGAATTCCGCCGCCTGAAACAGCAAAACGTTGACCTGAAAAGCTACAACTGCAACACCATATTTGTTGATCCTCCACGCGCAGGCATGGACGTAGACACTTGTAAAATGGTTCAGGGGTACGAGCGAATTATGTACATCTCTTGCAACCCAGATACGCTTAAAGAGAATCTGGATATCCTGAGTGAAACACATAATATCACTCGCTTTGCCTTGTTTGATCAGTTCCCATATACACACCATATGGAAGCGGGTGTTTTCCTGGAAAGAAAAGCTTAATGCAAAAAAAACCGCTCAGCTGAGCGGTTTTTTATATCTGGTCGATTTATTGAGGCTTGGCAATGTAGCCTAGCTTCTTCCCTACCCAGACCATGAGTATTAAGGTCACCATGATAGAGAAGAAATTGGAACCAGCTTCGGGGTGCTGAGCACCAACAAAAGCTGAATAGCCAAATGCTCCCACAAAGAAACACGCCAGCGCCACGAGCGGGATGTCTTCAGACACTGGATGACGTAAATATTCTTGGTATAGGTTTTGTACAGCAAGCACCAGTGCGATCACTGGGAAAATAGAGAAAGCGACTTCGCTAACCGTTAGAGCTGATAGCAAAGCGTTACCACACATACCAGCAATCAGAGCCAAAATGAGCGTTTTCTTTTCTGAGCCTTTATCGGCCGTTGGAGCTTCAGTAGACATTGCTTTATCCTGCCTTATTCTTTTTTAGTTCACGTTCTTTACGGTACACATGGGCACCTTTTGCAATCATGCGGAGCTGGGTAATCAGACGATTGGCCAACTCATCGCGTTCATCCCCTTCCAGATCCAAAGCTTCTGCTCCAGAACTGAATACCAGGGTTACCGACGCCTCTGCCTGAGTAAAGGCTTCTTCTCTTGTGACACCATTACCCACCAGATATTCCGTCAGCTCAGCAACAAAATGCTGGATTTCTCTGGCAACTGCTGCACGAAATTCAGATGACGTGCCAGAGCGTTCACGCAACAACAAACGAAATACGTTTGGGCTGCTCTCGATAAATTCCATAAAAGTATCGACCGAGGTTTTAATCACACTGCCTTCTTTGGCAATGCGCTGTCTTGCCTGACGCATCAGTTGACGAAGCAGCAATCCGCCTTCATCAACCATGGTTAAACCCAGTTCATCCATATCTTTAAAATGACGGTAAAAAGACGTTGGCGCAATGCCCGCCTCTCTCGCCACTTCACGTAAGCTTAGATTAGAAAAACTGCGATCGGCACTCAACTGGCTAAAAGCCGCATCTATCAATGAGCGCCGGGTTTTCTCTTTTTGTTGAGCACGGACACCCATGCTCTTTTTATTTTTCTCGTTTGTCATTCTTAACTACGCTTAATAAAGACACTGACCGAAAAGGCAAGCCTTACTATACCTCGAATGCCAGCATAGTCTATGAGACAAAGGTTGTTACTTTACGGATTTTTAAGTGAATTGCTTGCTCGCTACTCGAAGTTACTAATCAGTTCACAGTTTCAGAGTGAAACACAACGTGATCCTCTCCACTGTCTATTGGTCAGAGCATTTACCTGTAAAATGAAAGCGTTAAAATATCGCTATAGCAATGTTAACAATCATAACAAAAGGCAAATATATGACCTCAACGCACTTTGATGCAATAGTAATAGGCAGCGGTCCTGGTGGTGAAGGGGCAGCAATGGGCTTAACAAAGGCGGGGTTAAATGTTGCAATCATTGAGCGAGAGAGCAGTGTTGGCGGCGGTTGTACTCACTGGGGTACTATCCCGTCCAAAGCTTTGAGACATGCGGTAAGCCGTATAATCGAATTCAACAGTAACCCTCTCTTTTGCCACAATAATTCCAGCCTACACTCTACATTTTCCAATATCTTAGGGCATGCAAAAACCGTTATCGACAAGCAAACTCGTTTGAGACAAGGCTTTTACGACCGTAACGAATGCTCCCTTATTTTCGGCGAAGCGACATTTACAGACGGCAACACCGTCGCTGTCACCCAACCGGATGGCACCGTCGAGCACTACACTGCAGACAAATTCGTGATTGCCACAGGTTCCAGGCCTTACCGTCCAGCAGATGTCGACTTTGGTCACGATCGTATCTATGACAGCGATTCTATATTGTCACTGGAGCACGACCCCCGTCATATCATCATCTATGGTGCAGGCGTCATAGGTTGTGAGTACGCGTCTATCTTCCGTGGGTTAGGCGTAAAAACAGACCTAATCAACACTCGAGATCGCTTACTTTCTTTTCTGGATAATGAAACTTCTGATGCGCTTTCTTATCACTTCTGGAACAGTGGCGTCATTATTCGCAATGACGAAACTTATGAGCGAATTGAGGGTACAGACGAAGGTGTGATCATTCACCTTGAGTCCGGTAAAAAGATGCGTGCTGACTGCTTGCTTTATGCCAATGGTCGAACAGGTAACACAGATAAGCTAAACCTCGAAGCTGTTGGTCTGAAGCCCGACTCACGTGGTCAACTTGCCGTTAACTCCAATTACCAGACTTCGGTAGAGAATATCTATGCCGTCGGCGATGTCATTGGTTACCCAAGTCTTGCCAGTGCGGCTTATGACCAGGGACGATTTGTTGCACAAGCCATTACCAAAGGGCAAGCCGACAACCACCTGATTGAAGACATCCCAACAGGCATTTACACCATTCCGGAAATCAGTTCTGTAGGAAAAACAGAGCAAGAGCTGACGGCGGCAAAAATACCTTACGAAGTGGGACGTTCCTCCTTCAAGCACCTGGCTCGCGCACAGATAGCAGGCAAGGACATTGGCTCACTGAAGATTCTCTTCCACCGCGAAACCAAAGAAATCCTCGGTATCCACTGCTTTGGAGAGCGCGCTGCTGAAATCATTCATATCGGGCAAGCCATCATGGAACAGAAAGGTGAAGCCAATACAATTGAATACTTCGTGAATACGACCTTTAACTACCCAACGATGGCGGAAGCGTATCGTGTGGCAGCATTAAATGGTCTTAACCGTTTATTTTAATTGGATTTAAATCGATAAGGGTCAGCTACTTGCTGACCCTTTCTTTTAGGCAAGGAATGCATTTCTGCGCCACTGCCACGCGAAAACGACGGCGAGCCCAAGTCCACGCATCCCCATAAAACTCAACATGGCCATCCAGAGCGCATGGTTTCCAAAACCAGCAAACGCGTAGAACACCAGGAAAAAGCTGCACGTTGCGACAAACATACTGTTGCGCATCTCTTTTCCTTTCGTAGCACCAATAAATATGCCGTCGAGTAGAAAACACCACATGGAGACCAATGGCATGGCTATCAGCCAGGGCAGATAAATATTAGCGTGCTGCCGAACAATTGGAATATCTGTGATCAGACTGATCAACCCTGATCCCGCCAACGCAAAAGCAAACGTTAGACAGATACAGATGATCAGGCTCCAGAAAAATGTGCCTACCAAGGATTGTTTGAGCTGTCTTTCGTCTTTTGCACCAATTGCCTTACCGACCATCGCTTCCATCGCATACGCAAAACCGTCCATGCCATAGGAAATCATCATAAGAAAGCTCATCAGAACGGCATTAGCTGCGACTACGTCATCGCCAAAGCTTGCCCCTTGGAAGGTCATAAAGCTGAATGTGGCTTGCAAACATAAAGATCGCAGAAATATATCACGATTTAGGCGGACAAATTTGCCCATCCCATGCTTTAAGAATGGAAGCTGAGACAAGGGGGATGGCAATGTAAGGCGAGACCAGGTTTTGAAAACAAAAAACAACCCCAGTGTCATACCAGAGTAATCGGCTAATACAGACGCCAATGCCGCCCCTTCGACTTTCCAGCCTAAACCAATCACAAATATCACATCCAGAATGATATTGGTCAGATTGGAAACGATCACTATCCACATTGGTGCCTTGGCATTTTGCGTTCCCAAAAGCCAGCCTAGGATAACGAAGTTAGCCAAGGCAGCAGGCGCACTCCAAGCACGGATCGCAAAATACTGCTGACCGTAATGCTTCACTTGTTCGCTGGCATCACTGAAAGTAAATACCCAATCAGAAATCCACGGATACAGGAGCAGAAAGCCAAATGCAAACAGCCCTGCCATCGTCAGCCCCTGCATCAGCACTCGGCAAAGCTCTTCCCCGTTTTTCGCTCCACTCGCCTGGGCGGTTAACCCGGTAGTCGCCATTCGCAAAAAGCCAAGCAACCAGAAAGCAACACTGATCATCGTGCTACCTAGTGCGACGCCACCTAAATACCAGGCGTGTTCGAGGTGACCGATCACCGCCGCATCCACCAGCCCTAATAATGGGATAGTGATGTTGGAGAGCACCATTGGAATAGCAAGCCAGAGCACTTGTCTGTGCAGTGACCAATTAGATAAGAATGAAAGTTGGGATTTAAACACAGATGACCTCATCGTTTATGCCGACGAGGTTAGCGGTTAGTGGTTGATTAATCAATCACCATCGCATGTGGAGTAAGACCGGTGTCATTCGGTGTTTGAAGAAGGACATTTTTGACAACAAACGCTGCCAGCGTTTCCAGCGGCTACAGTTTTTATCCATTGGAGAATGAACGGTTGCCCATTGATACCAAGGGAGCCAGCTCAAGAGTTTTTCCTTCGGCTGTCTTATGGCGTGCTTGTAGCCACCACCGCCCAGCTTTTTCCCCCAATGTGAGTTGGCAAGATCGCCCGCCACAACAATACACGCTTGGGCATGTATAAAACGTCGACCTAAGGTTTGAAAAAACTTAGCGACTTGCTCTTCTTCGCAATCAAGCAAAGCGTGCTCACAAACAATCAATACAGGAGAGGAATCGGGGACAGGTAAATCGCCTAACCAATTGGTATCAACAACACTGCCGCATCTCAGTTGATAACGTTCGCTAGGGTGAAAGAGTTTTTGACGCCATAACAGGTTTTCACTGATGTCCAGCTCAAGCCAGTGGCATCGACCGTTGTCTAAACGATAAAAGCGGGTATCCAAGCCAGCACCTACGTTCAGTACCCACGCTTCTGGGTTGTCGATTAAGAAGTTTTTCACTCGTTCATCACACAACTGTGTGAGTGTTGCGTTTAGTAACTGCTTCTGATCGACATCTCCAGCCAAACATTCAGGCGCAAGCTCACATCGCTGGCATGCACTGGCAGCAATAGGATCATAAACCAAACCATCGTCAACTAAGCTCTCTCTGCTTCGCAGCCACATTGGCTGAAGCAGATTCGCTGGTATGCGATAGTGCGATTTAGGTCGCTTGAAATGTGGCTGAGTCATTATCATCTTCCCTACAATAATAGCTAGATGATAATGACTATCATTTAATAATGCAAAATTTAATTACATCCAATCTGCATTTCTGATGACGCCAACAGCAATTCCTTCTATTGCCAGGTGCTGAGCAGTCAGATCCACTTTGATCGGTTCAAACTCTTCATTCTCAGCGTGCAGAAGAACGGTTGATCCTTTACGTTCAAGGCGTTTCACCGTTACGTCTTCATCGACACGAGCCACGACAACCTGACCATCGCGTACATCTTGAGTTTTATGAACAGCCAGCAAATCGCCATCCATGATGCCGATGTCCTTCATACTCATCCCGTTAACACGAAGTAAGAAATCCGCTTGAGGCTTAAACATCGCAGGGTCGACCTGGTAATGCGTTTCTACGTGCTCTTGTGCCAGGATAGGCTCACCTGCCGCAACCTGACCGATCAAAGGCAAACCTTCTTCTTCCGGATCATCTTCAAGCAGAATTCGGATGCCTCGTGAAGCGCCGGGAATGATCTCGATGGCTTCTTTTCTGGCAAGCGCTTTAAGGTGTTCTTCAGCGGCATTTGCAGAACGAAACCCCAGTTCACGTGCGATTTCAGCACGAGTCGGGGGCATACCTGATGCATCAATCTTATCTTTAATCAGATCGAAGACTTGTTGTTGGCGCGGCGTTAGTGGCTTCATGTCTCACCTGTCTTTTTATACAGTTAACTGTGAGTATATCCAGTAACTGAACGATTTCAAAGACAATTGTTTATTTTTTAACGGATTTGTCTTTTTACCTTCACTTCTCATGCCATTTTATCCACTACACTTTTCTGAATTGGCATCTTTACAATCACCACTTGTGCAATGGGTATTAAAAGCGGGATCCACCGTTATGCAGATGAGATATTACAAAAATGGGATAAAAGGTTAGACCAGTTTCTGCTATCCTTGCTGCGCAATTATTCAGGTGGTCATGTTTTAAACACATAACCACCGTCACACACATGCTGAGGCAAACATTCACTATGTCTTCTGGACAAACGCTTTCTCGAACTTTGATGAAACTGCCGCTTTCCGTATTGGTGAAAGGCACGACCATCCCATCAAATCCAGTGGAAGATTTGGGCATTGATATCACTAAGCCCATTGTTTACGCACTCCCATTTCGCTCCAACGTCGACTTGCTGACATTTCAGCGATACGCCATTGAACTCGGACTCCCAGATCCGCTATCTGCGCTGGAGATAAATGGTCAGCCATTTGGTCGGTTTGTGTTTACCTCATCACGCCCAACCTTGATTCAGGATGATCATGACGCGCCATCAGAGTCGGTTGACCTGTTTACGGAACTGCTAAAACTGCACACCGATGACAGCGATTTGGATGTTCAGGTAATTCCTGTCAGTGTGATGTGGGGAAGAAAACCCGGTAAAGAAGACCGTCAGAAGCCTTATCTGGAAAGTATGAATGGCCCACAGAAAGCAAAAGCACTTTTGCTTTCTGGTCGCGATTGTCTAGTCCGATTCAGCCCCGTTGTGTCTCTTCGATTCATGGCAGACAGTCACGGCACCGACAAAGAAATTGCGCATAAATTAACGCGCGTTGCCCGCATTCACTTTTCTCGTCAGAAACTCGCTGCTTCAGGACCAAACTTGCCTGAGCGTCAGGCTCTGTTTCAACGGTTGTTGCGCTCAGAAGCGATAAAGAAAGCCGTCGAGGATGAAGCCAAGAGCAAAGGCATCACCATTGAGAAGGCTGAAAAAGAAGCCAGAACCATCATGGATGAAGTGGCTGCGGACTTCTCTTACTCCTTAATAAAGAAAGGTGATCGCTTTTTGGGGTGGTTGTGGAATAAGCTTTATCAAGGCTTGAACATCAACAATGCATCAACGGTGCGAAAACTCGCCCAGGATGGTCACGAGATTGTTTACGTGCCCTGTCACCGCAGCCATATGGACTATCTGTTGCTGTCTTATGTTCTTTATCAGGAAGGAATGGTGCCACCTCATATTGCCGCTGGCATCAATCTGAATTTCTTCCCTGCAGGACCGATTTTCCGTCGTGGTGGTGCGTTCTTTATTCGTCGCAGCTTTAAAGGCAATAAGCTTTACTCCACTATCTTCCGTGAATATCTGGCAGAACTGTTTGCCAAAGGTTACTCAGTGGAATATTTCAGTGAAGGTGGTCGCTCTCGTACCGGTCGCTTACTTCAGGCGAAAACCGGCATGCTGGCAATGACTATTCAAGCTATGCTCCGAGGTTTGAACCGCCCTGTGACTCTGGTTCCTGTATACATCGGTTATGAGCACGTAATGGAAGTCTCGACCTATGCCAAAGAGCTTCGAGGTAAACGCAAAGAGAAAGAGAATGCGGGTCTGGTTCTTAAAACTCTGCGTAAGCTTCGCAATTTTGGTCGGGGTTATGTGAATTTTGGTGAACCCATTCCGCTCAATCAGTATCTGAATGAGCACGTGCCTGAATGGACAAACGACATCGACCCGGTAGATAGTCCGAAACCTCAGTGGATGACACCAGTCGTGAATCAGCTGGCTGAAAAGATGATGACGCACATCAACGATGCAGCAGCGACCAATGCTTTGACTCTGTGTGCTCTGGCTTTGCTGGCTTCTCGCCAGCGTGCACTGTCACACGACACACTTGTTCTGCAGATAGACAGCTATTTAGCACTTCTGCGACAGGTGCCTTATTCCAGCACTAGCACCACACCCGATACGGATGCTGAAGCGCTAGTGAAGCATGCCGTCGGGCTGGACAAGTTTGTGATAGAGCCCGATACCATGGGCGATATCGTGTCGCTGGATCGCCAGCAATCAATTTTGATGACCTATTACCGCAATAACATCATTCACCTGTTCGCCATTCCATCACTGATCGCTCAGTCGGTGGTTCAGCACGAAAGCTTGTCGGTGTCCAAATTGACGGAAATCGTCACGACCTTATATCCGTTCTTAAAGAAAGAGCTTTTCTTACATTACGGTGAAGACGACATCGCTGACGTTGTGGAAAAAACCGTTGCTGAGTTCGCGAGACAGGAGATTGTGTATCTGGATGGCGATACTGTGTCCATTAGCCAGAAGCGCATTCAGTCACTGATTTTGTACGCTCGTACAATTCAGGAAACGTTGCAGCGCTACTCCATTGCCATTACTCAACTGGCAGATGCCCCTGAGTTAGGCAGAGCAGAGCTGGAGCAACGCAGCCAGCAAGTCGCTCAGCGCCTTGGTCGACTGCATGGTATCAATGCGCCTGAGTTTTTTGATAAAGGGGTGTTTGCGGCACTATTCAGTACCCTAAAAGATCAGGAATATCTGGATTTAGATGGTCAGTGCGACCTGTCCAAAACAAAGGAGCTGGCTTGCACCTTGTCGAAGTTGCTGCCAACCGAAGTCAAACTGACCATTCAGGAAAGCCGTCAGTCAGAAGGTTAATGGCATTTCTCAGATAGAAAAAGACCACCCAAGGGTGGTCTTTTTTTGTTAGCGATTTAAGTCACCGCAATCACTTCCGATGGCGTATGAGGCGCTACGGAGTGCCCATAATGGTATTTAATGATGGTACGGCGCTTGGCCATTTTCCCTTCATTAATCGCTGCGTTCAGCACGCTGGCTGGCAGCCGGAAACGAATGGTGTATCCCTTTCCTTGTCGGGCACTGTATGTTTGCAGTGCGATCAAATCAAACAACCGCTCAAGCTTGTCGACTGGCTCTTCGTGATACTCGGTCTCTGCGTCAGAATCCAGCTCATAGTCTGGGTGGTCTTCCGCATTCCAAGCCGCACGTCTTCGACGCTTCTCCTCTAGCGTTGCCCTTCGTTCCGCACTCGACTTGTTCAGTTCCGCTGGCGGAGCCACGGGTTCCCTGACCTTGTTGTCGCGTGCAACTTGTTCGGTTTGTATATTGACCGACGGGGCAATCAGCGGAACGCTGGCACTGGTCGGGTTGACTAACATAACAAACCTCCCACAAAGGTAATGATTGCCACAACTACCATAAAGTCATGGTGTTGTGGCGTTCCGCCCATACGGGCAATCACAAGACTAAACTGTATACAGTTTAGCCTGCTAATCACTTTAACGGCAGGTTGCTCAATTTATTTACAGAACTCGGTGATCTTTTCGCAAAACTCATCGAGCTCTGTCATAAATGGAGCGTGCGATGACTGCTCGAACGTATGAGAAATACTAGCGGGAGACCAGTGTGCCATGTCTTTCGAAACCTTGATTGGTACCAGTCCGTCCAGGCGACCATAAACTCGCAGAAAGGGGATATCGATGTTTGTAAGCTGCTCCCTCAAATCCACGTCAGCAAGAATGTCTAAGCCAGCAAGCAACACTTCTTGATTCGGTAACGGGCGCGACAAAACAGCGTGTTTTAGCTGTTTTACATCCTGACGAGCAGAGGGGCTGCCCATTGCCTGAAGCGCCATAAAACGTTCTACCGTTAACTGGAAATCTTCTACCAACTGCTGTGTAAACATGGTTAACACATTTGGCTGTATGCCACGCCAGGGTTTTGCTGCCGCAAACTTTGGTGAACTTGCAACGGTCACTAACTTAGATACGCGTTCTTTGTGATTCAGAGCAGCGTGAGTTGCAACCAAGCCACCTAATGACCATCCGAGCCAAATCGCTTGTTTCGGCGCGTCTTTCAGCACTTCTTCAACTATAGATTCTAAATTCAACGCTGATACCGCATTGCTGTGCCCGTATCCGGGTAAATCAACCACATGTACAGAAAAATGTTCAGACAGGTTTTCAGCCGTTTGCTGCCAGACAGCGCCGTTCATTCCCCATCCATGTAACAAAACCAAGTCGGGTCCTTGCCCGAAAGACTGCCAATACAACGACGTCGTCATGCTTTTCTCTCTTAAACCGTTTTTCGAACATTTAATGGGATACCATGCCCATTAACTTTAACTATTTGAATACGTTATGGTGATTTCCAGCTGGCTAAAGCTCAAATTACACCGTTATTTTAATCTGCAATGCCCGCTATGTGGTCTGAACATTGAAGAGCCCACACCAGAAACACGATGGTGCAGACATTGCCTGAACAGCATGAGCGATCCTTGCCGTTGCCAATGCTGCGGGCTACCGACTTTGGAACCTGTTGAATTCTGTGGTGAGTGCTTAAGCAACCCGCCTCCCTGGCGCCGTCTGTATTGTGTAAACGACTATCGTCCACCGCTTTCGCATTATATCCACAGCCTGAAATTTCAGCATCAGTTTCGTCTAGCCCCTGACCTCAGCTACTTACTTGCGCAGAAAATTGCAGAGCCTGCCGATGTGATTACTTCTGTCCCGCTTCACTGGCGCAGAGAACTGATACGCGGCTACAACCAGAGTGACCATCTGGCAAGAGCATTGTGTCAGCATCTTAATATGCCCGAACGATTTAATCCGAATCTGTTCAAGCGGGTGAAATATACTGCACCTCAACTCGGTCAGGATAAAAAGGCGAGGCATAGAAACCTTTATGGTGCTTTTCGGTTAATTGCGCCTCCAGCTGCAAAGCGCGTAGCAATCGTCGACGATGTGGTGACAACGGGCAGCACTATCCGACAAATGTGTAATTTACTGCTTGATGTTGGCGTAGAAACCATCGATATTTACTGCATATGCCGAACCCCTGAGCCGAAATAGCTAAAATAAGTTATGACTTAAAAAGCTGGATCGATTTACTCACGGGGGTAAAATGGTCAAATAGTTTACTAAATTACTTGGGTATTGGTCGTGTCGAATACAATTACTATTACAGAAAATGCACAGTCTCACTTTGCGAAATTGCTGGAACAGCAGCCAGAAGGTACGAACATTCGTGTTTTCGTGGTCAACCCAGGCACTCAAAACGCAGAATGTGGCGTGTCTTATTGCCCACCAGAAGCCGTAGAAGCCAGCGACACTGAGCTGGAATATGAATATTTCTCTGCGTTTGTCGACGAGCTGAGTATGCCTTTCCTTGAAGATGCAGAAATCGACTTTGTCACTGATAAAATGGGCTCGCAACTGACTCTGAAAGCACCTAACGCAAAAATGCGTAAAGTGTCTGATGATGCCCCTCTGATGGAGCGTGTTGAATACGCGATTCAAACTCAGGTTAACCCTCAGCTTGCTGGTCACGGTGGTCACGTCAGCCTAATTGAAATTACTGACGATGGTATTGCATTGGTTCAGTTTGGTGGCGGTTGTAACGGCTGTTCAATGGTCGACGTAACGCTTAAGGAAGGTATCGAGAAAGAGCTTCTGGCTCAGTTTGAAGGTGAACTGACAGCGGTACGAGACTCTACCGAACACGATCGTGGTGAACACTCTTACTACTAATATCGTTTCAGCAAAACAGATACAAGAAAGCCGGGTAAACATACCCGGCTTTTTCATTGGCTTGAATCAAAATTAAGCCAGAAATATGATTACAGCTTGCTCCAAGCTGAGTCCCATGCCCAACCAGTACCTGGTGCGTATGCACCACCAGCTGAACACCAAAGACCACCTGGGAAGCCTAAGCACTGATAACGGTTACCGTCTTCAGCTAGAACAACCGTACCAAACGTGTAGTTTGAGATGCCTTCTGGGTAAAGAAAGTCGTAGGTACCGCCGTTACCACCGCCTGTCGTTGTCGCTTCTGCACTTACGTTCGCAGTGTAAACTGACGTGCCTTTGTCTGTAGAGAAGGACAGTTGTGCTTTCGCGGTGCCTGCTGCGCTTGCACCAAACTCAACTGATACCTGACAGCTTTGGTTCGCGGTCAAAGTAGATTGAGAACAGTTGTCAGCACCAATAACAGGGGTAGATGCCACACCAGAACCAGCAACAGATACTGTGTTCAATGTGAAGGCTTCGGTACCTGTGTTTTTAATGCTAAAGGTATGCGACTTGGTTTCACCAACTTTGAATGAAGCCAGCGATTGATCTTTAGTGTAACCGACAGAGTAGTTACCACCTGGAGCAGAGATTACCGTGTCCAACCAGCCACGAAGTGCTGCTATGTCGCTGTAAACACCATAGTTACCAGCGGCAGCACAACCAATACCCCAGCTTACAACACCAAGCTGTGTAATTGTTCCTGAACGGTTCACAACGATCGGACCACCACTGTCACCCTGACAGGAGTCCTTTCCGCCCTGCGGAAGACCAGCACAGAACTCTACACTACCAACATTGTTGTATGGTCCACCCGCTGCACGACAAGTTGCGTCAGAAACTAGTGGTACGTCTACTTCTTGTAAGCGAGAAGGAGATGCGCCTCCCGAAGAAAGTCGACCTAAACCAGCTACAGATAGAAGATCACCAATGCCAGCGTACTGGCTTAAAGAACCTGCTGCAATTTCGACAGTGGTCGCCGTTGGAAGCACTCGATCCAACTTAAGTACAGCGATGTCGTTTTTGTAGGTACTAGAATTGTAGTTAGGATGCATGTGGATCTGAGTAACGTTAGCGCGCTGTCCGTCGTTTCCACGACGCGTCTTAGCACCAACTCGTACAGATACCCCCGAGGCTTGAGCGCCATCCACACAGTGTGCAGCAGTCAATACGTAACCGTCACCCAGATTACTGCCGCCACAAGAATAAGTTTTGTTGCCTATCTTGATCTGCAGGTGGCTGAAAAAACCCCAATTTGCAGTGTTGGCATCGCCACCACCAACAATACGTGGTGTTACTTCAAACCCAGCTCCTGGTATTTCCGCACCAATGGTTGCCATAGGTGCTAGCATGGCTGTGACTAGGGCCATATTCCTTGTTATTTTCAAAATATTATCCTCATATTTTTTATATTAAGCCGTCGACAGGTGCCGAACGGTCTATATAAACAAGCATGTTTTTTGAAAAATCCAAGGTGCCGGGGAAGGAAAAATTTTAGCCTGCGAGCGTAATTTTATAAAAAAGTAATTGACCTGTTTATCAACAGATTTTTTTTGATTGAGAAGCCTTCAATTACAGAATAAAACTCTGTAATCAAAAAAAGAATCAAGCAGGATAAATGGGATCTGCAGCCAAGCAGATCCCTGCTAGAAGAAGGGAGAAATCGACTTCTATCGAGTTAACAGAATGGAATCCCAAGGGAGTTCTTCATCACCCAAAACAATAAAATTAGGATTTTCTAATGTTTCGCGTTCGTTATATGAAAGCGGTTCCAGCTTGGTGCTGAGTATCCGCCCTCCTGCTTCACTCACAATGCACTGAGTCGCAGCGGTGTCCCATTCTCCAGTTGGTCCCAATCGCAGGTAGCAGTCCACCGCTCCTTCAGCCACCAAACAGGCTTTCAAAGCTGCCGAACCTAACGGTACTAACTCAAAATTCCACGAAGGGCACAGCTTACTGGTAATGCTGTTAATATCCTGACGGCGACTAATCGCAATCGCTAAAGATTGGCTGTCTCCATGATGACGGTGTGTTTCGATGGCAACGCTTTCGTCCATGTCCGGAATTTTCCACGCACCTTTGCCTTTGTACGCATAGTAGGTCACGCCAGACACTGGGGCGTAAACCACCCCCATCACAGGTTCGTTGTCTTCTACCAATGCAATGATGGTGGCAAAGTCACCACTTCGAGCGATGAACTCCTGGGTTCCGTCCAGTGGGTCGACCAGCCAGTAGCGACTCCACTGAGAACGCTTTTCAAGGCTAATGTCCGCTGCTTCTTCAGAAAGTACTGGGATATCCGGTGTTAACTCGCTCAACTGTTCAACAATCAGCTTATGGGCTGCAATGTCAGCACTGGTAACCGGTGTCTCATCGGACTTAGTGTATTCTTCGTATTGTTTATTTTCGTAGATATCATGGATAAGTTGCCCTGCACTGCGGGCAACGGTGATAACTGAAGGGATAAGGTGAGAAAGATCTTCCGCCATAGGGCATTTCCTTACTCAGACGTGTTTAAATACCGCTGAGCTAACATCAGTGCAGTAATACTGCGGGCTTCACAAAAATCCAGATGGGTCAGCAGCTCATCGGCTTGCTGCAGAGGCCACCGAACCAACTCTAAAGGCTCAGGCTCATCCCCTTCCAGTGATTCAGGATACAAATCTCGCGCCAGAAAAAGCGTCATCTTACTTGAGAAGTAAGACGGTGCCAGCACCACCTGTTTTAGCGGTGTCAGTTCTTTTGCGCCGTATCCAATTTCTTCTTTTAATTCTCTGTTTGCTGCTTCGTCTGGAGTTTCACCCGGGTCTACCAAACCTTTCGGGAACCCCAACTCGTAGCGCTCGGTACCTGCGGCATACTCGCGCACTAACAGCAAATCACCCTGTTCGGTCACTGGCACAATCATTACAGCTGAGCGACCGCTGGGTTTCATTCTTTCATAGACGCGCTCTTCCCCATTAGAGAAACGTAAGTCGAGCGACTCTATAGTAAACAGTTTAGATTGGGCGACCGTTTTTGTAGCCAAAATTTGTGGCTTTTTTTCTTCTGCCATAACTTTCCCTTAAGATTCGACCCAACTTTTTAACACGACCAATATATCATCAAAAAAACCGTTCTGTTGAGCTTTCAAGATTGATTTTTGTTCGTATTGAGACATTTAGTTTTCTAAGGCAGGGAGTTACGGCTCAGTGAGACTGAGCCGTTCGAG
The DNA here is from genome assembly GCF_019904195.1 of Vibrio sp. SCSIO 43132. Classification (NCBI taxonomy): domain Bacteria; kingdom Pseudomonadati; phylum Pseudomonadota; class Gammaproteobacteria; order Vibrionales; family Vibrionaceae; genus Vibrio; species Vibrio sp. SCSIO 43132. The sequence goes on from NZ_CP063199.1 coordinate 3,804,912, forward strand.
ATATCAAAGGCGCCCAGAGTATTGGAATGGGTACTGACCTTGATTATTTGGATTGCCCAGCCAGTTTAGCTGGCTAGACATTGAAGGGGGAAATTCTGCACCGGGTTTAAACCAAGCTGTCACATTGTACTGTTGGTTTGGAGACAAGTTTGCATCAAAGGCACTGGTTACCTGCGCATGTTTCTGCTCACCTTTTGCAGTAAGCGTATTGTCTTCACAGATGATGTCAGATGTCACTTCACCAAGTACCAGCTCACCCAAAGGTGTACCTAGCTTGCCACCGTTCCATGCCAAGTTTCCGGTTGCGCTCTGACACCATGGTTGACCGTACTGAAAGTCTTTAATCGCCAGTTCCAGTTGCCCCTGAACATCCACAGGTGCCGGAACCTGAGCAAACCTCAATACGTTTTCAGCAGGCATAGACGCAAAAATATTCTCGCCATACAGGCCACCAAAACCAAAGCCAACTGCTCCTTTACCGTGAAGTTGAAGCTCACTGCCTCGCCCAAAACGAACTAAAAATTCGGCTTTTCCACTGACCAAAGCAGAAGGCTGAAAATTCCAGCTTAGCTGACCAAAGTTCTGACCCTGCCACGCGACGTTGGAAGCCTGACCGCGCCAAACAGACCCAGTTAAATGACCAAGCTCTAAGCCTCGAACTTTCGGAGCATACTGATAAACAAATGACACTGGCATGTGCACAACCAGGCTAACAATCAGCACCAGAACAAATACAGACACATACCCTAAAAAACGCTTCAAGTTAACTGCCTCTTTTTAGTTGTAATCGGTTGACTTCAACCTGCCCGCTCACCTCTGTGCGGGTAATATCCAGAAACTCTACATCAATACCGTGCTGTTCACGCAAATCCGCCAACCAAGAGACTAGTTGGTTAAAAGGTACAGGCTGAACCCAGACCTGAAGGCTGTCGCTACGCGGCTGCATACGAATCAGTTCGATACGATAACGTCTGGTGGTGGATGACACCACCTGATTAAGTGGCTGACCAGATACATTCGCACTGCTACCAGAAGCCCCTCTTAGGGAAGTAATGGTATTTGCACTGTTGGTTACCCAGTCCAGAAGCTGCTTTTCTGTGGTGATGCGTGCTTGCGCGGCGTCGGCTCGTTCATTAAGCGGTACGATCCCACCCCAATAAATGATAAACGCCGTAAACAAAACAGCACATCCACCCATCAGGCGTTGCTCGCGTTGTGATATAGACTGCCACCATGCGGTCACTCTATTCATGGTTTTCTCCTTATCACGTAACTGCCAAACACTTCTGTACCGCTACGGTTCAACTGCCCCTGCTCGACATCAAACAGCTGTGCAAGTTCTGCACGCGCCGATTCAAAGGTTTGGAAGTCTTTGCTTTTTGCCTGAATTCGAATTTCGTCACGAGAGCCATCATACTTCACGCTTAGTACGTCGATCGCGCCATTTTTCTTCAACGCTTCAGGAAGCTTTGAAAGCCAAATCAACATCGATTCGTCACTGCCACCGCCAGATAATCTTGCTTCTTCATTACGCATCTGGCGCTTGAGGTAGCTCACGGTTGGAATTTTGCGTTTGTCTGGGAACACTTCCCGGAAAATACGTTCACTTTCAGCTCGGTATTGCGCGGCCTGAGCTTCAAACGCATTCACTTGCAATACGTTTTGCGTTGTCAGGACAACCAGAAGTAAAACCGCTGCAACCGCAGCTTTCTGCCAGACTTTCCAGTATTTGGTCAGAGAAGAAGACGGTTTGAATGTTCCCGTCAGCAGGTTAGCTTTCGAAGCAATCGCTCCCTGTGTCAGCAATGACATCACTAACTCTGCTTTACCATTCTGCCAACGCCCCGGAAGCGACTCGTGGTTCTGAGGCAATGGCGTAAAGGTGGCAACACGCTTCTCTACAGCGTCTGACTGCTCTTCACTTTCGCTCTCTTCAGTGTGCAGTTGGAACACTTCTGCCGGAAGCAAACTTAACCAATCAGACTGAACGGAAAAGCCTGAGTATTGCTCTTGACGAAATACCCACTGACCGTCAATTTCAAGCGCACTGATTTCATCTTTCTGCCATGGCATAGCTAAACAGTCAGGCAACACCTGACGCACGTTTATCTGATGCGCTTTCAGCTCATCCAGTAACGTTTCCAAAAATCCGCTGTCGACGGCAGCTACGTCGGCTTTTGCACCACGTTTGTTCAGCACAGTAAAATGCAGATCATCCACATCCTGCGCGACATCGTCTTCAACCAAAAACGGCAGCATGGTATTGAGCTGACGTGCTCCACCCGCTGGAATGTCTACCTCTTTGAGCAGCACATCGCTACTTGCTAGCAATACAATGGTTGGGCGTTGATGAGCATAAGATGCGATCTCGCCTAACTGGTTGCGATGGCTTAATTCACCGCTGGCGATCACCTCTTGCTGACCTGGAGACCACACCAGCCACTGTATTGGGGCGTCTGCCTGACTACTTATTCTTACGGTCAGAAACTCGCTCACTGATTCCTCCAAAACTACGACGTACAACCGTCGCTTGTTTTCTGTCCTTACTGTAGAGCAGGCTTCGTATCCTGACCCTTGATTCATCGACCATGACCTGAGCGTCCAGCTCAAAGTATCGACTGTCGACTGCAATGTACGCCTGAGCTTCCTTACGCACTTTTTCTTCGATTCCGCTGATGATGGGTTCAGACATGAAACTTTCGACACTGTCCCAACCATCAAACTTACGATTCGCAATCAGATCTTTGGCGTTGCTGCTACTCAAATGCGGCTGAAATAAGGCAGCCAAAATATCTGCTTGGTCTTCTGAAATCGTATTTACATTCAGTTTCCACTCGTTGGTTGGCAACGCACATATTAGTGGCGTTAGCTTCTCCATAATCGGAGCGGTCACTTGCTGAATCGCTCTCAATTCAGAGCGATCCGCAATAAATCCATTTGCCGTCAGATACGCGGGCTGAAAACCTTCATAAGTACTGTCTTCAGCACCGTAACTGGTTAACACACTGGCGTCATTATCGACGAAATCCCAGGTCGAATCCGCGATCACTTCGGCGGTGTAAGGCTCAATATCCTGCTGTTCGATCAGGTTCTGCCATACTCTGACCAGAAATGGCTTCTGCGTAGACTCCACCTTGGCTTTTACACTGGTTAACACGTTTAAATTGAAGCAAGCCTGCATATCCAGCAGCTTGCCCTTTGCTGTGCCGTAATCCAAAGGATACGTCTGTTCTTTAAGTGCCCAGGGCTGGCTTAAGTTAATGGTTTCGTTGTCTTTATAACTTTGCTCGATACCCACTTTTGCCAGTGCTTCAACCCCTAAGCTATACCAGTATGCCTGTTGGTGATTCACCTGATTCCCAGCACGATGGAAATTGATAAACAGGCGTTCTGACATGGTCGCGGCGATAGCGGTCATGACTGCCAGTAGCAACAGCACCACGATCAAAGCCACACCAGATTGAGAAAAGCGTTTAGCCATTGTTGCTTCCCTCTTGACCCGAGCCGCCTTCCTGGTTATTTCCCTCTTGTGGGGTCGTCACCGTCAGTTCACCACCTGGCGTCAGATAAACGCGCTCAATGTCACCGTAATCTTTCAAAGTAAGAGTGATGGCAATGGCGGCAGGCAACGCCTTGGGCTTTGTCCACTCTTCTTTCCATTCACCGTTTTCGTAAAACGTGACTGTAAAACTTTCTACATCACTCAGAATTGGTCGAGTTAACGGTTCTTGCCCTGATGGTGTATCGGAATAACGCCACCAGACTCTTTCTAAGTTTTCCTCTCTGATGCGATACCCAACTTTGGTCACGTCTCCACGCGGGAATACGTTTTGTGGGTTTTGCCATCCTAACCGACTAAACACTATTCCTTTGTCATCCGACTCCAAAATATAGTCGCCGTAACTCAATAATGTTTGTGAAGGGGCTTCGCCATTAGTTCGCATCTGGCGTAACGCCATCTGACGGAAATCGTTATCCATCCAAATCAAAGCGCGCTGCATGGTTTGTAAACGCTCAGTTTTTTCCAGCGACTGAGCATTGCTCAGCTGGACCTGATTCACGACCTGATATGCGGCGATACTCAAGCTGGCAAAAACGGCGATAGCCACCAGCACTTCAATGAGCGTAAAACCTGACACTTTACGGCGACGCATAACTTCTCACCGTAACAATGGAGCTCTTATGCTCTGAATCACGAGAAACTGACACATCAAAAGCACTGATAACGCTATTGTCGGTTGGCACGGGCTTTACTAACCAATACCAGGTTTGCCCAGCCAGTTCCTCTTTGCCTTTCAGCTCTTTCTTAGGCGCCTTGCCAAGCAGCACTTTAGCCATTTGGTTGTCAGCAACCATAGAAGCAAACATCTTCTCTTCTAAAAAACTCAGCGTATTAATGTGCTGACTTACAGCACGAACCACGCTGATTGCAGCGGTAGCGAAAATAGCCAATGCCACCAACACTTCGATTAACGTCATCCCGCGAGAGCGACGGGCATTTCGCCTATTCATCTTCATCGCGTTCTCCGGGCTTCAATAGGTTAATCAAACCATTATCGGCAGTTTTAATTCGCCAGCCGTCACGGAACTCATCGCCAACGTTTGGAAAGAAAGACACCTGAAAAGGGGTTATTTCACCGCTAGACAGCACCATTACCTGAGGCGGTGGCGACTGCTTTTTCTTCTCTTCATCGGCAAACATTTCTTCATCAAACAGACTGCCGGGTTCGAAGAGTCGGTCATCATCTCCCCACTCATCGCTACCCAATTGCAGGCGAGTGGCAAACTCTGCTTCTAATTCCGATTCAGAGTAATACCGATTCTCTTCCATGTTTTGCCAGCCTTCTTCACTGAGCTCCACAAATCGGTATTGTCCTTTGTCTTCATTGAACCGGACGCCATAATCTTTACCGTTTAACATGGCGTCTTCGTTCAGCAATTGTAAACGTTGCATAAAGCGCTGAGCATGCTCTTTTAGCCTGTCATCACTGGAGGAAGGTAGTGTGGTAATCACCGCAACCGCACTCAGTGACAACAGCACGAGCACCAGCATGATTTCTATCAGCGTAAACCCAGACTGCTTTTTCATACGCGTATGCTTACAACTTCAATCCGCAAGGATTTACTGGAAGTCCTGCATGTTCCAGTTACCGATGTCAGCCTGCACGCCTTCACCGCCTTCCTGACCATCCGCACCAAGTGTGAACACGTCGATAGTGCCATTGTCACCAGGGCTCAGGTATTGGTATTCATTGCCCCAAGGGTCTTTTGGAAGACGCTTAATGTAACCGCCATCACGGTAGTTACGAGGCTCTGGGCTAGCGGAAGGTTTAGAAACCAACGCATCCAGACCTTGGTCGGTGGATGGGTACACACTGTTATCCAACTTGTACATATCCAGCGCATTTTCTAACGCCACAATATCGGTAATCGCTTTTTGTTGATCCGCTGTTTCTTTGTTACCCAAAAGGTTAGGCACAACGAAGCTCGCTAAGATCCCCAAAATAACCACAACAACCATGACTTCAAGAAGCGTAAAACCTGACTGCTTCTTACTCTTTTTGTTATACATATTTCCTCCGAAACGCATGCTGGTTACCAACATGCAAAGTTACATTTCGATATTCAATCTGCATAGATGCAGTTTCAATTCTTTGAATATCTTAACAAGCTAAAACAACAATCTTTTTTGCGATATGAATTTGTCGTTCACATCGAGGCTATATTACTTAACCGAAACTAAGTTACTTGCCCGAAACCAAGTTATTCAGTTCGAGCAGTGGCATCAAGGTTGCAACCACGATAAACAGCACGATTCCGGCCATACAGACAATAAGCAATGGTTCAAAGATACCCAAAGCCATGTTGACCAAAGATTCAAAATCCCGGTCCTGGTTGTCTGCCGCTCGGGTCAGCATTTGTTCCAGTTCGCCACTTTGCTCACCACTGGCAATCATATGCAACATCATTGGTGGAAAAAGGCGAGTCTGCTCTAGAGATTTTCTTAAGCTCGCCCCTTCACGAACGCGATCCGCAGCCAACAGAACCTGTTCTTTTACGAACTGATTACTCATTACATCAGCGGCAACCTTCATACCATCAAGCAGTGGAATAGCACTGGATGTACAGATTGAAAGTGTTCGGGCAAAACGGGACGTATTCAGACCGCGGGCAACTTTACCAATGACAGGTAAACCCAGTATCCAGCGATCCCATTTAAGACGGAAAGACGGTTTGCGAAGTGCTGCCTGGAACAGAACGATACCAACCAGAATCACCACCAGCAAAACGGCGCCCCAGTTCTGGACGAAGTTACTGGCAAGTAATAGAAATTCGGTCGACGCTGGGAGTGTTTGCCCCATCTGAACAAACTGATCCACGATCTTAGGTACCACTGTCGCCAGCAAGAATGCCACAACTGAAATAGCAATCAGCGTCAGCATTACCGGGTACACCATAGCCTGCTGCATTTTAGAGCGCATTTTCTGGCGATTTTCGGCGTAATCCGCCAGTCGGTCTAAGACTTTATCTAAGTGACCAGACTTTTCACCGGCAGCCACCATGGCACAGAACAAGTCATCGAACACATGTGGGTAATCTCCGAAACTCTCTGCCAAAGTATAACCTTCAACGACTCGGGAACGTACCGCAACCAGCATGGTTCGGATACGGGCTTTTTCCGTCTGTTCAGCAACCGCACGGATACACTCTTCCAGCGGCATACCAGCCTGAACCAGAGTGGATAACTGGCGAGTCAACAAAGCCAGATCGTTGGTACTGATACCGCGCTTGAAAGACAAACCAGCGGAAGAGGCTTTGGCTTCTTTGGCTTTGGTTTCAATCACTTCGACAGGTATCAGCCCTTGCTCTTTAAGCTTCTGACGAACCTGACGTGCGTTGTCCCCTTCGATGACACCTTTTTTCTGTTTGCCTTTGGCATCCAGAGCTTTGTATTCAAATGCTGCCATTACGCTTCCTTGGTCACTCGCATGACCTCTTCAAGCGTGGTAACGCCTTCCCTTACTTTACTAAGACCATCATCACGAATACTTGGCGTAGTGCTACGAACATGTTTGTCGATCGCCTGTTCGCCCGCTTCGCTATGAATCAGTTCCTGAACATCTTCATCGACAATCAGCAATTCATGAATACCCGTTCGACCTCGGTAACCCTTGAAGTTACACGCTTCACAGCCACACGCTTTATATAAGGTCAGCGGCTGGTCTTCGGTCAGGTTGAACAGTTTCTTCTGTTCTTTGTCGGCTTCATAAGGCTGTTTACAATCCGGGCACAAGGTACGCACCAGACGCTGTGCAAGCACACCCAGTAAAGAAGAGGAAATTAGGAAAGGCTCGATTCCCATGTCACGAAGACGCGTGATTGCACCCACAGCGGTATTGGTGTGTAAAGTAGACATCACCAAGTGACCCGTTAAGGACGCCTGAACGGCAATTTGCGCGGTTTCTAAGTCACGAATCTCACCAACCATTACCACATCTGGGTCCTGACGAAGAATCGCACGTAACCCTCGGGCAAAGGTCATATCCACTTTCGGGTTCACCTGAGTCTGCCCGATACCGTCGATATCGAATTCAATTGGGTCTTCAACCGTCAGAATATTGCTTTCTGTGCTGTTGAGCTCCTGAAGCCCTGCGTACAAGGTGGTGGATTTACCAGAACCAGTAGGACCGGTAACCAAGATAATACCGTGTGGTCGTTTGATCAGCGTTTGGAATCCGTCGTGATTACGCGGCGTCATGCCGAGACTGTGCAAATCCAGTCGAGTGGCATTTTTATCCAGAAGACGCATTACCACTCGCTCACCGTGTGATGACGGCATGGTGGAAACACGGACATCGACCGCTCGACCACCAATTCTCAGAGAGATACGACCATCCTGTGGGACGCGCTTTTCTGCGATATCCAGCTTCGCCATTACTTTTACACGAGATACGAGTAGCGGAGCCAGTTTGCGGCTTGGTGCGAGAACTTCACGCAGTACACCGTCCACACGGAAACGAATAGAGAGGGATTTCTCGAAGGTCTCGATATGGATATCCGATGCCCCTTCTTTGATCGCTTCACCCAGCATGGCGTTGATCAGCTTGATGATCGGTGCATCGTCTTCCGATTCCAGAAGATCTTCGTTTTGCGGCAGTTCTTCTGCAAGAGAGAAGAAGTCATCGTTATCTGCACCGATGTCTTCCATCAGCTGACGTGCTTCCGAGGAATCGCGCTGATACAGCTCGGTCAGTTTGCTTTCGAAGTCTTCCGCTTTAAGCGCAACAGGTTTGAAAGAGTTACGCACCACTCGGCGCACTTCAGTTAACACTTCCAGAGCCAACGGCTCTACGTAATAGAGGCTTGGCAATCCGTCTGGCTGAGCGGCGACTTCCATCGCCACTTTATGTCGGTTAGCGAAGGCAAAAGGTAGTCGCACAAAGCCTTCAGAAACGACCAGCGTATCCGCCATTATTTCGCCTCCAACTGCTCGATGAACGCTCTAAGCTCTTCAGGATGACGAATGTCCTCTCCATACTTGGGAAGCACAGGAACAAATTCATCACTCAGTAGTTTCAGACCTTCTTCCGCTTTAAGCAGTTGCTCGGCGCGAATGTAGTTGTACTTGCGCTGGCTGATGCCGTCTGCTGTAACGCCATCTCGAATGATGGTTGGCTTGATGAAGACCATCAGGTTTTTCTTTTCAACCTGTGTACTGGTCGACTTGAACAAGTGACCAAGCACTGGGATGTCACCAAGCAGCGGAACTTTTGCTTCACTTTCCAAAGCACGCTCATCAATAAGACCACCTAGAACCAGCATCTGACCATCTTGGATCATTACCGAGGTGTTGAGCTGACGCTTAGCAAATCGAACATCTACCGCACCGTTTGCACCGAGTACGTTAGACACTTCTTGTTCGATGGTTAGCTGAACTGAGTCGCCTTCGTTAATTTGAGGGACAACTTTCAGCTTGATACCAACTTCTTTACGTTCAACGGTACTGAATGGGTTGTCATTGTTTGAGCCGGCCGCAGAGCCTGTCAAAACAGGGACTTCTTCACCAACGATAAACGATGCTTCACCGTTATCCATTACCGTAATGCTTGGTGATGAAAGAATGTTGGAGCTGGTATCACTAGCCACTGCGCTAACAAGAGCAGTCCAGTCACCTGCCATCAGGCTAAGTGCCGCACCGTTTACCCCACCCAATGCTTTTGCAAGCGTTGAATAATCACCTTTGGTGGTGGTTTCTTCGTAGTATTTGATGGCGCCTGTATCGCTGTCACGAATCGGTTTTTTCTCTGTGGTGTCTTTAGCTTCTTCCAAGCCCACCATCACGCTGCCAATGGATGCGCCAGAGTTTGAGTACTGAATGACCGCACCTGTGTTTAGGTTACCCCACTGAACACCCAGGTTCGCGCCATCGCCTTCTGCCAACTCAACGATCATGGCTTCAATAAGTACTTGAGCGCGGCGAATATCCAATTGAGCAATAACATCTTCTATCGCACGCATGATGTCTGGCGGAGCAGTCACGACCAATGCATTGGTACCAGGGTGCGCAGAAATCATGACTTCATTTCGGCTTTTCGCTGATGCAGCGCCCTGAGCGCCACCTTGTTTCTCAGCTTGCAGATTATCAGACACACCTTTCAGTACATCGACCAAGTCTTCTGCTTTGGCATATTTCAGATAAACAACGCGGTTGTTGCCTTTGGTTGCCATTTCGACATCCAACTGCATGATCAGCTTACGAAGACGCTTACGAACCTGCGGATCGCCTGAAATAAGGATGGAGTTGGTACGCTCATCCGCCACCAGTTTTGGTTCGAGGAATGCAGGAGTGTTCTTCTGTGCTGTTGATTTGTTCAACGCTTCAACAATTCGTACCATTTCTGCCGCTGAGGCATTTTTCAGCTCAACGACTTCAATTTCTTTGTCACCGGCACGGTCAACGCGCTCGATGATTTCTGCCAGGCGGTTAACCACAGCTGCACGACCGGTGATCAAAATGATGTTCGCCGGATCGTAGTGAACGACGTTACCTGCACCTGCGTTGTCATTCAGTTGACGAAGCAATGGGGACAACTCTCTCACTGATACATTTCGTACCGCTACCACTCGCGTGATTACCGCATCGCCCTGTACACGTGTTTCATCCCCTACTACGGGAATGGCTGCCGTTTTGGCATCTTTATCACGGACAATTTTCAGGACACCGTTTTCCATTTCCACTGCTGCGAAGCCGTACACTTCCAAAACGTTAAGGAAAAAGTGGTAGTACTGCTCTTCATTCAGCACATCGTAGCTGCGGACATCAATTTTTCCGCGGATGGCTGGGTCGACGATGATGGTCTTTTCAAGATTGCGTCCAACAATATTGATGAACTCTTTGATGTCGGTCCCTTTGAAACTGGCACTAAACTCGTTTGCCACCAAAGCCGGTGACCAAGCAAGGCTACCAGCCAATAACCAGGTTCCTTTGTTTAACCACTGTTTCACGTGATTCTCCCACTTATATCCTGACGCGTTCCAGCGCCAGTCTTAAAACTCAATAAAGATTTCGTGCCTCTGACCGTCACGCTCGACCGTCAGGTTCAATTCCGTCATATCAGATATGGTCTGCCACACTTTGCCCATTGCAGATGGGTCGCTCAAGTCAGCACCGTTCAATTGTGTAGCAATGTCACCATCTTTTAAGCCCACGGCATCAAACAGTTCTCTCTGGCTGCCGGGTCCCACACGATAGCCGACAATATTTCCGTCTCGGCGAACTTGCGACAAACGGATATATTGCATAATTTGCTGTGGATTTTGCGAAATCTCGCGTCGAATTTGCTCAATTTCGTTCACATCAGGCAAATCGCCAACATTCGAATCAGATGGTGGTGGAACCAGTGGCTGACTTTCCTGTGCCAACTTGCTGTATTCGACACCTTCAAGCATCAAAGTTTCATCTTGACCCTGATTATCGATAATAACGCGATCCACTAGCACATTTTTCAACGAAGCTCTTGTTCCTTCGATTTGCTCACCAATACCGTAAGTTTGCTGCTGACCACGGTTAGCAATGACGGCAAGGCTGCTTTCTTCAACCGAACTTGCCACCACGCCAACCAGCACTAAACTCAAGCGCGTTTTAGGTGCGTCTTTTACTACTGGTTTTGGTTTGGGTTTCGCGGCGGGTTTGTCGGAATAGCGACCAAAAAGATGGGCATCGAGCAGTGAAGCAACGGCATCGCCAGAATTCGCATTACTCGAACCCTGACCAGGCTGAGTAATCACCGCGTTTGGAGACCAGCGTGCTACTTCAGAGTCTTGTGGAATCAGCTGCCAGCTAAGTTGCCCGAGAATCCAGGCAGAAATGGCGATCAGTAATAATGTCACCCAAGCGCTCAACTTTCCCTGCTGCTTTACAGCAAGCGCAAGAAAAGCACTGAACTTCTGATCCAATTGATATTTTTGCACCAACGACGATGACATGTATCATGCGCTCCCTGTATTAAAACTTCAGAAATGGTTAGGCAGTCTGATAAATAAAAGCCAAAGCCTACACAAAGGTTTGCACATTGTCATATAAATTGATTGTTACCAAATATCGTTCTTATAAAGATTAGCAACAATTCACAATAACAGGTTCCAGACTGCTTACGTTTCATCCCATTTTAGGTTGAAAACCCCCGTTATCGTCACCATTGTGTAAATCATTAGTTAAGTCAATCATTAGAGGCGTGAATTTACTATGAGTTCAAATACTGCCACAGTCCGGCTCGATAAGTGGCTCTGGGCAGCCCGTTTCTACAAAACGCGATCCATAGCACGGAATATGGTTGATGGCGGCAAAGTCCATTATAATGGGCAACGCTCAAAGCCGAGCAAGATTGTAGAGCTTGGTGCTACGATCGTTTTGAGACAGGGGCATGAAGAAAAAACGGTAGTGATTGAGAAGATTTCCGATCAACGCCGTGGCGCTCCAGAAGCTCAGACGCTATACCGCGAAACTGAAGAGAGCATTCTAAAGCGTGAAGAAAACACGCAGAAGAGAAAGCTTAACGCACTTTATAGTCCAAGCCCGGAAAGACGCCCGGACAAAAAACAGCGTCGCGACATTATTAAGTTTAAGAATCAATAAATGCTGGAGCTCCACGCATGTCAAACAACCTTTTGAATCGCTACCTATTTGAAGATCTTTCAGTACGTGGCGAGTTGGTACAACTGGACGAAACCTACCAACAGATCATTTCAAGCAAGGAATACCCAGCACCGGTACAAAACCTGTTGGGTGAGCTACTCGTCGCCACGACTCTGCTTACCGCAACACTGAAATTTGAAGGCTCTATTACCCTTCAGCTTCAGGGCGATGGTCCTGTGTCTCTGGCGGTAATTAATGGCGATCACGATCAGAAAGTTCGTGGTGTCGCACGTTGGGATGGTGACATAGCAGAAGATGCAACCCTTCATCAGCTAATGGGTAAAGGTCACTTAGTTATTACCATTGCACCTAAACAAGGCGAGCGCTATCAAGGCGTAGTTGGTCTGGAAGGTGAAACATTATCTGAAGTGCTTGAAGCTTACTTTGAACGTTCCGAGCAACTTCAGACTCGTTTGTGGTTTCGCCTGGGTGAATTTGAAGGCAAGCCGCATGCAGCGGGTATGCTTCTTCAGATCATGCCAGACGGCACAGGCACACCTGACGACTTCGAACACCTAGAGCAACTCACCAACACGGTTAAAAATGAAGAGCTGTTCAGCCTGCCTGCAAATGAAGTGCTGTACCGCTTATACAATCAGGAAAAGGTGCAATTGTTTGAGCCCCAACCTGTTGAATTCCATTGTGGTTGTTCACGAGAGCGAAGTGGTGCTGCCATCATTACGGTTTCCCGAGATGAAATTAATGACATTTTGGCGACAGAAGGATCCATTTCTTTACATTGTGATTACTGCGGCACGAATTATTCGTTCGACGAATCACAAGTATCTGAGCTCTATGAGCAAGCCAGTAATGGAAACGACACCATTCATTAATTGATTATTTTTTACACTTTAATAAGCGTCAAAAATATCACTAGAAAGCCGACAATATGTCGGCTTTTTTATGCTTTTTCGCTACTAAAACACGCATTTATATCACCGTACGCTATACTTATTTTTGTCAAATTAATAATTCTTTTGATCTAGCGCAAAGGATTGCGCGAGCGATAAAATAGCCCTACCAAATCTGTGACAAGAGCAAAAAAACCTCACTCACCTCGGGGATAATATATGATTAAAAGACCTGATTTGAGTTTGCTCAAAGTTGCTAAATTGGTGAGCACAAAACTATAAATAATTACAAAATCCCTACAATTTATACCCTACAAGGAGCACCTATGACCGTTATGGAACATACAAAGGCTGCACACATTGATCTTACCCAACACGGAATCACTGGCGTGACTGAGGTTTTACGTAACCCTAGTTATGAGCAGTTGTTCGAAGAAGAAACTCGCCCAGAGCTGGAAGGCTACGAAAAAGGCACCGTCACCGAGCTTGGTGCTGTTGCTGTAGACACTGGTATTTTTACTGGTCGCTCCCCTAAGGATAAGTACATCGTTAAGGACGACACCGCCAAGGACACTCTGTGGTGGTCTGATCAAGGTAAAAACGATAACAAACCCATTAATCAGGAAGTGTGGACAGAATTGCGTGATCTGGTGACCAACCAGCTTTCAGGAAAACGTCTGTTCGTCATCGATGGTTTCTGTGGTGCAAACCCAGACACTCGCCTGAGTGTTCGCATCATCACAGAAGTCGCATGGCAAGCTCACTTCGTGAAAAACATGTTTATCCGCCCGACAGAAGAAGAATTAGCAACGTTCGAACCTGACTTTGTTGTCATGAACGGTGCAAAAGTGACCAACCCTAACTGGGAAGCCCAAGGTCTCAATTCAGAAAACTTCATTGCCTTTAACCTGACTGAGCGCGTCCAGATCATTGGCGGCACTTGGTACGGCGGCGAAATGAAGAAAGGCATGTTTGCCGTTATGAACTACTTGCTGCCTCTGAAAGGCATTGCGTCCATGCACTGTAGTGCCAATGTTGGTGAAGACGGCGATGTCGCTGTATTCTTCGGCTTGTCTGGCACAGGTAAAACGACACTTTCAACCGACCCTAAACGCCAGTTGATTGGTGATGATGAACACGGTTGGGATGACGATGGCATCTTTAACTTCGAAGGCGGTTGCTACGCGAAGACCATTCGCCTGTCTAAAGAAGCGGAACCCGACATCTACAATGCCATCCGCCGCGATGCGCTATTAGAGAATGTTACCGTTCGCGCTGATGGCTCTATCGACTTTGAAGACGGTTCGAAAACCGAAAACACCCGAGTGTCTTACCCTATCCATCACATCGAAAACATCGTAAAACCAGTATCGAAAGCGGGTCACGCTCAGAAAGTGATCTTCCTGACGGCTGATGCGTTTGGTGTGCTACCTCCGGTATCGAAACTGACACCAGAGCAGACTAAGTACCACTTCCTGTCTGGCTTTACCGCCAAACTGGCAGGTACTGAGCGTGGCATTACTGAGCCAACACCTACGTTTTCAGCGGCATTTGGCGCAGCCTTCCTGACACTACACCCGACGCAGTACGCAGAAGTACTGGTAAAACGTATGGAAGCAGCAGGCGCGGAAGCTTATCTGGTCAATACTGGTTGGAATGGTACAGGCAAGCGTATCTCCATTCAGGATACCCGTGGCATCATCGACGCGATTCTGGATGGTTCGATTGACCATGCTGATACCAAAGTGATTCCAGTGTTCAACCTAGAAGTTCCGACGGCACTTCACGGTGTGGATCCTGAAATCCTTGACCCTCGTGACACCTATACAGACCCACTGCAGTGGGACAGCAAGGCAACTGACTTAGCACAACGCTTCATCAATAACTTTGCTCAGTACACGGATAACGACGAGGGCAAGTCTCTGGTTGCAGCAGGTCCACAGCTTGATTAAACCGGATTGAGTTATCAAATCCATTACCAAGCCCCTCTTTTGAGGGGCTTTTTATTGAATCCAATCGATAATTGAGCCAATCTGAAAGCTGGATTAAGGAATTTGGAACAAGGGACATGAGAAAAGCCTCCACGTTTGTGGTTTTGATCTTGCTGCTGATCGTCGTTTCAGCCTTGGCACTGTATGCCAGTTTGTACACGCGTTATGCCACGCCTGTGGTCAATTTCGTGGCAAACCAGATAAGCAATTTGTCCATCCAAATCGATCAGGTTGAATACACTTCACCCTATCAGCTCACCTTGCATGGGGTAGAACTTTCTACCGAACCTGAACCGATGTTCATCGAAACCGCGAATATCTGGCTTGATCCGGGTATTCTCAGCGGTACCAAACTGAGCATCGCCAGCCTGCAACTCAGTGGCATGCAGTTGCAAAAAGGTGTTCCTAATATTCGCCCGCTCTCTTTCGTTCGTGTTCATCAGTTTGCGATCGATAATTTAGACTTCTCCAACCCGGAGTGGATCGTACGAGGCTTAAAATTCCAGATTAAAGATCCAGTGGTCAGTGATCATCCCATCTGGCGTTGGTACGGCGAGATTCAACTCAGTGCCGATCAAATCTACTGGCAAAATGAAGCCTTTAATAACGCGCTGCTGGATGCCGATATTTTCGCTGAAACCAAGAAAATTTATGGTTTGTCCTTCAACTGGCGGGGAGGATCGCTGTCCGGACAGGCAGAATGGAAAGAAAACCGCTGGCGCGTGGTGAGCGCTTCCCTTAATGAACTTACTGTCACCAAAGATGATTGGAAAACCCTGAAAAAGTTTAAGTGGGCAAACACAGACAGCAACGAAATTTTCATTGAGCGCATAGATGTACTTCGTAGCGACATAGAATTCCCATCTTTCGCTATGGTACAGGCGGATATGACGCTGGAGGACATTCGCTTCCCGTTCGAACTTTGGAAACAGCCATCTGGCA
Organism: Vibrio sp. SCSIO 43132; assembly: GCF_019904195.1. Taxonomy (NCBI): domain Bacteria; kingdom Pseudomonadati; phylum Pseudomonadota; class Gammaproteobacteria; order Vibrionales; family Vibrionaceae; genus Vibrio; species Vibrio sp. SCSIO 43132. The sequence goes on from NZ_CP063199.1 coordinate 3,820,892, forward strand.
GCGTGTCTCTCGATGCAGAGAGCCTCGATTTCGCCAACCAACTCTGGCTGGAGCCCGTCATTGAAGCGACTTTATCTCCTGATCTGATTGAGGTGAACAGCGCCAACGTGGGTATGGGGCAAGGCTATATTCAGCTCAACGGAGAGTTTACCCCCGACACCTGGCACCTCTCGCAGTTAAACCTGACAGGGGTTGAATGGCACACTGATAGCGAACTGACGTTACAACCGTTTAAAGAACAAGCCGCCCGCTTAGCCAACCTGACTATCGATTCGCTCGCCATTAAACGTGCGCAATACATTGATTTACAGTCTGAGCCACGTCGCCAGATATCTGGTCTAAACGTTCAGGGCAAGCAACTGGACATTCTGAGAAATGGTCAGATGGGGCTGTGGCAGGGTAATCTGGCACTGACCGCAAACAGTGCGAACTTTGGCAAACTCATCGGCTCTCAGTTGCTGATCGAAGCACATTCAGAAGGCGGAATCAGTTTTCTCGACAAAGTCATTATTCCGGTGACCAACGGATTGATTCGCGCTCAGGGTCAATGGGATTTCCGCCAATACAGCCGCCCATGGAAACTGAAATTTCAGGGAGACGGCATTCCAATCGAAACGTGGCGATACCTTCATCCTCTTCCTTTCGACCTATCTGGGCTGACTGATACCCAATTTGAGCTCTCCGGTTTGTCTGGTGACCAGACTTCGTTCAATCACAGCATTTCTGGGTTCGTTTCCACTCAGTTTCGTGACCTTTTGACCTCTTCCCACTTTGCTGCACTAATGGATCCGACCGTTCCGCTTGAGCTGTCTAAGAAAGCACCATCCGACGTTGCTGTTTCAGACCTGGTGATCGATGTAGATAGAGGGCGTATTGATATTCGGGAATCAAGTATTGAGGGCAGTGATTTTACTGGAAGCTTTGAAGGAAAACTGGATCTGGTGCACCCGGAAGACGGCGAGTTAAGGTTACAACTTAGCGGAGAGTGCGGACACTGGCGCTACGAACCGCTTTCCAGTGCCACTATTACGCGAGAAGTATGCAGTACTGAGGACTAACGCCCCAGCATTTGCTGATAGTTAGGCAGCAACATGTAGGTGCCAATAAACTCTACCGCTGCATGCTCACCGCTGTAGATCGACACATTGATGACCACACGAGCTTTTCTGCCCGCCGCTAGCCTGTCTAGATCCCCACTGATGCCATCCAGAGACGTGGCGGCAATCGGGTTCTGTTCTACCGCATGTCGGTAGCGAATCTGGCTGTCAACTAACACGATATCGGCTTCTAAACCACGCTCTTTCATTAAGAGCCAGGTCATTCCCCACCCCGTTAATGTTGCCAGAGTAAATGCAGAACCTGCAAACATGGTGTTATGCGGGTTGAGGTTAGGGTTCAGCTGAGCACTGCACTCAAATCGGTATCCGGTGTACTGATTGATTTTGATGCCCATCTTATCGCTGATCGGAATCTGGCTTTCCCAGCGGTCCTGCAAGTCCGCGCACCAGTCTGGTCTGCGCAGCACGTTTGCCAGCGGATCGAGTGATTTCACCATTTGTTGATGACGCACCGGACCGCGCTCGTCATTCAGTTCACCCTGATTTTCAAAACCGTTCTTTTGGTAAAATGCGATGGCATCTTCACGGGCATTACACACCAGACGCTTTACACCTTCCTGACGAGCGAACGATTCCAATGCCACCAACACCAACGAACCGATGCCTTTGCTACGGCGATTAGGCTTCACCGCCATGTAGCGAATCTGACCTTCATTATCCGGAGTGATATACAGTCGCCCAATGGCCATGGGCCTGCCTTTGCTGTCCACTATCATTCTGTGGTGGCTCATTTCATCGTATTCGTCGCGCTCCGAACCCACAGGCAAACGCCATGGTTCGCGCAGCATTTGCCATCGAAAATGATAATATTTGTTCAGCTGATTCGCTGTCTTAGGCGTGATTAATTTAAACATGAGAATCCTTTGCTCTAGCGAAGCGAGTGGCAGCAATGCGCCCCAAACGCATTACCTGCTTCTTATACCTGCAACCAGAAGGTAACTGGTCCGTCATTGACCAGCGACACTTTCATATCTGCGCCGAACCTTCCTCGCTGTGTACCGATTTTCTCTTCACAAAGATCAGAAAAATAATCGTACAGACGCTCTGCATCCGCAGGGTGGGCGCCTTTAGAGAAACCTGGTCGCGTTCCTTTTTTTGTATCTGCGGGTAATGTAAATTGAGACACAACCAAAACGCTTCCGTTCACATCTTGTACGTTTAGATTCATTTTTCCCTGATCATCTTCAAAAACTCGGTACGTGAGTACCCGTTCCATCAGGCGTTTTGCTTTGGCTTCGTCGTCTTCTTTTTCGACGCCGAGCAAGATAAGTAACCCTTGATTGATTTCGCCAACCACCTCGCCTTCTACGCGAACGGCGGCTTCACTGACTCTTTGAATTAAGGCGATCATGTATCGCTTCCTTATTGTTCTTCTTTTATTTCAGGCTCACTACTGTACCACATTTCCCGTTCACCGAGGCTCGCGGTCACTTCTGCTCCAACCAGCACAATTAACCAACACAGATAAACCCAGACAAACAAGATAGGAATTGCCGCCAGCGCACCATAAATCAACTGGTATGAAGGGAACTGAGTAATGTACATGGCAAAACCTTTTTTACTCATTTCAAACAGGATAGCAGCCACTAGCGCACCGATTGCCGCATCACGCAGTAGAATTTTTTTGTTGGGCACCAGCATGTAGAGCCCCATGAATGCCAGAAAAGACAGAATAAAAGGCAGCCAGCCAAGCAACATCGAGTACACCGAAGAAATGGTCTCGCTTTCAATTAGGTTTAGCGAGGTCACGTATGAGGTAGCAGCAATGGAGGTGCCAACAAGAATAGGACCAAGTGTCAGTACCATCCAGTACATAGAAAACGAATACACACGGCGACGTTTTTGCTGCACTCGCCAGATGTAGTTAAGGTTTTTATCGATGTTAGAAATCAGCATCAGTGCCGCAACAAACAGGAAACCACCACCAACTGCAGTCATTTTGCCTGTATTGGCAACAAAATCATTGAGCGCCGATTTCACTGCCGCGCCTGCTGCCGGGACAAAGTTGGTAATGACGAACTCCTGGAGCACATCGCCTGCATTGGCAAACACGGGGAACTTGGAAAGCACCGACAGCAGCACCGTCAACATGGGCACCAAAGACAATAACGTGATGTAAGCCATGTAGCCTGCACTGACGGTCAGGCGGTCATGATTCATACGCCCAAGCAAGTAGCGGAAAAAATGTTGAGAATGAACGGCTATCTCGTCGAACTTCAACTTGTATCTCCCTGTTAAGTGTTCCATAGTGCTTTCAATTCTATACGAAAAGGAAATTCAAATGCGTTTTGTTTTTGCTATGGCAATGTCTTTGTTTCTGATGACTGGCTGTGAATCGACCTATTATTCTGCAATGGAAAAGGTGGGTATTCACAAACGGGACATCATGGTTGACCGGGTAGAAGATGCTCAAAGTGCCCAGCAGGAAGCGCAGGAAGAATTTTCCAGTGCGTTAGAAGTGCTCTCTGCACTCACCCAGTTTGACGGTGGCGATCTGGAATCCATGTACGAGAAAATCAACGATAAGTACGAGGACAGCGTGGATGCAGCAGAAACCGTATCCAAACGCATCGGCGCAATAGAAGAGGTTTCAGATGCCCTATTTGAAGAATGGGAGCAGGAACTGGATCTTTACACCAGCAGCAAACTTCGCCGCGACAGTGAGACCAAGTTAAAGCAGACCAAGGCATCATACAAAACCATGCTCCGCGCCATGAAACGCGCAGAGAAGAAAATGACACCCGTACTGAATACTTTGCGTGATAACACACTAAACCTAAAACACAACCTCAATGCCAGTGCCATCGGCTCTCTTCAGGGCGAGTTCATGAGTTTGGAAAAAGACATCGAACTGGCAATCAAGGAAATGAAATCCGCCATTACGGAATCCGATAAGTTCTTGGCGAAACTGAAGTAACGGTTAAGTTCAGACGCGAGCTTAGGTTCAGATAAAAAAAAGGGGCGTGAAGCCCCTTTTTTATATCACTCGCGAGAATTGCTGTTGTCGCGCTTTATCTCTCAGGTACTTGTCGAAACACATGCAGATGTTTCGAATCAATAATCGGCCACGCAGTGTTACACGGATTTCATTGTCATCCACTTCCACTAACTCATCATTGATGAACGTTTGCAGCAGTTCCATGTCTTCTTTGAAATACTGCGTAAAGTTCACATTGAATTCGCTTTCGATAAAGCGCTTGTCCAGTTTGAAATTACAAATCAGCTGTTTGATAACTTCACGGCGAAGCAAGTCGTCCGCATCCAGTGAGACGCCTTTCCACAACGCATGACGCATTTCATTCACCTGAGCGTAGTACTTCTTCAGCTCTTTTTGGTTTTGAGCGTAGCTATCACCAATCATGGAAATCGCAGAAACCCCAAAACCAACCAAATCACATTCACCTTGCGTGGTGTAACCCTGGAAATTACGGTGCAACACGCCATTGCGCTGAGCAACCGCCAGTTCATCGTCTGGCTGTGCGAAGTGATCCATACCAATAAACTGGTAACCAGCGCCGGTTAAGGTCGCGATGGTTTGCTGCAAAATTGCCATTTTCTCCGTTGATTCAGGTAAATCGGCATCTTTGATTTTACGCTGAGCGGCGAAAAGCTGTGGCATGTGGGCGTAGTTAAACACCGACAAACGGCCCGGCTGCATTTTCAGAACCTGTTTTAACGTTTTGGCGAACGTTTCCTGAGTCTGCTTTGGCAAACCATAAATCAGATCCAGATTGGTAGAACGAAAACCCAGCTCTTTGGCGCGTTCGACCATATCGATAATGAACTGCTCGTCCTGCTCACGATTCACCAGTTTCTGAACGTCTTTGTCAAAGTCCTGAACACCGATACTCAAGCGGTTAAAACCTTCGCCTCTCAGGTGATCCAGCATATCCATCTCAATCTCACGCGGATCCACTTCGATGCTGATTTCGGCATCGTTTTCAAAGCGAAATTCCTGGCGTAACAACGCCATTAAACGAGAAATTTGAGGTTTGCTGAGAAAGGTGGGCGTCCCTCCACCAAAGTGCAATTGAGTGACACGACGCTGCTGAAGCAAAGACGCTCTCTGGCGAATTTCGTGCTCCAGAATATCAAGGTAATCATCGGCCTTGTGCTGGTGACGGGTAATGACTTTGTTGCAGCCGCAGTAGTAGCAAAGCTTGTGACAAAAAGGAATGTGCACGTACAGCGACAGCGGGCGCTCTGGGTATTGCGCGCAAGCCATATCAAACTCAGCAATCGTATACGCTTCGTGAAACTCCAACGCGGTTGGATAAGAGGTGTATCTCGGCCCTGAGTAATTGTATTTATCTAATACAGCTTGATCCCAAACAATTTGCTCACTAGACATTTTTGTTGTGCTTCCAGTTAGTGCTTAGGGGCATATTTTGCCATATCACTCTGTCTGTGATGGCATACCCTGATGGATTTAATAATAGAAATGTTCAGAAGTGCTAGTGAGATCACTCGCACCTAAAAGTCATCCCAGATTATGGATCCGGGATGATCTTGATGTCGAAAAGACTAACTAGATGATAGGCGAATTAAGATGCGACCATATTGATGTTGATCTGATTGTTCAGAGGTTTGATCTTTTCTCGAAGCGATTTGAGCTCTTCGATGATGTCGTCAGTCAAACGTGCTTCTGCTTTCTGACGCTCCAGCGTTTGCTGCATACGCTCTTTCTTAGGCAGATTTTGTCTGTCTTCACCACGAGCCATGTCTTTCACAACGTGGTATAGCTCTGCTGTGGCTGGGTACTCTGTGTCTACGTCGATGCGATCTTCGCCCTGTACGTAGTCCAGAATGCAATACACACGAATGCTGATTTCTGCCAGGTCGCACTGACCCTGAATCGCCGCGGCACATAGAGTGTCCACGTTTTCGAAAATATTCGAATTGCGTTTTTCAATCGCCAGCGCCTGATGCTTCGCCTGCAATTCCTTCTGCTTTTTAAGTTGCAGTAAAAGATAGCCTGCGTACGACGCCAGCCCTACGATAATAAGTGCGCCGATGACAGCTAATACGGTTACTGACATAACTTTCTCGCTTATCCTTTCAGGTTATCTAAATCCATATCTTCGAACTGCGAAAGCAGATCGTCGTCGGTTTTCGCTTTAGCTGGTTCATCAACTTGCTCGTCCTGCTCTTCACCTTCAGGCTCCATCAGACCCAGTTGGTTCATCAGTACTTCGATGCGATCCAGTTTCTCATCTACGTATTGCTGCAAGCCTTTACCTAAACTTTCGCCCGCATCAATACGATCAAGAAGCACCATCAATTGCGCGTCATTTTCCAGCATCTCCAATTCTTGCTCTGCTGAAAGGCGACGCTCTTGCTTGGTCGGCTTTTTCACAGGCTCGATGATCAGAGGAATTTTCTTCTTGCTGCCTAAACGCGGGTCGCGCTTCTGGCTATTGCCGGCGCTGTTCGCCTGCGTACCTTCAGAATGGCGGCTGCCCGATTTCAGACCTTTGCGCTTTTTATGCTTTTTGCGCAGACGACCTTCTACATCCGATTCGCTGCGGTTACGGGTAACGATTATTTCCGGTGCACCAGAAGCACCCGGTTTTCTAGATTTCTTTGTACGACTCATTACTGGGTTTCCTCAGTAAAATTACATCATTGCCAATAAATTCGAGTTGGAGTCCGTCCCGTCGCGCTAAATATTGAAACGTAGCCCGACTAAAAAAGATCACATGAGTAAGATCATTTTTATAGTGCCATCCGGCGAAGGCTTCAAGGTTAATCACCATTTTGGTCATCACCCCCAGCCATCCACCTGGTTTGACTAAACTCAACCATTGCTGCCACACGGTATCGGGTTGATACAAATGTTCAATCACTTCGGTGGCAGTCACAAAATCATACGTGTTCTCAAGTACCCTTTTATCAGGGTAGTAATAGATATCGTATAGGGAGACGGTATGCCCGTGCTCTTCTAACATGAGGGATAGTGTTGGACCGGGTCCACAACCAAAATCCAGACCGCTGGACTCAGGGGCGACTCTTTCCAGAATTGGCGTAGACATTCGGCTTAAAAATCGTCGATAGCCTTCATCAGCCGGATCGTTTTCATGCCAGTCATACATCGACTTTTCTTCTTCAGCGGTCAGCCGTTGGGCAGGGTCCACAAACACCAATTCACACTGCAGGCATTGATGATAACGTCGACGACGGTCTTCAAAGTAGTCTTTAGTCTGCGTTGATTCGCAGAGCGGACAAGCGTGCATATTGGGTTCCTCAGTTAGGGATGCGAAACATACCAGAAAGTGAGGTTAGAGTGGAGTTTTATTGAGCACTTTCTGCTTATTCGCGACAAAAAGCGCCAATCCCCTTGGTGAATAACCCAGAGTACCCCCAGAAAGGCGAACTCTAAGGTTATTTGGGTATACAAAAAAGCGGCAGGGAGTCCGCCGCTTTTCTTTTCAAATGCATTGCTCGTTAGTTAGTGCAAGCCACCCACATACTTAGACAAAATTTCAATGTCGTCGTCGGTCAGCTTTTTGGAGATATCACGCATCATGGCATTCATATCGTTATTGCGATCGCCAGAGCGGAATTTAACCAGCTGTCCTTTGATGTAGTCAGCGTGCTGCCCGGAGATTTTAGGAAACCCGGAGAGCTCAGTACCGTTACCTCTAGGGCCATGACAGGCGATACACGCCGTGATGCCACGCTCTAAGTCACCGGCTGCGTAAAGTACGCGACCACGGTCAACGACGTCTTCAGGTGTCGAACTTTCTGCGATAGGGAGGGAAGAAAAGTAAGCAGATAAGTCGGCAATGTCTTCATCAGACAGCGGCACCGCCATGGCACTCATTGCAGGATCATAACGACCTTGCTTACCGCCAGTCTGCCCGCCAAGCTTGAGATCTTTCAACTGCTTCTCAAGATATTTGGCATGCTGACCCGCCAAGTTTGGATTAATCGGAATTAAACTGTTACCGTCTGCGCCATGACAGGCAGAACAAGTGACAGATTTTGCTTTACCAGCTTCAATACTACCTTGGGCCCATACAGAGCAGCTGGCTAATAAACTCAAGATTAGCACTAATTTTTTCATGACATTCCATTATAATTATCAAGCTTCCAGTACCACATGAAGTGGTTGGCTATTTGTTCGCCTAAACGACCTTATGCCGAGCAAGGGTATTTTACACAAATTCACAAAAAAGTAATCAATCGACTACACAAAGACGAGATGGAGTTAACAGTGAGCGCAAAAATTCATTATCAGAACACACATTTTATTACCAGCGCCCCTGACATACGTCACATGCCAGAGGATGTGGGAATAGAAGTTGCGTTTGCTGGTCGCTCTAACGCCGGTAAGTCCAGTGCCTTAAATCGACTGACTAACCAGAAAAGTTTAGCAAAAACCAGTAAAACTCCAGGTCGTACGCAATTAATTAACCTTTTTAAAGTGTACGACAATTGCCACATAGTTGATCTTCCTGGGTACGGATTTGCTCAAGTCCCGTTAGAGATGAAGCAAAAATGGCAGAAATCACTGGGTGAGTACCTGCAACGACGCGAGTCTCTGAAAGGGCTTGTGGTGTTAATGGATATTCGCCATCCCATGAAAGATTTGGATCAACAGCTTATTTACTGGGCGGTAGACTCAGGAATTCCGGTGCAGGTGCTACTGACTAAAGCCGATAAGCTAAAAAGTGGGGCACGAAAGTCCACATTGCTGAAAATTCGAGAAGCTGCATTGGCGTTTGGTGGCGATGTTAAAGTCGACGCATTTTCATCCCTTAAAGGCATTGGCGTAGACCAGTTACGCTCGCGTCTTGATGAGTGGTTTGCCCCAGCACTTATTGAAGAAGTGCTGGAAGAAGACAATGGAGAAGTGCCTGAAGAATAAGGTTTTTCTATACCCTCAGAGACAAAAGTCCCCACCTTTTTGGTGGGGCAACGGGAGAGAAATAGGAGGTATTATTATTATGGTTAAAAAGCATTCATCATCTCCTACAAAAACTCAAGATATTTCTCTACTTTTTTTCAAAACCTTGCCTCCAGACACCTTTTCGCATCAGGGCTTATTTGCATAAACCTACTGTTTTATACCTTCCACGCGCGATTCTCAACCAATCTTCTTTTTTGATAAAAAATATCTTATTGATAACACGGTTTTTTACTACAACGCTCTCCAGAATAAATTCTAAAGTCAGGCACTGAACAGGCTAAGATTTGAGGATTTATTACCAGATCTATCACTTGTCTGGCTGCGGCAGAATGCATTGATTCGCGTAATGAAAAGAAGAGAAAGAACAGACAGAAGAAATAAATGAAGCAAGAAATGAAGATTATTTAGCCAATATGTTGTTTTTATTACAATAAAAAACGCCCCAGTCAAAAACTGACTGGGGCGGCTGAATCAGCCTAATCCAATAACGTGAAACAAAAGGTCTGAAAGATAGAACATCTTACCTCTGTACCCTACGAGAGATAATGTACAACATTTACTCAGAAATGAAAACAATTTTTGTAGTTTTTTTTCATTAACTTTTTGTAAAACTACATTAACACTTTATTTTACACGACTTTATTTAGATCAAAAAAAAGCCAGCATGTGCGCTGGCTCATAGTTATTTGCGTGATTAGAGCAAAAAGTGGCTAGTGGGCTTGATCCCAGTTGTCGCCATGCCCGGCTTCGGCAACCAAAGGCACATTTAGCTCTGCGGCAGATTCCATCAGTTTTTGTACTTTACTTTCAACTTCGGAAAGGACTGACTCCTCAACTTCAAAAACCAGTTCATCGTGCACCTGCATCAGCAGTTTCACTTTGCCCTCGCCTTCTGCCTGAATCCACTCATCGACCAGCAGCATAGCTTTCTTAATGATGTCAGCCGCTGTGCCCTGCATAGGCGCATTGATTGCCGCACGTTCAGCCGCCTTACGACGCATCCCATTTCGCGACTTGATCTCTGGAAGGTGCAGTCGACGACCAAATATGGTCTCTACATAACCTTGCTCAGACGCTGTGCTGCGTGTGTCTTCCATATACTGCATCACACCTGGGTAGCGCTCGAAGTATTTGTCCATGTAACCCTGAGCTTCGCCACGAGGAATACCTAACTGCTTCGCTAAACCAAACGCACTCATACCGTAGATCAAACCGAAGTTAACCGCTTTCGCACGGCGGCGTTGTTCAGTGGTCACATCTTCAATATTCACACCCATAACTTCCGCCGCAGTCGCTGAGTGAATGTCCTTGCCTTGGCTGAACGCGTCTAATAAGGCTTTATCACCAGACAGGTGCGCCATAATACGAAGCTCGATTTGAGAGTAATCGACTGCCAGAATCTTCCAGCCATGCGGCGCAACAAATGCCTGACGAATACGACGACCTTCGTTATTACGAATTGGAATGTTCTGTAGATTTGGATCAGTGGACGATAAGCGACCTGTTGCAGTAACTGCCTGATGATAAGACGTATGCACACGACCTGTAGTCGGGTTAATCATCTTCGGCAGCTTATCGGTGTAAGTCGATTTTAGTTTTGCCAGTCCGCGGTATTCCAGAATCACCTTGGGTAATGGGTAGTCCAATGCGAGATCCTGCAATACTTCTTCATTGGTTGAAGGTGCACCCGATGGCGTTTTCTTCAGTACTGGCAATCCCATCTTTTCAAACAAAATGGCTTGAAGTTGTTTAGGAGAACTCAGGTTGAACTCTTGTTCTGCAATGTCATACGCTTTTTGTTCAAGCTCGTCGAGACGTGCTGCAATTTCTTGAGATTGCGCACCCAGCAACATGTCATCAATGATGACACCAGTGCGTTCAATACGAGAAAGTACGGGAACCAGAGGTACTTCCACATCGTTATAGATGTGGCTAAGTTTTTCGTCCTGCTCGATATTAGCGTAAATACGGTTATGCAAACGCAGTGTGACATCGGCATCTTCTGCGGCATATGGTGACGCTTCCGCCAGATCAATTTGATTGAAGGTGAGCTGGTTTTTGCCTTTACCTGCGATTGATTCGAAGGACATGCAGCTGTGCTGAAGGAATCGCAGCGCCAAACTGTCCATATCGTGCTTGCCGCCTACGCTATTGAAAACATAGGAAGCCAGCATGGTGTCGTGCTTAATGCCACGCAGTTCAATGTCATAACGCGCAAGAATGCTGGCATCGTACTTAAGATTCTGCCCGACTTTAGCTTGATTCGCGTCTTCCAGAATCGGTTTGAGTTGCTCCAGCACCCAATCTCTGTCCAGTTGTTCTGGCGCATCCAGATAGTCATGCGCGACAGGTACATAAGCCGCGACACCTTCTTCGGTCGCAAAAGACAGGCCGACAAGGTTTGCGACCATGTAGTCTAGGCTGTCCGTTTCGGTATCAAACGCAAATAAGTCCGATGCCTTCAGCTTTTCCAACCAGTCATTAAAGCTTTCTTTGGTGAGAACGGTGTCGTATTGGCTGCGATCGACTTTTACTGCACTGGTGTCCACTTCTGCTGCGGTAGTGCCGGATGCCGCATTAGAACTCGCAGATCCGATAGCTTCAACTTCACCAGTGCCGCCCTCTAGCAACTCATTCAGCCAAGATTTAAACACCAGTTGACCGTAAAGCTTGATTAGTTCGTCTTTATTTGGGGTTTCTTTTTTCAGACCTTCCGCTGTGACGTCCAATTCTACATCTAACTTGATGGTTGCCAGCTCGTAAGAAAGATAAGCATTGTCTTTGTTATCAACCAGCTTCTTCGCCATGGTTTTCGAACCACGGAAACCAAGTGGTGCAATGTCGTCGAGATTGCCATAAAGCTTATCTAAACCACCCACACCTTGAAGCAGCGCGGTCGCGGTTTTATCGCCCACTCCAGGTACACCTGGAATGTTATCCACTTTGTCACCCATAAGCGCAAGGTAGTCGATGATCAGCTCTGGTGGGATACCAAACTTGTCCACAACGCCTTCTCTATCCATAACGACGTTGGTCATGGTGTTGATCAGAGTGACATTTTCATCCACTAACTGAGCCATGTCTTTATCACCGGTACTGATCAGCACTGGCATACCCGCTTTTGAAGCCTGAGCGGCAAGCGTACCAATGACATCGTCCGCTTCAACGCCCGGTACACAGATAAGTGGAAGCCCCATGGCTTTGATTACCTCGTACAAAGGCTCAATCTGGCAACGCAGGTCGTCAGGCATTGGAGGGCGGTTGGCTTTGTACTCTGGGTACATATCATCACGGAAGGTTTTGCCTTTTGCATCAAAAACAACCGCGATTCGTTCAGAGCTGAACTGACGCATCATGCTGCGCAGCATGTTCACCACGCCATAAACCGCATTGGTTGGGATATCGCCATTGCTCATGGTGCCGGGGTATGCATGAAATGCCCGGTAAAGATAAGAAGAGCCATCGATGAGAATCAAAGGGTTGTCAGGTATGGTTGCCATAGTCTGCTGTCCAAAATACAGTGCAAAAAATAATGGGCTTAGAATGCCACGACTCGCTTGGGGATGCCATGTTCGCTATACCAAATTTAAGCTGGAGCGCATTTTCTCAACATTCCTAGCCTCCGTAGTTTCGTTGCGCAACAAAACTTGCAACCGCTTGTGGATAACTCTGTTGGTAAAAGTTATCAACAGCTGACTAACAGAGCTAAAAATAGAGTCTTTTTTCATTTTACTTGTTTAATAACAATAAGTTATCACAAAAAAGATCCTCAGATCATGGATCTTATAATGATCATGCCTTGTGGAAAATAATTTGGGAGCAGATAAAGAATCTAAAAAAATCAAAGAAAAAATTTGATGATTTAATCAACAGAAAGTGTAGAAATTTCGAGAAATGTGGTTAATCTGTGAATTTCAGATAAAAGAAAGCGACATCGAATGATGTCGCCTAGCATAAGTGGCCAAAATGATGAAAAATATCACTTTGCCGTAAAGCTAAATTACACTGGAAGCAATGTGAGCAATGTCGTGTCATTCAAGAATCAGTGCAAGTTCGCTTGAAACTGAAATCAATTCCTTTTGAACTGTTCCTCATTCCCTAAGACGACCCCAATAATAATGATTCTCATTTACACGTCAACACCTAAATGAGAAATTTTCTCATTTATTTTTTATAGGTCCTTTAAAAAGTGAATTCTAGAATCCAGATTATTGGAATATTTTTCATACATATCAATGAGATAGCCATTTCTTAGTAGCAATCTAAGCATCGCCGGGAAGGCATTACGAGACTTCACTTTTACCTGTTGATAGCCGTTTTTAGCCACCCAGTCCTCCTGTTCATCCATTAAAAGCTGGGCAATACCACTTTTTCTTCCTGCTGGTGTCACACCGCCAAACCAGCTGTAAAACGTTTTTTCGGTCAATTCATACCCGATTTTAAACCCAAGCAACTGACCCTCTTTTACAGCCACTAAGATCAAATGCGTTTTTCCATCCAACCTATTTCTTAGATTTTCTACGGTTTCTTTCTCTACAAACTCGGGAATGGCATTAGCCACTTCGACACACTCTTCAAGGGTTCCAATTCTGATCTGCATGTATATTCCTCAAACAAAAAAGCTGAACCAATAGGTTCAGCTTATTCAAAAACAATATGCGAGTGATTTACTCTTAAGGCTGAATGCTTTCTTTGGCTTTTGCCCCTTCCTCAGCTAACCACTCGGCTACGTCTTTAGCAAAGTAGGTCAAAATCCCATCCGCGCCCGCACGTTTAAAGCACAACAGGGATTCAAGCACAGTTTCTCGCTCCTTTAGCCAGCCGTTCTGAATCGCGGCTTTGTGCATCGCATACTCACCTGAGACTTGATAAGCAAAAGTCGGCACCTGCAATTCGCTTTTCACACGACGCACCACATCAAGGTATGGCATACCGGGTTTCACCATCACCATATCCGCGCCTTCGTTGATGTCCATTGCGACTTCTTGCAAGGCTTCATCGGTATTGGCTGGGTCCATCTGGTAGTTCTTCTTATCCCCACCTTTCAGGTTAGAAGCAGAACCGACCGCATCACGGAAAGGACCGTAATAGTGAGAAGCATATTTCGCCGAGTAAGCCATGATTTGGGTATGAACATGACCCGCTTCTTCAAGTGCATCGCGAATCGCACCGATTCGACCATCCATCATGTCAGACGGTGCAACCACATCAGCGCCCGCCTCTGCGTGAGACAAAGCTTGCTTGATCAAGACTTCGGTAGTTTCGTCATTCATCACGTAGCCGTCATCATCGATGATGCCGTCTTGCCCGTGCGTTGTGAATGGATCCAGCGCCACATCCGTAATCACACCGATGTTCGGGATGTGTTCTTTCAAAAGCTTAACCGCGCGTTGCACCAGACCATCCGGGTTATAAGCTTCTGTGGCACAAAGGCTTTTCGCGTCTTGCGTTACTACCGGGAATAACGCGATAGCGGGCACCCCTAATTTCGACAGGTATTCCGCCTCTTCCAGCATCAGGTCGATAGACAAACGTTCGATGCCCGGCATGGATTCCACTGGCTCTCGACGGTTTTTGCCCATCAGGATGAACATTGGGTAAATCAAGTCGTTTACCGTGACTTGATTTTCCGCCATCAGTCGGCGGCTGAAGTCATGTTTGCGCATACGTCGCATTCGGCGACCAGGAAATTGACCTTGGATTGAAACAGACACGCTCTTCTCCTTGTCTGGAAAAATTCTGGCAGAAACTATATCACTTTACGGGATACCCAAACTACCTCAAAAATGCTCCAGAACTCATGGTTTTGAAAACTGGTTCAGCCACTTAATTGACTATCCTAAAAGCCAGCGACTTGAGTATACTGTGGCGAGAATTGAATCAGACTGACCCTAGATTAATGATAGATACTCACGCACACATTTACGCCGCAGAATTCGACGAAGACAGAGAAGCCGTTATAGCGCGTGCTTTAGAACAAAACATCCGCCAGATATTTATGCCAAATATCGATTTGGACTCTATCGAACCTATGCTGAACACTCAGGAACAGTTTCCCGATATTTGCAGACCTATGATGGGGCTTCACCCTTGCTACGTGAAAGCGGATGCCGATAGCACACTGAGTACGATCCGAGCTTGGTTCGACAAACACGAATTTATCGCGGTAGGGGAAATCGGCATTGATCTCTACTGGGACAAAACCTACAAAGCTGAGCAAGAAAAAGCCTTTGTCACTCAATTGAACTGGGCGAAGGAACTGGATTTGCCCGTAGTAATCCATACTCGTGATTCAATTCAGGAAACAATGGAACTGCTGAGAAAAGAGCAAGATGGCAGCCTAACCGGTGTCTTTCACTGCTTTGGGGGCAGCATCGACGAAGCCAAAGCCATCAACGATCTTGGTTTCCACCTTGGCTTAGGTGGAGTATCGACATTCAAAAATGGGGGAATGGACAAAGTCATTCCACACCTGGATCTTAATTACGTCATTTTAGAAACAGACTGCCCTTACCTTGCCCCAGTGCCACACCGAGGCAAGCGCAATGAACCCGCTTACACGCACTTGGTTGGGCAACGTGTGGCGGATCTGAGAGAGATGACACTGGAACAAGTCGACCAACTGACAACCGACAACGCGTTAAAGCTCTTTAAGCTTTCTTAAGAAAATAACGCATTAAAAAACGGCACCTATCAAGGTGCC
This sequence comes from Vibrio sp. SCSIO 43132, assembly GCF_019904195.1. Classification (NCBI taxonomy): domain Bacteria; kingdom Pseudomonadati; phylum Pseudomonadota; class Gammaproteobacteria; order Vibrionales; family Vibrionaceae; genus Vibrio; species Vibrio sp. SCSIO 43132. Next base: position 3,836,625 of record NZ_CP063199.1, read on the forward strand.
GTTTTTAGTTAATCTATTACTTTTAGTCTTCCGGTTGCCCGATTTCCTGAGGCTCCCTGCGAACGTAGAATCTTGCGAAGAACAAGCCCACTTCAAACAGCAAACACATGGGTATTGCCAATAAGGTTTGCGAAATCATGTCTGGCGGGGTCAGCATCATCCCGACCACAAACGCCCCGACAATAATGTATGGTCGTTTTTGACTCAGGCTTTTGGCATCAGTTGCACCTGTCCAGCATAATAAGATGATGGCAACAGGCACTTCAAAAGCGATACCAAATGCCATGAACAAGGCCAGTACAAAATCCAAATAGCTGGCGATGTCAGTCGCAAACTCCACGCCACCCAGTGATATCGCAGTAAAGAAACCAAACACCAGCGGGAATACCACGAAATAAGCAAACGCCACACCGCAGTAGAACAGGATGGAGCTGGAAAACAGCAGTGGCATGATGAGCCTGCGCTCATGTTTGTAGAGCCCGGGCGCAACAAATGCCCAAATCTGATAGAGAATCAGCGGCACCGCGACAAATATCGAAGCAACTAAGGTCAGTTTCAAAGGCGTAAAGAAAGGTGACGCCACATCGGTCGCGATCATGGTCGCCCCTTCAGGCAACCTTTCTATTAATGGAGCTGAAATAAATTCATAGATATCGTTGGCAAACCAGACCAAGCCAATAAACACGACAATCACTGAAACTATGGCTTTCAGCAGTCGGTTACGCAATTCAATTAAATGGCTGATCAATGGTTGCGTTTGCTCAACAGAAGACATATCGAACCTCAACAACGGGATCAAAAAAGAGCTGCCTGAAGCAGCTCTTCACGTTACTCATCGGCTTTTTTATCAGAGGATGCTTTGGCATCGTCCTTGTTTGCATAAGGCCGCTGAACATCTTGCGCTGCCTGTTTGAGTTCATCAACAGATGCTTTCAAATCGGGAGAGAGATCTTCCATCCCCATTTTTTCAGCTTTACGCAGGTTGTCTTGCAGCTCTTGCACTTTTAGCTCGTGCGACAATTCATCTTTGACATTATTTGCCATGCTTTTCGCCGCGCCGATAAAGCGGGAAACGCTACGAATGGCAACAGGCAAGCGCTCGGGACCTAAAACCACCAGCCCGACGACAGAGATCAATACCAGTTCCCAAAAACCGATATCAAACACGTGTTACGCCTGCTCTTTGTTTTTAGACGAGTCAGAAGTTGCTTCTTCTGACGATGTCTTTTGCTCAATGTTTTGTGGCTCAAAGTCGGCGTCTTTTTTATCCGCTGCGGCTTTTTCTTCGTCGCTCATGGCTTTTTTAAAGCCTTTCACTGCGCTGCCTAAGTCGCCGCCAATGTTGCGAAGCTTTTTCGTTCCAAACAGCAAAATCACGATAACGGCAATAATCAATAGTTGCCAGATGCTAATACCACCCATTTGCTTCTACCCTCGGGTTATTTTGAAATAATGTAATCTTTTAATGAAAGTCTACCGTCTATTTGCGGTATGTACGCCAACTAAACAACCAAAATGTGATGCCTGCGATACCGCTGCCAATTGCGACTGGCTCGTATCGACTGTCCAATAAAATGGCACCGCACACAATTAAGGTTGCTCCAATGCCAAATAAAAACCGTCCGGTTCCTTGCTGGCGCTTGGATTGACAATAACCTTGATAAAGCTTTTCCATACGTTGGTCTAAAGCCTTACCTTGTTTAAGGCTATCGTACAACAGCTCTGGCAATTCTGGCAGCTTTTCTGCCCAAAATGGCGCTTTATCTTTCACTGCATTGATCACAGCCTGCGGTCCCACCTGATTTGCCATCCAGGTTTCCAGGAATGGTTTGGCGGTTTTCCACAAGTCGAGCTGTGGGTATAACTGACGCCCCAGCCCTTCGACATAAAGGAGCGTTTTCTGCAGAAGTACCAATTGTGGCTGTACTTCCATATTAAAGCGTCGCGCCGTGTTAAACAGATTCAAAAGCACATGACCAAATGAAATTTCGCCTAGTGGTTTGGCGAAGATTGGCTCACACACCATGCGAATCGCAAACTCAAACTCCTGAACGTTAGTGTCATGCGGTACCCAGCCTGAGTCGACGTGCAATTCGGCGACTTTTCGGTAATCGCGATTAAAAAACGCCAGCAGGTTTTCGGCCAGATAACGCTTATCTTCACTGTTCAATGTACCGACAATGCCACAATCCAAGCCGATCCACATGGGGTCGTCTGGGTGTTCTGGTTTTACAAAGACGTTGCCCGGATGCATGTCAGCATGGAAGAAGCTGTCGCGGAATACCTGAGTAAAGAAAACGCTAACCGCTCGCTCGGCCAACAGGCTCATATTGGTCCCGTTGGCGTGCAGTCCTTCTATATCAGACACCTGAATGCCGTAAATTCTTTCAGATACCATCAGTGTTTCACTGCTTAAATCCGAGATCACTTCTGGCACATACAGCTCTTTGCTGCTTTCAAAATTGCGTCTTAGCTGGATGGCGTTTGCCGCTTCACGGCGCAAATCCAGTTCATCAAGCAGTGTTTTTTCATACTCGCGAACCACTTCAACCGGCTTAAGACGACGCGCTTCAGGCAAGACTTTGGCAACGATTTTTGCCATGCGATACATCAGCTTTAAATCGGCATCGATAACAGGCTTGATGTCTGGGCGGATGATTTTCAGTACCACTTCACGACCAGACTCTTTGAGCTTAGCGGTATGCACCTGCGCAATAGACGCGGAAGCCAGCGGTGTGATGTCGAAATCGGTAAACCAGTTATCCAGACTGCCACCAAGCGCTTTTTCCATCTGTTCTTTGGCTAGCTGCCCGTCAAAAGAGGCAACCTGATCTTGCAACAAAGCGAGCTGATCGGCGATGTGTGGCGGAAACAAGTCTCGTCTGGTCGACATCATCTGCCCGAACTTGATCCACACAGGACCAAGCTCTTGCAATGCGAGTCGAATTCGATGCCCTAACTCTTTGTCTTTGTGTTTATTTCTCAGCCAAAACAGGCTTTTTCTAGCAAGGCGAGGAATGCGGGTTAACTGATGTTCTGGAAGGAGCTCGTCCAGCCCGTATTCGAGCTGGACTTTGATAATCCGGTACAAACGACGAAGTTCTGCTGGTGTCATGCTTTCTCCAGCAACGTTTTTAAGCGAGATTCGGCTCTTGCCACGGCACTGGCAATATCATCCACCTGATCGCAAAAATGTGCGATTTCCAGCGGTGCTGGAGCAATGCGCCATTCTTCAGTCAAGACTTGTGCGATATGGTTTTGTTTCTTCTCGGCGTTCTTTTTCACCCAGTCGACACTTTGCTTGGCACCGGAAACCAGAGTGTGTGCCACCACATCTCCGGTAAGACGGGATAACCACTCTTCAATATCTGGTTTGGCATCGGTCAGTAGCTGTGAGAATTTCTGCGCCAGTTGGATATCCCCTTCCAGCACCAGCTTGTCTTGCTTAATCAACTGAGTGATGTTGGCTTGCTCACGCAGTTCTGGAAGAACACTCAAACTCAGGGACAAATAACAATCCGGTTGACCTTCGTAGCTCGCCAGCACGTCAATTTGCTGGCTGAATACAAAAGTTAACGTCTTGTCGATTTCTTTAATGTGCACCTGAATCGTCTGTCCTTTTAAACGGGACATGCGTTTCACCAGCGCTGGGTCATCCTGAATCAGGGTGTTCAGAGTGGTCTCGACAACAGCGGTAACCAATGGCTCAAATGGCATAATGACCTCAGAATTTGTATCCGCGGTGCAACGCAACAATACCACCGGTTAGGTTGTAGTATTTCGTTTGCTCGAAGCCCGCTTCTTTCATCATTCCTTCCAGAGTTTCCTGATCTGGGTGCATACGAATGGACTCCGCTAGGTAACGGTAGCTGTCGCCGTCGTTAGCAATCCACTCACCCATTTTTGGCAGAAGATGGAACGAATACGCGTCGTACACTTTGGAAAGAGGCTCAAGAACGGGTTTAGAAAACTCCAGTACCAGTAAGCGACCACCCGGCTTAAGCACGCGGTACATGGAGCGCAACGCTTTGTCTTTATCGGTCACGTTACGAAGGCAGAAACTGATGGTAATGCAATCGAAGTGGTTATCTGGGAAAGGCAGTTCTTCGGCGTTCGCCTGAACGTAATTCACGTTACCAACAATGCCTTTATCACGAAGCTTATCGCGACCTACATTGAGCATGGAATTGTTGATGTCAGCCAGAATAACATGACCTTTCTCACCGACAATGCGAGAGAATTTCGCGGTCAGATCGCCCGTACCACCACCAAGGTCGAGGATGCGTTGCCCAGGACGTGCGCCGCTGCAATCAATTGTGAAGCGTTTCCACAAGCGATGGATACCACCAGACATCAGATCGTTCATGATGTCGTATTTAGCTGCCACCGAGTGGAAGACTTCAGCAACTTTCTCGGCTTTTTGCTCTTTGGCTACGGTCTGGAAACCAAAATGAGTCGTGTCATCAGCATTTGAGATTGGGGTATCTTGCACGTTTGTATCTGTCATCAATTTTTCCTCGTAAACAATCCCTTGTGGCATTGCGAGCGCCTAGTCTACTTTATCCTCAAGCGGTTGTCTTTCCACTAAAGTGTCATTTTGAGCAATTTCCAGCAGGCTGTCTGGAATACTACGTTTTACTTCGACCCCAAGATCTTTAAAACTCTCCGCTTGCCTGACGACGTTGCCCCGCCCCGTCACCAGTTTGTTCATTGCCCCCTGGAAATTCTGGTTGGCTTTATCGAGTGCACCGCCCAGGTTTTCCATATCGGTTAAGAACAGTCTGAGCTTGTCGTACAGCTTAGACGCTCGCTCGGCAATGATTTGCGCATTTTGATTCTGACGCTCATTTCGCCACAGATTATCTATGGTGCGCAGTGCCACCAGCAACGTTGTCGGGCTGACAAGAATGATGTTGTGCTTCATCGCATCTTTGACCAAGCTCGGGTCTGCCTGAATGGCCACTTGGAATGCCGGTTCGACGGGAATAAACATCAGAACATAATCTAAGCTCTGAATGCCTTTGAGTTTGTGGTAATCCTTCTGGCTCAACCCTTTGATGTGATTTCGCAAAGCAAGTAAGTGGTCACTTAACGCCACATCGCGCTCTGCATCGGTGTCTGCGTGGAAATAGCGCTCATACGCCACCAATGCCATTTTGGAATCCACCACCACTTGTTTATCGTGAGGTAAGTGAACAATCACATCGGGTTGATAACGCTTTCCTGCTTCATCTTGCAGACTCACCTGAGTTTGGTATTCGTGCCCTTCACGTAAACCCGATTCCGCCAACACGCGAGCCAGAACCACTTCGCCCCAGTTACCCTGCTGTTTGTTGTCGCCTTTGAGCGCCTGCGTCAGATTCAACGCTTCACGGGACATTTGCTCATTGAGTTTTTGTAAGTTTTTCAGCTCATGCACCAGAGTATGACGTTCTTTGGCTTCAAAGCTGAAACTGTCGGTGACCTGCTTTTTAAACCCTTCAATTTGATCTTTCAGTGGGTTGAGTAACCCTTCTAAACTCTGACGGTTCTGCTGATCCACTTTGGCGGTTTTGTTTTCAAACAATTGGTTAGCAAGGTGCTCAAATTGTTGCTTTAGGCGGGCTTCTGCATTTTCCAGCAGGGCGAGTTTCTCTTCGCTGGCTTGCTGTGCTTGTTGGTGACGGGCTTCCTGTTCCCGGAGGCTGGCTTGTGATTCTGCCAGTTCTGCGCGTAACCCTTCTGTTTGGCTGGTCAGTTCTGCTTTTTCCTGACGAAGTGCGTCCATGTGACGAAGCTTTTCCATCGCCACCAGCATCTTACCGTGGGTCTGTTTCAGCTCGAAGGCGGCTTGATCCCGAGCGTTGTCCAGTTCATCCAAATCTTTCTGAGCTTCGTTGAGCTGCTCCGCTGTTTTTTCATGAAGCTGTCTCTCGGTTTCAAGCGCTTGAATTTGTTGTTGAAGTTCCAGCTGCATTTTCTGCTTTATCCACCAACCTACAACCAGTGCGCCGGAGCACACCCCACCGAGCGCGGCTAATAAAAGCGGCTGATTCTCGACTATCCACTGCATAATGTTCGCCTAAGTTTTTGACTCTCAAAATGATAGTATTCAGGCACTGGATAAATGTCCAGTTTTGCAGCCTGAATTCGCCAGTATATAGTGATTCGTCCGGTCAACACTCTCAGTGGTACATTAGGGTCTGTTGACCTTTCGAGATGATTTTTGCAGCCATTTGTGGGTTCTTTATACAAGGCAGCGCTTATTCGATGTAGCTCTCTACATCAATAAGCGGTAACGCAGTAGAAAGGAGCCACAAATGCTGCCCAAAGGGTTCAACTAGGCGTCCCCGGCCTATGTGCTTTACTCTTTGTTGCAAGGTATTTGCTTAGAATGACTAGGCTAAAGACCTTGCGCCGCGATTAAACCACATAGAACTCGAACAAAATTTAACCGTGAAAGGTCAACAGACCCTACTCTAAGGAAATGCGCGAGATGAAGAATGAGCGTCAAGCTTTGCTGTACGGAATCAGTGCTGTCTTACTTTGGTCGACGGTTGCCACCGCATTTAAGCTGACACTAGCGGAATTTACCCCTATTCAGATGCTGACCATAGCCAGCCTGGTATCGGCGATGGCGCTCTTTGTGATTTGTGGTGTGCAGGGAAAACTCGATCAGTTGAAGGACACCTTTGCCGCTAATCCTTGGTTTTATCTGGCACTCGGTCTGATTAACCCGCTGTTCTATTATCTGATTCTTTTTAAAGCGTATGACTTATTGCCTGCCTCTCAGGCTCAGCCTCTGAATTACAGTTGGGCGATTACCCTTACCCTGATGGCGGCTCTGTTTTTAGGGCAGAAAATCCGAAAACAAGACTGGATTGCCTGTCTGTTTGGGTATGCGGGTGTGGTGGTGATAGCCACCAAAGGCAATGTATTGGCATTGGAGTTCGAAAACCCTGTCGGCGTTGGGCTGGCACTGCTGTCCACCCTATTGTGGGCGGGTTATTGGATTCTGAACACCAAAAACAAAGCCGATCCCGTGTTGGGTGTGTTACTCGGCTTTTTGGTCGCACTGCCATTTGCTGCGTTGATTTGTGTGTACGAAGGAGCCAGTTGGGCACAGATTTCGTGGAAAGGATGGGCAGCAGTCACCTACGTTGGACTGTTCGAGATGGGCGTGACGTTTGTACTCTGGCTCAGCGCCATGAAACTCACCAGCAATACCGCGAGAATCAGCAACCTGATTTTCACGTCACCATTTATCTCGCTGATGCTGCTTGCAACAATTATCGGCGAAGAGATCCACCCGTCCACCTTTGTCGGTTTGGTCATGATTGTGGTGGGCTTACTGATTCAGCAAATCAAACGCAAGTCATAGCGCCTTCTGACATTTCTCAAAACGGCACCGAAAAGGTGCCGTTGTTGACTGAATCATTCGTCGTCGATAGTTACCACATCATCAGACTCTTCATCTTCACTCTGCTTACTCATCGTATGCAGCGTGTGAAATGTGCGACGACCATAAGCAATTTTGTGATATTTTAGCCACACTTTCTCAAGTTTAGTCTTTGCTTTGCCCGGGTTTTCCAGCACCTTAAGAAAATGTTTTTCTTCACTGTTTTCCGGTTCAAGCTCACCATGCTGTAGCGAATTCAGTGTTTCGCCGTAAGTCGTAAGAAGATCCGCTTCCACGAGAGTGAAATCTCCGGATTTACCGAATCCACGCGGAAATTTCTTGTTATCAAAAAAACGTTTTTGCCCAACACGAACTTCGATGTCTGACATAGTTGCCTCAGATATTGATACAGGTATAAAGATATCGCCTGAGGTGAAAATTAGGATCTAAACTGACAAAAGAAAAACAAAATTTTTTTATCGTTAAAACAAAAAATTGTTATTGGTTAGTGCATTCTAAATACCTGATTATGCATATAGCCGAAAAACCTCATTCAATAGGTTATGAGAACTTTGTGGACCCATTATGGACGTAAAAGTATTCCGCACCTTTCTTGAAGTTGCTCGTGTTCGCCATTTTGGCAGAGCAGCAGAGAACCTCTACATCACACAAGCCGCTGTCAGCGCACGCATTAAGCAGCTAGAAAGCTACTTTGATACCAGCTTATTCATTCGGGATCGTAACAGCATCAAGCTCACCAACTCCGGTGAAAAGCTGATTTCTTACGCTGAGATCATGGTCAACACCCTGCAACAGGCGAAAACCGAACTGTCACTGGCAGAAGATAAATCCATTCAGTTGACGCTGGCAGGCACACCGAACATTTGGGATGCCTACCTACAAAACTGCCTGAGCGTGATTGCCGATACTTTCAGTGGATACGCATTTCAGGCCGAAGCACTAGCACGAGAATCATTAAACCGCCGGTTAGTTGAAAAGACACTAGACATGGCATTTGCCTTCGACCCGTTAAAGTCGGATGAACTGGCCTGCAAAAAAGTGGCGGATTTAGTGCTGCTGATGGTGTCAACAGAGCAGACCGATGCACATGGCGCATTGAACAACCGTTATGTTTACGTGGACTGGGGAACGCGATTCGCTTCTGAACATGCAGATCGCCATCGTAAGCTGGCGCCACCTCTACTAAGAACTTCTACAGCGCGTATCGCACTGGACTTTATTCTGGACAAAGGGGGCGCTGCGTACTTGCCCGCGTCCATCGTCGAGCCTTTTATTACATCCGGTCAACTCTTTCAGATCAAAGACATAGAACCTTGGTACAGACCAATTTATCTCAGCTATCGCAAAGACACCTCCGCTATAGAAGCCGTTCAACGCATCGAAGCCATGGTGAAAGATATCGACCCGCTGACTGCATTCAGTTTGCAGCAAGCAGGGGAAGCATCGGTTTAGCTTAATTGAATTAACGAAAACGGCGCCATCAGAGCGCCGTTTCTGTTTCGTCAAAATCAATGCTGAATTGTGCTTTTAGATGCATTTCACAATATTAGAGCGACATTTTAGCTCGATTTCTTATACCTTCTTAAGGCATTCAAATGTCCTTTCCATTTGAAATAAAAAGGAAATATTAAAGCCACATCGAACTCTAGGAATGTAAAACAATGACGGAGCGAGAGAAAAAAACATCCCATCTCCTGCGCAAAGATGGCTTTCTAGAGCAGTCATGGTTACAGCGTTCTCACTCACATGGGTATTCATAAAAGACCCAGTAGGATTAGCATTCAGCTATGGGACGTACATTATTGCTCTTATATATGCATACAAAACTAAAGAAATCTGAGCATCACCTTCATTCCAGAAGATCCATGTAAGGCATTTGAAACCTTTGTGACTTGTCATTGTTATTTCGCGGATTACTATTCGGAGCCTCATCCTTCATCCGAGATTGAAGAGATGCAGTGGCTTGGGATGCGGAACATGAATCGATGTTCTTTGCTCGTTCAGAACACAATGGACAGTTTAATGACAAAAGGGCTCATCTATTGATGAGCCCTTTCCGGAATGAAAGGTTGTACCGGGCAGGAATAATAAAGTCAGCCCCTTAGTAAATTAAGAGGCTGCGTGGTTTATTTCACCAGTTCAATCTTGTTAAGCGTGGTGGCTACCTGTTGAAGCACCGTTCTTATGGTTCGGTTGTTGGCAGGGAAGTACCGACCCGGACTGGCGCACGACTTCATGGATTCAGAGCGATTATTGAAGTCAATGGCGATGATCTCAATCCCTTTCTTTTTCATCTCTCGACATAGGGAAACCTGCTTTCGGTCACGCATTTTAGGGTCGGTTAAGTGATCGCCATCGGTAAATAAGATCATCACTTTTTTATTGTTAGGCACACCATAATCTCTAGGCAGCTCGGTTTTTTTCCTGTCCCACTTTCCTCTCCATTCTGGAGAGAGTAAACGCCAAGCCCAAACAATTCCTTCAGCGTTATTGGTGCTCATCTCTGAGTACAGAGTTTTGAGCCCTGTGACGAGTTCGTTATGGTTGGATAAATAAGGGAGAACCTTACTGACACCACAGTCGGCATTGTCAAACAGACCCAGTAAGTGTTTCCAGTTAGGACGGTAGGGATCGTTATTGTCCTTTGGAAGAAACTCTAATAGTGGCGTACCGTCTTGAAACTCTGGTACTCCCCATGGAGTGGTTTGCAGAACAAACCTGAGATCCTGATGTTGTGGGCCACGCTCTAAGTTTCTAATCCAAGCTGGCGTCATGGCGCTGGCGTTAGATAAACCTTCCTGAACTTCCGCGAGTTGGGTACACATGGCTCCACGCCAGCGATCTGGTATCTTATCGCTCAGCAGATCCCTCCAGCGCATTTCCTTAAATAAAGGCTTAAGACCTCTGGGAATCTTGATGGCGCTAGGCTTAAAAAACTGAGGTCTAAGACCAATATTGACATAGCCAGTCGCTGGAACAATGCTAACGGTTTTACTTAAGTTACGTCTCTCTTGTGCATAGAGAATATCAGCAAAATCTCGTAAGCCTTTTAAAGCTTGCTCCATAGGCTTGCCCATCATGGAGCCGGACACATCCAACATAACGGCAATTTCTAGGGTCAATTGATGAAGTTGCGATTCTGCGTGATGTTTTATATCTAAATCGCCAGTTTGAAGTTGGTCCGTGAGCACCAGTTGATCCAGGTCCACCGTCCCTTTTACCCTAACCGAGGCATCACTTTCCTGTTTATGCAGTGACGCCGTAGGATTTTTTAATCCAGAAGTATCTGACTCTATGTTCGCTTCCAAAAGCTGCTGGGCATCCAGAGCGGAAGTATCACTGTCTGAAGCTGAATACAAGATGGAGTCGGCCAGCATAGAAAGTCGGCTGTCGGTGATGCTTGAAATAATGACCACCAGAACGAAACTTAAAAATGTGAGCATGCCGGACAGAAACAGAGCAGTTGATACGGAGATAACGCCCCGCTGTTTTTGTCTTTGAGAGGTACCCATCTTAGTTGACCTCTCGGATCATATGTGAGGAAAAACGACCTTTTGGCCACAGGTCCCAAATTGGATTGGTCTCTTCAGGGTCAAAACATAGGGTGACTTCGACCAGACTTCCTAATGCAAAATCCGGCCAACGCTTGGTCAATGGGCAGCGACCATCAAGTAAAATGACGGTGGTTTCATCGGTTGCGGCGTTATAAGTTGCAATGGATAAGCCAGCTCGTCCTTTGGCTATAAATTCTAATTGGGTTTCTGCAAAGTCACGGAAATAAGGCAGCTGAGCGATATTGTTATCTCTTGTTAGAGTTCTCTGACTTCCGACCAGTGTCAGTATGTTGTAGTTTAAGTTGATGAGTCTCTGTTCAACACGCATGATGGTGAGTAGCTCCGACGAGGCCAGTATGATGGTCAGTAACATAGGAGCAATCATGGCCATCTCTAGACTTATGCTTCCTTTGACTCGGGAAGGGAGACCAGACTGACGTAGCTTTTTTGTGCACATAGTTAGTTAAACAATAAATCCTGAGAAATAATGACGGTGCTGGTTTGTTTGAGTTTTTCAGGTTCAAAGAAGCCCAGCGGGCTGAATTTCAACTCAGTAGTCAAGGTGGCCGTTACTCGGTAAACGGGATCAGAAGGACGATAAATAGGGTCGACTTCTTCTTCATCCTCTTTCACTTGCAATAGGGCATCCATCGAATCAAATTTGATCAGTTCAACGGTGACTGAGTCGAGGAATCCATAGCCGTGCTCTTCAACCATACGTTTTACTTTCCCACTGGTTAAAGGGTTGTTGCGCCAATTTTCTGTAAGCAGTTCGCGAAGAGATTGACGCATGGCATGTTCGAGTAATCCGTATTGAAGATGGAGCCGCGATACATCAAAAAACACCAAAGTAATCGCGAGAAAAACGGGCATCAAAAAAGCAGTTTCAAGGCTGATAACCCCTTTTTGCCGTTTTGACGAGCTTGTCATAGTAGGGTTCCTGAGCCATTTAGACGACCTTTGAGTATGGACAGATCTCTTTCCACTTCACTGGCTGGTAAATGACGAGTTAACAGAGCCCTGGCTTGATCTTCATCGCCTTCTGCCAGAAGCAATAGGGCAAAGTTAAGCTCGACCTGAATAGGCAACTGCTGATACGCCAGCAAAGGCTCAAAAGTCTGTCGCGCCTTAGCCAGCTGATTGTCCTGCAGATAGCTAAGCGCTAAATTGGAACGGTAATGAGGGTTGTCAGGTGCAAGAGCGACGGCTTGAGTGAGCTCTGAACGAGCTCGTTCCAAATCAAACTCCAGTAAAGCGATGCCAAGCCCGTTATGAAGCTGAGCCTTAATACCATTATTATTTGCTTTACTGACCCCCAGTTCATAAACGGCGATGGCTTCTGGCACTCTTGCCGCTGCCAGAAGATAGCGACCTAAGTACATACTGGCCTGGGCAGCGATAGGATCGTCAGCTAAGGCGACGTGTTTTAGTTTGGCGATAGCCGCTTCTTTTTTATCTTGGTTATACTGGCTTCGGGCAAGCATAAGCTGATATTCAAGTTTGTCTGGGGAAGCGGTAAGGAGCCTTAAGTACTGCTCTTCTGCCTTAGCAAACTGACCGTAGTTGAAGGAAGCTTCAGCCAGAACTTTTTCGTTATTTTCCGTCTGTTTTTTCACTTTTTCCGGCGTTGCGCAGCCTAGCAACATAAGACAAAGGTAAATGGAGACCAGACCTTTAAAGGTAGAAAATGAACTCATCGTAAGCTCTCTAGTAATAGGTTCATTGTTGGGGTAATGATAAGAACAAGAAGAGGCAGCATAATAAGCGCCATCTGAACCAGGGTAATGCGACTTGGCAGTTTACCGGCTTGTTCCTGAAGAGCCATTTTTCTCATTTGGCGTGCATCATCACTGATGGTTCTCATGGTTTCCGCAAGAGGAGAACCATATCGCTCGGCCATGGAAATGGTGCTTGCCAAACGCTCAAGTTCTTTTAATCCGGTTCTCCATGCCAATTTTTTCAGACACTCAGAAGATTCTCCCCGCACTTGAATCTCAGCGTGGGTTCGCAAAAACTGGTTGGCTAACATGGGTTCCACATCAAGTAGGTATGTACCGACTTTTTCCAAAGCACGTTCAAGAGATAATCCGGCTTCTACGCTAATGACCATCAGATCGATGGCATCTGGAACCACTTGTTGTTGTTTTTGTATCGCTTGACGGGATAAACGTTTGAGCCAGTACTCCGGAAGGTTTGAACCCAATACATAACTAATCAAAATAAACATGACGGTCATGGCTTCAAGAAGCTCTTCTTGAGACCAACGCCAAAAAAGGGCGATAACGGCCGCCATCAAGCCAAGAAACAGCTTGGCACCGCGTGTTGAATTCAGTGCAGTTGGTGAGTGTATCCCCGCATGTTCTAACATTTGAACAAGGCGTTTTTTCTCTTTGTCTGATACCGGATACAGAACCCCTAACGAACTCCAGAATGACGGAGTTTGCTGGGCAACGCCGACGTTTTCATCGTCGTTGATTTTTGTGTATCGCGCACACTGTTCCTGCCAACGCGCAAGGGTTTGCTGAGACAAGAAAAAAGTTGCTAACACCAGGATGAAAATCATCACCAATGCCAATGAGGCAATCCAGAAGTTTGGGATAATGGTCAGTTCCATGATGCTTATCCTTTTAACTGTGTCATGCGTCGAATGAGAAGCAGACCAGACAGAATGCTAGTGACAACATACGCCATAACGAGTTGCCCTCCCGTTGAAGCCATTAAAAAGTCGAAATGTTCTTTACCTGTGGTAAACAGCACTAAACAGACCAGAACAGGTAGAGCCGCCAGTACTTTAGCTGAGTTACGGGACTCAGATGTGATGCTGAGAATACTGGCATTAAGCTCGGCTCGGGCTCTTAATGTATGGCTGAGTCTTTCCAGTACGCCAGTCAGGCGACCACCGGTTTCTTGTTGCAGACTCAGTACAATGGTTAAGAATCGAAACTCAGCAATGGGCATTCTTTTCGCAGCGTATTTCATTACATCAGGTAAAGCCTGACCGACACTGAGCTCATCGTGCATTCGTTCAAACAGGCGTCGAGTGATGCCATCGTGCTGGTGAGATATTTCAAGGAAGGTATCCGCCATTGGAGCACCAACACGTATCGCCCTCAATAGACCATCGATGATGTCTGGCAGCTCATTACGAAAATGGTCCATGGCTTTTTGTTGTTGCTGAAGATAGAAAAAATAGACAGCCAAGCCAATACTGATGGCACTCAATGGAATTGAAACGTACCAGTCCATGCCGTTGATAATCAGCAGAGCCGAAAAAGCCACCAGCGCGGCGATGCCTACCGCCGCCCATTGACGAAGCTTTTCATACCCCAGAAAGGTCACCAGGTTTTGGAGCCATTGCCAACGCTCCCAGAACGAAGCAGTACTCTCCTGCTCTTGGGACAGCGCCACTAGGGTGTACCGGCTGAGCTGTTTTTTCCAACCGTCCTTCATTTCTATATGATGCCAGGCAAAGGCACCGGCAATTAGCCACACCAAGGTGATTCCAATCAGCAAAGCCACTATGATCTCTCCACGCTGGTTTGCATCTCTTCTTCCAGAGCAAAGTGAGAGGCTTTTTCTAGCAGGGCTTCAGAGATAGTGAATGCGTTGTAGTCACCGTGAATCTGATGTTTATCCGCGCGTTTGAGATCAAAACGGAAAATCGGCTTGAGCTCAATGTGCTCGCCCTGAGTTCCTACGACTTCACTGATGGCGGTAATGCGACGATGTCCGTCTCTCATTCTTTCCAGTTGCACAACGACATCGATAGCGCTGACAATTTGACTGCGTATGATTTGATCAGACAGTCGCTCACCACCCATTTGCAACATGTTTGTCAGACGAACAATGGCATCTTGGGGGTTGTTTGCGTGAAGAGTACAAAGCGAGCCGTCATGTCCCGTGTTCATCGCCTGCAACATATCAAAGGCTTCAGCCCCACGAACTTCACCTAAAACAATTCTATCTGGACGCATACGAAGTGCGTTTTTAACCAGATCGCGAACATTCACCTCTCCGTTCCCTTCCGTACTCGCGTTACGAGTTTCCAAAGGAACCCAGTGCGGCTGTGCTAAAGAGAGCTCAGCTGCGTCTTCTATGGTAATGATGCGTTCGTCTTCACTGATATGTCGACTTAACGCATTCAACAGGGTTGTTTTACCTGAGCCCGTTCCTCCTGAAATAAGGATATTGCAGCGACAGTGTGTTGCGATGGCCAGAAAGTCAGCCATTTGGGAAGATAAACTCTGTTTGCTCACCAAGCTGTCCAGCATCATTTTGCTGGCTGGAAATTTACGGATAGAGATGCAGGTACCGTGCAATGCAAGTGGCGGAGCGATGACGTTTACCCGGCTGCCATCTTTAAGTCTTGCATCAACCATAGGGTTTGACTCATCCACTCGTCGTCCTATTGCATTCACAATACGCTGAGCGACGTTCAAAACATGCTTACTGTCCCTAAAGCGAATATCGGTTTTTTGCAGAATGCCCTGACGCTCTACGTACACAGTGTCAGGGCCATTCACTAAAATGTCTGAAACACTGGGATCTTCTAACAAAGGTTGAATCGGACCAATGCCCACCATTTCATCAACCAGTTGAAGCGCAAGAACAGCCAGCTCCTGATTGTTGTATGGCAGCATTTTTTTTGAAGCGATATTAGCTAAAGCTTCTCGGACTCTCGGTAACAACTCATCTCTGCTTAGGTTAGCGGCGACCGATGGATCAACCAGCTCATAGAAGGCACTTTTCGCCTCATCTGACATGGTTAGCAGTTGATGAGTTCTCTGCTTGGGCGCATGGCTGCTTTGTCTAAACATGAGCAATTACCTTTTTGCTGCCGATGATGCAGAGCTGACAATTTGGCCAAGCTGAGCGAGCTTTTTACTGAATCGAGTACTTTGCGCCATAATAGGTTTGCCTAGCAGTTCTGACTTTTCGAACGCTTTGGCATCAAAAGGAAGCTCAAGGGACAAATCTAAGCCCAGAGACTTACTCAGTTCAGCCTTAGGCACTCGCGCTTTACTTTTTCTGCACAAATTACCCACCAAAATCTGTCTTTGATGTGTCGATTGAACGCGCGCTCTAAGTTTGGCTAAGAAGCGGTAACTATTGAGGCTGTAATCGGTAACATAAATACAGTTATCGGCTTTTTCAATGACGTCTAACATGGCTGGGTTATGGAGGTTGGGTATATCAATAATCACCGTACCATAGTGCTCTGCCAGAGCCTGAATGGTCTCAGTTATCGAGCTATGATTGTCGGAGGGTAACTGGCTATCCTGACCATAAAACAGGTGTAGTGTTTTTGAAAACTGATGGCTGCTGTGAGCAAGCAGAGTTTCGTCAATACGATCTGCATCATTTAGAATATTTTCTAAATTTGGTTCATAGTCAGTGCCAAGTAAAATAGGGTGCTGACTGTGGAAGACATCAAGGTCGACAAGCGCAACATGCTGACTTTGCTTTTCTGCAAGATAGTAGCCTAAGTTGCTGGCAATAGTACTGACACCACATCCACCAGAACTACCAAGAACGCAGATGATTTTGCCCGTACGTAGGGATTTTTTCACCTGATGACCTTGAAGGTGAAGCAAGCTCAGTCTCAATGCATCGGCATCAAGAGGAGTTGTGTGGTAATCATTCACTCCTGCAAACATTAAGTGGCGATAAAGGGTCACTTCTTGCTTTTTCCCCAGAACAATCAACTTCATCTGAGGAGGGCAATGATGTGACAGCTCACTAAGGGCGCTATCTAAGTTTACACAGTCACCGCCATCAACCAACAAAAGGTCAGGGGCACCATGTTTTGTGCACCACTCCTTCGCCTTGTTAATGTCGCCTTTTTGTACCTGAATATTTTGGTTATCAATGTCGGCAGCCAGTTGAGTGATGATTTGTTGACTGTGGTCGTCTAATACAAAAGCAACGACGTTAAACGTACTGTCTGACACGGGTTAATCCTCTCCGGTTACTGACTGCTTTTCCGCAGATTTGATTTGGTTGTTGTAAAGTCTTTGAACAGCACCGGTAGATAGTGCAGTGTTATGCTCTTGGTAGGTATTCCCCTGATGCCATGCCACTTTATTGCTGGCACTGACGTACTGATTGCGCAATTGCTGGCACGCTTGAGGAGTCACAGGAACGGCAGATTTATTGTATCGACACGTATCCGGCACAAAATTCACTTCGATATCTCCCTGCATGGTTTCCTCCACGCCAGGGGTATGCTCCAGCTCGACTTGCATTAAGAGTTTGTTTGAAAGATGGCTTTCAATCTCTTGTTTTGCTGATTGACTAAGCGAGCTGCCTTGCAGAGTAATGTTTATCACTCCCACCTCTTCTCGATGAATAAGGGGCGCGGTTAGCTGATCTAACACGACAGGCAGTGTTTCCCTGTTAGCATTAAATTCAGCCGTGTCGGTGTAACTATGATGCGGAAGTACTTGATTTGGTGCCACACAAGCGACCATTGCAGGCAACAACAAAGCCACTGAACAAAGTTTTAATTGTTTCATCATGATTCCTAATAGTTGTATCCGTAGTTGCCGAACAATCTGCTGTTTTCATCGTGTGTTTCCCCTGTTTTATGCAGGAATACACGCTCAAAACGACTCGCTGGTCTGTAACGATCCAGAGGTGTGGTAAGAAGAGAGGGATCACTTGTGGGTTCAACTAAACGGGCAGTGGCAATAATAACCAACTCACTTTCTGCGTTTTTGAAACTGTTGTTACTAAAAAAAGGTGCCAATACAGGGATTTCGCCAAGGAAAGGCAAAGCTTCCACTTTATGATCTTGATAGGTGCGAACTAAACCGGCTAGCGCAAAGCTTTGTCCATCTGCCAGTTCTATGGTAGTGGTGGCTCGACGGGTTTCGATTCCTGGAACTTCAACACCGGCAATGGAAACGCTGTTTTCACGGCTTAACGTCGATACTTCTGGCGCAACCGTTAAACTGATCTGGTTGTTGCTTTGCACGGTTGGCGTCAGCTCCAAAGAGATACCAAACTTTTTAAACTCAATGCTGACACCGTCGTCGCCATTGTCGACAGGGAAAGGAAATTCTCCTCCAGACATAAAGGTGGCAGCTTCACCAGACTTGGCAGTTAGATTGGGTTCAGCAAGGACATTCACCAGACTGTTTTCGACTAAGGCATCAATGATCACGTTTAGACCATGCTGATCGGGTCCACTAGGCAAGTTGTTAGTAGGAAACTTATTGCCTGGCGTTACCCCAAGAGCGGTTTGCAAACTGTCCCAAGTGCCCCAACGCATGTTACCAACAGAGCTCCATCTAAGACCCAGTTGTTCGCTGGTGGCCCGTTCCATCTCGACAATACGTACGGAGATATTAACCTGAGTGCTTCCTGCGGTTTTTAGTTGATTAACCACTAACGGGTAAGTACCCATACCACCGCCAGGCTTCGCTGCTCCATTTGCCCTAGCATTGCCCCCATCTTGTGAAGAAGGCGCGCCCATGGTTTGCGTATCTTCATCTTGAAGAGATTTTGCATAACCAGAAGCCATGCTGAGAATTTCATGAGCTTGCAGTGGTGTCGATACTTCTCCCATCGCGATAATGGCTCCGCCACTGTAGGCAAAGGAGACGCTAGCATCTGGGAAAGCATGTCGGACATTTTGCTCGAGATCAGAGAGATCAACGCTGATCACGACTTTATAATGACCCAATGTAGAAGCGTTGGCGCCAAGGACAAGTAAGTCCGTCTCTCCTAACTTTTTACCCGCAATCATAATGTGCCGACTGGAGGGAGCATGTACAACAAGCAAGTCAGGATCAGACACAAAGACGTCTTGCACCTCACCGGAAACAGCAATTAAACGATTTTCGTTAACGGAGATTTCTAGCGTGTTAACCTTTGCATAGGTCTGAGCAGAGCAAAGCAGTGTCAGCACACAAATACAGAGTGTTTTGAAAGTGTTCATGAGTTATCTCGCTGTCGGTTTTTCTTGCGTACGGACATCCTGACCGTCAAAAATTCGGATAGACTGCTGTCGCAGCATGCGCGGATTATGGTTATCAGAAATTTCCTCATCCCATAGCGTGACGTTGTCTGATTGAGCTAGGCTAGCGTCTTGATAGGCACTACGAAGTAAAAGAGACAAAGAACCAAGCTTACGAGCCAGCAATAAGCGTTGCGCCTGATCGGCCGTCACTTCAAAAGTGACTGGGATGGTGCGCTCCCCGTTTTGATTGTGTGAGCTTGATGAATCTTTTTTCTCTGGACCACTCAGAATATCGGTCAAAACATTGTCTACCGCTAGCAAGCGAACATTTTCTAAAACTAAGTTATTCGCGTGTTTAGTGAATTCCCCAAACCCTTCATCATCTATGTGTTTTTTGGTCGTGGTTAAGATGATATCGACAAAGTTACCGGCTCGAATTAATCCGTAATTGCTGCCAGCAAAGGTGATATCTAAGGTGACGCCTTTCATACCAGGAGCAAGCATAGAAGAGAGATAATGACTTTGTTCCGGACGGATAATGACAGAGGAGGTTAAAGGTTGACCAGCGACAAGGGATTGAGTGATCAAGCTGCCTTCTAATGATTTGAGCTCAACAAAATCTTTTAAAAACAGATCATTCAATTGATGTTCAGAGTCATCGAACGTTGCCCACTTGAAATCTTGAGAGCGAAGTAAAGAACCGACCTGAATAGGGTATTTGGCAACCAAAATCTTTGGAGCAATCGCTTTAGGTTCTTCTAGTTCGGCCTGTTTTTCTGTTTTCGATACTGGCGTTGCCGCCGTATTTGACCAGACAAACATTAGCGTAACGAGCAGTAAACCTATGCTAATGAGCACAAATAGTAACTTTTTCATGGTGTTTGTTTTTTTAAATGTAGTGAATGGTTGTTATGGCACTGCCAGCAATAGCAACGGCATAAGGCACCGTTTTTATGGGGGAGTGTTTTATCAAACCCAAACCAACTAAATGGTTGTATACGAGGATGGCGATACTTAATCCTCCACCTACCAAAGCGGTTTGCAGTAACAACCACTGCCAATGTTCGATGGAGCCATAGGCGCATATTGCCAGCAACTTACTGTCACCAGCCCCTAGCCAGCGATAGTGGAAAGCAACAATACCCAGGAGCAAAATGATCAAACTAATGGTGGCGTGATAAACGCTAAATGGGACTGCAGTGAACACCACAATCGCCAGTATCAATAACGCCCAGTTCGGGACTGTTCGATTTCTTATGTCAGTCAGTGAAACTATGCATAACAGAGCAAAAGTGGTGGCTTTAAGTAATAAAAGGAAATTACTCTCCACTGGCACCCATGTTCATACCGTCAATAATGGCCTGGAACTTATCTTTTAGAGCGGTGATGAATAGACCGTCAGAACCAAAAATCGCCAAGATCCCCGCAGCTAAACCTGCCGCAAGAATCCCGTATTCAATAGCTGTAGCGCCACTTTCATCTTTAAAGTAGCGTTTTAGAAGGTTGGTGAAACCATTCATTGAAGATATTCCTTATATTGCATTCAGCAGTCAAATGATGATGAGAATTATTATTAATATCATTGAGAAAAGCAATAACAATATTATAATATATTCTAAATATCCATTAACATACAGAATAACAATCTGTAATTATACAGAATACCAGTCATATATAATCACACATGAGACACGCTTGCAGAACGATATCCCGTTTCATTTTGGCTGGAATAGTGTTTTTAAGGAATAAACATGCTCTTTAAACGAATAGTTATTACCAGCTTGCTTGGTTTGGCTACCTTAGGTTGTAGCGAAAGACCAACAGATGGAGTAGCGTCGACCCCCGGAGGAGGAAACAGTGGAACCACTAAGCCTGGAAATCCGGGAACCTCGAACCCCGGAACCCCAGGAACAACGCCCGGTACCCCAGGGGGAGCGATCACCCCTCCACAACCACCTACTCAGTTTCGGGATATTACTATTTCAGGACCTGTACCTCTGGCAACGGATACCGATGTTTTTGAGTTCAAAGTGTGTGCGGGGAACACTTGTGACACATGGCAGAGTGCTGTACCGGAAGGCAGTTATGAATACACCTTTGAAGTCTCACAATGGCCAGACAATCAACCTGTTACTGTAGAGGGCTGGATCGTAAGTCAGTCAACGGCGAGTACGAAAACCAGCAATGCAGGCGCAGCCACCGCTACAACCACGCAAAGTAAGTACTTTAAGACGGAGTTAGACACCTTAGCGAGCATCATTCAAATGGATAGTTCGGGTGATGGCGTGATTGATGAAACCGAGTTAGTGACTCTGTCGTTAGATCCCATTACTCAAGCATTTAATACCGTCGCTAAGCATCTGCTTTCTACCAGTTTAACCCAGTATGCCAATCTGCCCGTTAGGCAAAAAAATGAAGCCGTTAGGCGTTACCTGTCAGAGCAAAGTAGCAGCACCTGGGTGCACTTAACGCAAGATCAAAGAACGGCGATCAATGACCATATGAAGACCACAGGCAGCAGTAGCTGGCGTCCTTCTTATTATGGCAGTTACACCCTAAATCTCACCCCTGAGCAATGGTTACTGATTAAAGGTAATCCCAATACACCAGTAGACGAGCAGGTGATTGAGATAAATACCGCTCAGCTAAAAGTCATTAACCCGTCTAACCATAACAGGGCAATGTTAAATTGGCTGTTTAGATTGACGACTCAGCAACTTGCCAATGCTCGTGGAGAACTGGTTTATACCCAACAGCTAGTG
Organism: Vibrio sp. SCSIO 43132; assembly: GCF_019904195.1. Lineage (NCBI taxonomy): Bacteria > Pseudomonadati > Pseudomonadota > Gammaproteobacteria > Vibrionales > Vibrionaceae > Vibrio > Vibrio sp. SCSIO 43132. The sequence goes on from NZ_CP063199.1 coordinate 3,858,303, forward strand.
ATGGAACTGGCTTCGGTTTATGAGCAGATGGCGGACCAAGGAGAGCGTGATCTGATTCTTGGTTGGAGTCAGGAAAGGAAACTTAAAGAGCACGTCGCCATAGCGAATCCGGGGGACGGCGAACCTACGGTGTTTGATGCACCATTTGATCTTGCTATTAGCGATTCATGGCGTGATAGTCAGTATGATTTGCTTGGGCTCTATGATGTTCTCGACACTGAAACAGGCAAAGGCACCGCCATTACGTGGACATTGAGTCCAACTGATATTGAACGTATTTATGAACAGCATAAGCAGGATGTTGCAGCTGATCCAGACAATAGTCATAGCAAATACTTTACTCTGCCCAATACCACGTGGCCGGGCAGTGGTACCGGATTACAAGCATTGGGCAAAAAAATACTGGTTGCTCTCGCTGGTAGCCCGAAAGAGCCGATCTGGAAACATTATAAAGCGCAAGTTGGCAAAACGGTGCCTACTCACCCTCAGATGAACATTACCGCTGATCAGCAGATGGAAAGACGTCAATTGAGATCTTGGGGTAAGTTAGAGTATGCCAATTACCACCATCCGCTTAAAAATCAGATAATGGGGTTAGCGCCTGAACAGCATCTTCGTATCAGTGGTCGTTTCCCAGTCGAGTTAGAAGAAGCGTCAGTAGAGGTGGTATTGGGTACTCGCCTAAACAAGCCAAAAACCGAAGACACGTATGGCCGTCAACCTGTTGGACGCCATGAGCCGATTGCTCTGATTGATCTTGATGGTCAACGCAGAAAAAGCATTGATTACGCAGGCAAAAATGGCTTCGTTTTTACCATTCCATTGCGCAATGTCGATAATAATTTAGAGAGATGTCAGCCAGGCAAGCCGCCAGTTCCGAACAGAAAGTTTGAGCACAACTACGAGTACACGGAAGATGACATGCATGACACGTTGACCATTCATATCCGCGATAACAAAACTGGCGTCCAGCTAAGGTCGGTATTGGGATCATTCTGTGAATTAGTGAAACGTGATACCAATGGTAATGGCACTTTAGAAATCAGCGAACTGGAACGATTAAGTGTCGGCTATATCTCGAGTGCGCAAGCGGCGTTAATGTTCAAAACCTCGTTATCAAAGCATGGATACGCAGGTTACCTTTACCCGTTTACCCTTGATGAGATCGCTGCTCGATATAATGCTTTCCCCCGTCAGCAAGTTGAATTTTTGGCCGCAATATTTGCCCTGCAAGTGGAAGGCAAGTTGTTTGGCCGAGCGATCGATCTGGTTGAAAGCGCCGACATTTATATGGATGTTCTGGATATTCTTGATATTGACATGTTAGGAAACTACGGCGTGGTATCCAGTAATAACCTGATGCCAGATATGGAGACCTTGCAAGACAGATTTGCGGCTAAGTATGCCATTGGTGAAGTGCTCATTGATAACCTTGATGTCAATGTGTCTCACATTACTCAAAATATGACTCAGCTATTAGCCAACTCAGAGGAAGACAAATACTACTTCGAGTTTTCAAGGCCAGGAAGTTGGGTAACGGTTTACCCGGTTAGCGTGTTGGATCCTACCTGTCAGGTGGTTCTTAATCACGATCAAGTGCTGGGTGTTCGTATTGATGGTAAAGGCAAAAATGAAGATGGCCACTGGGTGACCATCGGGTGGGATAAACAAGCTGGCGCCACTCAATACACATTAGGTTGGGGCAGCAATCAATTTGAAAATGTTGTCGATGCAGAGCATCAAAAACCGACGAATAAGTTAAGGGCAACCATCACAGGACTGACATTTGAGCAGGCTTATCATATCCGTGTTCAGAGTAACATTGGAACGCCAAGTGCTCTATTAACCTATTCCCCTCAACATATCCATATTGCTGACTCACGTGTGACTGCGGGTATTGAGTCTGATGATAGCCACCGTGGTAGAGACAGCGACGGTGCATGTGATCCACTAAGTGGCAAAGCCAGAAATAGCAATAAAGATGGCATGTTGGGTGCTCGCTACGTCAAGTTGGACAATAATGGCGTACCATTGATTCGACAAGACCTGACGTATAAGCAAAGTCCATTTTCTTGTGTCCTTGATGCCCATACTGGGCTGGTTTGGGAAACCAAGCATGGACGTCAAGATGATGAGCCTTACACCATTTTTGATGGTGACAATATGTTTGTTAAAGATGCAACCAATGCTGGCGATGTGTTTGATGGCACCTGTGCGTTACCTGACTTGAACGTTGTTTCTACGGATCCAAAGCAGTGTACGGTTGAAAACCAGATTACCTGGATAAACAGCAAAAAACGTTGTGGATTAAACAACTGGCGTATTCCTACGCTGGAAGAGGGTTACGCCTTGTTCGACTTTGGTCAAAACCGTGCGTCCAACCTAGATACTCGTTATTTCCCTAATTTGTACTTCCCAAGAATGAACATGAGCACATTCCATGGATTTTGGTTGGATGCGCCAAGTATAGACGGTCTAAAACATCGAGCACTGACGGCGTCGTGGCTAGAAGCTGAGTACTTTAATAATTCGGATCATAACCCGCTGGTATTAATCAGTGATGGTTACTATGCAGAGTAAAAGGAACAAACGAGTGAAATATTTAACAGCATGTTTATCTCTGGTGGCTACGTCTGCATGGGCTAACGAAGACTTACGCGTATGTTTAGCCGATACGGAAATGAACCCAGGTAACCGCTTTACTCATGAAGTGATCACCACCGATGCAGGAGATTACAAAGTGGTGAATGACGCGGCGACGGGTCTGCAGTGGAGTTACTGCTTTATCGGGCAAACACTGAGTAGCGATCAAATGAGTTGCGTGGGTGAACCTACTGTTGCCATGGATCTTATTCCCGAACGTCAGCATTACCCGAATGTGAGAGAAAAAACCTTAGAAATTGTTGAAGCAGAAAATCAGCGATTAGGGGAATCTAACCATTTATGGCATTTGCCAAATACGAAAGATCTTCTCACTATTTACAATGAACGATGTGTTCCAGCGACGTATCCCGTGTTTAGCTATAACATTAACCTCACAACGGAAGAGATCATTGCGCTAAGAGATACAGAATTTGAATGGGACTGGCCAGAGAATGAAAGAGCGATCGCGTCTGAAAAAATATTTAGAGGGCGGGCTTATCATTCACTTCGGGTAAGTACAGACTCGAACCTACCGGGCGACTACTTGTTCTTTTATACGGTTCCATTTAATGGTCACAGTTCACCACTGAAAGCCCATATAAACAATTACAGTATGATGCGTTTGGTTAGGAAAAAACCATAACAGTAGTAAAAAAGCCAGTCAGCAATAGCTGACTGGCTTTTTAGATAGAAGCATCTCAACACACCTATGCCCACTGCCCGGCAACAAAACCGCTCGACCATGCCCATTGGAAATTGTAACCACCGAGCCAGCCCGTCACATCCACTACTTCACCGATAAAGTACAAACCTTGGATGTTTTTACACTCCATGGTTTTGGAAGATAGATGATCAGTATTCACTCCGCCCAGGGTGACCTCTGCGGTACGATACCCTTCAGTGCCATTAGGCAGAATTTGCCAGTTTTCCAAGTGCGTCTCGATGGCTTGCAGTTCTTTGTCATTGAACTGCTTGAGGGGTTTATCCACCAGCTCTTTGCGGTCGATAAGGGTCTCAACTAAGCGCTTAGGTAGCACTTTGGAAAGCGTATTCTTTAAACTTTGATTTGGGTGCTTTTCTCGAGAAGCGGTCAGCAGCTCCAATACATCGGCTTCAGGGACTAAGTTAATCGTCACCTTCTGACCAGCTTGCCAGAATGAGGAAATCTGCAACACCGCCGGACCGGACAGGCCGCGGTGTGTGAACAGCAATGCTTCTTTGAACATGGTGCCATCTTCGGCGGTGATTTCAGAAGGCACTGCAACACCTGAAAGTGGTTCAAACGCTTCTTTGTCTTCTTTGTGTAGAGTAAACGGCACCAGACCTGCGGTAGTCGAAATCACATCCAGACCAAATTGCTCTGCGATTTGATAGCCAAACGGCGTGGCACCGAGTTTCGGCATTGATAAGCCACCCGTTGCAATAACCAAGGATTCACAGGTCATTTCATCGGTATCTATGTGGAGTGAAAAACCGCTGTCTGTTTTTTGGATGTTATGGATGTCGGCGCGATAGCGTTGAGTAATGCTCGGTTGGTCGCACTCTTTAAGCAGCACATCAACGATGTCTTTCGCTGAGTCCAGACAGAACAGTTGTCCGTGATCGCGTTCTTCAAAATCGACACCATATTTCGAAACCAGCGAGATGAAATCCCAGTTGGTGTACTGCGACAAGGCGGATTTCACGAAATGGGGGTTCTGACACAAGAAGTTATTTGCCGTCACGTCGTAGTTAGTGAAGTTACAACGACCACCACCCGAGATCAGAATTTTTCGCCCCGGCTTTTTGGCATGATCCACCAACAATACCCGGCGACCACGCTTGCCCGCTTCGGCTGCGCACATTAAGCCTGCCGCACCGGCACCAATGACTATGACATCAAATTCTGAACTCATTACTTCTTCCACAACGACTTGAGCTTTTGGGTTTGCCGCTCTAAATCAAATAAAAAGGATGCGCGAATTATCGCGCATCCTTGCAAATCTGGTGGGTATTTTACCCAGAGTTACGCTGGGTTTCTACCTCGTCTTACTGAGCCTCTGTTTACAACATAATGGCAGCCAGTAAAGTGACACCAAGTAGTGCTGTAGTGAGTACGAACAACTCTCTGACTTTGTTGCATTTACCGGTAAAAATGGGGTCGTGATGATGCAGGTACTCACGGCTTTTTAAATAGTGGAATAACCGAACTTGTTTGGTGACGTTACCGTGGGTTGTGAAAAAACCACCGCCGTCTACTTGCTGATAGAGCAATGGATGTGCCTCGCGCATGATGTGAATGAGGGCACGGAGCGCGGTGAGATACCTCGCCATGTTGACACAGCTGACGAGCATTAGCGTGAATAGAATCGTGTCTCCACTGATCATCTTTTCCTCCCTACATCTTCTTAGACACCAAAAGGAAAAGACAATCAGAATTGACTTTAACTCGCTACTTATTCTGCAGCGGGGGCGTCCATGATAGAAGATGAACCTTCTTTTGCCATGGTAGCCAGGTCTTTGTCGATGAAGAACAGCGCTTTGCCATCTTCGCCAACCAGATCCAGCTTATCTAAAATCCCTTTAAACAGTTTCTCTTCTTCGTGCTGCTCAGCAACGTACCACTGAAGGAAATTAAAGGTTGAGTAGTCTTGACTGGTAAATGCAACGTGAGCCAGCTTGTTGATTTTCTGAGTAATCATCTGCTCATGTTCGTAAGTTTCGCGGAACACTTCGCCAAGGCTCTCAAACTCGTGCTTGGGTGCATCAATTGCACCTAAGATTGGCATTGCTCCAGTTTCACTCACGTAAGTAAAGAGACGTTGCATATGCTCCATTTCTTCTACTGCGTGTGCGCGTAAAAACTCTGCCGCACCTTCGAATCCTTTGTCTTCACACCAAGCACTCATTTGTAAGTATAGATTGGATGAGAAGAATTCGAGGTTTATTTGCTCATTCAGTTGGTCGACCATAGTCTGAGACAGCATGAATTGCTCCTGTTAACTGCTTGTAATTGTTACCACTATAACACGGTATCGGGGAGCCTAGTCGTGCTAATTTTTCACTGAGATGTTTAACAATTAGACTAGAAAACCCGCAACCTGTGTACAAAAATCTACCGTAAATCGATATGAATTGATACGTATAGATTTGATATGGGATCAAGGCTTCAAAACCCTGTTGAATGAAATGCTAGTCTTATTAATAACCTAATGCCAAAAAAATTCCGTAAAGCGGAGGTGCGATATGAGTTATCAACATATTCTCGTGACCGTAGATCTGTCGGACGACAGTAAGGTACTTATTGATAAGGCAGTGAAACTCGCTGAGCCTTTGAACGCTGATGTCTCTTTTATCCATATTGATGTGAATTATGCCGAGCTCTACACCGGGCTGATAGACATCAATCTGGCTGATACGCAGCACCACAATATGGAGGCATCTAAGAAGCAGCTTCAGCTTTTAGCCGATCACGCCAGCTACCCTATCCGGCATACATTAGTAGGAACAGGGGATCTGAGTGGTGAACTTTGCGAAGCCATCAATGAACTGAAAGTGGATTTGGTGATTTGCGGTCACCACCAAGACTTCTGGAGCAAGCTGCTGTCTTCTACGCGCCAGCTCATCAACTGCACACCCGTAGATATGCTGGTGGTGCCGTTGCAAGACGATTAAAGAAAATGGCGAGCCCTGAGCTCGCCATTTTTACATTTCGGATTCGGTTAGAGTCTGTTGACTTAGCGGTTCTGATTGTCTTAGTGGATCTGATCATTTTGCGGCATTTGTGCCTGAATCGCTACGACGCCTTGATTGATTCGGCTGAAACGCTTTTCTAACTTTTTGTGTTTTTTAAGCAGCTTCTTCTGCTTTTTCAGCATTTTGTTCAGCTTCTTCTGATATTTTTTCTGTTTCTTCAGCGCTTTCTTGGTCAGCACCAAAGAAGGCGCAGGGATATCTGATGACTGAATACTTTGCGCTGCAATCTCAGGGCTCTCGGATACCGATGCCAAGGCTTTATCTGCGGCGAGCGATTCCGCCACTAGCCCACAGTTAGACGATTTATGGGTCGCTTTTTTCATGCAAGATGCCGGTGGAATAGCGGCTGGTTTGCATAAGTTCTTTTTGTCGGAAGAAGAGCGGGCGCATGAGCGGCAAAGAAACTTCGGCGCGGCGACGAGGGCATGAATTTCGCCAAGACTGGCATTGATGTCTCGACGGTTAAGTTTACAAAATCGCTCTGCCATTTTACTGCTCCGGCTTCCTGACACCGTTTATCGGTGATTGGAATTAACTATAAGAATCATTCTTAGTTAGATATACCGTCAGGTTTTCATCGAAGCAAGCGATAATTTGCACCGTTTTGTTATGTCATTGATGCCTTTACATAAACATCGAATCGGTTTTTTTTGGTTTCAATTGCCATGGAAGGTTGCGCGTTATCAAGCCATTCTGCGTAATCCGGTCTTTTCACCACGACCCGCTTAGAAGCAAGCGCCAAAGCGGGAGTAAGTAGCCCGTCTGCGTCGTTATCTGCCCCCACCAAGGACTGGAAAACACGCATCTCTTTTTTGACCAGTGCGGACTTCTTTTTGTTTTCGGGGTGCGGATACATAGGATCGAGGTAAACCACATCTGGAGGTGTGAAGCTGTCAGTCTCTGCCAGCTCATTGAGTGCATCCAGGCTCGATGCGTGCAGCAGAGACATGCGCTCTTCAACCCAAACACCAATTTCCGGATCGTGTTTGGCTCGCGCCAATCCATCATCCAGAAGCGCAGCGACCACTGGGTTACGTTCGACCATCTGAACTTTGCATCCTAAAGACGCCAGCACAAAAGCGTCGCGACCCAATCCCGCCGTTCCATCAACAACCGTAGGCGTTGCGCCTTTGTTCAGCCCTGCTGCTTTGGCAATAGCCTGCCCTTTCCCTCCCCCAAACTTTCGGCGATGCCCCACAGCGCCGCCTACAAGGTCGACAAATATGGCTCCAAGTTTGGGTTCGTCCAATTTACGCAGCTCTAATCGTTCCTCTGTTAACACCAACGCGAACTCGCTGCTCTCAGAATGAGTGAGATTCCACTGCTTTGCTATGGTGTCGAGTTCTGATTGTCTATGAGGGGCTTCGCAGATTAAGTTGAGCTGCACGAGGGACTCCAAGGGGGAAAATTTTGCGCCAGTTTACCTGAATATCAGGCAAATCCTATGAGAAATATTTAAAGCACGAATCTAAGTGATGCAGGCGATTTTCTCAGAAACCAAATCGTTGACCAGTTCACCCAGCGGCTTTGGCATTCCAATGTTGTAACCCTGACCGTAGTTGACCCCGAGTTCGCACAAGCGCTCAATCACAGCGGGAGATTCGACAAATTCCGCAACGGTCACCTTGCCCATTTGCTGAGCCAGATCGTTGATGGAGCGAACCATGATGTAATCACTTTCATTCTGGTCGATATCCCGAACAAAAATGCCGTCAATCTTAACAATATCGACAGGCAGGGTTTTCAGGTATCCAAATGAAGACAGCCCCGAACCAAAATCGTCCAGAGCAATCAGACACCCGAGGGACTTAAGTTCATCAAACACCTGACTCGCTTGTTTGATGCTGTGAATGGCAGCGGTTTCAGTAATTTCCAGACAAATTTTCTCATTTGGGAACTGGCTGTCTTGAAGTGCCTGTTTCATCGCAGCAATGAACTCTCGGTTTCCGATAGATTGCCCCGACACATTGATGGACACTCTGTCCAGATGCTCTGCCTGCTCTGGATGCTGGTCGAGCCAAAGTAATGTCTGTTTAATCACGTATCGATCAACCAGATGGGCAATGTTGTAGCGTTCGGTCGCTGGCATAAACACACCCGGTGAAACATAGTTGCCATTGGCATCTTGCAGGCGAACCAGAATCTCGAAGTAACACTGATGCTCGTTCTCGTCTTCTAGACCTTTAATTCGCTGGGCAAACAACTGCAATCGCTGATTAGCCAAAGCTTCATGTACCAGATTGACGCTTTCCATTTCTCTTTCGCGCTGCTTAATTTCTTCATCATCAAGGCGGTAAAGCTGATAACGATTCCGACCTTCTTCTTTGGCGGCGTGACAGGCAGTATCAGCCTGAGCGTGTACCATCTGAGGTGAATGTGCAGTGTGGTCAATCAGGCGGATACCAATGGAACAACTGATATTCAGAGTCAGGTCATCACGGATAAACGGATGAAGGTTGAGCTGGTCGATAATCGACTGAGCCACTTCAGTGGCGTCGGTCTTCTTACAGTCTCTGAGTAGTAGCGCGAATTCATCCCCTCCCATGCGGGACAAAATGGCGTTATTCGGCAGTACTTGCTGAATCAGCTTGGCACAGAATGCGATCGCTTCATCACCCGCTTCATGACCCACGGTATCGTTGATGACTTTCAACTGATCCAAATCCAGAAACAGCATGGCATGAGTGCGGAAATGCCCCTCCACTTCCACCATGGCTTTTTGCAGTTGCTGCTCGAAGAAGTTTCGGTTGTAGGTGCCAGTCAGCAGGTCATGCTGTGCTTGATACGCCAACTGGCGCGCAAGATCTTGAGTTTCACTGATGTCTTCACCCACAATCAAAAGCTGATGCGTTTCAGTCAGCGGGCGAATGTTCTCACGAACCCAAATAGTAAAGCCATTGGCTGTGGTGTATTCGATTTCACGTCGCCACACAGACAAATGATGCGGCTTAGGCTGCAACAGGACTTGCCTTGCATTGAGCTCTTCTGAGCCTGCGTAAAAGTCTTCCAGTTTTCTGCCCAGCATCTGAGTGGAGGAATAACTCAGCAGTTCCTGAGCGAAGCGGTTCACCGCCTGAATGCGGTTGTTTTCGTCCAGCGTCATCATCATTACGGGCTGTTTTTCGTAGTAATGACGAAAATCCGCTTCACTGGTCAGTAATTTATGTTCGGTTGCCTTACGAGCGGTGATGTCCTGTGCTTCAAGAAGAAAATGGCACGCCTCGCCGATTTCGTGGGGTAAAGGCTTCATCGCTACATCCAGCACACTCAAGCCGTGGTGTTGTCTCACCAGCTCGGCTTCAAACCGCGCAACACCGTCCTGACCCGGTTTCTCCAGATAAGATTTGAATGTCGCTTTGGCTTCATCGCTCCATCCGCGGTATTGCCATAAAGGTCGCCCGTACGCGCCACCTTTAACATAAAGCAGGTCTTGCAGTTTGCTGTTGCTCGATACCAAAGTACCAAAACGATCCACGATGCCGATGAATTGATAGCTTTGATCAAATACCGATTCCAGCAGTAACTGGCTCTGCTTAGCCTGAATTTCACTGCGCTTGAGGCGTTTCATGTAGTAAAGGAGCGAGCCAATAACCGCCAGCAAAATGAACACCGTTAGCAGTAGCAGGCGAATTTCCTGCGCGTACTCAACAAAGTAAGGTTTGGGTTTGTTAAGGACGGTATCGGCAAGCACAAAGCTGTCTTCCATTCCCCATTTTTGCAGGGCGTGATAATCCAGCTTAAGGTGAGTCCTGATGGGTCTGGGCTCGGGAAGAGGCGTGCCTTCTGGCTGGCTGATGACTTCAACTAAAATCTCACCCACCAGAGAACCGTTAGCAAAACCGTCCTGCATAAAGCCGCCGACACTGCCAAGCCCCAAGCCAGCATTGTACGCCATGTACACGGGGGCATTGGTGCGCTCATTAAGCGTCTGCCACGCCACCTCTTCAATAACTCGCCCTTGCTTGTCTCTAAAGTACACCCAGAACAGAATGCTATTCTCATCATTCAGATTTTCGGCTAGATGAAGCAGGTCATCAAAACTCTCTGGCACGATACTGTCGATGAGTTTGCGATCTCCGGGGTTTTTCTCCAGATATTCTGCAATCTGGCTTCTTGCTGCTGTCCCCGTTACCGAGTAGTCCGTGAGCACAATGATGCGATTCACTTTAGGCTGGAGCTTTTTGATCAGGCGGATGTTGTTATCCAGATCGATGTTTTCAGACACACCGGTCGCATTAAGATCTCGATGGAGGTTGGGAGAATAGTTATTGATTCCACCAAAAATAACCGGCGTGTCGCCCACGTATTCGTGCAGATTCTGCATCAGATTCAGGGCATTGTTATCGCTGACGACGATGGCTCGAAACCGCTCTTGCTGTAGTTTGGTTTTGAACAGGCTTTCAAGCTGGCTGAGGTATTCAGAAGTTTGTAATCGCTTGGTATCCAGATACATCACGCGATTAGGGATTTGATGAGAGTCCAGGCTTTCAGAAAGCCCTCTCTGGAAATTGTCCGTCCAGAAAAAACCCTGATGGTAAGAGTGAACCACCAAAACATTTTCGCTCGCCTGCGCTACAAAGCTCAGCAAACATGCCAGAACTACCCCAATGAATCGCACCCGCCAAACTCTCTATCAACGTTTCGTTTTCGTGAGTATACCAGATGATGCCTTTTTGAGTTGTTGTGAAGCTCAGGTTTGCACTATAGGATGTAGCGATTAAATCAGACTGTCACTCTGTTTCAGTATTGGGGTAACTTTCCAAGGATACGACTATGCAAACTGCCACCGCTCGTCTTGATGATCTGGACCGCGAAATTCTGAAAGCGCTGATGGAAGATGCCCGCACGCCTTACGCTGAAATGGCGAAGCAGTTTAATGTCAGCCCGGCGACCATTCACGTTCGTATTGAGAAAATGAAAGCGGCGGATGTGATTGAAGGCACTGAGGTGATCGTTAACACTAAAAAGCTCGGCTACGATGTGTGCTGTTTTATCGGTATTAACCTGAACGCGGCTCGTGATTACCATTCGGCGCTGGAAAAACTCAACGCACTGGATGAAGTGGTTGAAGCCTACTACACCACCGGGGCTTACAACATCTTCGTTAAACTGATGTGTAAATCAATTGAAGAGCTGCAATACGTGCTGATCGACAAATTGCAGGCGATTGATGAGGTGCAGTCCACCGAAACGCTGATTTCTCTGCAAAACCCAATCAACCGCAACGTCAACCCATAAAAAAACCACCCGTAGGTGGTTTTCTCTATATATCGGCTTCAACCAACTAAGCAGTAATCCCAGAATGACGCAGCAAGGCATCAATTTCTGGCTCACGACCTCGGAAGCGCTTGAACAGCTCCATCGGCTCTTCACTGCCACCCATTTCCAGGATGTTGTTCAAGAAGGAACGACCTGTTTCTTCGTTGAAGATGCCATCTTCTTCAAAGCGTGAATACGCATCGGATGACAATACTTCTGCCCACAGGTAGCTGTAGTAACCCGCGCTGTACCCACCAGCAAAGATGTGGCTGAAGCTGTGTGAGAATCGGTTCCACTCAAGGCTTGGCAACACCGCCACTTTCTCTTTCACCTGCGCCAGAGTTTCGAGCACGCGAGCGCCGATGTCTGGGTCGTATTCAGTGTGAAGAGTGAAATCGAACAAACCGAATTCCAACTGACGCAGAATGAACATCGCCGACTGGAAGTTCTTCGCCGCCAGCATTTTGTCCAGCATCTCTTTTGGTAAGGCTTCACCACTTTCGTAGTGACCCGAGATGAATGCCAGCGCCTCTTCTTCCCAGCACCAGTTCTCCAGGAACTGGCTTGGCAGCTCTACTGCATCCCAAGGTACGCCGTTGATTCCTGAAACCGCAGACACATCAATTTGCGTCAGCATATGGTGAATACCGTGACCAGTTTCGTGGAATAAGGTAACCACTTCGTCGTGAGTAAACAGCGCAGGCTTATCGCCCACAGGTTTGTTGAAGTTACACACCAGGTAGGCAACCGGAGTTTGCAGCTCGCCGTCTGCATTGGTGCGACGCACACGGCACTCATCCATCCAGGCACCACCGCGCTTGTGCTCACGCGTATACAAGTCGAGGTAGAAGCTGCCGCGCAATGTGCCACTGCTGTCTACGATGTCGTAAAACTTCACTGACTCGTGCCATACGTCCACGCCTTCACGCTCTGTCACCGTCATACCGAAGACACGTTTTAGTACCTCAAACAGACCCGATATGGCTTTGTCTTCTGGAAAGTATGGGCGCAGTTCTTCATCTGAAATCTGGAATAGGTGCTGCTTTTGCTTCTCGCTGTAGTAAGCGATGTCCCAAAGGTTGAGCTCTGATACGCCAAACTCTTGCTGGGCAAAGTCGCGTAGCTCTTGCACTTCACGTTCGCCCTGAGGCTTCGCTTTCACCGCCAGTTCGTTCAGGAAACCAAGCACTTGCTGTGGGTTCTCTGCCATTTTGGTCGCCAGCGATTTTTCACTGAACGAGCTAAAGCCCAACAGGCGCGCAATTTCATGACGCAGTTTTAGCTGCTCGGCAATCAAATCGGTGTTGTCCCACTTGCCTGCGTTTGGACCGCGATCAGAAGCACGCGTTACGTACGCTTCGTACATTTCTTTACGAAGTGCTTGGTTGTCACAGTAAGTCAGAACCGGGAGGTACGAAGGAATGTCCAAAGTCAACAACCAGCCGTCCAGCTCTTTGCCTTCAGCCGCGGCTTTGGCTGCCGCCATTGCTGATTCTGGCATGCCAACCAGCTCTTTTTCATCGGTGATGTGTTTGGTCCAGCCCATGGTGGAATCCAACACATTGTTAGAAAACTGGGAGCTTAGCTCAGACATACGCTTGCTGATTTCACCGTAGCGATGTTGTTGGTCGGCTGGCAAGCCAATGCCCGACAGGTCAAAATCACGCAATGCATCTGTGATGCTTTTCTTTTGTGCCAGAGAAAGGGATGCAAACTCGTCAGACGCTTTGATTGCTTTATAAGCGTCGTACAAGCCTTTGTGTTGACCAACCCAAGTACCGTACTCAGACAGCAAAGGCAGGCAGCTTTCGTAAGCCTCGCGCAGTTCGTTGCTGTTTTTTACCGAATTCAGATGGCTGACTGGTGACCACAAGCGGCTTAGCTTGTCGTCCACTTCCGCCAACGGCGCACAAACATTCTCCCAGCTCGGTGCTTCGTTGTTTGCCACCACTTCTTCCACTTTCTCACGACATGCCGCAATGGCTTGTTCTACAGCAGGCTTTACATGCTCTGGTTTAATTTCGGAAAACGGGGGAAGATCGGTAAACGTCAGTAATGGATTAGACATTTTTTCATTCCTTTTATCATTTTGTCCTGTACTAAGTGTGGTTCAGGATTCGTATTTTCAATAGCCAACGTCAGCAGGGCTCACACAGTGAACCTTGCCTTTGATATAATGAGCCTCTTTGTGCTCGCCAATCATTCATGTAAGAGATTATTTTGCTTAGTTATCGTCACAGCTTCCATGCAGGCAACCATGCCGATGTGGTTAAACACATTGTTCAGTCTTTGATCCTGAACGCTCTGAATCAGAAAGAAAAACCTTACGTTTACCACGATACGCATTCTGGCGTCGGGCGCTACGACCTCACTCACGAATGGTCAGAAAAAACCGGCGAATACAAACAAGGCATTGCCCGTTTATGGCAAGCAGATAATCTGCCGGAAGAGATTCAATCGTATCTTGAAGCGATTCAGTCCCTGAATCAGGATAACACCTTGCGCTATTACCCGGGATCCCCTCGCGTTGCGCGAGCGCACATTCGTTCACAAGACAGAATGGTGCTGACTGAGCTTCATCCAAGCGATCACCCTTTGCTTGAGCAGGAATTTCATCGCGATCGCCAGGTCAGTATCTTCAAAGAAGATGGCTTCAAACGTCTGAAAGCCAGCCTTCCACCAAAAGAACGCCGCGGCTTGGTGCTTATCGATCCTCCTTACGAGTTATCCCATGAATACCGCGATGTGGTGAATGCCATTGCGCAGGCTCATAAACGTTGGGCAACGGGCATTTACGCGATCTGGTACCCAGTTGTGAACCGACACGATATAGATGACATGCTGACTGGGCTTGAAAAACTCGGAATAAGAAAGATATTACAAATAGAGCTGGGCGTATCTGCCGATACCAAAGAGCGTGGTATGACCGCCTCAGGAATGATCGTTATCAACCCTCCATGGAAACTGGAAAGCCAGATGAACGAAATTCTTCCCATACTAAAGGAAGCAATTGCGCCGGTATCCGGTCACTTCAAAGTGGAGTGGGTCGTACCTGAATAATCGCGACAGACTGAATGATCGCGTCAGAATAGATATTAAGCCCTGAACCCATGTATCAGCGCATAACCAAATAATACGAAACAATAATCGGAGAAAGTCATGGCAACACATTTTGATTATATTTGCATCGGTGGTGGTAGTGGCGGTATCGCGTCTGCAAACCGCGCAGCGATGTACGGTGCCAAAGTCGCCCTCATCGAAGCTCAGGATCTTGGCGGTACGTGTGTAAACGTAGGCTGTGTTCCTAAGAAGGTGATGTGGCACTGTGCTCAGGTTGCCGAGGCAATGAATCTGTACGCTGAAGACTACGGTTTTGATGTCGATGTGAAAGGCTTCGACTGGAACAAACTGGTTGAGAGCCGCCAGGCGTATATTGGTCGTATCCATCAGTCTTACGACCGTGTACTTGGCAACAACAAAGTGAACGTCATCAAAGGATTCGCTAAGTTTGTTGATGCGAAAACGGTTGAAGTCAATGGTGAGCACTACACTGCCGATCACATTCTTATCGCTGTTGGTGGTCGCCCGACTATTCCTAACATTCCAGGTGCAGAGCACGGTATCGACTCAAACGGTTTCTTCGACCTGAACGAGCAGCCAAAACGCGTTGCGGTTATTGGTGCTGGTTACATCGCCGTAGAAATTGCAGGTGTTCTGAATGCACTGGGTACTGAAACGCACCTGTTCGTTCGTAAAGAGTCACCTTTGCGTAGCTTTGACCCTCTGATTGTTGAAACTCTGATGAGCGTAATGGAAGCAGAAGGCCCAACTCTTCACACTAACTCAGTACCTAAAGAAGTAGTGAAAGAAGACGATGGCAGCCTGACTATCCACTTCGAAAGTGGTCGCAGCCAAAACGTGGATACGCTGATTTGGGCGATCGGTCGTCACCCAGCGACAGACGCAATCAACCTTGCATCGACTGGCGTTGAAACCAACGATTACGGTTACATCAAAGTAGATGAGTACCAACAAACTAACGTTGAAGGCATTTACTGTGTGGGCGACATCATGGATGGCGGCATTGAGCTGACGCCTGTTGCCGTTAAAGCGGGTCGCCAGCTTTCAGAACGCCTGTTTAACAACAAGCCGAATGCGAAGATGGATTACAGCCTGGTACCAACCGTAGTATTCAGCCACCCACCAATCGGCACCATTGGCTTAACCGAGCCAGAAGCGATTGCGCAATACGGCGAAGAAAACGTGAAAGTATACAAGTCGGGCTTTACTGCGATGTACACAGCAGTCACTAAGCACCGCCAGCCTTGTCAGATGAAGCTGATTTGTGCAGGTGAAGATGAGAAAGTGGTCGGTCTGCATGGCATTGGCTTCGCGGTAGACGAAATGATTCAAGGCTTCGGCGTCGCAATGAAGATGGGCGCAACCAAAGAAGACTTCGACAGCGTTGTAGCGATTCACCCAACGGGATCAGAAGAATTCGTGACGATGAGATAAGTCACTTGGGATAGGTTTTATTACCCACCCCAATTAACATTGAACAATGATTGACCGACTATGTGAATGCATAGTCGGTTTTTTATATGGGTATCTAAATGATACACAATATAAGTTTCCATTCATTGGCACGGAAAAAAACATTTATTAATACCACTGTAAAACAACAAATAAAAGTCAGAGGTAGTGAAGAACCAATTAAAAAACCAAAGATCATCAAATCTAAATTTATATTATTTAAATAAAAAAGATTAGATATTTAATACAAACCACTCATATCAAATAGTTTATAAAACAATTTAAATTATTGAAATTAATTATCAACAACTCTTAAATAACATTTAAATCAATAAAAAATATCATCTTTCCTTGCCAAAAACCTCTTTCTTAAATGTAAAAAAATGAAATTTACATCATTTATTTGGAATGCAAATCACTTAACACAACTCATTGTTTTTAATCACAAAAATAGAAAATCACTCATTTTTAATAAAAAAAATATTAACTATGAGACCTTGCACATATTTTTTTGTAGAGATATAAACTGGTCACAGAAAGGAATTTTTAATACTCAAGGGATAGAAAAATGAAAAAGATTAGTGTGGTTATCCCAACCTATAACCGCGAAGACTTATTGTCTTACACGCTTGATTCGTTAGTTGCACAAACGCTGGATAAAAGTTTATTTGAAGTCATTGTTGTTGACGATGGCGGAAAAGATAATACAGAGAAAGTCATTAACAAATATCGTTCCGATCTTGATCTACAATATTTCTGGCAACCAGATAAAGGTTTTCGTGCGGGTAAAGCGCGTAATGTCGGCACAATGATCGCAGATGGACAATATATTGTTTATATCGATACGGGGGTTTTGCTTTCAAGTATTACTTTGGAAGAACACTTAAAAGCCCACGAAGCAGCAAAAACACCGATTACGATTGTTGGCTACGTATACGGATTTGATGTGGATGCAGAAGCATTAAAAGAGCTCGAACCTCACCTGAACAGCAAAGATGTCGACAAGACACTGATGCACTTAAAGCAAAGCGGTGCTTATGATATTCGCCAAGCTCAATACAAGATAATGGGCGAAGACCTAAGCAAATGGCCAGCACCATTTGATCTGTTCTGGACTTGCCATGTGTCTGCGGAAAGAGAAGAGTTGCTCAAAGCTGGTTTGTTCGATGAATCTTTCAATACTTGGGGTGGAGAAGACGTCGATTTGGGCATCCGACTGTTCCTTAACAAAAACGAATACGTCATGAACAAAGCGATTTGCTCTCTACACTGGCCACACCCTAAAGAAGTGTCTGATAGCGATGAACACTCAAATAGCGCCGCTCGCCGAATTCACGAAAAGTACAATATCTGGCAAACCAGCTTCTATAACATTGATCATCGCGAAGACGGTGTGCCACTTAACCGCATCATCCAGTTGCATCGCCCTCAGGAAATCCCGGCATTTAAGACATTCCAGTTTATGGACATGGGTTAACTTCGCCCCTCACCTACGC
Organism: Vibrio sp. SCSIO 43132; assembly: GCF_019904195.1. NCBI lineage: Bacteria > Pseudomonadati > Pseudomonadota > Gammaproteobacteria > Vibrionales > Vibrionaceae > Vibrio > Vibrio sp. SCSIO 43132. Next base: position 3,875,969 of record NZ_CP063199.1, read on the forward strand.
AATTCCAATATTAAGGTGCCAATGATAACCAACTAAGACTGAGCTGTATTGGCACCTGATGAATATCTGTATTTCGACGCTTACTGGCGCTCCCGCAATAAAGTCAGCTGCCATAAAGGATTAATGACATGACCTGTTTTTATGAAAATCTCTACCCCATGGATCCAAACTCTGAAACGCCACAGGTATTACCTGAGTTTCAGTCTCACCTAACCGTAGGGGAGACATCCTCTCTTATCGGTCGACCACATGTCGCCTTCACTTTTGTACGCGACGAAAGTTATGGCGCATCGCCTAACGAGACAGGACTTATTAATAGCGACGATTTTGTAGGTCGCATAACTATTGGTCAGCACAACCAAATCTATTCACAAAACGATGTAGCCTTTGAAAATACTCCTGTACGACTGACTCTGGTTAAAGCGAATCACCGCCCGGCTGGTCAAATCGAAATTGGCAATCACGTGGTAATGCAGGGAACCAATATCATCAGCTATGAGAAGGTAACCATTGAAGACCACGTCAGTTTTGGTCCACGTGTCACCATCATGGATTGCAGTGGTCATCCGGTTGCTGGTCGAGGTGAAGCGGATGAAGTAGAACGTACTCCTACAGCGCCAGTCACGATTCGCTCCGGTGCCTGGATTGGGATAGGTGCCACTATCTTGAAAGGCGTGACCATTGGTCGCAATGCCGTCGTGGGTGCCAACAGTGTGGTGTACAAAGACATTCCCGATAACGCCATCGCCCTCGGCAACCCAGCAGTGGTAGTAAAATATCTGGAACAAGGAAGCGATAATGAAGACGCAAAAGCATTGGCTGCTGGCACTGCTTAGCTTAGCGCTGCCGATCGCCTTTCAGACTGCTCTCTTTTCCAGCAAAAGCATGATCGATACGGTAATGCTTGGCAGCCTCAACCCGCTAGATATGGCCGCAATGGGGCTGGCAACCAAGGCTCACATGGTGCTGAGTTTTTGCATTATTGGTGTGGCAATCGGAGGTGGGCAGGTCGCCGCTCAATGTTATGGTGACAAGGTCAATGATAAATTTGTTCGTGTCTGCCTGATCATGCTGGCGTTGGCGGCAGTTATTGCACTTGGCTGCGCTGGATTCGTTTTCGTCGGCAGCGATGCCATCATGGCATTTGGCAGCAGCGACTACGCCATCATTGAGCAAGGCAGCCTGTATCTGCAAATCATCGCACCCACATTTGTGTTGTTTGCCATCACACTTTCTTTGGCTACCGTGCTGCGCACCATGTTCAAACCCATGGCTGCTACCGTAGTTAGCCTAATTGGGGTCGCACTGAATATTGCGCTAAACATCAGTTTTATTCCCAAATGGGGCATTACAGGTGTTGCTATCGGTACCTTGATTGCGGCTTGTGTCGAAACCTTATTACTGATTGGTTTTGTGATTTACAAACGTTGGTTCTTGTTTAAGCAGATCAAACAGGTATGGAGAACAACCCGACTTAGTGATGCGACGGTAGTCATCCAGCTATCATCCGTAGCAGCGCTGAACAGTGTTATCTGGTCGCTAGGTTTGTATGTTTTCCATTCATTGCTTGGTAAACAAAGCAATGACGTACTGATCATTCTTGGCGCTTTAGCACCGATAGAGTCGATCGCCGCAGCCCTTCTGATTGGGTTTGCCAGTGCCGCTTCCGTGGTCATTGGCAATCACTCAGGGCAAAGAGCAATGGACGATATCCAGTATCTACTGCCGCGTTATCTGAGTCTGAGCCTGATCTCGGGTTTATTCCTCTCGTTACTGCTTTATTTTTGTCAGCCTCTGGTGCTCGAATTTATCGCCAGTGACAATCCTGCATTACAAGAAACGGCTCGTTTTGCTTATCAAATTTTGATTGCAGCAATGGCGTTAAAAGGCTTATCAATGATGTTTATGATCGGCATTTTGCGTGCAGGGGGAGATGCGAAATATTGCCTTGGAGTGGATGTATTTTGTCAGTGGGTGGTGTTGCTGCCTTTGACCTATTACTTCCTTACCACAGGAATTGAGCCCGTTCAGATCTTACTACTGATGATCGTTGAAGAAGTGATTAAGATTGGCTTGTGCATTCAGCGCTTGATGTCAGGTCGTTGGGTTAAAGTTCACTCGGATCGAGTGCAGGCTTAATAAAGCGTCTGATAAATCTGCTCCACCCTGAAGATTCATAGGGCGGAGCAGATTGAGTTCGCTTAGGCGTTATCTAGGCGAATGTGACCATTGCACAGGTCATCACGCGTGATGCCTTTGCCGTCATTCAGGCTGTTGAAGTGACGAAGCAGCTCAGTCAGACCGTGAATAGATGCCAGCAGATCGCCAGTGTGAGCAGATTCAGACGCTGTATGCATGTTGCGGATTGGGTAACCCACAGTGATTGCTGCGCTGTCTACACCAGCCAATACCGCTGCCATACCGTCTGTACCCATATCACGACCACTAAAGTCTAGCTGGTACGGGATGTCTTTTTCTTTACACACTTTCTCAAGTGCTTGTACCAGGTACTCAGACACTACTGAACCGCGACCGATGGTGAAACCATCACCCATTTTCAGCGGGTTCATCTTCTTCGCACCGATGCCCGGTGCCGCTTCGTAGTCGTGGTTTACGTCAGTAGCAATCAGCACGTCAGGCTTAAGCTCACCAACAACTGCTGTTGAACCGAAGCGACCGATCTCTTCATGCGTCGCGATAGTGTAAAGAACGCGAACGTTGTCTAGGCCTTCTTTCGCCAGAATACGTGCGATTTCAGTTACAGAGAAACAGCCCAAGCCGTTATCCAGGTATGCACCGTAGAACGTATCTGGAGATACGCCGCGCTTGATGCGACGGTCCAGAAGAATTGGGTCACCTGCACGTAGACCTAGTGCTTCAACCTGCTTCTTACGATCTTCACCGTGAGTATGCAGTTCCAGGTAAATAGATTCAGGCTTGATGCCTTGGTCGCCAGAACGCTGACCTGGGGTAGAGAAGTGGATAGCACCCAGTGCTTCAACCGTACAACCTTCAATCGTCTTGTACTGACCTGGTTGCTCTGGATCCTGGCAGAATACTTTTACTTCATGGCCGATTAGCGTAGTCGGCAAGAAAGAATCTGTGTTAATCCACACTTTGCCATCGCTGTCGATCTTACGAACTTGCATGCGAATTTTATCAGCGTGACCGACAATCATAACGCTAACAAGATCATCACGTCCCGGATGCGAATCGAATACTAATCCTGCATTACCTTTGAACTGGTGAATGCCCCACTCCTTCGGCATGAAAGATTCGAACTCAGGTTTGATTACGCCGTAGCTCATTGCTGCTTCAAAACCGATTGGTGATGGAGAATCTAGAACGTCAGCCATAAATTCAAACTGGGAAGATGGCATAGATGCTTGCCACGCGTTGGTGTTGTTATCAGAACTCATTGAAAAACTCGTCGAATGATTAGTGAATACTGGTAGCACCTGGCGTCCTGCCAGGTGATGCTCTGAAAAGAGTCAGTTTCGAACTGGTCGAAGCTAACTCTCCAAGCTAAGAGCTTTCTACTATCTTATCAAGACTTGTTACGAATAATTACGATTCATCCGCCAAGTTTTAATGTATTTTGATTCAATTTGTTTCAATTATGTAGCAAATACCTCTACCAAGGGCTCGACTTGAGTTTCAATGCATAAAGGATGATATTCATCATGTAGTGTACAAGCGTGGCGGTAATGAAAGTGGCAATCCAGATGGTGGTATCCAGTCGATAAAACAACATCAGAAACAACAGACAGCCTATTACAGAGTCAGATTGGTCGAAGAAATTAAACAGCACACCTTTAATACCGCGAATATTACCGCCGGGCGGCACATCGCAACGACGTTTGATAAAGCTGTTGGGAAGTTCAAACAGCACGTAACCCAACCCGCAGCTCGCACCCAATAACAGAAGTTCAAGCTGGGAGAACTGATCATAGGGGATGACGGAGAGAGCCAGTAAGTGATCAGATTGCGCTGTCCAAGCACCAATAAAGTAAAAGCTCAAAGCGGAAAACACCACCATCCCGACAAAGCCTTTCCAAGTCTTGTTTTTGCCAAACCACGCTTTGCCGTCTCGGTAAGTTCTGCCCCCATCCATGGGAATATGAATCGCTTTTAGTAACGGAAGTTTGAGAAAAACCATGTTCAGCAGCCCTGCCACTACAATTGGTAGCAGCAGGTACAATACAGAATTTAACGTCTCCAAGAAGTTCATGACGCAAGGTTTTCCAATCGGCTTTCAGACTGCTGACCTTCTAACAAATCAATAAAACTCAGTAAGTTGGCCGTCAGTCGATCAATGAACTCTAGCTTGAACACGTTGTTGGTCATCAGATAGGCATTAAACCGAGTCGCGAACAGATAAATCGCATTACCCAACAATACCTTATAGAAAGACTCTGACTCACATTTGTAACCTGTCAGTGCCTGTAGTTCACCGCGGTAATACTCAATGTACTCTTGCAAAGACTGGCTGCTGGCAACCTGATCAATCACGCTAATAAGAAATTCAATTACGTCTCGTTGCGGGTTTTGAATACAGGCTAATTCCCAGTCGTACGCAACAAGCTGAGTTCCTGCTTCTGTATGCCGCAGGGCGAGATTTCGAATATTGAAATCGTTATGGCTTAGGCAAAGCGGAAATTCAGACATCGCTTTCAATAGCGTTGAATCTGAATCGATGAATGTGCTGACTCGCGCAACTATCGACTCTGGCACCAAATCAGGGTATCGCTGATGGTTGTATTCGGTAATTCGATTCAATAGCGTTTTGGATTCCAGCAATGAGTCGGCACAAAACTTATCTAAACAGCCGCTGATCACCAAAGGTTCCAGAGCATCTAAGTTATCGAAGTAACTGGCGTGTATTTTCGCCAAACCACGTAATGCGGTTTTGATTTCCTTTTCCTGCCATAAGGTTGGCATGTTAATGGTGTCCAGATGAGAGCAATGGCTGAGATCTTCCATCAGCAAGGTATATAACTGGGATTTATCATCAGCGTGACTGCCATACACTTGCGGGCACAGTGCCAGCAGTTCTGTATCTCCGAGGGCATTGAGGTGGGAAAACAGGGCGATTTCTCTGCGATGCGCATTATCAAAACCCAGCACTTTGGCTTGCGCCTGATACAAACCAGATAAGGTATCGTCGCCAGAGATATGCGCCAGTTGAGCACCTAGTAGTTTTATCTCGTCACTGTGTGGTTTGATCTTAGCGATAAACGTCTCGAAGCCCATTTTCTCGGCTGCCGAATTATCTACCGCTAAACGGTGAATGCCATACACAGATTCCGTATTAGACACCAGAGTATTGATAACCCCATTATTGGTGTCTAGTTCTACCTTACGCACTTCCTCCAGCCAGGCATAGTCTGGGTAAAGCGCCTGATTGAAGTACTCGGCTGACAGGGTTTGTTCTGGTTTTGGCCGGTTTCGACCCAATCGCTCATGCGCCTGCACAAATTCATTGGAAACAATGGCAGCACCCGTTGATAAATCCAAGCACAAACACGTCGCTGCAATGATTTCCGCCAAGCGCTTCACCTTGTCTTTACCCGCACAGCCCATCAGTGACAAGCACTCATTTTGAGTCGGCAGCCCTGTTCCACCCCCAACCGTACCAATCACTAAAGAAGGCATGTACACGCTGATCACGATGGCGTCGCCGTCTTTCCGGGCTTTCAGTGTCCCTAGTGATGATTCATGAACACACGCAATATCTTGCCCTGTGGCAGTGAAAATCCCCGCAACAACGTTGGCAAAGTTAAGATTAGTGCTGATCATACCCGCGCAGGCTGCGCCAATTTCCCCTTGATGCCAGCTTTCAACCAGTTGATCGGAAGTTACCCGCAAAATGCGTTTCAGTACGGAATCAGGAATACGGCAGTGAGCAGTCACACTGACCCCGCGACCTCGCGTCAGGCTCAGAGCATTCACCTTTTTGTCACCCGCCATATTGCCTTCAATCAGGTACTGCTTTACTCCGATATGGGGAAGTTGTTTTAGTTGCTCCATGATCCACTCACAGGCAATCCAGGTGGTGGCAGAAGTCATGTTTTGACCCGCCGCGTCAGCAGTTTCGTAGCAAAAACGCAGATGAAGGCTGTCGCCAAAAACCTGAGGTTCAATGCGAGTCAGCTTAGCCACCGACGATACGCTTTCTGCTTTTTCGGCAATGGCAGAATGATTCGCTTCGACCCATTTTTGCAGTGCCACCGCGGACGCCATGTCGTCACAAATGAATGCAGGCGCGCGTACCATATTTTGGGCAATCACGTGAACGTCTATTCCACCACCCAATTCACACGCTTTGGCACCTCGGCAAATAGAGCTCACCAAACACCCTTCTGTCGTGGCGATAGGCACGGGCACGTACCCATTTATGTACTCACCATTGATTTTGACCGGTCCCGCCAGCCCGATAGGGACGTGAACCGTACCAATGTAGTTTTCTATATTTCCGGCTAAGGTCTGAGGGTCGAGATGACTTCGACTGACGTTGGAGAGCGTGGTTTCAGACACCTTTTCACACCAGTCCAGACGGCTTTGAATGGCGTCTTCTTTGTATTGTGCGTAGCCGGGAGCCGTTGGAAGTCGGCGTTTCATTTTTTCACTAGCTGGCATGTTCTAAGCTAAATCCTTTTAATAAACGAATGATCGAGTCCAGTTGGCTGTCTTTCAGCGTTGGCTGGCTCGGCAAGCGAATCAAATGTTGGGAGGCATATTGGGCATTCGGGCAGTCGGCTTTGAACTCTTCAAACTGCGCCAGCACGGAGCAGTCAAAAAATTCCTGCGGGTTGTTATCCACGTTATGCGCCAGCAGATACTCAGAAAGCCCCTGTTTATCCTCGCAATAAACCCCAAAATACGACCCGTTCGACATTCCATGTTTGTCTTCATTGAGCAGTTTTATATCGGGGTGATAAGCCAGTTCGGCTTTGATTTTCGCTACATTTTTTCGACGTTCGTGTACGTTACTTTCAATTCTGGATAACTGACGATCCAGCATGCTCACCATAAAAGGTTTAAATTCCGCACGCTGATCAGGTTCGAAATACCAGGCGGCATCATTTTTTGATGGTGCAATCAGGTTTCTGAGCCAATGTCTGCCACGCCGACTGAGTGCGTTCCCCCACCTCACCAGTGGCAACATCGTGAATTTATAGATTTTTGGGTTGTAAATGGTGGTCAAAAGGCAACGAGAGAAGGTATCAATCATCGAGTGACGAAATCCCGCACCATGCTTTGGCGGCTGATAGTTCTCAGCGGTCTGACCGTTCAAAGCCAGCATTCCTCCACCAAAGCAATTGACGATTTTGGCCACCCCGAAGCTAAATAATGCTCCTGAACCAAATTGTCCCATATGAGTGTCGCCAATGTAGCTACCCACCGCATGGGCGCAGTCTTCAAAAATGTCTAACTCATGCCGTTCGGCAATAGCGCAGATTTCTGGCATGTTGGTCGGATTGCCAAACATATGCGTGGCAATAATAAGCTTGGTATTGGGCGTCACCTTTCTCGCGACATCTTCCGGGTCAATACATAATGTGTCAGGCTCGATATCCACAAAAACAGGCGTTAATCCTGCCTGTACAACCAGACGAACCACCACATAATAGTTGTAGGCGGAAATCAGCACTTCGCTACCTAATGGGTAATCTTTCAGGTCCAGAAAATACCACAGCGCATGCCGACCCGTTGGCGTGCCCAGAGTTTTGGCGTGGGGCATCAGGGGTTCAGTCACAGCGTTAATATCACGATCGCGGTACAGCCCCGGAACAAAGCGCGAAGCGAAATATGGCCAATAATCCGAATACTTCATGCCGACAGAATGACGGGGAATCATCATAATCAGTTCCTCATCAGTTTCCGAAGTGGTAATGGCGCATAAAATCGAACGCCTGAATTTCCGTCTCGACCCGGTGAACCAGATCAGGCGACCAGTTCACTTTGTTGCGTGACTGATTTGGGCTGGAATACACACTTTCCCGACATTTCGCTATGATGTGCGGGTCTTTTTCCAGCTCCAGATAATCGAGTAACGTCCCGACTGTACTCTCAAAATCATCAATCAAATCTTCATGGCGAAGAGTCACGACTCGGTTTTCCGGCAATCGGCTGATGATCTCTTTGTTGTAACGGCACAGTTCAAGAAATTTATCCGTGGTGTACTCCAAAGATCGTCCCATGCGACGCGACCAGGTCGCGATGTTGTCAAACGGGTTTCGAGTGATGTGTATGAATTTCACCATCGGCTTATCCTGCCCGAGTAAGGTTTCAATCAGCTCTGGATTTTCACCCAACTTCAATGTGGTGCGTTTGCCTTCCTGATCGGCCACCGCCACCAGATTACGATGCTTCCCCTGCCAGCCAGTATCGATATCGTAGGCATACCCCGTCAGCATTCGGCTGTTTTGAGCAAAGCGTTCGGAGTTGCGCTTAATTAGATAACCGAGCTTTTTCATGTCCGGCTTTTTGCCTACGCACGCCAGAGCATCAAGGCGATGCGCCACCAGCATATCGGGATGAGCATCCAGTATGGAGCCGTAGATACTGTGACCACTGCGTGGATAACCAATAAAAAGCGCACAGGTTTTCAATTGCTCAAATTCTGTCGCGATGCGCTCTTTCTGAAGGGAGAAGCGCGTTTGATCGACAAAGCGTTGCCAGCGCACACTAAACCATAGCCAGACATCATTATCTAAATCGGTTTTCGCCGTCATGCCAGCGCCTCCTCACAACGTTCTTTGAGCGCCTGATTCATCTCATTGAACCCAAGCTCTGTGTGCTTCCAGCGAAGGAGCAGGTGAGCAAAAAGCAACGCTCCTTTGAACACTTCGTTATGTACAAAGCGAGTGCGGTTCTCATCGATTTTTTCTAAACGAAAGATATGGTGACCATCGAGCAACTTGGGGTAATGGAACTGACCTAGCCAGCTAAATTCTGTTCCTTCATCCACTGAAATCATTTTTGGGAAGAAGGTGCGTGCAACGGACGAACTTGGATGCGCCGTCACTGTGAGGGTTTCTCCCGGGTTCAGTGGTCCTTCAACCTGAGTTAAGAAGGGGTTCCACTCGGGGTATTTTTCGAAATCAGTCAGCACATTCCAGATGTGCTCAATGTTCGAATCAATGGTAATTTCCGTTTCCAAAACTTTCATGGCAAATCCTTTTTCCAGGTCAATCAGACGTGACTTTTCTGATTACCAGGGTTTTAAACTGAGCCTTTGAGACAGATCTGAGCGAATCAGATTGAGTGGGTCTATGTGTTTGACGATACGTTGCCAACTTTCCAGTTCTGGCGCTGAAGCGTGGTAATGCTCCGCACTTAAGCAGGCATCTTTCGCGAGATAGAAACGAGGATTAAGCGGTGCAATTTCATTGGCGAACGCACTAAGAAAGTCACGCGACAAACTGTTGTCCTGCACCTGAAAATTGATTGCCCACCCCGGAGCGGTGAATGCCAGCATGCCCGGTGAAGAAAAGTCGCCCATTCGCTTAATCACCAAATGAGTCAGAGGCAAACGGGCTTTTTCCGCCATCGCCAGCATGACGTCGAGAGAGTGCGAAAAATGTTCATCACTTAGATGGTAGTGAAATTCAATCACACCACTTTTCGGCAAGAACCGATTCGCCTGCTTCACCATTTGGTGAGGGCCGCCATAGTTGTAGGCAAACACATGTTTGGTGTTTTGCTTGGCTCTATGCCGTTGTTTTGCCAGTTGGTTGGCGAATTGCAGTGTGCCATCACGGACGATAGGCAGATGCGGCAACCACGCCCAGTCTTTCGCTTTATCGGGAAATGGACGCTTCTCTTCCGCGTAGTCTGCACTCACATACCAGCCATTGATGGGCTGTTTGGCAACGTAAAGACAGGCGTAGTGAAAAGCGGGGTCTTCGCGGAGTGGAGCCAGCATTTCCTCAAAGCTGAAAAATGGGGTTTTGCTTTCAATCACGCTAGTAAAATCAAGCGGCTGGATCCTGAGTTCCACCTCCAGAATCATCCCCGTTAATCCCATCCCACCAATAGTGGCAGAGAAAAGATCGGCATTTTCTTCGGCGCTGCATACCAACACATCTCCACTCGGGACTTTTAATTTGATGGCTTTCACATGCCGACCAAAGCTTCCCACCCGATGATGGTTTTTGCCGTGAATGTCGCTCGCGGTAGCACCACCCACCGTTGCCCATTGAGTGCCGCCATAAACAGAGAACTGGTATCCATTGGGGATCAGCGAGCGATGCAGTTCCCCCATTTCGATATTGGCAGACACCCGGCACGTCATGTTTTCGGAATCGATTACAATCACAGGCTCCAGAGTTTGTACCACCGTCTGACCATCAGTCAGGAAAGAGGCATCACCAAAGCTGCAACCACCCCCTCTGGCAATAAAGGGTTGGGTCAGATCCGTTTTTTCTGGTTCACAAATACGGGTTTTGGTGGCGCAGGTATGTGTCCAGCTTGCGATAGGCTCTAACACACTCATTGCAGTAATCTCCACGCACGGTGCCAACGCTGAACCAAGGTCAGGTAGATAAGCACACAGCTCACCACTAATCCCCACACCAAGATGCTATAACCGGCGATCAGAAAATCTGGGAATAGCCCATACGCGAGCAAGATTGCGGTGAATAGAATGAAGCGCTCTGTGCGCTCCATTAAGTCTGGCCAAGACGTGTTACTGACAGACACTTCCATCGCAGCGCGGGATTTGGCGTAGCTCACCAGCAACGAACCAATGACATAGGCGAAACACAGTGGCCATAGCCCACTCACCCATGCGATGGCAAATACCGTCACAGCATCCACAATGCGGTCACACATAGCATCGAAGTAGGCACCAAATCGACTGCACGTATTGGAAGCCCGGGCAACCGCACCATCCAGCAGATCCAGATAGCCAATTCCGGCAACCGCATAGGCAAACCAGAGAAAGTTCTCGGTCACCATCAACATGGCGCTGGCAGCAATAGCCAGCAGCAATGCAAGTAAGGTGACGGTATTGGCATTGAACCCGCATTTGAGTGTCAGCCTCGCGCTCAAATGGATAGGGGCTTTAAATGTCGCACTGAAGAATTGTTTGTAGCTGGTGATCATCATTACTTCCTCTGACCCCGCTTAACAGGTTTCCAGCTCTTTCACGGCTTGTTCTGCTTCAGAATGCGCGCGGAAGAAAACTTCAACCTGATCGTGAGCTTGAGGATCAGGAATCTGAACCGGCGGACTCTTCATAAAGTAAGCGCTGACCGACTCTATAGGACCACCCAGCCCACGTTGTACGGCAAGACCTGCGCTGCGAATCGCATCAACAACCACACCGGCACTGTTTGGTGAATCCTGCACGGATAAACGCAGTTCCAGCTCTAGCGGCTGACCGCCAAACCCTTCTCCTTCCATGCGGATAAAGCACAGTTTGTTGTCTTCCTGCCAAGGCACGTAATCAGATGGACCAATGTGAATATCACGAGCATCCAGCGGAGTGTCTAGCTGAGAGTTTACAGACTGAGTTTTAGAGATTTTTTTAGACTTCAAACGCTCATGCGCCAGCATATTGAGGAAGTCCGTGTTCCCGCCTGTATTCAGTTGGTAGGTACGTTTCAGTGACACACCACGATTATCAAAAAGCTTTGTCAGTGCGCGGTGCACAATGGTGGCACCCACCTGACTCTTAATATCATCACCAACAATGGGCACCCCTGCCTGACGGAATCGCTCTGCCCATTCGGGGTTAGATGCAATGAATACCGGAACACAGTTCACCATAGCAACCTTGGCAGCCAGACACGCGTCAGCAAAATGCTTCACTGCTTTTTCTGAGCCCACTGGTAAGTAGCACACTAGTACTTCTGCTTTGCTTTCACGAAGCACCTGAATAACATCAACCGCTTCCTGATCCGCGACCTGAAGCGCGTTGTCCTGAGGGTATTCCTGCATGTGGCTGCTGTAGCCATCCAGAACCGGAGCCATCTGAACAATGACATCAGAAGCCGGTACGTCAGGTGCAAATACCTGTGTGCAGTTAGGCTTGGCAAAAATGGCTTTATGCAGAGGTTGGTTGACCTTCCTGGCATCGATATCAAATGCAGCAACCACATCAATATCAGAGCAGCGCCATGGACCTATCTTGTCTTGCATCAGACCATTAGCAACGTTTTGGTTCTCTGGTTTTCCATAGTGATGAATGCCCTGAATCAAAGAGCTTGCACAGTTACCCACTCCAGCAATGGCGACTTTTATCTTTCCCATTAATCATCCTTAAACATCAATAAACATCCGTATAAACAGAAATCACCCGATAAGCTTCATTTATCAAAATCAATGACAAATAAATCACCAGGAGATTTATAAATAACTGTTTTATAGATAATTTTGTTACTTAACCAACGTGAAACAAAATATTAATATGATGAAAATTCACTGTAAACATGCTGAAATTAGCCAACAATCACTAACAAATTAATCACAAAACAGGGATTACTATTGATAAATCAAACAAGACCAATAAAAAAACAAGTTTTCTTTGTGGGAAATATTATCCTTGCCAGCGCAGCGGTTGAATTCTCTATGCTATCGGCAATTACCGCACGAGGGACGGCGGAGGAAATCGGTAAGTTTTTGTTTGGTATGACTTTTATTCAGCTTTTTTCCAGCATGCTGACTTTGGGTATTCCCCCCCTTTTAGTCAGAATGAGCCAAACGCTCAACGGTAAAAAATGGACACAGGAAATGAGCAAGCTGTTTTTGATTGTTGCAGCGGTTACTGCTGTTTTTTGTATCTTGTGCATCCAGTTTTCAGCAGATTTGGCCAGTTGGCTAAATCGTGATTATCTGACCAAAGTCATGATTTGCGTCGCAGCTTGCATTGCAAGCACGACATTTCTGTTTCTTTGGTGCGGGCTTTTACAGGGCAGAAACCGCCCTATTTTTGCGAGTTTGCTTCAATTTTTTGCCATTCCGGTCGTAATGGGTGTTTTGCTTCTGTTCGAGAAGAAAGAAATATTCAGCCACACTTTGCTTATTGAGCATTATTTAACAAGTTGTGCCACGGTCATGCTTTTCGCATTCATGGTCTGGCTGACTTCCCATCCTGCACCTGTGAAGCAATCACCACCCCAGGATCCAAGCCACAGAAGCTGGACAACATTTGCCTTGAACGCGCTAATGCAACAATGGTTAATGTGGGGAGGGTTATTACTGGCAGGACCTTTCTTAAACGATACCGAATTCGCCCTGCTTTCACTCGCACAGAAGCTGTCGATAGTGTTGGCCATTTTGCTGTTCGCAATGAACTATGTCATCGCCCCTAAGCTGGCAACTGCATACCTGAGCGATCACACCGATGAACTAAGAAGCCTGACCGGGCTGTCAGTACGAGTTTTACGCCAGTGGTTAGCGCCTTACTCAGCTTTTATATGCATAGTGGGTACCACCGCTTTCTTTGTGCTTGGCGAGCCTTACACATCCGCTATGCCTTTCTTCTTTATATTGATTCTAGGTCAGCTGTTTAACGTCTGGTCTGGCTCTGTAGGCATCATCCTGATGATGACTCATAACGAAAAAAGCTTCAGTTGGGTGCTCATCCAGAGCTGCATTCTCAACGCGATGGTAGTGATCGCGCTGAGCTGGCAACTCGGGATATACGGCGCGGCGATAGGCTGTGCGCTTTCACTCATCATTCAAAACGGACTGGCAATGAGAGCCGTCCGACAACGCTTAGGATATCGACTTTTACAAAGGGATTTTGCATGAACACAACAGGGAAAATTAACCTGACCAGACCGCATCAGTTTTTTGCGCTCGGATTTGGTTTAGGATTGTCGCCAAAACTGCCGGGAACCGTAGGGGCATTGGCGGCATTGCCTTTTATTTACGCTGCCAGCCAAATGAGCCTGATCGGGCAACTTATATTGGGGCTGTTCATCTGTATCTACGGTGTACTCTGCTGCGACAGAACAGCCAAAGAGATCGGTCAGAAAGACCCGCAAGTGATTGTTTGGGATGAAGTGGCAGGGTTCTATATTGCGATGATCGCGTTTCCATTTCAGTGGGGCTATTTACTGGCGGCTTTTTTCCTGTTCCGCGCATTCGACATTCTAAAACCTTACCCAATTAGCTGGGCAGATAAAAAGCTCAAAGGCGGGCTAGGGATCATGATGGATGACATTCTGGCGGGTATCGCAGCCTGGTTGTGCGTGCTGGGATTCAGCACGTTAGGTATTCTGTAGACTGAACTCTGGTTTTAACGCATTAAAAAGCCCCGCAGAAGCAGGGCTTGTAACTGGATTCGTAAGCGAGGTAACGTTTTAGATTGCACCACGTGATGCGCGTTTACGATCGCTTTCCGACAGGAACTTCTTACGGATACGAATGCTTTCTGGTGTTACTTCTACTAGCTCATCATCGTCGATGAACTCAAGTGCTTGCTCAAGAGTCATGATGATTGGCGGCGTAAGAACCTGCGCATCATCGGTACCAGAAGCACGAACGTTGGTCAGCTGCTTACCTTTCAGTGGGTTTACTGTCAGGTCGTTATCGCGGCTGTGGATACCAATGACCATACCTTCGTACACTTCAACACCGTGACCGATGAACATACGACCACGCTCCTGAAGGTTAAACAGGGCGTTAGTCAGTGCTTTACCTGCACCGTTTGAAATCAGTACGCCGTTAACACGCTGACCGATTTCGCCACCTTTGTGCGGACCGTAGTGATCGAACGTGTGGTACATCAGACCCGAACCAGAAGTCAGCGTCATGAATTCTGTCTGGAAACCAATCAGACCACGAGAAGGCATCATGAAGTCCATACGTATGCGACCTTTGCCATCTGGAGACATGTCCGTCAGCTCACCTTTACGCAGACCAATGTTTTCCATAATGCTGCCCTGGTTCTCTTCCAGTACATCAATGGTAACTGTCTCAAACGGCTCTAGCTTCTGACCATCTTCTTCTTTGATGATTACTTCAGGGCGAGATACCGCCAGCTCGAAGCCTTCACGGCGCATGTTTTCAATCAGGATAGACAGGTGAAGTTCACCACGACCCGATACACGGAACTTGTCTGGGTTGTCGGTTTGTTCAACGCGAAGTGCCACGTTGTGAACCAGTTCTTTCTCCAGACGTTCGAGGATGTTACGTGAAGTCACGAACTTACCTTCTTTTCCCGCAAACGGAGAAGTGTTCACCTGGAACGTCATGGTTACCGTTGGCTCGTCAACAGACAGAGCTGGTAGCGCTTCCACTTCATTCTGAGCACAGATGGTGTCAGAAATCTTCAGTTCACCCAGACCTGTGATGGCAATGATGTCACCCGCTGTTGCTTGCTCCACTTCGTGGCGCTCAAGACCAAGGTAACCCAGAACCGTACCCACTTTGCCGTTGCGCGTTTTACCGTCTGAGCCGATAACAGTGATTTGCTGATTCGGTTTCACTGTACCGCGAGTCACACGACCTACGCCGATAACACCCACGTAAGAGCTGTAATCTAGCTGAGAGATCTGCATTTGCAGTGGACCGTCTTGGTCAACCTGTGGCGCTTCTACGTTGTCAACGATGGCTTGGAATAGTGGTTCCATGCTGTCGCCAGTTTCGCCTTCTTCCAGCGATGCCCAGCCGTTTAGCGCTGATGCGTAAACCACTTGGAAGTCTAGTTGCTCATCGGTCGCACCTAGGTTGTCGAACAGGTCAAATACCTGATCCATTACCCAGTCAGGGCGTGCACCTGGGCGGTCGATTTTGTTGATAACCACAATTGGCTTCAAGCCATGTGCGAATGCTTTTTGCGTTACGAAACGCGTTTGAGGCATAGGACCATCAACCGCATCAACGATAAGCAGAACCGAATCTACCATCGACATAATACGCTCTACTTCACCACCGAAGTCGGCGTGTCCCGGAGTATCTACGATGTTGATGTGGTAGTCATTCCAGTTGATCGCGGTGTTTTTCGCCAAGATGGTGATGCCACGTTCTTTCTCGATGTCGTTCGAGTCCATGACTCGCTCTTCCGCTTCGCCGCGTGACTCAAGGGTGCCTGATTGCTGTAGCAGTTTATCAACCAGAGTCGTTTTACCGTGGTCAACGTGCGCGATGATCGCGATGTTTCTCAATTTTTCAATCTGTGGGGTAGCCATGGATCTAGATTCACTTATAAAAGAAGCCGCCTCCGTCATCTTAGATACCGCAATGAAGAATAGCCGCTTACTTGATTAAAAAAACGGTCAATAATGTACCAGATTTTAGAAAAAAGCCTAGGAATATGTGATCTCAAACGGCGAAAAGTAATCATAGATGTAACAAATGGCTCGGAAAATACCAATAACTGGTCTACAACTTGATTTGCGCACCGTAAAAAGTCGATTGACAAACCCACAAATTGATTGCTGAAATAAGCGTTGCATCATCATTTAGCGCCTCAAATAAGTTTTGCACCATCTTGGTGCACCAAAAGATCATTATGGTGCAATACGGTATTGCTCATCAGTAATATTTGAGCTAAATGCATGATATTAAAGGATTCAAATTATTGGCACAGTTTTAGCTTTCACAAAACTGTCATCGATTAATACTGTTGAATGTTTATATTAATCAATGCCGGTTTAACTAAACTTGTGCACCACCGCTTTAATAACACTGGAGGTTATCCAAGATGTCTGTAGAAAACGTTCTATCGTTAATCCAAGAAAACGAAGTAAAGTTTGTAGACCTACGCTTTACCGATACTAAAGGTAAAGAACAGCATATTTCTATTCCTGCTCACCAAGTCGATGCAGACTTCTTCGAAGAAGGTAAGATGTTCGATGGTTCTTCTGTTGCTGGCTGGAAAGGCATCAACGAGTCAGACATGGTGATGATGCCGGATGCATCATCTGCAGTTCTAGACCCATTCACGGAAGACGCAACTCTAAACGTACGTTGTGACATCCTAGAGCCCGCAACAATGCAAGGCTACGATCGTGACCCACGCTCTATCGCTAAGCGCGCTGAAGAATTCATGCGTTCTACTGGCATCGCTGACACCGTTCTTGTTGGTCCAGAGCCAGAGTTCTTCCTATTTGATGACGTCAAGTTCAATACAGACATGTCTGGTTCTTTCTTCAAGATTGATGACATCGAAGCAGCATGGAACACAGGTGCAGAAATCGAAGGCGGTAACAAAGGTCACCGTCCAGGTGTTAAAGGCGGTTACTTCCCAGTAGCACCTGTGGATTCTTCTCAAGACATCCGTAGCGCAATGTGTCTGATCCTTGAAGAAATGGGTCAGGTTGTTGAAGCACACCACCACGAAGTTGCGACAGCTGGTCAGAACGAAATCGCTACGCGTTTCAACACGCTGACTGAAAAAGCGGACGAAATCCAGGTTTATAAATACGTTGTACACAACGTTGCACACGCATTCGGTAAAACAGCAACCTTCATGCCTAAGCCACTTGTAGGTGACAACGGTTCTGGTATGCACGTTCACCAATCTCTGGCTAAAGATGGCGTTAACCTGTTTGCTGGTGACAAGTACGGCGGTCTGTCTGAGACAGCACTTTACTACATCGGTGGTATCATCAAGCACGCTCGCGCAATCAACGCATTCGCGAACGCATCTACAAACTCATACAAGCGTCTTGTTCCAGGCTTCGAAGCACCAGTTATGCTAGCTTACTCTGCTCGTAACCGTTCTGCTTCTATCCGTATCCCAGTGGTACCAAGCCCGAAAGCTCGTCGTATCGAAATTCGTTTCGGTGATCCAACAGCTAACCCATACCTATGCTTCGCATCTATGCTTATGGCTGGTCTTGACGGTATTAAGAACAAGATCCACCCAGGTGAAGCTATGGATAAAGACTTGTACGACCTACCAGCAGAAGAAGCGGCAGAAATCCCAACTGTTGCATACTCTCTGAAAGAAGCACTAGAAGCACTAGATGCTGACCGTGAGTTCCTAACGGCTGGCGGTGTATTCTCTGACGACTTCATCGATTCTTACATCGATCTGAAAGGTCAGGACGTAGAGAAAGTGAACATGACAACTCACCCAGTTGAGTTCGAACTTTACTACTCTGTGTAATATTGATGTAATTATTTACATAATTATTAGGCTCGCCTCGCAGGCGGGCCTTTTTTATATTTCACTTTAGTTAACAACCCCTTAGCATTAGGTTAAATCTCCAGCAATTTAGCGTGTCGCACCCACCATTTAAAATCAGGTCAACAGACCCTTATAACAGAGGCGC
The DNA here is from genome assembly GCF_019904195.1 of Vibrio sp. SCSIO 43132. Taxonomy (NCBI): domain Bacteria; kingdom Pseudomonadati; phylum Pseudomonadota; class Gammaproteobacteria; order Vibrionales; family Vibrionaceae; genus Vibrio; species Vibrio sp. SCSIO 43132. The sequence continues at coordinate 3,894,208 of NZ_CP063199.1, forward strand.
GACGTATCCTTTAACGTGACTCTACACTGGTGCTTAAAATGAAACTGATCACCCTACTCTCTGTGCTTAGTTTGATGATTGCCCCTACCGCCATTAGCCAAACGGTCTACTCTTGGGTCGATGACGACGGCATCCTCCATATTAGCGATACGCCTCCAGATGGCGCTGCCAAACAAAAAGATTCCTTTGTGCTGCCAGACAGTAACGCCAGCGCACCCGCGCCAGTCTTCGCTCCTGCAAAATCGTTGAAAGACAAAAAAACGGCTAAAGCTAAGGCTACAGAAAAAGCCAACGCTACAGAAAAACAAGAAAGCAAAAAGCCAGAAAAGATGGCGCCACTTTCGATATCCATCAGTAATCTGCAACAAGATCAGACGCTTCGTAGCAACCGGGGCATCATTAACATTCAGGTTGAACAAAACAGAAAACTTGGTATCGGTGAGCAACTCCAGCTCATGCTAGACGGAAAACCTTATGGCGCTCCGCAAACCAAGCCATTATGGCAACTCATTAATGTCGATAGAGGCACACATGTACTTGCAGTACAAGCAGTTATAGGCGGCAAGCTTATTGCATCTACCTCTCCAGTAACGGTGCATTTGCATCGGGCGAGGGTGAAATCTGCGGGATAGCAAGGAATAACGGACTTTATTCGATTCGTTAACTTTTTCTTTTTAGGTTCATGCCCCATACTAAATAAGCATCGCACCATTTTGGTGCAAACTAAAAGGTAAGGACATGACCACCCACGATCTGCGCTCTACCGCGATTCTCGATAATGTTGTGACGGCAACCATGCTGCTTAATGAGCAGTTAGCCGTCCAATATGCCAACCCAGCGGCAGAGCTTCTGTTTTCTCAAAGTGCAAAGCGCTTACAATCCAGCATGTTGGCTGACTTAATCCAGCACGCGTCCATGGATTTGAGCATGCTGACCCAACCGCTCCAAACGGGTCAGAGCATCACCGACAGTGATGTCACCTTTGTGATAGACGGAAAGCCAGTGATGGTGGAAGTGACAGTCAGCCCCTTTACCTGGGAAAAACAACTCTTACTTCTGGTTGAATTGCGCAAGATTGGGCAACAAAGACGTTTAAGTCAGGAGCTCAACCAGCACGCGCAGCAACAGGCCGCAAAGGTCCTTGTTCGTGGATTGGCGCACGAAATCAAAAACCCTCTCGGCGGTCTTCGCGGCGCCGCGCAGCTGTTATCGAAAATGCTGCCAGACCCTAGCCTGAAAGAGTACACCCAAATCATCATTGAACAGGCAGATCGCCTGAGAGCACTGGTCGACAGGCTGTTAGGCCCTCAGAAACCGGGGGAAAAGCGTGAAGCCAACCTGCACGTTGCATTAGAAAAAGTGCGCCAGCTTGTGGAACTGGAATCCAGCCAGTCCATCCAGATTCATCGGGATTACGATCCGAGCCTGCCGTCGCTGATGATGGATTCCGATCAGATTGAGCAAGCCTTACTGAACATTGTCAGTAACGCTGCACAGATATTAGCAGAGCAGGAAAACGGGCAGATCACTCTTCGCACCAGAACGGTGCATCAGGCGAATATCCACGGTCAGCGCTATAAGCTGGCTGCCAAACTGGACATCATCGACAACGGTCCGGGCATACCGAGTGAGCTGCAAGACACCTTATTTTATCCCATGGTCAGTGGTCGCGAGGGCGGCACTGGGCTTGGGTTGTCGATATCACAAAATTTAATTGACCAGCACCAAGGAAAAATCGACGTAGAAAGCTGGCCGGGAAAAACCACATTCACCATTATTTTACCGATTAAGTGAAATACGCATTGCTGTTAGGAGAGAAGAATCATGAGTAAAGGGTATGTATGGGTCGTCGATGACGACAGCTCCATCCGCTGGGTAATGGAAAAAACCTTGTCCTCTGCACAAATCCAGTGCGAAACCTTTGCTGATGCTGAAAGCGTTCTGATGGCTTTTGAACGCCAGGTTCCAGACGTTCTGGTGTCTGACATTCGAATGCCCGGCATAGACGGGCTCGACTTACTCAAAGAAGTCCACCAGCAATACCCAGACCTGCCCGTGATTATTATGACGGCGCACTCCGACCTCGACGCGGCAGTGAATGCCTATCAAAAAGGGGCATTTGAATATCTGCCTAAACCGTTTGATATTGATGAAACCTTGACGCTTGTCGAACGCGCGATTGCCCACAGTCACGAACAACGAAAACACCAGTCAACGACTGACGCGTTCACCAGTAACGCTCCGGAAATCATTGGTGAAGCACCGGCGATGCAGGAAGTGTTTCGCGCCATTGGTCGCTTGTCTCGCTCTTCTATCTCGGTGTTGATCAATGGTGAATCCGGAACAGGTAAAGAACTGGTCGCGCACGCCCTTCACCGCCACAGCCCTCGTGCTAAAAACCCTTTCATTGCCCTGAACATGGCTGCGATACCAAAAGATCTGATCGAATCTGAACTGTTTGGTCATGAAAAGGGGGCGTTTACTGGTGCCAACACCGTTCGTCAGGGACGTTTCGAACAGGCCAATGGCGGCACACTGTTTTTGGATGAAATTGGTGACATGCCATTGGATATCCAAACGCGTTTGCTGCGTGTTCTGGCAGACGGGCAGTTCTATAGAGTGGGTGGACACTCCCCTATTAATGTGGATGTTCGCATCATTGCTGCGACTCACCAGAATCTGGAAAAACTGGTACATGAAGGGGATTTTCGTGAAGATCTCTTCCACCGCCTGAACGTAATTCGGGTTCATATCCCTGCTCTGCGAGAACGTAAGCAGGACATCGAAAAGCTGGCGCAGCATTTCTTAAGTCTTGCAGCTGAGGAGTTGGGTGTCGAAATGAAAACCCTGCACACCGACACCATCGCCAACCTGAATCAACTTCCCTGGCCAGGAAACGTTCGTCAGCTAGAGAACATCTGCCGGTGGCTCACCGTAATGGCGAGCGGAAACGAAGTCCTTCCTTCTGACTTGCCACGAGAGCTCTTTGAAGACACAAAAACCATGCCCACTTCGCATGAAAATGGCGGCTGGCAGTCTCAACTAGAAGAATGGGCAAAAGAAGCACTTACTTCTGGTGAAACTGAGATCCTTTCTTATGCACTGCCAGAATTTGAACGTATACTCTTAAAGACAGCGCTAAACCATACGAATGGTCATAAGCAGGATGCGGCTAAAGTCCTGGGTTGGGGTCGTAATACACTCACTAGAAAACTAAAAGAGTTAAACATTCAGTAGAATTGTTTAAAAAAGACTCGCTAGCTTGTTTTCTAGCCTATACAATAGCGCCACTCCGACCAAATACAGAATGGCGTCCACTAACTTTATCTAGGGCAATGGCGAGCAACAAGATTACATTACGTACTGCAGTGATTTTACCTTTTGTGATCGTATTTATGTTCACTTTCGGTGTCATTGCGTTTGTTCAGAAGAGCAGCTTCGAAAACATGGTGTCTAACCTGAGCCATAAGCAGCTTATTGCCTTTACTGAGAACGTCAAAAGTCGCCTTTCTATCTTTCTTGATGAACCTTATCAAGCCAACATTACACTGAGTAAATCTCTCGAATTTAACGGTTTGTATGAACGCGGTGATCTGACTCGCATTGAAGATTACCTCTCAGTGAGTTTTAACCACCTCTATAAAAATATTCCTCATCTGGATGTGGTGGCTTTTGGTGGCAAAGAAGGGGAATTCGTCGGCTTTCGACGCGAACCCGCATCCGATTTCACCCTGATGCTCAAAGATAACCGAACGGAAGACGATCTGGTGATTTTCGCTGGACGTAAAATCGAGTCTGGTGTGAAGTCTTCCTTTCAGGGATACGACCCAAGAATTCGTCCCTGGTATGTGCCAGCAGCAGAATCGCGCATGCCCGGATGGTCGAATATATATACCAACGCGGACGAGCGTCAGGAAATCACTCTAAGTGCCACCAACCCAGTCATTGTAGACGACGAGCTGATCGGTGTGATGGTGGCAGACATTAAGATCGACACCTTCAACAATTTTCTGATTTATCAAAAGAAGCGTACCGCGGCTTCCATATTCATCTTCGATCAGGATAGTCGGCTGGTTGCTCATTCCGATAACTCCAGCGTGGTTTCTAAAGGCACACCGAACACGGTGAAAGGTCAGCGGCTACAAGCACAGGAAAGCCCAAACCCTGTCATTCAGGCGAGCGCACAATACATTCTGGATAACCAGCTTATCGCCAGACAAGCCAGACCCGAAATGTTCTACTTCGTTACCAATGGCGAACGCTATTTCAACAAGCTATCTCGTTACGCCAACCCTTACGGCTTAGAGTGGTACATCGTGGTGACCATTGCTGAACATGATTTGCTTGGAGACTTACCTCAGCAGCAACAGCGCGGTTGGCTGATAGGATTAACCGTTAGTCTTGTTGGCTTTCTGCTTGGCGTGCTGGTGTTCAACCGGATTACTCACCCCATCACAACCACGGCAAACGCCGCCAGAGAAATTGCCAAGGGCGACTGGGACAGCCCGATGCCGGAGCCGGGGAAAATTTTCGAAACCAGCATGTTGGTGTCTGCCTTCAACAACATGACCCATAACCTCAAGTCCTCTTTTGAAGCGCTGCGCACGCAACTGGTTTATGACTCTTTAACTCAGCTCTACAGCCGACAAGGGCTGATTGAAACCAGCAGTAATTTGAACAACTCTCGCCCTGGCTCTTTGATTCTTATCGGAATCGATCGTTTTCGCGACATCAATGACAGCCTAGGGCATTACAGTGGCGACCAGTTGCTGACCATCATCGCTCAGCGCCTCAAAAATCTGTGCAGTGATCGGGCACTGCTGGCGAGAGTTGCCGGAGATGAATTCGCCATTTACGACCCAAGCAACGGCTCTGAAACGGCGGTTGAGCACCTAGTAACTCGTATTAAACAATCCTTCAGTGCCCCTTTTAACATGGGTACAGAAACTGTAGTGGTGAATGTTTCCATCGGTATCGTGCTTTCCTGCGACCAGAACGACATGAGTACGTGGTTAAGAAACGGCAGTATTGCGCTCAGCCACGCCAAGCAGGATGCGCTACGAGTCGTTTACTATCGTCCGGAAATGGCGGATGTTTCCCGTAAGAAAACTCAGACTCTGGCAAGCCTGAATGAAGCCATTGCCGCCAGTGAATTTGTTCCCTTCTACCAACCCATTATCGATTTAGAAAGTGGGGAAATCGTGGGGGCAGAAGCTCTGGCGAGGTGGGTTTCAGAAGAAAATGGTGTCATACCGCCGCTCGATTTCATTCCTGTGGCGGAAGAAAGTGGTCTAATTGGTGACATTGGCTCTCAGGTTCTGCTTAAAGCATGTACCGATACCGCGACAGCCATTCAAAATGGTCAGTGGCATCCCGACTTCAGTTTGCATGTGAATCTATCGGTCAATCAGCTATCGCAACCCGGTTTCACTGAAGAGCTGGAAATGGTGCTCAAGTACACTCGCCTTAGCGCACAAAACCTGACACTGGAAATTACCGAGTCCAAGATTGTCGATAATGACCCTATCATCTTGAAAAACATGCAAGCTATCAAAGACTTGAATGTGAAAATTGCGATTGATGATTTCGGTACGGGTTACTCTTCGCTCGCCTATCTGCATAAACTGCCGTTTGACTGCCTGAAGATCGATCGCTCTTTCATCGTTCAGATGGAGCGAGAGCAGATAGACACTTCGGTCGTCGCAGCCATCGTGAACATCACCAAAGGCTTTAAGGTCAACCTCGTGGCAGAAGGTGTTGAAACTACCGAGCAAGCTGAACTACTGCGCATGCTCGATTGCCCTCAAGCTCAAGGATTCCTGTTTAGCCGACCTGTCCCATTTTCGGAATGGCCAACAGATTTGGTGAACATAAAAGAAAAGCAGTCCTGATCAAACAATAAACTGCAGTTCTCCTACTGACAGGTTACTAAATGGTTTTTATACTTAGCCAAATTAGTCGCATTTAGGAAGTCAACATGATCACCAAGAACCTGCCGTTAACTGACATACACCGCCATTTGGACGGTAACATTCGCAGCCAGACTATCTTAGATCTGGGCAAGAAATTTGGCGTGGCACTTCCAGCGTACGACATAGAGTCGCTTCGTCCACACGTTCAAATTGTTGAAGCCGAGCCTTCCCTGGTGGCTTTTCTTTCAAAACTGGACTGGGGGGTTGCGGTACTGGGCGACTTAGACGCATGTCGTCGTGTGGCTTATGAAAACGTAGAAGATGCGATGAACGCGCAAATCGACTACGCAGAGCTGCGTTTCTCTCCTTACTACATGGCAATGAAGCACAAGCTTCCGGTTGCTGGTGTGGTGGAAGCAGTTGTCGATGGTATTCAGGCGGGCGTTCGTGACTTTGGTGTGAAAACCAATCTTATCGGCATTATGAGTCGTACTTTTGGTCAGGACGCTTGTCAGCAAGAGCTTGATGGTCTTCTTGCACACAAAGACCATTTAGTCGCGATTGACCTAGCGGGTGACGAACTGGGTCAGCCGGGTGACCGTTTCGTTAAACACTTTAATCAGGTAAAAGACGCGGGTCTGCAAGTGACCATTCACGCAGGTGAAGCTGCAGGTGCAGAGAGCATGTGGCAGGCAATCCAAGAGCTTGGCGCCGTTCGTATCGGTCATGGTGTGAAAGCGGTTCACGATCCTAAGCTGATGGATTATCTGGCCGAGCACAGCATCGGTATTGAGTCTTGCTTAACATCCAACGTTCAGACAAGTACTGTTGAATCACTGGCTGCTCACCCACTGAAAACCTTCCTTGAGCATGGCATCAAAGCGTGTATTAACACCGATGACCCTGCGGTAGAAGGCATTGAGCAACCCTACGAATTTGAGGTTGCAGCCCCTGCAGCAGGCTTGAGCCAGGAGCAGATTCGCCAGGCACAAATCAACGGTTTGGACATTGCATTCCTATCGGAAGCCGAAAAAGAAGCGCTGCGCGAAATGGCGAAAAATCGCTAAAAGTAGAGTGTTAAATAACAAAGGAGGCAATCGCCTCCTTTGTTTTTATATGGACCGCAAAATCAAGCCACACCATGCCCTTTTGATGCAGTCCAGACTCGATACCATTGCTCGCGAGTTAGAGTAATGTCTTTCGCAGCAACTGCGGTTTTCACACGTTCGATCTTACCGCTCCCAATGATTGGGATAGGACGAGATGGTAACGCCATTACCCAGGCAAACACCACCTGATCAATTGATTCAGCCGATACCTCTTCTTTGATTTCTTCCAATACTTTCAGCACTCGCTGGTGCGGGTCTGTGGTTGGGTTAAAGAGGTTGCCCCCAGCTAAACAAGACCACGCCATAGGGCGACGGCGCTGCGCCTGCAACTGATGCAATGTTCCGTCTTCCAGGCTTTGCATATTGATTGGGTTAATTTCAACCTGATTGGTGACCAGTTTAATGTCGAGATAAGATTGCAGTGATGCAAATTCGTGAGTCGAGAAGTTAGACACACCGAAGTTCAGCACCTTGCCAGAACTTCTCAACACTTCAAACGCTTCCGAGACTTCTTCAGGTTGAAGCAAAATATCCGGGCGGTGAAGTAAGAGTGTGTCCACATGGTCAACGCCTAGCTGCTTTAGCGAACGTTCCACTGAGGAAATGATTTCCTCGCGTCCACTGTCGTAGTAAGCGATTCCCCCCTCAGACTGAGGTGCAATAATGCCCAGCTTTGTGATGATATGGAGCTGCTCACGCATTGAAGGCTCTAACGCCAGTGCTTCGCCAAACAGAGTTTCACATGGAACGTCGCTTCCGTAGATTGCTGCGTGGTCGACGGTTGTAATACCCAGTTCCACATGCTGCTTTACAAAGTCCAAACGCTCGGCAGGAGACATTCCCCATTCACCCATACGCCAGTACCCTTGAATCATTTCAATATCTGAAAGAGGGTCACCATTGTAGTTGCTTTTATCTTTTTGATTTGAAGACATAATTCCACCTATAAGACGCTTCTCATTTCTTAAATAGTAGACGGCACTTTTAGTCTATTGAACCCTATTCTCTGAAATAACTATTCTCTATAGAGAACAATAAAATGTGATATAAGGGATAATGTCATTAAAAGGAGTTCTAATGAAACTGCCGCAAGAGATGAGACTGCACAAAAGGTTCGAACGCTATTACCTGTTTAGCGTGGTGGCAGAATGCCTTAACTTCGGGCAGGCGGCAGATAAGCTAGGCATCTCGCGCAGTTACCTTTCTACCCAAATCAATGCTCTGGAACGCGATCTGGACGTCACCTTGCTGATCCGCACCACCCGAAGTGTTCGCCTGACACAAGCAGGTCAAAAGGTATTGTCGCAGATGCAAGGGGTTACCTCTTCAGTGCAGACCATGGAAAAGGAGATTCGGAAATCTGCCTCTGCGATTGAAGGCAAACTGACCATTACCTGCGCCGCGATTTTTGGACAGCGGCACTTAACGCCTGCGTGCAGAGCATTTCGTAAACTCCACCCGGACATCGAGTTCGACATCGACATTGGCTATACCAATCAAGACCTCACCCAACAGCCATTTGACCTTGCTATTCGAGCGACTAACACGCCGCCCGCCAATATGATTGCCAAGCATCTGATGGATTATCAGCACTTATGCTGTGCGTCTCCGGATTATCTCAATCTCTATGGCACCCCACAGACACCTGAAGAACTGGCTCGGCATAACTGCCTGTCAGACCCGCATCTCACCACATGGCGCTATCAACATCAGGGATTCGAGCGAGAGGTTGAGACCAAAGGACAGTTTTACGCCAACGATAATTTTTTACTCTATGAAGCCGCAGTTCAGGGTGAAGGCATCATTAAACTGCCTGATTATTTGGTGCAGCCTGCCATTCAAAAAGGGCAGCTAACACCGATTCTTACCAGTTACTTTACCCAGACTCGTGGCATCTATTTGATCTTTCCACAACAACTCAAACAAAGTGAGGCGTTACTCGCTTTTGCTCAGTTCTTACAGAATTGGGTTACGACCAGCAGCATCAATTAAACAGAAAACTCAAAATAGTGTTTCATTTCGGCAATATCCGTCACACCAACGACGTTTTCCAGTAGAATAGTGCCTACGTCAATTGAGCTGTATGAACATGAAAAAAATTATTCCTTTGGCTACTACGATAGCCGCTTCACTGACTTCATTACCATCCCACGCAAAAAACGAAGCCCTAGAGACCTATGGCGATATTGCCCAGATTGGCATTCCGCTGACTGCGGCAATGATTTCCTGGTACAAGGACGATACTGAAGGTCTGATTCAATTAACTGAAGGGGCGCTCTACAACGCATTAGCCACGCACGCGATAAAGTTTGCCGTCAACGCTGAGCGCCCAAATGGCGGTAACCATTCGTTTCCATCAGGGCATACTTCGGCTGCTACACAGGGGGCGGCGTATTTGCAGTTTCGCTATGGTTCTGCCTACGGTATTCCAGCGTACGGAGCCGCTGCTTTGGTGGGATATTCTCGAGTCGATGCCAACCACCATTACTGGCGTGATGTGATTGCCGGAATGGCATTGGCAACTGGCGTTCAGTATGCAGTAACCGAATTAGGCTACTCGGTCACTGTGCTGCCGTATTTTACTGGAGAAGAAACCGGAGTGACGGCTCAAGTACGTTTTTAAGCCTGAATACAAAGCACGTTAAGCAATGACGTGCCCTTAAGCTGAGTGACTTTCCCGCTAGTAAAGAAGCCTTGCTGACTGATGCCCCAATAGGGCAAGTGCAGAGGCCACTTCTCTCGCGAAAGCTCTCCAGAATCAAGTATGCCTTGCCATTCTTTCTGAGTGGCAAGGCGCATACCTAGCAACCCACACACTTCTGTAGCCGAGTCATAATCCATACGATTCCATGGCTTGTCGTATTCCATATAGAAATGCTCGTAATCTCGAATAAACGGGATCGCGTAGGTCTTCCCGCTCAGTTTGGCTTGCTTGCGAACCAGAATATCCATCTCTGCCGCCTTTGATGCCGTTGATTGTTCTGGTGGTGTAACAACCATTTCAGGAGCAGGAGCAGGAGCAGGAGCAGGAGCAGGAGCAGGAGCAGGAGCAGGAGCAGGAGAGGTTACGGCAGATGGTACTTTTGCCGGAGCACTTTTTGCGGTCTGTGTCGCCGCCGTTTGAGAGGATTGATTCCTTATCTCTCGGATAAAGGCATCGCTGTATTTTGGAAGCTTACGGATCTGCCGCCACTCTTTGAGTGCTGTCGCATAATCATCGTACGGACCGATCAAACAACGATATTCTTTGCCGTAGCGCATCATCCAGACATCGGTCGAAATTCGCTGATAAACGGTTTTGGCTTTTCTCAGGGCAAGGGGCTTATCTAAAATGCCGCATTGAATCCAGAACAATTCCGCACTTAGGGAAGGTCCGCGTTTTCCCCACAGACCATCACCAATTGGGCAATCGTTCTTGAGGACAGGAAGCTCGTTAGTGGATGCCTGGGTTGCATCACACAGGTATTCATCTGCCAGTGCAGGTTTGACAGCACTCACCCCAACAAGCAGCGTCGCCGCGATAGCGATCACCCATTTCATTGTTGAATTCGTGTCCATAACCTTCCCCCACACATTGCCTCCATAGCTATGTGAATGCAAAAAAAGAGCCTGCATAACGCCGGCTCTTAAGTTTATGAATATTTCCGATGGGAAATCAATGGTATTGGATCACCCTTTATAGATTTTCGGGTTAAATACATCTCGTAACCAGTCACCCAACAGGTTGATCACCAGTACCAAGGTCACCAATACCAGACCTGGGAAGGCAGTAATCCACCATGCACCAGAAAATATGTAGTTAAATCCGATACTAATCAGCGCACCTAGTGACGGCTGATCAACGGGCAAACCCAAACCCAGGAATGACAGTGCCGCTTCAGACATGATGGCATTCGCCACCTGCACGGTAGAGATAACCAGAATGGGTGACAGACAGTTAGGAAGAATGTGGCGGAACATGATACGAGGCGATTTAAAGCCCATCACGCGCGCCGCTTCTACGTATTCTTTCTTCTTCTCAGCCAATACTGATGCTCGAATGGTACGTGCATACTGCGGCCATTCCGCCACACCAATGATCACCACCAGCATCACTACCGCATATTGAGCGTAGAAGTCACTACCGAAACTGGCTTTGAAAATCGCCGAAACGATGATTGCCACCATCATGGTTGAGAATGACAGCTGAACATCAGCAAAACGCATCAGGAAGCTATCGATACGACCACCGAAGTAACCCGCAGACAGACCAATGATGATGCCCAAGAAAAGCTGTAAACCTACCGCCAGAAAACCAATCGTCAGCGACAGGCGAGAACCGTACAAAATGGTTGAAAAAATGTCACGACCTTGCTCATCGGTTCCAAGAAGGAATCGCTCATCTCCGTCTTCCATCCAAGAAGGCGGAAGTTCAGAGTCCATGATATCAATCGAAGACAAATCGTATGGGTCAGACGGCGCAATGATCGGTGCCGCCAACGCCATCACCAAGAACAGCATAAACACGGTAAAGCTGAACATGGCGACTTTGTCTTTCAGGAAGTAGTACAAAAAGTCGGATTGTTTAAAGCGCTCCCAACTTGATGGAGCAGCATTTGTGTTATTCATGGTTATGCTCCTTTACCTGTCAGGTTCACGGTTGGGTTGATGATGCCGTACAGCAAATCAACAATGGTGTTGGTCACCACGAAAATCAGCCCAACAAAAATCACGTACGCTGTAATCAGCGGTGTGTCTACGCGGTTAATTGCTTCAAGGAAAAGGAAACCAGTGCCTGGCCACTGGAAGACCGTTTCAGTCAGAATGGTATAGGCCACCATAGTACCAATCTGCACACCACCTACTGTAAGAACAGGTAGCATGGTATTTTTCAGTGCGTGCTGGTAGTAAATCTTGTTCAGTGCCAGACCTTTTGCCTTACCAAACTTGATGTATTCAGAGCTCAGTACTTCCAGCATTTCAGAACGTACTAAACGAATAAATAATGGCAGCATAATGGATGACAGCGCCACACACGGCAAAATCAAGTGTGATAAACCATCTAGCGTAAAGAAGCCAGACTCCCATCCGAGCACGTTCGCGGTATCACCCCGTCCATAGGAAGGCAGCCAGCCGAGCTCAATGGAGAAAACGTACATCAGCATAATGGCGGTAAGGAAAACCGGAATCGAGATACCGATGCTGCTTCCTGCCATAACAATTTTGGTAAAGATGCTTTTTGGATGAATGGCGGAATATACGCCGAGTGGTATCGAACACACGATGATGATGAGGGTTGCCCCAAACACCAGTTCCAGCGTCGCCACCAGCTTATCCAGAATGACTTCAACCGCAGGGCGCTTGAAGAAATAAGATGTCCCTAGATCACCTTGTAGTGCATTGCCTACAAAGCGTGAATATTTGGTAATGAATGGATCGTTGAGCCCTAGCTCATCACGCAAGGCTTGTCGCTCTGCTTCCGAAACCGACTGACCTACCAGTTCCCGCAATGGGTCGCCAAGATTATCCTGAATGGCAAACGCCACCAAGCTGATCACAAACATCACTATCAGTGCCTGAAACAGGCGCTTGACGAGAAACGTAAACATTCCTTGCCCCTTAACTTTCCATGACTTTCATGTAATACCCTTCAGCCTCAAAAGTGGTACCTGGCTCGACTGAAAGAAAAAGCCAAGCACCAAAATAGACGAATCTATCAATCACCGACTGTTGGTTGTTTTATTGATACGCCAGACCTGTTTTCAGGTCTGGCGCAAGTGGTGAAAGCTTCGCTTACTTAACAACCAAGTCGCCGAAGTAAGGGAAGTTCATACCGTTGATGATTGGACCAATTTCCACATTGCCTTTTGCAGCCCAAGAAGGGTCTTGCCAATGCAGAGGAACGAACGCCGCTTCGTTGTATAGAATTTCTTCTACTTTCTTCAGAGCCGCACTACGCTTACCAAGATCCGTCATCTTGTTGGTCTCTTCGATCAACTTGTCGACTTCTGCATTTGAGTAGTGACCACAGTTGTACTGACCTTTACCAGTGTCTGCATTACGCGACATCGCCAAGAACTCAGTAAAGTTACCAGAATCTTCTGTATCTGGGTGCCATCCGATCATCAGCATGTCAGCCGCACACTTATCAAACTCTGGCCAGTACTGCGCTTTAGGCATAGTCTTCAGATCAACCTTGATACCGATCTTAGACAGCATTGCCGCCGTTGCCTGAGCGATCTTGTCATCGTTCACGTAACGGTTGTTTGGCGCCATCATGCTTAGATTAAAGCCGTTCTCGTAACCCGCTTCTTTCATTAGCTGCTTCGCTTTCTTAAGGTCGTAACGAGGCTTAAGGTCTGGGTTGTGACCAACGAAACCAACTGGGCTTTGCTGACCTGCAGCCGTTGCCGCACCTTTCATTACTTTCTTAGTGATACCTTCGTTGTTGATTGCGTAAACAATCGCCTGACGAACACGAGCATCTTTCAGTGCAGGGTTGCTGTTCTGGTTCATCTGGAACGTGATAACACGAGTACCAGGCATGGTGTATAGGTCAACGCTGTCTGCTTTCTGAATACGCTTGTAGTCGTTTGGTGCAACAGGAGCAATCATGTCAACGTCACCAGCTAGCAGTGCAGCAACACGAGTCGCATCTTCTTTGATTGGAACCAGTGTTAGCTTATCAACGTTACCTTTCGAGCTGCTGTCCCAGTAGCCATCGAAACGCTCAAACGTCACTTTTACGCCTTGCTCACGCTGCGTGATAACGAATGGACCCGTACCAGAAACGTTAGTTGATGCGTACGAGTTACCGTGCTTCACTAGCTCGTCTTTCGCTTTACCTTCCGCCGTATTACCTGAGTAGAACTTGCTGTCCATTGGGAACAGGTAAGTCATTACGTTTTCAACAAGTGGGTAAACGCCGTCAGTTTTAATTTCAACTTTGTAATCGCCTGCTTTGGTAACAGAAGCGATTGGACCAAAGATACCTTTAAAGTCCGGAGAGTTTTTCAGACGATTGAATGTCCAAACGACGTCATCTGCAGTCAACGTGTTGCCTGAGTGGAATTTAACGCCCTGACGAATGTTGAAATGCATTGTTTGACCATCAATACGTTCCCAAGATTCAGCCAAACGAGGTTCGAATTCCATTTTCTGGTTAAAGCGGATAAGAGGATCAAATACCATGTGAGACATTTGCAGTGTGCCACCAGACAGCTGCTCATGTGGGTCCAGTGATACTGGGTCAGCATCGTAAGCAACTGTGATGTCTGCAGCTGCAACGCTGAAACTCAAGCCTGCAGCCATCAGCGCCATCGCTAATTTGGTCTTTATGGTTTTCATTGCATAACTCCTTATGCGGGAATCCAATCCCTAGTTGTTGTCTGTGTTGTGTTATTGCATTGCCACCAAGTCGCTAGGCGATCTTGATGTCTTCTCTTAAGCCTGTGAACTCAGGCATCAAAGAAATCAGTTGTTTACTGTACTCATGCTGCGGATCAGTAAAGAGCTGTTCCGTCGGGGCAACTTCAAGCAAAGTACCCATCTGCATCACGCCAATTCGGTCACACATCTGTCGAATTACCGGAAGGTCGTGACTAATAAACAGCATAGTCAAGTTCAGTTCGTCCTGAAGATCTTTGAGGAGGTTGAGAATCTGTGCCTGCACCGAAACATCCAGTGCTGAAGTAGGTTCATCACAAATCAGCAGGCGAGGTCGTGTCGCCAGTGCACGTGCGATGGAAATACGTTGTCTTTGTCCGCCGGAGAACTCATGGGGGTATTTCACTCCCGCCATTTTGCCCAAACCAACGTGCTCAAGCAGGTCTTCAACAATCTGCCTGGTTTCGGATTCATTGCGTGTCAATTTGTGGAAACGAATCGGCTCCGCAATGATGTCGAAAATTTTCATTCGAGGGTTCATCGACGTGTATGGGTTCTGGAATACCATCTGCATCTGACGGCGCAAAGGACGACGCTCGTTTTCAGATTTAAGAGACGTTAAGTCGATGCCTTCAAAGGTGACTTTACCCGAGTTAGGCGCGTAAAGACCGGCAATCACACGTGCAATTGTCGATTTACCTGAACCGGACTCGCCCACCAGACCAAAAGTTTCCCCTTCGAATACTTCAAAGCTGACGTTATTTGATGCCTGCACGTATTCACGGCGGCTTTCGAAGAACGAATCCTTAGTCACAAAGCGAAGGTTAACGTTTTCTACGTTAAGTAGCGGACCCGTGTAATCACGGTGATCCTGGCTTTGACCCAACCAGTGATTCTTAACATCCAACGGCTCCATTTCATGCGCTTCTTCGATGTAACTAACCAGCGGAAAGCGATCAAGCTTCACATCGGAGCGAGGAACTGCAGAGATGAGGCTGCGTGTGTAGGAGTGGTCAGGATCGCCCAATACTTTTTTGGTTGCGCCAAATTCGACTAAGTCACCACGATACATAACCGCAACGCGGTCAGTCACATTGGAAACCACACCCATATCGTGCGTTACCAACATACAGCCAACGTTTTTCTCGATACATAATTCGCGAATCAAGTTCAGAATTTGGTCCTGAATGGACACATCCAGTGCTGTGGTCGGTTCGTCTGCAATAATAAGATCTGGCTCACCAGCCAACGCTATGGCAATAACCACACGCTGACGCATACCACCAGAGAATTGGTGAGGGTATTGTTTTAAACGGTTTTCAGGCTGAGGAATGCCCACCTGTTTCATGAGAGACAAAGCGCGATCGTACGCTTCGCTGTCTGACACATTCATGTTGGCATGAATGGTTTCTTTTAGTTGTTGTTCCACCGTAAACAGTGGATTAAGCGACGTCATCGGATCTTGAAAGATAAACCCGATTTTAGAGCCGCGCACCTGGCGCATCTCTTCTGGGGTCAATCCGGAGATTTTTTCTCCATCAAGGTAAACATCACCATTAGCGATCAAACCCGGAGGGCTCAGCAAATCGATAACCGCATTACCCACGGTCGATTTACCTGCGCCGGATTCGCCAACCACACCCACGATTTCGCCTCTCTCTATATTAAAAGAAAGCGATTTAACGGCTGCATGTACCCCATGCCGCGATGGGTATTCAATTCGAAGATTTTTAACTTCTAGTAGTGACATCACCAGACCTCTACTGCTTTGGCAGCTTTCTGCCCTGTCTGCAAGTTGATTCCATTCTCTATCCGGCTTTACATCCGGCTTTTAACAGGCAAACAATTTGGCAAATAATTCACACAAAAGCAACAAACAAAGCATAAATGCGCACAAAACACATCGTTCAAAGCAGAATTAATGCATATTAATTCACAAAAACAAACTATTAAGTCTAAACAAATATGCTAAAAAAACAAAATTATCATTTAACTTTCATGGAAATAGAAGGCCAAATAGCGTAGCAATATGTTATTTAACACAATATTCGCAATTCACATTTAAGAATTTTTATTCGCCCGCACTTTTAACAAATAAAAAACATATCCCGCACAGTGGTAATTTTGCGAGATCTTTATCTATACAAATTCATAAATAGCAATATTTAGAATTAAATTAGAAACAATAAGCAAAATTTTTAACCAGTAAAGTTTTTAATCATAAAAAATCAAAAGTATTTTTCATTGCTATAGCAGTTAATTACAGCGAATTAAACTAGTAAAAAACGCAGAAAAACTCATTAATGTAGAAAAGTATTCGGTTTTTCAGTAAGAACTCAGGTTGATAACCGTACGCTATTGGTATGCAAAGAAAAATAAGTTCGCATTTAAAGGGGCATACAAAAACTTAAAATTCGTCGCAATCTAGGTGGGAAATGTCACGTAATAGGCAAAAATGACGTTATTTGGCGAAAAGATCTGACAGGTAGCATGACATTAATTGCAATTTTGCTAGCCACTGCTAAACGAAAAAAGCCCCGTTATTTCTAACGAGGCTTTCTAATAGTGGTCGGTGAAGAGGGATTCGAACCCCCGACCCTCTGGTCCCAAACCAGATGCGCTACCAAACTGCGCTATTCACCGACAATGTATTCGTTTCTTATCGAAACTGGTAATCGCTTACCAAATAATGGGGTGGCTAACGAGACTTGAACTCGCGACAACCGGAATCACAATCCGGGGCTCTACCAACTGAGCTATAGCCACCGCTAACTTTTTATATAACCGCTTATGCGATTATTGAAATGGTGGTCGGTGAAGAGGGATTCGAACCCCCGACCCTCTGGTCCCAAACCAGATGCGCTACCAAACTGCGCTATTCACCGACAATGTTCCAGCGTTTTTACTGGTATTCCCCCTTTATGGATCACCATAAAGCAAGAAAAAGAATAAATGGGGTGGCTAACGAGACTTGAACTCGCGACAACCGGAATCACAATCCGGGGCTCTACCAACTGAGCTATAGCCACCACTGAATTTACCGATTTAATTCCTTCCGGCGAAATGGCGCGCCCGAAAGGATTCGAACCTTCGACCTTTGGCTCCGGAGGCCAACGCTCTATCCAGCTGAGCTACGGGCGCATGCCCTATCGGCGGAGTGGAATAATACGTATATCACAAAGTGTCGTCTAGTGTTTTTTGCAGTTTTTTTATTGATTGTTGCCTTTTTCGGCAATTGGGATGTGATTAAACCCATGTCGCGAACAAGTTGTTGTTTATTGCAACAACCTGAGTCGCTATAATCACCTATTATTTATAATGATTTAACAGGTGTATTACACCTTTACGATCAAAAACCCTAGGTTTCGACGGGATGTGACGCGAAGTTTCAGAGTTGTTAGAAGTCGCATATGAGTGAGAGCTCGCCGCCACCAACTTAGGTAAATAACAAACTAAATAAAGATAAACATCGTATTTATCAAAGCCTGGAAATGTATAGCGAGTAATGGATATGTCACGTCGAGTAATTGGCCTTTTGGCAGCTACAATAACCTTTTCTAGTTTCTCTTTTGCAGCCAAAGTCAGCCAAGAAGAATATGATGCGATCGCTGAGCGCATTAAACCTGTCGGTCAAGTTTACCTGACTGGCAGTGAACCTGCTTCCGCTGAGCCTGCTGGTCCACGCGATGGCGCTACCGTCTACAATGTTTTCTGTACTGCCTGTCATGGTACTGGAGTGAGTGGTGCGCCAATTAAAGGAGATGCTGCTCAATGGGCTCCGCGTATTGCTCAGGGAATGGACGTGATGACCGATCATGCCATTAACGGCTTCAATGCGATGCCTGCGAAAGGGGCTTGTATGGATTGTTCTGATGAAGAAATCATTGCTGCTATCGAGCATATGATTGAAGGGTTGTAACCTAATCTTTAGAAACAGAAAGCTTATATAAAGGGAAGAGCAACGGATGTCGTTGCTCTTTTTGTTTCTTTTCTACTTCTTAAACATCGCTTTTAAATTGGCAATATGGGCTTGTCCTTTTTGCATGCGCTCTTCCTGAGAAACTGGCTTTTTCGCTTGCTCCCATTCCACATCGTCAAATGGTAACTCATCGAGAAAACGGCTGTGCTGAGGTTTGATTAATTCACCAAACTGTCGTCTCTCTTTACACAAGGTAAAAGTCAGCTCTTTTTGTGCTCGGGTAATCCCCACGTACATTAAGCGGCGTTCTTCATCGACATTCTCTTCATCGATACTGGTTTGGTGGGGCAATATTCCTTCTTCCGCCCCAATCAGATAGACGTATGGAAACTCCAGACCTTTCGATGCATGCAACGTCATCAACTGAACCTGGTCCGCATCATCGTCATCTTCACCTCGTTCCATCATGTCGCGAAGCGTCAGGCGCTGTACTACCTCTTTTAATGTTTTTTCTTCGTTATCATAGTTGTCGCCTTCAAGGTCAGCCACAATCCAGCTGTAAAGATCGGAAACGTTTTTCATCCGCATCTCAGCCGCTTTCGGGCTAGAGGAGGTTTCGTAGAGCCAGTCTTCGTAGTTAATATCCCGCACCAAAGAGCGTACAGCCTCTACCGTATTGCCACGTTCTGCATTGTCGGAAATCGCCACGACCCATTGGACAAACTTCCGAAGGTTCTCCAATCCACGCCCGGACAAATGCTGCTCCAACCCAAGCTCAAAGCTCGCTTCAAACAGACTTTTGCCACGCATGTTGGCGTAGCTGCCCAGCTTTTCCAGAGTCACCGGACCAATTTCACGGCGCGGCGTGTTAACAATCCGAAGAAACGCGTTGTCGTCATCCGGATTCACCAACACTCTTAAATACGCCATGATGTCTTTGATTTCAGCACGCGCAAAAAACGAGGTTCCACCGGAAATCTTATAGGGGATACGGTTTTGCATCAGAGATTTTTCAATCAGACGCGACTGATGGTTACCACGGTACAAAATGGCGTAGTCTTTATAGTCAGTGCGATTTAAGAACTTGTGAGCAATCAATTCTCCCGTCACACGCTCCGCTTCATGATCCTCATTTTTAGAAGTAAGTACTTTCAGCATTTCCCCATCTGGGATTTCTGAAAAGAGTGTCTTTTCATACACGTGGGGGTTATTGGCGATCAAGATATTCGCACTGCGAAGGATTCGGCTAGTAGAGCGATAATTTTGCTCTAGTTTAATCAGCCTTAGATTAGGGTAATCTTGCCCTAGCAAAACCAAGTTTTGTGGCTTAGCTCCACGCCAGGAATAAATAGACTGATCATCGTCTCCCACCACTGTAAGACGCCCACGCTCACCGACAATTAATTTCACCAATTCGTACTGACTGGTGTTGGTATCCTGATATTCATCGACCAACAAATAGCGAATGCGATTTCGCCAGCGTTGGCGTACATCTTCATTGGATTTGAGTAGCATCACCGGCAAAGCAATCAGATCATCAAAATCCAGTGCGTTGTAGGCTTTCATCTGCTTTTGGTACATTTCAAAGCAGTGACCAAATAATTTCTCTTGCTCTCCACGCGCACGCTCAATGGCTTGTGCTGGCGACCACATGTCGTTTTTCCAGTTCGAAATATGGCTGAGCAATGAGCGCAGTAAGTCTTTATCACCATCGAGTTCTTTTTCAGTCAGTTCTTTCAACAGCGCCATCTGGTCTTGATCATCAAACAGCGAGAAACCCGCTTTTAAGCCAAGTGCCTTGTATTCGCGTCGGATAATGTTCAGACCTAGGGTGTGAAACGTCGACACCATCAACCCTTTGGATTCCTGCTTACCAAGGGTTTGCCCGACACGCTCTTTCATTTCCCGGGCAGCTTTATTGGTAAAGGTTACCGCCGCAATATTGCGTGCCTTGTAGTCGCACTGCTGAACCAGATAAGCGATCTTATTGGTAATAACACGAGTTTTACCCGACCCTGCCCCTGCCAGAACCAGGCACGGACCAGACACGTATTTCACGGCTTCATCTTGTCTGGGGTTCAGCTTCATTTGATGTCTCTGTGGTTTCGAACTTTTGGAGGCATAGTGTAATTGCCTCATCTGATTTATTCCAAGAATAATTGCCTCTTCAAATCTAAGATTCATGCAAATTAACTGTTGCATGATGCCATAGGGTTGGAAGTATAATGAATGAACGTTCATTCATTTTTGCTTTGGGTAGCACAAACCATGAGGATCAAAACCCAATGAGTAATAATAAGCGGTTGAAAATATTGCAAGCGACAGAAAAATTACTTGCAGAGGAAGGGTTCCATGGCATATCAATGCAAAAAGTTGCACATTCAGCCGGTGTAGCAGCGGGCACCATTTATCGTTATTTCAGCGACAAAGATGATTTGTTGATAGAAGTTCGGAAAATGGTCTCGCAGAGAATTGCCGATGTTGTTCAAGCAAACGTCGACGATGAAATGCCCTTAAAACAACGTTTCCGCGTTATGTGGCTTAACATCTGGCACTTAGCCCGAACAGAAGGGCGAACGCTGTGCAATCAACTCCAGTATGAGTCGCTACCCACACCAGCGTATATGAATATCAGGGAACTTGAACGGGAAATGTTTGCCAAAGTGGATCAAATGTTCACGGAGGGCAAACAATCGGGTGTTCTAAAACCTTTAGATAACCCAATTTTATCTGGTCTTAGTTTGGAAGTGGGAGTCACTCTTGCTCGAAAACATGCCTTAGGGATCTTTCAACTCGATGATGACGCATTAGAAGCGGCGATTGAAGCCAGCTGGGATGCCATTGTTCAACACTAACTTGGAGTTCTGAAGAGAATGAAAAAGTGGACTTTCTTTATGTTACTTATCGCGGTTTTGCTGTTCGGCAGCGTGATAGGTTTCAACTTGTTTAAGCAACAAAAGATCGCTGAGTATCTGGCAAACCGTCCAGAGCCTGAGTTTCCTGTGACGGTAACAAAGGTGGAAGCCGTAGACTGGGTGCCTACCATTGAAGCTATCGGTTTTATCGAACCTAATCAAGGCGTCACCCTGACCACTGAAACCAGCGGTGTGATCGATAAAATTCAGTTTGAATCTGGTGCAACAGTGAAAAATGACCAGACTCTGATCACTCTGGATTCAGAGGTTGAGCGCGCGAACCTGAAAAGTACTCAGGCGAAACTTCCTGCTGCTCAAGCGAAATTCAAACGCTACGCTGGTCTTTACAAAAAAGGCTCTGTCTCGAAAGAAGCTTACGACGATGCGCAAGCAGCTTACTTGTCGCTTTCTGCAGACATTGAAAGCCTGAAAGCGTCCATTGAGCGCCGAGAAATCAAAGCCCCATTTGCTGGCGTAGTCGGTATTCGTAACGTTTACCTAGGCCAGTACCTGCAGCCAGGCACCGACATCGTTCGCCTAGAAGACACCAGTGTTATGCGTCTGCGCTTTACGGTTCCTCAAACCGATATCTCTCGCATCAACATCGGACAGCAAGTCGACATTAAAGTAGATGCGTACCCTGAAGGTTCATTCGAAGGTTCCATTAGTGCAATTGAGCCAGCAGTCAGCGTGCAAAGTGGTTTGGTACAGGTTCAGGCCGACATTCCTAACAATGACGGACGCTTGCGCAGCGGTATGTTTGCCCGCGCGAACATTATCCTGCCAATCATCGAGAATCAGGTCACTCTGCCGCAAACAGCGATTACGTTTACTCTATATGGCGACAACGTTTATATCCTGTCGGATGAAAATGGCGAGCAACGCGTAAAACAGCAAGTCATCAAAGTGGGTGAACGTACCGGTCACATTGCTCATATTCTGGAAGGTGTGAACCCGGGTGATGTGGTTGTTACCTCTGGTCAGGTTCGCCTGAGTAATGAAGCGAAGGTGCGCATTGTTGAAAGCGATGCAATCAACCCACCTGCTGAAACACCAATGCTGTAATCGGAGGAAGCATGCGCTTTACTGATGTTTTTATTAAACGTCCTGTTTTAGCGGTATCGATCAGCTTTTTGATTGCTTTGCTTGGTTTGCAAGCGGTGTTCAAAATGCAGGTTCGTGAATACCCTGAAATGACGAATACAGTAGTAACCGTTTCAACCAGTTACTACGGAGCCAGTGCCGATCTGATTCAGGGCTTTATTACACAGCCCTTGGAACAAGCCGTCGCACAGGCAGACAATATTGACTTTATGACGTCTCAGTCCGTTTTGGGTAAATCCACCATTACGGTAACCATGAAGCTCAATACCGATCCCAACGCTGCTTTGGCTGACATTCTGGCGAAAACCAACTCGGTGCGTTCACAGCTTCCAAAAGAAGCCGAAGACCCAACTGTTACCATGTCGACAGGCTCAACCACCGCGGTTCTCTACATTGGTTTCACCAGTGATGAATTGGTGTCTAGCCAGTTAACAGACTATCTTGAGCGAGTGATCAATCCTCAGCTATTTACGGTTAACGGTGTGTCAAAAATCGACCTTTACGGCGGTTTGAAATACGCCCTGCGTGTATGGCTGGATCCTGCGAAAATGGGCGCGCTAAACTTAACTGCAACCGACGTGATGGGCGTATTGAACGCCAACAACTATCAGTCTGCAACGGGTCAGTCTACTGGTGAGTTTGTGCTGTACAACGGCAGTGCCGACACACAAATCTCCAACGTAGAAGAACTGCGTCGACTGGTAGTGAAAACTGGCGAAGGTTTGGTGATCCGCCTTGGCGACATCGCGAAGGTATCTCTGGAAAAAAGCCATGACGTTTATCGTGCAAGTGCTAATGGTCAGGAAGCGGTAGTAGCAGCGATCAACGCCGCGCCAAGTGCAAACCCGATCAACATTGCGGCAGACGTGCTGGAGTTATTGCCAACGCTCGAGAAAAACCTGCCAAGTAACATCAAAATGGAAGTCATGTATGACTCCACTATTGCAATCAATGAATCTATTCAGGAGGTTATTAAAACCATTCTGGAAGCAGCGCTGATTGTATTGGTGGTGATCACCCTCTTCCTGGGCTCTTTCCGTGCGGTGCTTATTCCAATCGTTACTATTCCACTTTCTTTGATTGGTGTGGCGATGGTTATGCAGGCAATGGGCTTCTCATGGAACCTGATGACACTACTGGCAATGGTACTTGCCATCGGTCTGGTAGTAGATGACGCCATCGTCGTATTAGAAAACGTTGACCGCCACATCAAGCTGGGTGAGTCTCCATTCCGCGCAGCCATTATTGGTACTCGTGAAATCGCGGTTCCAGTTATCGCAATGACATTGACGTTGGGTGCAGTGTACGCACCAATCGCAATGATGGGTGGCATCACTGGGTCGCTCTTCAAGGAGTTTGCCTTAACGCTTGCAGGTTCGGTATTTGTCTCTGGTATCGTGGCACTGACGCTTTCGCCGATGATGTGTTCAAAAATGCTCAAGGCAAACGAAAAGCCAAGCAAATTTGAGCAGACCGTTCATAACTTCCTGGATCGCATGTCGGACAAATACGAAGGCATGCTGGCTGCTGTAATGCAGCGTCGCCCTGTCATCATCGCGTTTGCCATCATTGTATTTGCCAGCCTTCCAATGCTGTTTAAGTTCATCCCAAGTGAACTGGCCCCAGCAGAAGATAAAGGTGTGGTCATGCTGATGGGTACGGCACCGTCCAACGCCAACTTGGACTTCATGCAAAACACCATGAACGACGTAAATAAGATTCTGTCGGATCAGCCTGAAGTCGCGTTCGCACAGGTCTTCACTGGTGTACCTAACTCCAACCAGGCGTTTGGTATTGCTTCAATGGTACCTTGGAGTGAGCGTGAAGCCAGTCAGGCAGACGTGAAAAACCGTGTGGGTCAGTTAGTACAGGACATCCCGGGTATGGCAGTCACGGCATTCGAGATGCCAGAACTTCCAGGGGCAGGTTCTGGTCTGCCTATCCAGTTCGTTATGACAACACCAAACAGCTTCGAAAGTCTGTTCCAGGTAGCAACGGATGTATTGACTGAAGTGAATGGCAGCCCGTTGTTCGTATACTCAGATCTGGATCTGAACTACGACTCAGCCACCATGAAAATCCATATCGATAAAGATAAGGCGGGTGTGTACGGAGTGACCATGCAAGACATAGGTATCACCCTAAGCACCATGATGGCCGATGGTTACGTTAACCGAATCGATTTGAATGGTCGTTCGTATGAAGTTATTCCTCAGGTAGAACGTAAGTACCGCCTGAACCCGGAATCGATGAACAACTACTATGTTCGCGCAGCAGATGGCAAAGCCATTCCTCTGGGCAGTTTAATCTCGATTGAAGTGGTAGCAGAGCCTCGCTCATTACCTCACTTTAACCAATTAAACTCTGCCACTGTAGGCGCAGTTCCTTCTCCAGGTATTGCCATGGGTGAAGCCATCAATTGGTTTGAGAACATTGCTGAGACCAAATTGCCTGCGGGTTACAACCATGATTACATGGGTGCCTCTCGCCAGTTTGTTACTGAAGGAAGCGCACTGTATGCAACTTTCGGATTGGCATTAGCAATCATCTTCTTGGTACTGGCGATTCAGTTTGAATCCGTGAAAGATCCACTGGTTATCATGGTATCGGTACCTCTGGCGATATGTGGTGCTTTGATTGCCCTTGCGTGGGGTGCGGCATCAATGAACATCTACTCGCAGGTTGGTCTGATTACCCTTGTCGGGCTTATCACTAAGCACGGTATCTTGATTTGTGAGGTTGCCAAAGAAGAGCAGCTTCATAACAAGAAGAACAAGATGCAGGCTGTTATGGAAGCCGCGAAGGTTCGTCTTCGCCCAATCCTGATGACCACTGCTGCGATGATCGCAGGCCTGATTCCTCTGATGTACGCAACAGGCGCAGGTGCCGCTCAGCGATTCAGCATCGGTATTGTTATCGTGGCAGGTCTGGCAATCGGTACTCTATTCACCCTGTTCGTACTTCCGGTGATATACAGTTACCTAGCAGAAGACCACAAACCATTGCCAGTCTTTGTTGAAGACAAGGAACTGGACAAATTGGCTCGCGTTGACGAAGCGAAAGCAGCACAGCGAGAGATTCGTAACGAATCGGTCTAAACCAACGAGAACTTTGGTTCGTAAAAAGGCTACTTAGGTAGCCTTTTTCTTATCTGTAGCTAACGACTTTGTACGTGGAATTACATAAAATGGAACCAAATAGAAAGGAGTTACCCATGTTTGATCCGAAGAAACTCGAACAAATTGCCAAACAGATTCATGAATCGATGCCACAACCTGTAAAAGAACTTGGCAGCGATGTAGAACATAAAGTACGCCAGGTCATTCAAGGTCAGCTAAACAAGCTGGATGTTGTTAGCCGAGAAGAGTTTGATGTACAGACTCAAGTACTGCTTCGCACTCGTCAAAAGCTGACAGAAATGGAGCAAAAGCTGGCAGAGCTCGAAGAGAAGCTTGCAGATAAGTAGACTCAAGAAGTTGATACAAAAAGAAAGGCTTGCTCCAAATGGAACAAGCCTTTTTTATTTATGTTGTGTTTACTATTTGTATTATCGACCCCAGTCTGCTGGAGTTCTTTTGCTTTATAAGCGTAGTCGATTTACTCGACCACGCTGGAACAAATCTTCAGTTTCAGAAGAAGGCACTCACTTTGAACGTTAGTGAATTCCTAGCTTCTGAGTAGTCGGAATTAGCCGCCTACTGCGATACGTTTCATGTCAGTCATGTAACCGCGAAGCTCTTCACCGATGTACTCAACTGGGTGGTTACGAATCGCTTCGTTCACTTCGATTAGGCGAGCATTGTCTACTTGGTTAGAAGACTCACCCAGTCCTTTACCGATAACGTCTGTGCCTACTGAAGGCATGAACTTCTCGCGTAGCAGTGGAGTAGCAACGTTAGCAAACAGGTAGTTACCGTATTCTGCAGTATCAGAGATAACCACGTTCATTTCGTACAGACGCTTACGAGCAATGGTGTTTGCAATCAGTGGAAGCTCGTGTAGAGACTCGTAGTATGCAGACTCATCAATGATGCCAGACGCCGTCATAGCTTCGAAAGCCAGCTCAACACCCGCACGAACCATAGCGATCATTAGGATGCCGTTGTCGAAGTACTCTTGCTCTGAGATTTCTACGTCAGTTTCTGGGTAGTTTTCAAAAGCAGTTTCA
This sequence comes from Vibrio sp. SCSIO 43132, assembly GCF_019904195.1. NCBI lineage: Bacteria > Pseudomonadati > Pseudomonadota > Gammaproteobacteria > Vibrionales > Vibrionaceae > Vibrio > Vibrio sp. SCSIO 43132. The sequence continues at coordinate 3,920,700 of NZ_CP063199.1, forward strand.
CCCGTCTCTGCACGCCAGCCAAGTAGGTTCACATCGTCGTTTGCCCAGTCAGCCATCATAGTACTAGAGAAGTGACCCGTAACGATGTCATCCATGTGCTTGTTGTACAGAGGACGCATCAGATCTTTTAGCTCTTCAGATAGCTCAAATGCTTTGATTTTCGCTGGGTTAGACAGACGATCCATCATGTGAGTGATACCACCGAACTTCAGTGCTTCAGTCACTGTTTCCCAACCGTATTGCAGAAGTTTACCTGCGTAGCCAGCATCAACACCGTCAGCAATCATCTTCTCGTAACATACGATAGAGCCCGCTTGAAGCATGCCACAAAGGATGGTTTGTTCACCCATTAGGTCAGACTTAACTTCAGCAACAAAAGAAGACTCTAGACAACCTGCACGATGACCGCCTGTTGCCGCAGCCCAAGCTTTCGCGATGTCCCAGCCTTCGCCTTTTGGATCGTTCTCAGGGTGAACCGCGATAAGTGTAGGAACACCGAAGCCACGTTTGTATTCTTCACGAACTTCCGTACCCGGACACTTAGGAGCAACCATTACAACCGTTAGGTCTTTACGGATCTGAATTCCTTCTTCAACCACGTTGAAGCCATGGGAGTAGCCCAGAGCAGCGCCTTCTTTCATTAGAGGCATTACCGTTTCAACCACATTAGTGTGTTGTTTGTCCGGCGTAAGGTTCATCACAAGATCCGCTTGAGGGATAAGAGTCTCGTAGCTTCCTACTTCAAAGCCATTGTCTTTTGCGTTTTTGAACGACTGGCGTTGCTCATCGATCGCAGCCTGACGTAGCGCATAAGATACGTCCAGACCAGAGTCACGCATGTTCAGACCTTGGTTAAGACCTTGCGCACCACAACCTACGATGACCACTTTCTTACCTTTCAGGTAATCAGCTTCTGTTGCAAATTCGCTGCGATCCATAAAGCGACAGCGACCTAGTTGGTCTAGTTGCTCACGCAAGTTTAAGGTGTTGAAGTAGTTAGCCATTTTCTGGAACTCCTGTTTAATTTTTCCATAAGGTCGACAGCTCAATGTCGAATACCCTCATACTAATTCAGACATTAAGTTGCTCAAAGTGATATATTCACAATTAGTAATTGTGATAATCGCAACAACCGATCTTTTCATTGCTCAAAATGACACCATTATGAACATCAAAAGCCTTCAATACTTTGTCCATCTTTGCGACAGTCGAAGTTTTAGTAAAACCTCGACAGCAATGCACATCAGTCCTTCGGCACTCAGCAGACAAATACAAAAACTCGAAGACGAAATTCAGCAGACCTTATTTCTTCGTGATAACCGCAGTGTGGATGTGACACCGGCAGGTAAGAAGCTGCTTCCTGTTGCAATCCAGATGATTGGCGAGTGGAATCAGTTTCGCTCTTCGGTATCGGGAGAAACCGAAGCTTTAACCGGTGAACTAAGGCTATTTTGTTCCGTTACCGCCAGTTATTCTCACCTTCCAGACTTGCTCAATGACTTTCGAATTCAGTACCCCAATATCGAGCTAAAACTGTCTACAGGTGACCCAGCTCAGGCGATAGATAAGATCCTCAATGACGAAGCAGATATCGCAATTTCAGCCAAACCCGACAACATGCCAGCCAAATTGATGTTTGAAACCATCAGCGATATCCCTTTGTCGGTAATAGCGCCAACGGGCAACAGCAGCTTTGCTCCATTACTCAATCAAGAAAACCCAGCCTGGTCTCAAATTCCATTTATCGTTCCAGAGGCAGGAACAGCAAGAGACAGAGCCAATCACTGGTTTAAAAAAATGAAACTTAAGCCCAACGTTTACGCTCAAGTGGCAGGACATGAAGCCATTGTAAGCATGGTCGCTCTAGGTTGTGGCGTTGGCTTTGCACCAGATGTGGTCATTAACAACAGCCCAGTACGCGATAAAGTAGAGCGCTTAAAGGTGCAACCTCTTAAACCATTACAATTAGGTGTATGTTGCCAACAAGCACAGATCTCCAATCCGATGATCAAAGCGCTATGGGAGCTGGTTGAAGGAAAGTTTGTATAGATAGCAATTGCCCCAAATATTTCTACTGAAGCTTTCTGTATGGCAGGGGAGCTGAGCCGGCACTCCGGAGATTCGACTGGGCTGGCGATCCAGCACCCAACACTTGCTTTGTAAATGCAATAGATGCAAAAAAAGCCTCAGCATTTCCGCTGAGGCTTTCTGTATGACAGGGGGGACTGAGCCGGCACTCCGGAGATTCGACCGGGCTGGCGATCCAGCTCCCAACACTTGCTTTGCAAAAGCAATAGATGCAAAAAAGCCCCAGCATTTCTGCTGAGGCTTTCTATATGGCAGGGGTGGAGAGATTCGAACTCCCAACACGCGGATTTGGAATCCGCTGCTCTGCCAATTGGAGCTACACCCCTAAACTGTATTGAATCTTTAAATGTCAGATTCAAAAAAACCTCGCACTAAGCGAGGCTTCTTAAATAAATGGCGGAGTGGACGGGACTCGAACCCGCGACCCCCGGCGTGACAGGCCGGTATTCTAACCAACTGAACTACCACTCCGCAGTGGAAGACCTGCTTATCATAAGCAGATGTTCAAATATAAAGCCTGGCGATGTCCTACTCTCACATGGGGAAACCCCACACTACCATCGGCGCTATTGCGTTTCACTTCTGAGTTCGGCATGGAATCAGGTGGGTCCACAACGCTATGGTCGCCAAGCAAATTCTTTAATCTGGAAAGCTGTTTTTTTAAGTTCTAGTTCTTACACATTCAATGTTCTTATCTGAGCCCACAAAACCCCTTGGGTGTTGTATGGTTAAGCCTCACGGGCAATTAGTACAGGTTAGCTCAACGCCTCACAACGCTTACACACCCTGCCTATCAACGTTCTGGTCTCGAACAACCCTTTAGGATACTTAAAGTATCAGGGAAGACTCATCTCAGGGCTCGCTTCCCGCTTAGATGCTTTCAGCGGTTATCGATTCCGAACTTAGCTACCGGGCAATGCCATTGGCATGACAACCCGAACACCAGAGGTTCGTCCACTCCGGTCCTCTCGTACTAGGAGCAGCCCCCTTCAATCTTCCAACGCCCACGGCAGATAGGGACCGAACTGTCTCACGACGTTCTAAACCCAGCTCGCGTACCACTTTAAATGGCGAACAGCCATACCCTTGGGACCGACTTCAGCCCCAGGATGTGATGAGCCGACATCGAGGTGCCAAACACCGCCGTCGATATGAACTCTTGGGCGGTATCAGCCTGTTATCCCCGGAGTACCTTTTATCCGTTGAGCGATGGCCCTTCCATTCAGAACCACCGGATCACTATGACCTGCTTTCGCACCTGCTCGAATTGTCATTCTCGCAGTCAAGCGGGCTTATGCCATTGCACTAACCACACGATGTCCAACCGTGTTTAGCCCACCTTCGTGCTCCTCCGTTACTCTTTGGGAGGAGACCGCCCCAGTCAAACTACCCACCAGGCACTGTCCTCACTCCCGATAAGGGAGCCAAGTTAGAACATCAAAGCTACAAGGGTGGTATTTCAAGGACGGCTCCACGCAATCTGGCGACTGCGTTTCAAAGCCTCCCACCTATCCTACACATGTAGGTTCAATGTTCAGTGCCAAGCTGTAGTAAAGGTTCACGGGGTCTTTCCGTCTAGCCGCGGGTACACTGCATCTTCACAGCGATTTCAATTTCACTGAGTCTCGGGTGGAGACAGCGTGGCCATCATTACGCCATTCGTGCAGGTCGGAACTTACCCGACAAGGAATTTCGCTACCTTAGGACCGTTATAGTTACGGCCGCCGTTTACCGGGGCTTCGATCAAGAGCTTCGTCCGAAGACTAACCCCATCAATTAACCTTCCGGCACCGGGCAGGCGTCACACCGTATACGTCATCTTACGATTTTGCACAGTGCTGTGTTTTTAATAAACAGTTGCAGCCACCTGGTATCTGCGACTCTCGTCAGCTCCATCCGCAAGGGACTTCACCGATAAGAGCGTACCTTCTCCCGAAGTTACGGTACCATTTTGCCTAGTTCCTTCACCCGAGTTCTCTCAAGCGCCTTGGTATTCTCTACCCGACCACCTGTGTCGGTTTGGGGTACGATTCCTTACAATCTGAAGCTTAGAGGCTTTTCCTGGAAGCATGGCATCAATGACTTCATCACCGTAGTGACTCGACATCGTGTCTCAGCCTTAAAGAGAGCCGGATTTACCTAACTCTCAAGCCTACGCACTTGAACCTGGACAACCGTCGCCAGGCCCACCTAGCCTTCTCCGTCCCCCCATCGCAATTGTAAGAAGTACGGGAATATTAACCCGTTTCCCATCGACTACGCTTTTCAGCCTCGCCTTAGGGGTCGACTTACCCTGCCCCGATTAACGTTGGACAGGAACCCTTGGTCTTCCGGCGAGGGAGTTTTTCACTCCCTTTATCGTTACTCATGTCAGCATTCGCACTTCTGATACCTCCAGCAGCCCTTACAGACCACCTTCAACGGCTTACAGAACGCTCCCCTACCCCGCATACAAAGTATGCAGCCGCAGCTTCGGTGTATTGCTTAGCCCCGTTACATCTTCCGCGCAGGCCGACTCGACCAGTGAGCTATTACGCTTTCTTTAAATGATGGCTGCTTCTAAGCCAACATCCTGGCTGTCTGAGCCTTCCCACATCGTTTCCCACTTAGCAATACTTTGGGACCTTAGCTGGCGGTCTGGGTTGTTTCCCTCTCCACGACGGACGTTAGCACCCGCCGTGTGTCTCCCGGATAGTACTTACTGGTATTCGGAGTTTGCAAAGGGTTGGTAAGTCGGGATGACCCCCTAGCCTTAACAGTGCTCTACCCCCAGTAGTATTCGTCCGAGGCGCTACCTAAATAGCTTTCGGGGAGAACCAGCTATCTCCAGGTTTGATTGGCCTTTCACCCCTAGCCACAAGTCATCCGCTAATTTTTCAACATTAGTCGGTTCGGTCCTCCAGTTGATGTTACTCAACCTTCAACCTGCCCATGGCTAGATCACCTGGTTTCGGGTCTATATCCAGAGACTGAGCGCCCAGTTAAGACTCGGTTTCCCTACGGCTCCCCTAGATGGTTAACCTTGCCACTGAATATAAGTCGCTGACCCATTATACAAAAGGTACGCAGTCACCCCGAAGGGCTCCTACTGCTTGTACGTACACGGTTTCAGGTTCTATTTCACTCCCCTCACAGGGGTTCTTTTCGCCTTTCCCTCACGGTACTGGTTCACTATCGGTCAGTCAGTAGTATTTAGCCTTGGAGGATGGTCCCCCCATATTCAGACAGGATATCACGTGTCCCGCCTTACTCGATTTCACTTGAAATGCGCTGTCGGTTACGGGGCTATCACCCTGTATCGCGCTCCTTTCCAGAAGCTTCACCTGACGCATAAAAAGCTTAAGGGCTAATCCAATTTCGCTCGCCGCTACTTTCGGAATCTCGGTTGATTTCTCTTCCTTCGGGTACTTAGATGTTTCAGTTCCCCGAGTTCGCTTCACTGAGCTATGTATTCACTCAGCAATACTTACTTATGTAAGTGGGTTTCCCCATTCGGAAATCCCAGACTCAAATGACTCTTACTGTCTTATCTGGGCTTATCGCAAGTTAGTACGTCCTTCATCGCCTCTGACTGCCAAGGCATCCACCGTGTACGCTTAGTCACTTAACCATACAACCCCAAGAGGTCTTGTATGTTCAAACAACCAAGGTTGTGTCTCTCATTATTGAATGAGCGAGAGACATTCGATTTTGCCGGACTCAAATATAAACATCCTATGGATGTTTCCAAGAACACTTGAATGTGTGTTGGTACCTACATCTTCAAAAGACATAGGATTTGAGAACTTTTAATTGAATAACAACGCTTATCCGAAGATAAGGGGATTGTTGCTATTCGTCAGCTTTCCAAATTGTTAAAGAGCATGATTCGTTAAGAACCATTTTTAAATATTCTGTATCAAGAAAATACTTAAAGATGGTGGAGCTAAGCAGGATCGAACTGCTGACCTCCTGCGTGCAAGGCAGGCGCTCTCCCAGCTGAGCTATAGCCCCATAAAGATTCAATGTCTGACCCGCTATCTTTGGGAAGATAGTGGTGGGTCTGAGTGGACTTGAACCACCGACCTCCCGCTTATCAGGCGAGCGCTCTAACCAGCTGAGCTACAGACCCAACATTGCTCTTAACGTTATAAACCGTATCAATCTGTGTGAACACTCATCGCAATAATCATCGTATAAGGAGGTGATCCAGCCCCAGGTTCCCCTAGGGCTACCTTGTTACGACTTCACCCCAGTCATGAACCACAAAGTGGCAAGCGTCCTCCCGAAGGTTAAACTACCTGCTTCTTTTGCAGCCCACTCCCATGGTGTGACGGGCGGTGTGTACAAGGCCCGGGAACGTATTCACCGTGGCATTCTGATCCACGATTACTAGCGATTCCGACTTCATGGAGTCGAGTTGCAGACTCCAATCCGGACTACGACGCACTTTTTGGGATTCGCTCACTCTCGCAAGTTGGCCGCCCTCTGTATGCGCCATTGTAGCACGTGTGTAGCCCTACTCGTAAGGGCCATGATGACTTGACGTCGTCCCCACCTTCCTCCGGTTTATCACCGGCAGTCTCCCTGGAGTTCCCACCCGAAGTGCTGGCAAACAAGGATAAGGGTTGCGCTCGTTGCGGGACTTAACCCAACATTTCACAACACGAGCTGACGACAGCCATGCAGCACCTGTCTCATAGTTCCCGAAGGCACCAAAGCATCTCTGCTAAGTTCTATGGATGTCAAGAGTAGGTAAGGTTCTTCGCGTTGCATCGAATTAAACCACATGCTCCACCGCTTGTGCGGGCCCCCGTCAATTCATTTGAGTTTTAATCTTGCGACCGTACTCCCCAGGCGGTCTACTTAACGCGTTAGCTCCGAAAGCCACGGCTCAAGGCCACAACCTCCAAGTAGACATCGTTTACGGCGTGGACTACCAGGGTATCTAATCCTGTTTGCTCCCCACGCTTTCGCATCTGAGTGTCAGTATCTGTCCAGGGGGCCGCCTTCGCCACCGGTATTCCTTCAGATCTCTACGCATTTCACCGCTACACCTGAAATTCTACCCCCCTCTACAGTACTCTAGCCTGCCAGTTTCAAATGCAGTTCCGAGGTTGAGCCCCGGGCTTTCACATCTGACTTAACAAACCACCTGCATGCGCTTTACGCCCAGTAATTCCGATTAACGCTCGCACCCTCCGTATTACCGCGGCTGCTGGCACGGAGTTAGCCGGTGCTTCTTCTGCAGCTAACGTCAAAATGCGCATCTATTAAATACACACCCTTCCTCACTGCTGAAAGTGCTTTACAACCCGAAGGCCTTCTTCACACACGCGGCATGGCTGCATCAGGCTTGCGCCCATTGTGCAATATTCCCCACTGCTGCCTCCCGTAGGAGTCTGGACCGTGTCTCAGTTCCAGTGTGGCTGATCATCCTCTCAGACCAGCTAGGGATCGTCGCCTTGGTGAGCCTTTACCTCACCAACTAGCTAATCCCACCTGGGCATATCCTGACGCGAGAGGCCCGAAGGTCCCCCTCTTTGAGCCGAAGCTATTATGCGGTATTAGCCATCGTTTCCAATGGTTATCCCCCACATCAGGGCAATTTCCCAGGCATTACTCACCCGTCCGCCGCTCGACGCCGTTGTCGTTCCCCGAAGGTTCAGACAACTCGTTTCCGCTCGACTTGCATGTGTTAGGCCTGCCGCCAGCGTTCAATCTGAGCCATGATCAAACTCTTCAATTTAAGATTTGGTCGGCTCAATGAATACTGATTACATTACATAGTAATGTTGAATTGACTGTGCCGGTATTGCTACCGATTGGTCACTCAGTTCATTGAAACCTAAATTGATACCGAAGTATCTATTTGGATTATCATCAACGAGTGCCCACACAGATTGATAGGTCTATATTGTTAAAGAACATTGATTTGAGCTCTACTCAAATCGGACGGCTATTTTAGCGAGATAAACATTTGTGTCAAACACTTTTTTCAGTTTATTTCGTTTGCTTTTCAGCGCTCTAATCTAACCTCTGACTCGCTTGGTTTCTTTCGAAGCCATCCCGTGTCAGCGAGGGGGCATTATAGAGATCAGCATCACATTGGCAAGCGCTTTTTGATGTTTTTTTTGATTTCTAAATCGTTTGGGTGTTTTTTATTCAAAAGAGTGTATTTTCACTACTCTTCTATCGATTTTTGCCCTTTAATCGCCTTAGTTAAGGAGAAATTATGAGCTCAATGAGAAGTTATAAGGGTATTTGCCCAAAAATTGGTGAGGGCGTCTATATAGATAGCAGCTCAGTTTTGGTTGGCGATATTGAAATAGGGAAAGATGCCAGTATCTGGCCTTTGGTTGCTGCACGAGGGGATGTGAACCATATTCGCATCGGTGATCGCACTAATGTACAGGATGGGTCTGTTCTTCACGTTACGCACAAGAACCCTGAGAACCCCGAAGGTTACCCTCTTATTATTGGTAATGAGGTGACAGTTGGACACAAAGTGATGCTTCACGGATGCACCATTGGAGACCGGGTACTGGTAGGAATGGGGGCGATTGTTTTGGACGGCGCGACGATTCAAGATGATGTGATGATCGGAGCGGGTAGCTTAGTGCCACCAAACAAGGTATTGGAAAGTGGCTACCTCTATATCGGTAGCCCTGTAAAACAAGCTCGACCACTAACTGAAAAAGAAACTGCGTTTCTTAAAAAGTCCGCCAGCAACTACGTACGGACTAAAAATGAATATCTTACAGAAGTAGAAAACATTAACGAGTGATGACGATATTACCGTTACTGTCGTAATCTTCATCTTCTATTAAAGATTCAGCAAGTTCTTCTATCTCGAAGCGATACTGTGAGAATAATGAAAGAGCTTGCTGTTCTTCTTTGATCTCTTCTTTACTGATCTCTTGAATCATTTCCAACGACACCAGACACTCAATCAACATACCTGATTGCTGGGCGGGAAAACGAATCGCTTGATTTTCTTCATCCCATGTCTGCATGTCTGGAAATAAAATCGATTGATTCACTGAGTTATCCTTCTAAATTTTTTCTTAGTTCTCTTAAGATTTGCTTAGTACCCGGTCTTAACCCACGCCAAAGCATAAAGCTTTCTGCCGCTTGCCCAACCAGCATTCCCAATCCATCGTAGGTCTGAGCAACACCTTTATCTTTTGCCCATTGATTAAATGCAGTAAGACCTTGTCCATACATCATGTCGTAGCTCACGGTGTGTTTATCAAATATTGCCGGGCTAATAGCAGGCAAATCACCGCTCAAACTGGCTGAAGTGGAATTGATAACAACATCGAAAGAGGTTTGGATCTCTTCCATTGGCACTGCCTCAATAGCACCAAACTCTTTGAACATTTCTTCTAATTTTTGGGCTTTAGAAAAAGTGCGGTTAGCCACCACGATGTTTGCAGGGGACTGATCCAGTAACGGCTTGATAACACCACGCGCCGCACCACCAGCGCCAATAGTCAGTATTCTCGCGCCTTTGAGGGGAACCTGATACTGAAGCAAGTCCTGAACGAGACCTTCTCCATCGGTATTATCGCCAATGATTTCTCCATCATCGAGCTTTTTCAGTGTATTCACTGCACCCGCGAGTTGTGCTCGTTCGGTCAGTCGATCAGCAAACTGGTAGGCGTCCTCTTTAAATGGAACCGTGATATTGCAACCTCGACCTCCATTCGCAAAAAACTCTTTTGCGGACTCAACAAAGCCACCAATAGGTGCCTGCATGGTTGTATAGGTGAGCGATTGATTCGTTTGCCGGGCAAAGAGTGTATGAATAAAGGGGGATTTGCTGTGCCCGATAGGATTGCCAAATACTACGTACTGATCGATGTTTTGCGTCATTTCCTTGCCTGCAAAAATAGAAATAGGATCGTTTTAACCGACCCTATCATCATACCCAGATAGCCTCAAGCCATCGGACTCTCGGCACTTATGGCTGCAATCTACCAGTCTCTGGGCTTTAGGTAATTTTGGTACAAATCGTCTTCGTGGGTACCAGGTTCAACCTGATAGTCATATTCCCATCGAGCCAGTGGCGGCATGGACATTAAAATAGACTCCGTTCGCCCACCGCTTTGTAAGCCAAACAGAGTGCCTCGGTCGTAAACCAGGTTGAACTCAACATAGCGTCCGCGTCGGTAAAGCTGGAATTGACGCTCTCGCTCACCAAACTCTGTCTCTTTTCGGCGCTCAATAATAGGAAGCAACGCGTCGGTGTACCCTTCCCCTACGGCTTTGATGTATTCAAAGCTTTTATCGAATCCCCATTCATTCAGATCATCAAAAAACAATCCGCCGACGCCACGAGTCTCGTTTCGGTGAGGTAGGAAGAAGTACTCATCACACCACTTTTTATGCTCGGCATAGACGTTTTCACCAAACGGCGCACAGATTTCTTTAGCGGTATTGTGCCAGTACTGGCAATCTTCTTCGAACGGATAGAAAGGAGTCAGATCAAAGCCACCACCAAACCACCAGATGGGGTCGTGACCTTCTTTCTCTGCAATGAAAAAGCGTACGTTAGCGTGGGACGTGGGTATGTAAGGGTTATTTGGGTGCATTACTAAAGAGACCCCCATAGCTTCGAATTTTCGTCCTGCCAGTTCAGGGCGATGAGCGGTCGCAGAAGCTGGCATTTCTCGACCAGAGACATGAGAAAAGTTGACACCACCCTGCTCAAAAACCTGACCACCCGTCATCACACGAGTTCGACCACCGCCACCTAACCGCTCGGTAGATTCACGATGCCAGATGTCTTCTTTGAACACCGCCTTACCATCCGCGTCTTCCAGCTTCTGGCAAATGGTGTCTTGCAGACTCAATAAAAAGTACTTTACTGCATCTTTGTTTATCTCTGACATCGTATGTTCCTTTGTTCGCAGGTTACCCCTGTCTTAATACTTGGGAAGTCAAAGCGTCACGAATTTCACTTGGCTTCTCGCGTCCACCCGTTTCGCCTTCCAGAATCGCCACTAAATGATCGCCCAGTTGAACCTGAACTTCCTGAAAAGTCATGCATGGAGGCTCACCTGTCAGGTTGGCGCTGGTAGAGGTTAGCGGTTTACCGAACGTCTCGCAAAGTTTTTGAACCAGAGGGTGGTCAGTTACGCGTACCGCAATTGAGTCAAACTGACCCGAAAGCAGGTTTGACAGCTCTGGCTTCGCTGGCATCACCCAGGTAACAGGACCTGGCCAGGTCGCGAACACAGCCGCCTTTGCTTCTTCGCTTAGTGCGCTCTCATCTACGTAAGGCTTTAATTGATCAAAATTTGCAGCAATAAGAATCAGCCCTTTTTCGACCGGGCGTTTCTTAAGCTCTAGCAGCTTCATAATGGCTTCAGCATTGTCAGGGTCACAGCCCACACCAAATACGCCTTCCGTAGGGTAAGCAATCACTTCGCCATCGCGCAGCGCTTGAACTGTGTTTTCAAAATTGGTCAATTTGAGGCCCTTTTACTTAACATTTGAACAATAGTGTACAAAGAGTTTACACGACCACTCAAAGTAATTTGCCGGGAAACTGTATCAAACCTTAAAACGAATTTGTGCAAACGTTTTCCTTAATGTCATTTCTACGTATAATGCGCGCAAAATATCCGCTCACCCAATAAAAGCGCTGAAGGAGTTTTGAGATGCAAGTCGGTATTATTATGGGTTCTAAATCTGATTGGCCAACCATGAAGCTAGCAGCAGAAATGCTGGATCGCTTTGGTGTTTCTTATGAAACGAAAGTGGTTTCTGCCCACCGTACACCGCAACTATTGGCCGACTACGCCAACAGCGCAAAAGAGCGTGGTATCAAGGTTATCATCGCCGGAGCTGGCGGTGCGGCTCACCTGCCGGGTATGGCTGCAGCATTCACAAGCTTACCGGTTCTAGGTGTTCCGGTTCAGTCTCGTGCTCTGAAAGGCATGGATTCTTTGCTTTCTATTGTTCAGATGCCTAAAGGTATCGCAGTAGGTACGCTGGCAATCGGCGAAGCCGGTGCTGCAAACGCTGGTATCCTAGCAGCACAAATCATTGGTACACACAATGAAGATGTGATGGCAAAAGTTGAAGCTTTCCGCCAAGAGCAAACAGATACGGTTTTGGCTAACCCGAATCCAGCAGAGGATTGATACCCATGCACGTTCTAGTCTTAGGTGCTGGTCAACTGGCTCGAATGATGTCTTTGGCTGGTGCGCCTCTGAACATTGAAATTTCCGCTTTTGATGTGGGCTCGGAAAACATTGTTCATCCGCTAACTAACCAGGTTACTGGCAGTGGGTTAGCCAATGCGATAAACCAGGCGGACGTGATTACGGCTGAGTTCGAACACATTCCTCATGATGTACTGGATGAGTGCGAGAAAAGCGGCAAATTCTTCCCGACTACCGATGCCATCAAAGCAGGTGGTGATCGTCGCATCGAAAAATCTTTACTCGATAACGCTGGCGTTAAAAACGCCAAGTACTTTGTGATCAACACCAAAGCGGCCTTTGAGCAAGCCATCGAACACGTTGGCATTCCAATGGTGCTGAAAAGCACGCTTGGCGGTTACGACGGTAAAGGACAATGGCGCTTAAAAGACAAAGCGCAGGCAGAGGCGATTTGGCAGGAAATGTCTGAATGCATCGCAGAAACGCCAAACCAAGCCATCGTGGCAGAAGAGTTTGTGCCATTTCAGCGTGAAGTGTCATTAGTTGGCGCTCGAAATGCGGCAGGCGAAATCGCAATCTACCCGCTGGCAGAGAACGTTCATACCGATGGTGTACTTACGCTTTCGACGGCAATTGATGATAAAGCTTTGCAAACCCAGGCAAATAAAGCGTTCACGGCGGTTGCCGAATCACTTGGCTATGTTGGTGTTTTGGCATTGGAATTTTTCGATGTAAATGGCGAACTGCTGGTTAACGAGATCGCGCCTCGTGTTCACAATTCTGGTCACTGGACTCAGCAGGGTGCGGAAACCTGCCAGTTCGAGAACCACTTACGTGCTGTGTGTGGGTTGCCTTTAGGCAGTACGGAGCTTGTGCGTCCGACATCTATGGTCAACATCTTAGGTGAAGACCAAGTACCAGAAAGTGTTCTGGCGATGCCAGAGTGTCACGTTCACTGGTATGGCAAGGAGAAGCGTGCAGGTCGTAAAATGGGACACATCAATGTGTGCGCAGGCAGCGACGAAGCGTTGAAAGCGGCACTGGTAAAGCTTGCAAGCATATTGGATGCCGATGCCTTTCCCGCTTTAAAGGAAAGTGCTCAAGCTTTGTAACACGTAATTACTCGTAAAAAACGGCACTCATATGAGTGCCGTTTTTTATTGAATTTGCTCTTTCTGACACTTCCGATTCGCACACACAACTTTTGCGCCGGACGCCAGTTTCTTCTCTACTAATAGTGAGTAATTACATTCGCTGCACGTCCCGATAACCGGTTTGTGATTCACGGCAAACTTGCACTTAGGGTAGCTATCGCAGGCATAAAACATTTTGCCGTAGCGAGATTTTCTTTCCACTAAATGCCCGGTTTTACATTCTGGGCACGCTATCTCGTCTTGAGGAACTTGCTCTTCTTTTGGTGCATCCAGAGATTCGATGTGATGGCATTCGGGGTAGCTGCTGCAACCAATAAACATGCCATATCGACCCTGCCTTAATACCAGCTCACTGGCACATTTCGGGCAAGGTACACCAAGTTCTTTAACGACGTGACCGTCATTCTGGTTAAGGTTACGAATGTAGTCGCAAGCAGGGTATTGGTTACACCCTAAGAAAGGACCATATTTGCCATGGCGCAAAGACAATTCTCCGCCACATTGAGGGCACGGCTCTGTTTCCAGTGCATGCTCATGGGCAGAGAAAAGTTGTGCATCGATTTTACCGCTCATTCACTCCACCGTTAATGAAGAATACCGCTCTCCGTAGTATACAGGAGCTCCTCCATCTGGGTGTAGGCGTTTTCATTGCCAGGTACGTTAAACAGTACCATCAGCACAATCCATTTCAGATCGTCGAGCTGGAAATCGTTGGTTTCCAGCCCCATGACACGGTCAATGACCATTTCACGGGTTTCAGCGGTTAGTACTTCGACCTGCTCAAGGAACATTAGGAATCCGCGGCATTCCAGGTCTAAGCGTGACATTTCGGTACGAGTGTAAATACGTACCGACGTAGCTGCACTGGTTCTCATGGCGGATTGTGCATCGCTTTGCTGCAGCGCTGCCAAGTCCTCTAACCAGTTCAGGGCTTTGTAGATCTCTTTTTGATGGAATCCCGCTCTCAGGAGCTCATCTTCCAACTCATCTTGATCGACCATTAATTCCGCATCGCTGTGGATGTAGGTCTCGAACAAATACATCAGTATGTCCATCATAGTTAGCCCCTCCCCTTTCGAATATAGCCACCAGGTACTGCAACAATATGCCCTGAAAGCTCAAGTTCCAGTAGTTGCATCATGACTTCATGCACAGGTATATGGGTCCGCTCTGCAAGAATATCAACGGGTGTTGCTTCTATTCCTACGTTAGCCATTAGTTCGGGAAATGGCAATTCTTCTTGCTCGGCTTCTTCACTAAATATAGATGTTTGTTGAGAAAACGACCAAGAAACTAAATTTTCAACTTCCTGCAGGATATCTTGGGAGGACTGAACCAAGCAGGCACCTGACTTGATCAGCGCATTACCACCTCGGGCATTGGGGTTATGAATTGAGCCCGGTAAGGCAAAAACATCGCGCCCCTGCTCTGCGGCATAGCGGGCAGTAATAAGTGAGCCACTGCGCTCTGCCGCTTCTACGACAAATACACCTACCGATAATCCACTGATGATTCGGTTACGACGGGGAAAATGTTCAGGACGAGGCTTGGTGTTCGGGCGAAACTCTGACACCAGAGCCCCTTGCTCGACAACTCTGGCAGCAAGCTTGCGATGCCTTGCCGGGTAAATACATTCCAACCCAGAACCCAATACAGCAACCGTTCTGCCACCTCCTTCCAATGCTCCATCATGAGCATATCCATCTACGCCCAAAGCCAGGCCGCTGGTCACAACCAGCCCATTACATGATAGGTCTTTAGCGAAGGCTTTTGCGGTTTGCAGCCCTTCAATACTGGCATTTCGGCTACCCACCATTGCGATTTGAGGTGCACTCAAAGACGACACTTCACCTTTCACAAAGAGTGTGGTGGGCGGTGAAGGGACTTCTTTCAACAGAGGCGGATAATCAGTATCCAGCAAATTGAGAATATGATGGGAATCAGAAGCCGCCTCCCACTCAAGGCTTTCTTCTACTTCTGGGTGGGATTGAGCTTGTAGGTAAGCGATCTGTTTTGGTTTAAGACCAATGGCTTGCCAGCGCTCCGGACCGGAAGACAGTATGTTGACGGGAGAATCAATAGCGAGCAATCGAGTCAACGACTGGCCGCCTAATTGTGGGGTGAAACTTAAGGTCAGCCAGGCTCGTAACTCATTGTTCGTCATGTCAGGTATTGGAGTCCTCTTCCTCTGTCGTTTCCTTTAACAGAGGGGAAAGACCTAATGTCTGGGTATGAATAGGTGCTTTGCTTCGGGTGATCAATGCAATACTGAACGAATCATAAGGTCGAATGACAATCATCTCACCTACAGATACATCGGGCAGTTTCTCGCTCAGCCAGCCATCGTCGACAATGTAATTGCCACGGCTACCTGAAACACCCAGCCCTTCTTCCCACAAATCAAACATGGTGCCCTGATCAACGTTATCGTTCAGACCGCGATCGATGATCACTACCTGATTTCGACCAATGTACTTGCTGCCTTCAAGCGCACCTAAAATAGAGGCTGAAACGTTCTTCGGTGCAGGTTCTGGATAGAAGGTGTTGGATAAAGAAAAGCCTTCTTTGGTCAGCAATGGCAGTGCTATGTCGTTAGACAGAATCTCTTGCTGCTGAGTCTCCACTTGCAGTGCGCTGAGTTTTTCTCCTGCTTCTAGCAAGGTGGCTGTGGCGACCATTTTCAAAGAAAGAACTTCTGCTCCGGTATCACTGCGGCGATATTCCTGCACAGCCCGGTAAATTCCCCAGTTTTTCTCATCGGTAGGACCATCAATGAAAAGTTGATCATGTTTACTGAGGAAACGACGTCCATCCTGCGTACCCACTACACGCATAGCGTTATCTACCACCTCTTCTGTCACCAGACGATCGGAATTGATGTAAGGTAAAACCAGCCCTTCAGGCAAAGTTGGAACGGCTTGTTTGTCGATAATACGAGCTTTAGGGGAGAGAGTGAGCAGCGGTTTCAGGCTCAGCATTGGCTGACCATTTCGCCAGACCAGTGTGAGTTTATCGCCAGGGTAGATTAGATGGGGGTTATCAATGTCTGGGTTGATTTGCCATAAACGCGGCCAAAGCCAAGGGCTATCAAGGTACAAAGCCGAAATATCCCAAAGGGTATCGCCTTTTTTTACCTCGTAGGTTTTAGGTGCATTTTCCTTAACCGATAAAACATCACCTTTTGCAAGGACACCATGTGCCACAACACATGTTATTATAGCTAAAGAGGTACGACCTAACTTGGCCACTAATCCTTTCATAACCCCAGTTTCCCTATCCAATATTGGCTAGGATGCTGTCATTTAGGTTATAAAATGTCTAGAATTGAGCCAGCTAGGTTTTAGCTGTTTCGGCACAGTTCAATATTTCGAGTGTATATGTCTGTATTACAAGTATTAACTTTCCCTGATGATCGCCTTCGCACAGTGGCAAAACCTGTCGAAGCAGTGACACCAGAGATTCAAAAGATCGTCGACGACATGTTGGAAACCATGTACGACGAAGAAGGCATCGGTCTGGCGGCAACCCAGGTTGATATTCACCAGCGCATCGTCGTCATCGACGTGTCTGACACCCGTGATCAACCAATGGTGTTGATCAATCCTGAAATCACCGACAAACGCGGTGAAGATGGTATTGAGGAAGGCTGTTTGTCTATTCCGGGTGCACGCGCATTGGTTCCTCGTGCGGCAGAAGTGTCTGTGACTGCACTGGATCGTGAAGGCAAAGAATATTCGTTTGAAGCGGATGAGCTTTTGGCTATCTGTGTTCAGCACGAGCTGGACCACCTTGAGGGCAAGCTCTTTGTGGACTACCTTTCGCCTCTGAAGCGTAAGCGTATTCAAGATAAGATGCTTAAACTTAAGCGTTTTAACGAGAAGCAAGCGAAAAGAGCCTAACACCCTTCTTCACATATTTAAGGAAGTTTACCTTGAGTCAGTCTTTAAGAATTGTCTTTGCAGGTACTCCGGACTTCGCCGCCCGTCATTTGGCGGCGTTATTGTCTTCGGAGCACGAGGTTATTGCGGTTTACACCAACCCAGATCGACCAGCAGGTCGCGGTAAGAAGCTCACCCCTTCAGCGGTTAAGAGCTTAGCGCTGGAACATGACTTGCCCGTTTACCAACCAGAAAACTTCAAATCCGACGAAGCGAAACAAGCGCTGGTCGATTTGAATGCCGACATCATGGTCGTTGTAGCTTACGGTATGTTGCTGCCACAAGCCGTACTGGATACACCTCGCCTTGGTTGTATTAACGTTCACGGTTCAATTTTGCCTCGCTGGCGTGGAGCAGCACCGATTCAACGCTCAGTATGGGCTGGTGATGAAGAAGCTGGCGTAACCATCATGCAGATGGACATCGGTCTGGATACTGGCGATATGCTGAAAATTGCAACGCTTCCAATTGAAGCGACCGATACCAGCACATCCATGTACGACAAGTTAGCGGAACTTGGTCCTCAAGCTCTGATTGACTGCCTTTGTGATATCGCAGAAGGTAGAGCCGTTCCCGTTAAGCAGAATGATGACGAAGCCAGCTACGCCAAGAAGCTCAGCAAAGAAGAAGCACGCATCAACTGGAACGACGATGCGGCTCACATAGAGCGCTGCGTCCGCGCATTTAACCCATGGCCAATCAGCCATTTCGATGCCGCTGACAACACCATTAAAGTCTGGCAAAGCCGTCTGGACAACCAAA
This sequence comes from Vibrio sp. SCSIO 43132, assembly GCF_019904195.1. Classification (NCBI taxonomy): domain Bacteria; kingdom Pseudomonadati; phylum Pseudomonadota; class Gammaproteobacteria; order Vibrionales; family Vibrionaceae; genus Vibrio; species Vibrio sp. SCSIO 43132. The sequence goes on from NZ_CP063199.1 coordinate 3,938,796, forward strand.
CCACGGACAAGCCAGCAGGCACCATCATTCAAGCTGACAAAACAGGTATCTATGTCGCAACAGGTAATGGCGTATTAGTGCTTGAACAGATTCAGGTTCCGGGTAAAAAAGCCATGTCAGTTCAGGACATTTTGAACGCAAGAGCGTCCTGGTTTGAAGTAGGCAGCCAACTGGTTTAACCCAGAACAAACGACGAAGTGCATGATCACTTCATTACGAACTTTTTGAGGGCAGAGATGCCCTCCTTTGCTTTAAGGTATTCACCATGAATGTTCGCGCTGAAGCAGCCAACGTTTTGTATCTTGTTGTCGACAAGGGTCACTCATTATCTACCGCCCTTCCTGCTGCACAACAGAATATCCGCTCTCGTGACCACGCCCTGCTGCAAGAGATTTGCTACGGCGCGTTACGTTACCTTCCTCGTCTGGAAACCATCGCTAACAACTTGATGGACAAACCGTTAAAAGGTAAGCAACGAGTATTCCACCACTTGATTCTGGTCGGCATTTACCAACTCAGCTTTATGCGGATTCCCGCGCATGCCGCGGTAGGTGAAACCGTGGAAGGCACCAAAGCGCTGAAAGGTCCTCGCTTAAGAGGGTTAATCAACGCTGTATTGCGTAATTACCAACGCAATCAGGAAGAGCTGGATCAAGCTGCCGTTAGCCATAATGCAGGTAAATACGCACACCCGAGCTGGCTATTAAAGTTGTTGCAAGACGCTTACCCAGAGCAGTGGGAAACAATTATCGAAGCCAACAATCAGAAAGCGCCGATGTGGCTTCGCGTTAACCACCAGCATCACAGCCGAGACGAATACCTTGAGCTACTCAAAAATGAAAACATAGATGCGAGCGCTCACTCCGAAGCGGAAGACGCCATAAAATTAGCCTCACCAAAAGATGTGGCTTCTCTTCCGGGGTTCGAAAAAGGTTGGGTGTCGGTTCAGGATGCAGCAGCGCAATTGTCCTTCAATTACCTTGAACCTAAAGACGGGGAATTGATTCTGGACTGTTGTGCGGCGCCGGGCGGGAAAACCGCGCATATTCTGGAACGAACCACCAACAGCGATGTTGTTGCCATCGACTGTGACGAAAACCGCCTGAAGCGAGTGCATGAAAACCTGAAGCGTCTCAATCTTCAGGCGAAAGTCGTTTGCGGTGATGCACGTAATCCTCAAGAATGGTGGCAAGGCGAACAATTTGATCGCATTTTGCTGGATGCACCCTGCTCCGCAACGGGTGTGATTCGCCGTCATCCAGACATCAAATGGCTAAGACGCGCAGACGACATTGAAGCGCTTGCCGAGCTGCAAAGCGAAATTCTGGATGCCATGTGGCAGCAGCTAAAACCTGGGGGCACCTTGGTTTACGCGACGTGTTCAATCACGCCACAAGAAAACAAGCATCAGGTCATTCAGTTCCTTGAAAGAACCGATAGCGCTCAGCTTGTCGGTTCGGAGCTGGATAATCCGGGCAGACAGATTCTTCCAGGCGAAGAAGATATGGACGGGTTTTATTACGCCGTTTTAACGAAAAAAGCTTAGGCGCGATACTAGGGTCTAAGCAGAATAGGTGAGCGATGAAAATCATCATACTCGGTGCTGGACAAGTAGGTGGCACCCTGGCAGAAAACTTGGTGGGTGAAAATAACGACATCACAGTGGTAGACCGTGATGGAGACCGACTTCGTGAGTTGCAGGACAAGTACGATTTGCGAGTGGTAAATGGGTTCGCCTGTCACCCAGACGTGCTGCGCGAAGCGGGGGCGCAAGATGCCGATATGCTGGTCGCCGTTACCAATACCGATGAGACCAACATGGCGGCTTGTCAGGTGGCGTTCACCCTATTCAATACCCCAAACCGTATTGCCAGAATCCGCTCGCCTGAGTATCTGGCTGAGAAAGATGCGCTGTTTCAGTCTGGTGCGATTCCTGTCGATCATTTGATTGCGCCTGAAGAACTGGTAACCAGCTACATTGAACGTTTGATTCAGTACCCTGGAGCACTGCAGGTAGTAAGCTTTGCCGAGCGTAAAGTCAGCCTTGTGGCGGTAAAAGCCTACTATGGCGGCCCTTTGGTCGGGAATGCCTTGTCTGCTCTGCGCGATCACATGCCCCATATCGACACACGTGTGGCGGCTATCTTCCGTCAGGGTCGCCCGATTCGCCCACAGGGCACCACCATTATTGAAGCTGACGACGAAGTCTTCTTCGTCGCCGCCAGTAACCACATTCGCTCGGTCATGAGTGAGCTTCAGCGCCTTGAAAAGCCCTACCGTCGTATCATGATTGTGGGCGGCGGTAATATCGGTGCCAGCCTAGCTAAGCGCTTGGAAAAAGAGTACAGCGTAAAACTGATCGAACGAGGCTACCAAAGGGCGGAAAGGCTATCCGAGCAGTTAGAAAATACCATTGTTTTCTGTGGTGACGCTGCCGATCAGGAGCTGCTTGCTGAAGAAAACATTGATCAGGTGGATGTGTTCATTGCGCTTACTAATGAAGACGAAACCAACATCATGTCAGCTATGCTTGCAAAACGCATGGGTGCCAAGAAAGTGATGGTACTGATTCAGCGTGGCGCCTACGTAGACTTAGTCCAGGGTGGAACCATTGATGTGGCGATTTCACCACAGCAAGCCACCATTTCAGCGTTACTTACTCACGTTCGTCGAGCTGATATCGTTAACGTATCCTCGTTGCGTCGTGGTGCAGCAGAAGCCATCGAAGCCATCGCTCATGGTGATGAAACCACCTCCAAAGTGGTGGGGCGCGCGGTTGGCGATATCAAGCTGCCGCCGGGTACTACCATAGGTGCCATCGTTAGGGGTGAAGAAGTGCTGATTGCCCATGACAGAACCGTGATTGAACAAGATGATCACGTGGTGATGTTCCTCGTCGACAAGAAATACGTGCCAGACGTCGAGCGTTTGTTCCAACCAAGCCCATTCTTCCTATAGAGTCAGCGTTGGCGCTCCGATTTCAGAGCGCCGCACAAACCGTGGTAATAAGTCGATATGGTTCATTTACGCCCGATCTTATTTGTCATTGGACTGGTGCTCTCTAAGCTAGCCCTCTTCATGTACGCCCCCACTGCGGTGGCATTCTTTTCAGGCACGCCAGGCTTCATTGAGTTTGGGCAATCGGTACTTATCCTTCATGGTGTTGCTTTTGTTTGTCTGACTATTGGTCGTACCGCTGAATTCCGACTCGGGGTTCGGGATATGTTCCTGATCACCTCGTTTGTGTGGACCATCGCCAGCGCCTTTGCCGCTTTGCCGTTTGTGTTCATCAATCACATCAGCTTTACCGATGCGTATTTCGAAACCATGTCAGGCATCACGACCACTGGCTCCACTGTGCTCAGTGGGTTAGACGAGATGGCTCCGAGTATCTTATTGTGGCGTTCAATACTGCAATGGCTGGGCGGAATAGGGTTTATCGTCATGGGTGTGGCGATCCTGCCCATGCTCAATGTCGGAGGGATGCGACTCTTCCAAACTGAAAGCTCAGACTGGTCAGACAAAAGCGCCCCAAGAACTAAGATTGTCGCCATCCATATCGTCTATGTGTACCTCACGCTCACTGCTTTGTGCCTGATTGGGTACTTGATCACTGGTATGTCTGGGTTTGATGCCATCAATCACGCTTTCACGACTCTTTCGACAGGTGGCTACTCCACATCGGATGGCTCGATGAACCACTTTTCCAACGGCGCGCATTGGGTCGCAATCGCCTTTATGTTCTTGGGTGGGTTGCCTTTCTTGCTGTTTGTCACGGCATTAAAGAAAAAGCGCCCGATGTCATTGTGGCAAGATGCTCAGGTAAAAGGGTTCGCCTATCTGGTGCTGTTTACCGCGTCAGTCGTGGCGGCTTGGCTGTGGTTTCATGAAGATTATTCCATGTCTGATGCGGTTCGCGTCTCGCTATTCAACATCATCTCTGTAGTGACAACCACGGGCTTTGGGTTGGAAGATTTCACCGCGTGGGGAGCTCTACCCGGGGTCATTTTTGCGTTCATCATGATGGCTGGGGCATGCTCGGGATCGACCTCCGGTGGAATCAAAGTGTTCCGCTTCCAGATTGCACTTACTCTACTCCACAAACAGATGATGAAGCTGATTCACCCGTCTGGTGTCTTCGTCCAGAAATACAATCAGCGCCCAGTTAATGAGGACATTGTGCGCTCTCTCGTCGCATTCGGACTGATGTTCCTTATCACTATCATTGTTATAGCGGGTGTGCTAGGAGCAATGGGACTGGATCCGGTGACAGCCATTTCTGGTGCGGTTACTGCGGTTGCGAATGTAGGACCGGGGATGGGTCATGTGATTGGTCCTACTGGAAATTTTGCACCACTACCAGATGCCGCCAAATGGATACTGAGCTTAGGAATGCTGATGGGCAGGCTAGAAATTCTGACGATTCTGGTGCTTTTCTTCCCCGCATTCTGGAGAAGGTAGTGAATGACCCGATTAAATCGGGTCAACAAAGAAATAGATCGCAAAGAAATGGCACGCTGCCCCACCCAGAACAAACCCATGCCAGATGGCATGGTTAAAGGGAATGCGTTTGCAGACGTAGAAAATCACCCCGAGTGAATAAACCACTCCGCCCACTGCCAGCAAGACCAGACCGCCAATATCCAATGAAATAGCCAGTTGATAAATCACGATAAGTGATAGCCACCCCATGGTCAGATAGGTATACAACGAGAGCTTTTTAAACCGATACACAAAGGCAATTTTGGCGATGATACCAACCAGGGCAATCGACCAAATCACAATCATCAAACCAATCGCGAGTGGCGTTCTTAAACTCACTAAAAGAAACGGGGTATAGCTTCCTGCAATAAGGAGGTAAATCGCACAATGGTCAAAGGTTTTCAGCCAACGTTTGGCTTTTCGATAGGGAACGGCGTGATAAACCGTAGAGGCAAGAAACAGTAAAATCAAACTGCCGCCATACACACTCATACTGGTAATGGTCAATGCGTCGGCATGGTGGTTTACGGCTTTAATCAGTAAAAAAACCAGCCCAACGATGCCGCAAATCATTCCCAATGCATGAGTAACGCTGTTGGCGATTTCTTCATTTAAGCTGTATTCACTCGCTAAAGGACGTGTCATACGCCCCTCCTTCAATAGAGTAACGACTCAAGAGAGGTGCAGTATGACACACTCAGCGTACAGTTGTAAGCTTAAATTTCACATCAAAAATTCAGGTAGTGCTTTCTAAAAACTCCAACACCTGTCTGCCCGCTTCTTCCCCTGAAAGTTGAGAAGACAAGGTTAAATGACGCTTAAGTTCATTCCCGCCCAACAGCCCGGCAAGCATACCGCCGATGCCTCTTTTGCGGCGATCCACTTCAAACCAGAGTTTCAGCTCATTCTCATCACGGTAGGCCACGATTTCCAGTTCACGCCAACGACCGTGATAAGGTCCTGTCGTCGGGACAAACTCAAATTCCTGAACGAATGGGAGCTCAAACCCTTTAGCTTCTTCACATTCAACCTGACGAATGCGAAGCCCCTGCTCCTCTAACGCGGTAAAAATCCCGTCCATTAACGGATCAGGACGTACTGTCAGCACATCTTTATCAGTTGGGTCGATCGCCATGGAGATGTCTAAGCCAGTTTCTAGCCAGACTTTGGCATCGCCAATCGTCACTGGGGTATTCCAGGGGATGGGAAGCTCTACATCAAACACACGCTCTTCACTCGGTTCAATGGTAAAAGCATAAGGCAGTTGCCATGACGCCAAAGCGTATTTCACGTTCTGCTTTTTGGTCTGCATTCCTTCCTGAACGTGGCTTTTGTCATTATCTGCCGGAACTTCGCGAACATAACGACAACAAAGCTTCAAATCGATGTTGTCAACTTCCTGAGCCGACGAGCCGCCATACACATGGATTTTAATGCTGACATTTTGCCCAGGAATCAGCACTTCCTGCTGAAGAATAGAATCTACTTTGGCACTGCCAATACCAAAGCTAGCTAGCGTTTTTTTAAAAAATGACATGAACAACTCCTCTAAATTGGGGTCTTCCTTTGCTTTATAAGGTCATGATTGGCAGAAGAAAGTTCCGTTTATTTTCTATACATATCCTGTACGGTCGGCTTGTGCAACATTCAAACAATGGACTCACTAAAAAATGAGCAAAAAACCAGCATTTCATTCGCACATTCTTACAATTAGTGCTACTCTCTGAGCCGGATATGGTTTCATATCTTTACTCCTGATTTTCTATTGGATTGGCACGGCCAGAAGAGAGAAATCTCATAGGGAATCGGGCCATTAATTTGGCAAGGGATGTGTCTGACTGTTAGGTAAACCAATGCGCCCAACACCTGTCAGGTTTTCGCACACGAATCGTAGTGCGAGTCGACGTCGCCCAGGTTTTGTATCTGCTCCGGTTAACAGCAAACCGGCTCCACAAGTAAACTTAGTTGCTCGCAACGCTCAAAAGAGCCAGCAAGACAATAAAGTTACCGAAGCGGCTTAATGAAAAGCGCGGTCTTTGACTGCGCTTTTTTATTTCAACAGATTTTGTTAACTTAGCGACATAAGACAACACAAGTATTGTGGAGAAATAAATGAAATGTCACCGCGTCAATGAGCTGATTGAACTGATCCACCCTGAATGGCAAAAAGACTCTGAGCTCAATTTAATGGAGTTCATCGTCAAATTGACTCAAGAAGCAGGTTATGACGGTAAATTAGAAGATCTAACGGATGATGTACTGATTTATCACCTCAAGATGCGCAACAGTGAAAAAGACGAGATGATTCCAGGTCTGGCAAAAGACCAGGAAGACGATTTTAAAACTGCGCTGCTTAAAGCGCGCGGCGTAATTTAACTCTCTCTTTCTAAAAAGCGGCATCAGCCGCTTTTTTTGTCCCTGTCCCCTGTTTACCCTTTTTTCTACTCAACTGTTACTAAGATTCTTTTTAAACCTTGATACCCATAAAAAAATAAATGTTTTTAAACCCGTATAATTCGTGTGCAATTTGAGCTACGCCTTATTCTTCATCAACGCAAACCTGATAGTTAAAGGGCTTGATCGTGTGAGAGCAATATAGGGCGACTAAAATAAAAGATAAGTAGCAATGTCGAAGAGTGAAGGCAAAAGAACCTTCGCCTCAATACGCCTAAGAAGGACACCTGTATGGGTCAGGAAAGAATCGATGTCAAAGACGTGACTCCGAAAACCTTTAATCCCAAAACACATAAAGGGAAAGGAGATCGCTTTAACCCAAGTAACCGAATTTACGTTCGGGAAAGCAAAGGTACTTACCAAAAGCTTCGCCGATATGGAGGCTGGTTTCTACTGCTCATATTTGGTTTAACCCCATGGATACCTTACGGAGACAGACAGGCAATTTTGCTTGATCTGGGCAATCAGCAATTCAACTTCTTTGGTACCACCTTATACCCTCAGGATTTAACGCTGCTTGCGTTACTGTTTATGATCGCGGCTTTCGGACTCTTTTTTCTTACCACTTTTTTGGGTCGCGTCTGGTGTGGGTATCTCTGTCCTCAAACAGTCTGGACATTCATGTACATCTGGTTTGAAGAGAAGCTGGAAGGCTCAGCCAATAAAAGACGAAAGCAAGACAGTGGAACTCTCTCATCCAACCTGGTTTTCAGAAAAACGCTCAAGCATATAGCGTGGTGGGCGATTGCTTTAATCACCGGTTTCACGTTTGTCGGCTACTTCGTGCCCGTAAAAGATCTGGTGATTGACTTTTTCACTTTAAATGCCAGTTTCTGGCCGGTGTTCTGGGTCGTCTTTTTTGCCGCTTGTACTTACGGGAATGCTGGCTGGATGCGCTCTATCATGTGCATTCACATGTGCCCGTATTCTCGCTTTCAGTCTGCGATGTTTGATAAAGACACCTACATCGTAGGGTACGACACCAAGCGAGGTGAAACCCGAGGCGGACGCTCACGCAAAGCCGATCCAAAATCACTTGGGCTTGGTGACTGCATCGACTGCGATCTCTGCGTACAGGTCTGCCCGACTGGCATCGACATTCGGGATGGCTTGCAGTACGAGTGTATCAACTGCGGTGCCTGTATTGATGCCTGTGACAAAACCATGGATCGCATGGGCTACGAAAAAGGGCTCATCAGTTACACCACGGAACACCGCTTATCGGGGCACAAAACCCACATTATGCGTCCTAAACTGTTGGGATACGGTGTGGTGATGATACTGATGACGGGTCTGTTTCTGTTCCAGATCGCCAGTGTTGAGCCCGCAGGGATGTCGGTATTGCGAGATAGAAATCAGCTATTCCGAATGAACAGCGAAGGGCTGGTGGAAAACACCTACACGCTAAAAATCATCAATAAAACTCAAGAGCGACAAGAATACACGCTCAGTGTAGAAGGACTTAGCGATGTTCGCTGGTATGGCGCTCAGACGGTACATGTTAATCCCGGTGAGGTCTTGAACCTTCCACTCAGCCTGGGGGCAGACCCAGACAAACTTCGCTCTCCTATCTCAAAGATTCAGTTTATACTCTCGGACAGTGACCAATTTACTGTTGAAGTCGAAAGCCGGTTTATCAAAAAGCTTTAGACTTTCTGAGATGGAATGAGGCGCAGCAATGCGCCTTTCTTTTGTATGTCTGATAACGCTTTTAACTTCGAAGCTCTGACCCCTGACTTCATGTGGTACGCATTAGAAAGTATCGGTGTTCGCGCGGAATCCGGTTTGCTGGCTTTGAACAGCTATGAAAACCGGGTTTATCAGTTTACCGATGAAGATCGCCGTCGATATGTAGTGAAGTTTTATCGACCTTCACGTTGGAGCAAAGCACAAATTCAGGAAGAGCACGATTTCGCGCTTGAATTGCTCGAACAGGATATTCCCCTTGCACCGCCACTACGAATCAATGGCAATACGCTGCACGAATACCAAGGCTACTTATTCACTCTGTTTGAGAGCGTAGGTGGACGCCAGTTCGAAGTAGACAACTTTGAACAACTGGAATGGGTAGGTCGTTTTTTGGGGCGTATTCACAAAGTTGCACAAACGAAACACTTCAAGCATCGACCCACGATAGGATTAGACGAGTACCTGTACCAGCCAAGAACCGTGTTGCAGCAATCCAATATGATTCCAATGCATTTGGAACAGAGCTTTTTCAATGACTTGGATTTACTTATTACAAGGATTGAGTCGTACTGGCACTCGGACTTTAAACTGCAGCGCCTACATGGGGATTGCCATCCGGGAAACATCTTGTGGCGAGACGGTCCCATGTTTGTGGATTTAGACGATGCACGAAACGGTCCCGCGGTACAAGACCTGTGGATGCTGCTCAATGGCGAGCGCCACGACAAGCTGGCTCAACTGGATATCATTCTTGAGGGTTATGAGGAATTCTGTAACTTTAATCACAATGAATTGAAACTAATTGAGCCTTTGCGCGGTCTACGAATGGTACATTACATGGCTTGGTTGACCAGACGTTGGCAAGATCCGGCGTTTCCTGCTGCCTTCCCATGGTTTGATGATCCAAAGTACTGGGAAAGTCAGGTACTGGCATTCAAAGAACAAATTGCGGCGCTGGATGAACCTTCTCTGACTCTGATGCCACAATATTAAGAAAAGTAATAATGGAGTACACAATGAAAAAGCTGTTTGCACTTGTCGCAACACTTGTATTGAGCGTCAGCGCTCACGCTGCGCAGTTTAAGGAAGGCACCAATTACAAGGTGCTGGATTTAGAAGCCTCTAAAACCCCGACTGTTACCGAGTTCTTCTCTTTTTATTGCCCTCACTGTAACTCGTTTGAGCCAATCATCCAGCAACTGAAAAAGAAAATCCCTGAAGACGCGAAACTGGTTAAGAACCACGTATCTTTTATGGGTGGCAACATGGGCGCACCAATGAGCAAAGCTTACGCAACTATGGTTGCGCTAAAAGTGGAAGACAAAATGGTGCCAGTGATGTTCAACCGCATTCACAACCTGCGTAAGCCACCAAAAGATGAAGCTGAATTGCGCCAAATCTTCCTGGATGAAGGTGTGGATGCGAAGAAGTTTGATGCGGCATACAAAGGCTTTGCCGTAGATTCAATGGTTCGCCGTTTCGACAAGCAGTTCCAGAATAGCGGTCTGCGTGGCGTGCCAGCAGTAGTGGTAAACAATAAGTACCTGGTAAATACAGAAGGCCTTGAGTCTCTGGACCAGTACTTCGATTTGGTTAACTACCTGCTGAAGCTGAAATAACGCTTCGCTACAACGAACTAAGAAAAAAGGAGCCTCGGCTCCTTTTTTCTTGCATGACATATCTAGCCTTACCGGCTTTGATAAATATTCTTTAGCACTTCGTCTTTTTGTAGCCAAACATCCCCCAGCCATTGCTGGAACTGACGCTTATAAGGCTTATCATTAAAGTAATCGCCCTGTACTTCCTCTGTCATCGGAATGGTGCGGATTCTCACCTCAATGCGTTTCATTCTTCCCATCAGCATATCCTTAAAAGGCGAATTTACATTTTCTGGATAAGCGAGAGTTACATCGATAATGCTGTCAAACTGTTCGCCCATAGCGGCAAGAGTATATGCGATACCGCCTGACTTTGGTGCCAGCAGGTACTCATAAGGCGCTTTTGATTTGCGCTGTTTATCCTGGGTAAAGCGAGTCCCTTCCACGTAGTTCACTACAGTAGTCGGCAGGTGGCGAAACTTCTCGCAGGAACGTCTGGTCGTTGCCAGATCCTGACCGCGCTTTTCAGGATGACGAATCAGATATTCTCGCGAGTAACGGCGCATAAATGGCATGTCCAGCGCCCAGCAAGCCATACCTACAAATGGTACGTACAGCAGTTGCTGTTTAAGAAAAAACTTCGGCATCGGGATTTTGTCTTTGAATACAGTGCAAAGCACTACAATGTCAGTCCAGCTTAGATGGTTACTGATCATCAGGTACCAACCGTCTTTTTTCAGCCCTTCTCCCCCCTCAATCGTCCACTCTACGCGATTAGACGCAGACAGAATCAAACCATTCACAGTCGCCCATAGCCACATGAAAAAGTTGGCTACACGGGTAATTTGCGTTTTAAGCTTTTGCCCTGGAAGTAGAAGCTTTACCAGCGCTAAGATCACTATTGGAATCGAGCACATGGCGGAATTAAGAATAACGAGCGAAACATTGATGATAAGAAGAAGATAACCAAACATAGACGCTATAAGTGTTGGAAAGTGAACCGAGCCAATAAAACGGTGCAATATTGTACTGTGCTGTCATCTTAATGTAATCCATTTATTTAATGGTCTGATTTGTCGAATTTTTCGTATGCTGTCATGGAATAATGAGTTAACTACGGATTAACATGATCACTTGTACTCTCAGCCAAAAACAGATCTCGCAACATCAGATAAAGGAAATATCATGAAACGAAAATCGTTAAGTGTTGTACTTGCAGCGTTATTTGCCTCTTATGGCGTACAGGCAGAACTGAACGATAGAAATGGAATCAGTGGCGAGGTCGCTATTAATGTTGGATACACCAGCCAGACTTCCAATTTGAACACAGAAGCGGATGCTCAACGTGTAGAAGGGGAAACCCCAACGCAAAATAAAGAGCTCATTGCGCCTCTCGGAAATTTGCAATACACCTTCGGAGATAAGCGAAACCATCAGGTGTTCATCGGTACGTCACGTGCGGACGTTGCTATTGGTACATTGGCACTTGAGCTCGGTTATCGTAATGAACTGCCATCCGGTATGACATGGAGTGTTGCGGCTCTGCCAAGTGTATTGCAATCTGATGTATGGCAAGACCCATATCAATTGGTGGGTTCAAGAAAAGAAACCAAAGAGTTCGGTACGGCTTACCGCTTGCAACTGAAGAAAACACCACTTTGGGGACTCAGTTTTGATCTCGCTTACGGTCAAATCAATATCGACAAGGAAACGTCGGGCTCTGAGCTGGCTTCAGGTGCAGAGAAGTTGGCTCGTGAAGGAAATGTCTACTACTCAAAGGTAGAGAAGTTTCTTCCCCTCAGCCGCACGACATTCCTAATGCCTTCATTGAAATACGTTCAGCGTAATGCCGACGGCTCAGCCATGCAAAATACAGGGATAGGCGCAGACCTGACCGTATTGATGCTGAGAGGTCAACACCAGATCGCAACCACTGTTTCTTACATGAACAGAGGCTACGACGATGTAAACCCCGTATTTGACAAAACCCGTGACGACAACCAACTCAAGCTGTTCCTCGCTTATGAGTATCAGAACTTCATGAACTGGGAGAATACCTCTCTGGTCGCTTTCGGTGGTTATGAGAATGTTTCTTCAAACATCGATTTTTATGACAGCAGTAACTGGATTGTGGCAACGGGCTTAAACTACAGCTTCTAATTCCATCTTACTTTTAAAAAATGCCAGCAAACGCTGGCATTTTTTATACCGCTTGAGCCGTCAGTTGCTTCATTAATCTGTCCATCGCTCGATACCCCAACGCTTCAGCAATATGTGGCCGCTCGATTTGAGGGCTTCCTGACAAATCTGCAATCGTACGTGCCACTTTGATGATTCGATGATAAGCGCGTATGGATAGCCCGAGTTGGTGCAATGCGTTCTCCAGAAACTCTGCATCTTGCTTATGCAAAGGACAGTATTTGTCGATTTCACGTGTACCCAGTAGCGCATTCACTTTTCCACTGCGAGCCTGCATTTTCTCTCGGGCAAAGTTGACCCTCTGTTTCACCACCTGAGTCGGCTCTCCGCGATCGCCACCTTCTGATAACGTACCTTTCGGCAGTGCCGGTATTTCCAGTGACATATCAAAGCGATCAAGTAAAGGCCCTGATAGTCGCCCCAAATACCGCAGGATCGTCTGAGGGTTCACTCGAGCTTGATTCCCCTCATAGTACCCCGTAGGGCTAGGGTTCAATGCCCCAACTAACTGGAATCGGGCAGGAAAACGGGTTTTCCCCGCGGCGCGAGAAATGATGATCTCACCGGATTCCAGTGGTTCTCTGAGTGAATCCAGAACTTTTCGTTCAAACTCCGGCATCTCATCTAAAAATAACAAACCGTTATGAGCTAAAGATATTTCACCAGGACGGGGAATCGATCCACCGCCAACCAATGCCGCCATAGAACTCGAATGGTGTGGGGAACGGAATGGACGCTTCTTCCAGTTGTACTGGTTAATCTCTTGCTGGGTGAGAGAAGCAACTGACGCACTTTCCATAGCCTCATCTTCGCTCATGTCGGGCAACAAATCGCACAGTCGCGACGCCAACATGGTTTTCCCCGTGCCGGGTGGTCCAAGAAAAAGCAAATTGTGATTACCCGCAGCGGCTATTTCTAGTGCTCGCTTACCTTGCTGCTGGCCAATGATGTCTTGCAGGCATCGTGATGATTCCTTTGCAAAATGAAGTTCTGGGGTTTGAAATAATCCCAGTGTTTTCTGCCCACACAAGTCAGCGCATACATCGAGTAAATTGGCTGCCGATTTGTGAACATCCGCCCCTACAAGCGCTGCCTGATCACCATTCGCATCGGGCACAACCAAGCAATGGTTTTCCCGGTTTGCGGCTAACGCCGCTGGTAACACGCCTTTGACAGACCGAAGTTCACCCGAAAGGGCTAGTTCACCAATAAACTCGGTCTGACCCAGTTTGGTAATGGCAATTTGCTCTGATGCCGCCAAAATACCCAGCGCTATGGGTAAATCAAACCTTCCACCTTCTTTCGGTAAGTCAGCGGGAGCCAGATTGACCGTAATTCGCTTGGCTGGAAACTCAAAGCCTGAATTAATAATCGCACTGCGAACCCGATCTCGAGATTCCTTCACGGTTGTTTCTGGTAAACCTACCAACGTAAACCCTGGCATTCCGTTGCTGATGTGAACCTCAACCGTCACTTCTGGAGCTTCCACTCCTACACACGCCCGACTATGAATGATCGCTAACGCCATGTTGCTTCCCTGCCTACTATTTAAACAATGACAATTTTATAACTAATTAATTTTTAAAGACTATTTCTTATATATCCTTTTTCCGTACGCAATAAATGTGAAAAAAGTCTTACTTTTTGCTTGTCATGTAACCAAGGATTGTGTTACCACTAGAAACGCAAACAAATTCACAACTTTTGAATAACTAGAATTAATGAAATTATCTGCTCGCACTAACGCACTCGTTGCCCTGATTATCGTGGTCATTATTAGTACCGCGCGGGGGATTGTGGGCAGAAAATAACCACAGAATAGCAAAAACCCCCGCGCTGAGAAGCTCGGGGGTTTTTTTATAACTTAAGACATCATTAACCGAATGAGATCAGGTTAATACAGGAAGAATGGGAGCACACAATGTGCCAAGGCAGTAAAGGGATGAAGCCGTTTCGTCCCTCGCAAACCGCAGGAGAGCAGCAATGACAGGAGCAGAATTGGTTGTTGCGGCTCTGCAGCAAGAAGGAATTAAAACGGTATTTGGCTACCCGGGCGGTGCCATTATGCCAATCTACGACGCGTTATATGATGGTGGTGTGGAGCACATCCTGTGCCGCCATGAACAAGGCGCTGCCATGGCAGCAATTGGTATGGCGCGTGCAACACAAGACGTTGCTGTCTGTATGGCAACATCTGGACCGGGTGCCACAAATCTGGTTACCGGTCTGGCGGATGCCTTTCTGGACTCGGTGCCTCTGGTTGCGATTACCGGTCAGGTTGCCAGTTCTCATATAGGTACTGACGCATTCCAGGAAATGGATGTGATTGGCATGTCATTGGCGTGTACCAAGCATAGCTACCTGGTTACAGACATCAACGAACTCGCCCCCACTCTTGCCGAAGCTTTTGAAGTAGCAAAAACAGGTCGTCCGGGACCGGTTATCGTTGATATTGCCAAAGACGTTCAACTGGCTCAGGCGCCAACCGAGATCCTGCCTCATTTCGAGCCACCAGCGATCCCAGTTGTTGATCCTAAAGCCGTAGCACAAGCGCAAGAACTTCTGTCTAAAGCAACACGCCCTGTCTTATATGTTGGCGGCGGTGTTCAACTGGCGAAAGCAACGGAATCCGTTCGTGAGTTTCTGCGTCTTAACCCAATGCCTTCTGTCAGCACCCTTAAGGGGCTGGGGACCATCGAAAGGCACGATCCTCACTATCTTGGCATGCTGGGTATGCATGGCACCAAAGCGGCAAACCTGGTAGTTCAGGAATCTGATCTTCTGATTGTGGTCGGTGCACGTTTTGATGACCGAGTGACAGGTAAACTTGATACCTTTGCGCCTCACGCCAAAGTAATTCATATCGATATCGACGCGGCAGAATTCAATAAGCTAAGAACCGCTAACGCGGCACTTCGTGGTGACATCAATGTCATCCTTCCTCAACTTGAGTTGTCCCACGATATCTCTCCTTGGGTTCATCACAGTGAAAGTTTAAGAAGCGGATTCAAATGGCGTTATGACCACCCTGGCGATCTTATTTTTGCCCCTCTTCTGCTTAAACAGCTTTCCGACATGATGCCTGACTCTTCCATGGTATCGACCGACGTTGGTCAGCACCAAATGTGGGCAGCGCAGCACATTCAGCCTCGGGAGCCGCAAAACTTCATCAGCTCTGCCGGTCTGGGCACTATGGGTTTCGGTCTTCCAGCTGCAATGGGGGCGGCAGTCGCACGTCCTGATGACCAGTCTATCCTTATATCTGGGGATGGTTCATTTATGATGAACGTTCAGGAATTGGGAACGCTAAAACGCCGCCAGATTCCGGTGAAAATGGTGCTTCTAGATAACCAGCGTTTGGGTATGGTTCGTCAGTGGCAGTCGCTGTTCTTCGATGGTCGCCACAGTGAAACCATTCTTGATGACAACCCAGATTTCATCATGCTGGCACAAGCTTTCGGTATTCCGGGCAAGGTCATCACCAAAAAAGAAGAAGTTGAGCCATCACTTAAAGAGATGCTGGAAAGCGAAACGTCTTACTTACTGCACGTTTTGATCGACGAAGAAGAAAATGTATGGCCTCTGGTTCCACCAGGCGCTTCAAACAATGACATGCTGGAGAACACCTGATGCAACGTTATTTAATGGACATCAAAGCCGATGATAAGCCTGTATTGCTGGAACGTGTTCTTCGTGTGGTTCGCCATCGTGGTTTTGTCATCAAGCAGGTTGCTGCGACTCAAAACCACGAAAGCAAGGTTGCCAGCGTAGAAATCATCGTCGATAGCGACCGCCCTATCACCACTCTGATCAATCAGATAGAAAAGCTGTGGGACATTCGCACTGTAGAGGTCACGGAAATCAATAGAGACGAATTGCCCAATAACAACTTACAACAAAAAGTTTGTGCTTAAGGAAGGAATGCGAACATGACAAAAAAGACAGCTGATTACATCTGGTTCAATGGTGAAATGGTTCCTTGGGGAGAGGCGAACGTTCACGTCTTGACTCACGCCATGCACTACGGTACTTCCGTGTTTGAAGGTGTTCGTTGCTACAACACACCAAATGGACCAATCGTATTCCGCCACTTAGAGCACGCTAAACGCCTGAAAGATTCTGCCAAAATATACCGCTTCCCTATTCCTTACACAGTTGAGGAAATCATGGAAGCCACTCGTGAGACTCTGCGCCAGAACAAGCTGGATAACGCTTACATCCGTCCATTGGGTTTTGTTGGCAATGTGGGCTTGGGTGTATGCCCACCGGAAGGCACCGAAATGGAGGTGATCATTGCGGCATTCCCATGGGGTTCTTACTTAGGTGAAGAAGCATTGGAAAACGGTGTAGACGCGATGATTTCAAGCTGGAATCGTGCCGCACCTAACACCATCCCAACTGCAGCAAAAGCTGGTGGTAACTACCTATCTTCATTGCTAGTAGGCGGTGAAGCCCGCCGTCATGGCTACGATGAAGGTATTGCGCTTAGCGTTGACGGCTATCTCTCTGAAGGGGCAGGTGAAAACATCTTTGTTGTGAAAGATGGAGTTATCACTACTCCACCTGCAACCAGTGCGATCCTTCCAGGCATCACTCGTGACTCCATTATGACGCTGGCGCGAGATCGCGGCTACGAAGTCCGTGAAGCCAACATTGCTCGTGAAGCACTTTACCTTGCGGATGAAGTCTTTATGACGGGTACTGCAGCGGAAATTGTGCCAGTGAGCACCATAGACAAAATTGACGTGGGCAGCGGTAAACGCGGTCCGATTACAAAAGAAATGCAAGACGCCTATTTTGGGTTGTTTAACGGCACCACAGAGGACAAGTGGGGCTGGCTGGATTACGTATATCCAGAGAATGCACCAGCGAAGTAAGGAAGTAGAACAATGCCAAAATACAGATCCGCCACCACAACCCATGGTCGTAACATGGCTGGCGCACGTGCCTTATGGCGTGCCACTGGCGTAAAAGAAGAAGATTTCGGAAAACCTATCGTTGCGGTAGTTAACTCCTTCACCCAGTTTGTTCCTGGTCACGTACACCTCAAAGACATGGGGCAACTGGTGGCAAGGGAAATTGAGAAAGCAGGCGGTATCGCCAAAGAATTCAACACCATTGCCGTCGATGACGGAATCGCAATGGGTCACGGTGGTATGTTGTATTCCCTGCCATCGCGCGACTTGATCGCTGATTCCGTGGAATACATGGTCAACGCGCACTGTGCAGACGCCATGGTATGTATCTCGAACTGTGACAAAATCACTCCGGGAATGCTGATGGCAGCTATGCGCCTCAACATCCCAGTCATTTTTGTATCTGGCGGACCGATGGAAGCGGGTAAAACAAAGCTATCCGATCAAATCATCAAGCTAGACCTGGTCGACGCCATGATTCAGGGTGCCGATCCAAACGTATCTGATGAACAAAGCCAGCAAATCGAACGTTCTGCGTGCCCAACGTGTGGTTCTTGTTCCGGTATGTTTACCGCAAACTCAATGAACTGCCTGACGGAAGCACTTGGTCTGTCTCAGCCAGGTAATGGCTCAATGCTGGCAACTCACGCTGACCGCGAATCCCTGTTCCTGAATGCGGGCCGTCGCATCGTTGAACTGACCAAACGCTACTATGAGCAGGACGATGAAACGGCTCTGCCTCGCAACATTGCCTCATTTGAAGCGTTCGAAAATGCCATGGCTCTGGATATTGCGATGGGTGGTTCCACCAACACCATCTTGCACTTGCTATCTGCGGCGCAGGAAGGCGACGTTGACTTCGATATGGAAGACATTGATCGCTTGTCTCGACGCGTACCACACTTGTGTAAAGTGGCGCCTTCTACTCAGAAATACCATATGGAAGACGTGCACCGTGCTGGTGGTGTAATGGCGATTCTTGGTGAGCTGAATCGTGCTGGCTTGGTGAACAACCAAACCCGAACGGTGCTGGGTCTATCTATGGAAGAACAGTTAGCGCAGTACGACATCATGCAAACCGAAGACGCTGACATTCTTAAATTCTATCGTGCGGGTCCGGCAGGTATTCGTACCACTCAAGCATTTTCTCAGGACTGTCGCTGGGATCGTCTTGATGACGACCGTGAAAACGGCTGTATTCGTACTAAAGAGAATGCATTCAGCCAAGACGGCGGTCTGGCCGTTCTGAAAGGCAACATCGCCCTTGACGGATGTATCGTAAAAACCGCTGGTGTAGACGCAAGCATTTTGAAATTCACCGGTCCTGCTGTGGTATTCGAAAGTCAGGAAACGGCGGTAGAAGGCATCTTAGGCGGCAAGGTAAAAGCTGGCGACGTGGTCGTTATTCGCTATGAAGGACCAAAAGGCGGTCCGGGCATGCAGGAAATGCTGTACCCAACGACTTACCTTAAATCGATGGGGCTAGGCAAAGAGTGCGCTCTGCTTACCGACGGTCGTTTCTCCGGTGGTACTTCTGGTCTTTCTATTGGTCACGCCTCACCTGAAGCGGCAAGCGGTGGCACCATTGGTCTGGTGAAACAAGGCGATATCATCGCGATTGATATTCCTAACAGAACCATTTCGCTGGAAGTGCCCGAAGAAGAACTGGCAGCTCGTCGAGCGAAACAAGACGAACTGGGTTGGAAACCAGAAAATCGTGAACGTGAAGTTTCCTTTGCACTTAAAGCGTTTGCCAGCCTGGCAACCAGTGCAGACAAGGGCGCCGTCCGCGACAAATCTAAGCTAGAGGGCTAGCTTATGACACTGACCACTCAAACTGGCGCAGAATATCTGCGCCAAATCCTGCGCGCTCCGGTATACGAAGTGGCAATGGTGTCCCCTTTTCAGGAGATGCCACGGCTCTCCGCGCGCATTGGCAACCATATTCAAATCAAACGAGAAGATCGCCAGCCCGTTCACTCGTTTAAACTTCGCGGCGCTTACAACATGGTCGCGAACTTATCTGACGATCAGAAGGCTGCGGGGGTTATTGCGGCATCCGCTGGTAATCATGCCCAGGGTATGGCTCTGTCAGGCTCTAAGCTCGGCATTCAAACCACCATCGTAATGCCCAAGACCACGCCAGACATCAAAGTCGACGCAGTTCGAAGTTTTGGTGGCAATGTGGTTCTTCATGGTAATAACTTTGATGAAGCCAAAGCTGAAGCAGAGCGACTTTCTCTGGAACACGGATATACCTTTGTACCACCCTTCGATCATCCTATGGTGATCGCGGGTCAGGGCACGATTGGTATGGAAATGCTCCAACAAAATGGTCATCTCGATTACATTTTTGTCCCGGTAGGTGGCGGCGGTCTCGCAGCAGGCGTTGCAGTGCTCGTAAAACAACTGATGCCAGAAATCAAAGTGATTGCGGTAGAGCCAGAAGAATCAGCTTGTCTCAAAGCCGCACTGGATGCTGGTGAGCCTGTGGTCTTGGATCAAGTCAGCATGTTTGCTGATGGCGTAGCGGTAAAGCGCATTGGCGAGGAAACCTTCCGCTTATGTCAGCAATATATCGACGGACACGTTAGCGTTTCAAGTGACGAGATCTGTTCTGCAGTCAAAGACATTTTTGAAGACACTCGTGCGATAGCCGAACCATCTGGTGCACTGGCGTTAGCTGGGTTGAAAAAATTTGCCGAGCAGAATGCCTTACAAGGCAAACAGCTTGGAACCGTGTTATCCGGTGCCAACACCAACTTCCACGGCTTGCGCTACGTTTCAGAGCGTTGTGAGTTGGGTGAGAAACGTGAAGGTTTATTGGCGGTGACTATTCCTGAGCGTCAAGGTGCTTTCTTTGAGTTCTGTAACCTGATTGGCGGCAGAGCGGTTACCGAGTTCAACTATCGTTATAACGATGACAAGCTTGCCAACATTTTCGTAGGTCTGCGACTGCAAGACGGTCAGCAGGAGCTCGACAGCGTCATTCAGGATCTGCGTGATGGCGGGTACCCTGTGGTTGATCTGTCTGACGATGAAATGGCAAAACTGCACGTCCGCTATATGATTGGTGGCAAACCCTCTAAGCCATTGAAAGAACGTTTGTACAGCTTTGAATTCCCGGAATACCCTGGTGCGCTTGTGAAGTTCTTGAGCACCTTAGGCACACACTGGAATATTAGCCTGTTCAACTACCGCAACCAAGGTGCGGACTACGGCCGGGTATTGTGCGGCTTTGAACTGGATGAATCGGACTTGTCTCGATTCTCGGCTCACCTTAGAGAACTTGGTTATCAATGCAAAGACGAGTCGGATAACCCGTCTTATCAATTCTTCCTTTCTTAACGGTAATTCTTAACAAAAAACGGGGCTTTGCCCCGTTTTTCTAGCTTTCGATCCAATCCCGATAAAGGGTATCTGTATCACCTAAGTAATTAATCATCCAGTCTCTCAGTCGATGATCTTCATTTTGACGCCAGACCATACAACATGCACTCATAGGGCTGTTTTCTGAGGTCTCTATTTCTCTTTCTATCAGTTCTCCACGTGCCAAATATCCGCTGGCAATGTGTTTGGGCATATACCCTACCCCGACACCATTTTTCAGACATTCAATAGCACTGAACCAGTTAGGCAATAGAATGCGTCTCTGTTGTCGATAGTGCCAGTTGTGCCTTTTCGGCAATACGATAGAAGTATCATCCAAACAAATCGCAGGAAAAGGGCTCACCGTCTCTTCACATAATGATTCAGCCAATACACAAGGATGAGCCGGCGACATCACAAATACCCACTCCAAATCCCCCATGGGTCGAATACCAAAATCCCCTCCGACAGGCACGGCAGCTGTCGCACCAAGGACAATATCTGCGCGCTCTTGCGATATGGCTTCCCACGAGCCATTAAACACTTCCATGTTGATTTGCAGCTCGGCAAAATCAAACGTCTGGTAAAAGTCTTCAATCAGGGGCTTCAACTTATCCAGCTTGACCACATTATCCAATGTCAGTTTAAGCGTCTGATGCCAGCCTAGAGCGGCGCGTCGGGTTTGCGCTCGCACATCTTCCATCTGGATAAGCATCTGCCTAGCATGCTGGATGAACGTCTCACCCGCAGGGGTTAACTCTACCTTTCTCGGCAATCGACGAAACAGCAATACGCCCATCTCTTGCTCTATCTGCCGAACGCTATAACTGATGGCAGAGGGCACCTTGTGAAGCCGTTCAGCGGCCGCGCTGAAACTGCCCATCCGAGCGACCGTATCCAGCATTTCTAAAGACTGTTTGGAGAACATTTGCTTTCAATTTTTTTGATAGATAACTACAAAATATAGCGCTTATCGTTTGGTATATCCAAAAATAGAATCATTACCTCAATTGGTTTCAAAGAAAAACCATCTTCAATCATACAAATAATTTGAACGGTAAAAAGATGAAAGCGACTAAGTTTCAACTTTTCTATTTAGCCCTCCTCTCAATGTTGGGATTCATAGCAACGGACATGTATTTACCCGCTTTTAAAGCCATGGAATATGACTTTGCAACTGGTCCCGAATCGATCGCAATGTCTCTGTCTGTCTTTTTGGCAGGATTGGCGGCAGGGCAATTTCTATGGGGACTGGCGAGCGACAATTACGGTCACAAGCGCACCCTGATTTTTGGGTTAGTGATATTTGGTCTCTCTTCACTGGCACTGGCAGCGTGTACCAGCATTTGGCAATTGCAATTGCTTCGATTTATTCAGGCGTTGGGCGTGTGTGCACCTGCTGTTATCTGGCAAGCAATGGTCATCAAACAGTACGAGGAAAAAGTCAGCCAACAGATTTTTGCTACCATCATGCCGCTAGTGGCTTTGTCTCCTGCTCTGGCCCCTCAACTTGGTGTTGCGTTGTTGAATCTTTCTGGGTGGCGGAGCATTTTTGTCGTTTTGGTCATACTGGCTATCATTTTGGTCCTAATCACGTTAAAGCAAGTAGATACTCATACAGAAAAGAAAACCACCAGCATGGGTAAAGACATCAAATCGTTAATGGGTTCACGAATCTATCTTGGCAATGTGATGATGTTTGCCATGGCTTCGGCGGCATTCTTCGCTTACCTGACAGGTATGCCGGAAATCATGGCTAAACTGGGTTATGACGCGAAAGATATTGGCTTCAGCTTTATTCCTCAAACCATCGCGTTTATGGTGGGTGGATATTTGGGCAAACGTTGTGTTGCGAAATACGGCGATGAATTGGTACTGAAACAATTACTGGCGCTGTTCAGTGTGTCTGCATTATTGGTCTTCATGGCGACACAATGGACGTTAACGACCATCTATCCATTGTTAGTACCATTTTGCTTTATTGCCATCGCCAATGGAGCTCTTTACCCTATAGTGGTCAACCGAGCGTTATCCAGTGCCAAACAGAGCCCGGCCACCGCAGCTGGGCTTCAAAATAGCTTACAAATTTGTGTCAGTGGCATCGTCAGTGCTGTGGTTGCTACTTATGCCAGTATGGCGTTGACCATCACTGGGTTCGCGATCCTTGTGTGCTTGATAGGATTGTGGACGGGGTACTTTGTGTCTAACAAGAAAGCAGCGAGGCACTTTACCCTGCCAGACAACTCTCGTGTGGTGGCTCAAGAAGAAAAGTAGAAGACAAAAAGAAAGGAGCGCAATGCTCCTTTCTCTCAATCGGCTTACTTACAGGCTTTTCAGCCCCCACTTCTCTGCAGTTTTCTTGAAGAACCCTTGCGTTTTCTTAAGCTCGACCCAGTGATTGACGTAGTTTATCCACACTTGGTCGTCTTGAGGAAGTAGCATAGAAATAGGCGTTGGACGACGAGGCTCTTTCACAGGAACAATAGCCAGTTGCTTGAACTTCTCAACCAAAGTTGCCGCTTCCACATTTGATGTCACCGAAACATCAGCGCGACGTGCCAACAGCTCTTGGAAGTCACGAGCAGGTGCTTCAATCACCACATGCTTAGCGTTCGGGAAAAAGTCTTTCACCATTTTTTCTTGGACTGTGCCCAGTGTCGCAGCGACACGAACATCCGCCTTATCAAAGTCACTCCAGTCAGCGAACTTACCTAGGTCTTTTTTCTGTACCACTGGCACGAATGCTAAGTAGAAATATGGCTGGCTATAGCCCGCTACTTTAGCTCGAGACATATTTAAGGAAGCACTTCCCGTAATGTCGTATTTATTGGCCG
Source organism: Vibrio sp. SCSIO 43132 (assembly GCF_019904195.1). Taxonomy (NCBI): domain Bacteria; kingdom Pseudomonadati; phylum Pseudomonadota; class Gammaproteobacteria; order Vibrionales; family Vibrionaceae; genus Vibrio; species Vibrio sp. SCSIO 43132. The sequence goes on from NZ_CP063199.1 coordinate 3,962,337, forward strand.
TCACACCATTCACCAAAGTTTTCCAGTCAGTCGCGACATACTCGACTTTGACACCCAGGTCTTTTGCTAACTCTGTCGTAACATCAATGTCAAAACCGCGGTAGCTGTTATCCGCAGGATTCTTCATTGTCATTGGATTCCAGTCACCTGTGGTTCCCACACGCAACACTCCGGCATCTAAAATCTCATGCAAACGGCTGGCGGCCTGGGCTTGAGCAAGCCCCAATAGCAATACGACAACACTTAATAACCACTTTTTCATTTTAATTCCTTCTTAAATGTTCGAAAAAACAACGTTTTCTCTCGACAACACTGATAACATAGCAACATCTTTGAACATTTTTTAGCGTTTGGTTATAAATATTGTGCGCTTGTCTTCGCTTTTTGTTGCCTTATCCGTTTTCTTGCTCTCAGGATGCAGTGACTACCAATGGGGCTGGTATGTTTTAGACCCAACGACTGAACAGGGTCTCACTAATCTCAAATTCTTAATCGCGGGCTTTGAAGATACGATTTATATCTCTCTGATAAGTATGTTTCTGGCTATGTTGCTGGGTTTGATCGTCGCTTTACCAGCTCTGAGCGAGAAAAAAGCGCTGCGGGCTGTTAACCGAGTCTATGTCGAATCCGTACGTTCTATCCCCGTTCTGGTTCTTCTGCTCTGGGTCTATTACGGCTTACCGACTCTTTTGGACGTGTCTCTGGATTACTTTGCAGCAGGTGTCATCGCACTCACTATTGCTGAAAGTGCCTTTATGGCGGAGGTATTCCGAGGAGGCATTCAGGCGATAGCTCGAGGTCAGCATGAAGCTGCGGAATCTCTGGGATTGAATTACTGGCAAAAAATGCGCCTGGTGATTTTGCCGCAAGCTTTCCGGCAGATACTACCCCCTCTGGGTAATCAGTTTGTCTATATTTTGAAAATGTCTTCTCTGGTGAGTGTGATTGGCTTGAGTGATTTAACAAGGCGAGCTAACGAATTGGTGGTTAATGAGTACTTACCTTTGGAAATCTACACTTTCTTAGTTATCGAATACTTGGTACTGATTTTATTTGTCTCCCAATGTATTCGCTGGTTAGAAAAACGAATAGCGATACCAAGTAACTAACGCCAAGAAACTAACTAAACACCAAGGAAAAAAGGCTGACAATCGTCAGCCTTTTCACTAGATAAAATCGTGATTACTTGTTTTTGACTGGGCGCTGCCAATCTGCAATCTTGCGCTCTTTAGCACGAGTGATCACCAACTCACCTTCTTCGACATCTTTGGTCACTGTCGTACCTGCGCCAATGGTTGAGCCGTTGGCAACCGTTACTGGGGCAATCAGTTGGCTGTCAGAGCCGACAAACACGTCATCACCAATGATGGTTTTGTGTTTATTTGCACCGTCGTAATTACAGGTAATAGCGCCAGCACCAATATTGGTTCGCTGACCGATTTCCGCATCGCCCAGATAAGTCAGGTGATTAGCTTTTGAACCTTCCCCTAAGCGAGCATTTTTCACTTCAACAAAGTTGCCGACGTGAGCATCGTTACGAAGCTCTGCGCCTGGACGTAGGCGAGTAAATGGACCAACCGTACACTCTTCACCTACAGTAGCGCCTTCAATCACACTGTATGGACGAACGACTGTATTGTCGTCAATCTCACAGTCTTTCAGCACACAGCCAGAGCCAATTACAACGTTATCACCCAAGCTAACGTTACCCTCGATAATAACGTTGGTATCAATCTCGACGTCCATGCCACACTGCAAAGTACCACGTAAGTCAAAACGATTTGGATCACGCAGCATCACCCCTTGCTCAAGCAGCTTCTGTGCATTTGCCTGTTGGTAAGCTCGCTCCAAACGCGCCAGTTGCGCTCTGTCATTCACCCCTTCAACTTCGATTGGGCTAACAGGATGAACTGCTTCTACCGCTCGACCTTCATCGTGAGCCGCAGCAATGACGTCTGTCAGGTAGTACTCACCCTGTGCGTTTTCATTCTTCAGGTTAGCAAGCCAACGTTTCAAATCCCCACCCGTCGCTACCATCACGCCAGTGTTGATTTCTTTAATCAGTTTTTGCTCTTCGGTAGCGTCTTTCTGCTCGACAATCGCCACAACAGGTCCATTCTTACGAACAATACGGCCGTAACCCATTGGGTTATCCAACATGACTGTCAATAAAGCAATGCCACCTGTAGGCTGGGCTTCTAGCAGGTTTTCAATGGTCTCAGAAGAAATCAGCGGAACGTCGCCATACAATACCAGCACTTTTTCATCGTCAGCAAATTCTGGAGAAGCCTGATTCACCGCATGCCCGGTACCTAGCTGCTGCGCTTGCAGAACCCAATTCACAGGTTCCTCAGCTAATACCGTTTTCATCTGGTCACCGCCGTGACCGTACACTAAGTGAATGTTTTGAGCGCCCAACCCTGAACAAGTGTCAATCACGTGTTTCGCCATGGGTTTGCCAGCTAAGGTATGCAGAACTTTCGGCTTATTAGAATACATGCGAGTGCCTTTACCCGCTGCGAGGATAACCGCGCTGAACTTCATATATTGTGGTTCCTGAGACGTTGTTGTTAAGTGCTAGATTTTAGCGTGAATTTCACTGTCTGTTAAAGAAATGGCACGAATTTCATGCAAAAGGATGGTTAAGTTTAAGAAAAGTGACGAGAGCCTATTCAACCAGTAGAGCCAAATTGCTCAAAAAATAATGAAGTAAGCGACAGATAAAACAAAGGCGACCCTAAGGTCGCCTTAATCGCTGCGCTAATGGTTAGCGTATTTTTTTGGTCAGTTCGATAACTCGAAGCTGAGCAATGGCTTTAGCCAGCTCACTGGCCGCTTGCGCGAAGTCCATATCGCCGTGCTGATTATGAATACTCTCCTCAGCTTTGCGCTTGGCTTCTTCTGCCTTAGCCGCGTCTAGATCTTCACCACGAATCGCTGTATCAGCCAGTACAGTCGCTGTACCAGGCTGAACTTCGATAAGACCACCAGAGACATAAATAACCTCTTCGTGTCCGTGCTGTTTCACAACGCGTACCATACCAGGCGTGATAGCGGTCAGCAGCGGTGTATGCCCAGGATAAATACCCAGCTCACCTTCGCTACCGGTCACCTGAAATGTTTCAACAAGACCAGAGAACAGTTTTTTCTCTGCGCTTACTACATCCAGATGAAAGGTCATTGCTGCCATATCGCCTCCTAATTAGCCTTATAGCTTCTTCGCATTCTCGATAGCGTCGTCGATAGTACCGCAGTACATGAACGCTTGCTCTGGAATGTCATCGTACTCACCAGACAACAGACCTTTGAAACCGCGTAGAGTTTCTTTAAGAGGTACGTAAATACCTGGGTCGCCTGTAAATACTTCTGCTACGTGGTAAGGCTGAGTTAGGAAACGCTCAATCTTACGCGCACGAGATACGATTTGCTTATCTTCTTCAGAAAGCTCGTCCATACCTAGGATAGCGATGATGTCTTTCAGCTCTTTATAGCGCTGAAGTGTAGACTGTACGCCACGTGCAATGTCGTAGTGCTCTTGACCAACAACCAATGGATCAAGCTGACGAGATGTCGAATCCAATGGGTCAATCGCTGGGTATAGACCCATAGCTGCGATGTTACGGTTAAGTACAACCGTTGCATCCAAGTGAGCAAACGTTGTTGCTGGAGATGGGTCAGTCAAGTCATCCGCAGGTACGTATACCGCCTGAACAGAGGTGATAGAACCTTGTTTCGTTGACGTGATACGCTCCTGAAGTACACCCATTTCTTCTGCAAGTGTTGGCTGGTAACCTACCGCAGATGGCATACGACCTAGAAGTGCCGATACCTCTGTACCTGCTAGTGTGTAACGGTAGATGTTATCAACGAACAGTAGAACGTCACGACCTTCGTCACGGAAACGCTCTGCCATTGTTAGACCAGTCAGTGCAACACGTAGACGGTTACCTGGTGGCTCGTTCATCTGACCGTAAACCATTGCTACCTTAGATTCTTCAGGATTCTCAACGTTTACAACGCCTGCTTCCTGCATCTCGTGGTAGAAGTCGTTACCTTCACGAGTACGCTCACCAACACCAGCGAATACTGATAGACCAGAGTGCTGAAGTGCGATGTTGTTGATAAGTTCCATCATGTTAACGGTCTTACCTACACCTGCACCACCAAACAGACCGATTTTACCACCCTTAGCGAATGGGCAAACCAAGTCGATTACTTTAACACCTGTCTCTAGTAGAGCTGTTTCGTTAGATTGCTCTTCGTAACTTGGTGCTTCGCGGTGAATTGCGTAGTGCTCTTCAGCACCGATCTCACCACACTCATCAATCGCGTCACCTAGAACGTTCATGATACGACCAAGAGTCTTAGTACCTACTGGTACTGAGATTGGAGCGCCAGTGTTTTCCACTGTCAGTCCACGACGTAAACCATCAGAGCTACCCATTACGATTGCGCGAACTACGCCACCGCCTAGCTGCTGCTGAACTTCAAGAACGAGACGCTCTTTCGCTTCAACAACATTCAGAGCATCGTATACACTTGGTACTTCGCTCTGTGGGAACTCTACGTCGACTACCGCACCGATGATCTGTACGATCTTACCTGTAGCCATCGTTAATCCTCTAACTTATTAGTTTTACCTATGCTTAAACCGCGGCAGCACCACCAACGATTTCCGACAGTTCTTGCGTGATAGCCGCTTGACGCGCCTTGTTGTACACAAGTTCCAGATCTTCAATCAGGTTGGTTGCGTTATCCGTTGCAGCTTTCATTGCGATCATTCGAGCCGCTTGCTCACAAGCAAGGTTCTCGACCACGCCTTGGTATACCTGAGATTCGACGTAACGAACCAATAGGGTATCCAGCAGTGGTTTTGGCTCAGGCTCATAAATGTAGTCCCAAGCATGTTCGCGCTGCATCTCTTCGCTGTCCGATTTAGGCAGAGGCAGTAATTGATCGATCGTTGGTTCTTGTACCATAGTGTTCACAAAGTGGTTGTACACTACGTACAGACGATCCAACTCGCCTTCATCATATTTCTTCAGCATAACGCTTACGGAACCGATCAAGTCTTCAAGGCTTGGGCTATCGCCAAGACCAGATACCTGAGCTGCTACCTTCGCGCCGCTGTTGTTAAAGAACGCAGTTGCTTTTGAACCGATAACAGCCAATTCAACTTCTGCGCCTTTTTCAGACCATGATTTCATGTCCAGTACGGCTTTCTTGAACAGGTTAATGTTCAAACCACCACACAGACCACGGTCTGTCGAAACGATGATGTAACCAACACGTTTGGCTTCACGTTCCTCGAGATAAGGATGCTTATACTCAAGGCTACCGTTTGCCACATGACCGATCACTTTACGCATTGTTTCAGCGTATGGACGAGAAGCTTCACGCGCGTCTTGTGAACGTCGCATTTTAGAAGCTGCTACCATTTCCATCGCTTTCGTAATTTTCTGAGTGCTTTTCACACTACCGATTTTATTACGTATCTCTTTTGCGCCGGCCATCGTATTACTCTCCGTTTATGGTAATGGGTGACCGTAAGGTCACCGACCAATTACCAAGTTTGGGTTGCTTTGAAATCGTCCGCTAGCTTCTTAAGCTGCGCTTCGATGTCGTTGTTGTAAGCACCCGTTGCATCGATCTCTTTTACAAGATCAGCGTATTGACTGCGAGCATACGACAGTAGAGCTGATTCGAAATCAGCCAGCTTTTCGATCGCGATATCTTCAAGATAACCACGCTCTGCCGCAAAGATTACTAGTGCCTGGTCAAATACTGACATTGGAGCGTATTGCTTCTGCTTCATCAGTTCAGTTACTTTTTGACCATGGTCTAGCTGCTTCTTAGTCGCATCATCAAGGTCAGACGAGAACTGTGCGAATGCCGCTAGTTCACGGTACTGTGCTAGAGCGGTACGGATACCACCAGACAGTTTCTTGATGATTTTAGTCTGCGCTGAACCACCTACACGAGATACTGAGATACCTGGGTCAACCGCTGGACGTACGCCTGCGTTGAACAGTTCAGTTTGTAGGAAGATCTGACCATCGGTAATCGAGATTACGTTTGTCGGTACGAATGCAGATACGTCGCCCGCTTGCGTTTCGATGATAGGAAGAGCGGTCAAAGAACCAGTCTTACCTTTCACTTCACCGTTAGTGAACTTCTCTACGTACTCTTCGCTTACACGAGCTGCACGCTCTAGTAGACGTGAGTGAAGGTAGAAAACATCACCAGGGAACGCTTCACGACCCGGTGGACGCTTAAGCAATAGAGAGATTTGACGGTAAGCGACAGCTTGCTTAGATAGATCATCGTAAACAATCAGTGCGTCTTCACCGCGATCGCGGAAGTATTCACCCATCGCACAACCAGCGTATGGTGCTAGGTATTGTAGCGCCGCTGATTCAGAAGCCGATGCAACAACAACGATAGTGTTGGAAAGTGCGCCGTGCTCTTCTAGTTTGCGAACTACGTTAGCGATAGTCGATGCTTTCTGACCAATTGCTACGTAGATAGAGAAAATACCTGAATCTTTCTGGTTAATGATCGAGTCAATCGCCATCGCTGTTTTACCAGTCTGACGGTCACCGATGACAAGCTCACGCTGACCACGACCGATTGGGATCATTGAGTCAACAGATTTGTAACCAGTTTGTACAGGTTGATCAACCGATTTACGGTCGATTACGCCTGGTGCGATAACTTCTACAGGAGAAGAAAGTTTCGCTTCAATTGGACCTTTACCATCAATTGGCTCACCAAGTGTGTTTACAACACGACCTAGCAATTCAGGACCAACTGGTACTTCAAGAATACGACCAGTACCTGTTACTTTCATGCCTTCCTTAAGGTCGGCATATGGGCCCATTACTACTGCACCCACCGAGTCACGCTCAAGGTTAAGTGCTAGTGCATAACGGCCACCCGGTAATTCAATCATTTCACCTTGCATCACGTCCGCTAGGCCGTGAATGCGAATGATACCATCGCTTACCGATACGATAGTACCTTCGTTACGAGCTTCACTAACAACGTTGAAAGATTCAATACGCTGTTTGATCAGTTCGCTAATTTCCGTGGAATTAAGTTGCATGCTCCAATCCCCATCAAGACTGCAATGCATCGCTCAGGCGGTTCAAACGTCCACGCGCTGAGTTATCAATGACTAGGTCTCCGGCTCGAATTATAACCCCACCAAGTAGGGTCTCTTCTATGCTGCAATTCAGCTTTACTTTGCGCTCTAGGCGTTTTTCCAGTTTGCTGCTGATGTCTGCAAGTTGCTGTTCAGAAAGCTCGGTAGCTGAAGTAACTTCAACTTCGATTTCTTTCTCATGCTCGCGTTTAAGAGCAAAGTAACCTTCACACACTTCAGGCAGAGCCTTAAGTCGGCCATTTTCAGCCAGCACCTTAATCAGGTTTTGGCCATATTCATCAAACTGTTCGCCGCAAATCGCGATAAAAAGCTCAGAAAGCTTTTCAGCTGTCATTGACCCGTCTAGCAAGTCAGCAACATCGTCATTTTTTGCGACTTCCGCTGCGAAAGTGAGCATCTGTCCCCATTGGTCCAGCGCATCTTTCTCAACAGCAAAGTCAAAAGCTGCTTTAGCATAGGGGCGTGCGATTGTAGTCAAATCAGACATATGCTGCCCCTTGCATCAAAGTTTTGCAGTAATGTTGTCGAGAATATCTTTGTGCGCGTCTGCATCAATAGAGCGCTCCAGAATTTTCTCGGCACCAACTACAGCCAGAGTAGCAACTTGTTTGCGCAGTTCATCGCGCGCACGGTTGCGTTCCGCTTCAACTTCTGCTTCCGCTTGGTTCAGAATCTTTTGGCGTTCTGCCAAAGCATCTTCACGAGCTTCATCAAGAATTTGAGACTTACGCTTGTTCGCTTGGTCGATGATCTCAGTTGCTGTGCGCTTAGCTTCTTTCAATTGATCAGAAGCATTGGCTTGCGCTAGATCCAAGTCTTTCGCAGCACGTTCCGCCGCGTGTAGACCGTCAGAAATCTTCTTCTGACGCTCTTCGATCGCCTGCATAATTGGCGGCCATACATACTTCATGCAGAACCACACAAACAGTGCGAACGAGATTGCTTGACCTAGCAGAGTTGCGTTCATATTCACAACAGCTACCCCTCTTTATTGGACTTAGTGTTAATCAGTGACAAGCCAGAGCCTGTCGCTCATTACCTATGATTAACCAGCTAGTTGACCAACGAATGGGTTTGCGAATGTGAATAGTAGAGCGATTACGATACCGATCATTGGAACCGCATCCAGAAGACCTGCGATGATGAACATCTTAACTTGAAGCATTGGTGCCATTTCAGGCTGACGTGCTGCACCTTCAAGGAATTTACCACCCAGAATTGCGAAGCCTACCGCAGTACCAACTGCACACAGACCTACGATGATTGCTACTGCGATTGCTGAGAAGCTTAATACAGTTTCCATTACTATCTCCAATATATAGCGATTAACTTAAACTAAATAAGAATAAAAAATTAATGATCATTATCTTCGTGTGCCATGGACATGTAGACAATTGTCAACATCATGAACACGAATGCCTGAATCGTGATTACCAGAATATGGAAAATAGCCCACGGTAGTGAACCCATCCATTGTAGATACCATGGTAGCATTGCAGCACAAAGAATGAATACAACCTCACCTGCGAACATGTTACCGAACAGACGCATACCTAGAGACAGAGGTTTCGCCAGTAGCGATACCACTTCAATAAGCAGGTTGAACGGGATCATGGTCCAGTGATTGAATGGGTGTAGTGCGAGTTCTTTTGCAAATCCACCTAGACCTTTCACTTTGATGCTGTAGTAAATCATCAGAGCAAAAACGCCTATTGCCATAGCCATGGTGATATTCACATCAGCCGACGGTACTATTTTCAAGTAAGGAATACCGAGCCAATGCTCTGCTGGGTAAGGTACGAAATCGATAGGAACTAAGTCCATCAAGTTCATCAGGAATACCCAACAAAAGATAGTCAGTGCCAAAGGTGCTATCAGAGGGTTGCGTCCATGGAACGTATCTTTGACGTTTAACGCGACAAATTCTACGATCATTTCAACAAAACACTGAAGCTTCCCTGGTACACCTGCTGTCGCTTTTCTGGCTACTGCATAAAACACTCCGAGGAAGATTAAACCAGTAAACCATGAAAAGAACAGGCTATCGATATGTACATTCCAGAAACTAGACTCTTCCGCCACTAACCCTAACTTGTGAGTTGATAGGTTAGTAAGGTGGTGAGTAATGTAACCAGAAGGTGTTAACGCTTCGCCTGGCGCAGCCATAACTCATCCTATTTTTTGTTGTTAATGAATAGCGCTGGAGCAAAGATATTTATCCCTAAAACCAGCAAATAGGTTAGTTTCAGGGGAACAAGTTCCACCTGCATATACATGTAGGCGACTGAAAACAGGGCTACTGTGATGAGAATTTTGAGGGCTTCACCTGTATAGAAAGAAGCGGCGACAAACTTAGCTGCTCGCGCCCCGACAAACAAGAATGCACATACTGCGAAAACGGCGTTGGCAACTACAAAGATGCTCCCACCTATCAGCGCTGATATTCCCCATTCAACATTCACAACAACTGCCATTCCAGCTGCCACAAACATAACCGCGCCAACCTCGATCAATAACAATTGCTTTGCAAGCTCTCGTCCTGGTCTGGCTATCGCAGCTACCATGTATTCGTACCTCTCATAAACACCCGCATCACTCCATAATCGCGAGCGAATAGAAATTGCCGAAAATTATACGGTCAGTCGCTTTGAATGCAATTAAAACGCAGCAAAAACTTACATTTTTGTTTACAAACCGACAACTTTCGAACAAAAAAACATTTTTTAATAATTGACCTACATCAATTATCTCACTTAAGCCTCTAATATTGCAACGAGTTGCTCCAATTTGTGAGGTTCATCAATACTTATTGTCAGTTTTGCTTTGCCGTTCGAAGAACGGACAATCGACACTTGAGAGCCCAGTTTTTCGCTCAATCTTTCCGATAAAGCTTGCGTTTCAGGGTCAGTTTTCGCTTTTTTGCTCTCAACCTGTGGTGAGAGATGTTTTTTTACTAACTGCTCTGTCTGACGCACGTTAAGTTTCTTGGCGATCACTGTTTCAGCAATGCCTGGCTGCTCATCTTCTTCGACGGCCAACAGGGCACGGGCATGACCCATTTCCAACTTATTGGTTTGCACCAAACGCTTCACATCAACGCTCAGTTGATTCAGGCGAAGCAGGTTAGAAACGGTTGTGCGAGATTTGCCTATCACATCCGCAACCTGTTGATGCGTCAGCTCAAATTCATCCTGTAGACGCTCGAGAGCCTGTGCTTCTTCAATGGCGTTTAAATCTTCACGCTGAATGTTTTCAATCAGCGCCATAGCAACCGCAGCGCGATCCTGCACTTTTTTCACTAGGCAAGGAACCTGTTTCAGCCCTGCCTGTTTGGCCGCTCGCCAGCGACGTTCACCGGCGATAATTTCGAACTGCTGCTCTCCAACCTGACGCACAACGATAGGCTGAATGATGCCCTGCGATTTAATCGATGCCGCGAGCTCGCTCAGCGCTTCAGGTTCCATGTCCTTACGAGGTTGGTACACGCCTGCCTGCAATTGCGACACAGGAAGGTCTCTCAAATCCCCTTCAGAGGACAGAGACTGGCTGTGGCTGATTGTCTGTTGCTTTTCTCGCGCCATAGAGCTGGTCGCAAGCAACGCATCGAGGCCTTTTCCTAAGCCGCGTTTGGACATGATGCTTTCCTTCTAAATTGAGCTATGCAGGCATTTCTTCACGACGCAGCATCTCGCCAGCCAACGCTAAATACGCCTTAGCCCCAGCGGAATACTTGTCGTAATACATTGCAGGTTTACCATGACTTGGCGCCTCGGCCAATCGAACGTTTCGTGGGATCACCGTTCGGTACACTTTGTCGCCAAAATGCGTTTTTAGCTGATCCGACACCTCGTTGGACAATCGATTGCGAGGGTCATACATAGTTCGAAGCAAACCTTCAATTTTTAAGTTTTCATTCACGACTGCAGCCAGCTTGCTGATGGTATCCATGAGTGCAGTTAAGCCTTCAAGGGCAAAATATTCACACTGCATAGGGACTAATACCGAATCAGAGGCAGCCATCGCATTGATTGTAAGGAGGTTTAGCGAAGGGGGACAATCGATAAAGATGAAATCATAGTTGTCACGAACTGACGCAAGCGCGTTTTTCAAACGGACTTCTCGGGCGAACACTTCCATGAGCTTGATTTCTGCGGCGGTCACATCACCATTGGCGGCAATCAAATCGTAGCCACCTGATGTGGTACGCGTAACCACGTGTTCGAACGGGGTGTCTTCCACCAGAAGATCAAAAGCCGTGGCTTCGACATTGTATTTGTCGACGCCACTTGCCATGGTTGCATTGCCTTGAGGATCAAGATCAATTACCAGTACTTTGCGTTTTGTTGCTGCCATTGATGCAGCCAAATTTATACACGTTGTGGTTTTGCCCACACCACCTTTCTGGTTGGCAATTGAAATGATTCTTCCCACGGAATGACCTCGCTATTATCCCTTGCGCGATAAGATTACAAGATGTCGCTCACCTTCCAGCTCTGGAACTGCCAAAGATTTGATGTCTATCACAGAACACCAGTCCGGTAGCTGAGCAAGCTCTGATTCGGGTTTTACCCCTTTCAGTGCTAAAAATACGCCGGAATCTGCTTTTGGTAAATGTTGGCACCACTCTACCATGTCTAAAATCGAAGCGAACGCACGACTTAACACTCCATCAAAGCCATTTTCCGGGTCAAATTCTTCCACTCGGCTTTGAACGGCATTAACGTTTTCGATATTCAGTTCATGAAGCACTTGTTTGATAAAACGGATGCGTTTGCCAAGGCTATCAAGCAGAGTGAACGACTTATCGGGATTCATGATTGCCAGCGGAATACCAGGTAAACCCGGTCCTGTTCCGACATCGATAAATCTCTCACCCTCAAGGTGAGTACTCACTACGATGCTATCGAGGATATGTTTCACCAGCATTTCCATCGGGTCGCGCACAGAGGTCAGATTGTACGCTTTGTTCCACTTATGCAGCAGAGCCACATAGCCAACCAGTTGATCGCGCTGATGATCGGAAACATCCAGATCGGTCTGAGCCAGCAGGCTATCCAGTTTTTGTCGAAGCTCTGTCACTTAGGCTGCTCCTTTTTTCAACATGCCTTGCTTTTTCAGGTGAACCAGCAGAATCGAAATTGCCGCTGGCGTAATTCCGGAGATGCGTGATGCGATACCTATGGTCAGCGGTTTGGTGTCGGTCAGTTTCGCCATCACTTCGTTGGACAGACCTTTCACTGCGGAATAATCCAGATCCACTGGAATCTCAGTGTGTTCATGGCGCAGGGATTTTTCTATCTCGTCTTTCTGACGCTGGATATACCCTTCGTACTTAACCTGAATTTCCACCTGCTCTGCCGCTTCAGCATCTTCCAGTGCAGGAGAGAACGCGTCAAGCTTGGTCAGCAGATCATAATTCATTTCAGGTCGGCGCAGCAGATCCTCACCACTAGCCTCACGAGACATTGGCGTCTTAAGGATCGCGTTCAGTTCATCCACACCCGTCGATTTTGGATTCATCCAGGTCTCTTTCAGACGTTGGCGCTCCTGCTCCATATTTTCGATCTTCTGGTTGAAACGCGCCCAGCGAGCGTCGTCCACCAACCCAAGTTCACGACCTTTTTCGGTCAGGCGAAGATCGGCATTGTCTTCTCGCAGCAGCAATCGGTATTCTGCGCGAGAGGTAAACATGCGGTACGGCTCTTTGGTGCCCATGGTCGATAAATCATCGATCAAAACGCCGACATACGCTTCGTCACGGCGAGGGCTCCAGCCCTCTTTGCCCTGAGTTTGCAGGCTTGCATTTAAACCTGCCATCAAACCTTGTGCTGCCGCTTCTTCATAGCCTGTTGTGCCGTTAATTTGACCAGCAAAGAACAGACCAGAGATAAATTTGGTTTCGTAGTTAGGTTTCAGATCGCGTGGATCAAAGAAATCGTACTCAATAGCATAACCTGGACGCACAATATGAGCGTTTTCAAAGCCTTTCATTGAATGAACAATGTCAACCTGCACGTCAAACGGCAAGCTGGTGGAGATGCCATTCGGGTAGAGTTCATGGGTGGTTAGCCCTTCTGGCTCAATGAAAATCTGATGGCTGTTTTTGTCCGCAAAGCGCATCACTTTGTCTTCAATGGACGGACAGTAGCGAGGACCGATGCCTTCAATCACCCCGGCATACATAGGACTTCGATCCAGATTATCTCGGATCACGTCGTGCGTTTTCTCGTTAGTGTGGGTGATGTAACAAGGTATCTGAGCAGGATGCTGAGTGCGATCGCCCATAAAAGAAAATACAGGCGTCGGGTTGTCGCCATGCTGAACATCTAATGCGCTGAAATCGACAGTGCGGGCATCAATTCTTGGTGGCGTACCTGTTTTCAGACGATCCACTCGGAAAGGCAATTCTCTAAGACGATCCGCCAGAGCGATCGATGGTGGATCGCCTGCGCGTCCACCAGAGAAGTTTTCCATTCCAATATGGATCTTACCTCCAAGGAAGGTACCAACGGTTAACACAACGGCGCTGCCGCGGAATTTGAGCCCCATTTGAGTCACAACACCCGTGACTCGATCACCTTCCACAATGATGTCGTCCACCGATTGCTGGAAAAGAGTCAGGTTAGGTTGATTTTCTAAAGCATGACGGACATACGCTTTGTAAAGCGCACGATCCGCCTGAGCGCGAGTGGCTCGTACCGCGGGACCTTTAGAGGCATTAAGTGTTCGAAATTGAATGCCTGAATGATCGATGGCTTTCGCCATTAAACCACCCAATGCGTCCACCTCTTTGACGAGGTGTCCTTTGCCGATCCCACCAATGGCAGGGTTACAAGACATTTGACCGAGTGTGTCAATGTTGTGGGTCAGGAGTAGGGTGCGTTGACCCGTACGAGCTGATGCGAGTGCGGCTTCCGTTCCTGCATGTCCGCCACCAACAACAATGACGTCAAAAGTTTCGTGATAAAGCATGAACCGACCTCAGGTATTCAATGAGTTTAGAGTGCTTAGTTAAAAGGAGCGACATTCTACCCTCTTTAGGTCAAGGAGAGAAACGATTTTGGATCGATCCCGATGGATAAATATATATAAGATCTTTATATAGATCTTTTATTAGATCTACTATTAAGGAAACACGATCTTGTGGATAAGTCTAAAATGATCAACAAGATCATGCTTTTTAGAGGGATCGTTTCTTGTGATCTAGTGTTGATCAGATCGAGGATTGCCTGGGATCAAAATTGATGGTTATGCACAGGGGGAAATCGACTTAGATCTTATTCTTTGGATAACTATAGGTTAATAACGGGATAGATCATAGTTTATCCACAGATGGTTAGGTTAAATTATGAGCGGTTGAACTCAGGGAGAGGTGAGAAAGTTATTCACATTGGATGAAACCAAGGTTGAACTCGGTTAAATAGAGAGGGGGTGGCGATGCCACCCCCTGATTTTAAAACTTTTCGATGTGTTGCAGCAGCCACTCTTCAGCCGCGTCTTCCGGCACTGGTGTTTCCAGAATGTTGATGGTCAGGCAATCGGTAAGCGGTGTGGCACCAATGTCTTCTAACAGGGCGTGGGCATGTTTACCCGCAGCGCAAAATGTGTCGTAGCTCGAGTCGCCAATAGCAACAACTGCGTAGTTTACGCCAGCCATCTTTGGTGGTGTATTCTGTAGTGCTTCGATGAAAGGCTGAATGTTTTCTGGATATTCGCCTGCACCATGGGTAGAGGTGATCAGTAGCCAGGTGCCTTCTGCCGGAATGTCTTCCAGTTTTGGCTCGTTGTGGATCGTTGTTTCCAATCCTTTTTCTTGCAGCAAATCACTGAGATGGTCGCCAACATACTCGGCACCGCCAAGGGTGCTGCCTGTCATTATGTGGATCATGGACGTATCCTTTATGGTTTGGGGGCTTTCCCGTTTAAATAATGAATAGCAAAATGTATCCGTGCCCAATCGTAGAGTCAGGCACAATTTGTCGCTGAATTCACAACCGCTTCGTTTGGATATCTTTGATCGTATTGTGAATGGATGTGCCTAATGGTATAGGAATCAATTGTGGATAAACAGGTGACATTCTGTGGGGTTAAAGCATTTTTGTGGCGATCATTACGTTTTTAATGAAGGGATCCTACTTCTGTCAGAGAGTAGGATCGGATATTAAAACGAAAAACGGATCGGCACGGTCAGCGAGATCTGCTGCCCCAGTACCGACTGAGGAGGCTTGATCAAAGGCTGGGCTCGATATACCAGATCCATGGCTTCTTTATCTAGAGAGTCTGTACCGGAACTTCTGACCAGCTCTACGTCCAGAACCTGACCTTCTCTGTTCATGGTGAAGCGAATTACGGGCATCCCTTGTTTGCGTAGCCTTTTCGCTTTTCTTGGGTAGCGCTTTTCTTTTTCCAGATGAGCGTGAAGAAGCTGCTGCCATTGTTGTTTTGCCGCTCTTTCATGTTCGCTGGTTTTCCCCAGCCTTGGGGCCGAAGGTGCTGTGGATTGATTCTTTGCAGCGACAGACTGAGGCGCAGAAGCTTCTTGAGGTTGTACGGCTTCTTCTTTCTTCTCTATTTCTGTTTTCACTTCCTGTGTAGGTTTCTGCTCTTTTGGCTTTGGTTTTTCCTCAGGCTTTTTCCTGGTCTCAACAGGCTTTATTTTTGGTTTAGGCTTTTGGGGGACCTGATGGTGCTTTTGAAGTTCAGGGTTTTCCTCTGATTCTTGTGCTGTCACTGGCGAAGTGATTTCGGGTTGTTGCTGTTCAACCTGAGGTGTAGCTTCTGGCTTTGAGGCTTCGACAGCCACGGATTCTTGTGTATCAGAGGTTATTTTAGAAGGCGCCGCAAGCGGGGCGACAAGAGAAACCGCAATGGGTGATGCGGACGGTGCCGGCGTAAAATCGAAACTTGGCGTCCATAAATAGGCGACTGCAACGGATAAATGCAGCAGTACGCTTGCGATAACCCCGCCAATCAGCCATCGGGTAGTGTGTGGTTCAGAGTGTGAAGATCCCGCCAGTGCACTCATTGTGGATCCTGACTTGGTTGTTCGAGTCCCACCAGCGCTATTTGGCTATATCCACCCGCCACCAGTTGATTCATTACGTTCAGAAGATCCTGGTATATCAGGTTCTTGTCTGCTCTTAGATAAAGACGCTGAGTTTTATCCGGAAAACGCATTTCCAGCTCACTGGTGAGCCGTTCAACAGAAATCTCAATATCCTCTCCTATGGTAACGGTCAGATCTTCCTGAATGGTCAGATAGAGTGGGTTGTCGGGTAGGGGACTTGCTTCGGCTGATGACGATGGCAAATCAACGGGGACATTCACTGTTGCCAGTGGCGCCGCCACCATCACGATGATCAGAAGCACCAGCATAACATCGACAAAAGGTGTGACGTTGATGTCATGGTTTTCCACCATTTCATCACCGTTTTGCTGAGTTTTAAACCCCATAACTTAACCCACTTCTTTTAGCTGAGTACCAGTATCGGAAGGCTCAGTCTGAATAAGGTTACGATCCAGATCCCGGCTGACCAGTACCATGATCGCCACAGACAAATCGGACAGCTGGTTTTTATAACGACCGATCTGACGAGTAAAATGGTTGTAAATCATCACCGCTGGAATGGCGGCAATCAAGCCAATCGCGGTAGCGAGCAGAGCTTCAGCAATACCGGGGGCTACCACAGCCAGGCTGGTACTCTGGGACTTAGCGATACCAATGAAGGAGTTCATGATGCCCCATACGGTGCCAAACAGACCAACAAAAGGGCCAACAGAACCAACAGTTGCTAAGATCCCCGTTCCCGCTGTCATCTGGCTGCCAAGACCGATATTAACGCGCTCCAGCCTGAGCTGAACCCGTTCTTTGATTCCGTCTTCACTGCTTTTCCCGCGGGAGGATAAGGTGAGCTCGTATTGTGTAGCGGACAATAGCAGGGTACCTGGACCATCGAGATCGGAGCACAGAGTTTCTGCTTCTGTCAGGTTGTCAGATTTGGTAAGTGCATTAAGTTGTTTTGTGGCTTTTCGCGACGCTCTCGTGAGCTGAATTTGTTTGGTTATCAGCACTGCCCAGGTCAACACCGAGGCAATCACCAGGCTGATCATGACCGCTTTGACCACCCAGTCTGCTGCGTGATACATCCCCATCGGAGACAAATCATGCGCATTCAGAGGGTTGGTGGGAGGCACCAGTTGGGTATCTGAGAGAAGAGTATTACTGGTGTTGCTCGGGGCTTCTTCTGTGGCAAAAGACAGTGGCGACAGCAGTGTCAGTAATAGAATTAACAGGGTCAGGTACGAGTTATTGCTCATCGGGTATGCTCTTAGTCTTGGCGCTCTAAAGGCGCTTGTCATCTATGTCCTCTTAGAGATACCGAATGAGAGGTTAAAACCCGTAAAAGAAAAGACAAAAAAATGGATAAAAATAATTTTATCCATTAATTCAATTAATTAGATTGTATTAAAAGCGTTTCTCTAGTTTAACGCTGTATTCATTTTGGCTGTAGCTGTATATCGCATCCAATGTGCTGTCGACTTTTTGGTATTGCCAGGTAAACGTGGGGGTTAGCCCCAAAAATTCCAGCGGTTTCGCGTTGATCAGCAGAGTGTGATTCTGTTCTTTGTCTTCTCTTTTTCCATCGAGAATTTTGTTGAACCCATCGTGTTTCCGCTTCTTAACCGACGAAAATACGCTGACGTCCCATCCGTCAAAGAAGGCGCGGTTGACACCCAGCCGCCCTCCTAGGGACTGATAAGCAAAGAGTTCTACTTCACTTTGCTTTTTGTTCCAGTCGATGCCGCCAAACACCAGCCATCTTTCGGGTAACTGATACCAGTAAGTGCCAGAAGCTGTCCATAGCCAGTCGCTGTTGTGGTCTAGATCCGGATCTTTGTAATCCTGATATTCGGCTTTCAGTTCTACTTTCGCGGCGCTTTTGTTGTTGATGCTGTAAAAGCCATCCAGTTTTAATCCGGGAGAGACGTAAAGCGTGCGATCGCCAGAGTTGTTGTATTCGGCTTGCGGACCGATAGAAAACTGAAACTTGGCGCTTTGATAGCTGTAACTGAGCCCGGTAATCAGGGTGTGTTGGTTGAACTTTTTCTTGCCGTCATTCAGCAATCCATACGCCAATGCGTTAAATTTGACGCCGTGGTGCCCGGACAGGGAGAAGCGTTTGTTTAAACTGGCGTCATAATCCATCCCAAAGCCGGATTCTTTGTCGGGTGTCGTCTGACTTATCCAACATTGCCCGTTAGGTAGCGTTGCCAGGCATACCGAGCTTTCCGAGGTGCGATTCAGGTTGTCACTGTAAGAAGGGCCAAAACTAAAAGCCCCTTGCCAGCTATCACGGACTTCGAGCGCTTCGCTGAACGTATCAATGGTCCGGATAACACCTGCTGCTCTTGGGTTATCCTGTGGAATGTTGTTTTTGATCTCTCGGAACAGATTCAGAGAATCTCGGTTTTTTTGGTTTTCAAACTGTACCCTAGCCAGCTCTAGCTTGGCTGGCAGGAATTCCGGAGCAAGAGAAAGAAGAGACTGATATTCTTCTTCCGATTCTGCGAATTTTCCCTCAACTCTGAAAAGCGCACCCTGAGCGTAGCGCACCAGCAAGGGATCGTATCCTTCCAGCGCTTTATAGCGAGTCAGAAACCCCTGAGCTTGTTCCCATTGCCTTGTTTTTACCGCGATATGCAGGGCAGGACCGAGCTCATCTAATGTGTCGCTCACTTCATAGGTGACACCATCTACAGTTAAAGCAGCTTCTTTTTCCCGCTCTTCTTTCAACAGTTCCTGCTCTTTTTCCAGCGCAGAAAGGGCGTCCCGTTGTTGCAGACGCTGATTTTTGTCTTGATCGGCTAATGTATGTGCACTGAATAGAAACGCAAGCGCTATAGGTGAAAGAGTTAAAAGGGATTTAAGCAAGGGAATAACCAAATGGTAAAGAAAGAAAAACAGAAGCAGCGTGGGCTGCTTCTGTATAGGGGAGGCTCAGCAATTAGTTTTTGCTGCCGCCAAATGCCGTGTCTAGATCACTGTTCGTGAAGGTCGCGATACCTGCCAGAGCAGATGCGTTCGCACCAAAGAAATGACCTTGAGACGTACCGTTAGTAGACGCACCACCAGTTGTTGCTGTCGCTGTACCGTTAAATGCAGCAGTAGAAGCATTGATGTTTGCGTTTACACCAACAGTCAGAGAGGCGTTGTTAATAGAACCAGTTAGTTTTTGAGTGCCAAAGTTAGCTGTAAAAGTACCGCTAAGTTTGTTCGAACCGTTGAATTTGTTTACGCCAGCTACACTGTAAGTTGCTGTACCTGTTGTTGGTACAGTTGTACCTGTGTTATCACCAACATAGTAAACGACGCGATTGTTAAAGCCTGAGTCTTGAGAACCTTCGTACCACTCACCGAACCATACGTCTTGGTTTGCAGCTTGAGCAAAGTTGTAATGCGTATTGCTGAAGTGGTAGTTACCAGATGTATGAATGCCATCACGAGTAGTACCGAAAATTCCTGACGCACGATTTGCTAGGCTTTCGAAATCTACGCGTTTCCCGCCAGCTTTACCAATACCCGCTTTGCCTTTTTGGTGGAAAAATGGCACATAAACTTCAGATACACCAACCTGACGAACGGTATCATCGCTGCTTGCGCCATCAAAGCCTGCATTTGCCATTGTGCTAAGACCAAGCATTGCCGCTGCGATCCATGAAAGTTGAACTGGTTTCATTTTATCTTCCTTTAAATGGGGATGAAATATTGCTTAATTAAACAACCAAGAAGCTTCTGGTGCGCACGACAGAGCTTCTGTGTTGTCTTACTATCCTTACCGGATGAAAAATCGAAACCCGTAACTGAATTGATTAAAAAAAAACAAAAAAGCCAGCCTCTTATAGGGCTGGCTTGAGAAAACATGGTCAGTTACTAATTACTGATGAAATCATATTCGCTTCTAAAAAGTTCAACAGTAGTAAACTTTCCGGGTCCATTGATACCCCAGTGAAATTGAAACTCAAGATTTGTCTGTTGACCATTGGTTGAAGGGGCTACCAGATCAAAGGATAGGCTCTGTCCTCTAGTCAGGGTAACCAGTTTAGTCTCTTCCAGTCCTACAAAATACGGCTTGATGATCTCATTGGCGTCTTTGGCATAGATATCTTGAATACTGACATCGGCTCCAACGGCAGTCAGAGTATAGCGACCTAATACATGAAGTGCGTCTTGGCTACCACGCTTATCCACAGTAAAGGCTTTTTTGTATGGCATGTTTTCTGGTTGTGAGTTCGGGTGCTCATAGATACGAAGTTGTGGATCTGAAGGAGTGAGCGCAATCGTTGTTCCGGTATACGGAGGATCGCTGTTTAATTGCCCATCGTTGACCATTAATGAATATTGGTAGGTGCCAGCCACGTCGGCGACAAAATGGGGTTTAGATGCGTTAGGATCATTAAAAACAGCCTGACTGCTATCTGGTTTAGACAATAGCGTCCATTGATACGATAAAGGCTCACCATTTCCGTCGCTACTGACTGAACCGTCTATTTGGACCTGATGTCCTACGAAGGTGTAGTAGGGGCGCTCAAAGTAAGCCAATGGAGCAACGTTCTCATAGAAAAAATAGAAAGTTGATGTAGAAGAAATTACTTCCAACCCATCGGAGACGGTGACTTTTACTGTGTAATTACCTTCTATGTCCGCATTTAACTGAGAACGACTACCGTAGTCGATCAATGTTGGATTGCTATCTTCAGGTTTTTCTGTGACTTCCCATGAAAAAAATAACTCATCGTTATCGATATCATTGGCACCACTATCGATGTGAGCGGGGAATCTTAAATTTGTACGCTGTCCCGGGGTGAGGCTTAGTGTTGGGGCTGAATTTTCATTTTGAGAAACCGCCACAACCTTAACTTGGTTTTTACGGCTATCAATCTGTCCATCGTTGACCACAAGATCGATCAAGTAATTGCCAGCTTGATCGGCAGTGAAAGCGGGTCTGGTTGAGTTAGGTGTATTTAAAAGAGCAGTGCTGTTTTCAGGTTTCTCTACCAGTGACCATTGAAAAGAAAGTGCGTCGTTGTCTCTGTCGACGCTTTTTGTTCCATCCAATGTGACTAAATCACCTACCTTTACTTGTTGGTTAATTCCTGCAATGGCTACTGGTGTACGATTGGTATTCGTGCTGTCAACAGATTTTGTCTCTCCACCGTTGCAGCCAGTCACCAAAATAGCCAAAGTAGAGACAAAGCTCAGGTAGATGTTTTTCATTCTTTTTATTCCATCATTGAACGAGAAAGAAAGGTGCGGATTCCGCACCTTCTGGTTATCAATTTGTGGTTAACATGTATCCAGTCGATACCAGAACTTCCGGGTCCAGACTGAATGTTACGTTAAATGAAACCATGTGCATTACACCATTGGTCGGTTTAGCTTTGAAATGTACGTCAATGTAATCGCCCGCGTGAATAGTTTGGAATTTTTTAACTCCTTCAATTAACGGGGTTGATGATGGAGACAAAACATTAAACGCATTAACATCAATGAGTTTAAAGTCGGCACCAGTGGCTTCAAATCGATATGAAGCGATATCAACGTATTCTGGAGTTGCTCCATTCAAATCGATGTTTTTCAGCTCTTCTAGTTTGAATGGCATATTTAGCTCATTTCCATCTTTATCGAATAGCTTGATCTGGCTGGTACCAGACTCTGTAGCAGACACTCGCACAAAGTCTTTTGAACTGCTTTCCTGACCATCGTTAACTGTCAGCGAGAATGTATACTCACCGACGACATCGGGGATAAACGTTGGCTTTGCAGCTGTGTTTTCACTTAAACCTGCACTACTGCCGCTCGGTTTAGATACTACTGCCCACTGATATTCCAGCGTGTCCGACGCATTAGCGTCAAAACTTTGTGAGGCATCCAGTATCGCTTCGCCACCTATTTCAAAGGTTGCGGAGTTGGAAAGGTTAACTGGCGCCGAGGTGTTTTCTGCTGGCGTAGTAAAAGCAAACGCATTGGCAACTGGTGCAACATTTCCATTTACGACTTTCACGTCGATGGTTTTAGTGACAGTCTCAGTACCGTCAGATACTTCCACCTGAACCTGATAATCACCGTTGATATTACCTGTAAATGACGCTTTTTCTGTTGTTTCATTTGTGAGGACAGGGGTAGCATCGGTCGGCTGTTTTGTGACTGTCCAGGCGTAGGTTAGCTGGTCTTTAGCGTCGGCGTCTTTAGCATTTGCACTCAGCTCAATTGCGGAATCTGCGACAGCATTAATACTTGGTACTGGGTGTACGTTAGGTGCGGCATTGTCTGCGTCTGCAGATACTTCAAATGTAACTGATGAAGCTTTACTGGTTTTTGAACCATTGCTGACAGTGAGTTCGACAACATAGGTGCCTGCAACGTCAGGGTCAAAAGTTGGAGAGATAGAATCGGATTTGCTGAGTGTTGCGCTGCTGCCAGTAGGCTTGGATGTGATAACCCAGTTGTAGGTCAGAGCGCTGCCTTCCAAATCATAACTGCTTGAACCATCAAGGCGAATTCTGGAGTTTACTTTCGCATTTTCACCTTGATTAGTGGCTGCAAACAATGTTGGCTTAGGCTCAATAGTTGGTGTTGTCACGTCGTCTGATGAACTTGATCCTCCACCACAAGCAATCAAAGCGGGAATAGAGAGTGACAGTAGTGTCCATTTTATTGTGGAATTCATTTTATCGTCCTGAGTAAATCTTGGCGTAAGCGTTATATAGGTACTTACTGACAAGTTGAAATAAAGGTTTCAACCCTTACACCGAGCCACTTGGCGAAAACCGTAATTTTTTTCTTTCGAAAATAGAGAAAAGTGAATCAATACGACGTTGATCAGAATTTGCCTCTTAGTTTGAGACTGATCGTACGGCCCGGTGCTGGCATCCCCGAGACCGAGCCCGGTTCCAGATAATACAGATCGAGCAGGTTAGTTCCGACGAGCTCTGCATCCAGCCCTTTCGATATTTCATACTTCATGTATGCATCAAAAGTGAGGGTCTTGTTGCGGTTGATGACTTCATTTTCATGGCTACCAGATTGGTAGTTGCTACGCACTCCCGCCTCAAGCGTCTGGTTGAGGAACCTGGAACCCAATAAGAGACTGGCAGAGTATTCTGGTGCGGCATGAGCAGACAGATAGCTGACCTGCGAGAATCCCCCCCTTGCACAAGAATTGGTTTTGGGTGTTTGTTTTTCTGTAATTGCAACCACAAATTCCTGAGCGGCGGAGTTATTGTCACATACCTCATTTCGAAAATTGTAAGCAGCAGACAATTCTCCAAAGTAGAATTCATTGTCATACGCGGCTTGTAGTTCAATACCGCTGGTGCGCTGATATTCAAGATTTGAAAACGCCATATCTCGACGATCTCTGTCCATGACATCATTTATCTGCTGATCAAAGTACGCGATCTTAGTATTGGCGTTATCAAAGTACTGGATATAACCGATCTCGAACAGACGAGCTTGTTCTGGCTTGAGTGGCGCCGAAGCTGTCGGAGTTGCTGAGAAGCCACTGGTGCTTTCAAACAGACTGGGAAAGCGAAGTGTTTCTGCATATCGAGCATAAGCTCGTTTGTCATCGCTGATAAGCCAGGTCGCAGTAAGTGAAGGCATCCACCCACTGCCACTGTTTTTATAGTTCTCATTGTAGGCTGGCACATCTGCTAAGCGAGAGAGTTTGCAACTGCCGTGAACATAATTAGGCTTATTCATTGCTTGTGCGCAAATGTTGTCAGACAGATTCAGCTTATTATTATCGTCTATTGCCCAGTTTTGCGAATGCTCAACTATGTAAGAGGTATCACTTCGTGCCGCCGAGACGGCTTCATTGATTTTTTGAGTGAGAATGGCATCAAACTGTGCAAGTTGCTGCTGCGCCTCATTGAGGCGTGCTTGATACTCTGAAGCTTTATTTGGAAACAAATTAATTAGGTTCTGTAATCGAATAATTTCACGATTTATCCCTTCACGAGTAAAGCTCGTACGAACTTCATGCTCTGCATTTGCTACTCTCTGAGCTATTTCTTCAGGTTCATAGAGTTCTTTGGTTTGATAGGTCAGGCGGTAGCCTTGCGTTTTGTATTCTCTTAGTGATTCTTTGTCTCCCGCGTTAACTCTGTTTTTGATGTAATGATCTTCCGCTTTGTATTTCCCATATCGTAACCCCGCATTAAATATCCAAGAATCAGAGGCTCTCCATTCCAACTTAGCGGCTCCTGTGTATTCTTCTCGCTCACCAGAACGAACCGCGCCACCGTAGAAATCAATTAGATACTGCAGATCTTCCTTGGGAACCAGTTTGTGATCTTGGTAGTTTCCCGAAAGAGTCAAATCCCAGTTGTCGGCCAATAACATTTTGTTCTTGAAATTAAATCCAATACGACGTTCTTTATTGAACACTGTGGCAGTATTGATGATGATGTCGGGGTTATTGGGCTGAAAGTGAGCGAAGTTGGGGAAGCCGTAACCTGTATTGGTTTGTGAATCTGACATCGTTGTCCACAAGTTGGTGCTCAGGTCTATATACGGGTTTTCAGGATTGGTTCTGTATTTCAGGCTGTACGCTTGAATTTTGACTTTCGCCAGAGGCCACTGTGGCATTCCGTCTTTTGTTCTAAAGTCAGATCGGCTGGCCAGAATCTCACCGTGAATGCTCTCTGTGTAGCGAGCATTGAATTGAATCTTCTGAAAATCAGAAAATTTATAGGTTGTCTTGATGAGGTAAGACTGCATTTCTGATGAAGTATTCGAGACTTCGTGTCCGGGAAGATGGTTAAGTGCGACGTGTTCAGGCTGAAGAAATGGGACACGTCCTAAATTGGTTCCGGGTTCATCCCCATTGTATGGTTGTTGATAGAAGTCAGCTTTTTGAGTGCCAGAGTAATAGTTACCTCGCTTTCGGTAAGCGTATGCTCCAAGCCATTCAAAGTTATCTGAAATGCCTGACATGGCTAATCGAAATGCGATGTCTTCCCCTGTGAGTGGATTGTCGTTCTTGTTGTCGCGGGTTTGAAAGCGGACTTCTGGATCTTGGTATAACGGTACGCCACCCAGCTCATTGTAGATAGGAACATCTTGCCAATGTTTTCCTGTATGTAATCGAGCTTTGTTAGGTGCTACAGAGTTACTGCTACTTTCCACCACAAACTCCATGCCGAACGTTTCACCTTCCTCTATGATGTCTTGCGGTGAAAGCGTGGTCACTTCCACAGCGCCGCCTACAGATGTATTTACGTCAGAGTTAATTTGAGCACCTTTGTGTACCTTCATGCCTCCAATTAAGTTTGGGTCAATATAATTACGGTTTGACGCACCGCGGTAACCGCTGTAAGCCGATATGCCCTGCTCTGTGCCGTCAATCACAACCGGAACTCGTCCTGGTCCCTGAACACCCCGAATGTTGGCGTCGATACTGCTGCCGCCATTACGAGCTTCACCGCTGAAGGTATTTGCCATTCCGGTGAATAAATCTGCACCGCTGGCGCCTTTGAAGCGTTCAATTTCTTCTTTGCTGATGTAGGCGGTGGATGTGTCAGCGTCATAAATATCTAATTCGCCTGTTTCATCTCGGGCGATCTCATCATCGAAATGAGTACGTACCTGAATGGCGTCCAGCGTCATAGCACTGTTGAGGGGAGTCAGAATATAGCTGCCGTCTTCCTGCGGCTCAGCAATCAATCCTGTATTCTCCAGTATAAGCATCAAAGCTTCTGCTGCATCAAACTGTCCTTCAATTCCGGGGCTGTAGATATCTTGAGACAGCGAGGCATTCAGTGTGAACTCAATGTCTGCTTCGATGGCAAGTTGGCTGAGAACTTGATCCAATCGCCCCGCTGGAATGTCAAAATTCTGGGTCGAAGGCCAGGCTAATGCTGGAAATAGCAGGGCTGAAAGCCCGAGTTTTATTCTAATTGATAAGGCTTGACGTGAAAGCCTGGGCAGGAGTAACACCTTGCTATCCTTTTCTTTGAATTGCTCACTAACCTCTACACCGAGTGAGAATTCAAAATCCGTAATGGTTATTGGCTCTAAATGACCGAACTGGATCTCAGTTATCGTCTTTGGCTTTAATGCTGACCCAAAGAGGGGTTCGGTAATGAACTTCGATAGGAAGAACCTGGCTGATATTGTGCAGAGTTTTATCTGTGTCTTTGGTGGAGAAAACCCCCGTCAATTTTAAATGGCTGAGGGACGGATCAACGTTGACAACACCACGGCGATAGCGGGCAAGATCGTTGATAAATTCTGGCAGCGGAGTCGCCTGAGCGAGGATTTTCTGATTTAGCCACAGGGCATTGCTGGTGGCATTGGCGTGTTTGCTTTCAGTGTATTCTGCACTGAACGCTACGTTTTCACCTGCCAGAAGGTGCGTTGATTCAAAGCTCTGCTTTGGATACACCGCCACTTCACCCTCGTATACACTGACTTTGGTTTTGTTGTCTTGCTGCTGGACAGTAAAGCGTGTCCCGATTGGTACTACATTACCCTGACCTGTTGTGACCATAAATGGGGTTAGGTGATGAGCGCTGGTGATCATTATTTCACCCTGAACCAGATGTAGCATACGTTCTGACTGGTTGAAATCCACATAAACACGCGTCGCCGTGTTCATGATCATTTCTGTGCCATCAGACAAGGTGAGAGAGCGGATTTCACCGGTTGCTGTTGCGTATTCAGCTCCTGAAGGAGTGTCTGAGCGACCAGCCATCATCAGGCCCAAAGTACCAAATGAGATGCCTGCCCAGATCAGTGCCTGACGACGTGTGATGCCGCGACGATCTCGGTTGAGGACTTTACCTGATAACCCTGGATTAGGGACTGCGGCGAATTTCTTTTGCAGAGTTTCGAGTTGTTGCCAGGCAAATTCGTTGTCAGGATGGGCACTGCGCCAGGTGTTGAATGCTTTTTTATCCTGCTCAGTGACGTCGTCCGCCCATAGCCTTGCCATCCATAATGATGCCTGTTCTATGGATTCTCGAGAAATACGTTCGATACTCATGTTACGCCTCAAGCATGGCTAACATACAGCCCTGAAGCGCCTTTGCTACGTATTTTTCAACAGAGGAAACAGACACTCCCAGTTCCTCGGCAATCTGCTTGTAGCTCTTTCCTTCCAGCTGTCTCATTAACAACGCCTGACGCGCTTTGTGAGGAAGTTTGTGCAGTAGGGTGTCTATTTCAACTAATGCTTCTACTACTAAGGCATGAGATTCCGGAGAAGCCGTCACTTCTTCTGGTTCATTTTCCAGTAATTCCAGGTAGGCAGTTTCGATGCGTCGACGACGATAGAGGTCGATCACCAGCCCTTTGGCAATGGTGGTCAGGTAGCGACGAGAGTCCTTTTGCTCGGGAAGTGTGCCTTTGGTAAGGAGGCGTAGATAGGTATCCTGAACTAAATCGGCAGTGACTTCCGGGCAGCCCAGACGACGCTGCACATATACCGAGAGCCAGCTGCGGTGCTCTTGATACATATTATCAATGCGTTGCATGTTAGCTGGGTCTAATGCCACCATCGCCTGTTACTCCTTTCGCCTAGATTTGCGCTTAATATAAATGATAATGGTTATCATTTATATTAATAGTAGGCAACGAAATATATCAGAATCTGGCTGTAGATCTATAGCTAATCGTAATGGAAAAAGGATTAATTGATGTAAATGAGAGATGCGGCAGTGTAATTGATTCCATAATCTGTTGAAAATCAGACTTAAGGACTTTTAGCAACATATCGCTTCATTATACGGTATTTTGGCAGGTATTTACCCTCATTTCAGATTGATTGAAATGAGGGTAGTTGAATATAAAAAGGCTATTTTCCGATGCAGAAAGAGGAGAAAATGCGCCCCAGTAAGTCATCTGAGCTGAACTCACCAGTAATTTCATTGAGATGCTGTTGGGTAATACGCAGCTCTTCAGCAAGGATTTCGCCAGCCATGTAACCTTCCAACTGTTGTTGACCAATATTGAGGTGTTCGGCTGCGCGTTCCAGTGCATCCAGGTGACGGCGGCGTGCCATAAAGCCGCCTTCCTGATTCCCCGAGAAACCCATGATCTCTTTTAAGTGATTACGCAGGGCATCAATACCTTCACCGGTTTTCGCTGAAAGGCGGATCAGTGTTGGCGTGTTCACATGACAGATACCCAGATCTTCTCCTGTTTGATCCGCTTTGTTGCGGATCACCGTCATACCGATGTTACTTGGTAAGCGATCAACAAAGTCTGGCCAGATATCACGAGGATCCGTTGCTTCGGTTGTTGTGCCATCCACCATAAACAAGACGCGGTCGGCTTGCTCAATCTCTTCCCACGCACGTTCAATACCAATTTTTTCTACTTCATCTGAAGCATCACGCAAACCAGCTGTATCTATGATGTGCAGAGGCATGCCATCGATATGAATGTGTTCACGAAGTACATCACGGGTGGTGCCCGCAATGTCTGTCACAATGGCGCTTTCTTTGCCTGACAGGGCATTCAGCAGGCTGGATTTCCCCGCATTAGGGCGACCGGCAATCACTACTTTCATGCCTTCGCGCATGATCGCACCCTGGTTGGCTTCCTGACGCACTGCAGCCAGGTTATCAATGATGGTTTGCAAATCGGCAGCGACTTTGCCGTCTGCCAGAAAGTCGATTTCTTCTTCGGGAAAATCGATCGCGGCTTCGACATAGATTCTTAGGTGAATCAATGATTCCACCAGCGTGTTGATACGCTTAGAGAACTGACCTTGGAGAGACTGAAGGGCAGACTTCGCCGCTTCTTCGGAGCTGGCATCAATTAAGTCGGCAATGGCTTCGGCCTGCGTTAAGTCCATTTTGTCGTTCAAAAACGCGCGCTCAGAGAATTCACCTGGGCGAGCAGGGCGTACACCTGAAATGGTAAGGATTCGCTTAATCAGCATGTCCATCACCACCGGGCCACCATGCCCTTGCAGCTCCAGTACGTCTTCACCCGTAAATGAATGTGGGTTAGGGAAGTAGAGTGCGATTCCCTGATCCAGCTCCAGACCATTTTGGTCCGTAAATGGCAGGTACTCAGCGTAGCGCGGTTTTAGCGACTTACCCGTCACCTCTTCTGCGACTTTCGAAGCCAGAGGACCGGAAACTCGAATAATACCTACTCCGCCTCGTCCGGGGGCGGTAGCTTGAGCGACGATGGTATCGGTTGTCATGACGAATCCTGAAAAGGGCTAAGCCCCATTTACTGAGTGAAAACTTTGTGCGCAATTGTAATAACAGAAATTAAAAAAGGCGACCAAAAGGTCGCCTTTCTTTCATTTCGATTGCTTACTTAGAGTGTAAGCCTTTCTTTTCCAAAGCGCGGTAAATCAGAGATTGTTGAATCACAGTCACTACGTTGGAAACTAGCCAGTACAGAACCAGACCAGATGGGAACCACAGGAAGAAGAAAGTGAACATGATAGGCATCAGGTTCATGATTTTCTGCTGCATTGGGTCCGTGATGGTAGATGGGCTCATCTTCTGGATCATGAACATACTTGCACCCATCAGTACTGGCAGGATGTAGTATGGGTCCTGTGCTGACAGGTCAGTGATCCAACCAAAGAATGGAGAGTGACGAAGCTCAACCGATTCCATTAGCGCCCAGTAAAGTGCGATGAAGATAGGCATCTGAAGAAGGATAGGTAGACAGCCGCCCAGCGGGTTTACTTTCTCTTTCTTGTACAGTTCCATCATCTCCTGGCTCATGCGCTGGCGGTCGTCGCCAATACGCTCACGCATTGCTTGCAGTTTTGGCTGCAACATACGCATTTTAGCCATTGAGGTGTACTGTGCTTTCGTCAGTGGGTACATCGCACCACGAACTATGAACGTCAGAACCATGATCGCCAGACCCCAGTTCACAACCACGCCCTGAATAGCAGACAGCAGCCAGTGAAGTGGCTTCGCGATAAACCATAGCCAGCCGTAGTCCACTACCAAATCTAGGTGTGGTGCAACTGCTGCCATGTCGTCTTGCAGCTTAGGACCAACCCAAAGTGTTGATTCAACTGAGCCTGTCGCGCCGTTTGCAATCGTGATGTCAGGAATACGAACACCGATATCGCCTTTGTTGCCGATCACGCGAGTATACAGGCGAGTACCAGGCTGTTGCTCTGGGATCCAAGCCGCTGCGAAGTAGTGCTGGATCATCGCTGCCCAACCTTGACCTGTTGTCAGCTCAATGGCTAGGCTGCGGTCTTGCATGTCTTCGAAGCTGTATTTCTTGTAGTTCACGTCTTGCGTTGAGTAAGCACCACCACGGTAAGTCGGCATGGTAATGCTGCCACCATCGTCCATTAGGTCTTGACGAAGATGCGCATACATCGCGAATGTCGCGTTGGTACCCGAGTTGTTCACGACGTCGTATTTCACTTTAACGTCGTAATGACCGCGCTTAAGCACAAATGTTTTCACGTACTGCAAGCCGTTTGCTTCAAACGTCATTGGAATGCTTAATTCATCTTCACCATCGGCCAGCTCAAAGCTGTCTGATGCCACTTGGTAAACAGGGCGGCTGGAACTGCTTAGGTCGACACCCTGAGGACCAACAAGACCACTTTGCGCGATGAAAGTGTGTCCCTGAGAGTTTTTCAACAGCTCAAATGGGTCTGCTGAATCAAATTCTTTCGCGTACTGATTGAGATCAGCTTCAATCACGTCACCACCGAACGTGTCGATAGACAGAGTCAGAACGTCTGTTTTAACTGTCACGATTTGCGCTGAAGGCGTAGCAGATTGAGGAACCGGATCTGCTAGTGGGTCTGCAAAGTCAGGGGCAGGAAGCGTACCGTTAGTTTGTACCTGCTCAGCACTTTGTTGAGGCGCTGGATTCTTTTCAACTTGCCACTGTTGGTACAGCAGGAAAGAAACCAGTGCCAAAGCGAGCAGAAGGATATTACGTTGAGAATCCATCGTTATTTATCTCTGTCTTGTTTTTGGTGTGGTGGAACGGGGTCATATCCCCCATCGCTCAAAGGATGGCATTTTAATAGACGTTTGCCTGATAACCAACACCCTTTTACAAAACCGTGAGCTTTCAACGCTTCAATCGCGTATTGAGAGCAGGTTGGCGTAAAACGACACCGTGGTCCGATTAACGGACTAATTACCCATTGGTAGATTTTTATCAGACCAATGGCTAACCACGAGAGGGGCGAGAAAGGCGATGCCATAACTTGTCGAGTAGTTTAAACATTTCTTCATTGCTTAAATCTTGGGCGCTTTTCTTCGCAATCACGACAAAATCTTTGTTGGGAAGCTGATGCTGTGACAGGCGGAAACTTTCTCTAGCCAGACGTTTGAAACGGTTACGACCGACGGCAGTTTTAATCTGCTTTTTAGGGACAGCTAAGCCTAAGCGAGGATGTGAAAGAGAGTTCTTTCGGGCAATGATGGTGAAATGTGGTGAGCCAGCTCGGTGAGCTTGCTGGAAGACATGTTGATAATGCTCGGGAGTTAACAAGCGTAACTCCCGATGAAACGCGTACTTGCTCAAAATAACCGAGTATTATTTTGAAAGGCGCGCACGGCCTTTAGCACGACGTGCATTAATTACTTTACGACCGTTCTTAGTCGCCATGCGAGCACGGAAACCGTGAGTACGCTTACGCTTCAGAACTGAAGGTTGAAAAGTGCGTTTAGACATTTGTATTACCTTTACTGATCAGTAGTTTTTAGGTTTATGTTAAACCCGGCGTGGGACTTAACTTTCCTCAAGTTTCTTAATTAAGTGACCTGAGCAAAATCCGACGCCTCTCAACAAAGAGGCGGAATTGTAATCACTGGCTCTATAAGAGTCAATGATTGGTCTAACGAAAATTCCGGTCGACGAATTATACGGATTGTCAGTTAAATCTCAAGGATCCTTAATCGATCCCTACCTGGCTGAGAAACTTTTGTAGTCTTGGATCCTGTGGATTACCAAAGATATCCTGTGGAGAACCTTGTTCTACAATATTGCCGTCTGCCATGAAGATCACGCGGTCCGCGACTTCTTTGGCAAATTGCATTTCATGTGTCACCACCAGCATCGTCTGTTTTTGCGCTGCCAGCGACTTCATTAAGTTCAGTACTTCGCCCACCCATTCAGGATCCAGTGCAGACGTTGGCTCATCGAACAATAGAAGTTCAGGCTGAAGTGCCATCGCACGTCCAATGCCCACACGCTGTTGTTGTCCACCAGAAAGCGCGGCAGGGTAGCTGTCCCCTTTGTCACCCAGCCCTATGTCATCCAGAATCGACTGAGCGCGTTCCAGCGCCTGTTCTTTCTTCCAGCCGCGAACGGTAATCAAACCTTCTGCAATGTTCTGGCGTGCGGTCATGTGTGCAAATAGAGCGTAGTTCTGGAATACAAACCCTGTTTTGCGCCGCAGCGCCAATACTTCCGCTTTGGTGTGCTTCTCGCTATCGACGGTGATGTCGTCAATGCTGATGGTGCCTTTGTTGGCTTCTTCCAGGAAGTTCACACAGCGCAATAGTGTGGATTTACCCGTACCGCTCGATCCAATGATAACGATAATCTCACCTTGCTGGATGTCGATATCGATGCCTTTCAGAACCTCAGTATCACCAAAGTACTTATGAATGTTATTCAGTTTGATCATCGTGCGTACGCCTTATTGAGCTTGAACTCCGCCCAAATCTGAACTCGGGTAAGAATCACCACCACACCCCAGTAAATCAGAGCAACGGCTAAGAATGCTTCGAAGAAACGGAAGCTGGATGACGCTTCCATTTGCGCTTTCGCCATGATTTCTGCCACGCCCAGAGTAAATGCCAGGGACGTCGACTTAATCATGTCGATGAAATAGTTCATCAATGAAGGCAGTGCCACACGGGTTGCCTGCGGCAGAATAATACGGCGCATCGCCTGAGTGGTCGTCATACCCACAGACAGGCTGGCTTCCATCTGGCTGCGATCAATACCAATAATGGCGGCACGGATACTCTCTGCCATGTAAGCAGCAAAGTGTAAAGTTAAACCGATAACAGCGGCACTGAAGGCGTCGATGCCCACCAAAAACGGGAATACCTGAGGTAAACCGTAATAAAGCAGGAACAGTTGCACCAGTAGCGGCGTGCCACGGAAAAAGCTGATGTAAAGCTGGCTAAGCTGATCCAGCACAGGCACGCGAAATACGCGAATATTGGCCAGAATTACTGCCAGAATCAGGGAGAATAGCAGCCCCCAAGTGGCCATAGACATGGTGGTACCGAGATACTTCAACAGTATCGGCATCAGTTCCATCATGTAATTAAAGTCAAAACCCATACGATTACCTGTACTTCAAAAATTCGGGTATTGCAGAGACGAGAAAAGGTGGAATCGATGTCCACCTTTATCCTTGGTTTGAAAATCCTGATTATTTAGTGATGTCGTCGCCGAACCACTTCACAGAGATTTCTTTTAGTGTGCCATCTTCACGCATGGATTTCAGTGCAGCATTCACTTCTGCCTGAAGCTTACGACCAGCTTCGTTATCAACGAACGGCCATGCGTTTTGAATGGTTTCAAATGGCTGACCTGCCAGCTCTAGCGGAAGACCCGTTTTCTTGATCAACTCAAGTGCAGAAAGACGGTCCATGATGAAGGCGTCCGCACGACCCAGTGCCACATCGTGCTCGATGCCAGTGTCGTAAGTCTTGATGTTGATTTTGTTGTCTTTGTCGTAGTCGCGCAGCAATTGCTCAAAGTTCGAACCCAGGTTCACGGCAACTGTTTTGCCTGCCAGGTCTGCAACACCTTTGATGTCTTTGTTGCCTTTACGAACAGTGATTTGCGCGCCGTCTACTACATATGGGTCTGCAAACAGGTATTTTGCTTTACGTGCGTCTGTCATGGTGATTTGGTTAGAGATGGTGTCGATGCGACCAGTCTCAAGCAAACCAAACAAACCAGAAAAGTTAGCAGTTACGTATTCTACTTTGTAGTCGTTACGCTTGCCGATTTCATCCCATAGATCCACTTCAAAACCCTGAAGTACGTCTTTTTCAACAAACGTGAATGGGAAGTAACGTCCAGACATTCCGACTTTAACTTCAGTCGCGGCTTGAACGGTCTGTGCGAAAGAGGCGGTTAGGGCTAATGCAGCAAGTGTGGACTTAATCCAGTATTTCATTCGATTTCTCCTCATTATTATGGAGGGGAATATTACTGTTAGTTCTGTTACTAGTGAAAATAACAAGTTGTTATTACACATAACCAAGTTTCTTAAAATAAACGACCTGTTAACATTTGATCTTGGGGATAAACCGCTATTGATCGCCATTTTGTGGGTGATCATGTGGGTAATATTGGGGAAAAGTGTGCGGATCACTCGAATTAGGGACAAAAAATTGTGAATAACTTAGATCTTATTCACTGGATCTGCGATGATTTACTAGCGATCTGATCA